>NZ_CP152033.1:0-3629869 GCF_040869395.1 Bacillus sp. FSL K6-3154
TTTCGGTGCGGCTCTTTATTACGATTCGGTTGGTTGCTTTCTAGGCGGGCGTTTTCCCCAATATTGATAATAGTCTGTTTTGATAAATCCGTTAAACAGTTTTCTCTTTTTCGTCGCTTTTCTTCCGAAGCACTCTTCGAATTTTTCGTGTGACGTTAAGATGTAAATGGACCATGTACCTAGGTTCTTAAACGCTTCACCCATTCCTTGATACATTTTTTCAACTGCTGGTTTATCACTCAATCGTTCACCGTAAGGAGGATTTCCGACAATCACACCGTACTCTTCTTTTGTTTGAAAGTCTTTTACTTGCATTTGTTTAAACTCAATCAGTTCACTCAGTCCTGCTTCTTCTGCATTCATTTTTGCGATATCTACCATACGATGGTCGATGTCACTTGCAATAATGCGGAGCGGCTGATCATAGTTTGCTTTTTCTTCTACTTCCACACGCGCTTTGTTCCATACGTCTTCACCGATCCATTCCCATGATTCAGAAGCAAAATCCCGGTTAAATCCTGGAGCAATGTTTTGTCCTATCATCGCTGCTTCAATGGCGATTGTTCCTGATCCGCAGAAAGGATCCACAAACGGACGGTCAGGTGTCCAGTTCGTTAATAAGACGAGCGCAGCAGCAAGCGTTTCTTTAATAGGTGCTCCGCCTTGATCCATGCGGTATCCGCGTTTATGAAGACCTACACCAGATGTATCAAGCGTAAGAACCGCTTTATCTTTTAAAAGAGCGATCTCGATTTTATATTCAGGTCCCGTCTCTTCAAGCCATTCAGACTGAATATTGTAGGAGGATTTAAGCTTTTGCGCAATGGCTTTTTTGACGATGCGCTGGCAGTCCGGCACACTGGCAAGTTGAGATTTAACAGATTTCCCGATGACAGGAAACGTACTGTTTTTTGGTAAAAAAGCGGCCCAGTCAATCGCTTTCGTCCGTTCAAAAAGCTCATCAAATGTTTTTGCCGAAAATTCAGCAACTTGTACCTTGATCCGGTCTGCTGTACGCAGCCAAAGGTTTGCACGGCAAATCGCAAGAGCATCCCCCTTGAAAATCACTTTTCCGTTGTCGACTGTGCACTCATAGCCAAGGTCTCTTACTTCTTTTGCAACAATTGCTTCAATTCCCATTGGAGCTGTTGCGATGAGTGTATAGGTTTTCATTGATTTATCACCTGTTTTCTCGTCCTTTTATGTATTCAAGATAAAAGCTCTCCATATGTTGAAATAGGAGAGCTTTGTTTCATCATGTTTATTATAACGGATATAACGTTCTGTAAGCCATGTTTTGTTCCATCGTACTGCAAACGGCAAATGCCTCGTACTCAGGTGGTAATCATCTATCTACAGAATTCTCTGTCCTTCTCTCCGTTTGGTTCCTTTGAGAAAGTTCCCCTACCAAGTTTGGGTTTCTCGCTCGAGGGGTTTACCGCGTTCCACTCTCACCATTTCTAGTGAGACTTCGTCACTGTGGCACTTTCAAGGATACTTTGCCATATCCTAAAAAGGACGTAGGCATTTTTCCTGCCGTCAGCCTTTCCCAGGCTGCCCTGGCTTATTTTTTCGCCAGGCACGAACACTACGGGCATCTCAGCACCGTGCGAGCATGGACTTTCCTCTGCAATGCCCTAAATAGCATTACAGCGATTACCCGAACGTTAATCAATAAGCGTTATTATAAACGACAATGACATCTGACACAAGCTTTTTTCAGCAACACTCAATCATAAAGTTTGCTGCCGAAAACGTGTTTCTCAAGGTTCGATAGTCTTTTTAAAATATCAAAGTTTGTTGTATTAGACTGTGCAGGCTGTCTTTTCCCTTGTTCAACAGCTTCTTCAAGCTGTTTTGACAAGTGGAGGTTTTCTTGTTGAAGTTTTTCGATTTCTTGGTTGAATGTCTCATAGTCTTTAATGACCATATCTAAAAATTTATCGACTTCTTCTTGTTTGTACCCTCTGACACCTGTTTTAAATTCTTTTTCTAAAATTTCTTTCGCAGAAAGCTTTACTTTATCAGCAAGCATCTTTTTCACCTCATATCGTGAATTCATAGTATATTTTTTCAGAAATACGTGACGTTGTCAAATTTTCTCTTGCTTTTAATCAAAAAACGGATCTTCCGCCTCAACCTGCGCTCTTAGATCATCCATCGTGATGTACATAATCGGGTAATCGGTATAGGCTTCCGCCTCCCTGATCATATACTTCGGCGATCCCTCATGCTCGGGATCATATAAGACGAGAAGACCATCTGTTTTTTCAATAAAAAAGCGGTTCTTTTGTTTAAATTGTGCCGGACTTTCGTACGGTCTATGCGTGACACTTTCTACAAAATCGGCCTGTGCAAGAATTCCTTCATACAACTCTTTGTTTTGTTCATTCCAGCGCTCTTCCTGTTCATAAAATGGCGTAATGACTGCAAGTTTTAACGCTGGATATTCCTCCTGTAGCTCAAACACCACTTCGGCTGTCCAAATTTCTGCCCCAAGCTGGCCTGAGATGAGAACCCATTCCAGACCTTCTTCGATAAGGGCTGTCAGCCTTTTTTGAAGCTCCGCTTTTATGTATTGAAGTGCAGGCTCGTCTTGTTTGAATATCCCAAGCTCAAACGGCTTGTACCCTGTGACAGCAATAATTTTCATTTTTTCACCTGCTTTTAAAAAATGGGACTTATAAAAGTCCCATTCACTTTATCTGTTACAGCAAGGTCCACCGCAGTTAAAGTGTTGATGTGTTGTCGGGTCCACCTGAGAAAACGTATGCGGGAAGTAGTGAACATGTTTGAAATTATGGTGGTGAACATTTGTCACATGCTGCGGGTGGATATGCGGCACAATTGTTGTTGACTCGCTGTGTGTACAGCAATGATTCGTCGGATGAACAATTGGCTGTGTAACATTAGGATGGCAATGATGGTGATGATGGTACATGTAGCATTCCCCTCTCCTTTATTTTCTTACATTAACAATGTATGAATTAAGAGGTGTACATGTACTAATGCATTAACCTATTTTAAAAGTTGGCAAGAAAAATATCTTTATAGTTTGAAAATACAAAAGCGACTAAAATGACCACAAGAAAAAACAAGTAGAAAAGACCCTTATACATGCTATACGCTCCTCATTCAATATCTAACGTTATTTTACAGGATTCGCGGACTTTCTACAATAAAAGTGCTAAACAATTTTTATTTTCGGCCGAGAGCCGAACGTTGTCATTTTTTGCGCTTTCCCGGGTAATAATATTTCATTGCCCAGCTTTTCTCAATAGCCGTTTTTTTCGCTTCTCAAGCTCTTCCGTGTCTCGCTCGCTTAACGATGAGAAAGATAATAAAGATTCCGTGATGGAAAGAGCTGACCTTGCATCTTTTTGGCGATGCTCTTTACACTTCGCAAGCTCTATACCCGCTTTTAATGCTAAATGGACATCACTTGATTCAAATAATGTTTCCCAAATTCGAACTGCTTCATCCCACTCGTTTAGCCGTTTATATTGTAAGGAGAGATCAAAAGCCGCCTGATTGGCATGTTCAAAATCAGCACCTGTTAATTCCAGTAAATGCTTCGTAGCTTCCTGTACATCACGATGCGCAAGATGCCACTTAGCCAGCGCGTATTTCTCATCGTGCTCCTTTACTGCATCCATAGATAGAATTTTTTGGGATAGATGAATGTAGAGGCTGATTAACGAAAGGACGTCTAATTCATTATGAGTCAAAATCCCTTCAATGAGCTTCGGATTTTGTTCCTTTAAAAAGTGAAAATAGATCATCGGTGCCAAAAAACCCGGTGTGTCTCCTTCCCGGTGAACATGCAGCTCTTCTTTTTCAACCACAGACAGCGCCATTCGTTCATATTTATGCTTCCACAACCGTCTTGACCCATGCAGAAGATCAAAGTGGCCAAACTCTGGAAGCGCAGGGATTTGATCTCGTAGCAAAGTATGTCTCGTTTTCACTTGCGGCCAATCGAATGATTTTCCATTATATGTAACGAGCGATTCTACGTTCACTTCATCGAGAAAGCTTTTATAAAGAGCTGCTTCATTTCCCGGATTTGTGAGCAGGTGCTGTTTCACCACTACTTTGTCAGCAAAGACCCGCGCATGTCCTAGCAAGAAGATCATATTTCCCGTTCCACCAGATAATCCAGTTGTTTCTGTATCAAAGAAAAACAGTTCATGCGGCTTGTAACCTTTAGCCGATAGAGAATGCTGGATGCTGCTTTTGTTCCATGCCTCGATGATCTTTGGCAGTTCCGCAAACGAGTAGAGTCCATGCTTATCATCTAATGAATAGGTGACTTCTCGAATGAGACAAAAAGAATCCTCAAAGTGATAAGGAGCTGCTCCCAACTTCTCCCATTCCTTTAAAAATGGAATGTTATCGGCCGTCACAGGCTGAGGTTGCCCTTCCACTGCTTTTTGCCGTTTTTCGTTTGGCTGGTTGTGCGATAGGTGCTTCTTCATTCGATTTAATTTCCCTTTTAAAGACATGAGTAGGTATCTTCCTCCTTCCCCTTAAAATACAGACATCAATTCAACAATGCTGCTTTTTCCGCTCACCTCTTTCATTTCCATGCCAATGCAGGATGGACAGCCGTTCTCACAGCGGCACCGCTCTATCAGCTGAATGGCTGCACCTGCTATTTCATCGAAACGAGCTTGGACTTCTTTGCTTAAACCGATTCCGCCAGGGTAGTGGTCATATAAAAAGACTGTCGGTTTACCGGTATGTGCCGCTTTAATTTGTGAAACAACATGAATATCTGAGCGGTCACACATCACAAAAGCAGGTACAATGTGCTGAAGAACATTTGCGATGCCAAGCAGCAGCTGTTCAAGTGTCTTCTCTTCAAATCTCCGCTCTGCCTCGTGTAATTCAAACCAAGCCGCACTCGTATGAATTTCTTCTTCCGGTAAGTAAATCGGTCCAGACCCGATATTTTCACCAGTACTCAGACGGATTTTTTTGAAAATTGTTGGCATTGCGTTGACAGTCACATCACCGTAGTGAACAGATACTGCTTCTTTCTCTGTTGTCTGATCGATTTCCAGTACCTTGAGCTGAACAGCTAAATTCGCATCTGTATAGTATTCTACATCTACTTGTTTCACATAAGCCTTCAAATGCTCGTAATCTAGCTTTTCTACTTGATACTGAACCCCTTCATGTAAATAAATCGCCTCATCATGAAGCAGTGTCATTGCACTGAATCGATCCATCTCTCCAATAATCCGAACATTCGCTACGTCGGATTGATCCACAATTACCACATTTTCTTGGCTTGCAGACCGCAGGCTGATGCCATGCGCTGGGAACGATTGATCTGACCAATAATACCGGTTCCCGCTAAAATGAAGAACCCCTTCCTCATGTAAGTATTGCAAAATGTCCTCTACTTCCATGCCGCCAAACTGTTCATCCGTCCGAAATGGCAGCTCGTAGGAAGCACATTTTAGATGATCCACTAAAATAATGAGATTTTCAGGATTGATTCTGGCTGCTTCAGGCGGTCTATTAAAGAAATATTCAGGGTGTCGGACAATATATTGATCAAGGGGTGAGGAACTTGCCACCATGATAATGAGCGCCTCCTCATGACGCCTTCCAGCACGTCCTGCCTGCTGCCATGTACTCGCTACACTGCCAGGATACCCCGTCATAATGCATACCTTTAGCTGACCTATATCTACCCCTAATTCTAGTGCGTTCGTGCTCACGACACCTAGAATGTCTCCTTCTCTTAACCCCTTTTCAATCACGCGCCGCTCTTTTGGCAAATAGCCTCCGCGATACCCGCGAATCGATTTTGGACCAATTTCTTTTTTCACAAGCTCTTGAATATGACTTAAAATCACTTCTACTCGTACTCTGCTTCTAGCAAAAACGATCGTTTGAATTTTTTCTTTTAAAAATGTTTTAGCCAATTGGTTGACGACAGTGGCAGCGCTTTGTCTAATATTTAATGGTTTATTCACCACCGGCGGGTTATAAAACACAAAATTCTTTTTACCGCTAGGCGCTCCGTTTCGTTCAATAAGATGCACTTTGCTCCCTGTGAGCTGCTGCGCCAGCTCTTTTGGATTTGCAATCGTTGCGGAAGTACAAATGAAAATCGGATCACTTCCATAAAATGCACAAATACGTTTTAACCTGCGAATCACATTAGCCACATGACTGCCAAAAACGCCTCGATATGTATGAAGCTCATCAATGACAATATACTTCAAATTCTCAAATAAACTGACCCATTTCGTATGATGAGGCAAAATAGCTGAATGCAGCATATCTGGGTTTGTGATGACAATATGTCCTGCTTGTCTGACTCGCTGCCGAATGGCCGGGGAGGTGTCCCCGTCATATGTTTCACTATGAATCGGAACATCCATCTCGTGGATGATCTCGTTAAGTTCACTCTTTTGATCCTGTGCGAGCGCTTTTGTTGGAAATAAATAAAGAGAGCGGTTTGTCTGGTCTTCTGCAATCGACTGAAGAACAGGCAGATTGTAGCAAAGCGTTTTACCTGAAGCTGTTGGTGTAACCGTTACTACATGCTCACCATTCATTACTCGTTCAAAGGCTTCTTTTTGATGAATATACAGCTCTTTCACACCTCGTTTTTCAAGCGCCTTTTTTAGCCTGTCGTCCACTCTTTCAGGAACGGGTGAGGTCTGTGCAGGCTTTGCTTCAATTTCATGCCAATGTTCTACCTGTTCGTCTTTCTTTAATTCTTCTATCAGTTCGTTCATTGTTTTCTTTTTCATATTGCGTCCACCTCTCATTCTAGTGTACCGAATATTTGTTTGCATGACTAGGCGGCAATTTTTTGATGCGGACTTATGAGCAAATACTTTGAACTGTTGTAACAGTATCTATTACACTTCTAAAGTGAAATGATTTTATCAAGGAAGAAGATGATCAGATTGAAAAACGAATTTAAGCCTTTATTTGAACCATTTACGTTTCCAGGAGGCGCCTCTATTGATGGCCGGTTAGTGGTTGCTCCAATGACACACTTCGGTTCTCATGACGACGGCACCATTTCAAAAGACGAAATTGACTTCATTACAGCTAGATCAAGTGAAATGGGCATGGTCATTACAGCATGTGCGAATGTGACTCCAGATGGGAAGGCATTTGAAGGACAGCCTTCTATCGCAAGAGATGAAGATATCCCTGGCCTGAAAAAACTGGCTTCAGCTATCCAGGCAAAAGGAACAAAAGCCATCATTCAAATTCATCACGGCGGCTCTCAGGCTCTCCCTCATTTAGTTCCAAACGCTGATGTGGTTGCGCCAAGTGATGTGTTTAAAGATGGAAAACAAATTGCACGCGCTTTAAAAGAAGAGGAAATTACGCATATTATCGACTCCTTTAAAGAAGCGGCAAGACGAGCGGTTCAAGCAGGGTTTGACGGCGTGGAAATTCACGGGGCAAACGGTTATTTATTACAGCAATTTTACTCACCGCACAGCAATCAGCGTACAGATCAATGGGGAGGAAACGAAGAAAAACGTCTAGCTTTCCCTATTGCTGTTGTAGATGCAGTTAAAGAGGCCATCAAAGAGCATGCGGCTAAACCGTTTATCTTTGGATACCGGTTATCTCCTGAAGAGCCAGAAACTCCTGGTTTAACAATGACAGAGACGTTTACATTAGTGGATGTTCTCAAAACAAAAAGCCTCGATTATTTGCATATCTCTTTAATGGAGATTGGCTCTAAAGCAAGACGAGGCGCAGATTCTAATAAGACACGTATGGAACTGCTAAAAGAACGCTGCGGCGATGCTCTTCCGCTTATTGGAGTAGGGAGCGTCATTACAGCTGAAGATGCACTCCATGCTTACAATCAAGGAATTCCTCTCATCGCTGTCGCACGAGAGCTGATCGTCGACCCAGATTGGGCAAAGAAAATTAAAGAAGGCAGAGAACAAGAGATTGAAACCGTCATTAAACGCAGCCAAAAAGACAAGTATCTCATTCCAGAAGGATTGTGGTCTGTCATGGAAGCGAGTCAAGGCTGGGTTCCAATGGAGGATTAATGTCCTCACCTCAATAAAAAACTACCCTATCAATGGGTAGTTTTTTTCATGAACTATTTCATTTTCACTGTAAAGAGCTTGGACGTCTGCTTTTCTACAGAGCCTTTTGGTTCTTTATCAAGTCGTTCGATAAGGTCACCGTTCATAATCACAATCGGTGTCACTGTACTTGACGCTTTCTCTTCAATCAGTTCTAAATCACACGTAATAAGAGGATCCCCGATTTTCACCTTATCCCCTTCTTTCATGTGCGCTTCAAATCCTTCGCCATTTAACCCAACTGTTTCAAGTCCGATATGAATCAGAAGCTCAAGCCCCGAGAGTGTTCGAATGCCAATTGCATGTTTTGTATGGAAGAGCTGAATGATTTCACCCTCTACTGGAGACACAATCGTCCCACTTTTTGGTTTTACTGCTACGCCGTCTCCCATCATCTTTTGAGAAAAGACGGGATCTGGTACATCAGTCATATCCATTAACTCTCCATCAACTGGAGAATAAATGACTTCTTCCTTTACATCATCTTGGTTTTTTCCGAAACCGAATAATTTTTTCAGCAATGTCAATTTGCTCCCTTCAAGCTTTGCTTCCTAAATCTATTTCGTGTATGAAACTTTACGCCCATACACCTTGCTTCATTCAACACTATTTAATCATAATTTTTTCCTCTCATCAATTGATAACCGCCTGAGCCCCCTCTGCATAGGCTGTAGATGAGAGGTGATTCAGATGAAACATGAAGGCGAAAAAAAACATGAAATGCTGGCAAATGAAGATATGCTATATGAAGCGATTGAACAATTTTTTGCATCCTCCCCGTTTCACGAGATATTAAATAGTGCAGAGGCACTCATGACCACATCGCATTCACTTGCATCCATTACGACCGATGTGACAGAGGATGAACAGAATGTGTATATCGAGATTCAATTTCCAGACCATTTTGTCGAAGGAGACATTGCGCTAGAAGTAAAAGCCCAATATTTACACTTATCAGTACAGGAAAAAATCAAAACGAATACGACTACCTCGTATTCAAGTTTTACTAAAACGATTTTAATGCCGGCAAAAATAGATGAGACAAAAATGAAGAGTGTGTGGAAAGATCAATCGCTTCATGTGTCTGCGCCAAAGCAAACAACCCAATAGTTCAATCTATTGGGTTTAGCTATGCTTTAAAAATGCTTGTAAATCCTTTCGCCAATGAGCCTACTTGATTCATTGTACTCATCATTTGGCCAGCTGTATCAAACATTTTGTTAAAATCGTATTGCCCATTCGTCTTTTTGAATTGTGACAGCACACTTTTAAATTGAGATGGCTGCTGTTTTTGCGGCCTTGGCAATGGATAAGGGTTCATAGGCGGCTGCCCTGGAGGCGGCTGCATTTGGGGTGGATTCATCGCTTCAGGCGGCTGCATAAGCGGCACGTTTTCTTGGTATCCATAAGGCGGCTGATAAACAGTAGATGGTGCCTGATTCATTCCCCCTCCACCTTGATACGGCGGCATGAAATAGTCTGGAGGCTGCGGAGGCTGCTGCTGCATCTCTGGATACGGAAAAGGCCTTTGCTTGAATTGATTGAATTCATAAGGCTGCTGGTTTGAATAAGGGAACATCTATCTCGCTCCTCTCGCTCTCAACACATATTGATGTCACTCATATATTATGACCAAGAGCAGAAGATGTGCCTAAAGAAGCCATAAGAAAAACGCAGCATCATGTCTTTAGCTGCGCTTTTTAATTTCTTCTATTAAAAGGTTCAGAGTGTAAACCACTGACTCAACTAAATTTTTTACACGGGGTGCGTGCTGTTTACCAAAATAAGATTGCAGGACAACCTCTTTACCATTTTCTTTTACGGCTTCAAGCTGTTCTTGGTGTAAATATCTAGGTTTGGCCTGCTCAATAAACGAGATCGCAGCGGTGAGCCACTCCTCCATTTTCTGATCAAATGTAACAACGGCCGGCTGAATATCCGTATAAAAATCATACGATGGGTATTCCTCTTCAGCCTTTCCCTTTTGGTACTGCTCATACGCTTCTTCGATCCATATTCTCAAGTTTTGTGTATGTTCAAGTAATGTTTGATTATCCAAAGTGTTCACCTCTATGAACCATCCTATCAAACGTTTACCTATTGCTCAAATAGAAAAGCTATCCGGCGTGATATGCCGGTCTTGCTGCCAGTTTATACTCCGCTGCATGAAGCTTCACTTCACAGTCCTTTACTTCTGATTCAAGCCGGTCAATCATTTGTTCTTGCTCTTCTATCGCTGCACGTTTCGTCTGCTTCACAGCAAGAGACAGCTCTTCCTCCACCGCATCAATTTTCCGCTCGATTTCCTCTAACAACTGCATAATGGATTCTTTTGATACAAATTCGCTCATCATCAGATTCCTCCTTTATCGTCTCTCGTTACATTCTCTTTTCTTTCTCCCCCTCCTTCACACATGACAAAACTAGAAGCAAATCGCCAATCTAAGTGTAGATGAGCGCTATTTCTTCCTTTTCGACAGATGCTTGTCCTTCTTTGTATGATTGCGTCCGATTGTGTAAATTCTAAGGACAAAAGGAGGTAGATTTCATGAAAAAGCAGCCAGCACCAAAAGAGCAAAAGCCAAAAGGGAAAGAAAACAGTCCAGATCAGCTTGATAAAAAGCTCGGCGGTCCTAATCGTCCATCAACGTAAAAAAAAGCAGGCACCCCCTGCTTTTTATTTATGCAAAAAATAGTGCTCTAATGAGAAAAGAAAACGAAGCTGTCTTTTTTTATGGAAATACCAGTCGGTCAGATCAATCTGCTTTGGCAGCGGCTCTGCCTCAAATAAAGATGGACTCAATTTCTTTTGAAACCAATCTTCCCTTTGATCGTCTAATGAATGTGTCATCACCGGATAAACCGTCCGAAGAAATGGTGTTGACCTTCTAGCGATCCCTAAAAACGGCTCAAAATCAAACCGAGACCCCGTATGCGGAACGGTATGCAAAAAATGATAAAAATCCGAAAACAAATCGGCTCGAAATAATAGTTTCGCTAGTTTTTTACCTAATGTAATACGTTCCTTTACATTGGAAAACTTCCGTATGGTTAAGCCGTACAAATGCCCGTCCACCGTTGGAAAAACAACGGTTTGGAAATGTCCCCACTCGCTGAAAAGATATTGAATCGAGTGAAAAACATTCTTTTTCAGAAGAGGATTTTGTATAATAGGAGATTGTATAGTATATTGTTCATTTATGATGAGTGCATAAAGCAGACGCTCTGTGTCACGCTTTAGCCAGAAACGTTCCCACTCAGCTCTCATAAAACGAGACACGGAGAAATAAGGAAGCAGATGAAACAAAGGTTTACTGCATCGCTTAGACCATTCATACAAAAGAAGCTGAGGGTAAGCATCCGAAAAGATCAGCCAATTCGCTCTTTCATATGCTGTGAAAAAAAGGTGCCCCTGCTGATCCGTTAAACCCGGATGGAAGAGCTCGCCCTTTAAATCTGTCATGGACCACCCAGCATTTCTCGAGACAAAGGAAGCGAGCAGCGACCATTTCATCTCTGGATGCCGGTCATAAAAGCGCTTGTAAGCATTTGTCCTCGTCAGGTTGTCTTTATTTTTTGCTTTCGTTTCACGCAAAATTTGCTGAGTGATGATGTGCTCTTCTTGGGACAACATGGTGATCTCTCCAATACAAAATGCATTAAAAGGAGGCTGAAACTTGATGATTCGGTATCCAAACGGAAAATCGTATCAGCCCATTCAACAAATTGGGACAAAAAAAAGAATCAGTGGCGAATCCTCTTATAGTAACCGCGGGATGACGCTTGAGGCTGATTTAAATGAAACGAACCAATACTATTTGGTCAACGGGATCGCAGTCATTCATAAAAAGCCTACCCCAGTTCAAATTGTGAATGTGGATTACCCAAAAAGAAGTGCTGCTGTCATTAAAGAAGCCTATTTTAAACAATCATCCACAACAGACTATAACGGGGTGTATAAAGGCCGCTATATCGATTTTGAAGCAAAGGAAACCAAAAGCACTACCTCGTTTCCGCTCAAAAATTTCCACGACCATCAAATTGAGCATATGAAACAGGTTGAAAAACAAGGCGGCATTTGTTTCGTTATTATATCCGCTTTTGGCTCCGTTTATTATTTGCCCGCTTCAGATCTCTTTTACTTCTGGGAGCGGCAGAAAAAAAACGGCCGTAAATCCATTAGCAAAGACGAATTAATGGAAGCTGGCCACATAATGACACTTGGATATTCGCCAAGAATTGATTATATTAAAGTAGTGGAGACACTTCATTTTTCGGATGAAAGCAATCAGCAATTACGTTCGAAAAAGGTTTAACACGAAAGGTTGAGATGTGATGTCTGATCAATTTACAAGTCGTGAACAGCGACGTAAAGCAAGTCAAGAAAACAATAAGAAGCAAAAGAACAAAAAAGGCAAAAAGAAAGCAGGTCTATTTAAAAAAATATTTTTATCTTTACTCGTGATCGGTCTACTTTGTTTAGTTGCCGGAATCACAACTTTTGCCGTTTTTGCATCAAGCGCTCCTTCTATTGATGATAGTAAGCTTAAAACACCATACTCTTCAAAGCTGTATGATAAAGACAAGAAAGTGTTTGCAGAAGTTGGTGCAGAAAAAAGAACGTATGTCTCGATAAAAGATATACCCGATGTGGTAAAAGACGCATTTATTGCGACTGAAGATGCACGTTTTTATAAGCACCACGGGATTGATCCAATCCGTATCGGCGGTGCCCTTGTCGCAAACGTTGAGGACGGCTTTGGTGCTGAAGGCGGAAGTACCATTACACAGCAGGTTGTGAAAAACTCCCTCCTAACCAATCAAAAGACATTAAAACGGAAAGTACAGGAAGTATGGCTCTCGATTCAGCTTGAGCAAAAATACTCTAAAGATGAAATTTTAGAAATGTATTTAAACCGGATTTTCTTCTCTCCTTATGCTTATGGAGTTGGGAAAGCAGCTGAACAATTTTTCGGAGTCACAGATTTAAATAAACTAACCGTTGCACAAGCTGCTACACTTGCAGGTATGCCGCAGAGTCCTTCTGCCTATAACCCAGTGAAACACCCCGAGGCAGCGGAAAAACGCCGTAATATCGTTTTAAGCCTTATGAAAAAACAAGGCTACATTTCAGAAAAAGAATATGACGTTGCAAAAGCAACCCCTGTCAGTAAGACAGTTGTTTCAGCTAGTAAATATAAGAGCCAAAACTCTAGTAAGTACTCTGCCTACATTGAAGAAGTGATGGAAGAAGTACAGAAAAAAGCCAAAGTTGATGCATCAACTGATGGATTAAAAATCTATACATCACTTGATCGAAATGCACAGGATCATCTAAATGATATCATCAATGGAGATTCAGTTGGATTTACGAAAGGGATGCAGGCGGGTGTGACCCTGCTTGATACGAAAAATGGTGAAATTCGCGCCATTGGCGGTGGACGTGATGTACCAGCCGGCGGATTTAACTATGCGACGGATGCAAAACGCCAGCCAGGGTCCACAATCAAACCGATCTTAGATTACGGCCCAGTCATTGAAAACAAAAAATGGTCAACATATCAGCAAATTGATGATGCACCGTATACGTACTCAGATGGTACACCGATTAACAACTTTGACAGAAGACATTTAGGTAAAATGTCGATGAGAAGTGCTTTGGCACAATCGCGTAACATCCCTGCACTTAAAGCATTCCAAGAAGCTGGTTCAGCCAATGCCGCTCAATTTGCTAATAATTTAGGCATGGACTTACCTTCTGATATTCCAGAATCTTATTCCATTGGTGGATTTGAAGATGGTGTGTCTTCATTAAAAATGGCAGGTGCATTTAGTGCATTCGGTAATAACGGATACTATAATGAACCGCACGCTGTTACATCTGTTGAATTTAATGATGGGACAAAGCTTGACCTTACGCCGGACTCAAAAGCAGCAATGAGTGATTACACAGCATTTATGATTACAGATATGCTGAAAACGGCTGTCCAATCTGGTACTGGTACACTTGCACAAGTACCGAACGTTCAAGTAGCTGGTAAAACAGGTACAACGAACTTCACACAAGATGTTATTAATAAACACAATATCCCTTCTGGCGGTGCGAAAGATTCGTGGTTTGTCGGTTATACGCCGCAATATACAGCAGCCGTTTGGACTGGAATCGGTAATTCAAAAGATGCAGACGGCAAAATATGGCTGAATGATTACGAGCAGCGTGTTGCCAAAATTGTCTTCCAGCGATTAATTTCTCAAATTGATGATGGAAGCGGCTCATTTGAAAAACCAGACAGTGTCGTTGAAGCTACGGTTGAAAAAGGATCCGATCCTGCAAAATTAGCCGGACCGAATACACCAAGTGACAAGAAGACAACAGAATACTTTGTAAAAGGTACGGTTCCAACAAAAGTGTCTGACACTTTTGAGAAAAAAGAAGCCGACAAGCCTTCTGACTTAAAAGCGGTGTATGATGAAGAGAAAAAATCCATCACACTGACTTGGGGCTATTCTGACGACGCTGATGCTACATTTAATGTCAAGCAAGCGGTTGATAATGGCGGCTATAAAGAGATTCAAAACAGCTCTGCTAAAGAAGCGGTCATCTCTGATGTGAAGCCTGGCTCCACTTATAAATTCCAAGTGACAGCCACTGTAGATGATGTCACGAGTAAAGCGGCTTCTACCTTCCTCACCATTAAGGATGACGCAGATGAGGAAGAAAAAGCGGATGATGAGAATAAAGAAGAAGAAGAACCGCAGAAGCCTGACGACGAACAGACAGACCAAACAGACGATAACAAAAATCAGCCCCCTGGCACTGATGAGCAAAAGCCTGATGACAAAAAAGATCAAGATAAGGATAAGGATCAGGACCAAGGTGGAAATACAGAAAACGGAAATAATGGTTCTTCTTCAGAAAATGGCTCAGACAGTACAAATGGGAACAGCAGCAACTCGCAAACTGATAATAAAGATAAAAAGAAAGATGATGAGAAAGCCAACTCTCAAAGTTCCAATTCGCAATCAAATGCTACTTCTCGAAAAGAAGATGAATAATGAAAAAGCACTTGCCTCCTATGGCAAGTGCTTTTTTTAACGCTGCTGTCTGATTTTTTTTAGTGCTTCATATTTTCCATACTGCTTTTTTAATTCCGTGTATAGCTCGTCCAATTGAATAAAGCAGTGATATTGAGTTGGTTTTAGCAAAATGAACTCTAAACGTTCCGTCCAATTAATCGGAGCAACAGGAAATGTCTCTTGCTTGATATGTTCCCATTCAAACGTTTGGACACTCTCCCCTTTGATCCAGTAAAACATCGCAATCATACTGACGATTCCTTGCAGCATATCATCTTCTTCACAGCGGGATTTTCTTGTTTGGAAACGAGGAAGCATTTTTTCTTTTAATTCGTCCCACAGCTCAAACATCACAGGAACAAATCCTTCCGTTTCCTGCCATGGAAACTCGTCTGTTAAAACTTCTGAAGATAGATCATATGCGAGCGGATTGGCTCTCAGTATATCTACTCGATCACCTTTAATCTCTACCTTTTTTTCTTTTAGCTTTTCGACATATGAGGTGAAAACAGCTGCCCCGCTCATGCCAGCTTCACCAATCCTTTTTTAAGCCTCTTCTGCCCTTCTCTGCACATATCAAGAAGTGGACACGATTCGCACTGCGGCCGCTGCGCCTTACAATGATATCTTCCAAAAAAGATTAGACGGTGATGCGTCACAGACCAATCTTCTTTTGGCACCTTTTTCATCAAGGTTTGCTCTACTTCAAGCACAGAATCCTTCCAGCGGCAGATGCCTAGACGCTTGCTGACTCGTTCTACATGTGTATCTACTGCTATTGCCGGTACTCCAAAAGCGACTGAAACGACGACATTTGCTGTTTTCCGGCCAACCCCAGGAAGCTTAACAAGCTCGTCCCGGTCCTTTGGTACTTCACCGCCATATTCTTCAATCAGCATTTTGCTCAACTTTTGAATGTTTTTAGCCTTATTTCGATAAAGACCAATCGAGCGAATATCTTGCTGGAGTTCTTCAAGCGGTACACTTAAATAGTCTTCTGGTGTTTTATATTTTTGAAATAACGTCTTGGTGACCTTGTTTACAAGCACGTCCGTACATTGAGCAGAGAGCGCAACAGCAATCACAAGCTCAAATGGGTTGGCATGAACAAGCTCACACTCAGCCTCTGGAAACATATCTCCTATAATATCTAAACACTCATTGATTTGTTTTTTTGATAACATGCCTTCTCCTTTATTGGTTATTGTTCCAGCCAATTATAAAAAGGAACTTGTCGTTTATAAGTGGACGTCTCTTCATTTGAAGGTGGCGTTTTCTGCTGAGAACGGAAGTGCTGGCTATGTTCTTTTGCTTCTTTCGCTGTTTTCAGCCCTTTCTTTTTCCACTCAAATAAAATTCGATCAATATAACGGAAATTTAATTTCCCTGATAAAACGGCTTCTCTTAGTGCTAGCCGAATCATCTCAGCATCATGATGGTCTTGATCCATCCAGATCGAAAGTGTTTCTCCTTCAAGAGGTGACAGCGGTCTGCCGAATTCATCTTCAAATAAAGCATATAAAGATTTTTCAGCCTGCACCTGTTGTTTTTGAACTTCTTTCGCCTGTTTTGTTTCTAAAAAGTCATACAGCACGCCCCATAAAGGTTCTACTGAGTAACGGTCATGCTGAATACCAGACCTGTCTTCAAATGGCTGAATCGAGATAAATCCTTTTTGAATCAGATGCTGAACCATATACGCGCACTCTTCCGCTGAAATGGTCATGCCTTGAGAAAGCTCTTCAAATGTTTGAAAGAAAACGCCTTGTTCTTCATTCATTTTAATCTTGAGCATCACCATCATCTGTGATTCATTCAGTCCTAACTGCTCATAATGAGCAATCAGCAAATTAGGCAAACTTGTCGACCCCATTTGCTGCATATTAATAAATTGCTGCCTATTCATCGGATACACCTCTTCACTTTAAGTATATCACGTTTTATTTCACGTGCCTCTCTAAAAAGACGTTTGAAAAAGCCTCCATTTGTTGGAGGCTTTCACGTCTTAAGGGTATAAACGGTTTAATAATCTTGGGAAAGGAATGGTTTCACGCACATGCGGCGCTCCGCTAATCCAAGCAACTGTACGTTCAAGTCCAAGACCAAAACCTGAATGCGGTACAGAACCGTATTGTCTTAATTCTGTATACCATTTGTAAGTTTCTTGATCAAGCCCATGTTCTTTCAATCTTGCTTCAAGAAGCTCTAAATCATGAACACGCTCAGAACCGCCAATAATCTCTCCGTAGCCTTCTGGTGCAATCAAGTCTGCACAAAGGACAACATCTTCACGATCCGGTGCTGGCTGCATATAAAACGGTTTTAATGATGTTGGGTAATGAGTGATAAACACTGGTTTATCATAGCTTTCGGCGATCGCTGTTTCGTGAGGCGCACCGAAGTCATCTCCCCATTCGATATCATCAAAGCCTTTTTCCTGCAAGAATTTAATCGCTTCATCGTAAGTGATGCGCGGGAATGGTGCTTTGATATTTTCTAATTTTGCTGTATCACGGCCTAGCGTTTGCAGCTCCACTTTACAGTTTTCAAGTACACTTTGTACAACATGAGACACATAATTTTCTTGATACTCAAGGTTTTCATTGAATTCGACAAAAGCCATCTCCGGCTCGATCATCCAAAACTCAATTAAATGACGTTTTGTTTTAGATTTTTCAGCTCTAAATGTTGGGCCAAATGAGAATACTTTTCCGAGTGCCATTGCTGCAGCTTCCATGTAAAGCTGGCCACTTTGAGAAAGGTATGCATCTTCATCAAAATATTTCGTAGCAAACAGTTCCGTTGTGCCTTCAGGTGCACTTCCAGTTAAAATTGGCGGATCTACTTTCACGAAACCTTCTTGATGGAAGTATTCATATGTAGCACGAATAATTTCGTTACGGATTTTCATAATGGCATGCTGTTTTTTAGAACGAAGCCATAAATGACGGTGATCCATTAAGAATTCTGTTCCATGCTCTTTTGGTGTAATTGGATAATCTGTCGCTTCATGAATCACTTCAATGGATTTCACTTGCAATTCAAAACCTAGCGGTGAACGCTCATCTTTTGTCACTTGACCTGTTACATAGACAGATGTTTCTTGAGTGACTGATTTCGCAAGCTTAAAGACTTCCTCTTCCACTTCTGCTTTTACTACGACTCCTTGAATAAAGCCTGTCCCGTCACGCAGCTGCAAAAATGCAATTTTTCCGCTTGAACGTTTATTGGCAATCCATGCGCCGATGGTTACTTCTTGATCGACGTGTTTGAACACTTGATTAATCGTTGTTTTCAACATAATTCCCTCCAAAGCCAGAAAGAAACTCACCTTTAGACAGGTGTGAATCTTTTTTCATACATTTTATTATAACCGTTCTAAATCTGCATGGTCAACGCAAGACAGGAGAAACTACGGTGTTAAATTTTTTTCCACGTGTCCTGTCGAGAAGTCGACATAGCTGAAGCTATATTGATTGTTTTCATTTAAGTATGTCACTTCCCAAAGAAGTACGTCACCTTCTCTCGCTAATTTGACTTCTTTTAGCTTAGAGACCGTGTTCTCCTTTTGAACGGCTTGTACTGCTTGATTCGAGGTAATGCCTTCTTTTGCTTTTTTTGCGATCACTTTTTCTTTTTTGCTGGCAGGAACCCAAACGTAGGTCGTTTCATTCTGTTTGTTTTTCCCTTCAACAATAAATTGTTTTTCTTTCCCGACAAAGGTTTCCACTTGCTCCACTTGTACGATGTTTGCTTGTTCTTTTGCTCGTTCGATCGCTGCTTCATGCCCTTGTTCTCTTTGTCCCATGGCAATTTGATAAATCCACGTAAAGCTGATGATGCCAATAAGCAGAACGAGAGCCACTACAGATGAAATAATCCAGACTATTTTTTTCATGTCAAGCTTCCCCTATGTGCGATATATCGTAAATACCGCTTGATTTTGGTCTTCTTGATCTAATGCTAATCCAAACATGAGATCTTCTCTTTTAAGCGTTCTGTTCAATAAATCAACAATTTTGTATAGGTCTTCTGAATGCTTAATTTGAACAGTTGAAAGTACCTCTATTTTACTTTCCACTTCTAATTCCTCCTCGGTACGTAAATATTGTTAGTCATACTTTTCTGCACGGGAACCGATACTATTTTTACAACGGAACACAAAAAGCCGTTACGATAAATTAACTCCAAACCCACACCAGCTAAAGGCCGCTTATGACAGCGGCTTTTCGTTGTTAAGGTTTTCTATATACGCCTCAAGTGACTCTTTTGACATCTCGTGAACCGGCGCATGAGGGAGTGATTCTAAAAATAGTTTTCCATATGAAGCTGTTTTCACTCGGCGGTCTAAAATCAGCAATGTGCCTATGTCTTTTTCAGAGCGCAGCAAGCGTCCAGCTCCTTGCTTAAAGGTTAACACAGCTTCTGGTAAAGCGACGGCTTTAAACGGATTCTTCCCTTGTTTTTTAGCTGCATCACATTTGGCTTCAATGAGAGGAGAATCAGGCGGCCTGAACGGAAGACGTGCCATGATGACTGTTGTCAGCTCTGAGCCCGGAAAATCAACACCTTCCCAAAAACTACCCGTACCAAGTAAAATGGCTTGTTTTGCTAATTTGAACATTTTCGTTAATTTTACAGGGCTTCCGCCTGTCAAACCTTGAGCAAAAAGGGCTGACTGCATCCCTTCTGTTTTTAGCTCTTCATAGACTGCTTTTAACATCTCATGTGAATTAAACAAAACCAATATTTTTGCATGCTGCTGCTTTTCCATAACCTTAATATATTGCGCAGCCTGCTTTACATAATCTCGTTCATCACGGTTCGTAATCGGCGGCATGTCTGCTGGAACAATGACCTTAAGCTGTTTTTCAAGTTCAAAAGGTGAATCAATTTGCACAAGATGAGGGTAAAAATCTTGCAGGCCAAACCGTTCCAAGCAATAATCAAAGCGGTGATTGATGGTGAGTGTCCCTGATGTGAGGACAACACTCTTTTTGTTCATAAAGAAACGATCAGCCAAAAGCTCCCCAGTATCTAACGGCTGTGCATGCATAAAGACTGCGTTTTTGGCACCTTTTGCATCAATTTCAATCCAAACCGTTTCATCGTTTTTCGGTTCAAAGATAAATCGGTACAGTGTACTGCAAAAAGTATGCATAAACGACATGACTTGGTCGTATTCCTCTGCTTCAAAGGCAAAGTGTTCTGTCAGCTGATCACTTTTTTGAAGAAGCTCATTTTTTTGCTGTTCATACAGTTTCTCACAAGCAATTAACAAGGAACAAAGCTTACTTGCTGTTTCTTTAATCCGTTTCCACTGAGCATGCTTTGAATGATGACGTACTCTATGAATGAGACGATTGATGTCGGCTTTTGGTTTTGTCCTTTTCACAAATGAATGGACGGTGCTAAAGAAAGCATCACTTTCCATTTGAAGCTGATTGAGATACTCATCCATTTCAATAAAGGTGTCTGTCTGTAACCCTGCATGATGAAATCTCTTTTTCAGTTTCTTTAACAGTCCGCCTTGCAAGGAGCCAAGCTGCGTTAATTTCGCGTGAAGCTGGATATAAGACGCACTATCCCCTAGTGTTTCATTGGCTGTTTTCTCAAATTGATGGGCTTCGTCTATCACATATACGTCAGCATGCTGAAAGATAGACGATGCCTCCGTTTGTGATAAAAGCAGACGATGATTCGTTAAAATTAAATCAGCTGTTCTTGCCCTTTTTTTGGCGCGCTCATAAAAGCAATACTCTTTAAAACGGCGCTTTTTCGATGTAAACGGCATATGCACACAAGAAATGCGGTCTTTTATATTGGCAGCTCCTGACGGTAAATTCAGTTCAGATAAATCACCTGTTTCTGTTACAAGGAGCCACATTAAAATTTGCGCCTTCGTTAAGACGACATCATAGTTATCATCTTCCTCATGAAGCACATGCTCAAACTTATCTAAACAAATGTAATGCGCCCGACCTTTAAATACACAGGCAGCAGGCTCAAACGGAAGCAATTGATTCAACATCGGCACATCGCGCTGAAGCATTTGCTGCTGCAAAAGTATGGAATATGTACTAATAATGACAGGTTTTCCTGATTTCCTCGCTTCTAGAGCAGCTGGGATGAGGTAAGCGAGCGTTTTCCCAATACCCGGTGCCGCTTCAATTAATGCATAAGCTCTTTCATGAAACACGTCTCTCACTTTATTCATCATCGTAAGCTGGCCTTCTCTTACCTCATAGCCTTCTACCGTTTGCGGAAGCTTCTTTTTGATCTCCTCAAACAGCTGTTCATCATCTTCACTTACTGAATGTGTCGCCCTACTGATAGGATTGGTGACATTTTTTACAGCAAAAGAGCCGACTTCTACTAAAGAATCTTCCCAGCTAGCATGGCTTGTTTCAAGCTGCTTAATTAAAAGTCCTATATCACTTAGGAGATAAGAGGATAATCTGCGCAGCTGCTTCAGCACATTTTTCGGTGTATGTTTTAATTGATGTAATAAAGTTAAAAATAACATGGCAGTAACTTCCGCATCACTATCCGCCCTATGCGGGTGGTCATGTGGAAGCATGAGCTCTTCACTTAATTCAGTGAGCTTATAACCTTCAAGCTCAGGATAAAGAATTCTAGAGATCTCAACTGTATCAATTGCTAGCACATCCAGCTCATGTTTCCCGCATGCTTTTAGTTCATCATTTAAAAAATTCAAGTCAAAATGAACATTGTGCGCAACAAAATAAGCACCCTGTATGAGATCATACACCTCTTGGGCAATGTCCTCAAAAAACACCGCATCGTCAACCATGTGCTGCTGAATGCCTGTCAGCTGTTCAATAAATCCTGGGATTGCTTTTCCCGGGTTCACATATTTTGAATACCGTTCGACAATTTGTCCATTTTCAATGACCACCGCAGCTATTTGAATGATTTTATCACCCTTTTTAGGTGAATTCCCGGTGGTTTCAATATCAACGACAACAAACCTTTGATCGGTCATAAAATGGACACCTCAATTCCTCGTTTCACCCTGAAGTGAAACACGCTCTGGACAAAATAGATGAAACAGAACAGCCTCTGTTCTGAAACTGTTCTGTTTACACGGAGCCTGCGTTATAAAATCGTTCTCGCAGGCTCTTGCCCAATCATTTGTTCAATTTGATTTTGTTTATTTAACACGACCACTTTTGGTGTATGTGTCTTAGCTTCTTCTTCTGACAGCATCCCATAAGCGATAATAATGACTTCATCCCCTGGCTGAACGAGTCTCGCCGCCGCCCCATTTAGACAAATGACACCGCTCTTTCTTTCGCCGGGAATAATATATGTTTCAAGTCTCGCGCCATTATGATTATTGACAATTTGTACTTTCTCATTTGCCATCATACCTGCCGCATCAAGTAAATCTTCGTCAATTGTAATACTTCCTACATAATGTAAGTTTGCTTCTGTTACCGTTGCTTTATGAAGCTTAGATGTCATAAAGGTTCTATACATGTTTTTCACCGCTTTCAGGAACATGGAAAATCACATTATCAATCAGTCTTGCCCGTGAGAATTTCACCGCAACCGCCATAATGACTTGACCTGCTAACTGCTGAAGCGGCTCAAGTTCTGGATATGAATAGATCTCAATATAATCTATTTCTCCGCACGTCTGAACAAGTTCCTCTTCAATCAGCTGATACACACGACTGACATCACGTTCACCGTTTTCAACAGCTGACCGTCCTTTTTTTAATGCGCGGTATAAAGCGGGTGCTTCTTGTCTTTCTTTTTCTGACAAGTACACATTCCTTGAGCTTTTCGCTAAGCCGTCTTCTTCTCTGACTGTCGGTACAGATACAAGGTGAAGATCAAAGAAGAAATCCTTGATCATCGCATCGATCACAGCGACTTGCTGTGCATCCTTTAGTCCAAAGTAGACATTTGTTGGTGACACAAGATGAAACAGCTTTGTGAGCACAGTGACAACACCGTCAAAATGTCCTGGACGTTTTTTTCCGCATAAGACATCTGTCCGCTTTTGAACCGTCATCGTAATAGATGGTTCATTTTGGTACATTTCCTTCACATCAGGTGTAAATAAAATATCCACCCCTGCTGCTTCTGCAAGACGCTGGTCTCTTTCCATATCCCTTGGATAGGATTCAAAGTCTTCATTTGGTCCAAATTGCAACGGATTGACAAAAATACTCATCACGACAATGTCATTTTGACCTCTTGCCTCTTTCGCAAGCGTCAGATGTCCTTCATGAAGAAAACCCATCGTTGGGACAAAGCCGATGGAATGCTGTTTTTCTTGATGCTGCTTGATTAATTCTTTTAGCTCGTGAATATGGGTGACAACGTTCATTTTTTGATTCCCCCATATAAGCCATCAAGGACTTCTTCTTTGATATGAAACGTGTGCATGTCCTCTGGAAATGTGCGTGCTTTTACTTCTTTCGTATATTGAATGAGCGCTTCTTCTAAAACATTATCAATTTGCGCGTATTGTTTCACAAACTTAGGTGTTCTAGACACCCCGTATCCTACTACATCATGGTAAACGAGAACTTGTCCGTCTGCCTCAGCTCCTGCACCAATTCCGATCACAGGAATCTTCAGCATGTCGGTAATTCGTTTTGTCAGTTCGCCAGGTACGCATTCCAGCACAAGAGCGATTGCGCCGGCTTCCTCACATTTCAAGCTGTCTTCAATCAATTTTTGAGCACTTTCGTGGTCTTTTCCTTGCACTTTATACCCGCCAAGTACACCAACTGATTGAGGTGTGAGGCCTAAATGACTGACGACAGGAATTCCGCCTCTTGTTAAAGCTTGAATGGATTCAAATACTCCGTCTCCGCCTTCTAGCTTTAAGGCATCGGCACCACTTTCTTGCATGATGCGTGCAGCATTTTTCATTGTTTCTTCTAACGAATAATGGTAAGACATAAATGGCATATCAGTCACAACAAATGTGTCTTTTGCGCCTCTTTTCACTGCTTTTGTGTGATGGATCATGTCATCCATCGTGACTTGAACTGTGGAATCTAGTCCAAGTACAACCATCCCAAGTGAATCACCAACTAAGATCATGTCGACTTCCGCTTTTTCCGCTTGCTTTGCAGCTGGATAGTCGTATGCGGTCAGCATCACAATAGGTTCGTTTTGTTCTTTCATTTTGAAAAAATCTAGCTTTGTCTTCATTTGTTCCTCCTCATTCTGGAGAGGAGATGGCTTGCCTCACATCACATGCTTTGATTTCTCATGTGCGGCGAATCATCCCTCTGTCCAAGTCCCTTAGGATCAAGGCAGAAATTTATCGAATTTTTCTTCCTAACAGGTACAGTTCTTTGCAGATACTGCCCACACGAAGTATATCAAAAATGTGCCGGGTGTTCCACTCAAGTTGACTTGATCTCAATGTCTGCGGAGTAGATTTTTTGGATACCGTCCTCCGTTTCAAGCAATAAAACACCTTCTTCATTGATGCCAAGCGCCTTCCCCGTATATTGCCCATTGAAGGTGCGGGCAACAATATGTTGACCGATCGTCATCGCAAACGATTCCCATAATTGTTTAATCGGCGCAAATCCTTGCTTCATATAATCATCATATCTTTTTTCAAAAGTGGACATGATCTGTTGTATAAGTGCAGCACGATCCACTTTTTCATTCAGTTCCATCCGCAGACTTGTGGCGACATCCTTTAGGTCATCCGGGAAGTCATCAGCTGTTTGGTTCACATTTATGCCCGGTCCAATAATGACCGCATGAACCTGGTCCGCTTCTGCTTTTAATTCAGTCAGAATGCCAACGACCTTTTTTCCATTCAACAAAATATCGTTTGGCCATTTAATAGATGGACTGAGTCCTGTTTGCTGCGCAATCGCTTCTGCGATGGCTACAGATGCCAAAAGCGTCATTTGCGGCGCTTTATGCAGCGGAATTTCAGGCCGCAGAATGAGACTCATCCAAATGCCTGTCCCGTTTGGTGAATGCCACGTTCTTTGAAGACGCCCTTTTCCATTAGTCTGATGATCACTCACAACGATCGTGCCGTGGGGCGCACCTTCATTGACAAGATCATGGGCAATCAGCTGAGTTGAAGCGACTTCTTTCTGAAAGTAAATATGCCTGCCGAAGCTCTCTGTTTCCAGACCAAACAGAATTTCGTCCTCACTAATTTTGTCCGGTTTACGAAGCAGACGGTATCCTTTTCTTCTAACTGCTTCTACCTCATACCCCTCTTTTCGCAAGTCCTCCATATGCTTCCACACAGCTGTTCGGGAGCAGCCAAGTTCATCACAAATCTGCTGACTTGAGACAAAATCCTCACTGGATGCTGTAAATAGTTCAATTAATCGTTTTCTAATTGCGGATCGCATGCTTTAAGCCACTCCTCTATGGCTTCTTTTCGGTTTTCTAAACGGTTTTGCAAAACGGCTTTTTTCACAAAATTGAGCTCCTCTGCAATCCATTTCCCAGACGTCTTTTGCCGAAAGGCCATTAAATCTTTTCCTGAAACAGCGAGGTCTTGGAGGTTTTTAATCGGCAGTGCATCATAAGAACGCTTCGCTGCCTCCAGTTCATCAAAGAAAATGCGGCGCTCATGTTTTAGCTGTGTGATCTTCAAACTAGATAAGAGCACGTGTTCACCAGCTTCAAACATGTTTTCCGCATCCCAGTCACAATCAACATATTTACTAATGGCTACTGCTTCTTTCAAAAGCTTGGTTGACAGCTTCCATTCTTTTAAGAAGGCCGCAGCCTCCGCTTCATCTAGGCCGAGCAAATGGATGCAAGCCCCCCATACCTCTTCTAGTCCATCCAGTAAGTAATATGGAAAGGATTGAAAGGATTCATGAAGACGCTCCTCTTTGAGACCTGGCAATTCTTCATATAATTTGGTTGAAATGAGTACTTGAATGGCCTGCTCACAATGACGGCCTTTTAAAAGCTTCTCCATTTCAATTTTTTTGCGCTCAACTGATATATTGGCAAGCAGATGCTTATCCTTTTTCATTGCTCCAGCCGTCTCATCAGCGAGCTCAAAGCCAAGCTGGCTTAAAAAACGGACAGCTCTCATCATGCGAAGCGCATCTTCTTGAAAGCGGCACGCAGGATCTCCTACGGTTTGAATTCGTTTCCGCTTAATATCCTGTTTACCACCTACATGATCAATAATTTCCCCATTTATATCCATGGCCATCGCATTAATCGTTAAATCTCTTCTTAAAAGATCTTCCTTCAGCGACGTGATAAACGCCACTTCTTTCGGTCTGCGAAAATCTTCATATTCTGATTCCGTTCGAAACGTCGTGACCTCGTAGCTGACACCATCATGCAACACAATGACAGTGCCATGCTCCTTACCGACATCTACTGTTTTTTCAAATAAAGACTCAACCTTATCAGGTGTTGCATCTGTCGCAATATCGATATCACCGATTTCCCGTCCTAATAGAACATCTCTCACCGCTCCGCCGACAAAGTAAGCCTGATGCCCATGTTCGTGCAGTGTATGTAATATAGGGATCGCATGTGTGAATGGTTCATTCATCTTCATCATCACCTTTGATCAATTCTAGGTAAAGCTTCTCATATTCACTCACAATCTTATCAGAGGAGAAATGAGCCTGAACACTAGACTGAGCTGCCGCTGACACTTTTTCATGAAGCGCTTCGTCTTTCAGCAGAGACACTGCGTGCTTTGCTGCACCGTCTATATCGCCGAGCGGGACAAGAAACCCTGTTTCTCCATGTGTAATGACCTCTGGAATACCGCCGACATCCGTACCGATACAAGGAACACCGCACGCCATTGCTTCAAGAAGCACAAGCCCAAAGCTCTCCTTCTCTGATAGAAGCAGCTTCAAATCACTTATTGAATATAGCTCCTCAACCTTCTCTTGCTTGCCTAAAAACAACACGCGGTCTGTCAGTCCTAATTTTTTCACGAGTTCACATACAACCGATTTCTCAGGACCATCACCAATGAGCAGCAGCTTTGCCTGCACCTGTTCAGCAATCTTTTGAAACACATGAATCACGTCATGCACCCGTTTCACCTTTCGAAAGTTTGATACATGAATGATGACCTTTTCGTTCGGTAAAAGACCATAATGTGTCTTTAGCAAATCGTGATCTTCACGCAAATACACCCGTTCATCTACAAAATTATGAATCGTATCAATCTTTTTATCTGGTTTAATGAGATCGTATGTCTGCGCAGCTAATGAATGCGACACCGCTGTTACGCGATCCGATGATTCGATGGCGAACCGAATCACTTCTTTTAATGATGGATCATAGCCTAAAACCGTAATATCCGTTCCATGAAGCGTCGTAACGACTTTCACAGAGTGTCCAGTCATTTGTTTGGCTAAGAACGCACAGACAGCGTGCGGGACTGCATAATGCGCGTGAATAATATCAAGCTTTTCTCGTTTTGCGACTTCTGCCAATTTACTTGCCAGCGCAAGGTCATAAGGCGGATATTGAAATACTGCATATTGATTCACATCCACCTCATGAAAATAAATATTCGGATATACTTTATTAAGCCTAAACGGAATGCTTGAGGTAATGAAATGAACATCGTGCCCTTTTTCAGCTAAACGTTTTCCAAGCTCCGTGGCTATAATGCCTGAGCCGCCGACACTTGGATAACAAGTAATTCCGACCTTCAGTTTTTTCATAATTACCCCCCAAGTAAGTCATCGTCCAACAAAAGTGGTGTCTTTGTGATAAACCCTTCTGCATAAGCTTTGTTGACTTCTCTTCCATACATAGACTCTCTCATTTTGACAAAATCAATATAACCGTTCACAAGAGGTGTCTCTACTGAGTTTGCCGATTTAACAAATTGGCTTTTATACGCATGCAGGCTATCAATTTTTTGGTGCATTTCCTCAGAAATATCGATCACAAAATCTGGACGATGGTGCCCATTAATCATGTAATAATACATTTGGCTTATTTTATGCGCTGGCTGCTTGTATGAATCTTCAAATTTATGTATACCTGCAGAAAAAGCGGCCTCTTCTACAAGTGAGCCCGCATGGCCATGATCTGGATGCCGATCTTGGTGGTACGGAGCGAAAATCAGTTTCGGTTTGTAAGTTCGAATCACGCCCGCAATTTCCTTCATCGCTTCGTCGTTTAGATAAAGCCCTCTATCTGGCAGTGTAAGCTGGATTCTCGCTCTGACACCTAATATAGCGGCGGCGGCTTTTGCTTCTTCTTTGCGGCTCTCGACTGTTCCATTTGAAGATAATTCGGCCTGGGTCAAGTCGCAAATCCCGACGCGCGCCCCTTTTTTTACGTATTTTGCAATCGTTCCGCCCATTCCGATCTCTACATCATCGCTATGGGCACCGAATGCAAGGATATCAAGTCGTTTCATTTGTTCCTCCGTTTTTTGCTACATCTCGAAAATCAAACGTACCTTTATTTAAATTCCTGACTAAAATTTCAGCAGTTCCCATATTGGTGGCTAATGGAATGGTATACACATCGCAAAGCCGGATGAGTGCAGATACATCCGGTTCATGCGGCTGCGCAGTTAGCGGGTCTCTAAAAAAGAGCACAAGATCCATTGCATTATCAGCAATTAAAGCACCGATCTGCTGATCTCCCCCAAGTGGTCCTGATTGGAAACGATGAATGGGAAGCCCCGTCGCTTCTTTCACTCTCAAACCTGTTGTCCCTGTTGCGTAAAGTGTATGATCTGCCAAAATATCACGGTACGCAGTGGTAAACTGAATCATGTCACTTTTTTTCTTATCATGAGCGATTAAAGCAATGTTCATCAGGAATCCACTCCCTTATTAGTCGATGATATTTTCTAAACCATAAACGAGCTGATCAATGTGCATGACCTGCTCTACTGAAAGCTTCACGCCTGACATAAAGGATGCACGGTTATAAGAATCATGACGAATGGTGAGCGTCTGTCCGTCCATTCCAAACAGCACTTCTTGATGTGCAATCATGCCAGGAAGTCTCACGCTGTGCAGACGGATACCATCATAATCTGCTCCTCGTGCCCCTTCGATTAATTCTTTCTCTTCTGGATGTCCCTGTTTTTTGCTTTCTCTTACTTCTGCAATCATTTCAGCCGTTTTTAAGCCCGTACCGCTTGGGGCATCTAGTTTTTTATCATGGTGAAGCTCAATGATTTCAACGTCAGGAAAATAATTCGCTGCCATTTTGGCAAATTTCATCATTAAGACCGCACCGACAGCAAAGTTTGGTGCAATAATACAGCCTATGCCCTTTTCTTCTGTTAATTGCTGAAGCTCTTTTAGGTCATCTTCTGAAAATCCAGTTGTTCCGACGACTGGACGCACGCCATGTTCAAGTGCTTTTTTTGTATGTACTTTCCCGATTTCTGGTGTTGTTAAATCAATTAATACATCTGGTGTTGTTTCTGAAAGACAAACATCAATATCCGTATAAATTGGCGCATGAGATGTCGTATGAATCACATCAGATAATTTTTTTCCTTCATGCGCGTGATCAAGTGCTGCCACCAGCTCAAAATGGCCTGTTTCTTCCGCCAGCTTCACAGCCTCTATCCCCATTCTTCCTCTTGCTCCAGCGATTACTACTTTGATGGTTTTGTTCGTCATCGTCTCTACTTCCCTTCTTTTTTCGTCCAGCGGTCTTTATCTCTTGTGTTGAATTTATGCATCACACGATCATGTGCTTCTTCTAGTGAAATATCAAGTGAATTAGCAAGGCATGTTAACACAAACAAAACATCGCCAATTTCTTCTTCCATGCTTTTTTCTGTTTCCGTTGTTTTTTTCGGCTTTTCTCCATAGTAATGGTTAACCTCTCTTGCCAGCTCCCCTAATTCTTCTGTCAGGCGGGCCATCATGGCAAGCGGGCTGAAATAGCCTTCTTTAAATTGTCCTATGTAATCATCTACTTCTTGCTGCACGTGACGCAGCGTTTTTTCTTTCGTCATGAAGCTCATCCTCCTATCCATCTCTTACATGTTAGCGAAATCATAAATATTTGACAAATGTTTAAGACTCAGTTTGCTTGTTTCTCTCCCATACCATATAATATTATCGCTGTCTAAGCAAAAAAAGGAGTGGTCTCTTGCTAAAAGAAATTCGTCTTAAAAATATCGTATTTATTTTAATAGGATCTGCGATTTTTTCTTTCGGTCTTGTTCATTTTAATATGCAGAACAATTTGGCGGAAGGCGGATTTACAGGTATTACACTGCTTTTATATTTTCTATTTCACATTGACCCATCTATTTCAAACCTTGTCTTAAACATTCCGATCTTTTTTATAGGCTGGAAAATGCTCGGCAGAACGATGTTTACTTATACAATTGTAGGAACAGTGAGTCTTTCTGTCTTTCTTGCCATCTTCCAGCGCTTTCAAATACATATGCCTCTCCAGCACGATTTAGCCTTAGCCGCCCTCTTTGCAGGTGTATTTATCGGAACAGGCCTCGGAATCATCTTTAAATTCGGCGGTACAACAGGCGGTGTGGACATCATTGCAAGACTGATCAACAAGCATTATCAGGTGGCAATGGGACGAACAATGTTCATCTTCGACGCATGCGTCATTACCATCTCTCTGACCTACTTAAATTATAAAGAAGCGATGTATACACTTGTCGCAGTGTTTGTTGCTGCGAAGGTCATTGACTTCATGCAAGAAGGCGCTTACGCTGCCAAAGGCGCCATGATTATCTCTGAAAAAGATGACATCATTCAAAAGAAAATCACGGATGAAATGGAGCGCGGTGTCACCATCTTAAAAGGGGTCGGTTCCTATACGAAACAGGAGCGCAACGTTCTTTATTGCGTCGTTCCGAAAAACGAGCTTGTCCACCTTAAAAGCGTCGTGACCTCAGTCGATCCTCATGCGTTTGTATCTGTCAGTGACGTGCATGATGTACTCGGTGAAGGCTTTACATTAGATGAACACAAAAAGCCGCTCAATCCACATTAAAAAAGAAGCACCAGTTTTGGGCTTCTTTTTTTATGATTTAGGATAATCAGCCTGACGTTTTTGCTTCTTTTCTTTTTCTGCACGATATTTCCGAAATCCAACATACGTTAACGTTAATAAAATGATACTCCCGGTTGTTAAGATGACCCATAAAAGCGATGGATCCGCTTCATCTTCATCGACGTGAGCAAATACACTCGATAAATCCTCTTCCAGCTTCGTGAGACGTTCAAGCTTTGTCCCACTTGATGCTTTTAAAAATTCACCTTGCTCAATCACTTCCATGTGCTGCTTAATCGTCTGCAGCTTTTCAGGCGAAATATCAATGGTTAAACTTGGATAGATCATATCGTATAAAGAAACCAGCTCATTCCAAGTTTCATAAAATGTCGTCGATTCTGGATCTTTTACTTCTTTTTTCAAAGTAGGAAAAGAGCCCATAATAGGCTTCTCCAGCGAACCCCAAAGAGGCTCAGAATCCGACTGGATCGCATCAAGCAGCATTCTAAATTGAGAGGCATAACGAAGCTTTTCGCGCTCATTCAATTCTTCCTGCGGCAGCCCTTTTATCATATCTTGATAGCCAAGTGTAATTTGCCGAATCTGCGTATTCGTCAAAGTTCCACGCCAATTCTGAGCTTTAAATGTCTTTTCAACATACAATGCGACTTGTAACGCCTCATCATATTTAGCTTGTCTCGTTAATTGAAAGATGGAATCTGATAGTTCCGTTAATTCTTGCAGCGTGTTAGCAGCTGTTTCCTCACCTTTGACAACTGCTGGCTGTAATACGAGAAAAAATAATAGAATCATCGCGATTGGCTTTCGTTTCATGCAAGTCCCTCCTAGCCCTTCTCCTTACAGCGTATGAAGAAAAGGACAAGGTTAGACCAACATTGTTAAGGGAGTTCCAGCTTGACCGATTTTTTCGATAGAACAAGATAATACGAAACAAGAAGAACCGCAATACTTAGCCAAAACGTCACGTAGCCGATCTCGTTTGAGTAAGCAGACAGCATAGAATAACGGGGCATCATACCAAATACATAATCAATTACATCATTATGTAAGATCCAAATGCCTGCTACCACGAGATGACGCATTTGAAAACGATAATATGGCGCAAACAATACAGCCTGAACCGCCATCGCAAAGTGAGACCCAATCAGCATGTATCCTTCCCACGGAAAATCATCAACAGATAAAAGCACAAAGATATTCATTCCTACCGCCCATAACCCATATTTAATCAAGGTCACAAGAGCAAGTGCTTCAAAATAAGGAGTATTTCGTTTCATCAAAAACGCAAGTAATACAAATAAAAAGAAAAAGCTGGCCGTTGGACTGTCTGGTACAAAAGCTAAAAAGACAGCCGGTGTCTCTACGAGCTGCGGAATATACCAATAGTAGCCGTACACAGTGCCAAGGAAATTGATCATAAGCACCAGCACAAGCATGTAGCGCGTCGCTAGCAAATATTGAATCCATCTCATATGTCTCTTCACTCACGATCTGTTAAAATCAGAAAAAAGCTGACAGCGCCAGCTTTTTCTCTTTTGAGTATATCCTTGTACTTGCATTTAAACAACTGAATTATTTTGATTTGACCTCAGATAAATATTTAGAGAGCTTCTCAAGTTCTTCATCACTGCCTTTAAAGACACCCTTCGGCATGTTGCCTTTTCCTTCTACAGCGATTTTAGCGATCTCCTCAGGCGCAAGACCGTTGTCAACGAGTGACGGTCCGGCTGCTCCGCCCTGCATGTTATCCCCGTGGCAGGAGATACATGTCTGCTCTTGATAAATTTTATACTCTTCAGCTGAAGTATCAATCTCTGCTTCTTTCTTAATCTCACCTTGTTTTGCCGCTGCTTCCCAATCATGAGTTGCAACAGACTCCCACGTTAAATATGTTGCTGCGCCGACTGCAAGAATCATCATCCCGACTGCAATTGGTCTTCTATACGGTCTGCGTTCTGGACCTGAATCAAGAAATGGTGCGAGCAAAAGTGCACCAAACGCAATTCCAGGCATAATCATCGCGCCGACGACAGTGAAGTTTCCTGCAGCAAATTCATATTTTAATAACTGGTACAAAAATAGGAAATACCAGTCTGGCAGCGGAATATAGCCAGTATCTGTTGGGTCAGCCATCCGCTCAAGCGGAGGCGCATGAACAACAGTTAGGACAAGAAATCCAATTAAAAAAACGGCACCTACAAGCCATTCCTTTAAAAGAAAGTTCGGCCAAAAGGCTTCTGTTTTTCCCGGATATTCGGAATAGTCTTTAGGTATGTTAGGTTTTCTTTCTGCCGGTATTCTGGAATCTCCGACAAACTTCATCCCTTTTCCCCTATGCAAAGTCATCCCCTCCTCATTGAACATTCATCAAACGCAGCATTTTATAGCGGTCCAGAAATTCCTTGCTTACGAATCATAATAAAGTGGGCAGCCATCAGCCCAAATAATGCCGCTGGCAAGAAAAAGACATGGATAGCGAAAAATCTCGTCAGCGTTTGTGCCCCTACAATGTCAGGATGACCTGCAAGCAGCGTTTTGATCTCTTTACCAATGAAAGGTGTTGCTTCTGCTATTTGAAGACCAACCTTCGTCGCAAACAGCGCCTTCATATCCCATGGTAAAAGATAACCTGTAAAACCAAGTCCAAGCATCACAAAGAAAATGAGCACACCAACAATCCAGTTCAGCTCTCTAGGCTTTTTATACGCCCCTTGGAAAAAGACCCTTAGCGTATGTAAAAACATCATCACAATGACTAAACTCGCACCCCAGTGGTGCATCCCTCTGACAATCTGGCCAAATGCCACTTCATTTTGCAAATAATAGACAGATTCCCAGGCATTTTTAATATCCGGCACGTAATACATCGTTAAAAACATGCCCGAAAGGACTTGAATGACTGTCACAAAAAACGTTAAACCGCCAAAACAATACACAAAAGCGGAGAAATGATGTGCTGGGTTGACGTGCTCTGGCACCTCGTGATCCGCAATATCTCTCCATATTGGTGTAATGTCCAGCCGCTCATCTACCCAATCGTAAATCTTGTTAAGCATCGTTACCCTTCCCCTTTCGGCACAGCTTTTCCAAGATAGAGGTATCCGTCCTTCACTTGCTGCTTATAATGGTCAAGCGGTGCAAGCGGTGGAGTTCCGGGTACGTTTGTACCATCCTTGTCGTACAGCCCATAATGGCACGGGCAGAAAAATTTGTTTGGATTTTTCGGATCACTGTTCCAGTTCACTGTACATCCTAAATGTTTACAGATTGGCGATAAAGCGACAATTTCATCCCCTTCTTTGTACACCCATGCTGACCTAGATTCCTTTGACTCGTACCATGCATCTACTTGATCAATTTTAAAGTCAAAGCGCTTCGGTTCCTTTGTCAGTTCATCTACACTGACAACTTGAACCATATCCTGATCCTCTGTTCCTTTTAGCACAGGGTCAAGCGCAAAGCGAACCATAGGCATGAGCATTCCAGCGGCCATAAATCCCCCCACGCCGGTCAACGTGTAATTCAAAAATTGACGCCTGGACACTCCATGTCTCTTCTCGCTCATTTTTTTCTCCCCCCCTCAGGTCGTCAGCTACTTTATAACTGAATTAGAAAAAATTTCATAAAACTAGGACACCCTCATAATATATCAATCTATTCACAAGGTCAACATCCTAAAAAGCTATGTACAATGCAAATGTAAGGGTTTTTATGAAGGGTTCCATTTTTGTAACAAAAAGTTCAAAATTTGTTCTACACTGTCTTGAATGACTTTTTGCTTTAATTCAACCTTCAAATGCTCCAGCGGAACCGGCTTGAGCAAAAATAGCGATTCACTGATCTCAGTATGCTCTTTCCACTGGTGATCAGATGTGATCAATATGACATGCTGAAAATGATCCTTGAGCGACTGCTTCATTATGAGTATATCTTCTTGTTTCCGGTCACTCACTTCCAAATATGTATGTGGCGGAAAAAGAAAAACCCGCCCTTTTAACTGTCTTTCAAGTTCATCTGCTACAAGAATAGTAAACTCTCCTAAAGACACGGTTTGTTTCATTTGATCCGCATCAATTCCAACTAATGGAATGATAGCGGTATCAATGTAAGCTTTAGATTGCAAAAAGCGATCCGCGTCCTCTGCTTGAAACCTCATCAATTTCCCCTCTTTCATAACATAAGCCCTGCCTGTGTAGGGCAAGGCTTATTCGTTCAGTTTATGACAATAGGCTTAATTCTTTTGCCAGCTTATTAAATGTTTCTTGATCATGACGGTCAAGTGCTTCATCTATCTCTTTCATGAGCCGTTCTTTTTGGAAAGTTGCGATTGAATGCTCAAGCACTTTCTCAGCAAGATCCTTATCTTTTTCGTTCTCATAAAGATCCTTTGGAATATGAGGATTTGTCTCAAGAACAGCTGCATATTCCGGCGAACGATAAGCAGAACGGAAATTCAATTGAATAAACAAATCCTGCTGTTTATTCAAACGAATATCATGAAATGACTTTTCAGCATCTGTCGTCATGATGTTTTCTTTATAAAATCTAAAGGGAACTTCATCCACACAGTGTGTTGACATGATGATTCCCCTTGGGCAAAATTCTGCTTGCTCTACAAAATGAACTTTTTCCATCAAAGAGTCGTGACTCATTAAATAATTTAATATCCAAACACACTCTCTTCGCTTTAGCTGATAATGGTTTAAGAACCATCGGATAAATTCCTTTTTTTCATTGACAGAAACAGGGGTCTGCATGTTATTCCCTCCTCTATCGTAAATTAAATTGCTATACATGAATTATTCAACAAACCAGTTCTTCATTCCTGCAAACTATAAGGAAATTTCGTCTTCAATTCTTAAAATCGTTTCTTCAATTTCTTCATTCGTGCCATCTTTCTCTAGAACTTTGCGTAATAACGGCAATGCTTCTTTTTGTCTGCCCTCTTCTAAAAGGAACGAAGCGTATTCATATAAGAAGTCACGCTCCTCATCAAAATCAGGCAGGGCAAGCTTGAAATACTCGGCAGCTTCTTTGTATTCTTCTCGCCCGACAGAAGCAGATGCAGCATACCAATTCCATTTTGGATCATCTTCCCCAAAGCTTTTAACCTCTTTAATAACATCCAGAATTTCATCAAACAACTCTTCATTTAAATAGATCGCCAGCAATGTTTGAACTGCTTCAATATAACCCGGATCGAGAGCAAGTGCTTCTTGAAGCAGTTTTTTCGCATCTTCTGAATCCCCATTTTTCAAATCAATCTTGGCACCATATAAATATAATTCTTTGTTATACTCATCAACTTTAATACCCTCTTTTACTACTTCTAAAGCCTCGTGATATAGTCCTTCTTCCTCATAACTTTTCGCTAAAGGCATATAAAGTGACGAATAGGACGGATCAATATCTTTCAGTTCTGTAAGCTGCTGAATGGCTGTTTTCGTTCTGCCAGCCCTCATTGCTGTAAATCCGTAGCCAAAAAGAGTATTTGGGTCTGCTTGATCTTTTACTGCCTTTTCGTACCATTCAAGTGCATCCTCAAATTCTCCAGCTGTGCTGAGCGATTCAGCGAGCCGCTGATACACATTGACACCGCCAACCTCATGCTGCTGATCTGCCACTTTGTAGAAATAATCGGCCGCTTTTTTTGAAAGGCCTTGAGAAAAATACAACTCACCTAATGCAAAATCGATGATGGCTTCATTCGGAAGTAGTTCTTTCGCTTTTAAAAGCTTTTGTTCACTGACTTCAAATAGTCCTTGCATTTGATACAAATCTGCCATTAACAATAAACTCTCTGGGTACGCATCATCATCTTCAGGAATCGTTTCTAATACTGAAATCGCCTTCTCTTCTTCATCAGAGTCAATCAACAGCTCTGCATAAAAACATGTTAAACCTGTTTCCTCTGGATATAAATCATGTAAATCACTGATGAGATTCCGTGCTTTATCGATATCTCCCCAATCATAATATAATTGAGCCGCTTGCGCCTTTTCTTCATCATGCAAATGCTTCTCTGCTTGAGCAAGTGTTTGGAGTCCTTTTTCAGTCTCACCCGCCTCAACTAATTTTATGGCTTCTTGTAATGAACTATTCAAATCAAACCGTTCCTTTCTGTTTCCAAAAACCTAAACTATTGTTACTTCATATCATAATCGACAGGTACACATCCAGCAAATATGTTGCTCTTTTAAAATGAACCCATTTTTGTGTTTTAAAGACTGTTTTTCATTTCATCCTATACGAAACTGATGATTTGTAAACTGCAGACACTATTTTTATCGGACAAAATGTTTTTTTTCAAGGTTTCACCTTGAGACAAGCTATGCTATATTTCTGACAAATATGCCAAAGGAAAGAAAAAGCCTGAGGACCTCCTCAGACTGTTTTCGTTAAATATTCAATGTGTTCAAAGAAATTCGGGTATGAGACACGAACAGCATCTGTATCTTCAATCTCAATTGCTTGCTTTGTCACACATGCGGCAATTCCCAGCATCATACCGATACGGTGATCTCCGTAGCTTGAGACGACTGCGCCGCCTTGAAGCGTAGTTTTACCATGAATCTTCATACCATCATCTGTTGCTTCAATATCAGCACCGAGTTTTTTAAGTTCTGATACGACTGTATCAATTCGATTGGTTTCTTTAACTTTTAACTCAGCAGCATCTTTAATGATCGTTGTTCCTTCTGCTTGGGTCGCAAGAAGCGCAATAATCGGAATTTCATCGATGAGTCTTGAAATCATGTCACCAGAAATTTCAATCCCTTTTAATGATGAAGTAGAAATCGTTAAATCACCATACGGTTCTCCGCCTTTGGCATCTACTTCATTGATCTCAAGGTTTGCACCCATAAGTTTCAGCACATCAATAATACCTGTTCTTGTTTTGTTTAGCCCGACATTTTTTAAGACAATCCGGCTGTTAGGAACGATTGATCCAGCTACAAGGAAAAATGCAGCTGAAGAGATGTCTCCAGGAACAAATATATCTGTTGCTGTTAATGTCTGGCCGCCTTCAATGGAAACACTTTGTTCATCTTCATCTAGTTTTACACCAAACATAGAGAGCATTCTTTCTGTATGATCTCTTGATTTATGTGGTTCAGTTAATGTTGTTGTACCCTCTGCTTGCAGCCCAGCTAAAAGGACAGCCGACTTAATTTGTGCACTTGCCACCGGAGACTCATAAGAGATGCCTTTTAAATGACCGCCACGAATAGACAGTGGTGTATACTCGCCATTTGCTCTGCCGTCTATTTTGGCTCCTAGTTGTTTCAGCGGATCCGTCACACGTTTCATTGGTCTTTTGGCAATACTCTCATCACCAATTAGTGTACTGTGAAACTCACAACCAGCTAATATTCCCATCATTAATCGAATGGTTGTACCAGAATTGCCAACATCAAGAATGTCAGACGGCTCCTTGAGCTCTTTCAGTCCTTTACCATGCATGACAACATCTGTCCCTTTTTGTTCAATTTCAACGCCCATCTTTCTAAAGCAATCAATCGTACTTAAACAGTCAGCTCCAGGAAGAAAGTTTTTCACTACTGTGGTCCCTTCAGCAATTGCACCAAACATCACTGATCTATGTGAAATAGATTTATCACCTGGGATATGAATTTCTCCATTCATAGGAGCATTTTTATGAATTTTCATGTTTGTCACCTCAGTCAGCATAAAATGTATCGTAATTCGCTCTATTTTTTATACAGATTTCTGCACGCTTGCGGTCGTCGTCTGTTTGAAAACTAATGCGTAAAATCCCATTAATGTCTTCCCGCGTCTCAATAATACGGATATTTGTAATACTAATATTTTCACTTGCTAGATGCCCTGTAATCTCCGATATGACCCCAGGGTGATCCGGAACATCGACATACAGATCATAAAAAGCAGGAATGGCTCCTTTTTTCCTTAGAGGCAGTCCATCACGATATTCCTTTGCATCTTGAAAATAAGAGAACAATCCTTCAGCATCTTCTTGCTCTACGAAGGTTTCAATGCGGTTAATCTCTTTTTTCCATTCATGAAAACGGTCTAAAATCTTGTGTTTATTGTGCAGCAGGATATCCCTCCACATTGCAGGATTGCTTGAAGCAATTCGTGTGATATCACGAAAGCCTCCAGCAGCAAACCGTTTAACAAGTGGGAATTGTTCTTCAAAATGATGTGCTTGATGCACAAGACTGGCTGCAACAATATGAGGAAAATGGCTAATTACACTTGTCACAGCATCATGTTCTTCTGGTGTCATCTCGATGAAATGAGCATTTGTCCCCTTTAACAAATCCATCAACCGATCAACAGCTTGGCGGTTTGTTTCCTTTGCAGGCGTTAAAATGTAGAACGCATTTTCAAATAAGAAGTCTTTTGCTGCAATAACACCTGACTTATGAGAGCCTGCCATTGGATGTCCACCAATAAATTGGTACTGCTCAGGCAGCGCTTTTTCAGCAAAATGGACGACCTTTTGCTTTGTGCTGCCGACATCAGTGATTGTGAGCTCTCTTTCAATTCCAGAGTCTGCAATATCACTAAGCATCTTTACTGTTTGCTGGACAGGTGTTGCCAAAATAATGGTCGAAGATTCTTCTAAACCAGCCAGAAACGAATCAGCTGTTGCATCAATAATTCCCAGCTTTGTTGCAGCAACCATTTGCTCTTTGGAAACATCAAATCCTACAATTTTTTTATGAGGATACTCTTTTTTAATCGAGAGTGCAATGGATCCCCCAATTAAACCGAGTCCAGCGATTAATATTGTTTCGTTTGCATCATTCATATTCATCACCTGATTTTTCGCGAAAATTAAACAACCTATTTCAACAGCTTATATGTATTGAGGTTGGTACAATGAAAGCCATATCCTGCCTTAGGATATGACTTTATGGTTATGCTACGCACGAATGCCTTGCAGTAAATCGGCAAGTGTGCTTAGAATGTCTTCATTTTGCTCTTTTGTTCCGACGGTAATACGTAAAGAAGTCGGAAAACCAAGTGCTTTACCGGAACGAACAATGTAACCTTTTTTCAATAATGCATTGAACAATTCATCTGCATCTCTTTTAAAATCAATCAGCACAAAGTTTGTTTGAGATGGATAGATATATAGTCCAAAACGGTCTGCAAAATCTTGATATTGCTTGAGACCTGCTTCGTTTTTTTGTCTGCATGATTGTATGAAAGCTTGATCTTTGATCGCTGCACGAGCAGCTGCCTGAGCGATACGGCTGGTATTAAACGGCTCTCTCGCTGGTTCAATGGCAGTAATCAGCTCTTCTGATGCAATTCCGTAGCCTACTCGAAGCGCTGCAAGTCCATATGCTTTAGAAAACGTTCGAAGGACAATGACATTTTGATAATTGTGTAATAAAGATAAACTGTTTGGAAAATCTTCCGCACGAACGTATTCAAAATACGCTTCATCTAGAACAACAAGCACGTGAGCTGGCACTTCGTCTAAAAACGCCACAATCTCAGATTCTGACAAATGATTTCCTGTCGGGTTATTTGGATTACATACCCAGACAACCTTCGTGTTTTCATCGATCGCATCCAGCATGCCCTTCAGATCGTGAGCTCCTCCTTCTAAAAGAGGCACTTCTCGAATTTCAGCATGTTCAATCACTGCATTGTGACGGTATTGCGGAAAAGATGGAGATGGGATGACGGTATTTGTATGTTGGTCAAGGAAAGCTCTCGCAATAATTTGCACAAGTTCATCTGAGCCGTTCCCGAAAATTAATTGTTTTTCACTTACTTGAAGAAACTCAGCAAGCTCCGTTCTTAAACTTGCGCTGTATCCATCAGGATAAATCGCTAAATGTTCGAGCTCAGCTTGTATTGCCTCTCTTGCATGTACAGAACATCCAAAAGGGTTTTCATTTGAAGCCAATTTCACAATTTTGTCTAATTGATATTCTTTTTTGACCTCTTCAATTGGTTTCCCAGGTTGATACGGTTTTAGCTGTTTTAATTGATCTTTGATTTGCAAAATGTTTCACCTCATTTGAATGAATAGAGGGGACTAAATGTTTTTGCATATGTTTCAAATTCTCTTAAAGCCTCTTGACTTGTATCACTTGCCAGCAATTGTTCTTGAAGCTCTTCAATTTTTTTCACAAGTGCACTTCCGACAACAACACCGTCACTCAGTTTATTCATTGAGTCTACCTGCTCTCTTGTTGAGATGCCAAAACCGACCGCAACCGGTATGTGACTCAGCTGTTTCACTTGTTGAATAAAATCTGTAATTGACGCGTCAAAGGATTGTCTGACACCTGTTACACCAAGAGATGAAACACAATACACAAAACCTTCTGCCTGCTCTACAATGTTTACTAATCGTTCCTTGCTTGTTGGTGCAACGAGTGAAATATATGAAATGTCATGTGTTTGACAGTTCTTTTGCAGCTCGCTGCTCTCTTCAAACGGCAAGTCGGGTGTTAAGAGTCCCGAAATATGATTTTTGCGCAGTAAAGCGAAAAAGTATTCTGTGTCTAATTGTAACACAGGATTATAATACGTAAATAGAATTACAGGAATTTTTACACCGTTTTTTTTCATCTTCCCTGCTAATTCTATCGCTTTTACGATATTCATGCCATGATTTAGAGCTCTTTTGGAGGCTCTTTGAATGACAGGACCGTCTGCTAATGGATCGGAATAAGGAACACCGAGTTCAATCGCATGTGCACCGGCAGCTTGAAGGGAGATAGCTAAATCAATCGTGATGTCTTCTGACGGATCTCCAGCTGTGATAAATGGGATAAATAATTTTTCGCCTTGCTCTAATTGAAATCTAATCATTTTGTTTTCCCCTCACTTTCGAGCACGTTCATTAATGTATGCACATCCTTATCGCCTCTTCCTGACAGGCAGACAAGGACGATTTCGTCTTCATTCATCGTCTTGCTTACCTCAAACGCTTTGGCTAGCGCATGTGCAGATTCAATTGCTGGCAGAATTCCTTCTTTTTCAGTCAGCAGCTTTAGTGCATCTAGTGCTTCTTGATCTGTCGCACTCACATATTGAACCCGCCCGCTCGCATGTAAATATGCGTGTTCTGGTCCAATTCCCGGATAATCTAAACCAGCGGAAATAGAATATGGCTCAATAATTTGGCCAAATTCATCTTGAATTAAATATGTCAAAGACCCGTGGATCACACCTTTGGTTCCTTTCGTGATGGTTGCAGCATGGAGCGGCGTATCGATTCCTTTTCCAGCTGCCTCTACACCAATGATATCTACTTCTTCATCTAAAAATGCCCGGTACATTCCAATGGCATTACTTCCGCCGCCAACACAGGCAATGACTTTATGAGGAAGTCTTCCTTCTTTTTCAAACAGCTGCTCTTTTGCTTCATCACCAATCATGCGCTGGAACTCGCTGACGATTTGAGGATACGGATGAGGGCCTACAACGGAGCCGATCATATAAAAATGATCACTGCAGTGCTGAACCCAATAGCGGATGGCTTCGTTGGTTGCATCTTTTAGTGTGCCATTTCCGCTTGTGACAGGTATGACTTCAGCGCCCAGCAGTTTCATTCGGAAGACATTGAGTGATTGTCTTTCCACATCTTCTTTCCCCATAAATACCGTGCAGGATAACCCGAACTTAGCGGCCACCGTTGCAGCAGCTACTCCGTGCTGGCCCGCGCCTGTTTCTGCGATGATGTTTGATTTCCCCATTTTTTTCGCAAGCAGGGCCTGACCAAGCGCATTGTTAATTTTATGAGCACCCGTGTGGTTTAAATCTTCTCTTTTTAAATAGATTTTTGCCCCGCCGAGGTATGCTGATAATTGGTCAGCATATGTAAGCGCAGTTGGTCTGCCTGAATAGTTTCGAAGTAGTGATACATATTCTGCTTGAAAAGCAGGGTCTTCTTTTAATTCACGAAATGCCTGCTCGATTTCTGCAAGTGGCTGCATGAGCGTTTCCGGGACAAATTTCCCTCCGAATTCTCCGTATCTGCCAATCTCATTTGGATATGCGTACATCATTTAACATCCTTTCTTCGAGCGCTTCGATCTTAGCGCTGCTTTTCTTTCCGTTTTCTTCTATTCCGCTTGAAAGATCGATCGCTTCTGGACCATAGGCAAGGAGCTCTGCTATCGTTTCTGGTGTGATGCCGCCTGCAATTATGCAAGTTTTCTCCAGCCGTTTTGCATGCTGAACGTATGCAGGCACCGCCTCCCAAGCAAAAGCTGTTCCAGAGCCGCCTCTCATCCCTTTTACTTTCGCATCAATAAGGAAGCCATCGACAACAGGCGCAAATGCCGTCATTTTTTCAAGCGTGTTTGTGATATTGGATTCGTGGTGGAACACTTTCCAAACGTCAGCCCCTGTTTGTTGTTTGATTTCTTTAGCGTCATCCTGCGTTTCATCTCCATGAAGCTGTACGATATCTAAAGGTATATGTTTTGTGATCTCACACACTTTTTCGATCTTTTCATTTACAAAAACACCGGCAATTTTTTTCTCACACTTTGTTTGGATGAGCCATTGTTTCACTTGATCTGGCTGGACTTGTCTTTTACTTGGAGCAAAAATAAATCCAATGGCATCTGCGTGAGATTGCGCAATACATTCCACATCATCTTGTGATACTGCCCCGCAATATTTTACATAAGGCTTCACCCTGTTCATTCTCCAAACAATGTCTGAACAGCTTTTTCTTTTGATTGCTCTCTCATTAATGATTCTCCTACAAGAACTGCACCCGCTCCATGTTTCTTCACAAAGGCCAGATCATCAAATGTTTGAATACCGCTCTCACTCACTAGTAAAACATCTTTTGGAACAAGGGGTGCGATCTCTTTTGTTTGTTCGACTGTTGTTGTAAATGTATTTAAATTCCGGTTGTTCACTCCAATGATTTCAGGAGTGAACAACTTTAAAATATTTTCCAGTGTATCTGCTGCATGTACTTCGACAAGGACATCAAGGCCTTTCTCTTTCGCTTCAGCATAGAGCTCTTGCAGCTTTTGCGGCTCAATTACTTCTCCAATTAATAAAATGGCATCTGCCCCTATACGTCTTGACTCTTCTACCTGTATGGAGTCAATGATGAAATCTTTTCTTAAAATTGGACGATCTACGTGTTTTTTAATGAGGGATAAGTATTCGTTTTTCCCTTGAAAGAACGGTTCATCCGTTAAAACAGATAAGCAATCAGCGTTTGATTTTTCGTAAGCTTTTGCTGTTTGTAAAGGATCAAAATTCGGTTGAATGATTCCTTTGGAAGGAGACGCTTTTTTCACCTCCGCAATGAGACCAATTGAGCGATGAGGATTCATGAGTGCATCTTTAAATGATCGTCTTTCAAAGTGTCCATCTACTGGTAACTGCAATGTTTGGATATGTTCTTTTTTGCGGGCAATGATTTGATTAAGCATAGATCTCTTCCTCTCTCGTTTTTTGTTTTAAACGAGCCAATTGTTCTTTGGCTGCGCCGTTTTTAATCGTTTCAATCGCTTTTAATGTTCCGGCCATGAGGCTTTCTGACTTCCCTGCGACATATAAAGCCGCTCCAGCATTCAGGGCTGTAATATGAAGCGGCGCCCCTTCTGTTTGATGATTCAATATATTCTGAATCAATTTAGCACTCTCTTCCGGTGATTGGACCTGAATTTCTGATAAAGATCCTTTTTGCAGCCCAAAGTCTTCTGGGTTTAGTGTATATTCTGTCATGACATCTTTTTTGAGTTCAATCACATATGAATTTGCTGTAATCGTTAATTCATCCAGTCCATCTTCTCCGCAAACAAACAGCACATGTTCTGGCTCTAACGGTGCAAGGGCTTCTGCCATCAATTTTGCCTTTTCCTTTGAGTAAACACCGATGATTTGCTTTTTGGCTTGCATTGGGTGGCAAAGCGGGCCTAAGAGATTAAATACCGTCCGGAAGCCGAGCTGCTTGCGGACTGCGGCTACTTGTTTCATAGATGAATGATACAATGGTGCAAATAAAAAGCCCATGTTTTTCTCTTGTATTTGTCTTCTTGTTTCTTCTGGTGTGGATTGAATATGAATCCCAAGACACTCTAGTACATCGGCACTCCCGCTTTTAGAAGAAACTGATCGATTTCCGTGTTTGGCGATTTTGGCTCCAGCAGCGGAAGCGACAATGGCAGCCGCAGTTGATATATTAAAGGTGGAGAGTCCATCGCCTCCTGTGCCGCAAGTATCTACTACATCAAGCGCTCGTTCCATTGGTGCTGCATTTTGCCGCATGGCTTTCACAAAACCCGTCATTTCTTCAGCGGTTTCTCCTCTATGCGCTAAAATCGAGAGACTCGCAGCGACTTCAGCATCTGTTAAAAAGCCGCTCATCATATCTTGCATGAGTTTATTTGCTTCATTTTCTGATAGAAAGCCTCCATTAACAAGAGCTGATAGTCGGTGATTCATCCTGCACACTCTCCTTTTCTGAGAAAATATGTTCCGCAAGCTGAATGGCTTTCAGAAGTGCTCCTGCCTTGTTACAGGTCTCTTCCCATTCATTTTCTGGGACAGAATCAGCCACAATGCCGGCGCCTGCTTGTATAGAAGCGGTATGATTTTTGACGCTCATCGTACGAATCGTAATACAGGAGTCGATATTGCCGTCGAATCCAATATAAGCAATACAGCCGCCATACGTTTCCCTTGGCTCAGGCTCCATTTCATTTAATAATTGCATCGCTCTTATTTTCGGGGCACCTGTTAATGTGCCTGCTGGGAATGCGGACATGAGCGCATCAACTGGATGTGTATCCCGCTTTAGCTTTCCTGTCACAATGGAGATGATGTGCATGACATGAGAGAAGTTCACTACTTTTGTAAAGGTTGGTACGGACACACTGCCGTATTCTGCCACACGGCCTACATCATTTCTGGCAAGATCCACTAACATGTAATGCTCGGCTTTTTCCTTTTCATCTTCAAGCAGCTCTCTTGCTAGTTCAGCATCCTCTTCTCTTGTTGTTCCTCGTTTTCTAGTGCCAGCAATAGGATGAATTTCTAAATGCCCATTTTTGGCATGGATTAATCGTTCTGGCGAGCTGCCGACTAAATCACGATCTTTTAATTTCATAAAATACATATAAGGAGATGGATTCACAATCCGAAGCACGCGGTATAACTCAAATGAACTCACTGATACAGGGATATCAAATCGCTGCGAGAGTACGCCTTGAAAAATGTCACCTGCTCGAATGTATTCTTTGATTTTTTCTACGTCTTTTAAAAATTGCGCTTTTTCATAGGTTGACGTCACATGTTCAAAGGATGGCGGCTCATTCATATTCCCTGATAAAATTAGTTCTTTCATATCAACCTTTGAATGGAGCTTGTGAATCATCTGTTCAAGCTGTTTTTGATTTTCTTTGTAAGCTCGAATTTTTTCGTCTTCTGTTTCATGTCCGGCCAGCTGAGTGTATTGGATAAAATGAACATGATTGGTTACATGATCAAAGGCAATCATCGTTTGGCAGACAAATAATGTGCAATTTTCTGCCAGCGATGCGCTGCGGTGAGGCCTGACAGAAGGTTCAATGTTTGGGATCAGATCGTAGCTTAAGTACCCAACAGCCCCGCCTGTAAATGGGATATCAATATCTGGCGTTTTGATTTGATATTGCTCTTTCATCCAATCCAGCAGTTCTTTCAGCTCTTGCTTTTGCATGACTTCCTGCCCCGCAGCGTCACGTGCAACGTATTTGTTTTGGTCATCATGTAAGGTTAAAAACGGGTGCAATCCAATGAAGGAATATCTCGACCAGCTGGAAGACTCATCTTTGCTTTCTAGCAAATACACAATATCTTGTTTAAGTTTTTCAACAATTTGAATCGGTGAGAGCGTATCGACTGTAATGGTTTCAACAATTGGGATCGTTTTGTAGGACTCACTGTCCTTTAAAAATTGGGTCAGGTTTGATTGGGAATTCATAAGCACACTCCTTAAATGGGATTAAGGAGAATGAGGGGACATATAGAGGGTTTGTATGAGTATACGAAATAAGCCTAAAAGAGGATTGCTCTTTTAGGCAGTATGATTAAATAGAAGTATCGTATCTCTGCTCAACTCTACTCATCTCAACTACCCTAGTCTCATTCTCATCTTCTCTAAGCTTGCAATGCCGTTTACACCTGTGTGTAAACTTCGGCTGTTCATATCGTATTATAATTCCTTGTTTTTTGTCAACTGTAAATCAGGGCGAAGCGTCACAGCTTCTTCCAAGTATACATGCTGTATGTCTTCCTGCTTTGTATCCGTCTGGACAGTCATTAAGACACGAATACATTGCTTTAAACCGCCATCAATGTCCAGTTCCTGCATGCAAGTAACTGGTACATATGTCCATCCTTCAAACTGACGAAGTGCTTTTGCCGGAAAAACGGAGTGAATATCTTGTGTAGCTGAAATCAAGATCTGCACGACACGTTCTGGATCTACTTGGTTTCTTGAAATGATCGCTTCTAATAGCTGTTTCGTTTTGTTTAACACTTCTGTTTCTGTATCTTCTATTACAGTTGTAGCCCCACGTATCCCGCGAAACATCATAGACATCCCTCCTCCCGTTTCCATTCTTCGAGCCAGTAGTGCAGCTCATCTTTTGTGAAAGACTGCAAGGTGACGTCTCCAACCTGTTTTAATAAAACAAATTGAACACTGCCGCCCCTTGCCTTTTTATCTCCAATCATCCGGTCAACAAAAGTTTTTGTGGAAATATCTTGTGTGACTTGTACAGGGAACCCGAGCTCTTTCATCCACTCTTTTAGTTCCAAACGATTAAGGCTGAGTCCCAGCTGCTTTTCGCTCACATACAGCGCAAACTGCATGCCGATTGCAATGGCATCTCCGTGTGTGATGGCGCCATATCCATACTCTGCTTCAATGGCATGCCCGAGTGTATGGCCTAAATTCAAAAATGCACGCACACCTTGTTCTTTTTCATCTTCTTGAACGATAGACGCTTTGACTTGAATGCCTTGATACAGCATATGTGCCAGCTCGCTTTTTGATAAATCCGTCAAAGAACGAATGGCCATGAGTTCTGATAAAAATTCTTCACTTGAAATCAGTGCATGTTTGATGACTTCTGCAAAACCTGATCTTCGTTCAATTTGAGATAGTGTCTCAAGCATACTAGTATCATAGATCACAGCTTTCGGCTGATGAAACGCACCGATTAAATTTTTACCGAGCGGATGGTTGATCCCTGTTTTCCCGCCAACTGCACTATCATGTGCCAGCAGCGTCGTCGGCACTTGGATAAAATCAATGCCTCTCATATAAGTGGCAGCAGCAAAGCCAGCCAAATCTCCAATCACGCCGCCTCCCAGCGCAATGATGCAGGAGGAACGATCAAGCTGAAATTGAATGGCTTTCGTATGAATATGCTCAAATTCGGCAAAGGATTTCGACTGCTCTCCGCTCGGCACAACCACTTTGTTCACTGGCCACTTCTGCTGAAGTAAGCGAACCATCTCATCACCATAAATGGCATCAACAGCTGCATCTGTGACGATTAAGAGCTTCGTATAGGAATGCCCAGTGGAAGTTATCAAGTCGACGATATTGCGTTTAATCCCATCACCGATAAATACAGGATAAGTGGCTGAAGACGTCTTAACTTCCAGTGTTTTCATTAAAATTCCCTCTGAAGCTGGCGCATTTTCTCAACATTTTCTTTAATGCGGTCGATTTGGTCAAGGCCAAACTGCTCCACAACTGCATTGGCAATTTCCCATGCAACGACTGCTTCTGCAACAACACTTGCAGCAGGAACAGCACAGCTGTCAGATCGTTCAATACTTGCAGAGAAAGGTTCTTTTGTTTCAATGTCAACGCTTTGAAGCGGCTTATAAAGCGTTGGGATTGGTTTCATAACCCCTCTTACGACAATTGGCATACCCGTTGACATTCCGCCTTCAAGACCACCTAGGCGATTTGTTTTTCTCGTATAGCCCTTTTCTTCATCCCAGATGATTTCATCATGGACCTCACTGCCATTTTTAGAGGCTGCCTCGAAGCCAATACCGAATTCAACCCCTTTAAAAGCGTTGATACTAAGTACAGCACCAGCAAGCTTGCTGTCCAATTTACGGTCGTAATGAACATAGCTGCCAACCCCAACTGGCATCCCTTCAACGATGACTTCAACAATTCCGCCAATTGAATCGCCGTTTTTCTTCGCTTCATCAATTGCATCCATCATTTTCTGACCTGCTTCACTGTCATAGCAGCGAACAGGTGATTCTTCTGTTACCTTCTGCAAATCTTCAATAGACTCATATGCTGTATGAGCTGCTTTCACTCCGCCAATTTCAAGAACGTGGCCAGCTACTTTAATCCCTAGATGCGCCAAGATTTGTTTGGCAACTGCGCCTGCTGCTACGCGAACAGTTGTCTCGCGGGCTGATGAGCGCTCTAATACGTTTCTCATATCACGGTGTCCATATTTGATCGCCCCATTTAAATCCGCATGTCCTGGTCTTGGACGGGAGATTTGACGCTTCATTTCACTTTCTTCTTCTTCCGTGATCGGCTCTGCCCCCATCACCTTTGTCCAATGCTTCCAGTCGTTGTTTTCAACAACAAGTGCGATTGGGGAACCTAATGTTCTCCCGTGGCGAACACCACTTAACACTTTCGCCTGGTCTTTTTCAATCTGCATTCTTCTTCCGCGGCCATGACCTTTTTGTCTTCTAGCCAATTCATAATTGATGTCATCCTGCTCTATGTAAAGTCCCGCTGGAACTCCTTCAATAATTGTGGTCAGTTGTGGACCATGTGATTCACCTGCTGTTAAGTACCTCATGACTCAATCTCCCTTCATCGCATTAACGCTTTTAAGTAAAAATATAATAACACACTTGCTACTAAAAAGTCAGCTACATACCCTTCTTTTGATAAAAGAAAGTATCAGCAGATGTCAGTCCAAACTTTTCTGGGTGAAAAATTTGCTCTGTAGAACCAACAAATAATACGCCATTTTGTTTTAAACTGCTGCTCATTTTTAAGTAAATTTCTTCTTTTGCCTCTTCAGTAAAGTAAATCAGTACATTTCGGCAGACGATGAGGTCAAGCTGTTTTTCATATGGATCTGCTAAAAGGTTGTGCTTCTTAAATTGAATATGCTTTCGAACCTCATCCTTCACAGTGTAAAATGAAGAATCTTCTTTTGTGAAATATTTTTGCTTGATATGATCTGGCACCTCTTGCAGAGAGCGTTCATGATATCTGCCTTTTTGAGCTGACTGCAGAACTTTATCATCAATATCAGTTGCAATAATTTGGAAGTCTTTCACAAGAGGATGGCTTGACAGCAGCATGGAGAGTGTATATGGCTCCTCTCCTGTCGAACATGCTGCACTCCAAATCTTTAAGGTGCCGCCATTTTTCGAAAGCAGCGGCAGGATTTTTTGATCAAGTACTTCCCAGCGCTGATAGTTTCGGTAAAATTCTGACACATTTATCGTCATGCGGTCCATCGTCTCATCTAATAATGCTCTGTCCTTTTCAAGCGCGGCCGCGAATGCTTCAAAATCTTTATATCCTTTTTTATCATAAAGTGAGGTTAATCTCCGTTTCATTTGTGCTTCTTTATATAAATTTAGATCAACCCCGGTTAGTTTTTTCCATTTTCCAACAAATACTTGATATGGATCCATCAATGTCCTCTCCTGTCTCATCTATCTTTGTCCTAGTATAGCTGTTTTTATCGAAAATTTGTATCTTCTCACGAGAAATTTCGTGTAGAAAGTTCAATATAAAAAAAGCCAAAGTGCTCATTAGATGAACACCTTGGCTTGAAACTTAATAAATCCAGCTTGAGATGGTTTGATCCCAGCTTGTGAGTTCTTCTTGTTTGAAGAATAAGTTAATTTCTCTTTCAGCACTTTCTGGTGAGTCTGACCCATGGATAATGTTTTTCCCAACAGTCAATCCATAGTCTCCTCTTATTGTGCCTGGAAGCGCTTCCTTTGGATTTGTTTTGCCGATAATCTGTCTTGTTACGTCTACTACCTGTTCACCTTGCCATACCATTGCAAATACAGGTCCTGACGTAATAAAGTCAACCAATTCCCCGAAAAACGGTTTTTCTTTATGCTCTCCGTAATGGGTTTCTGCTACTTCCTTTGGTATACTCATTAGTTTTGCACCAACAAGCTGAAGCCCCTTTTTTTCGAATCTTGACACAATGTCACCGATTAATTGTCTTTCCACACCATCAGGTTTGACCATAAGAAATGTTTTGTCCATATACGTTTTCCACCCCGTCGTTATGTATGTATAGGCTTACATTGTTACAAAGTGATCGTATCATTTTTTTTTATAATAATCAATTTTTGACAAAAAATTTCACAAAAAAACCAATCAACATCACGTTGATTAGAATTTTCGTTTCCCAATATATTTTGCAATGGAGGCGAGTGACGTTCTCGCTCGTCCTCTAGGAAGTTTGTCGAGCTGTTCAAAAGCTTTTTTCAAATACATTTCACTCACTCGAATCGAGCGGTCGATCGCATCTGTTTGTTTGAGGCTTTCAATGACAGGCTCTAGCTGCTTCTCCGTCGTTTCACTATTGATCAGCTTCAATTGACCTTCTAGCGTCGGATTTTTCAGTGCATATAAGACTGGGAGTGTGACATTCCCTTGTAAAAGGTCTCCTCCAACAGGCTTGCCCAGCTCTTCTTCAGTTGATGTGAAATCAAGGACATCATCAATGATTTGATAGGACATGCCAACATAGTATCCAAACCAATAGAGGGCTTTATGTGTTTTTTCATCTGTACCTGCTGCAATGGCGCCTAATTGACAGCTGCCTGCAATGAGCAAGGCTGTTTTTCGTTTGATTCTTCTTAAATATGTACGCAGGTTTTGATCCATATTATATTTATCTTTCACTTGCTCTATCTCACCAAGACAAAGCTCGACGACCATTTTTGACAAAATTTCATGTGCCATTGGGTGATTGATTTTTGTCATGTATTCAAGTGATCTTGCAAACATATAATCCCCTGTGTACATGGCAATTCTGTTATCCCATTTTGCCTTTATCGTTGGTTTGCCTCTTCTCAGCTCTGCATCATCAATGACATCATCGTGAACAAGTGATGCCATATGAATCAGCTCGAGGGCAACGGCAACATATTTAATTTTATTAATGTCATAGTCACCAAACATGCCTGAAAGGAGAACAAAAACGGGGCGGATTCGTTTTCCGCCCGCTTGCAGCAAATGAAGACCTGCTTCACTTAATAATGCATAATCAGAGCGAACTGTTTGTTCAAGCTCTTTTTCAATTATATCGATATCATGATTTAAAAAAGAGATCATTGCTTTTAGTTTCATTATCTTCACCCAAATATCGTTTATTCAAAGCTTCTTTCCGATATGTGTTGCTGCTACACCGCCTGTAAATGGATGATACGAGACATCAGACAACCCGGCCTCTTCGAACAGAGCCGCCAGCTCTTTCATGCCAGGGAACGTTTTGGCTGATTCTTGAAGCCATGAATACTCCTGATAGCTTTTGGCAAACAATTTACCAAAGAGCGGCATAATGTATTTGAAATAGATGTAGTAGCCCTGTTTAAAGCCGATCATCTCAGGCTGTGAAGTCTCCAGACAGACAACCATTCCGCCAGGCTTCACTACTCTTGTCATTTCCTTTAACACCGTTAAATAATCAGGAACGTTTCTAAGTCCAAAACCGATGGTGACATAATCAAATGAGTTGTCCTCAAAAGGGAGCTCCATCGCATTGCCATGAAGCAATTCAATTTGTTTGTAGCCCCCAGTCTTCACCTTCGTTTCTCCAACACTCAGCATGTTTTTACTGAAATCAAGGCCTTTGACCTCGCCTTTTTCTCCAACAGCATCTGCAAGCGCAATTGTCCAATCGGCTGTCCCGCAGCATACATCTAATGCTTTAGACCCTTTTTGCACATTCATAAGTTTCATTGTTTTATCGCGCCATTTTTTATGCTGTTTAAAGCTGATGACAGAGTTCATTTGATCATAGTTTTTATAAATTTTTTCAAATACACCGTGTACTCGCTGTTCTTTTGATTGCTGCATGACTTACCCTTCTTCCACTTTCTGATGGTACGCAGGCTCATTTTTCATATGATCCAAGCGATTTAATAGCTCTTTTTGAACGACCGGAGATGAAACAAGATGCTCCTTGATCGTTCGTTTGGCCTTTTCATAGCCTTCATTCTCAAAATTGTCAAAGCACGAATAGGCGTCCGTATAACGATCGTTCAAAAAAAGTTTTAAATGTTTGTCATTTTCTGCTTGTTTCATGAAGCGTTTATAAACAAGAAAACGACTTGCAATCTCATTCCAATGCGTTAATTGAAAATGCTCAGAAATCCTTTGGAAAAGCGCAGATTCAACTGTAGCTACACTTTTGTAAAAGTGCGCTGCATCTTGAATGGACCGGTCATACAGTCTAATTTTATGTTCATTGATCTCTTTGATCGCCGTAGCGAGCGTGCGGATCATATAAATGTCTTTCATGTCAGAGAGAAGAGAATAATAGAGACCGCTGAAATAGTCTCCTGCCAGGATGGTCAGCTGACGATTTTTGAATTCGTCTTGCTTGATGGCTGCAGCAGTTGTGACTTCGTCATGGGTATCAAGGGCAATTTGCACAAGCATCGCCGTTAAAATATAATTTTCTTTTTTCTCTGCATCAATTTGAGCTTCTTCAAACATTGCATGAAAAAGAAGGAGCTTATCTTCATCGATGAGTGGTGCGCGTAAATGCTTCGCCAAATAAGGATGAGAAAGCTTTTTATTTAATTTTATATTTAGATTAGATAAAATTCCGTAGATGTCTTGCAAAGATATCACCCTTGTCCCAAAAATTACAGTTTCATATGTAGACCTGCACATTGTATAGAGATTTATTATACCATATCAGCTCTCACTTTTATGCTATCAAGTGCTACAAGTTCTTTATTTCTTTGCTTCGCTTTGAATTTCGCCGAAGCTTGTTTGAATGACAGCATCGCCTCTTACTTTGATCGCTGACGTATGCTCAGTAAATTGTGCAATGATCACTTCACCTTTATCGAGTTTCTCGGAATGGTGAAATCTTGTATCAGAGCCTCTTGTCAGGCCGATGACGTTTACACCATTATCAATGGCTTTAATCACCACAAAATCAGATGCTTTATTTTCACTCATTTTGTTCACCTTCCATCTATTGAATTAGTCGTTTTTAATAAAGGAAAGCACTTCTGCTCTTGCGGCTGCATCATTTGCAAATGTGCCGCGGACTGCTGAGGTCACTGTTTTAGCGCCTGGCTTTTTCACTCCGCGCATCGTCATACACATATGCTCTGCTTCAACGACAATCATCACGCCATGCGGATTAAGTGTTTCCACCATACTATCTGCAATGGTTGATGTAATGCGTTCCTGAAGCTGCGGGCGTTTAGCCACGGCTTCTACAGCTCTTGCCAGCTTACTAAGTCCCGTTACTTTTCCTCCGCGCGGAATATAAGCGACATGGGCTTTCCCGTAGAAAGGCACAAGGTGGTGTTCACACATTGAATGGAAAGCAATATCTTTTACAAGGACGAGTTCTTCGTGGTCTTCGCCAAAAATGGTTTTAAAATGTTCTTTTGGATCTTCATTTAATCCCGAGAACACTTCTTCATACATTTTTGCGACTCGTTTTGGGGTATCAAGAAGTCCTTCACGATCCGGATCTTCTCCGATTGCTTTTAATATATCGCGTACTGCGTGTTCGATTAATTCTTTATTTATTTCACTCATGTATTATATCCTCCAAAGGCGATTACATTTCATTCAGATTCTAGCACACTTCAGATCCTAAAAGCAAAGGAGAGCGTTCTAAACGAACCTTTTGATTCAAAAGGAAAAGCCCCTTATGAAAGGGGCTTTTCTAGACCAGTGTGAAACTGTATATGTATAACTCCTTCAACAGGATCATTACACATAACGATTATTTACCTGCCACCGCGTCTTTAAGTGCTTTACCTGGTTTGAAAGCAGGTACTTTGCTTGCAGGGATTTCGATCTCTGCACCAGTTTGTGGGTTACGTCCTTTACGAGCTGAACGCTCACGTACTTCAAAGTTACCAAAACCAATAAGTTGGATTTTGTCACCATTTTTAAGTGCATCTAAAATTGTATCAAAAACAGAATCAACTGCTTTTGTCGCGTCTTTTTTAGATAACTCGCTTGCTTCAGCAACCGCGTTAATAAGTTCTGTCTTGTTCATGCCTTTCACCTCCTCCCAAAAATATGCATTCAGTAGATTGTTATCATTTCTTCACAATTCGTCTTCTTTCTATACCCTTTTTCAGAAAAAAAGAGCGTCTAGAAAGCGTTATACATGGCTTTTCATTAGAAAACGTCTCTTTGAAGGAATGTTTGTCCAACAAAGTGAAGATTTTCTGTAAGTAGATTAACACATATGAAATACCATATCAAGCATTTTAAAGGGAAGAATCCTTATTCGTCAAGGATTAAGGGCACTTTTGCGAACGAATATTCCTAATTTCAGCCTGAATCTGACTAATCTTTATACAATTGTCTTTTTATGACTCATTCTACACGCAAAAAAAGACCCCATCAATGAGAGGTCTCACTTGCTATAAAATAATCGCGATCAAACCGCCTGATCCTTCGTTAATGATTCTTTCAAGCGTTTCCTTCAGCTTATATCTTGCGTTTTCCGGCATGAGAGACAGCTTCGCTTGAATGCCTTCTCTGACAAGGGAGCTGAGGGAGCGGCCAAATATATCTGAATTCCAGATCGAAAGCGGATCATCTTCAAAGTCTTGCATTAAGTAGCGGACGAGCTCTTCACTTTGTTTTTCTGTTCCGATAATCGGTGCAAATTCGCTCTCTACATCTACTTTGATCATATGAATAGATGGAGCGACCGCTTTTAATCTCACGCCGAATCTTGACCCCTGCCTAATGATTTCCGGCTCATCTAAACTCATATCTGATAGCGCTGGCGCTGCAATCCCGTAACCAGTCTGCTTCACCATTTTTAATGCGTCTGATACTTGATCATATTCTGTCTTAGCATGAGCAAAGTCTTGCATGAGCTCTAGAAGATGGTCTTTTCCTCTAATTTCTACACCAACCACTTCTTTTAAAATATGATCATATAGATCATCTGGCGCATACAGGTCAATCTCCGCAATCCCCTGACCCATTTCAATTCCTGCTAAACCCGCTCTTTCGATAAAATCAAATTCACTGAATTGACCAACGACACGGTCGACATCTCTTAATCTTTTAATATCCTTTACAGTTTCCTTTACTGAATCCTGATAGCTCTCTCTCAGCCAGTGATCTTCTTTTAGCACCATCACCCAGCTTGGCAGGTTCACATTCACCTCTAGGACTGGGAATTCATATAATGCTTCACGAAGAACGCTGAGTACGTCTTGCTCTCTCATACTTTCTACGCTCATGGCGAGTACTGGAATATCATACTTTTGGCTAAGTTCCTGCCGGAGCGCTTCTGTTTCAGGATGATATGGCCTCACAGAGTTAATGACCATAATAAATGGCTTTCCAACCTCTTTGAGTTCATCAATCACACGTTCTTCAGATTCAATATAATCATGTCTTGGAATTTCTCCAATGGAACCATCTGTTGTAATCACTACACCTATTGTTGAATGCTCTTGAATGACCTTGCGTGTACCAATTTCCGCTGCTTCATGAAACGGGATTGGCTCTTCATACCACGGCGTATTGATCATTCTTGGGCCATTTTCATCTTCATACCCGCGCGCACCAGGGACAGTGTATCCCACACAATCGACAAGCCTGATGTTGACATCAAGACCGTCACTCACGTGAATTGATGCTGCTTGATTCGGTACAAATTTAGGCTCTGTGGTCATAATGGTTTTTCCTGCTGCGCTTTGCGGCAATTCATCCTGTGCCCTTGCACGATCTGCCTCATTATTGATATTCGGGAGCACCACGAGCTCCATAAACTTTTTAATAAACGTAGATTTCCCTGTACGAACAGCGCCAACGACTCCTAAATATATATCGCCTCCTGTTCGTTCAGCGATATCCTTGAAAATATCGACTTTTTCCAAGTGATCCCCTCCCGGACTTGCTATCCTCGTTTTCAAATGAAATACTCTATTCTTCAATCAAACTGTGCTTGAAAGGTGTCTGGACAATATATGTGTATGACGTTGTCCTATTTGAATATGACACCTTTTTGTTTTGAGAGTAAGTTTAGCCATAAAAAAACCTTTCTCCTCATTTATATGCAGAGGAAAAAGGTTCATTCTTGTTTATGACGTCTTTTTTTCTAAAAAGGCAGGCTCACCTTTTTTGTTGATGGTATATGGGACAGAAAACGCGGGTACAAACGGGGTTTCCTGCCAATATACATCTTGAATGTTTTCACCTGGTTTCAGCTTTTGCTTCGTATTCTTCAAAATGTGAGCAAAATCACTGCGGTAGTCCACATAGATGTCACCGTTTGATGAAATCAGTAGTGGGAGGGAATTCCCTGTCACAGGACTTATCACCGCAGGCGGCGATTTTAATCCTAGTTTTTTTTCATTTAGCGTATATAAATTGGCTGATACGACTTTGCCGTATGGCGGATATGTATGTTCATCTTGATACATCTTGATTCTAAGCCGTAATTCATTGATGGTCTGCGTCATTTTGACATCAAGCAGTTTCACAGTGGGTTTCTTTTCGACGTCTGTGAGGACATAAATATATTCGCCCCCGCCTTCATAAGATGTAGACGGTACATCGTGTAAATATCTTGGTGACAAGCGCTTAAAGTCGATGACATATTTCTGATAAACCGGCGTGTCTGCTTCTTTCGTTTCTATAGGCAAAAGACCATTTGTTGCTTTTTGAAATTCCTCAATCGCTGTCTGTACACTTTGCAGCTGCTCTTCGTATGGCACCCGGTTCTCAGCTTTGCGATTTTCTGGATACAGACATCCTGTTAATAAAATAAATGCTAACAGTGTGACACTGACTTTTGCTTTGATCATCACATTCTTCCTTTTTCTTTATTCATTGACCGGTCCGCTAAAGACAACTAAAAACACAATGATACCTGATATCAGCATCAAGCTGTATGCAACGGTCGAGGCCGTTATTTTAAGAAATTTGCTTTTCAGCTTAAACCTGCTGAGATAAATGGTTACTACGGCTAAAAACATGAGCCCCATTGAACCAAGCGCAAACCACATCTTGATTAAAGCAAAACTCATCGTGCCTGTCCCCCTTCAAAACGAACGAATTGTAAGCGTTTATATTTCATTTTAAACCAAAAATAAGGTAAATATCAATCATTTTTCCAATCATTCAGAAAAAAGCGCATAAAAAAACTGAAGCAAAGAGGGGGACTCTGCTTCAGTCATTGGATCGACTATTTTCCTCATTCTGTAGAGGCAAAGCTCTATTCAAACTTCATTGCTATGTTATGCAAGTCTTCCCATTCTTGCATCCTCTACATGCCTAAGTTCAGTCTTTCCTTTTATTTTGTTTGGTTTTCAAACATGTTCACAAGGTCTTCCATCTCATGTGTTTTCACTCGTGCCATCAATGATTCTACAGCATCGTCCACCTTTTTCCCTTCAAACAGGACGCCGTAAAGAGCCTCTGTAATCGGCATGCTGACCTTGTATTCTTTGGAGAGCTGATAAGCGCCTTTTGTTGTGCGGACGCCTTCTACAACCATGCCCATTTTTTCAAGCACTTCTTCGAGCTTATATCCTTTACCGAGTAAATTCCCGCAGCGCCAGTTACGCGAATGAACACTTGTACATGTCACAATCAAATCGCCAACGCCTGTTAATCCGGCAAATGTAAGGGGATTCCCTCCCATTTTTGTGCCAAGACGTGCGATTTCAGCGAGTCCTCTAGTGATAAGCGCCGCTTTTGCATTGTCTCCATATCCAAGTCCGTCTGTGATCCCAGCCGCTAGAGCAATGATATTTTTCAATGCGCCGCCAATTTCCACCCCAATCACATCAGGGTTGGTGTACACCCTAAAATGATTGTTCATGAACAGATCTTGAACAAATTGAGCTGCTTCAATATTTTGTGATGAGACAGTGACAGTTGTCGGATGACGCAGACCTACTTCTTCTGCATGACTCGGCCCTGATAGGACAACGACAGCCTCTCTTTTCTCAGAAGGGACTTCTTGTTCAATCATTTGAGAAATTCTAAGAAGTGTATCTGGTTCAATTCCCTTACTGACATGGACAAATGGCACCTTCGATGAGATCAGCTCATTTGCCTGCTTCAATACCTCACGAATGGCCTTTGTTGGCACAGCGACAATAACCGCCTCTGTCCCCTCTAAAACCTGCTTCATATCGGTTGTCGCCTGAATAGACGCTGGCAATTCGACATTTGGCAAGTAATCATGATTTTCATGTTTCTCATTGATTTGATCAATGAGCTCTTGTCTATGTCCCCACATGTGTACATCATGATGATTATCAGCTAATACAAGCGCAAGAGCTGTTCCCCAGCTGCCTGCTCCAAGTACTGAAATTTTCTTCATCCTGCTCACCCTTTTTATTTTCTCGCTCTCGCAAATATTTTAATTGGTGTTCCTTCAAAACCAAATGCATCTCGAATGCGGTTTTCTAGGAAACGCTCATAAGAAAAGTGCATAAGCTCTGGATCGTTGACAAACACAACGAAGGAAGGAGGCTTAATGGCCACCTGTGTTGCATAGTAAATCTTTAGGCGCTGTCCATTATGGGTCGGCGTTGGATTCATCGCTACCGCATCCATGATGATATCATTTAAAATATTGGTTTGAACGCGCATTGCATGGTTTTCGCTTGCTGTGATAATGGACGGCATTAATGTATGAATTCTCTTTTTCGTAAGAGCAGACATAAACAAGACAGGTGCATAATCAAGGAATTGAAAATGCTCGCGGATGTTTTGCTCAAATTCCTTCATCGTGCGCTCATCTTTTTCAACAGCATCCCATTTGTTCACAATGATCACAACGGCTTTACCAGCTTCGTGTGCATAGCCAGCAATTCGTTTATCCTGCTCAATAATGCCTTCCTCGCCGTCAAGTACAACAGCGACAACATCAGAGCGGTCAATGGCTTTTAATGCACGAAGCACACTGTATTTCTCTGTTGTTTCATATACTTTCCCTTTTTTCCTCATACCTGCTGTATCAACAATGACAAAGTCACGCTGATTGTACGTAAACATCGTATCGACAGCATCTCTTGTTGTACCAGCGATGTTGCTGACAATGACGCGGTCTTCTCCGAGCATCGCATTCACTAAAGAAGATTTCCCTACATTCGGACGGCCAATTAAGCAGAACTGGACAACTTCTTCATCATATTGCGTATCCGGTAAATTCTTAAAATGTTCTGCCACTGCATCAAGCAGATCACCAAGTCCTAATCCGTGTGTTCCAGAAATCGGATACGGCTCGCCAAATCCGAGTGCATAAAAGTCATACACGTCGCTTCTCATTTCAGGGTTGTCCAGTTTATTGACAGCAAGTACAACTGGCTTTTTCGTGCGATATAAAATTTTTGCGACTTCTTCATCCGCAGATGTCACGCCATCTCGGCCATTCACCATAAAGATAATGACATCCGCTTCGTCCATTGCGATTTCTGCCTGATGGCGAATTTGCGCTAAGAATGGCTCATCTCCAATATCAATTCCACCAGTATCTATTAAATTAAAGTCATAATTTAACCATTCAGCAGAGCTATAGATTCGATCTCTTGTTACACCAGGTGTGTCTTCTACAATCGATATTCTTTCGCCTGCGATTCGATTAAAAATTGTAGATTTTCCAACGTTGGGCCTTCCAACAATGGCTACGACAGGTTTACCCATAGTACCCTTCCTTTCAATCCAGCCGCGATTCAATATGTTCATCATCATGTTTCAACCGGGATTTATAATTTTCATTCAGTTTTATGAAATAAACCCTTCAAACATGAAGGGTTCAACTTATATATTATATCAATTTTTAATCAGACCACAATGAATAACTTAAAAATGTTTGACAATCAAGTAAAGATCTTCTCCAATGCCGTGTGCAATTCCATCTAAAATGGCCTCTAAATTCATGGCATACATGTCGAGCTCTTCTTTATTTTCACAGAAAAAAACCGCTGTTCCGCCAATGACCCGCTCTTTATTAGTTGTTGCCACAGCCAATATAAATTGTTCAATGGTGTTCGCCATGCCCTATTACCTCACTTTCTTTTTAATGAAATCTGTCGGCATTCTTATGGCATTTTCTAAAATAGGCACCTCTTCTAATACACGGACAGCCAAATCTTCACGCTGCCATTGCGGTAAAATGAACACACCAAGTGTACCGGTATTCAGATCACGTTTTGCGAGTGGACAGAGCGATGGTTCACCAGAATCGCGGTACACGCCAAGCACGTTCGATAAATCAAATAAAATGGCTTGCCGCTGTCCAAGGTTAGCAATCGTTGTAGCAGAGTTGAAATTTTTCGGCGTCAAAATAAAACCCATCCCATGCTCTAAAATGAGCTTTTGCTTTTCAGGCAGTCCGATATTCATAATGTATATATCATTCACATAAAGCCCTGCCCCATCAAAGCGAAGTTCCCCTTTTTGAATGCTGACGATATCCTTTAATTGACTGCCTGACATTAATAGCTTTGCCATGAAAAAACAAAGAATACCGACTACTGTTCCAACAACAAGCGAGAAGAAAATACAGGCTGTCGTTGTAATAAGTGCAGTGAGAATCGCAATATAATTTCGACTTTCAAAGGCAATGGCAATGCCTTCTATATATGTACTGCCTCGTGAGACAAGCTCATACGAATCCATTTGGGTTAACGTATTTCTTTCCATATTTCGGACATCTCGAAATTGCGTGGCTGCCAAAGTGAGAAAGGTAATCGCTGTAAATTCCTCCTGAATTAGTGCAGGCATAATGATCGCACCTAATCCTGACGCAATAAAACCAAGTGCAATGTGAATCACTTGTCCATGAATATACGTAGGGTATTGCCGGTAATCCGTTCTTAACATGTAAAGTCTGGCCGCCATCCCAAAGATGACACCAATAATCACAGGAAACGTATAATCTGTCATGTTGATTTTGCAGCCCCTTTTACTGATTTTCTTGATGAACGGGCGTTCAAGAGCTTTTCAAACTGATCGACTCCTAATAGGAAGACGGCTCCTTGTACAACGAAGGAAAGAAAAGAGAGATCCCCTATGACAATTGATGATGTGAGGCGGTGAATCGTCAGCGCATAAAGGGCTTCGCCAAGACATACTGACATCATCCATAAGGTGATTCTTTCCGTTAACGGCTGTCCATATGTCATACACATTAAGATCAGCAGGGCAAATACGACCCAATCCACCTTTATTATCGTGAACCAAACAGGGTCATATAATGCAAATATCATAAAAAAGGCATACGCACTCACCATCGAGCCCAATTGCATGATTCTCATCATTCGGTAACTAGGCCTGAATATGACGAAAGCAGCACATGCATATAAAAAAGTCATCAAGAAACCCGCATTGATGCTTATATCTAAAACGGATATCATGACATGACTGAATATAATATGGACAAGTACACAGAAGCCCAGCACGGTGCGCCACAAACTTTTTTCCATGATAAATGTCACCATAATCCAAACGAACCATATAGACCAATAATAGTACAAAGCCTCCAACGCCTCATCACCTCAATTACATTATGGGAAAATCTCCAATTTTTAAACATGCGGATCGTTACCGGCTTTGTATGAAATAAGCAAGAGGTGACACCCTAATAACCTGAGGAGGGATACATGATGGGAAAAGATAGACAGGAAAAGCGTTTAAAGGCGTCAAGAAGAGTGGAATCTGACCGCGATCAATCCATTCATCATAAGGGTGCAACAGCATTAGAAGGTCCAGAAAGCGCTCGAAAAAGAAATCAATAAAAAAAGGCATGTGATATCACATGCCTCTCTTACTATAGTACGTTGTGTCAACGCCTCTTTCTTTAAGCCAATGACTTGTTTCCCCTGAGATCACAACTTGAGCCTGTCTCAGTTCTTCAATCGTCTTCACGCCAAGCACTGTCATCATCATCTTGATATCTTCTTGAAGTTCCATGATATCTGCGATGAGGCCGCTTTCTCCTCCACTGGTCAATGATTTTAAGAAAAATCCAGCTAGACCAGCAGCAGATGCGCCAAGAGCCATTGATTTGGTTACATCAAGAGCATCTTGAATACCTCCCGAGGCTAAAATCGTTTGATTCGGAAAGGCTGTATGTACTTCAGCAAGACTCGCTGCAGTTGGAATTCCCCATTGATCAAAATAACGAAGTGCTTTTTGGCGGCGGAGATTTTCAATCTTAGAAAAGTTCGTTCCACCAAATCCGCCTACATCAACGGCTGCAACCCCAGCATGGAATAACTTTCCTGCCGTCTCCTTACTCATGCCAAATCCGACTTCTTTTACAACAACAGGCACACCAACAGATTCAACGATAGCTGCAATCCGCTCAAGCGCCCCCCTGAAATCGCGATCGCCTTCAGGCATGACAATCTCTTGGATGACATTCAGATGAATTTGGAGCATATTTGCCTCGAGCATGTTGACTGCTTCTTGAGCTTGCTTCATTGTCGCTTCACTGCCTAAATTCGCAAATACAATTCCATCCGGATTGACTTTACGAACGACTTCATATGTTCGTCTTTCTTCTTTATCTTTCAGTGCAGCCATTTGTGATCCAACTGCTACTGGGATATTGGTCTCCTTCGCTGCGATCGATAAAGAGCGGTTGATCTCATAGGTGGATTCTCCGCCTCCGCCAGTCATTGCATTGATAAAAATTGGCGAACCGAAAGTCAGTCCGCCAATTGTCGTATGTGTATCAATTTGTGATGTCGCAAGATCTGGTAAACTGGCGTGAACGAAGGAAACATCATCTAAACCTGTTGCTGCATGCTGGCCAGTGGACAACGCATGCTCAATATGCTGCTTCTTTCTTTCTGCTCGCGTCAATTTTGATCACCAAATTATTTTAGTTTATTGAGTTTATCGCCGATCAGGTCACCAAGCTGGAAGCCGCTTGTGTTTTCTTCTTTCGCCTGATATTGACGATAATCCTCTTCGATTTGTTTTTCAGGATTTTCTTCTAAATCACGGATGCTTAGTGAAATGCGCTCTTCGTCTTCATTCACATCAAGCACTTTCACTTTCACAGTCTGCCCTTCTTCAAGGACTTCTTGCGGCGTGCCGATATGTTTATGAGAGATTTGGGAAATATGCACAAGCCCTTCTACACCTGGCAGAATTTCAACAAATGCACCAAAGCTCACAAGACGTTGAACGGTTCCTTCAAGCACATCACCTTGTTTTACCTTTTCACCAATTTGGCTCCAAGGTCCTGGTAATGTTTCTTTAATAGATAGTGAGATACGTTCGTTATCACGATCAACAGCAAGTACTTTGACCTTGACTTCCTGTCCTTCTTCTACTACGTCAGATGGCTTTTCAACATGCGCATGGGATAGTTGAGAAATGTGAACTAACCCATCAATGCCGCCAATGTCAACAAATGCACCAAAATCAGTAAGCCTCTGCACTTTACCATCAATCACACTGCCTACTTCAAGCTTTTGCAGGAAGTCTTGCTTTTTGTCTAATTGCTCTTGCTCAACGACTGCACGGTGCGAGAGAATCACGCGATTTTTTTCGCGGTCAAGTTCTACCACGACAAGTGAGAGTGTTTTCCCTTTGTAATCTGTGAAGTCTTCTACATAGTGTGCTTCTACAAGAGATGCAGGAATAAATCCGCGCACACCAATGTCAACGACAAGACCACCTTTTACAACGTCTTTTACTTCAGCTTCAAATACCTCTTTTGTGTCAAACTTTTTCTCTAGGTCTTCCCAAGCGCGGTCTGCATCAACAGCACGTTTAGATAAAATCAAAGCATCGTCTTCGACCTTTGTTACTTTAAGCTCTAACTCGTCGCCATCTTTCACGACATCTGATGCTTTTTCAACGTGAAGACTTGATAATTCACTGATTGGGATGATACCAGGTTGTTTCACATTGACGATATCTACATTGACATGCTTGTCCTCAACTTTAGAAACAATCCCTTTCACTACATCTCCAACCTCTGGTACCTGAACATCGATTTGATTCATTTCCTCTGTCATTTCGATAACCTCCTTGGTCCAAACCTACACAGCTTAGTTAAAACGACTGGGCGAATATGTGTCTTAAGCATGATGATTGCCAGCCGAATATGTATTATAGAAACATTCAAATCAATATAATTGCTTGAATGATCAATAAAAATAGTATTAGTATAAACTTCTAATAAAAGACCTTGTTTGTCAAGAGATAAACCTCTAACTTATAAAAGTTTTCTAAAATTTCTTACTGTTTCTCCACGCGGTCTGCTGCATCTAAAATTTTCCCTGCCACCTCTTGAATAGAAAGGGAAGTGGTGTCAATTTCAATGGCGTCATCTGCTTTCTTCAAAGGTGAAACTTCTCGCTCAGAATCAAGCTTATCGCGTCTTGCAATCTCTTCAATCAGCTGATCGTAATTGACATCGTAGCCTTTTTTCTGATTCTCTTCAAAGCGGCGTTTTGCTCTTTCTTCTACTGATGCAAGCAAGAAAATTTTCACTTCAGCATCTGGAAGTACGTGAGTGCCTATGTCTCTTCCGTCCATAACGACGCCGCCTCGTTTGCCAAGCTCTTGCTGCCTGCGGACCATTTCTTCCCGAACAGCTCTGTGCTTTGCAACAACCGATACTTGGTTGCTTACGCGGTCTGTGCGAATATCCTCTGTGACATCCGTATTGTTTAGATGGACTTTTTGACCCTCGTCTGTTGTGACTAGTTCAATGACCGTTTTTTTCAGTAATGAATCAAGTGCCTGTTCGTCTTCAAGGTCTACACCTTGATTGAGTGCCGCAAGTGTAATCGCGCGGTACATAGCACCTGTATCAATATAAATATATGATTTTTTGGCTGCGACAATTTTTGCCACAGTGCTTTTGCCTGCTGCTGCAGGACCGTCAATTGCAATAGATAATTTCTTTTTCATAATACCTCTCCTTGATTGAATCTCCCTTATGAATTGTAACACGATCACCGCTCAAACGGGGGAATTTTCTATCAATCCTTCTGCTTAAACGTTTCAATCCATTCTTCAATGCTCATGTTGTTCACACCCTCATACTGCACGACTTTTGACAAAAAAAGTTCTCCTTTCGTCAAATGAAGTGTGATCTGAACGGTGAGCAATAAAACAAGCTGAATGAGCACCACTTTCAATAACCATCTTTCCATTGTCTTCATACAAAAAGCCTCCACGCTAGATTCTTTCCTCTCTAGTATGGAAGCTTTTTACACCCTTTATTCTTATGCTTTTTTCACACGTGTTAAAAGCTGCTGCTGGAAGCAGTATTTCATGATGTGCTGCTGGTGCTCATTTGTGATCTCTGAAAACTCCATGATCGCTCTTTTTTTGCCAGACTGTTCATCTTCATATACTCGATTCATCTCTGCAACCGCTTTTATTTTCACGGGCTCTTTTAGGGGAAGTTCAAACTCTGTGACCACTTCTCCATATTCTTTCAATGACACGCCCTCAGGAACAGAGATTGCTACGCCGCCAGCACTCATATTTACAATAAACGTCTCAAAGGCCTCTTCGTCCGTTTGCATGATAGTAGCTTTGACCATCGTATCCACTCTCAGATATTCTCTACGCTGAAGGCGAATCATTTCTTCTTTTGGCGGAATGGAAATGACAATCATCGGAATATCTTCTTTTCTTTTTCCGATGACTTCGCTTGTACATTTGTATGGAATTTGGTTTTCGTCAAAAAAGAAGACGGTGATTTCTGTTTGCTGGTTTAAGTAGATGGTGCGTCCCGTTTCTTTATCAGCTGGATAATTAATGCAAATATCATCGTTATTATTTTCCAAAACCTTCGATTTTGCTGTTTTCACTTCTTTGTTCTCATTGACATATTCGATTGTGATTGCATCCCCTATTTGTAACATTCCTCATCACTCTTTTCATCTGTGAAATCGTATCCTCTCCTATATTAAACCATGTCTAAAACAAAAGGAAAAGACTTATTAGCCTTTTCCTTGTTTCCTTTTCTATAGGTCTTTATATATAGGTTCTGCGTTTTTTAGTTTATCTACTCGTTCTTCTTTTCCAGTATCTGCATTAATGAACATGCGATACGTATCGTTTTTTATCGTTCCGAGGAACTCATAGCACAGAACTTCCTCTGACATATCATTTTGCACAATCGCTAAATGAGTATCTTCGATCTTTACATGCTGATTTAATGTTTTCTTCGCTTCTTTTTGCGAGATTTTAGGTGCTTTAATGTCGCGTGTTTTATGATTCGTTAAGTAATCCTTCGCTGAAAACCCAACAACCTCACCATCGTCCAATGCGACTTTCATGCGTATACTATCTGGATAAAGCAGAACATTTTTCTGAAGAGGAACATAGGTAAATACACCGATATTATCAAATTGTGCACTTTCATCTAAATGGAACGATTCTGTGTCAAACCCTTGCTTCTTTAGGAAGCTGAGTGCTTTTTCTGATGCCTCATTCAAACTGATTTTCTGTTTTTTCACATCACGATTCTGAAGTAGGTAGACTGGGTGTCCTCCTTTTTCAGTTAAGTCTAGATAAAAGTTTGCATGGCTGTCTGGATCAGACATCGATAAGCTGTACACGTCGCGCTTGGTTTTGCTGCCGCTTTTTCTCACTTTAAAATGTTGATTATGGTCTGGTGTGAATTGCTGTGCAATGCGGATCGCTTCTTTTTTTGAAATCTTATCGCCTTTTAAATGATTGTAGCCTTGTGTTTCTTTTTCTGTGGACACATTTGTAGGCCCAAGATCGACATCCGCAAATGCATCTGCATTTCTCTCGACTGTTTTCAGCCCGTCAATGATGGTGTTGTCGTTCTTTCGATCGCCGTCAGCGAGCGCCATTTCAACATCCATCCATTTTAAGTTTTTATTAAGGACGAGATGCTGCACTTGTCTAAGTTCGTTTTGGATATCTGATGCTTGATTATAAAGGGCTGAAATGGCTTTGTGTGTATCTTTATTTAATGGTTCGTCTGATAAAGTTTTGACTGATGATTTATAGCTAAAGTCTCCGACATTCGCCAGGAATTCTTCCGTTTTATTAAAAGGCATCAATGTAAGCGGGAGCTGGCTGACATTGTTATGCGCTTCTGATGACATTCTCCATACATCAGCAAGTGCTGGTGAGATGGATGTTTGGCTGTTCATCGCAAGTGTTGCGCCCAGTTTGTCATGCAGCTGATCCACCTGATACGTTAAATCATGGAATGCTCTTTGGTAGTTGTTCTCAGCATGAAGCAGTACGGCGTCTTTTTCTTGATGTTCTTTATAGCCCCAGTAACCTGTTGAGATGACAGCAATTCCTAAAATAGCAATCAATATTCCTCTGATCATTTATTTACACCTCTTTTTATTCGCAGAATATATGTTTCCCGATTCGTTTAATTTGTGGTCTTCCCCAAATCCATGGACTTGTTGCTGTATCAGGATTAAAGTAATAGATGGCGCTCTCAGATGGATCCCAGCCATTGATTGCATCAAATACAGCTTTTTTTGCCGTTTCATCTGGCGTCATATAAAATTGCCCATCTGCTACAGCAGTAAACGCAAGCGGTTCAAAAATGACTCCTGCGATCGTATTTGGAAAGGTCGGATTGTTCAAACGGTTTAAGATAACGGCCGCGATGGCCACCTGTCCTTCATACGGCTCACCTCTTGCTTCACTGTACACAGCTTGCGACAAGAGCTGAATGTCATTACTAGAAAAACCACCAGGCATGTTGGCTGCTGTTTGTTTTGGTGTTTGATTTCCCTGCTGGCTGCCTGACTGATTGCCAGACTTCCCAGATGATCCACTTTGACTTTTTTGATTTTCGTTTGTACCTTGGGCTGTCTTTTTTTGCGAACTTCTTTGCGCAGGAGCCTTTGTTTGCTGATCAAGAGGCTTCCCGCCATAATGGGTAAACTGGTTCCCTTCCTGCAGCTGCTTTTGAACAAACTCTTTGTAGTATTTCGTCTTTTGAACTAATAAGCTTTTTGTTTTCTCACCTACAAGTCCATCGACCTTCTTCATGCCAAATTGGCTTTGAAAGTTGCGAACGGCCCAGTACGTTCCCCAGCCATAGACGCCATCGATTTTGCCATTGTAAAAACCATTGTATTGGAGCCGCGCTTGCAGCTCGACTACATCTTCTCCTGTTGCCCCGCGCTGGATGACTTGGGCGGTGAAGGCTTCACTTTTACTGGCTGTCAAAAGTGAAGACGCAAGAAGAACGATTGAGAAGATAAGAACAATTTGTTTCATGAAACGAGCTTTATCCATATTTGATCCTCCTGTACTTTTGATGTTTGAATATATGTTTCTTCCGATCCCTATTTTTATACATTCAACACAGGAGAGAATTGGATGGAAAAGACAAAAAAACGCCCTATAAACAAATAGGACGTTTTCCAAAATTAAATTTACACCATTTTTACCGCACGGGCTTTTTTTGCTTTCCTTAAACCAAACCACCATAAAAAAATCATGAACGGCACCATGATATATCCCCAGTTTTTCATCCCTAATAGAATGAAATCATACAGGCCGTGAAACAGCACAGGGAGCGTTAAAGAAAGGATCAGCCATTTGCGCTGCTCTTTTTTATCAGAGAAGCGGGCTTTTCCGATATAAAAACCCATCACAACACCAAATAATGCGTGACTTGATACAGGTAATAAAGCACGGGTAAACGCATATTCGACCCCGTGACCGACTAAGTAAAGGATATTTTCAAGTGTTGCAAAACCAAGTGAGACACTCGTTCCATACACAATTCCGTCATAGTGTTCGTCAAACTGGGCATGTGCATAAACGCTGACCATTAAAATAAACCATTTTAATGATTCCTCTAAAAAACCCGACGTCACAAATGAAATCAAGATAGGGTTTGTTGCGATATTTTCCTCTTGAAGGACATATTGAATAAACATGGTTGGAAACACAAGTATGACACCTAGCATAAAAGATCTGATGACCATGTGAACCGGCTCATTGTCGTACTGATCTTTCAAATAAAAATAACTTAAAAGTGCGATGCCGGGAGCTAAACCTGCTGAGATGATTGCGATCATAACCAGACCTCTTTCCCTACATTATCCTTCATTATCGTACCATGATTTACCCTTTTTTTATATGACTCGGGCCCATTTTTCTAAAAATATCTTTCTATATAATCCCAATTTATAAAAAAAAGAACCGAACCCCTTTGAAGGATTCAGTTCATTTTTTATCCGTTGATTCTTTTATTGATTTCTTCTGCAATGAGTCCGCCATGAAATCTACCATTTTCAATGAAAATTTCATTGGCATTATTTCCAGCAGCAATGACTCCCGCAATGAAAATACCTTCAACATTCGTTTCCATCGTCTGTTCATCAAATGCTGGACGGCCTGATTCTGGATCAATCGTGACACCCATTTTTTCTAAGAAAGAATGATCTGGGTGATAGCCAGTCATAGCAAATACATAGTCACTTTTCACTCGATCCGTTTGATTTTGCTGGTTTGTAAAGATCACATCTTCTTCTGTGATTTCTTTCACCTGCGCACCAAACTCCATTCGAATTGTTCCATTACGGACAAGCGCTTCAAACTCTGGTAGTATCCAAGGCTTGATGCTGGATGAATATTCAGTTCCTCTATACAGCACAGTGACTCTGCTTCCGCATTTCACAAGTTCTAGCGCAGCATCCACACTGGAGTTCTTTCCGCCGATCACCGTCACATCTTTATCAAAATATGGATGTCCTTCTTTAAAATAGTGATATACGTGAGGAAGGTCTTCTCCTTTGACGTTCATATAGTTTGGATGATCATAGTAGCCAGTCGCAATGACGACGTAATCACATGAATAGTTGTCTTTTGATGTATTCACCGTAAAACGGCCATCTTGTTTCGTCACGGCGTTTACTTTTTCAAAAGCATGTACACGCAGTTTTTTTCGTCTGACGACCTCTCGGTAATAAGAAAGTGCCTGAATACGAACGGGCTTACGGTTCTCAGTAATAAAAGCGACATCACCGATTTCAAGCTTTTCACTTGTACTAAAAAAGGTTTGATGTGTTGGGTAATGATAAATACTGTTCACGACATTCCCCTTTTCAATCACAAGTGCATCAATCCCAATTTGCTTGAATGCGATAGCAGCTGATAACCCGCATGGGCCGCCTCCTATTATGATCGCTTTTTCTTGTTTCATTTGTTCCACTCCTGTCATTTCACTGCAATAACAATTGCTGGGCTGTTTGATTCTTTGTTCCATTCCATAAAAAAATCTCCTATTTAAGGATAGGAGATTTTAAGGCGCGATGCAAATCAGCCGCTTAAATCCAGCCTCTGAATCGAGAAGCTTCAGCCATTTTACGTACACCGACCATATATGCAGCAAGACGCATATCAATTCGGCGGTTTTGCGCCATTTCATAAATATTATTAAATGATTTCACCATCATATCTTCTAAACGAGTTTCAACTTCTTCTTCAGTCCAGTAGAACCCTTGGTTATTCTGAACCCATTCAAAGTAAGAAACAGTTACACCACCCGCACTCGCAAGCACGTCTGGAACAAGCAGTACACCACGATCTGAAAGAATTTTGGTTCCTTCCAGTGTCGTTGGACCGTTTGCTGCTTCTACGACAATTTTGGCTTTAATGTTTGCCGCATTATCTTCTGTGATTTGGTTTTCAATGGCTGCAGGTACTAAGATATCACAATCCAGCTCAAGCAGCTCTTGGTTTGTAATTGTATCGTTAAATAGTTTAGTGACGGTTCCAAAGCTGTCACGTCGGTCAAGCAAGTAGTCAATGTCTAGACCATCTTCATCGTATAATCCGCCGTATGCATCTGAAATCCCTACGATTTTTGCTCCAGCATCATACATGAATTTAGCTAAGTAGCTTCCTGCATTTCCGAATCCCTGTACGACAACACGAGCTCCGTTAATGTCAATTCCTTTTTTCTTCGCCGCTTCTTTGATGCAGATCGTCACACCTTTTGCTGTTGCAGTATCACGTCCGTGTGATCCTCCAAGAACAATTGGTTTTCCTGTAATAAATCCTGGCGAGTTAAATTCATCAATTCTAGAATATTCATCCATCATCCATGCCATAATTTGAGAGTTCGTAAACACGTCTGGTGCTGGAACATCTTTTGTTGGTCCAACAATTTGACTGATGGCGCGAACATAGCCGCGGCTTAGTTTTTCAAGCTCTCTGAATGACATTTCTCTTGGATCACAGATAATACCGCCTTTTCCTCCGCCATAAGGAAGATCCACAATTCCACATTTTAAACTCATCCAAATTGAAAGCGCTTTTACTTCTTTTTCCGTAACGTTCGGGTGGAAGCGGATTCCGCCTTTTGTTGGACCGACAGCATCATTGTGCTGTGCACGGTAACCAGTGAAAATTTTCACCGATCCATCGTCCATACGTACTGGAATTTTGACCGTTAATAGACGAATTGGCTCCTTCAGCAATTCATACACTTCCTGCGGATACCCTAATTTGTCAAGCGCTTTATGTATGACGGTTTGAGTTGACTTTAAAACATCTAGCTTATCTTCTGCGTTATGAGCGGCGTTTTGATCGGCTGCCATTAAAATAAACCCCCTAGAAATCTTTCATGATCTACTGCTCCCTTTCAAGCAATAGTATACACCTTCGTACTGGTAAAGCAAAGGTAAAAAGCGTTTTTTATCAAAATAAAATATCAGCGTTTATAAATATAAAAAAGGATATAAAAAAATACTGTTGTTTCATCACAACAGTATTAAATATAATAGAAAAAAGTGATTAAAAATACATTTGAATCGTTTTCACAGCATCTTCTTGCATGATCACTTTTCCATATTCTTTTAGCCGGTGAATGGTGAGTGTCGTAGGTGAACCAAACTCTGCTAAAATCGAAATGACTGTATCAGCAGATAATTCTCCAACATCATCCAGGCTGAGATAATATTGACCTTCATAATGGTAAACTGTACCCCCTAAAAGTCCAATACGACTTAAACTATGGGACAGTTGAATCACATCTTCAAACGAGGCAAATTGATAGAGCACATGCTTACTCTCGTCGAGCTTGACTTGCATCTCAATGTAATCTTCATCAAACTCATCATCAGCATCTTCCTGCTGACTCTTTGTGACAATGACGACCATCCCCTGCGCCTGAAGAGAAAATACTTCAACAGCAATCGGTCCATTCGCTTCAAAACCGAGCTCCTGATTCGCTTCGTTCATCATGTCTTTAAACAGCTGATGGACTTTGAACGAATCTTTCCAAAGGTCTTCTTTCGTAAGACCACGGTCTGTCAGGTCATCTAGTGTGAGAAAAATTTTGATTTTATTATAATTCAGACGCTCCAGTCGCATAACGTTCCCTCCTGCCTCTTCTAAACACACATCATACTGTAGTATATGAGATGATGAGTCATAGGTTCTTAATTTTGTATTCAGTTTACACTGTGTCAAGACGGAAGACAAGCATGAAGCTATGCTTACGGTGACTTTTATGGAAAATATTGAGGGTGTCGCAAGTTAACGCGTTTTTAGAGGCATTAAATAGATCAGATGGGTTTCTGGTTCTGCTCCGAGACGCATGGGAATTTTTGTGGTCCCGTAGCCATTACTAATGAGAAAGAACGCACCTTTGACCTGGCCTGTTCTTCCTTTTTCATATGGACCAAATTTCCCAATTCGGATCTGTCCCCCATGCGTATGACCGCTCAGGACAAGGTCGATTCCCTCTTCTTCACTCATCAAATGATGCACATCTGGATTGTGTGATAAGAGAATATTGACATCATCTTTTACAAACTCAGGCCGTATGGCTTCATAATCTGCTTTTTCAAGCCGAATATCATCAATTCCTCCGATTTTGATTCGCTGGCCTTCGAAATTCCATACAGCCGTTTCATTTTGCAAAGTCGTGACATCGTATGCATGAAGAATTTCTTTAAACCTTTGCTGGTGCAGCTCATGATCATTATTTCCCCAAACAAAATAAACCGGCGCAATTCTTGATAAACGTTTCACATTTTCTTCAATCCTTGCGTAGGGCACACCTTTTTCTGCTAAATCTCCGCCAATCATAATCACATCTGGCTCTTCCTGTCTGATTTCTGCTAATAAAGTGTCACTGATGAGACGTCTGTGTGTATCAGAAATAAAGAAAATGACAGCAGGCCGGTCTGATTGAAGTGTTTCTATTGTAAAATAATGCTTTTTGATGTTGTTTTGTTTTGCCGTTTTCACCATTTTTGCCGTTACACACACACCTGTTGTAACAGCCGCAATGGCGGCAGTAAATCCGATGGCATATTTCATCACAAATGGCTCCCTTACGTATCTTTCTTTCATAAGACGCTTGAAAGAAAAAAGACGTTTCAACTGTTAAACGTCTTTTTTCTCATTTATTTACTTTCATAATAGAGATTAATGTCATACTGTTTCTGCATATAGTGAAAAACCGTCTCGCGCTCTTTCCACTGATTTGACTGCGGCCATAAATCTGTGCTTTTTTGTATAATTTCACATCTAAGCCGATGATATTCATCCTCAGCCTTTTCTTCTTTTTTCTTATAGTAATAAGATGCGTAAAAAGCAAAGACCTCGGCCATGATCCAAAACAGAAATACTTCATGACCAAGCAGTGTGGCAATCATGGCTTCCGGCTGAAGCGAGCCGCCTCCCGCATTTGCCGTAATCACAAAATAAAACAAAAGAATGGCCAGCGATAGAAGGGCTGTCCATTGCCATCTTTTGCACTGCTTGGCAAAACCCTCATATTTATGCTTTCTTTTGATCAATGTTTCCATCATTTTCTGTGTCGGCTGATCCATATATCGGCTGATTGTGTGCAATGTCATCACATACACCCTGTCCCTTTTTTCTACATATGTATGTGCGAGCTTCTCCATTCATGTCAGGTGATTAGTTTTCTAGTGGAATATTCAGCACTTGACCACTGTATACGCTGTTACCTTTTAAGTGATTATAGGCTCTAATTTTCTCTTCACCCGAACGGTTTTTGTAATACTTCATTGAAATTCGATACAGGTTTTCCTCTGGACCAACAGTGTGCTGCACGACACGGACTGGCTTTTCTTCCTGCTTCTTTTTCTCTTCGGCTTCTTTTCTTTTTTTCTCTTCCTGCTGCTTTTGCAAGGCTAGCTGCTGCTGTTCACGCTTTTTGGCAGCTTCAGCTCTCTCGCGTTCTTTTTCTTTCGCTGCTTGTTCACGCTCTTCTTTTTCTTTAGCAGCTTTTTCTTTTTTCTTCTGTTCAGCTTTTTCTTTCGATCGCTGTTTTTCTTCCTCTTTCTTTTGCTTCTCATCATCAGATGCATCTGCTTTATCAGCGCTTGAGTCATTTTTTGTTTCGGCAAGTGCTGACGGGACTGGGTCTGTGTCAGCACTTGATGTAGAATCAATATTATATACATCTTGATTATTATTATGGTTGATTTCCTTTGATGTGTAGTAAATCAAAAGGAAGAACACCGTGACGACAATAATAGGAAAGATAATAGCCAGTGTTGTAAACAATGGATTGCGCACCTTTTTCGTGCGCTGCTTTTTATATTCATGGAAATCTTCTCGTGTAGGAAAGTGAGAGTCATCTGAAGGCTCAACTTCTTCTTCAAAAATCTTCTCAACATCATCGTCATGGATGTTTGTCAGCTGCTCCTTCTTTCTCTTCATTCTCGACATTTCTTCCATGTTCATCCCTCCCCCTATATTTCAAACGAATTTGACAAGCAAAGACTAAGTCAATGACAAAATGGGTCATGACAGGAACAAATAAATTCCCCGTCCACTCGTATAAAAGTCCTAAAAAAATACTAATAGAAACCACAAGGATAAACAAGAGTATTTTTGATAAGTAGCGAAAGTGAAGGAGCGCAAACACAATACTGGCAATTTCCAGTCCAAATTGCTGCTGGACGATCCCTCTGAATAGAATTTCCTCTGAAAAGGCGATGAGCAGTGTTAACCAAACAATATGCGGGATGCTGCGGTTTTTGAACATTTTTTCATTTAATCCGCCATCATCATACATATGAGCAGGAAACACCTTCATGACAATCGCATCCACAATGATCACAACCGCAGCGCCGCCAATTCCATAAGACAGTATCCGCGCATCTTGGATCTCCCAAAGAGATGTGAAATCTGTCCAATGATCGAACATAAATATACCTAGTAAAAAGGAAATGACCAGCATCAGCAGCTGCGTGAAATACAGCTGTTCTACCACTTGTCGATCGGTTAATTTTTCGATGATCCGGCGATGTTGTTCAATCAATGCTGCGCCTCTTTTGTCAGATGAAACATACGATCCAGCACGGTCTTCCAGTGTTTCATTTCATTCAGCTCCAATGGTTGATCTTTTTTTTCATAATCAGACAGGTCAAGTCCGCAAGAAGAGCAGCAGCTGCCAGAGAATGCGCTCTCTGGTTGATCAAGCTGTTCGTAAAAGTATGATAACAGAGATTGTCTAAAGCAGCCATGATCTGTGATCCGCTCCTTAAATTGCCACACTTTTCTCAGTTTTTCTGTTTGTCTGTCCTGCAATTTCTCTTTCAGTTTCATCAGCAGCACACGCGGCTCGTCAGACTGATACATCCTGTAATAATGGATCAGCATTCTTGCACGTGTCTCCTGAAGCCCTGATTCCATCAATTGTTCACGTAATTTCTTTTCATCATTTGTCTGCATTTGTGTCAGCCTGGCTAAGAAGAAATCAATTTCTGGCTCATCAAAGCCCTCTGCTTGTATTAAATGCTGTTGAATATCCGCATCCTCTTCTGTATATAAAAGAATGCTGACACTCTTTTTCCCGTCCCGTCCTGCTCTTCCAATTTCCTGCATAAATGCTTCAATTGACTGCGGCGGGCTCATATGAATAACAAATCGTATATCTGCTTTATCAATTCCCATTCCAAAAGCACTTGTACAACAAATAAGATCAAGCTGTCCGCTGATAAATTGCTGCTGAATAAGCATACGGTCTCCTGCATCCATCCCGCCATGGTAATACTCTACACGCTGATGGGTTTTTTGTTTCATAATGAGCGCCATATCTTCTGTCATTTGCCGGGTTGGACAATAAATCAGACCGGGGCCTTGCAGATATTCAACAAGCTCAATAGCCCGTTTTTCTTTTGCTTCTTTCGTTTCGTGCGCTTCTTTGACTAAAGCGATGTTTGGCCGGTTGACAGAATGGATATGAAAGTCTGGATGCTGCAATCTTAACGTTTGTACGGTATCTTTTAGCGTTTGTTTTGTTGCAGTTGCCGTCAGTGCTAAGGCGACAGGATGACCTAACGCTTCTCTCCATTCTCCCAGCTTGGAATATTCCGGACGGAAATCATGCCCCCATTCGGATATACAATGGGCTTCATCGACAACGAACAGACCAATATGCATCGATTTGAGCTGTTCTAGCAGCACCTCTGACATTAATGCCTCAGGGGCGACGAATAAAAATTTATATGATGGCAAATGCCGAATAATATGTCGTCTCTCCTGAAAAGACAATGTGCTGTTCAGTGCCGCCACTCGTTTTTCTCCGCGCATTTTCATTCGTTCGACTTGATCCTCCATAAGCGATAACAGCGGCGAAATAATGAGAACTAATCCATCTGTCATATAGCCGGGAATTTGATAGCAGATGGATTTCCCGCCGCCAGTAGGCAGCATGGCCACCGTATCCTTTTGATTCAGTACACTTTGAATAATGTCCTCTTGACCCGTTTTAAATGAGTCGTAACCAAAATATCGCATGAGCGTCTGATGAAGCTTATCCATTTGCTTTCACCATCCTTGTCAGAGCCAATCGTATTTGAAAATAAGTAAATGGATGTTCGAGTTTTTCTTTAATCAGCTTCATCTTATTTGTTTGAAGCTCTCTGGCTACTGCATGAATGGCCTGCTGCTGTTCTTCGCTCACATACGGCTCTATTGAGAAGCTCGGTTCATGTATGGAAAGCTCGACAATATGGTCTTCGATCGTTGCCTTTTTTAAAGAGCGAATGTGAGCAATTTGATCAATATCAAAGCCTTTTTGCACAAGCTCGAGCGTTTTGTGCGTAGAGGTTGTCAGCACGCGTTTGAATTCAAGGTCACCTACGAGCTTTTGCATGAGCTGCGCCTCACCTTTTTGGGCAGCATGAATAAAATAATGGAGGACATTCCAAAAAAGCAGGTACACATACCACACATCTTCTTTTAGCCACTCTGCCATTTGCTGATACGTACGCCCAATTCTTTCATTTGAGGTCAATGAATAAACAAATATCAGCGCCTCTTGATCACTTATACGGCTAAGGAGCTTTTCGAGTTCATGATGCAGCTCTTCCGATAGCTTATTCTTCTCGTGATGCTGTTTTAAGAAGGATTTCGTCCAGCTCTGTACAGATACATCTCTTTGTATTGGGACATATTGATGCGATCCAGCCAGATGGTGAGACAGCACTTGTACAAGTAACGAGAGCCTCATCCATAACACCTTTGCTTTATCATGATATTTGGCACCATGAAAATAAGCGGGCATCGGTTTTTCTGAGAAATACTGGTTTAGCATTTGCTGTCCTGCATCTGTAACAATGAATGTCTCCCCTGTTTTTTTGATGTAGTGCTTTTCGTCAAGCTTTATAGTAGAGCGATTCAGCTGATCCCTCGTAAACCCCGGGTAACAGCCGAAATACTTTGAAAGCTGAAACAAACTGGCATCCTGTATGGTTTGTGATGATTTTTTTCCTTTAAAAAGATGGTAGACAGCACTTATGGAGCGTTCGCCGTTCAATTTATATACGCTGTCCATTAACATGACATCCAAGTAATGAAGAGTCATTCGCCAAAGCACCTGTCTTCCTGACAAAATTCGAATATTTTCTCCCTTTATTTTAACAGATTTCATAGAAGAAGAAATGTTTAAACTCAATTTGTGGGGGAAAGTTATGAACAAACCCTTATGTGATAAGCATTCTCAATCACTTTACAGTTGAAATGTGAAATTAAAATCATTACAATAAGGTTTGAGGAAATTGTTTTTTATCGGTGAAACTAAAAAGGTTAGACCATTTGTTCCATCGAACAATCTGGGAGGTATTTTTTTAACATGGCAAAATATACAATTGTAGACAAAGACACATGTATTGCTTGCGGCGCATGCGGTGCAGCTGCTCCAGACATTTATGATTATGATGATGAAGGCATTGCATTTGTTACGCTTGATGACAACCAAGGGACTGTAGAAGTTCCAGAGGTACTTGAAGAAGATATGCTTGATGCATTTGAAGGATGTCCAACAGATTCAATCAAAGTTGCGGACGAATCTTTCGATGGTGACCCGCTTAAGCATGAATAGTATAAAAGCCCCTTATGCAGGGGCTTTCAGCATGTAAACAAACCCTCGCATTCGGTGTCAGGTCTGCGCTCCAGTGCTCACGAATATTCAATTCGCTCCGCTCCGGTACTCGTCCTTCCTAGACTGCAAAGGTTTTCTATCACGCTGAAAAGAAGACAAAGAGCTAAAATAAAGATCATTTTAGCTCTTTGTCAACAATCTAAAAGCCCCTTATACAGGGGCTTTTTTTATATTAACTATTTTGAAGTCGGCGTTTATTTTCAAACCATGGACGCATTTTCACAAAAATGAGGCTAAACACGATGGTAATGATGATGCCTTTAATAAGATTAAAAGGCAATATCCCTGCTGTTATCGTCGCCTTGAGCATATTATCCGAAAGTTGAGGTGCATTTAAAAACCATGTGTAAGCCGGCAGAAACAGGAAGTAATTTAAAATACTCATCATCACAGTCATAAGCACTGTACCCAAGAACATAGACCATACAATTCCCTTTGCCGATTTGATTTTTTTGAAAATGAAGGCCACTGGTAAAATGAACAATACGCCTGCTGTAAAGTTCGCTACTTGATCAACAGGTACACCAGACATACTGCCATGAATGAGATAATGCAGTACATTTTTTAACGCCTCAACAGCAATACCTGCACCCGGCCCATAAATTAAAATCGCAATAATCGCTGGAATATCGCTGAAATCAATTTTCAAATATCCTGGAAGCCCAGGGAACGGGAAGTTTAATAACATTAAAACAAATGAAATACTGCTAAGCATACTGATTACGACTAAACGCTTTACTTTACTTTGATTCAATATTCTCTCTCCTTTTCGATCAAATCTTTCGAAAAGAGGATTGTTCCATTTTAGCCACAAAAAAACCGCCCTTGAAAACAGGAGCGGGGAAATTGGGCTAGACAAATAAACGTGTGAACATCAATGTTTTCAACGTTTATGAACCTCCATCTTCTCCCATCCAGACTATACTGTCGGCTTCGGAATCACACCGAATCCTGCCAAAAAGGCTCGCGGGCTTAGAGACTATGCTCATCACCGCCGGTAGGGAATTGCACCCTGCCCCGAAGATTGATCATTATTCAATTCGACATCATTATATATGATATATGAGCATTTGTACAGATAAAAATCCTGAGCAAATTCATCAGTTTTAAGAAATCGTAAAAAACACAAAAATTCTAATGACAAATGCGCAAAAATTGGTTATCTTTTGTTTAAAGGTGTTCATTCTTTATAAAGACACAAAGAAATGTTCGTGTTTTCTTTTTCACTTTACTGCTTTAATTTGATTGACACAGTGAAAAGGAATATGGTAAATTATCAGATATTTATGACGTTTATTTTAGGAGGAAATCTTACGATGTTTCGAGTATTAGTCTCAGATAAGATGAGCAATGATGGTCTTCTACCACTTTTAGAATCAGATTTTGTTGAAATTGTCCAAAAAAATGTAGCAGAAGCAGAAGATGAATTACACACGTTTGATGCCTTACTTGTCAGAAGTGCCACAAAAGTAACGAAAGAGCTTTATGAAAAAATGACTTCATTAAAAATTGTCGGCCGTGCCGGTGTCGGAGTAGACAATATTGACATTGATGAAGCGACCAAGCATGGCGTCATTGTAATCAATGCACCAAACGGTAATACAATCTCGACAGCTGAGCATACGTTCGCTATGATTTCATCACTTATGCGTCATATTCCGCAGGCCAATATTTCTGTCAAATCAAAAGAATGGAACAGAGGTGCATATGTTGGTGCTGAGCTTTACGGAAAATCTCTTGGGATTGTCGGCTTAGGCAGAATCGGAAGTGAAATCGCCCAGCGTGCAAGAGCATTTGGCATGACAGTCAACGTGTTTGACCCATTTCTCACAAAAGAACGTGCAGAAAAAATTGGCGTCAATGCGAAATCACTTGATGAAGTACTCGAAGTATCAGATATCATTACTGTACATACGCCATTAACAAAAGAAACAAGAGGACTTCTCAATAAAGAAACGATTGCAAAAACGAAAAAAGGTGTTCGCCTTGTAAACTGTGCGCGCGGCGGCATTATTGACGAAGCTGACCTTCTTGAGGCACTTGAAAGCGGCCATGTCGCAGGAGCTGCACTCGATGTATTCGAGGTAGAACCTCCAACTGATAATCCGCTTGTGGATCATCCACACGTCATTGCAACTCCGCATCTTGGTGCCTCTACAAAAGAAGCACAATTAAATGTAGCGGCGCAAGTATCTGAAGAAGTCCTTCAATTTGCAAAAGGCCTTCCTGTCATGTCATCTATTAATCTACCAGCGATGACAAAAGACGAGTTCAAAAAGATTCAGCCTTATCATCAATTTGCAGGGAAACTTGGACGTCTTGTCTCTCAATCCATGAGAGAACCTGTAAAAGAGGTAGGCATTTCTTATGAAGGCTCTATTTCAAAACTCGAAACATCCTTTATCACAAAGAGTCTCCTGTCAGGCTTTTTAAAAGAGCGTGTTGATTCGACTGTGAATGAAGTAAATGCTGGAATGGTCGCAAAAGAACGAGGCATTAGCTTTAGTGAAAAAATTTCTTCCAGCGAATCTGGTTACGAAAACAGTATTTCTATTGAAGTCAAAGGTGATCTTTCAACCTTTACTCTTAAAGCGACTTACATTCCACATTTAGGGGAACGCGTCGTTTCTATTAATGGCTTTAATATTGATTTTTACCCAGATGGACACCTTGTCTACATCCAGCATACAGATGCACCTGGTGTGATTGGAAAGGTTGGACAGATTTTAGGCGACCATGATGTCAACATCGCAACAATGCAGGTAGGACGTAAAGAAAAAGGCGGCGAAGCCATTATGATGCTTTCTTTCGACAAGCATCTAGAGGACGAAATTGTCAAAAAATTAACTGAAGTGCAGGATATTCTTTCTGTCCGCCTGATTGACCTATAAAAAACAGTGATAAACCTCATGCTTTGCATGAGGTTTATTTAGTTGAAACCATTAAACGGTCTCCTGTTCGAATGAGGTGAGTGGTCAGCTCATTGATCTTTTTCAATTGTTCCACAGTCATTTCATGCGCCTTTGCTATCGACCAAAGGGTATCCCCTTGTTTAATGACATATGTATTTTTTTCATGTCCATTTACATGAAGAGCCGGCTCTCGGAAGCGTTCCACAGCAATCATTTTGAGCGGATCTATTGCATCCTCTTTGCTCACTGACCAATTGCCACGATGTACTTCAAAATGCAAATGTGTGCCTCTGGAGGCCCCTGTGTTGCCAATTATACCAATTGGCTGTCCCGCTTGTACATGGTCACCCTTTTTCACAAAACGCTCGTGTAAATGAGCATAGACAGTTTCGTATCCGTTTGGATGCTGAATAAATACAACTTCTCCATATGTAGCCGATACATACGAACGCGTGACCACACCTTCACTTGCAGCAAAAATGGATTCTCCTTCTGGCGCAGCTATATCTAATCCCTTATGCGAGCCGCCCCTTGTCCCAAACAAGTCAGTGACTTCTCCTTTCACTGGTTCCACCCATTCGGTTGTCTTCTGTGCATGGGCAAATGGCGCTAAGATCAAGAGCAAAAAACAGCTGGCACCTATGAAGCAATACCTTTTCATCAGTGACTCCCCTTCTTTGAGGTTCTTTTCATGACAGCTTAGTATACAGCAAGAAGACCATTTTCTATACATCAAAAAAGAACGCAATGAAATGCTTGCGTCCTTTAACGTTCTTTGATGACAACTGGATTCGGCAGAGCCGGCACCTCTATTGGTTCATTTAATTCATATGGTCCTACTTGATCTGTTCCTGCATATTGAATGGTGACATCTGTAAAACCAAAATCTTTCGCTGTGAGCAGCAGACCTTCAATGAGTAGAGTATGATCAATTGAGTCCGATAATTGCGCTGATGCTCCAAACGTGATGGTTACATGCTTACCTTTTGATGTCACTTCTTTAATGGGTTCTTCTTTAATTAATGGTTTAAGTCCAGAATCACTCGTGCGTTTCATGGCCTCTACCGCATCTTCATAAGTAGAATAATGTGTTTTTGAGGGCACCAAAAAAGTCCCGCTCTTATTTTCTAACACGTAATAAGCTTTCTTCGTTTGTTTATCAATTGATATCGTGCCAAAGCTGCTAGTCCCTAATTGAAGATGAGAACCTTTAACTGACCTGACCTCCACTTGTTTATACCTGCTCCATTTGAGCGTTTCTTTTACCATATCTTTAAATCGATTGGCTTCCTTTATCGTATCAAGGGACAAATCATTTTTTAACTGAAAAACAAGTGTATTCCCATTTTCACGAAGGTCCACCATCTCAAGATAAGATTGAAGAGGCTTTGTCATTTCAGGCAGCTGCACCTGTTCATATGTGTTCATCATTTCCTGCAAATGGCCATGTTCATTCTCTTTTTCAATACTTATGGGAACCACTTGAGATGTCGATTCATCTATGTATGCAACCGTCATATACTTTTGCTTGTCTTCATGAGAAACAACGTGTGTGGTACCATTTGCCTGTTTGACCGGCTCTAATGTGGCATTTGCCTGTCCTTTGTCAGCACTTGATTCCATTTTCATCTGTTGATGCTGTTCTTGAGCAGCCGGCTGAAATAAATGAGGAGAAATTAAAAACGCCATAAATAAAACCACAACGGTTGCCACCGCTGGACCGATCCATTTGACACTTTTCTTTTTCTTCCCGCTTGCCATCAGCACCTGCTGGTATATCTGCTTAGATGAACGGTTGTCCTCCACCTTTGGAAGCTGACTTAGTAACACTTTGATTCGTTCTTCGCTCCAATCGGACCTGTTCGTTTTCATTCACTAGCTCCTCCTTCAAAAGCTCCATATGTTTTCGGAGCACTTTCAGGCCTCGGTGCTGCGTTGTTTTGACTTTGCTTTCCGAGAACTTTAGCGCCTTTGCCGTCTCCATGATTGAGTAGCCCTGGATAAACCTTAAAATGATGACAGCTCTTTGATCAATCGTGCAGTGATCAAGCGCGGCATAAATTTCTTTAGTATTTTCATCCTGTACAGCCAGTTCGTCTGGGAGCAAGTCTGGGTCTTTTACATCCTGCTTATCCCAATCAAACGTGCCGAGTACCCGTTGTCTAATGGTTTGCTGCTTGCGAAACCAGTCAATCGCCACATGCCTTGCAATTGAAAACAGCCATGTTTTCTCGCTGCTTCTTCCTTCAAAAGTTTTATATGAGTGAAGTACCCGAATGTAAACCTCCTGTACGAGATCCTCTGCCTGATTTTTATCTTTAACCATGTAAAATAAAAACTGGTACAAATCTTGATGGTACGAATCATATATTTTTTGAAAGGTTTCATGCATAGGAAACCCCTCCGTTCACTTATTTTTGTCGAGTGACTCTTATAAAACGTTACATTACAACTTTATGACAAATATATTACAAGTTCGACAGTTTGGAAAGGGCTTTTTGTTTAACTTCTCCTTAAAAATTTGAAAATAGAAAAAACACTTCATTTTCTTTACGAAAAGAAGTGTTTCTCATGTAACAAGATTCTTCGTCAAGATTAGACGAGTTCCTGCTTTTTTCTCGGAATATAGAATGTGAAGTGTGTACCTGCACCCGCTTTGCTATGAGCATGTATAGAGCCTTGATGTGCCTCGACGATGTTCTTCACAATCGCAAGGCCAAGTCCAGTACCAGAACGTCCTCTTGTCCTTGCTTTATCGGCTTTATAGAAGCGTTCGAAAATAAAGGGCAGATCCTCTTCGGGAATTCCGCTCCCCGAATCTTTTACATCCATTTTCAGTCCGTTCTCCACCGATTGAACCGAGAAGTGAACCTCGCCGCCCTCTGGTGTATGACGAATGGCATTATCAATGAGATTCGTAAACACTTGCTCAATCTTATCTGGATCGAATACAAAGTACGGTTCAGCCACTTGAATATCATACGTAAGGTCGATTTGTTTTTCTTTCGCAATCCCGAGAAACTTACGGTAAATCTTCTCTGTCAGCTCTTCCGTATCTGTTGATTCAAGATTCAGTGTAATATGACCTGCTTCCATTCTCGCTAGATCTAGAAGATCATTCACAAGACGTCCCATTCGAAGTGATTCATCATAGATAATTTGCGCAATCTCTTTCTTTTCCTCTTCTGATCCTGCAATATCATCTACAATTGCCTCACTGTACCCTTGCAGCATGGCAATTGGTGTACGAAGTTCATGACTGACATTGGCAATGAAATCTTTTCTCAGCTTATCAAGTCTTCGTTCCTCCGTCATATCACGAAGGACTGCAACTGCTCCCCTGACATCCTGCTGATTATACAGCGGAGACATAAGAAGAACCCAGGTACGCCCTTGCAGCGTAACTTCGATCATTTGCTCTTTTTCTGTACTGACAGCTGTATGAAATAGCTCGCGCGCTTCTGGCGGCAGTTCATCTCCATCTTTGATCTTCATATTTTGCTCGTAATACCATGCCTGTAAAAATCGTTCTGCTGGAGGATTTGTCATCAAGATCGTTCCATCAATATTGATGGTGATGACGCCATCAGCCATACTGCTTAAAATATTAGATAAATGTTCTTTTTCTTGATTTAAGGCTGTGATATGGAATTTAAGCTGCTTCCCCATTTGATTAAAGGCGATCGCCAGTTCTCCAATTTCATCTTGCGTTAAAATAGGAATCTTTGTATCAAATTTCCCTTTCGCCAAATCTTGTGCACCCTCTCTCATCTTTCTGAGAGGATAGGTGACACGTGTTGACAAGAAGAAAGCGAATATAGTGGTCAGTACAATCGCAATTCCGGCGGCTAAAAAGATGTAGCGTGTCGTATGTTTCGTTGTTTGTTCTACAGCGAGGAGTGACTGAGAAAGAAAGACCATGCCTTTTTTTCCGTTCGCCTCATATGGAACACCGACTACAATCCGTTCATCTTTTTGATTGCCTGCATCAGGTTCTGCACGTTTACTGATTTTTTTACGATCTTTCAGTGCTTGATTTAAATCGCTGTCTGCTTCAATTTGTTTCTTTGTAATCGCAGGAAGCTTCCCGTCTTTTTCAGACGAATACCACTCTAGCCCGTCCTCTTGGATGATCGCAATACTTGTCAATTTGTCAGCGAGCTCTGATGTAATCGATCTTGCAAGCGATTGATCCTCATGGCTTTCTAAAATGACAGCTACTTTGTTTGCCATTTGTGTTAAATCAGATTTTGCTTCTTCTACATGATAATTCTCAATGAACTCTAAAAGAAGCACAGTTAAAATAGATAAAACGATCAGGACGAGGAAAAGAATGGTTAACCATAGCTTTCCTACAACACTTTTCCACAGTTTCATTCAGCGCCGACCTCAAATTTGTACCCGACACCCCATACAGTTACGATTTTTTTCGCTGCTTCTGGTGACACTTTATTCAGTTTTTCACGAAGTCGTTTGACATGAGTATCAACTGTTCGTAAGTCTCCAAAGAATTCATATTGCCATACTTCTTTTAGCAGCTTTTCTCTGTCATAGACCTTATCTGGTGTTTTTGCAAGGAAATATAAAAGCTCATATTCCTTCGGCGTGAGGCTGACTTCTTTGCCATCAGCCGTCACTCTATGTGCATCATGGTCAATAGAAAGATGAGAAAACACAAGAACATCCTTTGTTGTTGTCCCAGTATTCAAATAAGACGTTTGAGACGATCTTCTGAGCAATGCCTTTACACGTAAAACCACTTCACGCGGGCTGAAAGGTTTGACAATGTAGTCATCCGTTCCTGCCTCAAATCCTTGAACGCGGTTGGCTTCTTCTCCTTTTGCCGTCAGCATAATGATTGGAGTCGCTTTTTTGTCTCGAATTTGATTACACACTTCGATTCCATCTGTACCAGGCATCATTAAATCGAGCAAAATGAGGTCGTAATCGGTTTGAAGCCCTTTTTGAATCGCCTCATCTCCATTTTCCGCTTCATCGATTTCATAATTTTCACGTTCTAAATACATTTTTAAAAGGCGGCGAATTCTTGCCTCATCATCTACGACTAATATTTTCGTTTGAGTTGTGTGTTCCATTAGACAGTCCTCCTGCTTTCTCCGTTGTTACATTCATTTTAACAAAAAGCCGAATTGAATCATAAAAGTTGGCTTTTCCTTGTGATTATGCGTAAGAATGAAGCCCCGCAATGACAAGGTTGACAAAGATGAGATTAAACATAATAATGGCGAAGCCGATCACAGCAAGCCATGCGGACTTTTCACCATGCCAGCCTCGCGACAAGCGAAGATGAAGATAGGCAGCATAAAAGAGAAACGTAATCAATGCCCATACTTCCTTCGGGTCCCAGCCCCAAAACCTAGTCCATGCAATTTGCGCCCAGATCATGGCAAAGATCAGCCCGCCTAACGCAAATACAGGGAAACCAATCGAAACCGCCCTATACCCAATTTCATCAACTAAATCTAGGTTCACCTGTTTCACTAGCGGCTGAAGCAGTGCGCTCAGCCGTTTGCGAATGATCAATCGAATGAGTCCGTATATGATCAGCCCTACGCCAAATGACCATAACACCGTATTGACCTTTCTACCTGAAAAAACAGGCGGCAGCTCGACAAACGGTTCCAAACGATCTTCCGTCACAAGCTCCCCTTTATGAGGTCCGACAAGAGCTGGCAGCTCATAGACCATCTCACTTTTTTCTTTATTTTTATCGATCCAATTAAATGTCGCTTCATATCCTGTCATTCTAAAGATAGACGTAACAGCGATAAATGCAAGTGTGACCACAATCATAAACATGACAAGCTCTAAACCAAACGTCTTCTTCCCTGGCTTTGTTTGATCCACATGCTTTAATAGAAAGATGACACCTGCCACAAAGCTGATGGCTAAAATGGCTTGGCCAAGTGCTGCTGTTGTCACGTGAATATAAAGCCAATTACTTTGAAGTGAAGGAATCAGCGGTGAAATATCTGATGGGAACATACTTGCATAGGCAATAATTAATAAAGCGATTGGAAGTGTGAATAAACCAAGTACAGACACTTGATACACAAAATATAAAATGATGAATGCAAGCACCAGCATCATGCCAAAAGCCGTTGTGAACTCAAACAAATTACTGACTGGTGCATGGCCAGATGCGATCCATCTTGAAATAAAATAGCCCAACTGGCTCAAAAAACCGATGATGGTAAGCGTAATGCCAATGAGTGCCGCCTTATTCCTGCGCGGTCCTTCCTCTTTCTTTTTTCCCTTAATGGCACCACCAAAAAAAGGAACTGCCGCTAAATAAAATAGAAAAGCTGCAAATAACAGATTTTCACTGACTGCCGCCATCTAATCCTTCCCCCTTGCTTTTGCTGATACTTGTTGTATCAGGCAGTTCTTTTTGATCAACTGGCTGTTTGATGCCACTGCCGTTCAGTAACACTCCAATATCGGACTTTAAGCCGAACCAGTTTTTGTTTGTATGTCCTGCCACCAATACTTTTCCATCCTTTGCCGACAGCCAGATTCTTCTATGCTGCCAATACATCCCCTGCACGACACCAATCATGAAGATGATTCCGCCTACTATGAGCACGCCAAGTGTTAAATCCTTTCTAACTGTTAACCCTGTAACGTTTTTCGTTTCAACCCGATCAAACTTCATTTTATATAGATTGTTATCAGAACCCTCTACTGTCTCTTGAATGGCGACAAAGCTTTTTTCACCTTTAGGTTTTTCAGGAGAAATCATTTCAAACACGAAAGCAGGATTATTCGGATTCCTTGTTTTCGTACTCGGCGTTCCATCATCGTCAAAATAAAAATCAGGCAGATAGCTCATCACCTTGACTTTGTAACCGCTACCAAGATCATATTCTGACTTAGGCTCCAGCAGATTAATCTTCACTGTACCGAAAGATTTTTCTGTATCTTTACGAATCAGCTGAAAGACCATTTGATCGAGTTCATTTTGTTTAAAATCCACTTGATATAATGAGAAATTGTCAAACTTGAGCGGTTCATTCACTTTGATATCGTGTTCTGTTACCTGCTTCAGCTTGGGCTTTTCACCAAATACAACTTCTCCTTCACGTTTGTATAAAATGGCATCCGTTTTATAGCTTTTCACCACTTGACCGTCGCCAGCTTTTTCAATGGCATTCTCAAACACTTCTTTTTCATTTCCAGTTTCATAGCGATCAATTGAAAACGCATTATTTTTCAAGAAGTATTGACCATCCGTACCTGGAATTGGTGCAGTTTCCCCTTCTCTGACCCAAAGCGTTTCATCCACGTACATGCCCGGGACAAACCGGAGCATCGCTCCAATGAGAAAGATGATTAGTCCAATGTGATTGACGTAAGGTCCCCAGCGTGAAAAACGTCCTTTTTCGGCTAAAATATGCCCATTTTCTTCTCGCACGCGGTAACGCTTTTGTTTCATTGCTCTTATGATGCCTTCATATGTATGCTGATCTAATGTTTTGTCTGTCTCGCTAAACAGACGCTGTCTTCTCATAAAGCCTTCTTTTTTGATAACCCCTTGGTTTTTGAGTGCTCGATAAAGAGGAATAACGCGGTCGAGACTGCAAATGACAAGGGAGATTCCGATTGATGCGACAAGGGCTAAAAACCACCAAGAATTATAAAGATCATGGAATCCAAGTGTGTAATACAGCTTGCCAAACGATCCATATTGCTCTTCATAATACGTGGAAGCAGATGCACCTGGCGGAATAAATCGCTCCTGCGGAAAAATCGTTCCAAGCGAAGAAGCGAGCAGTGTAATGACAATCAGCCACACACCCACTTTAACGGAAGAAAAAAAGTTCCATACTTTATCAACAATCGTTTTGTTGTATGTTTGCGAGCGTCTTGCACTGCCGTCATATCTCATATCAAGCAGCTTTGAAGAGTTTTTCTCTTTAGCCGCAATGGGATTCCCGCATGATTCACATAGAACAGTACCGATTGGATTAATATGTCCACACTCGCACTTTACCTCTTTCATTCTATGACCCCTTTGGTTTAATCAAATTCATATATTCATAGACATTACGTTCTGTCATCGTTCCTTTTATGACTTTGATTACCTTGCCTTCAGGACTGATTAAAAATGTGGTTGGCAGCGGCGTAATATCATATGCCTCTGTCACTTGACGATCTTTGTCCATGGCAACAGGAAAATTCACGCCATAGGATTCCATAAAATTTTTCACGGCAATCTTGGATTCCGCAACATTGACTGCAACAATTTCCACACCGCGATCCTTGAACACTTCATATTGATTCGCCATATAAGGAAATTCTTGTTTACACGGTCCACACCATGTACCCCAAAAATTAAGAAAGACACCTTTGCCTTTTAAGTCCTTTAACTCAATCCGATCCCCATCGACAGATTGAAGGACAAAGTTTGGCGCAATAGATCCTTCTTTGACTCGATCCTGTTTGGCAAATACTGAGTTATACATTGTATAACATAGTGCAGCAAGCATCACGAGGAGAATGCCCGTCCGTATGAAAAACCGTCTTTTTTTCATCTGAAGTACCCCTTCCCCATAGACATTCAGGTAAATTATAGCATTCTCCTTCTTTTGATGCTTCTTCATTTTTTGAAGTTTATGTGAAAATTAAAAAGCGCTTTTCCCATGATCGGCAATTGCTCTCAGGCGCTTTACTTCATGCGGAGACAATTCTCTGCGGTCTCCTGGTCTCATACCTTCAATATGAAGGAACGAATATTGCTCCCTTTTTAGCTTTAACACATCATGTCCAATCGCTTCAAACATGCGGCGCACCTGTCTGTTTCTGCCTTCGTGAATGGTTAATTGAACAATACAAGTTTGCTTTCGTTTATCAATAGAAAGCATTTTCGCACGAGCAGGTGCTGTTTTTTTATGATCTAACATGATCCCTTTTTCTAGCTTTCTAAGCAGTTCTTTTGATGGAATGCCTTTTAGCTTCGCTGCATACGTTTTATCAATTTCGTATTTCGGGTGCATGAGCTTATGGGCAAATTCCCCATCATTTGTAATCAAAATCAAACCGCTCGTATCATAATCTAACCGGCCGATTGGATAAAGACGCTGCGGGACATCATCAAAGAAATCTGTGACGACCTTGCGTCCTTTATCATCCTCGGCAGCCGAAATGACGCCGCGCGGTTTATAAAGCATAAAGTAAACCGGTTCTTCTCTTTCAAGCTTTAATCCATTGACTTCAATTTTATCTGAAGAGCCCACTTTCACTCCGAGCTCTGTCACTGTTTGACCATTAACGGTAACTCGTCCTTCTTTAATTAATTCTTCAGCCTTTCGTCTTGAAGCGACGCCGGCATGTGCAATTACTTTCTGTAAACGTTCCATTTGTCTTTCACCTCATGTACTATCTTACTTGCTTGACTTAAAACAAACAAGCATTCGTGGAAAAATAAGCGTTTCGTCTGTCTAATTTCAGCTAAAAAGCGATTTTCCATCCATGAAATACAAAAAAGCGCCTGATTAGGCGCCGCTAAATAACAAACTGACGATAATCACAGAGGCAATGACACCAATGAGATCTGCTAGCAAACCTACTTTCAGCGCATCTCCCATTTTTTTAATCCCAACTGCTCCAAAATAGACCGTTAAAATGTAAAGGGTGGTGTCTGTTGACCCTTGCATGACAGCTGCAAGCTGGCCAATAAAAGAATCTGGGCCATACGTCGCTATTAAGTCTGATGTCATTCCAAGTGCAGCCGTTCCTGATATCGGGCGAATAAACGCAAGCGGCACGACTTCTGGCGGGAAACCAATCGCTGTAAAGACTGGTTTTAATAGTCCCATAACAAAATCAAGCGCACCTGATGCACGGAATATCGTAATGGCTACAAGCATACCGACTAAATAGGGAATGATTGAAAAGGCAATTTGAATGCCCTCTTTTCCTCCCTCCACAAATGTTTCATAGGTTGGTACCTTTTTAATGGTTCCAGCAATCAAAATTCCTGCGATGATCAGTGGAATCAAAGCAAGTGACAGCCAGTTAATAAATGCCACAAGATCACCCCCGCCTGCTTCTGCGATAGTGGAAATAACGATCGATGATAATTGCACCGATTCCTGAAATGAGTGTTGCTAAAATGGTTGGCCCTACAATGTCTGTTGGCTGATCTGCCCCATAGGTCATTCTTATTGCAATGACGGTTGTTGGCACAAGTGTGATAGAGGATGTGTTGACCGCTAGAAATGTAATCATAGAACGGCTTGCCTCATTTTTTCCGCCGTTTAATGCTTTCATCTGCTCCATCGCCTTAATCCCAAGCGGTGTAGCGGCATTCCCGAGACCAAAGAAATTCGCCATGAGATTGGACAAAATATACCCCATTGCAGGATGATTAGGCGGAATATCTGGGAATAGCTTTGAAATAAAAGGCCGGCACAATTTACTAAAGAATTTTAACAGCCCTGCCTCTTCGGCAATCTTCATGAGCCCGAGCCAAAAAACGAGGACACTAATCAAACCAATTGAAATAGTAACCGCTTCTTTTGAGCCTTTAAATACAGCCTCGTTCACTTCCTGCATCGTTCCATTAAACATCGCATAGACAAGACCGATGACAGTGAGAAATACCCAAATTAGATTGACCATGAAGATCCGCCTATAGATGTCTGAAAGACAGACTTAAACATTTCTTGAAAGCTTTTTTGAGGCATGCGGTTTCGTTTATTTTCATAAAAAATCGGTAATTGCTCGATCACCTGTCCATCTAACAAAATCGTCATTTTTCCTACAACATCTGGGATGGCTTCGGCGTTTTTTTTCCACTTCTTTTCAGGGGTGAGCATTTCCGTTTCAATTTTGACAAGTTTTTTCTCATCTTCATTTAAAAAATAGTCCACATCACGCTTGATAAACGCTTTTTTTTCGTAAAAGGTCCCTTTTAACGAAGCAAGCCTTCCTTTTTCAGCAAGCACATACGTTTTATAGTGATCAAATGCATATTCAAACATAGAAATATGATCCTTCCAGTCGTCAGGTGCATTAATGGTCACAGCGATCAGCTGAGCATCACCCTTTGCAGCGGTGGAGACAAGTGTTCGTTTTGCAAGCTTTGTATATCCTGTTTTCCCTCCAGTGGAATATTCGTATAAACCGGTGAGCAGCTTGTTTTTATTTTTCCAATAGCCTTCCATTGTCTTCGCTTTATAGAAAGTTGTACCGGCAATTTTTTGATATTGTTTATGTTTCATCGCGTATTTTGTTAGGATCGCCATGTCATAGGCTGATGAATAATGATTTTTATGATCATCGAGTCCGTGCGGATTTTGAAAATTCGTATTCTCCATTCCTAGTTCAGCCGCCTTTTGGTTCATCATAAAGATAAATCCTTCTAAGCTGCCGCCAACATGCTCTGCAATGGCAACAGCTGCATCATTTCCAGAACGCAGCATGAGCCCGTATGTCAAATCTTCTAAGCTCACCTTCTGCCCTTCCTTTAAATAAATGGATGACCCCTCCGCCTGAATCGCACGTTTTGATACTTTGACGGTATCTTTCATTTTTCCTGATTCAATGGCTAATACAGCCGTCATGATTTTTGTAATACTGGCGATTCTTCTTTTTTCGTGCTCGTCCTTTCCAAATAGGACTCTGCCTGACTGTCCATCTATTAAAATGGCGCTTCTTGCACTCACTGATAATGAAATGTCTGCTTTGGCATGTGAGGAAAAAGGCAGTAAGAGTGTAAATAGAAGAAGGACTGCTGTTCCAATTTTTAAATAGGGCATGTTCATTCACGTCCTTGTCCGTTTTGTACAAGTGTATGCTCAGCTGAAAAAGTTATGATGCCTCGTCCATAAAAAAAGCGCCTCTACATATAGAGGCGCTTCTTCAAATTGCTTATACCATTTTCACTTGCTGATGAGAAGTCGTATATTCCAGCTCTTCTCTCATCGCTAAAAAGTCTTTTTCTAATGAAGAAAATAATTGTTTCATATCAGCGGATACTTCATGGTGAAAAACAATGCTGCTTTTTCCTGTATAGGCCGAACGGCTGTCTTCATACCATGTATCCTTTTTAGGCGTGAAAAATTCTTCAATACATTGATGATAAATACGGTGGAGCATCTGCTGTGCGGCTTGCTGCGGGAATGTCTGCTGCTGGCCCATTTTCCTGCAAACTGCTGCTGCATCCTCGCTGTACACTGCAAGCTTCCGTAATGTACTCAATATGTCACAATAATAGGCTTCCGCTTCGGGGTTTAATCGTTTCAAGCTTGATAAGGTGGTTTCGTTCAGAAAACCATTCATTTCAATTGCAACCTTTGATAAAAAGACGCCTGCTTGATCAACTTGAGCCTTTACATTCATATGTGCCATTTGTTTCGTGTTTACCTTCCCCTCATGGCTTTGTCACCATTTTATCTGTCATCAAAAGATTTTAGACCTAAAATCTTTTTTATATTTTATCATACATTTTTCATTCTTTTGAACTATTTTATGTCTTCAAATGTTTGATTGAAGTTTTCAAAAAATAGATCGGCCTCTTCTTGTACTCCATCTGCTTCTACATTCTCTGGAAGCGGCGGTAATTCATCTAAAGCCTTTAAGCCAAATTGCTCTAAAAAGGTAGGGGTTGTCCCATACAGAATCGCTCGTCCCGGACCATCGGCACGTCCTACTTCACAGAGCAGTGCTTTGGCTACTAAGCTATGAAGTACCCGCTCTGATTTGACTCCTCTGATCTCCTCTACCTCACTGCGTGTAATCGGCTGTTTATAAGAAACAATGGCAAGCACCTCCAGCGCTGCCTGCGACAAACCCTTGGATGGTGTCTCGACTAATTTTTTTAAATACATGCTGTATTCTTTTTTCGTCAGCAGCATATATGAATCTGCATATTCAATGAGCTCAATCCCTCGTTCTTGTTTTTGATATTCTTCCTTTACGGAAGACATAATGTCGAGTAATACCGACTCATCTACTTCAAGAACAGACATGAGCTGTTTTCTTGTTAAGCCTTCGTCACCTGCTGCATACAGCAGCGCTTCTAAGATGGCTTTCCAATTCACGATATCAAGCGTCATGAATCGTTTCACTCCCTATGATATAAATGTCTTCAAAGTTCCCTTCCTGCTCTAGCATGATTTGATGACTTTTCATCAATTCGAGAACAGCAAGAAACGTCACGACAAGGTGTTCCTTTTGATCATGTTGAAATAGAGTCATGAAATTGGTCCGCTTTTTTGTTTTTCTTAAATGGTTCATAATCTCATTCATTTTGTCTTCAATCGGGATTTCTTGTCTTGTAATCTTTGATGGTGCTGGTTTCGTTATTTTCTTTCGATTTAATACCTTTTGGAACGCACCTAACATATCATACACCGTTACGTGTAAATTTGTGTCCTTCGCTTCTGATTCTTTTGCAAATTCGCTTAAATCACTCGGTGGTTTTGTAAAGGCATTTTGCCTTTCTTCTTCGCGTTCCTTTAGTTCTTGTGCTGCATTTTTATACTTGCGGTATTCAATTAATTTGCCAATCAGCTCTTCTCGAGGGTCTTCTTCCTCTTCGAGCAGGTCTTCATCAAACAGCTCTTCCTCTTGTTTCGGAAGAAGCATTCTGCTTTTAATACTCAGGAGGGTTGCAGCCATGACCAGATATTCGCTCGCAACATCGAGCTCAAGCTCCCTCATCGTGTGGACATATAATAAATACTGCTCCGTAATTTTAGCGACGGGAATATCATAAATATCAATTTCCAACCGGTTAATTAAATGTAAAAGCAAGTCCAAAGGACCCTCGAACGAATCTATTTTCACCTGATATTCCAGCATCTTTTTCTCACCATTTCTACTGTCTTCTAAGTACCGTTTCACCGGCTAACCTTTAGTATAAGACAGGATAAAGCTCTCGTCCAATATAATTTCGGCCATGATGCCTTAGGCAAATCGAGAAAAACAGTGGATCCGCCCATACCAATAAGGGCATTTATACATAGAATACCATTGTAATCAGAACTGATGAAAAAGGAGGCCGTATCATTATGGGAGATGGCTATAACTTCGGCGGAGGATTCGCGCTTATTGTCGTGCTTTTCATCTTGCTGATCATCGTTGGCGCGGCTTGGGTTTATTAAAGAAACAGAGCGTCCTTTTCACTAAAGGGACGCTCTTTCTTCTTTTCTTTTCGATATGTTAGACTGAGAGTGGAAAAGGAGATGACCGCTGTGTATCCTGAAGCGTACGTGGCTTTTTTACACGAATTTCATACGACAAGAGATTATTTTGAGTGTCATGAAATTTTAGAGGAATATTGGAAAGAAGATCCCCCTGAGCAGCGCAAAGAATATTGGGTCGGGCTCATCCAGCTCGCTGTTGCCTTGTATCATCAAAGGCGGGGAAATGGAAAAGGAGCAAAACGGCTTATTTCTAACAGTCTTCATTTGTTAGAAGCAAACCGTTCAGTATTATCGAATCTCGGTCTGGATGATGAGGCATTTCTGATGCTTCTGAGAATGCTGAAAAAGAAAATGGATGAAGATATGCCCTATGAAAGTGTGATGCTGCCAATCAAAGATGAAGCACTTCTTTCTTTATGCCAAGAAATGGCCAAAAAAGAAGGACTGCTCTTTGGACAGGAAAGCAACTTATCCCATACATTTTTAATCGAAAAACATAGACTCCGTGACCGGACAGAAGTTTTGCTGGAACGAAAAAAGCAGATTGAACGTAAAAAAAGCAGAGGACTGTAGCCTCTGCTTTTACATGTGTGATATTTAATTTGATTCGCTGTGACACTTATGAAAGAAGCCTTGCGTTAATTCATTTGGAATGAGTGTTTTGGTTTTAAATATTTCTTCCACGGCTAAAACCATTTCCTTGCCGATTCCTTGATCACGATGGGATGGATTCACACTAATATGCTCAATTTGTACTTGGTCGTCTGTTTTCAACACACCAATAGCACCTACAATATCCTCGCCATCTTTCCATAGGAACAGCTGCCGATCTTCATCCATTTCATATGACTTCATCGTCTGCTGAAGCTGTTTGACGTCTTTCTCACCCGGCATAAAGGACAGAAGCCCCATGGCAATTTTTTCAAAAGACCTCTTGTAACGAATTAACATATATACCCCTCAATATTCAAATTATCCTAATTTCCAGCAAATGTCTTATGATTCATTTGCTCATCACACATTATAAACATTTTTATACCGTTTTTAAACTCTTTTTCACTAAATTAAGAGAACGTTCGATTGAGATTCGCCATTTCAATAGCAGCTGCAGCCGATTCGCTGCCTTTATTTCCTGCTTTTGTACCAGCTCTTTCAATGGCTTGTTCAATAGATTCTGTTGTGAGTACACCAAAGATAATCGGTACCCCTGTTGACATAGCACTCTGAGCAATTCCTTTAGCAGCTTCATTACAAACATAATCATAGTGAGTCGTTGCGCCTCTGATCACGGTTCCAAGTGTGATGACTGCATCATATTTTTTGGTTTCTGCTAATTTTTTTGCCATGTACGGGATTTCAAAAGCGCCTGGTACCCACACAACATCGATATCATCACCATTTGCTCCGTGTCTGAGTAATGTATCTTCTGCTCCATCTAACAGTTTACTTGTAATAAAATCATTGAATCTCGCTACAACGATTGCAAATTTTAGTCCTTCTGCTACTACATGGCCTTGTATTGTATTCATATGTTGATCATCCTTCTTTGTGATTTTTATTTTGTTTCAATAGCGGCTGTTCGATTGTTGTTTAAATATGTCTGTAATGCTTCGATTGTCAGCATCTTTAAATCATGCTGTTTTTGGATCTCCTTTAGTTCAGGGACGCGCGCCATTGATCCATCTGCATTCATAATTTCACATATGACACCCGCTGGCTCTGAGCCTGCCAGTTTAGCAAGATCAACCGCCGCCTCTGTATGACCTGGTCTTTCTAGTACGCCGCCCTCTTTTGCAATAAGCGGAAAAACATGTCCTGGTCGGGCAAACTCTTCTGGTTTTGCGTCTTTATTTAACATGGCCAGCATAGTCGTGGAGCGCTCAAAAGCACTAATACCAGTCGTCGTTGTCACATGGTCGATGCTTACTGTAAACGCTGTATGGTGTGCATCCGTATTATGTTCAACCATTGGATGCAAATTCAGGTGTTTGGCGATCGACGCATGGACTGGCGTACAAATGAGGCCTCTTCCATGTAAAGCCATGAAGTTAATCACCTCAGGTGTGGCATGCTCAGCAAGTGCCACAAAGTCTCCTTCATTTTCTCTGTCTTCATCATCCACTACGATAATGATTTCTCCTTGTTTAAGGGCATTTACTGCCTCATCAACGGAATGATACATACAATCGCCTCCTAGAATCCGTGCTCTTTTAGAAATGATGGGGTCAATCGAGATGGCTGTTTTTCGCTCTGCTCTTTTGTTATAAAGCGATAAATGTATTTACCGATCATGTCACACTCTATATTCACGATATCCCCCATAGATTTAGTCGGGAAAATAGTTCCTTCAAGCGTGTGAGGAATAATAGAGACTGTGACATGTGAATCTCGCAAATCGAAAATGGTCAAGCTGACACCATCTATTGCGATCGAACCCTTTTGGGTGAGCATATCTGTGAGGGTCTTGTTCATCTTTAAATCATAGTAAATGGCATTACTCTTCTTTTCTATCCGGGTAATGACAGCCGTTCCATCAACATGGCCTGAGACAAAATGGCCGCCAAATCGTCCATTTGAGGACATGGCTCGCTCTAAATTCACTGGACTGCCTAGTGTCAGCTGATCCAGCGATGTCGCTTTGACCGTCTCTGGCATCACATCTGCCGCGAACTGTTCTTTTGTGAAGCTAGTGACTGTGAGACATACTCCATTAATGGCAATACTGTCTCCGAGGTGAACATCTTCCAGCACACGGCTGCATGTAATGACAATTTCCATGGCATCTGCTGACTTTTTACTTAATGACTGAACGGTGCCAACTTCTTCAATTATCCCCGTAAACATGTGATCCTCCCTTTCGTTTCATTTGTATTTCTCACTTTTAAAAAAAGCGATGTTAGGGACATGTGATCGATTGAGCACCTTCGTCGCTTTTTATGGTCCATACAAGGTAGATGAGGGATCACCTAATAAACACTGCATGCAGTCTATTAACGACAAAATCATACAGAAAGCCCCGGAAAAAATTCCGGGGCTGTGGTTTTTTTGCATCAGAAATAAGACTATGATCAACAAATATTTTTCGTTCATAGCTTTCTTTATCCTTCTCCCATCCAGACTTTCACTGTCGGCTTCAGCTTTTCACTGAATCAACCGTTAATAAATTAACGGGTCACGGGCTGTAAAGCATTTGCTTTATTACCGTCGGTCGGGATTTTCACCCTGCCCCGAAGGATACAATCGATATTTAGCTGTCCTTAGGGGCTATTATAGCGATCCTTGTTGTCAAATGCAACAATCAAGATTTCTTCACACAAAAAAAGCCTCCTTATAGGAAAGGAGACATGTTAATTTACGACTTTTACTACTTTTATCAGTCCATCTATTCTTTTTTCATTACTAAAGTAGGCTTTAATACGATCGCCTTTTTTCAGATCAGCCACATCATCTTCAAATTTCTTACCATTAAAAATGATTTTTGTGCCATTCTTCGCTTGACCGTAATATTCATCTCCATCAATTTTCGTAATGGTATATTCATAGATGGTGTAATCTTTATCATTATTTGTTAAGCTTTCGCCAATGGCTGTTGGCACATCTTCAATTTTCATGCCATTCATGTATAAATAACCTGCGCCTAAACAAAGCAGTAAAACAAATAAGATCGCAATTTTTAATTTAATTTTCCCCATATTTAGAACCTCCATCATCTGCACTTCGCCTATTTGTATGTTTTATTCCTTCTTTTATTGAAATAAAACCAAAAAAGCTGATTTTCATTAATGGTTACTTATATAACGATTCAGATGGCCCTTTGGTTCCACCTCTTAATCATTACATATGATACGAATATGCGTTCTTTATTAAGGGGGTCTTTTTTCTGTTTATTAGTTCGTAACACACCATACTGCAAGCTTTTCATTATATTCTTTTTTCGAGTGCAAATAAGTCTTCCTCTAACAATTGTGACCGCTGAACAGCGATGCTGCGGCTGTCGCGAACCCCTTGATTATAGTAGTAGCTTCCAAGGTTTTTTGTGATAAATTCTAGTATATTAATGGCTGCTAATTCACCAATCTCTTCTTCTCGTTCTTCAGCAAAATAACGCTGAATGGCCATCGTCATTTGATTTTTCTCTTCTTTTGTGAGTGGTTTCAAAGTATCCCCTTCTTTCTTTCCAATTTCTTCATTTGCATCTGATATGCTGGCACCCCGCAAATACGAATGTTTGTTCTCCTATCATATCATAAAAATACATTCTGTGCATGACTGCCCTATAAGAAAAAGCGTATTTTGATGTAATGGATCAAATACGCTTTCACTATGCTGTATGATTTTTTCATGGAAGCTGTCATAGCGTGTTGTCCATTTTATTTTAAAATGGATAGGATCGTCGCTACAGAATGATCTACAAATGAACGCTCTGGACGTGACTTCATGAGGACGGTAAGCCCGATGAAAGAAACGACCAGTGTCTGTGCTAAGGCTTTAGCATTCAAGCTGCTTTCAAGCTCACCCGAGCGAATACCTTGCACAATCTTTTCTTCAAATATGACCGAAAGATACATCTGATGCTCTCTTGTCAGAATTTCAAATTTCTCTTCGTGTGGAGCAAGTTCCACTATCGTATTAATGCAAAAACAGCCTTTACTCGGGCCATCCCTATATTCCTCTTCCACTACACCTGTAAATAAAGTATGAAATGCTTTCTTTACAGATTGATTGTTTTGAAGTTTTGTTCGAATACGGGCTGCATGCTGCTTTGTATATTTACGTAATGCAGCCTCAAATAACTCCTCTTTATCTCCAAAGGCTGAGTATAAGCTTGGCCGCTGTATTCCCATTTTTGCAGTCAAATCGCTTAACGTTGTAGCTCTATACCCCTTTTCCCAAAAAAGCACCATTGCATCATCCAACGCTTTTTCCTCATCAAACTCACGCTGTCGAACCATCCTCAATTCCTCTTTTCAACAATAAAATCATTTCACCAAAACAATTATTCATTTATTTGTAAGGATATCATTTTTTATTACCAATCAGTACATTATAATTTTATTTTATTCATGTAAAATTGTCAAACTGTCTTTCTGCTTTCAAGATCAACTTAGAATGACCGGATGAAACTCTTGACTTTAAAACATTTCGTTGGTTATCATTAACAGGAATCATTTTATACCGATCGATATATTATACTTTTTAGTATAAAAAGGAGAGGATGCAATGAATGGTTAAAGATAAAATGACTCCAAGAGATCATCCTGATATGAATTTCCGATTAAAACCTGAATCAAAGATGAGTCACTATATGGCACTACTTTTTGCAGCAGCGTGCGGGATGGCTGTTGCAAACATATACTTCGCACAACCGTTACTAGATTCACTGGCTGACGAGTTCGGTATCACGTATTCATCCATTGGTATTGTCATTACGATTACTCAGCTTTGTTATGCGGCGGGGCTGCTACTGATAGTACCGCTTGGTGATCTGTTGAATCGACGACGGCTCATTATCGGTCAGATGCTTTTATCTGTGCTTGCCCTCATTCTAGTCGGCATCGCTCCTATCGTCACTGTCCTATTTCTAGGATTAGCAGTGGTCGGACTGCTCGCTGTAGTCACTCAGGTACTCGTTGCGTTTGCAGCAAGTTGGGCTGCTCCAGAAGAACGCGGCCGTATAGTCGGCTTGGTGCAAAGTGGAATCGTAACCGGCATTCTTCTCGCTCGAACCTTTGCTGGTGTATTAACCGATTTTGCTGGCTGGAGGTCTGTTTATCTTGTTTCTGCCGTCATCATGCTTATCCTAACTGGCGTATTGTTCCGAGTGCTCCCGCGTGATGACAGCAAAAGAGAGTCATTATCCTATGTTCATCTGCTTCGTTCAATGTTTATATTGTTCATACAAGAACGAATCCTGCGCATCCGTGGGATTTTGGCTCTTCTGATTTTTATCGTCTTTGGTACGTTATGGACTTCACTCGTACTGCCTCTCAGTACTCCGCCATACTCTCTTTCACATACTGCAATTGGCGCATTTGGTCTTGCTGGAGCAGCCGGAGCGTTAGGGGCTGCTCGGGCTGGCAGCCTTGCTGATCGAGGTTTTGGACAGTTCACAACTGGTATAGCCCTTGTCCTATTATTCATTTCATGGTTTTTCATCAGTTTGACTGAACATTCACTTATTGCATTAGTCATTGGCATTATCCTTCTTGACCTATCTGTGCAGGCAGTTCATGTGACCAATCAGAGTATGATTTTTACAGTACGGGCTGAGGCGAGAAGCCGGCTTACTGCGGCTTACATGATTTTTTACTCCATCGGCAGTGCGACCGGTTCAATTGTTTCAACCAGTATATACGCGACCTATGGCTGGGGCGGAGTATGTCTCTTTGGTGCCTCTATCAGCGCTTTAGCCATTTTGTATTGGTTCATCACCTAACGAAACAAATCACAGTCGTCTCACAAACAAAATAAAAAAACACCGCGATTAAGCGGTGTTTTTTATTGTTGACAAGGGCTAAAATGAACTTGATTTTAGCCCTTTGTCTTCTTTTCAGCGTGTTTGAAAACCTTTGAAGTCTAGGAAGGGCGAGCACTGGAACGGAGCGAATTTAACATTCGTGAGTACCGGAGCGCAGACCTGACACCGAATGCAAGGGTTTGTCTATACGCTGAAACACCGCGATTAAGCGGTGTTTTAGATTAAGCATCTACAACTTCAACTTTTTCCATGCCTTGCCCTTGCTCCATATCAAGTACAGCCTCGATACCAGATGTTACCTTGCCAAAAACAGTGTGAACACCGTTTAAGTGCGGCTGCGGGTCATGTACGATAAAGAATTGGCTGCCGCCTGTGTCTTTACCAGCATGTGCCATTGATAATGAACCTCTTTCGTGCTGATGTGGATTTCCTTCTGTTTCACATTTAATTGTGTAACCAGGACCACCCGTTCCATTACCGTTTGGGTCGCCGCCTTGGCTGACGAAGCCTGGGATCACGCGGTGGAATTTTAATCCATCGTAGAAGCCTTCATTCGCTAATTTTTCAAAGTTTGCTACTGTACCTGGAGCAGCCTCTGGGTAAAGTTCAAACTCAATTTTCTTTCCATTCGTTAATTGTATGTATCCTTTTTTCGCCATTTTTCACATTCTCCTTTCAGGTTAAACAACGCTCATTATAGCACATTTTCGGTGATGTTAAACATCCCCTGCTCTTCGATTGTCATTTACCTCTTAACTGATGATTGATAAAATAGGGTTGCTTGATTCTTTTTTCCTAATAAAATGATATTTGACTAAATGACATGTCTTCATTTATCGGAACAGGAACACATCTTAAAAAGAAAATTGAAACGTCAAGCCAATTTGTTACGTCTATATGATGGAGTGCACTACTTTACGTGTACTCAAAAGCTAAAGTTTCTCTTGAAAGGGGAACGCTTTCGACTTGAAGGAGGTCAACATGTTTAAAAAAATGATGCTTGGTATGATGGCAGCGCTCCTTTTCCTAATTGGTGCGCCAAAAGTCAGCTTAGCGGATGCAGCTGTCGGCGATGTCATCGTCACACTCGGGCAAGACTTAACACCGGCTGATCGCCAGAAGGTGCTTGACGAGTTGAATCCACCTGAAAATGCGACAAAAATTGAAGTAACCAATAAAGAAGAGCACGAATATTTAGGAAAATACATCCCTCGTTCTTCTATCGGGACGAGAGCATTATCATCTTCATCGATCACCATTGAAAAATCAGGTACAGGTCTCACTGTGGATACACACAACATCAAGACCATTACAGATGAGATGTATTTAAATGCTTTAATGACAGCAGGTGTCAAAGATGCCAAGGTTGTCGTGACTGCTCCATTTGAAGTATCTGGTACAGCCGCACTGACGGGCTTACTAAAAGCGTATGAGGTGTCAAGCGACAAAGCCATTCCAGAAGATGTGAAGCAGGTGGCAAACGAAGAGCTTGTGACAACTTCTAAATTGGGTGACTCTATCGGGAAAGATAACGCTTCTGCCCTTATTGCAAAAATCAAAGATGACATTGCAAAAAACGGTGTCCCTAAAACCACAAAAGAAGTAGAAGAAAAAGTGGATCAGGCTGCTTCTGATTTGAACTTAAATCTGACGCAGGATCAAAAAGATCAGCTTGTCTCGTTATTTGATAAAATGAAAAACATCAATATCGATTGGAATCAAGTAGGATCTCAAATTGATAAAGCAAAAGACAAGATTACTAAATTCATAGAATCGGATGAAGGGAAAAACCTTCTTCAAAAGATTTGGGATTTCTTTGTATCCATTTGGAATGCGATCGTTTCTGTATTCACTGGAGGAAAATAATTCATGAAAAAAAGCTGCCTGAACACCAGGCGGCTTTTTTTAAGTAGATGATTTCACTTTTGATTGATACGGTAAATCAAGTTTCACAATGTCCTCATATGTTTCACGCTCAACCACAAGCTGCGCTTCTCCGTCTTCTACAAACACAACAGCTGGGCGCGGGATACGGTTATAGTTGTTTGACATACTATAGCCGTAAGCTCCAGTACAAAAGACAGCTAATAAATCCCCTTGTGATAATTCTGGCAGATCGATATCCCAAATGAGCATATCTCCGCTTTCACAGCATTTACCGGCAATTGAAACCGTTTGATCATGCGTTTGGCTCATTTTGTTGGCACTTGCGGCTTCATATTTCGCTTGATATAAAGCTGGACGAATGTTATCACTCATTCCGCCATCTATCGCTACATAATCACGGATGCCAGGTACATGTTTTGATGATCCGATCGTATAAAGAGTCGTCCCTGCATCTCCAACAAGAGAACGGCCTGGTTCTATCCAAATCTCTGGCATATCGAACTGGTAGCGGGCCACGTTCTCTTTCACAGCTTGGATAATTTTTTCGACATATTCTGTCGCAGGAAGTGGTTCATCCTCTTCTGTATAACGAATCCCAAAGCCGCCGCCTAAGTTTAATACTGTAGAAATAAAACCAAATGATCTTCTCCATTCATCCAGCTTCAAAAAGATTTTATCTGCTGCAAGGACAAAACCAGCCGTATCAAAAATTTGTGAACCGATATGACAATGAACACCTAAAAGCTCGATCACTTCTGAACCAAGCACTTGTTTCACCGCTTCATCTGCTTGTCCATTGTGAAGATCAAAGCCAAATTTTGAATCCTCTTGACCTGTCGTAATGTAATCATGCGTATGCGCTTCGACACCAGGCGTGATGCGGAGCAATACTTTCACTTTTTTTGACAGCTCTTGACCAAGCTGTTCAATGAGCTTCATTTCATAGAAATTATCCACAACAATACAGCCGATCCCATGCTCTAAAGCCATTTTTAATTCTTCTCTGCTTTTATTATTGCCATGGAAATGAATTTTTTCTACTGGGAATCCAGCGCAAATGGCTGTGTGAAGCTCACCGCCTGATACGACATCAAGAGATAATCCTTCTTCTTTGGCAAGCTGAAACATGGCGATGGAGGAAAATGCTTTACTCGCATATGCTACCTGTGCCGTTAATTCTTCTTCTATAAATGCTTTTTGAAAGCTTTTTGCGCGCTCCCGTATTAAAGCCACATCATATACATAAAGTGGTGTCCCATACGTTTCAGCTAAAGAAACAGCATCAACACCACCAATTTCTAAATGACCGAGTTCATTTTGTCTGCAAGTGCCGTGTAAATACAATGTCATTCCCTCTTTCTCCACTTCGGCTGAAAAAAGGCAGCTGCGTGAGCTGCCTTTTGCCGTGTCTCAAAGTTAAAAATACAATATCACAATCTTCAGCCACTTTCAATGAGCGTTAAGAATTTGGCGGAATTTTTGATCTGTTTTGAGGGTGAACGATGCTCGGCCTTACTTTTGAGCCAGGAACAGACGTCCGAATCAGCACTTGCCATAAAGCCTTTCCATTGAAAGGAATGAACGGCCACATATAAGGTGTCTGCAATGAACGAATGGATGTTAAATAAATGATTAACAACGTAAAACCAATGATGAGTCCATTCAGCTTAAAAATTGCCACTAGTGCTAGAATGATGAGCCTTACAATCTTATTGGCGACACTCAGCTCATAGCTTGGCGTTGTAAAGGTACCGATCGCTGCCAGCGAGACGTATAAGATGACCTCTGGTGTAAATAAACCGACATCAATGGCGATTTGTCCAATTAAAACAGCCGCGATCAACCCCATGGCGGTTGACAATGCGGTTGGCGTATGAATGGCTGCCATCCTTAAAAACTCCACCCCGAAATCAGCAAGAAATACTTGGAGAATCACAGGGATATGAGAAGGTTTATTAAACCCAATATAGCTTAAATTGTCAGGCAGGAGATTTGGTTCGAGAATAAAAAGAAACCAAATCGGCAAAAGAAAGGTAGAACATAATATGCCTAAAAAGCGTACCCATCTTAGGAACGTACCAACGGCAGGCGCCTGGCGGTATTCTTCTGCATGCTGAACGTGGTGAAAAATAGTGGTTGGTGTAATGATGACACTAGGGGATGTATCCGTAATGATGATGACATGCCCTTCTAATATGTGGTTAGCGGCAACATCCGGACGCTCGGTATAACGCACTAGCGGAAAGGGATTATATCCTTGCTTAATTATAAATTCTTCAATCGTTTTATCAGACATCGTCAGCCCATCGACTTTGATTCCTGATACTTCTTTTTCTATAATATCTACTAAGTCAGGGTCTGCAATATCTTCAATATAGCAAACACAAACATCCGCTTTTGAACGTTCGCCTACTTTGAGCATTTTGTATCTCAGCTTTTCATCCCGCACTCTTCTTCGAATAAGCGCTGTATTCACAATAATATTCTCAACAAAGCCGTCCCTTGCTCCCCTGACCACCTTTTCTGTATCCGGCTCCTCAGGCATTCTGCCAGGATAGCTTCTAACATCAATGATAAAGGCGTAATTTTCACCTTCTACAACGACTGCTACAAGCCCAGACAGTACTTGATCCACTGCTTCATCCAGCGTTTCTACCTTGGAGACCTGCTGATTGACGAGGCGGTTCTCGACTACATGTGCAAGATCATCGGATTCAGGTTCGTTGTCATTGATTTCGATTAGCTCTTTTAATAAGTAGATAATATACTGTGTATCACACAATCCGTTTACATAGTAAAGCTGGATTTCCTGATCGTGTATATAAATTTTCCGAACACCAAGGTCAAAGCTGAGACCCATTCCGACATTTTCCTTGAAGTAATCTTCATTTTTCTTCGGGTCTCGGTACACGTTTACCTTGTCTTTCTTCATGGAAACCACTCCTTTCTAATATTAATTCCACTGCTTTCATCGTGATTGGAGATCCCTTGCTCAGATCATCTTTCCGTCCCATCTTGCCAATATCTCCAATACCGACAACTAACGGAAGATTGAGGGAGTCAAGACAATACACTGTATCACCGCTCATTTTATGGGGCTCCATTTCGGGAAGACCGTGTTTGTCGACACCGTATTCTGTCAGTTCACCTTCCCTGTCAATGGAGACATGGACCTTAGTCCATTCGGCTTGGTGCGTTTTGGATGCAACTGCAATCGCTCCAATGACTTCGATTTCAGGGTGGCGCGCCACATGTTTCATCGCTGTCTCGCCTGTTCCTTCACCTGTCAGTCCAGAATCATCGAACATCACAAAGACTGGATCATACGGCGTTTTTAAAATCATCTGAACAAGTTCAGGTCCTGTCCGTTTGCTTGGATTTCCTTTTGAGCTGGAAATACATCGTCCGCCAACGTTTTTAGCGGCAAGCTCAATGGTTTTGGCAGCATATATATCTCCGTCTGTCACTAAAATGACTTTCCGTCTTTGCCCCATATTCGGTTATCCTTTCGGTTTAAAGATAAGTGCGATAATAAATGAAAATAAAATCGCAGCTGATATTCCAGCAGAGGTTAATTCAAAGATACCGATACCGATGCCGATGAATCCGTGCACATCTGCCTGATGCATGGCCCCATGAAGCAAGCTATGACCAAAGCTGACAATTGGTACGGTTGCGCCCGCGCCTGCAAATTCAATAAATTTATCATAAATACCGAATCCGTCTAAAATGGTACCTGCCACAACAAAAGTAGTCATGACATGTGCAGGCGTGAGTTTGAGTACATCTAGCAAAAGCTGGCCAATGACGCAAATAAGTCCGCCTGCCACAAAAGCGATAAGATAATCCATTAGCTCTCTCCTCCTGCACGCTCAAATACGACACCGTGCGCAATGGTTGGAATGGTCTCTTTTTGCTGAACCATCATTGGGCTGAGTAACGCCCCGGTTGCCACAACGAGTACTCTTTGCAGATTCCCTGCTTTCATTTCCTTAAAAATATGACTAAATGTCACAACAGCTGAACAAGCACAGCCGCTGCCTCCAGCGAATACGTTTTGGTCGGGTGTATAGATGATTAAACCGCAATCATCGTGCTTTCGCCCAAGCTGAATGCCTTCTTCTTTCAAGAGATCCTTTAAGATCGGTGAACCAATGCCTGATAAATCTCCAGTTAAAATCAAATCGTAATCATCTACTGTTCTGCCTAAGTCTTCTAAATGCTGCTTGATGGTGTCTGCCGCTGCTGGTGCCATGGCCGATCCCATATCAAATGGATCTGTAATGCCAAGATCCATGACCCTGCCTACCGTTGCGCTCGTAATTTGAATTTGAGAGGGTTCTTGGCTGATAATAACGGCTCCACCACCAGTTACTGTACTTGTTGCTGTATCTGGCTTTTGTCCCCCGTATTCTGTCGGATTACGAAATTGGCGTTCTGCAGTCGCATTGTGACTGCTTGTTGCTGCGATGGCTCTATTTGCAAAGCCGCCATCAATGAGTGCTGACGCAATGGCGACCGATTCCATTGAAGTCGAGCATGCCCCAAACAAGCAGAGAAACGGGATCTTCAGCTCTCTTGCCACATAGTTTGCTGTGACGTTCTGGTTGAGTAAATCTCCAGCCAGCAAAAGATCAATATCGCTTTTTTGCAAATTTGCTTTTGATAAAGCGGTTGATATCGCATCATCCATGAGCTTCCTTTCAGCCATTTCCCAGTTCTTTTGATCACAGTGCATTTCATCGTACGTTTTATCAATTAAATGACCAATCGGGCCTTCTTTTTCTTTCGGTCCTGCAGCAGTTCCTTCTGCATTGACATAAAGCTTGTGCTCAAATACCCAAGATTGTTTACCTGTTAGTTTCACCTTTCATTCCTCCTACGAAAACATCTTTTCCAAGACGTATCGAATGATCCCTACGACATATGCCGAAACGACACCAAATACAATGACGTTCCCAGCGAGTTTAAACATATTTGTGGCAACACCTAAAACAAGCCCTTCACTTTTATGCTCAAGGGCAGCACTTGTCATACTGTTAGCAAAGCCTGTCACCGGGACAGCTGATCCGGCTCCAGCAAACTGGCCGATTCTATCGTAAATACCGATACCCGTTAATAGAGAAGAAATTAAAATGAGGGTCGCCACTGTCGGGTTCCCTGCTGTCTTTTCGTTAAAATCAAAAAAGTGGATATAGAAATGTTGCAGCCCCTCACCTATCAGACAGATTAAACCGCCAACTAAAAACGCCTTAATGCAGTTGAGGACATAAGGAGGTTTGGGCTGATACGTTTTCACCTTAGATGGATAGTTCTCTTTTAAACTCGACACGTGTTGTTCCCTCCAATTGATTAAATATAAATAAGCCAATGAAATAGTGAACCAAATACCTTTCCTAAGACGATGGCCATGAGCAGCAAAACAATTTTCCCGTCCATTCCAATTCTTTTCGTTAATATAGGAAGTACATTTAATACTTCAGTGAGTGCAGCTGCAAGCATGCCGACGAAGATGCCTGATAAAAGACCGACCGGCATCGCCAGCCATTTGGTTAAATGAAGATGTATTTGACTTAAGGTGGCCCAGCCGCCAACAACCGCCCCGCTAATAACAGCCGCCTCGTACCCTTGTATGAAGCGCTGCGTTTTGGTTAATTGCATTAAGCGGGGAATAATGCCAAGCACTGTAAGAAAAGCCACAAATCCTGCTCCGACCGTTAAACCGCCGCCAAGTCCAACGAGTACGACAAAAAGCCACTTACCGATCATGGATATCCTTCAATGTTTCTTTATTTTCATTGAGTGCGACATAATGATCGAGATCGAGCTGATATTTAAACATTTCCACTTCGAGCGGACTTGGTTCTTCATTTAAACGCTTTTTAAATACATGATTGAAAAACAAAATCATGCCAAAACCGAGTCCAAAGCTATATGGAATTTGTAATAAATACGGATGCTCAACCGTTTTCCCTGTGATCATTTCATATAGGCGGATATGAACGAGCCGCATACTGACATCCTCGTGGAAATTCATAATGGCAAGCGCCGCTCCAACAAATAATAGGAGCCATACAAACACAAATAAAACGGGAGAAAGCTGGCGTTTGCCTGTATCAATTTCAACAATGGCCTCAGAGCCGCCAACGGTTTGAATGTCGATATCTGGCCACGTTTTTTTGATCGTTTTGACGACATGCATGATATCAAGAACGGCGATGTGACGATCCTTTTTGCTGACATGATACACCGGCATTTTACTAAGCTTTTGCACAGCAAACTCATCACCAGTGATTTGGGCGATATCCTCTAAATAAATGAGCTGATCAATACCGGTCTTGATTCGATGGCGCAGCCGAATAAAGATTTGTCCGTCCATCCAAGTCACTTCCTATACGATGGGTTAAAAATAGTATGTGGTGAAAAATGGTTCTCATACTGATAGAACTTGATTTACCGGTAATTACCACACAAAAAAAGCCAGCCTAATCGGCTAGCTGTCTTTTTGATCCATTTGCATTTGGATTTGTTTTAAAATTTTCTTTTCAAGCCGTGAGACTTGTACTTGTGAAATGCCAAGTCTCTCTGCAACCTCAGATTGTGTCTGGTCTTTATAATACCTTAAATACACAATAAGTTTTTCCCGTTCTTCTAATTCCTTGATCGCTTCTTTCAGTGCGATTTTGTCAAACCATCTTTCCTCAGAATGATCGGCAATTTGATCAAGCAATGTAATCGGATCCCCATCATTTTCATACACCGTTTCATGAATGGATGATGGCGAGCGCACTGCTTCTTGGGCGAGAACAACATCCTCTGGTGTGATATCAAGGTATTCGGCAATTTCCTGAACGGTCGGCATTCTTCCATGAGACTTAGACAATTCATCCCTTGCCCGCCGAATTTTATTTCCGAGTTCCTTTAATGAACGGCTGACTTTGACCGTTCCATCATCCCGAATAAATCGCTGAATTTCACCAATGATCATGGGGACGGCGTACGTTGAAAACTTTACATCATATGACAAATCAAATTTATCAACAGATTTCAGCAGTCCAATACAGCCAATCTGAAATAGATCATCTGGTTCATATCCCCTATTTAAAAAGCGCTGAACAACGGACCAAACAAGACGCATGTTTTTTTCTACGAGGAGGTCTCTTGCTTGCTGATCACCGTCTTGGCTTTTTTTGATGAGCTCTTTGACTTCATCATTTGACAGCTGGGCTTTTTTAGCTTGCTTTTTTACCTCCACATCCATATGAGCAGCTCCTTTAATTACAAAGCGCTTTGCTTTTTGATAGATGCTTTGTTAAACGGATGGTCGTGCCCATTTCTGGAGATGAGTCCACCATGACATCATCCATAAAATTCTCCATGATGGTAAAGCCCATTCCAGAGCGCTCTAAGTCTGGTTTTGTGGTGAAAAGCGGCTGTCTTGCTTCCTCAAGATCGGTAATACCCATTCCTTCATCACGGATGGTGAGGTAAACGACATGATCATCTAGTGTGACATGGATGTGCACCTTGCCATCTGGATTCCCATCATAGCCATGAATGATTGAGTTTGTCACTGCCTCAGATACGACGGTCTTGATTTCTGTTAATTCATCTAAAGTCGGATCAAGCTGAGCGATAAATGCCGCGACTGTCACCCTCGCAAACGATTCATTTTGGCTTAATGCCGAAAAAGTCAGGTTCATTTCATTTCTCATGATGCCACCCCCAATGTTTGCAAAGCCGTTTGCTCAGAAGGCTCCATCCGAATAATTTTAAACAAGCCAGACATATCAAATAACCGGTTCACTGCTGGCGAGATGGCACAGACGACCATTTCCCCGCCAAGCTGCTTAATTTCTTTATATCTTCCTAAAATCACTCCGAGTCCAGAGCTGTCCATAAACGATAAATCAGCCAGATTCAGCACAATGTGGCGAATGTCCTCTGTTTCCAAATAATTCGTCACCTTTTGTCTCAATGTTTCTGCGGAGTGATGATCGAGCTCTCCTGTTAACCGAATGCAAAGTACGCTCTCTTTTACTTGAAAATCAATACCAAGGCTCATTTTTTATTCCTCCTTGCTCTAATTTCGGATAAAGAGTGTTTCTCTTTTATATAAAGTAAATCCTTCACCATGACAAAACTAGTGACCATTCGTCACATTTAGATGTTCTTTTCTTTTTCCTCATAGCAAAAAGACTGCCAATTACAGCAGCCTTTCGCCTTTTATTTCCATTTTACAAAATCAGCCATCGCCCGTTTGAAGAAAGTCCAAACGCTTGCCTTTTCCATTCCTTCTTTTGCTTCTACAGGGCTTTCATGCAGCACTTTTCCATCTTTTTTCAAGACGATCGTACCAAGTTCCGTTCCTTTTGAAAATGGAGCCTTGACATCATGAGACAATTTGATTTCTTTTTTGATCTGATCCACATTTTCGCCTTTTTTCGTTAAAAGGGAGATCGGTTCAGAAGTAACGAGCTGAATGTTTTTCTTTTTCCCTTTGCTCACTTTGACCTCCGCCACATCTTGCCCTCGTTTGTAAAGCGGGTGAGTCGTATATTGACTAAATGCGTAGTCTAACATTTTGACTACCTGAGCGTTTCTGTCTTTCGGCGTGCTTGCGCCAAAGACAACCGCAATGACGCGCATGTTACCTTTTTTAGCAGATGCAGTTAAACAGTATTTCGCTTCACCTGTAAAACCTGTTTTCACCCCATCGACCCCTGGATAAAATTTAATTAGACGGTTTGTGTTGACAAGCCAGAATTTTTTATCTGTGTTTTGCCGGAGATAGTCTTCGTAGACACCTGTGAATTTGGTGATTTGTTCGTATTTCAACAGCTCTTTTGCCATTATTGCCATATCGTGAGCTGTGCTGTAATGGTCTTTTTCAGGAAGTCCTGTTGGGTTTTGAAAGACTGTTGAGGTGAGGCCAAGCTCTTTCGCCCTTTTGTTCATCTGCTCTACGAACTGTTCTTCAGATCCTGCAATATGCTCTGCCATGGCAACTGAAGCATCATTTCCTGAAGCAATCGCAATGCCTTTCAGCATTTCTTTCACGGTCATTTCTTCTCCTGGTTCAAGGAAGATTTGCGACCCTCCCATGGACGCTGCATAGTCGCTCGTTCTGACCTTGTCTGTCATTTTCAGTTTACCCTGATCAATGGCTTCCATGATGAGAAGCATCGTCATGATTTTGGTCATACTTGCGGGTGCAAGCTTTTCATCGCTGTTTTTGTTGTAAAGCACCTTTCCCGTGTCACGTTCTATTAAGATCGCTGATTTGGCTTCGTGTGCCAATTCTGATGTTTGTTTTTCTCCTGGTTTTTCAATCTTTTCTTTTGCTATCGCTGATGGTGAAACCATTGAGATAAGGATCATTAAAATAAACAATGCACATATATGACGTTTCAAGTGGCAGACCTCCATTATCGTAATCCTTTCTATTTTTTCCTCATACAGGCTGTTTTATTCAGAGATCGTATGATTGCAAATAAAAAAAGCCTTCTGCTCGGGTAGCAGAAGGCTTCTAGACACATGCTATGAAAGTTGTTTGACAATGTCTTTTACTAAATCAAGAAAACTTGCTTTCACTTTTTCCGTTACTTCGATCACTTCATCATGAGACAGCGGCTGATCCAAAATACCAGATGCCGCATTGGAAATGCATGAAATGCCAAGCACTTTCATTCCTGCATGACGCGCAACAATCACTTCTGGAACTGTCGACATGCCAACAGCATCTGCTCCAAGTGTTCTTAAGAAACGAACTTCAGCAGGTGTTTCATATGAAGGGCCTGTCATCCCTGCATAAACCCCTTGCTGTACAGATATGCCTAAACGCTGGGCTGTTTCTTCTGCAAGTGCCAGCAATTCTTTATCGTACGGTGCAGACATATCAGGGAAACGAACGCCTTGACTGTCATTTGGGCCAATTAATGGATTGGTTCCCATCATATTGATATGATCTGTGATCAGCATGAGATCTCCTGGACGGAATGACGTATTCACACCGCCGGCTGCATTTGTGACAATGCATGTGTCAATGCCAATTTCTTTCATTACTCGGACAGGAAACGTCACTTGCTTCATATCATATCCTTCATAGAAATGAAAACGTCCTTGCATCGCGCAAACGACAGTGCCTTTCAGCGTTCCGATCACGAGCTGCCCTGCATGTCCCTCTACTGTTGAAACAGGGAATCCAGGAATATCTTCATATTTTATTTTGATTGGATTTTCAATCTCATCTGCTAAAATGCCAAGCCCTGATCCTAAAATCAATCCAACTGTTGGTACATATGTCGATGCTTGTTTAATGTATGCCGCCGCTTCTGAAAACTGTGCTCTCACGAGATTTCCCCCTATTTGAGTTTAGATAAAAAGCTTGTTCCGTATTTTGGCATCGCTATCTTGAAATTATCTGCAACGGTTGCCCCAAGATCAGCAAACGTTTTTGCTGTTGGCAGTTCATTTGCTTCCTGATGCTTTTTGCTGTAAGCAATGAGCGGAACATATTCTCTTGTATGATCTGTTCCGTGATGAACCGGGTCATTTCCATGATCTGCTGTGATCACAAGAAGATCATCCTCTTTCAACAGGTCAAACACTTCAGGAAGACGTGCGTCAAATTCCTCTAGTGCTTTTCCATAACCCTCTGGATCTCTTCTATGTCCGTAAAGAGCGTCAAAATCAACAAGGTTTAAAAAGCTGAGTCCTGTAAAGTCTGTTTTAAGTGTATCGACCAGCTTGTCCATTCCATCCATGTTTGATTTTGTTCTAAGAGATGATGTGATCCCCTCGCCGTCATAAATATCAGAGATTTTTCCGATCGCAATGACATCGAGTCCATCATCTTTCAGTTCATTCATGACTGTACGGTCAAATGGTTTTAACGCATAGTCATGACGGTTTGGCGTTCTAACAAATGCGCCAGGCTCTCCGACAAACGGACGAGCGATAATCCGTCCAACCATATATTTTTCATCTAATGTGAGTTCACGGGCAATTTCACAAATACGGTAAAGCTCATCTAATGGCACAACTTCTTCGTGCGCAGCAATTTGCAGCACAGAATCCGCAGATGTATAAACGATTAAATCGCCTGTTTTCATGTGCTCTTCGCCAAGCTCATCTAAAATTTCCGTACCAGACGCAGGTTTATTGCCAATAATACCTCGGCCTGTTTTTTCTTTTAGTTCATTTAATAGTTCGTCTGGGAATCCGTCTGGAAAGACTTTGAACGGTGTGTCTATGTAAAGACCCATGATTTCCCAGTGTCCTGTCATTGTGTCTTTACCATTTGATGCTTCTTGCATTTTTCCATAATACGCAAGCGGTTTTTTATCCGCTGGAATTCCTTTGATTTCTTTAATATGACTCAGCCCAAGCTTCGCCATATTCGGCATATGAAGCCCGTTCATTTTTTCAGCAATATGTCCAAGTGTATCTGCACCTACATCATTAAAATCAGCAGCATCTGGTGCTTCCCCAATTCCTACTGAATCCATGACGACGAGGAAAATACGTTTATACTGATAATCAGGCATTAAAAAGCGCCTCCTTCAATATTCTTGTCTTTTGACCTTACAAACAGTGAGAGGTCAGACATCTCAAGTATAAACCGTTTACAAGCCAGTTGACAACCATAAACGGTGTAAACATGAAAAAGCATGACACCCGTTCACTGTGTCATGCTTTACTTATGCCCTTGGATGGTATTTGTGATACACATCTTTCAGTCTTGTTTTCGTCACATGTGTATAAATTTGTGTTGTCGAGATATCGGCATGTCCGAGCATCTCCTGTACAGCTCTTAAGTCCGCACCGTTTTCAAGCAGGTGTGTAGCAAATGAATGCCTGAGCGTATGAGGCGTTAGTTCCTTTTGAATCCCTGCTTCGATGGCTCGTTTTTTTAAGTTCTTCCAGAAGCCCTGGCGCGACATTTTTTTCCCGTGATGATTGAGAAATAGGGCATCGGACGGCTGTTTTTTTAACAGCTTGCTTCTTCCCTTTTCGAGATATTCTTCAATCGCGCTTGCAGCAGCTTCACCGATTGGCACAATACGCTCTTTTCTTCCTTTTCCAAAACAACGGACAAAGCCCATTGTGAGGTGAACATCAGCAAGGGTCAGATCCAGCATTTCACTGACGCGAATGCCTGTTGCATATAAGAGCTCAAGCATCGCTTTGTCTCGGTAGTCAAAGGGAGTGTGCTGATTTGGTGTATCAAGCAGCTTTTCGACCTCCCCTAATGATAAAACTTTCGGTAAAGTCCGCTCTGTTTTTTGCGTTTCAATGTTCCATGACGGGTCATCCGTTGTCACTTTTTCCCGAAGCAGAAATTGATGAAAGGAACGGATCGATGATAGATGCCGTACAGACGTTTTACTCGATTTCCCTTCCTCTTTTAACTGCTTTAAATAATGAATGATATGCAGACGCGTGACATCGCTAATATCCGTCAGCTGTTCATTTGTCATTAAAAAAGACAAATAGTTCTGTAAGTCTCTTTTATAAGAAACAATGGTATTTTCAGAGAGTCCTCTCTCTACGGTCATAAAATGAATAAAGTCGGATAATTGATCGTTCAATGATTTCTACTCCCCGTTTTGATAAAAATAAATCAATCGGTCTTGCCAATTGTCTTGATTCGGCTGATCCATTTCCATCACTTTAATTGCTGCACCCTCTGGTTTATCATAACGATGGTAGCTTTCATATTCTGAATTTATCCATATCATAGCATAATAGAACAGGACGGTAAAACCAGTGAACAAGATAAATACTTTGATCACTTCACCTGTTGTTTTGAGCCATTTCCGCATAAACTTCAAGTCCTTTCTCACCTTCTCATTACTTCAGCATATGCCAGGTGGGACAAGGAATATACAGCGAAAATGCAAAAAACCTCTTCATCTTAAATGAAAAGGTTCCAATTCGGATTATTTGCCGGATTCATCATCATGACACCGGTGGCAAATACCATGGAATGTCAATCTATGATCCTTAATTTTAAATTTCCAGTCACGTTCAATAATCTCTTCGACATCTTCTAATAAATCATCTTCTATCTCATCGACTGTTCCGCATTCCATGCAGACAAGATGATGATGGAAGTGAGCGGCTCCTTCTTTGCGAAGATCATATCGCGAAACGCCGTCTCCAAAGTTAATTTTATCAACAACTTTCAGTTCAGTGAGCAATTCTAACGTCCGATAAACAGTAGCAAGACCAATTTCAGGAGACTTCTCTTTTACGAGGAGGTATACATCTTCTGCACTTAAATGGTCTTCTTCATTCTCAAGCAGTACTCTTACTGTGGCTTCACGCTGTGGCGTGAGCTTGTAGCTGGAAGAATGAAGCTGTTTCTTAATTCGATCAATCCTATTTTCCATTGACTTTCCCTCCTACGCCACATTACTTGATCATTATATCAAATGATGTGCTGAGAGCCAACTATAATCATTTTAAATTGATAAATAAATTGATTATTAATTAATAACAATTATAAAAGAACACCTGCCAGCTTTTTCATCAGCATGAATGATATGTACGATTCAAAAAAAGACGAAAGTGCAGCAAGCGCTAAAATCATCAGCAGAACTGATGCATACCGGCCAAACCACTGGACGGGTGCTTGACTGATGGTTTTTTTCATGAAGAGCTGTCCAATGAGACGGATGGAAAACGCAATCGCACAAGTGCCAATTACTAAATAGGCTGGAATGAGCAAAATGTTTTGCGGAAGCACCGATACGAACGAGAGAAAAAATCCACTCAGCCCCATTTGATTCACGAGAAAACCAACAGTAAACCCAACAACAATTCCTTTTAAAAAGATCATAAGAAAGATAAGCGGCAGACCAACGATGGAGATTCCCAGAATCCACATAAGGCCTAAATATTTCATATGATGCAGGAAGCTTTGTAAAAACATTTCTTTTGATTCTGCTGCTTTCTCATTTGTCAGTTGACCAAAAAATTGATTTAAATAATAGAATAAATCCTCTTTCTGGCTGAATGTCATGCTATTGACAATGATGGCCCCGAAGATCACACCCATTAAAAAGAGTACAGAGACAAATAAATAAATCGAGAGATGATCTTTTACGTGCTGAAGAAGATGCTCCTTCCAAGACTTTTTCCGCATGTGTCTTCCTCCCAAATAGTAAGGTTACTAGATTCTATGAGAGAGATTACGAAACATGACAGTTTTATCGAAAGAAAAAAGAGAAAGCAGCCTGCTCACTGCTTTCTCTTTTTCATTTATCGTGCGGCTTTTTGTACATTCACAAGCCCGGCACCATAATAAAAAGGTTCTCCAAGCTTTGTCGCCGTTTTTGACAATCTCTCGCGTACTTCATCGTTTGTCAGATTCGGATGTTTTGATAGAATGACAGCCGCAGCGCCCGCTACATGCGGTGATGCCATTGACGTTCCGCTCATGTAGCCGTATTCGTTATGAGGAATGGTGCTCAGCGTTGAAACGCCTGGTGCTGAGACTTCGATTTCCTCGCCAACAGATGAATCAAAGGCTCTTTGCTTTTTTTGGTCAACAGAGGCAACCGCCATCACTGAGCTGTATTTAGCCGGATAGTCAATTGTATTGAGAGAGCCATAGCTTCCTTCATTACCTGCTGAAGCCACAATGAGAATCCCTTTATCATACGCTCGATCTACCGCTTCTTTCAGCGCCTCAGATTCACTTGCTCCCCCCATACTAATATTGATGACATCCATGTCATTCTCAATGGCCCATTCAATCCCTTTTATGATCCAGCTATAGTAGCCGTCACCATTTTCATCTGCCACCTTGACAGCATAGATAGAAGCTTTTGGCGCAACACCAACGACACCTACCTTATTATCTAATGCGGCAATTGTGCCTGCCACATGCGTTCCATGTTCATGCGGATCAACAAGCGGATCAGACTCTGCCGGTACAAAGCTCACCCCGCCGGTGACATGTAAATCCTCATGTTTACCGTCGATGCCGCTGTCAAGAACGGCTACTTTGACATTCTGTCCAGCGTATCCTTGTTTATGTACCTTTTGTGCTTTGATGCTTTTGATGCCGTATGGAACAGTTTGACCGCTAGTTTTTGCTTTTTGGTCTTCCTCGATGAAGGTCACTTCTTTTGCTTCATTCAGTTTCTTTTTCGAAGTCTCATTCAATGACACTTTCATCATATCTATTTGCTCTATGGATTCTTTCACATGCCCGCCAGCTTCTTCTACAAGCTGTTTTTGGGTTTTGTCTTGAACGGAAGAAGAAAAGCCGATCATGTACTCTTTTTTTGCTTGCTCCTTTGCAGAAATATCTGACGCGCCAAACATGACCGATGCCACAAGCACACTTGCCATACAAAGCCCTGCTCCAAATGACTTGACGTTCACGATACTCACTCTCCCTTTCGTTTCTTTTTGTCATTTAACTACATTTTTAGACAAAAAGAAACGACCGTTTGTCCTATTTTTTAAAATTTTTCCATTTATTTGATCTAGTTGTCACAAAAAAGCAAAATAAAAATGCTTATGATCCTCTTGATAGTGATCATAAGCATTTCGTCCTTTATGTTTTTTCATCATATGCTGCAAGGCTTCTTGTTTTGTTTTTGTCTTCCTTTCGTGTGTGCTAAAATGCGGCATGTTTCCTCTCGACAGTTCTGGATTTCGGCTGTGCTGCCTTTGGATATGCTCTCGTTTTTTCTTTGCTTTGCTTTTTCCCATTTGGCAAAACCCCTTTCGTTGACGTTATGATACACGATGTTTCATAAAAAAGATAGACGTATACACGTCTATCTTTCTGTTTTCACCATATCAAGATGCGGAATCCCATCTTCATCATAAACATCTGAGACGGCCTTGAAACCAAATGATTCGTAAAATGACTTCAGGTAGGCTTGCGCCTGTATTTTGACAGTTGTTTCACCTAATTCACTAAGCTTTTCTAAAGCCTTGATGAGCAGCAGCTTTCCATAGCCTTTTTTCCGGCCCGCCTGCGTCACAAGAACGCGGCCGATGGACGCCTCTTTGTACATGATCCCGTTTTGGAAAATTCGGCAATACGCCACAATGACGCCGTTCTCTTTTGCGATGAGATGAAGCGCTTCTTGGTCCCTGTGATCAATTTCAGGGTAAGGGCATGTTTGTTCTACAACAAACACGTTGACTCTTTCCATGAGAATTAAGTAAAGATCCTCTTTTGACAATTGTTCAAATGTGTGACATGTCCATTTAATGTGACTCATGATTGATATCCACCTTACCGTACACTCCGCCTCCACCAGCGATGAGTCCGACTTCGCCCTTCCTTGCTTTGATGATGTAGCCCGCTGTCTTTTCTGGCAGAACGGCTTTTAGTTCTTGTTCTGTTGCTTGATGTAAAATATTCATCTCTGTGTGAAACACGGCTTTTAGCTTCTCCAGTGTTTTAGGTCCAACTCCCGGAATAAACTGAAGCGGAAGCTGATGAACATAAGGAGGTCTCATTCTTTTTTCACTTTCTTGGTCAGCAAGCTCTTCTAAACGTTCACTTACTCCTTTTGTCATCCGTGTATGTCCGCATACATGGCACTCTTTTTGATCTGGTGCGTGAGGTCTAACCCCGCATTTCTCGCAGGTCGTATGATAATACTTCCCAAGCCGCGGAGCAAGTCCATAATTTCCTGTGACAGCTCTGCCATCTTTTTCTTCAAGGGCTAGCTTGAATTCGGCAAAAGAGGCATGATCCATTTTGATTTTTGTATATTCCCGCGCGATTTTCCCTAAAGAATGAGCATCTGAATTCGTTAAAAAGGGATACCGGTTCAGCTCACTCAACTGGGACGCCATTGACGTATCACAGCTAAGACCAAGCTCAACAGCATCAATAAGGTCAGGATCAAATACTTCCGTTAAAGAAGTGTTGACCCCTTTGCCGTATAGACTTTTATGCGGCGTAAAAATATGAGCAGGAATAAACAAACCTCCCAGCTCCTTAACCTTACGCTGAAGTGTTTTCCCATCAACATAGAGGCGCTGTGAACTCAAATGCACATTTTTCATATGAAACGAAAGCCATGCGGAAAACTCAGACATTTTGTGTAGTGTGGGCATAAATGCCAGCACATGAATCGGTCCCTTTGAATGGTCATCATTGATTTCTAATTCACTGCCTAAAAGCAGCACTGTCTCTCCAAATGATAGACCGCCGTCATTTAGTTCAGTGTACCTGCCTTCCTCTACACCTTCTATTAATTCTTCTAGGACTTCTGGAGATTGTGCATCAATCACACCAATCATCCCCATCCCTTTACTTTCTGCTGCTTCAATAAGAATTTGATCAATTGTCAGTGACCTTGCACCTGTAATTTTGACAGCTCTGCCTGTTCTTGTTCTGCCAATATGGATATGGATGTCTGCAAAAAATTCCTTCATTTTGTTGACTCAAGTACCTCTTGCAGTTGTAAGTACTGAATGGCATAGGCTGTTTTTGCATCATAAATATGCTGCTCTTCAATGAGGTGCAAGGCTTCTTCTAATGAAACTTCCATTACTTCGACAAATTCATCTTCATCCAGCTCTCTTTTTTCTTCAAGCGGAACTAGCTGATCTGCTAGATAGATGTGAACAATTTCATCTGCAAAACCAGGTGATGTATAAAAGGCCGTCAGCTTTTGAAGCTGCTGAGTTGTATATCCTGTTTCTTCTTCTAATTCTCTTAATGCTGTATGTGCCGGCTCTTCCCCTTTTTCTAGTTTTCCGGCCGGAATTTCAACGATGGCTCTCTCTAGTGCTTTACGGTATTGTTTGACCAAGATGATTTTATTTTCATCTGTACGTGCAATGACGGCTACTGCACCAGGATGTTTAATGATTTCGCGTTTGCCTTGTTTTCCATTAGGCAATTCTACATCTTCAAGAACCAAATCAATGATTTTTCCGTTGTATAATTCTTTAGACGATAATGTTTTTTCTTCAAAGTCCTTCAATTTTGTCAGCTCCTCGTTCTACTTTCACTTTTTACTTCATTTATTTTAACATAGATGATTTAAGAGAAGCGAAAAGCGAAACGCTTGCTTCAATGCGCCATTTGAAATCACCTAGCTTGAATTCCTGATTTTTTTCACTTAATGTGAAAGGATAGGAGTGTGATGGAATTGAAAAAAAGACGAATTGGCACCTCAGATCTCTTAGTGAGCGAAGCGGCACTAGGATGCATGTCTCTTGGGACGGAAAAAGAAAAAGCGCTCTCTTTATTAGATGAGGCCATTGATCTCGGAATTAACTATTTGGATACAGCCGATTTATATGATTTTGGGACAAATGAGGAAATTGTCGGGGAAGCCATTAAAAACAGACGGCAGGATTTGATTTTGGCGACAAAAGGCGGCAACCGCTTTGAAAAAGGCAAACCGGGCTGGGACTGGGATCCTTCAAAAGCGTACATAAAGGAAGCAGTAAAACAAAGCCTCAAGCGGCTTCAAACAGATTATATTGATTTATATCAATTGCACGGAGGCACGATTGATGACCCCATTGATGAAACGATTGAGGCTTTTGAAGACTTAGTAGAGGAAGGCGTAATTCGCTATTATGGCATTTCATCTATCCGTCCAAATGTCATTAAAGAATATGCCAAAAAGTCCAATATCGTAAGCGTGATGATGCAATATAGTTTACTCGACCGCCGCCCAGAAGAATGGTTCTCTCTACTTGAAGAACAAAGCATTAGTGTCGTCGCAAGAGGCCCTTTAGCGAAAGGATTATTAACTGAAAAGCCACTTTCTCAAGCAAGTGCAGCGATTCAAAAAAACGGCTATCTTCAATATTCATTTGAAGAGCTTCAGCAGATCATTCCTTCTTTAAAGAAAATCGCTTATGACCTATCACTCACTGAACTGTCCATTCAGTATATACTGAAACATTCTGCGGTCAGTTCCGTTGTATTTGGTGCAAGCTCAGTGGATCAGTTAAAAGAAAATATAGCAGCAGCAAATGCACGTTCATTAAGTGACCAAGAAGTTAAAGCATTAACTTACTATACAAAACCATCTGTGTATGAAACGCACCGGTTCAAATAACAAAAAAGATCATATGATGTAATCTCTCAGATTGTAGAAAAACTCATGTTTTTCTACAATCTTTTTATTTTAGCGTATGTATGATACTAGTGTTTCTCTATTAAAAATGAGGAGGGGCTAAAAGCCCCGTTGTCCTTATCTTGCACTTTCATAATATGCATAATTTCCAGATTTGCCTTTAAGATAAAATGTAGTACCAAAGCGACTGAAACTATTTGCAAAAGAACCATTATCTGAATACATACATAGTCGATTACTTGCGCCTTTAAAAGGGGTTACAGAACAATCTACAATTGAAGTAGCCTTTGTACTCAAATCAGCATTCGTTAAATCATTTGTAGCAAGAGCTTGTCCAGAAACAGGTAAAAGCAATCCTAAAGATAAAGTGACTCCAGCCATTGTTTTTCTCAATTTCATGTGAATCATCTCCATTCCCAATTTTTGTAATACACCTTCATTATAAGGAGAATAACCCTCTATCAAAAGGGTCTTAAAGACCATATTTTCAATAAAAAGGAATTTAAATAATTCAATACTCACCTTTTTACTTCTATCTTAAACATAAGTTATGGGATTTCGTTCGTTTGACTGTAGATATCATACTGTCACCATTCTGAAATGAAGTGATATGAAGAGGGAAGAAGTGCTTTTTCTTTAAGCACTTCTATGTTTCTGCTGTGGATCTATCTTAAAATGATGGTATGAAAAAAGAGAGCATCATCGCCCTCTTTTTTAGCTTTTATACTTTCTCCAGTCTAAATGGCTTTCATCTAGCAGCTCTGAAAAGCTTTTGTTTTTTTCTTTTTCTTTCTGCTGCCGAAGGAGGTCTTGTCGTTTTTGTTCTTCTCTTTTTTCTGTTTCGACGGCAAGGTTCTGCTTCATTTGAAGAAGCTGCTGTTTGACATCATCGTTTATGCCGTCCTTTAATTTCACTTGATCTTGTTTGGTCTTTTTCATTGTGCCTCTCTCCTTTTGACTTAGTGTATCGTCCGTTTTATTTTCTGAGCAAGAGGCACGCCAATCTCCCAAGATGTGGTATGATCGTCATAGAAAAAACTCCTGAAAGGAAGAATCGGCTAGATGAAGAAATGGATCGCTATATTTGCCTTCATATTATGTCCACTCGCTGCAATCGGCATTTTTTTCACCAATAAAATGATGTATATTCGAAAATTAACGGATGAAGAGCTCATCAAACGAGAATCAGATGGAGGCCATTATCATCATGAGGAATTTCAACAGCTTAAAAAAGAGAAAGTGTGTATTCCTTCAGCATTTGGTTATGATCTCCATGGCTATTTTGTGCCGTATCCACATACAACACGCACAATCGTCCTTTGCCACGGTGTTACAGTCAGCTTGATTAACTCCGTTAAGTATATGAAATTATTCCAAAAGCTCGGATGGAATGTGATGCTTTATGATCATAGGAGACATGGAATGAGCGGCGGGAAAACCACAAGTTATGGATATTATGAAAAAGAAGATCTAGCAAAGATCGTAAAGTGGCTCAGACAAAAACTCGGAGAAAGTGCCCTCATTGGGATACACGGAGAATCAATGGGTGCAGTCACGACCTTGTTATATGCTGCAAAGCCAGAAGCAAACGCCAATTTTTACATAGCAGACTGCCCTTTTGCTTCTTTTGAGGACCAGCTTCTTTATCGATTAAAAACAGATTTTCGCCTTTCAGGAGAGTGGATTCTTCCACTAAGTGATCAAGTGTTAAAATGGCGGGATGGATACCGCATCCGGCAAGTTTCCCCTCTTGATGTGATTGATCAGGTGAAAGAACCTGTACTTTTTATTCATAGCCGCCATGACGACTATATCCCCTGTGAGCAAAGTCAGCAGTTATATGCACGAAAAAAGGGTGACAAACAGTTATTTATTGCGCCACACGGTGCGCATGCAATGTCTTTTAGCGAAAATAAGGAAGCTTATGAGCAAGAAATTCAAGCATTTCTTCAAAAATTTGAATTGAATGAAAATAAAAGAGGAGAATGAACAGCAGTTCGTCCCCTCTTTTTGAGCTAACTTATACGATAGTCACCACTGTTGTATGGTGTCTGCCCGCAAGCTCCATATGGCTCTCTTCCGATTGCTGCTGACTCATGACCGATAATCCTGCAGTTGCTGCCAATAAAAGAACTATCAAACTCGTTTTCATATAAATGACCCCCATTTTGGATTTTTGATATGGCTTGAATTTTCCTTTCGTAAAACCGGGTAGATACTTCAAACAGTCCAAGCTCATTGTAATAATGAGCCGCATCAAGTGCCAATTCCTCAATATCTGGGTATAAGCGCTTGTCCTCGAGCAGGTCTAATGTATCGTCTATGATTGTTATGTCTGCATCAACGTATAATGCTTTTAAGAACTGAAATTTGCAGATGTAAATTTCATCTTCTAATTCACAGGCCTTCATAATACCTTGTTGATAGAGGGTTAACGACTCTTCTATTTGTTTTTGTTTAAACAGGATTTGTGTCAGCATAAATAGTGGGTCTAGAGAGCGATTAAGATGGGTTAAATTCTCCTTTTCAAACACTTCAATAGAGTCTTTCAGATAACGGCTTGCTTCCGCAAGATCGTTCATTTGATAATAACAGTTACCTAAGTTGAAAAGGGCCGAACCTATGACTCGAGGGTTTCCAATTGAGCGTGCTCGCTTTAGAGCATTTTTAAAGTAGGGCAATGCATGTTCATAGCATTTCAAATCATCATAGTTTGCACCAATGACAAATTCACAGTGGATGATTCTCAGCGTGTACGTTCTGTAGGCAGAATACGTATCTAACGCTTGCAAGGCATAGTGCATCGAAAAGTGGGTTTGTTTCATGTGGTAGTAAATTTCTGCTAATTTAAAGTAAAATTCTGCTCTTTCTATATCATCTGATATGAGATTGAGCTTTTTTTCTGCTGAGCGGTAATAAGCAATGGCACTTAAATAGTTTCTCTGTTCAAATTCAAACATTCCTGTGAAAAAATGAACATAGTATTCAAGCATATCCGTTAATTTCGTTTGTGAATGTTCAATCGTTTCTAGCAAATTCTTAATCTCTTCATCATTCGAGGCTTTCTTTGCCGGTTCAAAATATTCAAGCATCACCTTGTGGCGAAAATCCATCAGCTGGTAAAACAATAACAAGTTTTGATCCTGCTCCATCTCCAGGATTTCCTGCTCGATCTCCGCCTTCAGCTTCTCTGCTTTCATCACATGAAATCCGCAAATCTGCCTATACCATTCGTTTATTTTGATTCCAACCTGAGGCGATGACAGCTTGAGCTTCAATTCACTTTAGCACCTCCCTTCCCATATACGATACATGTTGTATTCTATCACATTTCCTCGAATGGAAGAAATATGAAATGTCATTTTTCGCAAAGTTTTCGGTATCCCGCAATTAACGCTACAAATGCCTATTTTTCGGCATTTACAGCCATTATTTTTTTATTTCCAGCTTGCTCATTTTGTCGAATTGTTTGTTGAAAAACGGCTTTTTCCGTTCCCAAAAGATCATTTTCCGGATTAGACAGCCGTGCGGTTTGATGAGATGATGAACGCACGAAAAAAACCCTTCCGAAAAAGGGCTTTTATAATACATCTGTTACTTGGTCCATATTCTCTTTGATCCAATTGACAGCTAATTCGAGGGTTGGAAATTCTTCTGTTTCAAATGTGACTTCATCTTGAAGAAGCCAAACGTCCTTTTTCACCGAATCCATTCCACCTATTGACCAGTGCAAAAGGCTATAGGGATGATTGTTATTTAAAAACGACACCCATGTTTTATTTTGTGCCGTATTTTGTATCACTTTTAGCTTTTGATCCACTACATTTCCACCTTACTTTACAAGTATACCCATTCTCGGGCTGAGTATTTGTTGAGGACTTTTCAACATGAGTGTGTTGGCTTTTTCGTTAAAATCAATCGTCATTTCCTCGTCAAAAAAGACCTTTTGTGCTGTGTGTATGTACAGCTTAAAGAGCTGATTATGCTTGAGTTCTTCCCATTCGCCTGTTCTTTCACCTGTAAGCCAAATCATTGGGACACCGCTTACCGCACAGCCGCACCCATCTGAATCATATCGAAGGAGCAGTTCTTTTGTTTCATGCCCTGCTTGTTGTTTTGTAAGGAACGCTGCTGCTGGTTCTGTTATATGAATATACATGCCGAACATCCTTTTTTCGTTGATTGTTACATTGTAACATATCAGTCATCAATTAAACATGTTCACGCCCTGTTAGCTCTTATGTCTGATCATTTGTCTTTAACTGGTCTGACCAATTGTACGCTTCTTGTTCAATTTCTTTAATGAGCTCATCTTTTCCTTTGATATAACTTGCCATATCTTCAGGATAGGCTTTTGCCAATTGACGCTTTTTATCTGCATAGGCTTTGGCACGATCAGGTGCAGCTTTTAAATAATCTCGGAACACCAAATGCCTTTTTACATCATCATGTCCGGCTTCATAGGCGTGAACGTGATGTGTTCGGTTCAAGCCGCCTTTTCTAAAAAAACGTCTTCCCTTGAGTCCATTTTCTCCGAGCGGTTCATATCCAAGCTGGCGAAACAGGTGGTTACACTCATCTAAGGTGCTGATATGCTTCACCTCTAGCAAGATATCAATAATTGGCTTAGCCGCCATTCCTATGACTGACGTACTGCCAATATGGTGGCCATATACCCAGTTGTCGCCAACTATCTTTTTCAGCTTGTCATGCTCATCTTGAAATTGTTTTGGCCAGCTCGATTGGTATTCAATCACTTCCACCTTTCGAAGCATCAAACGTTCCATCTTTGTTAACATCAGCTTGTTTTCCACCTGCAAACGGGCCTTCTGTTTAAACCCTAGTTTTTCATAAAGCTTGATTGCTGGTGTATTTGCCTCTGCTGTTGTGAGCTCGACTGTTTTTTGATACTGGATAATGGATTGCAGGAGCGCTGTCCCGATTCCTTGATTGACATGATGTGGGTGCACAGCTAACCGGCTGAGGATGATCCGATCATCATGCAGTTCATATGAAGCGATTCCTAACAAATGCCCCTCTTTTTCAAAGCCTATGAAAATCTCATCTGTTTCTATTATGTCTTGAACCGTTTCTTTTAAGGGCGGTAAATCTTGATAGCCAATTTGTTCTGCCTCCCGCTGATATGCAGCCAATTGGATATGTAACAGCTCTTTCGCTTGTTCTTCATTTTTTTGATCCAGTCTGATGATCATGCTTTCGCCTCCAGCTTTTTCACAAATAGCACCCGGTCTTCATGAATGCCGTCGTAATCTGAAAAAACTGAAATACCATCCACTGTTTTATCTCCCTTTTCTATCTGAAAACCGAGCTTTGTATGGTAAGCAATCGAGACTTTATTGACAGGAGCTGTAATAGCCTTAATCGTTGTTCTTCCTTCCTTTTCAGCCGCTTCATAAAACGCTTGATAGAGAATTTTGCCAATCTTCAATTTCCGGTGGTCTGGATGTACCCCAACAAAGTGAATATACGCTTCATTTGAATGCGATTGCGATAAAAAACCGACTAGAAAGCCGATCAGTTCACCTTTTTCAACAACGACAAAACTTGTTTGCTGAAAATGTTCGAAAAATAGCTTTGGCAATTTCGCGCGTAAATCTCTGCCTCCCCACCAGCTTTGAATGACGGATGTGACCGCATAAAAATCTGACGGCTTCACTTGACGTATCATGATGGCCTCGCCCCTTTTCATTTTTAGCTGTACCGCTCTTTTTTCACAAAAATCAACTGTTTCAATAGTCTACCTGTCTGATCAATTGTTTGTAAAGGTGATGTATCAGCCTTTTTTCCTTTCAGCTTTGTTGGTTCTTCGTTCTTTTGCTGTCATCTCCTTTTAAATCTTCACACTTATTTCAAAAAGTTCACTTTTTATGCGAAAGATCCATTCTTTTGTTATGTTAAAATTGTTCATATAAGAAATGTACCAAATGTTTATTGGAGATGATGATATTGGTTTGGATTGTTACTTCACTTGTTGTGTTTAGTCTTTTAAAGCTGCTTGTCACTTCGCTGCCTTCGGGTGTTGTTGAACGCCTTTTTAGTCGTTATGCGGTGCATGCAAAAGTAACAAGTGATCAAACAACGATGACGTTTCAAGGACGTCCACTCGATGATCAGCAAACATCCGAAATTATTCAACATTTTAATGATGCGATCTTTATTGAACGCTATTATATTTATCCTGGTGACGAAGAGCGTTTTCTTCATCCGCAGGAAGGGCCGGCGCCGCTTACCATGCAAACAAAGCTTGGCAAGCATGATGTAACCCTTTATCTGTATCATTACGATGACCACGTGGATGTGGTGCGGCAGTTTACCCATAAGCCTAAGAAAAAACTAACGGCCTATCGTTTGCGTTCTGAGCCGCTCCAAACATCAAATAACTTGGCACATGCTTAAAATGACTCATTTTACCCAGATGAGACGAAGTGGAGACACTTCGTCTTTTTTGTATGGATTTACACTCTTCTCTTTGAATGATTTACCAGTATCAATTTCACCTTCTGGCGGTTAAAATGTATACAGAACATACGTTCTAAGAGGTGAAAATCATGAATGAACGAGCCATTCTGCTTGTGGATATGCAGTCGTTTTATGCGTCAGTCGAAAAAGTGGAGGCTCCCCATTTGAAGGATGTGCCGCTCATCGTCTCAGGAGATCCCGAGCGGCGAAGCGGGGTCGTACTTGCAGCCTGCCCGCTCGCTAAAAAACGGGGCGTACAAAATGCATCAAGATTATGGGAAGCAAAGGAGAAATGCCCTGAAGCCGTCGTCGTACGTCCACGTATGCAGCGCTACCTTGATGTCTCTGTCATGATGACAGAACTGCTTGAACAATACACAGATCTTGTCGAACCCTATTCAATTGATGAACAGTTTCTCGATATTACGGGAAGTGTGACACTACTCGGTTCGCCGCGCGAGATCGCTCAAAATATACAAACGACCATTATGAACCAGACAGGCATTTACGCACGTGTTGGGATTGGCCCTAATAAAGTGCTCGCTAAAATGGCCTGTGACCATTTTGCTAAAAAAAACAAATCTGGCATCTATGAACTTCGTGCAGACCGGGTTGCGGCTGATTTATGGCCGCTTCCGATTGGAAAATTATTTGGCGTCGGCAAACGGATGGAGCACCACTTAAAACGAATGGGCATCAGTACCATCGGGACACTTGCTACTTATCCGTTAGACCGGCTAAAAAAACGCTGGGGAATCAACGGGGAGCTTCTGCAGCGAACTGCTTTAGGACACGACCCTTCCCCGGTCACTCTTCACACACATGATCAGCAAAAAGCGGTTGGGCATCACATGACCCTTCCCCATGATTATGCGTCCTTTGAGGACATCAAAGTCGCCCTTCTTGAATTGAGTGAAGAAGTGGCAAGACGTGCGCGCTTTAAGCATTATGTTGGGCAAACGGTGTCTGTTGGCGTAAGAGGCGCTGATTTTTCTCATCCGACTGGATTTCATAGACAAATCAAGCTCCATTCCCCCACACAGTACGGGAGAGATATTGCAGAAGCAGCTATTCAGCTATGTCAGCAGCACTGGGACGGCCAGCCCATTCGCAGTGTAGGTATTACTCTCTCGCAGCTGCAGCCTGACAGCCAATATCAGCTGAGTTTATTTGATCACCATTTCAAAAAAGACAGACTCAGCAAAGTATTTGATGCGATCCATATGAAGTATGGACCTGCTGCACTCTTGCACGCCTCGTCACTAACAAGCGCAGGACAGGCGTATCACCGCGCCGAAAAAATTGGTGGACATTACAAATAACGGAGGCGAACAGCCATGAATCCCAATAAATTAACACCTGGATACAACATCATGTGGGAATCAAGCCGAATGATGCTCCCAGAGCACCGTGAACAGCTGCTTGCTCAAAAACGAAAGAAAAAAGAATACACACCTCCTCCGCTGAGCACTGATCAACTAGAGGAAATGAATTTTTTGATCACACAGTCGATTACAGAGGACCAAGCGATTTGCGTAACATATGCTGCAGCAGGTATGAAACAGCAGTTTTGGGGCTGGGTGAAAACCATTCATTATGAAACGCAGCGCATAAAAATCGTCAATGATGAAGATGTTCTCCACCTGTCCTTGCAGCAAATTGTCGCGATTGATCTTGATTAAATTGTCTTTAAGTGATCGTACGAATCAGCATACTAAAAGACATAGAAGCACCGGGAGAAAAAAACATGCTCTCCAAATTTGCGAGCTATTCGGGCCTCCTCTGCCATATGACGGATGTCTCCTCCATCAAATTGTGTATTTAATTTGCACAATTTTTCATGTATGATTGGAACATCTTAACACTCAGGGGAGAAACATCATGAAAAATAACTTACGTACTTTACATCCACTTAGTTGGACGATCATCATCGGCACCATATTCGGCCGAATGGCGACGTCCATGAGCATTCCTTTTTTGGCCGTTTATTTGACACAAGTCAAAGGGGCTTCAGCTTCTTCAGCTGGGTTAATCATTGCCGTCAGCTCCCTTATTGGGATCGTGGCGAGTTTTTACGGCGGCTATGTTTCTGACCGAATCGGCAGGAAAAAGGTCATGCTTCTATCCATCTTCGGCTGGACACTTGTCTTTGTTGGCTTTGCGTTTGCAGATGCCATTTGGGTCTTCTTTCTCATGAACGCTTTAAATGGACTGTGCCGGGCACTGTTTGAACCGACGTCTAAGGCACTCTTATCTGATGTCACCCCATCAAGTATTCGGTTGTTTGTTTTTAATTTACGGTATACGGCCATTAATATCGGGGTGATCTTTGGTCCGCTGCTTGGCTTATATCTCGGGTCATCGAAAACAACGTTTCCATTTCTTGTCGCTGCCTTCATTTATTTGTTATATGGATTAACACTGGCCTGGCAATTTCAGAAGCATCCAGTTGCTGCTCCAGAAAGTACGAAACAAATCAGCGTCAAAAAAGCCCTTTCCATTATCCAAAAAGATACGGTCTTTAGCATCATCCTCATCGGCGTTACCTTATGTTCGTTCGGGTATTCGCATTTAAGCTCAACGCTGCCTCAATACTTATCAGCGTCACCTATGATTGAGGATGGTCCTAAACTGTTTGGATATCTTTTATCTTTAAATGCAGTGGTTGTCATTGTCGTACAATATCCGCTCATCATGATTGCGAAGCGCTACTCCACCATTTTGTCGCTGACCACCGGAAATATTCTTCTTGCCGGCAGTTTGTTTGCCATTGCTTTTTCACAAAGTCTCGGCATGCTTGCTTTCATCATTGTCGTGTTTACGATTGGGGAGGTTCTGCTGTTTGCGATGATGGATCTTTTTGTAGACAATATTGCAAAGCCTGAAGTGAAGGGATCGTACTTTGGGGCGATGGGATTTTCTCAGCTCGGCAGTGTCATCGGACCATTTGTCGGCGGACTGTGCATTGACTATTTTGGCGCAGCCCATCCCCTCTCCATTTTTACGGTCTTGTCAATGATCACCATCGCAGGCGTTCCATTCTTACTCATTGGATATTACCGTCTAAAAAAGCGATCGGCAGCAGCCATAGCTGTTAAAGTAAGTGGAGATCATTAAAAAAACCGCTCTCTCGTTTGAGCGGTTTTTTCTTTATACCCGGCGGATGGCGATCTCTTCCACCTTATGCTGATCCCCTTTTTTCAAAATGAGATCAGCCCGATATTTTGTCGGTAAAATATTTTGATATAAATTAGGGCGGTTCACGGTATTCCAAATGGTGCTTGCCATTTGATCTGCCTCTTCATCCGTCAAATCTTTATATTGATGAAAAAAGGATTCAGGGTCTTGGAAGGCTGTTTCCCTTAACAAACGAAATCGTTCTTTATACCATGATTGAATTTGCGTTTCAGCGGCGTCTACATAAATCGAAAAATCAAAGAAATCGGATACAAACACACGCGGTTCATCCTTCAGATCATCCAGCGCTGGTGATTGGAGCACATTGATTCCTTCAATAATGACAATATCCGCATCCTCTACTGTTTCATACACCCCTTCAAGCCGGTCATAGGTCAGATGCGAATATACCGGGGCATGCACAGTTTGTTTACCTGATTTTAATTCATTCAAAAAAGACAGCAGGGCTTTGACATCATAGCTTTCCGGGAAGCCTTTCTTTTCCATCAGCCCTCGATCCTTTAATTCTTTTTGAGGATATAAAAAGCCATCTGTTGTCACAAGACTCACCTTCAGCCCATCTCCAAGCCTAGATAAAAGCGTTTCAATGATACGAGCCGTTGTGCTTTTCCCGACAGCTACACTTCCAGCAATCCCAATTAAAAAGGGAATTTTGGCATGATGCGGGTAGTTTAAAAAGGCATTCACATGCTGGTTTTTTTGTTTTTCTGCAAAGACATGTAATGTCAGAAAACGAATAAGCGGTATGTAAATATCTCGAACTTCTTCAAGCGATAAATAGTCATTTAACCCTTGCAGCGCTCTTGCTTCCTCTTCTGAAACAGATACCGGCATATATTCTCCAAGAGCTGCCCAGGCCTCTCTCGTATGGCGCGTGTATAGCGTATTAAAATCTAGTCGCGTGTCACTCAAAGTCTTTCCCACCAATCTTCACTAAACTCGTAACCCAAAAAGACGATAATCCGATTGTAGCTTAAAATGAAGGCGCTGTCTTTATTTTTCAACGAAAGTTTGTTTGTTTTGCGAAAAAAAGCATTAAAAAAAGGAATATGAGGGTAAATAAGAGTATTCAGTACGATAGATAGAAGGGAGCACACTAAATGAAATATGTGATGATTGGCGGAGATGCAGCTGGAATGAGCTGCGCTATGCAAATATATAGAGAGGATCCAAATGCATACATTGTCGCTTTTGAAAAAGGAGAGATTTTCTCATATGGACAGTGCGGACTCCCCTACTTGATCGGCGGTCTCATTGATGATCACAGAAAGCTGATCGCACGCAGTGCTGAAACCTTTCGTGAGAAATATGGAATTGACGCCAGATGCTTACACGAAGTGACCTCCATTGACCCAGAGCAAAAAACAGTGTCGGGTCATCATACGAAAACAAAAGAACCCTTTACAGAAAGCTACGACCGCCTCTTAATTGCGACAGGAGCAAGCCCTGTCACACTGGATTTAGACAGCCAGCCATTAGAAGGCGTACACGTATTAAAAACCATCCCGCATGCGCTGTCCATTTTAGACCATTTAAAAAAGGACATCACACATGTCACGATCATTGGCGGTGGATATATCGGCCTTGAAATGGCTGAAAATTTAAAAGCGCTCGGAAAAAACGTACATATCATTCAGCGGGGAGCAGCACTCGGCCCGGGCTTTGACTCCGATATGGCAAAATACCTTAAAGAAGAGGCTGACGCCAAGGGCATTCACGTATCGCTTGGAGAAACGGTACAGCAATTAGAAGGCAAGTCACATGTCACAGCTGTTATCACAGACAAACAAACCATTCAAACAGATATGGTCATCATGGCCATCGGTGTCACTCCGCAAACCTCCTTTTTACATAATACCGGAATCAAGCGTCTTCAAAATGGCGCTATTGCAGTAAATGAATACATGCAAACCAATATAAAAGACATTTATGCTGCCGGTGATTGCGCTGCAACCTATCACCGCATCAAAAAATCACTGGATTATATTCCGCTCGGCACAACTGCGAATAAACAAGGGAGAATCGCAGGCTTTCATATGACAGGGACAAACCGGGCGTTTCAAGGCGTGACTGGAACAGCCGTCATGAAATTTATGGACGTGACAGCGGGACGAACAGGCTTATCAGAAAAAGAAGCAAAAGAGGCGGACATTCCTTTCTCCGTCATCACCATTGATAGTACAGATCACGCGAAGTATTACCCAGAAGCACAGAAAATGAAAGTGAAACTGATTTACAGAAGCGATGACCATACTTTGCTTGGTGCCCAAATCATCGGCAGAAACGGTGTAGATAAACGGATCGATATCGTGGCGGCTGCCCTTTACCAAGAGCTGACCATAACAGATCTTGAAGATTTAGATATTAGCTATGCACCGCCGTTTAACAGTGTATGGGACCCGCTTCAGCAAGCGGCAAGACGGATATAGAAAGTGTCACAATGAAGCCATACCTCAAAAAAAGAAACCAGTTCAAAACTGGTTTCTTTTTTATTATTTTTTCATCATCGCTTTTCGTGCTACTTTTTCAAATAAAAATGGGAATAACTGATACAATTTGCTGCCAGCATTCATCCAGCCAGGCAGATTAATCTCTCTCTTTTTCGTCATCATGGCAGATACGACCTTCCCTGCCACCTTGTCCGCACTCAGCATCATAAAATCAACGTTCTTCACATATTCACCGCTGCGGTCAGCGATGGTAAAGAAGTCTGTGGCAATTGGTCCTGGGTTGACCGTCGTCAAGTGAATGCCTGAGTCTGCCAGCTCCATTCGGAGGCTGTTTGAAAATCCAAGAACGGCATGCTTTGATGCGGAATAAATCGCTGATTTGGGTGTCGCAATCTTTCCTGCCTGGGATGCGATATTGATAATATGTCCCTGCCCTCTTTGTTTCATCTCAGGGATGACCTTTTTCGTGCAGGCGATTAAGCCAAACACATTCACCTCAAACATCGACACCATTTCCTCTATGGAGGCATCTTCGACGAGATCGAATACGCCAAAGCCGGCATTGTTGACCAAAATATCGACCGGCCCCACTTCTTCATACGCGCGATCAATGTCCTCAAGCTGGCTGACATCAAGCTGAGCGATGTGACACACCCCGCCAGCACTCATAATTTTTTCTTTCACACTAGTAAGCTTTTCCACTCGTCTTGCTGAAATAATGACCTCTGCGCCTTCTTCTGCTGCCAAGTACGCCATTTTTTCACCAATGCCCCCAGATGCGCCAGTAATCCAAATCCTTTTTCCTGTCAATCGCCCCATGTGTCTCACTCCTTAGTTTGCTCTGTAATAGACGATTCCGTCTTTTTGCATTTCTTCAATTCGCCCATCCTCTAAGAGCACATCCAGCTGCCCGACTGTCTCAGACATCGTTAAAAACAAGGCCTCTTCATACATCACAGGAAATAGCTTGCGGCAAAGATGAAAAGCCGTCATTTCTTTTTGTTTAAGCAGCTGATACATCGTATTTGCTCGTTTCTCTTGTTTCTTAAATCTTTCTTCAATCAATTCATGGTGGGACGTGATGAGCTGACCGTGTCCTGGATAAATCGTCTTGATTGGCAGACGCAATAACCGATTGAGTGATGCTTTATATTGAAGCAGTGATTTTTGACGTTCCTCGCCCTCATCCGGTGCTTCCATTAACGGATTTGAAGAAATGGTCGTCAAAAGCAGGTCGCCGCCAATAAAATTCCCCGTTCTTTCATCTAAAAAGGAAAGATGAGACTGTGCGTGTCCGGGTGTTTCCATCACAAAGAAGTGTTCATGCCCGCTTAAACGATCACCTTCTTTTATGATCTCATCTACATGTGAAGTACAAGAATATGTATAAGATTGCTTCACCATTTTTTCACACTCATTTTGCCGAAGCGGGACACCTAACTGCTGAAAAAAAGGAATCATAAAGTCCACTTGGCGCTGCTTAAACACTGGATCCTGACTAATATACGGCTCATTTAGCTGGTGTCCGATCACACGGACATGAGGTTTCATCAGATTTAACAGACCGACATGATCTGCATGATGATGGGTCAGCACCACCTGATCAATATCGTCTATCGATAAACGATGTTCTTTTAATTGCGTGACAAAAGCATGCTCTGCCTCTTCTGTCATCGGCCCGCAATCTACTAAGGTTACGGCCTCTCCTTTTAATACATATGCATACACATCCCCAACAGCAAACGGCGTCGGGATGGATAATTGAATGATGTCTTCTTTCACTTTTATACGTCATCTCCTGCTTTTTGACTCATGATTGTGGGTACTTAAGCCTTCTTACTTCATTGTATCTTGCAAAAGGCAGACTGTCATGCGGTTTAGACGGGCAATTTTTTTAACTGCCCCTATTGACATAAACTTGTCCATCGTTGCATAATGAACAACAAATATATGATGCGCGATGACAAGGATTAGTAAGCAAAATAATGATGCAAGAGAGTGAGGTCCGCCGGCTGAAAGACTTCACCATCCTCTTATTTGCTGAACCTGCCCTTTGAGCTGTTAGGCAAACCTAAACGTTTCCCGCGTTAAGGGACTAGAGCTGAGTATGCATGTTTGCATGCTAATTGAGGGTGGTACCGCGAAAAACCTTTCGTCCTTTTCAGGCGAGAGGTTTTTTTATTTTCTACAAGGAGGAGCAGCTTATGAGTAAAATTGGATTTATCGGTGCAGGCTCAATGGCAGAGTCTATGATCAAAGGTTTATTAAAAAGCGGGATGATGTCGAATGAAGATATCATTGTCACAAACAAAACGAATGAAAAACGATTAGAGGAATTACAGGCGCGTTATGGGGTCAAAACGGATTTCGCTCGATCCTTTATTTATGAAGAAGCGGATATTCTCGTTTTTGCCTTAAAACCGAAGGATGCAGAAAGCGGAATTTCTGAAGTCCGTCCTCATTTACATGGACAGCTGATCATTTCTATTTTAGCGGGTATTTCTATTGAAACGATTCAACACTATGCTGGCGGAAAGAGTGCAGTCGTTCGTGCGATGCCAAATACATCAGCGGCGATTCAGCAGTCAGCAACTGGTATTGCCGTAAGTCATGAAGTGACAGAGGAGCAAAAGAAAAAGGCCGTCGAGCTGTTTGAAACGATCGGGCATGTCACAGTATTAGATGAATCGCAGCTAAATGCTGTGACAGCCATCGCAGGCAGCGGCCCTGCCTTCATTTATCATTTGATTGAAGGAATGGAGCGAGGTGCTTCAGAACTTGGAATGGACCAAGCAACTGCGAAATTACTCATTTGCCAAATGATTGCGGGCGCCGCTAATATGCTTCAAGACAGCGGAAAAGAGCCGGCCGAACTGCGCAAAGAAATCACAAGTGAAGGTGGAACAACAGAAGCCGGCCTGAACACACTGGCTGCCTATCAATTTGAAGAGGCCGTTGTCGATTGTGTCAAAACAGCCACTAAACGCGCAGCAGAATTAAACGAAATGTTTTCAGCAAGTACGTATAAATGAAATTGAAAAGCACCTGTTTTAATACAGGTGCTTTTTCACTGCCTCATTGACATGATGGCTTTGATTTGATCCAGATGATGTTGTTCATGTAAAGCGATGGTTTCAGCTAATACTTGGACGGTCATCACTCCTTCTTCCGGATGCAGACCTGATTGTTCCCATATATCTTTTTCTAATAGCCGAAGCGTGTTGTTTCTTCTCTCTTTCATCCGTTTGATCAATGCTTTGATCTCCTCTGCGTTATACCATTCATACGCTCTTTCTTGCACATACATTTCAGGATCATATGATTGAAAGGGCTTGTGATGATCTGATATCGCCTGCTCTATCCGCTCTGACCAGACTTCTTCTGTGTCATACAAATGCCCGGTGAGCTGCTTAATTGACCATTTATCCTCCCCTAAAGATCGATCCAGTGTATAATCATCACAAGCCTCCACTAGCTTCTCTAGTTCACTCATACTTTCCTGAAGCGATGTGATGATGTCTGTTTTTGTTAATTTCCCAGTTTCCATTTAATTTTCTTACCCCCTTCAAATAAATATAAGTCTTCTTTAATATCATTTTCTATTTATTAAATAGAAGCCCTATCATCAAGATAGAGCTCTTCATTACATCTACTTATTTTTTCTCTAATAAAGCATGAATCGTTGATTCTAGCAATTCTGGCAAAATGCCAAAAGAGAACGGGACGTGCAGCCGCTCTGTCCATTTGTGCGGGTCCTTTCCTAGTGGACCTACGTTGATGACTGGAACGTAAAGGGCTTCCTTTTCTCCTTGCGGTAAAGAATAGCCTTTTTGGTAAAGCGGCATATTGGTTGTATAATGACCTACTTCCTGCTTCTCGAGCTGTAAGTAACTTAAATCAGACAATCCCGGGAAATATTTCACTTCCTCTACTTCAAGTCCATATACCTCTTTTGCCTCTTTTTGAATCTTCTTGAATGTCTTCTGAATATGCGGATCTTCTGTTGAGGACACCGAAGGGTAAAATGGCGGACTATAAAATAGAACAATCAGCGGGCCTTCTTCCTTACATAGCGTCGTCAGCTCCGAGACAATTTTCGTTGAAAAATCTCGATCTCCAAGTTCACCTCGGTTGGCGAATGCATAATTGACAATGCGCTCGACTTCCTGTTCACCAGAGCGTTCTGCGGCTTTTTGATACAGCTCGTGATACGTAAGAACCGTCACCTGAGTGTCTATTGGTGTAAAGTGTTTAAAGCGCTGAAAGTCAGCTGTTTTCTGCTGAAGATTGGCCTCGATTTGGTCTGCTGCTTGTTTCGCAGTTTCATAGAGAAGTCCGTGCAGTTCTTCACTTGAACGTTTCATCATGAGCACATTAAATAAAGATACGGCTGTGTGAGGTGTTTGAACGGAATAGGCTTCTTTCAAGTCCTTTTGCATTAAGTTCGTTGGAGGCGGTGTTACTTCACCATCTACTTCCTCACAATAATCACTATTGAGCTCTAACAGCCTGTTTAGTTCAGATACCATATAATTCGCATTTAAGCCTGAGAAAGGCTCTCCTACATGTGTTTCAATCCCTTTACAGAAAAATCCGGCTAATACCTTTCCTATACTGCCTGTATACATATAATGATGTTCATCCCCTGGATACTTTTCAAACATCGGCTCACTGTTTAAACACGCGCTATAGTCAAGATCATGTTTTTCTTTAAGCTCTTTTAATTTCGGCACAGCCTCAAGCATTCCTTGTGAATTCACTTCTTCATCAGGAACTGTGACGAGCAGGACATTTCCATCAAATGTTCCTATCATCGCTCTTTCCAGCATAGAAAGCTGCACGGTGAGACCTGCTTTCATATCCATGGCCCCTCTTCCAAACAGCCAGTCGCCTGAAGCAAGGTCCTCTCTTGCCTTCTTTGGAAGAAGCTCACTTTTTTGCGAAAAGGAAGCCATTAACTCCTCAGGCTTGCATGCCATGTTTTGAAATTCGCCGTAATCTTCTGTATCGACTACATCAAAGTGACTAAGAAGCAGCACGGTACGCCGCAGCGTACTGCGCTTCACAAGTGCCGTTAAATAATACCGGCCATCTTTCATCGGAAGCAAAGCCAAATGATCAGGGTTCTGCTCAAAATAAGGCCGCTCCCTTAGCAAATAATATAAATATTCCGCTAACGCGACTTCTCCTGTTGTACCTGATATGCTTTCATACTGCATAAGAGCTGTCAGGAGCTCCCTTAGTTCACTCTCTGTTTGCCATTTCATCCGTTCTCCCCCTTTGATGTCTCTATCTCTCCATTATACAAAAACGTGTATAAAAGCTATATTCTTTGAGCACCTTTTATGACGAAAGTTTGAATGGCTGTTATAATCGGCTATACAATTCCATGAGGAGGCGAAGGTATTTGGAAACAAAACTCTTTTCACCTTGGACATTAAAAGGTGTTACACTGAAAAACCGCATCGTGATGTCCCCGATGTGTATGTATTCATCCTATGACCGTGATGGGAAATTACAGCCTTTCCACTTCACACATTATATTTCCCGTGCACAAGGTCAGGCTGGTCTCATCATGGTGGAAGCAAGTGCTGTATCTCCTGAGGGAAGAATTAGTGATCAAGACCTCGGTATTTGGAGCGATGAGCACATTGAAGGATTCGCTTCATTAAACGAACAAATCAAAGCATACGGAACGAAGACAGCCATCCAGCTAGCCCATGCAGGACGTAAGGCTGAACTTGATGGAGACATTCTTGCACCATCAAGCATCCCATTTGATGAAACATCTAAAACCCCTGTCGAGATGTCTGTTGATCAAATCAAAGATACCGTTCAGGCGTTTCAGGATGCAGCTGTACGGGCAAAAAAAGCGGGTTTTGACATCATTGAAATTCATGGTGCACATGGCTATTTGATCAATGAATTTCTTTCACCGCTGGCGAACCACCGAACAGACGACTATGGCGGTTCACCAGAGAACCGTTATCGTTTCTTAAGAGAAGTCGTAGACGCAGTCAACGCCGTATGGGACGGACCTTTATTTGTCCGTGTGTCGGCTTCTGATTACACGACAAAAGGACTTGATATTGCAGATTATATTGGGATTGCCACTTGGCTCAAAGAGCAAGGTGTCGACTTAATTGATGTCAGCTCAGGTGCTGTCGTACAGGCGAAAATCAACACATTCCCCGGCTACCAAGTAACATTTGCAGAGAAAATAAAAGAAGGAGCCGGCATTCAAACAGCAGCTGTCGGTCTGATTACATCTGGTGTACAGGCAGAGGAGATTTTACAAAATCAGCGCGCAGATTTGATCTTTATTGGCAGAGAATTTTTACGGGATCCATACTTCCCGAAAACAGCTGCTCAAGAGCTCCGTACATCCATCGAAAGCCCGCGTCAATATGATCGCGCTTGGTAAAAGCTCTTAGGAAAAAAGGTGTCTATTTTTCGAAATAGGCATCTTTTTTGTTTTTAAGAGAAACATATCTGCCTTTTGTGCCGTCTTTTAGCTAAAGAACCACTTAGAGGAGATGGAAGAATGAATTCGGCAATGATTGAAAAAATGTATCATATAGATGGACACCACTTTTATACAAAACATCGTCAAGGCAAAAGGCAAGCCACGATTATCTTTGAAGCAGGCTACGGCATTTCTAGTGATACGTGGTCGAATATGGCACGTGATATTGACCCAGAGCTTGGGGTTTTCTTATACGACCGTTTAGGAAATGGAAAGAGCAGTGAGAGCGGTGAAGGAAGAACCTTGCATGACCTCGCTGATGATTTAGATGCACTGCTGAAAGAAGCCAATATTCAGCCGCCATTTCTTATTGTCGCTCACTCATTTGGCTCTCTTGTCAGCCGGCTATGGGCAAGCCGCAGAGGAGATGATGTCATTGGTATGGTGCTGTTAGACCCGGCAAGTGAGGAGCAAGAGCAGGTGATTCTGCCGCTTTTATCAAAGGAAGAACGCACTTCATATATGGCGCAGTTTACAGCAGAATGTACGCATGAGGACTTTCAGCAAATGCTAAACACAATCAAAGAGGAGCAAACCCATTATGGAATGATGCCGCTTCTTGTCATTTCATCAGGTAAGAGCCGATTGTTTCATCCAGCTCATGAAGCTTGGCTCAGACTTCATAAACGTATGCTGTCTTTGTCATCCCAAAGCGGATGGATTCAGGCGCAAAACAGCTCGCACTATATTCATCATGATGAACCGCATATTGTACAGCTTGCTATCTATGATGTATGGTGCGCAGCCAAACAACCTGTCTCCTATTATCAAACTGCTAATTAAAATAAAAAACTCCTTGACCCGTTATGAGTCAAGGAGTTTCTTTTATTTATGCCGTTGGAGCAGATTGACTTTTTTCTGAAAGCAGCTTTTCAATACTGACAAGCTGAACACATAATGTAAAGATGTCAATCGCTTGCTCTAGTTCTTCAAGAGTCGGGAATGTTGGTGCAATGCGAATGTTACGATCAAGCGGATCTTTTCCATATGGGTATGTTGCACCTGCACCTGTCATTGTGACACCTGCTTCTTTTGCTTTTTGCACAACAGCTTTTGCACAATGATCAAGTGTATTTAAACTAATGAAATATCCGCCATTTGGCTTGTGCCATTCAGCAATGTCTTTCCCGCCAAGTTTTTCGTCAAGAATGGAAAGAACGAGATCAAATTTTGGCTTAATGATCGCTGCATGCTTTTTCATATGTTCCTTCAAACCTTCTGGAGTTTGGAAGAAACGAAGATGTCTTAGTTGATTAATTTTGTCTGGTCCGATCGTTTGAATCGATAATTGCTTTTGAGTGAAGCTTACATTGTCAGGGCTAGACGCCATCAGTGCAACACCTGAGCCTGGGAATGTAATTTTAGACGTAGACGCAAACATAAACACACGGTTCGGGTATCCTGCCTCTTCAATTGCTTGAAAAATATCTTTTAACGTATCAGGTGTATCCGTTAGATGGTGGACTGCATATGCATCATCCCAAAAAATGCGGAAGTCGTCTGCTTTTGTTTTCATTGAAGCTAGGCGGTCAACGACTTCATCTGAATACGTAATACCGTCTGGATTGCTATATTTAGGTACACACCAAATGCCTTTAATCGCTTCATCTTCTGCGACCAATTTTTCTACCTGATCCATATCAGGTCCATCAGCCTTCATATCGACCGTGATCATCTCTATGTTAAATAGCTCACAAATGGCAAAATGACGATCATACCCTGGGCTTGGTGCAAGGAATTTTACCTTTGGCAGCTCTCCCCAAGGTGTTTTGCTGTCACATACGCCGTGAGTCATCGCACGTGCAATGGTATCATGCATCATATTCAGGCTTGAATTACCGCCGATGATGATTTGTTCTGGCTTTAAATTGAGTACATCCGCAAAAAATTTCTTCGTTTCAGGAAGGCCTGTCAAGCCGCCATAGTTTCGCACATCTGTGCCATCTTCAGCTGTCATTGCATCCTTTGATGTCACAACATCGAGCATGCCCATAGACAAATCGAGCTGTTTTGGTGAAGGCTTCCCTCTAGACATGTCTAAGTGCAAGTTTTTACTTTTGTAAGTTTCATACTCATTTTGTAGTGCCACATATAGGTCATTCAATTCTGCTTCACTTAATGCTGTAAAACCGCTCATCTTTGATTGTGCCTCCCGTATTCTTCATAGTTTAATTCGTCATTTGTTTTTTCTTCACCATTTTACCACTACCTGAAAAAGAGCGTCATCATAAATATCAAAAAAATCACACAACTTTTTTTGACGATTCATCCAATTTTTACAGGGTGCGTTCAATGGGGAAAGAAGAGAAATCATGTGCAGCTTCTGTCAGCGGGAATATATCGCGGGCTTCTTTCAACAGTTGTTTCAGTGCCTCTTCTCCTTGGTAACGTGCACTTATATGGGTCAAAATGAGCCTTTTTGCGCCTGCTTCCTCTGCTGTTTTCGCTGCTTGTTCTGTTGTACTGTGATAATAATTGTAGGCTAAATCTGCATCTTCTTTACCGAATGTTGCTTCATGGACTAACACATCCGCATTTTTGGCAAGCCTTGTTATATTCTCGCACAAACGGGTATCTCCTGAAAATGCAACGATTCTCCCTTTTTTAGGGGGTTCCAAATAATCGGTTCCATCAATGGTTCTTCCATCTTCGAGTGTCACGGTTTCCCCATTTTTCAACTTCTGATACAAAGGTCCAGGTTTTACACCGATTTCTTTTAGGTCTTCGGCTTTTAATGAACCAGGCATATCTTTTTCCACAACCCGATAGCCGTAAGCTGGAATCCCGTGAGAGACTCTTCTTGCTTCTACTTGAAAGGTATCGTCTTCAAACACGACCCCTTCATCTATTTCTATGATATGCAGCGGATATGTCAAATGCGTTTGAGTAGCTGAAAGTGCTGCGTTCACAAAGGCCTTAATGCCCTTTGGTCCATAGATCGTCAATTCATCCTCCCCGCCTTGAAAGGATCTGCTGCCAAGGAGTCCCGGAAGGCCATATACATGATCACCGTGCATATGTGTGATAAATATTTTCTCGATCTTTCTCGGTTTAATCGTTGTATGTAAGATTTGGTGCTGCGTTGCTTCTCCGCAATCAAAAAGCCACACTGCATTTCTTTCTTCTAAAAGCTTTAGCGCTGTGCAAGTGACGTTTCTTGTTTTTGCAGGAATGCCTGCACCTGTTCCTAAAAAGAGCAGTTCCATTACTTTTCCTCCTAAAGCCGGTATACAATATCTTCATTCATATAGAATACATGAAGACAAGGTAAATGTGAATTCAGCGGAATTTTTGAAAAAAGTGAAACGAGAGCAGAAAAAGTCGAATCAAATGTTTGCTTTACGAACAATGAACCTTTAAAATAAAGAAAATGTACATACATTCTCGGTTTTTACAACAATGCTACGAATAAAGTGAGGTACTTCTCGTGAATACAGAAACTAACAACCCTAAAGCAGTCATTGTCATTTTTGGCGCAACAGGAGACCTTGCCAAACGCAAGCTCTACCCTTCTATACATAGACTTTATCATAGCGGAAAGCTGGGTGATCAATTCGCTGTTGTCGGAGTTGGACGCCGTCCATGGTCTCATGAGGACCTCAGAGCTGTGGTAAAGGAATCTGTTTCTTCTGATGATGCAGAAGCGAAAACAGAAGAATTCATTTCACATTTCTATTATCACGATTTTGACGTATCAAGCCCTGCTTCCTATCAATCGCTTAACACGCTTCTAACAGGTCTTGAAGATACGTACAGTATTCCAAATAACCGCATGTTCTATTTAGCTATGGCACCGGAATTCTTCGGAACGATTGCGAAGTTCCTAAAGAGTGAGGGCGTATCAGAAACAACCGGCTGGTCACGACTTGTCATTGAAAAGCCATTTGGGCATGATCTGCCAAGTGCCAAAACATTAAATGAAGAAATTCGTGATGCATTCACAGAAGATCAAATTTATCGTATTGACCACTACCTTGGTAAACAAATGGTTCAAAACATTGAGGTCATCCGCTTTGCGAATGCTATCTTTGAACCGCTTTGGACAAACCGCTATATCTCAAACATTCAAATTACATCCAGTGAATCATTAGGGGTTGAAGACCGGGCTCGATATTACGAAAATTCTGGTGCACTAAGAGATATGGTCCAAAACCATATGCTTCAAATGGTTGCCCTTTTAGCAATGGAGCCGCCAATTAAACTCAATACAGAGGAAATCCGCAGCGAAAAACGGAAAGTATTGCGCGCTCTTCGTCCTTTTTCTAAAGATGAGGTCGATCAATTCTTTGTCCGCGGACAGTATGATACTGGTACGATTGATGGCAGCGAGGTTCCTTCTTATCTGAAAGAGCAAAATGTTGACCCGAACTCAAACACAGAAACATTTGTGGCAGGGAAACTGCTGATTGATAACTTTAGATGGGCCGGGGTGCCATTTTACATTCGAACAGGAAAACGGTTAGAAAAGAAATCTACTCAAATCGTAGTTCAATTTAAAGACATTCCAATGAACCTGTACTATGGAAACGGAAATGCCATGCATCCAAACTTACTCGTCATTCATATTCAGCCAGATGAAGGCATCACCCTTCACCTGAATGCTCGCAAGCTCGATGGCGGCACGTATGCGAAACCGATTAAGCTTGACTACCAAACAAACTATAACGACATCATGAATACCCCAGAAGCATATGAAAAGCTGATTCATGACTGCTTGCTAGGCGATGCAACAAACTTTGCTCACTGGGACGAGGTGGCACTTTCTTGGAACTTCGTTGATCCGATTTCTGAGAAATGGGCAGAAAGCAAAACATTAAAACCAAATTATCCTGCTGGTTCTATGGGACCGAAAGAAGCTGATGAGCTTCTAGAAAAAGATGGATACCATTGGTGGAATATATAAAATCAAATGAAAAAAGAGCAGTCTCCCTTGGGGGTTCTGCTCTTTTTTTAACGTCCTGTTTTCGTGATTTCAACCGTTGAAAAGTCAAATTTATCATAGCGATGATGGCTAAATGAGTATTCAAACGGCTGCCCTGCGTTTAAATAAGCAACCTGCTCGACTTCAAGCACAGGATCTGTTGGGTCACACCCTAAATACTGCTGATCCAGCTGATCTGATTTAGCCGCCCTAATTTTCTTGTGCGCACCTGCTATTTTTAAATGAAGCTCATTTGAAATGTAGCCATAGATAGAACCCAGTAGAACTTCTTCATCTATGCCCTTAATGAGATTGACAGGCATAAACGTTTTTTCTAATACGTAAGGCTCTTCATCCACAAGACGGAGCCGGATGATATCATAAACAGGTGTGGTTGAGTCAATAGATAGATGGGCTGCCACCTCTTCGCTTGGAAAATGGACATCAAAATGAATGATTTGAGTCGTGACGTTTTTATCCGCCATGACCTTTGTGAACCCTTTATTTTCATGGCCTGATACATTGATTGCTCCTTGATTGAGCGCTGCCTTTACAATAAATGTACCGTGGCCTCTTTTTCTAAAGAGCAGACCTTCTGCAACGAGAAGATCAAGCGCACGTTTCATTGTCATTCTGCTGCATTGAAATTCGGCGGCAAGCGAGTTTTCATCTGGAATGGGTTGATCTTCTGGATAATAGGCTGTTCCTATTCGTTTTCTGATTTCTTCTGAAATGAGTTCGTACTTCTTCATCTCACACCACCAACTGACTTGTTTTTTCATAGCGCTTTATTCTAGAAGGAAATATGGCGTTTTTTAGCCTTCCTCTCATTTTACACTAAGGGATGTGAGCTTAAAAGGTGCCAGCCATTTTTGTTTCATCCACTTACCGTCACATAAGAAAAATACTTGCTCTTTTCAAGGAAAGAGCAAGTATTTTGATTAAAAACCGTTATTCTTTGAAACGGATTGAAACCAGTATCCGCTTTTCTTAATCGTTCGTTTCCCGTCTTTTTGAAGATCAACTGAGACAAATCCATAACGATTTTTATATGCATTCGACCAGGACCAGTTGTCCATAAAGGTCCATAGATGATAGCCTTTCACATTGCTTCCTTCTTGAATGGCTTGATGCACCCATTTGAGATGCTCAGAAATAAAGTCAATGCGGTAATCGTCATGAATCATTCCTTCTTCATCCTTAAACCGCTCTTCTCCTTCGACGCCCATTCCATTTTCAGAAATAAAGCATTCAATATTATCATAGTCTGTTTGGACTTTTTTCAATATGTCGTAAATGCCCTTTTCATAGATTTCCCAGCCTCGGTACACATTCATTTTTCTTCCCGGCATCTCAAAAGAATCAAAATAATGGTTCGGCATAAATGGTGCTTGAGGATGCGGCATATGCTCTTTCGCTTTCACTCTTCTTGGCTGATAATAGTTGATGCCAAGAAGATCAATCGTATTCTCTCGAATGAGCTCAAGGTCCCCTTCTTCCATACTTGGCATAAAGCCTTCTTTCTTTAAGACTTCTACTAGCTTTTCCGGGAAATGCCCCTTCACCGCAGGATCTAAGAAGGAACGGTTAAAGAAAGCATCGGCCACCTCTGCTGCTTCTACATCGCGCGGATGCTGGCTTCGCGGGTACGAAGGAGTCAGGTTTAGGATGATGCCAATCTTACCGCCTTGTTGCAGCTTTTTATAAGCCGCAATCGCCTTCGCATTTGATAAAAGTTCATGAAAACCGACCTGTACAGCCTTTTGGAAATCAACTTCGTTTGGATAATGAAAGCTATACATATATCCGCCTTCTACAGGAACAATCGGTTCGTTATGGGTAAACCATTTTTTCACCCGGTCGCCAAATAATTGGAAGCATAATGTTGCATAGCTCACATAATCATCGACCACCTGTCTGTTCACCCAGCCGCCTTTCTCCTGCAGTGCCATTGGCATATCGAAATGGTATAGGTTCACAAACGGCTCGATATCATGTGCAATCAGTTCATTGATCACATCATTATAAAAAGATACCGCTTCTTCATTCACAGCACCTGTTCCTTCTGGTAAAAGGCGTGACCATGAAATCGACAGCCGAAATGAATTGTGGCCAATTTCTTTCATGAGACGGATATCCTCTTTATATTTTCGATAAAATTGAGATGTCACGTCTGGTCCTACGCCATCAAAAAAACGAGTTGGCTCTTGTTCAAACCAATGATCCCAAATGTTCGGTCCCTTTCCATCGCCGGGGACGCTGCCTTCTGTTTGCGTCGCAGAAGCAGAAGATCCCCACCAGAAACCTTCTGGAAATGTATATGATTGCTTGTTAGTTTCCATCGACATGTATTGAGTCTCCTTCACCTTTGATGTTTGCTGCCTTCGTTTTTTCAGTTGTCGTTATTTTTTCATTTTTCACATTCATACGGTCAATAAATTTCAGGAACGGGAACCAAATGACAAACACAATCATCAGGTTAAACAACTGAAGCAGACCGCCCGCTAGTGAATTTGTTGCCATCATTCCGCTAATAAAGATCGGCACTGTCCATGGGATATTCACGCCTGTCGGCGGCGGTACAATGCCTGATGCCATCGCAAAATAAGTAATACATGTAATGACCATTGGCGCCAAAATCCACGGAATGAGAATAAGCGGATTCATGACAATCGGTAAACCGAAGATAATCGGTTCATTGACGTTAAATAATCCTGGTCCTAAGCCTAGCTTGGCTACTTGTTTTAATTGCTTACTTTTCAGGAAAATTAAAATCGTAAACACAACAGCAAGCGTCATACCGGTTCCACCCATTCCAACCGTATAGATTTCAATAAACTGCTTGCTGATGATATTAGGAACCTCACCTGTTTTTGTGTAGCTCTCTAGGTTTTGAATGGACAATGTATTCCAAATCGGATCCATGACAGAGTTGATAATAATTTGGCCATGAAGCCCAAAGAACCAAAGAATTTGTATAAAGAAAACAGCGATCAACGTCGGAATAATACCGCTTCCAAGACCGACAAGCGGCGCCTGAATGGCATGATAAATCAAATCATGCATATTTGTTTTGAAGCCTTGTGTAATGATGATATTAATGAGCAAAAAGGTTGTAAGTGTCAAAGTAGCCGGGATCAGTGCAGCAAAAGACTTGGAAACAGCTGGCGGAACCCCTTGCGGCATATTGATCACAAATTTCTTTTGGACAAAATAACGATAAATTTCAGCAGACAAAAAGCCTGTGATCATTCCTAGGAACATCCCCTTTGCACCTAAACGATCAACTGGGATAACGCCTGCAATCGTTGCACCGCCTTCTTGTTCTAGTAAAAACGGAGTTAGAAGCAAGAAAGAGGCTAAAGCAATCACGCCGCCAAAGACAGCTTCTACATCATAGCTTTTTGATAAATAGTAGCCAATCCCAAATACAACAAACACACTCATAATGCTGATGGTCGCACTTGGTGCGATATTCAGTGCAGACTGGACGCCCTCCAGTACGGTTTTACTCATGATTCTATCTAAAAATGGCAAATTCATCAGCACAACCATAATGGAACCAAAGATGGTGAGCGGGAACGCAAGCATAAAGGCATCACGTAATACGCCTAAATATCGGTTGTTGTTCAATCTCCCAGCAATCGGAACCAAAATGGCACTTATTTTATCAAACATTGGTTTCCCCCCTTGTTTACACCCTTTATTGTTTAAGCGATTGGAATATCGGCAGAAGCTCTCCCACAAGCTCCTTGATGGTAATGGTCGACATTAAATGATCTTCAGCGTGCATGAGCAATAAGGAAAAGGATGTTGTTTCTCCGCCTGCCTCTTTCTGCACGAGTTGAAAATGGATGTCATGTGCAAGCCGTAAATCTTCTTCCGCTTCTTTCATATGACTAAAAGCTTCTTCTTCTAGACCTTCTCGATATTGTTTCAGAGCCTGAAGCAATTTGCTGCGTGCATTCCCGCTGTGTAAGATCAATTGAAAGCTCACTTGTTCCTCCGTGAGCCCTTCGAGTGTTTTCTTTTCCATCCTTTAAGATTCCCCCATCAATGTAAGTGCCTGTTCATATGCTTTTTGTCCATCGGCAAGCCCGTATGCCTGCATATCAATGACCTCTACCTCAATCCCGTATTTTGTTGCTTCTTTTTGGAGGTCTCCTTTTAAAAAGCTCATTTGCGGTCCGATTAACACAACATCTGCATTCGCCATTTCTTTTTTTGCTTGATCTTGACCAACTGCCCAAATTTCTGCTTCGTCCCCAATTGAATCGGCATGTGCTTTCATTTTTGTCACTAGTAAACTCGTAGACATTCCCGAACTGCATGCTAATAAAATACGTTTCATTTCTCTCACCCCATTGTTGTAATAAAAGCGCTTCCAATTAATATTATATATTTTTATTTTTAAATGTCTAGACATTTAATTTCATTTGTATGTATTTAATATAAAAAAAGAGCGTATTTTACGCTCGTTCAGATTGTTGACAAAGGGCTAAAATGCTTGATTTTAACCCTTTGTCTTCTTTTCAGCGTGATAGAAAACCTTTGCGGTCTGGGCAGGAGCGGAGCGAATTTGACATTCGTGAGCACCGGAGCGCAAACCTGACACCGAATGCGAGGGTTTGTCTACACGCTAATTTGTCTTCATTGTCTTATCCTTTTCCTGCCTGGAACCCAGGATACTTAGTCATGCCGCCGTCTACATATAACGTCAAGCCTGTGACATAGCTCGCTTCTTTTGATGCCAGCCAGACAGCACATGCTGCCACTTCTTCCGGCTTTCCAATATAGCCGATTGGAATCAGCTCAATCACGCCTTTTTTCAATGCTGGATCATCGAATTTCTCCGCATTAATCGGGGTATCAATGGCGCCTGGTGCAATGCTGTTTACACGGATTTTTTTAGGGGCATATTCAAGCGCCAATGTTTCTGTCAAAAGCTTTGCGCCTCCTTTACTGGCTGCATAATGCACGAAATGAGGCCAAGGAATTTGCTGATGAACCGACGACATATTAATGATCGAGCCTTCTATCCCATGATCTGTCATATACTTCAGTGCATCACGGCACCCTAGAAACATGCCTGTTAAATTGGTAGACATTACTTTGTTCCAATTATCCAGCGTCATTTCTGTAGAGGGTACTTCATTTTCAATGCCTGCGTTATTGATCATCACATCAAGACTGCCGAATGTATCAACGGCTTTATCAATCATCGCCTGCATATCCTCTTCCTTTGATACGTCTCCCTTGATTTTCACAGCCTGTCCGCCATGCTTTTGAATTTCTGCAATGGTATCATCCGGATTTTCTTTATCAGAGAAGTAATTAATCACCACATTGGCTTTTTCTTGTCCAAATCGGCGGGCCATCGCTTGGCCAATCCCTGTACCTGCACCTGTAATCAGAACTGTTTTTCCTTCTAAATCTGGATACATTCGTGTAACCTCCTATTTTGTAAAGCCTAGCAGCACACCGCCTGCAATAATCATCAAGCAGCCTGCAATGACAAAGCTTGTTCTAGATGCTTTCTCTTTTAATAAATAAATGCCGCCTAGTGTTGAGATGACAATCCCTGTTTGTGACATCGAAAAGCTTACGGCTACGCCGATTAATGGAATGGCCAAAAGCAGCCCAAGATTTCCTGTTGACCAAACAAGACCGGCAATGATATTTCTAAACGTATATTTACTAAATGGGTCCTGTTTTAAACTAATCGCTAAGGATGAAAGCAGCATACCGACGGATTGCGGGACAAGTGCAGACCAGCCATCAATATCAAACCATCTTAAAATGACGACATATCCGACGTAGCCAACAGTTGAGATGAGCAGAATAATGATCCCTTTTTTAAAATTGCCTCTGCCATTCCCGCCGCCATTCTTTTTTTGGCCGAGCGATGTCATCACAACACCTGCAATGATCAGTAAAATGGCGCAAGAACCAATGAGTATGACCGTCATCGTCTGCCATTCTTTGAAGACCATGACGCCAAATAGCGTTGTGCTCACAAGCTGCATGCCCGTTGATAAGGGAACCGCTTTAGACACACCGAGAAAAGCAACACTTGAAAGCTGATTCATTTGTCCAATACTCCAGAAGATGCCTGAAATGACGGAAACCGCAAAAATAAGCGGTGTCAGCTCTGGCATTTTGATGAAAAAGGCTGCAATCGAAAATAAAAACGCGCCGAGCGTAATGCCAAGGGTTTGCTGATACGCATTCCCGCCTAGTTTGACACTGATGAGAACAATACTTCCCCAAAATATCGCTGGGAGAAGTGCATATAAGATGCCCACTTCTATCCCTACTTTCTTGTCTTTTTTACATAGCATCCCTCTTTTTCACATTTTTAGCCGAAAAGATACAAACAAAAAAACCTTACCAAAGGCAAGGTTTTTCAGTCGTTCTCTATTTATTTCATCCATTCAGTATGGAATACGCCTTCTTTATCTGTACGCTCATACGTATGTGCACCGAAATAGTCACGCTGTGCTTGAATTAAATTCGCTGGAAGGACAGCTGTGCGATAGCTATCAAAGTAAGCAAGTGCACTTGAGAATGAAGGAACAGGCACTCCTTGTTCCACTGCAAGTGAAATGACTTTACGAAGTGATGATTGATAGTTTTGAGCAATATCCTTAAAGTATGGATCAAGCAATAGGTTTTTCAGTTCAGGATTACGGTCATACGCTTCTTTAATTTGTTGTAAGAAGGCTGCACGAATGATACATCCGCCGCGGAAGATCATCGCAATTTCACCGTATTTCAAATCCCAGTTATATTCATCAGACGCTGCTTTCATTTGCGCAAAGCCTTGTGCGTAAGAGCAGATTTTACTCATGAATAGGGCTTTTCTAACTGCTTCGATCAGCTCTTGTTTATTCTCAGCTGATTGTGCTGGCTCTGGACCTTCGATCAATTGACTTGCTTCCACACGCTCATCTTTCATTGCTGAAATGTAGCGCGCAAAAACAGACTCAGTAATGATTGGAAGCGGGACACCTAGATCAAGTGAGCTTTTGCTTGTCCATTTTCCAGTTCCTTTTTGACCAGCTTTATCTAAGATCACATCCACAAGCGGCTGGTTTGTTTCCTCATCCACTTTTGTGAAAATGTCAGCTGTAATTTCGATTAAATAGCTGTCAAGCTCGCCTTTATTCCACTCTGAGAATACTTCATGAAGCTCCCCTGCTGATAATCCAGCAACATGCTTCAAGATAAAGTATGATTCAGAGATCAATTGCATATCTCCGTACTCGATACCGTTATGAACCATTTTGACATAATGTCCTGCTCCATCTGGGCCGATATACGTTGTACAAGGCTCGCCATCTACTTTCGCAGAGATCGCTTCTAAAATTGGTTTCACTAGCTCATGCGCTTCTTTTTGACCGCCTGGCATGATGGAAGGACCTTTTAGCGCGCCTTCTTCACCGCCGGAAACACCTGTACCAATGAAGTGAATACCACTTTCTGCAAGCTCTTGGTTACGTCTTTGTGTATCCTTGTAATATGTATTTCCACCATCAATTAAAATGTCACCTTTCTCTAGGTGAGGAAGTAATGATTGAATGGTTGCATCCGTTGCTGCACCAGCTTTTACCATTAAAAGAATTTTACGCGGTGTTTCAAGCGACTGAACAAATTCTTCGATGCTGTATGTGCCAACAACGTTTTTTCCTTCTGCTTCTTGAAGAAACTCTTCTGTTTTGCTGCTAGATCTGTTATAAACGGATACGGAGAAACCGCGGCTTTCAATATTGAGGGCAAGGTTTTTCCCCATAACGGCTAGTCCAACCACACCGATTTGTTGTTTTGACATAATTCTGACGTCCCTTCTAACACACTATATTGATTACTGCTGAAATGATGTACCCTTTGAAATTACCACAACATCACCTCTTTTATCAAGTTTTCAGGCTAGTCATTTCCTCTTTCGTCCTGAAAAAAATCTTTATTAAAACTTGTCCCGCTTGTTTTGCTCTCTTTTTCCTTAATAGTGATCCCTCTTTGCACCAATGACTTTCCATATTTTTCTTTCAGTCCATCTAAAATGGTTTGGAGAGGCTCTTCTTTTGCATCTTCTGTATATGAAAATAAATCAAGCTGTTTAACAGCTGCTTTTCGTTCGACAAGGTCTGTCCCCGTCACACCTAAGAGCCTCACTGGCTGGTCATTCCAATGTTTAAGGAATAACTGCTTTGCCGCTTCAAATATGTCTTCCTTTCGATCCGTTGGATTCGTAAGCATGACACTTCGCGTGATATTTTTCCAGCTTGCATACCGAATCATGATGAGCAGCCGGTTCGCCATCACTTCTTTTCTCCTTAACCTTACACTCACAGATTGTGACAGCTTATCAATTAACGTGACAAGTTCATCTGAATCATCAGAATCATGAGGCAGAGTAGATGAATTGCCGACGGATTTAAATTCGTATATTCTTTCTGGGTCTACGATGCCGTCATGTTCACCATTCGCCTTTTGCTTTAATCTCGGTCCATTAATGCCAAGCAATTCTTTTAGCGTATACTCATTCGCTTTCGCTAAGTCTTCAATGGTATGAATTCCGATTTTTTTTAATTTCTCTGCCGTTTTTTGTCCAACCCCGTGCATATCACCAGCAGGGAGCGGCCAGAGCATGTTCGGAACATCTCGTTTACGCAATATGGTGATGCCCATTGGCTTTTTCCAATTAGACGCCATTTTCGCTAAAAATTTATTCGGTGCAATGCCGATACTTGAAGGAAGCATCAGTTCCTCTACAAGCCTTGTTTGAATATCATGAGCCGTTTTTACCGCATGCTCGGCATATGGCGTATGTGTTAAATCAATATAGCCCTCATCAATCGATACAGGTTCGACTAAATCACTGTATTCTCTTAGTATTGTAAACATCTCTTGTGAGGAGCTGCGGTACCGGTCAAAGTTCGGTGTGCGGACAATGAGTCCCGGACATAGCCGCTTCGCCTCCCACAAAGGCATCGGGGGCTTCACACCTAGTGCTCTTGCCTCGTAGCTGCACGTCACAACAATCCCTTTACGCTCTTTTGCATTTCCGCTGATGGCTAAAGGTTTCCCTCGCAAAGAAGGATCATACGCCATTTCTACATTGGCATAAAAAGCATTCATGTCTATATGAAAAATAATATTTGACATTGGCATAACCCCATTTTCTTGTCTACCTGTATTTTGATCAGCTGTTTTTTAATATATCAAACATGATGGATCCCTTTTACGCTCAATTATACATTGATTTATTTCATCTTTCCTCAAAAAAACCTTCTCTAAAAAAGAGAAGGTTCCACGTCCATTTACACTTTTTCTTCAAGTATACCATGTTGATATTGAATGTCCTCATATGTGAATACTTCATTTTTTTGATGATGTAAATGTTTCACAACCGGAGTGGGCTGTTGATTAAAATTCATACTCAAACTTTGATTGGAGTAGTGTCCAGCCGGATCAATATAATACTTGTAATCAATGACTCTTTCTACATCAATTTCAGCGTAAGCAATTCCTTCCGTTTCAGCAGGAACCATATCACTGATCGGTTCCCCGTCCGGCCCGTAAATGCACGTATGCCCGCTCTTAAATGTTTCAAAGTAATCTCTTTGCTCCTGCGTTAAACAAATCATTTCTTTCATTTCTTCCGTATATATAGATGATGTCATCAGCACAAATGTCTGTGTCGCGATGGCATAATATCTGCTTGAAATTTCATCGTCAAAATAACCTGGCCAAGAGGCTACATGTACTTGCTCATTTTGAGCATTCATCGCCATAAGATCAAGCGGGACTTGATGCTCCCAGCACATCAATCCGCCAAGGTTTCCAATGTCAGTTTGAAAGACCGGCATCATACTTCCACTTCCATCCCCCCAAATGAGTCTTTCTGCTACAGAAGCTCTCATTTTCCGGTGTTTTCCTATTAAATCCCCATTTGGATTAAACCAAAGCTGAGCTAAATAGAGAGAGCCGCCATCTTTTTCACTGCATGATATACAAACGTACGTTTCATTTCTTTTTGCTGCCTCACTTATTTTTTGAATGGCTAAGCTAGGGATTTCAACGGCATTTTTATATAATTCATGATAGAACTTTCTCGTATATTCTGGATGACCAATAAAAGCAAACCAAGGATAACCAGGTAAAAATGCTTCTGGGAATGCCACAAGCTTTGCACCATTTGAAGCTGCCTCGTCGATCAGTTCACATGATTTCTCAACGCTTGCTTCCAAATTTAAGTAGACAGGTGCTGCTTGCACGGCAGCTGCTCGAAACTTTGGGTAAATACTTGTCATATTCAAAACCTCCATTTCTTTTATCCCCCTCATTATAGGATAGGAAATATGAAGTTTGGATGACATTTACTATTTTATACAAAATAAGGAATTTTATTTAATAGAGAAAACACGTGGTTGTGTTAGACATTTAACCATGTGTATAGTACACTGTGAGTAATGAAATGGATGTGATAATCATGATTATTGATACATTCAATGAAGTCTTTTTCCTTGTTGAATTCTTTACGATTATTCTTCCAGCGCTGACGGCCATCGGCATTGCGTTTTTACTAAAAGACTGCCGTATGAACGAACACCTTGGTGGACATCGTTTGGAAGAGTTGGACGCATCTTGCTTGAATCGAACAGACTTTCTGTTTATCATATACGATCGCATTACAACTTGGATTAGTAAAGTCATTCGAATGAAAAGATCATCAAATGATGATGAAGACCATTCGCTTCCTCTCACTAATTAAATTTTTTTAATCATGAGGAGGAAACGAATTGAAACGTTTATTGACTGTTTTTACGACTTTATGTTTGATGATGATTGCGTCACCTGCATTTGCAGCGAGTGCGCAAACGAATACGAGCTCTGATGGGTTTTTCCATCATTATTTTGTTCAGCCTTTTTCTGAGCTGATCATTTGGCTTGCGAACTTTTTCCATGATGATTATGGTTTATCCATTATGTTCGTCACCTTGATTGTCCGCCTGCTGATTTTCCCGCTTTTTGCGAACCAATTTAAGAAGCAACGAGTCATGCAGGAAAAAATGGCACTGGTGAAACCTCAGATTGACCAAATACAAAGCAAACTGAAGAAAACAAAAGATCCTGAAAAACAAAAAGAACTGCAAATGGAAATGATGAAAGTATATAAAGAGAACAATGTGAACCCGCTGGCGATGGGCTGTCTGCCTATGCTGATTCAAATTCCAATTGTTCTTGGCTTTTACTCGGCGATCCGCTCAACACCTGAGATCGCAACTCATACGTTCTTATGGTTTAACTTGGGACAAACCGATTTATTGGTGGCAGTCTTTGCAGGGGCTATGTATTTCTTGCAATTTTATGTCACACAAAAATATGCGAAGCAATCAGGCACTCAGACAGAGGCTGCGCTGAAGCAAGCGAAAGTAATGGGCATGATTTTCCCAATCATGATGCTGTTTCTTTCAATCAATGCACCCGCTGCTCTTCCTTTATACTGGATGACAAGCGGACTATTACTCACGATTCAAACGATTATTTTAAATGTCATGTACCAAAAATCAAAAACGAAAGCTGCGGCTAACGAACAAGCCAAACCAGCTGCTGAATAAAAATAAACCCCTTATCTTTAGATAAGGGGTTTTTCATTATGCCAATTCTTCTTTCAACCGGTCTGGCAATTGATCGAGGTCCTCAATTTTCCCAAGGAACTTATTTGGGTCCACTTGTAAAATCATTTTGTTTTCTCTCTCCACAACGCCGAAGAAATATTCAGAGGCCTTCGTGTTCATATGAAATGGCTTGATCTCGCTTTGCTCGATATCGATGATATCTTTTGCATCTGAGACAAGACAGCCAATCATTTGATCGTTTACTTCAAATAGCAGCACCTTGGACTGCTCGTTCACATCAAGAGGCTTTCCGTGAAGCATCACGCCTGTATCACTGACAGGAATGACCTCTCCTCTTAATGACATCAGCCCTTTAATTTCTTTTGGAAGGTTCGATACTTCTTGTAAGTAAGGGACCTTCTCAATCGAACGAATATGCTCTACACTGATGCCAAACTCCTCTTGCCCCACCTGAAAAATAATAATCTTTTGCGTGCTCACAGAGTCTCCTGCCTTTACGATGGATTTGTCGTTTCTTCGATAATGGCGAGAACCATTTCAGCTGTTTTGACTAATTCTTCAATCGGCATTTTCTCATTTTTCGTATGAATATCTTCATATCCAACAGCTAGGTTGACAGTTGGGACGCCGTTGCCTGCAATGACGTTTGCATCACTGCCTCCGCCGCTCGTCTGCAGTTCTGAAGGACGGCCAATTTTTGCTGCCGCTTTTTTCGCCACTTCTACGACTTGATCGCCGTGTGAGAATTTGAAGCCTGGATACATGATGTCAATTTGTACATCGGCACTTCCGCCCATTTCTTTAGCGGTTTTTTCAAAAGCTTCTTTCATCTTCGCTACTTGAGCTTCCATTTTTGCTGGTTCTAAAGAGCGTGCTTCCGCCAAAATATCGACTTGATCGCACACAATATTCGTTTGTGTTCCGCCTTCAAAACGGCCGATATTCGCCGTTGTTTCTTCATCAATCCGGCCAAGCGGCATGCTGGCAATTGCTTTTGATGCAATGGTAATCGCAGACACACCTTTTTCTGGCGCGACACCTGCGTGAGCGGTTTTTCCGTAAATCGTTGCGCGTACTTTTGCCTGTGTTGGTGCAGCTACAATAATCGTACCAACCTTGCCATCTGAATCAAGGGCATAGCCGTATTTCGCTGTCATCAAATTCGGATCTAACGCTTTTGCTCCAACAAGTCCTGATTCCTCGCCTGCTGTGATCACAAATTCAATTGTTCCATGCGGTAAATTTTTCTCTTTCAGCACGCGGATCGCCTCAAACATAGCAGCAAGTCCTGTTTTATCGTCAGCACCAAGAATCGTTGTTCCATCTGTTTTCACATAGCCGTCCTCAATGACTGGTTTTACGCCATTCCCTGGTACAACTGTATCCATATGAGAAGTGAAATAAATTGTATCTGCCTCTTGATTCCCTTCTAAAGTACAGACAAGATTGCCTGCACCGTGGCCTGTTGCCGCTTTTGAATCGTCTTCAATCACTTTTAGACCAAGCTGCGAGAATTTTTCTTTTAATACTTCAACAATTTTCTCTTCGTGTTTGGTTTCTGAATCAATCTGAACTAATTCTAAAAATTCGTCTAGTAGGCGTTTTTCATTGATCATGATGATGCTCCTCCTCTTATAGCGGCATGTTGCCATGCTTTTTTAACGGTCTATCTTCTTCCTTACTGCGAAGCACATCAAATGAGCGGATCAATCGCTCTCTCGTTTCAGCTGGCATAAAAATATCGTCTATCAGACCTGCCTGAGCCGCTTTCCATACACTTGGTTTGTTTTCAGACTTGCGCGAAGCAGGATGAACGATTTCGTCTGCGAACGTTTTCCCCATGACATCAATTTCGGCTTCTGGCCATGCATAAACAAAGTCAGCGCCTAAGCCCTTGCTATTCATCGCGACATATGCACCGCCAAACGCCTTTCTTAAAATCACAGTGATTTTTGGAACAGTTGCTTCAGCGTACGCATATAAAAGCTTTGCCCCATGGCGGATAATTCCCGCATGCTCGGCTTTTTCTCCTGGTAAAAAACCAGGAACGTCCACAAGGGTTAAGATCGGAATATGAAACGCATCGCAAAATCGAATAAACCTGGCCGCTTTATCGGCAGCGTCAAGATCAAGGCTGCCTGCCAGCACCTTTGGCTGATTGGCAACAACACCAATGGAGGCTCCTTGTAATCTGGCAAAACCTGTGACAATATTTTTTGAGAAACAAGGCTGCGTTTCAAAGAATGAGTCTGGATCGGTTATCGCTGTCACCACTTGTTTGACATCATAAGTGCGTGATGGATCCTTTGGCAAGATGCTGCCTGGATCGGCGGTATCATGCTTTCGCGTCCCAGCGCGTGTGACAGCCTGCTGTTTCGTTTGTATGTACGTTAAAAGAGTTCGAACCGCTTCTAACACGTCCTTCTCATCTTTCCCAGTATAGTGCACATTCCCGCTCGTCTGATGCTGAACACTTGCACCGCCAAGACGGTCAGGACAGACCGTTTCTCCTGTTGCCTTTTCTATTACTTTCGGACCAGTTAAAAACATATGAGCTGTTTGCTCTGTCATGAAGACAAAATCAGTCAATGCAGGAGAATAAACTGCACCTCCAGCACATGAGCCTAAAATAACTGATATTTGCGGGATTCGACCAGAGTACAGCACATTCCGTTTAAAAATCTGTCCGTATCCTTCTAATGATACCACACCCTCTTGAATTCTCGCACCACCTGAGTCTTTTAGACCGATGACCGGCATCTGATTTTTAGCTGCCAGATCCATCAAAGAGGCAATTTTTTTCGCATGCATTTCGCCTAATGAGCCCCCATATACGGTTGCATCTTGTGCATAAACACAGACAGGCTTACCGTGAATGAGTCCCGTTCCAATGACGACGCCGTCACCAACATGCTCTGACAGACCGCCTGTTGCAAATGACTGAATTTCCATCAAGCTGCCCTCGTCAAGAAGTTCATGCAGCCGCTCTCGAACCGTCAGCTTTCCTTTGCTTCTGTGAGCCGCTGCTCGTTTTTCGCCGCCGCCCATTAACGCTTTATTCCGCCATTCAGACAAGTCATTGAACGATTCATTCATCGCAATATTTCTCTCCTTTCAAGGACCCGCACAATTCAAATAACACACCTGACGTTTCTTTAGGTGAAATAAAGGCAATCTGCTTTCCGCTGGCGCCCATCTGTGCTGTTTTTTGGAGAAGCTGCACGCCAAGGTGATCGAGACGGCTAAGATCCGTTTGAATGTCATTTGACTTTAACGCAATATGATGAAGACCCTCTCCTCTTTTTGTTAAAAAGGTATGTAGTTTACTGCGGGCTGAGATGGGCTCAATTAATTCAATGTGCAGATTATCAAGTGAAGCGAAGGACGCTTTAATCTCCTGCTCAGGAATCTCTTGTATGTCTGAAAAATGCCAGTTAAATAGCTGATGAAGCGTTTGAGATGTTTCTTTAATAGAAAAGACGGCAATGGCAATATGATCGATTTGATTCATCCGTTCACTTCCTTTGCTGATCACTTGTCGCATATGAAAAAACCAGATAAAATAAAGACAAGTGCGCTTGTCGCAAAAATCTTCGGTTATAGGGGTGCGATATGTCTCAAAAATTCATGAAATTTATGGTATTGCTTATGATTAGCCTGCTGTTAGTTTCTTCACTTTTAGCAGGAGCAGCAGCCTTTTTATAAGGTTTGAATAAAAGCAGACAAGCAGGTGATTCGCGATATCAACGAATGGCCTGTTTGTCTTTGGCAAGCTTTTCAAAGGAATCGCTTGATGTTGTAATCCATACCTTTGTACCAATTGGAAGCTGATCAAACAATAGCTCTACATCTTGATTATGAAGCCTTACACAGCCTGCTGTGATAAATTTCCCAATCGAAGTTTCGTCACTCGTTCCGTGAATTCCGTAGGTTCTGCCATCTGTTCCTCGTGCATCAAATCCAATCCATCTTCGCCCAAGAGGATTATTCTTCGCACCGCCTTCAATATTCTTTCTTCTGTAATAGGGATCTTTCGCTTTGATCATAATCGTAAATTCACCTTCTGGCGTTAAATCCGCTGTTTTTCCTGTTGAAGCAGGATATACTTTTTGGATTTTTCCTTGATCAATGAAGGCAAGTTCATTCGTTTGTTTATTAATAATGACAAACGGGTCACCTGGAAGCGGGTTTTGTCCAAGCGGCCAGATAGGTGAAAGGGACATGGTCAGTACGGTATAAAATAAAAGACGCATAGGCTCCTCCTTTTTCATTAGATTGACCAATGAAGGAGGAACTCATGCGTCTCTATTCTTTCATCCCTTTAAAATAGCTTTTCAGTACTAAATATTGTTCCATTTCACCGAGGAAATGAAAGAGTGCCGCTCTTGCCTCAAATTCTTCTCTTGTTTGCGGGAGCGGAAGTGCTTCGAACTCTTCTTTCATATCAATGAGACGTCTTAAAAACTTATGCGCTGTGTTCCCTGGGTGAATATGTTCGCGTAAGTCTCTAATGTATTCTGCAATGATTTGTCCATGCTCCGTTGTGACAGAAATCGACGTAATTTTGGGCAGCACACGCTCAATGATTTCAAATTGCTTTTGTCTCATGTTGAAATAATGGTAATACAGGTTTTCATGTCTTAATACATGGTTTTCAACATCACGATATGCAAGAGCTTTCGCTTCTTTGATCAATTGATGTGTCTCTGGTATTTCTTTTCCTGTCCAGTCTTGTTTCCCTGTCATTAAGTATTGCTCGATTTCCTCAAAGATTTTAGCAAAGTTGGCTTCAATCTGTTCGCTGTAGCGTTTGAGTTTTTTATCAACACTTGGCATATAGAGGTTCATAATCAGCGCTACCCCTACACCAATGGTAATCAGCAGCAGTTCATTCCAAATGAGATGCAGGGTAATCCCGCCAGACATGTATAAATGGAGAATGATGACTGAACTTGTGACAATCCCTTCTTTAATTCGAAGCAAAACCGTTGTCGGAATAAAGACAAGCAGCATCAAACCGATCACAAAAGGATGATACCCAATCAGATCGAAAAATAAATAAGAAAATAAAATAGCAAGACTGCATGCTGCAAAGCGGGCTCCCGATGCTAAGAGGGATCTTTTCTTTGTCACCTGAATACACAGGATCGTAATAATCCCGGCAGCTGAATAATTTTGCAAACCAAGCAATTGTGCAATATAAATAGCGATCGCTGTTCCTAATGCTGTTTTCAGCGTTCGGTAGCCGATTTTAAACATGATGTGATTCACTCTTTTCTGTCTTGTTTCCATTCATTTTTGTGAAATGATGAACTTTTTTTACTTTCCCCATTATAATCAAAAAAAGAAGGAGATGTTAAGTCTCCTTCTCTTATTTCTTTATAATATTTTTTGTAAGAAGTCTTGCGCACGCTGTGAAGACGGTGATTCAAAAAATTGCACAGGGTTTGCATCCTCTACAATTTTCCCATCATCCATAAAGATCACGCGGTCAGCCACTTCTTTTGCAAAGCCCATTTCATGTGTGACGATGACGAGTGTCATTCCAGATTGAGCCAGCTCTTTCATGACTTCTAATACTTCCTTGACCATTTCTGGATCTAGAGCAGACGTTGGTTCGTCAAACAGCATAATGTCTGGTGTCATCGCAAGCGCACGCGCAATCGCCACACGCTGCTTTTGACCGCCGGACAAACGGTTAGGGAAATCATCTTTTTTCTCTAAAAGCCCTACCTTTTTCAGCAGGTCTTCAGCTTGCTTGATACTGTCTTCCTTCGATTGATTCTTCACATTCATTGGCGCATACGTGATATTTTCCAGCACGGTTTTATGCGGGAAGAGATGGAAATGCTGAAACACCATTCCGATGTTCTCACGCACTTTTAGTGCATTCGTTTTTGGATTGGTGATTTCGGTGTCCTTAATTGTAATGACACCAGAAGTCGGCTTTTCAAGTAAATTCATACAGCGGAGGAACGTCGATTTTCCTGAACCAGATGGTCCAATAACCGCAACAACTTCCCCTTCTTTAATGGTGGTGTCGATCCCCTTTAAAACTTCGTTTTTACCAAAAGATTTTGTGAGTTTCTCTATTTTAATCATTTGATTTTAACTTCCTTTCCACCGATTTGCCGACAAAGGTGAGAACAAGCACGATGACATAATAGATAAGACCCGCAAAAATAAGCGGTTCAAGATAATTATACGTGACAGCCCCTGCTTGATAGGCTCGTCTCATGACATCACCCAGTCCGATGACTGTTACAATCGCTGATTCTTTTGTCAGTGTAATCGTTTCATTCACAAGTGCAGGTGAAATATTCTTAAACGCCTGCGGAAGCAATAAGTCCTTCATCATTTTAGCATAAGGGATGCCTAAAGCAACGGCTGCTTCTTTTTGACCTTTATCAATGGCATTAATACCCGCACGAATAATTTCAGATACGTATGCCGCCGAGTTGAGTGAAAAGGCCGCTACAGCAGCCCAGTATTGGTCGATTTGAAACCCAAGAAGCTGAGGCAGACCAAAATAAATAATGAGCAATTGAAGCACAAGCGGTGTGCCTCGGAAAATTGACGTATAAAAATCTGCAAGCCAAATGAGCGGTTTAAACACACTAATTTTACAAAGCGTTAATAAAATTCCTAAGATAAATCCAAGTAAAAGGGATACCACTACTATAGAAAGCGTGACCTTAAGTCCTTCTAGAATAAAGGGCATCTGAGGTATTACATCTTTAAAATCAAACATGACATTCTCCTTTTTTTTGCCTTCATACAAAACAGGAAAAAAGTTCAACATGAGTTGAACTTTTCAGCGCTTTTCTACTTGATTTTCTGGAATGACGCTGATCCTTTTCCTGACTTACTTTTCATCAGCAAACCATTTTTTAATTAATTTATCAAGTTCGCCATTATCTTTCATTTCTTTTAATGATTTATTAAATTTCGCTGTTAAGTCGCTATTTTTCTTGAATGCAATGGCTGAACCTTCGTTTGAGCTGTTCAATCCAAATGCTTGGAAGTCTTTTTCCTTTTTCAAGTAACCAGCAGCTACTTTATCTTCAATAATTGCTGCATCAAAACGGCCTGCTTTAATCTCTTGAATGATATCAGAAATTTTATTACGGTCTTCAACTGTTAGGTTATATTTCTTTTGCAGTCCATTTGCTTCATCCTGTTGAATAGAACCTAATTGAACGCCGACTGTTTTGTCTTTTAAATCTTTCTCTGCCTTAATACCGCTAGATTTCTTTGATACAACCAAGTTTTTAGCATTGTAATAAACATCAGAGAAATCAACTTGCTTTTTACGTTTTTCTGTAGGTGTCATTCCTGCAAGGACAATATCAGCTTTGTTTGTTTTGAGGGCTGATACAAGGCTAGCAAAGTCCATATCTTGAATTTCTAGCTTGTAGCCGTTCTTTTTCGCTAGTGCTGTTGCAAGATCTACATCAAAACCGACAATTTTATCTCCGTCTTTTGATTCAAATGGCGGATAATCTGCTGATGTTGCCATCACGAGTGTCTTGTCATCTCCTGATGCGTTTGAATTATTAGAAGAAGTTCCGCAAGCTGCGAGTGCAGCTGCAAGACCAGCTGTCATAAGTAATAATAACCACTTTTTCATATGATGATGCCTCCCAGTATTTAAAATCATGTATTGTTTTGAATATTTATTCACTATAATGTATTTTAAACACTTTCTTTTTAAGATGCAATAGTATTTTGCTAAAATTATTTTGATTCTATTGTCTTATAAAACAAAAAGCAGACCGATCTAAAGACCGGACTGCTTTATATTTATTCATTCAAAAGTCATATGTTAGATTTCTTCGCAATGCTCATCAAAAGCGGCTTGTAGTTTTGAAACGACTTCCATTGGCTCGTGCCCTTCAATTTCATGACGCTCGACCATTTTGATGATTTTTCCATCTTTTAATAAGGCGAAAGATGGTGAAGATGGCGGGAAGCCTTCAAAGTATTCACGCGCTCTTGCTGTTGCCTCTTTGTCCTGCCCAGCAAACACTGTCAGCAATTGATCTGGACGCTTATCGTAATGAACAGAATAGCCGGCAGCTGGTCTTGCAATACCACCTGCACAACCGCATACTGAATTCACCATGACAAGTGCCGTTCCTTTTTTAGTCAGTGCTTCGTCTACTTCTTCAGCTGATGTGAGCTCAGTGTAACCTGCCTGCTTAATTTCTTCTCTCGCTTGTTTCACAATATCATTCATAAATAAATTAAAATCAATATTCATGTTCGTCCACTCCTTTTGCGTACCAAAACCACTTTAACTCCATCATATCAAGGAAAACGCCTGCGGGCAAATGTGTTGTCTTTTCCTTCGCGTCTTTTTCCGAACATCGTTTATGAGCTGTCACATTGGGGAAAAGTGATGATAAAGAGATGAAAGGGAGAACTGCGTGATGGCACAATTCAAAAAAGCGATGCTCATTTATAATGGAAATGCCGGACAAAAAAACATGGAAAAAACACTCGGTCAAACAGTGCCTCTTCTTTCTCTACATATTGATGAACTCATTTTGAAACCAACAAAGCAGCCAAATGATGCTTATGATTTCTGCCGTCAAATTGATGAAACGGTGGAATTGCTCATCATATTAGGCGGAGACGGTACCGTGCATGAATGCATGAACGGTATTGGAGGTTTAGAAAAAAGGCCCGCTGTAGCAATATTGCCAGGCGGGACATGCAATGATTTTTCTAGAACACTAGGTATTCCTCAACAAATGCAAAAAGCCGCTCAAATGATTGTAGACGGCGTAGAAAAAAAGGTTGACTTAATCAAAGCAGAAGATCGATACGTGTTAAACTTTTGGGGAATTGGGCTGATCGCAGACACGTCCAACAATATTAACGACAAGGAAAAAGCCGTACTCGGCAAAATCAGTTACTTCACAAGTGCGCTGCGCACCTTGCAGCAAACAGATCCTTTTCACGTACGTATTGAGACAGAAGAGGAAAGCTGGGATGAGGAGGCTGTCATCGTTCTTGTCATGAATGGACATTTTATCGGTACAAATAGAATTGATTTGCCTCATGCAGCCATTGATGATGGAAAAGCAGAAATCTTAATTTGCAGAAATACGAGTTTCTCTGCTTTAAAAGAAATCTTCTCAATGAACCGGGAAGAGCTGGAGGATTTCACCGGCGATCTGTCTCTCATTCAAGCGTCCAGTATTCATATCCACACAAAAGAGGAAATGGATGCTGATACAGATGGTGAGGTTTATATGACGGCCCCCTCTTCTTTAGAAGTGTTAAAACAGCATTTGACCTTTATTGTTCCAGAAGAATAAAAAAATGCCCGACATCATTTTGATTCGGGCGTTTTTTTGATATAGCGTCTGTATAAATATTCAAGTGCATATCCGAGAAGCGTCCCGGCGAGAAGTGATATTCCTAAAAAGCTATTGGCTGCTCCTTTAAATCCGCCGACAATCAGCAGACAGTACACGATTTGAATGATTGAAACGATCGATATGATAAGCAGTAATCGTTCAGGATGATTGCGTGATTTAGAAATGTACCGCAGAAAAGCGAAGGCAATCGCTGTGATAAACATGAGACCAATCGTTAGAAAAGCAAAAAAATCTAGTCCAGACATATCATCGCTCCTTTCTCCTGATGTGGAAATCCCCCTCTCATGCCGGGAGGGGGAAAATTGTTGTTTTAATAAACAGATGTCTGCTCGTCAATGCCTTCAAGGATTTGTTTAATTCGCTGAAGGAATCTGCCGCATACAAGCCCATCTAGTACTCTGTGATCTAATGAAAGACAAAGATTGACCATGTCTCTTGCCGCAATCATTCCGTTTACTATCATTGGACGCTTCACGATCGATTCTACTTGTAAAATCGCCGCTTGCGGATAATTAATGATTCCCATTGATTGTACCGAACCAAATGATCCCGTGTTGTTGACAGTGAAGGTACCGCCTTCCATATCACTTTGCTTAAGCGTCCCTTGTCTCACCTTAGACGCCAGCTCATGAATTTCTTTGGCAATGCCCTTAATGGTCTTTTCATCCGCATCCTTAATGACTGGAACAAAAAGAGCGTCATCTGTAGCGACAGCAATCGAAACATTGATTGCTTTCTTTTGCACAATTTTATCTCCGGCCCACATGCTGTTCATTTCAGGGAATTCCTTTAAGGCCTGAGCCACTGCTTTGACAAAGAACGCAAAGAAGGTCAAGTTAAAGCCTTCTTTTGCTTTAAACTGATCCTTCAGCTGATTTCTTCTTGTCACAAGATTTGTCACATCGACTTCCATCATCGTCCATGCATGCGGAATTTCATGTTTGCTTCTCAGCATATTGGCCGCAATTGCCTGACGGATCGGCGTGACTGGCAGCTCAACATCACCAGGCATAGAAGGGACGGCAGGTGCCGCTTTTGCTTGAGATGGCTGCGCAGGCTCCGGTTGAACGGCACGTTCATTGACAGGTGCTGTCTTCTCTTTGACGCCGCCGTTTTCAATGAGCTTCAGCAAATCTTTTCTAGTGATTCGGCCGCCTGCTCCTGTACCTTGAACAGCCGCTAAATCAATGCCGTGCTCACCTGCCAAACGAAGAACGGCTGGAGAATAGCGTTTCTTTTGACTTTGATTCTCATTTGTTTGATCTGCTTCAGGCGCTTCGCTCAGCTCAGGTGCTGCTTCTTCTTTCTCGCTCTGCTGCTCGCTTCCTTCTATCTCAATTTCACAGAACACTTCTCCTACTTGCAGCGTTTCGCCTTCCTCAGCCGATAGCTTTGTAATCGTTCCTGTAAAAGATGACGGAACTTCTGCATTCACTTTATCGGTCATGACTTCCGCAATCGGATCGTATTTATTCACATGATCGCCAGGTGAAACGAGCCATTTGCTAATGGTTCCTTCTGTTACACTTTCACCTAGCTGAGGCATTTTCATTTGTTCAATTGCCACTTTGAAACCCTCCTCTTTCTTAAAACGCCGCCAGCTCTCTCATTTCAGCTTCTACCTTATCCGGGTTGACCATGAAGAATTTCTCCATTGTCGGCGCATAAGGCATTGCCGGAATATCTGGTCCTGCCAGGCGTTTGATTGGTGCGTCTAAATCAAATAAGCAATGCTCCGAGATGATTGCCGCAACCTCACTCATGATGCTGCCTTCTTTTGTATCTTCCGTTAACAGAAGCACTTTCCCTGTTTTAGAAGCCGCTTCTATAATCGCTTCCTGATCAAGCGGGTACACTGTTCTCAAATCGAGAATATGAGCGGAAATGCCGTCTTTTGCAAGGCGGTCTGCTGCTTGCAGCGCAAAATGGACACAAAGGCCATATGTAATGACCGTGATATCATCGCCTTCACGCTTCACATCTGCTTTTCCAATCGGAAGAGTGTAATCCTCTTCAGGCACTTCTCCTTTAATAAGGCGGTATGCACGTTTATGTTCAAAGAACAATACAGGATCTGGATCACGCACTGCAGCCTTTAAAAGACCTTTGACATCATAAGGTGTAGAAGGCATCACAATCTTCAAACCAGGCTGGTTAGCAAAAATAGCTTCGACCGATTGTGAATGATAAAGTGCCCCGTGTACTCCGCCCCCGTAAGGTGCGCGGATGACCATTGGACAGCTCCAATCATTATTTGATCGGTATCTAATTTTTGCAGCCTCTGAAATGATTTGGTTGATTGCAGGCATAATAAAATCCGCAAATTGCATTTCTGCAATTGGGCGCATTCCATACATCGCTGCCCCAATACCTACACCCGCAATGGCTGATTCTGCAAGAGGTGTATCCATGACGCGCGCTTCTCCGAATTGCTCGTAAAGACCCGCTGTCGCTTTAAATACGCCGCCTTTTTTCCCGACATCCTCTCCGAGCACAAACACTTTCGGATCTCGCTCCATTTCTTCTTTCATCGCCAGTGTAATAGCGTCTATATATGACATAACAGGCATTTTTCTTCCCCCTTACTCCGCATACACGTAACGAAGTGCGCTTTCTGCATCAGCATAAGCCGCGTTTTCCGCTTCATCAGTAGCTTCGTTTACGATTTGCATGATTTCTTTTGTCATCTCTTCTTTCATTTCAGAAGTCATGACGTTTCCTTCGATTAAATACGTTTCATATTGGATGAGCGGATCTTTCTTTCTTGCTTCGAGCACTTCTTCTTTTTCTCGATAGCTTGAATCATCGTCATCACTTGAATGCGCAGTTAAACGGTAAGAGATTGTTTCAATCAATGTCGGGCCTTCGCCTCTAGCCGCACGGTCTCTTGCTTCTTTGACAGCGGCATATACTTCAAGCGGATCATTTCCATCTACAGTGACACCAGGCATCCCATATCCAACCGCACGATCTGAAATGCGTTCACAGGCTACTTGTTTGTCATATGGCACGGAAATCGCATACTTATTGTTTTCACACATGAAAATAACAGGCAGTTTATGAACAGCAGCAAAGTTTGCGCCTTCGTGGAAATCACCTTGGTTTGATGAGCCTTCACCGAACGTGACAAAGCTGACAAAGTTTTTCTGCTCTAATCGTCCAGCAAGGGCAATTCCCACCGCGTGAGGAACCTGCGTTGTTACAGGTGAAGATCCGGTCACAATTCGATTTGCTCTTTGCCCAAAATGCCCCGGCATTTGTCTTCCGCCTGAGTTTGGATCGTCTTGTTTTGCGAAACCAGACATCATTAAATCTTTTGCTGTCATCCCAAAAGCAAGGACAACCCCCATATCACGATAGTAAGGTAAGACGTAATCTTCTTCTCTATTAAGAGCAAATGCAGCGCCGACTTGCTGCGCTTCCTGCCCTTGACAAGAAATAACGAATGGAATTTTCCCGGAACGGTTTAATAGCCACATCCGTTCATCGATTTTTCTTGCTAGAAGCATTGTTCTGTATATCTCAATTGCTTGTTCATCTGATAATCCTAATTCCTGATGACGCATGTTACTCATCATGTTTCCCTCCTTGATTAAAAATGGATCGCCTTCCCGTCAACAGCAAGGGCTGCCTCGCCAATCGCCTCTGATAAGGTCGGATGCGGGTGTATCGTCTGCCCCACTTCCCACGGGGTTGCATCAAGTACTTTGGCTAATCCAGCTTCAGATATCATATCTGTTACATGAGGACCAATCATATGAATTCCTAAAATATCATCTGTCTTTTGATCGGCAATGATTTTGACAAATCCATCAGACTCCCCGTACACAAGTGCTTTTCCAATCGCCATAAATGGAAATTTCCCTATTTTGACTTCAAACCCCTGCTCTTTTGCCGCCTGTTCAGTGAGTCCAACACTAGCGGTTTCTGGGTGAGAGTAAACACATTTAGATACGAGCGTCTCATCGAGCGGCTTTGGATCTTTCCCAGCCATATGTTCTACAGCAATCATCCCTTCGTGAGAAGCGACATGTGCCAGCTGAAGCCCGCCGATGACATCTCCTATTGCGTAAATATGTGATTCTTTCGTTTGATAATGTTCATTTACGACAATGCCTTGTTTTTCGGTTTGGATGTCCGTGTTTTCAAGACCTATGCCTTCGATATTAGGTACTCTGCCGACTGAAAGAAGGAGTTTTTCCGCTTCAAACGTCTGAATGTCTCCATCCTTTTCCGCTTGAATTGTCACGAGATTTTCCTGCTTTTCTACGCTATCTGGCAGTACCTTCGCATTAGTCACAAAAGTGATGCCTTTTTTAGATAATAGCTTTTCCATTTCTTTAGAAATGTCATGATCCTCTGTTGGCAAAATGCGGTCTGCAAACTCAAGCACAGTGACGTTCACACCAAAATCATTGAGCATGGAAGCCCACTCGATTCCGATCACTCCGCCCCCCACAATTAGCATTGACTGCGGAAGCTCTGGCAGTTCAAGTGCATCATCTGAAGTGAGGATGTGTGTTCCATCTGCTTCAAGCCCTGGCAGCACACGCGGACTTGATCCTGTCGCGATGATGACCTGCTTTGGAATGAGCATTTCATTTTCCTCTCCATTTGCCATTTCTACGGAGATCGTTCCTGGCATTGGCGAAAAGATAGATGGGCCAAGAATACGGCCGATTCCTTCATATACATCAATTTTTCCTTGTTTCATTAAATGTTTGACGCCGCCTGCTAGTTTTTCGACGATCTCTGTTTTTCTTTTCTGCACATTGGCAAATTGCAAGGCAACGCCTCCTGCCTCAACACCAAAATCAGCTGCGCGTTTGACGGTTTGATAAACTTCTGCACTTCTGAGCAGCGCTTTAGACGGGATGCAGCCTTTATGAAGACATGTTCCGCCGAGCTTTTCTTTTTCTACAACTGCTGTTTTCAATCCAAGCTGTGAGGCACGGATGGCCGCTACATAGCCGCCTGTGCCTCCACCAAGAATGACGAGGTCATATTCAGTTGCCATGACTTGTCACTCCTTTCTTTTCCTGTTGATCATTTGGGTATTCTTTCGGTGATTCTTCTTCTTTTAAAATACGAAGCGCACCTTCTGCTAACGATTGCAGCTCATTTTCACCTGGAAACACAACAACATCTGAAATCCAGTCAATATAGCCGCGAATACTTGACGTAATTTGTTTGCTGTATGCAAGTCCGCCTGTTAATACAATGACGTCAACTGCTCCTTTTAAGACAGCGCTAGCCGCACCAATTTCCTTGGCAATCTGATAGCACATTGCTTCATAAATGAGCGCCGCCCGCTCATCACCCGCTTCAATCATGCGTTCCACTTTCACAGCGTCTGTCGTGCCAAGATAGCCCGCAAGCCCGCCTTCACCAATAATGCGTTTGAGCATTTCTTCTTGGGTATACTCCCCCGAAAAACAAAGATTCACAAGATCACCTGTCGGCAGGGTTCCCGCACGCTCTGGGCTGAAAGGACCTTCGCCATGCAGACCGTTATTCACATCGATGACTTTTCCTTTTTCATGAACACCAATGGTGATACCGCCGCCCATATGAGTAATAATCATGTTCAAATCTTCGTAACTTTTTCCAAAAGAAGCCGCTGTTTTTCTTGCGACCGCTTTTTGATTTAATGCGTGAAAAATGCTTTTTCTTTCGATCGTTGGCAGCCCTGAAATACGAGCAATTGGTTTTAGTTCATCCACTACAACTGGATCGACAATAAAAGCCGGGATATTCAGGCCAAGTGCAATTTCTCGCGCGATGATTCCACCGAGATTGGATGCGTGCTGGCCGGCATATCCTTCTTTTAGGTCTTCCACCATTTGCTCATTGACTTCATATGTGCCTCCTTCAATCGGACGAAGGAGACCGCCGCGCGCACAGACTGCATCAAACTTTGAGATATTCATCCCCTGTTCATGCAGTGTTTTCAAAATGGTTTCTTTACGGAATGAAAATTGATCAATAATATGAGGAAACTGCTTTAATTCCTCATCTGTATGTCTAAGTGTCGTTTCAAAAATAGACCGTTCATTATGAAACACACCGATTTTTGTTGAAGTAGAGCCAGGATTAATCGTGAGAATACGCCATTCTTTTGTCAGCAAAAACAAAACCTCCGTTTCAACTCATTCTTCAAATTAGCGACGGCTTAAAATATGTTGACCATTTTGCAAGAATTGACTTCTTGATTTGCGCATTCTTTCAATTCGCTCTTCAGCCAATCGGTCTGCCGCTTTATAAGTTGGAATGGCATCACGGTTTGAAATTTCAATTACACGTTCAATATTTTGATAAATGCCTTCGACTTTTTTCATCGCACGATCTGCATTATAGCCATAAAGCTCATCAGCCACGTTAATCACACCGCCTGCATTGATCACATAGTCAGGAGCATATACAATTCCCATCTCATGGATAAGGTCTCCGTGATGCGTTTCTCTTAGCTGGTTATTTGCAGCACCTGCAATCACCTTTGCCTTTAACTTAGGAATGGTCACATCGTTAATGGTTGCACCAAGTGCGCACGGTGCATAAATATCACATGCTTGATCGTAAATATCGTCAGGGTCGACTGCTTTTGCCCCGAAGTCTTCAACAGCACGTTTGACAGAGTCTTTGTTGATATCTGTGACAATGAGCTGCGCGCCTTCTTCATGCAGATGTTTACACAAGTTGTAAGCGACATTTCCTACGCCTTGGACGGCAATTGTTTTTCCTTCTAATGAATCGGTCCCAAATGCAGCTTTGGCAGCGGCTTTCATCCCTTTGTATACACCGTAAGCTGTGACGGGAGACGGATTTCCAGAAGAACCAAATGCAGGAGAGATCCCTGTGACAAAATCGGTTTCTTCATGAATGAGATCCATGTCTTCTACCGTTGTACCGACATCTTCTGCTGTAATATAGCGGCCATTCAGCCCTTGAATATAACGTCCAAATGCACGGAACATTTCTTCATTTTTGTCTTTTCTCGGATCACCGATGATGACCGTTTTTCCGCCGCCAAGATTAAGTCCTGCTGCCGCGTTTTTATAAGTCATTCCTCTAGCTAGACGCAGTGCATCCTCAATGGCTGCTTCTTCGTTTTCATACGTCCACATTCTCGTTCCGCCTAGTGCCGGCCCAAGTGTTGTATCATGAATCGCAATAATCGCTTTTAAACCAGACTGCTCATCCTGACAAAATACAAGCTGTTCATAATCGTATCGTTCCATATATTTAAAAAGTTCCATCGTGTTATTCCTCCTATTACTTCCGCTTAATTTGATGTACAGATGGCAAGCGCAATTGAATAAAGCTTACTTTCGGCTGAATCAGACCGGCTTGTTAAAGCAATCGGCGCCTTCGCTCCTGCCACCACAGCTCCCACCTTCGCATGTGCAAAGTAGATGAGAGATTTATAAAGAATGTTTCCTGCCTCAATTGTTGGCACAAGCAAAATATCTGCATGGCCGGCTACATCACTTGTAATATTTTTATGAGAAGCTGCCGTTTGAGAAATGGCATTATCTAAAGCAAGAGGCCCATCAATCAGGCATCCAGAAATTTGCCCCCGCCGGTTCATTTGCGCAAGACTTGCCGCAGTCAAAGTTGAATCCATTGCCGGATTCACGACCTCCACCGCAGAGAGCACTGCAACCTTTGGCATGTCGTTTCCGACAGCTTGTGCTACTCGAACAGAGTTGATCGTAATCTCTTTCAGCATATTTAAATCGGGCGCGATGTTCATCGCAGAATCCGTGACATAAATAAAGCGGTCAAAGCCCGGTACTTCAAATGCCGCGACATGTGATAGGACACTTGTCGTCCTGAGCCCATATTCTTTATTCAATACCGCTTTTAAAAGAACGGCTGTCGGGACATGCCCCTTCATCAAAATATCTGCATGCTTCTCGCTCACTGCCTGAACGGCAATCTTGGCAGATTCTTCGGGAGAATCTGAATGAATAATATCTATCCAGTCCTCATTGATTTCATGCTGCTTCACTAGCTCCTTCAGGTTGCGTTTGTTCCCAACCAGGAGAAAGCGAGCGACCTTTCGCTTAATTGCCATCTTGATGGCATGAAGCACTTCTTCGTCTTCTGCATGAGCCACAGCCGCCGTTTTGTTCTGCAGCTGGGCGGCTTTCATAATCAGATCGTCAAGCTTCATATATGCCCACCTTTCCTTGTGCTCGGTTCATGTTTTATATGCAAGTTCCGTGCCAGTTTGAAATGCAGTGAATATGAGGCAATTCGCATGACATTCGTGCAATCTTTTGCAGGTTACATGCATTTTATTGCATGCTATCTTTTGCAAGTTGATATTTGTCCATTTTATAGTAAAGGTTCCGAATGCTGATCCCTAACGTTTTCGCTGTTTTCGTGCGATTGAATTGATGCTTTTCAAGGGTTTGTTTAATCAGCTGCGCTTCAAATGCCTCAACAGCATCCGAAAGCGTCTCTCCCTCAAATTGACTGACAGTCAGTTCCTGCTGCTCTTTTTCTTCCTGATCTTCTGACTCCATGAAAGAAATATGCCCTTCATCAATCCATTCTTCTTGCGGGTTCAAAAAGATCATGGCTCGTCCAAGTACATTTTCAAGCTCTCTTACGTTTCCTGGCCACTTATATGATCGCAGTCTATTAAGTGCCTGTTCCGTTAACCCGCTCACGTTCCGTCCATAGTCTAAATTGATCTTTTGGATGAGACGTTTGCTTAACGAGTCAATATCCTCAAGGCGCTGCCTTAGCGGCGGGATGGAGATCGGGTATCTGTTCATTCGATAATATAAATCTTCTCTGAACTTTCCTTCCGCCATCGCTTTTTCAATATTGACATTTGTCGCCGTGATCACACGAACATCGACCGGTATAGCCTTTGTTCCGCCTACTCTTACTATTTCTTTCTCCTGCATCACACGAAGCAGCTTCGCCTGTGTACTTGGCGTCATTTCGCCAATTTCATCTAAAAAAATGCTGCCTTGATTCGCCTCTTCAAACAGCCCTTTTTTCCCGCCTCGCCTTGCACCAGAAAATGCTCCTTCTTCATAGCCAAAAAGCTCTGACTCTAAAAGGGTCTCAGATAAGGCTGCACAGTTGACCCGTACAAAGCGATTATATTTTCGGTCACTTTCATTATGAATGGCGTGCGCAAACAGCTCTTTTCCAGTACCTGATTCTCCCCGGAGTAAAATGGTGGCTGGCGTTTTCGCGCCTAGCTTCGCCTGCTCTAGCGCCACAAGCATTTGCTCACTCTCTCCAATGATGTCTTCAAATGTGTACTTTGCTTCAAGTGTACGGATGAGCTGCCTTGCTTTATTTAATTCATTTGTGAGTGATTGAATTTCTGATACGTCATGAATGACCCCGACACTGCCTTTTAAAATACCATCAACAATGACTGGCGCTACGTTGACAATCACATCTTTTTTATTCGGTCCGACTTTCATTCTGACGCCTCGAACGGGTCTCCTTGTTTCAAGTACCTTCAAATGCATGCTTTCTCCTTCAGAAATATCTGCACCTGCTGGTTTCCCCACAACTTCTTTATCTGTTAATCCAGTCATTTTCGTATAAGCCCGGTTGATTAAGATCCCTTTTCCCTGCTCATCAACAACTGATATGGCTTCATCCGACGATTGAATGATCGCCTCCAGCATCGTTCGCACTTCTTTAAGATTGGTTACTTCCTCCGCAAGCTCAACGGCATCTGTAATATCTTTAAAGATGGATAAAGCACCTAGCATTCTCCCCGCGTCATCAATAATTGGCAAACGCGTTGTAACAATTTGTATTTGCTGATTCAAAAATTGTTTTTGATTAAATTCTGGCTCTCTCGATCTTAAAATGTCGGGAAGCTTTGTATTTGGGATCACTTCTCGTATATGACGGCCAATCGCATCTTTTTGCGAACATCCAACCATTTTGGCCGCTGATCGATTAAACAGGACGACTTCTTCATTCATGTTTATAAAAATCATCCCGTCGTTCGTTGCATTAAAAATGCGGTCATGCTTATAGGTTTGTTCCTTTAATATTTGGATCAGCTGCTGTTTTTCTGACATTAATTCTGATATAACGTAAGCCATTGAACTTGGAACAATGACTGCGTGCTCTGGCTTTTTTTCAATTAGTTCTTTCAGCACTGCTGAACTGCCTGTTGTTTCAATGATGATATCAATGTCATCTTTTATGTATTCTTTCCAATCCGTTGTCGTATCAATTCCATTCTTTTTCGCTTCTACCATCCCCGGTGCCTCAAGATCAAGGTCGGCGATCGCAATGATTTGAATCATATTTGTTTTCAGCAATGTTTCAAGCAATGCTGATCCACCCTGTCCTGCACCGACAATCAAGACTCTCTGCATCCCGTTACCCCTTTATATGAAAAAATTTGCACACCATATTTTTCCGTTGCAAAAAATTGCACAACTCTTATATTACCACGTTTTCCTTTCTTGACAAAATATTTTTTGAATTAGACAATGGAAGTAAATGACGTTTAAGGGGACATTTGATGGGGAGAATACTTGCACTAGTGATTATTTTAATACCTGGCGCGCTTGCAGCACTTGGGATTAAGCTGCTGCGTGACACTGTTTTCGGCATCATCATTGCACCATTTCCATATTTATGGCTGCAAGGAATTGCAGGGTTGTTATTTTTAGGGGGAGGTCTTTATGTAGTGGCTGGCTTTATTTTATATAGAGACCGTAAACGAAATAAAGTGACTGCCCGCTTTAAACAGAGATAAAACGTGAAAAAAGACCCGCTGATTTAGAGCAGGTCTTTATTTCATTTCTTCTCTTATTTTCACGGCTCGGTCAGGAAAATCAGTAAAAATGCCATCGACACCTAAGGAAAACATGTTTTTCATTTGCTTTTCACTATTTACTGTAAACGGCCTGATCACTTGCTGAGATGCATGGAGAGCTGCCACAACCTCTTTGGTCACGCCGGCACCCTTGATATTTGGATGGTAGCCCCTTGCTGGTACTGTTTTTATATACATCTCCGGCTGATGAATCACATCCATTGTGAGAACCGCAAGTTCAACATGTGGCATCAGTTTGTGAAAAAGAGCTAAACTGCCGTGATGAAACGATGAAACAAGTACACGGTCTTCTATTTGAAAATGCTCGATTTGTTTTTTTACTTTCTCCTCGATACCCGGATATCGATAAATGGAGTTTTTTAGTTCAATATTGATGATCAATGATGATTGCTGCGTCACTAGCTCTAATACTTCCTCTAAAAGAGGAATGGATACAGCACCGGTTTCTTCGTAGAAAGAATGACTCGCATCTCCCGCTTTTAATTCTTCATATGTATGGTCTTTCACTAAACCTTTCATGTTCGTTGTTCTGTTCAGTTTCTCATCGTGAATGACAGCAAGTCTGCCGTCTTTCGTCAGCTGAACATCCAGCTCAATTCCGTCAGCTCCCGAATGGAGTGCATGCTCAAAGGCTATCATGGTGTTTTCAGGATAAATGCCTTTAAAGCCTCTGTGTGCAAAAATTTTCGTCATAGGTCACCTCTAAATATGATGCTTCCTTACATTATGACGTGTCTTTTTTCGTTTTTCCAGTTTTGAGCGCATAAAAAAAACCTCTTCTGATTCATACGAAGAGGTTGACAGATAAATTCGATCACGTAATCGCTCTGATGGCTTGCTCTGTCGTCTCTGCGTCAAGAGCAAAAAGGGAAGAAACAACTGCGACTGCTGTAACAACGGTTACACCTAACAACAACTTTTTCATAAGATAACCTCCACTTTCTTTTGAAGTATTTGTGCATCGAATTTCTTTTCAAGAAAACGAATGGCATTTTGATAATCATTTCGTTCCTTGAAGTATTTCGATATTTGTTCAGACAAATCCTCAAGCTCCACATATAATCTATTTTTTTCTATGTAGTCTAATTTTTCTGAGAATACGTCTGCTGCCCCACTATTCTCGCACATCAAATCCAAAATTTCAAATTTTACTATATATTCATTATTTTGGATATCGCAACTATACAAAATACCCTCTTTAATATATTCCCTCGCCTCTTGATCTCCTAAATGAACCAAGGCATTGGCCAGAACATATAAAGATTGGATGTAATAATGGCTATTGTCACGGTGAATTTGAATGCCCATTCCTTTTTTGGCATAATGTGCGCTTTTTTCATAATCATGCTTTGCATAATAAAGAACCGCTAAATTGTGATAGCATTTCCCAATCAGCACTTCATTGTTAATGCGCTTACTTTTCTCAAGTGCTTCTTTATACTTTTTCTCTGCTTCATCGAATTGGAACAAATCAATGCAATTACTTGCATGTAAAATTAAGCTGTCAATCGCCTGCGCTGTGTACTCTTCATGCGCTTTGAATGTATCGATGGCTTTTTTAATATGATTAATGGATATGAAATTTTGTTTCAGTTCGTAATAGATTGAAGCAACCTTATGGTGAAAAGTTCCTACTTCCAGGTCTTCATTCACACGTTTTAGCCGCTGTTCTGCAATTTTGTAAAAGCTAATGGCTTCATCATACTTTTTCACATATGCAGCATATTGGCCTTTGTAAAAGTAAAAATAAAAATTAATAATGTCATCTGCCTTCTCATCGAGCGTTCCGACACTTTTCATAATTTGATTGGCTTTTTCGATATTTCCAAGTAACATTTCATGTCTGCCGTCAACAAGCTGATAATAAAGGAGAACTTCACGGTCTTCATCTGTATTTTTTAGCAAATTCTGAATTTTCTCTTTATAGACAGCAGATTTTTCTAAGTCATTCTGAGAAATGACCCTCGTCCACTTGCTAATTTCGTTCGCAACCTCAGCAGAGTGGATTTTCAGCTTTCCCATAACCTCACCCTCTTCTTTTCATTATTATAGCATAGTAAAAGAATGTGAAAATTATTAAATTCGACAATGGGAATATTCAGTTCAAATGGCACAATCTCTAAGAAGCCAGTGACTTTAAAACGCCAACCAATCAGGTCAATAGAAATAGAACTTTCGATCTCGTTTGCTTTAATTACCAAATCCATGAGACCTTTTCCTCTCATCCTTTTTCTTACGAATGAGCGTTTTCTTCTTCTATTTTGAAGAATTCATGATCGATTGGCGCAGCTGATTACCACTACTTTATGTCTTTTTTATTTTTTTCATGCTTTATTTTTCATTTTATTCTGAAAATAAAGCAGCCCGTTTGTCCAATTTAAACATTAAGATGATTTTATCAACCTAACCAATTTTTGACAACATGTTTCAAAATAAAAAAACGTCTCAATGAAGAAACGTTTTTTCATGAAAAAGATACTAGCTTGCTCTATGCTCTAAACGCAGACGATCAGCTACCATGGCAATAAATTCTGAATTGGTTGGTTTCGCTTTTGACATGCTGACAGTATAACCAAAGAGTGAGGAAATGGAATCAATGTTTCCTCTGCTCCAAGCGACTTCAATGGCATGACGAATCGCTCGTTCTACCCTGCTGGCAGTCGTGTTAAATTTCTTTGCAATGTCTGGGTACAACACTTTAGTGATGCTTCCGAGAAGCTCAATGTCATTGTACACCATAGAAATGGCTTCTCTTAAGTATAAATAGCCTTTAATATGAGCGGGCACGCCAATCTCATGAATAATGGTCGTAATGCTCGCATCTAAGTTTTTACGTTTCGGTTCAGGTTTGTTACGAAGAACACTGTTTTGGATTGATGAAGAGCGATGGGTAACTTGTGTGCCGTTTCCACTGACTTGACGAATATGACCTACTAGGTTTTCCATATCAAATGGCTTTAAAATGAAATAGGATGCGCCCAAATCAACTGCTTTTTTCGTGACATCTTCTTGTCCAAATGCCGTTAGCATAATCACACTTGGCTGTTTTGTCATTTCATTGTTTTCACGGAGGCGTTCTAGTACAGCAAGACCGTCTAAATGAGGCATAATAATGTCTAAGAGGAGAACGTCGGGCTCTTTATCTTTAAATAATGTCAGGCATTCCTGACCATTATACGCCACGCCAAGTACTTCCATATCTTCCTGTCCCTCAATATACTCTGTCAAAAGGCCAACAAGCTCTCGATTGTCATCAGCTACACACACTTTAATTTTCTCCACGTTCTTTCCTCCCCAATGTCGATTCCTTTAGTCTTTTGCATTTCTCTTCTGAGTGTTCAATTCGACAAAACCATGCTATCCCCTTTAAAAAACTTTAATTTTCCGAATAATAGAGCATTATCTAGCTTTTTCTACGTTTTTCTTAACGAATCGACGATTATTGCAATTTGACAACATGCTTTTTTCCATTTTGTCGAAAAATCTCTTTTTCCTTATTTTATAACATGATGGAAGAGAAAGAAAGGGTAGAAAAAAACTGCCGGAAGATTCGCGGCAGTTTATAATCAGCTTGCTTTTTTGTTTTTTTGATAAAGGTCGATTCCTGCTTCTGACAGCATCCATTCAATGTGTACGCCGTACCCGCTAGTCGGATCATTGACGAATACATGTGTGACAGCTCCAATGACTTTGCCATTTTGGATGATGGGGCTTCCGCTCATTCCTTGGACGATTCCGCCCGTTTTGCTTAAGAGCCGCTCATCTGTTACCTTCAATACCATCCCTTTAGTTGCTGGGAATTTCTGTGGTGTTGTGCTGACGATTTTAATATCAAACTTCTCCACTTTATCATGATCCACAACGGTTAAAATTTCTGCTGGGCCTTCTTTTACTTCATTTGATAAAGCGACTGGAAGTGGTTTATCTGCTACATGATTTTCAAGCTTTTCGGTTAACGTACCAAAGATACCAAAAGGGCTGTTGCGGGAGATATCTCCTATTGTTTTTCTTTCGGAAGAGAATCTCGCCAATTTTTCTCCAGGATTGCCTCCTGTGCCTTTTTCAATCGATGTCACGGTTGATCTAACAATTTCACCATTGTCGACAACAATTGGTTTTTTTGTATCCATGTCAGAAATCACATGCCCAAGGGCACCATATTTTTTAGATGAAGGTTCAAAAAAGGTCATCGTGCCGATTCCTGCTGCAGAATCACGAATGTAAAGACCAATTCGATAGATGCCTTCACTTGCATCTTTTGCGGGTGTTAATGTTGTTTGAAAGGTTTTATGATCTCTCTTTATGAGCAAACGAAGCGTTTCACCCGTTTTCCCTGCTTTCTGAATAAATGGGGTGAGGTCATTCATTTTCTCCATTTTTTGACCATTGATTTCAATGATCATATCCCCTGATTGAATGCCTGCGGCTTCACCTGGTGATTTTTTGCCGTCTGCTGTTGTGATTTGATGAAAACCTACAACGAGAACTCCTACAGAGTGGAGCTTGACGCCAATGGATTGACCTCCAGGAATGACTTTTAATTCAGGGAGAACGTCAACTTTTGTTTTCTTAATAGGAAATCCTTTAAAATCATAAACAATTTCGGCTTTTCCCGCCTTTTGTCCTGTAATATCCAGCTGATTCTTTTTCTCTGAAAGGCTAAAGGCTGGTGAAGAAGCATTGGCTGACGCTTCAATCGATGTGTCAATTGAGTGCTTCTGTTTTTCAAATACAGCAACATTTGTTGGAATGCTGATGTATTCCTTCACTATGCTCATAAACCCTGTACTTATTAAAGAAACAAGGAGAATCACACCAATGGCTTTTCTCATCTTTTCGGGCATTCATTTTTCACTCTCCTCGCTCCTTACCCACACCAGAACACTCATGTTTTGGCTACATCTTTACTTTTGCCTTCTTCGAGAGGATTTATAACCGGCAGCTTTAGAAAATGATTGGATAAATTGATAAAAGAAAAAGACGATTTTATGGGTATATACGCCGGCTTTTACACAACATAAAAAAAGGCAGCTGATGATTCAGCTACCCTGTTGTTTTGACATCATTTGCTTGGTGCAATAGTTCTTTTGCATGCTGTTTTGTCAGCTCAGTCACTTCCACACCGGCAATCATCCGGCCAATCTCACTCACTTTTTCTTCATGACTTAATGGTTTGACACTCGTCAGTGTTCTGCCCGCTTTCGAGCGTTTCGAAATGAAGAGATGTGTGTCAGCCATTGCTGCTACTTGAGGCAGGTGTGTAATGCAGAGCACTTGTGATCCAGACGCAACTTTGTAAATTTTCTCAGCAATGGCTTGTGCCACTCTGCCGCTGACGCCTGTATCAACTTCATCGAAAATAATGGATGTGACGTCTTGTTTAGCTGAGAAAATACTCTTCACAGCGAGCATGACACGTGAAATTTCTCCACCTGAGGCTACTTTCGATAAAGATTTCATCGGTTCTCCTGTATTTGTAGAAATGACAAATTGTGCTTGGTCGATTCCATTTTTCCCGAGCTGCACAGGTTTTCCGTCTAATAGCGGACAATCGGTGCTGCCAAATGGCGCATATCGAACAGAAAAAGCTGTGTCAAATGATGACTTCTCCATATACAAATCCTTGAGCTCTGTTTGAATTTGCTTCGCTAGCTTTTTGGCCCATTTTTTACGCAGCTCCGAAACGTTAAGTGCTTCGAGCAGGGCATCACGGCTCATCGCATCTAATTTATTTTTGAGCGTCTGCAGATGGCTGTCTCGATTTTGGATTTGATCTATTTCTTCTTCAATCTTCGCCGCATACTCCAAAATTTCCTCAACGGTTGTGCCGTATTTTCGTTTTAGCTGCTTCATTTCATTCAGCCTGGATTCAATAAAATCAAGACGAGCCGGATCGAATTCTAATTGATCCAGCATGCTTCGCATTTGGAAGGTTGAATCCTCTAATAAGTAGTAGGAGTTCGACACTTGTTCAGATAGCTTTTTCAAATCATCGTTGATCTCAGACACCTGCTCAAGCTCACTTGAGGACATACCAACCCAATCTAGTCCTCCTTGCTCATTACGCAGAGCGTTATACGCGTTTTGGAGTGAGGAATAGATTTTTTCGTAGTTGCTGATTTGATGACGTTCTTCCTGAAGCTTCTCATCTTCTCCCGGCTCTAATTGTGCCGCCTCAATCTCCTCTAGCTGAAATTGCAGTAAATCTAAGCGGTGCACCATTTCCTGCTCATTCTCAGACAGCTGCCTTAGCTTTTGGGCCGTCTTCATATATTGATCATATGCTTCTTGATACTGCAAGAGAGCCGGTGCAATGTCTTCTGCTCCAAATTGATCGAGCAAATGCAGATGATTTTCATCTTCCATGAGCAGCTGGTTATCGTGCTGTCCATGTATATCAAGCAAAAGCCGTCCTACTTCCCGTAAAAGTGAGATGGTGACAAGCTTTCCATTAATCCGGCAAATGCTTTTCCCGCTGTTATTAATATCACGGCGGAGGATCATCATTTCATCTGATGCGTCAATTCCCTGCTCTTCGCATAGAGCAAATACAGGGTGATCGGCTGGTACAAGAAAAAGCCCTTCCAGCTCTGCCTTTTTTTCACCGTAGCGGACAAATTCAGAGGACCCTCTTCCTCCCACGAGAAGTGAGACAGCGTCAATCATGATGGATTTTCCGGCACCTGTTTCCCCCGTTAGAACCGTGAGTCCTTTTTCAAATGAAACCGTTAACTCTTCAATGATTGCAAAGTTTTTAATGGTTAGTTCTGCTAACACTCATTTGACACCTCTTTTAGTAAACCTGATTCTTTATAGAAGCTCTAAAATTTTGCTCGAAACTGTCTCTGTATCATCTGGGGTGCGGCAAATGATTAAAATGGTATCATCCCCGCAAATCGTTCCCATAATTTCTTCCCAATCTAAATTATCCATTAAAGCACCAATCGCCTGAGCATTACCCGGCATTGTTTTCAGAACAATTAAATGACTGGCAGCATCCATTTTAATAAATGCATCCATCAGGGAGCGCTTCAGCTTTGACAGCGGGTTAAACCGCTGATCCGCAGGAAGACTGTATTTATATGTTCCATTGTTCGTCGGAACTTTCACTAAATGTAATTCTTTAATATCCCTAGAAACGGTCGCTTGTGTGATGTTATATCCATCGGCTTTCAAAATATCGACCAATTCATCTTGTGTTTCGATTTCTTGGCTTGCAATGATTTCTCTAATTTTAATATGCCTTTGACCTTTATTCATATTAGACCCCCCTAGGCGTTTTATTCTCAGTTTGTCTTTACGTTCTATGTTATATGATGCACACTTCAAAAAACAAGCATTACGTGAGATACAGCCGATTCTCGTCTTTTGACCATGTAAAAAGAAATAATAGCGAGCTATTATTCCTTTCAGCGTGTAGACAAACCCTCGCATTCGGTGTCAGTCCTGCGCGCTGGTGCTCACGAATGCCAAATTCGCTCCGCAAAAGTAGCTGAACTTCCTAGACTTCAAAGGTTTTCTATCACGCTGAAAAGAAGACAAAGGGCTAAAATAAAGATCATTTTAACCCTTTGTCAACAATCTGAAAAGGAATAATAGCTAGCTATTATTCCTTTTGTTTCAATGATTTCATGTGTCAGCCGGCTCAGGACTGTTTTTCTTTTCTTTCAATACGGAATGGGCTTCCTTGACGACCTTCTCAAGTTCTGAAGCAGGAAGTGCCGCATTTTCTTCTTGATCAGGATGAAGCACTAAATGAAGCAGAAATTCAATATTTCCATCTCCACCAGTGATAGGCGAAAATGATACATCCTTTACATCATAGCCTTCTTTTGCAGCAAATTGATTCATCTCTTCTAGTACGCCAAGGTGGACAGACGGCTCACGTACGATGCCTTTTTTCCCAACAAGCTCTCTGCCTGCTTCAAATTGAGGCTTGACGAGCGCAATACAGTCACCACCCGGAACAAGAATATGCTTTAAAGCCGGCAGAATGAGTTTGAGTGAGATAAAAGATACATCAATCGATGCCACTTCTGGCAATCCTTCAGTAAAATCAGCTGGAACGGAATGACGGAAATTGGTGCGCTCCATGACGATGACCCTGTCATCCTGCCTTAATTTCCACGCAAGCTGATTGTAGCCAACGTCTACAGCATATGATTTGACTGCTCCATTTTGAAGAGCACAATCTGTAAATCCGCCTGTTGATGAGCCAATATCAATCAGCAATTTCCCTTCAACTGTCAGATCAAATTCTTTAAGCGCTTTTTCAAGCTTTAACCCGCCGCGGCTTACGTATTTGAGAGGGTTCCCCTTCACTGTAAGCGGGGTATCACGAGCAATTTTCTCGCCTGGTTTATCCAAACGGGTTTCATTTGAGTAAACGATCCCTGCCATGATGGCACGCTTTGCTTTCTCTCTTGTTTCCATTAGTCCTTGTTCGACTAATAAAACGTCAAGTCGTTCTTTCTTTGATGTCATGATCCAATTCCTTTTCTTGGTGCTGCTGGAAGCAGGTCACGTAAAGTCTCAGCAACCTGTGCTTTCGTCAGTCCAATTTCTTCAAGCAGGGCATCAACACTTCCATGCTCAATAAATTGATCTGGGATACCCATACGTTCTACTTTGATATGTGATGCTTTCTTGTCGTGTAAATATTCTAATACGCTGCTGCCAAACCCGCCTTGAAGCACAGCTTCTTCAATCGTTAAAATCGGAATCCCTTCAGAAAGAATGTCATGTAGCATCGCTTCATCAAGCGGCTTAATAAACCGAGCGTTGACGACACGAATTGATTTCCCTTCTTTTTGAAGTTCCTCAGCTGCTTGCAGCGCCATTTTAATCGTCGTTCCGAATGTTAAGATGACGGCATCCTTCCCTGGACGAAGAACCTCCCAGGACCCAATCGGAATGGTTTTCAGCTGTTCATCCATTTTCACGCCAAGACCATTTCCGCGCGGGAAACGCATGGCAATAGGACCGTCATCATACTGAATGGCTGTATTGACCATGTGCTGGCCTTCATTTTCATCCTTCGGCATCATGAGCACCATATTCGGCATATGACGCATGAAGGCAATATCAAACACACCTTGATGCGTTTCTCCATCTGCACCGACAAGACCCGCACGGTCAATTCCGATAAATACATTGAGGTTTTGGCGGCAAATATCATGCAGCACTTGATCATAAGCTCTTTGCAGGAATGTTGAATAGATCGCTAAAAATGGCTTCATATCCTGCGTCGCAAGCCCAGCTGCCATTGTGGCTGCATGCTGCTCAGCAATTCCTACATCAAACATTCGCTCTGGAAATTCCTTTGCAAAGCCTTCAAGTTTTGAGCCAACAGGCATCGCAGGCGTGATGGCCACAATTCGCTCATCTTTCCGCGCAAGCTTTCTGACTGTTTCACTGACAAGACCACTCCATGACGGTGCAGCAGCTGCTGGTTTTACAAAATCACCTGTATCAATTTTGTATGGACCTGTGCCGTGCCAAGTCCCGATTTTATCGGATTCTGCCGGCTGATAGCCTTTTCCTTTTTTCGTGATGACATGCAGCAGGACAGGACCTTTTGTTTTCTTTGCATATTCAAGGTTTTCAAAAAGATCTTCATAAGAATGTCCATCAACAGGACCTAAGTAAGTGAATCCCATTTCCTCAAAGAACATGCCAGACACTAGTAAATACTTGAGGCTGTCTTTAATACGCTCTGCTGTGGCAGCAAGCTTTCCGCCTACAGCTGGGATCCGCTTAAATAAATACTCGAGCTCGTCCTTTACCCATTGGTACTTGCCTGCTGTGCGCAGTCTGCCAAGCATGGTGTGAATTGCACCGACGTTTGGTGCAATACTCATTTCATTATCGTTTAAGATAACGATCATGTCTTTCTTTTCATCACCGATATGATTCAGAGCTTCAAGCGCCATACCTCCGGTTAATGCACCATCTCCGATAATCGGCAGGATATATTCATCTGTCCCTTTAATATCCCGCGCCGCCGCCATACCCATCGCGCCAGATAATGACGTTGAGCTGTGGCCTGTTTCCCAAACATCATGCTCACTTTCATTTCGTTTAGGAAAACCGCAAAGTCCTTTATATTGACGAAGTGTATCAAACTCCGCCCCTCTTCCAGTTAACAGCTTGTGAACATAAGACTGATGTCCAACATCCCAAAGGAATTTATCTTTCGGGCTGTCAAATACTTTATGAAGGGCAACCGTGAGTTCAACGACACCCAGGTTTGGACCGATATGCCCGCCAGAGTTAGCCAAGGACTCAATTAAAAACATGCGAATGTCAGCACTAAGCTCCTCTAATTCTGCATTTGACATTCCTTTTAGAAACGTTGGATTTTTTATTGATAAAAGATCCAATCAGGATCAACTCGCTTTCAACAAAATTTCTATCTACATATATAATGCCTTATTCCTATGAAAACCAAGCGGGAATAAGAGTTGTCTTATCATGATAAACTGTTTACAGTTTACCACAATTGCTCGAAGACCCTCAAATCTAGGCTGTTTTTAATGATCTCTTGAGGCGATCAGATCACATAACTCATGCAGCAATTGCTGCTCTAATTCAAGATTTGAGACAATTTCTTTTGCACGTGTGATGTGCTCGTGCAGCTTTTCTTTTGCTCCTGAAAGCGTTAATAAAGAAGGATATGTCGACTTTTCATTCGCTGTATCAGAGCCGACTCGTTTTCCTATTTTTTCTTCGCTTCCTTCGAGGTCTAAAATGTCATCACGGATTTGAAAAGCAATGCCAATATGATAGCTGAATTCTCTTAGTTTTTCGATATCCTCATCTGATGCTCCTGCCAGCATTGCACCTGCTGTGACGCTGAATGTGAGAAGCTTTCCTGTTTTCCGGGCATGAATGGATTCTAGTTCAGCAAGCGGGACTTGTTTTTGCTCTGCTTCCATGTCATCAAATTGACCGCCAACCATTCCTAGTGCACCTGCTGACCGCACAAGCTCATCTACGATTCTAAGCTTTTGGTCAGAAGAGACGCTGCTAGATAGCTGCGATGTAATGAGACGAAAGCTTTCCGTTAAAAGTGCATCACCAGCGAGAACCGCTGTTGCTTCCCCATATACTTTATGGTTGGTCGGCTTTCCTCTGCGAAGGTCATCATCGTCCATGCAAGGAAGGTCGTCATGTATCAATGAATACGTATGAATCATTTCTACAGCACAGCCAACCGGTATGCCATCTTCTTCGTTTTTTCCGTAAGCATGTAATAAAGCAAGAACGAGAACAGGGCGAAGTCTTTTCCCTCCAGCTTCAAGAGAGTAAAGCATCGAAGATTTTAGTTCTTCTGGAATCTTCAATTCCTGAACATATGTAAATAAATACTCTTCAATGGCCTGTTTTCGTGTTGTTAAAAAATCCTGCAAATTACTTGTCACCAGCATCTGCCTCCTTCACCGAGAAAGGAGCCAGTTCACCGTCCTCTTTTAAAATGAAATCCATCTGCTTTTCAACGTGCTGTAATTTTTCATGGCAAAGCTTTGAAAGTGTCATGCCTTCTTGGAAATAATGAATGGCTTGCTCAAGTGGTACATCTCCTTCTTCGAGCTTCCCAACGATCTCCTCAAGACCTTTCATCGCTTCTTCAAATGTCATTTGTTCTTCTTTTTGTTTATTTGATTCTGTCATGATGATTGCCCCTCCTTCTCAATAACCTCACAAATCAGACGTCCATCCTTCATGGTGATAGCCAATTGATCCTTCGTATCGACTTGGTTCACACTTTTAATCAGTTCATTGTCTTTATAGGCTAAACTGTAGCCTCTTTCCATCACTTGAAGTGGATTTAATGCATTTAGTTTACCAAGAACAGATTGGAACTGCGAATGAATTGTTTTCATTTGCACATTCATGCTGCGGATGAGCTGTTCTGTTTCATTGGCATGGCGTTTTTTCGCCTGAAGCAGCTGCTCTTTTGGATGAAGCGGCTTCAGCCTGTATGTCTGGCGGTCTAGTTGACTGCGCTTTTGTTCAATTTGTCTCGTCAGCTGTTTTTGAAAACGGTCAAATACCAAATCGAATTGCTGCTCTTTTTGCTCCTGCAATCGTTTTGGAAAACGGAAGGCATAAGAGGATTGCAGCGCCACAAGACGGTCTTTCGCTTGTGATGTTCGATTCTTCACGGCCCTTGTAAGCCGAATGTCGATGGATTTGATTCGTTCTATTAAATCGGCTGTGCTTGGAACAGCGAGCTCGGCTGCTCCTGTTGGTGTGGGTGCTCTCATGTCTGCAGTGAAATCACTGATCGTAAAGTCCGTTTCATGCCCCACTGCAGAAATGATTGGAATGTCTGATGCGAAGATTGCTCTTGCGACAGCTTCTTCATTAAAGGCCCAAAGTTCTTCGATCGAACCGCCTCCTCTTCCGACAATCAAGACATCACAGATCTGTTTTTCATTTGCTTCTTTGATCCGCTCTACGATTGAACGGATGGCATTTTCACCTTGGACAAGCGCCGGAAGCACAATGATTTTCGCCTGCTGATAACGCCGGTTAATCGTTGTGATGACATCTCGAACAGCCGCTCCTGTTGGGGATGTAATGACACCAACAACCTCTGGATATTCAGGAATTGGTTTTTTATAGCGCGCATCAAATAAGCCTTCACTTGCCAGCTTTTTCTTCAGCTCTTCATAAGCTAGATGAAGAGCACCAACACCATCAGGCTGCATTTCTTTTGCATATAATTGATAGTTGCCGCTTGGTTCATATACTTGAATCCCGCCGCGTACAAACACTTTCATTCCGCTTTTTGGTGAAAAAGGCAGCTTTGCTGCGGAACGCTGGAACATGACGGCTTGCATGCGTGCGTTTTCGTCTTTTAAGGTGAAGTACACATGACCTCTTGAATGAATCTTTACATTGGATAACTCACCTTTGATCCAAATATCTTCTAAATGCGGATCAACATCAAATTTTCTTTTTATGTATTTTGTAAGGGCTGTGACCGTCACAAAGGCTTTTTCACTCATGACGTATTCCTCCTCTTCAAAAACGCACATTCATCCACCGGCAGCATGCAGGTGGATGAATGGATAAAGCTTATGCTAATGTACGTTTTGCTGATTTAACCGTATTATGTGCAAGCATCGTAATCGTCATTGGACCGACTCCGCCAGGGACTGGTGTGATGTAAGAAGCTTTTTCTTTCGCTTCTTCAAAATCAACATCCCCAACAAGCTTCCCAGTATCCAATCGATTGACTCCTACATCGATGACAATTGCGCCTTCTTTGATTTGGTCAGCTTTTATAAAGTTTGCTCGACCGACGGCAACAACTAAAATGTCCGCTTTTAACGTATGTTCTGAAATATTCGCCGTTCTTGAATGGCAGTAAGTAACCGTTGCATTTTCGTTTAACAGCAATTGTCCCACTGGTTTGCCGACAATATTGCTGCGCCCTACAACAACCACTTCTTTTCCAGAAAGACTGACACCCGTTTTGTTCAGTAATTCAACAATGCCTGCGGGTGTACAAGGAAGGAATGTATCTTCCCCAAGCAGCATTTTCCCGATATTTAATGGATGGAAACCATCTACATCTTTCTCAGGTGAAATACGTTCAATGACGGCTTTTTCAGAAATATGTTTTGGCAGTGGAAGTTGAACAAGAATCCCGTGGAATTGATCGTTCGCATTGTACTGATCAATCAGCTGAAGCAATTCTTCTTCTGTTAAAGAAGCATCTAAATGATCAAGCTGAAAGTGCATGCCCATTGCTTCTGCTGCTTTTTTCTTCCCGCGTACGTAAGAAAGTGAAGCCGGATCATCACCGATTAGAATAACGGCAAGACCAGGTGTGACTCCTTTTTGTTTTAGCTCTTCTACTTCTTTTGCTAATTGTTCACGTTTTTCTTTTGCTGTTTCTTTCCCATCGATGATTGTTGCTGTCATGTCGAATCCTCCTATTGCTGCTTTAGGTCGTTTTTAATGTTCGAAAGTACACCATTTACAAATTTCGGTGCTTTATCATCGCCGAATAATTTGGCGAGTTCAATTGCTTCATTCATTGAGACACTAACTGGGATGTCTTCTTGATACACCATCTCGTACACAGACAGCCTTAAAATGGCTCTGTCTACGTTTGCAATACGATCGAGTTTCCAATTCACTAGATGCTGCGAGATCATGTCATCAAGCTTGTCCTTTTGTTCAAGCACACCGAAAACCAGTTCCTCGAAAAAAGGATCTGATTCTTGTTCATCCAGCGCATGTGTAATGGCCTCTTTCGGATCAATATTGCTCACATCAATTTGAAATAATGTTTGTAGCGCCTTTTCTCTTGCAGTTCTTCTTTTCATTATTTACTCCTTTAACCACTTTATCCGCTTGTCGTTAAGCCATACAGAGATCATAACATATTTTGACCGTGGTCGCACCAAGATCCATGCGAGCTGTGACGAAAAACGAATCAATCCACGCGTCACGTTATCAATATTCGGAAATTACTCAAAAATGGGCTTTAAAAAACCAAAGAGGCAATGCCTCCTTGGTTTCACTTGAACCCTATTTTACATTTCTTGATCTACTTCAGCCTCAGGTGCTTTTGTTTCAAATTGAATGCCAACGACATGAATGTTAATTTCATTAATCGTTAAGGCAGTCATGTTCAAAAGGGTTTGACGGATATTTTCTTGTACAGCAGTGGATACCTTTGGAATGGATAGGCCAAATTCAACCACACAATATACATCGATTGTGATGCCTTCATCAGAGACATCTACTTTTACACCTTTACGGTGATTTTTCTTACCAAAGCGTTCTGCTACATCAGCAGCGAAATTGCCGCGCATTTCGGCAATGCCTTCGACTTCTGAAGCGGCGATCCCAGCAATGACTTCAATCACTTCTGGTGCAATTTGCACTTTTCCCAATTGATCCTCATCAAGGTTCATTTCAAGCAAATTGTTTTCTGACACGATCATTCACCTCCGAAAGCTGTGATTATTTCATGATTTGGTATGTTTCTAAAAACTTCGTATTAAAGTTACCGCTCACAAATGTTTCATGCTCGAGCAATCTAAGGTGGAATGGAATCGTTGTGTAGACTCCTTCAATGACGAATTCTTGAAGCGCACGTTTCATTTTCGCAATCGCTTCTTCTCTTGTCTTACCATATGTGATCACTTTTGCAATCATGCTGTCATAATATGGCGGAATCACATAGCCCGGATAAGCGGCAGAATCAACACGTACACCTAAACCGCCTGGCGGAAGATACATTTTAATTTCACCGGCTGAAGGCATGAAGTTTTTCTCTGGGTTCTCTGCATTGATGCGGCATTCGATCGCCCAGCCTTCATATACAACATCCTCTTGTGTAAGAGAAAGCTTCTCACCTGATGCAACCTTGATCTGTTCTTTGATCAAGTCTACACCTGTGACCATTTCTGTCACAGGATGCTCTACTTGAATACGAGTATTCATTTCCATGAAGTAGAACTTCTCTTCATTATAATCATAAATGAATTCGACTGTTCCAGCACCTGTGTATTCAACAGCTTCTGCTGCTTTTACAGCTGCTTCACCCATTTGCTCACGGATGTCTGCATTTAGTGCTGGTGATGGCGTTTCTTCAAGAAGCTTTTGCATTCTTCTTTGGATCGAGCAATCACGCTCTCCTAAATGAATCGTATTGCCATGCTGATCTGCAAGCACTTGGATTTCCACATGTCTAAAGTCTTCAATGAACTTTTCTAAATAGACACCAGGGTTCCCAAAGTTTTGCGCCGCTTCCTGCTGCGTGATGGTGACTCCGTTAATAAGCTCTTCTTCTGTACGAGCCACACGGATCCCTTTACCGCCTCCGCCTGCAGTTGCTTTAATAATCACAGGATACCCAATACTAGCTGCTGTTGAAACAGCATCATCAAGATCTTTTACAATTCCTTGAGAACCAGGGACGATCGGAACGCCTGCATTCTTCATTGTTTCTCGCGCGACATCTTTCGTTCCCATTTTGGAAATCGCTGACGCAGTTGGTCCAACAAAGATTACATTACATTCCTCGCAAAGCTCTGCAAAGTCTGCATTTTCTGCTAAAAAGCCGTATCCTGGATGGATGGCATCTGTCCCTGTTAATTTTGCTACGCTGACAATATTCGTGACATTTAAATAACTATCTTTAGAAGCAGTCGGTCCGATGCAATATGCTTCATCAGCCATTTGTACATGCAGCGCATCGCGATCCGCTTCAGAAAATACCGCAACAGTTTCAATTCCAAGCTCTTTACAAGCGCGGATAATTCTAACTGCGATTTCTCCTCTGTTTGCAATTAATAGCTTTTTAATCATGATCGTACTCCTTACTCTGCTTTCACTAGAAAGAGGGGTTGTCCGAATTCTACAAGCTGACCGTTTTCAGCTAATACTTCGACGATTTCACCTTTTACTTCTGCTTCGATTTCATTAAACAGTTTCATCGCTTCCACGATACATACAACAGTGTTTTCCTTCACCTTGGAACCTGTTGTCACGTATGGATCTGCTTCTGGTGAAGAGGAAGCATAAAATGTGCCAACCATTGGGGATGTGATTTTATGCAGATTTTCAGACGCAGCTGCCTCTTGTGCAGGGGCTTCGGTCTGAGCTGGAGCTTGTGCTTTAGGAGCTTGTTGAGCTGGAGCTGCTTGGACAGGAGCCACTGGTGCTTGTGCCGCAACTTGCTGAACGACTTCTTTGTTTTTCTTCAGTTTGATTTTTGCACCTTCGTTTTCGTACGTAAACTCATCGATAGTAGAGTCGTCAATTAATTTAATCAGTTCATGAATTTCTTCGATTTTTAACATGGATTTGCACCCCTATGTATGGATTTATCTTTTTATTATAGGCTAGTACTAAAAGTACATACTATAACCATCTTACAGGAGGATTTCGATGAATTCAACTACTATTGTGGTGAAGCGCCTCGCGTAAGCACCTTGGAGAGGGCGTCAAGCCGCATCAAAAAACGCCCTTTTCCGCAAAGGGCGCCAGTTCATTTTTATTGATTAGTGGGCTCAAAAGTGACAGCTACGTTATCAAGACCTCTCATTTCTTTTGTGACCATATCAATAATATCGGCCGCTTGAGATTTTGATTTTTTATCAGAACGAACCGTGATGCTCACTTTATCCCCTTCAGCACTTACGAGCGCATCTTTATAGCCTTTTGTTTTGATCAATGTCTCAAGCTGACGCTCAGTTCCTTCTGCTTCACTGAGCGCTGTCATTTGATCGTATGCTTCACTTTTTTCTTGTGCTGTTGCATCGTCACTGGAGACAATTTCGTTGTATTCTTCGCGCTGCTTGCTTCGTTTATCTTCAAGCTCTAGTCTGTATGTTGTAAAAAGCTCATCGTCTGTTTGCTCTGACACAGCCTTTCCTTCTTCACCGCTTGTTTCGATATCCTCTTGTTTGCCGTTTGTTTCTTTGTCAGTGGATTTCTTATCAGCGCCTTTTTCCATGCCTTTGTCCGTCCCTTTTTCTGTTTCAACCTTTTTCTCTTCAGTGCCTTTTGATTTCGTATCTTCTACTGTCACTGCATTTTCACCTTGTGGAGACATGATATAGTACACACTTAATACGACAACTAAACTTAGCATCGTTAATAGCCAAACCGTTTGTTTTTTTAACATCATTCCGAATCCTCCTTGATTTTTTTAGGGGCAACAGCCACTCTATGGCTCGGTACATCAAGCACTCGTGTAACCGCTTCAATGATGGTTTTCTTTATTTGAACGTTGTCTACTCCTTGAGCAACAACGAGGACACCTCGGATTTCTGGTTTTTTCGTTTGAACAACGACTGGTGTTTCTTCATTGCCATTTTTGATGATGACGACTTCTTCTTCTTTTGTTTGATCGGTGACACTTCGTACGCCGCCTTCTTTATCTGTTTCCTCGGTCGTTGTACTTTTATTGGATTTGTTTTTTTCAAACACTTTTAAAGACGTTGCATCTACATTGACCACAATGGATACATCCTCAACGCCGATGATGGTCTCTAAAATTTCTTTCAGCTGATTTTCGTATTCTTGCTCCACGTCCTCAATTGAATTTTTTGGTTTACCTGAGGATGCCGGTTTGAATACCTCCTGCTCTTCTGAGGATGTTTTTTTAGAAGCAGGAACAGCAGCTTGTTGTTTGCTTGATGGCGGTGACAAGATCTGACTGACTAACATGAAAGATACGCCGATAATGAATACAAGCAGCAAGTAATGGTGCTTCGTTAATTTGGGTTTCCCTTCACCTTTTTCAGGCGGCTGGAAGAATGATTTCAGCTTTTGTTTCCAGTCCTTGTTATTCATGATCTGCTGCGTCACCTCCCTCAATGTTCAGCGCGATGTGCTCAGGACTCGTATTCCAAACATCAGCAAGTGTCTCTTTCACCCTCGTGATCTCTTTGCTAGAAGATCCAGCGCTTTCCTCCTTTTGCTTGGAGAGATCAATGTCCACCTTTGCCACCGTTTCTACAGCATCACCTGTGAGCGGGGAAAGAACTGCTTTGATGCGAAATTGATCCGCCTCCATATTCTGATCCAGATGCTCCTCATCAGCCAGCACTTCTACGTGTTTCATTACATAGCTCTCCTTCTCCAGTGGCTCCTTTGCGCTTTTTTCTAGTTGGACAGCCATTTGCTTTAAAATATATGCACGCTGAGAGGCTTGTATTTCTTTTTTTTCTAAATTCATCTGATTTTTTATTTCTTCTGACTGCGCTTCTTCCTTCCCTTTCATCAATTCTGAAAAAATTTGATCAGGATCAGCTCGAAATAAAGCAAAAATCGGATTGAGCATGACCACGATGAGCAGCAGGCTGACGACCATTTTTGCATACTTTTGCATGCTCGAATTGGGAAGCAGAAGATCAATAACAATCGCAAATAAGATAAAAAGAATAATACTTGTGATCCATTCCGTGAGAAAACTCAAAAGGTGTCCCCTCCTTACTTCATCATCATGGTCAGGTTACCCGCAGTGATGATGACGGTAATGCTTAAAAAGAACATGAGCGACACAACAGCAAGTGCGGCAAATATATACAGCACACTTTTTGAAATGACATCAAGACAGCTGATGATAGGTCCGCCCCCTAACGGTTGAAGGATGGCAGCAGCAAGCTTATAGATAAGGGCTAACGAAAGCACTTTAATCGCCGGGAAAGCGGCAATTGAAATCAAAATGGCGACCCCAACTAGTCCGACTGTATTTTTGAGTAAAACAGAGGCGCTGATCACGGTATCGGTCGCATCTGTAAACATTCTGCCTAGGACAGGGATGAAGTTTCCGGTAATGAATTTGGCTGTACGAAGAGCGATTCCATCCGTAACGGCCGCAGATGCACCCTGAACGGAAATGACGCCGAGAAAAACGGTTAAAAAAACGGCAAGCCCGCCAATTGCCACATTTCTTAACAGCTGGGCAAGCTGGGTGACCTTGTATTGTTCGGTCAGCGTACTGATAATGCTCAATATTGCAGATAAAAAGATGAGCGGGAGAACGACATACTGAATGAAAACACCGCTCGTGTTCATTAAAAATAAAATAACGGGATGAAAGAATCCGGCTGAGACAAGCCCGCCTGATGAAGCAATAAGCGCTAGTAAAAGAGGAATAAGAGCAAGAATAAAACTGGTCATCGTTTGAATGGCTTCTGTGGCATAAGAAATCGCCACATGAAAGCTGTTAAGTGCAATAATAATCAGCACCATATAAACAAGAGCATATGCGACTTTGCTGACGGTGCTTTGTTCAAAGGCATTTTGTAAAAGCTGCAAAAGCGAACAAAAGATGGTGAGTAAAATCAGAGTACCTAGGAGCTTTCCGTTTGCAATAACCTCGTGAAATAAGTAATGTACAAAGGCTTTCAGCCATGTTTGGGGAGACAGCTCTTTATCGCCGTCAATCATTTCCTTCACTGTGCCCTTTTGGCTTTCTGGCAAAAAGCCGCCATACTCGTCCAAAATGGTTTCCCAAAAGTCACTGATGGAATGAAGCTCAAGTGCATCAGCCTGTCCATTCGCCACTTCCTGTGCTGCTGGCTGTTCATTAGATAAAGGTTCTTTTTCTTCTGCCCCTGCATGCGGAGCAATCAGCCAAAAGAAAAGCATCAATCCCATTACAGCGGTCACCTGTTTCATTGTCATCACCTCTTTTCATTTACGTCATGGACGGGATCATTCCTAAGATCGTCTCAATGATGACTGTTAAAATTGGGACTGCCATCACCAAGATGAGAATCTTGCCGCCTAGCTCTATTTTGGATGCAATGGCGCCTTGTCCAGCATCCTTCGTCAGCTGAGCGCCAAATTCCGCAATATAGGCAATGCCAATGATCTTCAATATGGTTTCAACATACTTCATATTGACGCCGGCACTTGCTGCAATTTTTTCAATCATCGAGATAATGGCATAGATTTGATCAATTAAATAAAGAAAAATGACACATCCGGTAAACACAACAAGCATAAAGGCGAAGGTTGGCTTTTGTTCTTTGACGATTAATGCTAAAAAAGTAGCGATTAAACCAAGTCCAACAATTTGTATGATTTCGATTTGTAAGCCCTCCCCTATCCTTGAAATAGAAATACGGCTTTAATCTTTTTAAACAAATCGTCTACAATGGTTGCCACCATAAACAAAATGTAGATAAACCCAAGCAGCGTCACCCACTGAGCGTACTCTTTCTTCCCCATTTGGTCTAAAATCGTATGGAGAAAGGCCACGACGATGCCTACTCCGGCAATTTGAAAAATGACGTTTACATCAACGCCCATGCTCTCGACTCCCTTCCTCTCACATCAATAAAAGAATCAGTAGTAATCCGCTTAAAAATCCGAGGCTTCTGACCATTTTTTCATTTTTCGCTTGGGCGATTTCAGCTTCTTTCTCCTCTGATTCCAAATGACCTAAAGCAAGCTTGATATACTTTTGCTGAGAAGTGACATCATGCTGGCCAAGTGTTTCTCCAAAGTGTTTCAGCGCCTCATATTCGCCTTTTTTCAATACGGTTTTTTTCCAAACATCCTCAAGACTTTCGTTCCACGCATGACGTGCAGAAAAGGTCCCCACTTTCAGCTTTTCTGCAAATTGTTCAAACAGCTGATTCACAGGTGGACCTACCTGCGCTGCAATTTGCTCTGCCGCCCGTGCTAAAGGGGTTTGACCATACATAATTTCAGCTTCAAGAGACTGGAGAGCAAACCGCAGCTGCCGAATTTGTTTAGGTCTGTCGCTATATCGTTTGGCAAACTCGAATCCTCCCCATGTCGTGGCCGCGACAATGAAAATAGCGCCAATGAGCTTTAACATACGTCCACTCCCCGCCTCCATTTCATCTCTTGGCCGTCCCCGCCGTACATCCGCCCGATCGTGCCAGGCCCATTGTTTCGATTTAATTCAACATATCGTTCAAACACACGAAGCTCCCATAACGGTTTAAATGAAGGTCGTTTATATACATCTTCAAGTGAATAGCCATGAGCTGAGACGATGATGCTGACTCCGGCATGAATCGCTTCTAAAAGTGCCTCTACATCCTCACTTTTTCCGATTTCATCGACAATCATGACCTCTGGGCTCATAGACCGAATCATCATCATCAACCCTTCAGCCTTTGGACACGCATCGAGTACATCAATCCGGTGGCCAAAATGGTGCTGCGGCACCCCTCTGATACATCCAGCGATTTCAGAACGCTCATCAATAATGCCTGTTTTTCTAGGAGGGATTGTCTTTGTGCCGGTACTAGCAAGACGTGCTATATCCCGGAGCAGTGTGGTTTTCCCGGTTTGCGGGGGACCGATGATGAGTGTATTGTGCCAGTGCTCTTCATATAAATAAGGAAGAAAAGGAAGCGCAATTCCGATTTTTTCTTTGGCAATGCGGATATTAAATGAAGAGATATCTCTTAACCCTTTGACGAATCCGTTTTCAACGATCACCTTTCCTGCAAGTCCCACCCGGTGTCCGCCAGATATGGTGATGTAGCCCTGTTTTAGCTCTTCCTCAAGTGTGTACATGCTGTAATTGCTCAGCCTGCCTAATAGCTGAGACGCATCTTCCCAGGTGGTGTGATAAGAAAGGAAACGTGGTTTTCCTCCCTGCATCAATTCAATAGGACGATCCGTGCGAATGCGGATTTCTTCTATTTGCGCCCATTCTGCCTCTTTCAGCAGCCTGAGTTCTTGTCCAATCGAGTGCGGGAGAATATCCAACAAACTCCGCAACGAATTCCCCTCCTTTTTTTCTTCTCTAAAATGTATGATGTGAGCCGTTAATTATGCCAAGCCGTTTCACTTATAAATCCCAACAAGAATAAACACGACACCAATGAAAATGAACACGAGCTTTGCATAGGATAGCTGCCCGGCAATTTGATAGATTCCAATCGTCATCGTGATAATAAAAATGAGCGGCCCGATGATTGCCAATATACTATTGATGACTACCGCTTTCCGTACATCATTTGTGATTAAAATAAGGATGGCTGCCGTCAGTTCAATGGCGGCGGATAAGAATCTCATGCCTGCCATTGCAGCGACTGACGGGTGTAGACCTGGGAGAAATTGTTTCATATAGAACCTCCAGCTTTTTTTACACTATATGCTTGACCAGCTGGAAGTAGTCTTGTTTTTCAGGAAGGAAGAGAGATGAATGAGAGAATTGAGAGAAGGGATGCCTTGAGGAGTCATTTTTCCAATAAAAAAAAGACTGTAAACACGAGGTTTACAGTCTTTTTTCGTTCATTACGCTCTTGAAACGTATGAGCCGTCTGATGTATTAATCACTAGTTTATCTCCCTGGTTCACAAAGAAAGGAACGTTGACGATTAAACCAGTTTCAGTTTTTGCAGGTTTTGAGCCGCCTGATGTTGTGTCACCTTTAATACCAGGCTCTGTTTCTACTACTTCTAGTTCTACTGTGTTTGGAAGTTCTACTCCAAGTGTTTCATCACCGTACATCACGATTTGAACAGACATATTTTCAAGCAAATATTTCAGCTCATCTTTAATTTGTGCTTCACTTAGTTCAAGCTGTTCATAAGAACTTGTATCCATGAAGACGTGCTGATCGCCATTTGCATACAAGTATTGCATTGTTTTTGTTTCGATTTGTGCTTTCGCTACTTTTTCGCCTGCGCGGAATGTTTTTTCTTGAATGGCACCTGTACGCAGGTTACGCAGTTTCGAACGAACAAACGCTGCGCCTTTCCCTGGTTTTACGTGCTGAAAATCCACTACTCGCCAAATACCGCCGTCCACTTCAATTGTCAGGCCAGTACGAAAATCGTTTACTGAAATCATTTTGTCATCCTCCTACATTTCACCATCATAATATGATAAGTTCTTTCGGTGAGTGGGTCAATCGTTTATTGCCGTCAGCTGTCAGGACAATATCATCCTCAATTCTCACGCCGCCGACATCTGGCAAGTAAATCCCCGGCTCAACTGTGACGACCATTCCCTCTTCTAAAACGACCTCTGATCGTGAGGAAAGGCCTGGCGCTTCATGTACTTCCATACCTAGCCCGTGCCCGGTTGAATGCCCGAAGTATTGACCATAGCCATACTTTTCAATGATGTCTCGTGTGATGCGATCAGCTTCTTTTCCTGTTAAGCCTGGCTTGATTCTATCCACACCAGCGTTTTCTGCTTCTAATACGATATGATAAATTTCCTTTAGCTTGTCGCTTGGTGTTCCGACAGCAATCGTTCTTGTCATATCAGAACAATAGCCTTTATAGTAAGCACCAAAATCGAGTGTCACTAAATCACCAGATTCAATCACCTTTTCACTCGCTCTTCCGTGAGGCAGGCTTGAACGAACACCTGAGGCAACTATCATATCGAATGAAGATCCTTCAGCACCTTCTTTTCTCATGAAAAATTCAAGCTCGTTCATGACAGCAATTTCCGTCAGGCCCGGCTTGATGTAAGTGAGAATATGATCAAAGGCGTGATCTGCAATCTTCGCAGCTTCCTCTAATATCTTAATCTCTTCACTAGACTTAATCAAGCGCAACTTTTCAACTGATTCAGAGACTGGAACAAGCTCTATACCGCCTGCTTTGGCTGCGTACTGCTGATACGTGGCAAATGTCATATGGTTTTGTTCGAACCCAAGGCGTTTCACTCCAAATTCCTTTGCCGTTTGAGCAGCCGTTTCCACAATGTTTCCTTTATGTTCAATGATGTCATAGCCTTTGACTTGATCCTTCGCTTGCTCTGTATAGCGGAAGTCCGTGATAAAAGCTGCTCGGTCCTTTGAAACGACAGCAAGACCGGCTGATCCGGTAAAGCTGGTCATATACTGTAAATTAAAACTGCTCGTAATGACAAGGCCATCGATCTCTAATTCACTTAATAGTGCTCTTAGTTTTTCAAGTTTCATGATACTGCTCCCCCTTCACTGACTAAATAACGAATCGCCAATTTATACCCTTCTAAGCCAAGCCCAACGATTTGTCCTTGGCATACTGGAGCAAGTACAGAATGATGGCGGAATTCCTCTCTCTTATGAACATTTGTGATATGTACTTCAATGACTGATAAAGAAATACTTGCAATGGCATCTCTCAGCGCATAGCTGTAGTGGGTAAATGCACCCGGGTTAAACACGACACCATCGTATTGATCTTCTGCTTCATGGAGCGCATCAATCAAATCCCCTTCGTGATTTGATTGAAAGAACGTTAATTGGATGTTTGCTCGTTCTGCGAACTGGAACAAATCCGTCTCTAAATCTGTCAGCGTCTTACTTCCATAAACAGCAGGCTCTCTTTTGCCAAGCCTATTTAAATTGGGTCCATTCAGTACAAGAAAATGAGGCATATGACCACTCCTTCACCCTAATTCAATCTATATCGAGATCTGTTTCTTTTTCCTTAGAAACCTTTCGTTTCCAAAAATATTTTATCATATGAATAGGCGATTTACACTTTATTCTGTCTTTTTCCCGAGTGCCCTCGCAAGCTTTTGACTCGTCAATTCATTATATTCAAACGAAATGCTGTACCCGACAAACATGCCATATAAAATATATAGGCAAAATGTCGTAACAATGGTGCTTTGCTGCAACTCTTGTACTTGCTTTACATCTGGGAAAATGGGATTAAATACGTAAAAAACGAGCAGCCATAAAAGCCCGCCATATACTAAACCCATCCAAAAGCCTTTGATCCTTTTTAAAAGCCCAAAATAAATAAAGGCGGCTCCAATCGATAAAACTCCTAACAGCACAATACTGATAAAAGTACCAAGTCCTCCCTTTTTCCATTCTCCAAGCACAAATGGCTGAAGCAGCATATTGGGACTCACCTCTGAAAAATGAAACACATGGGTCAGAAACCCGATAAAGCCCCAAAAAACACCGCCGACAAAGCCTGTAGCAGCCGCTCTTGCCACAAGTGATGTCGTTTGCACGGACTGATTTTTTTCTTCTTGGTTTTTCTTTTCATCACGTTTCATTTGTGAACACCTCCAGCAAGTAGTATGTCCAAAATGTCATGAAAAAAAAGGATTTCCATGCGTGAGTGTAAAATTTTTAAAACAGGGTATACTGGCTAAAAAGAGGTAGATAGAATTCTAGTAGATAATCGACCTGTGAGCTAGTGATTTCCCCTCATTTCCTGTACAATAAAGGTATAAGGAAATGCATGTAAATTACAGGAAACAGGCAGGTTGATGAAATATGTCCAATCAAACAAAACCTCCAGCTTATGGAGGGCAGGCAGTTGTCGAAGGTGTCATGTTCGGAGGTAAGAAGAACTATGTGACAGCGATTCGGCGAAAGGACCAGTCCATTGAGTTTTTGAAGCTTCCCCGGACCTCCAATAAACGAACCGCCTTTCTCAAGAAAATCCCCTTTGTCAGGGGTGTTGTTGCACTTGTTGAAGCAAGCGCAAACGGCAGTAAGCACTTAAACTTCTCCAGTGAGCGATATGACTTAGATCCTTCTGAAGATCATACTCTTGAAAAAGAACAAAAAAGCTCGAAATTATCCATGATCTTCGGCATTGCTGTGATCGGAGTTCTCTCTCTACTCTTTAGTAAATTTGTCTTTACCCTGGTACCTGTCTTTTTAGCAGAGCTTGTGCGTCCCATCTTTTCAGGGAATTTCGCACAAATCGCAGTGGAAACATTCTTCAAATTGGTCCTTTTATTAGGCTATATTTACTTTATTTCCATGACCCCTTTAATTAAAAGAGTATTTCAATATCATGGGGCAGAACATAAAGTCATAAACTGCTATGAACAGAACCTTGACATCACAGTGGAAAATGTCCAAAAGCAATCTCGTCTGCATTATCGATGCGGCAGCAGCTTTATTTTATTCACTGTCATTGTCGGGATGTTCGTCTATTTACTCGTACCGACAGATCCTTTATGGGTGAGAGTTCTGAACCGCTTGGCACTTATTCCGGTTGTTCTGGGCATTTCATTTGAAGTGCTTCAATTCACGAACAAACTCCGAGAAGTGCCTGTGCTTAAAGCGCTTGGCTATCCTGGCCTTTGGCTGCAATTGCTCACAACAAAAGAACCTTCTGACGATCAAGTCGAGGTAGCCATTGCAAGTTTTAATGAACTTCTTCGTTTAGAGGAAGTATCTCTGAAACAAGCGTCAGATTCTGCTCATCAAGTGATCTAACTTATAAATCCGGTAAATTCCTTCGGAGGTGGACAGTTATGAATCGCCGAGTACATCCTGCTTTTACCATTATTTTCGCTTTAGGTGTTTTGGGATTTGTGTACTTACTCACAACGAACCCAGGCAGACTTTTTACCATGCTGCTGTCTGTTGTGATCATTGGAGCGGTTTTGTTTTTCCTATTTAGATGGCTGATGAATCGAAGAACTGGAACAGAGGGCAATCTTTATCGTAAAGCAGTCAAACAATCAAAACGTCGCTACCAGCAGCCTAAACCAAAAACGAAAAGCCAGATGAAAAATCGGGTCACTCATTTGCGAAGCGTGCCGACTGACCACAAGTCTAAGCCCGTCCTTCTCAAAAAGAAAAGCCAAACACATTTGACTGTGATTGAAGGCAAGAAAAACAAAAAGAAGAATCGCGCCTTATTTTAAAATGTCCAGCTTTTTAAAAATTGCTCGGCCTTCTGTCTGCCTAGATCGACGAGCGCCTTTTTCTTTTCTGTCATGAGTTGAAAATCAGTGGCAATGACGTGTTCTACAGGAATAAAAATAATATGACGTTCGTGTTTTGTGGCGATATGTCTTTCGTCATGAGCACCACGCATCGTTTCAAAAAGAGCGCCAAACAGTTCAAACGCATTGCGGATGGAGTGTTGAGGGCGTTCTTTTTCGTTTGGCGTTAATGTGACACCGACGAACGGTCTTTTTTTCTCTTCAGCAAACAGCCAAATTGGAAAATTGCTCAGCACTCCTCCATCTACAATGGTACAAATGCCTTTTGAAGACTTCAGTTTGACAGGTTCGAAAAAATACGGCAGGCTGCAGCTCATTCGAATGGCCCTCGCCACGGAAAACCGTTCTGGATTTAATCCATATGAAGGAAGGTCGTCTGGCAGCACAAGGATTTTTCCATTCGTTAAATCGGACGCAACGATTTTCAGTGAATCTTTTTTGAGGTCTCCAAACACGGTGACCCCCTTTCGTTTTAGCACATCGGTCAGCCATTTTTCCAGCCGGTCTCCTTTATAAAGACCGAGACGCCAGTAAATGGATACCCACCTGAGCATTTTAAACGGGATGAATTGACATCTCCTATCAAGCAATTGATGCTCATCCATTTCATCTAAAAGCGTGCGAATTTCCTTGCTTGTAAAACCTGCTGCGATGAGTGAAGCAATGATTGCTCCAGCACTTGTACCAGCAAGACGGACAAATTGAAATCCTCTCGCTTCAAGCGCTTCATAGGCACCTGCAAGCGCTGCCCCCTTAATGCCTCCACCTGAGAACACACCATCTATCTTCATCAAGGAGCCCCCTTTGATTTCACGCTAATAATAGTGTAGGAGCTTTTGCTTTCAATTAGAACTTTAATCAAAAAGGACACCCATGCTGAGGGTGTCCTTTTTGATTAAGATTCTTGATTTGTTTGTTCGTTTTTCTTTTGAATCGCTTTCAGCTGAACAGATCGCTCATCGTTTTCTTCAAAAAATTGAACGAGATCGCCGATGCGGTCAATACTATTCCAGCTGAGATGATGTTCAATGCCTTCTACATCATCATAAATTTTCTCTTCATCTACACCAATGATTCTTAAAAATTGCTCTAGCAGTTCATGTCTGTATACGAGACGTTTTCCAATTTTTTTGCCTTTCGGGGTTAAAATTAGACCACGATACTTCTCATAAATGAGGTATTCATCTTTATCTAGCTTCTGAACCATTTTTGTTACAGAGGAGGGATGGACAGCGAGTGCTTCTGCAATATCAGAGACTCTGGCATATCCTTTATCTTCTATCAGCATATAAATTTGTTCAATGTAATCTTCCATACTAGGTGTAGTCATAAAACCCCTCCATAATGCACCTTTACTTAATAATCAACCCAATTCTACACCATCGTTCATTAAAAAACAAGGAGTGTCCTTCGGCTTAACGCTTGTAATTCCAATCATCTGAGGCATATTTCGTTTTTGCGAGATGATGGACAAACGCTAATTCTTCATCTGTCAGCTCATAAGGTTCAAGCTCAATATTTAATCCTTTTTCAAACCCTCTTTTAAACGCAGCACGCGCATCGTCTATTGTACATGTTCGGTCTGAGATTTCATTGATGGCAACCGCTTTGTTTTTAAAGCTTCGCTGCATCCGCTCTCTCACCCGGTCGTTTGGATAAAGGAACAAATCGAACAATTTGTCCTCATCAAGGTCAATTAAAATAGATCCATGCTGGAGAATGACACCTTTTTGTCTCGTCTGAGCACTGCCCGCTACCTTTCTGCCTTCTACTACAAGCTCGTACCAAGAAGGGGCATCAAAGCATACAGATGATCTTGGGTTCTTTAAGCTTTCCTTTTCTTTATCTGTACGAGGAATGGCAAAATACGCATCGAGTCCCAGCTCTTTAAAGCCCTCTAAAATGCCTTCTGAAATAACGCGGTACGCCTCTGTCACCGTCGCTGGCATTTCTGGATGTTCCTCTGACACAATCACGCTGTAGGTCAGCTCCTGGTCATGAAGTACTCCCCGTCCTCCGGTTGGTCTGCGGACAAATCCAAGACCATATCGCTTGACGGCTTCTAGGTTGATTTCTTTTTCAACGTTCTGAAAATACCCAACAGATAATGTCGCCGGATTCCATCCATAAAAGCGGATAACAGGCGGAATGAGCTTCTCGCTATGCCAATAAAGCAAGGCTTCGTCCATTGCCATGTTAAAGGCAGGGTCTTGGTTTCCTGAATCAATGAAACACCATTTCTCTTTTTGCATATAAAATCCCTTCTCTTTTACGTAGTCAATGTTAGATGATGGTGGTGACCACCGGTTTTCTCTCTTCATCAGTCTATCAAATAGGGACGGAATTGAAAATAATTCTTACCATTTATGATGACAAGTTTCTTATGCTTTACTATAATAGTATTTGTCTAAAACGTACCATCAGACAGGCTACTGTGCTGATGCTCAAGAAGGAGTCGAGTTGTATTGTCAATATTCAACTATATCGTCCTCGCACTTTGTGGACTTTTCGTTCTTTATTCCATCGGCAGCTACATTTATCAGCAGCGTATTATGAAAACGCTGACGGAAGAAGAATTTATTAAAGGTTACCGCAAAGCCCAGCTCATTGATGTGAGAGAGCCAAATGAGTTTGAAGGCGGACATATTTTAGGGGCAAGAAATATCCCCCTTTCCCAACTAAAGCAGCGCAAAAATGAAATACGTCCTGACAAGCCTGTTTATCTCTATTGTCAAAATAATTTTAGAAGCGGAAAAGCAGCCCAAACTTTACGTAAAAACGGCTGCCGTGAGATTTATAATTTAAAAGGCGGCTTTAAAAAATGGGGCGGCCGCATTAAAACGAAGAACTAACTAAAAAGACTCTGGGAGCATGATTCCCCCTGAGTCTTTTTTCTTTATTTTCTTTCAAAAACGAGAACTGGATTCCGTGCGGCCTTTGTTTCATCCATACGTTTGACAACCGTTGTATGCGGCGCTTCCTGCACCACTTCAGGATTCTCTTCTGCTTCTTTCGCTATCTGAATCATTGCTTCGATGAATGCATCAAGTGTTTCTTTTGATTCTGTTTCAGTCGGTTCAATCATGATACATTCCTCTACATTGAGCGGGAAGTAGATCGTTGGCGGATGGTAGCCGAAATCAAGTAATCGTTTGGCAATATCCAGTGTCCGCACACCTAATTTTTTCTGACGTTTACCTGAAAGGACAAATTCATGCTTACAGTGACGATCAAACGGCAAATCATAATGAGCACTTAAGCGGCGCATCATATAGTTCGCATTTAACACGGCATTATCGGTTACAGCCTTTAAGCCGTCTGGCCCCATAGAGCGGATGTACGCATAGGCTCTGACGTTAATGCCAAAGTTGCCATAGAATGGCTTCACGCGCCCAATTGATTCTGGACGGTCATGATCAAAGTAAAAACGGCCTTCCTTCTTCACAAGCACCGGCTTTGGTAAATACGGAATTAATTCCTTTTTAACGCCAACAGGACCTGAGCCAGGACCTCCGCCTCCGTGCGGGCCTGTAAAGGTTTTGTGAAGATTTAAGTGGACAACGTCAAATCCCATATCTCCTGGTCTTGCTCTGCTTAAAACAGCGTTCAAGTTGGCTCCGTCATAATAAAGCTTACCGCCAGCTTCATGAACGATTTCAGCCATTTCTAAAATATTTTCTTCAAAGAGGCCTAGTGTATTCGGGTTTGTAAGCATTAAAGCAGCTGTTTCTTCATTAACAACGCGGCGTAAATCTTCTAAATCAACAAGCCCATTTTCGTCAGATGCGACGGTAATGGTTTCAAATCCAGCGACTGTCGCAGATGCCGGGTTCGTTCCATGAGCAGAATCAGGCACAATGACTTTTGTACGCTGATGATCTCCCCTTGCTTCATGATACGCACGGATCATCATGAGCCCCGTCCACTCGCCATGTGCTCCTGCCGCCGGCTGTAATGTCACAGCGTCCATTCCCGTAATTTCTTCAAGATGTTCACCTAGATCGTATAGTAATTCTAATGCACCTTGCACAGTGTCTGCCTCTTGTAGCGGATGAACCTGCGAGAACCCTGCAAGGCGTGCAACCTTTTCATTAATCTTTGGATTATATTTCATCGTGCATGAGCCAAGAGGATAAAATCCGGAATCAACCCCATGATTGCGTCTTGATAATGCTGTATAATGACGCATAATATCAAGCTCAGATACTTCAGGAAGCTCAGCATCCTCATCACGGATGTACGTCTCATCAAATAAAGACGGGATCTCCTGTTCAGGTACATCTAAATCAGGCAGGCTGTACCCTATTCTTCCTTCTTTAGATAATTCAAAAATAAGCGGCTGATCTTGTTTATTCATGGCGATCCCCCAATTCCTTGATAAACGTATCAATTTCTTCTTTTGTTCTTAGCTCTGTCACGGCTACAAGCATGTGCTGCTGAAGCTCTGGGTAGTCTAGCCCCAAGTCGTAGCCGCCGATGATTCCTTTTTCAAGCAATCGTTTATTGGCTTCTTTCACAGGCTCCTGTAACTTGATCACAAATTCATTAAAATGAGCCCCTTCTACATCCGCCTGCAGTCCATATTTTTCTGCCTGTTTCTTGGCATAGTGGGCTTTTTGCACGTTTTGATAGGCGATATCTTTTATGCCTGTTTTCCCTAGTGCCGTCATGGCAACAGAAGCAGCTAATGCATTTAATGCTTGGTTTGAGCAAATATTTGACGTCGCTTTATCTCTTCGAATGTGCTGCTCACGCGCTTGAAGGGTCAGAACAAATCCACGAACACCATTTTCATCTTCTGTCTGCCCGACTAAACGACCTGGCACTTTTCTCATCAACTTTTTCGTCACAGCAAAATATCCGCAGTGAGGTCCGCCAAATGCAGCCGGGATGCCGAACGGCTGCGCATCACCAACGACAATATCTGCCCCGAGTTTTCCAGGCGGCGTCAATAGTCCGAGTGCGAGGGGATTGCTAGAGACAATGAATAGGCTTTTTCCTTTATGTGCAATGGGTTCAATGTCTTTTAACGGCTCGACTACACCAAAAAAGTTTGGATATTGCACGAGAACTGCTGCTGTATCATCGCAGACCGCTTTTTCCAATGCAGCTAGATCTGTCTGCCCTTTTTTCGCAGGCACTTCAATAACTTCAATGTTTTGTCCTTTGGCGTATGTTTTCAGCACCGCTCTTGATTCAGGGTGAACCGTTTCAGAAACAACCACTTTTTTCTTCTTTGTGTGTCCCGCAGCGAGCATTGCCGCTTCAGCCAGTGCCGTCCCGCCATCATACATCGAGGAGTTGGCAAGATCCATACCAGTCAGCTCAGCAATCATTGTTTGAAATTCAAAGATCGCTTGCAATTCACCTTGCGAAATCTCCGGCTGATAAGGTGTATACGCTGTATAAAATTCAGAGCGTGAGATCACATGATCGACAATGACAGGCTGGTAATGATCATATACACCTGCACCAAGAAACGATGCATAGGAAACTGTATCCTTATTCTTTGCAGCTAGTCGGGATAATTCCCTGACAAGCGCTGTTTCAGATGCGGCTTCTTTGATGTTGTATGCTCCTTTGAATCTAACTTTCTTTGGGATATCTGAAAAAAGCTCATCAATCGACTGAACGCCGATGACATCCAGCATTTCTTTTTGATCTTGCTCTGTTTGCGGCAAATACCTGTGCTTCATTCTCTATTCCCCCTCGTTATTTGGCTCTTTTATAAAATGGTGTTGCGACGATTTTGGCTTTTAGACGTTTTTTGCGAACTTGTACTTCCACCTCTGATCCAAGCTCCGCCTCTGAGGTTTCGATCAAAGCAAGCCCGACATTTTTCTTTAATGTTGGGGATTGAGTGCCTGTTGTGACAATCCCAACCTGTTTTTCTCCTGAAAAGACTGGATAATCTGTACGCGGAATCCCTTTATCAATCATTTCAATGCCGACAAGCTTTCGCTTCAGTCCCTCTTCTTTTTGTTTTTTAAGTGCAGCTTTTCCGATAAAATCAGCTTCTTTATCCGTTTTGACAGCAAAACCAATTCCGCCTTCTAATGGAGAGATATCCTTTGTCAGCTCCTGGCCATAAAGCGGAAGTCTTGCTTCAAATCTCAAGGTGTCACGTGCACCGAGTCCGCATGGAATGAGTCCTTTTGGCTGCCCCGCTTCTAATAAAGCGGACCAAAGGTGAACCGCATCTTCTGACTGGCAGTAGATTTCAAAGCCATCTTCCCCTGTGTAGCCTGTTCTGGAAACGAGCACTTCTTTATTTGCGACCTCAGCTTTTGATAAAAATGTAAATGGCTTAAGCGATGTCACCTCTTCACCCGCCACCTCTTTGATGATGTCAGCTGCAAGAGGTCCTTGAAGCGCTAGCAAGGCGGTTTGATCAGACATATTTTTGATCAATACATCATCCTTCTCTTGGTGCTTCAAAAGCCAATCCACGTCTTTATCGATATTTGATGCATTGATGACAAGCAAATAGTGATTCTTTTCTTTTTGGTAGACGAGCAGGTCATCTACCGTTCCGCCATCTTCATAACACATGGCTGTATATAGTGCCTTACCGTCTGTCAGCTTAGACACATCATTGGTTAATAACCTTTGTAAAAATGGAAGGGCATCTTGACCTTTGACGTCCACCTCACCCATGTGAGACACATCAAAAAGCCCTGCTTTTGTTCGAACAGCTTCATGTTCTTCTTTAATGGAAGAAAATTGGACAGGTAATTCCCAGCCCCCGAAGTCAATGGTTTTTGCGCCAAACGTTTCATACGCATGAAAAAGCGGTGTTCGTTTCAACATCAATCGTTTCCCCCTTTTTTCTCACAGTGCAAATGCAAGCTGAATTTTCAGAAAAAAATCACAGCAAAAAAGGACAGAGCGCTCCCTTTTATCAAAAAGAAGTCTCTGTCCTTGCACCTGAAAGTTTACAGCACAATATCATTGTGCGTTTTCCCCTTTGGTGGTTTGCTAAAACCCTTAAGCAAACACTCTCCAGAGTTGCGTCCGGTAAGAGTACTTTTGCCTGAGAGATTCACTGAATCATTCAGCTTGCTCCTTCGGCGCCTGCCAGTGCAAAATAACCGCCAAGTCTCTCCCCATACCATCATCCGCTCATATTTTTCACATTTATTGGACATACTATCAAAATGGGTGACTTATTTTCTAGATCACTTATCAACATCCTACCATTAGAAATGGATGAAGAGCAACAGAAAAATCATTAACATTTTTAAAATAACCCTTCGATATCGTTCGCTTTTATTCATATATCTAGTCTTTTAGAGACCTCCAAAAAAATGAAGCGTTTAAAAACAGAACAATTTTATCAGATCCTACTAGAAAGAAAGGCAGGCGACCACATTGAATATTCAAACGATTTTTGATCAGGAATGGGCAAATGAATTTCAGCAGCGGCTTTCAGCAGACGGCCCTTGGGCAAACTGGGATATGTATCGTTTAGCGACGCAGGTTCAAAAAGTCACAGCCATTGATTCATTTGAGGGACTGCAAGCTCCCGCGCACCTGCCTGCATTCACACCTTTAAAGCACCAGCTCGAAGTAGCCAGAAGAGTCGTAGAAGAAATGAATGGGAAAGCCATTCTAGCAGATGAAGTGGGACTTGGAAAAACCGTAGAAGCAGGACTCATTATCAAAGAATACATGATTCGTGGACTTGCCAAAAAGATTCTCATTCTCGTCCCCGCCTCCCTTGTGTCTCAGTGGGTACAGGAGCTGCGGACGAAATTTTATATTGATGCTGTTGAACAAAAAAAGAGCTATGTGTGGGAACAGTGTGACGTTGTCGTTTCCTCTATTGACACAGCCAAAAGACAGCCGCATCGAGACACGATTTTATCGATTGCCTACGATATGGTCATTATCGATGAAGCACACAAACTGAAAAACAATAAAACGAAAAACTATGAATTTGTGAGAAACCTGAATAAGAAGTTCTGCCTGCTACTGACAGCAACACCTATTCAAAACCGGATCGGAGAAATATTTAATCTTGTTTCCCTTCTGAAGCCAGGCCACCTAGGAAATGAACATCAATTTAAAGATATCTTTGCCAAAAAAGACTTGCAGCTTGAAGACCATGACCGATTAAAACAGCTCGTCAATAAAGTGATGATTCGAAACCGAAGACAAGACACAGGCATCGAGTGGACAAAACGGCATGTCAAAACGATTTCTATTGATTTCTCTCCGACAGAACAAGCCTTGTATGATGAAATCTGCAAGCTGAAAGAGAATCCGTCTTATACAAAGCATATGTTTTCCATTATGACCTTGGAACGAGAATGCTGTTCAAGCCGTGAAGCAGTTTATATGACGATTAAAAAAATGCAGGAAGAAGAAAAGCATATTCTCGGATCTTCTGCTATAACGCAAATCATGGAGAAAATCAATCAAGTGGAGCAAAACTCAAAGGCGCTTGAAGTGGTCAAACTCATTCAGCAGTTAAATGAGAAGGTCATTATTTTCACCGAATACCGCGCCACACAAATTTATTTACAATGGTTTCTACAGCAAAATGGCATCAGCTCCGTGCCATTTCGGGGCGGCTTTAAGCGGGGCAAAAAAGATTGGATGAAAGATTTATTCAGAGAACGGGCGCAAGTGTTAATTGCGACAGAAGCTGGCGGCGAAGGGATCAACCTTCAGTTTTGTAACCAAATCATTAACTACGACCTCCCGTGGAACCCGATGCGTTTAGAACAGAGAATTGGACGTATCCACCGCCTTGGCCAAGAGCGAGATGTCCACATTTACAATATGGCAACGAGCGGAACAGTTGAAGAGCATATTTTAAAGCTTTTATATGAAAAAATTCAGCTGTTTGAAAACGTCATAGGCGATTTAGATGATATTTTAACAAGAATTGATATTAAAGATGTCGAAACAGAATTGCATCAAATCCTCTTCCAGCATGAACCAGGCGGAGACATGAAAAAGAAATTAACCCAGTTTGCTTCTTATTTAACTGAAGCACAAACACCACTTTTAGAAAAAAGACAGCAAGGCTCATAAAGGAGAGTTGATCAATGGAGCAGCATGACATTCACACCTTTCTTCTCCGTTTTTTCAAGGCGAATCAATGCAGCATATTAGAAGAAAGTGCAGGACATATGACCGTACAACTGACAATTGAAATGGATAAATTGATTATGAACCGTCCTTTTTATTGGCACTGGCTTGAAAAAACTGGCGGTGTACCTGAACCGCGGCAATTGACTTTGATCACAGATCAAAAAAAAGCGGGTGATACGATCAGTGGTGAATTTATCCATTTCGGCTCCCCCCGGTTATTTCAAATATTTGAGGCGGTCAAAGAGCAGGGCCGTTTTATCCGGCTTTATGAACGAGTCAGCCCGCTCACGAACAACCAGATCGCCCTTGAGCCATGGCTTGGTCTCAATGTAAAAATTTCTTACCTTGCAGACCGGAAGAAGGATAAGCTTTTATCATTAGGCCTTCATCTCATTCGCGGAGAAGTCATTGAACAATTTCAAGAGAAGTTGGAAGCTCGTGAGCTGTCGTCTCAAATTCCCGATTATTGCTTTACGATGAGCACAATGATTAAGCCAGAGAGCGGAATCAAACGGCTTTACAGCCTTATGGAGCATTATGCCCATGAGGAGCCGGACGACTGGGCAGTGCGAGCCGTTCAAAAATGGAAGGAAGACTTCGAACTTTTAAACCAATTTTATGAAGGGACTTCAGACACATCTGTAGAATATGAAATAGAAAGACAAGCACTCAAAACTTTATACGAACCAAAAATCAGTCTTACGATTGAAAATGGCGGACTTTTTTACTTACAGCAAAAAAGAGGAGGTTGACTCATGGTCCCCTCCCTTTTATGTGACATACAATTTTCGATCAGTCTAAAGCTAAGTTTGTCTGTTTGTATTGGGCGGAAACATGACGCAAGCAAACTATGAGGTCTTACCACCTATGTCTTTCCATTTCATGCGTTAAGTGCCTGAAATACATGATTCAGTATTTTAGGAGGGTATTTGTATGGAAAAGAAAACGAACAAATTAGACAGTGAATGGGTTCAATTATTACGCGAAGCTCGCAAGGCAGGACTAACAGTTGAAGAAGTCCGTCATTTCCTCAAATCAAATGAAAAGTCCTCTGAGTCTCCCCCTCTGGTAAGAAGTCATTCTATCAAACCTTTCTGAATGTGCTATAATATCGAAAGGAAGGTGATGACATTGATTGGCCAGCGTATTAAACAATACCGCAATGAAAAAGGCTACTCACTATCAGAACTGGCCGAAAAGGCTGGGGTAGCGAAGTCTTATTTAAGCTCAATAGAAAGAAACTTGCAAACAAACCCCTCCATTCAATTTCTTGAAAAAGTCTCCGCTGTTCTGGACGTCTCGGTTCATACACTTTTAAACGAAAAAGATGAAACCGAATACGATGGTCAATTAGATAGTGAATGGGAAAAACTAGTTCGAGATGCAATGACATCAGGGGTTTCGAAAAAGCAATTTCGTGAATTTTTAGATTATCAAATCTGGAGAAAAAAGCAAGAAGAGGAGTAAAGCGCACGTTTTAGCGCATACTCCTCCAATTGCTATGCAGACCTTGATATCAGCCTAAAGACTGGCTTTATTTTTTATCTTCGCTGTGTGCTTTTTCGTTTTCTTTCACGTAGCCTTTTTCATCCGTATGCTTTTTTGGATTGATCGTTAAACCATTCCACTGAGTCGCTTCGAAGGAAAGATCAATTTGAATCGCATCGCCTTGGTATTTATTTTGGATATAGTGACCAGCTTTATCCTTCGTCTGGTCATTGATAAATTCAATGATCATTTCCATTTTATCGTAATCAAACGGATTCTTTGGAATGCCGTCATACTCTGGAGCCACTGTTCCATCAACAGTTGCTACATTAATTTTCCCACTTTCATGTAAAAACTTCTCATCGACGGCATGACGAAGCTTTTCAAATGCGGTCTGATCCTGTTTTGACGTTAATTGATGCAAGTCAAGCAGGTTTGCATGGTCTAAAATAATATTTTTCGGATAACCATTTCCACCTTCGGCTCCAACCGTAAGAACACTCACCTGAAACTGGCTGAGAAATTCTTCAGCTGTATTTTTACCGCCATTCTTCGCGGAAGATCCATCTGTAAACTGGCTGTAATCAAGACTCATCAGCACTTGGTTTATCGCTAGTGATCCCTTATTATCAAAATGAAATTCTTTCTTGATCCGATCACCAGGTTTTAAGTTCGAAAGGTTGATGGCGCCGGAGTTCTCTTTAGCAGATAAATCCAGCTCTCCTGTCGAGTAGACCGCGTTTGCCTTTTCAATATCATTAAACGCCGCCCATGTTCCCCCGCCAATTAATGCAAGACCTAAAGCCCCTGATAATACACCTAAACGAATTGATTTTTTCATTGCCATGAATAAACCCCCTAATATATTGTTTTATTGAAACCTGATTAGGTTACAAACGATTTAAGCTTGTTCCTCTGAGATATGTACATCAGCCGTGTGTCTACGATGTTTTGCTGCGCCCACAAAATGAATGGTTGAATAAACGAGCAGCATGACACCTGGTATAATAAGGAGCAAAGCAGTTCCAGCTGATGTCCCTGCATACGAAAGAAGCTTTCCTGCATAAGGAATGTTCACTCCCATATACTGCGCAGTTACCTGATCCGCTTTTACCAGCGTACCGTCCTGATACATATTATTGTCACCCTTCGTCTCAAACGCTTTATTTGCACCCTTTCCCTTCACCCCAACAATTCGGTGGGTCACAAAGGACTGATCCTGCTTTGTTTGAAACGTAATAATATCTCCTTTTTTGAGCGTCTCAGGTGAGGCGACCTGTTTTACAACAATCAGTGACCCAGCTGAAAATTCTGGTTCCATCGAACCTGATAATACTTGCTTCAATTGATAACCGAAAATCTGAGGTTCTCCTCCTGTTGTTCTTGATGACAACACGACAATAATAGAGGCTATCATCACCGTGAACACCATCACATAAAGAATACTCCCAGACATTTTCATCCATTTTTTCATAACCCCTTCTCCCCTTCGCCTATCATTTTTTCACTTTAAAAGACAGCTCCATTTAGGACGCCTTTTCTTGACACTTTGAGAGCTCCATCGGTTTAGACCAAAAGTACGCCTGATCAGATGCGCCAAACCCTTTAGGATAATAGATTTTAAATGCATAGCTTCCATTTGTTTTTGCTTTATCTGTCGTGACAGTCGCTGTTTCTTGCGACAACAGGGACTTTATGGAGCCCTTTTCAAGAATATGACCATCTTGTAATGACTTCTGACCATTTCCTATTTTATGTAATTCCCATTTCCATTCAGAGTACGCAATAGGCTGTCCACTATTTTTTAGTGTCATGCTCAGCTTTTGAGGTGCGCAGACTGTTCCTTCGATCATCGTTTGATCGATAAGCTCCAATTGACTTTCATCCCATTTTTTAGGCTGACAATGCTGATCTGTCTGTTCAAAATTTTCACATGTTTTCATGACAAAGTTTTTGTGCTCAACATCGTTAAAAGAAGCATTCGTTGGTGTCATGAGGGAAGACGTCAAAATCAAACAAATGGCACAAAAGAGTACAAAGAGCGACTGTTTCATTCATTCCTTCAACTCCTTGAACAATTGTTCTTTAAAAAGAACGATTATATACAGTATAAGGAAATACCTATAAAACCCAAAACGTCAAATTAGTCCATTTTGTTCTTAAACAAGAACCATTACGAGAAAATTCTCCCATTTTCTCATTTTTTCACCATATTCAATATTTTTTTGTGTGACATTTGTACTTCTTAAAACTTACATAAAAATGTAGGATTTGGTCAGGATATGAAGAGGTGAGGTGATGTTAAGTGAAATATGGAAAAATCATAATCATGCTCAGTTTACTGCTGAGTTCTATGATTCTAGAGGTCAAACCCGTTGATGCGAGAGGTTTGACTGCCGCCGCAGATCAATGGGAAACGCGGGCAGTCAAAGAAGCAAAAAAAAGATACCCGCTAACGCAAGTATTATTTAAACAAAAAGTATGGGACCGCCACCGCGATAAGGAATCTGTGAAACAGTATCATATTACGTTAAAAGACCACACAAAGGAATTTGGGGTATTCGTCACCATTTCCTATAACCCTTACTCAAACAAGGTGAATAAAGTGATTGTTGTGGAGGAATACAGCTAAAGTGGCATAAAAAAACCGCCTGCTGGGCGGCTTTTTACTTTCGTCGATGGCGCTGGCGTTCTTTAAGCATCATGGATAAGCCAAACGGCAGAACCCCAAATAAACGCTGTGAAAACGGCGGTTTCGTTTCTATTTTTTCTTGTTTGTGTTCCTTCCGTTCGTCACGTGGTGTATTCATATATTTAATGATTTCCTGCGTCATATATTTTACATAGTCATTTGTTTTCAAGCACATTCACCTCTTCTTCCTTCAAGTCTTTCCAGGAAGAGGATGATTTTATACACTGGCTAATCAGGATTTGCCCATCTCATGATTTCACCGGTCTTCCAATCCAGCATCAGTTCACGCTCATCGGATAAACCATCTTTTGTTTTCACCTTCACCAAAACAAGGACAAGTTTTTTCTTATGATCGCATTTCATCCGCTTCAGTGTCACACGGCCTTCTTCAGTATCAATATGGGTTTTCTGTTTCGCACAAATACGTTCTACTGTGCTGGCAGCTTGACTCACACCCACCCTAAAAAGCTGCTGTTTTTTATAAAAGGAAATCGTCAGCTCTGCACTTTTCAGTTCTTTTTGAAACCCCATCGTTATTGCCCCTAGGATCAAGAGAAAAAATAAAATCGCCGCAAGTGCATGCGGATAGATAAACCCTTCCTCTCTTTTCACGATTTACGAACCACTCCTTTATGTGTGAAAAAAACGGCTTCATACACTTTACCAGATCCATCTGTGACTTTTAGAATCGCTCTATGCTGACTCGTTCTCACGTGAAATTGTTTCACCTTATGCAATAAAGGAAGATGCCCAGCTTGATCCGTTCGTTTTCGAAGCATCTCTTGATATGGCTCAATCGTTACCACTCGCCCTTGATCAGAAATATACTCTAACGCTTTTCCATCTTTCACTGATTTCACAGCATCGGCACGACTTAATTCCTCATCTAATTGCAGAACAGTCTGTTTCCACTCCATTTGGGAAAATCCGTTGATGTCTTCAAATGGACGAGCTTTCTCCACTGCTGAAAAGATCAGCCCACAGCCAAAAGAAAGAAATAGAAAGAGCGTCAACTGCCACAAAGCTTGTAAAAGGGTAAAAGCTTTGTCATCGCTCCACATGCTGAAAGCATATGGTCTCTTTTTTTTGTACTTTGTATGAAACACATCCCTTCTGTTTACGCCAATTGAAAACATACGTGATCTCGCCTCTCTTCTTTTTGATGGAAGATGTTGTCCCATTTATAAACGCTTCATTCATCTGTTCATGTAAAACCTGATAAGCTTCAAGCTTGGCTCTCACTTCCTTTTTCCCCATCATGAGTTCTTCATAGGCTGGCATGAGCACTAAGGCAGCAAATAGAAAGAGATGACAGGCAAACAGTGTTTCAAACGTACTAAATCCTCTATTGTTTTTGAACATGGATTCGCCCGCTTCCTAAATAAATCGTCAGTTTATACGATTGACTGCCAAATTCGACAATGAGAGATCCACCGCTGCTTGGATGTCCGTTTGCATTAAAATAGATACCTTGCGAGAATGTAGAAGTTTTGATGCTGCCCTTTTTATGTTGATATGAAGCAATGACTTCGTTACTCTTTTGGTCTATTACCTGATAAGATACATGAGGCGGATGGATCCCAACATGTACACGTGTTTTTTTGATAAATGCAGTATATGATGCCAATTGAAGATCTTGTTTCATGATGTTTACTTGTCTTTTGGCTTCAGCGCTCTCTATTATATTTGGGATTTTCCCTCCCATGATCGACAATAAAATCGATAAAACAAGTAAAATCAACAGCTGTTCAATCAGGGTAAAACCCTTCTCATGTAAAAATAATTTATTCATGCTTCACGTTGCCGTTTTGAATGACAATCGCTTTTCCATTAGGACAAGTTAATCCCTTTTTGACATAACCTTCTTTTTCTAATTCAGCTAAAGATGGCGTCTTCCCATCATGCTCCAATTCATATGCCATCACTTGTGTGCTGACCATTGATTTAAGCCCTTCACAGCCCTTTGCCTGAATCGCTTGGTGATGACGTGTGATATTCGGTATGGTAATGAGTAAAAGAATGGATATTACGAGCATGACTATTAACATTTCTAACAGGGTAAATCCTTTATCATTCATGTCTCTGTCCTCCTTCTTACACTTGCTCCATTAGTTGATACATTGGTAAAAGAATAGATAAATACACGATGAGTATAAGAAGTGCTGTTACCCCATAAATAACTGGCTGCAGCCAAGAAATCCATTTTTCAATTTTTAGCTCTGCATTCTCTAATAGAAATTGGCTGTACGTGTACATTTCTCTCGCAAGCATTCCGCTGGCTTCACCATGCTTGATAATGGCTGCAAAATGTTTTTCGAAAAAAGGAGACACGCTTACTTGATGGGCCATGCTTTCTCCTTTTCTTAACTCTTCCATCATTTGTTCACCTATTTCTTGAAGAAAAGGCAGGTAGCTTTGCTGTTTAAAAGCTTGCAAACCTTCGTACATCGATAATCCAGCTTGAAGCAGTCCGCTGAGCTGAAGAGAAAAAAGGTACGTATGCATCAGCTGCATCCCTTTATATAAAAAAGGCAGCTTACTCATCACCCTCAATTTCTCAAGGGTCGACTTTTTCCTAAAAAAAACAGCATAATATCCAATAAGACAGATACACAGACAACTAGTGATGAGAAGAAAAGCATGAAGGAATTGAAATAGTCCAAACATCCCTTGAATCAGCCAAGACATGCGGGTATCCATCGATGAGTACAAAACAGAAAATTGAGGAATGATCATTTGCTGAACGAGTACCAACACGACCAAAACCGTGAAGATGAGGAAAAGCGGGTAACGTAACATACGTTTAAACGTGTCTAACTGTTTGATTTTTTTCTCTAAAAAACGGGCGCTTTGTTCTAAAGCACGGGCTAGACTGCCATGCTTCTCAGAAAAACATAGTATAGCGATGACTTCCCGCTGAAAATGGAGTCTCTCCAGCACTACATAAAAAGGCTCGCCTTCGTGAAGCCACTGAATACCTAGTTTTAATTGCTGCCGCTGTTGTTTTGATAACTGGATATTCACCATCACTAATGCCTCAATCAATGTATATCCAGCCTGAATCAACTGAGCTAGTTTTGATAGGCATTCAGCTTGGTCCTTTTTAGACCATACTTTAGAGACTCGCTTCTTCATAAACCCAGCGATGATAAGTGTTTTTTGATAAATAGCCGAGTGCCACTCCTTTACGAATTAATCTTTGCAGTGTTTCATATGACGAGTGAGCATATTCTCCTTTAGCCTCCTTGATACACTCACCAAGCTCTTTTCCGAACAGCAGTTCAAATACATTTGTTCGTCTGATCGGTCGATTTAATTTACAGTAAAGCTGACATCTTTCTCCGCAAAAAGGACAGGTGAGCTCGATTAATCGCTGCGCAGCAATCGCAACCATCGTTTGCTCAAGTTCATTCATCGTGACACCAAATTCAAGCATGCGGTAAAGGGCTCCTTTTGCATTTTTTGCATGGAGCGTACTCAATACTAAATGGCCTGTCAGCGCTGCTCTAATCGCCGTTCTGGCCGTTTCAGCATCTCTTATTTCTCCTAGCACAATCACATCTGGATCATGTCTTAATATAGCGCGTAATCCAGCGGCATATGTGATGCCGGCTTTTTCATTTACTTGAACCTGTAATACTTCTTCATTTCTTGTTTCCACAGGATCTTCAAGGGTAATAATATTTCGGTTAAAATTCTTTTTTGCAAACTGGATCAGTGAATAGAGGGTTGTTGTTTTCCCCGAATTGGTTGGACCGGTAAATAAAATGAGCCCATGCGAGTGGTTTAAAAAGGATAATAATCTGGCTGAGGCTTTCGGAAATAATGATAGATGTTTTATTTTCGGAACATGATCCTGCGGTAAAATTCTAATCACTAAACTCTCATCATTCACTGTCGGCAAGGTAGACATCCGAATAAACACTTGACCGTTTCTTAGCATCACAGCTAGTGAGCCATTTTGCGGCCTCCTTTTTTCCCCGATATCCATAGAAGATAAAAACTTAAAATGTGCAATAAGCCGCTCTCCGCTTTTTTTATCAATGGTTCGCTGCTGGATTAAATCTGAGTCAACACGAAATGACACCGAAGCTTCCTTTTCTTTTGGCACAATATGCACATCAGAAGCCCTCATGCGGCATGCTTCTTCTAGCAGCTCTTGCCTTAAATATTCAATCCCATACAAGTGGATCACTCCTTTCTCTGATCACATTGTAGAATGGCGGAACGTGAATGACAAAAGAGCAATTTATGATTTTCATGACTAATAAATGATGAAAACCCTCAACTCACGATGCATTACATCATTTTTTAGAAAAGAGCATATAAAAAAACCTGACTTTTACAAGTACAGGTTTTTTGGTCATGATGTGGCTTCTTGCGGCTGCTCTTCAAAGATACGAAATCCTCTTTTTTCTAAAGCTTTTGCAAGGCTGTGTTCAGTATTTACTTTTGAGAAATCAATGCCGAGTTTCACTACAGTTTGAGCGATCTCTGGGCGGATGCCTGAAATAATCGTCTCAATTCCTAGCAGCTTCGCACTATCGACCACTTTAAACAGCTGATAGGCCACCATCGTATCAACAACGGGAACACCAGAAATATCAATAAATAAATGCGTTAGACGCAGTCTTGAAGCCTGTTCTAGTACGGATTCCAGAATGATTTTGGCCCGGTACGTATCGATCTCTCCAATCAGCGGCAAAATCCCAATTTCCTTTGATACTGGAATAACTGGGGCACTTAGTTCTTGAATCATCTCTCTTTGTGCATTCAGCTGACTAAGTGTCACGCGGTCATATTCTTCTGATAAACGCTCAATCATGTCATCAAATGTGGCATGAAAATGCTGATTCCACTGACACACATCTTGCAGCGTCACTTCAAGCTCTGTTTCTTGGGTGAATGTCTCAATTCTCGAACAGAAAATGTGGCGGAAAATCTTAAACTGTCCAATGATTTCATATAACGGCACCTCGTGCACTGCTCGATCACGTGCAATATCAACAGACCACTTTTTCAAATGGTTTTCTACTTTGTCAGACAGTGTCACAAGCGTGGCTGCAATGGTTTGAATAAACGCCGTGTTCTGTTCCTTCAGCTTCTTTTCCGTTTCTTCTGAAGCATGTTTAGAATATAATGAGCCTTCTTCTGTTCTTGTTTTTAGCCATTCTTCGGTCATGACAGGGGCTTCTTTTAGGATAAATTCGTATAATTGCTTTGATTTTTCATTTTTCATTTATTTCTTTCGCTCCTTTTTCACTAAAACTCGTGACATACAACTTTTATGTATAAATGACCGCAGATGGTGAACAATAACATTACACGTTTATATTGGGCTATAGCCAAGTGGTAAGGCAATGGACTTTGACTCCGTGATCGTTGGTTCGAACCCAGCTAGCCCAGTTCAGCACAAAAACGAAGACGGCTGAAGCTTGTTTCAGCTGATCTTCGTTTTTTATTAGGAAACCGATTGATGTATCGCTTTCTTCTTTGATATTTTCATGAGTTCTCCTGGATTATAGCCGACCACTAATTTATTCCCATCAATGATGATTGGTCTCCGGAGCAGCTTTGGTTTTTCAATGAGAAGCTGTAAGACCTCGTTTACCTTTAAGTCATTAATATTTAAATTTAAGCTTTTAAAAGCCTGACTTCGTGTGGCTAAAATTTCATCCATTCCTTCTGTTGTTAAAGAAAGAATCTTTTTTAATTCATCTAGTGTTGGCGTTTCTCTGAAAAGGTGACGCTCTTTAAAATCAATTTGATTCGCCTTTAACCAATGTTTTGTTTTGCGGCAAGACGTGCAGCTCGGGTATGAATAAAAAGTAATGTCACTCATTAGTCTTCCTCCTTAGGTCGTTAACCTTTTCTCTTATGGAGTAAGTACCCTCATGCTTTTCAGCATAAACACTTTTTCATCATTTTTTCAAAAAAATTTTTTCTACATTCAAAATAAATTGTTCACATGATGTCAAAAATGTAAATGTTTACATAACAAGTGATGATCAGCTATAATATGAATCAAAGGGGTTTTTAAGGGGAGGGAAAGAAATGAATCGCATGTTCCGCGTGCTTGGCTTTTGGACGGGTATTTTTGCTGTCATGTTCTATTTAGGACATATGAAAGATGCATCGCTGCTGTTCTTCGGTCAAACCGTTCTTTTTGTATTTTTATCCTACTTGAATTTATCCGAAAGAATGTATATTTACATTTTCGGAGCGTACTTGACGATTTTCTTTGCCGGATTTACATATTATTCGATTTTCATCATGGTTCCCGGTACCGGACATTAATTGAAAAAAGCATCTCTTTTAAAGAGATGCTTTTTTCATGCCTGCAATTAAAGAGAAAAACCATTAATAAACGGATTTTGCTCCTGCTCCGTCAGCACAGTCGTTTCCCCGCCATGTCCGCTTAAAACAAGAGTTGATTCTGGCAATGACAATAATTTTTGATGGATTGATTGTAGCAGCACTTCCTGACTGCCGCCTACTAAATCTGTTCTCCCGATGCCGCCTTCAAATAGCGTGTCACCAGAAATAACAAAGCCCTCTTCCGCCGAATAGTAAGACACACTGCCTGGTGAATGCCCTGGTGTATGGAACATTTCTAATGTAAACGATCCAATTTGAAGCGTTCCTTCTGACGTAATCAATTTTTCAGCTTCTTTGACCGTAATTCCATTCCCAATCAATCGAGCTGAACCGTTTAATTCAGCGTTCGTGAGCCATTCTTTTTCATTTTCGTGTACATACAGCGGCACTCCCCACTCTTCGCGCACCTCATCTGCCGCGCCAATATGATCAAAGTGAGCATGTGTCAATAAGACAGCAAGTGGTGTAAGCTGTTTTTCTTTTACATAGGAAATCAGCTTTTGCGCTTCACCGCCTGGATCAAAAATTAAGCACTCTCCCTGCTCGTTTTTCCAAATATATGCGTTCGCTTGTACATAGCCTAGTGGCATTCTTCTCCAATTCATTTTCATCACCTACTTTATTCATTCTTTTTTATTATGAAGGCTATTCAATAAAAATTCAAACAATCGTCAACTGGAATCTACTCGACAAGCTTTATGAAAACGGTTAAAATGAAAAGAAAGGAAATCAAGGGGATTGATGACAAAGGGGGACTTTCACATGATGCTCGTCATTATTTTTGGTCTAGTCACGATTTTAGCTGCGCTCGGCATCTATCGCTCACTAAAAAAAGTGAACGTACTTGCCATCGCTTTTGCAGGCGCTACATTTTTGGTTTTTGGATGGTTCACTGTCATGACCATCATCTATAGCGGTTATCCAACTGCACATTAAAAAGCCTGCATATAGCAGGCTTTCAGATTTCCTACAAAGGGCTAAAATGATTTTTATTTTAGCCCTTTGTCTTCTTTTCAGCGTGATAGAAAGCCCTTGCAGCCCTAGGAAAAACGAGTAACGGAGCGGAGCGAATATGACATTCGTGAGCACCGGAACGCAGGACTGACAAAGAATGCGAGGGTTTGTCTACACGCTGAAAGCCTGCATTTAGCAGGCTTTTTTTATTGATTTAAATGCTTATTCACGCTTTCTAATTTGCTTGTAAGTGTTGTGGTTTGATCCCGTCTGTCATCGATGCGAATATTGGTCGCTACTCGGTGCAATCCCTTTTCAAAAGGGGCTTCATGAATACGCTGAATGACCTCAAATAAAACGGATAATTCGCCTTCAATTAACGTATTCATCGGTGTTAATTGATATTTGATTTTTCCTTCTTGTTGAAAGCCTTCTAAAATTCTTTGTACATCTGCTACGTAAGCACTGACACTTGGTGTTTCAGTACCTATTGGAATGATGGTGACGTCTGCTATAGCCATAATTTTTCCCCTTTCCATTAAATTCTCATGTTTTCTCGTCCTCATTGTAACCTATCCTCATTCAATCATGCCATGCTTACGTTGCGTTTACGGCAGGTTTGTCTCGTTCTATCGTCAACTCCGCTCTCTCTACCTTCCCGATCTTTGTAAACAGAAGCAGGCATATACCTGAAACAGCTTCAATGATGCCGCCAGCCGCAATGACATACCCAGATCCAAACAGGGTTGCCATATAACCGCCAATGAGGGCGCCTAACGGAATCATCAAGTAGGAAATCATGTTAATGATCGCATACACTTGCGGCTGATCCTCTGCCTTTACTGACAATTGAATCATCGTATGTTCGGGTACGTTAACTGCACTAATGGCTGCTCCTAAAGCAAAAGCTGATATAAACACAAGTGGTAACAATGCGTTCATACCTGTGATGAAGAAGGCGATTCCATCAACAATCCCAGCACCTATAAACAGCAATCCATACCGATTCACTTTTATCTTTGTCAAAACAAACCCCATCAAAAATGCGCCTAGTGCGGTTGTGACTTTGATGAATGAATAGACGACCGGTCCACTATGTAAGTCTTCCGTTAAATAAATAACAGACAATGCTTCCCATGGTGCCGCAGCAAAGTTTGAGCAGACACAAAAAATCGCTAATGGAAACAAAATATGATGGCTTCTCACAAGTGAAAAACCTCGAATTAATCTTTTGCCGTAAGATAACCCTTTTTTGGCTTTATCGATGATGACTTCTGTTTGATATGAAATCATGAACACCAATAAAGCGGACAAAAGGTAAAGAGGAATGATCACAAGCATTGTATAACCTACGCCTACAAACGCAATCATGACACCACAAATCGTGACCGTCACAAGTCTTACTACATGACTTGCTGATTGGATCGTTGCATTCGCTTTTTGTATGAGATCCTCATGAACAAGCTTTGGGATAATCGATACAGATGCCGGTTCATAGGAGCCTCCTGTCGCCGAATGCAGCAGCATACAGCCAATGATGAGGACTAATGGTGTGAAACCATAAAAGTAACTAACCACGATCACAAGGATAATCGCCCCTCGTGTTAAATCAGCAAAACACATCCAAAATTTCAATTGATGCGGCTTCATCATAGGCGTAATAAATGGTCCAACAATCGCTTGAGGAACAAAGCTGACTGCAATAAAAAAAGCTGTCCCTATGGCCCCTTTCCCTCCTAGTACTAAAAGCCACAAGATGGTGTTGAAAGATAAACTATCAGCCGTAATTTTGCACATTTTAGAAACAAATAAATAAGTAAAATTTCTTTTCCACAGGCTTTGAGCACTCAATAGTCGACATCTCCCTAAATCATATCCTTTTTTTTACATCCATATCTTTCACAATAGCTTACTAGGAAGCCTTCGTCAATTGCTTCAACATTGTTTTTATTGACCATAAGCAATTGATTTTCTCAAAATATGAAAAAGCACCAGACAGGTGCTTTTAACATTTACACGCTTCCCACAAAAGCCGCTTTGTTTTTTCATAGATCGAATCAAATTGATCCATGGAAAGAGGATTTTTCCCTAGACCAAGCTCGACTGTATAGCCCTCACTATGAAATTGATAAATAAACCAATCGCGATAGCCTGCATAGCTGTCGAGATATTGGATCGGTTTGTAGCCGCTCACTAGTTCGAATCGTTTGACCGTTTCTTTTGAGATGGCTGGCTCATGGCCAAGAAACCCCCAATAGATCTCTTCTCCTTGTGTATGAAGGGCGATCAGCCGGTCAAATCGTTTTCGCAACGCAAGATTGGCCATCGCTTTCGCTTCTGGTTCTGTTAATGGCTCGCGCCCAGGATAATCCCGGTAGGACGGTGCCTTCGACTGATGACGATAGTACTCGATCTCCCAATAAGCAGGGAATTGATTGTTTAAATCCACCCCTCGAATATTTGCTTTCCATTCCCGGTAATCGGAATATCCCTTGTTTAGCAGTGTGAATTCTTCACGATGAAGACCTAGTGACTCCGGTCCATTACGAACCAAATCCACTCCATCTGGATTGACCATTGGCACGATGGATAAAGCGGTGGTCTGCAGGATATGAACCGCTTCATAATGTCTTGCCTGAACCGGATCTGACGCTGCTAAGCAAAGCGATTTCAACCATTTTAATAAAACAGACGTCGTGATCCATTCATTTGCATGAAATGAGGCATTGAGATGAATAGAATGTAAATGCTGAACAGGCTCTGTTCGGATCTCATAAATAGGTGTATCAAGCACTGAATGGCCAATAACGCTAATATGAAGAAAAGGAAATACGGCTTTCAAGCGGCTCAGCTCTTCTTCTAATCGAGCGCTATCATATTCAAATGTTCCATTAATCCAATCATCTGATTGCTGCAGTCTGTAAGGTGCAATAAATCTCTGCACATCACCTATCGAATCAAATACATGGACTCCTTCTGGAAGTCTATATCCCGGTAAAAGAAGGTTATCAGTGCTTGATTGATTAGATAAATGAAAAGCAGCTTTGCCAATACCAAGCTGCTTTGCCACAGCATCCCTCCCTGCTTCATCCAGCTGCCATTCAATTTTTCCAAACGACGTTGTCTTCATTTACATCCCTCCTCTCATACTATATGAGCCGTCAGACAAAAAAAGAAAACCTCTGCTTCTAAAATAGCAGAGGTTTTTTCATCTATTAGGACGCCTTTTTCAGCTCCGTTTCACCTTCTTTTTTGGATGGTGAATGGTCCGGGCTGTTTCGATCATAAAATCTAAGGAGATCTCCGTAGATGATTTGATCAGAGAATTGAAGCTCCTGCTTCGCTTTCTCTTCATAAGACTGACACACATTTTTATCATCTGCTGGCTCGCCTGTCTCTTTATTGTAGCAAACACCATCTGTAAAAATGCTGTCCTTCGTAATAAAGCTTCCATCACGGAGTACTGTAAAGTCATTCGTATCTTTTGATAAAAGGTCATGACCAAATTGAATTTGTTTACTTGTATCAATCCCTAGAAGATTGAGTACAGTTGGACGGATATCGACCTGACCGCCTACCGTATCAATTTCTTTTGGATGTTGATCCGTTACCCCTGGAATGTGTACAACAAACGGGACTTTTTGAAGCTGCACTTCTTCAAATGGCGTAATCTCTTTATTTAAGAATTGTCCCATGGCTTCGTTATGGTTTTCAGAAATTCCGTAGTGATCCCCATACAAAACAAAAATGGAGTTATCGTATAACCCAGCTTCCTTCATCTTTTTAAAGAAAAGCTTAAGGGCTTCATCTTGATAACGCACTGTAGGGAAGTACTTGTTCAGTGTTTTGCTCTTTGAATCATATTCATCAATGAGCTTATCTTCCTCATCTAAATCAAAAGGGAAATGGTTCGTTAATGTAATCAATCTCGTATAGAAAGGCTGCGGGATCGATTTCATTAATTCAGCGGACTGCTCAAAGAACGGACCATCTTTCAGTCCCCAGCCAACTGAGTTTTCTTCATTCACATCAAATGATTTAATATCAAAGAACTTATCGTAGCCAAAGCTATCGTAGATAAGGTCACGGTTCCAGAAGCTTTTGTTATTCGCATGAATAACAGAAGAGTGGTAGCCCTCATCCTTTAACAGCTCAGGTGTCGCTGTAAACTCATTACTTGGATTTGTGAAGAACACAGCCCCTCTTCCAAGTGGATAAAGAGAATTATCTACAATAAACTCTGAATCAGATGTTTTCCCTTGACCTGTTTGGTGATAAAAATTAGTAAAGTTATAGCTCTTCTTGATCAATTTGTTTAAAAACGGAGTAATTTCTTTCCCGTTTAATTTTTCATTGATCACGAAACTCTGTGTAGATTCAAGTGATATAAGAATGACATTTCGTCCTTTTGCTTGACCAAATGTCTTTTCATTACGGTCCGTTTGATTTGCACTTACATAGTTTTCAATTTCAGTTAAGCTATTGCTGTCAGCAAGAGCTCGTTGGGCGGACTGCTTCGATTGCAATACCCCATCATAAATATGGAAGTTATATAAGCTGATATTTTTCACCAGCATCTCACGGTCAAATGAGCGAGTAAGCAGTTCTGGTCTTTCTGTTTCAGCTAAACCAAGATTAAAGAAAAATGTAGCTGCCACAAATAAGTAATATGCTGCTCGTTCTTTTCGTGAAACGGTGACATCTGTTCTAAAGGAAGGCTGTTTTTTATAGAGCCAAATTAAAATGATGATATCAACAAACATCAGTAAATCGACTGGTTCAATTAAAGAGGTAATACTGGACCCGAGGTCACCCATATTGTTTGTTTGAAATAGGACGGGGATGGTTAGAAAATCACTATAGAATCGATAAAACACAATGTTGGCTAACAAAACGAATGTTAGGATAAAGCTTGTCACGATGATATATCGATTGCGATTTTTTTCTTTGAAAAATAAACCGATACCGAAGATAAACAAGAGAAAGCTAAGCGGATTAATAAACAGGATAAACTCCTGCATGAAATTTTCAATTTTAATATTGAAGCTAGATTTATAGATAACATAGGTTTTGACCCACATCAGCAATGTCGCAATCAGTAAAAATGAAATCGCCTTTAATCTATTCTTTCGCATTGTAACCTCCTTATGCTAAGCGCGCACCCAGGCTCTAGATATACCCTAATTATTGGTGCTTCTAGAAAAATAACTAAAGTATATCTTATCCTGTATATGATGGAAAATCAATGTCTTTTTCCTCATGACAAACTTATGAATATGCTAAACATCCAATTTCATGCCTATCTATCGCTTTTTTTAATAAAAATGACATCATTATGACTTTTTTGTTCAAGACAGCCATTTGGTTTTTGCCATCCATGCACCGCCGATAACACCCGCATCGTTTCCGAGTGATGCAATTACCACTTCAACATCGTCAGCGCAAGGCGGGAAAGCATGTTGTTTCACAATGCGCTCTACTTTACTGCGAAGAAGCTCACCTGCTTTTGAAACACCGCCGCCAATTACAATTTTTGTTGGGTTTAAAGCACTAGCAAGATTCGCTAGGACAAGTCCAAGATGTGTCGTCACTTCTTCTACGACACGCATTGCAAGATCATCTCCATTTTCTGCCGCTTCAAATACATTCTTTGCCGATAGCGAAGCGAGCTTGCCAAGTGAAGATGTATGCTGCTCGGTTTCTAATTTATCCTTTGCAATCCGGACGATGCCAGTTGCAGATGCGATCGTTTCAATACAGCCTGTTCTTCCGCAGTTACACGGTGCTCCTTGAAATGGAACGGCACAAATATGGCCAATTTCTCCGCCAGCACCTGTCTCCCCTTGAACAACTTCACCGTTGACGATGATGCCGCCGCCAACCCCTGTTCCAAGTGTGACCATCAGGATATTTTTTGCGCCATCGCCTGCACCCTTCCACATTTCACCGAGTGCAGCAATATTCGCATCATTTTCAATGACAGATGGAAATCCCGTCTCTGCCTCTAGGTGATCTTTCAAGGGGTAGTTTGTCCAGCCCAGATTCGTTGTTTTATAGACGATGCCAGATACTTTATCTACAGGTCCAGGTGCACCCATTCCGATCCCAATAAGTGCTGATTTCGGCATACTGATCTCAACCAGTTTATGGTCAATTGATTTGGCAATATCGACTGTAATCGTCTGCCCGGATTTATCCGTAGGAATCTCCCACTTATGCTGAATTTCACCATATAGATTAATGAACGCAAGCTTAATTGTCGTACCGCCAAGATCAATACCTACAAACCAATCCCCTGTCATATGCCCTCCACCTTCACATTGTTTTTCGATTTAATTTGGCTAGCTCCATTTGGAGGATCGTCATTGCGTTTGACCATTCGGTCCGGTCAATGATGCCCGATGTATACATTTCCTTCAATTCGTCTGCCATAAATTCTAATTCTACTTCACGATCTCCGAAATACACATAATTTCCAAATCTCATGAGCAGCTGCTGTACATCATATAACGTTTTCATTGTTTCCACCATTTCTTTTCATCAACAGATAGGATAAGCGTATTCATAAATGCGCTTTCAGTCAAGTCATTCAACGTGTTTGACTATTTTCGATATATTGTTTCAGCTTTAAAAATTGATCATTTTGAGGATCTTGTTTTAACGCTTTCGCTAATAGATCCTCTGCTTTCGCTGTCTCTCCTTTTTCTACGTATAAAAGCGATAAATGATACAGTTTATTTGGATCATCTGGATCTTTTTCAAGCGACTTTTGTAAAAATTGAATAGCCTTATCAAGTTGGCCCTGCTGCGCTTCCGATAGTGCATAAATATGAAGTGCCTCAGCTGATGCATCTTTATCGTGCACATATTCCTCTAGTCGTTCACTTGCTTCGCTATACTTTTTCTCATCAAATAAACTTGCTGCCTCACTTGTTGCCGCTGCTTCCTTTTGATCGTCAGAATGAAACCCTGTATACAATCCAAAACCGCCAATAAAGAGCAAAGCAGCACTCGCAAGTAGCATTTTAACAGGCTGGATCTGTTTAGGCAGACGGACAGCTAATGCGGTGAAAAAACCGCCAACCAAGCCGCCAAGATGCCCTGCATTATCAATACCTGATACAGTGAAGCCTATTCCTAGGTTGATGAGGATAATGACAATAATGTTTGTCCCCATCGTCCGAAAGAAAAGCTTTCGGTTTGAGATGGCTAAATATAACAGTGCGCCTAAGCAGCCAAAGATCGCGCCAGAAGCGCCGGCTGCAATTGCCGTATTAAACACAAAGCTCGCTATAGAGCCAAAAATGCCGGAAATCAAATAGATGAGCAAAAATCTTCCCGACCCATAAATTCTCTCAACAGCCGCTCCAACGGACCAAAGAGCAAAAGTATTAAAGAGTAAGTGCGTCAAGCCAATATGTAAGAACATTGGTGTCATCAGGCGCCACCATTCACCCTCTAAAATCAGCACATTATTTTTAGCACCAAATGCTGTTAAAGTTGCGGTATTGGTACTTCCGCCTGACAGCTCAAGTAAAAGAAACATCACCACTTGGACAGCAATCAGCAAGTAGGTAAAAATGGGTCTCCCATTTTGAAACACGGCCCGTTCTCGTTCTCGCTGCTTTTCCTGATCATCAAATGCCTGAAGCACGTTCCTTTTCAGCTGCATTGCATCCTCAGCTGTATCTTCCTTCGCTTCTTCTACATCTACTGCAAGCGATGTATTCAGCCATTTTTGCAGTTCGTTTACATCGTTTTGAAGCGTGTCTGCATTGAGTAATACAGGAGTAACTGTCACCTTATTCTCTTTTTGCGGCTGACCGTTTAGGTCTTCCCAATCATCTACTGGAACATCAGTTGTAAATTGCAGCTGCAGGAGATGAAGAGATCGTTTACGCATAGCTTCTCTCAGCTGATTGATCCGATATGTTTGCTCCTCGATATCTCGAACGATCTCCTGCCTGAAATTCACATCTTTTCTATATAGACGGATAAGATCATAACCTGAGTTTCGTGGTGCTTCAAAAAATATTTCATCTTCTGGGTACGGACTTTGAATCATCTCGTATCCTTTTTGTCTAAGTTCATCAACAACTCGCCAAAATAAACTATCTATGACATTCATACATTCGCGCTCCATTTTTTACATTATTATAGCAAGAATCGTTCTTATCCGCATTTCTAAACAAAAAAATCCCGGCTTTTGCGGGATTAGAATGCTTGGCGAATAAATTTCGTCCGAAAATATGGGATTTTCATCAGCCATTTAATCAAAAAGTGCCGGACTTGATTTTGCCCTAAAACCAAATTCATGAGCCGATAACGATTTTGCACGAGAACGAATGCAAACAGTGTGAACACAATGCTCCAAATCATTTTATTCATCATATTCCCTCCTATGTTCGTATCGTGGCTTAAATAGGATTTGTTTATGCATGAACCATCGTTTTTATCGCTTAAAAGGTTCCTTTCATATCCGCACTCTGATTGATCATAAGAAACGTCAAATTGAGAAGGTCGATTAAATCCTTGAAAGTATGAGGCAGCTTACAATTTCGCTCTAACTCCTCCACCTTGTGCGGGAAGTAACTGTCGTATGGATTTGGTGTAAGAACATATACAGCGTCTAAACCAAGGTCATGTTCGTGAATACAAATCCAAGTTTGGTATGGCTTTTCTAAGCTTTCAAGCTGTTTTAGCCGCCTATGATATAAAGCGATATGAGCTTTGATATGCTCTCTTCTTATTTTTAAGCTATTTTCCCCGACTCCAAAAAATCAAGGTGCGTATGCCAAAAATCAAACCTTGAATCACGATCAAGTTTTAAGTCACAAGTATTCACTTCCTCCCACATATTACGGAAGTATCTTTTCTTTCCACGAAATTTTTTCAAAACATATCCCCCGTCAGCTAAAATGCCTTTTAATGAAGAATGTTGATCGCTATCGTGTATGTGACTTTTGATCGTAAGCAAGCACCTTCGCTCAACACAAAAAGCCCGTTCATCTATATAAGCAGCGGACTTTATTTTGGAAATATGGTACCTTTCTCACTGACCATGATTGAGACCGGGATGTCGTGCGTTTCAGCCGGAATATGCTCGGTTTGCTGTACTGTCAAACAAAGGGCAAGCGTTTCGCCGTGATAGTCAGCTAAGTAGCGGTCATAATAGCCGCCCCCATATCCGATACGGTAGCCTTTTCGATCGAAGCACACACCAGGCACAATGATCAAATCGATAGATTCTTTAGATGCAGCGGCCGACGTCAGAGGATCTGGCTCCAATAGCCCAAAGTAGCGGGAGATCATTTTCGTTTCTGGTGTATATTCATAAAACGTCATCTCTTTTGTTTCTGGAAAACAGGTGGGTACACATACTGTTTTCCCCTCCCGCCATGCTTTTTCAATGAGAGGCATTGTCGGTACCTCTTTTCCTCTAGACATGGTAAGTGCAACCGTATTCGCTTGTTTCCATGCTGGCAGTTGAAACAAGCGCTCATGAAGTAAAGCGGTGCTTCGCTTGAATTCTTCGGCACTCATCTGGTCCAGCTTGGCTAATGTTTGAAGGCGAAGTTCCTTTTTCACACAGATCATCTCCCATCATAAAAAAACAGCAGGAAAATTCCCTGCTGCTTACTTTGTTTCACGATGTAAAGTTTGTTTTTTATCACGTGAGCAATACTTTTTGAATTCAACGCGATCTGGATTGTTTCGCTTATTCTTTTTAGTAATATAGTTACGCTCACCGCATTCAGTGCAAGCTAGAGTAATATTTACGCGCATGTTTTTCCCTCCAAACTAAAATCAATTCACATTCAGACCTAACTATAATACCACTTCTAGCTTAGGAATGCTAGAATGTTTTTTCACCAATTTGATTTTCAGTGCAATCCATCCGCGTTCTGATCCATATCGCACGGTCATTTCATGAAAAATAGCCTGCTCCCCTATAAAACCTCAATCTTTGTCGTACTGTATACATGAGAAACCCTCTTTTATTTTGACAGTGAGCAAGATTTTCATACTCGTTTTTCATATAAAAAGAAAAAAGATGAAAAAAAGGTGATTTTTTCAGCAATTCCTTTTGAAACTAGCTTTTTTATGGTATAAAAAAGAAGGGTCGAAAACTGTCTGAAACAATCATGAAAGCCTTTTATGGCTTTCAGCATTAAAATATGAATAAAAGGTGATGAAACATGGAAATTGCAATTATCGGATTGCTTGTTGTCAGTATCGTACTGATCGCATTCTCATATTTTCAAAGAGAGCCGATTAAAGAAGTCGAGCAGGAACTTGAAACACTTCAACTATCTGCAATGCAAGAAATCTATAAACTGAAAAAGAAAATGAAGGTTCTTGAAGAAGAATTGCTTGAAACAAACATTGTCGTCCGCAAACATTCAGAAATTGATCCATCTATCGCAAGACAAATCATTTCAAAGCATCAAAATGGCATGTCTCCTGAGGCCATTGCGCGCGCTGAGCATGTATCTGTAGATGAGGTCAACATGATCATTAAAGACAATGAGAAGGTGCTTGTATGACGAAAAAAAGCATCCAAACGTTTGCGGCAGGTATGATTCTTGCAACTGGTGTTCTGGCGATCGTTTTTTTCCTCACTGGAAAAGATGAAGCGGCGGCTGATACAACCACAAAAGAAACGCTCGCAGCGAAAGTAACAGACACCGATGTGAAAAACTATTTAGACTCTAAAAAAGAAGTCTCTGTCAGCCGTGAAACATATCAGCAGCTTCTTGATTATAAAGAAAAAGCACTGAAAGCAAATGAAGACGGCGATTCTAAAAATGATAAAGAAACATCGGACAAGCCTAAAGGCAAATCGGTCAAATTTGTTATTAAAAACGGGATGAGCACAAGTGATGTTTCAGACATGCTTGAAAAGGACGGAATCATCAACTCGTCTAAAGATTTTAATGATTACGTGATTGACGCCGGCTACCATAAAGAAATTCGTGCAGGCAAGTTCAATTTAAAAACAGGGATGACGTTCAAACAAATCGTCAAAGCCTTAACAAAATAACAACAATACCCCCTGGCGGCGCTGACCTCCAGGGGGTTTTATTATCTATCCAAATCGACCAGATATATAATCATTTGTTCTTTGATCATTTGGCTCTGAGAACATCACATTCGTATCATTGACCTCAACAAGCTCTCCCATTAAAAAGAAGGCCGTTCTATCTGATACCCTCGCCGCTTGCTGCATGTTATGCGTCACAATGGCAATCGTGTATTTCTCTTTTAATTTCATAATCAATTCTTCAATCTTTAATGTTGAGACAGGATCAAGCGCTGATGTTGGTTCATCCATTAGTAAAATGTCTGGGCTTGTAGCAATAGCTCTTGCGATACAAAGACGCTGCTGCTGACCGCCGGAAAGACCTAATGCTGGTGCATTTAATCGATCTTTCACTTCATCCCAAAGGGCAACATCACGAAGCGCTTTTTCAGCGATTTCTTTCAATTGCTGCTTGCTCTTCACGCCGTGAATTCTTGGTCCGTAGACGACATTATCAAAGATAGACTGAGGGAATGGGTTTCCTTTTTGAAAGACCATCCCGACGTTTTTACGCAGTTCCACTAGATCAACGCGGCCTTTTAAAATATTGTCGCCGTTATACATCATATCTCCGGTGATTTTCACACCTGGCACTGTTTTGACCATAAGATTTAAGGTCTTGATAAACGTTGACTTTCCGCAGCCTGACGGACCGATAATTGCTGTGACTTCATGCTCTTTAATGTCTAAATCAATATGCTTCAGTGCGTGATGCTGTCCGTACCAAAGGTTCATATCATTCACACGAAACACTTCTTTTTTTGCTGTTTCAGTTGCTACTGCATTCATCAAAATCCACCCGCCTTATCCAAATCGACCATTGATATAGTCTTCTGTTTTTTGCTGCGCAGGACGTGTAAAGATACGTTCAGTGGCATCATATTCTACTAGATCACCGTTCAGGAAAAAGGCCGTATGATCAGATACACGTAACGCTTGCTGCATGTTGTGTGTCACAATGACGATCGAATAATCATTTTTCAAATCTGATAATAGCTCTTCAATTTTTGCATTTGAGATTGGGTCTAGGGCAGAAGCGGGTTCATCTAACAAAAGAACGCTGGGCTTCATCGCAAGTGTACGCGCAATACAAAGGCGCTGCTGCTGACCGCCGGATAATGACAAAGCCGAGCGGTGCAGACGATCTTTGACTTCATCCCACAGCGCTGCTTTTGTTAAGCTTTCCTCTACTGCATCATCAAGCACTGATTTTCTTTTTTCACCCGCATACTTTAACGCATGGGTAATGTTATTGTAGATCGATTTAGGAAATGGGTTTGGTTTTTGGAAAACCATGCCGATTTCTCTTCTTAAATTCACCACATTAATGCGGTCATCCAAAATATTGAGTCCTTCGTACATGATCGCCCCTTCACTTCTCGCACCTGGGATCAAGTCGTTCATGCGGTTAATGCTGCGTAAAAAGGTTGATTTCCCGCAGCCAGATGGGCCGATTAATGCGGTAATTGCGTTCTTCTCAATTTCAAATGAAATGTGATTGACCGCTCTTTTTTCACCATAATAAATGCTTAAATCCTGCACCTGTAAAATCTGTTCCGCTTGAAGTGGAGCCTTTTTTGCTGCAATCTCTTTTTTTTCTGCTAGCATTTGAACCATATCCCCTTCACACCTCTCTCACATTATTTTGACGTAAGCTTTTTATGAATAAATGAACCAAGCCATCTAGCTGCTAAGTTAAATACTAAAACTGAAAGCACAAGTACGGCTGATGCACCATTTGCAATGGCCTCTGCATCTGGAATGATTCCTTGTGTATTGACGTTCCATATATGAACGGCTAATGTTTCTGCCGGTCTAAAAATATTCAGCGGTGACGTATCAGAAAATGGACTCCAGTTTGTAAAATCAAGACGCGGTGTGGTGAGACCTGCTGTGAAAAGAAGCGCTGCTGCCTCCCCAAAGACTCTTCCTGATGCTAAAATCGCACCGGTAATAATAGAAGGAATCGCACCTGGAATCAGGACTGTCTTCACTGTATGCCATTTCGTCACACCGAGCGCAAGTGATGCTTCCTTTTGATCCTTCGGTACAGAGCGAAGCGCGTCTTCTGTCACCCTGACCATCACTGGCAAGTTAAACACCGTGAGCGCAAGAGCTCCTCCGATGATCGTATAGCCCCAGCCTGTTAAATTGACAAACATGAGTAAACCAAACATACCAATGACAATAGAAGGAAGTGAAGACAACACTTCGATACATGTGCGAATAAAATCAGTGACTTTGTTTTGAGGCGCATATTCAGCCATGTACACTCCACCGCCGACACCAAGTGGTACTGTGATCAGCATTGTTATAAACAAAATGTAAAACGAGTTAAACAGCTGATCCCTAATACCGCCGCCAGAGCCAATTGCACTTGAGCGGGTTGTCAAAAAGTCAAAATTTAATTCTTTTGCACCGTTGAAGATGATATAAGAAAACAAACCAACTAGGATCGCCGTAATAATGGCGGCACATAATCCAAAAACAAACGTGGCAAAACGATCGGTCATTTTGCTATTCATTAAATCTTCCTCCTAGACGACAAGTATCTGATAATGAGTATGAACATAAACGATACAACTAGAAGGACAAGACCCATTGACCAAAGTGTATTGTTTTCAACACTTCCATACGTTGTGTGACCCATGTTTAACGTAATAATGGTTGTTAATGTACCAGCTGTATCCATAATGCTCTCTGGTAAATTACGCGTGTTTCCAATGACCATCTGAACGGCAAGGGCTTCACCAAATGCTCTTGCCATTCCAAGAACGACTGCTGTCATTAATGTTGGAAGAGCTGCCGGTACAAGCACACGTCTAATCGTTTGCCATCTTGTAGCGCCAAGTGCATAGGATCCCTCACGTAAACTTTTTGGAAGGGAAGCCATTGCATCAGTTGCAATAGATGTAACGGTTGGCAGAATCATAATAGACAGGACAATCGTTCCTGCTAACACGCTATGCCCTGAGCCGCTTGACTTGAAATGTCCGATAAACGGCACCAATACTGTAAGACCTATGAATCCGTAAACAACGGATGGAATCCCTACAAGCAATTCAATGACTGGCTGGAGAATTTTCCGGCCCCATGCAGGTGCAATTTCTGTCATAAAGATCGCTCCTGCGATGCCTAGCGGCGCTGCAATAAGTGCCGATAGAAGCGTGACGGCGATCGATCCAAAGATAAAAGGAAATGCGCCGTACTCCGGGTTTTCTGCTGTTGGATTCCAATTGATACTGGTTAAGAACTCAATTGGGCTTACACCATTTACGATGAAAGATTGTAAACCCTTAATGCCAAGGAAGATGGTGATGGCGATGGATACTGCAATCATTAAGAATGCGCAGAATTTCACCAAAATACTTCCTCTTACTTCATCCATTTGCCTATTTTTCTTCGAGCTGATCAGCCGATCGCTCGCTTCTGTATGTTCTATCTGCTTCATCTTTTTCTACACTCCTATGAATGTCATAAAAGGAAAAGTGAAATGCTCCACTTTTCCTTCATCAGCAATTCAAGACCTCTTACTTATCCGATTGTTTGCCTGTTGCGTCTCTTTCTACTTTCATATTAGAAACTGAGATGTAGCCTTGGTCTTTGACGATTTCTTTTTGTACTTCGTCACTCATAAGGTAATCTAAGAATTGTTTTGCTAGACCTTCCGGCTCACCTTTTGTATAAGAGTGCTCGTATGCCCAAATTGTATATTTACCGCTTTCTACATTGCTTTCTTCTGGTTTCACACCATCAATGCTAAGCGGTGTAATTTTGTCATCTGTTAAATAAGAGAATGCTAGGTATCCAATCGCACCTGGTGTTTCTGCAATCAGCTTTTTCACTGTGTTTGAAGAATCTTCTGTGATTCCTTCTGCAGGTGTTGCACCGTCAAGTGCATATTTCACAAATGTTGCACGTGTTCCTGAAGAATCAGGTCTGTTAACAAGCGTGATTTTTTGGTCTTTCCCGCCAAGCTCTTTCCAGTTTTTGATTTTACCAGTGAAGATTTTTTTCAATTCGTCCTTTGTGATGTCTTTGACACCCACTTCAGGGTTTACAGCTGCGGCCATTCCAACAACTGCTACTTTGTGGTCTTTTAAAGCTTTTGCGTCGACTCCGTCTTTCTCTTCAGCGAATACATCTGAGTTACCAATCTGTACAGATCCTTCTGAAACTTGAGAAAGTCCTGTTCCTGAACCGCCGGCTTGTACTTGAATATCGGCTTTTGGATGTTTATCCATGAATTTTTCTGCTGCCGCAAGAACTAAAGGCTGCATCGCAGATGATCCTGAGATGGTAATGGAACCTGATGCCTCATCTTTGTTTGAAGCATTTCCTTTACTGTCTTTTGAATCTCCGCTTGAGCTGCTGTTTCCGCATGCTGTGACGAATGCTAACAATGCGATAGTAAGGAAAGTAAGCAGCCATAATTTGTTCTTTTTCATTTCAAGAATACCCCCTGAATAATTTGTCCTACGAGTAATACATTAAAGGTTCTTTATTAATTTCGTTTAAATGGAATGTTAAGGTTTTGTAAATGTCGAAGTTTTGTAGAGAAATTGCGGCGTTTTTTATGAATTTTGTCAATTTATATCGGAATTTTTGAAGAAAACGTAAAAAAAACGCCCACAAAAAGTGAGCGTTTTTACCTATGAAAGGTCTAGTTATTTGTTTCTGCTTCATTTTCAATTTTGTTTTTGTTTTTCGCCTGTGTATCATTGCTTTCCTGTTTTGATTTCAGTTCAAAGTACTTATCTAATACTTGTTCACCAATATCATTTGTAATTGGATAGCGCTGGTTGTAGTCTTGATACACCCATGGCACGACAACGGAAATAGCCACTTCTGGATTATCAGCAGGCGCATACGCAACAAGAGTTGTGTTATACGTCGGTGTACCTCGCTTGCTTTTAATTGGACCGTCATAGAATGATTGAGCGGTTCCTGTTTTGCCAGCTGGATTATACTTTTTGTTGCCAAAGTTTGAATAGGCTGTCCCTCTTGGGTTCTGCATCACAAGCTTGAAGCCTTGCTGGACACGCTTGATTTCATCACTTGTCATGTCTAGCTTATTCAATACATCCGGTTTGACGGATTCCGTCACAGCTCCAATACCGCGCTGCGGGTCTGGCTCTCTCACTTCTTTGACAAGCTGCGGACGTAAACGATACCCGCCGTTTGCAATGGTTGAAACGTATTGCGCCATTTGTAGCGGTGTAAACGTATCATACTGTCCAATAGCATAGTCAAGTAAGAGCCCCGATTGTGTAGACGTTCCTCTGTAGCCCGTTGCTTCGTTTGGCAGGTCAATACCTGTTTTGACGCCAAGACCAAATTTACTGAAATTGTAGCGGAACGTATCAAATGCTTTCGGATCAATTGGGAGCGCCTGATTCTTACGATATTCGCTTTTCCCAATGGCGATTGCGGTTTTGAACATATATACGTTTGATGAACGCTCTAGTGCTGTTAAATCATTAATGAGTCCCATATTTTGATAGGATTTCTTTGGCGGCGACTGGGCGATATAGAGAGGTTCATCGTATTGGGTACTTCCAATATGAATAGCGCCTGTTTTATATCCAGTCAATACAGTTGCCCCTTTTACGGCTGATCCCATCGCATATGAGGATGTCATCGTTCCTAATGCGTAGTCATCGAATTTGTATTTTCCGTTTTTGTTTGAAATCTGCTTACCCGCAACAGAGAGAACCTCTCCATTTCTCGGGTCCATCATGACAACAAATGCGCGGTCAAGAAGCTCAGTTCCCCCTCTTTGTTTCGCACTTCTCAAGTTCTTTTCAATAATTTTTTCAACCGCTTTTTGCAGCTGAATATCAATTGTCAGCACAAGGTCTTTCCCGCTCTTACCTTCTGTTAACACTTTAGAGCTTGTGACATTGCCCTGTTTATCAGTTGTACTCTGTTCTTTTTCCTTTTGGCCCTGCAGGACATCTTCATATTGATATTCGAGATAGCTTTTTCCTACACGGTCATTTCGGCTGTAGCCGAGTGATAGATAATGCTCAAGAAGTGACTGCGGAAGACCTTCATCACTCGAAGACACACTGCCGAGCATACTGCGGAGCAGTCCTTTATACGGATAGCTGCGTGACCAGTCTGTCGTCACATCAACACCTGGCAGCTCGTCCAAATGCTCAGAGACGTAAGCAATTTCACTTGGCTTTACATCTTCATTTTTAATAAATTGAGGCGTAAGTGCATAGCCTCCATCCATCTGTCTTTTAATGGCAAGCACTTGTAAATCTTTTTTCGTCAGTTGATTTAATTCCTTGTCTGTGATGCGTTTTAGCTGAAGCTCATATAGTTTATCATCAGAGACCTTATCGTCACCCTTTAATTCTGATTCCTTTTGAACAAGCTTTTTCGCTTCATTCGGATGCGTTAAGATCCAGAAATCTTTTTTGTCACGATCTGTGATTTTTTTCGTACTCACATGAATCATATCCGCTAATTTTGATGCCACTTTGAGCCGCTCCTCTTGTGAAGTCGTCGAGGTTCTCGTATATGTAATGGCATTCAGCGCTTTATTGCTGACAATCGTATTGTAGTTTCGATCATAAATTTTTCCGCGCGGAGCAGATGAGCTGACATTCACATCCTCTTGTTTTTCTGCCTGCTTTTTATAATCTTCTCCATTGACAATTTGCACAAATCCGAGTCTAACGACAACACCGGTAAAAATAATAAAGGCAGCTAAAAATAATAAATTCAGCCGGATCGGAAGTGTTTTGCGCCCTTCCTTCGCGTCTTTTTTGTTTTTCTTGTTTCTCATCACATCACCTTTTCTATCAAGAAAGAAATGGCACCCCTTTTTGTGTATAAAAGGTGCCATCATCATTTTAGCGGTTTTTCTATCATTTATCTAGAAATTTGATGTTCCATAGGTAAGAAATTTTACCTTTCTCCCTTAATAAGGTTCGTTTGAGAAACTGGCTTTTGACCGTCAGCCTCTTTCATATCAGCTGTTTTTTCTTTCAAATGAATATCTTTTACAAAGTAATAAATGAGGGTGTGTCCCGCTCCGAGCACAACAAGTGATGCAGGGATTCCGAGCTCATCACCTAGTAAGGTGACAGACAGCAGGAACAAAACAATCGAACAAATACGGCCGGCATTTAAAAATAGCTCTCTGACCACAATATATTCAATTCGGGCCTTTCTGGCGTACCTTGCATGGCCAATGACATCATATGTTAAGGATACATAAGGAACAAGCAGGAGCGGATATCCTATTGCAATGGCTACCGCATACATCAGAAGTGATACATAGGACAAGTGGAAAACGATTAAAAACAAGGCGCCGTATAAAATCAGCCCGCCAAGCATGATGGCCTTCTTCCGCCACTTTTTCTTAATCAAACGTGTAGCGAAGAAATAAGCAAAAAAGGCAACACCTGAATTCACTAAACCAAACGTCCCGAGAGCAAGCTCACTGTTTGTTGCAATAAACACAAAGACACTGATTAAGAAGACAAAGACCCCTTCACGAAGCCCTTGAAAAAAGTGAGCTGTTGTAATCCTACGCCAATTCTCGTCTGCATGACGTTCTTTCCAAATTTGTTTGATCATAAATTTGCCTTTAGACTGCCTTCTTTTGAGGAAAAAGCTCATCACAACCGCTAGTGAAAACAAAAAAAGCGATAATGTGAAAATGACTGTGTAGCCTGTATCATCCGTTAACTGAGAAATGACAATCCCCGCAATGAGAGGACCAATCATGCCGGCAGTTGAGGAAAGCACACCGAGAAATCCATTAAAGAAGTCTCTTGTTTCAGGCTCGGTGATCTCAAAGGTGAGTACGTTAAAAGCAAGCCAGTAAAAACCATAGCCGATCCCAAGGACACTTCCCAATAAAACTAGCCGTGCGGCCGCTTGTTCTCCTGCCATTAAGACAATTAAATAAAAAGCGGCTAAAAAGATGACACCGAAACGAAGGACAAACGCCCGGTCTATTTTTTTTGCGAGCCGGCCAGCGAATAAAAACGTAATGGGCTGAAGCACCACAATGGCCAAGTTATAAATCGCAAGATCCGTGAATTTCCCAGACTGTTTCCATAAGTACACATTTACAAACGTATTCGAAAGCGCAATGGCAAGTGCGTATAACCCGCCAATCGTGAGGAGGAGCAATAAGTCTTTAGTAACATCCATGTCCCCGAACATTTTCTTTAATCTGCTCATACCATTCATTCTCCTTTTCTACACAATAGTCTGTCTCATCAAAAGGCAGATATGTAAAAAAAGGAGGGAAAATATAAAAAGACCTGCTTCTCTTGAAAGCAGGTCTTTTCAAATCAAATCATTATTTTGCTTCGCTGTAAAGGCGAGCTACTTCATCCCAGTTCACAACATTCCAGAATGCTGAAATGTAATCAGGACGACGGTTTTGGTAGTTTAGGTAGTAAGCATGCTCCCAAACGTCTAGTCCTAGAATTGGCGTTTTTCCTTCAGTTAAAGGAGAATCTTGGTTTGGCGTGCTTGTGATTTCAAGTTTTCCATTGTTCACAACAAGCCATGCCCAACCAGAACCAAAGCGTCCTGCAGCTGCTGCAGCGAAATCAGATTTGAATTTTTCAAATCCACCTAGTTCTTTTTCGATTGCATCTGCAAGTTCACCAGTTGGTGCGCCGCCACCGTTTGGTGAAAGAAGCGTCCAGAATAATGAGTGGTTCGCATGTCCTCCGCCATTGTTACGTACAGCTGTACGAATGTTTTCAGGCACTGAGTTTAAGTTAGCCACTAGCTCTTCAATTGATTGATCTTCAAGAGCTGATACACCTTCGATTGCTTTGTTTAAGTTTGTTACATATGTGTTGTGGTGTTTTGTGTGGTGAATCGTCATTGTTTCCTTGTCGATATGTGGTTCTAATGCATCGTAAGCATATGGTAATTCTGGAAGTTTAAAAGCCATGGTTAAATTCCTCCTTAAAATGTATGTACTGAAATGCTTCCTCTGTAAGTCAGCAATTCACCCTACTCAAAGAGTATCAAAAGAAACAGCTTGTTTCAACGTTATTGCTCATGTTCTGAAACATTTCAGTGTTTATTTTGTATTTAGCCCTTTTGAAAAAGTTTTAAACACCCTTTTTCACTTAGCGAAGGACATAAAATAAAAAGATCCCCAGCATCAGCGCTTGAATCAATCCTTTTGCAAAAACACCTGATACAAATCCAATTAATGAGCCTAATCCGACTTTCACACTCGTCTTCAGATCTTTTTGATGAACAAGGAGCTCTGCAATGACACTCCCAAGAAATGGACCAATAATAATTCCTGCAATGGGTATCACAAAAGGACCAGCTAATAACCCAATGGTGCTTCCCCAAATAGCTGCCTTGCTGCCGCCAAAGCGCTTTACCCCAATAAGGTTTGAGACATAATCTGCCGCAAATAAGACGGCAGTAAACATGGCTTGAATGAGCCAGAACGTCAGGGTAAGCGGCTCGAAGCTAAAGAAGAAGCCATATAGAATAAATCCGAGAACCATAAAGACCACACTCGGGATAATTGGATAAACCAGTCCAACAAACGCAATGATAAATGCACAGCCAATCAGTATCCAATACAGAATGTCCAAGACCGTGCCGCCTCCTTTTTATATGCTGTATACATTATGCCTCATTCCCTCTATCTTAACCAGTGATGAAGGCCATACTTGTACTTGATGGATAGACATTGATACAATATGAGAAATAGAAAAGATTGTAGGAAGTGAATGGGTATTGAACGTATTTAATCTATTGTTAAAAGGAATTTATTCACCAAAAGATATTGCTAAAGCACGGTTTACAGGGATCGGTAAAGCGATTTTATTCATTTTTCTCCTCTCAATTATCGCAGCAGTTCCTCAGGGGTATCATATGAGCCAAGAGATCTCGAATGCGATGTCAGGATTTCAGCATGTGATCAAAAAAGATTTACCCGACTTTTCAATCGAAAAAGGAAAGCTTCAAGCGGATCAAAGTGAACCAATAGAAAAAGAAGAAAACGGCATCACGATTATCTTTGATCCTGCTGAAAAAATAAAAGCAAGTGAGCTTGAATCAAAGCAAACGGCCATCGCTTTATTAAAGGAAAAAGCAGTGATTGCCATTGATGGACAAATGACAGATATTCCATACCAGCTCCTTGGTGGAACGCTGACAAAAGATGAACTCACCCGCGTCACAAATCAGAACCAAGCGATTATCATCCCTGTCATCTGTGTACTACTATATCTATCAACTGCGGCTCTCATGTTTATCAGCGCAACATTCCTTGCGATGCTTGGTACATTTATTAAACGAATGCAGCAAAAAGAGCTGTCCTTCCAAATGCTTTGGAAGCTCTCCGCTTATTCACTCACATTAACAACGGTCTTTTTCGCCATTATGAGTGCATTAAACACGCCTGTTGCAAACTCATTTTTATTAAATTGGGTCATTAACTTTATCTTTTTATATCTTGTTGTGAAAGAAATTCCTGCCAAAAAAAGCAAATGATCCATCCAACAAGGATTTGTCTACACAATGAAAGCTCCCCCGGCTCGGAGGAGCTTTTTATGTCTATTCATGCTAGGACTCATCTGGATGGATGATCGCAAACAAATAGTGATCCTCCCACACTCCATTAATCTTTACTTTTTTACGATTTAGTCCCTCATTTTCAAAACCTGTCTTTTCAAGTACACGAATGGAACCCTTATTACTTGGCTTTACTCCAGCCTCAATACGATGGAGATTCAACTCAAAAAAGGCATAGTCAATGATTAAACGAATGGCTTCTGTCATATATCCATTTCCGCCCTGCCTTTGATCGAGTACATACCCGAGCCAAGCTCCTTCTATCGGACCTCTTTCGACAGAGCTTAATGAGATCGTCCCAATTAAAGCACCTGTTTCATTTAAGAAAATACCATGCATGTAAGATTCATCTTGTGCAATTCTTTGCCTACTCCGCTGAATTCGTTCAATTTGACGAGGTAACGTGAAGAAATCATCTTTGACCAAAGGTGTAAATTCCTGAAAATATGAGCGATTCTCAAGCTCTAATGTTAACAGTGATTCTGCATCATTTTCTGTTAGTGTTCTCACATATATATGCTGACTAACTTTCTTCATTAAATCTCCCCCTTTTTTATTTTATCATAAATCGTCATATGAGCTTGCTCTCCTATTTACACCACCGATCCAAGCAGTTTTATTACAAGTCATACTAGAACGGACTAGAACCATCCTTTCCAGCTTTTCTCCTCTTTTTGGTTCTATCATTTCAGGACATGCATAGACTGAAGTAAACTCTTAAAAGCGGTGAGTAAAATGCGGCGAATTCTTTTTTTACTAATCAGTTTGTTTGTCCTCTTTATTATCTTTTTTGATTTGAAAAATGGAACCATCCCTGTTGAGGAAAACCCAGCTGTCCCAGCAAGTGCGCTTCAAACAGCTGAGAAAAAGACTTATAAGAATGTCACTGTTAAACAAGGTGAAACGGTCCTCTCCATCGTACATACAAGCAAGCCACTTGATGATGTCATTAAAGATTTCGAGGAGCTGAATCAAGGTGTCAAGGCGAACGAAATCAGGGCAGGCAGCACATATAAGTTTCCTGTCTATAAGAGATAAAACGTTAATTCCTTGTCATTCATACAAAGAGACTGTTACAATATGAACTGTAAAACAAGACGTACATGGCAAATGATTGCTTGTACACTAAGGAGCGATTGACAAGTGAGTGAAGTCACACATCGTACTAAAACGCGTCCCGTCAAAGTGGGACCTTTAACTATAGGTGGAAATAATGAGGTTGTCATTCAAAGTATGGCAACAACCAAAACACATGATGTCGAAGCGACAGTCGCTGAAATTAAACGTTTAGAAGAGGCAGGCTGTCAAATCGTGCGTGTCGCATGTCCAGATGAGCGTGCAGCAAATGCAATTGCTGACATAAAAAAACAAATTAACATCCCGCTTGTTGTGGATATTCATTTTGACTACAAGCTTGCACTGAAAGCGATTGAAGCAGGCGCAGACAAAATCCGAATCAATCCAGGAAACATCGGAAGAAGAGAAAAAGTCGAAGCTGTTGTCAAAGCAGCAAAAGAAAAAGGCATTCCCATTCGTATTGGCGTAAACGCTGGTTCATTAGAGAAAAAAATTCTTGATAAATACGGCTATCCAACAGCAGATGGTATGGTCGAAAGTGCACTGCATCACATTAAAATTCTAGAAGACCTAGACTTTCATGACATCATCGTCAGTATGAAAGCATCTGATGTAAACCTTGCAATTGAAGCATACGAAAAAGCGGCTAAAGCCTTTGATTATCCTCTTCACCTTGGGATTACAGAATCAGGTACGTTATTTGCAGGTACAGTCAAAAGTGCAGCTGGACTAGGCGCTATTTTGAATATGGGGATTGGGAACACACTCCGTATCTCATTAAGCGCTGACCCAGTTGAGGAAGTAAAAGTAGCACGTGAATTGTTGAAATCATTTGGTCTTGCATCAAATGCAGCAACACTGATCTCCTGCCCAACTTGTGGACGAATTGAAATTGACCTCATCAGCATTGCAAATGAAGTCGAAGAATATATTTCTAAAATCAAAGCACCGATTAAAGTAGCAGTTCTCGGCTGCGCTGTTAACGGTCCAGGTGAAGCACGTGAAGCGGATATCGGAATCGCAGGTGCTAGAGGCGAAGGCTTATTGTTCCGTAAAGGTGAAATTGTTCGTAAAGTACCGGAAGAAACAATGGTCGAAGAACTGAAAAAAGAAATCGATAAAATCGCTGAAGAACATTATGCGAAAATGGAAGCTGAAAAAGAAAAACAAGCGAATGCCTAACAAAAAACGCCTGACGTCATAGTCAGGCGTTTTTCTGTTCTTATTAAAAGAACGGGGTGATAAATATGCCTAGGATGACGGAAACAATTCCGATCCCAATTGACCACGCGCCAAGCGCATGTGCTCCTTTTCTTCTTGCAATATAACCAACGACGATTGCCGCTACCCCTAATAGCACCGGCAAGACAAATAATGAGATAATCGCAATCGCGAGTGCTGTATAGCCTATCCCTTTACTGCCTGAATCGTCACCTGCTTGGTCACGTCCTCGTCTATCTTCTCGATCTCTTGAAGCTTGATATGGCTCTGCAATTTCAGCAGCTGTTTCCTCTAAATAGCCATCATCATTACTAAAGTGTGTGTCGATTTCACGATCATTTCTTCTGAAATCCTCGTCTCTTTCCATGATCAATTCCCCCTTTTGGTTAATAGAAAGGAGCTTTTTTAGTATGAGCAAATATGTCTGTTTCATGATTGCTAAAACTTGCTGGAATTGTGAATTGATTATGTTACACTTTAAGAGTATAAAAATGAGGAGTGTGGGCATGTTACGTTTAGGAATTGATATTGATGGTACAGTGACGGCACAGGACACCTTTGTCCCCTACTTAAATGAGTCGTTCCAATGTGCCATGACACTAGATGATATGACAGAGTATGATTTGACGAAGCTTTTAAAGATTTCTCAAGAAGAATTTTGGGGCTGGATGGATCAGCACGAGCCTCTTATTTATAAACAGGCAATGCCTGCTGAGGGTGCAAAAGAGATCCTCGACGAAATGAAGCTGAAGCACAGACTGATTTATATTACCGCAAGAAGGCAGCAGCATTCGGATATCACCTACAAGTGGTTTCAAGAACATGATGTGCACTATGATGCTATTGAGCTGGTTGGCGGTCATCATAAGCTGGAAGCCGTTCAAAAGCACAAAATTGATGTATTTTTTGAAGACCATCATGGCAATGCCACAATGATTGCAAAAGAGGCTGACATCCCGGTTATACTTTTCAACTCCCCTTATAACCAGATGCCAATTGACGACAGAATCATACGCGTAAACAACTGGCAGGAAGCATCTAAGTGGATCAAACAATACGAGCAGCGTCTGCAAACTGCTTATTAATGTAACTGAACGAGCACCAAAGCGGAACAAACACGAGGATTTGTCTACACGCTGAAGCCGATACATTTAATGTATCGGCTTTTTCGATGGAGCAAGCTGCCCTTCTTTCATGAGGAAATGGTACAGTGCCCCCTTCATGCCTGCCTGATTCAAGTAGTAGCAAGTTTCCAGCTTCACCTGAATGTTCTTCCACGCATGCAGTGTATGTAAATGTTTTTCAATGTTTTGTAATAAATCTGATCTTGCACTTACGCCTCCGCCAATGAGGATTTTCTCCGGGTTAAGAACAGTCGCTACATTGTAAACGCCAATGGCGATTCGCTTGTACCATTGATCCACCAGCTTCTCAATGGCCGGATCATACTTCGCCTTTTCAAAAATTTCTTGACCGTCTATTTGAGCACTTTGCGGAATTCCTTGCTTTTCTTTATAGCTCCGAATTAATCCAGCCGTTGAAGCGCTGCTGTTAAGAGTTGTAAACTGGCCATTTTCCGTCTCTGTCAGCATCATGCCAAATTCACCACCGCGGAAGGATGCACCGCGCACAAGCTGACCATTAGCAAAAATACCCCCGCCGACACCCGTGCCAATTGTCATACAAATAAAGCTGTCACAATCTTTTGCATGACCGCTGTATTTTTCTGCGAGAGCTGCACAGTTCGCATCATTTTCCACTTCTACACGAATAGACGTTTTCTTTTCTAAAAGTGTTTTTACATTTTGGCCATTTAAGGCGATGATGGCGCCTGCAAATTCTGTATAACCTGATTCACTGTCCACAAAACCTGGAAGACTGATGGCAATACCGCTGACATCCTGCATCCTTTGATATTGCCTGACCACATCCGCCATGGCTTCTAAAAACGGTTCAAGCTGCCGGCAGTTCGTTTCATAGTCACCACTTGTGACAAGCTCCCCATCCTGATCCATTAATCCATGTTTTGTTCTCGTCCCGCCTACATCAAACACGACGTAATAGGCCACATTTAACCCTCCCTTTACTTAAAAAAGTAGTACCTTGATCTCATTTTAATGAAACAGCCTCCCTTTGTAAAACGTTTTCAAAAGACAAAACAAAAAAGCCAGCTCCATGGCTGGCTTTTTCATGAGTGAACTTCCTTCGGTTCGCAAGAAGGACACGTTCCATATATTTCAAATTTATGTCCGCTAATATGATAATCCTCTAAATCGGCGTCGAGCTTGTCCATAGGGCAGGCATCGATCTCTTTTGTTTTCCCGCATGTAAGACAAATAAAGTGATGGTGATGATGGGAAAATGAACATTTAAAACGGAATAATTTCTCCCCTGACAATTCTGTTGTTTCTAATATTCCAAGGTCTTCATATAGTGACAAGTTTCGATAAATCGTATCAAAGCTGAGACCCGGGTAATCTTCACTTAGTGCCGTCAGCACATTTTTAGCAGTCAAGTATTTATCAGAATCAGAAAACAATTGAAGCATATCTTCACGTTTGCTTGTATATTTGTAGCCTTTTTCCTTTAATAAATCAAGCGCTTCTTGTACGTTCATGTTGATTCCCCCTTCTGAATTTCCCAATACTAATACACCCGATTAAAATCAAGATCGACAGCATCACAATGGTTCCGCCTGGCGCTAAATCAAGATAATAGCTTAAAATCAATCCGGCCAATACAGACAATTCACCAAACAAGATCGAAAGGAAAATCGCCTGTTTGAATCCTTTAGCAATGCGGATACTTGCTGCAACAGGAAGCGTCATGAGCGCTGACACAAGCAGTGTACCGACGATCCGCATCGATGCCGCAATGACAAGTGCAACGACTAAGATAAAAATAAAATGAATCCATTTTGCTGAAATACCAGAAGCCTTTGCATGCTCTTCATCAAAAGAAAGCAGAAACAATTCTTTATATAAAAGCACAACAACTAACACAACAACGAGTGAGATCCCTACAATAAGCCAAAGATCAAGTCTTGAAACCGCACTGACACTTCCGAATAAATAACTAAACAAATCTGTATTAAAGCCATTCGCTAGTGAAATGAAGATGACGGAAATCCCAATACCACCTGATAAGATGATGGGAATGGCAAGCTCCTGATAATGCTTATACACAGAGCGCAGGCGCTCAATAAACAATGAACCGGCAACAGAAAAAGCCATCCCTAAGTAGAGCGGGCTTACCCCTGTCAAAAGACCAAACTTTTTATCAAGAAATAGACTTGCGGCAATACCGGCAAGTGATACGTGACTGAGGGCATCTGCAATAAGCGAAAGCCTTCTTACGACAATAAATACACCAAGTAAGGGCGCAATAAAACCAATCAGTAACCCTGAGATAAACGCATTTTGTAAAAATTCATAATGAAAAAATGGAAATAGCATTATTCATGTCCCCCATGATGGTGATGATCGTGATGAATCACTTGAATGTCATGCCCGTAAAATTGGGATAGCGCCTGATCATCCATTGCATCAAACGCTTCTGCATCCCCGTGGAAATGCAGTGTCTGATTTAAACAAGCCACATGGGTGACTTTATCAGAAACGGTGCCAACGTCGTGTGTGACGAGAATTAAAGACATTCCTTTTTCTTTGTTCAATGTTTCGAGCAGCTGATAAAAGCCTTCTACTGTCCGCTGGTCAACCCCAACCGTAGGCTCATCCAAAATGAGCAGCTTCGGCTGACTGACAAGCGCACGGGCAATAAATGCACGCTGCTGCTGCCCGCCAGAAAGCTCACCGATGTTTTGATGCTTTAAATCCTGTATGCCAACTGAGCGAATAGCATCTTCCACTTGCCATTTATCCTGTTTGCTCATTCGTTTAAACAAACCAATTTTTGCGGTCAGTCCGCTTGCGACGACCTCATATACAGAAGCAGGGAAACCTGTATTAAAGCTATTCGCCTTTTGAGAAACAAATCCAATTTGATCCCAGTCTCTAAATTTTGAGACAGGCGTGCCAAATAGCTTTAATTCACCCTGCTGCGGTTTAATGAGCCCAAGCAGGCATTTTAATAAGGTTGTTTTACCAGAACCATTCGGTCCAACAAGTGCTAGGAAGTTTCCTTCCTCTACTGTTAAATGAATGTGATCAATGACATTTCGCTGTCCATACGAGTACGAAATGTCCTTCATTTCAATAATTGGCTTTGCCATGAATCTTTCCACCTTTAATCAATATAAAAAGAATGATTACGATTTATACAACAAAAAGAAAATGGCTTTTGCCATTTTCTCTGTCCATACATACATTTCATTATATAAAAGAAAGATAAAAAAGTAAAATAAAAGCTAATGAATGGCTGTTTTGAACTTACCGCCTTTTGTTTCATGCGTATCCATAATCGTGATAAATGCTTGGTCATCAATTTCAAATACAATGGATTTCAGCTTTGTAATTTCAAGCCTTGTGACAACTGCGTAGATGACATCTTTTTCTTCATCTGTATAGCCGCCTTTTCCTCTCAGCTTTGTCGTTCCCCTGCCGAGTCGATGCAGAATCGCATCTGAAATTTCATCATAATAGTCTGAGACGATAATGACAGCTTTTGTTTCATCAAGCCCTTGAATAACAGCATCAATTGTTTTCATTGCCAAATAATATGTCATGACAGAATACATAGCCTGCTCTGGTCCGAAAACAAAGCCCGCCCAAATAAAAATGAACACATTGACGATCATGACAAACTCACCGACGGAGAAAGGAATTTTTTTCGTCAGAAGAATTCCCAAGATCTCTGTTCCATCCATTGAACCTCCATTACGGATGACAAGTCCAACACCAAATCCAAGTAATAGCCCGCCAAATACAGTGGCTAAGATCGGCTGTGTTGTAAATGCCTCCACATGATGAAGTGAAGATTCAATCACGGCTAAGCTGACAATCCCAATCACAGTGGAAATGAGAAAGGTTTTCCCAATATGCTTGTATCCTGATATCATAAATGGAATATTTAAAATGACAACAATCGTCGCAAAGTTAATAAACGGGTTATCTGTAAAGAGATAATCCAAAATAAGCGAAATGCCGATGATGCCCCCATCAATAATATTGTTTGGCACTAAAAATAATTCAATGCTGACTGCTGCACATGCAGCTCCTACTAGAATCAGAAAAATTCTCAAAATAAAATGAGGCACCGATTCCTTTCTATGCTGTTTACTATTTGCCATACGTTCTCCCTTCTACACATGTTAAATTTTCAATGAACATTTTATCCACTTTACTATTTTATCATTTCACAGAATAAAATAAAATTTTTTGCACATTTTCCGTTTTCGCCCATACATTGTTACAGAGGGGAGGAATGGAATTGATTTTAATTCAAAAAATTGTCCTGCAGCGGCTCAATCAGATCACAGCAAATGATCTGTTAAGGTATGCGAAACAGTATGGCGTCAGTTTAACGTCTCATCAAGCTGCTGAGGTGGCCAAACTCATGAACGGGAAAAACATCAATATTTTTAATGACTCAGAGCGTAACCGGCTTCTTAAGCAAGTGGAAGCGATTACTTCTAAACAGACAGCACAGACTGTGAATGATTTGTTTAACCAGTTTACAAGTTAAGCAAAAAAGGGCCGCATTTAGCGGCACCTCAACATGTTGCATCCTTTTTTACTGACCCGTAATTTTATCTAGTAAGCCTTCATCAAATTGCTTTTCTTTCAGCATGGCAATTTCGAATTTGTAAGGTGGTTTTTTGTTCTTTTTATCTTCACCTACATAAGGCGTTTCTAGAATTTTCGGCACATCTTGAAGCTGCGGATGATGCACAATATAGCTCAGTGCATCGAAACCAATTTCACCAAAACCGATATTTTCATGTCGGTCTTTTCTTGCGCCTTGTACGTTTTTACTGTCATTAATATGAAGAACTTTGATTCGGTCAATACCAACAATTCGATCAAATTCTTCTAATACACCATCAAAGTCACTCACAATCGGATAACCAGCATCGTGCGTGTGACACGTATCAAAGCAGACAGAAAGAGCTTCGTTATGTGTCACTCCGTCGATAATTTGGGCAAGCTCTTCAAAGCTTCTTCCGCACTCTGATCCTTTTCCCGCCATTGTTTCAAGTGCAATTTGAACCTCTTGACCTTTCACAATGACTTCGTTTAAACCTTCAATGATTTTTTGAATCCCTGCCTCTGCCCCTGCTCCGACATGCGCACCCGGGTGGAGAACAATTTGTCTTGCTCCCAGCGCTTCCGTACGCTCAATCTCAGAGCGAAGGAAGTCTACACCAAGCTCAAATGTCGCTGGATTCACTGTATTTCCAATATTGATAATATACGGAGCATGCACGACGATATCCGTCATGCCATGCTCTTTCATATGCGCTTGTCCAGCTTCAATATTGAGGTCTTCAATTTTTTTTCGGCGCGTATTTTGCGGTGCACCTGTATAAATCATAAACGTATTCGAACCATAAGAGGCAGCTTCCTCACTCGCTGCAAGAAGCATATGTTTTCCGCTCATGGATACATGTGAACCAATCTTTAACAATGTTTCCCCCTACTTTCCATTACGCTTTGACTTTCTACGTTCCTGTCTTTTGATTTTATCCATCTCACGTGTCATTTTCTTTTTATATCCAGGTTTGACGGCTTTCGGTTTTCTCACAAGACGTTTTGCTTTTTCTTCAATTTCATTTGGGGCTTTTTTACGTCTTTGACGCTTCAGACGGTCATCTGCATCTCGCCATTCGCCATGAACAATGGTTTTGTTTTCAAACACAACGCCCATTTTCTCAATTTGAATGAGTGCATCCTCATCAGCCAGCTCATAAATGGTCATAGCAATTCCAGATGAACCCGCACGAGCTGTTCTTCCAACGCGGTGCACATAAAAATCAAGATCAGATGGAAGTTCATAGTTAATCACGTGGCTGACGCCTTTAATGTCAATCCCGCGAGCTGCAAGATCTGATGCCACAATATAAGTGAACTCCAAATCTTCAATTTGTTTCATGACTTTTTTACGTTCGCGCGGCGTCAATCCGCCATGAAGCACACCGATTTTCATTCCTTTTTCTTGTAGGAACGATGCGATTTCATCAACAGTTGTTTTTGTATTGGCAAAAATGATCCCTAAATATGGCTGTACATTCGTCACCATTTCATGGAGCAATTTTAATTTATCACGCTGTTTAGACGGAACTAAAATATGCTGAATGTTTTCAGCTGTAATCCGTCTTGGTTCAACATGCGCATACTTTGGATTGTCCATATATTTTTTCAGGAAAGGCTTTAGTTTTTCTGGGATGGTTGCAGAGAACACAAGCATTTGCAGCTGTTCTGGCATTTGTGCACCAATACGGTCCACATCTTCTAAAAATCCCATATCCAGCATTAAATCAGCTTCATCAATAACAAGAGAGGTCGCTTTATAAACATTCAGCGCCTGCTCATGAATGAGGTCAGCAATACGTCCAGGTGTACCGACCACCAAATGCGGCTGGTTTTTTAGCTTTTGAATTGATTTCTGCTTGTCCGTTCCGCCAATGTAAAGCTTAGCTTTGATCTCTTCTTCTGGAGAAGCATTCTTTAAAATCGTTTGAGCTTCTTTGAAAATTTGATTGGCTAATTCTCTTGTAGGTGCAGTAATCACCACTTGTACCTGTTCTTTGCTTGGATCAATTGAATGAATCAGCGGCAGTAAGTAGGCATGAGTTTTTCCTGTTCCTGTTTGTGACTGGCCAATCACGCTTTCTCCTTTTAAAACAGCAGGGATGATTCTTTTTTGAATATCAGTCGGCTCATAAAAGCCTAGTTCATGAATAGCATCTATAATAAAAGGCTTTAATTCATATGTCGTAAATTTCGTTTCTTTCATGTTTTCACTCCTTAAGGCAATGCCTTTTTGCTCATCTCCTCATTATAGCTGATTTTCAGTAAAAAAACCATGTCCGCTTTTCCTACAGGAAACCAATTGGTGCTTCCTTGCATAACCTATGAAGAGAAAGAGAATGCAGTAAGGGAGGTACAAGTATGTTAGGGCAAAGGCCTATGGGCGATTTTCAGCCGCGCCGTCCCTCACGCCGGCACCTTGGAAATGGCGGACAGCCCGGAATATTTCAAAGAGGGCAGCAGCCTCCTAGCCAACAGCCTTTTCAAGGGCAAGGCAATCCATTTCAGCAAATGATGCCTCGCTCCCCGTCTGTACAGGGAGGCGGTTTACCCGGGATGGGCGGAATTCCAGGAGGTGAGAGCCGTGCACTAGGCGGCGGAGCAGGAATTAAAGGCATGCTCTCTAAATTTCTTCCTGGCGCAGGAGGAGCTGGAGTCTCTGGAGGTGGTGCGGGATTACAAGGAATCCAGAGCTTCACAAATCCTGCGACCCTCTCAAGCATGTTAGGAAATGTTCAAAAAGTGCTCGGGATGGCGCAGCAATTTACGCCAATGATTCAGCAATACGGTCCTTTAGTGAGAAATTTGCCGGCGATGATTAAACTGTACAGCCAGCTTGGCAGTGCGGATGATGATGAAGAAAGTGCAAATGATGCTGATGCAGAATCAACGGAGACCAGCGCGGAAACAGAAGTGCACGAGGAAGAAGCACAAACTGACGAAATAGAAAAAAATAAAGAACCCGAAGACATCCTCGTCAAAAAAACAGCACCTCACACATCATCTGTTCCTGAAGCAAAACCGAAAAAAAGATCTGGCAGCTCTGTTCCAAAACTATATGTCTAGTGATCTTTTAACGGCGAAGTGTTCACTGCGTATAACAATCTTTGATATATACGCTTACTTTGGCTATAATGGAAGCAAGAGAATGATAAAAAGCCGTTTTTTACGGCTTTTTATATTGTTCTTCTCTAGCAGCACTTCCCTACAGGAGGACGAATAAATGAATGTAATTAAAATATCGCCGCGTGGCTATTGCTATGGCGTTGTGGATGCAATGGTCATTGCTAAAAATGCCGCACTTGATAAGAACTTGCCACGCCCAATTTATATATTAGGTATGATTGTGCACAACAAACATGTCACTGATGCCTTCGAAGAAGATGGCATTTACACACTGGACGGTCCAAACCGCTTAGACATTTTAAAGCAGGTTGAAAGTGGAACAGTCATTTTCACAGCTCACGGCGTTTCTCCTGAGGTTCGTCAAATCGCAGAAGAAAAAGGCCTTGTCGCCATTGATGCGACCTGTCCCGATGTAACGAAAACACACGAACTCATTTCAGAGAAAACAGCCGATGGCTATGACATTATTTATATTGGGAAAAAGGGTCATCCTGAGCCAGAAGGAGCTGTCGGAGTAGCACCTGACAAGGTACATCTTGTCGAAACAGAAGCTGACATTGAGGCACTCGATTTAACATCAGAAAAACTGCTCATCACGAACCAAACGACGATGTCTCAATGGGATGTCCACGACCTGATGGAGCTGATTAAAGAGAAATACCCTCACGTCGAGTATCATCAAGAAATTTGCCTTGCGACACAGGTGCGTCAGGAAGCTGTATCGCAGCAAGCTGGCCAAGCCGATTTAACCATTGTTGTCGGCGATCCAAAAAGTAATAACTCTAACCGTCTCGCACAAGTGTCAATGGAGATTGCCGGAACGCAGGCTTACCGTATTGGCGACTTAAGTGAACTCAAGCTGGAATGGCTGCAGGGCGTCAAAACCGTTGCCGTTACTGCTGGTGCTTCAACACCAACACCTATTACAAAGGAAGTCATTCGTTTCTTAGAAAACTATGAACCAGATGATGAAACAACTTGGAAGATTGAACGAACCGTTCCTCTTTCTAAAATTTTACCTCGCGTCAAAACAAAGAAATAAGAAAACGTCAGAGCGGATATGCTCTGACGTTTTTTGATTACATAAATTGAAATGGGTTTGTGTTTGATTCAGAAACAAAGAGCTGTACGTCATATTTTTTATCCGCACATAGCGATTGAAGCTTCGCCTTTACGCCCTCTTTCATAATCTTTTCAGCATAATGTCCTGGGTCCACAACGTTCAGCCCTAGCATCATGGCATCGTGTGCAACATGGAAATAAAGGTCTCCTGTCACATACACATCTGCACCCATTCTTTTCGCTTGATGGATGTATTTATTTCCGTCTCCGCCAAGCACCGCCACTTTTTTCACAACAGCGTTTTGGTCTCCTACAAAACGAGCACCATTCACATCCAGCTTCGTTTTCACAAATTGTGTGAAATCTCTCAGTGTCATTGGCTCATTTAGCTCTCCAATACGGCCAAGACCTTTTTGAATAGGAGGAAGATCTGTCGTGTGTACACTATAGGCGACTTCTTCATAAGGATGTGCTTTGATCATTTCGCGAATCACTTGTTTTTCTATACTTGCTGGGAAAATGGTTTCAATCCGCACTTCTTTCACAAATTCTAATTGACCCGATTCACCAATAAACGGCTCAGCTTCTTCTGATGGCAAAAAGCTGCCTGTCCCTTCATTTGAAAACGCACAATGGCTGTAGTTGCCAATATGGCCGGCGCCCGCATTTCCTAAAGCTGTCCGGATGGCCTCTTCAAATTCCTCTGGGACATAGAGAGCAAGCTGTTTGATTGGATCTTCGTATGTCGGCACTAACACTCTTGTTTCTTCAAGCTCTAAGGCCTCAGCAAGCAGGTCGTTGACTCCGCCATCAGCTACGTCTAAATTCGTATGTGCCACATATACCGCAATATCATGTTTGATGCATTTTTCAATGATCCGTCCAGCCGGCTGATCCGTAGCTACATGTTTTAATGGTCGAAAAATCGGCGGATGGTGAGCAATAATAAGATCCACTTTTCGCTCGATCGCCTCATCTACTACATTCTCTAATACATCCAAGGTGATCATCACATTGGTTACTTTTTTATTTAAAGTCCCAATCTGAAGACCAATTTTATCCCCTTCCATGGCGTATACCTTTGGTGAAAATTGTTCAAACAATTGGATGATTTCATGCCCGTTTACTGTTTTAGCCAACAGTCAAAACCTCCTTTAGCATCTTTATTTTCGCATTCAGCTCTTCAAGGCGTTCTTTATTTTCTTCTGTCCGCGCCGCCTGCTGAATTTGACTTTCTATCTTCTCCATATGCTGAAGCTCTTGCATCCACTTGCGCTGGAAAACGTCATTTTGCTCTTTCGCAAGAAAAGGACCAACCAACATGCCTGCTTCAAGTGACATTCCTTTATAGGCTTTATCTTTATCGCCTTTTTCAGCGATGATGATTTCGTATATTTTGCCGTCCTCTTCTAAAATGACTTCATCTATCAATTCATACCCCTCTTGATAAAGCCATAAACGAATATGATGGGCATGGATATTCGGCTGAAGAATGAGCCGCTCATGGCCTGCGAGCTTATGCTTGCCCTCATTTAAAATACTTGCAATGAGTGCCCCGCCCATCCCTGCAATCGTCACTGCATTCACTTCGCCTTTTTCAATGACTTCAAGGCCATTTCCTTTTCTGACCGATATCTGTTCATCTAATTCAAGTCTATGTACTTGCTGCTGCGCCGATTGAAGCGGTCCATCGGTAATTTCACCAGCAATGGCTTTCACTGCTTTTTGATGCAGAATCGCATAGCATGGCAAATAGGCATGGTCTGAGCCGATATCAGCGAAGACTGCCTCATCTGGTAAAAAGTCAGCGACTTTTTTTAATCGTTTCGATAAATTCATTTCATTCATACGTATCACTACTTTTCTTTAATGTTCATACTTGTCTATCTTATATAAATTATGGACTTTTTAAAAGTCGTTTTCAAATGAAAAAAGCTCTTCTTTTGAAAAAGAGCTTTTTGTGTAAGATTATTTAATTTTAGACACCCATTCCGCCATTTCATCGAGCTTTTCATTTGGAATCAGCCCGCCTGGCATCCCGTTGCCGCCTTCTTGAATTTTCTTCTTGATGTCAGCTACTTCAAGCTTGTCTCCAACACCTTTTAATGCAGGACCTGCGCCGCCTTCATAGTTTTCCCCGTGACAGCTTATGCAGTTCTGCTTATACAATTCTTCCGGCGTTGCATTTGCTGTCTCTTCTTGCTTTTGCTCTTTGCCCCCAGAGGCAATTTTTTCTTCATCTTTCAGCCCCTTCATTGATAAGAAAAAAGTGAGTCCAATACCTAAAATGGCAATCAATAAAAATGGTATAAGTGGATTCCGTTTCATTTCTTTCATCCTCCCCTTTGTGAAAACCCCTTTGAGACTATGCAAACAATTCTAATTCTACTTTAATTTTACAAAAAGTAAACGAATTATGATACAAAACTTTGGTCAAGTTCACAGATTAGACAAAAATGATTCTAGATGAGAAATGAAGTCTTCAGCACATTTAGATGTATTTTTTATACATCTTTTTTCTAAGAACGTTGCAAATTCATTTGTTATTCAGTAAAATATAATCAGATTGAAAAAAGCGTTTTCATTTTTGATAAGAAAGAACGGATCTCTTTCAAGATCCGTCCGGTTTCTACTCTAAGAAGTCTTTTAATCGTTTACTTCTGCTTGGGTGTCTTAATTTACGAAGAGCTTTCGCTTCAATTTGTCTGATACGCTCTCTTGTTACGCCGAACACCTTTCCAACCTCTTCTAACGTGCGAGTTCTTCCGTCGTCTAGTCCGAAACGTAGTCTTAGCACATTTTCTTCACGGTCCGTCAGCGTGTCTAATACATCTTCAAGCTGCTCTTTTAAGAGTTCGTACGCAGCGTGGTCAGATGGAGATGTCGCCTCTTGGTCTTCGATAAAATCACCAAGATGCGAGTCATCTTCTTCACCAATAGGTGTTTCTAAAGATACAGGCTCTTGCGCAATTTTAAGAATCTCTCTTACCTTTTCTGGAGTTAAATCCATGTCTTCAGCAATTTCCTCAGGCGTTGGTTCTCTGCCTAGGTCTTGCAGAAGCTGTCTTTGAACACGGATCAATTTATTAATCGTTTCCACCATATGAACCGGGATCCGGATTGTTCTCGCCTGATCGGCAATCGCACGTGTGATCGCCTGTCTAATCCACCAAGTCGCATATGTTGAGAATTTATATCCTTTGCGGTAATCAAACTTCTCAACCGCCTTCATCAAACCCATGTTTCCTTCTTGAATCAAGTCAAGGAACAGCATACCACGACCGACATAGCGTTTCGCAATGCTGACAACGAGACGAAGGTTCGCTTCCGCTAATCTTCTTTTTGATTCCTCATCGCCCTCTTCGATCTTTTGAGCATACGTAATTTCTTCTTTAGCAGATAACAAATTGACGCGTCCGATTTCTTTTAGGTACATACGAACAGGATCATTGATTTTGACACCTGGTGGTACGCTTAAATCATTCAGGTCAAATTCTTCTTCTGCTTTAGCCAGCTGCTGAACATTTGGGTCTTCTGTCTCTTCGTTTTCACTAATGAGCTCTACACCCTGTTCGCCTAAGTATTCATAGTATTCATCCATTTGGTCTGATTCAATTTCAAAGCTAGACATACGCTCTGCAATTTCTTCGTATGTTAAAACGCCCCGTTTTTTACCCGTTTCAGTGAGCTTATCTCTCACCTGTTCAAAGGTTAATTCAGTTTCGGTTTCGTGGGCTTGTTTATCAGCCATTATGGATCCCTCCTTCCAAAGCTTGCAACGAATTCTAAAGTAACTTGCGATTTACTTCCGCCCTGCTTTTCTCTCTCTATCAAACAGATGACGAAGCAAATAGGAAATAAAATAAATAATGATGAAGGCAAGATGCTTGCGGTCTTATGCTCCTCCCGTAAAGGATTCATTGCCAGCCGTAAGTCCTGTCATTAATAATAGACGTATTACTTCAGCGAACGGTTCAACTGAATAATTTCTTTTGCAAGTGTTGCCGCTTTGAAGAAATCTTTTTGCCTCTCCGCTTCTGCACGTTCTAGTTCTTTTTCCTTTATCATTGACAAATTCCGATGATTCAACACTTTTTTTACATAATCACTTAATTCAGCTTCACTTAGTTCGTCTCCGACTTGAATCATCAATATATCCGTCAACAGCTGATTCATGACATCATCTTCTATCCGGTTCATCAGGTGCTGCGGCGTTGGTTCTTTGCCTTCTTCATACAAGGCATAAATGTACGTTGCCAGCGCCCTGTGCGAATCTATATTAAATTCAATCCCGATTCTGTCAAGTACTTTGCGGATCACGTCATCGCTTTTTAACATATGAGCAAGCAGCATTCGCTCTGCATTTTCATATGCCGGCCGCAGACGCTTTCTTCTCACTTGTGTTGACAGATGTGCACGCCGTTTTTCAAGCCCGTTTTCTTCCTGCGTGCTTTTGGTTTCTTGCCGCTGCTGTTTTTCAAACAGCTCCAGTTGTTCTTTTAATGAATCAAGTGAGATCGAAAACTCCCCAGCAAGCTGTTTCATGTAAATCTCTTGCTCCAAAGAGCCGTTTAACCGGCTGATTTCTCGGAGAACCTGCTTCATATAAGTAAGACGGTCTCCTTCGTCTGATAAGTTTTTTCCTCTTCGGAAAAAATTCATCTTAAACGTCATTAATGTCACACTTGCATCTATGATGTCATTCCTAAATTTCTCGCCGCCATATTTACGAATGTAATCATCTGGATCAAGTCCATCTGGTATCATGGCAACGCGAACTTTACATCCTCTTTTTCCAAGCAAATCTGATGCTTTCATGGTCGCTTCGTATCCGGCCGTATCAGAGTCATAGCAAAGGATGATCTCTTCTACGTTCCGCCTGAGAAGCTTTACGTGCTCTTCTGTAAGAGACGTACCCATTGTTGCAACACTTTCACCGACACCTGATGTAACAGCTGAGATGACGTCTGCAAATCCTTCAAAAAGAACTGCCCGTTCGCGTTTGCGAATATGCATACGTGCGTCGTGAAAGTGATAAAGCAGCTTACTTTTATGAAAAAGCGGCGTTTCAGGACTATTCATATATTTAGGCTGCTGATCACCAAGCGATCTTCCGGAAAAAGCGATGACCGTTCCATGATGATCATGAATGGGAAACATGACACGATCTCTAAAGCGGTCAAAAAAGCCTGTGCCGTTTTCACGTTGAATCAAAAGACCAGCCTTCTCCATCATCACAGGATCAAATCCTCGTTTTTCTAAAAACTTGGTCACGAAATCCCAAGAATCAAGAGCATACCCGATCTCAAACTTGGCAATTGTTTCATCCGTAAAGCCTCTGGACCGTAAATAATCGAGTGCGTTTTGACCTTCCTTTGTATTTACCAGCAAATGGTGGTAAAATTTCTTAAGAAGCTCATGGGCCTCAATCATTTTATGATCTGCAGTGTCCTCTTGCTGAGAGGAACTCATCTGAGCATTCGCCACCTGATCAGGCAGATCAATATGGTACTTATCAGCCACATGTGAAACGGCTTCAATAAATGAGTAGCCTTCCATTTGTCTGAGGAACGAAAACACATTGCCTCCTGCACCACAGCCAAAACAATGGAAGATTTGCTTATCTGCTGAAACAGAGAATGAAGGAGTATTTTCACCATGGAATGGACAAAGACCGAAGTAATTTCGACCTTGCTTTCTAAGCTGTACGTATTCTCCAATCACTTCGACAATGTCTGCGTTTTTTTGGATCTGCTCCAAAAGTTCATCTGGTATACGTTTGCTCATCCTAATAACACTCCGTCGTACATTATTCGCCTTTTAATTTAAAAATCCTTCATGATTCGACAGGATTTTTTGTAGTTGCGCCATAAATCGCTTCTTATCCTCTTCTAAAAGCTTTTTGGGACCTTTTCCGTATACACCTTTTCTTCGCTGTTTGCTGGAAACATGCCTGCGTTCCAAATCAAAATCAATTGTTTCGTTTGTGTACATTCGTCCTCTTTCAGACAGAACAATGACCTGTCTCGGAAGCAGTAAGGAGGCAAGACCAATATCTTGGGTGACGACAATATCATGTGCGGCAGCTGAGTTTGCAATGACTAAATCCGCTGCTTCCTTATGTGTATCTACAAACCGCCAATCTTCTAGTGGAGATCTTTTGGTTTGAAAATGCTCATATGAAGCAATGAACGTCACTGGTACTTGAAATTGAGATGCGACAGAAAGGATTTCGTCTTTTACAGGACAAGCATCTGCATCGACATAAATCGTCCTCTCTTTTTTACGTTCATTCAGGTGACTAATTCTCCATCCCTCCACCTTATTCCTGCTTTAGAGAAGCAAAAAGACCATACTTTTCCCCTATAAAGCAATCAACAGTAAAACTCATTTTGTCGAAAAGTTATGTTCAGAATCACTTGACTTCTGCCAATATTAGTTTATTCGTTCTTGACTTAACTTAAACCTAAAATCAATCATTTTATCACAATTTTTTATTATAATACAAATGCAGCAAATATGCCATTGTTTTTGTTTACCCGTTTCCCACCATAGGAAAAACCCAGGAGGAGCATCCTGAGTTTATTCGGAACCTCTTTTGGTCAGCATTTGATGAATGACATTTGCCGTTTCCTCAACTGCTTTATTCGATACATCAACGACTTGACAGTTAATGCGGTCAACCACTTTTTCAAAATACTCTAGTTCCTCTTTAATCCGCTCAATGTTCGCATAAATAGCGCGATCATTTAAACCAAGAGATTTTAAACGCTCTTTGCGAATATGATTTAGTTTGTCTGGACTAATTTTCAAACCGATACATTTCTTCGGATCAACTGAAAATAACTCTTCTGGCGGATCAACTTCAGGTACAATTGGAACGTTCGCTACCTTCAGCCGTTTATGTGCCAAATATTGAGATAATGGTGTCTTAGACGTGCGTGATACACCAATGAGTACAATATCAGCCTTTAGAATACCTCTAGGGTCTCTGCCGTCATCGTATTTCACAGCGAACTCGATGGCTTCTACCTTTTTAAAATAGTCCTCATCTAATTGACGTACACGACCCGGCTCATGTTTCGCTTCATTTCCATATGCCGTCTCCATTTTATCAATGAGCGGACCGATGATGTCATAATAAACGACACCGTTTGCTTCTGCTTCCTCGATTAAGAATTGGCGCATTTCTGGCACAACAAGAGTAAAGCAGACGATCCCATTATCTGCTTTCGCCAGTGAAATGACTTCTTTAATCGTACCAACATCCTCTACATACGGGATTCTTCTGATATTTGAATGGTCTGATGAGCCGCCATCAAATTGGCTAAGTGCCGCTTTGACCACGAGCTCTGCCGTTTCTCCAACTGAATCTGATACCACAAAAATTACGCGATTACTCATAACATCCCCTCGCAGTCTTCTGTCATTAGATTATTTCGTTCTCCGATAAGCTGACAAGTATTTTCGTCATGTTTGTTTTCGTAATTCTTCCGACCACTTCAAAACCTTTATCCGTATCTTTTATCACAGGAAGTGCATCTATTTGCTTTTCAATCAAGTGCTTCGCCACATCCATAATGAAATCTTCCTTGCGGCAAACGGTGATGTTCGGCATTCTTGTCATAATAATATGGACAGGGATAGATGGAAGCTCCTGTTTCCCTATACTTGCACGAAGGAGGTCTTTTCTTGATAACACGCCTGTTAAAATAGAGTGATCGTCCACAACGAATAATGTGCCCACATCCTCTAAAAACATCGTACAAATCGCATCATAAACCGAAACATTCTCATGTATCACCACTGGAATGGATTGAAAGTCTTTCACTTGAAGTTTTTTCAGCTTATCTGCGAGAAGCTGCGTGCCTGTTTTTCCTGTGAAAAAGTAGCCGACCCTTGGTCTTGCTTCTAAAAAGCCTGACATTGTTAAAATGGCTAAATCCGGTCTGAGGGTCGCCCTTGTTAAGTTCAGCCGATCGGCGATATGCTCTCCAGTGATCGGACCATTCTCTTTGACAATCTGTAAAATCTGCTCTTGCCGTTTATTTAACTCGATTGTACTCACCACCTTTAAATAGAGAGAGCGAAATCTTTATTTTATGTATATCATTTTCATAACTCATCATATTATAGCGCATCTTTGTCCGAATGAAACAAAAATCCACTCAAAAACCGTGAATTAAATGAGTAAAAAACGATTGCCCTTCGGAAAAGGCAACCGTTCTTAGGTATTTATTTTACAATTAAATTGTTCATATTCGCAAATGATTGAATGACTTTGGCTAGTTTGACCATTTGTGCCAAACGATTTCGCTTCAGTTTCTCATCATCCGCATGAACCATTGTATGATCGAAATAATGAACAATCGGTGTTTTTAACGTATCAAGCGCCTCAAGTGCCAAGCTGTATTGTCCTGCTGCTACATGTTCCTTTACAGCTTTCTCTACTTGCTGATACGCCTCAAACAGCTTTTGCTCATGTTCATTTTCAAACAGTTCAGGCTGAATCTCTGCGTCTTCCCCTTTTTTACTGATTGAAATGACGCGCCCCAATGCTTCAGCCGTTTCTTTGAAGCTTTCTTGTTTCACACTCTCTTCAAGAACAGCTGCTTTTTTGACGACTGCATATGGCTCAATATTTTCAACATCCAGCACTGCATCAACAACATCATGGCGGATATGCTCTGCTTGAAGAACATATTTTAAACGATGCGTTAAAAATTCAATCAGAGCAGCTTCATGTTCTGCCTTTACTTGAGCAAGTGCTAACAGCTCTTTAAATGAAATATTCCAATGACGGTCGAGCAGGATTTGAACGATACCGCTCGCTTGTCTTCTAAGTCCATAAGGGTCTTGAGAACCCGTTGGGATCACATCAATTGAGAAGAATGAACAAATAGAATCAAGCTTGTCTGCTACTGCCACAATCGCACCAATCAAAGTGGATGGCGCCTCGTCACCAGCAAAGCGCGGCATATAGTGCTCGTTGATGCTTCTTGCTACTTCTTCATGTTCACCAAGAGCTCTTGCATATTTCTCACCCATGATTCCTTGTAATTCTGGGAATTCATAGACCATTTGAGTCACAAGGTCAAACTTCGAAATACTTGCTGCTCTCGCCACACGTTTAGTGGTTTCGTCATCTGCTCCGACATGCGCCGCTAGACGAGTTGCAATGTCTGTCACTCTCTTCAGCTTGTCGCCGATTGTTCCAAGTTTCTCATGGAATACCACTTTATCAAGCTTTTTAATATTGTCTTCAATCACTAGTTTTTCGTCTTCTTTATAGAAGAATGCAGCATCTGATAAACGCGCACGAAGTACTTTTTCATTCCCTCTTGCGACATTTTCCAGCGCCTCACTGTTTCCATTTCTGACTGTAATAAAGTGCGGTAATAATTCCCCTTGCTCATTTTTCACAGGGAAGTAGCGCTGATGCTCTTTCATTGTCGTCACCAATACTTCTTCCGGCAATGCAAGAAACTCTTCTTCAAAGGAACCAGACAGCACAGTTGGATATTCTACAAGATCGTTCACTTCTTCTAAAAGTTCAGGATCAACAGGAATGACCCAGCCTTTTTCTGTAGATAGCGCATCTAGCTGTTCAGTAATGAATTGTTTTCTTTTCTCTGAGTCTGCAATCACAAATTGATCGCGCAATGTTTGTTCATAGGAAGCAGGTGTGTCAATGCTGGCTGTCGTTCCAAGGAAACGGTGTCCTCTAGTCTCACGGCCGCTTTTCACCCCAGCAATTTCAACAGGTACAATCTCTTTTCCAAATAAACAAACAATCCATTTAATCGGACGGATATAGCGTAAATCCTCGCTTCCCCATCTCATGTTCTTTGGAAAGCTTAATGAAGCAGCGATTTCACCTAACGCTGGCAGAAGATCTTTGACTTGCTTTCCTTCTTGAAATTTTTGGACATGGACATAATCCACTCCTTTGATCTCTTTGAAATAGAGATCATCTGTTGAAGCACCTTGTCCTCTGGCAAAGCCTTCAGCTGCTTTTGTCCAATTGCCTTCAGCATCTTGGGCAATTTTTTTAGCCGGGCCTTTTGCTTCTTCTTTGATGTCTTCTTGTTTTTCTGCGACACCTTTCACAAGTACAGCAAGACGTCTAGGTGAGTTAAATAAAGCAGTCTCTTCAAATGAAATATTTTGCGTTTCAAACCATGCTTTTACTTTCTCACCTAGCTGTTTTGTGCTCTCTGGCATGAAACGAGCCGGCATCTCTTCTAAGCCGATTTCAAGTAATACATCTTGTTTATTCATGAGAAGCCGCCTCCTCTTTTAGCATAGGGAATCCCAGTTTTTCGCGTTCTTCATAATAGGTTTTGGCTACTTTTCTTGCTAACTGACGCACTCTTCCGATATAGCCGGTTCGCTCAGTCACAGAAATAGCGCCCTTTGCATCGAGCAGGTTAAACGTATGAGAGCATTTGAGGACATAATCATATGCCGGGTGAACAAGCCCTTTGTCCATTTGGCTATGTGCTTCTTTCTCATAGGTTGTAAATAGCTCGAACAGCATGTCAGTATTAGATGTTTCAAATGTATAAACAGAGTGCTCGTATTCAGCCATTAAGAATAAATCTCTGACCGTAAATCCGTCTGTCCATTCAAGATCGAAGACATTTTCTTTGTCCTGGATGTAAGAAGCAAGACGTTCAATACCGTATGTGATTTCAACAGAAACAGGCTTACATTCTAAGCCGCCGACTTGTTGGAAATACGTGAACTGCGTAATTTCCATGCCATCAAGCCATACTTCCCAGCCAAGTCCTGCACAGCCAAGAGATGGATTTTCCCAGTTGTCTTCCACAAAACGAATATCATGTTTCAGCGGGTCAATGCCAAGTGCCTTCAATGATTCAAGATATAGCTCTTGAATATTGTCAGGTGATGGCTTAATAATCACTTGAAATTGGTGATGCTGATACAATCTATTTGGGTTTTCTCCATATCTGCCATCAGCCGGGCGTCTTGAAGGCTCTACATATGCTACCTTCCACGGCTCTGGGCCAATGCTTCTGAGGAACGTGTATGGACTCATCGTTCCGGCACCTTTTTCTGTGTCATACGCCTGCATTAATACGCAGCCTTCATTTGACCAATGCTTTTGCAGCGTCAAAATCATGTCTTGAATATTCAATGATCGCACCTCCATCTTTTCTAGACCAACCGCTATGTATGGCGGGTGGGATTAGAACCTTGTAAGAGAACACAAAAACTCCCGTCTCTATGCTCGCAAGGTTCTTGCAAACATAGGGACGAGAGTTTTTTCCCGCGGTTCCACCCTATTTGCTGGTGTCGTAGCACCCAGCCGCTTTGTTTTACGTTGCTCAAGAATGCCTTTCGTTACGCCTCCATCCTTAGCTCACACCGCCCTAAGGTCGCTTTTATGGATTTTACGTAAGTACTTCTTTCTGTCAATGCAACATATTTTATCTTAGATGATCTTACAAAAAGTCATGGGAGATGTCAACTTTTGTTTTCGTCACCCATTAGCTTTTTCATGGATTCCATCTGATTCATGAATTTTTTTGATTTTAAATAGAGGCCGGAATATTCGTCATAGTAGTGATCAAGCACTTGACGAATTTCTTGTTTCGTCTGCTGTTTCACATCAACCTGACCAAGCCTTGATAAATCAAAATAATGAAACAAACGGAGCAGCCTTGCAGCTGCGGGGGATAAGGGCAGTTTATATGGATCTTTCGAAAAACAATTTTGGCAAATGAAGCCGTTATCTCTTATCGAGAAATGGAACTGCCCTTCTTTTTGACCACAGTGGACACATTGATCAAGTTCAGGCTTCATCCCCATCACTGATAACATTTTGACCTCTACGATAAATAAAATAATATCAGCATCTGTGCCTTCGTTGAGATGACGCAGAGATTGAAGCAGAAGCTCAAACAAATAAGGGTTTGACTTTTTTTCTTCTGTCCCTTTATCCATCAATTCCGTCATATATGCGGCATATGCGGTGAGAAATAAGTCTTCCCGAATGGCCCGCATACTTTCAATCATTTCGCCTTGCTGGAGCGTTCCAAGTCCTGTTGATGATTGGATGAGAAAGGTGCCGTATAAAAACGGCTGGCTTATGGCTGACAGGCGGCTGTTTGATTTTTTAGCGCCTCTGGCCATCACACCAATTTTTCCATGTTCTCTAGTGAGCAGCGTGACAATTTTGTTTGTTTCGCCATAATCTGTTGTTCTAAGGACGATTCCTTCACTTTTAATGAGCATTTGTCTACACTCCGAGCGCTGGAGGGGGTCAAGAATTATAAGATTGGAAAATCAAATCGTGCTATTTCTTCTTCAAGTACATCGGGTCTTTCCAGGTTCTCCTTTTCTAACTCTTTGAAAAGCAGATACGTGTCAACGCTTCCTGTTTGTGAAAATACGTTCCATGTAAAATTCAACATAAAAACCCCACCTTTCTTTATTAGAAGCAGCAACGCTACATCCAACATATTAATTTTATCTTGACCAGGCTACCTCCATTTCATGATAAACAATTTTTACTAATCGAGCCGCACCATTGTCAGATTAGCTGACAAATGCAGCGATTTTTTAATATTCGTCTTCTCTAAATCCGAAGTCACGCAGGTGAGTGGATTTATTACGCCAGTCCTTCTGAACCTTGACCCAAAGCTCTAAATACACTTTTGAGCCTAGAAGTGCTTCAATGTCTCTGCGCGCTTTTTGTCCCACTTCTTTTAACAAGCTGCCTCGTTTACCAATGACGATCCCTTTTTGCGAATCACGTTCTACGACAATGGTCGCCGCGACATGGATCTTGCCATTTTCATCTGGCTTAATCGATTCAATCGCAACCGCAATACTGTGCGGAATCTCTTCTCTCGTTAAATGTAGCACTTTTTCACGAATTAATTCAGAAATAATAAACCGTTCTGGATGATCTGTTACTTGATCTGCCGGATAAAATTGAGGGCCTTCTGGAAGATAACCTTCAATCTGCTGAAGAAGTGTGTCGATATTGTTTCCTTCAAGAGCTGAAATGGGCACAATTTCCTTGAATGGATAACGTGTGCGGTATTCATCAATTAAAAGGAACAGTTCATCTGGATGAATTTGGTCAATTTTATTGACGACTAGGAACACCGGTGTAGACGTTTGCTTTAGTCGTTCAATGATGAATTCATCACCTTTGCCATAGCCTTCCTGTGCGTTGATCATAAACAAGATCAGGTCGACTTCCTTCAGTGTATTTTGAGCCACCCTCATCATAAAATCACCAAGCTTATGCTTAGGTTTATGAATCCCCGGTGTATCGATAAAGATCGTTTGTGATGTGTTTGTTGTCAGAACACCTTGCACTTTGTTTCGCGTCGTTTGGGGCTTATCGCTCATGATGGCGATCTTTTGTCCAATGACACGATTAAGAAAAGTTGATTTCCCTACATTTGGTCTTCCAATAATTGATACAAATCCTGATTTGAAGCTTTCGTTAGTCATTTAAATCCTCCGGTGAAAATGCGCCTGGCAATAGTTCGTTTACTGTTGTTTCGTATATATGGCCTTTTAAGTTCGTTAGAATCACTGGCATATCAGGTGCACATAGCTCTGAAATGACCTGTCTGCATGCGCCGCACGGCGAAACAGGCCGGTCTGTATCAGCCACCACTGCTAACATTTGAAAAGATGTAATGCCTTCTGAATAGGCTTTAAAAAGTGCTGTTCTTTCCGCACAATTACACATACCATATGCTGCATTTTCAATGTTGCAGCCGCCATACACTTTTCCATCATTCGACAGTAATGCTGCACCGACTTTGAATTTAGAATAGGGTACATATGCAAAATCTCTTGCTTTGATTGCTTCTGAAATCAACTCTTGTTTGTTCATTCCTAGTTCCCACTTTCAGAAGAAATGGTACCACTGTCACATTTATATTTTACATAATTCACGTGACATTTTCACGCCCATTTCTAAAAATGTTAATAAATAGTAATATTGTTCTATTGCATGATCTTCGGTAAGAAGATGATCAACCCAATCATAACCGAAATCGCGGCGTAAACGCAAACAGCGCCTGCCGCAGCGTCCTTCGCTCTCTCTGCAAGCGGGTGTCTTTCTTCTGTCATCAGATCCACTGTATGTTCAATGGCTGTATTGACAAGTTCAAGCGCAAACATCCCCCCGCAAAGAAGAAGAACGATCAGCCATTCAAATGGGTCAATGCGGAACCAAAAGCCGCAGATCACCACGATGATGGCTGCGACTGTGTGAAATCGAAAATTCCGTTCATTCAAGAAAGTTCGCCATATTCCTCTAAATGCATAGTAAAAACTCCGAAAAAAACGGGCGAGCGGCCTTCTTTTCTTACGATGATCTCGAAAGGCCATAATCATCCAAAATTTTTGTCTGTTTGGCGAACATTTCTTTTTCATCTTCCTCTGTCATATGATCGTACCCGAGCAAGTGGAGGAAGCCATGAATCGTTAAGAATCCAAGCTCTCTCATAAAGGAATGTCCATATTCCTCTGCCTGCTCTTTCGTTCGATCCACACTAATGATAATGTCACCAAGTACAGGCGGGATATCATCCGCTCCTATGATTTCAATCTCCCCTTCTCCTTCTTCCTCAAGTGCAAAGGAGATCACATCCGTTGGTGCGTCTTTTCCGCGGTATTCTTTATTGATTTGATGAATCTCTTCATTCGAAACGATCGTCACTGACACTTCCGCTTGATCCTTGACCTCAAGTTCGTCTGCAGCAAACTGAAGAAGCTTTTCCACTTCTTCAAGCTGCTCTTTTGATACTTGTCCTGTTTCATCTATTAAATCGATTAACAATGTCATTTACTTCACCTTCTGCTTCGGGGCATCTGGATATTCAATCCGAGAATGGAAAATCCCCTTTAATGTTGTACAAATCGTTTGGCTGATAATATTTAATTCTTTAAATGTGAGGTCACATTCACTAAATTGCCCGTCCTGCATTTTATCTGAAATAATGCCTTTGACAAGCTTTTCAATCCGCTCTGGATTTGGATTGTGCATGGAACGAACCGCCGCTTCAACGCTGTCAGCCACAGAAATAATCGCTGCTTCTTTTGACTGCGGCTTTGGACCAGGGTAACGGAATTCTTCTTCTGTCACCTGATCATCACGCTCTTTCGCCTTATAGTAAAAGAACTTTAAAAGAGACTTCCCGTGATGCTGTTCGGCAATGTCGACAAGTTCTTCAGGAAACTTCTTTTCTCTCAGCATATCAGCGCCATCTGTCGTATGGGCAATAATAATATTTTTACTCAGCTGAGGAGAAAGCTTGTCATGCGGATTATCAATGTTCATTTGGTTTTCGATAAAGTATTGCGGTCTTTTCGTTTTCCCAATGTCATGATAATAAGCGCCGACCCTTGCTAAAAGACCATTTGCGCCGACTGCTTCACATGCAGCATCCGCTAAATTCGCCACCATGACACTATGATGATATGTACCTGGTGTCTCGGTTAAAATCTTTTTGAGCAGCGGATGATTTGGATTGGATAATTCAATCAGTTTCATTGTGGAAAGAATACCAAACATGCTCTCAAAAACAGGCATTAACCCAATGACCAAGATAGATGATGCAAACCCTGACACAATTGCCATCATGAGGTTCACACCGATTTCAAGCCCTGATGGTGAAGAGTTTTGGATCAGTGTAATGGATAAAACCACAAGTACATTCACCAAAGCCACCAAAAGTCCGGCCTGCAATATTTTTGATCTTGCATTATGTTTTCTTAAAAATAAAATACCAGCCATCCCGCTCACAAGATAATAAGCGCAGATCACATAGTTAAAGACGCCGGTTACTCCTTGATTAAACATCATACTGCCGCAAAGAGCAAATACAAGACCGGAGAAGATCGCTAACCGCTCATTAATGAGCAGCTTGATCAGCATCGTGCCAAGTGCCACTGGCACGACATAGCCTATCGTCGTATACTTCGTTTCCTGGAAGAGGCTGAACACTTCCATGATAATTAATATAATCGTGAAAATAAGCGAGTAAAGCAGTAATGACTTATTCTTATGGACAAGCGATTTTTTCCTCGATTCAAGGGAATGAATAATCGCTGCTAAGAAAAGTCCAATTAATATGAGGAGACCACTTACAGGCTTAAATAAATTTGAGCTGTTTAACAGACCCGTCAGTTCTAATTTGCGATAAACTTCCCGGTCGATGAGCTCTCCTTCTTCAACTAAGATTTGCCCCTGCTTAATTTGCACAGGCTGAATATTGTCAGCCGCTTCCTGTCTTTTCTTTTCTGTTGCCACTGGGTCAAATACATAGTTTGGAATGATCGCAAATTCACCGATTTCTGTCGCTGCATTTAAGTATTTTGATGGAATTGAATTGTTTTTAAGCTCTGTTTTGACTTGTTTTTTCTCATCTTGTAATTTCGCTGCTGTAATTTCTTTACTCATCAGTGAATTCACCACTGTGATGATGGAATCCTTAGTAAATGAGAGATTTTCATCACTTGCCTGAAGCAGTGCTTTGATGGATTGATCCGAAACAGCCTCCTGCATATCTGTTGTGAGCTTTTCTTTGACACGCTTGACCATTTCTTGATCTGATGGCGCGTTCTCTTTATCATCAGCTGCTTTCTTCTCTTCTTTAATGGCTTCAAAGAGGGATGAGATGAGGTCTACGCGATTATCAGAATACGCTTTTTTGAGCGTATATTGATCTTCTACCTGATCTGTTGCTTCTTGTTTCTTTTCTTCTGTCGCTTCTTGATCATCAACGGTTGACGGAGAATAGATGGTCTGTTCGCTCACTGAAAATAAATCTAAGTCGAGCGATTCAGGCTTTACATGGAAGAAGAGCACCACGAATAAAATGGCTGCTAAACCAGCGTACAGCAAAACATTTAAATAACGTGAGCGCTCCATTTTCTGAGGTTCTTTTTTAGACAGCATTCTTTTGCGCTTACTGCCTTTTTGATTCTTTCTCAAGGAAAGTACCTCCTTTTTTACTTTAAACCACGATCGAAACAAAATGACCCGATGAAGACGATCGGGTCACTCAGTTCATTTTTGCTTTTCGTATGCGCCAATGATCTTCGCCACAAGCGGGTGTCTGACCACATCTGTCTGGTCTAATTCAATAAATGAGATGCCCTTGATCTCTGCAAGCATGTCCTTTGCAGCCGCAAGACCTGACTGCATGCCCTTTGGCAGATCGATCTGTGTAATATCTCCTGTAATGACCATTTTAGAGCCAAACCCAAGTCTCGTCAAAAACATTTTCATTTGGGCAGGTGTTGTATTCTGCGCTTCATCTAAAATCACAAATGCATCATCAAGCGTCCGGCCTCTCATATAGGCAAGGGGCGCTATTTCAATCACGCCGCGCTCGATTAAACGTTCCGTATGATCACTGCCAAGCACATCATGCAGGGCATCATATAGTGGTCTTAAATAAGGATCTACTTTTTCCTTTAGATCACCTGGTAAAAAGCCAAGACTCTCTCCTGCTTCAACAGCTGGTCTTGTCAGGATAATCCGTTTTACATGTCCATTTTTCAGTGAATGGACCGCATTGACGACTGCCAAATACGTCTTCCCTGTACCAGCGGGTCCAATTCCAAACACCAGGTCATCTTTTTTCATCGCCGCAGCATATTCCCGCTGGCCGATTGTTTTCACCCTGATCGATTTTCCTTTGGCATTTTTTGTTATTTCATCTTCATACATATTTTCAAAATAATTCAGCTTGTTTTTTTGCGCCATTTTAATGGCATAGACGACATCCCGTTCAGATATCTCAATTCCTTTACGGATGAGATGTAAAAGAGATGTGATCAAACGGCTTACTGTATCTCTTGATGCTTCCTCACCAGAAACATACACTTTTTCTCCACGCGTAATAATGGAGACGTTCAGCTCGTTTTCCATTAGTTTCAGATAAGCATCTTGATTGCCAAATAAAGCAATCGCTTCGTTTGGGCTATCCAATTTTTGTTGAATCTCAAGTAAATGTTCTGTCATTCTCTAGTCTCCCTGAACAATAGGTGTTGGTTGAACAATATCTTCTATTACTTGGTAAAGGATGATTAACTTAACTTTACCATTCCCTGTTGTCTCGTGCAAAACTTTTTCACTTTTCACCTCTCCTGTTTGACCTAGCTTCTCTTCTAATTCTTTTTTACCCATTTTAATCCCTGCTTGAACCGCTTCTTTATTTGTGTATTCTCGATTTATTTTCTCACTTTCGCGTGTAATTTCCTTTTCATAAGAGAATGGGAGCTGCATGTTTAAGAAATGAAGCGGATGAACTTCTGTTTCTGTTTTTGGCTGCTTAAAATCATCCTTTTTAAAAGAAAAGCCCCAAAATGGCAGTGAGCCTCCAAATGCGGAGAGCTTGTGCTTTGTCTTCATTTTACCCGTAAAGACGTCAAAAGATGTTCGAAGAGGGACAGAAACTTCAGAACGATACCACGTTTCACCATAGATTTTCGCTTTGGCTCCTACCGTTTTTTGCTGATCTTCGCTGCCAATGAGTCCAGAGACAAGCATCTGTCCTTTCTTTACATGTTCATCAACCGCGGCGAGCGGCTCCCCTTTTTCTACATACATTCTCGTGATGACAGCCTTTTTCTTGGCAACGATATGCTGAGGACTCGTGTATTTCTCTTTTTCAGGTTCATTTTTTTCCACAACTTTCATTTGAAAGGTTGTGCCGTTTAGTTCTACACCGACCCATGTGATGCTTGGAATATTGGTTGTCAGGGATTTTTGAATTTTTTCAGGTGTTCCCATTAGAAATTGAAAACGTCCTTTTTGCACCCCGATGTCATCTAAATGCTTTCTCATTTGATGTTCAGTTTCTGGATTGGCTCCTTTAATATCAATTTTCCATACCATGTTTGAAAGCGCCAATATCGTCACTAGAAAGCATACAATCCCAAGGGTAAATCCGATATTCTTCCTTGACCATAGGAGTAGAAATGGAAAGCCCTTTTTTTGATGAAATGAACATGTCACGTCATGATGTCTGCGTACCTTTCTGAAGGCATGTACATCTGATAAGCGAATAAATAAGCGCACGCTGTCTTGACGGCGGCTCACTTGAAACATTGTGATCCCCTGCCTCGTGCACTCATTAATGAGCCGCTCAATGCCATTTCCTTTGATCTCCACTTCCACTCTGCCAATAAAATAGGCGAACCATTTATTCTTCACGCTTCTCCCCTCCGTCAGTTAAGAATCAATATAACGGACCTCATCGATTTTCCCTTCTAATAAAATCTCTTCTGGCAAAATCGTTTTAATCACAAAATCTTTCCCTGAAATAATGCATTGTCCCTGTTTGAGCATCAGCCTTACCTCTTGATCACTGAAAAGCAAAAGCCCTTTATGGTTCTCTATGTAAATGTGGAGTCTGCCAACCATCGTAATACGGGGAAGATCCATCATCACGTCTGGAGGGATTTCAAGTGTTCTTGTCAGCCATGCTTTAAGTCGATTTTTTCTTTTTCCCATTCAATAAGAACCCCTTCCCACCTCATGTGTATGAGATCAAACTGAAAGATGGTGAGACTGATGAGAAAGCCTCTATATCATCCTATTCCTCAGGGGTTCATATCATGCTAATGAATCCCGTAAAATAGCCTTTTCAGCATTTTCTTTAAGAAAAATCGTCATCAGGCAAAAAAAGCCCCCCTTTATGAAAAAGGGGGCTTTCTTCTTTATCTTTTATATGGCCGTTTCATCGTTCTGTGCGGCTTTTTCGCGCGCGGCTCTCCAAATACTTCTCCAAGGATCATTCCTTGAACAATTGTATCTTGGTTCAGCTTCTCAATGAATTTTGGCCTCATTTCAGCAGATGCAGCCTTTGGCCTTGTCAGCTCTCTTTCAAGCGATTGGAACTCTTTGTTCAGCTCGTTTTTTCTTTCTTCCATTTCGGCAAGTGTAGCCGTATAGCGATCTTGTAAGGACTGAGAAGTTTTTTTCTTCATCCCGCCATGATCATGCACATCGCCGAAATCGTCCAGCTGATCGGTCACGACTGGATCTGGACTTGTTTGCTTTGTTTGCTTTTGGGGCACCTGCTTACGCTGAGGAGCGGGCTTCTTTTGCTGATTCTGCTCTTCGTTCTCCTCTTGTTTGCCGATCTTCCCAAAGACGGCAGAGATGATACCGATGATAATCGCAATTAGTAGCGGATTTTCAAATAAAATGTCCAATGGGCTCCCTCCTTAAAGCGTGAGAGGATGCTTATTTGTTTTCATTATCAGATGGACCTTTTGTCATTTTGCCAAATGAATCTCTCATATCCGTATCAGCATCGATATTCTTAATATTCATGTAGTCCATGACACCAATATTGCCTTCACGTAATGCTTCAGCCATTGCAAGTGGTACTTCAGCCTCTGCTTCAACGACTTTCGCGCGCATTTCTTCAACTTTCGCACGCATCTCTTGTTCTTGTGCAACAGCCATTGCGCGGCGTTCTTCTGCTTTCGCCTGTGCAATGTTTTTGTCTGCTTCTGCTTGGTCTGTTTGCAGAATTGCCCCGATGTTCTTACCGATATCAACATCTGCGATATCAATCGAGAGAATTTCAAATGCAGTACCTGAATCTAATCCTTTACCAAGAACCGTTTGAGAAATCATATCAGGATTCTCAAGAACCTTTTTATGATTATCTGATGAACCGATTGTAGAGACAATCCCTTCACCTACACGGGCAATAATTGTTTCTTCCCCTGCACCACCGACAAGTCGGTCGATGTTTGCACGAACTGTAATACGTGCTTTTGCTTTGACTTCAATCCCGTCCATCGCAACACCAGAGATAAATGGTGTTTCAATGACTTTAGGGTTTACACTCATTTGAACTGCTTCAAGTACGTCACGGCCTGCTAGGTCGATGGCTGCACAGCGGGCAAAGTTCAATTCGATATTCGCGCGTTGAGCTGCAATTAATGCGTTCACAACTCTGTCCACGTTACCACCTGCAAGATAGTGGCTCTCCAGCTGGTTAATCGTCACATCAAGACCTGCTTTATGTGCTTTGATGAGCGGGTTGACCACTCGGTTTGGAATCACTCGACGCAGTCTCATTCCGACAAGTGTAAAAATGCTCACTTTTACGCCAGCCGCTAGGGCAGAAATCCACAGCATCACCGGTACAAAGGTGAAAAAGATCGATAGAACAATCAAACCTGCTGCGATAATCACAAATAATAGTAAAGTAGATGGATCCATTTTATTCCTCCTCTAAAATCAGTATATCTATACTTTCCTCACGACAATGCGTGAGCCTTCCGCTTTCACAATTTTTACTTGTTCATCTTTATCGATAAATGCACCTTCTGACACAACATCAATGCGCTCATCTCCGAGTACGATCGTACCAGATGGACGAAGTGCAGTGGCTGTCACTGCGATTTGCCCAACAAGATCTTCTCTTGTTTCATTTGAGACATAACCGCTTTCCTTATTGGTTGAATCGGTTAAAATGAACTTTTTAAAGAATTTCATACGTTTCCCCAACACCTTTGTCAATAAAATAACTGCTATGATTGAAACAGCAGTGGCAATCAAGATGGAAATCGCCATTTCTGTAAAGCTTCCAGCTGCTAAAAATAAGCTGACAACGACACAGATCAGTCCAATGACACCTACGATTCCCCCTGGCAAAAACAATTCCAAAATGATGAGTGCAATCCCTGCTAAAAACAGGAACAACGTCTCATATCCTGCAAAACCTGCCACGAGATGACCATAAAAGAATAGAAGAAGCGCTGTCACTCCCATGGTGCCCGGGACCCCAAAGCCAGGAGAATAGAGCTCAACAACTAACCCTAAACTTGCAATGGATAAAAGGATTGGAATGACAATTGGGTGCGTAAGAAAACGCGCAACCTTTTCAGCAAAGCTCACTTCATCGTATTGAACAGAAGCATCTTTTAATTTCAGCTTCTGAAGCAACTCATCCATATTTTTTGCTTCTCCTTCTGCATAACCGAATTTAAGCGCCCGGTCTGTGTTGAAGGTGAGCAATTCTCCTTTTGGTGCACCGGCTTCTTTTGCGTCTATATCTATATCCGCCATGGCAAGAGCATACTTTGGATCACGCCCCTGCTTTTCGGCAGCATCACTCATTTCAGCAAGCCATAGAGATTCAGATTTTTGATCGGCAGCATTGCCTTCTCCATCGATGATCGCAGCAGCCCCCATCTTTCCATTCGGGGTCATATAAATTTGATCGGCATTTAGCGCGATGAAGGCCCCGGCTGAAAGCGCTCTATGATTGACAAACGCTGTCACTGGGATATCAGAAGCACGAATCGTATCTGCGATCTCAAGCGCTGCATCGACTGCACCACCCGGTGTATTGATGTCGAGAATAATATGCTTCGCCCGCTCCGACTTTGCCTGCTCAAACGATCGTTCAATGAATTTAGAAAGTCCTTTTTCTACTGTATCTTCAATTGGGATAACATGAACTTTCTGATCTGCTGATTTCGCGGTCAATTGAACCCCTAATAACAAGCATATTATAAAACAACTGAAGAGAGCAATAGAAATTTTTATTTTTTTCATCTATTTGGTGATCCCTCCTCTCTTTCTTCCATTTTACCGTTCCTTTACATACGTTACAAATGTATCATAGGTTTCATTTTTATATGACAGAATCACGAGGGCATAAAAAAAGTACCCTTCTAACAATAGAAGGATACTTTTTTATTGAGACAGCTGCTCGCTGACAAGTCTGTTAATGACAGCTCCATCAGCTTTACCTTTTACTTTTGGCATAATAGCGCTCATGACTTTACCCATATCAGCCTTCGAGGAAGCACCTGTTTCAGTAATCGTTTCTTTCACGATCGTTTGCAGTTCTTCTTCAGAAAGCTGTTCAGGTAAATAAACGTCTAATATGTCAATCTCTTTTTGAACTTTATCTACTAAATCTAAGCGATTAGCTTTCGAAAATTCATGGAGGGAGTCTTTACGTTGCTTAATCTCGCGGGAAAGGACGGTTAGTTCCTCATCGCCGGTCAAACTGTCTTTCTTAAGCTTAATTGCTTCATTTTGCAGCGAAGCCTTTACCATACGAATGACAACAAGCTTGTCTTTCTCACGGTTTTTCATCATAAGCTTCATATCAGAATTTAATTGCTCAAGAAGACTCATAAAATCCACCCTCTTTAGAATTTACGTTTTCTAGCAGCTTCAGACTTTTTCTTGCGCTTTACGCTAGGCTTTTCATAAAATTCACGCTTTCTTGCTTCTTGCAATGTTCCAGTTTTGGATACACTGCGTTTAAAGCGACGAAGAGCATCTTCAAGCGATTCGTTTTTTCTAACGACCGTTTTTGACATTCTCTTTCCCTCCCTCCGAATACACCAATCGACTGCATTAAAAAAAGATATACATGCAAAACATGTACCTAGACATTATAATATAAGCCCAGTGTGAGGTCAACTAAGTGATTTGGAAATATATTTTCGTCATGAGCAGGTAGACAAGTCCATATATTCATTGGTAAGAGGAGGACTTTTCTATGATGGCGATCATTTATTTTTGTGCACTTATTTTCATTTTTTTATGGTCAATGGGCTTGCTGAGAAAAGGATTAATGGCGCTTGCTTCGTCTCGTATTGAGAAATCACTTCTTCTCTTTACAGATCACCCGGTCAAAGCATTCTTGGTCAGCATTGTGTTTACAGGGGTTCTACAAAGCAGTTCAGCGTTTATGGTTATCGTCATTGGCTTTGTCAGTACTGGCATTCTCTCTTTTAAAAAATCGATCCCAATGATTCTTGGAACCAATATCGGCTCCACGTTTACGACAGAATTTATCGCCATTAAAATGGACGTGTTCATGTGGGTTTTGATCATAGCCGGTCTTGTATTTATCCTTTTTGGCAGGACATCTTTTAAACATGCAGGAAAAAGTTTATTTGGGCTCGGGATGATCTTTTTTTGCATACAAGGCTTTTCAAAAATTGCAGGGATGATGACAAGCCAGCCTGAGACATTGCGTTTTCTTGAAATGATGCAGCATTCAGACTGGACAGCGCTGCTTTCGGGTACCATTTTCACAGCAATAGTTCATTCGAGCTCAGTCTGTATCGGTATTTTAATGGGATTTATGAATGAGGGAACTGTGGCACTTCAGGAAGGTATCAGCTTTGTGTTGGGGTCCAATATTGGGACATGTATTACGGCTGTGATGGCTGCGATATCCGGCGGCTACGCAGCACGTCAAACGGCTTATGCACACGTCGTGTTTAATGTGCTTGGGGTTCTTTTATGCCTGCCGTTTCTCGCCCTGATCACAGAGGTTGTCGCCCTTCTCGCAAGCTCTCCTGCCCAGCAGATTGCGCATTTCAGCCTGCTGTTTAATGCGGCAAGCTCTCTCCTCTTCTTTCCGTTCATTCGCCCTTTTCACGGATTGATCTTGTGTCTCATGCCGAATCAGTCAAAATAAAAGAAACCGGCCTGCCCTTTTGGCAGCCGGTTTTTTATCTATTATGATGTCATTCTCACTTTGTCTGGCTGCACATCATCGCTGATGCGAACGAATTGTCCTTCGTTATAAGGATAGCCCGCTTTCGTAATTTTCACTTTGACCAGACGTCCGATCATGTCCTCTGTCCCTTCAAAAACAACTTTCATGTAGTTATCTGTATAACCAACATAAAGATTGTGGTTTCCTTCTTGTTCTTTGAAGGATTCTTCCGGAATAATTTCTAGCACATCACCTTCGTATGCTGATGCATACTCTTTCGCAAGCTGGTCAGAAAGAGCGATCAAACGGTGGACACGTTCGTTTTTCACATTTTCATCCACTTGATCTTCCATTCTTGCAGCCGGGGTACCTGTACGTTTGCTGTAAGGGAATACGTGCAGCTCAGAGAATTGATGGTCTTTGACAAAATTGTACGTTTCCAAGAACTCTTCTTCTGTTTCCCCAGGGAATCCAACGATTACATCAGAGGTGACAGCAAGTCCTGGCAATGCTTTTTTCAGCTTTGTTAAACGCTCTGCAAAGAATTCCATCGTATATTTACGGCGCATTCTTTTCAGCACAGTATTTGAGCCAGATTGAAGCGGGATGTGTAAGTGTCTGACAATTTTCTCTGATTGATCAAGCACTTCAATCACTTCATCTGTAATTTGACTAGCTTCAATAGATGAAATACGGATTCGTTTCAAGCCAATAACACGTTCATCTAATTCTCTCAGAAGCTTTGCAAAGTTATAATCCTTTAAGTCTTCTCCGTATCCGCCTGTGTGAATACCTGTAAGCACAATTTCTTTATAGCCCGCATCAACAAGCTGCTGCGCTTGATTGATGACCTCTTCTGGATCACGAGAACGAAGAAGGCCGCGCGCCCAAGGAATAATGCAGAATGTACAGAAATTGTTACAGCCTTCTTGGATTTTTAATGAAGCGCGCGTTCTGTCTGTGAAGGCAGGAACATCAAGTTCTTCAAACACACGTGCTTTCATAATATTGCCAACCCCGTTGATCGGCTGTCTTTCTCTGCGGTATTCTTCTATATAACCTAGTAATTTATGTCGGTCCTGTGTTCCAACCACAATATCAACACCAGGTATCGCCATGATTTCTGCTGGTGATGTTTGCGCATAGCAGCCTGTTACACAAATGACACCATCCGGGTTATGACGAATGGCTCTTCTAATGACTTGGCGGCTTTTCTTATCGCCTGTATTCGTGACCGTACATGTATTAATGACATATACGTCTGCTTTTGATTCATACTCTTTTCTTTCATAGCCAGCTTCTTTAAACAGTTGCCAGATCGCCTCTGTTTCATAGTGGTTGACCTTACAGCCAAGTGTATGGAACGCTACTGTTCCCATCATGATTCACCTCTTAATAACTCTGTTTGATAAGATATAGCAGAAAGCGCATATAAAGGAGCAGTTTCTGTTCTTAAAATGCGTGGTCCAAGCCCGCAAATGACTGCACCAAGCGTTTCAAGCTCTTCAATCTCCTTTTCTGCCAAACCGCCTTCAGGGCCAAAAACCACTAGCAAGGTTTGTCCGCCTTTCATCTGTTGAAGCACAGTTTGAAAACGGCTTTGCTCTCCTTCTTTCGATGATTCTTCGTATGCAACGACACATTTATCGAATTCACCAGCTAATTGCGTCAGCTCTTTAAACGTTGATACTGAATAAACACGGGGAATGATATTCCGGTAGGACTGCTCGGCTGCTTCTTTCGCAATTTTCTCCCAGCGCTCTCGTTTTTTATGTGACTTTTTTTGGTCAAGCTTTGTAATAGAACGAGCCGCTTGAAACGGGATAAAAGCACTTGCGCCAAGCTCTGTGCCTTTTTGGATAATGAGCTCAAGCTTATCTCCTTTTGGAAGACCGCTTGCAATCGTCACCCTAATCGGAAGTTCTCTGTTCTGATTTGTCCAGCTTTCAAGGTGGCAAATCACTTCTTCCTTTGTTATTGTATCAATTTTACTGAGCGCTTCAAAGCCGTCTGTCGTTAAACAAAGGATTTCCTGCCCTGCTTTCATCCGCATGACATTGGAAAGATGATGTACATCTTCACCTTTTATAACGATGGCTCCCTTTAACGTCACTTCTTCTTTCGTGAGGTCGATAAAATATCGTTGCATACGTGTCCTGACACCTACTCGCTTTATTTTTTCGCTATAATGCTGACCCAATCTTCCATTGACAGCACTTCAACAATGTCAAAACCTGCTTCTTCTAATGCTGTTTTGACCTGTAATTTCTTTTGTCCAATGATGCCTGATGTAATGAAATAGCCATCTTTCTTCAATAGGTCATAGGCTTGATCTGTAAAGCGCAAAATCACTTCTGCCAGAATGTTGGCGACAATCACATCACGCTCACCTGAAATCCCATCAAGCAAATTGTTTTGTTTGACCGTCACTTGTTCACTTACACCATTTAGTTCGATGTTTTGCTTCGCACTTTCTACCGCAACGGTGTCGAGATCAAAGGCTTGAATGTCCTTTGCACCAAGCATCGCTGCTGCCACACTTAAAATTCCAGAGCCTGTTCCAACATCAATCACCGTATCGTTTTCCTTCACGTAGCGCTCAAGCGCCTGAATGCAAAGGACGGTTGTTGGATGCGTACCTGTTCCAAATGCCATTCCAGGATCCATTTCAATAATCAGTTCATCAGAATGAACCGGTGTATATTCTTCCCACGTTGGAACGATGGTGAATTTTTCAGAGATTTTCACAGGATGATAGTATTTCTTCCAGGCGGTGGCCCATTCTTCTTCATTTACTTCACAAATTGACAGTGTATTGCGTCCAAGGTCAATATCGTATAGAAGAAGATTGTTGATGGCTTCTTTGATCTCATCTACCGTTTCCATCAAAAAGCTGTTCATTGGAAGATAGGCTTTCACAATGACACCTTCATCCGGATAGTCATTCGGATCGAGCTGGTAGATCTCACCGTATACATTTTCACGTTCCTTGATTAAATCAAGCGGGTCCTCAATCACGACACCACTTGCACCTGCTTCATGCAAAATATTGGTGATCGGTTCCACCGCTTCATTTGTTGTATGGACGCTAATTTCTGACCACTTCAATACTACCAACTCCTTATCCGTCTTACTCGCCTTTAAATGCGCGTTTTACCTTATCGAAAAAGCTCATTTCTTGTTCGTCTGGTTTATTTCCGCTCACTTCAGCAAATTTTCTAATGATATCTTTTTGATTGTCTGTTAAATTTGTCGGTGTGACAACACGTACAACGATATGCTGATCGCCTTGGCCGTAGCCGCGTACATTTTTCACGCCTTTACCTTTAAGTCTAAACTTCGTGCCAGTTTGAGTGCCAGCAGGAACTTTTAATTTTACTTTTCCGTGTAATGTCGGCACTTCAATTTCGTCACCTAATGCAGCTTGGGCAAAGGTGAGCGGCATCTCGCAGTAAATGTCATCTCCATCACGTTCGAAGAATTCATGCGCACGCACATGGAACACAACGAATAGATCGCCTGGAGGTCCTCCATTTACACCTGGTTCACCTTGGCCAGACACTCTGAGCTGCTGGCCATCATCAACACCTGCAGGGATCGTCACGTTAATTTTCTTACGCTTACGCACTTTGCCAGATCCGCCGCATGTTGAACATTTATGGTCAATTTGTTTCCCTGTTCCGCTGCAGTAGTTACATACTCTGCGATTGACCACTTTACCAAACGGAGTGGATTGCTCAACATTTAATTGACCAGAACCGCCGCAATGTGAACAGGTTTTTGCCTGCGTACCAGGCTTTGCACCTGATCCATGACATGTTTCACAAGTTTCTTCACGAGGGATTTCAATGGTTGCTTCTTTTCCAAATGCCGCTTCTTCAAACGAAAGCGTCATTGTATATTGCAGGTCCGCTCCTTGGCGCGGTGCATTTGGATCTCTTCTTCTGGCTCCGCCGCCAAAAATACTAGAGAAGATGTCATCAAAGCCGCCGAAGCCGCCAAAGTCTCCTCCTCCGCCAAAACCGCCGCCGCCAAAGCCTTGGTTTGGATCGGTATGACCGAACTGGTCATAATGCGAACGTTTTTGATCATCAGAAAGGGTTTCATAGGCTTCTTTTACTTCTTTGAATTTCTCATCTGAGCCAGCTTCTTTATTAATATCAGGGTGATACTTTTTTGAAAGCTTGCGGTATGCCTTTTTGATTTCGTCCTTTGAGGCGCTCTTACTTACGCCAAGCACTTCATAGTAATCACGCTTACTCATCTCTTCACACTCCCGATTTTCTCACATAAATACGATTGTATCATTTTGATTTAACCTTTTTCAATTCCTTTCATCGTTGAAAAGAAAAAAAGTCAAAGCCAAGAGATCCTGACTTTGACTTTCTGACGAGTACGTTTCAGCAGTCTTTTTCAAAAGTAAAGGTGATTATTTTTTCTCTTGATCGTCGTTTACTTCTTCGTATTCTGCATCCACTACATTGTCATCTGCTTTTTGAGCACCTTCAGCGCCTTCTTGCTGAGCTTGTGCTTGTTTTGCAGCTTCTTCATAGAGCTTTGTCGTTAATTCTTGAACGATTGTTTGCAGCTCATCTTTTTTCGCTTTGATGTCTTCAAACTCGCCTTTTTCGATCGCAGCTTTTAGCGCATCTTTCGCGTCATTTGCTTTTTCCACTTGCTCTTCATCGATTTTGCCTTCTAGATCTTTTAATGTTTTTTCAGTTGTAAACACTAATTGATCTGCTTCGTTGCGCACTTCGATTTCTTCTTTTTTCTTCGCATCTGCTTCAGCATTTTCTTCTGCTTCTTTTACCATTTTTTCGATCTCATCATCAGAAAGACCTGAAGAAGATTTGATTGTGATGTTTTGCTCTTTGCCTGTACCCATATCTTTCGCACGTACGTTGACAATACCGTTTTTATCGATATCAAAAGATACTTCGATTTGCGGTACGCCGCGTGGTGCTGGCGGGATATCAGTCAATTGGAAGCGGCCTAATGTTTTGTTATCTGCAGCCATTGGGCGCTCACCTTGCAGGACATGGATATCTACAGCTGTTTGGTTGTCAGCAGCTGTTGAGAATACTTGAGATTTACTTGTTGGAATTGTTGTATTGCGTTCAATCAGCTTCGTGAATACGCCGCCCATTGTTTCAATTCCTAAAGAAAGTGGTGTTACGTCAAGAAGAACAACGTCTTTGACATCTCCTGTGATCACTCCACCTTGGATCGCTGCACCAAGTGCAACTACTTCATCAGGGTTTACACCTTTATGAGGCTCTTTGCCTGTTTCTTTTTTGATTGCTTCTTGTACTGCAGGAATACGAGTTGATCCACCAACAAGGATGACTTTATCAATCTCGCTAGCAGATAAACCAGCATCTTTCAGTGCTTGACGTACAGGTGTCATTGTACGCTCTACAAGATCTGCAGAAAGCTCTTCGAATTTAGCACGTGTTAACGTTAATTCAAGGTGAAGAGGTCCTGCTTCTCCAGCTGTGATAAATGGCAGTGAGATTTGTGTAGAAGATACACCAGAAAGATCTTTTTTCGCTTTTTCAGCAGCATCTTTTAAACGCTGAAGCGCCATTTTATCTTTAGAAAGATCAATGCCATTTTCTTTTTTGAATTCAGCCACTAGGTGATCAATGATGACTTGGTCAAAATCATCTCCACCTAGACGGTTGTCCCCAGCAGTTGAGCGCACTTCAAAGACGCCGTCTCCAAGCTCAAGGATCGATACGTCAAATGTACCGCCGCCAAGGTCGTATACAAGAATCGTTTGATCTTCTTCTGTTTTATCTAAACCATACGCAAGTGCAGCTGCTGTTGGTTCGTTGATGATACGTTCTACTTCAAGACCAGCAATTTTACCAGCATCTTTCGTTGCTTGACGTTCTGCATCGTTGAAGTAAGCAGGAACTGTGATAACAGCTTTTGTTACTTCTTCGCCAAGATAGCCTTCAGCGTAAGATTTAAGGTGCTGAAGAATAATTGCAGAGATTTCCTGCGGTGTATAGTTCTTACCTTCAACTTCTACTTTATAATCAGTACCCATATGTCTTTTAACAGACATGATCGTGTTCGGGTTTGTAATTGATTGACGTTTTGCTACTTCACCCACTTGGCGCTCTCCGTTTTTAAAAGCGACAACAGATGGTGTTGTACGTGCTCCTTCAGCGTTAGCAATGACTTTTGGCTCGCCGCCTTCAAGTACTGCAACACATGAGTTTGTTGTTCCTAAGTCAATCCCAATGATTTTACTCATATTCGATGACCTCCCATTATGTAGTTATTGATTTACTTTTACCATTGATGGACGAATAACTCGGTCTTTGAGTTTATAGCCCTTTTGCAATTCTTCTACAACGATATTTGAATCGTAGTTTTCATCTTCAACTTGCATGACGGCTTGATGAAGGTTTGGATCGAACTCTTTGCCGACAGCTTCAATTGGTTCAACGCCTTCATTTTTCAACGCTTCTACCAGCTGGCGGTAAACCATTTGCATTCCTTCTAACAAACTTTTCGTCTGCTCATTGTCTGGATCAATTCCAAGCGCTCTTTCAAAGTTATCAAGAGCTGGGAGAAGATCACTGACAACATGTTGAGAACGATATTTTTGCACGGTCTCCACTTCAGTTCGAGCACGGCGTTTATAGTTTTCAAAATCTGCTTGAACACGCAGAATTTTGTTTTCTTTTTCATCTAGAAGCTGCTGCAATTCATCGATTTTTTCTTGGAAGGCAGACTGTTCATCATTTGTTACTTCCTCAGTATCTGCTTGAACTGCTTCTTCTTGTGCTTCAACCTCTGCTTCTTGCTCAGGTGTCTGTTTTTCTTCTGACATTGTGTTCACCTCCCTCAAAAGATTCAAAAATACGAAGGGGCTGTGCCCCTATCTTTTATCACCCTACTCATCATACAAATTGGAAAGTGCGTTTGACAAGTCTTTTGATACATGATGCAAGAGACTGACAACCCTGCCATAATCCATACGGGTTGGACCAATGACGGCAATGGAGCCGAGTGATTTTTGATCAATCGAATAAGTAGCTGTGATTAAGCTGCAGTTCTCCATCGCTTCCAAATTGTTTTCTGAACCGATTTTAATAGTGATTCCTTGCTGATTTGGATGAAACAGCTGCATGACATCATTCTTTTGCTCAATAAGCATCATGAGTGAACGGATGCGGTCAATGTCATGAAACTCCGGCTGATTCAACATATTAATCTTCCCGCCAAAGAAAAGTTTTGATTCATTTTGAGTCGATGTAAATGTATTGCCGAGCGCATCTAAAATATGATCATAATCTTTTAAATGCGTACGAAGAAGCATCACAACTTCTTTATACATTCTGTCCTTCAGCTGATCCATCGGGACTCCGGCTAGGCGGCTGTTTAAAATATTCATCAGCTTCTCAATATCGGAGACATCGAGATGCTCAGAGAAGGTAATGGTTTTGTTTTCAACATGTCCGCTGTCTGTAATCATGATCGCCACTGCTTTGTTTGGCTGAACAGGGACAAGCTGAATTTGCTTTAATCGATTTTCACTTAGCTTCGGACCAAGCACAATCGATGTATAGTTTGTGAGATCTGATAAAATTTCCGCCGATTTTTGAACTGTCTTTTCCAGCTCAAAAATTTTCTCCTGAAAGGCCGACTGGATGAGTACTAGCTCTTTAGACGACAGTTTTCGCGGAGAGAGCAAATGATCTACATAATAACGATATCCTTTTTCGGAAGGAATTCTTCCTGATGAAGAATGGGTCTTTTCAATAAAACCAAGTTCCTCCAAATCAGCCATTTCGTTTCTAATCGTCGCAGAGCTGAATGTAATGTCTTCTTTTTTAGAAAGAGTCCTTGATCCAACTGGCTGCGCCGAACGAATAAAGTCATTAATGATGACTTGCAGAATCAAAAGCTGACGATTTGTTAACATCATCATCACCCCTGTTAGCACTCTCTTTCAACGAGTGCTAATTGTATAAACAAAATTACCAAACTCAAATTAAAATGTCAATTATAACTCACCGAGAAACGCTTGAAATACTTCATTGCCTAACAATTTTCCTTTTCTTGTTAAACGTATCCCCTTGTCATCTTTTACAATGAGGCCTTTTTCTTCTAAATCTTCAAGAACAGTGGAAAAAAGTGCTTCTGGTGCAGCACCATATTTTGCTTGGAAATCAGCGCTTTTCACCCCTTCGATTTTTCGAAGACCTAAAAACATTTCCTCTTCTATTTGCTCTGCTTTTGTGACCTGATGTGTTTCCTTATACGGAAACCCTGTTTGGTCAATCAGCTCCAAATAATGTTTCACCGGCCCTGCGTTCACATTTCGGATGCCATCTACATACCCGTGTGCGCCTGCACCAAAACCGAAGTAATCTTCATTGCTCCAATAGGTCAGGTTATGCTGGCTTTCAAAGCCAGGTTTGGCGTAGTTGCTAATTTCGTACTGCTTTAATCCATGGCGCTCCATTTCATCCATCACAAGCTCATACATTTCAGCCTCACGTTCTTGCGGCGGTAAATGAAGTTTTCCTTTTTGCATTAAGTTATAAAAAACGGTTTTCGGCTCGACGATGAGTGAGTAAACCGAATAATGCTCTGCCCCCAGCGAGAAAGCCGTCTCAAGTGAATTCATCACATGATGCTTTTCTTGATGCGGCAAGCCAAACATGAGATCGAGGCTAATATTGTCAAATCCAACCGCTCTAGCTCGCTCAAAGGATGTAAGGACATCCTTCTTTTGATGAACTCGTCCAATTTTCTTGAGTAAATCGTCTTCAAAAGTTTGAACGCCAAAGCTCAGCCGATTCACGCCGGCTGCTTTAAGCACATGCAGTTTCTCAAGCGATAATTCATCTGGGTTTGCTTCTACTGCAAATTCAATCAGATTTTTTGTCGGCTTTAATACGCTGTGAATGCTGTTCATGAGCTTGTCTAGCTGACTGACAGTCAGTGATGTCGGAGTTCCCCCGCCAATAAAAATTGTCTTTAGTTCCTGCTCGCCTTTTTGCTCGATCGTGTGCTGCATCTCTTTCTCAAGAGCCGCTAAGTATTCGTCGACTGGCTGCGTTTTGATGAAAAATTTATTGAAATCACAATAGTGGCAAATATGCTCACAAAATGGAATGTGAATGTATGCTGCTTTCATTAGATGACACCTTCTTTACAGGTAAAGAGCCGCAGTTTATCGCTGCGGCGTCTTTGTTTGTTATCGACTATAAACGTCAAGGCAGACATTGTAAAGCAGGTAGCCTTGAGGATGTTATTTTTTTGGTGTGCTGTCGTCCATCTTCAGCACAGCCATAAATGCTTCTTGCGGGACTTCAACAGAGCCCACTTGCTTCATGCGCTTTTTCCCTTCTTTTTGCTTCTCAAGAAGCTTTCTTTTCCGGGAAATGTCTCCACCATAACATTTAGCAAGTACGTTTTTACGCATCGCTTTAATGGTGGAACGAGCAACGATTTTTTGACCGATCGCTGCTTGAACCGGCACTTCAAAGTGCTGGCGTGGAATCAGTTCTTTTAGCTTTTCTACGATGATCTTGCCTCGTTCATATGCATAATCGCGGTGAACAATAAAGGAAAGGGCATCGATTTTTTCGCCATTCAGCATGATATCCATCTTCACCAGCGTCGAAGGACGATAGCCAATCAGCTCATAATCAAAGGACGCATAGCCTTTTGTGTTGGACTTAAGCTGATCAAAGAATTCGTATACGATCTCTGCCAAAGGAATTTCGTACACAATGCTCACGCGGTTCGCATCAAGATACTGCATATCAATGAAATTCCCGCGCTTTCCTTGGCAAAGCTCCATCACAGAGCCTACATAGTCATTCGGCACCATCATTGTTGCTCTTACATACGGTTCTTCAATTCGCTCAATCTTTTGCGGATCAGGCAGATTGGACGGGTTATCTACGACAATTTTTTCTCCATCTGTCATATATACATCATAAATAACACTTGGCGCTGTCGTAATCAGATCAATTTTAAATTCACGTTCAATCCGTTCCTGGATGATTTCCATATGAAGCATTCCAAGGAAGCCGCAGCGGAAACCGAAGCCAAGTGCTTGGGATGTCTCTGCCTCATATTGAAGTGAAGAATCATTTAATTCAAGCTTTTCTAACGCTTCACGTAAGTCGTTGTATTTCGCAGTATCAATTGGATAAAGTCCGCAGTATACCATTGGGTTTAGCTTTCTGTATCCTGGAAGTGCTTCTTTCGCAGGGTTTACCGCGCTTGTGATCGTATCCCCTACACGTGTATCACCGACATTTTTAATCGCAGCGGTTAAGTAGCCAACATCTCCAACGGTGAGTTCGTCTGTTGGCATGGCTTTTGGTGTGAAAACGCCAACTTCAAGTACTTCAAATTCTTTCCCCGTCGCCATCATTTTAATTTTCTGACCCGGTCTGACGGTTCCTTCGACAATTCGTATGTACGCAATAACGCCGCGATACGCATCGTAAAGAGAATCAAAAATAAGGGCTTGAAGTGGTGCTTCTGGATCTCCAGCGGGAGCCGGCACCTTTTCAACGATTTGTTCTAAAATATCCTCGATTCCAATACCCGCCTTAGCAGAGGTGAGAACAGCTTCAGACGCATCCAACCCGATGACATCTTCAATTTCTTCTCTTACACGCTCAGGCTCTGCACTTGGCAGATCGATTTTGTTGATAATCGGAAGAATTTCTAAGTTGTTATCAAGAGCTAAATAAACGTTCGCAAGTGTCTGTGCTTCAATTCCTTGTGCTGCATCTACTACAAGAATCGCACCCTCACAGGCAGCTAGGCTTCGAGATACCTCATAGGTGAAGTCGACATGCCCTGGTGTATCAATCAGGTGCATGATATATTCTTCCCCATCCTTCGCCTTATACTTCAGCTGGACAGAGTTTAATTTAATCGTTATGCCGCGTTCACGCTCTAAATCCATGGAATCAAGCAATTGTTCTTTCATTTCCCGTTGAGTAATCGCCGCTGTTTTTTCCAAAATACGGTCTGCCAATGTGGATTTCCCATGGTCAATATGGGCGATAATGGAGAAATTTCGAATTCTTGATTGCCGCTCTAATCGTTTTTCTTTATCTGTCACAATCTATCACTCCTACTATAAAACGCGGGTTGCGCTAGGTTAGATTATATCAATAGGGCTGTAAAGATTCAATCGAAATCAAGAAAAGCCGCTTATCGGTCAGCGGCTTTGATCAAAAGGGTGATATCTCATGAAATTCGTTTATTTCCCATTCACCCAATCATAAAGAGAACGGGCTGCATGTGTCATGCCATCAGACAGGGCTTTTCCTGCCTTGGAAAAGGCATTAAAGCCCTCTATTTCCTCCAGCTGTTTTTGTTTTTCGGCAAGATCCTTTTCTGTAACAGCCGTTCCTAAGATAGAAGCTTCCTTCTCTTCATTGTCGTTCATTTGAATGGAGAAAGCTCCTTTTAATTGCGGATCATGGTAGCCCTTCATTTGCAGCATGCCATTATTCGCTTGCTGCATTCCTAAAAAGACACCAAACAGCAAGACCAATCCTAAAATAATGGTTTTTCCAATAAATGAGCCCATCCCCGTCACCACCTTAAGAGCGTTTTTTCTCATCCTTTGCTTTGCCGTCCACCTTTTCCGCGTCCCAGAAAATGTCGCTGAATACATCAGCTGCCGCATTGGATGCATTTCTTAATTCTTCCATATTATTATCTACTCCACCAAATTCTAAAAGAAGGGCTTTGTCGGATAAATCTTGATTATAGATTCCATTATCGCCAATTTCTCCTTTGGCAAACACACCGACACTAAGACCTTTATATTTTTTCTCCATCAAATGGTGGAACTCTGTCGCAAGCTTTAAGTTTTTCTCATAGCTTTGATTCTTCTTCCCAACAACAAACGCAATTCTCGCATATTTTTTCCCTTTGATTTCGACAGTCGTATCTTTCTTTCTTCTTGAGTCCCGGTGAATATCAATTAAATAATCGAGGTCATCATTTTTCGCTAAGGCTTCTTTCACGACCAATCTTGATTCATTATAAGACTGCGGATATTTTAATCCTTTTTTCACCAGTCTTTTTTCAATTTCCGTTTTGTCGACTGTATTGCCGATTCCTTGCTGATCAAGCGCCTTTCCAAACATGTCGCCGACAAGGGTGACATTCACTTTTGAGTGCCGTGCATTATTTGGATTCGTTTCTCCTTTTAAAAATGGTAAATATGATTCCGTATTATGTGTGTGGTAAATGTACACAGCTTTTCGTTTTCCTGTTGACCGGTCCGGTTCTTTGGCAGGCTTTTTCGGCGCATCATCATCGAGCTTGTCCAGCTCCGCCAAATTTGCTTCTTTTTCATCTTGGATCACTTCACTAGGCGGCGGCGATTCCATCGGCATATTGGTATAGTCTGTTCCTTCACCCGCTAAGATGATTTTTGTATCAAAATGTTCAAAGCCTGGGAGCTCTCTTCCTAGGAAACTGCGCGGGTCTTCTAAATTAATACTGGTTGCAAGCTTCAATGACAGCCCAGAGAAATGAAATCCTTTTTGATCTTCTGGAACTGCTGAGGCGAAATATTGGTTTTCCATGCCCATTAATGTGGCAAAAAATGCGCCAGAGAGCTCATCTGCTACACCATATAACGAGGCTTGCGGCCTCAGCTCGGGTTTTAAAGAGGTCAAAGCCCCTGACATCACAAACACCACAACAAGAGAGGCAATAAATAAGAAGATGCTTTTTACTACTTTCGTTCCATTAATCGCAACGACCAACTGTCGAGGACGGCGGGGTCTTTTTTTCATGATTTACTCCCTCCAGCACGCTTTCTAGTAATTACACTATGAGCGAGCTAGAGAAAGTAGAACCGATTAATGATTATATGAACCCATATTATCTTGAGTGATTTTTTGATGAAGCGCTGTATTTAATCCGTTGGCAAGTACGTTTGCCATATCATCAATGAATGTATCGACTTCCTTAGGCGTGACCATTAAATTTTGCCCCAGGGGCGCAAGCACTTCGTGGATCAGCTGCCTTTTTTCTTCTTCAGGAAGGGTTCCTACGATGCCTAAGAATGACTGACGCGTTTCTTCATCTGGCAAGTCTTCTTCGTTAAGTACTTTTTTCTTCCCGAATGTCAAACCAGCCGGCACAAGAGAGCGGGATGGTCTATCATCTTTTAGTTCTCTACCAAAATGCTTTAAGACATAATCAATTGTGTCACTAGCAATCGTTACTGCATCCACCACTGTCGGAACGCCAATCGCAATCACTGGAATACCCAATGTTTCTTTGCTTAATTCTTTTCGCTTATTCCCTACACCAGAGCCGGGATGGATACCTGTATCAGAAATTTGAATGGTTGTATTCACTCGTTCTACCGCTCGAGCAGCAAGGGCATCGACCGCAATGACAAAATCAGGCTTAGACCGCTCGATCACGCCTTGGATAATGTCACTTGTTTCAATACCGGTCAGTCCCATCACCCCTGGAGACAAAGAGGAAACCGGGCGATAGCCTTCCTGAACATTTTCCGGCTGCAATTCAAAGAGATGGCGGGTTACAAGCAGGTTTTCAACTGTGAGAGGACCTAATGCATCTGGCGTGACATTCCAGTTTCCCAGCCCTACTACAAGGCAGCTTGCATCAGCCTGAATGCCTCTGTCTTTTAGAAACTGAGCAAAATGATGGGCAAAGACTTCAACGACTTTTTCTTGCATCTCAGAGTCTTTCTCCCGAATGCCTTGTGCCTCAAACGTCAAGTATGTCCCTGCCTTTTTGCCGGTCAGCTCCTCCCCTTCTTTCGTGATTTCCACAGTACGTATGCGGATGCCTTGCTCTTCTTTTTCCTTTTCGACAATCCCTTGGATCCCGTCCTTTTTGACGACTTTCGGATCGTTCTCTTGTTCTAGTATCTCTTTTGTTTCAACAGCGAGGTCTGTCCGGATTTGATAAACGCTTAAATCGAGTTTCTGTTTCTCCATAAAAAGACTCCTTCCACCAAGTAATTAACAGTAGTCTTTCCATCTCTTGAAAGAAACATTCGAGCACGTCATCAATGAAAAATACTTTACATTTATATTGCATTCTAAAGGTGTGTTTGATAGAATACAATTTGTTCTATTGTGAAGATTTAACCTTAAGACAATTGTGTTTAGGTTGTATCTTAGGAGGTGAAACACATGCCAAATATTAAATCAGCGATCAAACGTACAAAAACGAATAACGAACGCCGTGCACATAACGTAACAATCAAGTCTGCGATGCGTACTGCGATTAAACAAGTTGAAGTTTCTGTAGCTAACAACGATGCTGAGCAAGCAAAAGCTGCTCTTGCTTCTGCTGCAAAACGCATTGACAAAGCCGTTAAAACTGGTCTTGTACACAAAAACGCAGCTGCGCGTTACAAATCAAGACTTGCTAAACAAGTAAACGGACTTTCTGCATAATGCTTGCAACGCCTCAGTGATGAGGCACCTGTTTAACTGTACGTCCGTCCTGACCGGCCGAGCCTTAAGGACAGACTGGCAATTATACATCTAAACAAAAACGACCCTCTTTTTAGAAGGTCGTTTTTTTATATTCAAGCGCCTAACAAACGAAGCAGGAACAATTCTAACAGCAGCTGCTTGTCCTTTTTACCCGTTTTCATTTCATAATCAATCGTTGAAAGCTCTTTGACGATCTGCTTGAGCTCTTCTTCTGAAAACAGTCTTGCCTGATCCATCGCAAGTTTGACCCGGAATGGATGGACTTTTAGATTTGAAGCAATTTGTTTTTGTCCATAGCCTTGCTGAGCGAAGTACTTCGTCTGCAAAATCAATCGAAATTGAGTTGAAATGAGTGCTAATATTTTAATGGGTTCCTCATTTTGCTTCAGCAGGTCATAAAACATCTGCATGGCCTCAGAGCGGCGTCTGTTTACAATTTGATTAATCAGCTCGAAAATATTTTGCTCTAAGCTTCTTGCAACGAGCTGATTGACATCCGCTAACTCAATTTCCTCCCGCTCTCCAATATATGTACTTAGCTTCCGAACCTCTTGGAATAGAGAGGAGAGACTCCCGCCGCATAGCATCACAAGCTGCTCAGCCGCTTCAGATGTAATCGTCTTTCCTTCTGTCTTCACCAGTGTGATGGTGAAATCAGTTGTTTCTTTTGGGTTTAACTCTTTCGCCTCAACGACAGCAGCTTTCTTTTTTAGCAATTTGGTGATTTTTTTACGCTCATCCAGCTTTTCATATGGTGCCAATAACACGAGAATGGTATAGGGCGCTGGCTTTTCTAAATAAGCTTCTAATACAGAAAGCTCATGCTCAATCTTTTCCTTTTTCTTTTCAGCTGTAAGAAAATAAGGATTCTTGATCACGACGAGACGTCTTTCTCCCATAAACGGAAATGTTTCTGCATCCGTTACAGCCTGTTCAAGCGGTACTTCTTCCATATCGAAGACGGAGTAATTAAAATCCTTCGTTTCTTCGTCTACTACAGCTTGTCTCAATTTAGCAGCGGTTTCTTGCAGTAAATATGTTTCTTTCCCATATAAGCAATAAACGGGATGGATATCCCCTCGTTTTAAATTGTTCCATACATCAAAGACCATCAATTGAATCCCTCTCTTTCACTTCCTCCTCTATCCTAAAGTGTGTGAAGACATTAGTAAAGAGGAAGCTGAAAGTGCCGCCTCCTCATTTATAGTAAACGTCCGGCGCAAGCTCCCGGGTCAGCCTGCTGTCAGACGATATTCATAAAATGATCATAAAATGGAAAACGGTTACTTTACCTTCTAGCAATTCCAAATGAGTTCAAGTATACTAAAATTAGCCAGGAGGGATGAAAATGAATGAATTTGAAAAAAATGTTCAAAGCAAGCGGAATGATGTGACCGACTCAGCCGTTGGTTTTATCGTCACATTCGGATTTTTCGCCTCAATGTTTATTTTGGCAACCATTATACACCTCGTTGGATCTTAAGTTACATGACTGCCGTTTTGGCAGTTTTTTTATTGAGTTTGTAAGATATCATATGGAGGGTGAGTGTAAAACGTTCCTTCCTCATCGAGAAATTCATACGTCACGCTCCCGTCGGTATCTGTTCGATACACCTTCATTTGCTGGTCCTTTAATTTTTTCAAAACTTCCTGATGTGGATGCTGATAACGATTGCGTTCACCTGCTGAAATGAGTGCATGTGAGGGCTTGAGATGCTGAAGCCATTCTTCGCTTGTTGACCCTTTACTCCCGTGATGTCCAACCTTTAAGATATCTGCCTGCAGATCAGGATAGGCTTCTATAATGTCTCGCTCCCCTTCTTGTTCAAGATCTCCAGTGAGCATAAACCGCTTCCCGCCTAGAGTAAATGTCAAAACGAGTGAATCATTATTCTTAGTTGTTACCCGATCACGCGATGGATGAAGGACCTTCAATATTTGCTCTCCAATCTGAAGCTGATCTCCTCTCTCTAATTCATCAATCATGATCCCTTGATCAGCTGCTTCTTTTAACAGCTCCGCATCCTCTGGACTTCGTGCAAAGCCTTTTGGAATAGCCAGCCGCCTTACTTTATTTCGTTTGATTAAACGAGCTGCTTCTCCCATATGATCTTGATCCGCATGTGTAAGAATAAGAACATCAAGTTTTGCAATACCTTTAGAATGCAGAAACGGGATCAGCGTTTGATCACCGATCGAAGACACTTTACGCCTTTTTTTCCACGGTTCTTCTTCAAAAGAAAGTCTGCCTCCTGTATCCACAAGCAAGTGCCCCTTTCGATAGGGCAGCTGAATAAACAAACTATCCCCCTGTCCTACATCCAGCATCGTCACTTCCCCTTTTTCGAAAAAATTCGGGGTGAAATAGTGTGCACTCAAGACACCAATAAGAAAAAGGATCGGCAGTGCATAGGATTTCACAGAAGTTTTGCACTCCATCACAAATAACAGAACAATTAAGGCGCTCACCTCAAGAACAATATGCCACCAAGCAGACTTCACAAAAATCAAGTTAAATTCATCAAAAACAGCCATATAGGCTGACAATTGATGACTAAGCTGAATCACCGAATCAAGCAGCTGAAACAATGTTTGTCCAAGCGGAAGATAAATAGTAGTGAGAATAAAAAAGAGTAAGGATAGCGGCATAACGACCGTCGTATATAAAGGAACAAATATCATGTTCAAAGGTACGCTCAGTAAAGAGAATTGGTGAAAATGATATAAAAGAACAGGAAGTGAAGCAAGCTGTGCAATAAAGGAAATCAGGAATAATTGCATGACTGAACTTTTTGCTTTTGATAAAATCCTAGTCGATAACAAAATAAAAAACGTGACCGCGAATGAAAGCTGAAATCCAATATCAAATAAATAAAGAGGATGAATTGCTAATAAGAGTAAAAACGTTGCACTTAATACCACAGCAGAGGGCTGTTTCATTTCTTTTGGCAGACTAGTCATCACTAAATAGATTCCTGCCATGAGGCAAGCTCTTAAAACAGATGGTGCAGCACCTGTCAAACAAGCATAAATAGGAAGAAAGCATAATAGAAGAATACGTGCTGTCTCTCTTGTCACGCCCGCACGAAGGAGACACCAAAATAAACATGCAAGAAGCGTTTGTACATGCAATCCTGAGATCGCTAGTAAATGAATAATGCCAAGCATTTGATAATCTCTTAATGTGTCAGGGTCTATCAACTCACGATCGCCAAAAATAAGTGCCTGTACAATGCCAACAGAGTGTTTAGGCACATGATCTTCTAAAAATTTCAACCCCTTTTGCCTTATCACTTGAAGATAATAGGAAGAACTGTCTTTTTTTGTACAGTTTTTGATCGACTGTGGCAGAAAAATGGCGTCAATGCCTTTTGATTTTAAAAATTGATCGTATTGAAACCCGTTAGGAATGGTTGCGTGCTTTGCTGGACGAACATCACCTGTCATGTGACAGCTCATACCAGGTTCTATCTCTTTTAATGCCTCTTTTTCACGCTCTGTTTGAATTGTATAAAAAGTGGCTAGTTGTTCATGTTCTGTTGAAACAGTCGCTGAAAAACGATTGCCATCTGTTTTCGGAATACTTTCAATCACAACGGAACCAGATAGGAATTTTTCTAGTACGGGTTGATCCGTTTCAAGAGACTCATGAATCATAAAAATGAGTATATAGACAGCACCGCATAGGCTGACCATTAAAAAGAGCTGAGGCATTTTTTTCAGTAGGCTGAGAAGTAATATGATGAGAAGAAAGAGAAGGAAATACATATGAAGATGATATGCAGCCAGAGCAATTCCAACAGCTGCTGAAATTGCCCCAAACGGCAAATATTTAAACATAGGAAGTAAATAATTGATTCGCCTTCTCATGCATATCGCGAATTTCTGTTTCGCTAAGTCCTGATTCACTCAGCTTCCCAATTAAATCTGCAACAAAGGCCAATTTTTCTTGATTTTTTAAGTCGATGATCATTTCATCTAATTCAACTTGCTCTGTTTGAACACCCGCCTGCTCGAATAAATCAATCGCATATGGATGATTTTTATAATCCTTTGCATAGTACACTGTTCGTATGCCCGCTTGAATGATGGCTTTACAGCACTGTAAACAAGGAAAATGTGTGACATATATTTCAGCATCAGCTGTAGGTGCACCAAATTTGGCACATTGTAAAATAGCATTCATTTCCGCATGGATGGTGCGAACACAGTGATGATCAATGACATAGCACCCTACATCCGCACAATGAACATCACCGGCAATGGAGCCATTATACCCCCCTGCAATGATGCGCTTGTCCCTTACGATGGTCGCCCCAACAGCTAACCGCTCACAGGTGCTTCGTAAAGCAAGCAAATGGCTTTGTGCCATAAAATATTGATTCCATGAAATTCTTTCCACGAACTGATCCCTCCAGAATGATGGTTGATATTAAGTGTACATGCCTTTCTTCTCTACCGTCAATTCTACTTCACGGTCAATTGACTTTTCAGCCGTTCAATCGTCTTTTCCCCAAAACCTGAAATGTTCCGCAAGTCTTCAATTTGTTGAAATTCTCCGTGTTCCTCTCTATACGTAATGATAGCTTCGGCTTTAGCTGGTCCTATGCCGTTAATGGTTTGCAATTCGGCTGCATCGGCCTGATTGACATTCACACCCTCACTCTTTTCAACGCCCGCTGATGCGTCAGCTGATGCTGTTTGCCTCTCTCTTTCCGCTTCCCCCTGCTTCCGAACATAAATCATCATACTATCCTCTAATTTAGCTGCTTGGTTGATTTCAATCGAGTCTGCTTTGCTGGTAAAGCCTCCTGCCCTTTGAATCGCTTCCTCTACCCGAGCATCAGATTGAAACGTATAAACACCTGGCTTCCTTACAGCTCCTTTGACCTCTACAAAAATCGTCGATGGCTCTTTTTCTGTCTTTTCTTGTTTGTCTTCTAATGTGACTTGTATGTCTTTATTTTCCTTCAATACACTTGGCTCTCTGCTGCCCTCTCCTTTTCCAGTGAAAAAGAAGAAACTGAAGATGATCACGACTATGAGTCCAGCGGCGATATAAAGACTGTATTTTTTTAATGAAATGAGTCGTTTCACTTACTCACGCTTCTTTCAATCATATTTTTCTACTGCTCAACATACTGTTTAGAAGATAACAGATCCTATGCGTCTAAGGAGGGAGAACGTTTGAATATAGGGTTAATCGGTACAGGAAACATGGGTACCATACTTACTGAGGCATTTATTGAATCAAAGGCAGTCAATCCCTCATCGATCACCATTACAAACCGAACCATTGAAAAAGCGTTCAATATAAAAAAGAACCATCCAGAGCTTGAAGTAACGAAACAGCTTTCAGGGGCTGTCACGAATAAAGATTTCATTTTTGTTTGTGTCAAGCCACTTGATATTTATCCACTTTTAAAAGAGCTGAGCCCTCTTTTAACGGAGCAGCAAACCATTGTCATCATTACAAGTCCGGTTCATCCTGAACAGCTTCAGGATATCGTTCCTTGTCAAACAGCCAGGCTGATTCCAAGCATTACAAACCGCGCTTTATCAGGCGCATCACTTTTAACTTTTGGTTCATCATGCAATGCCGCGACGAAATCTGCGTTAAGACAGTTAGCTTCGTGTATTTCAACACCTATCGAGATCCATCATTCAATTACTAGAGCGGCTTCCGATATTGTCAGCTGCGGACCTGCTTTTATCAGTTTTCTCGTTCAGAAAATGATTGAAGCAGCCGTAGAAGAAACGGATATTTCCAAAGAAGAAGCCACCACCTTATCAGAGGATATGCTTGTTGGTCTTGGCCGTTTGATTGAAAAAAGAGTCTATACCCTTCCGACACTGCAAGACAAAGTATGTGTGAAAGGCGGCGTCACTGGTGAAGGCATTAAAGCACTTGAAGCAGGTGTGCAAGATATGTTTCACCGTCTCTTTCAAAATACCCATGAAAAATTCGATGAAGATCTAGAAGCGGTTGCGCATCAATATCCGCCAAGTGTGTTCACTGATGATCGCAGAAATTAATCATCTTTGCAACAAACGAAAAAAGGGTTTTAAAAAACCATCGTTCTATTAAACGATGGTTTTTGGTTTCTTAGCTGAGATGAAATATCTTTCGGCAAATTCACCGGGGGCTTCATTTGTAAAATCAGCAGTCACTTCTATTTGTTCAAAGCCAGCGGACTCAAGGAACGCTGCATATGTTTCAAATGGAAATGTGCGCTGTTCATGTGTCTCATCATAACGCTGATACATGTCTCCATCTTTTACAAAAAAGCTTAAATCATGTATGACCGAATACATGTCATCCCCTTTATCACTCTGCCAAATATAGCTGATCTCTTCATCTTGATCTGCATAAGTCGAACCTGGGAATACCTCTTCCATTTTATAAGGCGTATGAACATCAAAAAGTAAAACCCCATCTGCCTCTAAAAGCTGAAACATGTTTTTAAAGGTTTTTTTGACGTCATTTTCGTTTTTTAAGTAATTCAAGGAATCACAGCAAATAACGGCTGCCTGGAAGGCTTGCTCAAAGCCCGTAACCTCTCTCATATCTTGATGTAAAAATTGAATCGACTGCTTTTTCGCCTGCGCTTTTTGCTGCGCAAAGGCCAGCATTTCTTCACTGAGGTCAATTCCTGTGACCTTGTGGCCCTTTTCAGCTAACCGAAGAGAAATCTCTCCAGTTCCACAGCCTACATCGATGATGGCAGCATTCGGCTTCATATACTGCTCGATCCACTGAACCCATTCATCATAAGGTGCATGTGTCATGAGCTCGTCATACACACCTGCAAACCCTTGATAAATCATGAGTTAATGCCAAGTGAAAGCGTTTCTCTCGGCGCATCTCCCCATAGCTTTTCTAGATTGTAGTATCCTCTTTCTTCTTTGTGGAACACATGGGCAATGACATCACCTAGGTCAATCAATACCCATCTTGCTTCATCAAAGCCTTCCATCTTCTTCACTTCGATTCCGCTTTCCTCTGCAAGATGTTTTACTTCTCTTGCAATGGCTTGCACTTGTTTATCAGAATTCCCGTGACAAATGAGAAAATAATCCGCAACAAGTGAGATTCCTTGCATATTAAGGGCAATAATATCCTCAGCCCGTTTATCATCGCATGCTCCTGCTGCGACGTTTAAAATTGATGATGAATCCATCCAAAATTCCTCCTTAGTTGTTCTTATGCACAAGCGAGTTGTAAGTAGCAAGCGTATCTGGAAAAACTGGCTGATTCTTTTTCATTAGAAAACTGATGGTGTTTTTTAATGATTGGATCAGTGCACGATCTAGATCATTTTCTGCTAACTCCCTTACTTCTTCGACACCAGGGAAATGACGTCCTGGTTCAATATAATCTGCGACATAAATGACTTTTTCAAGTAAGGTCATGTCTGGTCTGCCGGAAGTATGAAATTCAATAGCTGTTAACACATCTTGATCGTCAATTCCAGCTTCTTTTTTGACCAAATAGGCACCAACCGGGGCGTGCCAAAGCTCGGGCGAATATTCAAGCAATAAAGGGTTCATCTGTTCTTTTTGGATAATCCCCTTCATTTCTTCTTTTGGCCTAAATTTCGCATAATCATGAAAAATAGCGGCGATCTCTGCTTTTTTCACATCTGCACCGAACCGTTCCGCTAATGAAATGGCTGTCTCCATGACTCCGAGTGTATGTGTATATCTATGCTCTGTTAACTGCTCTTTGACACAGTTCAATGCTTCTTCACGATTCATATAAATGATGCTCCTTTATATAACGCTCAACAGCTTTCGGAATCAAATAATCGACAGGGTTCCCCTGCTCTATTCGCTGCCTAATCAATGTCGATGATACATCAAAAGCTGGAACATCTGCAAATAAAAGAGGATATGCCGTACTTCCAACGTAACCCGGCCTTTTCATCCCAATAAAGGTGATCATTTGAAGCAAATCATCGATCCGATGCCATTTTGGCAAATACTCGACCATGTCCGCTCCTATCATAAAAAAGAACTGATCTTCTGGATGACGCTTCTTTAACAGATTCACTGTATCTACCGTATAAGACGGACCCTCCCGCTCCATTTCAATGAGCTCGAGCCGAAAATATGGATTTGATTGAATCGCTGCCTCCACCATTTTTATGCGGTGATGACTATCTGCTCGTTTCCGTCCAGTTTTATGAGGAGGCATATGGTTTGGGATAAACCAAATTTCATCAAGCCCCACTTGAATCCGCACCTCACTTGCCATCAGCAAATGCCCGTTATGGGGAGGATCAAACGTACCGCCGAACAACCCTATTTTTTTCATATCGCATCCACCTTTACGGCAGCTTAATTTGTTTATTTTCCTTAGATTCTTTGTAAAGGACAATCACATTTCCGATCGTTTGAACGAGCTCAGCCTTTGCACCTTTTACAAGTGCTTTCGCAACTTCCGTTTTGTCCTCGTCACAATTTTGCAATACGCTGACCTTTAACAGTTCTCTTGCTTCAAGCGCCTCGGAAATTTGCTTGACCATATTGTCATTTACCCCGCCTTTTCCAACTTGAAAAATAGGTGATAAATGATGTGCTTGTGCACGTAAAAAACGTTTTTGCTTACCTTTTAACATGGTGTTCCTCCTAATTTCTCTATGACAATTGACTTCATTTTTCCGGCGTCAGGCGTAATGCCTGTCCACAGTTCAAAGGCTCTTACTGCTTGTCCGACAAACATGCCAACCCCATCCACTGTTTTCAAGCCTAAACCTGCTGCTTCCCTAAGCAGTTTTGTTTCTATTGGATTATACACAATATCACAAACGACCGCTGTTTTTTTTGCGTTCGCTAAAGAAATCGGGGTTTCTTCAACATTCGGATACATGCCGATCGAGGTCGTATGGATGATGACATCATATTCCCCAAGCCGCTCTTCTGCTGCATTTAATGTGATTGCTTGAGATGTGATTTTTCCCTCTGCAGTTTCAATTAAAGCTTCAGCTTTTTCAATGGTGCGGTTCGTAATATCAAAGCTCTTCGGTGCATACTGAGCAATTGTCGTATAAATCGCTCTTGCGGCTCCGCCAGCACCAATCAAGAGAAATGACAGCTCTGATAACGGCTGATCCAAGGCTTCAAGCAATGAATGAAGAAAGCCTTCTCCATCTGTATTGTACCCAACGAGCTGATCCCCTTCGAGCCGCACCGTATTGACGGCACCGAGGCGTTCAGCTGTCACATCAATTTTGTCAAGGTACTTCATGATTTCTACCTTGTGAGGAACAGTGACGTTAATGCCGCTGATTCCTAACGCCTTCATGCCGCTAATCGCATCTTTCAGGTCATCATTTTCTACTTGAAAGCCATGATAATGTCCATCAATTCCAGCGTCCTTTAGTGCTGCATTATGAATATCCGGAGACATTGAGTGGCCAACAGGGTTACCGATTACTCCGTATAAAGGTTTCAAGGTCTCTCCCCCTTTGAACATTTAAATTAACGAACGTCTCATAAACACATGAACGCCTTTTGGCGCATAAACTTTGATTTGCTTGCCCGCATCATTTGCAGTAACCCAGCCTAAACCTGAAAAGACGATGTCCATTTTTGGCTGATCAATGGTAAAGGTATGCGGAACGAGCGGCGGGAAATCTTCCATTCCCTCTTTTGATGGCGGTGACAGCAGTTCCCCTGCATGTTTTTCATATAAATCATCTGCATTCTCCAGCTTTGTCCGGTGAATGTTCAGCTCATTTGGCATATAGCAGACAAATGATGTTCTGCCGCCTTTTACATAATCAAATCGAGCCAGTCCGCCAAAATAAAGCGTTTGTGCTTCATTTAATTGGAACGTTCTCGGTTTCAATTCTTTTTTCGGCGTTAAAATCTTTAAGTCATTTTTGCTGACATAGTGCGCCATTTGATGGCGGTTGATGATGCCCGGCGTATCGAATAAAGCAGAACCGTCATCAAGCGGGATTTCAATCGCATCAAGTGTAGTACCTGGATATTGGGATGTAGTAATGACGTTCTCTTCGCCAGATACTTCTTTGATGATTCGATTGATAAATGTTGATTTTCCAACATTCGTACAGCCGACGACATAGACATTTCTTCCCTCGCGGTAATGATCGATCGCTTCCATCACCTCAGGCACACCCTGGCCTCTGCTTGCACTGATCAAGAAAACATCGATAGGGTTTAATCCGTTTTCCTTTGCTTCCCGTTTCATCCAATGAATCAGACGATCTTTTTTCACGGATTTCGGTAAAATATCCACTTTGTTGCCGACAAGTAAAATCGGATTACCGCCGACAATACGGTTCAGCCCATTGATCCAGCTTCCGTTAAAGTCAAAAATATCAACGACCTTCACAATGAGAGAATCTGTCTCTCCAATGCTGTGCAATATATTTAAAAAGTCGTCCTCTGTTAAAGAAACATCCTGAATCTCATTGTAGTTCTTTAACCTAAAACAGCGCTGACAGATCACATCTTCTTTCAATAGAGATGCTGCCGGCGCATATCCTAATTGATCTTTATCTTCCGTCTGAATGGCTACACCGCAGCCAATACAAACAACCTTTTCCATTATTACTCTTCCTCCCACTGAATGTGGCCCTTACGCTTTAAGGCTCCTAAAATTCTGCGTTCAATCCGCCTGTTAAACTTTGTAAAAAATCCGTCCGAGGCAGCAACAGGAACGACCAAAATCGTATGGAAGCCATGACGATTCCCGCCAAGAACATCTGTCATGAGCTGATCACCAATGACAACCACATCTTCTTTTTTCAACTGCATATCAGCGACTGCCTTATTAAAGGCTCTTCCCATAGGCTTTCGCGCTTTATAAATAAACGGGATATGAACCGGTTCAGAAAAAAGCTTGACCCTTTTTTCATTATTGTTCGATACAATCGTCACTTGTATCCCGTGATCTTTCATTTCTTGAAACCATTCAATTAAGCGCGGTGTCGCACTTGGACGGTCCCATTCTACTAGTGTGTTATCTAGATCGGTAATAATTCCTTTTACATTTCGTTCTTTTAATTTTTGCGGCGAAATGTGGAAAATACTTTTCACAAATTCATCCGGTAAGAAATACTTCTTTAGCACAATTTGCACCCTTTCTTCCATTGGTTTTCAGCGATTGTGTCGAATCAAATCACAATTTGTCTGTCTATCGAATACAATGAAAAAGTTTTCGACATATGATGAGGACCTTCAACAGGTGTGGATAATTTTACACACATTATCCACCTATATTTCATCATGCTTTCATTCAATTATAAACACTCTACCCACAAGTTATCCACTTAACCATGTGGATAACAGAACGATTGTTCTTGTTTCCCATTCATGGTAGATTAAAGGTACTTCAAAGACAGTCGATCAACCTATGATGATATGTCTTTTTCTCAAATTTTATGCCAACTTTTTCAGGGGAGGTGTTTTTCCCATCATATGGGTTTCTAGTATGAAAAAGCTGTCAGATGATTTACTTATAGAATCGTATTATAAAGCAAATGAAATGAACTTAAATCGCGACTTCATTGAATTAATTGAGACAGAAATGAAAAGACGTTCGCTCGGGCATATGCTCTCTGTTTCCTCTTAATTCCATATCACAGGAACCATGCCTCCCGAGCACTCTCCTTTTTTAAACTCAGGTGACTGATATTATATCACTTGCGCTATAGGCTTACTACTATTTTCCGTAAAAAACACCCCTTCTGATGAAAGAAGAGGTGTCTTAATTGCAAGGCTGTTCATTCCAAAACCATAACCCTCCGCCTACGACTAAAATGACCACAAGGAACACAACAAGAAAAGCGTAACCGATTCCTGCTCCTTGTGCTGGATAAGGCGAACACGCAGGGTAAGGATAAGGACATCCCCACATATCAGTTACCTCCTTCTAGGAAGATATACTGTTAGACTATGCTGGATGGATGGTCTTGTTTAGGCAGATGGCCACCATTTAAAAATGTTTGATGACATCACGCTCTTTGATTTCGTTATAAATAATTCTCGCCCCTTTTGGTGTCATATGATTGCCAGAAGGGTCGATCAAGCCTGACTGAATCAGGGCATGATCACTATCTTCTCCAGCTTCTCGGATGAAAGCTTTCCAGTTGTCGACAAGCGGTACCTGCTCATCCTTCGCTACTTCTCTTGTGATGTCATTATAAGAGTTTTGCCAAGCTCTTGCCCCGCCTCTCCCAGCAAAATAAGATGACTTATATCTGGAGTAATAATACAAGCCCTTTTTCCCGCCTTCTACAACAGGCACACAGGTCATGAGAATCGGGGTAATGCCTTCTTTTCTACTTTCAGAAATGAAGTAGGTTAAATTTTCTTTAAACCGTTTTTTCGTCACTCGGGGATGTTTCCCGTCTAAAATCGCCGCATCATTCGTACCGAACATGATGAGGACGTAAGTTGGTTTCTGTTTTAAAATATCCTGCTCAAAGCGCAGTTTCGCGTCTTCAGTCGTCTGCCCGCCAATGCCTGCATTCTTCACTTGAATTTGGCCGCGCTCGACGTTTTTCATGAGATTCACCCATTTTTCAGATGTTGGATAATCTCGAAAGTCCCAGTTTGATCCTCTTGTATTGCTGTCACCAAATGCAATGACGCTTTCTTGTACTGGCTTAGAGCATCCAGCAGCAACACATAATAGGATGAAAAGGAAAACATATTTCTTCACAACATTCACCTCCAAAAGCCCTCTTCATATAGTAAACGACAAGACTTTTGGTTTCAATGAATGAATGTTTTTGACGAATGCTGCCTATTGCATCTGAACAGGCATATATGCTTTGTCGTGGTGCAGCAGTTCACTTACTTTTACAAATTCATAGCCCCTCTTCTTCAACTCAGGAATCACTTGTTTCAATGCTTCTACCGTTTGCTTGCGATTTCCCCCGCCATCATGTAAAAGGATAATATCGCCGCCTTGAATATGATCAATAATTCGGCTTGCAATTTTACGTGCGCCTGGTCTTGACCAGTCCTTCGGATCTTGCGTAAAGGACCACATGACCACATCGTACCCTTGCTTTGATAGAATGCGGAATGATTTCATTGTTAAGCGTCCACCAGGAGGGCGAAATAATAAGGGACCGCCAGGCTGGAGTGAAGCGATATGAGCCGCTGATTCTTTTAATTCCCGCTTGATCTCCTTTGACGACAAAAGGTCAAAATACGTATGATTCATCGTATGATTGCCGAGTTCATTCCCTTCGTCCACAATCCGTTCTGCGATCATTGGATATGTATGAATTCGGCTCCCTATCACAAAAAAGCTTGCATTCACTTGATGCTCCTTCAGTACATCCAATATTTGATTTGTATACACTGGATGAGGTCCATCATCAAAGGTGATCGCAATCTTTTTCCGTTCCGCTCTCACATCCCAAAAGGCACGTCCCGTTTTTTCAAGATCCACTCGTTTTAATGTACGTGCCTCTATTTTATTAGGAATAATAGCACATAGCAGCCATATACACATCAAGATATGCAGCCCTCTCATTCGACCGCCTCCTCCACCGAACATCATTACCGATAAATTGCCCGCTTTCTCATCAATTCATGCAAGCTTCATGGTGATATCCGGCTTCTTTTTCAAATAAAAAAAGCCGGCCATATTGGCCCGCTCTTTGTTTCACGTTTGGTTTCTCTCTTCAACTGTCGAACGTTGCTTAGAATTCATACAGACACTCTCCTTCTTGGATTTGATTTTGAGCCCATAATAATTTCTGATAATACTGGTTGGACTTTTTGTATTGTTGAGAGGCTTCTAAGGCTGTCGCAATTTCTAGTGAGATATCCTCTATATAAGAGTATAGGCTAAGTTTTTCCAAATAATCAATGGTTTTTTGCAGTTGGTCTTCATTGATTTCCTGAACATATAAAGCATCCAGATACTCAAACATATGACAGAACAGCTGGTCTTCATGCTTCTTTGCAGCCAATTTCCCATCTTCTAATATGCGCAGGGCATCCGCCTGTTCATTCTGTCTAAAAAGCAGCTTCGCCAGCGTATAGAGCGTATGCGGAAGCGTTGGGAGCAGCTCTTTGCGGGCAAGATCAGCGGATTCCGTTAAATATCGTTCCGCTTCTTCTCTATAGCCAAGCTCGCCATAACATTTTCCTAAATTATAGAGCGCTGAACTGTATATGCGCGGGTGATCAATTTGAGATGCGAGCTGTTTTGCCTTTTTTAAATGAGGCAGCGCCCGATCTTTTCGTTTTAAATCTTGATAATTTCCTGAGATGACAAAGAGACATTGAATGATGCGAATCGTATACGCATCATGCTGATCGTATATTTCCAGCGCCTTTAAAATATGGTGCATGGAGACATGTGTTTGTTTCATGATATAGTAGGCTTCTGCCACTTTAAAATGAAACTCTGCCTGCTCAATATCATCGAAAACCATGGACAGCTGCTTTTCTGCGACTCGATAATATTTGACGGCTTCTAAATATTCTTTTTGACTAAATTCATGCATGCCACGAAAAAATGCATGGTAATAATGCAGCATATCAGATAACTCATGATTGGAGTTTTCGATTTTATCGACTAGATTAGATACTGAGAAAGGTTGATATTTTGAAGGGTGTATATAGTCAAGCATGATTTGGTGCCGAAAACACATGAGCTGATAATAAATCAGTAAATGCTGGTCCTCTTCCATCTGTTCAATTTCCGCTTCAACTTCCGCTTTCAAGATTTCCGCATCTGGAACACTGAACTGCCGTATCATTCGATACCATTCATTAATTTTCATACCTACATGTGAAGATAGAACCTTCCCCATGTTCCGAAATTACCCCTTCCTTTTCGGTCTAATATTACATATTTTAGCACGCTTCTTGACCGCCAAGCACCGCAAAGAAACCGCAAACATAAAAAAGAGACGAACTGAAGCACGATTTTTTTGAAAAAGATGATTTTTTCATCGTACAGACACAGACAATCCCTCCTTCACATACATTTGAGGATATAGGCAGCGGCCTAAACATGGTGGAGGTGAAAATCGTGGCAGGAGTATTTACAGCGATGGGATTGATGGTCAAAGAATTGGTGTTTTTAGTGTCCTATGTCAAAAACAATGCCTTTCCACAGCCCCTTTCGGGAGATGATGAAAAAAAATACTTAGCCCTCATGGCACAGGGCGATGAACACGCAAGAAACATGCTGATTGAACATAACCTTCGGCTCGTCGCCCATATTGTAAAGAAATTTGAAAATACCGGGGAAGACGCTGAAGACCTCATCTCCATCGGGACGATCGGACTCATTAAAGCCATCGAAAGCTATTCCTCTGGAAAAGGAACAAAGCTGGCAACGTATGCGGCGCGGTGTATTGAAAATGAAATTCTCATGCATTTACGCGCGCTCAAAAAAACGAAAAAAGACGTCTCCTTGCATGACCCCATCGGTCAGGATAAAGAAGGCAACGAAATTTCATTAATCGATGTCTTAAAATCCGAAAATGAAGATGTGATCGATACCATTCAGCTCAACATGGAGCTTGAAAAAGTAAAGGAGTATATCGACATTCTCGACGGCCGAGAAAAAGAAGTGATCGTCGGCCGGTTCGGCCTTGATTTAAAGAAAGAAAAAACGCAGCGGGAAATAGCCAAAGAGCTTGGGATATCGCGGAGCTATGTGTCACGTATTGAGAAGCGCGCGCTGATGAAGATGTTTCATGAGTTTTACCGGGCGGAGAAGGAGAAACGGAAGCGGGAGAAGGGGAAGTGAAAATAAACTTCCTAACTTCTTACAAAAACAGACCTCATTAGGTCTGTTTTTAAATTCGACAATAAGCTACTGTCTCGCTTCATTTCTTTTGATAATAGCTACCGCCTTAGCCCTCAAGAACAATGGCAAGATTTTGATCATGTTCATGAACTAAGACATGAAGGAAATCAATTCATCATGCCCCACTATATAGAGAGCTGCAGCTTAAAAAAAGTAAATACGAAAAAATAAAATATAATGCTTCGTGTATTCTTGATAATCAATTTTAAATGTTGTTATTTGATACCTGTCAGAAAACTTAGTATAATCAATATAAGAACAAACATTCGGGTCGTTAGAAGCAAGACGTTTAGTAATTGTAGATAAACTACCACTTACCAAAAAGAACAACTTTCTGCAAGAGACCCTATAAACGTAACAGTTTCAGTTTCCAAGGGCCATGTTATGAAAACAAGGTTGATAGTATGATTGTTTCTAAACAGACACCAGATCATGTACATTGTGTCGTTTAATTCTACAAGAGTATCTTTAAGAAATAGCAGTAATTAAACAAACAATTTAACTTTGGAGTGATCATAATTGATTAAGTTTTTTGAGTACAACTGGCAGGTTAGAGACGAATGGGTTAACTGGTGTAATCAACTAACAACAGAAGAGTTGTTACAAGACCGCATAGGTGGAGTAGGGAGTATTTTATACACTATTTTTCACATTATTGATGTTGAATATAGTTGGATTCGTGGTATTCAGGGTAAAGAAGACGTGGTATTAGATTTTGATGATTACAAGACTCTGGCGAAAGTAAAAACACTCTCAATGACTTTACGACATGAAATAGTTGAATTTTTAAAATCTCATTTAGATGAAAAACAAGATCGAATGGTAATAGTTCCTTGGGATGAAAATGAATACACTAAAAATGAAATATTACATCATATAATTGCCCACGAAATTCACCATATCGGTCAACTTTCTGTTTGGGCAAGAGAAAAACAATTAACACCTGTATCTGCTAATTTTATCGGTAGAAAGTTAAAATCAGTACATTCTTATGAAAAGTAAGGTCTGTTAAAGATCCATTCATTTATCCCACTATGTTGTTTTCTTTTAAAAAATGCTCAAATAATTGCTGACCTTTCTCTTCGATTTGAGCATCTTCAATTGAATATTCCCCAATGAATAAGCCTAAATGATTGTATTCCTCATAACTCTTTAAGAGATTCAACCCGTAACTTTTTTGATCAAAAAACAATAACCATCTTCCTGTATCTAAACTCTTAAAAAACATGCCTTCATAATCAAAACCAAGCTCATAATATCCTACATGTAAATGCATACTCTCATCTAAACTATGTATTCTTTCATCTGTACACATTTTCACCTTACTCCCCTACCTTTTCACATCATGCTGAAAATGAATATTCCTCAACTCGACCCATTCAACAAGTTCAGGCACCTTTTTTGTCGTCACAAAATGTTGAACGATTTCATACGCCTGATTACGATCAACATAGCTGCATGATGGCACATACAATGGTGATCCTGCGATCAAATGCTCGATCGTTTCGATCTTTTCTACCTTTTGAAAAGGGACTAAAAAATCTGGATATCTGATGATAAAGAATCCATACGGTTCAGTATAAAAGAAAACTAGACTTTCACTTTCACCATCTTCCCCTATCTCAATGGAAGATTCCCCGTTACCTTGTTTCCAATACTCTTCACCCTCCTGAAAGAAGATCCTTTTCATGAATTCTTCCCCCGGATTTTCTACTGGAGCTCCTGTAGGCCCGTAGTATAAAAACATCAATATCGCTCCTTCATGCCTATATCAATTTGGATTTAACCAATTGTTCTATTTCCCTCAAAATCATAAAAAGCTTTTGTTTGTTGGTTTAATTTTAGCATGTGATATAGCTTTGGGTTTAGCTTTTGAAAGGTTTGAGTGCTGACCCATTTTACTTCTTCAATATCCTGATCCGGATCTAGAATGTTCATCTCTCCCCCGATCATTTCCGCAAAGAACGTAATGATAAGCGCATGATGTTTTTTATCTTGAAAGAACGCTTCTCGAACCGAATGAAGTTCCTTTACTTTGACAACATACCCTGTCTCTTCTTTTACTTCACGGATGACAGCCTGCTGCAGGTGTTCACCTTTTTCCACAGCACCGCCTGGAAGTTCCCAATATCCCTTTACATTCTTGACTGTTAATAGATTTTCTTCCTCATCATAAATAATAGCTGAAACCACGTCTACTCGTTTCAAATAAATCCCCCTCAACATTCTCCATTCACATCAATTGCCGGATATATGACACGAACTGTTCATTTTATACATTCTTATTATACTGTATTAGTAGTCAGCGATTGAGGCCAGAGCATGTGGATGATCATCATTTTACTTCATGGGATTTACAGGAAATATCGTTTCTCTTTTGAGACAAACCAAAGCGTCCAACGAGAAAATCATCCAACTGTTAGAACAGTAAAAACCGAAAAAATAAAACCTCTCGCATCTAGCAGGAAGTTTTTGTCATAGGAGAAATCTTCCCCTTACTCATCAAATAACATATTTCTGATTCGCCGAATATAATGAAGCGCAATATGAGCAAGACATAAAATGAGCCCAATCATCGCAAGAATATAGATGGGCAGCATCAAACCAGGTACATAGTTTACGACAAATCCCAAACTAAACGCTGTCAGCATATATATGCTGATCAACCTCATCAACACCATTCGAAGCCCTCCCTTTCTACAATCACTTTAACATATTTTCCCTTCATTCTCATAATTGGCTTTAAAAAAGATGCGAATCCATTAAGACTCGCATCTTTTTTACGTATTCAATTCACCTTTTTCGCCCGTGCTTCCTTCCACTGCTCAAGCTCCGAGACTGTTAGTAATTGATATCCTTGTTTGGTCAATTCCTTGATGATCGTGACAGCCGCGTTGGCAGAGGTGTCATAGATGTCGTGCATTAAGACGGTTTCTCCACTAGACGCATGTGTAAGAATGTAGTTGGAAACGTATTGGCTGTTGCGATATTTCCAATCTTCGGGATCTACATCCCAAAGCGTAACTTTCATGTTGACAGCCGCGTTAATCTGCCCGTTTGTTCCACCATATGGCGGTCTAAAGTGAGTCGGTGTGAACCCGCCTGCTTTTTCAATGATTTGCTGCGTATCTTCTACTTGTTTGATGGCTTGTTTTAATGGCAGTCTTGTGAGTAAAGGGTGGTTATAGGAATGATTTCCGATTTCATTTCCACCTTTTCTGATTTCACCTAGCATATCGGGATAATATTGAACCCTGCTTCCTAATACAAAAAATGTCGCGCGTCCTTTGTTTTCTTTTAAAGCTGTTAAGATTTTTGAAGTTGTTGATGGATTTGGTCCATCATCAAATGTAAGGGCAATGGCTTTTTGATTTGGGTTGAATATTCCCTGTTTTGGCAGTTTTACGATCTTTCTTTTTGCGATCGGTTCTTTTTTCTCGTTTTTGTTCTTTTCTTTATTAATGTATTCTGGCTTTAACATTCCTTTAAGCAGTGTTTTCTTAATCGCCAGCACTTGAGGACCTTTTTTGTCTGGTGCAATTTGCCCTGCTGGGAAGTAGAATTCAATAAAACGATCTTTGATGGCAAAATACTGATAATGCTCTGCCTCAGGAGATGTTCCTTGTTTAAGCAAATACTCGTTTTCCGCAAGAGAGCGATCTTTTTTTAACTCCTCAAATGTCATTTGAGACAGTTTTTGCAGACTTTTTTTCTTTGATAAAAATAGATCATCTATTGATAAAAACTGCTGTTTCTTGAAATCAAAATTGAATATCTTCGTTTCATGTGTGCCTTTTACTCCGCCTTTCCATTCATATGTATTGAATTTGATCGCAGCAGTTTGTTTGGCATAATGAGTAATCTCATAATCTATGTTTAATTCGTATCGATGATCTTCATCGACATCACTTGCTTCACTAAACGATGTTTTGAATTTATCGATCGCTGTTTCTGCAAATCTTTTCATCTCTTGATCTAGCTTTTTTTGATGAAACACAGGATAGTTCACAGCATATCTCAAGTATCTCCCGTCATTCACGAGAGTTACAATCTCAACTTCTTTATAGCTCGCATCTGGTTCTACCTTCTTCTTCTCTGTCCCGCTTGCCTGCTGATTATGATAAAACGCAGCGATTCCGATGATCATCGCAAGTCCGCATAGGACGAGACTGACTTTCCATTTAATTGACACAATGATTCTCCTCTCGTGATGCCGTCATGCCTGAATGACGTGTGTTTGTAGGATAGACTTTGCATGCCCCCTTTTTAGTTTGCAAATCACACAATTGTCACATTTTCGACACATTTTTAGAGAGGAATAAAAAAAGGACTTGATTTCTCAGTCCTTTGATTACTTTTGCATATATAGTTGAAATAATTTCGTTTCTTCATCAATGGAACGCGCTCGATCAAATGCCGCTCTGACTGTCTTTGTATTGTTAATAAGCTCGTACAGCATGGTCAGTACAAAGATAAATGCTGCATTCCCATCGATGTAATCATCCGGCGCCGAATAAGATGTAGCCCCTGCCTCTAAAAAAAAAAAATAAAACCATTTTTTCCTCATCTGCATATGTATCAGTCCATTTTAGCGCTTTTTCTTCGACAGCGTACGACTCAAATCCAACGGAGCGATAGAGGCGTTTGGCTGAGTGATTAGTTGTCACCACTGATAAATACATTTGCTCGATATCCTCCCGTTCTCGCGCAAAGGAAAGAGCTTTTGTCATCAAGGCCTGGCTTGCTCCTTTTCCGCGGGCACTAGGTGTTACATACATCGCTGTCAGATTCGCTCGGTGTTTTAACTTCTGCAAGGTTTCTTGGAGGAGCGTGACTGCCCCCACAAGCTGCCCTTGATGAAAAGCACCAAAAGTCCACATAGATTTCGCCGAAGCAAAACGCACTTTATATTTATCCTCTATATTGATTCGCTCTTCCTCATAGCTCATCGCAAAACCCTCTGGATTTAATCGCAGTGCTTCTAGTCTGAGTGCTGCATATTCTTCAGCATCATCTGGTGTTAACAATCGAATATTCAGAAAATCGCCTCCAAAAGAATGATGGATACTTCTAATTTTATCTTGAAAGGAGATTTTGATCAAAATTTTATTTCTGAATATAAAAAGGCATCCCATAAAAGGATGCCCCCTTCATTACCACTTACAGCGCTTCACCGGACGGCAGCAAGGGTTTTTGATATCACTACCGCAATCGTATTCTTCTACAATGTACTCGTTGTGAGTCGATTCAGTGACCGGATAGTAGTTTTCGATTCTTTTGATGTTTTTATTGACGTTTGTGATATGCGTTGGGTGAATTTTTCTGATCGTTTGTTCATTCGTTCTTGTGTTGACAATTTGACGTGTGGGGAAAACAACCGTTTCGTCTCCTCCTTGGTTTCCTCTGCGAGGTCCAAAGAAGAAATCATCTAATCGATTTCGGCTCATCTTAACACCCCTTCAAGTTGTCTTTCACTTACACTCTATCGTATGTCAGAGTTACCTTTCGTGATTAGATGCATGTCTATTTTTAAAAAAATCCACTTTCTATCTATTTTTCTCTTTCTTTACAAAAGGACAATTTTAACATATTATACAAATGGTACATTAAGAAGAAAGAACATTCATGAAAACAAAACATCAGCTCTTTTTATTCAATGCATTTTTTCCACTCATTATCAAATAAGAGGTGAACGATATGATCAACACGACACAGCCATTTGAACGAAACAAGATAGACATTGCACTTGAACTAACTCAATTACATCTGAATCAATATCAAACAAACCATCCTGATCAGCTGAGTGAAATCTATGCGAAATATTACGCGCTGCTTGAAGTGCTGGATTTGTCTTCCTATGATCAATTGATTGATTTACTGCCAAATGAGATCAAACAGACGCTTGAGTAAAAAAACCATCTACCCACATGGGATAGATGGTTTTCTTTATTTATACACGTGCAGCCATATCGGTTTCGATTTGCTCTAAGCTTCTTCCCTTTGTCTCGACTAGCACAAATCGGGTGAATAACAGCCCGATTAAGCAGATGACTCCGAATGAGGAGAAAATGACCCCAAAGCTGAATTGATCAGCCAGAATAGGGAAAACGAGTCCAACTGCTAACGATCCGGTCCAGTTAAAGGCAGAAGAGATACCTGCTCCAATGCCTCTGACAGAAAGCGGGAAGATTTCGCCGATGATGATCCAGGTGATCGGTGCCCACGAGAAGGCATAGCACAAAATAAAGCAGCAAAGTGAAATCAATGTTACCCAGTTTAAAATTCCTTCACTGACGCCAAGTGCCCCTAATGCGGCGGGAGCAAAGAAAGAAAGAGCCATGCCCGATCCTCCTACGGTGAGAATCGTTCGGCGGTCGAAGCGGTCAACAAATTGTAAAAAGATCACGGTCGTGACGACAAAAATGACACCGACAATGACTGTAAAACCTGCGGCAACCTGAGGTGCAAGCCCTACATTCCGAGCGATACTCGTTGCATAATAAACAATGGAGTTCGCGCCTTGAATTTGCTGAAGGGTTGCCATTCCAACCCCAATGAAAAGAGCCATTCTGAATTTCTTTTGAAACAATTCACGAATCCCCGAGCGTTCTTCTTTTGCGACTTCTAAAATTTCCTGCATTTCTGATTCGATTTCTTCACGAGAAGAACGCAGTGATCCTAATACTTCCCGTGCTTTATGAGCCATGCCGTGTTTAATCAAATATCTCGGAGATTCAGGAAGCTTCAGCATACCAATATAAAGCACGATCGCAAATAAAGCGGCACTTCCCAGCATCCAGCGCCAACTGTCTGGGATGGGCTCAAACACAAACGCAACAATATAGCTGAGCAATAGACCAGTTACAATCATGAGCTGATTGAGCCCAGATAATTTCCCGCGGATTTTAGCAGGAGCGATTTCAGACATGTAAGCCGGAACCAAAGATGAAGCTGTTCCTACTGCTGTCCCTAAAAAGATTCGAGCGATGGTGAGTGAAATCTCTTCTGGTGCGACAGCTGATCCGATCGCCCCGACAAAAAAGATCACGGATGAGACCAAAATGAGTTTTCTGCGGCCAAATTTATCCCCTAAAAGACCGCTTAAGATGGAGCCAATGATGGCCCCGCCCATTAATGAAGAGACAACGATTCCAAGCCATAATGGGCTGAGCTGAAATTCTTCCTGAATATGTCCTTCCGCCCCTGCAATAATACCAATATCATATCCAAATAAGATGCCTGCAAAAGACCCGAAAAAGAAGATAAATTTGCTTGACACTTTTTTCTCCAAGTGGATGACCCCCTCACTTAATTAACCGCTTTCATTTCAGCCGGTGCTTCTACTGTAACCAGTAGAAGACCTTTCCCCATTCTATAAAACCACATATTCTGCATCGACAAGCTTTGCAAAATGAACAATTTGATCAACCGTTAAATTGAGAGACACGACTGTATGGTGGCCTCCGCCTTCTTTAATCCATGCTTTGACGCCATCCTGAAAATTCGGTTTGATTTTCCACAATACACGCGCAACTGGTAAATGAGGTGCTGCTTCCTCTGGCTCAAAGGCTTCGACTTCTTGTATGAGCCATTTAAAATGTGTTCCAAAATCCGCAATGGAGACAACGACACCATCGCCTGCTTTTCCATCAAACACAAGACGCGCTGGATCTTCCCGGTTTCCGATCCCAAGTGGAGACACGACAATGACTGGTTTTGTATGGGCGAGCGCTGGATCTACTTCCAGCATATGAGATTGTAGCACTGCTTCCTCTCCAGACGTCATTTCATACGTGTAGTCCTCCATAAAACCAGTGGATTGATGATGGCTCATCACTTTTAATAAGCGGTCCAGTGCAGCCGTTTTCCAATCACCTTCCCCCGCAAAGCCGTATCCCTTTGCCATCAGCCGCTGTACCGCAAGTCCAGGCAGCTGCTTCATCCCATGTAAGTCTTCAAAGTTTGTTGTAAAGGCATGATAGCCGCCTTCATCTAAGAAACGTTTGATGGCGATCTCATATCGCGCCTGCACCTTGACACTTTTCTCCCACTCTTCAACTGAATACGTTCCATAATTCACATCATATTGCGTTAAATACTCAGCAAATAGTGCATCTACCTCTTCGTCTTCTACTGCATTTACATATTCGACGAGATCGCCTATTCCAAAGTAGTCAACGGTCCATCCTAATTGAATCTGCGCTTCGATTTTATCGCCTTCTGTCACAGCCACATGCCGCATGTTGTCACCAAACCGGGCTACTTTGATGTGAAAGCTCTCATGATAGGCAGCCGCAACGTCCATCCAATCAGCAATTTGCTGCTGCACTTCCGGCTTAGACCAATGACCGGTCACAATTTGGTTTTGTTTATTTAAACGTGCATTGATATAGCCATATTCTCTGTCTCCATGTGCGGATTGATGGAGATTCATATAGTCCATGTCGATCGTGTCCCACGGAATCTTTTCATAATATTGTGTAACAAGATGTAAAAGAGGCTTTTGCAAAAGACTGGTGCCGCGTATCCACATTTTTGCTGGAGAAAAAGTATGCATCCACGTCATCACACCGACAACTTCATCGCGATAATTGACCTCTTTCATAAGCTTTGTGATTTGATCGGCACTGACAGCCAGGTCCTGCAAAATCACTGGATAAGGAAGTAAACCGCTCTCATTTAAAGCATCCGTCATCTTTTGTGCATCTGCTTTTACTTTTTGCAGTGCTTCATCACCATATAAATGCTGTGACCCAACGATAAACCAAAACTCTTTTTTCTGACTTGTTAACATAGATATCCCTCTTTTCTTTATGTTGAAGGTTTTTGTCCGTAATACGCATGCTTTCCATGTTTTCTTAAGTAATGTTTATCTAAAATTCGCTGCGGCAATGGCTCCGCAAATTCGTTCAATTGCTTGGCAAAAAGGTTCATCTTGGCGACTTCATCTAAAATCACACTGTTTGTGACCGCACTTTTTGCATCCTTCCCCCACGTAAATGGACCATGCCCTTGAAGCAATACACCCGGCACCGCCATCACATCTAGGTTTCTTTTCTCAAACGTTTCGATGATCAGCTTCCCCGTTTCTACCTCATAACCCCGATTGACTTCTTCTTCTGTTAGAAAACGAGCGCACGGAACGGCGCCGTAAAATGTATCGGCATGTGTTGTGCCCATTGCTGGTAAATCAAGTCCTGCCTGCGCCCAAACGGTTGCCCACATGGAATGGCTATGTGAAATGCCGCCAATTTCCTCAAAGTGTTTGTAAAGAACTGCATGTGTTGCTGTATCTGACGAAGGACTGAATTCTCCTTCCACCACTTCACCATCAAAGTTCACCACGACCATATCTTTTGCTGATAGTTGGTCATACGCTATGCCGCTCGGCTTAATCACAAACAAACCACTGTCACGATCACATGCACTGACATTACCCCATGTAAATTTCACAAGTCCGTATTTTGGCAAATCTAAATTCGCTTGATACACTTCTTCTTTTAAGCGATCTAGCATACCGTCGTCACTCCTTTCTTTGGCATGAGATGCGCTACCGCCGCTTCTTCAATCGCAAGCCCATTTTGATAGCGCTTTAAAAATTCGTCAAAGCCTTTGACATCGAGTGGATCGGGCTCCATGAGCTCTTCTGATGTATGGGCAAATACGCGATGGGTGAGAAATTCAGCCAATGTTTGCTGCTGATGATGGACCATATATGAAGCAAGGACAGCCATCCCAAACGCACCGCCTTCTCCAGCTGTTGAAACAACTGATACAGGTGTATTCAGCGCTGCGGCAACCATTTTTTGTCCAACGAGCGGTGTTTTAAATAATCCCCCATGCCCTAGTAAGCGGTCAATCACTACATGTTCCTGTTCCTTTAATCGGTCCATGCCTATTTTCATAGCACCAAAAGCAGAGAACAAATGGGTGCGCATGAAATTAGCAAGGTTAAAGCGGCTTTCAGGAGACCTGACAAAAAGAGGTCTTCCTTCTGGCAGTCTCGTAATATTTTCACCAGAGTAATAGCCATAGCTTAAGAGTCCGCCGCCATCTCGATCTGCTTCTAAAGCTTGCTGCAATAAGGATTCGTATAATCTTTCTGACTCCACTTGCAGGCCAAGTGCTTCAAATGCCTCTTTGAATATATTCATCCAAGCGTTTAGGTCACTTGTACAGTTATTCGCATGAACCATGGCAACTGGCAGTCCATCCGGCGTCGTAACCATATCCACTTCTGGATACACACCTTTTAGATCCTGCTCCAGCACAATCATGGCAAAAACCGACGTCCCAACAGAAATATTTCCGGTCCGTCTTTCTACACTGTTTGTCGCCACCATGCCCGTTCCAGCGTCACCTTCCGGCGGGCAAAATGGAATGCCTGGCTGCAAATGTTTTCCTTGATCCAAAATGGCTGCCCCTGCTGCCGTTAACACGCCAGCCTCTTCGCCTGCTAAATAGACACGCGGCAGAAGGTGGCGAAGCTTCCACGGATAGCCTTTTTCTGCAATCAATGCTTCAAATTGCTGGAGCATTTCTTCATTGTAGTCCTTCGTTTGTTCATCAATCGGAAACATCCCTGACGCATCGCCAATACCAATGGCCTGCTTTCCGGTTAACAGCCAGTGAATATATCCTGACAAAGTGGTCATATATTCTAATCGGGATAGATGTTTTTCATCTTCTAATACTGCTTGATACAAATGGGCAATGCTCCATCTTTCTGGAATATGAAATTGAAATACGTCTGTCAGCTTTTGACTCGCCTCGATGGTCGTTGCATTCCGCCATGTTCGGAACGGAACGAGAACCTCTCCTGTATGATCACATGCCACATAGCCATGCATCATCGCTGATACCCCGATTGAGCCAATGGTTTGAATGGTCACACCATACTTTTGCTCGGCCTGTTCTTTCATCTCTCGATACGCCACTTGCAGACCTGTAATAATATCAATTAAGTTGTACGTCCATATTCCATCCTGGAGAAAACTTTCCCATTCATATGCACCTTGTGCAATTGGCTGAAATTCCTCATCTATTAAAATTGCTTTAATTCGTGTTGAACCAAATTCAATGCCTAAAGATGTCCGTCCTTCTTTCAAGGCTTTGGCCGTCTCTTTGTGATCCACTCTACGTTCACCCCCATTTTTGATAGCGGTTTCAATTTTCTTTTTCTAGATTCATTGATTCTCTTGTACAATCACAATATAATATTTGTACGTACATATGTCAATAATAAATATAGTTGTACATACATAATGCGACAAAAACTTTCATTTTTTCTGAAGGGGTCATAACAGAAAAGGGAAGCGCCTGTTTTTGATCCGACAACCATGTTAAAATATGTCCATACAATTTCTTCTCAATCCGAGTAGATGATCAACTGAGAAAGAAGTGAAACGATGAAAAAGAAGTACCAGATCATTATTGATGATATAAAAAGCAAAATACTCACAGGGGATTATCGGATCGGGGAGCGTATTCCAACCGAATCAAGCCTGCAAGACATGTATCAAGTAAGCAGACATACAGTTCGAAAAGCCATTTTGGAATTGTCCAGCGAAGGATTTTTGCGCAGCGAAAAAGGTTCAGGCACATTTGTGACCAATCAATATCAAACAAAACCTGCGGGACATGCACATATGAAAACGATTGGTGTCATTACAACATACATATCCGATTACATTTTCCCTTCTATCATTCGAGGCATTGAAAGCCGTTTAAACGAAGAGAACTATTCCTTGTTACTGGCAAGTACAAATAACGATGTTGAGCAGGAGAAAAAAGCGCTGGAAATGATGCTGTCGTTTGGGGTGGACGGACTTATTGTCGAGCCGACGAAAAGCAATTTATATAATCCAAACATTTCGTACTACTTATCCTTTAAAGAACAGGATGTACCGCTCATTATGATCAATGCCTATTATGAGCAGCTAGAGGTTCCTTTTCTCTGTTTGGATGATGTAAAATCCAGCTATTTAGCCACAAAAGAGCTGATCACCTCAGGCCATCAACAAATTGGACTTATTTCAAAAACAGATGATTTACAGGGAAAATATCGGATGAAGGGCTATATTCAAGCGCTAGGTGAAGCTAAGCTTAATTTCCTGCCTGAGCATGTGCTCTTTTTCGATACAGAATCGAAGCAGCATTTAGGGGAACAAATTAACACATTTCTGATGGCGCACCAGCATGAGCTGACTGCCCTTGTTTGCTATAACGATGAGGTGGGTTTAGAAGTAGCCAATGTATGCAGCGAAATCGGGCTGTCCATTCCAGATGATCTCTCGATTATTGGACAGGATAATTCGTATATCGCCCAGAAAAATGCCCATGTGAAGCTGACAACACTGACCCATCCTCAGGAGCAAATGGGCCGTGATGCAGCAGACTGGATGATTAAAAAAGTACAAGGGAAAAAGAATCTCCCTGATCAAACGTTTTACGAGCCTGAATTGGTTCCAGGTGAAACGATCAAACGAATAAAATGAGCCCTTACTCCAAGTGGCTCATTTTATTTTAGAATTCCAGCATAAGGCGTGAATAGGTCGGATCCCTGAAATGAAAGACATGATTTCCCCTCATCCTTAAACAATAAAAAATCCCCATCTTATAAAAAGATAGGGAACATATCTATTACGCCTCTTCTTTAGGGGAAGGCACCGCACATACGCCTTCTGCACATGCCGCTTCAAACGCATTGTCAGCAGCTTTCTCTGCCTGAGCTGCTTCCTCTTTCCAAGCTGTTTCAAGTGCACCCAGGAACGTATCGGCTGGCTGCGCACCTGCAACTGAATACTTGTCATTGATCAAGAAAAACGGAACAGCATTGATCCCAAGCTGTCTCGCTTCTTGTTCATCTTTTCGGACATGATCGGCAAATGCTTCGCTGCCCAAAACTTGCTGTACTTCCTTCTCATCAAGACCAGCTTTTTCTGCAATGTCTAAAAGAGTTTGACGATCACCAACATGCTTTCCATCTGTAAAATATGCGTGAAACAGCTCTCCCATAACGAAATCGCCTTTCCCCATTTGACCAGCATATTGCGCCAATCGATGGGCATCAAAGGTGTTGGTCAACACGAGCGGATCAAATTGAAAATCGATCCCTTTCTCTTTGCCGGCCTGCTTCACCTGCTCATTCATCGCCATGGCCTGGCTGCGGCTCATGCCATATTTTTTGACGAGCATATCATGAACGTCATGATCGACATCAACAGGTGCGTGGGGATCAAGCTCAAAGCTTTTAAACTCTATCTCTACCTGATCCTTCTCTGGGAATTGTTCTAGCGCTGTTTCCAGCTGTTTTTTTCCTATATAACAAAAAGGACAGGCGATATCTGACCAAATTTGTACTTTCATCTTCATCTTCCTTCCGTGCTGCACTTTTTCTTTAACGATGTAACAATTATAGTTACATCAAATAGATGATGTCAAGATTCTGTTCTTGATAAATGAAAAAACCTTTCCTTTTATGAAAGGAAAGGTTTTGAAAATATCTACTCTAAATTTGCATGGTGACCGTACATTGTATGTGTGTCGAGCTCTTTTATTTCCATTAACCTTAAAATGAGCGCATCGTATGTCAGAAGAAGCGACTGCTCAAATAGTGAGCCCATTGGTTGAATGGTATGATGGTTTCCATCCTGTTGATCCTTCGGTGCACCTGACAATAAGATGACTTCATCCGATAGATCAGCTAAAGGTGACTCAGCAGAAAGCGTGAACGCTGCCACTTTTCCGCCAATTGCTTTTGCCTTTTTTGCAAGGACAAGCAAAGACTCTGTACGGCCAGATCCGCTCCCGACAATCAAAAGATCCTCTTCTGTAAAGGAAGGCGTATTCGTTTCACCAATCACATAAGCCTTGACGCCAATATGCGTAAGTCTCATCGCAAACGATTTTCCCATCAAGCCAGACCTGCCCGCACCTGCCACAAAGACTTTTTGTGCGGATAAAATACTTGTAACCAGGTGCTCTGCTTGTTCATCTTGAATGGCTGACAAATGCTCAGAAAGCTCATTCAAAATGGCTTTCACATAGTCACTGGTCTTCATGATTGTGCGATCAGCTGCTTCATTTGTGCGGCTACTTCTGCTTTATTATCCTGACTTGCGATACCACCGCCGACAATGATCAAATCAGGATTTAATTTCACGACTTCAGGTAACGTATCAAGCTTAATTCCACCTGCAATCGCTGTTTTCGCCTGCTTGACAACTTGTTTAATCGTCATAAGATCAGCAAATGAATTTTGACCAACTGCTTGCAGGTCATAGCCTGTATGCACACAAATATAATCGACTCCAAGCGCATCCAGCTCTTTTGCACGGCCTGCGATATCTTTGATGCCAATCATATCAACTAAAATTTGTTTTCCTCTTGCTTTTGCTTCTTTCACCGCTCCTTGAATAGACATATCTTCTGCCGCTGCAAGAATGGTGACGATATCTGCTCCTGCTTCGGAGGCCTGCTGCACTTCATAGCCGGCAGCATCCATAATTTTCAGATCAGCGAGTACACGTAAATTCGGAAAAGCCTGCTTGACTTCTTTTACAGCACGAAGCCCTTCGTTAATCACAACAGGTGTCCCAATTTCGACCACATCAATGGATGCTTCTACTTCTTTGATCAGCTCAATCGCCTCTGGTATATTCACTAAATCTAATGCTAATTGTAATTTCATCAACTTTCACTCCCGTTTTTCATCTCATCTTCAAGAGCTCCGCGGATGATGCATCTTGAACGATGAAATGAGTATAACAACAGGAATAACGCAATCCAAGTACGCACTTTTTTTTTACATACTATACTTTTCCGCATATGGTTACAAAAAAGATACTGTCTTTTGGCCAGTATCTCAGCGTAAAGACAAAGGGCTAAAATAAAGTTATTTTAGCCCTTTGTCTACAATCGGTCACCTTTCTATTTATCATCCTTTAAGAAATTGCTGCCCAGATATTGTTTTCCCCAATCATACATCGCCTCTAAAATCGGCATTAAGCTTTCTCCTAGTTCTGTGAGAGAATACTCAACCTTTGGCGGAACGACAGGATAAACCTCCCGGTGCACAATGTGATCTTCCTCTAATTCTCTTAGCTGATTGACAAGCATTCTTTGCGTAATCCCAGGCATTAACGACTTTAACTCACCAAACCGTTTTGTCCCTTCTCTGCCAAGGTGCCATAAAATCAGCATTTTCCACTTACCGCCGATAATATTCAGCGTCAGCTCTTTTTCGCAATTGAACACTTTATTTTCCATTCGTGATGACAACAACATACACTCCTTTAATTTCAAACCACTTTATCATTATACTGCGGCAAAAAGAATTGCCCGAGCATACGGTCTTCGTTATTGATTTTGTTTTTTGACAAAAGCCATCACAGCCTCTGTCATTTTTTGTGCTTCTTTTGGCGCTCTGTCTGATCCAAACCATTTGTTCAGGTCACTATGGCTTAGCGTATGCACCCGAAAAACAAACCGAGAGCCTTTGTCATGATTCAGTTTTTCAGCAAATCGGTACACCTCAGGATTTTCCCAGCCCGTGACCAAATAGACAGGTGGTACATTCGCTTGATTCATATAAGTGACAGGTGATGCCTTTGTCCAGTTCTTCTCTTGTTTGCCAAAGACTTTTTTGTACGATGGGATAGCTTGTATAAATTGATTGAGGTTTAACGGTCCATCTAAAATCACGATGGAATTGATCGTTTTTGGCGACAGCCCCACACGTTTTAAGTAGGTCGAATCTGTGGCAACCAGCGCCGTCAAATGACCGCCCGCTGAGTGACCCATGACATTGATTTTTGATGAATCAATTTGATATTCATCCGCATGATCCTTCACCCATTTAATGGCGTTTGCTGTATCATCTGCCATCTGCTCGTAATTAGCATCAGGGTGAAGCCTGTAATTCATCGAAACAAACACATACCCTTGACCTGTAAAATAATCAGCCTTTGAAGCGACTCTATTCTTATCGCCGCCTGTCCAGCCTCCGCCATGGAGATAGATCATCACAGGATGCTTCTTCTTTTTGTCTTCATCTTTGCCCTTTGGCATATACATATCGAGTGTTTGCTGTTTATTTTGTGTGTCTGCATAATGGATATTGGTTGTCGGTTTAGGCTGGTTGAAACGGAACACAAAGAATGCGCATACCAATAATCCAGCGATGACAACCGCAAATAAGAGCCATTTCATGATTCGATTCAATGTCATTGCACCTTTCTATGTTGGGATGGGGAAGCATGAGTAGCAGATATGAAGATAAACTTGCACCATTCAATTCGATACTAGATTCATATGGGATGTGCAGACTAATACAATTGATCAAGTCGTAATATTCATTATACCCATTAAAGTGGTGAAATTCATTGATTTGCTCTAGAGGGTTGACATCGAAAACAGAAATTAGATTCAGGATTTTTCATCTAAAAACCAATGTCATAGCTTATCCTCCAAGAGGTTATTTTATAAATGCAATGATTCGTTTTCTTGTTTCTTCATGGTACTGGATATAGGAATGTAATAAAGGATACGATTCAAGGATGTGTTGAAACGATTTGATTTGAGGGTATTGCTCTTCAAATGACTGACGCAGCACGTTTAACTGTTTTTTTGGTATTCGTTTATGATCGATCACATAACTTAAGCTGCCTGTCACAAGAGTGAAAAATTCATAAAAACCATCGGACCAGATACCAGTTTCCTCCTCAAAAGATAGGATCTCTTCAGGGTAATCTGAATGAAAACAATATTGATAGCGCTGCTTCAAATCATTGATTAATGCTGTTTTATCTTGGCTGATGTTCATGGCCTTATGCTCCTTTTATATATAGACATTACTGATAATCATTTCTTTGTCTATCATTAGTAATTGATAGTTCCCAATTTAAACCACAAGTAACATTACGAATAATTTGATAAGAATTGACTGAAATATTCATTGAATGTTTTTTGATCCTTCAATAACAGTTCTAACCAATTTGCTAAAACGGGATGATCCAGTGGTTTCCATTCTTTTTCTAATAAAATATTTTGGGGACAATCTTTTTTTGATACCATACCTATTATACAAATTTCCAAATCCCTATCTGCTAGAATCGCCCACTGCAAAGAACGGGATAACCAAACCACTATGTTTGAGTTCGTAATTATATTATCCGCTATAGAACCTTTTGGGTGCGTCCATAGTGCATTTACATAATCCTCACCGGAAATGTTCACACTCGCTTTCAGCCAATTGTAATAACCAAACTCCTTAAAATAATAATCAACTGGATCTGGCTTAAGGACTGCGGTCAAAAATTCTCTATCACTTGTTGAATTTAATAAATCCTTGATTGTAGGTAAAATATCATCACTTAATGCCCACTCAAACTCTTGAAACAAAAAACAATCAAAATTCTTACGGAAGACTTGTTGCGGCAGCCTTTTATTTTGATTAAATACATGATCCACTAGATTCTGATAGAACTTGAATTCTTTTTCTGAACGAACAAATAAGTGCTCAGGCTGGTTCAAGCAAAAACCCCCTTTCTACAACACTCAAGTGATTTCACTATTATTTTCCTAAAACTAACCCATATATCATCATCTTATCAAAATATCACCTTTTATATATAAAAAAAGCATCCTAAACGGATGCTTCAATCAAATGATATTTTTTCATAATACGATAGGTGATTTCTTTTGCTTCTAGACCGGTACCTTCGATATTTGTGGCGAAGATGTAGGTTTTGTTTTCATGTTTGATGAAGCCTACGTACCAGCCGATGCCTGAGCCGGAGCCTGTTTTTCCGTATAGGGTGGCATGTTTCTCTTCTTCTTGGATCATCATTCGTTTGACCTTTCTCATGACAGACAGGTCAAATGGAAGACTTTCTTCATATAACTGTTTAAGGAAATGGACTTGTTCTACTGGAGAAATGCGCAATGAACTACTTAACCAAAATTGATCGATTCCGCCAGATGTGTCTTCATTCCCATAATGAATGGCTTTCACCCAATGATTCATGCGTTCTTCTCCGATATCACGCGCCATGGCTTGATAGTACCAGACGACTGAATCTCTCATGCCAGAGCCCAGTGTATGATCCTTATTCCAGTTATCAATCTCTCTTTTCACTCCGTCCCAATATTTGATGTCGTATTCATCTCTCACTGCGCCTGTTTGGAGTCCGATGAGGGCATTTGCCACTTTAAATGTCGATTGTGGTGCAAAGCGCTTGTTCGCTCTTTTTTTGTTATACACCCATGGCGATTTTTCTTTTACTTCTTGTATCACAAATGTGCCTTCCCGGTCTTTCATGAATTCATCTACTGACCACGCTGGTGATGTTCCCTCACTTGATGAAGGCTGGCCGATACAAAGTGCCATCAGCATGAAGCCTGAAAACAGCCATTTCATATGCTTTTTCTTCAAAAAAACCGCTCCTTTTCCTATGATTTGTATCGATTGTAGCATGCCTGAGTGATGAGACATAAGGTACGCTTGTCCTCTTTTCTGCCAAATAAAAAAAGCCGGTTTCATCCGGCTTTCTGATCATATTAGCTTTCTTTTTTCTCTTCTATGGCCTGCCTCGCGATTTTTGAAATCGTCATATCATCCATTGGCGGGTTATGGAGCCCAGCACGAATATCTCGATAGTAACGCTGCAGCGGACAGCCTAGGCTCAAGCTTTTTGCACCGACTAAACGCATGGCTTTATCAACCACTTGCAGACTATGATTAACGACTGTATGCTTCACAGCACCGAATTCATTGATTAACAGCTCTCTTTTCTCAGGCTTTTCATACAATGTTGTCGTTGAATACATGACGTGGCGTGCTTGCTTTAATAGTAAATCAATTTCGCCAATCAATGTTTGGACATTCGGCAGTTCGCTAATCGTTCCGCTGATACTGTTCGGTGAATGTGTGATGGCATACTGAACTGCATAATCTCTTGCCGCTTGCGCAATCCCCAAATAACAGGAAGGAATATGTGCGATCCAAGGGTTTAACGTACCGCCCCGAGGTCCTTTTTGCACTTCAACAAGCATGTCATCTGAAACCACAACCTGATCTAAGATTAAATCATGGCTTTCTGTTCCTCTCATACCGACAACATCCCATGTTTCTTCTATAGAAACACCTTCTGTATCACGGTGAATTAAGAAAAATCCCATGGCTTCTTTTTCTTCGATCCATACGCCGACTAAAAAGTATGTGAGAGCTGGTGACATCGTAGTGAAAATTTTACGTCCGTTGATCACCCAGCGATCACCTGATTTTATCGCTGTTGTCCCAGGCTTGCCGCCTCTTGTTGGACTGCCTGTTTGCGCTTCACTTACAGCGCGGTTGACAAGGGCGCCCTTCTTCACTTCTTCCGCAAAGAATTGCAGCTGCTTCTCATTCCATAGTTTCTTTTCATAAATTTCACCAACAACTCCTTGGTGCCAGCCAATCGATAAGGCAGTCGCTCCGTCCATGCTGCCTAGGGTTTCTTGAAATAGAACCATATCCGTTACAGATTGACCCCCGCCTCCATATTCAGCGGGAAGAGACAGGGCTGTATATCCCATGTTTACTAATGATTCGATATTCTGTTTAGGAAAATAAGCGCCTTCATCATGTTTTTTTGCGTTTTGTTCGATCGTTTCACGAAGAGATTCCAGCTGATTGAGCCATGTTTTTTGAAAATCGGTATCGACAAATAATGCTTTAGACAAAACGTATCCAACTCCTCTGTTTCTTACAATCTATGATATCTCATTTTTCCAATTGGAATGAATAAAACACACTTTACTTATAGGATTTAATGTGTTAAATTTTATCAATATTAAGTACATCTGTCAAAGGAACGTGATGCTTTTATGATCTCAGCTACTAATCTACATAAATCTTATGGGCAGACCCATGTGTTAAAAGGCATTGATTTCACCGTACAAGAAGGTGAAGTGGTCGCAATTATTGGACCGAGCGGATCAGGAAAAACAACACTTCTCCGCAGTTTAAACAGCCTCGATATTCCAGACAAAGGAGAGCTGACTGTTGGAGAAGCCACGATTCAATTTGAACGATATCATAAAAAAGATCTTTTAAAACTAAGGCAGCAATCTTCCATGGTATTTCAGCATTATCACTTGTTTCAAAATAAACGCGCACTTGAAAATATTACAGAGGGATTGATTGTGTCCCAAAACATGTCTAAAAAAGAAGCAGAAAAGGTTGGAGAGCAATTTTTAGAGCGGATTGGACTGCTTCATAAAAAGGATGCATTTCCAAGTGAATTATCTGGCGGTCAGCAGCAGCGGATTGGAATTGCCCGCGCTCTTGCGATGAATCCTGCGGTGCTTTTGTTTGATGAACCAACGTCCGCACTGGACCCAGAGATGGTCGGAGAAATACTTGAAATGATCAAAGATATTGCGAGCCAAGGGATGACGATGGTCATTGTGACGCATGAAATTTCGTTTGCAAAAGACGTAGCGGATACGGTGATCTTTATGGCAGATGGAGAAATCGTTGAAAAAGGCTCACCAGAAGACGTCCTCATGAAGCCTCAGCATGAACGAACAAAACAATTTTTATCCAGGATTCATCGCGGAATGTGGCAAGGATCGGAGGAAGACATATGAAGCAAAAGACAGCATTCATGACAGCTGGTGTCCTTCTGATTCTCCTCTCTCTGATTGGCTGCAGCAGTGTGAAAACCACAACAGATGATGGAAAACAAATTGTGAAAGTCGCACTGAGTGCAGAGGTCAATCCACCCTTTTTAGCCACAAATGATCGAAACGAACCGATTGGCTATAACATTGATTATTTAAATGAAGTGGAAAAAAGACTTCCACATATACATTTTGATTACATATTTGGCGAGGAAGAATCCAATTTAATTGGTGTTGGCGCGGGGAAGTTTGAAATGGCAGCTAATTGGTTTTTCAGTAACCCTGAACGTGAAAAACGGTTTCTTTACCCTAAAGTTCCGTACGGCTATTCGATGACAGGATTAATTGTGAATGAATCAAACCGGGATATTCAATCGCTTGACGATATGACATCAAAAAAGCTCGCTCCTGTCAGTCCCAGCGGCGGATTGCGTTCCATATTAAATCAATATAATGAAGAACATGATCCAGATATTTCGCTGACAACCATTGAAAGCCCTTCAAATGAACTCAACTTAAAGCGTGTTGAAAGCGGACGGTCCGATGCGGCCTTTATGAATATTTCGACCTTCGATACCATTCAAAAGCATCTGAATCTGAAGGTCAAAGTGGGCGGGATCGTGTCAAAGGAGCCGATCTATCTTGTCTTACAGCCTAGTGAGAAGCAGCTTGCAGCAGACTTGGACCAGGTCACACAAGAGATGATTGATGATGGAACACTGCCTAAGCTTGCGAAAAAGTGGTTTGGGGTTGATTTCTTTCAAGATATTGACTACATCTCAGAGCAAGGCTATCAATATGAAGAAAGGAAGGAAGCGTCATGACGTTTACAGCTGGAGATTGGCTGCGAATTTTTTTACAGGTGCTTGAACGCCTGCCACTCACTTTTCTCATTATTGCGGTGTCATTGTTTTTCGCCATCATAATAGGGCTCTTATTTGCATGCATTCGTATAAAACAAATCCCAGTGCTGAGGCAATTGGCTGTTATCTATTTATCGTTTACACGAAGTACGCCATTAATTGTTCAGTTATTCTTAATTTATTTTGGGCTTCCTCAGCTTTTACTTGTGGCAGGAATTCAAATCAATCATTGGGATCGTGTGTTATTTGTGATGATGACGTTCTCTTTACATACGGGGGCTTATTTATCTGAAGTTTTTCGCAGTGCGTATTCGTCTGTTGGGAAGGATCAGCTGGAAGCCGCCTACATTGTTGGGATGACAGATACACAGGCCTTGATCAGGATCATTATCCCGCAGGCCTTTCTCATTGCCCTGCCAAACCTCGGAAATTACACCATTGATCTTGTGAAAGACACGGCGATTGCCTTTACGATCGGACTCATCGATATTATGGGACAGGTGAAGATCATCTTAGGAAATAACTATGGAATCGGCATGTTTGAAGTGTATGTGATCATCGCGCTTGTGTACTGGCTCATTTGTATGAGCATTGAACTAGTCACCATGCTGCTTGAAAAGAAATTTGTAAAAGGCCGTACCAGTCTGTCACGTTAAGGAGGCGATTTGATGCAAACCATTGATATTCCATTTGCGATTGACCAAGTACCACATATTCTAAAAGGTGTTCCTTTCACCTTATTAATTGCTCTTGTTTCCATGGCTGTAAGTCTTGTGATCGGATCTGTTTTTGCTTTCATTCGCCTCTTTCGCATCCCTGTACTTAGACAGCTTGTTACGCTCTACGTCTCCTTTTTTAGAGGAACGCCGCTTATTGTTCAACTGTTCGCTTTCTTTTATGGACTCCCTTTTCTTCTAACCAGTATGAACGGCACATTCGGACTGACCTTTCATCCGGATATGGTCTCCCCTTTAGCTGTGGCTCTTATTACCTTCAGCCTGCATTCAGCCGCTCATTTAACAGAGGTGGTCCGAAGTGCACTTCTGGCAGTAGACAAAGGGCAGCTTGAAGCGGCAAAAATTGTAGGCATGACCACACGTCAGGCGATGATACGCATTATTTTGCCGCAGGCATTTGTTGTGGCCTTACCAAACCTAGGCAATCAGCTCGTTCAGTTATTAAAAGCGACATCTCTTGCGTTTACAATTGGGGTACTCGAAATCATGGGTATTTCCCGGATCATTGCAAATGACGGCTATCAGTTTTTAGAAACTTATCTCGTCTCTGCTTTGATCTATTGGCTGCTGAGCATTATTTTTGAATTAGCCTTTGCATTATTAGAGAAACGTGTCAGCGTATACGGAAGAACTCTCGGACGTTAAAAAGTCGATCAGGCACAAAAACCTGATCGACTTTTTTATTCACCCTTTTTTGGTGTGTTAAACAGTTCTTTTGGTGCGGGTTTGAGCTTTGGTGCAGAGCCGAAAACGACAGGTGCAGAAATATATCTGAACTCTCCTTTTCCATCCATGCTGCGGCCATGTGCCCATCTGCCTTGCTTACTTTCTTCCCCTCTTGAGAAGTTAAACAAGTCATAGGATACTTGCTGTTTTTCTAGTGAACGAGGGAAGGTGGTTGGTACGACGACATCCCCTTCTCGCTCTTCTAATTCTTTAATTGCAGCAAGCCACATATTTTGATGGTATGTATCACGAGCAATGAGGAAGGAGAGCATATCTTTGACGCCGCGGTCATCTGTCATTTCGTAAAGTCTTGTGACCTGGAGTCTCCCTTGTGATTCTGCATTTAAATTGGCTCTGAAATCCGCCATTAAATTTCCGCTTGAAATGATGTATTTGGCATTCCAAGGGTATCCTTGACTATCCGCTGCCATTGCCCCTAAACCGGCAACAATTGCATGCTGCGGGTTCATTCCGCCCATAACAGCCGCAAGTGCTGGATCACTTTGATACGCCTGTTCTTGGTCTTTGACGGGTGCATTATCTAATAAACGTGCGATCATCGTTGCCAGCATTTCGACATGACCAATTTCCTCGGTTCCAACATCAAATAACAGATCTCTATATTTTTGGTCTGCCCGGCAATTAAAGCCTTGAAATAAATATTGCATCATTACACTGATTTCACCATATTGACCGCCTAATACTTCTTGTAATTTCTTTGCATACACCGGATCAGGCTTTGAGGGCTTTGCTTCATATTGCAATTCTTTGATGTGATAAAACATGATGTCATCTCCCTTATCAAAAACATCTTTTCACTTATCACTATTCGACCGCAGCTCCCTTTATGAAAAAGATCTGAATACATAAAAAAAGAGAACGGCTTATGCCATCCTCTTTGTTATCTTACTTATTCAGCACTGACTAAAATTTTCACTTGATCTTTTTCATTGATTAATGCATGGAAGCCATCCTCGATCACATCATCCAGCTTGATTTTTTTCGTGACGAGTGTGTCTGCAGAGAAATAGCCTTTTCTCATTAAGTTTAATACAGATGGGAATACGTCTCTGTAACCGATAATTCCTTTTACTGTACGTTCTTTAATGACAATGTCATTCGGCATAATTTCTGCACCTTTTTCCCAAATGCTTACAATGACTGTTTCGCCTGAAATTCTAGTTGATTGGATTGCTTGCTTCAATACAACAGGTACACCTGTCACTTCAAAAGAAACATCGACGCCACCGTTTGTGCGGCGTGCAATTTCTTGAACAACATCTTCATACTGAGAAGGATCAACAATGATCGCTCCAAGCTCTTTTGCTTTCTCTTGACGTTCTTTTGATAATTCAACTGCATAAATATCAGTAGCACCAGCTGCTTTTAATGCTTCAATGACAAGTAAACCAATTGGTCCGCAGCCAAACACAGCCGCTGTATCCCCAGCTTGTACTTTACTAGAACGAACCGCATATAAAGCAACCGCAGAAGGCTCGACAAGCGCGCCTTGCTCATATGAGATTTCGTCTGGTAATAAATGAAGTAATTCTTCATCGACTGATACATATTCAGAGAATCCACCGCCGCCTCCGGCAAGTCCTAAAAAGCCCATGTTTTCATCTAAGTTATAAGCACCTTGATGTCCGTGAGTTGCAAAAATAGGTTCAACAACCACTCGGTCGCCTACTTTATAATTGCTCACGCCTTCTCCTACTTCAACAACTTCACCAGAGAACTCGTGTCCCAGTGTAATTGGTGCTTTTTCTTTTGTAAGTGGATGAGGTTCATTCACAGGAATGAAGATCGGTCCGCCTAAATATTCATGTAAATCACTACCGCAAATGCCGCACCATTTTACTTTCAGTTTCACTTTTCCTGGAGCAACTGTTGGTTCATCAATTTCCTCTAGTCGAATGTCCTTTTGATCGTGCCAGCGTAGTGCTTTCATTTGTAAGACTCCTTTTCTCATCAATTTAATTAACTTACTTAAATAATGATAACATAATTTTTTTAATTTTCTAAGTAGGATGCACTATTTTTTTGACAGTCAATGGACGAAAGATGACAAAACATAACAATAGACAGATTAGAAGCATACATATACACCCAATGATGACGGAGATTCTGATCGATAAAATATGAGCGAGTCCGCCAAATATTCCTGTCATGGTCATCGTCAGAATGGCTTCAACCAAAGCATAAAAGCTGGCTACCCTCCCCATCACCTCTACAGGAATATTCGTTTGATAGAACGTCATAAAGCCTGTGTTCGCAAATGCTAAAAAGAAGGCTAATATAAAAAATCCACCGGCGGCTGCAACTAGGCTGCTGGAAAATGCATAAATAAGATAGCCAAACGCCACAAACAAACTGCCGATTCCAAGCATCAGCGAAACTGACAGCCTTTCAACAATGACCGAATTAAGACTTGCTCCTGCAATAATACCCGCTCCAGCTATACTGACAAGAAGGCCATATTGTGTATCAGTCAGCATCAATACTTCTTTTGCAAAGGCTGTTTCAAGTGAGTCTATGGCCGTAGGAAGGACCGTTATCGCCGCACTAAATAATAAATATACCGTCATGATCTGGCGTGACGTCAGACTAAAACGCAGAACAAGCTTTGCATCCTCTTTTAACATTGAAAGGGAAAACCGCTTTTGGGCAGCATCTGTTTTGAGCAAATTCGGTAAACACATCGTTAACAGAGCAGATATCAACAGGCAGATGGCATTTACATAAATTGAAAGAACAGGAGTCCCAATGAGAAAGAGCAGACCTGCTGCTGCGGGCCCAAGTAAAAATCCACCGGATTGTAATAAAGAGCGAATGGCATTAAACCGTTTTCGGTTATCCGCCGGGATTAGTCCTGTCATATACACCATCGACGCTGGATGAAACATCGCTTGTGCCATCTGTATGAAAAACACCATGACATACAGAATGAGCAGATGTCCTGAAAATAAGGCAAAAGGGATGCATGCAATGAGCAGAGCACGGGTAATATCTAAACTGATCATCACATTCCGCTGATTCAGCCTGTCAATCAAACTGCCGGACCAGCTATTGGTCAAAAGAGCCGCAGCCGGTCTTAGCAAATAAACTGCTGTTACAGCAAGTACAGAGCCCGTTTCTTGAAAAATAAGCAGATGGAGGGCAATCATATAAATCCATTCTCCTATGTTCGCAATCCCGATGGCTCCAAGTAAAATACTCATATCCCGCCAATGTTTTTTCATCATTGTCCCCCCTATTTGTCATAAAAAAATCCCGCCCCCAAGACATGTCTGTCTTGAGGACGGGATTTACTCCGCGTTGCCACCTCAGTTCATTCATCTGTTGCCAGATGAACCTTAGCGGGTGATCATTCACCCTTCTCTGTAACGGGAGAAGTTCGCTGCACCACCATCCGAAGGAATCCGGTGCAGAGCTAAGAGGCTTGGTTCCATCATGCTTCCCAGCTCCTTCTCAGCTTCACGGAGTTCTCTGTGTGGGGCAGCTATGATGTACTCTTCTCTATTTGCGCTGTATCTTTTTTTCATCACGATCTTCAGCTGAATTGTTACATATTGTACTGCGCCCCGGTCAAAGCGTCAATGTTTTTTTCATGTTAATCCGCATAAATTATTTTCCTAGTCATGCCGCCATCAACAACCAAATCTGTGCCGTTCACAAATTGATTGTCTTCATCTGTTAAATAAAAACAGGCTTTCACAATATCCTTTGGCGTGCCGACTCGATTGGAAAGATGCTGCTGATGGTCAATTTCTCGAAGGCTTGTCTCATCTTTCGTTTCAATCCATCCAGGGGAAATGCTATTTACCGTAATGTGATCCTGACTAAAAGAAACTGCCAAGGCATGAGTAAGCGCGGAAATGCCGCCTTTTGATGCAGCATATGCTTCTGTATGAGGCTCTGACATGGTCGCACGGGTAGATGAAATGTTCACAATGGAACCGCCGTTTGGATTCTCTTTGATATAACGTGCTGCTTCTCTAGCGCATAAAAAAGTCCCTCTTACATTTGTATGCAGCACATGATCCCACTCATCGACCGTTAACTCATAAGGCGATGCTGTGCACATGACGCCGGCATTATTAATGAGAATATCAATTGTTTTGCAGTGCTCCACCGCAAACGACATTAAGCGCTGAATATCCTTCTCCTGTTTCACATCTGTTTTAATGAAATAAACTTCAAAGGACTCTTTTCTCAGCTGCTCCTCCAAACGCTTCCCCTTCTCTTCATCTATATCCGCAAGCACCACACGCGCCCCTTCTTTTGCATAACCGCAGGCAACCGCTTCACCAATACCATTGGCTGCGCCTGTGATGATGACGGTTTTATGTTGAAAATTCATCATTCATCCAATCCTTTCTCCATGAGATGTTGTCGTCTATCATATCATTTTGAGGAGTACGCATGAATAAAAAACCCCTTTATCGCAATTGAGAGCAATAGAGGGATTTTTTAAAAACTCAAATGGAACGAAGAAAAATGATTAATAGGATCTAATATTTTTCAAACCAATCACCATAAAAACAATCGTAAAAGCTGCTAAAACTGTTATGTCTAATAATAAGATTGATTGGTTGACCGTACCACTCATGATCTCACCAAAACCAGACATCATCCACGTTTGCGGTATAGCCAAAGAGATCTTCTTCATCATGTCTGGAACGATATCTAAAGGCCAATAAATACCACCCAGCATACACGATCCTACAATAACAATTGCACTAAATACTTCAGCTTGCTTTTTTGTATGAGATAAGGTGGCAATCATAAAACCTAAACTCACGACTAGCCCTATAACAAATGATCCAAACACTAGAATATGAATTACGTTGCCTAAGTACACATGAAAGAACACAGATAGGACAGTCAAAAGAACACCCAGTTGTATCCATCCAAGGAGGAAATAAGCCACTAAATAGCCCAGAAGCACATATATTTTATGAATTGGACTCGAAAGCAATCTTTGCCATGTATAATCTTTATATTCCAAATGAATAGATGACACAGAGCTTGAAATCGCAAACATCATAAACATAATGGTAAAGCCAAGCGGTATTAAATTTGGCTGCTGGCTTGCTTGATCATCTTGATTTTTTTCAATCAATGAAATGGTGCCAGATTCATTTAACTTGTTCAATGCATTAGTGAGAGAAACACTTTTCTGCTCTTTCACACCCTGATTGATTTGATAAATGATGGTAGCTGTCTCTTTTAAATAAGGAGATAAGACTGCATATTCTTCAGTTTTCTTATAAACTGTCACATCAAAAATTTCTTTATTTTCTTTTAGATGGGACTTTAATTGGTTTGCGACTTTTACAGACGCCACTACCTTTTCTTCAGATACTAAATCTTTTGCGTCTCTTTCAGTCGCCTTTACCCAGAGAAATTTGGTGTTTTTTTCGAGAATTTGAAAAATTTCTTGATCCAGTTTCCCTTGACTAGGCTCTAGAATAAAAGCAACTGTAGGTTTCTTTGAATCAGATGCGGTACTGCCAAAGATAAAACTAAATACGATTGGCATAACAAATAAAAAAATGAGGGTCAATGGGGACTTTAATGTTTCTTTTAACTTTAACGTTATAATGGCTAATATTTTATGCATAACGATGCTTCCTTTCAAAAGACATTCTTAATAAAGCAATGATGAAGAAAGCTAGTCCCATCCCACAGCTAAGTAATAATCCGCTTTGAATTTCACTAAAATCAGCACCTGCCATACTTTTCAAAAACATTTGAAGTGCAAGAGAATTAGGTAAAAAATAGCTGATATCAATTACCCATTGCGGGAATAAGTATAAGGGCACCATACTCCCACCTAAAGCAGCTAACACTTGAGTTCCTAAAATCCCCACACTGTTAAACGTTTTTTCTCTATTGATAAAAGAACCAATCAGCACCCCGAAACCCGCAGCATTTAATATAAAACTACATCCGATCATAACAACAGTAAAAGGCTCTCCCCAGTTCACCTTAAAGACAAAACTAGTAAATAAAATAATGACCGCAAGTTGAATCATACTCATCAAAACAATACCTAATAACTTCCCAACGATGTAACTAGTATTGCTTAATTTTGATACAATCAGCCTTTTATAAACATCTTCCTCTTTTTCCTCTATCATACTTCCAACTAGAAAAACAACAGTCATTAATAAAAAAAGCACACCCATCCCGCCTGCGTAGTATTGGAAGGATGTAATCGGCTGGCTGTTGATATGAATATTTCTCTCGTTCACCAGGTCTTTTTTCAGTTGATCAGACACGATCTCCACTTCTTTACCTTGATTCAACGGCACCAGAATACGATTCATATGATAATTTTGAAAGAATTTCAAAACCACATTTTCCAGAACCATTTCCTGTAAGTTTGAATTAGGCCCTTTCAAAATATTCAATTGCACATGATCATGATTCAATAGACTTTTTTCAAAATTCGGCTTGATGATTATCCCCATTGTAATGTCTCTACTATTTAAATCTTTCTCTAGCTGATTTTTCGAGGTGACCTTCACATCAAATATGTCACTTAGTTCACTCTTAGACACTGTTGAAAGAAACATTTTACTTGTAGCGGACTTATCTTGATCTGTTATTCCTACTCGAAATGAATTGATCTTGATTTCACTATCTTTCTGCATGTTATCTCCAAATGCTGCACCTAAAATAGCAATTAATATGATAGGCATAAAAAAAAGTGTAAAAAAGCTTTTCTTATCCCTAAAAAACAATAATAGATCTTTCAGTACAACCCAAATGCTCATATGCTCACCTCCAAACAGCCTAATCCCTCAATTTTTTACTAGTTAAATATAAAAAAACATTTTCTAAGTTTGGTTCTACGATTTCTGCTGAAATAATTTGAACATTTAATGCAGTCACACCTTGAATGAGACGACTTAATAGCTGCTGAGGATGTTGATCAAATATTTTAATTTGATTTCCATGAATCACGATTTCCTTTAACGGATCTTCATCATGTATGTATTGGCAAACACGATCTATTTCGCTCTGTCCATGTTCACGTTTAATAGTAAAAATAATTTCCCTTTGATTGCCGACAAGCTCACTTAATTCATGTTGATCCCCCATTGCAATGATCGATCCGTGGTCCAAAATAGCCATTCTTTCACATAAATATTCGACTTCTTCCATGTAATGACTAGTATATATAATTGTCATCCCTTCATTATTTAACATTTTTACTGTTTCTAGTATGTGATTTCTTGATTGTGGATCTATACCTACAGTCGGTTCATCCATGATTAATAGTTTCGGTTGATGCAAAATCGAGCATCCGATATTCACTCTTCTTTTCATTCCTCCAGAGAATACTTTCACTTTGTCATTTGCTCTATCTTCAAGACCAATTAACTGAAGTGTTTCTTGTACTCTGCTTTTTAACTCCTTTCCTTTGAGTCCGTACATTCTCCCCCAAAATATTAAATTTTCTTTTGCTGTCAAATGTAAATATAACGCGATCTCTTGCGGGACAATACCAATCATTTGCTGTGCTCTATTTGTTTCTTTGTTTAAATCTAAACCTTCAATCGTTACAGAGCCGCTAGTTGCTCGGATAAGCCCTGTCAAGATGCCAATTAATGTGGATTTCCCAGCACCATTCGGTCCCAATAGACCAAATGATTCTCCTTTTTTTAAGTGAAAGGTTACCCCTTTTAATACCTGCTTATTCTCATAATTTTTCTTAATGTCATGTACTTTTAGCAACCTATCTCTCTCCTCTATTCGGCATATCGTTCTCTTACATAAAAAACCTAAAAATATTTACCATCCAATCAAATTATAATATATGGTATAAAATTCTACTAAATATCAATATTTCCAATCCGTTCATTTTAACATGTTACGGAATGCAGGAGAATAGTACAGACTTTTATAAATGTTGAAAACACAAAAAAACTTACAAGAGGTTCTTGTAAGTTTTTTAATCAATATATGCGGATCAAATACTAATTTCAGTCATATTACATCACAGAAGGGGGATCACCACTCACAAATGTTTGACCCTGCTTTTTCCACAAAGTTTAATCGACATTTTTATTCTTTCCTGAAAAGAGCAATCCAGTCATCCACCTCTATTGATTCTATTTGATCCTCTGTCATGTTCAATCTATAATATTGCTTTATTTTCTCGTTAGCATCTAGCATGTATTTTGTAACGATCTCTTCTTCCTTTAAAGTTTTCGTTGTTCGCTTGACCCATTCTTGAAAAGGGTAACGTTTTTTTCGTTCCATTGATCTTACTTCTTTTATTCCCTCTTTATAAAACAATTCCCGCCATTGTTCTGTAGATAGACAGGACACATGACTTGGGTCTCTCAATCTTTCCAGCTCATTGATAAATAGTGCAAGCTCTTCATCATTTGGCGAAACATTATCAATAAAGAAAAACAGACCATTTGACTTTAATACGCGAGATGCCTCTTTGGCAAACTGTTCAGGGTGCGGGAAATGGTGTGCTGCAATTCGGCATGTGACCATATCAAATGTGCCATCTAAAAAAGGAAGGCTTTCTGCATCCGCTACTACATAAAAAATTTGTGGATACGCTTTTAAATGAAGTGATGTATGAGAAAGCATCTCTTTCGTTAAATCCGTCGCAAATACTTGATTCACATATGGAGCCAATGCTTTTGCGGTATGCCCGCCACCAGTTGCTATATCGAGGACGATCCAGCTTTCTTTTGGAGCTGTCCATTCAACGATTAGATCCAGGTCTGCTCCCTTTGCATGAGTTTGACTCGTCACATACTTTTCTGCATTTCTCCCAAATTGTTCTACAACCCTTCTTTTGGCTTGATCTGAATTCATCTAATTCCTCCCCCTTGAAATGGATTTGTATATTCTATGTGATTTTCCACAATAAAGAGCCGTCCCATTTTATTGAGCGGCTCCTTTCATGTTAAAAATTATCGAGAAAGCATCCCGTGCGGGTCAATGACAAATTTCTTCGCCACACCCGAATCAAAGTCACTATATCCTTTAGGGGCTTGATCAAGGTCAATGACGGTCGCATTGACGGCTTTAGCGATCTGTGCTCTGCCGCTTAAAATGGATTTCATTAGACTGCGATGATATTGCATAACAGGGGTTTGACCTGTCACAAAGGTATGAGCTTTCGCCCAGCCAAGTCCAATTCGCACTTTCAGAGAACCGACTTTTGCATCGGCATCCACTGCTCCTGGATCTTCTGTGACATAAAGCCCTGGAATTCCAAGCTTGCCGCCAACTTTAGTAATATCCATAATCGTATTTAAAACAGTTGCTGGTGCTTCTCCCTGGTCTCCATGACCCGAAGCTTCAAAGCCGACACAATCGACGGCACAATCAACTTCTGGCTCCCCTAAAATATTCGTAATTTGTTCGCCGATTCGATCATGTTTTCGTAGATTGATCGTCTCACAGCCGAAGCTTCTTGCCTGTTCCAGTCTTTGCTCATTCAGATCTCCAACAATCACAGCAGATGCGCCAAGAAGCTGAGCCGAATGTGCTGCTGCAAGACCTACTGGCCCAGCACCTGCAATATATACGGTCGAACCAGGCTTTACTCCAGCCGTATAAGCACCATGAAAACCTGTCGGGAAAATATCGGAAAGCATCGTGAGATCAAGTATTTTTTCCATCGCTTGATCTTTGTCTGGAAATTTGAGCAGTTGAAAATCTGCATATGGAACCATGACATACTCGGATTGGCCGCCAACCCATCCGCCCATATCTACATATCCATAGGCAGAGCCAGGGCGGTCCGGGTTTACATTTAAGCACACATGGGTTTTTTGTTCCTTACACATGACGCAGCGTCCGCATGCAATATTAAACGGAACGGACACGAGATCTCCTTTTTGAATAAACTCTACATCTCGCCCAACTTCCACGACTTCACCTGTAATTTCATGACCAAGGACAAGTCCTTCAGGTGCAGTCGTACGCCCTCTCACCATGTGCTGATCACTTCCGCAAATATTCGTCGTCACTACTTTTAAAATGACGCCATGCTCACATTTGCGCCCCACATTGGCTTTAGGTACACCCGGGCCGTCTTTTAAGACCAAATCAGGGTATCCAATATCCTCAACTGCTACTTTTCCTGCTCCTTTATAAACGACACCTTTGTTTCCCGACATGATTTCATTCCTCCCTTTTGTTTAAAAATGAAGTCTCTACAATTTTCTCTATTTCTTAAGCAATTTCCTTCTTCAAACAGCACATTATGTGAAAAAGAGGGAGTCACATGTCTATGTGAGAAAGAAAAATGTGTCTTTCAGCGAAATAAAAAAGAAAATATTGAAAAAAAAGCTAAACTTTTGCAGAACGGTGTCGATATAAGAAATAAGCCAGACAGGTATCCTTAATCGACAAACAAATTCCTTATATATACTATCATTCCTTACACACCTGGCTGGCGCCTATATCACATACAAAAGGCTCTTCTGATGAAGAACCTTTTTTTATTGCAGGCAAAGAGGCTCCTCTGACGAAGAGCCTCTTTTTTGAGTGCTTGTTCATTACCTGGGAAATATTTTCATCATTTTAAGGCTTTGATACAGATGTATGTATCATAGTGATAAACCGAGACTTCTCTAAAGTGATATGCTGAAAACAGACGGCTGATCTCTTCTTCACTGTACGATGAAAAAGATGTTGACCGTTTTTGTTCGTTGATCAGCTCCTGCTTTTGGAAAGATAAAAATACTTCTCCATCCACTTGAAGGACGCGGTACACTTCCTTCATGACTTGCTCAATATCCTTCAAGTAATAGATCGTCTGCACCGTAAATAATTTATTGAATGATCTGTCTTCAAAAGGTAATTGCTCAGCCTTACCAAGCGTAATGACGGCTTTGTCCTGTTCCGCAAGCTTCTTATGTTTTCTTTTTGCATATTTAATCATATGGCGAGAGGCATCCACTCCATATACTTTTCCGCGGTCAAGTTTTTCAGCTACCTTTGATAAGGTGATGCCTCTTCCAGTCCCAATTTCTAAAATTCGGTCATTTTCTTGTATATTTAAGAGTTGAATCGTCCATTCATTGATATTATGATGATTTTTTTCCATATAGCGGGCAACCCATTTTGAGAACAAGCCTTTTGGTTCCCTCATTTGTTTTCCAATCCAGCTTTGAATCAATGTTAACACCTGCTTTTCACCAGTAAATAAAACTATTTACAAATTTCCTTACTTTTCATATCGGCTCTCACCTTACAAAAATTAAGACCTAGTCCTAATTTATTTGTCTCTTATAAGACGCTCCTTTTCAGAAAATGTTTCGCAGAAAGTGAAAATTTTTTTAACCTGAATAGGCGTTTTCATTATTTGTGCTCAGATTGATTTCGTTTTCTGCATGAGCTGCATAATTTATAAATGTATCTTGATTAGATAAAGGTGGTGCTAGATTATGGGCTTTGGCGGTTATTCTGGAGGCTACTGCGGTGGCTACGGTGGCGGTTTTGCAGGCGGATTCGCATTGCTTGTTGTACTGTTCATTTTGTTGATCATCATTGGTGCAAGCTGGATTTGCTAACGTAAAAGGAGCAGGAAACGTCATGGTTTCCTGCTCCTTTTCTTTAATACCAATAAGTCCGGTACTGATACATATAACGTCTGAGCATTTCCTCTTGCTCTCTTTGCATGCGGTATGGATTGCCGTATCCGTGCTTTAAGGAATGCGGAATAGATGCATACCCGTGCCCCACAGACGGAAATCTCATATATGGTGACATCGACATTCATTGATCACCTCACAATCACCTTTTACGGTATCATATGTGCAGGTGATCAATGTGGAGCGTGTCTAAACCTGGTCCTTCTCCATCGTATAACAATCAAGCATTGCAAGCATCATAAACATGTCAATCTCCTCCTTTTCACATTTTTCATTTCCTGTTTTAGTTCATATACTTTAGTTGTTTCTGTTTCATTTCTTCATAAATTGTTTCGACTTCTTGTTCGTAAAGAACGGTCTCAATGTCCTTGTATTTCCGCTTAATCGTCAAAGTAATAAAAAATAAATGGATTGTCATATACGCTCACCTCCCTTCAGTTCGCAGCACGCGAAATAGCCCGCAGATCTTCTTTATCAGTTGACCTGCGGGCACACAAAAATGCAGATCAAAAGACAGTGTCTTCCAACCTGCAATGGATGATACGTGTGAAATCCTCGTTTACTTAAACAGTTTTGAAGCGTGCACCGTATAAGGCAAAGGAAGGACACGAACTCTTCCACAGGCTGATGACATGATGAAATTGTTGGTTGAATTGATCACAAGTAGATACGAATAACATATTCTTCAGCCTCCTTTACGTTTTTTTAATTACTTTGTAAGTATATCCAGCAAGCACCATTTTGTAAACCTGTTTTTAGTAATATAGATGAATTTTGTGTTTTTGACTAAATTTCTACAGTTATTCTTGTCCGATTGTCCAATACAATAAAAAAAGCCTCCTCAGGCAAATGAGGAGGCTTTCGAATTAATCTTCATCTAATTCTTGCAGTTTCTTTTGAAAGAAAATCGCGCGTTTAACACAAACAAAAGCTGCTAATAAGAAAACACAATCTATTCCCAACATCACCATTTTTGGAGATGCTTCGATGTGCTGGTTCGGTAAGATCGTACCAATATATAAAAAGGTGCTGACAGCAAGCAAAATAAAAGCGTACTGCTTGTAATCTGTCACTAAATCACTCCACTTTTTCTTCACTTGTTTCACCTTCCAGTTATCAATGTCTATTCATAGCTTAACATAGTGAGAGAAAGCGAGGAGCATGTAAATCTATCCATTCGCCAGTGCGCTTAGTCCTTGCTTGATATCATGTAGTAAATCATCCACATCTTCAATTCCGACGGAAATACGAATTAAACCATCTGTGATACCAAGCTCCTCCCGGCGGTCTTTTGGAATGGACGCATGGGTCATCCGGGCAGGGACAGAAATTAAGCTTTCAACCGCTCCAAGGCTTTCTGCGATTGTAAACAGCTTAAGCTGGCTTAAAAATACATCGACATGTTCTTCTTTTCCAATATCAAAAGAGATCATGCCGCCGAAGCCGGATGCTTGTGTTTTCGCAAGTTCATGTCCAGGGTGAGTATCGAGACCTGGATAATAAACACGTGTGACGGCTGCATGTTGCTTTAAAAACTCAGCGATTTTCTGTGCATTTTGTTGATGTGCTTCCATTCGTAGTCCAAGCGTTTTCATCCCTCTCATGAGAAGCCACGAATCCTGCGGCCCAAGAATTCCGCCTGTCGAGTTTTGAACAAAGTGCAGTTCTTCTCCAAGCTCTTTCGTCGCTGTGACGACAAGCCCGCCTACAACATCACTATGGCCGCCTAAATACTTAGTCGCACTGTGCAAGACAATGTCTGCGCCATATTCAATCGGCTTTTGGAAATACGGTGTGAAAAATGTATTGTCGACAATCATCAAGATGTTGGCTTCCTTTGTCAATTCGCCGATGGCTTTTAGATCCGTCATTTTGAGTAAAGGATTGGTTGGCGATTCAATGTAAACGGCTTTTGTTTCAGGTAAAATGGCTTTTTTCACTGCTTCAGGATCACTTGTGTCAACAAAAGTTGCAGTAATGCCAATGCGGTTTAGCACCTTTGTGATGACGCGGTAGGTTCCGCCGTACACGTCATCTGTCAGCACAATATGATCTCCGCTGTTAAACAGCATCATCACAGCCGTAATGGCTGCCATCCCTGAACCAAATGCGTAGCCGCTTGCTCCTCCTTCAAGATCACGAATGACTGTTTCCAGGGCAGTTCTTGTTGGATTTGCTGTTCTGGAGTATTCATACCCCGTATGTTCGCCTGCTTTCGGCTGCTTATAAGTACTCACTTGGTAAATCGGCACAGACACGGCGCCTGTTCTCTCATCACCCGTTGTTCCACTGTGAATCATCATTGTTTTTGGTTTCATTCTATTTTCCTCCCTCATAAATTCCTTTACTTAAATATCGCTCACTGCTGTCAGGAAAAATGGTGACAATGACTGTCCCAGGTGCTGCTTTCTTTGCTTCCTCTAAAGCGGCAAATAAAGCGGAACCAGAAGAGCTGCCGATGAGAACACCTTCTTTTTCAGCTGCTTCTTTCACCATTCGAAACGCATCATCATCACTGACAGTGTAAATCTCATCAAATAAAGCCTGCTCCATATAATCTGGGATAAATTCAAGGCCAATTCCTTCCGTTCTATGCGGACCCGGATCCCCTCCATTTAAAATTGATCCTTCAGGCTCCACAACCACTGTTTTTAACGCCTGATTCTGCTCTTTTAAATAGGCGGCACAACCTTGAAAAGTTCCGCCAGATCCTGCTCCCGCCACGAATACATCGATATTCCCTTTTAAGTCGGACCATAATTCGGGACCGAGCGTTCTGTAGTAAGTCAATGGATTTACTTGGTTTTTAAATTGTAAAACACAATAGGCATTGTCAAGGCTTGCCTCTAATTCAAGGGCTCGATCAATCGCACCCTTCATGCCTTCTTTTCTCGGCGTATGAATAATCTCTGCACCGAGCGCCTTCATCAGTTGTTGTTTTTCTTGACTAAAATGTTCTGGTACACAAAAAATGGTCTGCAATTGATGCTTTCTTGCACTTAGGGCAAGCCCAATTCCTGTGTTTCCAGCAGTGGCTTCAATAATAGTTCCGCCTGGACGCAGTTTGCCAGATGCTAATGCTTCTCTGATGAGCATGTCACCTAAACGATCCTTAATACTTCCACCTGGATTCATCATCTCAAGCTTTGCATACACCTCAACGCCTTCTGGGACGCCAATCCCTGACAGCTTTAAAAGCGGTGTGCGGCCAATTAATTCAGTAATATCCTTTATGACAGCCATATGATTCCCTTCCTTTGCATGGAAAAGAAGGGGGAAACCCCTTCTTTTATTGTGTTTGCTTTATCATACGCAAGACAAGGTCGGTTGAGTGAATCGCTGCTTGCTCAAGGAATTGATCAAAGGAGATATTGGATTCTTTCCCTGCAATATCGGATAGCGCACGAACGACAACAAATGGCGTACCAAAGAGCTGGCAGACCTGTGCAACGGCTGCGGCTTCCATTTCCACCGCATATAACTCTGGAAACTTCTCTCTCACAAACGCTACACGATCCGGATCATTCATAAACGAATCTCCTGTTGCAATCGTTCCTTTTGCCACTTGAATATGATCAATTTCTAAAGCAGATTCTTCTGCCAGCTTCACAAGCTTTTCATCTGCAATGAAAGCAGCTGGAAGTCCCGGCACTTGTCCATATTCGTAATCAAAGATGGTCACATCTACATCATGATGTCTCACATCAGTAGAGATGACAATATCACCTACATTTAATGAGTGGTGAAAACCGCCAGCAGATCCTGTATTGATCACATAATCTGGCTGAAAGCGGTCAAGCAGTAATGTTGTGCTGACCGCTGCATTTACTTTTCCAATTCCTGATTTTAATAAAATCACTTCTTTATTTTCATAAACACCTGTTGTAAATTCACACCCAGCGATGTTTTCTTGTGTAGCATTTTTTAGTTGATCTCTTAAAATCGTCACTTCTTCTTCCATTGCACCTATAACTGCGATTTTCAAATCAAAAACATCCTTTCATTCCCTTTTCTTCGCTTCTACGATCCAAACAAAATCATTCATTTGATGAAAGGACGTGCTAAAACCTTCTTCTTCAAAGATTTGCTTTAGCACATCAATGGATGGATAATATTCCGTTTCTAAATCCTCTGCAAGCTGATCGAACCCTGCGGCTCTCGCTTTGTCGATCTGAGCTTGATGTGCTGCTTGATTTTGAAACATTGTATCAGCAAAAACTATTTTACCATCTGAGTGAAGGATGTTGCTATAGGTGTGAATGGCTTGTTTTTTTTCTTCATCCGTTAAATGATGGAATGCATATGAACTGACGATCGTATCTGGCTCAAAAGGCGGCGCTGGGAATGATAAAAAATCCCCATCATGAAATAGATCTGGCAGTCCTTTTTGAAGAGCCGCTTTCTTCATGGCATCTGATGGTTCAACACCAAACACGTTTTTATCAGCTGCAAGGAGCAGCGCTGTTAGATTCCCCGTACCGCTTCCAAACTCAAGAACGTCTTGGCCTGAAAGGCGGACAATCTCTTTTAAAATAGCCGGATACCGGCGAAACACTTCTTTATACTGCTCGTCATGACCAATTACCGTGTCGTCATAAGAGTCAGCCCAATGATCAAATAAAGAAAGAAATTCACGTCCCATTTTCTTTCCCTCCACTTTATCTATTTATTCCTATGCGTATAGTATGTTTTATTCCGTCGAACAGTTCCTATCCTACCACAACTTCTGTTTCTTTCCTACTAAAAAATACTGGGAGAAACCGAAAAACATTTGCCCTTCTGAGGGAGAGAGATTAAGATGAATGAAGAGTATAGAGAGGTGAATCAAATGGATTTTCAGCTGGATTTTTTAAAGGATAAAATAGAATTTTTTGAAGCAACATCTTTAAAAGAACTTGAACAAAAGATCCAAAAACAAATTGAACATAATCAAGCGATTCTGCTGACTGTTCATTCTGTCAGTCATCAAACGACTGTGATCGATGAGCGGATTTTGTATACAGCAGTTGTTCATTTTAAAGCGAATGTCTAAACAAAAAAGATAGCATATCTGCTATCTCAGCGTGTAGACAAACCCTCGCATTCGTTGTCAGTTCTGCGTGCCGGTGCTCACGAATGTCAAATTCGCTCCGCTCCAGTACTCGTCCTTCCTAGACTGCAAAGGTTTTCTATCACGCTGAAAAGAAGACAAAGGGCTAAAATAAACATCATTTTAGCCCTTTGTCAACAATCTGCTATCTTTTTTTCATGTTTATCTTAATTTTTCAACCTTCACAGGTTTCCAGCCTTTTTCATCTACCCACGTAATTTCCACGCGGTAGCGTTCACCTGTTGATTTATCACGGATGGTTCCTTTTGCATCTTGAGGACCTCCGTTATTTCCTAACCAAAGAACGGTCATTTGATCTTCTGAAATTCCTGTCGCATAGGACATGGCTTTGATCATTTCTTTCCAGTCTTTTGAGCTGGAATCATAGGTTGCTGTATGTGAACCGGATTGCTCTGTTCCTACAGGCTCCCAGTCATCATTTTCGTATGTTTTGTCTACATCACTCGTTTTGCCGCCATCTGTTTCTTTGGCGTCTTTTAACGCATCTTTATTAGGTTTTTCTTCATCATCTGTCTTCTTCGTTTCGTCGTCTTGATCAGATGAATCATCTTTTTTTGCATCTGAATCATCGGATGTGTCTTTCTTTGGATCTTTCACATCTTCTTGTGAGTTTTGTTTATTTTCACTTGTTGCAGGTGCCGTTTTTGATGGTTCTTTCGCTACATCTGTATCTTTCGGCTTATTAAAAATTAACAAACTCGATGCGACAACCAAAATAAGCACCACAACGATACCAATTAATATGTTAAGCACCATATTTGCCTTTCTGCGCTTATCACGATGTTCAAATCGAGAATTTCTACTCAAAATCTCTGCACTCCTTTGCCTCTGTTCCCTAAGTCGTTACTATTCTAACATGTCATGAAGGGATGTTCTATGTCTGTTTCTTTTCAATTTCATTGACCTTTTTTACAATATCATAAAACGCATCATTTGTCTTAGCCCGGCCACTTGTCTCATCAAGGTGAACAACAACAAGGGCGTATTTTGGTTTTTCTACCGGAAAGTATCCAGCAAACCACTTATGATAAAGCGGATTCCCCTTTTTGTCTTGACTGCCGGTTTGGGCAGTACCTGATTTTCCCGCTACATCGTATGGCAAATCTTGAAACCTTCTTCCAGTTCCCTTGTCAGAGGTCACCACCTGCCTTAAGAATTTTTGCAGCTTTTGAGCTGTATAGCGGTCTATGCTGCCCCCTTCAGGCCGTTTGTTTTGAAAGGACAGCATCGTTGTTCCGTTTTGATACAGCACTTTTTCTGCGATTTTCACTTCTTTTCGTTCTCCTCCTCTTGCGATCGTAGCCATCATATTCGCGATTTGCAGAGGCGTCGTTTTCACATTTTTTTGTCCTATTGCGGTTTGTGCAATGGCTTTTTTGACATGCTTGTCTCTTTTATCTCCCCACACACTGCCTGTTTCTTCACGATCAAACTGTTTGAAGTGCTGCTTATGATAGACATCCCCTTCCCAGCCAGCTCGATCTATGAGTCCAAGCTTTGCAGCCGTCTTTTCGATGATTTGATCATCTGTTTGAATGAGCCTTTCAGCAAGTGTGGCAAAGGTATAATTGCAGCTCTCTGAGAAACTGTCCGTCAGATTCAGCACTTCCTGTTTTCCTTCAGGCTCTCCATATAAATTCTTTCGACAGTCATACATGGTTTGTGGCTGGTCAAGATTTTTTTCGATTGCTGCGGCAAGTACAGCCGTTTTAAAGACAGAGCCTGGTGCAATGGCTGTCAGCATGTAATTTCTTGCCTCATGCCGGTTTTTACTTGTGACATTTGGGGTACTCGCCATCGCCAGTACACTGCTTTTTTCAATGTCGAGCAGAACGGCACCGCCTTTTTCAACGCCTTGTTCTTTGAGCACCTTCTCCATTTCAGCCTGCATGTCTTCATCTATTGTTGTCTGTACCTGAAGTGGATAAAAGGAATGAGCTTCTGCTGTATATTTGACGTCCATACCGAACAAAGGGTTTCCCCTTCCGTCCACATGATATAACAATTTTGTGTCTTGCTCGGGTAATAGAAATTCGTCAAAGGTGCTTTCCAGCCCAAATGTGCCGATTTCAGTACGTATGGAAAGCTCTTTTTTGTCAGGATAACGCTTTCTCAATAGTTCTGGATTTTCGCTTGTGAAACCTAATGTGTGGAGGGCAAGTCTTTTTTTGTCCTTCTCTTTCATATATACGCCGTACACACCCGAATATTTCATATCATTGATGTCTTTCAGCTTTTTTTTCGTGATGTCATCTTTTAAAATGAGAGGTTTTTTCGTTTCTGTTAACTGTTTTTTGAGTTCATCCTCTTCCATCTCAAGAATAGAGGCGGTTTGCTGTAAGCGTGGAAGATCATATTGCAGGAAAGGAAATAAGATAACCGCAGGCTGTTCTTTTGTAAGAAGTGCTTGGCCGTTTCGATCTAAAAACTCACCGCGCCCGTCTGAAATAACGACTTCTTCTGTTCGCTGTTTGACACTTTCTTGTATTAAATTGATATCAAGCTTTGAAAACGATTCTGTGAAGAACAGCTGAATTTCTGCCAGTCTCATCAGAAGACCGAGCAATAGTATAAAAATAATCGCACCTGTCCATTGAATTCTTCTTTTTTTGCGCATAAAAACACCTCGTCCCTATTGTGGACGAGGTGTTTACCTGATAAACGTGATTATGAAATTTTTACAATTTGGACGAACATTTCTCCGCCAGGTGTTTGAACGGTTACTTTGTCGTCTACTTGTTTACCTAAAAGGCTTTTTGCAATAGGTGAATCGTTTGAAATCTTGCCTTCGAACGGGTCAGCTTCTGCACTTCCAACAATTGTGTAAGACTCTTCTTCCCCGTCTGGTAATTCAACGAATGTCACCGTTTTACCAAGTGAAACCACATTTGAGTTTCCTTCATCTTCGATAATTTTAGCATTACGAATCATATTATCAAGCGTTGTAATACGGCCTTCTACAAACGCCTGCTCTTCTTTAGCAGAATCATACTCCGAGTTTTCAGAGAGGTCTCCAAAACTTCTAGCGATTTTAATACGCTCTACAACCTCTTTACGTTTAACCGTTTTCAAATATTCAAGCTCTTCTTCTAATTTACGTTTTCCTTCTTCTGTCATTGGAAATACTTTCTCTTGTGCCATGAATCATTCACTCCTTCTATTAATCCTCATCATACAAACTTTCTGCACGTGAGTGACGACTGAAATATACAAGAATGAGGACATGTTCAGGCCCTCATTCCTTCTGTACCATATTCGTAAAAGTCCATCTTACATGGCGTCCCTTTTAGATGCAACTATTATGCCTTTTATTAGACAGGACCACTTGCAGCGGTCTAAAATCGCACAAACTGTGGAAAGGCACAGGAAGCTCCTGTACCTCGTTCGGCCATTTCGATCATATGTAGAAGAATAGCTTATCCATTCTCCATCTTCCAATACATAATATGGTCAGTGTACGATATGTCTATGCTATATTATTACAAAATTGCATTTTGATCAAGAATTGTTTGAAAATTTGTGATGATTTGTTTGTCGTTTTTTTAATATACTTTTTCAACTTCATTCTTTCGCTATGTGGTAGTGATTTCTCCATCTCTTCTTTTCTTCATTGTTTTCTTATCATATCAAACCCTTAAGATTCTTTCCGAGAATGATGCTTTTATAAATGTTCACACATTATTAACAAATATTGACAAGGGAATATTTGGTTTTTATTGAATTCTATCAATGCAAGACCAAATACATGCTAGGGAGTGTTTTAAATGAACATGAAGAAAACAATTGTTTCTGTTCTATCCATCTCTACCTTATCTTTTTCACTAATGGGCATGGCTTCGGCCAAAGAAACAGCGGATTTCACAGTCAATAACAATATATGCACTTCTGGATTGAAAACATTAGATGTGATTTCAATTCAAAATTACGATTTACCTATGAAAGTTGGTCAGGAGTGCTCAGTCTATAATGCTGCAGCAACACGTTATTGGACAGACAACCAGAGAGTTGCATCTGTTAACTCTTTTGGAGTAGTAACCGCTCATTCAACTGGCCATGCCACTATCACTCTTTTTAAAGGAACGTCTGTCTTAGGACAAGTTTTTGTGAGAGTTTGGTAAGATGATGCTGAAAAGACCTTTACACTGTAAAGGTCTTTTTCTTCTCCACCATTTACTCTGCTCGGTTTTGAAGAATCGTTTGAATTTTTGTCACCATTAAGTCTATCGCCACATGGTTTTGGCCGCCTTCTGGGATGATGATATCGGCGTATCGTTTCGTCGGTTCAATGAATTGATTATGCATCGGTCTGACAACAGATACATATTGTTCAATCACAGAATCGATCGACCGGCCTCTTTCCTTCGTATCGCGTAAAATGCGGCGGATGATGCGAAGGTCTGCATCTGTATCAACATACAGTTTAATATCCATTAAGTCTCTCAAACGTTCGTCTTCGAGCGCAAAGATACCTTCAACGATAATGACATCCTTCGGCTCAACATGAACCGTCTCTTCTGAACGTGTATTTAGTTTAAAATCGTATATTGGTTTTTCAATGGATTCGTATCTTAGGAGCTGTTCCAAATGCTCAAACATCAGGTCATTGTCGAATGCAAGCGGATGATCATAGTTCGTGAGCAGGCGCTCTTCAAATGGCATATGACTTTGATTTTTGTAATATAGATCTTGCTGAAGCATGAGGATGGAATGTCCTTTAAATTTTTCATAGATTGAATTGGTGACGCTCGTTTTACCCGAACCCGAGCCGCCAGCAATACCAATGACAACTGGTTTACTCCTCATGTGGCTGTTATTTCCCCTTTCTCATCATGTTGCTAGGGTATACTTTTTGATCAAGCTTGAATTTGACGATTTGCAGCGGATGACGAGCAGCATCTAGTTCATTTCCTTTTTCATCCCAAATCGTCTCAATTTTGCACGTGAAATTCTCAATTTCTGGTCCGAAGAATTCGACTTCGTCGCCTTGCTTAAAGAAGTTACGCTGCTGCAATGTCACGATTTGTTCTTTTTCATCATAATGAAGAACAAGACCTGCGAAATCAAATGTCGTTTTCTTCCCATGGATGCCAAACATTTGTTCATCCGTTCCTGGTACGCCTTCGAAAAAGGCTGGTGCTGTGTCACGGTTTGCGCATTTATCTAATTCATCTAACCATTCCTGCTGAATGACAAAATTGTCTGGGTCAGCACAATACGCATCAATGACTTTGCGGTATACACTTACAACAGTGGCAACATAATGAATGGATTTCATCCGTCCTTCGATTTTTAAGCTGTCAATTCCCATTTCGATCATTTGAGGAATGGATTCAACAAGCTTCAAATCTTTTGGACTCATTGCAAATGGCGCATCTTCCTCACCAAATAAAGGCGCTTCCTCAGAACCTTCTAGTTTATAAAGATCATAATCCCAGCGGCAGGACTGACAGCAGCCTCCGCGGTTAGAATCTCTTGCCGTCATATGGTTACTGAGCACGCAGCGGCCAGAGTATGCGATACACATCGCACCGTGAATAAATGTTTCGATTTCAATATCGACCTTTTCTTTCATTTCTCTAATTTCTAACGCACTAGTTTCACGTGCGAGCACCACACGCTCAAGCCCTTCTTCCTTCCAAAACTGAACAGCTTTCCAATTTGAAAGAGATTGCTGTGTGCTTAAATGGACTTCAAGCTTCGGCGCAACACGTTTACATGTTTCAATGATCAGTGGATCAGCTACGATAATGCCTGCTACTCCAGCGCCTTCGATCCCTTGAAGGTATTCCTCCAGCCCGTCCATGTTTTCATTGTGGGCGAAGATATTTGTTGTCACATAAATGCGTGCGCCATATTTGTTTGCAAATGCGACACCTTCTGCCATTTCTTCAATTGAAAAGTTATCTGCATTTGAGCGAAGTCCAAATTCTTTCCCGCCAATAAAAACAGCGTCAGCTCCGTAATGTACAGCAATTTTCAGTTTTTCCAAGTTTCCTGCGGGTGCAAGCAGTTCTGGTTTTTTTGTAATGACACGTTTCCCATCAATCATTTCAGAAATACCATCTTTCAATAATGCCATTTCCTCTGCCTCCTCTTATCTTAATAAACCGTTTCTTTAAAGAAGAACCCTGTATCAATCGAACGATTCACTGGCTGAATCTCTTCAATCCGCTTCACCCAGTCCTCTTTCTGATCTTCATACGCGTCTTTGTCAGTCGTTAGTAAATCAATTGCTTTTCTATAAAGTGATGTCACCTCTGTCATATAAGAAAGTGACTTTAAAATTCCGTCAATTTTAAATGAGTCAATGCCTGCGTCAACAAACTCTTCTAATTCGTCAATCATACACACATCATTTGGACTCATAATATGTGTTCCGTTTGCATCCTCGAAAATAGGATATTTGTTTTGACGCTCTTGGTCATGCAGGAATAGCCCTTCCTCCATATTTCTGCCTTCGACGTCCATTTGTTTGCCCTGGTATTCAAAGTAGTTGCCGATGAGCGTACGTTTCGATTGAAACATACATGTCATGCCATGGACTTGAATTTCAATCTCCACTTCAGCATTTTCTTTGATGTCGATCACACTGTCCATATTCAGCTCTTTTGCAAGAACAGCACGCGATGCGCCTTTTCTGCCCCAGTAGTTACAAGTGTAATAGTTTGTCCCAGTCGTTTCTGTACTCCAGTGAAGATTCAGGTTCACTCCTGTTTCCTTTGCGGCCATGATCACGGCTGGGTCTCCAAAGACGACGCCGTCCACGCTTAATGAATCGAGAAAGGTTAAATAATCTCCAAGCAGCTGCACGCGGTCATTATGAAAAATCGCATTCATCGCTACATACACTTTTTTGTCATGGGCATGTGCAAGCAGAGCCGTTTGTTTCACATCTTCTCTTGAAAACTCACCTGCAAGACGAATACCGTATGTTTGTTCGCCTATTAAGAATGCATCAGCTCCTGCCTCAATTAATGGCAGTACGTCTGACACGCTGCTTGGCGTCACAAGCAATTCTGGTTTCTTCATGATTGGTCACCTCTTTTTGTACTAATGGCGATCCCGTCTCCAACTGGAATAATGCACGTTTGGAAATCAGGGTTTGACATGAGCCATTGATTGTATCGATCAATTTTTCCAATTAATTGTTTTTTTCGTTTATCTTCAATTTCTTCTTCATAATTCGTTGCCACTAAGCCTTTGAATAAGACATTGTCTGTGATAATCATTCCGTCGTGAGCGAGCATCGGTTCAAACAATTCAAAGAAACGCTTGTACTGCCCTTTTGCGGCATCAATAAAGATCACATCATAGGGCGCCATCGTTTGGACCGTTTTAGCCGATTCCATCGCATCACCAAAAAACACGTGTATTCTTTCTTTTAACTTTAATTCCTCAATGTTCCGTGTTGCTTCTTCATAGCGCTTTGCATTTCGCTCAATCGTATAAATCTCAGCATCTGGAAGAGCTGTTGCCATTCGAATTGCTGAATAGCCAATCGCTGTCCCGACCTCAAGAATTTTCTTCGGCTGTTTCATCGAAAGCAGCTGCAATAAAAGCTCGATGCTCACCTTTTCCATAATTGGTACATGATGCTCTTTTGCATAGATCTCTAATTGAGCGATTGCATCAGGACTTGGGTGAATTAAATGTTCAATATAATCATTTATTCGATCATCTTCGATAGTCATTATCTGTCTAGCTCCTTCATGACCTGAAAAAGAAGAGTCCTGCCTATTGCAGCTCTCTTTCTCGTCAATCTTTCGTTCATCTAAGTAAAAACAACCCGATATATTTTACCACAAAGAAGTGGCAATTGCGAACCTATAAAATGGAGATTCCAACGAAAAAAACTGCAGGCAATCTCATATTGTCTACAGTCTTTTTCGATTCACTTGTCCATTAATTGCTGCCTGTGATGTATTTCGCTTTTGCTTTATTATGCTCATTTAACGTTTTCGTAAATACGACTTCTCCATTTTTCTTCGCAAGGAAGTAAACGTAATCCGTTTTCTCTGGAAGCAGTGCGGCTTTCCAAGAGGATTCACCCGCATTTGCAATAGGTCCAGGCGGCAGCCCTTTGTTGTTATACGTGTTATAAGGAGATTTCACTTTTAGGTCTTTGTAATACACGCGGGTTTTATGCTCACCAAGTGCATAAAGAACGGTTGGATCAGTTTGAAGCGGCATATCTTTTTTCAACCGGTTATAGAATACACTTGAGATTTTTGCCCGATCTGTCTTTTCTGTTGCTTCCATTTCAATCAGTGAAGCCATCGTTAACACATCATGTATGGACATGTTTCTCTTTTTCATGTCTTTTTCATACGTTTTCACGTATTGATCTGTTTGTTTAATCATCGTTTCAATGATCGTTTCGAGCGATTCATCCTCACGATAAAATGGATACGTAGCAGGGAATAAATAACCTTCCAACGGATGTTTCACCTGTTTTCCATTCACTTGTGATGTCACGGTTTTCGGATATTTTTTCATTAACGTTTGAATAAAAGCAGGATCATCCAGCTTCGCTTCAACTTCCTTCGCTGAAAAATTCGTCTGATTTGCAATAATGACTGCAATATCAGACAGCTGTCTTCCCTCTGGAATCACAAGCTGAAAGGCGTAATCTGTCCCGCCAGATGTCAGCTTTTTGATCAGCGTGTCTGCGTCCATTGTTTGTTTTAAATGGAAATATCCCGCTTTAAAGCCGGACGCCTTTTTGTATTTTGCATAATAAGTGAAAATCGTGTCATTCGAAATGAGCCCATTTTCTTTTAAAATGCCTGCAATTTCGCGGACAGATGTCCCATTTGGAATATGAATATTAATGGTTTGTTTGCTTTTTTGATCGACCGGTCCGAGTGCTGATTTAACATATAAAAAGCCTGATAATGCTGCAATGATGATGACAGCAAGGACAGATAACAGGACGATCCCCATTTTTCTCTTGAAGAATGGTCGTTTCTTTTGTTCTGAAAACATGCATGGCCCTCCTCACATCTAGCTTTTATAGTACATGATTCGACGGAGTTCGGCAATTCCTTGCTTATGCATGTCATGACAGAACTTGACATAACACGGCTAAACCAATGCCGCCACCACTTCCAATAGCAGCCATGACATAGCTTCCATTCGGTAAGGCGCGCCCTTCATAAAATAATCTCACCATCATAGCAGCTCCTGACGCGCTGTAAGGATGCCCAAGGCAAAGTGCACCGCCTCTTCTATTGATTCGGTCATATGGTATCCCTAGCGTCCGGGCAATAAGTGCAGCTTTCAGCGCAAACGCTTCATTGATTTCAAATAGCGCCACTTCCTCTGCCTTGATGTTCTCTTGATGTAAAAGCTTCTTGATCGCATCAATTGGTGAAGCAGCTGGAAAATGAGGATGTATCGCTGTCACAGCACTTCCGGCATACCGTAGCATCACCTTATATCCACTTGCTTCCGCTAGCGATCTTTCCATCACAGCGACGGCGGCTGCTCCGTCTGCTTCCTTACAGCTATTGGCGGCAGTCACAGTTCCTTTTCCCGGTAAAAATACAGACTTTGCCCGCTTGATCAGCTTTGCCATCGGTCTTATTTTAGCAGCCGCTTCATCTATGTTCATCCCGTCAATCGAAACGATTTCTTCTGAATATGTACCATGTGTGAATGCCGCTAAACTTCTTTCCCAGCTCAAAAGGGCATAGTCATCTTGTTCTTTTCTCGTAACAGAAAATGCCGACGCGGTCAGCTCTGCTGCTTCTCCCATATGCGGATCTCCTATCCGCTCCGGTGAAAAGCGTGCTCTCTCTTTCATTGGTGAGCTGGAAATGCTCTCAGTCCCGCCAGCGATATACATCGTGCCCTCCCCCGATTGAACCATGACGCAAGCTGTTCGGATCGCTTCAAGACCAGAGGCACACTGCCTGTCAATTGTCATACCAGGAACGTGTAAAGGAAGACCTGCTTCTAATGAGGACAGACGGGCCATATTTCCACCGCCTCCGACGACATTGCCTAATATGACGTCATCCGGTGTCATGATCTGAGACAAATGCCGGATAAGGGGAGCGGCTAATTGCTCTGGGCGATAATTTTTCAGCATCCCATTTTTGTCACCGAAGGGTGTTCGTTTTGCTTCTACGATCACTGCTTGCATGACAATTGCTCCTCCGCCCACTTTTTCATGCTCGCGCGGGCTATTTTTCCGCCGGATGTTTCAATCATTTGATCAATCACAAGCCATTTTTTTGGTACCTTGTAGGCCGCCAGCTTTTCTTTAACAGCTTGTCGAACCGCCTTTATTTGCGGCACTTGCTCCAGTATGGCAACAGGGATTTCACCCCAATATGGGTCAGGAACGCCAACCACAATCGACCGTTTTACCTCTGGCTGTTCATTTAGCACACGCTCAATTTCCTCTGGGAAAATATTCAGTCCTCCATAGACAATCATGCCATTCTCACGACCGCTCATATACAGATAACCGTCTTCATCCAACCATCCCATGTCGTAAACTGTCAGCCACTCCTGCGGCGGTTTCTCCTCATGTAAGTAGCCTGAAAAAGTCATTGGGCTTTTCACATAAATCCTCCCTGTTTCATTTGGCTGACAGACAGATTGATCGGGGTTCCTTACTTCTACTTGAATGGAGGAGAAAGGCCGTCCAACAGAAGAAGGTTTTTGCAGAAAATCATTTGAAGACAAATAAGAGACAAAACTTAACTCTGATGTGCCATAAAAATCAAAAAAAGTGACATGTGGATAGTTGGTGACGAGCTGTTCTTTTGAAGAGCTGCTCCAATCTGCTCCCGATGACATGACAAGAAGCGGATTGTCCCCTCTAAAAGCATCGATTTGCAGTAACGTTTCTGTCATTGTTGGGACAGTATACATCACGGTGATATCACCTGTCTCTAAGGCTTTCTTCGCTTTTACTGGCACAAATTTTTCTAAAAGCGTCACTGTGCCGCCAAAGTATAATGTACTGATGGTACCATATAAAAAGTGAGAGGATAAGAGTGTACCTAATATAAGAGCATGATCTTGATGAGTGATTCCAAATGAAGCGGTGGTCATTCGAAAGCTCTCGATCCACGACTGCTGACGCCTAATAAAGGCTTTCGGTGAGCCTGTTGATCCTGACGTAAATCCCATATAAAAGACAGGATCCTTCTCGGTATCGCAGCTGTTATCTGGACTGTCTGTGAGAAGGCTCATTCTTTCCTTCCATTCAGATAAAGAAATAATCGGTATGTCTACGCTGCTTTGTTCAAATCTTTTCATCAATCGATCCTCTATAATGGCGAGATCCGCCTCACTTAACAAGAGCTTTTCAACACATTCTTCATGACTCCATCTCGGATCAAGCGGAACGGCTGTCCACCCTGCACAAGCAGCGCCCGCAAATATTTGCAAAAAAGAAGCACCATTTGATAATAAAAAAGCGATTCTTTTTTGCTGATGAGCCGTTCCTTGTAACCACTGCGCTGATCTCTGTACACGTTCGTACCAATCTTGATATGTAATGCTTTCTTGCTCATCTATGATGGCAATCTGATCTGGTTTCATTTCTGCATGTACTGCATAGCTTTCCGTTATTCTGTTCAAACTGCACGCCTCCCTTTATGCAGATCCCAATTTCGATATGACATGGCCTGTATGATTTTGACCGTAAAGACAGCACACATTCCCGCTTTGATGAGATCACCTGGAAGATAAATCAAACTAAGGAAAGCGGCCTGCGACACCTTAATATGCATCATCATGGCTTGAAAGGGGATGCCGCACATATACAAAATCACAATACTGCAAACCGCATAGATCACAAAAAGACGCAGTGCGGTTACTTTTTTCAGCCGGTTCACCCATAAGCTGATCATGAAGGCAGCAACAGGATAAGCAAGAAGAAAACCACCGCTTGGACCAAAGAAGACCCCTATCCCGCCTCTCCCGCCTGACAAAAGAGGTGCGCCTGCTGCCACAACCAAAAGAAAAAGACATAAACTGATCAGTGCTTGTTTTGGCTTTAACAGCCCCCCAGCAAGCAAAAGACCTGCGGTTTGCAATGTAATCGGTACAGGTGTAAATGTAAGTAAAATCGGCGGGATCAAGCCTAACATCCCGATGACCGCTGTCATTAACGCTATTTGCATCATATCTTGTATTTTCAATCTCCATGCCCCTCACTCAATTTATTGTTAAAAACAGAGTAAAAGGTACAATTCATTATGTCAACATAAAATAAAATTAAGTTAACATATTGATCGTAAAAAAAGACCAGTGAAGAAAGATCAAGAAGATCTGTTCACAGGCCTTTTATTTGTTCTATTCTTCGTCTTCTTGATCTAAGAACGTATTTAACGTTTCTTCAATCATGTCCCATTCTTCATCTGTTTCAATCGGCTCTAGCTCGCCATCTTCACCGTCTTCGTTCGGTGTAAAGCTTGATGCATGAATTTCAATTTCCTCATTGTCTTGTTCAGAAATTGGGTAGTAAAGGACATAAGATTTGTTAAAATGGTCGCTTTCAAAAGTAAATAGTACTTCGCAAAGCTGTTCGTTTCCATTATCATCAACGATTGTAATTTGCTTTTCTCCGTGTTCCATTTGATTCACCTCATTTTAATTTAAGCTGTCTAAATATCCTTGCAGGATCATGACAGCCGCCATTTTATCAATGACTTTTTTACGCTTTTGTCTGCTCACATCTGCAGAGATGAGCATTTTTTCCGCTGCCATTGTTGACAGACGCTCGTCCCAAAGCACAACAGGAACATTGTACGTGTTTTCTAGCACTTTCGCAAATGATTGGCTGGCTTCGCCTCTAGGACCGACCGTACCGTTCATATTTTTTGGAAAGCCAAGTACAATTTTATCCGCTCCGTATTCCGCTATGATCTCAGACAGGCGGCTGAGACCAAAGTCTCCGCCTGCTTCATCAATTTTAATTGTTTCAACCCCTTGCGCTGTCCATCCCATTTCATCACTGATCGCAACACCAAGGGTTTTCGTGCCTAAATCTAAGCCCAAAATTCTCATGTTTTACGCCTCTTTATGTGTCTCTAAGTACGATTTAACCAATTCCTCAATTAATTCGTCTCGTTCTAGTTTACGAATTAGGTTGCGTGCATCCTGATGTCTTGGAATATAAGCAGGGTCGCCTGACAGCAAGTATCCGACAATTTGATTGATCGGGTTGTATCCTTTTTCTTGGAGTGCGTCATGAACTGTAATGAGCACTTCATTCACATTGGTTTCAGCTGAATCATCAGAGAAGTTAAACTTCATTGTCTTATCAAATGAACTCACTGCTTCTTGCACCTCTCTTCCAACATTCTACTAGCAAGCTTTTTTCTAACCGCTCATCTAATACCATTATTCTACACTACATTGCCTGATTATAAAACGGATTTGACAGATTCTTCGACAGTTGCCAGTGCTTCTTCAAGCTTTTCTGGTTGTTTTCCGCCTGCTTGTGCCATGTCTGGACGTCCGCCTCCGCCTCCGCCGCAGATTTCAGCTGCTTGCTTCACAAGCTTCCCTGCATGCAGACCTTTTTCGATCACGTCTTTTGTTACTCCTGCTGAAATGTTTACTTTTCCGTTTTGAACGGCTCCCAGGACGATGACAGCTGATCCTAATTTAGCTTTTAAGTCATCAACCATTGTTCTTAAATGGTTCATGTCTTTAGCATTTACTTTTTCAGTTAATACTTTCACTCCGCCAACTTCTGTCACTTTCTCTAAAATAGAGCCAGCTTCTGCTTGGCTTAATTTCGCAAGGAGAGATTCGTTTTCTCTTTGAGCCTCTTTTAAATCTGCCTGTAATGAAGCAATCCGTTTTGGTACATCCTTCGTATTTGACTTCAGCTCATTTGCTGCCTGTTCTAAAATCGCCAGCTGGTCATTTAATTCTTCATAAGCGCCTTTACCAGTCACAGCTTCAATACGGCGTGTTCCAGCACCAATACCCGACTCAGATGCAATTTTAAACAAACCGATTTCCGCAGTGTTTTGCACGTGACAGCCGCCGCATAGCTCGATGCTGTAATCGCCCACTTGGACAACACGGACAATATCGCCATACTTCTCGCCAAAGAGCGCCATTGCACCCATTTCTTTTGCTTCAGCAATTGGTTTCAGGTCAATGGCAACAGAGATGCCTTCCCAAATTTTTTCGTTGACGATTTTTTCAATTTGAGACAATTCTTCTTTCGTCACTTGTCCAAAGTGAGAGAAATCAAAGCGAAGTCTGTTTTCATTTACCAATGAACCTGCTTGGTTTACGTGGCTTCCTAATACATCTTTGAGCGCCTGATGCAGAAGGTGTGTCGCTGTATGGTTTTTGACAATCCCTTTTCGAAGAGCTGATTCCACTTCAGCAGTGACCTCGAGACCTTTTTGAGCCGTACCGCTTACAACGACTCCTTCATGGACATGCTGACCGTTTGGCGCTTTTTTCACATCTTTGATCTCAATGATGGCTTCTGCACTTTTTAGTGTTCCTTTATCCGCTACTTGTCCGCCGCTTTCCGCATAGAAAGGTGTTTCATCTAACAAGATTTGCACCGTGTCTCCTTCATGTGCTTCCGAGACAATTTCACCATTTTGAAGCAATTCGATAATGCGAGTATCCGCAGTTAAATTTTCGTAGCCAACAAAGGTACTTTCCACTTTAATATCGCCTAATGCGCCGCCTTGAACCTGCATACTGCCGACATCTTGTCTCGCATTTCTTGCCCGTTCACGCTGCTTCTCCATTTCCGCTTGAAAGCCTTCTCGATCAACTGTCATGTTCTCATCTTCTGCATATTCTTCTGTCAGCTCGACAGGGAATCCATACGTGTCATACAGCTTAAATACATCTTCACCTGAAATCTGTGAGCTTCCTTTGTCTCTTTCTTTTTTAATCACTTCTGACAAAATAGCTAACCCTTCGTTCAGTGTTTCGTGGAAACGTTCCTCTTCGTTTTTGATGACTTTCGCAATAAATTCTTCTTTTGCTTGTACATCTGGGTAGAAATCCTTCATGATCTCAGCAACAACTGGCACTAGATCATACATAAACGGACGGTGGATATGGATCGTTTTTGCATAACGCACAGCGCGGCGCAGCAAACGTCTTAATACATATCCGCGGCCTTCATTGGAAGGAAGTGCTCCGTCACTTACAGCAAAGGCAACTGTCCGGATGTGGTCAGCAATGACTTTAAATGCTGTATCTTTTTCCTTCGCCAAACCATAGCTTTCTCCAGAAATGGTTTCGACTGCACGAATAATCGGCATGAAAAGGTCTGTATCGAAGTTCGTTGGCACATTTTGAATGACAGATACCATTCGTTCAAGGCCCATCCCTGTATCAATGTTTTTCTTCGGCAGTGGAGTGTATGATCCATCTGGATTATGGTTGAATTCAGAGAACACGAGATTCCATACTTCTAGATAACGCTCGTTTTCTCCGCCTGGATATAATTCTGGATCGTTCATGTCGTCACCGTATGATTCACCGCGGTCATAGAAAATTTCTGTATTCGGTCCGCTTGGGCCCTCGCCAATATCCCAGAAGTTGCCTTCAAGACGAATAATACGTTCTTCAGGCACACCAATTTTATCTCTCCAAAGGATATATGCTTCTTCGTCCTCTGGGTGGACTGTCACAGATAACAAATTCGGATCAAAGCCAATCCACTCTTCACTTGTGAGGAATTCCCACGCCCATTCAATGGCCTCTTCTTTAAAATAATCACCAATAGAGAAGTTGCCAAGCATTTCAAAGAACGTGTGATGACGTGCTGTCTTCCCTACATTTTCAATATCATTCGTACGAATCGATTTTTGCGCGTTGCAAATACGCGGATTGTCAGGTACGACGCGGCCATCAAAGTATTTTTTTAATGTTGCCACCCCACTGTTGATCCATAAAAGTGTTGGATCGTCATGCGGTACAAGTGACGCACTCGGTTCTACAGCATGTCCTTTTTCTTTAAAAAAGTCTAAAAACATTTGACGTACTTGAGCTGAAGTTAAAGTTTTCATTCAAAAATCCTCCCTTATCATTCATCAATCTCCACACAAACGAAAAAACATCCCGCCCTATGCAAGCACAAAACGACTTACACAGGGACGAGATGTTCTCGCGGTACCACCCTGATTATAGACACATTCGTCTATCACCTTCACATCCGATAACGCCGGAAGAGAGCGGCAGTGTTTATCTGCACTCGGGACTAGCTTCCGTTAAAGGTCTGATAAGGCTTTTCTCAGCAAATAAAGCCTCTCTCTGCAACAGCTTTTTAACGTACTCGGGTCCGTCATTGAATTTCAATATGTATGAATCGAAATTATTATAGACAACTCGGCTCGTCTTGTCAATGAACGCTTCGTCTCATCAGGATATATTGCACAATGATCACCCTGATAATCGCAGCTGCTGGTACAGCTAAAATCATCCCAATTAAGCCAAACAGCTCCCCTCCTGCAAGCAAGACAAGCATAATAACGACAGGATGCATATGAAGACTTCGTCCTACAATGATCGGGCTGAGAACATTGCTCTCTAAAAATTGCAGCACTGCTACTGTGATCAATACAATGATGACCGATTTCACCGAAATAGTAAACGCAATAAAGATGGCAGGAACTGCGCCAATTATCGGTCCAAAATACGGAATCACGTTCGTTGCTCCTATCAGCATGCCAAGAACGAGCGGATACGGGATATGAAAAAGCCAAAGCACAATGGCTGCTGCACCCCCGATTAAAGAACAGACAAGCAGCTGCCCTCGAATATAATCACCAAGCGATTCATCCACTGCTTTCACAAAGGCATGCCCCCTCTTCCTAAATGACGGCGGCGTTAAATACCATGCCGCCCGCTTCATCGTGTTCATGTCTTTTACCATATAAAAAACAAGAAAAGGGATGAGTGCTGCAACTAAAGCGTAATCAAATAAAACTTTACAGCTAAGAATCATCCGCTCAGCGCTATTGGCTGCATATGTCTCCGATTGAACAATGAAGCGGTCCAAGCGGTCATGAAGTCCGTCAGGCCAGTGGCTCGTATGATGATGAATATGTGATAATGCGCCATTATACGTTTCAGCGATGACAGGAATTTGTTCTGACAGCTCATTTAACTGTGCGATCATAACAGGCGCTCCTTTATATACCGCAAAACCAATCCCGCCAAAAAACAGGACATAGATGAGTAAGAGACTGACTGTTCTCGGCAGCCCTCGTGCATGCAGTCTTTCCACAATCGGATAAAGCAGATAAGAAATAAAAATAGCGATGAGAAGCGGAATGAGAACCGCCTTCAGCAATAAAAAAACAGGCATCCATAACTCGTCGAGCTGCAGTAAAATGAGCAAGGATGCAAGGACAAGCAGGACCCCTGCAGCATATATTAGAAATTGGATCGGACGTTTCTTCACCTTTTTCACCTCTTTTCTTATTGTTTAACCATCTTCTGCAATTATCCACGTAAATAAAATTTGTCCTAACTTTGTTAAAAATGAATACACATGAAACATACAGCTCCATCCAAAGTCACTGTTTGCTGTAAAATCTCGTCAGAAAATATTCCATTATTTACTTCTTTTTACACAAGTTGTGCTAGAATCCACTTTAGCTTTAGCCAATGAAACACAAGAGGAGGTTCTTCATGATCACATTCGAAGAAGTCAACAAGCATTATGGCCAGTTCCATGTACTTAAGGACATTAACCTACATATTCAAAAAGGGGAGGTTGTTGTGATCATCGGTCCTTCAGGGTCTGGTAAAAGCACGATGCTCAGGTGTATCAATCGTCTTGAAAGCATTGATGCGGGAAAAGTTCTCGTCAACCAAGTGTCTGTTCAGCATCCGAAGACCAACATCAATCTTGTCAGGCAAAATATCGGAATGGTCTTTCAGCATTTTCACCTCTATCCGCATAAGACGGTGCTTGAAAACATTATGCTTGCGCCGATGAAGGTCAAAAAAGTGAGCAAGGAAGAAGCAAAGGAAACAGCTGAATTTTATTTAAATAAAGTCGGCATTCCTGAAAAGGCAGACACCTACCCTTCACGACTCTCGGGCGGACAGCAGCAGCGCGTTGCCATTGCAAGAGGGCTTGCGATGAAGCCGGAGGTGATGCTTTTCGACGAACCGACATCTGCACTTGATCCAGAGATGATCGGCGAGGTATTAGATGTGATGAAGCAGCTGGCTCGTGAAGGCATGACCATGGTTGTCGTCACACATGAGATGGGCTTTGCCCGCGAAGTGGCTGACCGTATTGTCTTTATTGATGAAGGCAGAATTCTTGAAGAATCAACACCGGCTGCATTTTATGAAAAACCGCAAGAGAAACGTGCTCAATTATTTTTAAGCCGTATATTAAATCACTAGGGGGAATGGTTTGATGAAAAAAATGAAACGCTTTGGCCTGCTGCTCTTTATGACTTGCTGCATCGCCGCTTTGGCTGCTTGTGGATCTACTGAAAAAGGGTCAACTGATGCAAAACAAGGAAGTTCTTTAGAAGCCATTAAGAAAGACAAAAAAATCATTTTCGGTGTAAAAAATGACACACGTTTATTCGGTTTAAAAAATCCGAGCAGCGGTGATATTGAAGGATTTGATATTGACATTGCAAAAGCCATTACAAAAGAAATACTCGGCGATGAAGGAAAAGCAGAATTTAAGGAAGTGACATCTAAAACAAGAATTCCTTTGCTTCAAAAAGGGGATATCCATGCGATTGTTGCGACCATGACAATTACAGAAGAGCGTAAAAAAGAAGTCAATTTCTCAGATGTTTACTTTGAAGCAGGACAATCACTGCTTGTGAAAAAAGGAAGCGACATTCAATCCATTGATGATCTTAAAAAAGGAACGAAGGTGCTGGCCGTGAAAGGATCTACTTCTTCTCAAAATATCCGCGAGAAAGCACCTGAAGCATCCGTATTAGAATTTGAGAACTATCAGGAGGCTTTTACAGCATTAAAATCAAATCAAGGGCAAGTGCTGACAACTGATAATGCGATCTTATTTGGTATGGCAGATGAGGATTCAAATTACGAAGTGGTCGGCGGCACCTTTACAGATGAGCCTTATGGCATTGCTGTGAAAAAAGGCGATCAAGAATTAACAGATGCGATCAATAAAGCCTTAAAAACGTTAAAAGACAATGGAGAGTATGACAAGATTCTTAAAAAATGGATCAAAGAATAACGTTTGTTTCGTCAAGATCGATGCCTCAGGTGAGCCGCTCCATGGCTCCCCTGTTGATCAGGAAGGAAGTGAACTGATTGCTGCGGTTTTCCATTCTCACTGAAAATGTTCATCTTTATTTAGAAGGCTTTAAATATACCATTGGTGCAAGTGTGATTGCTCTGATTGGAAGCTTTTTGATCGGTACACTCATTGCCATTATGAGAATTGCGCCACTCAGGCCGCTTAACTGGTTAGGGACGGCTTACGTGGAATTTATTCGGAATATTCCGTTATTATTGATCACCTTTGTTTTCTTCTTTGGTTTACCCGTGTTAGGTATTGTAGCAGATGGCTTTACTGCTGGTACGATTGCTCTTGCCATTTATACCTCTGCCTTTATTGCTGAAGCCATTCGTGCAGGGATACAAGCTGTGCCCCTTGGACAAATGGAAGCAGCCCGCGCCTCAGGTCTGTCATATGGTGGGACGATGCGGTATATCATTTTGCCGCAGGCAATTAAAATCGTCATTCCTCCTCTTGGGAATCAATTTATAAACCTTGTTAAAAACTCCTCTATTTTAGGTGTCATTGCAGGGTTTGATCTCATGTATCAAGGAGACCTTATTGCATCTAGAACATTTGTGACGTTTGATGTCTACATCTTTGTTGCGATGTTCTATCTGCTATTAACCATTCCGCTCAGTCTAGGTGTTGGTTATTTAGAAAGAAGATTAGCAAGAAGCCACTAGAAAGGAGGAAACATCATGGATTTTATAGGTGCCTACCAGCCTGATCATCTCGCCTTTTTACTTGAAGGATTTGCTGTCACCTTAAAAGTGGCTTTTATCTCCATCATTTTGAGCTTTATCATTGGATTAGTCGTTGGCACATTACGGTTCGCTCAAATTCCGGTTTTATCAAAGGTGCTTGCGGTTGTTGTAGAAACCATTCGGAACCTGCCGCTTTTGCTGATCATCTTTTTCACGTATTTTGCATTGCCTGAGATCGGCATCAAGCTGAGTATCACAGCCTCTGCTATTGCGGCTTTAACCGTGTTTGAATCCGCGATGCTGTCAGAAATTATTCGGAGCGGTCTTAAATCAATTGATAAGGGGCAGATCGAAGCAGCCAGGTCTTCTGGTTTAACCTATATTCAAACATTAAAAATGATTATTATGCCGCAGGCTCTGCGCCGAATGGTGCCGCCAATTGTCAGTCAGTTCATATCTCTTTTGAAAGATACGTCGCTTGCCGTTGTCATTGCGCTTCCAGAATTATTACATCACGCTCAAATATTAAACGGTCAAAGCCAATCCTATTTACTGCCGATTTTCTTATTGGCAGCTATGATGTATTTTGTCGTCAATTTCAGCTTATCCATTCTTGCAAGACGATTAGAATACAGGCAGGCATAAAAAGAACATCCGCTCTTGGCGAATGCCAGCGTATAGACCGGTTGGCTATCACGCAAAACAAAGGGCTAAAATGAAGATCATTTTAGCCCTTTTTGTTTACATCATTCTCATAACACGTTTTCTTAGCTTTTTCATATCCCGCTTTGATGGCATATCATATCGGCTTGCAAAGTGATATGCGAGTGCACCTGCACCAAGCGTTAATAGTGAAGAAGTCATTTTGCCCATTCGAAATTCCCCCTTAACACTTATAGTTGAATTGAACGTTCATCGTCACTAAACAGATCATCTAAGCTGCTTAGTGTCCCGTCTTCCTCCACTTGGTGTGTAGATATTTTGCCTTTTGACAGCGTCAATTCAATAAAACAGCCCCAGCAATAATATTGATTGACCCCAATTTTTCCGATGTCTTTACATTTGCAATTTGGGCAAATGAGCATAATCAGCACCTCTTTACGTTCGGTTTAGAACCAGTGCTTCCTTTTGAACGTTCATCAAGGTTCCGGCAGCCTGCAGCTGTTTCCGAATCCCTGATAGCTCTGTAAAGAAGCCATCCGAGAGTTCATATGCTACGATTGTGCCCGAATTTGAGCAAAAGTATACATCTTCCAAAATGCCTAAATTTTCACCATCAGGCGACTGCATCATTTTCTTCTTTAATTTCGAAAATAACAAGAATGGAGCAGAGGAATCCATGCCCACTCCCTCCTGGCAGCTCACATACAAACCTTTGTCTGTCAGCTGATCAAAAGCAGAAAATGGAACGAGTGCACAGTCTTTCTTTTTCCCCTCTAACACATATCCTCCGCAGCTGCCTCCGGCTAAAAAGCAAATATCTTTTATGGAACCAAGCGATTGGGACAGCTCATCTGTATAGATCGTCATTCCTTCAAGTTCTCGGCATGTTCTCAAAATGTGCTCAACCACCTTTTGCGGAACAGTCTTATCGTGTGCGTTTGCTTCATGACTCATACGAAGAAATGGCTTCCATGAACGGAATGGGTGAAGTTCTTTTCACGCTAAAAGAAGACAAAGGGCTAAAATAAAAATCATTTTAGCCCTTTGTCAACAATCTGAACCTTCTACTCATGCATAAAATCAAATGGAGTGATTCCCTCCATGCCAATATTTGCGTCATGTACGCTAAACGGAAGCTCTTTTTGGAGCGCTTCAAGTTCTGCATCCATGATTTGTTCGGTTTGTACTAGCCGCATCGTTAAGGACGTTTGTCTGAGGGAATCCTCATTGTTTTTCACGCCCCACTCCAGCGCTGATTCCTCGCCGCACAGTATTAAAAACTTTTTACTGCGTGTAATGGCTGTGTACAGCAGATTCCGCCGAAGCATTCGGTAGTAGCTCCTGACGACTGGCAGCACAACAATCGGGAATTCACTTCCTTGTGATTTGTGAATAGAGCAGCAATAAGCATGTGTAAATTGATGAAAATCTTTTTTTGTAAAGGTGATTTCATTTCCATCAAAGGAGATCACAGCCATGTCTTCTTTTTCTGTATTTTCTTTTGCATAAAAAATCGAGACAATTTCACCGATATCGCCGTTAAAAATGTTGTTCTCCGGCTGATTCACAAGCTGAAGCACCTTATCACCTGTCCGGTACACCACATCACCAAACGGGATTTCTCTGCCCTTTGGTTTTTTAGGATTCAAAATGTGCTGCAGCATTTTGTTGAGCTCATTGATGCCTGCTTTTCCTTTATACATCGGTGCCAGCACTTGAATATCCTTTGCTGAAAACCCTTTTTGAGCAGCATTGCTGACAACTTTCTCAATAACTTCTTTCATTTGATCAGCTGAACACTGAATGAAGGACCGATCCTTTGAGCGTGCAGTGATATCCTTTGGCAGCACACCATTTTTCATATCATGTGCAAGTTCAACAATGGTTGAGCCGTCTGCCTGCCGGTAAATATCTGTCAGGGTAACAGCCGGCACGGCTTTTGAGGCAAGCAAATCCCGTAAAACTTGGCCTGGTCCGACAGATGGCAGCTGATGTTCATCCCCTACCATAATCACTTGGATATGATCAGGAATCGCTTTAAACAAATGATTCGCCAGCCAAATATCCAGCATACTTGATTCATCAATGATGACAAGCTTTCCTTCAATCGGCTGTTCCTCATCATGAGAGAAGCCCTCCGAACCGTTCCAGCCTAGCAGCCGGTGAATGGTGACAGCTGGAAGCCCTGTTGATTCTGTCATCCGTTTAGCCGCCCGTCCAGTTGGTGCCGCAAGCACAAATGGGAAGGATTCATCTTTTTTATAATCACTCGGATCAAGAGAAACACCGTGAAGATCACTGTAAAGCTCGACAATTCCTTTAATGACCGTCGTCTTCCCTGTTCCAGGCCCGCCTGTTAAAAGCAGCATCGGGGACATGAGTGCCTTTTGAATCGCTTCCTTTTGTGTCGGTGCATATTGGACGCCTAACCGCTCCTCCAGCTCGCCAAGTGCTAGCAGGAATTCTGATTCAGGAAATTGATCTGCATATTCTGTTTGGGAGACGATTTTTTGAATGCGTTTGGCGACACTTTGCTCCGCATAAAATAAGGATGGATGATAGCAGCGGTCATCTTCAATGATCATTTCTTTTCCTTCGCCAAGTGCAATGATCTGATTGGCAACATCCATTTCAGTCACTTTGTAATCATTGCCGGTTTGGTTGAGCAGCTTGCGGGTTTCGACGATCAAATCTTTCGTTTGTATGTACGTATGACCGTCTTGTAGACTGGCTGTCTCCACTGTATATAGCAAGGCGGCGCGAATCCGTTCTGGGTCATTTCCTGAGATGCCTGTTCTAGCGCCAAGCTCATCCGCCTTAATAAACCCGATTCCCTCAACATCCTTAACGAGCTGATAGGGATTTTCCTCGATTTTCTGCAGTGTTTCACTCTCGTATACTTGGTAAATCTTCATGCTGAGCTGCGGACCAAAGCCATACTGATTCAGGCTGATCATGATTTGTTCCAGCCCTTGATGCTCCTGAAGCGCTGCGGCAAGCTTATCCGCCTTCTTTTTTGATAAGCGCGGTACATCATACAAAACAGCTGGGTCACGCATAATCTTATGAAGCGTCTGATTGCCAAGCTGTCCCACAATTTCTTCCGCCGTCTTTTTTCCTATCCCCTCAAATAAATCACTTGAGAGATAATGTATGATGCCTTGCTTCGTTGTCGGCACTTCCTTTTGAAAATGAGTGGCCTGAAACTGTTCACCAAATTTCGGATGGCTTGTCACTTTGCCATAAAAGGTGTAGGTTTCCTCCTCATGAAGTGCGGGGAAGTAGCCTGTGACAGATGCAGTTTTTTCCTCTAAGTTTTCCGATGTTTCAATGACTTTTACCTTTAACACCGAGTATAAATTACTTTCATTATGGAAAATAACGGCTTGAATGGTCCCCTTTAAAAACGGTTCGTCCTCAAGCTTCATTTGATCTGGATGTTCCTGCACAGGTCTTCCCTCCTTCCATCTATTCTGCCTCTTGAATCAGCTTTTGCGCATGTAGTGCCAGCATATGGTCAGGCTGCACGTCAATGGCTTTACCCAGCATCTCAAGTGCTTCGTCTTTTTTCTCTAAGTACGCATACGCAACCCCTAAATTATAAAAGGCATCTGCATGCTGCGGATCACGCGTGATGACTTCAGTAAAAGTTGTCACCGCTTCTTCCAGCATGTGTTCATTGGCTAAACACATGCCAAATTGAAACCTTGCTTCATTATCCTCTTCGTTTAGTTCAACGGCACGCTGAAGATATGGCATCGCAAGCTTTGGCTGCTCTAATTTGATGAGCGTCTGCCCGAGCATATAAAACAAATCACTATTTTCCATGCCGGCTTTTAGTGCTTGTTCAAAGTAGTCTTTCGCTTTCATAAAGTCTTCTTTTAACGTATATACATTTCCTGCTCCATAATAGGCTGCAGCTGCGGTATGATCAAGTTCAATTGCTTTTTGAAAAAAGTTTAAAGCACGTTCAAATTCATTGATACTTGAAAGTAAGTTCGCAAAGTTAATATATGGAACCGGGTCCTTCGGGCTTTCTTCGATCGCTTTTGTAAAAGCTTCAGCTGCTTTTTCGATATTCCCTTGATTCAAGGCTTCTATGCCGATTTCGTTATGATTCATTCGCTCTCTCATCCTTTCATTAAAAAACCTCAACAGCGACGTTGAGGTTTTGAAACATGCTACACATACGACAGCTTTTGACCATCTTTGAAGACATCGTCAATTGTACCGCCGCCAAGACATTCGTCGCCATCATAAAAAACAACCGCTTGTCCCGGGGTAACAGCACGAACAGGTTCATCAAAGATAACCATCGCTTCTTGCTCACCTGTCATTTTGACCTTCACATGGTGATCTTCTTGACGGTATCTGAATTTTGCTGTGCAGGTTAATTCACCGTTTTCTCCGACAATATGAGGACGAGTCCAGCTGATATTAACGGCTGAAATGCTTTCAGAGTATAAAAGTGGATTGTGGAAGCCTTGTTCAACAAACAAGATGTTTTTCTCCAAGTCTTTTCCAACGACAAACCAAGGATCACCGCTGCCGCCAATGCCAAGTCCTTGGCGCTGACCGATCGTGTAATACATCAGTCCATCGTGCTCCCCTTTTACTTCTCCGTCCATTGTCTGCATCACACCAGGCTGTGCAGGCAAATATTGACTAAGGAACGTTTTAAAGTTTCTTTCTCCGATAAAGCAGATACCAGTTGAATCTTTTTTCGCTGCTGTTGCGAGCTCTGCTTCTTTAGCTAATTCACGAACCCTTTTTTTCTCTAAATCACCGATTGGGAACATGACTTTATCAAGTTGTTCCTGAGTCAGCTGATTTAAGAAATACGTTTGGTCTTTGTTTGCATCAAGACCTCGCAGCATTTTGACTTCATCGCCTGTTCTGTCAACACGGGCATAGTGTCCTGTTGCCAAGTAATCCGCTCCAAGTGAAAGTGCATGCTCAAGGAATGCCTTGAACTTAATTTCTTTGTTACACATGACATCTGGGTTTGGCGTTCTGCCCGCTTTATATTCATCAAGAAAATATTGAAACACTTTGTCCCAATATTGCTTCTCGAAATTCACTGCATAATAAGGGATTCCAATTTGGTTACATACGCGGATGACATCCTCATAGTCTTCCGTTGCTGTGCAAACACCATTTTCATCAGTGTCATCCCAGTTTTTCATAAATATGCCGATGACATCATAGCCTTGCTCCTTTAACATAAGAGCGGCAACTGATGAATCGACTCCTCCGGACATACCGACCACAACTCTTGTATCTTCTGGTCTTTTTGTCATCTTCATCAACTCCAATTTCAATGAAACAACATGCGCGTTTCGTTCTTCAGGTGCTTCGCTGTTTCATTTTTCACACACGAACAAAAGGAAGTATTTATTTGGCTAGGCGTTTGACAACAGCCGCTATCTTACGTGCCGCCTGCTTCACATGATCCTCTTCATTCCCAAGACCGAAGCTTATTCTGACTGAGGACGTCAGCTCTTTTGCTTCTTCGCCATACATGGCGCTTAACACGTGCGAAGGAAGGACAGATCCAGCCGTACATGCCGATCCGCTTGAAACAGCAATTCCTTCCATATCTAAATTCACAAGCAGCGATTCAATGGAGACGCCCGGGAAATGAACATTTAAAATGTGCGGCAATGTCTCTTTCGGATGTCCATTGATAGAGAAATTGAGAGATTCCTCTTCGAATACTTGCAGCATGGTTTCTTTGAGCTTACCATAATGCATCGCTTTTTCTCTTCTATTTTGCTTCGTTAATTGAACAGCTTCTGCAAGCCCAACAATTCCTGCCACATTTTCAGTGCCAGCACGGCGCTTTCTTTCTTGTTCGCCTCCGAATATTTGCGGAGAAAGCTTCACGCCTTCGTTTACATATAAAAAACCTGTTCCCATCGGACCATTCAGCTTATGGCCAGAAGCAGATAAAAGATCAATATGGAGATCTGCTGCATCAATAGGCACTGTGCCAAACGCCTGCACTGCGTCTGTATGAAAATGAGCCGTGTGATCACGCAGAAGTTCGCCAATGGCTTTGATTGGCTGAATCACACCTGTTTCATTATTGCCGTACATGACGGTCACAAGAATTGTATCATCTCTCAATGCTTGTTTTAATTGATCAAGATGAATCAATCCTGTTTCGTCCACATCTAAATATGTCACTTCAAATCCTAGTTTTTCTAGGCGTTCACATGTATGCAGCACCGCATGATGCTCTGTTTTCACTGTGATGATATGTTTTCCTTCATGCTGTCTTGCCATGGCAACACCTGTAATTGCCAGGTTGTCCGCCTCGGTTCCACCGCTTGTGAGGATGATCTCCTGCGGTTTACAGTGTAATTCTCCTGCAATGACTTCTCTTGCTTCATCGAGCCACTTTCTTGCCTCGCGCCCATATGAATGAATACTAGAGGGATTGCCAAATATCTCTGTAAAGTACGGCATCATCTTGTCCACAATACGCTGATCCATCGGCGTAGTGGCCGCATGATCTAAATAGATTCGTTCCATTTCCGGTACACCTCTGATCTAAATATAGAACATATACGAGTCTTGATCCCCGTCATCTGTGTAGCTTGCCAAGTCTTCAAGAGTTGTATTGTCTAGTACGTCTTTTACTGCATCACGAATACGAATCCATAGTTCACGCTTTGCTGGTTCTTCGTTTTCGATGACTTCAACAGGACTAATGGGTCCTTCTAATACACGAATAATATCACCTGCTGTGATCTCGTTTGGTTCATGTGCAAGAACATAGCCGCCATACGCTCCGCGGATACTTTTTACAAGACGGGCATTGCGGAGTGGTGATACAAGCTGCTCTAAATAATGCTCAGACAAATCATTGTTTTGAGCGATTGATTTTAATGATGTAGGGCCTTCGCCATGTTTTTTGGCTAATTCGATCATGATCGTCAGACCGTATCTGCCTTTAGTTGATATTTTCAAGTTAAACACCTCTGCGTTTTCTATTCTATGTCATCAATTATTTTTCTGATTTCATATACGCTGATATATAGACCAAAAGCAATTATATCATACTTTCAGCCAACTTTCATTTACGGGTTCTGAGCATGATAGAAGGACGAATCCCTTTTCTATTTGAAGAAATTTCGGTACTCTATACAAACAAGACATTGCTATAGGAGAGATAATTATGAAACCTTTAGCGTACCGGATGCGCCCAAGTCATATTGAAGACATTATTGGGCAGGAGCATCTTGTTGGAGAAGGTCAAATTATTAGGCGAATGGTCGAGGCAAAACATTTATCCTCGATGATTTTATATGGACCGCCGGGCATCGGCAAAACATCGATTGCAACCGCGATTGCTGGCAGTACAAGCATTGCTTTTCGAACGCTGAATGCGGTCATTCATAACAAAAAGGATATGGAAGCTGTTGCCGCTGAAGCGAAAATGAGCGGCCAGGTGATCCTTATTTTAGACGAAGTCCACCGGCTTGATAAAGGAAAGCAGGATTTTCTTCTTCCTTATTTAGAAAATGGCATGATCATTTTAATTGGGGCAACAACGGCTAATCCCTATCATGCGATCAATCCTGCCATTCGAAGCCGGACACAAATATTCGAGCTGAAGCCGCTTGAAACAGAGCAAATCAAAGCTGCGTTAACAAGAGCCTTACAGGATGAGCATCGCGGGCTTGGCGGCTATGAGGTGACAGTGGACGATGAAGCGATGAATCATTTTGCCAATGGATGCGGAGGAGATGTGCGTTCTGCTTTAAATGCACTCGAGCTCGCTGTCTTATCGACAAAAGCTGATGAGACAGGGCATATCACAATCACTCTTGCCGCAGCAGAAGAATGCTTACAAAAAAAGAGCTTCTCACATGACAAGAATGGTGATGCTCATTATGATGTCCTCTCGGCTTTTCAAAAATCCATTAGAGGATCTGATACAGATGCGGCGCTGCATTACCTTGCCAGACTGATCGAAGCAGGAGACCTTGAAAGCATTACAAGGAGATTACTCGTGATGGCTTACGAGGACATTGGCTTAGCCAGTCCGCAGGCAGGCCCCCGCGTGTTAAGCGCAGTACAAACAGCAGAAAGAATCGGTTTCCCAGAAGCACGGATTCCGCTGGCGAACGCAGTGATTGAGCTGTGTCTTTCTCCTAAGTCTAATTCGGCATATAAGGCGATTGATGCGGCACTTGGTGACATTCGTACAGGGAAAATTGGAGAAGTTCCAGTTCATTTAAAGGATGCTCACTACAAAGGCGCCACAGCACTCGGAAGAGGCGTCGATTACTTATACCCACATGATTACGAAAACGGCTGGGTGAAGCAGCAATATTTACCTGATCCGCTGAAAAACAAGCAATACTATGTACCGAAACAAACCGGAAAATTTGAAGGTGCATTGAAACAGGTCTATGAAAATTTAAAACGCCAGAAATAAAAAAAGCCCCCTGCATGTTAGCAGGCGGGCTGTTTATTTATCCTTCACACGTGTAATCGGAATATCTTTTAAAAGCTTCATAATGACATGACCACCCATGATCAGTCCGGCAACAGACGGAACGAATGCATTAGATGATGGCGGCATTTGCGCCTTGCGAATCTTCGCTTCATCATTTCCAACTTCTTTTCTGACATCTTCGCGAATGACAATTGGACTTTCATCAGAGAAAATGACTTCAATTCCTTTACGAATCCCTTCCTTACGCAAACGTGTTCTCACAACTTTTGCAATAGGATCGGTATGTGTTTTTGAAATATCATCAATTTTGAAGCGTGTCGGATCTGTTTTGTTCGCAGCTCCCATACTTGAAATGATGTTCACACCTCGTTTCAGACACTCTTTCATTAAATGAATTTTATAGTGAATGGTATCTGAGGCATCAATGACATAATCAAGCGGATACTCAAAAAATTGCTCGTATGTTTCCTCTGTATAAAACATCTTCAGCGCAACAACTTCACATTCTGGATTAATATCAGCGATTCTCGCCTGCATTAAGTCAACCTTTGGCTGGCCAACTGTTGATAGCAATGCTGGAAGCTGACGGTTTACATTTGTAATATCAATATCATCTTTATCAACAAGAACAATACGGCCAACGCCTGAACGCGCGAGTGCCTCTACTGCGAATGAACCAACGCCGCCCACACCAAGCACTGCAACTGTACTGTTTTTTAGTATATTTAAGCCTTCCTTGCCAATGGCAAGCTCGTTTCTTGAAAACTGATGTAACAAGTGCCTCACTCCACCTTTATTTAAAATGAATCGAAAGAATCATATCATATTCAGACTTCTCCGTCATCCTTCTCTAAAAGAAAAAAACACAAAAAAGTCCCGATGACGCCGCCAGCATTTCCTTCGTTTTGAACCCCGCACCATGCAGGTGGGTGCTTTCTTCCTGACTTTATAAGTCCTCTAAAGAGGCATTTATGCAGAAAGGAAAGGCAAGCTCCCGTATAAAAAAATGTTCGGTCAAAACTAGGTAACCACCGTACGTATCAGGACTTTATTTATTGATTGATGAAAGCATATCATAGGCATATTTCTTTTTCAAGCGTTTACATACCTATAAACATGCGCCTATTTTACTGTTTTACTTTTGTTTTAATCGCTAAACTCAGCTCATCAAGCTGTGCCTCGCTTACATGGCCAGGGGCATCTGTAAGAACGCAGCTCGCACTTGCCGTTTTAGGGAATGCAATCGTATCTCTTAAGTTAGAGCGGCCTGCAAGCAGCATCACTAAACGGTCAAGCCCAAGCGCGATTCCGCCATGCGGAGGAACACCATGCTCAAACGCATCCAGCAGGAAGCCAAATTGTTCGTAAGCCTCTTCTTTTGAAAAACCAAGTAAGCCAAACATCTTTTCTTGAATGTCCTTTTCGAAAATACGAATAGAACCTCCGCCAAGCTCGTAGCCATTCAGCACAAGATCGTAAGCCTGGGCCTTCATGTCTTCTGGGCTTGTTTCAATTAATTCAAGATCATCGCGAACCGGCATTGTGAATGGATGATGGGCAGCATAGAAGCGGCCTTCTTCTTCATCCTTTTCAAGCAGCGGCCAATCGACAACCCATAAGAAATTGAATACAGACTCATCAATCAGTTCAAGCTCTTTACCAAGTTTTAAGCGAAGTGCACCAAGCGCATCATGGACAACAGACGTCTTATCTGCAACAAAGAGTAAAAGGTCGCCTTCTTCAACTTGCAGCTGTTCTTTTAATTCAGCTTGCTTTGCTTCATCAAAGAATTTAGCGATCGGACCTTTTAATTCAGTCCCTTCTGCTTTTAGCCAAGCTAGACCTTTTGCACCGTAGTTCGCTGCAAATGCACCAAGTGCATCAATGTCTTTTCTTGAGTAGTTTGCTGCAGCCCCTTTGACATTGATGGCTTTCACAGCTCCACCATTTTTCACAGCTCCGCTAAACACTTTGAAATCTGAGTCTTTTACCGTGTCTGAAATGTTCACGAGCTTCATCTCAAAGCGAGTATCCGGCTTATCAGATCCATAGGAATTCATCGCTTCATCATATGTCATACGAGGTAATGGCAATGTAAGGTCTACACCTTTGACATCTTTCATCACCTTCGCCATCATCTCTTCAGCAAGCGTCATGATGTCCTCTTGACTCATGAAGGACATTTCAATATCGACTTGTGTAAATTCCGGCTGACGGTCAGCACGCAAATCTTCATCTCTAAAACAGCGGGCAATTTGATAATAACGGTCCATCCCAGAAACCATCAGCAATTGTTTAAATAACTGCGGAGACTGAGGCAGTGCATAAAATTCTCCCTCGTGTACACGGCTTGGAACAAGATAGTCACGCGCACCTTCTGGCGTACTTTTTGTTAAAATGGGCGTTTCAATGTCTAGAAAGCCGTTGTCGTCTAAGAAATGGCGGAATGCTTTTGTGACTTCATGTCGCATTTTCATTGTTTCAAACATTGCAGGGCGGCGAAGATCCAGGTAACGATATTTTAAACGAACATCTTCTGATACCTCGTCTGCTTGATCTGAAATCACAAATGGAGGAGTCTTCGCTTCATTTAAAACGGTAACCGTTTCGACTTGAATTTCAATTTTGCCCGTTTTTAAATTTGGATTGATCGTTGCTTCTTCTCTTGCGACAACCGTTCCTTTAATATCAAGGACATATTCATTACGAATTGATTCTGCTGTCTCAAGCGCCTCTCTTGATAAGTCTGGATTGAAGACAACTTGTACAATCCCTGTACGATCGCGCAAATCAATAAAGATTAATCCGCCTAGGTCACGCCTTTTTTGAACCCATCCTTTTAATACAACTGACTGACCAATTTGGTCTTCTGTTACTTCTCCACAATAAAAAGTTCTACCAAACACAAACATTCCACTCCTTCTTTACGCTTTCTGGTGGGCCTTCAACATTTGAATCAGCTCATCAAGCTTCACTTCAATTTGTTCACCCGTTGTTGTATCTTTCACATTCACAATTTGCTGCGCTAGCTCATCTTCACCAAGAACTGCAATAAATTTGGCTTTTAATCGATCAGCCGCTTTAAATTGTCCTTTTAGTTTCTTCCCTGTATAGTCCATTTCACTTGAGATACCTTCTTTTCTCAGACGGTTTAATAATGAAACAGAATAATCCTTCGCTTCATCTCCGAGAGCAGCAATGTATAGATCAATACCATCCTGGAGAGGAAGCTCAATTCCTTCAGCATCGATCGCAGATAAAAAACGCTCAATACTCATCGCAAATCCAATCCCTGGTGATTCAGGACCGCCAATTCCTTCAACGAGTCCATCATAACGGCCGCCGCCGGCTAATGTTGTAATCGCACCAAAGCCTTCTGCATTACTCATGATCTCAAATGCTGTGTGATTGTAGTAATCAAGACCGCGTACTAAATTTGGATCGACGACATACTCAATGCCTATATCTGATAAGTATTGTTTGACCTTTTCAAAATACGTCCGAGATTCTTCATTTAAGTAATCTTGAATGGATGGGGCTGTTGCCATCAGTTCATGGTCACGATCCTTTTTACAATCAAGAATGCGCAGCGGATTTTGATGTAAACGCGTTTGACAGTCGTGACAGAATTCCTCAATTCTTGGTTCAAAGTGCTTGACCAGTGCTGTGCGGTAGTCTGCACGGCTCTCTTTGTCACCAAGGCTGTTAATGACGAGCTTTAAGTTAGAAAGGCCTGCTTTCTCATACACACTCATCGCAAGTGAAATGACCTCTGCATCAATAGCAGGATCCTTGGAACCAATCGCTTCGATTCCAAATTGATAAAATTGACGATATCTTCCGGTTTGCGGACGTTCATAGCGGAACATTGGTCCGATGTAATAAAGCTTTGTTGGCTGAGCCGGCTGTGCGAACAATTTATTTTCAACATAAGAGCGTACAGTTGAAGCTGTTCCCTCTGGACGAAGTGTGATGCTGCGTCCTTTTTTGTCTTCAAATGTGTACATTTCTTTTTGAACGATATCAGTTGATTCGCCTACTCCCCGTGCAAACAGCTCTGTATGCTCAAAAATCGGTGTGCGGATTTCTTTGTATTGAAAGGCTGCACATGTATCTCTCGCAATTTGTTCAACATACTGCCAGCGTTCTGACTCTCCAGGTAAAATATCCTGTGTGCCTCTTGGAATATTAAAACTCATTTTTCGTCCTCCTACGACCATCATTCATTTTTTATGTGGACATATAAAAAACCCCCGCCTCTACTATGTGTATAGTAGGGACGAGAGTTATACCCGTGGTGCCACCCTAGTTGGAACATGATCCAGCCATGTTCCCGCTCAAATCCTTAACGCAGATTCACGTTCTCCGCCTATTGACTCATTTTTAGAGCGTTCAGCAGGAAACCTACAGAGTGTTCTTTCGTGATAAATGCCATGCGGATTCGCTTTCAGCCTAAGGCGAGTCCTCTCTGCTCACGCAATTTACCCTACTATTCTCTATCATCAGTTCCACATTTTAAATTTTCAAGTGTGTTGATTTATATTATAATAAGGTCGGTGCTGCCACTCTGTCAACCCTTGCCGTGCCTCTTTTTCTTTTCCAGCTCTTCTTTTGACGTACATCCGTATTCAGATGCGGTCTCTTCAAGGAAGCCTGGCTGATCCATTTCGTCGTGCTGCCAGCGGTCGATATCACGATGTCCATTATATTGCACTCGTCCTAATTTTCTGCTTAATCTCATGTTTGTACATCCTTTTATCACATTTTTATTTAGTATAAACAGATTGATTCATTTTTATTAGGGAAACTGCAAGGAATTCATCCACTACATAACGAATTAACATTCATCGGTTTTACAAGGGAGGGGAAAACACCGTTTTGAATCTGAAAAAACACAATCAAATGATGATGCTGCTTACTTGTTTTGTTCTCATCGCGAGTTCTTTGCCTATAACACATGCTACAGCACAAACAGATCAAGCTGTTGTCGCAACAGATGAAATCAATGTGAGAACGGGCCCTGGTTTAAGCTATGGAATTGCAGCTGTTGTGAAACGCGGCGAAAGTTATCCTATACTCACTGAACAAGGAGAATGGGTGCAGATCCAATTATCAAACGGACAAAAAGGCTGGGTCGTCTCATGGCTGATTACCACATCATCCGGCGCTCAAAAATCCGCGAAACCAAAGGCGCAAAGCACGGCTGGAGGCAGTACAATTACATCGACAGCTTCCGACCTTCGCATCCGGACAGGCCCTGGGACTTCCTATCAAGTGATTGGTACTTTCCCGAAAGGTGCTACCGCTAAAAAGCTCGAGACAAGCGGCGAATGGACGAAAATTTCGTATAAACAAGCAGAAGGCTGGGTTCACTCTGATTATGTTTCAGGGGGGCAGAAAACTTCTCAATCAAGCTCCGGCGAGTCCTCTCGCTCTAACCAGACAGGCACAGTTGGCGTATCGAGCTTGAATGTAAGGCAATCGGCCGCACCAAATGCACAAGTCGTCGCTTCACTTGCCCGCAACACACAGATCACCATTTTGCGAGAGCAGAACGGCTGGTATGAAATTGAGGGGAAAGGCGTAAAAGGCTGGGTTGCAAGCTATTACATTGTCACAGGCAAAGGAGCAGGCTCTGCACCTGAAAAGAGTTCATCCTCTTCGGCTTCTGAACAAAAAGCGTACATTGTCTATGATGGCACCAATATTCGAAAAAGCGCTTCTACCTCTGCTGGGATTGCAGAAAGAGCAACAAAAGGAGCTGCCTATCAAATCGTTCGGACGCAAGGTGACTGGTACGAGGTGACACTATCAAACGGCGGAACCGGCTATGTGGCGAGCTGGGTCGTTCAAACGAAGAAAAATAGCAGCGACGCGCCAAGACCTCAGCACGATTCATCGTCTGGAACTGGTTCTTTAAAAGGAAAAACGATTGTTCTTGATCCTGGTCATGGCGGAAAAGACAGCGGCACAATTGGCGCAGACGGTGCTTTTGAAAAGAACATCACCATCAAAACCGCCAATTTACTGGCAGGCAAATTAAGGGCTTCTGGTGCAAATGTATATTTAACAAGAAGTGATGATACCTTTATCAGCCTTCAATCAAGGGTGGCAACCTCTCATTACCGAAATGCAGATGCATTTATTAGTCTTCATTACGATAGTTTTATGGATCAAAGTGTTAGAGGAAGTACAGCGTATTATTATCAAGCAGCAAAAGATCAGCAATTAGCGTCAAGCGTTCATTCCGAAGTCGCCAAACGCTCTCAAATCCCTGATAAGGGTGTCAAATTCGGAGATTACTTTGTTTTAAGAGAAAACAAACGCCCTTCCCTTTTATATGAACTCGGGTACTTAAGCAATCCTCAGGAGGAAGCGATCATTTATAGCGCCTCTTACCAAGAACGAGTCACAGAAGGAATGACTGAAGGATTAAAACAATATTTCCGTTAAAAAGAAAGAGGCCGCTGCGCCTCTTTTTTGTTTATCCGCAAAAGAAAAAGACTCTAAACAAACTCCCGCATGAGTTCATCTACAGTCTAAAGAGAATCTATTCTTTGCTGTCCATCAAGATCGTGACTGGTCCTGAATTGGTCAATGACACGTCCATCATCGCACCAAAACGGCCAGTTTCGACATGGATGCCTTTTTCTCTAAGGGTTTTATTGAAACATTCATAAAGCGAGTTGGCTGCATCCGGCTTGGCGGCTTTCATAAAATTCGGCCGTCTGCCCTTTCTCGTATCACCATATAGGGTAAATTGTGATACAGACAGAACGCTTCCTTTTATGTCCAATAATGAACGATTCATTTTCCCATTTTCATCTTCAAAAATACGTAAATGTGCAAGCTTTTCAGCTAAGTAAAGCACATCTTCTTCTGTATCTTCGTGTGTGACACCAACAAGCACCATATATCCTTCGTTGATGGCACCTGTGATCTCTTCTTCTACCTTCACAGATGCATTTGTCACACGCTGCACAACAAGCCTCATAGACGATATACTTCCTTTCTAATTCATGAATCGGCGAACAGAGTAAATGTCTTTGATTTGTTTAATGCGTTCGACCACTTTGTGCAAGTGATTAATATTTTGAATAAAGATCGCCATATGGATCGTCGCCACTTTGTTACGATCAGACTTCCCAGAAACAGAGGAGATGTTCGTTTTGGTTTCGTTGACTGCTTGAAGCACCTCATTGAGTAAGCCGCGTCTATCATATCCTAATATTTCAATTTCTACATTGTATTCTTTACGGTTTTGAGCAGGCTGCTCATGCTCCCACTCGACGGGAATTAACCGCTCCTGCGCTTCTCCTGTCTTCACGTTCGGACAATCGTCGCGGTGAACAGATACACCTCGGCCCTTCGTAATAAAACCGACAATGCTATCACCAGGAACAGGATTACAGCACTTAGATAAGCGGACAAGCAGGTTATCAATCCCTTTGACCCTTACGCCAGCTTCCCGTTTTTTCCCGTGATACGTCTTTGGTTCCACCGTCACTTCTTGAACGGTTTTCTCTTGCTCTTCTTGGTCTCTTTGTTTTCTTTCTTTTTCCGTTAAACGATTGGCGACCTGCAGTGCAGTAATGCCGTTATATCCAACAGCTGCATACATGTCCTCTTCGTTTGAAAAATTAAATTTGTCAGCCACTTTTTGCAGGTTTTCAGCGGTCAGAATGTCTTTGACGTCAAACTCAAGGTTTTTGATTTCTTTTTCCACGAGCTCTCGGCCTTTTTCGACATTTTCTTCACGGCGCTGTTTTTTGAAAAACTGTCTGATCTTGTGCTTCGCTTGGGAGGTTTGGGCAAGCTTGACCCAATCCTGACTTGGCCCGTAGCTGTGCTTTGATGTCAGAATTTCAATAATGTCACCTGTTTTTAGTTTGTGATCGAGTGTGACCATCTTGCCATTGACCTTGGCACCGATCGTTTTATTCCCAATTTCCGAGTGAATCCGGTAAGAGAAATCAATCGGAACTGAGCCCGACGGCAGTTCAATGACGTCTCCTTTTGGCGTAAACACAAACACCATATCAGAGAAGAGATCGATCTTTAACGACTCCATAAATTCTTCTGCATCTGTGGATTCATTTTGGAATTCAAGAATTTCTCTAAACCAAGAGAGCTTCTTCTGGAATACCGCTTCTTCCGTTGATTCTGCTGACTCTTTGCCTTCTTTGTATGCCCAGTGTGCCGCAATTCCGTATTCTGCAATTTCATGCATTTCCACTGTACGGATTTGAACTTCAAGCGGATCACCTTTTGGCCCAATCACCGTTGTATGAAGAGACTGGTACATGTTCGGCTTTGGCATCGCAATATAATCTTTAAACCTGCCCGGCATCGGCTTCCAGCATGTATGGATAATTCCGAGCACCGCATAACAGTCTTTAATGCTGTCGACCAAAATACGAACGGCAAGCAGATCATAAATTTCATTAAACTGCTTATTTTGCAAGACCATTTTGCGATAAATGCTATAAATATGTTTTGGTCTGCCAGAAAATTCAGCCTTGATGTTCACCTCAGACACGCGGTCTTTCACTTCATTGACAACCTCGTCCAAGTATTCCTCACGTTCCGCTCGTTTACGCTTCATCAGATTCACAATCCGGTAATATTGCTGCGGATTTAAATAGCGGAGTGCTGTATCTTCAAGCTCCCACTTAATCTTTGAAATCCCTAATCTGTGCGCAAGCGGTGCAAAGATTTCAAGTGTTTCATTTGAAATTCTCCGCTGCTTTTCCTGCGGAAGGTGTTTGAGCGTTCTCATATTATGAAGACGGTCTGCCAGCTTAATCAAGATCACGCGAATATCCTGCGCCATTGCAACAAACATTTTTCGATGGTTTTCGGCCTGCTGTTCTTCTTGTGATTTATATTTAATCTTCCCGAGCTTTGTGACACCATCAACAAGCATTGCTACTTCCTCGTTAAAATGCTCTTTTAAATCCTGTAATGTCACATCTGTATCCTCAACTACATCGTGCAGGAAACCGCCTGCAATGGTTGATGGGTCCATTTCAAGATCAACAAGAATACCCGCCACTTGAATTGGATGGATAATATAGGGCTCACCAGATTTCCGGTATTGCTCCTTGTGTGCATTTTCAGCATATTCATATGCTCGCTCTATAAATTGAATATGTTCAGCGGACAGGTATTCTCTTGCCTTGTCAATGACCTGCTGCGCCGTTAAAACTTGTTCGTTCGCCATGGAATCACCTTTTTAAATGAAAACTGTATTGTAGTTTATTATCAAGAAAAATTCGATAGATGTAAAGAGAAGAAGTCCGCTAAAAGATTTTTGATAGGAAAAAAGCACCCTTCTTACTGAGTGCTTTTTACGAAAAACTCCATTAGTATTGCATTAACGTCATGATATCGTAGCCGTCAAGCTTCTTTCTGCCGTCCAGATACGTCAACTCAATCAAAAATGCAATCCCTGCCACAACGCCGCCTAATTCCTCTACAAGCTTGATGGACGCTTCAATTGTTCCACCAGTTGCCAGTAAGTCATCTGTAATCAGGACACGCTGACCAGGACGAATCGCATCTTTATGAATCGTTAATACATCTTTACCATATTCCAAGCCGTAATCGACTTTAATGACTTCACGAGGAAGCTTTCCTTCTTTACGAACCGGTGCAAAACCTACACCAAGTGCGTATGCTACAGGGCAGCCAATAATGAATCCACGCGCTTCAGGTCCAACAATGAGATCAATGTCTCTTTCCTTCGCGTATTCAACGATTTGATCCGTTGCATAACGGTACACTTCGCCTTTATCCATTAACGTTGTAATATCTTTAAATTGTACACCTTCCTTTGGGTAGTCAGGTACAACTGTCACATATTGTTTTAAATCCATCTTTTCCTTTTCCTCCTCGTACGTCAAAGCACAGGTGAGACTTCGCTCATCATGCTATTCAGCCATTCCTTCAGCTCTTTAGCTGAGGAATATGTTAGTGTTTGATCGAGTTCCATCAATCGTTGTTTTGCTGTATAGGACGCTGACGCCGTTAAATCTTTTTTAGGGGCATCAAGTACTATTGACAGCACACCATTCTCTATTTTAACAAAACCGAGTTCAAAAAACACCTTTGTCATAAAAATGATTGTATCTTTTGTCCAGCCTCTATGTTTGGCAAGCTCCATTCCTTGTTCTTTGATAGGAAAACTTCCCCGTTTAAACAAGAACCCATAAAACCATTTGAATTGGTCACGGCTTGGGAAAGAGGACATAAAATGATCTTCTTTTCTTTGAAAAACCGTATAAATTCTCGCAGGCTTTTGATTTTCTAAAAGCTGCTTCAGCAATTGCTCATCTGCGGGAACATCTGCAAAGACCACATACTTTCCTTGTACATCAAATGTTGTTACATTTTCTGCATGAACATGATGAATGGGGAGATCGACGTCCTGTTTTGTTGCTTCATCAAAACAGACAACCAATGATTTTTCTGAATCAAGTGTCGAAACTTTCTTCTCCCAATCCTTTTTCCCGCGCAGATCAAACAGCTGCCATTCATCAACTCGTGCATCTTTTAACATCAGCTGGGGCTTCTTCCGGTTATTCCATTCATTGACAGACATTTCTCCAATCACAGAAATGCGGCTTCCTGGAACAATTTCCTCTTTTAATTTCCCTTGGTGAAAGCCAACACAGTCAAGCAGTGTGTCTTCGTCTTTCAGAGACATTTTAATATGGTTGTGATTTGCCCCAATCGTTCGGATATCTTCAAGCTTCGCATCTTCAATCATAATGAACGGTTTTGGGTTTGACATACCAAATGGTGACAGCATCCCCGCTTCTTCAATCGCTTGAACCGTCAATTCGTCTACCTTGCACACGGCATCGACCCGCTGAATTGGAATAAAATCTTCTTCCGTCAATGTTTCATTTGCATATTGATTTAATCTTTCCCTTAGTAAAGATACATCATCCGCTCGAAGTGTCATCCCTGCTGCCATCGGATGCCCGCCGAAATGCGGCAGGATGTCGCGGCATTTGCTTAGATGGAAAAATAGATCGAAACCAGGAATACTCCGGGCTGATCCTTTTGCCATTTGCGTCTCTTCATCTATTCCAAGCACAATCGCCGGACGAGAAAAAGTATCCGTCAATTTAGAGGCAACAATTCCGACAACGCCCGGATTCCAGCCAGCTTTCGCTACAACGATCGCAGACTGGTCATCACCTGCCTCTTCCACCATTTGAATGGCTTCTTCTGTGATCGTACTGACAATCTTTTGACGTTCTTTATTCAGTTCCTGTACAAAACGAGCGAGCTCTTCTGCTTCATCCTTATCCTCAGTCATCAGAAGATGAACGGCAGGATCTGCCTGTTCAATTCGCCCAACAGCATTCAGCCTTGGCGCAATTTGAAAGCCGACCGTTTCCTCGCTCGCTTCTTCTAGAGTGGCTCCCGCTTCTTTCAATAACGCTTTCAGCCCCGGTCTATTCGACTGCCGAAGCTGCACAAGCCCTTTTTTGGCGAGCCATCTATTCTCATCGTGAAGCGGTACGAGATCCGCGATTGTCCCGATTGCTGCAAGATCTAACAGATGAACTGGCAGCTCTCCAAGAAGTGCATGCGCCACTTTAAACGCGACACCTACACCAGCAAGTTCTTTAAAGGGATACTCACAGCCAGGCTGCTTAGGATGGACAATGGCAAGTGCCTCAGGCAGCTCCTCACTTGGTTCATGGTGATCTGTAATGATCAGGTCTAACCCTATTTCTTTTGCAATACGTGCTTCATTTACAGCAGCAATGCCTGTATCGACCGTGATGACAAGCGATGCTCCTTGCTCCTTGATATATCGAAAAGCCTGTTCATTAGGTCCATAGCCTTCTTTAAATCGATCTGGAATATAAAAGTCTACTATCGCAGACCGCTCTTTTAATGTATGTAAAAGTACAGACGTACTTGTCACACCATCTGCATCATAGTCTCCGAAGATCACAATCGATTCCTGCTCTTCGATCGCTTTGTTGATGCGCTCTACTGCTTCTTTCATTCCTTTTAATAGGAATGGATCATGAAATTCGGCTTTTTGATCAAATAAAAAAGACCTCGCCTCTTCTACTTCTTCAAATCCTCTTTTTACGAGAAGCGATGCAGTCAGCGCTGAAATATTCAGATTTTCAGAGAGTGATTTCACTTTTTCTTCGCTTGGATGTTCATATTCCCAGCGCATTTTGGATAATAACATAAATTCACCCCTCAACCACACTATTATACTAGAGTGGCCTGAGGGGTTTCAATTTTTATTTTATGAAATTGTGCTGGAAGATTATTTTTCCTTCCGGTCAAATGATGCTGGCTGTTCTTTTAAAGGCGTGACATGAGATTTTTTTGGAAGATCTTTGTCTGCCTTTTTCGTCGAAGCAGCAGGTGCAGCGGCTGCACGCTCAGCTTTTAATGCCTTTAGTTCACGTTTCAGTTTCACAATTTGGAAGATCCCTGCAAATGCCACAATCAGTCCGCCCATTAAAACTGAACCGATAATGACAAGGATCAGCGGCCATTCAGCCGTTCCAAATAAGTAGTGTACCTCGACAGGCCGTACATTAATCACGGCAAATACTGAGACAATTAATACGAAAATAAATGCGAGTATGATGGTCCATTGTTGTTTGTTCATCTACAAATCCCCCAAGCTTTTTCTTTTATTCTTCCCTTTTCACTGCCTTTTTTAAACACCGAAAGAAAGCAGTGGAAGAAAACCTATCAGCATGGGCATGATCAGCTGCTGAGTTTTTCTTTAATCAGATTCTTTAATTCTTTTCTTTCTCCAGAAATGACAAGGGTATCCCCTTCTTCGATAATGGTATCTGGTCCTGGATTTAAAATCTTCTCATGTGATTTTCTCACAATGGCGATGACTGTTACTTGATAGTTTTGGCGAACATTGAGGTCACCGATGCTTTTCTGAACAGCTGGTGCATTCTTTTCAATTTTAAACCATTCAATCACTAGTTCATCAATGGCTACCTCCACGGTTTCAAGCGCTTTCGGCTTATAGACCATGCCGCCTAAAATAGCCGCGATTTGTCTTGCTTCTTCATCGTTTAGCAGGATGCCAGAAATCGTTTCTTCGTGGTCGTCCTCCTGAAAATGATACATTTCTCTTCTGCCGTCATCATGTGTAATGATGGCAAGCTTCTCATTATTTCTTGTGATCATTTCGGCTTTATGACCGATACCTGGCAGTTCAGTTTCCCGAACCTTCATAACAGCCCCTCCAATGAATAAAGCCAAATGCCCTAAACAGACACTTGCTTTCTATACTGGTCTAAACGTAAGTCATTATAGCAAAAGACCATTTCAAGATCAATGAAACCCAAAATGTTTTTTCAAAGCGTCTACTTTTCGGGAAAAAACGATAGAAAAAGACTGCCGAAAAGGCAGTCTTTCTAGATTAAATATCTTGATCTGTATCTATCTTAGCTGGTTTTTTCAGCTCACGGCCTTTCCACATCAGCCAAATTTGTGCCGCGATGTAAAGGGATGAGTATACCCCTGTTAATAAGCCGACAAGTAAGGCGATGGAGAAGTTTGTAATCGACGCTGATCCGAAGATAAGCAGTGCGATAACAACGACAACTACAGTCAGCACCGTGTTGACAGATCGCGTAAAGGTTTGCTGTAAGCTTAAGTTCACAATGTAAGATAGATCTTCAATGGTTTTCGGTTTACGTTTCTTCATTTGTTCACGAACCCTGTCGAAGGTAACGATCGTGTCGTTGATCGAGTATCCAATGACTGTGAGGATCGCGGCAATGAAGGTGACATCCACCTCTAAGCGCGTAATACTAAAGAAGGCGACAATAAAGAATGCATCGTACAGCAATGAGACAATCGCCGCAATCGCCATTTTATATTCAAAGCGGATGGATACATATATAATGATCCCAATTGAAGCAATGATGACGGCATATAGCGCATTACGGGCAAGCTCTTTTCCGACAGTCGGTGATACTGTACTTACGTTCGGCTCAGTGCCGTATTTATCTTTGAAGTAATCTTTTACTTCAGCAATTTTTTCTTTATTCGGCACCCCGACAAATCGAACCGCTGCCTGATTTTCATTTTGCCCCGATAGCACAACACTGTCTGCTTCAAGGTCAAGCTTTTTAAAGTCTTGCTCTACTTGTGCAGTTGTCAGCTTGTGATCGCTTTGAACATCAATTCTCGTTCCACTAGCAAAGTCAATACCAGCATTAAGCTTGAAGATCGAAAGGACGATGATTCCCGCAATGGTAACAGCTATTGAGAAAATCATAAAGCCTTTACGTTTGCTGACAAAATCCCATTTATCAAATGGCGTTTTCGGTTCGGTATTTTCTGTTGTTTCGTGGATATTCATGATGTCTTTTTTGCGGACACCAAACCAGCCTTTTTTGCGGTCGAGCGCGCGGCTCTCTACAAGCAGTCCAAGAAGGAATCTTGATAGGAAAACAGCTGTGATAAAGCTTGTTAAAATTGAGAGGATGAGCATTGTTGCAAATCCTTTTACAGAGCTTGTCCCGAAGAAGAACAGCACTCCGCCGGCAATAATACTTGTTAAGTTGGCATCAAAGATGGTCGCAAATGATCTGCGGTTCCCTGATCTAAAAGCAGACCGGACAGATTTGCCGAGTTTCAGCTCTTCTTTGATCCGCTCATAAGTAATAATGTTGGCATCGACAGCCATCGCTACCCCTAGAATCAGTGCAGCAATTCCAGGCAGTGTCATGACCGCACCCATCCAGTCAAACACTTGCAGCGTAATGTAGATATAAGCTGAGAGTGTGATGACTGCAATAAGACCAGGTAATCGGTAATAAAACAGCATGAATAAGAAGATAAATGCGATTCCTACTATTCCTGCGAACACTGTTTCGTTCAGTGCTTGTTCACCAAACTGTGCACTTACAGATGTGGAATATTTTTCTGTTAATTTTACTGGCAATGCACCAGCATTTAAAATACTTGCAAGGTCTTTTGCCTCTTGGACAGTAAATTTCCCTTCAATTTGTACGTCACTGCTGTTAATCTCTTGATTCACATTTGGTGCAGATACATATTTGTGGTTTGATTTTGAGACTTCTTTTTTGAAGGAATCTCCTTTGTCGTAATCAAGCCAAATGACAAGCTGATTATTTGGTGCCATCGCTGCTACTTTTCTTGTGACGTCACCAAATTTTTTCGCATCTTTTAGTTTAACCGTCACAATTGGCTCATTCGTTTGACTGAATGTTTGTTTTGCACTGTTTTCGACTAGGTCAGCCCCGTTAAGGAGTTCTTTATCATTCGTATCTCTGAAGGATAGCTGCGCTTCAGTGGAAAGAATTTCCCTTGCTCTGTTTTGATCTTTTACCCCCGCAAGCTGCACGCGGATACGGTTGTTGCCTTCAATCGAGATGTTCGGCTCACTTACACCAAGCACGTTCGCTCTTCGGTTAAGAGCCTCCACTGTACTAACGAGAACACTATTTGTGATCTTGTCCTCTTTTTTCACTGGATGTACTTCATACAGGACTTCAAATCCACCCTGTAAATCCAGCCCTAGCGTCATATCTTTCGCAACAGGCTTTGTCAGTAAGCCCACGCCAGTTCCGATTAACAGAACCACTAAGAAAAACGCAAGAATGCGCCCTTTTTTCATTATGTATTTCCTCCTTAAACACCTAAATCCATTAAGATGGCTTATTTCAACAGTTCATCAAGCATATTCTTGCCATCTTCACTGTCCAAAAAAGCAGACGTTTTAAACGACTGAACGGTTGCATAGTTCATAAATTCGCCTATTTTCACAGATAAAATATCTGCAACCATTTCATGAATCGGATACTCTTGTTTTTTCTTCCACTTCTTATTCTCTAAGTATGACCATAATTCCTCTAAATCTACATCTTTATAGCCCAAAACGATGAATTCTTCAAGCTTACTGAACAGAAAAGGCTTTAAATGGTCTTTGTAAATAGCAGCTGGGTGTTGTGTCATTGCGTAGCTCCCCCTTTTCAGTTTTTTATCGAGAGACTTGTCATGCTTGGACGATATACACGCATATCTTATTGTATATGATTCTATGTCGTTTGAGAAGGCAGGTGATCTGTGATTTGACGAAGCAAACGTTTTTAAAGGGGACCATTATTTTAATTTTAGCAGGTTTTATCACGAGAATATTGGGTTTTGTCAATCGAATTGTCATTGCGAGGTTCATTGGCGAAGAAGGGGTCGGGCTTTATATGATGGCTGCACCAACCTTTTTTCTCGCCGTGACACTCACACAATTCGGACTGCCTGTCGCCATTAGTAAGCTTGTCGCAGAAGCAGAAGCCCGGGGTGACAAACAGAAAACAAAACGTATTCTGGTCATGTCCCTTGCGATAACAGGAACACTCAGTCTGATTTTCACGCCGCTCTTTTTATGGTTTGCGCCCATCATGGCAGAAAATATGCTGACAGACCCTAGAACGGTCTATCCACTGCTGGCTATTACACCTGTCGTACCAGTCATCGCCATTTCCAGTGTGTTAAGAGGCTATTTCCAGGGCAGACAGCAAATGAGTCCGCTTGCGATGTCTCAAGTTCTGGAGCAGGTCGCAAGAATTTCGCTAGTGGCGGTATGTACAACGGCTTTCCTTCCTTACGGGATTGAATTTGCGGCAGCAGGTGCGATGGTGTCATCTGTGATTGGAGAGATGATTTCCCTTGCTTACTTACTGATCGCCTTTCGCTATAAAAAGACCATTCGTATTCGAAAACGATTTTTTAAAGCGATTCATGACGGGAAGGACACATTTAAACAGCTGATGAGCATTGCCCTGCCAACAACAGGCAGCCGTTTTATCGGGAATATTTCGTGGTTTTTAGAGCCGATTGTTGTCGCGCAAAGTCTTGCCATTGCTGGTTATGCGGCTGTAGAGGCGACAAGACAGTACGGGGAGTTGACCGGGCTTGCTCTGACCCTTTTGACACTGCCTAGTTTTATTACGTATTCACTCTCCACTGCATTAGTTCCGGCGATCAGTGAAGGAATGGAGCAGAACAAACGTAAAACGGTCGAATACCGCCTGAAGCAGGCGATGCGCCTATGTTTACTCAGCGGAGGCATTTCATGTATTATTCTTTTCGTTTACGCCGAAGATTTAACGCTCTTTATGTATGGTTCATCGCACGCGGCCATTTATGTGAAATTCATGGCGCCATTTTTCCTTCTATATTATTTTCAGGGGCCCCTTCAAGCCGTGCTTCAAGCACTCAATTTAGCTGGTGCGGCGATGACCAACAGCCTGATTGGCGCTATTGTAAAAACAGGGATGATTTTTGTTCTTGCTTCACAGCCAGGCTTTGGCATTATGGGCGCTGCACTGGCGATATTAATCGGTATCATCCTTGTCACACTGCTCCATGCGGCAACTGTTGGAAAGGTGCTGCCTATTCATTTACCATTAAAGGAATATGGACTATGCGTCCTTGTGATTATCGGTACGGGGGCTGTCAGCCTTTGGCTGAAATCTCAAGTAAACGGACTCTTTTCTGCTCCTATTGAACTTGTGACGCTCATTTTTGTTACGTGCACGCTGTATGTCATTCTATTAATCTGCCTAGGTCTAGTGAAACGAGAAGAGCTGCGCCGCATCCCGTTCATTGGGAAGCTGTTTTAGCTCATCTCTTTTTGATCACTTCATCTTTCAAATCAATATAAAATGTTTTTTGATTAAAGCTGCAGTAAGAGATTTGTTCGATATCATGATAGCCTCTTTTAGCAAGCTCATCTTTCAGCCACTGTTCATTTTGATTGATTTGCTTTAGGTGGTCATGCTGCACCACACCATCCGCAACAAGTGGAAGCTCAAGCGCTGCATGTTTGCGCTTGTTTTCTTTTTCGACGACGGCGAGCTTTCCAGACGGCTCTAAAATGGCGTAAGAGACATCCTGAATGCTGTCGATGTTATTTTCTCTTAATTGAATGAGCAGATCATCAAAATTGTATCGCTGTTTTCTCATTGCACCTTCGTCTATTTTCCCATTGATGATAAGCAGGGCCGGTTTTCCGTCAAGAAAGCGCCGGACACCTTGAAATTTTAATGAGAGGTAGGCAAGTGTGATTTGAATGAAGGTTAACAGCAGGATTGGCCATACCGTATGTAACATGTTATCCTCTACTTCTTCTATGGCGAGAACCGCAATTTCTGCGATCATCATAAAAATGACTAGATCTAAAATGCTCAGCTCGCCAATTTCCCTTTTGCCCATTAAGCGAAATATAAACCAAATAAGAAAATATAAGATGATGGTTCTCATGGAAATGATCAAGATGTCCTGCATGTGATGTAAACCCTCCTTCTCCAACATAGCTTGTGTCAAAACACTTTATTTATGTAGAAAAGAAACGTCTGAAACATGTCTATTTTTTCTTCACTGTGAATACATTTTAGTAAAAGACAAGCTTCGTTCAATTGGAGAGGAGACGAATCTACATGCAGGAAACGAAACAAATTGGAAAAGGCATTTTATCCGGCTTAATTGCCATTTTTGTCGTGATGGTTGTCACCAGTTTACTTGTGTCGCTCATGCTTACATTCACAAGTATGCAGGAATCATCATTTAAATGGATGATTATGATTTTGTCCTTTGCTGCCCTTTTATTAGGAGGCATCATTTCTGGCGGGAAAGCAAAGGAGCGCGGCTGGCTGATTGGTGCGGTCACATCTATCATTTTTTCTCTCACTGTCTTTTTATTTCAATATTTAGGGTTTGGAAAAACGTTTTCACCAGAGCAGTTTATCTATCATGGAGCATTTTTAGGCATTTGTATGCTGGGGGGAATGATTGGCGTCAATCTTCGAGGCAAATAAAAAAAGAGCGGTCATATCGCTCTTTTTTTATGGCTATGTATCAGAGGATTAGCCTTTGTCAGCTAATTCTCTAATAGCACGACGATCGAAAGTTAAACGGTTGTTTTCGCTTGTTTTGATGACCACTTTTGATTCATCAATTGAGTCGATTTCACCGTGTAAACCACCGATTGTGACGATTTTATCGCCTTTTGATAAAGATTGCTGCATCTGACGCACAGCTTTCTGTTGCTTTTGCTGTGGACGGATTAACAAGAAGTAAAGCACAGCAAACATGACAACAATCATAATGATTGAACCCATACCACCATCCATTCTATTTCACCCCTTTCTAAAGCATTGTAAAGCCTTTCGTTTATGCGTTAAAAGTTTTTCGCATTCGGTTTGTTAAAGCCGTAACGCTCAAAAAACTCTTCTTTAAAATCACCTAAACGATCCTCACGGATAGCTTCTCTCACTTGCTCCATTAATTTTAACAGAAAATGAAGATTATGATAAGTTGTTAATCGAATTCCGAACGTTTCATTTGTTCGAATTAAATGTCTAATATAGGCGCGTGTATAGTTTTTACATGTATAGCAGTCGCAGTTTTCATCGATTGGTCTAAAGTCACGCTCATATTTTGCATTTTTCACAACAAGACGGCCTTCACTTGTCATTAAGGTACCGTTCCTTGCAATTCGCGTCGGCAGTACGCAATCAAACATATCTACACCGCGAATGGCGCCGTCAATTAAGGAATCTGGTGAGCCGACACCCATTAAGTACCTCGGTTTGTCTGCTGGTAAGAATGGCGTTGTAAATTCAAGTACACGATTCATCACATCTTTTGGTTCCCCTACAGATAAGCCTCCGATGGCGTAGCCTGGGAAATCAAGTGAAACAAGGTCTTTTGCACTTTGTTTTCGAAGCTCTTCGTATTCTCCGCCTTGGACAATTCCAAACAGCCCTTGATCTTCAGGACGCTGGTGCGCTGTTAGACAGCGCTCTGCCCACCTGCTTGTCCGCTCCACAGAACGTTTCATGTAATCGTACTCTGCAGGATACGGCGGGCATTCATCAAATGCCATCATAATATCAGAGCCAAGTGCATTTTGGATGTCCATCGCTTTTTCAGGAGATAGGAACAGCTTGTCTCCGTTTAAATGATTACGGAAGTGAACGCCTTCTTCTTCAATTTTTCTAAATTCACTCAATGAAAAAACTTGGAATCCGCCTGAATCAGTTAGAATTGCTCGATCCCAGTTCATAAATTTGTGCAGACCGCCTGCTTCTTTTACGATATCGTGACCTGGACGGAGCCATAAGTGGTACGTATTGCTTAAGATGATGCCTGCATCCATTGCCTTTAATTCTTCAGGCGCCATTGTCTTGACTGTAGCCAGTGTACCTACTGGCATAAATACAGGTGTTTCAAAGGAGCCGTGCGGTGTATGAACGCGGCCAAGACGTGCACCTGTCTGTTTGCATGATTTAATGAACTCATAACGTATCGGTAATTGCGACAAAAATGAGCCCTCCTGTCTTCGTTGTATAATGTTATTGAATCAGCATGGCATCGCCAAAGCTGAAGAATCGGTATTCCTCTTTCACAGCCTCATTGTACGCTTTTAGTACGTGCTCTCGTCCAGCTAATGCGCTGACAAGCATAATTAACGAGGATTTTGGCAGATGGAAATTCGTGATCATGCCATCAATTGCCTTGAATGTGTAGCCAGGGTAAATAAAGATCGACGTCCAGCCGCTCGAGGCTTTGAACGCACCATCATGTGCACTTGCAATGGTTTCAAGCGTTCTTGTCGACGTTGTGCCGACTGAAATAATCCGTCCGCCTTCATTGCGAACGCGATTAAGCTCATCAGCTGTTTCTTCATTCATTTCATAAAACTCTGCGTGCATTTCGTGTTCTTCAATACGTTCTGCACTTACCGGACGAAACGTGCCAAGCCCTACGTGCAGCGTAATGAAAGCAATGTGTACACCTTTCGCTTTCAGCGCATCCAGCAGCTCGGTTGTAAAGTGGAGACCGGCAGTTGGCGCAGCAGCGGAGCCAACCTCTTTTGAATAAACGGTTTGATAGCGTTCACGGTCGTCAAGCTGCTCTTTAATATATGGAGGCAGCGGCATTTCACCAAGGGATTCAAGCACTTCATAAAAAATGCCTGTATATTGAAACTCGACTTTTCTTCCACCATGTTCCATTTCCTCTGTACATACAGCTTGGAGCCGTCCATCACCAAACGTGATAACCGTCCCTTTTTTCACCCGTTTGGCTGGTTTGACAAGTGTTTCCCAGTTGTCTCCTTCTTCTTGTTTCAATAGAAGAAGTTCAACTTTGGCACCTGTATCCTCTTTCATCCCAAACAGACGTGCAGGCAGAACGCGCGTGTTGTTTAGAACGAGACAATCACCCTTTTGAAAATAATCGATGATTTGTGAGAATGTATCATGTGTAATCGCACCCGTTTGTTTGTTTAAGACCATCAGTCTTGATGCATCTCTTTTTTCAAGCGGCACTTGTGCAATTAATCTTTCTGGTAAATCAAAATCAAATAGTTCTAGCTTCATTTCCTTCACCTATTCTGTAGTTAACTAGTTAACGTTATTTCATCCGTCCAAAGATATTCAGTAATATGGTCAGTACGATACTAATGACAATGCAGGTAATGACAGGAAAAAAGAACGTTACATTCCCTTTTTTCACAAAAATATCACCTGGAAGCTTACCAACCAATTGAAACACTAATCCTGCGGCAAAAAGGACACCACCTAAAATCATTAATATTTTAGGGAATTCAGTCACGAATCGGAACCTCCATTTGAAAATGTTCATACGCTTCTCTTGTGACGACCCGTCCTCTTGGCGTTCTTTGCAGGAAACCAATTTGCAGTAAGTACGGTTCGTACACATCTTCAATCGTATGTGATTCTTCTCCTATTGTCGCTGAGATCGTATCAAGCCCAACAGGACCGCCTCTAAATTTTTCGATCATACTTAAAAGGAGCTTATGGTCTATATGATCGAGGCCTAACCTGTCGACTTGAAGACGCTCAAGGGCATCTTCCGCAATGTCCTGCGTAATGGCATGATTCCCAAGCACCTGCGCAAAATCTCTTACTCTTTTGAGCAAACGATTGGCAACCCTCGGTGTTCCCCGGGAACGTCTCGCAATCTCTTCGGCAGAGCGAATATCGATCCCAATCTCAAACAGCTCGGCTGTTCTTGCCACAATGTGAGCCAAATCTCTTTGCTCATAGTATTCCAATCTTGCATGTACCCCAAACCTATCACGAAGCGGCGCTGTTAACAGCCCGACACGAGTCGTTGCACCTACAAGCGTAAATGGCGGTAAATCAAGCCGTACAGAGCGTGCTGTATCTCCTTTTCCAATAACAATATCTAAACAAAAATCCTCCATTGCTGGGTACAGCACTTCTTCAATTGAGCGCTGCAAGCGGTGAATTTCATCAATAAACAATACATCACCTGGCTCTAGAGATGTTAAGATGGCCGCCAAATCACCAGGACGCTCAATCGCTGGTCCTGACGTTGTACGCAGCTGAACATTCATTTCATTGGCAATGATCGACGCAAGCGTTGTTTTCCCAAGTCCAGGAGGTCCATATAAAAGGACGTGATCAAGCGTTTCCTGCCGCATGCGGGCAGCTTCAATAAATACGCTGAGGTTATCCTTTACTTTTTGCTGACCGATATATTGGCTAAGTGTCTGTGGCCGCAGACTTTGCTCAATGGCTGATTCATGGTTGTCTGCTTCAGTTGAGACGAGCCGTTCATCCATGAGACATCACCCTATTTCAACATTTTTTGTAAAGCTTTTTTCACATATTGATCGGTTGTGAGATTCTTTTCTTCTTTTAATAATGGAAGAACCTTTTTGATTTCACGATCACCGTATCCAAGGACACTTAAGGCTTCAAGCGCTTCATCTAATGCAGTTTGCTGCGTTTCGACCTGAATGTGGTCCTCGTGATTAAATAAGTTGCCAATCATTTCTGGCACCACATCTGCCAGTTTTCCTTTTAGATCCAGAATGATTTGACGTGCTGTTTTTTTGCCTACACCAGGGAATTTAATCAGGAAGGCTTCATCTTCACGTTCTATCGCTGAAATGACAGCGCCAGGATCACCGGAAGCAAGAATCGCGAGTGCACCCTTTGGCCCAATTCCTGTGACATTTAACAGTTTTGTGAACAGCGCTTTTTCTTCTCGTGTTTGAAAACCGTATAACGAAAAGGCGTCTTCCTTTATGTAATGATACGTATAAATCGTTTCTTGTTTATTTACTCGATAGATAAACGGGTTTGGGGTATAGACTTGATATCCCACTCCGCCGTTTTCAATGACAACATATTGCGGGCACACATAATCAATGGTCCCTTTTACAAACTCTATCACCGTTTTCACCTCTTTGACTGTTCTTCATTGTAACATAAATCGAAGAGAAAACCGCAATAAAAGTTAACATACGTTCGCTCAGTACATTTTTATGATGAAATCACGAAAAACAGCTTGCGGTCTTCACACCAGCAAGCTGTTACACGCTTTAAAACGATATTTCATTTCGATAAGGCTTCATGACTTCAAGCACATGCTCAAATTCATCCTTTGTTCGAAAAGGAATGCCTTGCTCAAGCTGCTTTTCCACATGGCTTTCTAAACGGGACGTATCAATTTGAAAAAAGAGATGAATAGGCTCCGCCCAGCCGTCAGGCCTTCCATGAAACGTAGAAATCACACCGTCCTCTGATAATCCGATATATCCATTTGCTTTACTTAATGGAGAGATATCATCAATTTGCTTTCTAAAAAGGGCAAAATCCTCTTTTTGTTCTACCAGCGTCCAGCCTTTATACTGCGCCCAGAATGTGTCTTTGTCTTCTAATGATGCCCGGTGTCTTTCAATACTCACATCGCCGTCTAGATAGACTTTTTCAAGCTGGACGGTAATAGAGTTTGACTGCTTTTGCAAGTGTTCTTTTCCTTCCATATCCGCAGCGAAAAAAAGCACACTTGTCATGATAAGTCCTGTAACGAAACATTTCATCTTCACTTTCACTATTTACACCTCTTTAGAACATGAGATCGATGCATGACATATGTAGTTTGACCCATTTTTCTAAACATTAACCAAATCGATGATTCAAATGTATGTTAAGAGTCTTTCGTTGTATCCTTCATTCGTAAATGTTATGTTTTATACAATCCATTGCTTTATCGAATGACACGGTTTTTTCATCATTCGTTTTTCAGCCGCATAAACTGAAACCAAAGAAGGTGAAGTCAATGTCAGAGGTCAAAAGATTAGCCGAATCGATTCAGTATCATGAAGAGAAACGTTTTCATAAGCTTGCCTATAAACCGGCAGAGCTTGAACTGTGCGGCAAAGGAAGAAGTGCCTATGTCTTTTTATACAAAAAAGACGGCAAGAAAATGGCACTAAAAGTCTTTTTCCCTTCTTATCAGCATATTGCCCGCAAAGAGGCTGCCATTTACGAAAAACTTTCTGGTTCGTCTTACTACCCTGAGATTTATGAGTCTGGGGATCAGTATATTTTAATGGAATATATTAAAGGCTACACATTCTATGAATGCCTTACAAAAGGAATTCCTATTAAAAAACAAATGATTGAACAAGTCGATGATGCGCTGGAGGAAGCGCGCGAGAAAGGATTGAATCCTTCTGATATTCATCTGCGCAATCTGATCTTAACAAAAGAAGGGCGGATCAGGGTCATTGACGTTGCCAGGTTCACGCAAACGAAAGCATGTCATCAATGGGATGATTTAAAAGCCGCTTATGCCTATTACCAAAAACCTTTTTTCCCTAAAAAAGCACCGCGTCTGTGGCTTGAAGTTATTGCTTATTTGTATAAAAAGAACTGGCTGTCCCGCGGGCAGCTTAATAATCGAAATGATTTTTCTGCATAATGGAAGCCGCTCTATCTGAGCGGCTTTCTGCGTTATTCTGTTTCTACATGGATACTATTGACGTTTAATAGGTTAATGATTTCATTATTCAGCTTAAACCAATGATTGGCTTCTTCAATTTTTTTATACACATCATAGGTAGCTGGACGTTTGAGCTCGAAATCAAGCACTTCCCCATTGTTCATATGAAATGTTACCTTAAATACTTTCATCATAAGATCACCTTCCACTCTTCTTGTTCGCTGGTCAATTAGATCAGCTCTTTTCATTCATTCTCTATTGAACTCGTTTCCCCTCCTTGTTTCCATTCAAACCCAAGAAGTTTAAATTTTGTTTAAATTCAAACAAACATCTATCTCTCAAATCTGCAAAGAAGTATATTAGTTAAAAAGGAGGCTGCCCTTGATGAAGCAGAAAAAGAAACGAACATCTCCAGAAAGAAAAACAGTCTTTTTTCATTTAACAGATGCCCTCATTCCGAGTGTGGACATGATGGCATATGCAGTAAAGGCATTTTTTCACCTTTTAAGAAAAGCCTTCTCAGCCGTTTGATAAAACCCCGCACAGCATCGTGCGAGGTTCTTTTTTTAGGGCTGATAAATTTGACTTCCCTGGCTGACAAACTCCTTCGCCTTCTTTTCCATCTCTCTTTTCACTTCTTCAGATTGATTGCGGATATCATGAGAAATTTTCATACTGCAAAACTTCGGTCCGCACATCGAGCAAAAGTGAGCGGTCTTAGCACCTTCGGCAGGCAATGTTTCATCATGGAACGCCAAGGCTCTTTCTGGATCAAGTGACAGGTTAAATTGGTCCCGCCACCTAAATTCAAATCTCGCTTTTGATAATGCATCATCGCGCTTTTGAGCCGCAGGATGTCCTTTTGCTAGATCAGCGGCATGTGCGGCAATTTTATAGGCGATCACGCCTTCTCTCACATCTTCTTTATTCGGCAGACCTAAATGCTCTTTTGGCGTTACATAGCATAGCATGGCTGTTCCGTACCAGCCGATCATGGCCGCACCGATGGCGGATGTAATGTGATCATACCCCGGCGCAATATCTGTTGTAAGAGGCCCTAATGTATAAAATGGGGCTTCCTTGCAAATGTCCATTTGCTTGTCCACATTCTCTTTAATTTTATTCATTGGGACATGGCCGGGCCCTTCAATCATCACCTGCACATCATGTTTCCAAGCGATCTCTGTTAACTCACCTAACGTTTCCAGCTCTGCAAACTGCGCCTCATCATTGGCATCAGCAATCGAACCTGGTCTTAGTCCATCTCCAAGTGAAAAGGCAATATCATACGTTTTCATAATTTCACAAATGTCTTCGAAGTGCGTGTAGAGGAAATTCTCTTGATGATGAGCAAGACACCATCTTGCCATAATTGCCCCGCCTCTTGAAACAATTCCGGTCACCCGATCAACTGTGAGCGGAATATATCTTAACAGCACGCCCGCATGAATTGTAAAATAATCTACACCTTGTTCTGCTTGTTCAATTAATGTGTCCCTGTACACGTCCCACGTCAAATCTTCTGCGACTCCATTCACTTTTTCAAGGGCCTGATAGATAGGAACGGTTCCTACTGGAACTGGGCAATTCCGAATGATCCATTCTCTCGTTGTATGAATATCCTTTCCAGTAGACAGATCCATCATTGTGTCTGCCCCCCATCTGATCGCCCACGTCATCTTTTCTACCTCTTCATTAATGGATGACGTGACAGCTGAATTGCCAATATTCGCATTGATTTTGACATGAAAATTCCTTCCGATAATCATTGGTTCACTTTCTGGATGGTTAATATTCGAAGGAATAACGGCTCTTCCGCTCGCTACTTCCTCTCTAACGAACTCAGGGCTTAGCTCTTCTCTTATTGCGATAAACTCCATTTCAGGCGTAATGATGCCTTTTTTGGCATAATGCATTTGCGTCACGCGTGCTCCTTGTTTCGCGCGGAGCGGCTTATGATGAAAATCAGTTTGGACAGAATGGAAGGACTCCTTCTCCCTTGACCGATATCCGTTATCTTCCGGTTTTACATGACGCCCTTCATAGCTTTCTGTATCTCCTCTTTCTTCAATCCATGCTGCCCTAAGACGCTTTAATCCTTTTGTGACGTCAATATGAACGTTCTCATCAGTGTACGGTCCACTCGTATCGTATACTCGGACTGGTTCATTTTTTATGTCGCCCGCCTCTGTCACAGTATGTGAGAGCACAATCTCTCTTTTCGGTACTAAGATATCGGGCCTTGATCCTTTCTCATACACCTTTCGGCTGCCGTCAAAGCTGGATAATAATGATTGGTTGGATGGGACACTTTTCTTTTCCTTCATTTGCTGTTCTCTCCTTTTCTTCTTGTCACCGGACAGGATGGAATCAGCACCAGCAAAAAACCAGGCTCTATTTAAAGAACCTGGTTTCGTCGTCAGAAATAAACATGCATATCATTGATAGGATACATGCATCATCTTTAACTTCCCCACGCTGGTACGAGCCAGATCAGGTCCAAAGGGTTAAGAAGCTTATGCTTCTCTCTCAGCCCATTTACGGGCACCCCTAGTCACTTTAATTGATTTCCACATCAGTGTAGCATAGAGACATCATGAAGAAAAGAAGATTCAGGAAAATAGTTCCTTTCCCCTACAAGCGTTATGGATCATGTTGATATACAGTCTTCTATACATCATCTATCTCTATCATTTCAATCAAATCTGAAATAAACATTGATCCTTTTCTCCTATTATGTATAATTAATCTAAACGGAGAATTTTTATACAATTTATTCAAAGGAAGTTCTAGTCGATTGCAAACATTTCTCACATTTATCGTCGTAGGATTCTCAATTGCTCTGCCTGTTGGAGCAATCACGGTTGAAATGACAAAACAGGGACTCAAAAACGGATTCTTTCATGGTTTAACTGTCGGAGCAGGCGGTATGACCATAGACTTATTACTTATTATGGCTTTATATGCTGGATTTGCTCAGTTTTTATCTTTGCCGTTTGTTCAAATCCCGCTCTGGCTGATCGGAGCTGTATTTTTAATGATTCTCGCATACGATTCCATTAAAAATGCGGATCAAGATATCCATTTAGCAGGAGAAAAGGTCAATAAATCATTCGCAAAAACATATCGAAACGGCTTGCTCGTGGCGGTATCTCCTGGAAATCTTGTGTTCTGGGTTTCTGTTTTTGGTGCTGTACTTGCGGATGCGTATACAAAAACAGATTCATCTGAATTTATGCTGGCTGCCGGCGGTATTTTGGCAGGGATTCTCCTTCATGACATCGGTCTTCTCACACTTGTATCCTTAACAAGAAAAGTGATGAATCGAACGATGATCAAGTGGACATCCATTATTGCTGGTATTTTATTACTAGGGTTTGGCTGTTATTTCTTTTACGAATTTTATATAGGCATCAAGGTTTATTTTTAAGAAAAGGCTAAAGTTCGTAATGAACTTTAGCCTTTTTGTGTCAAACTATCGGGTCATGCCTGTTTGGCCTGTTTCAAATTGCGTTCTTCTCATGTCTCTAAAGCGTGTGAATGCACCTTCATCTTTTATGACTTGGACTGCTCTTCCATCCGCATAACGAGTCGCTGCTTCTTCTACTTGTGATACGCCTTCTGACGTCAGGCGGCCATCTGATTTAATGGCAATATACACATTCTCATCCGTCACCATGACTTGAGAGTCTGCCACGTGATTCATTTTATTGATGCGGTTGGCAATTTTTCTTGAACGCTGGATGTTCTCTTGTTTATCGTAGCCTGAGAACGACATTTGGTTATGATAGTTCATATCTCCATGACTGTAGCGTCCATCTCCACCTGTGAGAGGCATTCGATCATCAGCTTGAGGACGTGTACGGTAATCAACATTTGTTGTATTTCTCCCGTTCATTCCCTCCATGAGTTCAGAAACTGGTCCTTGATGATCTTGGTTGTTGTCTTCCGCTCGTTGATTCGAATGATAACCAACCGGCTGGCCTGATTGATTATGACGTGTATCGACACCTGCGTTATTATTTGCACCACATGCCGTTAAACCAATAGGAAGAAGCACTAATGCGATTGTTTTTTGCCATTTTTGTCTCAAACGAAAAACCCCCTGTACAAATTCAATCTCATGAGCGCGAAACAGGCTCTGTTTTAGCATGTACAGTTAGGAAAAAAATCAAGCTGTCAGTTATAAACAAAAAAAGGAACGATTGAGATCGTTCCTTCTGACTGGTGACAAATTCTAAAATGTTCTTGATTTTAGCCATTTGTCTTCTTTTCAGCGTAATAGAAAACCTTTGCAATCTAGGAGGCGAGCACCGGAACGGAGCGAATTTGACATTCGTGAGTACCGGCGCGCAGACCTGACACCGAATGCGAGGGTTTGTCTACACGCTGAAAGGAACGATTGAGATCGTTCCTTCTGTCATTAATCTTCTTCTTCTTCCTCCGGCCTTGCAAAAACGGATTGACCTGGATATGGCTGCATGTAAGGCTGAGCTGGATAAGCCCCCATTTGGCCATAAGGAACAGGATTCGGATAATGTCCCGGCCAAGGCTGATGATGCTTCATGCCATCATCGCATCCGCAATCTTCCTTGCCATATGCTGCATTTGAAACGTTTGGAAAAAAGCCTTGATTTGCGTTGGCATTTGCGTTGGCATTTGCATTGGCGTTTGGATGCGTATGGTGATGCCAGTGATGTCCGTCGTTTGCATGGTGCTCATGATTTTCTCCGTAGTAAGCAGGCGCTTGATACGCAGGATAATAAGGATGAGCCGGGTATGGATATGGCATCATATGATGGTGATAATATGGATGGATAGGATAACATAAGCCTGATCCCGGTAAAATTGGCGATGCCGGCACCATTTGCTGCGGATATGGATACATCGCCGGCATGTAATGACCATGACCATAACCAAAATAAGGATCATATGGTTCATGATGATGATGCTGGTGATGATGCTCGTTATTTTCAGCCATTCCCCCTACCGCTGCCCCTCCCACATTTGGCATTTGCGGGAAGTTAGGAAGGTTCGGATAATTGCCATGCTCCATGTCTTTTCCCTCCTCTTTTTGATGCGGAATATGAATAAACGGATCATACCCCTTTGCCACTTCATCTTTTAGATGACCTTTATTTTCATGATGAAAATGGTCCTTGTGATCTTTATGTTCCTTATTTTCATGATGGACATGACCCTTGTTATCTTTGTGGTCTTTATTTTCATGATGAAAATGATCCTTGTGATCCTTTTTGTCATGAACATGATCTTTCTTCTCATGAACGTGATCTTTTTTTTCATGATGATCTTTTTTGGGAGGAGGTGTGAATGGCTGGTAGAGATTGGTCTGATAATAGTTCACATCCACTTGCGGAAAAACTGGCTGCTCGATTTTTGGCACTGGCGGTACATATGGTACCGGTTCATTTGGCTTTTCCTTCGGTTTCGTATCTTGCACTTGCACGACATCTTTTGGCTTTTCTTTCACATACGGATGTTCTTTCGTTTTTGGCATTTCTTTTGCTTTGTGATGATCTGTTTTTACAGGAACACCACTAGATGGAATTTTAATCTTCATACCCGGCATGATTAAATCAGGATTACTGAGCTGTGAATTTAGTTTTTTCAATTCTTGAAAGTCGACTCCGTATTTCTTTGAAATTTTCCAAAGGGAGTCTCCTTTTTGCACAATATGAATTTTCAACGTTTTCCCCTCCTATGCAAAACGTGAACGTAACGGTTATGTCAGAAGTACAATATGTTTCAACATAAATTTATGCCTATTTACAAGCCGATATGATAAAAACTTGTTTTCTGATAGGAGGGGCTGATTCATTATTTAATGGCGAGCATTTTCTCAAGTGCAAGCAAAGCGTCTTTCGTGATGTCTTCATTGACCTGTATCAACCCGGCCGGCTGACCCTTCTCAATGCTTTCCAGTGACCATAGCAAATGAGGCAGATCAATCCGGTTCATAGTCAAACATGGACACATATCTGGGTTAAGGGATTCAATTTGTTTATCTGGGTGCTGCGCTATGATCCGTTTGACTAAATTCATCTCTGTTCCAATCGCCCATTTGCTTCCTGCTGGCGCCTGTTTGATCGTATCAATAATAAATTTCGTTGAACCTGCTAGGTCAGAAGCCCTTACGACCTCATGCGTGCATTCAGGATGAACAAGAATTTGAATGTCACGATCTTTTTTTCTCATTTCTTCTATATTCCGAACGGTAAACTTCTCATGTACAGAGCAATGGCCTTTCCATAAAATCATCTTGATCCGGGAAAGCGGCTGATCGGTGATAAGCTTTTCTTCTATCTGATCCCAGACAGCCATTTCTTCTAGCGGAATACCTAAATCAAATGCTGTATTACGTCCTAGGTGCTGATCAGGGAGAAACAGAATCCGCTCTTTTTGTGTCAGCGCCCACTCGAGTACTTTTTTAGCATTTGATGAAGTCACTGTTGCCCCGCCATGTTTGCCAACAAATGCTTTAATGTCTGCTGTTGAATTGACATACGTAAGCGGAAGTATTGTATCCCCAAACAAATTAGTGAGCTGCTCCCATGCTCTGTCTGTTTGTTTCATATTTGCCATATCTGCCATGGAACAGCCTGCCCTCATATCTGGCAATACAACGCTCTGATTCTTGTTTGACAGCATATCTGCCGTTTCTGCCATAAAATGAACACCGCAGAATACAATGTATTCAGCCTCATGATTGTCAGCCGCTATTTGTGCCAGCTGCAATGAATCTCCTGTTGCATCTGCAAATTCAATGACCTCATCCTTTTGATAATGGTGGCCTGGTATAAAAAGCTTTGAACCAAAAGCCCGCTTAATGTCTAACACTCGCTGCTTCATCTCATCATCAGAGCGGTGTTTATATTCATCTGGCATCATGACTGCATGTTGATTGGCTAATACATTAAGCATGGACATGAGTTGTTCCCCCTTTATGACTGAATTCCATATTCATACTAAAATCAAATGCTGGAGCAGAATGAGTCAGAAAACCAAGTGAAATAAGGTCGACTCCTGTCCCCCTGTAGCTTGGCAATGTCTCTAGCGTGATGCCCCCTGAAGCCTCTGTCAGAATGGACTCTGGCGTCATTTGTTTAAAACGTTTTACTTCGTCCGGAGAGCAGTTATCAAACATGATGACATCCGCTTTTGCATCAATGGCTTCTATAAGCTGCGTTTCTGATTCAATTTCCACTTCAATTTTCACCATATGACCGGCATATGCTCTTGCTTTCTCTACAGCTTCACGAATAGAACCGCATGCGGCAATATGATTATCTTTAATCATCACCCCATCCGATAAGCCAAAGCGATGATTCTTTCCACCGCCTGTCTTCACTGCGTATTTCTCTAACATACGCAGGCCGGGTGTCGTTTTTCTCGTATCACAAATCGTAATAGACGGGTCGCCTAATCGCTGCACCGCCTCATGTGTTAAGGTGGCGATACCTGTCATTCGCTGCAAAAGATTTAAAATGACCCTCTCTCCCTTTAATAAGTCGTTGACTGGGCCCTTTATTTTCGCCAGTACAGCGCCTGAATGAATCCAATCACCTTCTTGAAAATACAGCTCCGTTTGAATCTGTTCATTCAACAGGCGGTACCCTAGATCAATCACTTGTGATCCTGCCAATACACCAGATTGTTTCGCAATGATAAAAGCTGTTCCCTTCTTGTCCCCAAAGATGGCATCTGCTGATACATCTCCAAAGCCAATATCTTCTGTGAAAAAATGAGTGAGCATCTGTTTTAACTGTAAACGTTCCATTTGGCACCGATCCTTTCATTTTTCATGATATGAATGTGACCTTTTTCATGAACAATCTGCCTGCCCCGCCACAACGCATCGCTCCGCTCTGGATAATCCATTCGATAATGGCCGCCTCTGCTTTCTGTACGGAGTAATGCAGATTTGGCAAGGCAAACCGCTAATGCCCATTGATTGCTTAATTCGATCTGTTCATTTGTGATATCCTTCACATTAATTTGCTGAAAATTGACACGCTGCAACGAATGAAGCAAAGTCTGTAAACCTTTTTCATCTCTCACAATGGCTGCATATGTAGTCATCCATTGTCTCAGTTGAGATGTTGAAATCATTGGGACCATCCATATTTCTTGAATTGAAAAAGGTGGACTTGTTTCTTTCTGTTTAGGCAGTTGTTCAATTCTCTGTGCCGCTTTGCTGCCTAACACGAGACCTTCCAGAAGAGAATTACTCGCCAATCGATTCGCACCGTGTAAGCCAGTACAGGCCGCTTCTCCAATGGCAAATAGCTTTGGAACAGTCGTTTCTCCATATTCATTGACGCTGATGCCGCCCATTAAAAAGTGCATACCGGGGGAAATTGGCAGCCTGCCGCTTTCCATATCGACGCCTGCACGCTGGCACATCTGAGCTATGGCCGGAAAACGAGCTGAAAAATGCGGGATATCATGGATGTTAAGATACAATTGATGACCTAATTGCTGCTCATGAAAAATAGCTCTAGCGACCACATCTCTAGGTGCTAAATCAGCTTGTGGGTGAATACCTTTCATGATCCGCCTGCCTGTTTCATCTTCTAAATAAGCTCCCTCTCCCCGTACTGCCTCTGAAATGAGGCCAACTGCTTTTCCAGCGATTGTTAAAAGAGTTGGATGGAATTGAACAAATTCGAGATCCACTAATTGTGCCCCGGCTCGATAGGCCATCATCAGTCCGTCTCCTGTTATAGAAGGATCATTTGTGTTTGTCTCATATAGGGAGCCGCAGCCGCCAGTTGATAAAACAACGGCATCTGCGGTCATCGTATGTACGTGTCCTGTCTCGTCTTTCCATACAACACCCGTACATGTCCCTTCATGAATCAATAGATCAATGACATGATGATATTCGTATAAATGAATATGTGAGCCGAGCTGACTTTTCAGAAACTGTACAAGAGTTTTACCTGATTGATCTCCTCCTGCATGCAAGATGCGATGAGTGGTATGTGCTCCCTCTTTGCCTAATTGCGGCTCTCCCGCCTCATCTTGATCAAATGGACAACCTTCTGCTACGAGCTGCTCCACAAGGTGTTTTCCAAGTCTCACGATTTCTTGTACCGTTCTTTCATCATTGTGATCACAGCCGGCAGCTAGTGTATCTTGCACATGCTGCTCAGCTGAATCATGTGCTGAAAAGGCAGCAGCGATTCCTCCTTGAGCCAGCATGGAATTACTAGATGAACATTGTTTTTTTGTCATCATGATGACCTGGCAGCTTTTCGAAATGGTTTTTGCAAAGGAAAGCGCTGCAATGCCTGATCCCACCACAATAACTTTTTTGATTGATGACACCATTGCCCCTCCTGTCATTTACACCTGTCTTGACACATATCATTACACAACACTAAAATAAATACAAGAAAAAATTTTCACACGGGAGATGGATGGGTTGGTTTATTTAGATTACGCAGCTTCTACACCTGTTTCAGAGGAAGCGCTGCATGTTTTTGAGCAGCTAAGCAAAAATTTCTACGGAAATGCAAGCAGCCTTCATGATGCTGGGGGAAAAGCAAATGACATATTGACTTACAGCAGACAATCACTCGCTGCCATGATCGAGGGTGAACCGGATGGGATCTATTTTACAAGCGGTGGAACTGAATCCAATCTCCTTGCGATTCAATCGATCATCAATGGACTGCCAGCACATCAACAGCATGTCATCACAACTTCAGTTGAGCATCCTTCTGTTCATTATGCAGTTAGCAGCTTAGAGCGTCTTGGCATAAAAGTCACGATCATTGAACCGAATCAGGATGGAATCATAACAAAGGACATTCTCAAAAAAGCATTATTGCCTGAAACAGGACTAGTATCTATTCAGCATGCTAATTCAGAAACAGGAATTATCCAGCCGCTTGCTGAATTAGCGCCTCTTTTAAAAGAAAGGAACATTCTTTTTCATACAGATGCTGTGCAAACATTTGGAAAGATTCGTGTGTCCATCAAAGAACTTGGAGTCGATGCTGTGTCCATCTCAAGTCATAAAGTGTATGCTCCTAAAGGCGCTGGTGCCGTTTATATGGGCGCTCATGTTCCTTGGAAACCTTTATATACAGGAGCAGTTCAGGAAAATGGCTTACGTCCAGGGACAGTAAACGTTCCATGTATCGGTGCTTTTGCTGCCGCAAGTGAACAAGCGATGCTTAGGCTGGATGAACAGCAAAAATTAGATAAGCAGCTGCGTGATTATTTTCTTCAGCAATTAAAAATAAGACAGCTGCCAGTTCGTACACTTCAGGACAATGACAATCGCCGCACGCTTCCTCATATTATTGGTTGTTTTTTTGAAGGGTTTGAAGGACAATATGTAATGTTAGCATGTAACCGGCATGGGATTTGTCTATCTACTGGAAGCGCATGTGCTTCCGGTTATCACCATCCTTCCCCTGCTGTGAAGGCATTGCGTGTATCAGATCGTGATGCCCTACAATTTATTCGACTATCATTTGGATATCAGTCATCAAAAGATGACATCGATCAGCTTTTGCATACATTTGAGCATTTGCAAAAGGAGAAGAAGGGAGCTTAGGACGTGGAGCAAGAGAGGAAACTCATTGGCGAAGAAAGAAGAAACGCCATTTTAGAGTGGCTGAAAGAAACAGATACACCCCTTACTGGAAGCTTTTTAGCTAAAAAGGCTGCTGTCTCTCGGCAAGTCATTGTACAAGATATTTCATTATTAAAAGCAAAAAACGAACCCATTATTGCCACAAGCCAAGGCTATGTGTATATGGCAGCGCAGCATGCGCCAGAAAGAGAAATTGAACAAATCATCGCCTGCAAACATGATCCTGCTCGTACAGAAGAGGAACTGACCTTGATTGTAGACTTTGGAGTGACGGTGAAAGATGTGATCATTGAGCACCCTGTTTATGGTGAACTAACGGCCTCTATTCGCGTCAGCACACGGAAACAAGTCGCTGATTTTGTCCATCATATTTCTAACACCCGCGCGTCCTACTTGTCAGAACTAACAGACGGCGTGCATCTGCATACTCTCACTTCTTACAGCCAAAAGCAGCTTGACCAAGCCATTCAAGCGCTGGATGACGCTGGGTTTTTAATAAAAGACTAAAAAAATAGTGTCCTGCACGGGACACTATTTTTCATTCGTTAATTCATATGTTTGATAGCTGCCAAGCAGCTTGACCTCACAGCCAATCGCTTCTAATTCTTGAATCGCACCAGGGACGAGGACATCATCCATTTCTTTTTCAATGTCAATAATAAATAAATAATGTCCAAGACCTGTTTTTGTCGGACGAGATTCAATTTTTGACAAGTTAAGATTCCGCCAAGAAAAAGCAGACAGCACGCGGTGCAATGCGCCTGATTGGTCATCCTTAGGCAGACTGACCACAATGGTCGTTTTTGGCTTTGATGAGAAACCAGAATTCATTGGGAACGATGCGTTAGGATCTTTATGTAAAATCACAAAGCGTGTATGGTTGTGCGGATAATCATGAATGTCTTTTTTTGCAATCGCCAAACCATACGTTTTTGCGGCAATTTCATTGGCAATAGCCCCGACAGCTTCATCTGGATGCTCACTGATGTATTTTGCTGCATAGCCTGTTGATTCCACTGGCCGATGAGGAATATGAGGGTACTGCTTTTTCAGAAATTGATGACACTGGGCAATCGCGTGAGGATGCGATTGAATGACATCTAACGTCTCCCAGCTCTCCGCTCTTGATGGGTGGACAAGCAAATGCTGCCGAATTGGTGCTGTCATCTCCCCCACAATGGACAGCGCTTCTTCATGAATTAAATAATCAATCGTTAAGTTCACAGAGCCTTCGAGTGCATTTTCAAGTGGAACGACCGCCAAATCGACTTCGCCTTTTGACACAGCATCCATACATTGCGGAATCGTTGCATAGGCACGCTGCACCGCATCTTTTGGAAAACAAGAGCATACGGCCAAATGAGTAAATGTTGCCTCTGGTCCAAAATAACCTACAGTTAATTGCTTCATCTGCTATGATCTCTCCTTTTACGCCCCAGAACCGAGAATTTCGACTTTTTCGACAAATTCAAGCTTTCTTAATTGATTCATGACGGTGTTGATATCATCTGCCATACCAGCTGTACTAATTGATAAGGTGACATTCGCTCTTCCTTGCAGCGGAATCGTTTGGTGAATGGATAACACATTACAGCCAGAGTCAGCCACAATTTGAAGCAGTCTTGATAAAGCCCCAGACCGATCCTCAAGGTGGAAAAACAATGTGATGATCTGCTCTTTCACCATTGTATAAAATGGAAAAACAGCATCTCGGTATTTATAAAAAGCACTGCGGCTTAAATCCGCTTTTTGAACAGCATCGGCAACTGAATCCGCTTTTTTGCGATCGAGAAGCTTTTTGACTTCAAGCGTTTTTCGCATCGCATCTGGAAGTACATCCTCTCTTACTAAATAGAACGTTTCTTCTTTCACCTGTTTTCTCCCCTTTTAAAAACGGGAGAGCCCATGGTCTGGACCCTCCTTTTGATCAATCAATAAATTCGAATTCAAATTCAAGCAGACGAATGATGTCGCCATCTTTTGCTCCGCGCTCACGCAAGGCATCATCGACACCCATTCCGCGCAGCTGTCTAGAGAATCGTTTAACAGATTCATCTCTTGAGAAGTCTGTCATCTTAAACAGACGCTCAAGTGCTTTACCCGTTAAGACAAATGTGCCATCAGGATCTCTAGAGATCTCAAATGGTGCATCGCCTTCATCAAACCTGTACATCACGCGGTTATCCGACAGCTCCTCTTCATTATAGAGCGGGAATTCCGGTGTTGTTTCAAGCTGATTGGCGATTTCAAATAAGAGCTCACGAAGCCCTTCTCTTGTGATCGCACTAATCGGGAACACTTTATAGTCATCCGTTAATTTTTCTTTAAATGCCTCTAGATTGTCAGCTGCATCTGGCATGTCCATTTTGTTCGCAACAATGATTTGCGGACGCTCTGTCAATCTCATATTGTACTGCTCAAGCTCTTCATTAATCGTCACGTAGTCTTCGTATGGGTCACGTCCTTCAAGTCCAGACATATCAATGACATGGACAATGACACGTGTACGCTCAATATGACGTAAAAATTGATGACCTAAGCCAACGCCTTCGTGCGCTCCTTCGATCAGTCCTGGCAGATCCGCCATAACAAAGCTTCGGTTATCGTCTGTTTCAACAACCCCGAGGTTCGGTACAAGCGTTGTAAAATGATAATCCGCAATTTTTGGTTTCGCAGAAGAGACAATCGAGAGCAGCGTTGACTTCCCGACACTTGGGAAACCAACAAGTCCAACATCTGCAAGTACTTTTAATTCTAAGATGACGTCACGTTCTTTACCTGGCTCACCGTTTTCAGACAGCTGTGGTGCAGGGTTTGCTGGTGTTGCGAAGCGTGAATTCCCACGTCCGCCACGTCCGCCTTTGGCAATTACAGCCCGCTGCCCATGCTCTGTCAAGTCAGCTAGTACTTGTTCCGTCTCTGCATCTGTCACAACCGTACCCGGCGGAACTTTGACAATCATTTCTTCCGCATTTCGGCCATGCTGGTTTTTACTCATTCCGTGCTCGCCGCGGTCAGCCTTGAAATGGCGCTTATAACGAAAGTCCATTAACGTTCTAAGCCCTTCGTCTACTTCAAATACAACATCTGCACCATTTCCGCCGTCGCCGCCTGCTGGGCCGCCCTTTGGTACATATTTTTCACGACGGAACGCCACCATACCGTTTCCGCCGTCACCGCCTTTAACATACACTTTAACCTGATCTACAAACATAACTTCCTCCGTTTCTCTGCATCACATATCTCGTTCTTGCCTCAAACAAAGCTCAATCATGGACTCATGAGGCGTCACATGAAATTGCGTTATACTCATACATGGATAGTTTGCGTCATGAAACGCATTTAACGCATCCAAACTTGTTAATTTTCCTTTGAAATCAAAATATAAGATCACATCATTTTCTTCATGATCTGTTTGGAAAGTGACCGTTAAATGATTTTCAGTTTTTTGGCAAACTGATTGATCGAATATCGAAAACAACTCCTGTGATACCGTTAGCAGCTGCGATTCATATGCTGATAAGTCTCGGGTTTCACCAAGCACTTCATATTCTAAGGTGATAAAATGCGACTCCCAATTAAATGTTAGAAAGTAATAGGCCAATTGGGGAATTTTTAAATTTGAGAGTTTGGATTCATGCTGTGCTTCAATGACCATTTCTTCTATAATTTCAAACACGCGGTCATATTTTTCTAATGTCAAGTTGCCTTTGATCAGCTGTAATTTATTCATCCAGTCGTGTCTTGAACGACTGAGCAGATAGATCAATTCATTTGTTAATGCAACGTGAGTTAATTTTTCATTTTCTTTACTTGGTATCTCTTCCATTATCGCACTCCCAATCGTTTGGTCTCTCTTTTAGGAGTCTTATCATCAATATGTCTCCCTGAATTATAACAGAGAAGACAGCATAGAAAAACACTAGTTATGTGAGGAAAGGTTGTTTTTTCTGATCGTATAGGAGAAAATGAGGCAAAGTCAGCAAACGTTCTTTGATATTTATGGAGTGCATCTTCTTTTATCATCTTCGGTACTGCTTGTAAAAAGTGAAAAAACTCCAGTCAATGACCGGAGTTTTTAGCAATTATTGTGCCGCAGGATATACGCTCACTTTTTTACGGTCACGACCGAAACGTTCGAATTTAACTGTTCCGTCGATTTTAGCGAAAAGAGTGTCGTCGCCTCCGCGTCCAACGTTTTCACCTGGATAGATTTTCGTTCCACGTTGACGATAAAGGATAGAACCACCAGTTACGAATTGACCATCAGCACGTTTAGCGCCTAAACGTTTAGACTCAGAGTCACGTCCGTTCTTTGTAGAACCTACCCCTTTTTTAGATGCGAAAAATTGAAGATCTAATCTAAGCATGAAGTTCACCTCCTATTTTTTTGTTGATATTCTCACATAATCGTGATAATCTCGTTCAATTGTCTCTAAGGAAACGACCATGCCTTCTAAAAGCAGCTGGGCTTTTTCAAAGGATACTGGATCTGTATCAGCCGGCAGTTCAAAAGAGAAGTAGCCGCCATCTTCACCAATATCAAGCAGTGGGTCCAATCCTGTCAGTGCAATAATTGAATTGACTGAGCCAAAAACAACAGCAGATACACCTGCACAAACGAGATCCTGACCTTTTTCAGCAAACTCGGCATGTCCAGTCATCTGAAAAGACGTAATGCTTTCATCTGCTGAAGACCGAGTAATGGTTGCTTTGATCATATCACTCACACGCCTTAAGCGTTGATTTTTTCGATAACAACTTTAGTGTAAGGTTGACGATGACCTTGTTTCTTGTGGTTGTTTTTCTTCGGTTTGTACTTGAACACAGTAATTTTCTTACCGCGACCTTGTTTTTCAACTTTAGCCGTTACTGTTGCTCCAGCAACTGAAGGGTTACCCACTTTGACAGTGTCTCCGCCGACAAACAATACGTTTTCGAAAGTTACTGTTTCACCTGCTTCAGCAGCTAGTTTTTCAACATAAACAGTTTGACCTTCTTCAACTTTTACTTGTTTACCACCAGTTTCGATAATTGCGTACATCTCTGCACCTCCTAATAAACTCAGACTCGCCGAATACAGGGGGCCATAGGCACTTTACACCTGCTCCGCGCGGTTGTAGCACGGGTGCTACATATCCATAACATTAAAAAATATATCAAACTAGACGCAGAATGTCAATGTATTTTCACTATTAGTACGGTAAAAGAAGCTCTTCCATTGAGGAGGTGGTTCTGCGATCTGAAAAATACGCATGGAGCAGTTCATTTTCATCAAGCTGGCTCATCTTCACGCCATCTCTTTCAATAATAATCGGATGCTTGCAGCCCCTTTGAAATCGTGCCATCACTTCGTATACTTTTTCCTCTGCACTTGCTCTCAGCGGAATCAGTTTTTCTACCTTTTGCTCTTTTTTACCGTAATACCGTTCTAGTAAGAAGCGAACCCTGACGTAATGCCGCTGCCTGTGCTCCATCACGAGTGAATAAGCTAAAAAAGTAAGCAGCACCCAGCCATTGAATTGCAGCGGTGCAAACAAAAGTAACCCTCCTGTCAATAGACCGAAAAAGACAAGTGAGCCTTTTATTGCTAGGGCATGTGCACGTTGGAAAGGGTAAAAAACAGATAAGAGCAAAAAGAATAATTTTCCGCCATCAAGCGGCCAAACGGGCAAAAGATTCACAAGGAAAATCGCCATATTATAAAAGGTAAACATCGTAAAGACGTCGTGCGAGATAAGAGAAGCCTCCATGAAAAGCCATGCCATGAGCTGGAGCGGTACATGCTGAAGCGGCCCGCACAAAATGACCGCCAGCTCTTCTTTTAACGGACGGTTCCCATGTTCCTCTACTTCCACCGTTCCGCCAAATGGCAGTAAAAAAATCCGCCGAATGCGCCAATGATAATAGCAGGCAGCCGCTGCATGTCCAAGTTCATGGACACAGACAATCACGAGCAGACAAAGCAGCGGCTTGATTTGACCTGACAGAATCGCAAACGCCATCACAATCCACAGCAGCGGATGGATGTGAATTTTCGTCAGCATGAGCAGCCATCTATTCAAAGGTCATCACCTGAATAGGATCGATAAATTGTTCATTTTGCTTAATAGCAAAGTAATACGTGCCCTTCCCTTGATCATCAAGCGAAATCTGGCCAATTTTTTCACCCTTATCGACAAAATCGTATAAGGCCACATCGGCTTTCTTTAATTGACCGTACCAGCTATAGCTGTTATCTGCATGCTGCACTACAACGGTAAGCCCTGTATCGCTTTGCTTTTTCACCTCGACCACATAGCCTTCCTTCATACTATCAATGGCTTCAGCGGATGTCTCCACTTTGACACCTGCTCCATTTTGCGTAAAGGATTCCTGCACTTTACCAGAGGCAGGAACAGCTAGTTCTTGATTCGCTTGTACGTCCTTTTGGCCATCTTTTTTCTCTGTTAAAAAAGCCAGCGGATGTCCAACTGTTTTTTCAAACCAGCGGTTAGCAGCAGCAAATTGAAAATCTTGCTCAAAAGTCTGAGTAATCATCGGCTTCAGCTGCTGAAACGGACCTGTCTGACCTTTAAATGAAATGGCTGCAATCAAAACAAGGGACGCTGATAATAAGCATTTAAGCACAAAGGTATTCGGGTTAAATAAGGGATGACGATATTTCTTTGGCTGATGGGACGCCGGTTCATAGGAGGTCGAGCCAGAATGCTTTTCTTCCTCTGTCATCATAACCCATGGCGGGATATCTTCTTTTTTCTTGAAAGCCGTCTTCTTAGGGGGAGCAGCTGGCTGCATCATTTTGCGGCGCTGTGCGATTTTCTTTCGGTACTCGTCCACTCTTTTCATGAGATCACCCTTTACATACAAACAGTTTGTACATTTTATGTGACAACCCCATCTGATATGCAACAAAAAGACCGATTCTCATCGAATCGGCCTCAGCGTACAGACAAACCCTCGCATTCGGTGTCAGGTCTGCGCTCCGGTACTCACGAATGTCAAATTCGCTTCGCAAAGGTAGCCGTCTTTCCTAGACTGCAAAGGTTTTCTATCACGGTTCAGTGATTATGCTCTTACACCAAAAAATGCTTTGAGCTTTGCAAACATTCCCTTGTTTTCTTCTTCAAAAGATTGAAGCGGAACAGATTCGCCTAGTACCCGGCGGGCAATATTGCGATAGGCAATCGATACTTTGTTTTTAGCATCCATAACAATTGGTTCACCATTGTTTGAAGCCTTAATCACATCATCATCATCTGCTACAATGCCAAGTAGATCAATCGATAAGTGATGTACCACTTCATCTACATCCATTGAATCGCCATTTTTCGCCATGTGTGTACGAATACGATTGACAATCAAACGAGGCGGTTCGATATCTTCTTGTTCTAACAAACCGATGATTCGGTCCGCATCTCTCACAGCTGAGATTTCAGGCGTCGTCACGACAATGGCCTTGTCTGCACCGGATACAGCATTTTTAAAGCCTTGCTCAATTCCAGCAGGGCAGTCAATAACAACATAATCAAAGTCTTGTTTCAATGATTGAATTAATTCTTTGATCTGTTCCGGCTCTACAGCCGTTTTATCACTTGTTTGAGCAGCAGGTAAAAGATACAAAAGATCCTCGAAACGCTTATCTTTTACAAGCGCTTGATGAATTTTGCATCTTCCTTCTACTACATCGACTAGATCATAAATAATGCGGTTTTCTAGCCCCATCACGACATCCAGATTCCGAAGGCCGATATCGGTATCAACTAGACACACTTTTTTTCCTTGAATTGCTAGTGCTGTGCCTAAGTTTGCAGATGTTGTTGTTTTGCCAACGCCGCCTTTTCCTGAGGTAATCACAATAGCCTCGCCCAATTTCACATTCCTCCCTCAAGCCTTGTCAGATTAGGTCTTATATGAGCCAATTGCTGCAGGCGTTCAATGATCATATTGCCATCTATATCTAAATAAGCACATTCCATTTCATTTCCATCTTCTTTTTGGTCTGGCGCGCGGTTAAAAACTTGTGCGATGCGAAGCTGTGTTGGAATCATATGAGATGCTGCAATAACAGCCTGTTTGTTGCCATTACATCCAGCATGCGCCACACCTTTTAAAGCGCCAAGCACAAAAATATTTCCTCCTGCGCGAATCGTTCCGCCAGGATTGACATCTCCTATTAATAAAAGATCTCCTTCGACATGCAGCACCTGTCCAGAGCGTACAATTTTTGCTACAGAAGTAATTTCAGCCTCTGCTTTTAATCGTCTCGCCTCTTCAGTTGACATGACTTCACTTTCAATGGAGTGGATGACGAGATGTTCATTTTCAGACACCGCTTCAGTCAAACGCGTCTCCTGATCCTCTGTTAAATACCGAAAACCAAGCTTAATATGCACATTGACCTTATGTCCTTCTCTTCCATCTGTATATTGCTCAAGTAATAGAACCTCTCGCAAGCCGGAAAGAAGGTCATCAAACGAACAGTCATCATTTAACTGTAATGTTAATCCGTTTTTTGTACCTTTTATCGTCACATATTGCTGTTTTTGAGTTTTCAAGATGCTCACCTCAACAACATACTCATTTCGCCGTAATTGGACAAACTCCTGCTTTTATTCGTCGATCAGTCCTTGTTTCACGTGGGTGAAAAAGAGCCTAAACGGCACAACAAGTATGAGAGACGCAGCAGTATTTAAAAGAATCGTTGGAATAAAGCGTTCGATGACATACGTATTAAACGGCATAATCCCTGGTTGAATTGTCGCTTGAACGCCGTATACATAAAACTCCATCACGGAAACAGCAATAATCGACAGAAAGACAACGACTAACATATTCGTTTGCAGAACTTTAAAGGCTTTTGCTAACAAATAGCAAAGCGCCCCAAAGCCAAACATATGAACACCAAGTATGCCTGTATATGAAATATCATATAAAAGTCCAAAGATAAATCCGTAAATCACACCATATTTTTGATTCACAAAAGCAGTCATAAATACAAGTGCGAGTAAAATGAAATGAGGAGCTAAAATTTGATTCTCTGAAACAAATGGGAGCTTCACTAAATCAACAAAAATGCTGTCAAATACGAAGATAAACAACATGACGAAAGCAAGAAGGACACGTTTCACGAGCCTTCCTCCTTCGTCAATTCAGATGCATCTGCTGTACTTGTGCTGCGATTCACCACAATCACGCGGTCTAAATTGTTGAGTTCAGCCGCTGGTTCTACGTAAATGATCTTTGTCAGGCCGTAATGGTCTGGCTCGATTTCACTTACCTTACCAATCGTTAAGCCTTGCGGGAATACGCCCCCTGCTCCAGATGTTTCAACAAGATCTCCTTTTTTGACATCCCCATCTGCATCGGATTTCAGAATATTCATAGTCAGCATTTTTTTCTTGCTGTCATAACCGTTAATGATTCCATTGAGTTCTTCTTTGCCCTTTTTCGCAAAAATTTTCGTTGAAATTCTATTATTTTGGTCAGTAGAGCTTAGCAATCTTACAGTCGAAGTAAAATTGTTGAGCTTATCACTTTCAATCTTCCCAATTAATGCGCCACTTTCATTTGTGACTGCCATATCTTTTTCCACGCCTTGTTTTTTCCCTTTATCAATCATCACAAAGCTATCCCAAAGAGAAGGATTTCTTGCGATAACAGTTGATAGAATTGGCGTGTAGTCACGAATAGAGTTCACATAGCCAAGCTGTTTGCGAAGCTTTTTGTTCTCATCTTCTAGTTCTTGAAGTTTCGCCTCATATTGAGTTTGTCCATCAAGTTTTTTTCGAAGACGCTCGTTTTCATCATATGTGTTCTTTAAATCTTGTACGTTCCCATAAATACCGGCAATAAATTGTGATGGTTTATGAAAGACACCTTGAAAAAAGCCTGTCGTATCCCCCACTAATTTTTCCGGCCATGAAGCACCTCTGCCGCTTTTCACTGAAAAACCAATCATGGCCACCAGTACGATGACACAGACAAGGAGCAACATTAATCTTTTATTCATAAAAAACTGCGGCATGTCTTACACCTCTTTAATTACGCCCGATTATCGATTATCTTTTGATTTTCCTTTGAACAAATGAATATGTTCTAGTGCTTTCCCTGTCCCGATTGCCACACAGTCAAGCGGGTCTTCTGCAATAATGACTGGCATTTTCGTTTCATCGCTAATGACTTTGTCAAGATTACGCAGTAATGCACCGCCTCCTGTTAAAACAATTCCGCGGTCCATAATATCTGCTGCGAGCTCAGGCGGGGTTTTTTCAAGAGTCATTTTCACTGCATCGACAATTGTTTCCACCGTATCGCGAAGCGCTTTTGCAATCTCTTCTGCCGTAATAGAGATTGTTTTTGGCAGACCTGTTAAAAGGTCACGTCCGCGAATGTCCATCTCATCATGTACGTCAGGCTGCGCAGAACCGATTTCCATTTTAATCGCTTCTGATGTACGATCACCGATCATTAGATTATACGTTTTACGGATGTAGCTGCTGATCGCATCATCCATCTCATCTCCTGCCACACGGATTGATTGTGATGTCACAATGCCGCCAAGAGAAATAATCGCTACTTCTGTTGTACCGCCGCCAATATCTACAACCATACTTCCTGTTGGTTCCCATACAGGAAGGTTAGCACCGATTGCCGCAGCAAATGGTTCTTCAATAGGGTATGCGTCACGTGCACCAGCTTGTCTTGTTGCATCAATGACTGCACGCTCTTCTACAGCTGTAATACCAGATGGTACACATACCATGACGTAAGGTTTACGAGCAAAAAGCCCTTTGCCTTTTAATGCTTGATTAATGTAATATTTCATCATTGTTGCTGTCGTCTCGTAATCTGCAATGACACCGTCTTTCATTGGGCGTAGTGCCACAACATTACCAGGTGTACGGCCAATCATGTTTCTAGCATCATTTCCGACTGCCACTATAGACTTCGTATCAGTTTCCAAGGCTACGACCGAAGGTTCTCTTACAACAATGCCTTTTCCTTTAATAAAAACAAGCGTATTCGCTGTGCCAAGATCTATTCCAAGGTCTTTTGTACCAATTCCAAACATATGTATGTATCTTCCTTTCTTAAACCAAAATTCCCTTAGGGAAAAACTCATAAACTCTATTATATCGTAAAACATTGAAAAAAAAAGTGTTACAAATACCCTTTTTCCTTCAAACTCACAAATTTTTGATCACCTATGACAAGATGATCAAGCAGCTGTATTCCAATCAGCTTTCCACATTCAAAAAGTCGCTGTGTGACTTCAATATCTTCCCTGCTCGGCGTCGGATCTCCTGATGGATGGTTGTGCACACATATAAATGAAGCAGCGGACCGTTTAAAGGCCTCTTTGAAAATTTCACGCGGGTGAACGATGGATGAGTTCAAACTGCCAATAAACACGGTATGTTTATGAAGGACTTGATTTTTAGTATTGAGATAAAGACAAACGAAATTTTCCTGTTGTAAAAACCTCATATCTTCCATCACAAAGTTTGCCCCATCCTCTGGTGTGCGGATCACATAGCGGTTGTCCGTCGTTTGATGGTGTAATCTAGTGCCGAGTTCTAAAGCAGCTAAAAGAGAGACCGCCTTCGCCTTTCCAACTCCTCGAATCTTCGACATTTCTTCAATTGAGGCTTCTCTTACAGAGCGAAGACCGCCAAATGTTTGCAGAAGTCTTGCAGAAATTTGAAGAACTGATTCCTTTTTTGTGCCTGTCCTTAAAAGAATCGCAACAAGTTCATGGTTTGACAGACTGCCGGGACCATATTTGATCAATCGTTCTCTCGGCTTTTCATCTTGAGGAAAATGCTTTAGCAACATAGGGAAATCGTTCATGATGCCCACTCCTTTTAGATTCCTTCCTGTCATCAAAAAGGGGTGATTCCAAATGTTTCGAGCACTCTAACTGTTTTGGCAATAGGGAGACCTACAACGGAAAAATAATCACCATCTATTTTTTGAACAAACAGTGCGCCTTTTCCTTGAATGCCATAGCTTCCCGCTTTATCAAGCGGTTCTCCCGTTTCGATATAGCGGTCTATTTCATTTTGCGTAAGTGTCCAAAACGTCACTTCTGTCTGTTCATAAAATGTTTCTTTTCTATTCTCTGACTGAATCGTGACACCCGTCAAGACTTGATGTGTCTTTCCTGACAATAATTGAAGCATTGAGGCCGCTTCTTCCTTGTCTTTTGGTTTCCCAAGACATTTGCCGTCAATTGCAACAATCGTATCTGCACCAATAATCACAGCTTCGGGATATAATCTTTGAATATCACTTGCTTTTTGTTCTGCCAACCATTGGACGTTCTCTGCAGGAGAAAAGTTTCGATTTATTTCTTCTTTTAATTGACTTGCTTGAATGTCATAAGAAAACCCTGCTAGATCAAGCAATTCTTTTCTTCTAGGGGATTGAGATGCGAGAATCAATTGGTTCATGTTTGTTCATCCTTTCAGGGTTTAGCCTAAGAAGTAAGATACCCATTCATCCTATCAAATGTACATCTTACCGACAATTTACGAAAATTCATTTTTCATGTTCCTTCATCATTATGTTGGATGCAAAAGAAAAAAACTAGTCATTTTTTGACTAGTTTGGTTTCTTAAAATATGAATTTACGTATTTAATTGATCAAGCAGTGCCTGCTGAGATTTCCACCCGTTTTCAGCAGTAGGTTCATTTAACAGCTGCACCGCTTTCAGCAAACTGCTTTTAGCTGGTGCGTCCGTTGTTTTGGCACTTTCAAGCTCAGAGATTAGCTGTGCAACGTCCTTTTGATCCACATCATCCCCTGCAATGACCTTAGAGGATAAAACAGATGCCTTTTCTATTAAACTAGTCAGCTCCTCCGGTACTTGAAATGAGAGCTCCTTGCCTCCCCACGCCTCAAAGTGCTGATCAATCAGCTTCTTCCCAACAGCACTTGTCATGCCCTGTTCTGTCGCAAGCCCGGCAATGACATAATAGCCATCATCCATCGAGACCTTTTTCCCCGCATATCCTGCTTCTTTTAAACTGCCAACTAATTCATCTGCTCCTTTTTCAGAGGAAAACTTTCCAGCCTGTACGACATAGGTTGAAAAACTGCCAGAGGCGCTTTTTTCATCCTTATTCTCTTTTGATTCATCAGCAGTATCTGCTGGCGGCGCATCCCCGCCCGCTTTCATTGATGATTGATTTCCGGACGCTGAAACGCTGATATCTCCCCCTGATGGATTCTGAGAACCATCTTGACTTAAGCTAAGGGCAAACACACCAAGGCCTGTCCCAAGAACCACTGCAAACACAATCGTTGTCATCACTCTCTTAAACGGGCCGCGGTTTTTACCGAACTTCTGGTCAAAGGAGCCTTTTTTCTTTTGATAAGGTGTGACGACCTTTGGGTCAGAATGATAAATATGATCAGCTGCGTCATCCCACTGGAAGTCTTCTTCTTTCGGTTTAGCCGGTTCTTCCTCAGAAGCAGCTGTCTCCTGTTCTGACTGCCTTTTTTCCTCCCAATTCGAAAACGTCACTTGATCATCCTCTTGCTGTTTTGGCGGCTGGTGGTCATCTTCATGAAGCATTTCTTCTTTGCCATTAATATTGACTTTTAACCCTTGTTTTTTTGCCTGCCTTTTTTTCACTGTCATTCCCCGCTTTCTGACATTGTTTGTAAGAAAGACCTTTTTGTCCAATGAATCAGCGCGAATGTAACCCGTCCTTCTTTCTGTTTCACACTTTAACATAGCAGATAAAAAAAAGAACAAGACTTTTGTCGGCACGGAAAAAAAGTGTTCGCCAATTTTTTCAACCGATCGACCCGGCCAACGGGAGCATGACATGAACTCCATAGAGATACAGCCAAAAAGAAAAAGAGATCGCAGGAACAAAGGGAAATGGCTCATCTAATCGAAAAGAAAAAACCTTCGCATAGACGATTCCAGCGATACACGAGAGAAAAAGAATGAGAAGGAATGGCTTTAAGCCAAAGCAAAATGCAAGCACACCGAACAGCTTCATATCAGCTCCGCCCATGCTATTTGGCTTGAAACGATCTAAACTATAAAACAAGAGAAAGCAAAAAAGAAGCGAAGCCGCTCCTTCCCACCAAATAAGAAGAGGTTCAAGCGTGCGGTATATGACGAAAAGAGGGAAAAAGAAGAGAAACAGCTCGTTTGGCACCCTCATATAAAGGAGATCGCTCACGACAGCAATCACAAATAAACTACAAAGAATCACAAGAAAAAGACCTTCAAACGAAATACCAGCGATTCTATACATGAGCAAAAAAAGACTGCCTGACAGCAGCTCAATCAGTGGATATAGCATTGGCAGCCGAGTGCCGCAATGTTTACAAGTCCCCCTCAATAATGCATACGAAACTAGCGGAATCATCTCGCGCAAGGAAAGCGGCTGTTTACAGGCTGTGCAGTGAGAACGAGGAAAAAGAATAGACCGCTTCAGTGGCAGCCTTTCACCGACTAGATGAAAGAATGACCCCATGGTGACGCCCGCAAGAAACACAAAAATACCTATCATATATCGTGACCCCTTCCGAGAATAAGATAGACCGGATTTTACCATGACCGTATTCATTGTGCACATAGCAAAAATATGATTTTACTTCTCTTCTGCGTATCAAAAGAAAAAAACGCAAGAGGCATTGAAGCCATTTGCGTTTTTTGTTATCCGATCATACGATTTCTTATATCTGAAATAAAATAAAGAGAGCCAGTCACAAGAATCACCGCTGAAGGATCATCACTTTTTTTCTGAATGAACTCAAGCACTGTACGAGGGTCATCATCATACGACTTTGCTTCTAAATGACTGCATACATAAAGCTTTTCAGCTGATTCGGCTCTTGGAAAATCAAATGAAACAAAATGGATAGAAGAACTTACAGCTTCAAGCTTTTGAATCATTTTCTTGTACGGCTTATCTTTTAAAGCACTAAAACAAATATGCACCTGTTTACTAGAAAAATGAGCTTGTACGGTTTCAATTAAACGGTCGATCCCTTCTTCATTATGTGCGCCGTCTAAATACACTGGAGGATGATCTTTGACCTTTTCAAACCTCCCAGCCCAAACTGCCTGCCGAATGCCTTCATATATTTGCTCTTCTGTCACGCTAATATAGCCTTCTTGCTCCAGCCATTCAATGAGTAAAACAGCAAGGGAAGCATTTTGCCTTTGATGCGTTCCAATTAATCCTGTTTCAAGCTGAGGATACTGCCTTTTCAATGTGCGTAACGTGAAACGTTCACCTGTTTCTGTCGGCTGCTGCTCATCAAAGCTGCAAGTATCTTGTAAGGAAATACATTCGGCATTCTTTTCTTTTGCTGTGTTTCGAATGACAGCAAGAGCTTCTGGCTGGTGGACTGCCGTAATCATTGGAATACCCTCTTTGATAATACCCGCTTTTTCAGCTGCAATCTGTTCAAGTGTGTCACCTAAAATGGACATATGATCATGACCAATCGACGTAATCGCTGTTAAGATTGGCACAGCAATATTTGTAGAATCAAGCCTTCCGCCAAGCCCTGTTTCCAAGAGGACAAAGTCTACTTGGTGCACATGAGCAAAATAAGCAAATGCACATGCTGTAATGATTTCAAATTCTGTTGCTGCACCAAGCTCTGTTTGATCTAATTCATCAACAAGAGACTTGATTTCATTCACCAAACTCAGCCATTCTTCATCCTCTATAGGCGCTCCGTTCACGCTGATTCTTTCATTGAACGTTAGTATAAACGGAGAGGTGAAGGTTCCGACTGAATAGCCGGCTTCCTGTAAAACAGAACGTGTAAACGCAATGGTTGATCCTTTGCCATTTGTACCTGCAACATGTACTGCTTTTATGCTTTGTTCCGGATTTCCTAGTCTGTTCATCAGCCATTTCATTCGTTCAAGACCCGGTTTTACGCCAAAGGCCAATCTGCTGTGAATCCACTCAATTGCTTCATGGTAGTTTGTAAACAATGTCATCTCTCATTTCATACGAAATTTTCAAAAAAGACGACTCCATTTCATTAGGAGCCGTCTTTTCACTCTTATGCTTTCAGCTCTTCAATACGTTTTTGAACAGCTTCGCGTTTTGCGACATAATCACGTTCTTTCGCACGCTCTTCTTCTACGACACTTTCAGGCGCTTTTTTCATAAAGCCTTCATTGCCAAGCTTTTTCTGAACTCGTTCCACTTCTTTTGTCAGTTTATCAAGCTCTTTTTGCAGACGAGCAATTTCTTCATCTAAGTTGATTAAGCCTTCAAGCGGCAGAATGAGTTCTGCTCCAGAAATGACAGCCGTCATCGCTTTATCACTAGCTGGGACATCTGTGCCAATTTCAAGAACACTTGGGTTCGTGAATCGCTCAATATATGAACGATTTTTCTCTAAACGTTCCTGAACATCAGACGTAGATGCTTTAATGTAAAGCTCAACTTGTTTGCTCATTGGCGTGTTCACTTCACTGCGAATGTTACGAACAGAACGAATGAGTTCAACAAGCAGCTTCATATCAGCAGAAGCTTGTTCGTTGGAAAGCTCCGGCTTCACTTCAGGCCATGCCGCTACAGTAATAGACTCACCTTCATGCGGTAGATGCTGCCAGATTTCTTCTGTTAAGAACGGCATAAACGGATGTAAAAGTCTCATTGTTTGATCTAATACATACGCAAGGATCGAACGAGTCGTTTTCTTTGCTGCTTCGTCTTCACCATAAAGCGGAAGCTTCGCCATTTCAATGTACCAATCACAGAAATCATCCCAAATGAAGTTGTATAAATGTCTGCCCACTTCACCGAATTCATACTTGTCAGCAAGCTGTGTGACACTTTCAATTGTTTCATTTAAGCGTGTTAAAATCCATTGATCAGCAACTGATTTTTCTCCTGATAAGTCAAGCTCATCATACGTTAAACCATCCATATTCATTAAAGCAAAACGGGATGCGTTCCAAATTTTGTTCGCAAAGTTCCAAGTGGATTCAACCTTTTCAAAGCTAAAACGAAGATCCTGACCTGGTGAGCTTCCAGTCGCTAAGAAATATCTTAATGAATCCGCACCGTATTTGTCGATGACCTCCATTGGATCAATTCCGTTGCCAAGCGACTTACTCATTTTACGTCCTTGTTCGTCGCGGATGAGCCCATGAATGAGGACATCTTTAAACGGTTTTTCTCCTGTGAATTCAAGACCTTGGAAGATCATGCGGGATACCCAGAAGAAAATGATGTCATAGCCTGTTACAAGCAGATTGGTTGGGTAGTAGCGCTTGAAGTCTTCACTGTCTGCATCTGGCCAGCCCATTGTAGAAAACGGCCACAGCGCTGAACTAAACCATGTATCAAGTACATCGTTATCCTGTTCCCAGTTCTCAATATCTTCTGGCGCTTCAAGTCCAACGTATACTTCTTTCGTTTCTTTATGATACCAAGCCGGAATGCGGTGTCCCCACCATAGCTGACGAGAAATACACCAGTCACGGATATTTTCCATCCAATGTAAATATGTCTTTTCAAATCGGTCTGGAACAAATTGAACTTGGTCGTCTCCTTTTTGCAGATGAATGGCTTCGTCTGCCAGCGGCTGCATTTTCACAAACCATTGTGTCGATAAATACGGTTCAACGACAGCTCCACTTCGCTCACTATGACCAACTGAATGCATGTGGTCTTCAATTTTGAACAAAATGCCTTCCTCTTGTAAATCCTTCACAAGCTGTTTGCGGCATTCGAAACGGTCCATTCCTTTGTATTTCAGGGCATTCGCATTCATTGTGCCATCTTCATTCATGACAAGAATACGCTCTAGCCCGTGGCGGTTTCCAAGCTCAAAGTCATTCGGGTCATGAGCAGGTGTAATTTTCACAGCACCTGAGCCAAACTCCATATCGACATAATCATCACCGACGATTGGGATTTCACGGCCTGTGATTGGTAAAACCACTGTTTTTCCAATCAAATGCTGATAGCGTTCGTCATCAGGGTGTACGGCTACGGCTGTATCTCCCAGCATAGTTTCAGGTCTTGTTGTCGCAATTTCAATTGAACCTGTTCCATCTGAAAGCGGATATCTCAAGTGATAAAATGCACCTTGAACATCCTTATAAATCACTTCAATATCAGAAAGTGCCGTTTTCGTTGCTGGATCCCAGTTAATGATGTACTCTCCGCGATAAATAAGCCCTTTTTCATACAATTGAACAAACACTTGGCGAACGGCTTTATTCAGACCTTCATCTAAAGTAAAACGTTCACGGGAGTAATCGAGGCCAAGTCCCATTTTCGCCCACTGGCTGCGAATAAAATCTGCATATTCTTCTTTCCACTTCCACGTTTCTTCCACAAATTTCTCCCGGCCAAGGTCATACCGGCTTACGCCTTCTTCGCGAAGCTTTGCCTCGACTTTTGCTTGAGTCGCAATACCGGCATGGTCCATACCTGGAAGCCAAAGAACGTCATACCCCTGCATCCGTTTCATACGTGTCACGATGTCTTGGAGTGTAGAATCCCATGCATGCCCAAGGTGCAGTTTTCCTGTCACGTTTGGTGGAGGAATGACGACTGTATATGGATCTTTCGTTTTGTCATTTTGTGCTTCGAAGAATTTCCCTTCAAGCCAGTACGTATAGCGGTCTTTTTCAATCGCATTTGGATCGTACTTTGTTGGCATTTCTTGATTATTTGTTCCCATTTGTGTAACCTCCACATTTTTTCGGCTGATGAAACATAAAAAAAGCCTTTCCATCCTTATAAAAGGACGAAAAAGCTTTTTCGCGGTACCACCTTTTTTCACGAGACACATACACGTGTCCCATACACTCTAAAGGATAACGGGGTTCTCCCGAATTTCTCTACTTGTTCATTCAAGAAATTAAGCTCACAGGCGACCTTCCAAACAAGTACATCCTAGGAAACCTTTCAGCTCTTGGCTTCCCTCTCTTTAGGGTCTTGCTCGTACTCTTCCTGATCCACGCTTACGATATATCACGTTCATCAGCACATACTCATCTTTTATTAATATTACTAAATGCCTTTTGTTTTCGTCAATCATCTTTTCCGCTTTTCTTCTTCTTTATACAAATTGGGCAGGCACCCTTCGCCCTTTTGCCCATATGATAATAACAAAATGAAGAAGGAGGGCGTTTGATTTGAAGAAGATCAATCCTTACACACTTCCCCCCTGGCTGAGACAAATTCGGGCAGTTGCTTCCCAAGTCGTTCTCCCGATTGCTATATTTCAAGGATTTCGTACGATCATTTTCCCTACGACATTTGACGTCCTCATTCTAGGTATTCTTATTTTTCTCGCCTGTGCCTTTCATCTTGATTGGTTTTAAAAACTCATCATTATGTACCTGCCCATATAAAGCTAACGCAGTATAACCTCGTCATTCCGCCGATGACGAGGCACTTTGTTCTTCTTCAAGCCGTCTAGCCTGCTCAATTTCGTGAATTTTCATGACGGTCGGCTCAGAATTTTTCATCTGCCAATACGCTCTTAACAGCTGCTGGCAGCTTTCCATTTCATCCTGCCCGCCTGCTTCATAGGCTTTTATCGTATCAAACAGACCTTGCGGATAAGCAAGGTAGCTCAGAAATAAATGCAATTCTTCCTCCCGAAGAGGGTTTCCTTTTTGGTACGTATAAAACAAGGAAGTACATTCAGGACAAGACGTGGGATAGGTTTTGAAAGTCCGAAAGTAAAAGGTTAGAAGATCATAAATGGGGGCGGCTTTTTTAGACCGCTCAAAATTGGTGAAATGTCCTGTCCCTACATCGTTATACAAAAAGTGATGGATCGATAGCTGCCCATGATTTAGCACAACACGCGTTGTCTCTTTGTCTTTCATTTCTTCATGCCAATCTTCTAAACGTTCAAGCGCAAATTCACTGGCAGACATCGCCTCTGAAAAATACATAGCAGCGGCCAGCTCAAATGGCGACATATACCACGTTTGTTCTGCCCGCTCTATGAATCGTTCATACATGTCTTTCTCTGTTTCCCATTTGGTCTTGATTTGTGTGTAATGTGCTTCTATCTCTTGCTCTGTGATATCCATCATGACTTCAGTCCGCTTATGAAGTCTTGCAATCTCTTGAAATAAATATTCGTGCTTATCGTCCTGCTCTTCTCTCTTTTCATTCGTCAGCCACGGCATCAGATAGTATGCATACTGGCTTTCCCGATGACTTGAGAAAAAGGAACCGCTCGTCGTCCGATAAATCGGCACAAAGGAGCGATAGCCCTTTGATTCCAGTTCAAGCATTTGTTCTGTAAATTGCATATGCCGGCTGGCTTTTACTCGCTTTAGAGCAAATACACCCTGCTTTGTATATACCTTAATGACAGCAGGACTGACAGGTTCAATATATTCAGCCTCAAGTCCGTATTCGTATAAGACAGATTGGATTTCATCCACGTTCACTCACCACATTTTCTCGGTCAGTCATCGCTTGCTATGCATTGCTTTTTTGATATTCAGGAATATAAAGAATCTGCCCTTCCTCAAGCTCCGCATCAATCGATAATGAGTTTGTGCGAAGAAGCTGCTGCACATTCAACTGATATCTCTCACAAATACGATCGACCGTATCTTCTTGCTGAACTATACATATTTTCATGCGGGAAAAATCTTCCTCCTCCTGCTTAGCGAACAGCTTTGTTAAATAAAGAGAATTCTCACTGCCAGACGTTTCTCTCACGTCTTCTTCAAGCTCCTCTTCTTCTTGAGCTGACTCATATATTTTAGGTGCTTCCCGTTCATATAACCGCCCGAGCTGATATTCATCATCGTGCGCCTCAAGCTCAGGCTCCACTTGATCAGCAGGTGATTCAAAAGCCGGATACGACTGTACCGTTTCTTCCTGCTCTTCAGCAGCTTCCGGATCCTTTCTTACTTCCACTTCAAAGAACGGCTCTTCCCGCTCCTCTTCTTCTAATAGCTTTGGCGGTTCAAAAAATGGCGGTTCCTGCACCTGAGCTTCAGGGATGGATCGATAACCAAGCGCCACAGCTTCTTCTTGATTATTCGGCTGTTCTGGCTGTTCTGGCTGTTCTGGCTCTTCAGGTTCTTCTAATTCTTCAGGTTCGTCGGACGCTTCCTCTACTTCCCTGTTCACCAATTCTATCTTAATTTCTTCTTCCTCTTCTTCTTGTACTTCCTGCACTTCCTGTTCCTCTTGCTCCGCGCGCGTATCATGTTGGAATACAGGCTGATTCTCATCATGCTCACGTTCTTCGCCTTGCAGCTCTTCTTGTTCTTCTTGTTCTGGCTGCAACTGATAATCGTAGGCCATATCGCCATAATCCACTTCAGGACGATGGACAAATTCATACGGCTCCTCTACAGGCGCCGGAGGCGTTTCCTCGTCTAATAAGCCTTCAATGGCCAAATCAGCCTGAATGGTGAGCAAACGATTCTCTGTCAGCTGGTAATCAAACGCATCAATAAACACAAACACATCATTTAAATGACTAATTTTGTTCTTCGGAATGGTGATATCGACTGGAAATTGATGCAAAAGCTCCGCCGTTCCGTCTTCTCTGACCTTTACCTCATCTGCTTCCCTGTATGTTGGAAAGGAACTCAATTCACCCAATAGCTCCTCTTGATTTATGTTGTATTCTCCTGTTAGCTCGAGTGAACCTCTAATAGAAACATAATCATTCACTTCTTGAACGAGAATGTCAGGGTCGAGAGAAATTGACAGCAGCTCACTGACTTCCTGTCCGCTTTTGAAATAAATGGATTCTTCTACCGAAAACTGTAATCGATTGTTTTGAGACAAGTCGGTGTCCTCCTTTCATCTAATCCTTAAAAAATAAAATTAGATGTCAATACAGTTGTATGAGGGAGGAAGTGAAAATATGATTGGTTTTCTCTAATGCAAAAAGCCGATATGTCTCCATATCGGCCTTTTGTTTTATCGACGTAGTTTTTGAAAAACCTTTTCCACTGTCTCAATCGTATATTCGATGTCTTCGTCTGTATGAGCTGTTGACAGGAATAGTCCTTCAAATTGAGAAGGCGGGAGGAAGATGCCGTGATCGGCCATTTCCTTGTAAAATTCAGCGAATAAAGCAAGATCAGCTGTTTTCGCTTTGTCATAATTGATCACTTCTTCATTTGTAAAGAAGAATCCGATCATGGAACCCGCACGGTTAAACGTTAATGGAATTCCGTATGCTTTTGCCGCTTTCGAAATGCCTTCTTCTAAACGATCACCTTTTCGTTTAAATTCTTCATAAGACTCAGGTGTCAGCTGTTTTAGGGTTTCTAAGCCTGCTGTCATCGCAAGAGGGTTACCAGATAACGTTCCTGCTTGATAAATTGGACCGCTTGGCGCAATTTGTCTCATAATATCCGCTCTTCCGCCATAAGCACCGACTGGAAGACCGCCTCCAATCACTTTACCAAGGCACGTCAGATCAGGTGTGATGCCAAAATAGCCTTGCGCGCAGTGATAATCCACACGGAAGCCTGTCATGACCTCATCAAAAATAAGCAATGATCCGTATTGCTCCGTGATGTCTCTTAGTCCTTGCAAGAAACCTTCTTGCGGAGGGACAACCCCCATATTTCCTGCGACCGGCTCTACAATAACACCAGCGATATCATCTCCGAATTCTTGAAAAGCAACTTGAATACTTTCTAAATCATTGTACGGTACTGTGATTGTGTTACTTGCAGTCCCTTCAGGAACACCAGGACTATCCGGCAGTCCAAGCGTTGCTACTCCAGAACCAGCTTTAATGAGCAAAGAATCACCGTGGCCATGATAGCAGCCTTCAAATTTCACAATTTTATTTCTGCCTGTAAAACCACGAGCTAGACGAAGTGCACTCATCGTCGCCTCTGTACCAGAGCTGACCATGCGAATAACTTCGATGGAAGGAACCCGTTCTGATACAAGTTTAGCTAATTCATTTTCAACTAACGTAGAAGCACCGAAGCTTGTCCCATTTTCCGCTACTCGCTGAATGCTTTCAACGACACGATCATTCGTATGTCCTAAAATAAGCGGTCCCCATGATAAGACATAATCGATGTATTCATTTCCATCAATATCATAGATCTTGGCGCCTTTGCCTCGTTCCATAAAAATCGGGCCTGTGTTGACTGATTTAAATGCACGCACAGGGCTGTTGACACCACCAGGCATTAATTGCTGTGCTTCTTCAAATGCTTGCTTTGATTTTTCATAGCTACGTCCCATTTCAACGTCCTCCTGTCTATCCGTTCTTTATTCTGAGAGCCATTTTGCTGCATCTTTTGCATGATACGTAATGATGAGTTCTGCTCCTGCACGTTTCATGCTTGTCAGCATTTCAAGAACAAGCTCTTTTTCAGAAATCCAGCCATTTTGAGCGGCGGCTTTCACCATTGCATACTCTCCGCTCACATTATAAGCAACAACAGGGAGTGTAAATTCATTTTTCACATCACGCATAATGTCTAAGTAAGAAAGAGATGGTTTGACAATCAAGAAGTCAGCTCCCTCTTCTACATCAGATTGCGCTTCTCTTAGAGCCTCTAAACGGTTTGCAGGGTCCATTTGATATGTTTTACGATCTCCAAACTGCGGTGTACTATGTGCCGCATCACGAAACGGACCGTAAAAAGCACTTGCATATTTCACCGCATATGACATGACAGGTACATGAATAAAGCCTGCTTCATCAAGTGCCTCACGAATGGCAACAACAAATCCGTCCATCATATTTGAAGGCGCGATGATATCTGCACCTGCACGCGCTTGGCTGACAGCAGTTTTCGCTAATAGCTGAAGAGATTCATCATTTAAAATTTCTCCATCTTCAACGATTCCGCAATGTCCGTGATCTGTATATTGGCATAAGCAAGTGTCTGCAATGACCACGAGCTCTGGGAAATGCTTTTTGATTTCAAGCGTTGCTCTTTGAACAATGCCATGATCGTGATACGCCTCACTGCCTACATGATCTTTATGATCCGGCACACCAAATACAATGATCGATTTGATGCCAAGATCAACAAGCTCTTGGACTTCTTCTTTCACGAGGTCTACAGAAATGTGATATACACCCGGCATTGAAGAGACTTCTTTTCGGACATTTTCTCCCTCTACAAAAAAGATCGGGTAAATGAAATCAGATGGTCTTAAAAAGGTTTCTCTGACTAATTCTCTCATTCCTGCGCTTGTCCGCAATCTGCGGTGTCTGTTAAATTTCATCAATGGTTCAACTTCCTTTCAGATAAACGGCACATTAAATCAAGCATTCCGTCTATCGTATAAGTATCTGGGGTTTCAGAAGAAATCCCGTATTGAAGCAGTGCCTCTTTTGTCAGAGGACCGATCGTCACAAAACAGGTGTCAGATGCAGCAAGCTTCGCTGCGTCTTGTTCCATCACATGCATAAAAGAATGAACAGTGGATGAGCTAGTAAATGTAATAAAATCAAATGATTGCTTCGTCATTGCCGATTTAAGAGCAGCAATTCCTTCCTCATCCTTGACTGTTTCATATAAAATCCATTCTTTTACCTCTATGCCGAGCGGAATGAGGGTTTCTTTCACCACATCTCGTGACAGATGCCCTTTTGCTACAAACACACGCTCTCCTGGGCGTACATGGTCAAGTAATGCATCTGCCAGTTCCTCCGCTATAAATCGTTCTGGCACCACATCCACCTTCAAGCCGTGCTGCTCAAGATAGGCAGAAGTTTTCTCTCCTACAGCAGCCACTTTCAAATGGGTTAAGCTCTTATGTAAATGATGGTCTTTTATGTAATTCAGAAAAAAAGACGCACCATTCACACTCGTAAAAACAAGCCATTGGCTATTTTGTAAGTCCTTTAAAAAGGCCTGCGCTTTTTCTTTTGTGAGCGTAGCCTCAAACCGAATAAGAGAGGTTAAAACCGCATGGCCGTTCAGCGCTTCGATCTTTTGCTGAAACACGCCCGCTTGACGTTCATTTCGAGTGACAAGCACCGTCTGTCCGTGAAGCGATTTGCCTATGCTCATTGAGACAGATCCTTTTTCACCTTGTCGATCAAATCCTTTGCTCCCTTATCGGCCATCTGCTTCGCACACGCTGTTCCAATGGCTTCAGGGTCAGTGCCTGTGACGGTTTCTCGAATAATCGTGTGGCCATCAGCAGATGCAACAAGACCTGTTAGTTCAATTTCATGATGCTCATTCATCGTTGCATAGCCAGCGATCGGCACCTGACAGCTTCCATCCATTTGTTTGAGGAAGGCTCTTTCTGCAAGGACTGTTTTCTTCGTATATTCATTCGTAAATTGAGCAAGAAGCTTAAGCAGTTCTTCATCATCCCCGCGGCACTCAATCGATAGCGCGCCTTGTCCAACGGCAGGAAGGCAAGTCTCAGGAGATAAAAATTCCGACACGACCTCTTTGCTCCATCCCATTCTGGACAGACCGGCAGCCGCTAGAATAATGGCATCATACTCTTCATTTTTCAGCTTTTCCAATCTCGTATCAATGTTTCCTCGAATCCATTTAATCTCAAGATCTGGTCTTTCCTGAAGAAGCTGGGCGCTGCGCCGTAAGCTGCTTGTTCCTACAATTGCGCCCTTAGGCAGTTCGCTGAGACTTAGATGATCCTTCGAAATAAGTGCATCCCGCACATCTTCACGCTCAGGAATACAGCCAATAACTAAACCTTCTGGAAGAGCAGCCGGCATATCCTTCATGCTGTGCACCGCCATATCGATATCATGATTCAGCATCGCCTGCTCGATCTCTTTAACAAACAGTCCTTTTCCGCCAACCTTAGATAAAGTCACATCTAAAATTTGATCACCCTTTGTCACAATTTCTTTTATTTCAAAAGAATAAGAAGGGTTTAGTTCAGACAGCTTTTGAATGACCCATTTTGTTTGTGTAATTGCCAGCTTACTTCGTCTAGAACCTACTTTAATTGTACGCAATACGTCTTCCTCCCGACAATGCCTTTAAGACTCATCATTATTGAAACCAATGAAAGGTTGATAAGCTACCAAGCAGAAAATAATTAATCATCAGCACAAGAAATGAAGCGACATTCCATAGTGCCACGATTTTGCCCTGCATATTTCTCACCAATCTGATATATAAGTAAAAGCCGTATAAAAACAGCATAATAAACGAACCAAGCACCTTTGCATCTGTCCAGTACAACGTATCATACGAAATATATGCCCATATGATGCCAAGAATTAAACTAAGCAAGAGCATAGGCACACCAATAATGTTTAATACGTACGCCATATGATCCAGCTTTGATAAGTCTTCAATTCTCAGAAGCCATTTTCCCCATTTTTTCTTTTTCAGTAAACGATATTGAAAGAGATAAAGCAGTGAAAACGCAAATGAAAGTGAAAAGGCACCGTAGGATAAAATCGCCATCGTAATATGAATCACGAGCAGTTCACTCGTCAGCTTCCCCGTTAGTTCTGCTGAATGGAGATCAGATGGTGTAAAGGTGTGAATCGCCATCATGGAAAAACCGATCACATTTGTAAAAAAGACAATAAATTCAACGCGCAATACCTTTGTGAGCACAAGAGAAAGTGTCACAAGCACCCACGTATAAAAATATAACCCCTCTGCCACATTCAACACAGGGAATCGGTCTGTTTCCATCATAATATAGAACATGTAGACTGTTTGCAGCAGCCAGACAATAGAAAGCAACCAGAAAGCCATTTTTCCAGCCTTCCGGTTGTGTTGAAGAAAATCTATGAAATAGAACAAGACACTTAGTGCATAGATTAAGATCGTTGCTTCATTGAGTCTCGCTACAATGGATTCCATCATCGCTTAATCACTCACTGGCAACTGTAGCAAAGCCTTGCGCCATATTTGGTTTGAACAGCTGAAATGATCCTTGCTCCACCTGCATCGGCTCGACCTTTTGCTCTTCATCTTCAACCTGTAAATCAAAGATTTCTTTAAAGAGTAAAAGCTTTTCCTCTGCATTCGGCTCCGCGGCAATTTCTTTTGCCTTTAAGATAGGATCTTTCAGCATTTGGTTGATGATGCTTTTCGTATGTTTATTTAACAGCTTCATTTCACGGTTTGTGAGGTTTGGAAGCTTCCGCTCAATACTCTGCATCGTATCGGCTTGAATTGTGAGTGCTTTTTCTCTAAGTGCAGAAATGACCGGAACAACACCTAACGTATTCAGCCATTGCTTAAATTCCACAATTTCTGCTTCAATCAGAAGCTCAACCTGCTCAGCCACTGCACGGCGCTCTTTTAAGTTGGCAGCCACGATGCCTTCAAGGTCATCAATGTCATACAAAAAAGCACCTTCTACTTCAGAAATAGCTGGATCTAAATCACGGGGTACAGCAATATCCACCATAAATAGAGGTCTGCCCTTCCGCTTTTTATTCGCACTTTCGACCATTTCTTTTGTAATGACAAATTGTTTCGCTCCTGTTGAGCTGATTAAAATGTCCGCTTCGGATAATGTTTTTTCTAATTGGTTTAAGCTCTTAGGCTCTCCTGAAAAACGACCCGCCAATTCCTTTGCCTTCTCAAACGTTCGGTTAATGACCGTTACTTGGCCAATTCCTTGACCTTGAAGGTTTTGAGCCGCCAGTTCGCCCATTTTGCCCGCACCAAGAATCAGGACATGCTTATCAGAAAGACGTCCAAAGATTTTTTTGGCAAGCTCAACAGCTGCATAGCTGACAGATACGGCATTAGACGCAATATCCGTTTCTGCATGAGAGCGCTTTGCAACGGTTACCGCCTGTTTAAATAAATAATTGAAAACGGTACCAATGGTCTTCTCCTCTTGAGCTACTTTAAAGCTGGAACGCACTTGACCGAGTATTTGCGTTTCACCAATGACCATGGAATCAAGTCCACAAGCCACACGGAATAAATGCTCAACCGCTCCATCGTTTTCATAAAACTTCAAATATGGAGAGACATCTTCCTTTTCTAAACCGAACCAATCGGCTAAAAATCTTTTTATATAAAACCGTCCAGTATGAAGCTGATCTACTACTGCGTAGATCTCTGTTCGATTACATGTTGAGATGACGATATTCTCTAGAATGCTTTTTTCTTCTTTAAGCTTGGACATCGCTGTTCCGAGCTCACTCGGTTCAAAGCTCAGCTGTTCCCGTATCTCAACAGGGGCTGTTTTATAATCTAAACCCACAACAAGAATATGCATAACTTCAGCTTGCACCCCCAACGCCCTGTCTAATTTATAATAATTACAATATAGAATTTATTATTTATAATGATTATAACATATATTCATTTTTAACTGGATAAAAATTGTGAACAGATTTCAAAAATGTTGTGATATAGTAGAAAAATGTTCGACACCAATTATGCCATATCATCACTTCAAGCAATTTACCAGATTTGGCGCGTGCGGACAAATGATCTGCTTAAAAGAAGGTGACATCTTTGAAGAAGAAATCCATTTTGCTGCCGCTCACTTTATTGGCTGTAGCGCTATATGCCATTCTCTCAGGAGGTCAATTTGACATTTGGAAGGATCAAGAGAAATGGTATACACTTGTACTGCTTTTTGGCCTCGCGTTCTTATATCAAGGAAAAAAGGAGCAAGAAAGCGCTCATGTGTTTATCGGTATGCTCATGACAGGCCTTTCGCTACACTTTATTCTACAGCCTAAATTGGACCACTGGCCTGACACATTTACAATGATTGTGTTCATCGTAGGACTTGCACTCTTTGTGAAATCATCTCAGAAAAAAGAATATCGAATTGAAAGTGTTGTGCTGATCGCACTCGGTTTGTTCCTTTATTTCTTTCAGCAAATTACAAAACAGCTAAGTTCCCTTTCGATCCCTACTTCCGGCTTTGAATTGTACTGGCCTTATGTACTGATTGCTGTCAGTCTCCTCTTATTATTTTTAAAAAGGAAATAACTTATACAATAAAAAAGGCATCTGCTCATGGCAGATGCCTTCAGCGTAAAGACAAACCCTCCCATTCGGTGTCAGTCCTGCGTGCTGGTGCTCACGAATCACAAATTCGCTCCGCGCCAGTACTCGTCCTTTCTAGACTTCAAGGGTTTTCTTATCACGCTGAAAAGAAGACAAAGAATAAAAAAAGCATCTGCTCATCGCAGATGCTTTTTTTAGCCGTTTACCTTCGCAAGAATCGCATTCCAGGCTTCATCTTTCCCCTTTTTTGTTTCAGAAGAGAATAGGATGAGTTCATCTGAAGGGTCAATGTCGAGCGTCTGTTTGACGACTTTCGCATGTTTTTCCCATTTGCCTTTTGGAATTTTATCCGCTTTTGTTGCGATGACGATCACGGGAACTCCGTAATATTTAAGGAACTCATACATGTTCACATCATCTACTGATGGCTTATGGCGCAGATCCACAATTTGGACGACTGCTTTTAATTCTTCACGCATTGTAATATACGTTTCGATCATTCTACCCCAGGCTTCGCGCTCTGTTTTTGATACTTTGGCAAAACCGTAGCCCGGAACGTCCACAAAATGGAGCATATCATTAATAATGTAGAAATTAAGCGTCTGGGTCTTACCTGGTTTAGAAGACGTACGCGCTAAATTTTTACGATTAATCAATGAGTTGATGAACGAGGACTTTCCAACATTTGATCGTCCAGCAAGCGCAATTTCAGGCAGTCCGCCGCTCGGGTACTGCTCTGGTTTCACCGCACTAATGACGATATCTGATTTTGTTACTTTCATCTTCCCTCTCCTACCAACGCTTTCTCAAGCACCTCATCTAAATGTGAGACCGGAATAAAGGTTAGTCCTTCTCTCACACTTTCAGGAATATCATCAATATCCTTCTCATTGTCCTTTGGAAGAATAATGGTTTTCAATCCTGCACGATGTGCGCCTAATGCTTTTTCTTTTAGTCCGCCAATCGGAAGCACTCTTCCTCTTAACGTTATCTCTCCTGTCATACCAACCTCTTTTGACACAGGACGTCCTGTGAGTGCTGATACAAGAGCCGTCGCAATGGTGATACCAGCTGATGGCCCGTCCTTTGGAACCGCACCCTCTGGAACATGGATATGAATATCGTGCTTTTCATTAAAATTAGGATCAATGTTCAGTTCATCTGCTTTGGATCGAATATAACTGAATGCCGCCTGTGCAGATTCTCTCATGACATCACCAAGCTTACCTGTTAACAAGAGCTTGCCTTTACCAGGAGAAAGCGATACCTCAATTGATAAGGTGTCTCCGCCAACAGTCGTATACGCAAGTCCTGTGACAACCCCGACTTGGTCTGTCGTTTCAGCCTGACCATAACGGTAAAGTCTTTTTCCGAGAAATTCAGATAAGTTCTTTTCCGTCACTGTGATGCGCTTGCGGTCTTCAGCCACAATCGCTCTTGCCGCTTTTCGGCAAATGGCCGCAAGCTGACGCTCTAATCCACGAACTCCTGCTTCTCTTGTGTAATAGCGAATCATATCATAAATCGCTGCTTCACGAAGCTGCAAGTTCCCTTTCTTTAATCCGTGCTCCTTTAGCTGCTTCGGCAGAAGATGATCTTTCACAATCTCTGCTTTTTCAACCTCTGTATACCCTGCAATCGTGATAATCTCCATTCTATCACGAAGTGGACCTGGAATGGTTGCTAAATTGTTGGCAGTGGCAATAAATAACACCTGCGATAAATCAAATGTCTCTTCAATATAGTGATCGCTAAAGTTGTGATTTTGCTCTGGATCCAGCACTTCAAGCATCGCAGAAGACGGATCACCTCTAAAATCAGAGGACATCTTATCGATTTCATCTAAAAGAAACACTGGATTCATTGTGCCTGCCTTACTCATCCCGCGAATGATACGGCCTGGCATCGCCCCTACATACGTTCTTCTATGTCCGCGAATTTCAGATTCATCACGCACCCCGCCAAGAGAGATACGGATAAACTTTCGATCAAGTGATTTAGCAATCGATTTGGCAAGTGACGTTTTCCCTACCCCAGGAGGTCCTGCTAAGCAAAGAATCGGTCCTTTTAATGAATTGGTCAGCTTCTGTACAGCAAGGTATTCAAGCACACGTTCCTTGACTTTTTCCAGCCCATGATGCTCATCATCTAAAATTTCACTTGCAAGCTTTAAATCTAGACGATCTTCTGTATAGATGCCCCATGGAAGATTGATCAGCCAATCAATATAATTTCGAATGACAGAGCTCTCCGCAGAGCTTGAAGGAATTTTTTCATAACGGTTCAATTCTTTTAACGCCGTTTCACGAACAGACTCAGGCATGCTGGACTCTTCGATTTTAGACATTAATGAACTGACTTCGCCTGTTTTTCCTTCCTTGTCTCCAAGCTCCTTTTGAATGGCTTTCATTTGTTCACGCAAATAATATTCTTTTTGCGTTCGTTCCATTGAACGTTTGACACGCTGGCCAATTTTCTTTTCAATTTCCAGCACTTCTTTTTCATTGTGGATTAAGCTGATGACACGATTCAGACGTTTTTTGACATCCACTGTTTCCAGTACTTCTTGTTTGTCCTTTAATTTGAGCGGCAGGTGAGAAGCGACGATATCTGCCATTCTCCCCGGTTCCTCAATATCCGTCACCGTTGCATATGTTTCAGCTGAGATTTTTTTTGAAATTTTTATGTACTGATCAAAATGATCTAACAAAGTGCGCATGAGTGCTTCTGCTTCTGCGTCCTTTAACTCTTCTTCTGCCAATTCTTTAATATCGACGGACGTATAGTCCTCAAGCTCCACATATGACTCGATCTGCGCTCGATTTAAGCCTTCAACGAGTACACGAATCGTTCCATTCGGCAGCTTCAGCATTTGTTTGATTTTTGTGTAGGTGCCGACTTTGAAAATTTCCTCTTCACCTGGTTCATCTATTGAAATTTCCCGCTGTGTTGCTAGAAAAATCATATGATCGTTCATCATCGCCTGTTCTAAAGCTTGAACAGACTTCTCGCGTCCAACGTCCAAATGCAAGACCATTGTTGGATAAACAAGCAAGCCTCGCAATGGGAGGAGCGGAACATTCTTTTTGATTTCATCTGCCATGTTGATTGACACCTCCGTCACTAGTATGAATCATTATAATATACCTGTTTCAGTCTTGTACAATGTAAAAGACTTGAGAAATGATGATCTTACCGTAGTATACCCTTTCTTTTTATCTTGAAAAAGAAAAAAAGATCTATTTCACTAAAAAATCCCCATATGTGATGGGGATTAAACAGATTTTCTTTTCATTTCCTCTTCTAGTCCATCTTTCTTCTCGTCTGGCGGGTTGACCAAACAGTGATCCAGCACCTCTTGGAAGTGCTTCACAGGCACAATAGTGACGCCTTCAATCTCTTTTAAGATCGACTGCTGGTTGTCATAAGGAATAATCACGGTTGTGGCACCAGCTTGTTTCGCCGCCTTAATCTTCGGTATCACACCGCCGATCGGCTTCACCTGACCCTGCAATCCGATTTCACCTGTCATTGCTGTCAGATGATCAATCGGGATTTGATGAATGGCAGAGAAAATCGCCGCCGCCATGGCAATCCCAGCAGACGGTCCATCAATAGGGGCACCGCCTGGAAAATTAATATGGATGTCATATTCATTTGTCCGTATCCCTAAGTTTCTCAGCACTGTTAATACATTTTCAACAGATCCTTTTGCCATACTTTTTCGTCGAATAGATTTAGACTGACTGCCAATGCTTTCTTCTTCTGCAATGCCTGTAATGTTGATACTTCCTTTTTCGAGTGCCTTACATATATTCACTTCAATCTCGAGCAAGGCACCGCTGTTTGGTCCGTAGACTGCCAGACCATTCACTACACCGACTTTTGGCTTTTCCGGTACTTTTTGTTCATATCTTGGTGTCAGCTGGCTTGAGTGAATGACCCACTCGACATCGGCGATCGTGATGTCTTTTCTGTTTTCCGTGACGGCCATTCCAGCAGCGATCTGCACCATATTGACTGCTTCACGGCCATTTTTCACATAAGAGGTTAACAGGTTCAGCCCTTCATCACATAATTCCTTTTGGATTTTCTGGACAGCCTTAGCAGCGACAATTTTCAGTTCATGCTGGTCAAGGTCCTTAAAGAAAATTTCCAAACACCTCGATCGAATCGCTGGGGGAATTTCTTCAGGTGTTCTTGTCGTGGCGCCAATCAATCGAAAATCAGCCGGAAGTCCATTTTGAAAAATGTCATGAATGTGATTCGGAATTTGAGTGTTTTCCTCACTGTAGTAGGCGCTATCTAAAAATACTTTCCGATCTTCAAGGACTTTCAGCATTTTGTTCATTTGAATCGGATGCAGTTCCCCAATTTCATCGATAAACAGAACCCCGCCATGCGCATGCGTAACGGCTCCTTGTTTTGGCTGCGGAATGCCTGCCTGTCCCATCGCTCCCGCCCCTTGGTAAATTGGGTCATGCACAGAACCAATGAGCGGGTCTGCGATGCCCCGTTCATCGAATCTTGCGGTTGTGGCATCGAGCTCCACAAATACCGCATCTTTCTTAAACGGTGAATCAGCATGACGTTTCGCTTCTTCCATGACAAGACGGGCAGCGGCTGTTTTTCCAACCCCCGGTGGTCCATAGACAATGACATGCTGAGGATTCGGTCCGCACAGCGCTGCTTTTAGAGCACGAATGCCGTCTTCCTGCCCTACAATATCTTGAAACCCCTTTGGCCGGACTCTCTCTGATAAAGGCTCACTCAGCTTGATTGACCGCATCTTTCTGAGTGCTTCCATTTCTTTTTTTGATTCTTTATCTATCGTCACCTTTTGTGTGCGCTGATTTCGCAGTAAGTTCCAAAAGTACAGCCCGATGACGATACCAAAGAACAGCTGTATAAATAATACGATTCCTGTCCAGCTCAATCGGTGCTCCCTCCTTCATCTATCGTATGTATTGGTTTCTGTCTGCTAGTATTTCCTAGAGCTGGACGGAATAAACACGTCTTCGACGATAAATAAAAAACTCCTGAATCAAAATGATTCAGGAGCGAGACTTCTCTTATGCAGATGTTTTAGTATCTTTGTTGACGACTGTGCCATCCTTTAACACAAGACGCGGCGGCTCACCATCAGCAACCGTTGCACCAGTGATGACACATTTTTCAATATCATCACGAGATGGAAGGTCAAACATGACATCAAGCATGATGCCTTCAATGATCGAGCGAAGACCACGAGCTCCTGTTTTACGCTCAATTGCCTTTTTCGCAATTTCGCTAAGAGCATCTTCTTCAAATTCAAGCTCTACATCGTCAAGCTCAAGCATTTTTGTATATTGCTTAACAAGCGCATTTTTAGGCTTCGTCAAGATTTCTACAAGTGCTTTTTCATCTAACGGCTCTAGGCTTGCAATAACCGGCAGACGACCGATGAATTCTGGAATTAAACCGAAGCGAAGCAAGTCTTCTGGCAGTACTTTTGATAGAAGGACTTCTTTTTCAAGATCTTCGACTTTATTTTCCGCACCGAATCCAATTACTTTTTGACCTAAGCGGCGTTTGATGATTTGCTCAATCCCGTCAAAGGCTCCTCCACAAATGAAGAGGATGTTCGTCGTATCAATTTGAATGAATTCTTGATGCGGATGCTTACGTCCACCTTGAGGCGGTACACTAGCGACTGTTCCTTCAAGAATTTTCAAAAGGGCTTGCTGGACGCCTTCCCCAGATACATCGCGAGTGATAGAAGGGTTTTCTGATTTTCTTGCTACTTTATCGATCTCATCGATGTAGATAATGCCTTTTTCCGCTTTTTCTACATCATAATCCGCTGCCTGGATCAGCTTTAGTAAAATATTCTCTACGTCTTCACCAACATAACCCGCTTCAGTTAATGATGTTGCATCTGCGATCGCAAATGGCACATTTAAAATACGTGCAAGTGTTTGAGCAAGTAATGTTTTACCGCTTCCTGTTGGTCCAATCATAGAAATATTACTTTTCGAAAGCTCAACATCATCAATCTTGCTGTTGGAATTGATCCGTTTGTAGTGGTTATACACCGCTACAGCTAAGGATTTTTTCGCATTGTCTTGTCCGATGACATATTCATCAAGAATCTCCCGAATTTCATGAGGCTTCGGAACATCCTTGAATTCAACTTCTTCCTCTGTGCCGAGCTCTTCTTCAACTATTTCCGTGCAAAGCTCGATACATTCATCACATATATATACGCCAGGTCCTGCGACCAGTTTACGCACTTGATCTTGCGTTTTTCCGCAAAACGAGCATTTTAATTGACCTTTTTCCTCGTTGAATTTAAACATTCTTTCACCCCTTATTCTTCTTCACTTGCCTGTAGCTAACAGTCAGCTACCTTTCTGGGTCCAGTATGTATGCATTTTACCATACTTTCCTAAAAGACGGTAACGATGTGTTTCTAACACTGCACATTGAGATATGTATGACAGAAAGATGCGACTTACACTATCGTTTCCAAAAGAAGCGATGATAAGTCAAAAATTGTACAAAACAAGGCACGAGTCACTCGCGCCCTGTTTTATTATTATGCACCATATTAACGGTTTTCTACAAGAAAATCAATTGCTTTACGAACTTTTAGATCTTCTTTCATTGCTTCAGTAGATCCGATCGCTTGTTTGATATTTTCAATTGGCATGTTGTATGCTTCAGCCATTTTTGAAAGTTCTTCTTCCACTTCTTCGTCAGACACTTGTAAGTTTTCTGCAGCAGCAATTGCTTCAAGTGTTAGGTTAGATTTTACGCGTTTAGCAGCATCTTCTTTCATTTGCTCTTTCAGCGAATCTTCATCTTGTCCAGAGAATTGGAAGTAAAGCTCAAGGTTCATTCCTTGCATTTGAAGACGTTGTTCGAATTCTTTCATCATGCGGTCTAGCTCAGTGTCAACCATCGCTTGTGGGATGTCAACTTCCGCATTTTCAGAAGCTTTCGCAACTAGCTCTTCACGAAGTTTTCCTTCTGCTTCGTTTTCTTTTGCTTCTTCAAGACGTTTCTTCGTTTTTTCAGTTAACTCAGCAAGCGTTTCTACTTCTTCATCAACATCTTTAGCGAACTCATCGTCAAGTGCTGGAAGTTCTTTTGCTTTGATTTCATGAATTTTCACTTTGAATACAGCTGGTTTACCTGCAAGGTCTTCAGCATGGTATTCTTCTGGGAATGTAACTTCTACGTCTTTTTCAGCGCCAGCTTCAAGACCAACTAATTGCTCTTCGAAACCAGGGATGAATGAACCAGAACCTACTTCAAGAGAGTAGTTCTCAGCTTTTCCGCCTTCGAATGCTTCTCCATCAACGAATCCTTCGAAATCAAGAACAACTGTATCGCCGTTTTCGATTGCGCCTTCTTCTTTGACAACAAGCTCAGCTTGACGGTTTTGCATGCCTTTAAGCTCTTCTTGTACATCTTCATCAGTAACAGCTGTGTCGTCTTTTTCTACGTTAAGACCTTTGTAGTCACCAAGTTTTACTTCAGGCTTCACTGTTACTTTTGCAGTGAAGATTAAGTTTTCGCCTTTTTCGATTTTCTCAACATCGATTTCAGGGCGGTCAACTGGCTCGATACCAGCTTCGTCGATTGCTTTTGGATATTCAACCGGAAGAAGAATATCTAATGCATCTTGATAAAGAGATTCTACACCAAAACGCTGCTCGAAAAGACCACGTGGTACTTTCCCTTTACGGAATCCAGGGATCGATACTTGCTTAACCACTTTCTTAAATGCATCATCAAGTGCTTTGTTAAATGTTTCAGCGTCAACTTCTACAGTTAGTACGCCTTCGTTACCTTCTTGTTTTTCCCATTTTACTGACATGTGTGTTTCCCTCCAAAAATCTATTCAGATTGTGCGTTGCTCCATTCTAAAGCATCATAAAGACTTCGTCCAATCAAAAACCACGCACTCCGCTAAGAAGCTTGCATTATGTATACAACATTTGACTTGATTATACATATCGTCTTTCAACCGTTGGAATCTGACAACTGCACTATATATGCACAAATACAACCATTATATTATAACATAACAAGTCCGTCTTTCAACTAAATCGACAAATTACAAATAAGAAATTTCTTCAATATCTTTCAGCATTGTGCAAGCTTCTCTCAGCTCTCGTTCGTTAAATTCATACAATAGATGCAATTCTTCGAGTTCAATCTCAATCCCATGCATTTCATAGCCGACTTTATGAAGTGCCGCTGCCCAAAGACTAGGATCTGTGTATTTAGGAAGAAATGGATACAGCACAAATAAGTGCCGGCGCCATAACTCTTCCACGGCTTGGTAAAGGGTCGGATTCTCATTGCCAAGCGTGTCATCAAGCATACGAAGGACTTGCTGAAGAAGCGGCATCTGCTCTGGCTTTACAGCCTCAGAAGGAATAAGGGTTAAAGAATCACCGAATTTTGTCACATGAACCGGTTTTGCCACATCATGCTCTGCCAGAAGCTGCAGGATCATTGATTTGACCAAAGGGTTCCCATCAGGATTTTGTAAGATGGTATTTAATAGACCCATATGCGGTGTAATATTCCGGTCTTTCAATGAATGAATGAACTGGACCTGTTCTTCCGGACGCTTCAGCATATCATCTATGTTGACCTCACTTCCGGCGTCCTCATCTTCATCTAAAATCTCTTCAGGTGATTCGATCATTTTTCTGCTAAATTCGAGCAGCTTGTAAAAATGCTCCGCACTTTCTGCCGGAAGATGGTTTTCCTCGAGCACAGCCTCAATTGTCTGTTTGACTTCTTCATATTCTTTCAGCTGAATGAGGATCGTCATATACACTTGGAGCACAGTGAAATAGTGGCCATATCCTTCATGCAGCATTTTTTCACAAACACGCTTTGCATCCTGTAGCTCACCCAGCTCCAGAAAACAAATGGCCATTCCAAGGTGAATATCGGATTCTTCATCGTCATCGTACGATTTAGCTTCTGAAAACAAGTGAAGCGCCTCTTGATACTGCTTATCTTTTAATGCTGCCATTCCTTTTTCAATCAGTCTTTCTTTCAGACCAGGAAACAAAATGACATTATCTTTCTTCTTGTCATGCTTCATGCTTACGTTCCTTTCGGGCGCATATTTTTTATCAGTTTACCAACGAAGATTAGTAAACACAAGTAACGAGAGGTTTTCATGCAAAAAAGAAGCCGTCACACCTCGGGCGGACAGCTTCTCGTTGCTTAAGCGCGCAGCCAGCTGCTGCGCTTTTCTTCAAATGCTTGAATGTCATCTTCTAGAAGTAATGTTAATGAAATCTCATCATAACCATTTAGGAGCATTTCTCTCCAGTGAGGGTCGACTTGAAAAGGGGTGATATTCCCTTCATGATCTTCTATCTGCTGTTTTTCAAGATCAACCGTCATCTCATACCCTTTGTTCTCATATGACGCAGCGAAGGTTTTCCACACATCATAATCAAGGCGAATCGGAAGCATCCCATTTTTAAAGCAGTTTTGATGAAATATATCTGCGAATGATGGTGCGATGACAATTTTAAAGCCATAATCATCAAGCGCCCAAGGAGCATGTTCCCTAGATGATCCGCAGCCAAAGTTCTCCCCTGCGATCAAAATGGATGCTCCTTCATAGATCGGCTGATTTAGTTCGAAATCTGGATTTGGGCTGCCATCGGCTAAATAACGCCAGTCGAAAAAGGCAAAGCGGCCATATCCTGTTCGTTCGATTCTTTTTAAAAATTGTTTCGGAATAATTTGATCTGTATCTACATTGATACGGTTAAGCACAGCGGCTTTTCCTTTATGAGTGACTAAAGGCTCCATCTATGACAACTCCTTACACGACTGTTTTCTCTTGATTAAACTTCCTGACATCGACAAAGCGGCCATGTATCGCAGCCATTGCAGCCATTGCCGGGCTGACAAGATGTGTTCTCGCACCCTTCCCTTGACGCCCTTCAAAGTTACGGTTTGATGTGGACGCGCAGCGTTCGCCCTCCGGTACCACATCGTTATTCATACTAAGGCACATACTGCAGCCTGATTCTCTCCATTCAAATCCAGCTTCAAGGAAGATTTCATGAAGACCTTCTTTTTCTGCTTGCAATTTGACACTTTGAGAGCCAGGCACCACAATCGCTCTGACATGATCTGCTACTTTTTGTCCTTCAATCATAGAAGCGGCTTGGCGTAAATCAGTCATTCTTGAGTTCGTACATGAGCCGATAAAGACATGCTCAATCGTAATATCTTCTATACGCTGATGCGGGTGGACACCCATGTATTCGTAAGCACGAATCGCTTCTTTTTGATCATCTTCTTGTGCAAAGTCCTCAGGTCCTGGGATTGATGCATCCACAGGCAGTACCATTCCTGGGTTAATTCCCCACGTAACCATTGGTGAAATCTGATTTCCATCTAATACAATGGTTTTATCGTAAGTTGCACCTGGATCTGTTCTAAGTTCTTCCCATTCTTTAATAGCTGCTTCGAAGTCTTCACCCCGCGGTGCATATTTGCGGCCGCGGCAATATTCGAAGGTGACTTCATCAGGTGCAATCAATCCTGCTCTTGCGCCTGCTTCAATTGACATATTACAAACGGTCATCCGCTCATCCATCGTCATGTTTCTGAATACTTCCCCAGTGTATTCAATGACATAACCTGAGCCGAACTTCACGCCGTGCGCACCAATGACGGCTAAAATGACATCTTTGGCGGTTACCCCTTTTTGAAGCTTTCCGTCTACTCTAATTTCTAGCGTTTTCGGACGCTGCTGCCAAAGTGTTTGTGTAGAAAGTACATGTTCAACCTCACTAGTACCGATCCCAAAGGCAAGTGCACCAAACGCGCCGTGAGTTGATGTATGACTATCTCCACAAACGATTGTTTTCCCCGGAAGTGTCAATCCAAGCTCAGGTCCAACGACATGGACGATTCCTTGGTCAACACTGTGAAGGTCAGCAAGACGAACGCCAAATTCCGCACAGTTGCGCTCTAAGGCACTTACTTGCTTTTTAGCAATCTCATCTTTGATCACAAATCGATTCACAGTTGGGATGTTGTGATCCATCGTCGCAAACGTGTTTTGAGGTCTTCTCACCTTGCGCCCTTTTTGTCTTAATCCTTCAAATGCTTGAGGTGATGTCACTTCATGCACCAAGTGCAGATCAATATATAAAAGGTCTGGTTTTCCCTCGCCGCTTTTGACTACATGCTGATCCCATATTTTTTCGATGATTGTTCGAGGCATAACCCTTTTCCTCCCTCTACCTAATTCCACAAGATTCTATTTACACAATGGTTTGCACGCGCTGCTTGAGTGCGTCTACAACCGCATTAGTGATTTCTTCAGTCGTTTGATAAGTTCCCTCTTTTGCTGCTAAATCTTTTGTTCGTTTGCCAGAGACAAGAACAGCTTCGACAGCTTCTTCTATTGCAGCCGCTTCTTCTTCTAATGCAAAGGATGTTCTAAGCAAGCTTGCTGCTGATAAAATGGTTGCCAGAGGGTTTGCAACGTTTTGCCCCGCAATATCGGGTGCTGAACCATGAATTGGCTCATATAAATGAAGGCCAGTGCTTGATAAACTAGCAGATGGCAGCATGCCGAGTGATCCAGTAATCATAGAAGCTTCGTCACTTAAAATATCACCGAACATATTCTCCGTCACAATGACATCAAATTGAGCGGGCTTGTAAATCAGCTGCATGGCAGCATTGTCGACGAGCATATGCTCAAATTCAACTTCTGGATATTGAGCAGCAACTTCTTCTACTGCATCCCGCCATAGTTTACTAGAAGCAAGGACATTCGCTTTATCCACAGACGTCACTTTTTTCCGTCTTGTTAAGGCCATGTCGAACGCTTCTTTTAATACGCGGACAATTTCTTCCTTTGTATAAAGGAGCGTATCAACGGCAGCTTCTTTTCCTTCATCATCCGTATAGCGTTCGCTTGGTTCACCAAAATAGAGACCGCCTGTTAATTCACGAACGATGACGAAATCGACTCCGTTAATGTGATCTTGTTTTAACGGAGATGCCTCGCTTAAGCTATCGAACACCTTTACAGGGCGGATATTGGCAAATAAGTCCAGCTGTTTACGAATGGCGAGCAGGCCTTTTTCTGGACGAAGCTCTGGCGGGTTTTGATCCCACTTTGGTCCACCGACTGCTCCTAATAAAATCGCATCAGCGTTTTTGCATACATCTACTGTTTCCTTTGGAAGCGGGTTGTTTTTTTCATCTATTGCGATACCGCCAATAAGCGCAGTTTCAAATTCGAATTCGTGTCTAAATTGAGCCGCTGTCTCTTGAAGGACTGCGACTGCAGATGTCACGACTTCCGGTCCGATTCCATCGCCGGGCAAAAGTGCAATTTTCTTTTTCATGAGAACCTTCCTCCTTTCCTATGAGATCGCGTGATGTTTCTCAATTTCAATCAGATTTGATTTGAAGATTAAATGTCTGTTCACTGCATTGACGTAAGCTTTTGCAGATGCTTCAAGTACATCTTGCGCTACACCGCGTCCTGCTGTTTCTTTTCCTTCTATTGAAACAGTGACATATACTTCTGCTAGTGCATCTCTGCCTTTTCCATTTGATTGAATGCGGTAGTCCAGCAAATGAATTCTTTCTTCCATACAGCGCTCAAGCGTGTTGTACACAGCCTCTACACTGCCTGCACCTGTGGCTGCTTCTTGAATGACTTCCTGTGTTTCTTGATTTTTCAGAGAAACTGTTGCTGTTGGCATTTGTTCTGTTCCATAGTGTACTTGCAGACTTTCAAATTCGTAGCCAATTTTTCGGTCTGCTACTTTTTCTTCTAATATAATAGAGATCAAGTCATCATCTGTAATTTCTTTCTTCTTCTCTGTCAAGTTCTTGAAAGTCTCAAAGAATTTATTGATTTCGTCTTCCGTTAGTTTAAAGCCTAGTGTTTTCATACGGTCTTTAAACGCGTGTCTTCCGGAGTGTTTTCCAAGGACAAGCACATCTGTTGTCACGCCGACAAGCTCTGGAGAAATAATTTCATAGGTTGTTTTTTCTTTGAGGAAGCCATCTTGGTGAATACCTGATTCATGTGCAAATGCGTTGTTTCCAACGACTGCTTTATTACGCGGCACAATCATTCCTGAGTATTTGCTCACTACATCACTTGTACGCTTAATTTCATTCAATTGAATCGTTGATTCGACCTGGTAAAAGTCTTTTCGAATATGAAGAGCTACTGCAATTTCTTCTAACGCGGCATTTCCAGCGCGCTCGCCAATTCCGTTGACAGCCGTTTCAATTTGATCTGCTCCATTTTCAATGGCAGCAAGTGAGTTTGCTACAGCCATTCCTAAATCATCGTGACAGTGAGCGGACAAGTTGACGCGGTCGATATTTGGAACGTGTTCCTTCATATATTTAAAGATGTTTCCGTACTCTTTTGGCGCTAGGTATCCAACTGTATCTGGCAAGTTAATGACACTCGCCCCAGCGTCAATGACCTTTTCTACAATTTCTGCCAAGAAAGCAAGATCTGTACGGCACGCATCTTCTGCTGACCATTGGACAACTGGAAAACGTTCTTTCGCATATTTCACCATTGCGACAGCCTGTTCTACGACTTCTTCACGTGTTTTCTTTAGTTTATGCTTCAGGTGAATGTCAGAAGTGGCAATAAAGACATGAAGCCTTGGCTCCACTCCATCTTTTAATGCTTCCCATGCAGCATCAATGTCACCTTTCACACATCGTGCAAGACCAGCAACAGAACAGTTTTTAATCGTTCTTGCAATTTCTTGTACGCCTAAGAAATCCCCTCGGGATGAAGCGGGAAATCCCGCTTCAATGATATTAACCCCAAGGCGCTCAAGCTGCTTTGCAATGATTAGCTTTTCTTGTGCATTTAAGTTCACTCCTGGTGATTGCTCTCCATCCCGAAGTGTTGTGTCAAAAAAATTAATTTTTCGCACCGACGCTCACCGCTTCCTTTTTCTTTCCTTGTTTAACGAAAGGCATCATTTCACGAAGCTTTCTACCAACGATTTCAATTTGGTGCTCATTTTCATTTGCATTGATCGCATTGAAACGTGGACGATTCACTTGGTTTTCAACAATCCATTCTTTTGCAAATGTTCCGTTTTGGATATCAGTCAAAACAGCTTTCATTGACTCTTTTACCTTTGCATCTACAACGCGTGGTCCTGATACGAAGTCACCCCATTGTGCTGTATCAGAGATTGAATATCTCATGCCTTCTAAGCCTTCTTCATACATAAGGTCAACGATCAATTTTAGTTCATGCAGACACTCGAAGTATGCAAGCTCTGGCTGATAACCAGCTTCTGTTAACGTTTCGAATCCTGCTTTTACTAGTGAAGTAAGGCCTCCACAAAGAACTGCCTGCTCACCGAATAGATCCGTTTCTGTTTCTTCTTTAAATGTTGTTTCAAGAACGCCCGCTCTTGCTCCGCCGATCGCTTTTGCATAAGCAAGTGCTTTGTCTTTCGCTTGGCCAGATACATCTTGATAGATAGCAAATAGGGCAGGTACACCAGCGCCTTGCTCATATGTTCTTCTCACAAGATGTCCTGGTCCTTTTGGAGCTACAAGATACACGTCTACGTCACTTGGAGGAACAATTTGATGGAAGTGAACGTTGAATCCGTGTGCGAATACAAGTGAGTTGCCAGCTTCTAATTGATCTTTGATTTCTTCATCATATACTTTCTTTTGCTGCTCATCTGGAAGTAGTACCATCACGACGTCTGCTTGTGCCGCTGCTTCTTTTACTGTGAATACTTGATGACCGTCTTCTTGTGCTTTTGTATAAGATCCGCCTTTTCTTACGCCGACGATCACATCTACGCCGCTTTCTTTTAAGTTCAATGCATGTGCATGACCTTGTGAACCGTAACCAATGATTGCTACCTTTTGACCATTTAATACGTTTTCTTGAATATCACCGTTATAATATACTTTTACCATTTGACTCTCTCCTTTTGTTTAGACAATTGAAATTGTTTTATTTGTTTGCGGCTTTTGCTGATTATCTCTCGCAAAGGCCGTAGTGCCAGTTCTGGCGACTTCTTTAATGCCGTATGGCTTAAGTAATTCAATGAGTGCTTCAATTTTTGAAGACTCACCTGTCACCTGAATGACGACACTCTCTCTGCTCACATCTACAATAGAAGCTCTAAAAGGTTCAATGACCCCTGTGATCTCCATTCTAGATGCTGGTGCAGATACGACTTTTATCAAAGCCAGCTCTCGCTGAACGATTGATTGGTTTGTAATGTCTGTTACTTTCAGAACATCGATTTGTTTGTTCAGCTGTTTTGTCAGCTGTTCGATGTCTTTCTCCTGGTCTACATGGACGACGAACGTGATGCGTGATACATCTTGAATCTCAGAATGGCCGACCGTAATGCTTTCAATGTTGTAGTGTCTTTTGGTAAAGAGGCCTGTGATTCTGTTCAGTACGCCTGATCGATTTAATACAGTCAACACAATAATTCTTTTCAAGGTTTCACCCCCACCATCTCATGAAGTCCTTTCCCCGGTGCTACCATCGGGAATACTTTTTCATCTCTCGCTACATTGACATCGATGAAAACAGGCTCTCTAGAGGTTAAGGCTTCTTCAAGCTTTTCTTTCGCCTCTTCGTCTGATGAGATTCTGATTCCTTTAATGCCATAAGCTTCAGATAATTTGACGAAGTCTGGCTGATCTGAAAATTTAGAATGCGAGTAGCGTTCTTCGTAGAAAATTTCTTGCCATTGTCTTACCATTCCAAGGCAGTGATTATTGAGTACAATCACTTTGACTGGAAGGTTCAGCTCACGGATAACGGCAAGTTCTTGCAGGGTCATTTGGAAACCTCCGTCTCCTAAAATCGCTACAACGGTTGCCTCTTGATCAGCCAGCTGAGCGCCGATGGCTGCTGGTAATCCGAAGCCCATTGTGCCAAGGCCTCCAGATGTTACCCACTTATCAGCATTTTCAAATGGATAGAACTGTGCTGCCCACATTTGATGCTGTCCGACATCAGTTGCGACAATGGCTTCACCTTTAGTGAATTGATGAATGTATTCAATCAGCTTTTGAGGCTTAAAGCCTTCAGCTTCGTTTTCAACGTACCAGAGTGGATATTCTTCCTTCCACTGATCTAATTGATTTTTCCATTCGTCAGCGTCTGCTTGTTTCCCGTCTTGCTTGATCAGTTCTTCAAGGACTAGCTTACTGTCTCCAACAACTGGGATATGGGTATGAATGTTCTTGCCGATTTCCGCTGGGTCGATGTCAATATGAGCGACCTTCGCATGTTTCGCAAAATGATTGAGGTTTCCTGTTACCCTGTCATCAAATCTCGCTCCGATTGAAATGAGCAGGTCACATTGATGAAGAGCCATGTTCGCTGCATATGTGCCATGCATACCAGCCATCCCTAGGAAAAGAGGGTGCTTTGCCGGGAATCCGCCAAGTCCAAGCAGTGTATGAGCGACTGGGATTTGCTGCTGCTCTACATACTGTCTTAATTCTTCAGATGCTTTGCCATGAAGAACGCCTGCTCCTGCTAGAATGACTGGTTTCTTCGCTCTGCTGACAGCTTCTACTAATTTGCGAATTTGCAAATAGTTCGGCTCTACTTTTGGCTGATAACCAGGTAAATCAATTGGCTGATCATATTCAAACGTTCCTTCAATGCCTGCGACATCTTTTGGAATATCAATCAAAACTGGACCAGGTCTGCCTGTTGTTGCGATATGGAATGCCTCTTTAATGACACCCGGCAATTCCTCTGGATTTCTTACCTGGTAGCTGTGCTTAGTAATTGGCATTGTGATGCCGAGTACATCTGCTTCTTGGAAAGCATCCGATCCAATGACTGAGGTTGCCACCTGCCCTGTGAATACAACAAGGGGAAGTGAATCAATCATCGCATCTGCAATTCCTGTGACAAGGTTTGTCGCTCCCGGCCCTGATGTTGCAATGACAACTCCCGGTTTACCAGATACCCTTGCGTATCCTTCTGCTGCGTGAATTGCTCCCTGCTCATGTCTTGGCAGGACATGAAACAAACCAGAATTGTAAATTTTATCGTAGATCGGCAAAACCGCTCCACCTGGATATCCAAAAATGACTTCTACTTTTTCTCTTTTGAGTGCTTCAATTAACATGAGTGCACCGTTCATCGTTTGTGGTGCTTTTGATTTTTCCGTCTCCATTTGTACATTTGTCCCCATTTGATTTCCTCCTCTTTGTCTTGCTTCAGTCAAGTCCTTTCACCCTTTTCTATTCAAGATAGAGATATGAGACCATATAAAAAAGCCTTCTCACCCCACAATGACACTACTTTTCACTAGGTCAAAGGGGCGAAAAAGCTTTGTTTTTCGCGGTACCACCCTTGTTCACGGCAAACCCTGCTGCCGTCTCATGGACATCTTTCGTCCATTTTGGTAACGAGTGAGCAATGTCACTCGGTCTGCCCTACTATCATTTCAAGCAGACACTCAGAGGTGAGTTCACTTTAGAAAGTAACACCGGTTTCCAGCTAGCACCGGCTCTCTGTAGATACTGACTCTAAAGCTACTAGTCCTCTTCAACGTTTATCGATATCTATTTAACTTGCATGAATGTTTTCATCTGCAAAAACGACTTTTTCTCCCTCTTCAACTACTCGCTTACGGAATTGTTCAAGAAGTTTGTTTGTGTGGAACCCAGGTTTTCCTTCACCGATTGTACGGCCGTCAACTTTTACAACGGCGATGACTTCGGCTGCGGTTCCTGTTAGAAATACTTCTTCAGCTGTATACACATCATGTCTTGTGAATGGTTCTTCTTTCACTTCGTAGCCTAAGTCTTCTGCAATCTCCATGATGGCATTTCTTGTGATGCCTTCAAGTGCGCCGATATAACCTGGCGGTGTATAAAGCTTGCCTTTTTTATAAATAAACACGTTGTCTGCAGAACCTTCCGCCACGTACCCTTGATCGTTCAGCATCAGCGCTTCACTCACACCGGCCATATGGGCTTCGATTCGGACAAGAATGTTATTCAAATAATTTAATGATTTCACTTTTGGGCTAAGGACATCTGGACGATTTCGTCTTGTTGGAACCGTTACAATATCAATACCCGTTTCATATAGGTGCTTTGGAAAAATGGCCAGCGGCTCTACAATGATCACTGTATTGGCTCTCCCGCAGTTGTTAGGATCTAATCCAAGATCACCTGCTCCTCTTGAGACGACAAGGCGGATATAGGCGTCCTTTAAGCCGTTCCTTTCAACTGTATGAATCATTTTTTCCGTGAGTTCCTCAAGTGAATATGGAATGTTCAGCATAATAGATCTAGCGGAATCATACAGGCGGTCTAAATGTTCTTTCATTCGAAAGATATTTCCGTTATACACGCGAATCCCTTCGAAAACACCGTCGCCATATAAGAAGCCATGATCGTAAACTGAAATTTTCGCATCCTCTTTTTTCACGAGTTCATCGTTTAAAAAGATCCACTGTTCCTTTTGGTCTTCCATTTTCAGTGAGCACCCTCTCTTTCAAACAAAAAGTAGTTGAATTTTCAGACACTTTATATTGAAGTGTCTCTCGCTTGCACTGCGTGTTTGTTTAGCTTTTGTTGAACCCATCTTACGCCGCTTTCCATACAGTGTCAACAGCATTTTTAAAATTATTAGACAATTTAGACTAATCAAAATTAAATGTATACGCTTACACCTTTGCTAGACAAGGAATGAAAAAACTTAAAATTTTTTGTATTTTTTCTTCAATTTATTTACTTTACATGAACGGTTTTCTTTTGAGAAAACTTTTGTGATATTTTTTCACGACATTTTTGATGAATATTGTGAGATTTCTTTGGCTTTGTTTTTCTTTTGGCATGCCTTTCTAAAGCGTTTTCCTATGAATTTATGATAGAATGAGAGCATCTAATAGAAGGAGGGCAATACATGGCTAACATCAGAGGTTATATCGGTACGTATACAAAGGGAGACAGTAAAGGTGTTTATACGTTTACATTAAATACGGACAAGCAGCAGATTGAGCAAGTAGAAGTCGCTGCTGAGCTTGAAAATCCTACATATTTAACCGTGTCAGAGGATCAAAAGTTTGTTTATGCTGTTGTGAAAAAAGGATCACAGGGCGGCCTTGCTGCGTATCAAATTGATTCAACAACAGGCAGACTTCACTTCATCAACCAAGAGCTTGCCGATGGAGCTTCTCCTTGCCACGTCAGCGTGGACAGTCAAACGAAAACGGCGTATACAGCGAACTATCATAAAGGGACAGCAGAGATGTATGAAATCGATGCTGAAAACGGCTCAGTGATCCGCACGCTCTCACAGGCGCAGCATGAAGGAACTGGCCCTAACGAAGATCGTCAGGAAAAGCCGCACACTCACTTTATGGGTCTCACGCCAGATGAACAATTTGCAGTGGCTGTTGACCTTGGAACAGATGGAATTTATACGTATAAGAAAGAAGACGGCAAACTTGAGCTTGCTCATACATTTGAAACAAAGCCAGGCAGCGGACCTCGTCATATCACATTCCACCCAACGAAACCTGTGGCATATGTCATGACAGAGCTAAGCTCAGAGGTCATTGTGCTTCGTTACTTTGAAGATGGCCATTTTGAAGAGATCCAAACAATCGCGACCATTCCAAGCGATTTTACGGAAAACAATCAAGGCAGTGCCATTCATGTCTCTTCAGACGGACAATTTGTTTATGCAGGAAATCGCGGTCATGACAGCATTGCGATTTTTAAAACAGACGCTGACGGCCAATTAAGCCTTGTCGAGATTGCTTCTTCTGAAGGAAACTGGCCTAGAGATTTTGTACTTGATCCAACAGAAGAATTCCTCGTCGGTTCAAACCAAGAATCTAGCAATCTTGTGTTATACAAACGCGACAAAGAAACAGGACGACTCACTGTCTTACAATCAGACATTACCGTCCCTCATCCAGTTTGTGTGAAATTTTTAGGGTAAAGAAAAAAGCCTCCAATAACGGAGGCTTTTCTTTATACAGACGGCATACCGCCATCCTCAAGCTTTTGATCAATCAAAGACGTATCGGTTTTTTCGCCGAACCATTTTGACAGCCTGTCTTTTGCTTTCCCTTTCACATCATCATCAATGTACATTGCTACTTGAAGCAAAGCAAATGTAATGGCTCCTAAATCATCTGTATAGCCGACACCAACCAATGTATCCGGAATAAGATCAAGTGGAAGGATAAAATAGCCGAGTGCTCCAATAATCAAGGTCTTTGCTTTGACCGGCACTTCGGGTTTTTGCAATGTATAGTAAAGTAATAGCACAGCATAGACAAGAGAGACACCAGCTTTTTGTGCCGTCTTTTTTAACTTTTCCCAAAAGGCATGATCATTAAAATGCTTCTTCGAACGCTTTAATAGTTCTTTTTTCTCAGAACGATTCATCATATCGCCTCCATCTACAGCATAGCCCTTTTCCCTTAGTTATACAAGATATCCGCCGATTCGACAAACAAAAAGCAGCAGAAAGCTGCTGCATTCTACTGCTCTTTGTAAAACTTTTCAATTGCCTTATCGATGTACACCCATCCTTTATAAGACACATGAATCGTATCTTTAAAGAAATAAGGATCGTACTCATGCTTAGTCAAATCAGCGACTTCATACCCATTATCTCGAATTTGACGATTGATTTTTTCATAATAACCTGTACGGCCTTCTTTCGGAAAACCGGTGTAGTCATACCACTTTCCGTTGACAGGAATCGTTACAAACAAAGGCTTTGCCCCTGCCTGTTTTAAAATATCAAGCATGATTTGAAAATCTTTGTATTCTGGTGATTCCGCATAAGAATGACCTTCACGGGAATCCTTCATCTTTTTCATGATCGGTTTCAGCTTGTGGTCAAACAGTTTTTGATTAATATAAAACGGGTTGTCCCCTGCTCTTTTCGCACCAAAAATGCTCGCTTCTTTTTCAAGCTCAGCCCATGTTTTTCCTTTGACTGAAGGAGACGGTTGAAGCTTGCGCTCATGCCCCGATCCAATCGTATAGTACATGTCTTTCTTTTGAAGCATGCCATAGTACATTTTCGCAATAGGAGAAATCGCGCCATAAGCGAACTTGTTCCCAGATAGCTCTGCCTTAAAAAGCTCTGTAATCACCATGTCGTTTTTGACTGCTTTAAACTTCATAATTCTTTTAATCAGTTCTTTTTTCACAGTTGGATCAATTTCTTTATTATAGGCGAGATTCAGCGCTTGAAGCGCTGAATAGTTAGGTGCAAAGTGATTCTCGTCAGATCCCCATTTCACAAACCACTGCGGGGACACGATAAATACAAGCTTCTTCCCTTTTAATTCATCCATATGCGCTGCGAAGTTCATCGCATGAATTAATGATTGCGATCCACCTTTTCCAATAAGATAAGGTGTAAACCCTTGAGGATTCTCATGAAAGAAATTCGAAGGGTGATATGGATCAAAACGTGAAAGTTCAGAAGAACCATAGATCGGCAAATAAGTTGGATCTTTTAGCATTTCATCTTGTAAATAGAGCCCTTGGAACATCCCTGGATCTAATTCTGTGGCTGACTTTTGTAATTTGTCTTTTGGGATCAGGTGTGAGAGCCATGCATTTGGTACAAGAAGAACACCAATGAATAGAACAGCCGCTAAAATAAGCGGCCCAAAAAAACGCTTTTTCATTACTTCATCTCTGCCAGCTGCTCAGCAATATGATTCGGCGTATCCCACACATCACGATCGAATTCTGTAATCGGAACAGTGATTCCGAGTTGACTTTCAATTGCCATAAGCAGTTCTACTGTACCAAATGAATCAAGAAGACCTTCTTCAAAAATCGCAATCTCTGGATTTTCTTTCACAACGTCATCCTGACAAACCTCTGCAATAATACCGTATACTTGATTTTTAAATTCCATAATTTTCTACTCCCTTAATCATTAATGATGAAATGGTTTTCCTGAAAAAATATAAAATCCGAAACAAATCACATGGAATGTAATAATGATTGACACAACCATTGTGACCTTATTATCCGGCCACCACTTGTGCTTTTTATTCCATTTCTCAAATAAATTGTAACCGGACATGACAACTGCATGATATAGTCCGTAAATAATATATTGAAGGGCAAGACCATGCCAAGCACCCATCAATAGAAAGAGGACAAAGTACCCGATATTTGATACAGCCATACGGTTCTTAATCCACTTCTTTTTAGTCATAAAGAACACAAATCTCATAAACACGTAGTCTCTGAACCAGAAGGACAGGGACATGTGCCAGCGATTCCAGAAGTCTTTAATATTTCGGCTGATAAACGGTTTATTAAAGTTCTCTGGCGATTTAATACCCATAATATAACTCACACCTACAGCAAACATTGTATATCCAGCAAAGTCAAAGAACAAATACAGGCTGTAAGCATACATATACGTTAACTGCTGAACAAAGTGACTGCTGCTAATATGATGAATATTCATCAGAATATATGTGTGAATTAGATAACCAATAATGAACTTATATAAGAAGCCAATGAAAATTTTATGAATACCGGCATATAGAAGATCACTGTATGCTTCCTTTTCAGGCGGCGTATCCATATCCTTTTCAAATCGGCGGTAACGGTCAATCGGACCTGATGAAATCGTCGGGAAAAAGACAATGAAATAGACCAAACGGTGAATCGGAATTTTCTTCTTAATCAAGCCGTCTCTTGTCTCGATAATTAACTGAACACCTTTAAATGTTAAGTACGAGATCCCCAAAAAGCTCAGCCAGTTCATTGGCGGCGGCTGGTGCGGCTGATGAGTTAAAAAGAACGGTAAAATCTTTGAAAGCACAAGCGGCAAAATAGATGCCACCACTGCTGCATAGAAAACAGATGCCTGATTCGCCTTTAACCTGTATGCAAGGTACAGGCGGATGATGAAGACTTGCCACACCGTGAACAAGAAGAGCAGCAACGCGCCATGGGCATCCTTTGAGAAAATAAGTGCCAGCGCCACAACCGTTGCAAACATGTTGTAGCCCTGCATTCTTTTGCCGCGAAGACCAAGAATGATCGTCGGCAAAAGAAGAATACCAATTAGAATGAAGAAAAAGAATGAACTAAACGGAATCATAGAAGAACCTCTTTCGCGATTCTCTTACGGTCAACCTTCCCGTTTGGCGTCATGTACAGCTGCTCAAGATAGACAAACTTTCTTGGGATCATGTACGCTGGCAGTGAATCCGCCATTTCTTTCTTAATCGCGCTTGTCAGCTGATACTCTTTTTCAAATGAATGAGCTGCTGGAACAATCGCTGCAATCAAGTACTCGACATGACCGTTTGGCTGGAATGGCACAATCACACAAGCATTGACATAGGTTGTCTCGCTCACATGATATTCAATTTCTTCAAGCTCCATCCGGTATCCATGAAGCTTAATTTGATAGTCGAGACGGCCATGGCACGTAATTAAACCATCCTGCGCCACACCCGCGTCACCTGTTCGGTAAGCAGGACGTCCTTCGTATTCAAAGAACACTTTATCTGTCAAGGCTTGTTCACCTAAATAGCCGCTCGTGACGCTTGGCCCCAAGATGACAATTTCGCCTTTTTCACCATCAGGAAGTGTCCTGCCTTCTTCATCTAAAATGACGATATCTGTATCAGGTTTGGCATAGCCGACTGGTAAAGAATCGTGCTGATCAAGAATCTCCTGTGTGACTTCAATCGATGTGATCGCAACAGTTGCTTCAGTTGGACCATACGTATTAAAGACCTGCGCCTTTGGAAAACGCTCCAGAAGTGCACTTGCTACAGCTACAGGAAGCGCCTCACCGCAGAACAAGAAAACTTTCAGCTCAGGTAAAAGCTCCCCTGTAAAGGAAGGGTCCATTAAGCACATTTGCACAAAAGAAGGTGTTGATGTCCACACTTCAACGTCAGATTGACCAAGTGCTGCAAACATATCCTTTGGCTTGTTGACGAGATCTTTTACTAAACAGTAAAGCGTGCCGCCTGATTGAAGCGCTGGATAGAGATCCATCACTGATAAGTCAAAAGAAAATGGTGCTTGATTTAAGAATGTGCGTCCCTCACCAATTGGAAAGTCACGGCACATCCACTCTGTAAAGCTTTCTAAATTATTGGCGGTTACCTGAACGCCCTTCGGTTTTCCGGTACTGCCAGACGTATAAATAATGTAAAAAACATCATCTTGTTGAACCCACTGCGTGGATGGCGGTGCTTCTTTTTCAAGTGCTAAAAGCGATGCCGCACTCTTCACTTCAATGTGTTCTTCTACATCTAATACATTCTGCTCATTTGCACAAATCAATAGACCGGCTTTTGAGCTTTCAATAATTGAGATGATGCGCTCGACAGGTATTGAGATATCGACCGGAATATACGGTCTGCCTGATTTCACACTGCCTAAGAAAGAAATCAGCATCTCTGGCTCCATATGACCGTATACAATGACAGGTTCACTGCCAGCTGCGACTGCATCGATCGCACCAGCCATTTGGTCTGATAAATGCCAAAGCTCATCATATGTGATCGACGCATGTTGAGAAACAAATGCTGGCTGTGTTGGTTTCGTTTGCTGGTATTCATGAATCGTTTGTAATAGTTTCATAATTTAATCTCCAATTAAAAATCGTTGTAAATGAATGATCCCGTATTTGCTGTGTGGAATCCGTAAATAAAGAACAATAATAGCAAAATAAGTAAGTAAAAGCTTGTATATCCTATCCATTTTACAGACTTATTTTCTGATAGCTTTTTGAATAGCATATTGATAACCTCTTTTCTTTTGACACTTATAGAGACGCATGACTCAATCAAAGAGTTTCATATCAAACCATAAAATTTTTAAGAAATACTAAAAAAATGTCGAACCTTGGAACGTCTCTTTTGAGCAAAGCTGTCTTATTGTAACAAAGATTTAATAAATTTGAAATGAAATCCGATCTTAAATTTGCCTTAAAATTGCTGAAAGCTGTCGAGAAGCAGCATATTCTTCTTTAGATGTATTCATTAACAGTTAAACCATTAAATAGAGTTCCATATTCATCTGAATTAAGTTACATTAAGTCATATAATCATTAATCTTCTAAATGGGGGTTCTTCTATTGTCAAAAGGACTTATTCATCATATTGAACTAAATGTTTTGAATTTAAAGAATTCGATTATTTTTTGGGGGTGGTTTTTAGAGGAGTTAGGCTACGAGCCGTATCAAACCTGGGAAAGCGGTCGAAGTTGGAAATTGGGAGAAACTTATATCGTTTTCGTACAAACGGAGGAACGATTTATGGACATACCCTATCATAGACGCAGGGCAGGTCTAAACCACCTGGCTTTTCATGCCAGTTCCCGGCAGCAAGTAGATGATATGACTGAAAAGTTAAAAAGCATGGGTGTTAAAATTCTTTATACCGATACACACCCCTTCGCAGGCGGCGATAAACATTACGCTGTTTATTTTGAAGATCCTGATAGAATGAAAGTTGAATTGGTGGCACCTTAATTTAGTTTGACTAGAGAAATAAAAGAACCCATGATTTCATGGGTTTCTCGTATTGCATGATAAGAAAATCCGTCACAAGACAAACTGGTTCTTCGTTTTCATCTTATACACCTTACTTTTTTTAGTGGGAGAAAGAATATTCTCTCTTTTGAACGTTTACCGCTTTACAATGCCTTTTTCATTAGGGAGGTTAATTTAAAAATGCCCTTCCAATGGAGGGCGGTGCTATTAACTATTTTCTTTTAAGTATTTCTTAATCAATGATTCGCTAAACCTGCTTACGATATAGATCGCAACCGCTATAATCAGCATCAACGGAAACATGCTTAAACGATCATCAGCAACATATACAATGATCCCCACAATGATAGCCACTACGATTGCCGTTAAAAAATGCTGCACCGCCATCTCACCCCTTTGTATAAATCATATACATTTTATTACACAAAAGGTTTAATTGAAATGATTTCCATAAAATCAGTAAGTTTCATTTGTCCGCTCTTAAAGTAGATTGCTATCCCCCTTATGTTGTTCGCACAATTTCCATATGTTAAAATCAACTAAAATATCTATTTAATGGATTAATCAGGAGGTCATTAAGTGTCACAGCAAAGCACGCCATCCAAAATGTTATTAATTACTTTACCCGCCTCTATTATTGCCCTTGTGATGATCTTAGGGAAAATTGATACACCTGTAACAAATGTTTTATTTTATCTTGTGGCTTTTAGTGTGATGGGTTTAGTTGTTTCAAGCTTAGTAAAAGACTACAGAAAAAAGAAAAATTAACTCCTCATCTTGGGAGCTGTCGTTTATGCAGCTCCCTTTCTTTATGTGGACGCTTAATTGCTTCGAGTACTAACAGAAAGTAAAGGAGAACGGAATGAAAACCCTTGATGTCATTGAGTTGAAGGATGGAATTGACCAAACGCTGAACAAGTTAAAGCAGCAATCACATAATGTTAAGTCCCTAGAAAAACAAATCAATCAAATCATCTCTTTAGATGGCGCATTAAAGGGAGAAGCTGGACAAGCGATAAAAGATTTTTATACGGAGTGTCACATTCCCTTTTTGCAATTCTTTCAGATCGTCATTGAAGAATACAGCGGAGCGCTAAAAAAGACAAAACAGGCACTTCATGCTTTTGAATCAAACCCGAATGGTTTTATCTCTCAATCATTCATTGAACACGAGCTTGACCAAGGATTAAAAAAAGCCGAACGGACCATTTCTGATATTGTATCAGATGTGAATCAAGCCCTCAGCAGGGTCAGCCATATTGAGCATTTGCCTCATGTAGACGAATCTACTTTCCAACAAAGCTATCAAAAAGCATGGCTTGAGACGTCCAAAACCATTGGTCTACTTCATGCATTTGACAGAGAACAAACAAGTGCACTAAATGAAACAAAAAGTTCGCTTCACACAATGAAACAATATTTGGACACCTTAAGCCCGATGTTCACTAGCCCGAAAATTGAGATTACCAGTTATCAAAAGGGCTCTATTTTCAAAGATGGAAAAGAAGAAAAAATCAGCAGCAACATCAGCGGATTGAATGAAAAAATAGACAACCCTAAAGAAAACCCAATGATGATCATGCTGAACAAGCTGAATGATAAAGAGCAATCGAATGTGGATACTCTTGTGAAGAAGAAACCGTCTAATAAAATCAATCAAAACGCCGTATTCGTAAATGGAAAAGTATATAATACAAATGAAAAGATTGACTTCGCAAATGCCAAAACAGTTGAAGTTATTCGAGATGGAATGCTATATCGGTTACGAATATCGGATCAAAACAAAGTGAATATTGAAAGCATCACAAAGATTTCTGACTTGAAACAAACCTCAAACATTTTAAATACAACAGTTGAATTTACAGGAATAAATGATGCCATTCGAGTCATCACAGGAAGAGACCCTGTAACAGGTGACAAAGTCGCTGACATGGACCGTCTAGTATCAAGCTTGTACATGATACCCGGAGCTAAAATCGCTAAACTTGGAAAATACGTATTTAAAATAATGAAAGGAGAGAAAGTAGCCAAGAAGATTGTCAAAACACCTTCCTTCGGCAAACACTCCGTACCAAAAGGTCCGTATCGTGAAGTAAATGGTTTCCCTGTAAAAGTAAAACCAGGCGCTCAAGAAAAACATATTCCTGATGCACCTAACTATAAACAGGAGATAGCTAATGGTAAAACAAAGAGTATCTTCTTTGGAGATAATAAAAAAGCACAAAAATTGCTTGATAAACATGCAGGTACTGGTGATATGTTAAAAACAAAAAATAAAGAAAGAGTGGATTTTGGTCAAGTCATAGGAAAGCATTACAATACAGAGACCAATAAGTATGAAGAGACTACAAGAGGCATTATACATTATAGTAAAAACGGTGCTCACATCGTGCCTTCACAACCATCATAAATATGAGAAAAGAGGATTGACATGGAACCTGATTCTTTATTTAAAACATTATCAAAATACAAAAATAGAGACCTTACATTGGAATATGAAAATGGATTAAGGCTAATCGGTAGAACTGATACATTTTTTGAAACTGATAACGGTCTAGAAGATGATGACATCAATTATAAAGAATATTACGCTACAGTCTTTCAAGTAAATAAAATTTTATCGCCTCCCCTTAATAATGAAAAAGACAGTTTATATACTTGGTTAATTGAGGGAAACACTTTGTTTGAGATTTCTCTTTATGAAGATACACCACGTGCAGTTTATATAACAGACGGTCAAAAAATATGGGAATTGGCCAGTGATGAATAACTAAGAAAAGCCCCTCCATGTCGGGACTGACCCCCGTTTTTGAGACAGGGATCAAAACACCTTTATACAGCCAATTGCCGATAGTTGATCGGTGATTGGTTGTTTAGTTTCGTTTGAATACGAATGTTGTTATAATAATAAATGTATTCTTTGACAGTGCGTTCTACAATGTTGGTTGTAGTTCGATCAATGCTGTGAAGATAGAACGTTTCAGACTTTAGCGAGGAATGAAACGATTCGATGGAGGCATTATCAGCGGGCGTCCCTTTACGGGACATGCTCATGGTAATGCCTTTTATATGAACAGCTTTCTGATACTCGTAAGATGTATACACAGAACCTTGGTCGCTATGTAACACACAGTTTTCAGGCAGTGCTGGGAGCTGATCAAGTGTGTTTAAAATAAAGTCTGTGTCCTGCTTATCACCAATCGTAAACGCAATCACTTCTCCATTATATAAATCCAATATACTGGAAAGGTACAATTGTTTCTGTCCATAAGGCAAATACGTGATGTCCGTTACTAGTTTTTCAAGAGGGCGATCAGACTGAAAGTTCCGATCCAGTATATTACCGGCCACGGCATAGGGCTGCCCATTCTTCTTACGCTTTTTCATTTTAACCCGGCACTGCCACTGGTTTTTCTGCATGATACGTTGAACAGTTTTATGGTTAATATGCATCCTCATTTTTAGTATGGCTGTGATTTTTCGATATCCATATCGATACTTGTGCTCTCGGCACAACGTGCCGATTTGTTCCTCTAGTTGTTTTTTAGAATGATTCTGAGTCAGATCTTTTTTCCATCTATAGTACGAAGCGCGTGAGACGCCTAAATGGACACAGATGTCCTGTACTGTCATTGTTTTGCACAATTCTTCTACCAGTTTGATTGACGTTTCCTTATCAACTTCCTTTCCAATTCGTTGTACTTTTTTAAAACTTCATTCTGTTGACTCAGATAGCGATTTTCTGCCTGCAGTCTCTCTAATTCGGAAGAGTACTCGGGACCCTTTCTATGGGTATATTGTTTTCCAACAGGCTGTTCGAACCGGTGTGTATCCCCAGCCTTATGCCACCTCACCCATGTCTGAACCTGCGTTTTATTTTTGATATTCAATTCCCGCAAAATCTCTTTCATTGATACGCCTGCCAATCTCATTTCTACAGCCTTCTGTTTGACTTCAACCGGATAACTCACTCTTGTCCCCATAGAAAAAACACCTCCATGTTTTATTTCGGATTACAACGATCCGTTTTCAAACTTGAAGGTGTTTTTTATTTGTCTCATCTTATGGGGTCAGTCCCGTCGGAAGGGCTTTTCTTTTACTTCTGCTTTATTTCAACATATTTTAGTAGGATGTGTACTCAGCTTTACACCCTGGACAAAGAAGATGTCGTTTAATGCCACGTCCGATTTTCATAATCCTAGAACAGAACTTGATTATAAAGATAGTTCCACATTGATCACATGTGCATTTTTTATAATCCATTTCCAAACCCTCCATCTTCTTTAGCTGTCTTCCTACCGTAACAGGATACACATAGCAGCTGCCAGTTAGAAGAATCCCAGAATAATTTTTTATCTCCCTTATGTGGTTTGAAGTGATCCACTACTGTATCAGCAATCCGTTTGCCTTGTAACATACAAGACTGACACAAAGGATGCTTTGCTAGATCACCTTCACGCGCTTTACGCCATCGGCTGTTATACCCACGGCGTGACGATGATTCACGGAACAGATCATATAAAGGCTTTGATGTCCTATGCTGCTGGCAATATCCTTCGCACGTTAGTTGAGGACATCCAGGTTCATTACACGGCTTTAATGACTTTTTCATTCATGTTCTTTATCCCCTCTATAAAATAAAAAGCCTCTCTTAAAAGAGAGGCTAAAGATAAACGTTTTATAGCATAATAATATATCTAACTTAATTTGAATTTAAATCTTTTGCCTTTTTAGTATATATCGCTTTAACTTCCTTATCTGACAAAACTTTTCCATCTTGTATTTCTTGCTTAGTTCGACTCCATTCTGATTTTAGGATTACTTGCTGAAACATTATTATTTCTTTTTGATGTTTCATTGCAACATCTTTATCAAATTCGTCATTTTTTAATAATAACAAGAGAACATAATTGAATTCATTAATAAGTTTTTTCGCATATTCCTCTGTTGGATTGACCAGTAAACTGATATTAATTTGTAATCTCCTTATTGTTGCGATACTCTCACCGAAGTTGAAATCATCCTTCCATTCTTTCTCTTCTTGTGAATGTCTCAATAACGAATCCCATTTGACAATATGTAGAAATATCAAGTCATTAATTTCCACAAAATTATCTCTCATTTTATTAACCCATTCAATTCTTTGACTACTTATAGTGTCCACAATAGACGTCCTTCTTGCATTTTTTACTTGAATCACAATTGTTATAATACCAGTAACAACAGAAACAATACCTGCAATAATTGCAGCGGTTATAACTTCATTCATTAAATCTCCCCCTTTTATTTTTACCGGTGAATTTCGAAATTTGTCAAACGAAAAACGACCTCTACAATGGAAGCCGCTCTCAATTTATCACCTAATACCATCATAACCGCACTCAGACAAAATGCTTTGCCAAAAGTGTGCCATTTTATTAAAACTTATATAATTGGCTTGAAACCACTACCTGTCCCTGTATATTCAACTTTCTTTATCGCTTCTAAGTCAACATATTCACCTTCTTCTTGTGTATCGTAATATGTAAAGTGTTTATATTTGATGAACACAGTAATTACTTGAGAATCTCGAGAAGAAAAGTTTCGATTGATTTCATTTAAAAAACTGATAATGTCTATTTTTTCCTGATTTTCGTATTTTTTTCTAACCCAGTATTTAAAATCATTAATTATTACTTTTTCTGGGATAATTCTAATGGATTCACCTTTAGCAATTTTTGTGTCTAAATCTGAAGTTTTCTTATTAAGTTTAATTAATAATTCGTCTAATTCTTCTCTGCTTATAGATTGCTCTTCCTTTTTAAATAATCCTTGTATTAATTCCTCGGTGCCATTTCTGTAATCTGAAACAGATTTTAATAATTCTTGTCTAAAATCAATTAATTCTTCTAATGTTTCTTTTAATTTCTGTATAGTATCTTGAGAAACTGATTGTGACTCAGCTAATTTCTCAGCAGTCTCTCTAATATCAACGATAGACTGCCTTTGACCAGCTACGTCTACTAAAGTCATTAAAATAGCTATAACCGCTAGTATTATAGAAATTCCTGTAGCCATAACATTAACTTGATTTCCGGCATCTTTATCGCTACCAAAAGCTAATACTAATGTAAATGTAATGATTAAGAGTGCAATAATAATATTGTATACAAAATGACCAATGCCTATTTTTTTATTTATCACCATAAATCCCCATTCTCTTTTTAAAGACATTATATAACTAGAATAGTTATTAATCCACACAATCCACCAATTAACCATATCTATTATTGTGTCTAACTCAGGGAATCGCTGAATCCTTTGCCCTTCTTGCTGTTCAGCCATTTTATTTAAAATGAGCTGGACATTTTCTCGTTATGGTGAGTTGATGAAAATAATCTCAAAAAAAGCCCACGTTTAATACCGAGGACTTTCAACTAACTCTATACACCTATTTCAATTTGATATAGTGCTTAGAATCCCATTCTCAAAATATAAATACTTATTCCCTTTATAAATCCACTGCTCCATAGTATGATCTGCTGTTTGAGTTTTGTTTATCTTTTCAGGCTTCCCCCATCCTTCAATTAATACTTCTTCTTTAGACATACCAACAGAAACACTTTGAGGACTATTAGTTCTCTCTTCTATCACAGTTGCTCTTTCTCTTATAGCAGAATACTTTTCTGCTTCTTCCACTTCCTTAATATTTTCTTGAATTTGGTCATCTTTATCATTTTGCAAAGCATCTATGTGTTTTTTATTATTTTCTTGGGTTTGAAGAAAATCTAAATCTGCATGACTGTTTTTGTATTTTACTTTATCTAACATTGCATCAACATAAGTATAATCATCATAATTATCTAAACTCACTTTAGCACCTTTTAACTGTTCTAACTTTTTGTATGCGGAAGCTATAAAATAATAATCTTTTTTAAATTCATTTTCTAAATCCCTTGTCTTTTTAATAACATGATCATATTCTTTATTTTTAATAAAATTAATAATTTTTTTGTCTTCTTTAGTGAGGTCATGTTTCTTTTGAGTTATTTTTTCTTCTCTTGATGATTCTTTAAGTTTATCTCCATTGAACTTAGTAAAATTTTGATTAGAGCATCCGAATAAAGCAACTAAAAGTACGAATAAAACAAGAAGAAAATTTTTCATTGGAAACCTCCAACATATTATTTAAGTTAAAGTGACTAAATAACCCGATTTTTAGCATATCGTTAGAAAAAGCACCCCTGAGGATGCTTTATTTACTAAAAATAAGTCGATAAATCATTTCTTCATTGCGAATATCTTCTTTAAATTTTGACCTATCCAAAGAGTAAAGATACCATTTTTCATGACTATTAGAGGAATTAGCTAACTCCACTTTTATGATATCGGGAAAACTGTATGTATACTCTTCACCATTTTCTGGATTCTCCAAATGAATCAATAAAAGTACTCCTGTTCTAGTTACAAATAAATCATGACCAAGTATTTTATGCCATATACTCTCATCAAATCCTGGAATATCAGGTTCATAACTAATTTGAATCCTTTTAAAAATATTAAAACAACTAATCAAATTTTTATCAAATTTCATTTATATCCTCCTATTTTTTAAAAGAGCTCATTATAGACATAACGACTAAAACTATCAATATCTACTATAAGGCCCGACACATCATTTATTAATTTAATTTCAATATCGTTCATTAGAATTTCTAATATAATTTCAGTATATGGTCTACCAAATTTCTTTTTAAGTAGATTGAATAACTCATCGAAGTAAAGAGGTTTTTCATTAAAATAGTGCAGCTTATTTACTATGAATTTGCAAAATTTAATCATTAATTCACTCTTATCTTCTTCACTTAATTCATTCATTTTAAATGAAAAAGGGATTTTAAATTTTTCACCTTTCATATTATAAAAAATAGCATCTTCGTATTTCTCTTCAAACAACTTGGTTTTAAACGCTTCACTTACTTCTTTAACCTCTGAAACAGCTGATTGATCTAAACCACCCTTTATTTCTATAAATCCAATAGAGCTAAACATATAAAAATCTTTCTCTGATTTATTAGAGAATTCATTTAACAATTCTACTCTAGGACCAATAATTCTTCCTTTAGCTTCATACCACCAATCTTCTTTTTTTTCATCAGTTATGAAAATTATATTTGTGTTATTTTCGACAGCATAATCCAATACCTGTTTCCAAAGAATGAAGTCACCATACTTATTTTGTATCTGTACCCCATTATAATATTTAATACCTTTTTTATTTTTAACATCCTTATATCCAGGTGGTATTTCGTTATTAAATCTATTGTCTGCTTCTTTCATAATATCTATTAATTCTTCTTCAGAATAGGGGTCACCGACTCTATTACTATACAAATCAGTGATTTTTGATTTTATCGAATCACTTTGTAAAAGATCATCTTCTTCACTAATCTTTTTTAAATTATGTACCTTTACCTCAATTACTTTTTTAATCTCGTAAACTAAAGAATCTAAGTCATCTTTATGTCTTTTTTTAAAATTTGACAGATCTTTATTGAGTATGTCTCTAATTTTGTCAGGTATCTGTTGAAAAGCTGAACATACTTTTTCATTCGATCCTCTCTGTTCTAAAATAACTGATTTTCTATTGTAATGATATTCTAATCCTACGTGATGTGGCATCCATAAATTTTCTTTATATTTATCTAATAGTTCGAGAATTTGATCTGAAGTTTCCTTAGTGTATCTATATAAATTTAATAAAACGTTGGTATCAATAACAATTATTGACTCTTCCCAAATATTTTTATCTTCTTTATCAAAATAAAATTCGCGAAATTTCTCTTTCAATCTAATTCCTCCTATACAGATTTCATAATGATTATCGAACATAATTGCCTAATTTGAAGTAAATGCAAATTTTGTCGAACGAAACACCCTCTGCTATAAAAAAGTCTTTAAATTTATGACCTATTACAACAAGCCTACTCTCTTGGAATATGGGGTTTCCTGATAAAAAGTCGAATTTCATTTTTAAACTAATTACTGAAACATTTAAACATCCACCTGTCATGAGTACATGTGGGACTATAAACCGAAATTGTCCTTTGTCTTATCCGTTGTATCTTGTATAATCCCGATATATCGTAATCTAACGTCTGGTGTTGAATGATTGAATATTTCTTGCAACAAGGCAACGCCTTTGAATTTCTTATAGTGCCAATAACCAAATGTCTTTCTCAAAGTAAAGGTCGGAAACTTCAAAAGTTTCTTTACCAATAAGAGAAAGGGAAACCAATTCTGCGGCAATTAGCTTTACATATTTAAAGAGTGAAGTCTGACCACCTACTTTGAAAATCTCATGAACAAAATTGGGATACCTAATAAGATCTGTAAACTACTCTCCTTCGCCTTCATACATTTTTCAACTTCCGATAAATTTGTCTGCAACTTTTATTACTTCCCAACCTTGATTGCTGACGCATGTACAAATACATGGAAATTCCAACCTACTCATAAAAGCTTACTGCAACCCTTCAAATAACTCCTTCACAAGTTTATTCATTATTAATACTTGGATTAGCAGTAAACAACATAGATATTAAAAGGGAATAAGTACGTTTGGAGGGAATTCAATGACACAAGATTCTGATGAGAGTAAGTTGCAACAAATAAAACAAATGCAACAGATGTTTTTAGAGAAAATGAAAACTCAACCTTATCCCATGTACCCTAATTACGGAAAAATCACACGCTATGAAGAAATCCCAATTAATTTACCTGAACAACGTCAACTTCGTCATCCTGGTGTAGAAGGTTTAATGGTACCACTTCCAATTATTGAAAATACAAATTACAAAGGGAGTGGTAAGTTAGCGGGAAAAGTTGCTCTTATTACAGGAGGGGATAGCGGTATTGGTGCAGCCGTAGCCATTGCCTTCGCAAAGGAAAGTGCTGACGTTGCGATTGCATACTTAGATGAACACGAAGATGCTAATAGAACAAAAGCAAGAATTGAAGAACTTGGGCAACGTTGTTTATTGATGCCAGGAGACTTGCGAGATAAAAGGCAATGTATCACCATTGTAGAGAAAACAGTAAAAACCTTCGGACGTCTAGATGTTCTATGTAACCACGTTGGTATCCAATTTCAACAACCAAGCCTTCTTGACATTACAGACGAACAATTCGATGACACCTTTAAAGTCAACATATACTCACATTTTTACACAACCAGAGCAGCGCTTCCTTACTTAAAACCAGGCAGTTCTATTATCGGTACTTCTTCAGTCGTAACGTATGTAGGTGAGCAACAAATGATTGATTATACAGCCACAAAAGGTGCAATTGTTGGTTGGACACGTGCTTTGGCTAAAAATGTTGTAAAAAAAGGAATTCGTGTAAACGCCGTTGCTCCAGGTCGAATCTGGACGCCGCTCATTGCAGCAAGTTTCTCGTCAGATCAAGTGGCTGTATATGGAGCGTTTAACCCAATGGAACGAGTTGCGCATCCATTTGAACTCGCACCAACATTTGTTTATCTCGCTTCTGATGATTCACGTTTTGTTACAGGTCAAGTGCTGCATGTTGACGGCGGGGAATCCACACATTCCTAATATAAGGAGGTCATTGGATTGAGATATGAATTTAATCCAGAAGTAGAGTTATTACTTGTGAATCATTCAATGGAAAAAGTCACCATGGTTTATCTGGAACATTCATGGCTAATGCCTGAAATTGGACGTAGACCGCCTTATTATTGCTACCCAAATTACGAACTGAATGATCCAATCATTTAAATAAATCGCAGTTATGCAGGAACGTTTAGGGCATACAAAAATGGATACAACTATGTCAATTTACGCTTCTTTGATACAAAAACAGGGAACGGAAATACTTAAAAATAAATCCGCTCCCAACACCCTGTTTTGAAGCGAGTTACGAACTTATGTTCCAAAGAACAAAAAAAGCCTGAAATCCTTGATAATAAAGGGTTTCAGGCTTTTTTCTTAGTACGTCCCAGGAGAGATTCGAACTCCCGACCGACGGCTTAGAAGGCCGTTGCTCTATCCTGCTGAGCTACTGGGACATGTTGTTATGTATTGTGCTTTGGTGTATTACCTCAGCGACAAGATTTATTATATTACTATTGTTCTTTAAAGTCAACGGTTTTTCGAAAGTTTTTTCATAAGGGGCAAATGCTGCACCCTTATGAAATACCTTCCAATGTGACAGTGTTTTCGAGGTCTTGTATGGCCTGACCTTCGTCCGTGAAAAACTGTACGTTTGCTTCGCTTCCATCTAGTGACAGTATAGCATAGCTGCGCTCTTTTCGCACTCTTGGCAAGTGCACGCTGCCTGGGTTAATGAGGAGTTTTCCTCTTAGCAGTTCACTGCCTGGAATGTGCGAGTGGCCAAAGCAGATAATGTCTGCGCCCAGCTCTTCTGCACGGTAGTAGACTTGAAGCAAGGATTGTTTGATGCCATGCAGATGTCCGTGAGTGAGAAATAGTTTTCCGCCTCCATCAAGTGGGAGCAGGAGCTCTTCTTCAAAATCGCCCATAAAGTCACAATTTCCTTTGACGACTTTGTATCCTTCAAGTGCTGGGTGGTTCGTTTCGAGTTCTGAATCTCCGCAGTGAATCATCATGTCAACTTCAGCCGCATGCCGTTTGGCAATGGTTTGAAGTTCGTCTGTGAGTCCATGACTGTCACTAATGATGAGTATCTTCATGGCTTCATTCCCCCTTATTCATTTGCGTCTAGCAGTGATGAAAGCTTTTGAAGCGCGACCGCTCGATGGCTGATCTTGTTTTTCTCCTCTGGTGATAATTCGGCCATCGTCTGGTCTTTGTCTTTGACGATGAAAATTGGGTCGTATCCGAAGCCATTTTCGCCGATTGGTTTTTCTGCGATGAAGCCTTCTACTGATCCTTCTACCGTCTTTGTTTCTTTTCCCGGTATGCTGACAGCAAGGGCACATCTGAATCTGGCTGTTCGGTCTTCTTTTTCAATGCCTTGAAGTTCGCTCAGCACTTTTTCCACATTCTCCGCATCGTCTTTATGCTCACCTGCGTATCTCGCTGAATACACGCCAGGCTTTCCGCCCAGATAATCAATCGACAGACCGGAATCGTCTGCAATGACCATTTCACCTGCCTTGGCTTGAATGGCCTCCGCTTTGATGATGGCATTTTCTTCGAAGGTTTGTCCTGTTTCTTCAATTTCTTCAGTAAAGCCAATGTCTGCTAGTGTTTTGACCGTGAATCCTTTTGGCTCAAGAATGGCTTTGAATTCTTTCGCTTTGCCCGCATTGTGCGTTGCAATGATGGCTGTTTTCATCCTGATCAAACCCTTCTCTTTATTCGATGACTTCTCCTGTTACTGCTTTTTGCTTTTCGATTAATTCTTTGATGCCCTTTTCGGCTAAATCAAGCAGTCCGTTTAGCTGTTCTCTTGAGAATGTCGCTTCTTCGCCTGTTCCTTGAAGTTCAACAAAGCGACCAGCGCCTGTCATGATGACATTCATATCTACTTCAGCAGAAGAATCTTCTTCATAGTTTAAATCTAACAGAAGACCTTGCTGAGAATCAATTCCGACGGATATCGCCGCTAAATAATCAGTAATCGGGTTTTCTTTGATGACTCCTTCAGCTCGCAGCTTTTGAATCGCAAGTGTCATGGCAACAAAAGCACCTGTGATGGATGCTGTGCGTGTGCCGCCGTCTGCTTGAATAACATCACAATCAATCCAAATCGTGCGTTCGCCAAGCTTTTCTAAGTCAACGACTGCGCGGAGTGCTCGTCCAATTAAACGCTGAATCTCCATCGTACGTCCTGTGACTTTTCCTTTAGATGATTCTCTTATCGTTCTTTGTGCAGTTGCTCTTGGAAGCATGCTATATTCTGCTGTGATCCAGCCTTTTCCTTCTCCTCTTAAAAAAGGAGGTACGCGGTCTTCGATCGATGCGTTACAAATCACCTTCGTATTTCCCGCTGAGATTAAGACAGAGCCTTCTGGGTGCGTGATGTAGCCTGCCTCTATTTCAATTTTTCTCAATTCGTCATATTGTCTTTCATCTAATCTCATGTTTTACCTCCGTTACGATATACATTCCTCGCGAGTGCCAGCGGGGTTCTCCTACTAACTTTGACAACCTCAGCTCGTTCTAATCGCTTGGAATAAAAAAGAGGCAGCGAATATGCATGCCTCTTTTTCTCCATTATATCAATGTGTGACGTTAAAAACTACCTGTATTCACTTGTTCTGGTCGTGAAACCGGCTTTGTGAGCTCTGCTCCTTTTTCGTTCACAAGCTCAGCCTTGCCGTTCACCTTGACAGATACGCTTTTGACGTCCGGCAGCTCGGTTAATGTGAGCACAATGCTATCAAGAACTTTTTGTGAAATGACCTTTTTCTTTTCATCCGCACTGCCAAAAATAGATTCGTTGAAATCAAGTGTCACATGGCCATCTTTTACTTTTGGTACATCATTCAGCTTCACATCTTGATCAAAGTCTGTAAGCAGATGGCTTTTTTTGCTTGGTCCAGAGACGAGCTCATCAATTGCTGCTGTAATCGGATCATCCTCGTCTTTTGGCGCTCTTTTGGTCACCGGAACGTAGTACGTCTGTTCATCAGATTCAGCTAAATAGTAAACCGTCACTGGCTTTGTCGCTGTCATATCAGCAGCAGCCTCGTGCTGGATATTAATACCGTCTTCTCTGCTTAAATCATCTGAGATAGGTGTACCGTTCACAGGCATTTCTTTTAGTTCATGTCCATTCATCTTCAATTTGACTTTGGCTATGGAATCAAACTGAGTTAACGTCCAAGTGACAGATTGCAAAATGCGCTGCTCGTCTTCTTTTTTATAGTTTTTAAATTCATTTGAAAAATCGACAACCGCCGTTCCGTCTTTAATATCGACAGATACGCGCGTATCCGCTGGCAGCACTGCTCTGAAGCCATTCGGCATTAAGTTAGAAATAGGTCCCCCATCCACGAGATATTCAAGGGTTTGTTTGGCACTTCCTTCATTTTTCGGCAGTGGAATGGATTGAGAGACGACATGCCCGTTTTTATCAATTAAATATAATTCTCTCATGACCGTATCTGCCTGCTTCTCTTCTTTTCCTTCTTTGGCTGTTTGTTTATCGTCTTTATTTTCTTTCACATATGTGACGTTTTGTGGTGGATCAATCTCTGTTTTCGCTTGGTCTGTTTGAAACAATCCGCATCCTGACAAAAGCATGGCTGACGCGATACACGTAACAGCTGCTGTAGATCCTTTTTTCAGCATACTTCACCCTCCTCTAGTAGTTTGTACTACTATGTATACGAGCTCCCCCAGAGGATTAGACCCTTTTCATAAAAAAATAACCCACTTCAAATAGAAGCGGGTTATTGCTGGTAGATGTGTTCAAGTGACACGGTTTCGACCTTCCCTGGCAGGTAGCCAAACCAGTCACGAGCGATGTTTTGAAAATTTTGCTGCTGCCCTGTTGTGTAAAATGTATGGACAGGCGTTTCTTTAGAGGTATTTAATAGCCCTTTATATGAAAGAATCGTACTTGCTTCTCTCGCTGTCTCATCTCCTGATGAAATAATGCTGACATCACTGCCCATAAAGCGCTGAATCGGCTCTTTTAAAATCGGATAGTGTGTGCAGCCAAGAATAAGAGTGTCAATTCCTGTTTCTTTCATCGGTTCAAGGGAATCTTTGACCACTGCCTCTGCTGTCTGATCTAAAAACGTACCGCTTTCCACAAATGGGACAAGGAGCGGACACGCCAGACTTTGAACCGTTAGACCTGCTTTTAGTGACAGCAGCGCTTCTTTGTATGCCTCGCTTTTGATCGTATTGATTGTGCCAATAACGCCAATATGCTGGTTGTTTGTCACCTTGATCGCTGTACGGGCGCCAGGCTGAATGACGCCAATGACCGGAATATCAAGCGTTGCTTTGATTTCATCCAGTGCGATCGCCGTTGCTGTGTTGCATGCAATGACGAGCATTTTAATATGGTGGTGTTTTAGTAAGTAGTGTGCCATTTCCCACGTATATTGAAGAACTTCTTCTTCTTTCCGCGGGCCATATGGACATCGTTTTGTATCGCCTACATAAATGATTTTTTCTTTTGGCAGTTGTCTCATGATTTCCTTTGCAACGGTTAAACCGCCGACGCCGGAATCAATGACGCCGATTGGTTGATCCAACAAAATCGCCTCATTTTCTTTTCATTTGCTGCTGTAGTTTCGTTAAGGATTGGTTGAAAACGATGGCTTCTTCTTCTGAGAAAGCCCCTAGAAGTTCACTGACGTATTCTTGGCGTTTAGCAATCACTTCTTGAATGATCCGCTCGCCTTCAGGCAATAAATGAATGCGAACCACGCGGCGGTCAGATGGATCTTTCACCCGTTCGACAAGTTCACTTTTTTCCATTCTATCAATTAAATCAGTGGTTGTGCTGCAAGCCAAGTACATCTTTTGTGACAGCTCACCTATTGTCATATCTCCGAATTCATAAAGCCACTGAAGCCCGATGAATTGTGGAGGTGTAATCGTATATTGATTGAGGATTTCTCTGCCTTTTTGCTTAATAATTGCGGCAATGTGGCGTAATGATTTTTCAATCTCTGCAACATGGCCTGATTCATTCGTTTCCATTTTATTGATACCTCACTATAGCATCTCACTTTGATTAAAACGTATATGTCTATTTTCCTCGTTTTTTAAAGAAAATGCAAGAAGAGACTCATGGAAACCATATAGAAATAACCGGTTCCTCCCCAATATGGAAGGAAAACCGGCTGACTTTAGAGCTCTAGCTCACCCATACGCAGAAGCTCGACTACGGCCTGTGAACGGCCTTTGACTCCTAGCTTTTGCATGGCATTCGAAATATGATTTCGAACAGTCTTTTCGCTAATAAAAAGCTCGCTTGCAATTTCTTTTGTTGTTTTATCTTGGACGAGCAATTCGAATACTTCTCTTTCTCTTTTGGTTAATAGCGGCTTGGATTGAAACTCTTTCTCCTTCAAGTATTGTAACCCTCCTTGCTAAGGTGAGAGCTCTAGTCTCTATAGAATGGGATTCTGTATAGTCGAGATATCATATGCCGGGTGCCTGAGGTAGGTGACGTTAAAATCAAGAAATCCCGCATATCAGCGTCCAATTTATGCGCTTTCCTCCACGCAAAAAAGGACGAGTCTCTTCCCCGAGACATCGTCCTTTTTTGCGTGGTATTTAAAAGATTGAAATGGCGCCTGTTAACAATGCAATAAGTGTTGTAAAAAGGGCAGTTAACACGGTCCATAGCAGTGCATATTTTTGCAAATCACCAATATCTTTGTTCAGCATACTGACAAGCAGCAATGTTGAAGCTACAAGCGGACTCAGTAAGTGAACAGGCTGCCCTATGATAGAGGCACGTGCAATTTCCACCGGATCAATCCCGTAAGCTGCGCCGGCTTCAGCCAGGATTGGCAGTACTCCGAAATAGTAAGCATCGTTTGAGAGCACAAATGTAAATGGCATACTCGTCAAAGCAACAATCAGCGGGAAAAATGAGCTGTAGGAATCCGGAATCATGTAAATGACCAAATTGGCAATGGACTCAACCATTTTTGTTCCAGAAAAAATCCCTGTGAAAATCCCTGCTGCAAATACAAGTGTGATAACCGTTAATGCGTTTCCTGCATGAGATAAAATTCGCTCGCGCTGATCTTCAACCTTTGGATAGTTGATCATCAGAGCGATGACAAATCCAATTAAGAAGAGTACAGGAATTGGTATGATATCCATGACGAGTGTGACCATGACAGCAACTGTAAGGAAGAAGTTAATCCAAATCAGATTCGGTCTCTTGATATCGGCTACTCCATCTTCAATTGACGCAGCCAATTCAGGAGAGATGGACGGCTCTTCTTTGTACTGAATCTCTGCAATCCCAATCCGTTTTCTTTCTTTTTTCCCAAGTACATAAGCAGTAAAAAGTATAAAAAGACCGCCTCCAACCATCGTTGGGAGTAATGGAATGAAAAATTCGCCTGCATCTAATCCAAGCGCCGCGATTGCACGAGTAGCTGGACCGCCCCATGGCGTCATTCCGCTCATAATTCCTAATGATAATAATGAAATTGTTCCTAAAATTAATGGGTTCATCCCAATTCTTAAGAAAAGTGGCAGCATAGCTGATACGGTAATCATGTACGTTGTTGTTCCATCACCATCTAATGCAACAAGCATAGACAAAATCGCTACCCCAAAAGCAATTTTGACAGGATCACCTTTTACAATACGTAGAATGAGTTTAATCAGAGGATCAAACAATCCAGCATCCAGCATGACACCGAAGAATAAAATCGCAAATAACAATAAAGCAGCTGATGGTGCAACAGTTTTCAGTCCATCAAGCATCATGTCCCCTAACCCTTTGTTAAAGCCGCCGATCAATGCAAATATGATAGGTACAACGGTTAGAGCCACCACCGGATGCATACGTTTTGTCATAATGAGAAATGTAAATGTCAAGACCATCAAGATCCCTAAAATAGCTAGCACTTTATATCCCTCCATCCTCTTCTTTACATGATCTGCAAGCGCCCCCTTGCACTTGCGATCTATATGTTAGCGCTTTCTATTTCAAGGATATAATAGCTTTTTTTATAATGAAAATATCGATTTTTTCGTATATTCAATAAATTTCTTTTATAATCAACCTTGCTGATTTCTTAAAAACTCAATGAACGCTTTCACCACAGACAAATGAAGTGAGTCTGGCTGGTACATGAGCCATGTATCTCTTAAAACAGGCTGTCCATCTTTATACGAAAGTCCTTTTACAAATAACTCATCACTTGGTCTGAGGCAAATTTCTGGGACAATGGCATAGCCTAAACCATGCTTCACCATCTCTTTTGATGTATCCTGACGGTCTGTCTCCATCGTGACAAGCGGAGGCATTGTGAATGTTTCCTGCCACCATCTGTTAATCAGCCGTTTTAATGAACTGTCTGTATGATAGTCAATGAGCGGCAGATTCGGGAGATCCTTTAGCTGAATTTCTGATTTTGAAATAATGCAAAGACGCTCTTTATCAAGCAAAAAACGCTCTCCATTCCAGTCATAATCACCTCTTAAAATCCCTAAATGCACACTTGATGTTCCTAATAAATCCATTACCTTTGTGCTCCAGCCTGTGTTGACCATAAATTGAACATGTGGATACTGCTTAGAAAATTCTTTTAATATTTCTGGCAGTTTATACTGGGCAAAGTTACTTGAGACCCCTAACCGGATCGTTCCTTTGACCTTTTTTTGCATATTGAGCATGCCATCTTTCGTTTGCTGCAGCTGTTTGAGCATGTCATTTGCGTATTTAGCCAAGTATTCGCCCTCTGATGTAAATTCAATTCCTCGTTTTCTTTTAAAGAAAAGTTTCATATCAAACTCCTCTTCAAGCTGTTTCAATCGATAGCTTAAGGCAGGCTGAGAGACAAATAATTTTTCTGCCGCTTTTGTGATGTTCTTTTCTTCATAAAGTACCTTTAAAAACCGCCAATCTTTTTCATCCATTGTATGCCCTCCTTTTTTACTAATTATAAAATATTTTTATTGATTTCTCTTAAAATAATGTATTTAACTTATTTCTTATTATACTTTACCATTTTGGTTAGATAAACAGTTAATTAAAAATTGAGGGTGAGAGTCATGAGAAAAGTTCCAATCACAATCATGCGAGGCGGTACAAGCAAAGGAGTATTCATTCACGCTGACAATGCACCATATGAACACGATGAGCTCGAGGCATTTCTATTAGACATTATGGGCAGTCCTGACCGGCTGCAGGTCGATGGGATCGGCGGCGGTAATTCTTTAACAAGTAAAGTGGCCATTATCGATAAAGCCACACGCCCGGATGTGGATGTGAACTATACATTTGCACAGGTCAGTATTAATGAGAGATATGTCGACTTTAAAGGAAACTGCGGGAACATCTCATCAGCCGTTGGACCATATGCGATCATTAAAGGACTTGTTCAAGCAGTTGAGCCCATTACGACTGTACGTATCCTCAATACCAATACAAATAAAGTCATTACGGCAGAGGTCGAAGTTGAAAATGGGGAAGTAAAATTTGAAGGACAGGCAGAAATTCCAGGCGTAAAAGGAACTGGTTCTCCCATTTATTTATCCTTTGAGAAACCTGAAGGAGCTGTCACAGGTAAAACCTATCCGACTGGAAACAAAATTGATACGATTCAAACAAAGTTTGGGGAGATTCCAATCTCGATCGTTGACATTGCAAATCCAATTGCCTTTATTCGCGCGAAAGATATTCAATTAAAAGGAACTGAATTACCTGAAGAGTTTACAGACGAATTACTGGATGATTTAGAAGAAATTCGTTCTCTCGCTGCTGAAATGTGTCATTTTGCACCAAAAGAAATGGCCACATTACAGTCTCCAGCTGTTCCAAAGCTTGCGCTCATCAGCGAGCCTGCTGATTATGTAGATACAAATGGAATCTTGAGACGAGCAGAAGATATGGACATCATCGTTCGTATGCTATCGATGCAAAGGCCACACCAAGCACTTGCCATTACTGGTTCTGTCTGTGTAACGGCCAGCTGTTTCTTGGATGAAACGCTTCCTTCTCAGCTGTTCCAAGGTCAAGATGACACCCTTCGTATTGGGCATCCTGCCGGGATTATGCAAACGGAAATTGACATCTCTCAAAACAGAGTCAAAGTCATTCGAACTGCAAGAGAAATTCTAGACGGAGTTGTTTTCACAAAACAAGACTATGTGATTCAGCCTCATATTAAAAGAGAAGCTTAAGCAGACGAGAACATCGTCTGCTCAGATTGTTGACAAAGGGCTAAAAGGGTTTTCTTTTAGCCCTTTGTCTTCTATTCAGCGTGATAGAAAACCTTTGAAGTCTAGGAAGGACGAGCACAGGAGCGGAGCGAATGTGACATTCGTGAGCACCGGAGCGCAGACCTGACAACGAATGCGAGGGTTTGTCTACACGCTGAGCAGACGAGAATATCGTCTGCTTTTTTTAATGCTGTAGCGGTGCATCGATATCTCCGGCAGAATGAGCTTTTATCTGCCCTTTCTCATCTTTGAGCTGGAGATGACCGTAGCGGTTGACTCCGCAGCAAATGCCCTCTTCCCATGTTTGTTTTTCACGGTCTAACGAGATCCGCAGCGGTTTATGAAGACGATATAACCGTTTGTTATAGAGGGAAGTGAGTGCTTCAAACCCTTCATTCTTCCAGCGTGTATGATATTTTTCAAAAGCGGCGGCAAGTTCTTTCACAAGCTGATCAGCTTTTACCTCTGTAAGCTCTGATAGGCAAATGGTTTTGTACGGAACATGCTCCGGCTTTGTCTTCACATTGATGCCAACCCCGATATAAATGGCGATACGGTCCGCTTCAATCAATGTGCCTGATACCTTTGCTTCATTGATGAGAATATCATTTGGCCATTTGATCGCCAGCTGATCCTCAGCCCTTATGAGAGGTTTGAGTACATCGTAGATCGCTAGTGCCGTCAGCGGAGCAATCGTTGACTGGGTGGAGAGTTCTTCTGGCGGCAAAACCGTCATGGTCAAAGCGACATTCCCTGCTGGCGTTTCCCACGGCCTGCCTAGCCTGCCTCTTCCTTCAGTCTGCTGATGTGCATAGACAGCAAATGAAGGTTTTTCTCCTTGCTGAATGAGCCTTTTCGCTTCATTATTTGTACTATCAATGGTGTCATATTGAAAAATCTTCATGTGTTCTCCTTTTGTTCTTCTTGATATGATCTTTTTATTATAACAAAATGAAGCTTACACGTTGCTGAGGCTGCATGCTACCCATTTCGCTGAGCTTGAAATGTCTCTTTTTCTTCCTCTGTAAATGGGACAGATGCGCCTGTTTCTTTATTAATTTGCACCATGGTGACTGAGCCTGTAAAGCATGGTTCCTGCTGCTCGTTTTCTCCTAAATAATGAAGGATAAGTGAGCTTGATCCGACTTTTTCCGGCTTTACATACACACGAAGCCGCTCCCCAATCTCCACCTGTTTGATGTAATCACATTGCAGGTTTGCCACGACTGTAATCGTCTCTTTCACACGTTTCATTCGTTTATCCACAATTCCTGTTTTTTGAAAAAAGGCAATCCGTGCTTCTTCAAAATACACAAAAGGGGTGACATTGTTCATATGGCCGAACATATCCGTTTCTGAAAAACGGACAGTCGTTTCGACATAAAATCGAAAGGATGCTCTCCATTCTTCAAATGGTTCCTCAATATATGATGGAAGTCTCACTTCATCATCTCCTTATTCATCAATAAACGCCTCTCCCATATTGGAAGAGGCGTTTATTTTGTGTTCCATCCAGCCTCTTGTAAACACTCATCATGATTGGCAAAGAGGACTGAATGTGATGTTATTCTGCGTGATCGCTTCCGAAGAAGTTACGGAAAGCTTGTAATGTTGTATCTCGGTTAAGTGCTGCAATTGACGTTGTCAGCGGGATTCCTTTCGGACAAGCCTGCACACAGTTTTGAGAGTTCCCGCAGTTCGCAAGACCGCCGTCTCCCATAATTTCTTCTAGACGGTCAGACTTATTCATCGCACCTGTCGGATGTGCGTTAAATAGACGAACTTGCGAAAGCGGAGCAGGGCCCATAAAGGAAGACTTATCATTTACGTTTGGACAAGCTTCAAGGCAGACACCACATGTCATACATTTAGAAAGCTCATACGCCCATTGACGTTTTTTCTCAGGCATTCTTGGTCCAGGTCCAAGATCATATGTGCCATCGATCGGCACCCATGCTTTTACTTTTTTCAAGGAGTTGAACATGCGGCTTCTATCAACCTGCAAGTCTCTCACGACCGGGAATGTCTTCATCGGCTGGAGACGGATCGGCTGATCTAACTTGTCAATCAAGGCTGTACATGACTGGCGCGGTTTTCCATTAATAACCATAGAACAGGCTCCGCACACCTCTTCAAGACAGTTCATATCCCAGTTGATCGCCGTTGTTTTTTCACCTTGTTTATTGACCGGGTTACGTCTAATTTCCATGAGTGCAGAAATGACGTTCATATTCGGACGGTAAGGGATTTCGAATTCCTCATCATAAGGCTTTCCATCTGCTGTATCTTGACGTGTGATAATGAATTGAATTGTGTTTTTTTCACTCATCTTATTTCTCCACCTTTTTCTTCGAGTAATCTCGTTTACGAGGTGCAATTAACGATACATCGACGTCCTCATAGTGGAATGCAGGCTTTTGATTTTTCCCTTTGAACGTAGCCATCGTTGTTTTAAGGAATTCTTCATCGTTTCTTTCTGGGAATTCCGGTTTATAGTGTGCGCCTCGGCTTTCATTCCGGTTATATGCCCCGATCGTAATGACTCTTGCCAGCTGAAGCATATTGTCAAGCTGACGCGTGAAGGCAGCGCCTTGGTTGCTCCATGATGCGGTATCATTGATGTTGATCTTCTTGTAGCGTTCCATTAGTTCTTCGATCTTCTGATCTGTTTTTAAGAGTTTGTCATTGTAACGAACCACTGTAACGTTATCCGTCATCCATTCTCCAAGCTCTTTATGAAGCACGTACGCATTTTCAGTACCATCCATGCTGAGGATGTTGTCCCATTTCTCCTGCTCTTTCTTCACGGCGCTGTCAAATAGTGCAGAAGAAAGGTCTTCCGCAGATTTTTCAAGACCGTTAATGTACTTCACCGCATTTGGTCCAGCGACCATTCCGCCGTAAATCGCAGAAAGAAGTGAGTTTGCACCAAGTCTGTTTCCGCCGTGCATTGAGTAATCACATTCTCCGGCAGCGAATAGACCTTTGATATTCGTCATTTGATCATAATCGACCCATAATCCGCCCATAGAGTAATGAACAGCCGGGAAGATTTTCATCGGCAGCTTACGCGGGTCGTCACCCATGAATTTTTCATAGATTTCAATGATTCCGCCAAGCTTAATATCAAGCTCTTTTGGATCTTTGTGAGAAAGATCAAGATATACCATGTTCTCTCCGTTGATGCCAAGCTTTTGCTCGACACATACGTCAAAGATTTCACGCGTTGCAATGTCACGTGGTACAAGGTTCCCGTATGCTGGGTATTTTTCTTCAAGGAAGTACCAAGGCTTCCCGTCTTTATATGTCCAAACACGTCCGCCTTCACCACGAGCTGATTCACTCATAAGACGAAGCTTGTCATCTCCTGGGATCGCTGTCGGGTGAATTTGAATGAATTCTCCATTTGCATAATGCGCACCTTGCTGATAGACGATAGATGCTGCAGATCCAGTGTTAATCATAGAGTTTGTTGATTTACCGAACACGATTCCAGGACCGCCTGTTGCCATAATGACTGCATCTGATCGGAAGGATTCAATTTCCATTGTCGTCAAGTTTTGCGCGACAATCCCGCGGCATACTTCCTCGTCATCTAAAACAGCGCCAAGGAATTCCCAGCCTTCATATTTCGTGACAAGTCCTGCTACTTCATAGCGGCGAACCTGCTCATCCAGTGCGTATAATAGCTGCTGGCCTGTTGTAGCTCCAGCAAACGCTGTACGGTGGTGCTGTGTTCCCCCGAAGCGGCGGAAGTCCAATAATCCCTCTGGTGTTCTATTAAACATAACACCCATACGATCAAGTAAGTGGATAATGGACGGTGCTGCTTCACACATTGCCTTTACTGGCGGCTGGTTGGCTAAGAAATCTCCGCCGTATACCGTGTCATCAAAATGCTCATAAGGTGAATCCCCTTCACCTTTTGTATTGACCGCTCCGTTGATTCCGCCCTGTGCACATACAGAATGCGAACGTTTCACAGGTACGATTGAAAATAGTTGAACAGCTGTTCCCGCTTCTGCTGCTTTAATAGTTGCCATGAGACCAGCTAAGCCGCCTCCGACAACGATGATGCTAGAATTACTCATTGTAGCCCCTCTCCCTCTTCTACTAATCTATTTCCTCTTAAACAAAAGCGAAAATTGCTCTTAGCCCTACATATGAAAGCGCTATAAATATACCTAATGTCACATATGTGGAGATTCGTTGTGAGCGTGGTGAAACGGTAATTCCCCAGCTGACAGCAAATGACCACAAGCCATTAGCAAAGTGGAAAATAGTAGATAAAACGCCGACAATATAGAAGCCTAGCATAAATGGAGAGCTTAAAATATTCGCCATCATGTCATAGTTGACTTCAGCTCCAAGCTGAGCTTGAATTCGTGTTTCCCATACGTGCCAAGAGACAAAAATCAATGTGATAATACCTGAAATCCTTTGCAATCTGAACAGCCAGTTTCTTAAGTAACTGAAGCGAGACGTGTTGTTTTGTGCCGTAAAGGCTATGTACACCCCATAAACAGCATGATAGATCAGTGGTAAGAAAATCACGAACAGCTCAAGTGCATATCTGAAAGGAAGCTGTTCCATAAAGTGTGCAGCTTTGTTAAACGCCTCTGGTCCATTTGTCGCAAAGTGGTTAACCACTAAGTGCTGTATTAAAAATAGACCGACCGGAATGACGCCAAGCAAAGAATGCAATCTCCGATAAAAAAATTCTTTGTTCCCCGACATTACTTTACCCCCTAGTAAAAAAAGTGCAATTGCTTGAAAATTGTCTTACCCCCGCTTCTTTCAATTGTAAGCACTTTATTCAAATTTATTGACAATTTCATTTTACTCCTATGTCAAAAAAGCGTCAAGAAACCGCGTACATAAATTAAAATTTTCCGAAATTTAAAAGTTTTAAATCAAAATTCGTTTTACTACAATAAGAATTTCTTAGACTTCAGGGAAAACTCTGTCATCATATGCCCACATAAGCTATAATAAATTGTTGAAAGAGGGGAGCCGTACAATGAATAAATTCGAATCTAACTTAGAACAGCTAAAAGAAATTGAAGTCAATGGATTTGCCTACGAGCTGATACGCGAAGTTCTGCTGCCTGATATTCTTGGTCAGGACCATTCATCTATGATGTATTTTGCGGGTAAACTGCTTGCTCGTAAATTTCCTCAAGAGTCATGGGAAAAGATCCCCGAATTTTTCCATGATGCCGGATGGGGGACTCTCACGATGGTCCATTCGAAAAAACAGGAAATTGAGTTTGAGCTCGAAGGTCCACTAGTATCCAATCGTCTCACCTATCAAAAGGAGCCATGCTTTCAGATGGAAGCGGGTTTTATTGCTGAACAAATTCAGCTTCTGAATGAGCACGTGGCTGAATCCTACGAACAAGTGAAAAAGCGTGCTGAGAAAGTCATTTTAACTGTTAAATGGGATTTAAGAGACCCTAGCTAATACTCTTGATAAAAGGCGCGGACTTCAGGTCACGCCTTTTTTATATGTCTACATCTATCATAGCATACTTAATGAATGGGTTTACGCCCGTTTCAGCCGTTTCCATATAGAAAAAAGAGGCGACCCTCTTTCGTGAGATCACCTCTTTACCTTTTTAAGAGTGAGCAGCGGCGCTCACCTTTGATAAATCAAACGCGTCATGCAGCGCTTCAACCGCTTTGACCATATCATCACGGCCAACGACCGTTGAGACTTTGATTTCAGACGTACTGACCATTTTCACTTGAATGTCTTTTTGCGCTAACACAGCAAACATTTCAGCAGCTACCCCTGGATTTGAGACCATTCCAGATCCCACGATGGATACTTTCGCTAATTTGCTTTCTGTCTCAATCTGTTCGTAGCCAAGCGCCCCTTTATATTCTTCTAATACTTCAACTGTTTTGGACAAATCATCCGTTTTGACAGAGAAAGAAATCGACGTCTGATTGGTGCTTGTGACAGACTGAATGATGATATCGACATTGATATTCTGTTTCGCAAGCGTCGTAAAAATGGTCGATAATGTTGTTAAACCACTTGAAAGCCCGCACACTGTCACACGTGTAATCTGATCTTCAAATGCAATGCCTCTGACGACTAAGTTTTGTTCCATGGATGATTCCTCCTCAATTAACGTACCCGATTCATTTTCAATACTAGAACGGACTTCTAGTGGGACTTGATAATTTTTCGCAAATTCAACAGCTCTTGGATGCAGAACCCCAGCTCCTAAATTAGCCAGCTCAAGCATCTCATCGTATGAAATGCCTGCAAGTTTCCGCGCAGATGATACATAACGCGGATCTGTCGTAAACACTCCTGGTACATCTGTGTATATATCACATTTATCAGCTTTTAGTGCGGCAGCCAGTGCCACAGCTGTTGTATCTGATCCGCCGCGGCCAAGAGTTGTGATATGTAAGTTATCTGCAATTCCTTGGAAGCCTGCCACAACAACGACTTTCCCCGCACTTAATTCCTCTTTTATTCTTGATTCATCAATGTCCACGATTCTTGCATTTCCGTGTACATGCTCTGTTTTCATACCAGCCTGCCAGCCTGTAAAGGAAATGGCATCATAACCTCTTGCTTGTAGCGCCATCGATAATAATGAAATGGTCACCTGCTCACCAGTTGCGAGCAGCATATCCATTTCTCTTTTGCTTGGATCGTCTGTGAGTTCTTTCGCTAGGTCTACTAGAACATCCGTTGATTTGCCCATCGCTGATACAACCACAACCACATCATGTCCTGCCTCGCGTTCAGCGATCACTCTCTCTGCGGCATTGCGAATTTTTTCTGTCGACCCAACGGAAGTTCCGCCAAATTTTTGTACAATTAGTCCCATGTCTACCACCCTTTTTCAAAAGTTCACGTGTGAGAGAAGAGGCAGCTTGGAGACTGTCCGCTCACTGCAAATAAAAAAGCAATGAGAGAACAAATCTCCCATTGCTTTAAAATCATCATTAAACGATGCAAACAATGAGATAGCCCTCCAAGAAATGAATTCTTGACAGCCCTACATTTCTTCAATGTACAGCCAGCGAATAAAATGAGTGGATTTTATTCACTTCGGCGACGCTCCCCTTTCAGCCCTCTTCTTAGATCCCATCGATCTCCGAAGGCTTACTCTTGAAGTTCGCACCTCTATCTTCAACAAACAACACGTTCATTTATTAAATTAGTCACATCTTAACAGACTTTTAATAAAAGTACAATCTATTTTTTTAATGCTTCCATTAAAAGTTCAGCCGTCTGTTTCGGAATGCCAGCCTCCTGAAAGTCTTGGATAGAGGCTTCTTTCATTTTTTTCACAGAGCCAAAATGTTTGAGGAGCTGCTTTTTACGCTTTTCTCCGATACCTGGTACATCGTCTAAAATAGACTGGAATGCATTTTTTCCGCGGAGCTGCCTGTGAAAGCTAATAGCGAAGCGGTGCACTTCATCTTGAATGCGCTGCAATAAGTAAAAGGCCTGGCTATTCCGCTCCAGCGCAACAATTTCAAGTGTATCTCCTATCATGAGATTCGATGTCCGGTGTTTTTCATCTTTTACAAGACCTGCGACTGGGACAGACAGATTCAATTCATTTTCAAGCACATCGATGGCTGCGTTGATCTGTCCTTTTCCTCCGTCAATTAAAATTAAATCTGGCAGCGGCAGTTCATCCTTTAACACACGGGTATATCGTCTTCTAATGACTTCACGCATGGATGCATAATCATCTGGCCCTGAGACGGTTTTTATTTTGTATTTTCGGTATTCCTTTTTATAGGGCTTCCCGTCCTGAAAGACGACCATGGCAGAAACCGGGTCTGCTCCTTGAATATTTGAGTTATCAAATGCATCGATTCTGTATGGCATATAAATATTAAGCGCATCCCCGAGCTGCTTCACCGCACCAATTGTCCGCTCTTCATCACGCTCAATGAGCGAAAATTTTTCTTTTAAGGCGATTTTGGCATTTTGATGCGCAAGTAAAAGCAGATCCTTTTTCTTTCCTTTTTTCGGCTGGTGAACGTTCGTCTCAAGCAATTGCTCAATCATCTCTTGATCAACACTGTCCGGAACCAGAATTTCCTTCGGCAGAAAATGGTTGTTCTTTTCATAAAACTGCCCCATAAACGTGAGGAATTCCTCCTCAGGGTCCTGATACATTGGAAAAAGGCTGACGTCACGTTCAATCAATTTCCCCTGTCTGATAAAGAAGACTTGGACACACATCCAGCCTTTATCATAGGCATAGGCAAAGACATCTCGATCTGATAAATCACTCATCGTCATTTTCTGTTTTTCCATCGTTGAGTCGATATATGCGATTTGGTCTCTCAGTTCTTTTGCCCGTTCAAACTCTAAATTTTCAGCGGCTTCCTGCATCTTTTCGGTGAGTTCTTTTTTGATTTGCTGATGTCCTCCGTTTAGAAACCTTGTGATTTCGTCCACGAGCTGCTTATTCGTTTCCTCGGAAATGTCATACACACATGGCGCAAGACATTGTCCAAGATGATAATAAAGACAGACGCGATCAGGAAGGGTGGCGCATTTTCTCAGTGGATATAGGCGGTCGAGCAGCTTTTTCGTTTCTCTTGCTGCTTGTACGTTTGGGTATGGACCGAAATATTTTCCTTTGTCCTTTTTTACATTGCGGGTGACGATCAGCTTAGGATGGCGTTCATTCGTAATTTTTATAAAAGGATACGTCTTGTCATCCTTGAGCATGACATTGTATTTTGGGTCATATTTTTTGATTAAATTCAGTTCTAAAATGAGCGCTTCGATATTAGAAGAGGTGACAATGTATTCAAAGTCTTCAATTTCACTGACAAGCCGCTGCGTTTTGGCGTCATGTGATCCAGTGAAATAAGAGCGCACCCTGTTTTTTAAAACCTTTGCTTTTCCTACATAAATGATCGTATTTTGTCTATCTTTCATTAAGTAACAGCCTGGTTGATCCGGCAGGACTGACAGCTTTTCTTTGATTAGTTTGTTCATATTTTCATCCGTCCTTGTTTTCCTCTTTCACTCCTTCTAGTGTATCACGAACATTTGTTTTATACCATGCTGAAAGAAAAGCGGCTCTCGTCTTTACGAGAACCGCTTCAATGATTATGCCGCTTGGACATAGATCGGTTTATAGATGTTTGTTGACAAGTTCAGCAAGTGCTTCTTTTGGTTTGAAACCAACAGAAGTTTCTACAACTTCACCGTCTTTTAAAACAAGAAGTGTTGGGATACTCATAACGCCGTATTTACCAGCAGTTTCTTGGTTATCGTCTACATCAATTTTTACGATTTTCATTTTGTCGCCCATTTCTTGATCAAGTTCTTCAAGAACTGGAGCAATCATTTTACAAGGTCCACACCATGGTGCCCAAAAGTCTGCAAGAACAACACCTTCTGCAGTTTCTTGTGAAAATGTTGCGTCAGTAGCTTTTACGATTGCCATTATTCATTCCTCCAATGTAAATTATGCTTTTTAGTATAGCATCTACCAATGTGACTTGCGAATGAAATGCTTACGAATCATTTTTTAGGAAATGAATTAAAAAACAAACCGTATAATCGCACCAATAACAACAATCGCACCGATGATCATAAGAATGGTTCTAAGCATATGACATGACACCCTTTCCGCTTCATTTACAATGTATGATGCCCCAACATTCTTCTCATCAAACATCGAAATATGCAATTAAGCGAGGTCGACAGTTATCATGACCACTGACATTGGCGGCAGCTCCACCGTTAATTCGCCGGACTTTACAGCCATTTGCTGAAAGTCTTTTGGCTGAACAGAATGAGGATCATCGAATGTATTATGGGCATTCATGCGATCAGCCGTCAGTACACGTCCAGTGACTTTCGTTTGTTCTTCAATCCCTGCAATGGCAAGGGATATCTCTGTTTGTTCATGCGGATTCAAGTGACAGTAGCTAATATGCATCTTACCTGATGAACGCGAGGCGGACACACTGACCTGAGGAATTTTTTCACCTCTTCGTTCATACGGCGGTGAAACGAACTCCACTTCAAGCGCTTCTTCCTCTTGATGCACTTGAAACATGTGAAATACATGATACGTAGGTGTCAGAAGCATCTTTTCGTCCTTTGTTAATACCATCGCTTGCAGCACATTGACCGTCTGAGCAATATTTGCCATATGAATCCGCTCGCAATGGCGATGAAAAATATGAAAATGGAGTGCGGCCACAAGGGCGTCTCTTAGTGTGTTTTGCTGATATAAAAACCCAGGATTTGTCCCTGGCTCTGGGTCATACCATGTCCCCCATTCATCAATAATCATCCCGATTCGCTTGTCTGGGTCATAACGATCCATGATTTCTCCATGGTCTTCGACAAGCCGTTCCATCTCATAGGCCTTTTTCAGCGTGATAAACCATTCATCCTCATCGAATTCAGTCGCTGATCCTTTCTTCTCCCATGTACCCGGTACGGTGTAATAATGTAAACTGAGCCCATCCATCCACGGTGCGGCCCGCTCCATCAATACTTTCGTCCAATTCACGTCATTAGAGTTCGCGCCGCAGGCGATTTTATAAATACGCTGCCCTGCAAACTCTCTTACGTACGTTTGATAGCGTTTATATAAATCTGCATAGTATTCAGGCGTCATATTCCCGCCGCAGCCCCAGCTTTCATTGCCTACACCAACATAGGTCAGCTTCCAAGGTTCTTGTTTTCCATTTTTAATGCGCCAATCTGACATAGGTATCCCTTTTGGAAATGTCATGTATTCGACCCAATCGGCTAATTCTTGAACAGACCCGCTTCCCACATTGCCGCAAATGTAAGGTTCACATTCAAGCAGCTCACACAATGCCATAAATTCATGCGTACCAAATGCATTGGATTCAACCGTACCACCCCAATGGGTATTGACCATCGGCTTTCGTTCACTCAGATCACCTACACCATTTGCCCAGTGATACTCGTCTGCGAAGCAGCCCCCCGGCCACCTCAGCACCGGAATATGTAATGCTTGAAGGGCCTTCAGTACATCAGTACGAATCCCCTCAATATGATCAATCTCTGAGTCTTTTCCTACCCAAATCCCGTCATAAATCCCTCTTCCTAAATGCTCTTGAAAGTGCCCGTAAATGTGTTTAGAAATGCGTCCGATCACGTCATTGACTTTTACTGTCCCCTTCACTTGTCAACCGCTCCTTTTCTTCTTAATAACATACAAAAAAACCCAGAATACCTAGGCATTCTGAGTGTATGAGCGTTACGAGTGGATATTCATCTTTTTTAACTCTTCATTCAAAAGCGGTACCACTTCAAACAAGTCACCAACAATTCCATAATCGGCGATTTTGAAGATTTCCGCTTCTGGGTCTTTGTTGATGGCCACAATGACTTTACTGTTAGACATTCCCGCTAAATGCTGAATCGCTCCTGATATCCCGCATGCAATATAAAGGTCTGGTGTGACGACTTTTCCTGTCTGGCCAATTTGCAGGGCATAATCACAGTAGTCGGCGTCACAGGCGCCGCGCGAGGCTCCGACTGCTGCACCCAGCGTCTCAGCGAGTTCATTCAGCGGTTCAAAGCCTTCCTTGCTCTTAACCCCGCGCCCTCCAGCAACAATGACCTTTGCTTCTGATAAATCTACACCTTCTGACGTTTTTTTAATGACTTCCTTCACGATCGTCCGAAGGTTTTGAATGTCGACAGTAACTGGTGTGACTTCTCCGCCTCGTGACGTATCCCGCTCAAGTGGTGCCACGTTATTTGGCCGGATGGTTGCTAGAAGCAGACGGTCTGTCGAAATGACTTTTTCGAAGGCTTTTCCAGAGTAAATCGGTCTAGTGAAAACAAGATGTTCACCGGTAACGCTTACATCAATCGCATCTGAAATCAAGCCAGTCTGGAGACGTGCGGCTATTTTCGGCGACAAGTCTTTTCCGATAGATGTATGGCCAAAGAGTACAGCATCTGGATCAACCTGATCTAATATGGCTTGAAGCGCCTGCGCAAAACCATCTGACGTATAATATGAAAGGTGCGGATGCTCCACAATCATGACATGATCCGCTCCATAGTAAAGCAGTTCATCCGCTAGGCCTTTGACGTCATCCCCTATTAACACGCCAATGACCTCACCGCCCTCTGCCACTTTGTGAGCGGCAGCAATGGCTTCAAATGTCACATTTCTTAACTTACCGTCACGACTTTCTCCAAGTACAACAACTTTTTTACTCATCTTCAAGCTCCCCCTTGTTCTCGTGATATCGTAAAGTGGATGTTTAGATGACTTTTGCTTCATTTCTGAGTAGATCTGTCAGTTCTTTGACTTGATCCTGAAGCTCGCCGCTCAGCACCTTGCCACCCTCTTTTTTCTCCGGTAAGAAACGTTCAATTGTTTTGATTTTATATGGTACATCGTCTTCATCCAGATCTAAATCATCAAGTTCCAATTCTTCTAAAGGCTTTTTCTTTGCCTTCATAATGCCTGGTAATGATGGATAGCGAGGCTCATTGAGTCCTTGCTGAGCTGTGACGACAAGCGGAAGTTCGGCAGAAATAACTTCCACATCCCCCTCTGCATCTCGTTCAATCGATACAGAGCCGCCGTCAATTTGAATACTTGTTATCGTAGTCACGTATGAAAAACCGAGTAATTCAGCAAGACGCGGGGCTACCTGTCCAGAGCCGCCGTCAATTGCTACATTCCCTGCTAAGATCAAGGAAGCCTCTTTGTCCTTTAAATAGTGATAAAGAATGGTAGAAGCAGAATATTGGTCCCACTCTTCTAAGTCATCCTCCACATTTAATAAGACGGCCCTGTCACAGCCCATAGCAAGCGCTGTTCTCAGCTGTTTCTCTGCATCCTCACCGCCAACTGTCACAACGGTCACTTCTCCCCCGTGCTCATCGCGAAGCTGAATAGCTTCTTCAATGGCATACTCGTCATAAGGATTAATAATGAACTCTGCTCCATCTTCTTGAATTGCACCAGACTGAATCGAAATTTTCTCTTCCGTGTCAAACGTACGCTTCATCAAAACAAATATATTCATTTATTTCTCCCCCTTGTGTCGTACTTATCCCTTATTCCCCTTTAAAGTTCGGTTTGCGCTTTTCGATAAAGGCCTGGATGCCTTCTTTGGCGTCATTTGATTGGAAAACCTCACCAAACTTTTTGGCTTCCAGCTTCATTCCGCCGTCATATGAATACAATTTTGTGGCGTTCAATAAATCAAGCACATATTCAAGTGATTTTGGGCTTTTCGCGGCAAATTTCCCCGCAAGTGTTTTGGCCGCTTCGAGCGCTTCTTCCTCTGTTTCTGCCAGCTTTGTAACAAGGCCGCACGTAAATGCTTCTTCACCTGTAATCGGTTCAGCTGTTCCCATCATTTCAAGCGCTTTAGCAGAACCAACGTAGCGCGGGAGGCGCTGCGTGCCGCCGAATCCTGGAATAATGCCAAGGTTTAGTTCTGGCAGTCCAAGCTTTGCATCTTTTGTTGCGATTCGGATATCACAAGACATAGCAAGCTCAAGGCCCCCGCCTAATGCTGCTCCGTGAATCGAGGCAATGACTGGCTTTGGACACTGTTCAATCCGTTCAAAGACTTGCTGTCCTCTATCAGCGAGGCTTGCATAATCAGACTCTTCCTGTAAAGTCGTAAATTCTTTAATATCAGCACCTGCTGAGAAGAATCTGCCTTCTCCGTGGATCACAATCGCTCTTACTTCTTCATTCTGTTCGAGCTTATCGAACATGTCATTAAGCTCAGTGAGCAGCTGAGAGGATAAGGCATTTGCAGGCGGGTTCTGAATCGTGATGAGCGCTGTCTTTCCTTCATGATGTAAGCTGAGTATTTTTTCCATGTCAATCATCCTTTTTCACATTGTCTTTAGGATTGATGTATTCCGTTTAACAGCAGATCATGTACACTTTCTGCGAGTGCAGGCAGATCATACTTTTGATCATTCATGACCCATGTTGTTGCGGTTTCATCAATCGTCCCAAATACCATTTGTCTTGCTAAGCGGACATCTAAATTTTGTCTGAATTCTCCTGTTTTCTTTCCTTCTGTTAAAATCGACTCGAGCATATTTAAATACCCTTTTAGCACCTCATTGATTTTTTGCCGCAGCTCAAGGTTTGACTGCCTGAGTTCAAGCTGTGTCACAAGAGCCAAATGATGATTTTGCGCCAGCATGCGAAAATGCTCCTCAATCAGCAGTAGTAGCTTTTCTTTGGCAGACGGCTTCTTTTGAATATCTGTCTCCATCCGTTCGATGAATTGTCCCATTTTTTCTTTGAACAATGAGATGAGAATATCCTCTTTGTTTTTGAAATAAAGATAAATGGTTCCGTCTGCCACCCCTGCTTGTTTCGCAATCTTTGAAACTTGTGATTGATGATAGCCGTTCTCCGCAATCACCACAACTGCTGCATCAATAATTTGCATGTACTTCGGTCTTTTCTGCTTCAATGTGCTTCGTCCCTTTCTAAATTGAATGAGCATTCATTCATAACTTTATGTTAAAAAGAAACGGGTGATTTGTCAAGTGATCTTCTTCTTTCTTTTCAACCTTTATCATACCAGAGCAGACTGTCAGCATTCAAATCATCCGGCCGCTCGACCGGATGATGAAGGCCGTTATTTCTTCAATTGATCGACAGGTGTCTCAGATGATGAAGCTTGCTTTCTTTTTTCTTCTTCAATTAATACTCTGCGCAAAATTTTTCCGACAGCCGTTTTAGGCAGTGATTCTTTAAATTCATACACGCGCGGTACTTTAAATGAAGCAATTCTCGTTCTGACAAAGCGATCGAGTTCATCCTCTGTTAAATAAGCATCCTTTTTCGGTACAACAAACGCTTTTACTGTTTCGCCTCTATAAGGATCTGGTATACCTGCGACAACGACTTCTTGTACAAGCTCATGCTCATATAGGGCTTCTTCGACCTCTCTTGGGTAAATATTATAACCGCTCGCAATAATGACATCTTTTTTCCGGTCAACGATATAGAAAAAACCGTCCTCATCCATATACCCAATATCTCCGGTGAAAAACCATCCATCCCTTAATACAGCTGCTGTCTCCTCTGGCTGATTCCAATAGCCTTTCATAATTTGCGGCCCTTTGACGATAATTTCTCCGTGCTCATACGGCTCTTTAAGGCCACCCGTTTCCTCGCAATAAATGCCTGCGTCTGTCCCAGGCCACGGACAGCCAATGCTGCCTGTTTTGTTCGCTCCCCATAAAAAGTTAGAATGGGTCACTGGTGAAGTTTCTGAAAGACCATACCCCTCTACTAAACGCCCTCCTGTTAATTTCTCAAAGCTCTGTTTGACTTCAACAGGAAGAGCCGCCGAGCCGCTTAAACATGCAGTGATGGACGACAGGTCATATTTTTCAATGTTCGGATGATGCAGCAAGGCAATATACATGGTGGGTGCACCTGGAAAGAGCGTCGGTTTCTGTTTTTCAATCGTTTTGAGGGTATCAGCTGCGTCAAATCGCGGAAGGAGAATCATTGAATGCCCTTCTTTGACAGCAAGATTTAATACGGTCGTCATTCCGTATACATGAAAAAACGGAATGATGCCGAGGATTCGTTCTTTGCCTCTTGTCGTTTTATACATCCAAGAAGCGCACATTTCAGTATTCGCTAAAATATTTTCATGCGTCAGCATGACCCCTTTTGGTAAACCAGTCGTTCCGCCTGTATATTGCAAAACAGCGACATCCTCTTTCGGTTCAAAGGCAAGCGCCGGAATCTGTTCTTCTGACGATTCTTTCATAATTTGTGAGAAGTGATGAATGGTCTCACTTTTCTCCACTTGGATGACCATTTTATTTTTTCTTTTTTGGACGATAGGAAACAGAATGTTTTTCGGAAATGGTAAATAATCCTGTAGTTTGGTGATGATCAAGTGCTCCATACTTGTCAGCGCTTTCATTTTATAGGCCTTTGGATACAATAAATCCAGTGTAATCAGCACTTTTGAGCCACTGTCCTCCATTTGATATGCCAGTTCTTTCTCCGTATAAAGCGGGTTCGTTTGAACAACAATGCCGCCTGCAATTAAAACAGCATAATAAGAAATGACAGATTGAGGACAGTTTGGCAGCATGATCGCTACTCTGTCGCCTTTTTTCACGCCAATTTTCATCAGGTAACCAGCTAGTTTCAATGCTTCTTCCTGGAGCTGTTCATAGGTGATGTTTTTTCCTAGAAAATGAATGGCTGTATGCTCAGGTGCAGCCTCTGCGGAGCTGAATAAGTAAGATTGTAACGTCTCATTTGGGATGGTGAGTTCGTGGGGAATTTGATTCGGGTAATGCAGAAGCCAACGTTTATCTGACTGCATAAAAACCCTCCTTCCTGAACTTTCGTACTATTTTATTATAGCAAACTTTTCCTTAAGGCAGTTTGCTTTTTTCAAATAGAGCTTGGTTCCATGCCATCTTTATTTCTTCGCTGGTGTTTCGATCGATGCTCTTTTTCCTTCATGATGCCACTGTTCATATAATCCACCAATTGCACGGAATGACTCATTTACTCTCTCCACGATCTGTTGATGGATACTCGGGTCATTAGGTAAATGCGTCTGGATGTTGTCGACTTGATACTGCCTCATCATGTCTATGTAGACTGTAAGAAAGATCGTGTCTTCTAAAATCCAGTAAATGACTTCATCCGCCGCTTTTGTTCTTTTATGCAGCATTTGGATTCCTCGTTCATATTGAATGAGAATATAGCCACTCGGATCGATTTGAATATAAGGGCTCAAATCATCAAAAAATCCAGTCGTTTGAAATGGGCGTGCAATATACGGTTCATATATGTCTCTTGGCAGGGATGTCATTTGGAGACATGTATCAATGCGCTTTATGAGTTCGTCTTTTTGCAGAATTTTCTTCATGTGATTCGCCGCCTTTGGGTGAGATAAAAGCTGCCAAGGGACCCCTGACAGCTTTCTCACTTTGTCTTCTTCATTTCACAGGAACATGTAAACGGCACCAATGACCGCAAAAGTGCAGGCAACTACGATTAATACTTTTGCTAGCTTTTCCATGTCGTCTCCTTAAATGCCGGCTGCTACTACGTAAGACAGCCCAACTGAAATAATGAGTGAAATAAACCCGACCGCTCTATTATCATTCTCAATCTCTTTGTCTACTTTAAATCGCGGTGTTAAAAATTCAAAAATGAAATAGCTGACAAGCAGCATCACAAAGCCGTATACGCCCCATCCAACCATTTGCAGAAGGGAATTGTGCTGTGCGATTGAATGCTGAAACACATTCGCAATCCCAAAAATCTTTCCGCCTGTTGCCATGGCAACAGCTAAGTTCCCACGCTGGATCTCCTCCCAGTTTTTATAGGAGGTAACGAGTTCAAAAATGGTTAGAAATAAGACAAGACATAGGACGGCCACGCTGTAATAGGCGGCAATTTCCACAAGTTCATTTTCCCAAAAGGCTTTCATGCGTTTTCTCCTTTTTACTTTAATTCGACGATGGTAACGCCTGATCCTCCCTCGCCTTGTTCCCCAAAACGAGCATTTTTCACACTTCGGTGCTGTTTCAGTAATTCCTGAACCCCTTTTCTAAGGGCGCCAGTTCCTTTTCCGTGAATGATTGACACTCGCGGATAACCAGCTAAGACAGCATCATCTAAATATTTCTCGACTCTGCTTAAGGCATTTTCATAACGCTCGCCCCTTAAGTCAAGCTCAAGCGATACATGATAGTCTTTTCCTTTGACTGCCGTAATGGCTTTTTCCTGCTTAAATTCAGGTGCTGATTTGATAAATTCCATATCTTTTTCTTTTACTTTCATTTTCAGAATGCCCATTTGGACACTCCATTCTTTGTCACCTGTTTGTTCAAGCAGCGTTCCTTTTTGCCCGAAGGTGAGCACTTTCACTTCGTCGCCTGATTTTAGCTGTCTTGCTGCTTTTTTCACCGGCTCTGGCTTTTTCTTCCGGTCAAACTCAGGAACTGCTTCTTCAAGACGCTTTCTCGCATCGATGAGTTCATGCTCTTTGAATGAGCGATGCTCATTTTTTATCGACCGAAGCTCTTGAATAATATCTTCTGCTTCTTTTGAGGCTTGTTCAATTTTTTCTGCCGCTTTTTGTTCAGCTTCTTCTAGCAGTTTGTCCTTTTGCTCATTCCATTCAAGAATTTGTCTCTGCAATTCTTTATGAAGCTTTTCTGCTTCTTTTCTATAGATTTCTGTCTCATGCAGCTCTTCTTCTGCTTGTTTCTTGCTGTCTTCTAATGAAGCAATCATTTGGTCTACTTCATTATGTTCGGCATGCATATCCGCTTTTGCCCGGTCAATGAGGTGATCTGGCAAACCAAGACGTTTAGAAATTTCAAATGCATTACTTCGTCCGGGCACACCGATGAGCAAGCGGTACGTTGGTGATAAGGTTTCAATGTCAAACTCCACGCTCGCATTTGTGACACCTTCTCGGTTATACCCGTAAGCCTTCAGCTCAGGATAGTGAGTCGTTGCGATGACGCGTGCATTTGTTTGATGCACTTCATCTAAGATACTCATGGCCAGCGCGGCACCTTCAGCAGGGTCTGTTCCTGCCCCTAATTCATCAAATAACACGAGTGAGTTAGATGTCAAATTCTTTAAGATATCCACAATATTGACCATATGAGATGAGAACGTACTCAAGCTTTGCTCAATCGACTGTTCATCTCCAATATCAGCAAAGACTTGGTCAAACACCGCCACTTCCGATCCTTCTTCAACTGGAATATGAAGGCCTGACTGCGTCATCAGCGTGAGAAGACCAAGCGTTTTTAAGGTAACTGTCTTACCCCCTGTATTTGGGCCAGTAATGACGATGGTTGAAAAATCTTTGCCGAGCTCGATGTCATTTGCCACAACCTGATCCCTAGGCAATAGAGGATGTCTTGCCCGCTTTAAATAAATTTCCCCTTGATCGTTCACAGCAGGCTTTGTGGCTTTTTCTGCCTTTGCATATTTTGCTTTAGCAAAAATAAAATCTAACGTCTGAAGCTCCTTTACATTGTGAAGCAGTTCCTCAATGTGTTCTGACACACTCTCTGTCAGCATTTGCAGGATCTTTTCGACCTCTTGTTTTTCTTTTAAACGGGTTTGCTGCAAGGTGTTATTTAAATCCACGACCACTTGCGGCTCGATAAAAAGGGTTGCCCCAGATGATGACTGATCGTGAACAATTCCGCCGTAATTCGAGCGGTACTCCTGCTTTACCGGAATCACAAACCGATCATTACGAATAGTGACAATCGTGTCTGACAGCATTTTCGAAGCAGATTGTGAGCGAATCATGGATTCTAATTTATCTCGAACTTTTGATTCAAGTGAACGTAATTGTATGCGCAATGAACGAAGTGCCGGGGTGGCATGGTCGAGAACTTCTCCATTATCACCAATACAGCTTTCGATTTCTTTTCTGACTTCAGGCAGTAAAATCAGTGTCTCTGCATATGTATGAAGTCGTGGTATGTCTACACCATCTTCATACATGGACTTGAGAAAATGCTTCATATTCTTCACAGCATATAATAGTCCTGCAATTTCCATGAGCTCAGACGGGCTTAATGTACTGCCGATTTCTGCCCGTTTGACCCCGCGTCTAATATCCGTCAGCCCGCCAAATGGCGCCGATCCCTTTAAGCGGATAACATCCTGTGCTTCTGCTACCTCTTCCAGCAAATGCTGAATGGTTTCTATATCCGTCAGCGGCGTTAAATCCTGCGCTCTTTCTTTTCCTAATGAGGATGCGGTATAGGACATGACTTTTTCTTTTACTTTATGAAATTCTAATGATGCTAACACTTTTTGTTGCAGCATGGTCCAGCCTCCTAACGACTACCTGTCACGCGTTAAAAACTTTTTGATCTCGTTTAGAGAAAAAGTATTCACGACATTTGCTTTTGGTGTCCAGCCTTTTCTTGCAGCTGTTACACCAACTTCCATATGATCCAGCATGGCGATATTGTGTGCATCTGTATTGATCATGATGTTTACACCTGCTTCGTTTGCTTTCATTAAATGCTCTGTTTTCAAATCAAGTCTTGACGGGTTGCTGTTGAGCTCTAGTGCAGTTCCCGTTTTCTTCGCAAGCTCTATAAGCTGATCTATATTTAAGGCATAGCCGTCCCGTCTGCCGATCAAACGGCCTGTTGGATGTGCAATTAAATCCACATGCTGATTCCGCAGCGCATTTTCAAGGCGCTCCATGATGACTTCCTCTGGCTGAGAAAAGCTCGAATGGATAGACGCAATCACAAAATCCATGTCTGATAAAAAGTCATCATCATAATCTAATGATCCATCCGGGAGAATATCCATTTCGACCCCTTTGAAAATGTGAAAATGCTGGAATTCTTGATTCAGCTTGTCAATTTCTTTTGCTTGCAGACGTAAACGTTCTTTTGTTAAACCGTTTGCTACTTTTAAATATTGCGAGTGGTCTGTAATCGCCATGTATTCATAGCCTTTTGCGATACATGCCTCTGCCATTTCGCGAATAGAAAATGCACCGTCACTCCAAGTCGAGTGCATATGAAGGTCGCCTTTGATATCTTTTAACTCTACAAATTGCATACTTTCTTTATACGTATCAATCTCCGCTCCGGTTTCACGAATTTCTGGCGGAATGAGCGGAAGTTCAAAATGCGCATAAAAAGCGGCCTCGTCTTCAAACGTTTTGACTTCCCCAGTTTCAATTGTTTCCACACCATATTCACTAATACGCTCTCCGCGTTCCTTCGCAAGCTGGCGCATGCGAATATTGTGATCTTTTGAGCCGGTGAAATGATGCAGCGTTGTGGCAAATTGATCTGTTGTCACAAGCCGGAAGTCTACACTGATCTCAAAATCAAGGGCAAGAATGACAGATACCTTCGTATCACCGCTTGCGATAACGTCTTTGACATCATCAAGTGCAACGAGCTGCTCTCTGACTTGTTCAGGATCGCTGGTCGCAATGATATAATCTAGATCTTTGACAGTTTCCCTTGCACGTCTTAGACTGCCAGCTCTAGAAAAACGAAGAATACCCTTCATCTGTTCAAGCGCATGATCAATCCGCTCTGCCACATCTAATGCAAAGCCAATTGGCAGTCGTTCTGGCTGCTTTCCGGCCTCCTCAAGAGCAGCGAGAATCTTTTCTTCTGTTTTTTTACCGAAGCCTGCAAGCGCTTGTACTTTTTCCGCTTCACATGCTTCCTTTAATGACTGTGCATCATGGACTCCAAGCTCTTGGTAAAGCTTAGCAATCTTCTTCCCGCCAAGTCCTTGCAATTTTAAGAGCGGGACAAGTCCTTCAGGCACTTCCTTTTTTAATTGTTCGAGTGTTTCTGATTGTCCTTTTTCGATATACTCTGTGATCACAGCAAAGGTTCCTTTTCCAATGCCGGGTAATGCTAATAGATCATCTATTTGAGAAAGGCTGCGGTCGTCTTGTTCCAGTGCCGCTGCTGCTTTACGAAAGGCAGAAATTTTAAAAGGATTATCTCCTTTTAGTTCCATATATACTGCAATTGTTTCAAGAAGTTTGATAATATCTTTTTTATTCATCTCTCATCCTCCAGCCGCTTTGGCATCTTCCTATATAAATATACAAACTTTCCCTTCATCCTACAACTTTCTGTCATGGAATGAGAAAAAACTTCTCCAGGAAAGGAGAAGTTTTTAAACTCCATACGTCGACCATAGGTCTTTGACAAGACCGGACAGGTAAGGGGTGTTGTTTACGATCACATCTGCTAACATTGATTTGCTCATCATTGTTTGCAGCGCATCTACTGGAAGTAATGCAGCGACAAACAATAGAATAAACACAAATAAATAGGTTTCAAGAAATCCTAAAACACCGCCAAGCAGTTTGTTCACCTGTTTAATCACAGGTATACTTGCAATGGTTGTGAGCAATCCGCCAATGATGGCGAGCAGGATTTTGGTCAAGATAAACAGAATGATAAACGCAATGGTATTATAATAAGCTGTTTCTAGATTCCCGCTAAAGAAAGCGAGCTGCGGTTGACCGCCACTAAAATTAGGTGCCGGAATCCACGTAAGCTGTGGTGACAGTGACTGATAAAACATGGACGCCACTAAGATAGAAACAACAAAGCTGATCAATTTAATAAATTGAAGAATAAACCCGCGTTTTAGACCGACAAGCGTTCCCATAAGAAGCAAAAACAAAATGATGATATCGATCACGGTAATTTCATTCCTTTTCTTTTAGCTGAATCTCTAATTTTTCGTATTGCTCTTTTAATTTCAAGTAGTCGTGGACGACATTGACTGCTGTCAGTACAGCTAATTTGTTTATATCAAGGTATGGATTTTTTTCATTTATTTCTCTCATTTTATCATCAACAATTGACGCAACATGCCGCATATGCATCTTCGTTTCTTGACCGATGATCGTATAGGACTGTCCGTATATCTCAACTGTTGTTTTCGTTTTACCGCCGTCAGACAACGTTTCTCCTCCATTCCACGAGAATCCTAGTCTCTATCATAACATGTTTAGACATTGAATGGAAAGACGAGCCCTTACCTGTTATGGTACACTTTAGAAATCAATGATATCAAGGTAAAAAGGAGTTATCCACTGTGCCCCAATCCGTTTTAAAAGCAACATCAGAAGACCTCAAAAAAATGAAGAGCGCGTATGCGCACCATTTAACAGACACTTTGCCGCCAGGCGCCCTCTTTCAAGCAAAAGTCCCTGGCTGTACGATTACAGCTTATCGATCTGGGAAAGTGCTCTTTCAAGGGCAAAAGGCAGAAGCTGAAGCCAGTCAATTCAGCCATTTACAAGCAGCTGATACGAAAAGTCAAAAATCACCTACTGTCACAAAATACAGTCCGCCGCCCGGCATTGCTTCCATGTCGGTCGTCGGTTCAGATGAAGTAGGTACAGGTGATTATTTCGGACCGATCACAGTCTGTGCGGCCTATGTTGATGCCAGCCAGCTTGCTTTAATGAAAGAGCTTGGCGTAAAAGACTCAAAAGGATTAAAGGATCCGCAAATTATCAACATTGCCAAGGATCTCATCAAAACCATTCCGTTCAGTCTTCTCGTTCTCCGAAATGAAAAGTACAATACGATGCAGGAAAAGGGCATGAGTCAAGGAAAAATGAAGGCACTGCTTCATAACCAAGTCATCACTTCTGTGCTAGAAAAACTCGATGGAAAGCAGCCTGAAGCCATTTTGATTGACCAATTTGCAGAACCAGGCATTTATTTCAAGCATCTTGCCGGGAAAAAAATTATTCGGGAGCGGACGTATTTTAGTACAAAAGCAGAAGGCATCCATTTGTCAGTCGCTGCAGCTTCCATTATCGCAAGGTACGCCTTTTTAATTGAAATGGACAAATTATCACAGGCTGCAGGCTTTGACATCCCAAAAGGGGCCGGTCCTCATGTAGATAAGGCCGCCGCCAAGCTCATCAAAATGCATGGTGAAGATGCTTTACGTCAATTTACAAAGCTGCATTTTGCCAACACACAAAAAGCGAAAAAAATGCTATGAAAAAAGCTAGGGCCCAGGGACTGACCCCCGTTTTTGAGACAGGGATCAAAACACCTTTATACAGCCAATTGCCGATAGTTGATCGGTGATTGGTTGTTTAGTTTTGTTTGAATACGAATGTTGTTATAATAATAAATGTATTCTTTGACAGTGCGTTCTACGATGGTGGTCGTAGTTCGATCAATACTGTTAAGATAGAACGTTTCAGACTTTAGCGAGGAATGAAACGATTCGATGGAGGCATTATCAGCGGGCGTCCCTTTACGGGACATGCTCATGGTAATGCCTTTTATATGAACAGCTTTCTGATACTCGTAAGATGTATACACAGAACCTTGGTCGCTATGTAACACACAGTTTTCAGGCAGTGCTGGGAGCTGATCAAGTGTGTTTAAAATAAAGTCTGTGTCCTGCTTATCACCAATCGTAAACGCAATCACTTCTCCATTATATAAATCCAATATACTGGAAAGGTACAATTGTTTCTGTCCATAAGGCAAATACGTGATGTCCGTTACTAGTTTTTCAAGAGGGCGATCAGACTGAAAGTTCCGATCCAGTATATTACCAGCCACAGCATAGGGCTGCCCATTTTTCTTACGCTTTTTCATTTTAACCCGGCACTGCCACTGGTTTTTCTGCATGATACGTTGAACAGTTTTATGGTTAATACGCATTCTCACTTTTAGTAAGGCTGTGATTTTTCGGTATCCATATCGATACTTGTGCTCTCGGCACAACGTGCCGATTTGTTTCTCTAGTTGTCTTTTAGAATGATTCTGATTCAGATTCTTTTTCCATCTATAGTACGAAGCGCGTGAGACGCCTAAATGGACACAGATGTCCTGTACTGTCATCGTTTTGCACAATTCTTCTACCAGTTTGATTGACGTTTCCTTATCAACTTCCTTTCCAATTCGTTGTACTTTTTTAAAACTTCATTCTGTTGACTCAGATAGCGATTTTCTGCCTGCAGTCTCTCTAATTCGGAAGAGTACTCGGGACCCTTTCTATGGGTATATTGTTTTCCAACAGGCTGTTCGAACCGGTGTGTATCCCCAGCCTTATGCCACCTCACCCATGTCTGAACCTGCGTTTTATTTTTGATATTCAATTCCCGCAAAATCTCTTTCATTGATACGCCTGCCAATCTCATTTCTACAGCCTTCTGTTTGACTTCAACCGGATAACTCACTCTTGTCCCCATAGAAAAAACACCTCCATGTTTTATTTCGGATTACAACGATCCGTTTTCAAACTTGAAGGTGTTTTTTATTTGTCTCATCTTATGGGGTCAGTCCCCCATGAGGCCATAGCTTTTTTTCTTTACCCGCGTAAGACGGCTTGATACGTATCTTCTAGTGCTTTCAATACTTTTGTATGAACAGCTGTGACTTCTTCCTCGGTCAACGTTTGTTCAGGGTTTAAATATTGAAGTGAGAATGCAACAGATTTTTTGCCTTCTTCCATATGTTCCCCTTCGTATACATCAAATACAGATAGGTCTGTGAGTAATTGACCGCCTGCTTCATAGATCACACGCTCCAGCTGTCCGCTTGAGATATGCTGATCGACAACAAGTGCAATATCTCTTGTCACAGCAGGGAATCTCGGAATCGCTGTATATTTCATATCCTTCGTTTCAGATGTCATCACATCTGTTAAATCAAACTCGAAGACATACGTTTCTTTTAAATCCAATTCCTTTTCAACGACTGGATGCAGTGCGGCAACAAAGCCAATGACTTGACCATTTAAGTGAACATCTGCAGTTCGCCCTGGGTGAAGACCCTCACGCTCTGCTTGAACATATGTGATTTGGTCTGACACACCAAGCTTTTCAAACAATCCTTCAGCAATTCCTTTCGCTACATAAAAGTCGACAGCTTTTTTCTCGCCCTGCCAAAGATTTTTATGCCATAAGCCTGTCAGCGCACCAGCGACATGTTCTTTTTCCACTGGTTTTGCCCCTTCAGCTTCTGCTAAGAAAACAGAGCCCGTTTCATAAAATCCAAATGAATCAGCTTGTCTTGCCAAGTTATATGCTACAGAATCAAGTAAGTTTGGCAGAAGACTTTGTCTTAACACACTGCGTTCCTCACTCATTGGCAGAGAAAGTCTCGTTTCATAAGCTGGATGCAGGGCAAAAGCTGTGGACTTATGCTGATTTGTCAATGAATACGTAATCGCTTGAGAAAGTCCTGCGCCCTCTAAGAAACGTCTTACCTTTCTGCGCTTTACTTGGTATGGGGTGAGACCGCCAACAGTGCCGGCTGTCGCAGGCAGTGTAGATGGAATATTATCGTAGCCGTATAATCTTGCGACTTCTTCAATGAGGTCTTCTTCAATCGTAATATCCATTCTGCGGGAAGGAACTGTTACGACAAGAACATCATTTGATTCGCCCACTGTAAAGCCTAATTTGTTGAAAATCTGAATCATATCTTCTTTTGAAATGCTCATTCCAAGCACCTTGTTCACACGCTCAGTTGATACGTGGATGACATTCATACTTGCTTCAAGGTGATTTTCCTCAACTGTACCGCTTAGCACTTCACCGCCTGCATACATGCTGATCAATTGAGCTGCTCTTTCTGCTGCCGGTTTCGTACGCTGCGGATCGAGGCCTTTTTCAAATCGTGTGCTTGATTCACTGCGAAGCCCTAAGTCTCTAGATGCTTGACGGACTGTTTGACCGTTGAAATATGCCGCTTCTAAAAGAATCGTCGTCGTCTCATCCCGTACCTCTGATTCGAAGCCGCCCATGACGCCTGCTACCGCGTGCGCTTTCGTTCCATTCGTGATGACAAGATGCTTTGATGACAATGTACGCTCTTGCTCATCGAGTGTTTGAATGATTTCGCTGTCAGACGCTTTACGAACGACCACCTGCTTTGAACCAAAGCGGTCATAATCAAAGGCATGAAGCGGCTGGCCGTATTCAAGCAGTACAAAGTTTGTAATATCCACAACGTTGTTAATTGGACGGATGCCTGCATTCATCAATCTTGTTTGCATCCAAAGCGGTGCTGGTCCAACCTTTACATTTTTAATGATCTTCGCTGCATAAAGTGGATTCGCTTCTTGATCCTCAATTTTAACAGAAATATAGTCTGCTGCTTTTTCGGAAGAAGTGTCATGTGCTGTATCAGGAATCTTGATATCTCTTCCTAAAATGGCGGCAACCTCATAAGCCACACCCAGCATATTCAGGGCATCGGCACGGTTTGGTGTTAAGCCAAGCTCAAGTACCGCATCATCTAATTGAAGTGCTTGAAGAGCATCATCCCCTGGTTTCACGTCATTCGGAAAAACAAAAATCCCTTCTGCATATTCCTTTGGTACGAGCTTGCTCTCTACGCCTAATTCTTGCAGAGAACAAATCATGCCATGAGACTCTTCACCGCGCAGTTTTGCTTTTTTAATTTTAAAGTTGCCAGGAAGGACTGCGCCAACCGTTGCGACGGCCACATACTGTCCTTTCTCCACATTCGGAGCCCCGCAAATAATTTGCACCGGTGCGTCTTCGCCGATATCAACAAGACATTTGTTTAATTTATCCGCATTCGGATGCTGTTCACGTTCAATGACGTGTCCAACGACAACTCCTTTGATGCCTTCGCCTTTATATTCAACGGCTTCCACTTCAATTCCGCTTCTTGTGATTTTTTCTGCTAATTCAGCCGGCTTGATGCCTTCTAAATCGACATAGTCTTCTAACCATTTATATGAAACAAACATGTTGATTTCCTCCTCTTAGTCCTGCTTGAATTGCTTTGTGAATCTAATGTCATTTGTGTAGAAATGGCGAATATCATCAATGCCGTATTTCAGCATCGCGATCCGTTCCACACCCATTCCAAAAGCAAAGCCTTGGTAAGTTTCTGGATCAAACCCGCTCATTTTCAGGACATTCGGATGAACCATTCCTGCACCTAAAATCTCAATCCAGCCTGTTCCTTTACATACAGAACAGCCCTTCCCGCCGCATTTAAAGCAAGACACATCGACTTCGACAGATGGTTCTGTGAAAGGGAAAAAGCTTGGACGCAGTCTAATTTCACGATCTTCCCCAAACATTTTTCTTGCGACTGTCTCCAGCGTTCCTTTTAGATCACTCATGCTAATATTGTGATCGACGACAAGCCCTTCAATTTGCATAAATTGATGTGAATGAGTCGCGTCATCACTGTCACGTCTATATACTTTCCCAGGACAGATGATCTTCACAGGACCTTGTCCTTTATATTTCTCAAGTGTACGTGCTTGTACTGGTGATGTTTGTGTTCTCATCAGTGTATCTTCGGTAATATAGAAGCTGTCCTGCATATCACGTGCCGGATGCTCCTTTGGAAGATTCAATGCTTCAAAGTTATAATAATCCGTTTCCACTTCAGGACCTTCCTCAACGGTGTAGCCCATTCCGATAAATAAATCTTCAATATCTTCGACAACTATCGTTAATGGATGTCTTGCTCCCATTTTGATTGGACTTGCCGGCAAAGTAACATCGATCGTTTGAGAAGCAAGTTTTTTCTTCACTTCTTCTTTTTCCAGCTGTTCATTTTTTTCAGCAATGGCACTAGCAATCTGCTCTCTTACTTCGTTTGCAAGTGCACCCATTTTCGGTCTTTCTTCTGCGGAGAGCTTGCCCATTCCGCGAAGTACTTCTGTAATCGGTCCTTTTTTCCCTAAGTATTGAACACGAATGTCATTGACCTCTTTGAGCGAGCTAGCTGCTTCAACCTTCGCTATCGCCTCTGTTTCAAGCTGTTTTAACGTTTCTTGCATGAGTGTGATCCTCCTTTTGATATACAAAACCGCTCGGATAAACGGCTGTTTGATCGTTTGAAGACAATAAAAAAACTCGTTCCTCCATAAAAGAAGGGACGAGTTGTGGTCGCGGTACCACCCTTGTTAAGCACAAATGCATGTGCGAATAAGCTTCATTGACATAACGGAATCAAACGAATCCGGTCCACCTTTACGCAAAGCCTGCGGTCCCGGTGACAACTCCAGAGGTGAATTCCTGTTTCAGCATTCCTTAAATGCACTTTCAGTCTACGATGCATTCTCCCTAAAAGGCCGCTTCTTGAAACAATCTTCCTCTATCATGGTTTTTAAAATATTAGTTTTATTATAGTGAAAATAAACGCATGTTGCAACATTATCCACGCAAATGATAAACAAGAACAGCGGCTGCAACAGCTACATTTAATGATTCTGCCTGCCCATACATTGGTACATATAAATTTTGGTCTGTCATTTGCAGAATCTCTGGGTCAATACCAGCCCCTTCATTTCCAACAATTAATGCAAACGGACCTTCTGCCGTTACGCTTCTATACTCTTTCGCATCTTTTAAAGCACTTCCGTATACAGGTATGCCTCGTTCTTTCAGCTCCGTGATCGCCTGTTGAAGAGTTTGCTTTAAGATAGGCAGGTGAAAATGAGACCCTTGTGCCGAACGGAGCGTTTTTCCGTTAAACGCATCAACTGTTCCTTCTCCTACGATCACGGCATCAAGGCCAGCGGCATCTGCTGTTCGAATGAGTGTGCCTAAATTCCCAGGGTCCTGTACTGCGTCTAATAAAAGAAGCCGTTCAACCTTCTTTTCTTCAAAAACAGGAACTGCACAGACCGCGGCAATGTGCTGAGGCGTTTCTGTTTCTGTCATGGCAGAAAAGGCCTCTTCGCTCAGTTCATAAAGCTCAATGTCTGGCTGGATATGAGAAGGAAGCATATCGGGCGAGGTGACCATTAATTCCTTCACGATCCCGCTCTTTAATGCTTCTTCGACTAAATGTATTCCCTCAACGAGAAACAGCCCCGTTTTCGTTCGTTCTTTTTTCGTATGGAGCTTCTTCCACTGTTTAATGTTTGTGTTTTTAGCTGATTCTATATATTTCAAGCGACGTTAACTCCTTTAATTATCATGAATTTATTATATCTCATGCACACTACATAATAAACCTGTCTTTGAGACAGAATAGGGCTATTACCATCAAAAAAGGAGTGTGGGCAATGGATTTTAATTTAAGAGGCGCAGTCATTCAAAACATTACTGGCCATAATCAAGAACAGCTTGAGCATACGATTTTAGATGCTATTCAAAGTGGCGAGGAAAAAATGCTGCCAGGCCTTGGCGTGTTGTTCGAAGTGCTATGGCAAGAAGCATCAGAAAACGAGAAAAATGAGATCCTTGAAACATTAGAACAAGGCTTAAAGCCTCAGCAGCAGCAATAAAAGAAGCCGGTTTGCTTATAAAAGCAAGCCGGCCTTTTTCATTTAGCCAGTGATAGGCGTTTCCATTCGAAGCGCTGGATCACGCCAGATTTCAACCCATTTTTTCATCGCAAACACAATAATCACAAAACCTAAGATCAGCATAATGATCGACAGCACCGCATTCAGCACGCTGTAACCGGATGCTTCAGGATTGAGATATACATTCGCTACCATCCAATAGCCTGCATAATTCACCGTCACATATAAGTAAGCAAGCGGAATTAAACAAGTCAGCATATATCGCCTTTTATCTGCAATTTTTAATACAACGGTTGCCCCAATGATTAAACCAACCGAGGCCATTAACTGATTTGAAACCCCAAACAGCGCCCAAATAGACCCGATGTCTCCTGAATAAAGTAAGTATCCCCACATAAAACAAGCAAGCGCACTTGCAAACACCGAACCAGGTACCCAGTCAGTTCGTTTAAGCGGTTTATATGCTTCACCTAAGAAGTCTTGAATCAAGTAGCGTGCCACACGTGTCCCCGCATCAATAGCAGTTAAAATAAAGACAGCCTCAAACATAATGACGAACTGGAAGAAGTAAGAAGCCAAATGACTAAAGAACGGAATCCCCGTAAAGATATACGCCATCCCTACCGCCAATGTCACGGCACCACCCGTTCTTCCTTCTAAGTCAAGGCCGATTTCCTTACTCAGCTGCGGAAGGTTTTCGACACTCATACCGAGTGTTCGGAACACTTCTGGTGTACTGTTTATCGCAAAATAATCTCCTGGATGCAGGGCAGTAGCCGCAATTAAAGCCATAATCCCAACTAAGCATTCCACAAGCATTGCGCCAAACGCAACAGGCTTCATATCACTCCATCGGTCCAGCATCTTAGGTGTTGTCCCTGAACCAACAAATGCGTGGAAACCAGAAATAGCACCGCAAGCAATGGTAATCGAAATAAATGGCCAGACAGGACCAGCTAATACAGGTCCTCCTCCATTCACAAACTCTGTAAACGCCGGGAATTGAATAGACGGATTCACGACAAAGATTCCGGCAATCAGCGCAATGAATACACCAATTTTCATAAAACTACTTAAATAGTCCCTCGGTGCAAGCAGCAGCCAAACTGGCAGAGCCGCAGCAAAAAAGGCATAGATCGGCAGGGCAAGAGCAAGCGTTTTTGTATCAAGTGTTAAAAAATCACCTAGTGCCGTTCCTTGAATATTTGGCCCAAGGAATACACCAAACATCAGCAAAATAAATCCCGCAGATGTCGCCAGCTTTAAATTGCCTGTTTTTTTATAATACAGACCAACCCCCATTGCAATCGGAATCGTGATTCCAACTGCAAATGTCCCCCAAGGGTTACGTTCTAAAGCATGAAGCACAACCATAGACAAACCTGCCATTGTGATGGTAATAATAAACAGCATCGCAAGCCCTGTACAAAACCCGGCAACAGGTCCCAGCTCTTCCTTCGCTACCTCTGATAATGATTTCCCCTTTTTTCGCATCGACGCAAATAAGACGACTAGATCATGTACAGCTCCGCCTATGACTGCACCAATTAAAAGCCAAAGGAGACCAGGTAAATATCCAAATTGAGCGGCTAAAATCGGACCCACTAACGGACCAGCAGCTGCAATCGCAGCAAAGTGATGCCCAAATGTGACCCATTTATTTGTCGGCACATAATCTTTCCCGTCCTCTAGCGTGTGAGCCGGTGTAGGATGATCATCTGTGACCTTTAATACCTTGACCATCATAAATGTGCCATAAAGACGATAGGCAATCGCTAAAATACACATAGATCCTATTACAATTGTAACCGCATTCATTTAACCATCCCCTTTGTATAAACAATTTGTTACAAATATAACATAAATTGATTGGTTTTTCTTTCTTTTAAAACCAAGTTGACAAATAAGAATAATGTGTTTATTCTTAAGGTAGCTTCACCTACTTCCATAAACTCTCTTTTGACAGGGCATTCTAGCTCTGTCCTTTTTATTGCTTTCATCTTACAAAAATAAACGCTCGATCACATGTGCCTTATTCACTAGGAAACACTCTCTTCTTTTACCAAAAACAGTTCTTTTGGCTCAACTTGAACACACCGTTCATTTCCTGGGAAATTCAATAAAAAAAGCCTTTCCCCTGTACTGAGGAAAGGCATTCTTACTTAAGAACCGTACGTAATCTGTTCAACGGTTTTTTGATCAAGTCTTTTGATCACTTCTGTTAAAAGCTTCACTGCATTTTCATAATCATCTCGGTGAATCATTGCAGCATGGGTATGAATATATCTGCTCGGAATCCCGATAGATAGTGATGGAACTCCATGACCTGTTAAATGAATACCGCCAGCATCTGTCCCACCGCCAGGCATTGAGTCATATTGATAAGGAATGTTCAGCTCATCAGCTGTTTGGACAACAAAATCACGAAGTCCTTTATGAGAGACCATTGAAGCATCAAATACAACAATCGTTGGGCCTTTGCCAAGTTTGCTAGTTGCTTCTTTCTCAGTGATGCCTGGTGTATCTCCTGCTACACCTACATCAATGGCAAATCCAATATCCGGCTGAATTGTAGCCGCTGCTGTTTTGGCTCCGCGCAGGCCTACTTCCTCTTGGACAGTTGCGACGCTGTAAGCAATATTCTCATGCTGAGCATTGTGTAAGTTTTTCATGACATCAATGGCCGCTGCACAGCCAATACGGTTGTCCCATGCTTTTGCAAGGAGCATTTTTTCATCATTCATGACTGTAAACTCAAAGTAAGGAACGATTTGATCTCCAGGCAGCACGCCCCACTCCATTGCCTGTTCTTTGCTTGACGCCCCAATATCAATAAACATATCCGTAATCTCAATTGACTTTTTACGAGCTTCAGGTGACAAGACGTGTGGTGGCTTTGAACCAATTACCCCTGTGATCTCTCCCTTTTTCGTCACAATGGTGACACGCTGGGCGAGCATGACTTGTGACCACCAGCCGCCGACTGTTTGAAAACGAATGTAGCCTTTGTCATCAATTTTTGTCACCATGAATCCTACTTCATCTAAGTGACCAGCGAGCATAATTTTAGGTCCGTTAGCGTTTCCTTCCTTTTTAGCGATCAAGCTGCCAAGGCGGTCTGTAGAGACTTCATCTGCATATGATTCTATGTATGTCTGCATGACTTTTTTGACATCACGTTCATTTCCTGGAATCCCTTTTGCATCCGTTAGGTCTTTCAGCATAGTTAATGTTTGATCGAGCTTTGTCATTCCATTTATCCTCCTTTATCTTCATGGTGCATTCTTATTATACAAAACCTCTTTCGTTCAATACGATCTTTTTATGAATATTTTTTCGTTTTACGAAATATTTTTTTAAAAAAAGTTGAAACCTTTTGGCGTTTTCATTCGTAGTACATCAGATAACGGTATTGGAGGTGCATCCTGTCATGTTTGTAATCCTCATGAGACTAGCTCTTGTTGCACTGCTTGTCTACATCTTCTACATGGCGGTAAAATTCTTCTCAAATCCGAGAAGAAAGCTGAAGCAAGCACAATTAAAAGAAGGCTTTTATTTTATGGACGAACAGCAAAATGCGCGCAAAAATTTTAATTTCGTCTATAAAGGTGTCTTGTTTGAAGGGGAGAAGCATGTTCCTTCTAAGGATCATCCTCTGTTTGTCCACTCCATTTACGTTTGGACGGAGTCACCTGAGAAGCTGAGTGAATTTACATTAGAAGACTTTGAAAAACTGGAGGAAAACATTATCGAGCGTTATCCTCAAACAAAAATTGATTGGGATCAGCCTATTAAAAAAATCAAACAAAAAAAAGGAGCAGACACGCCGTCCTAATGGCGTCTGCTCCTTTTTCAAATAACTTGGATATATCCCAATAGAATCAACTGCAAAATAATTAATACAGGCATGCCGATTTGAAAGGCAGGATGCTTTGTTTTATGCCGGAAATACTGCATTCCTAGATACGATCCGGCAGCGCCAAAAAGAACCGCAGCACTCCATAAATGCGCCTCTGAAATTCTCCATTTATGTGCTTTGGCCCGGCGTTTGTCCTCACCCATGAGAAAAAAGCCATAGCCATTCACTAAAATAAGCAGCAGGATTAAAGCCATATTCATTCAATTCACCTCACATGATGAGAAAAAAAGATCACCCCTCGAAGGAATGATCTTTTATAAAACTTACTTGTCTAGTTGTGCTTTTGCAGCATCAGCAAGCTGATTGAATGCATTTAGGTCATTCACAGCAAGGTCAGCAAGCATTTTGCGGTTTACTTCGATACCAGAAAGCTTTAAGCCATGCATTAAACGGCTGTAAGAAAGACCGTTCATACGAGCTGCAGCGTTGATACGAGTGATCCATAGTTTACGGAAGTCACGTTTTTTCTGACGACGGTCACGGAAAGCGTAGTTTCCAGATTTCATCACCTGTTGGTTTGCTACTTTGTATAATCTATGTTTTGAACCGAAATAACCTTTTGCTAATTTAAGAACCTTTTTACGACGCTGACGCGACACAGTTCCGCCTTTTACTCTTGGCATTGTAATTCCCTCCTATGATTCCTATTCCAAATTACTTGATGTTTGCAAGTTGTTGTTTGATACGTTTGAAATCTCCAGCACTTACGATTGCGCTCTTACGCAATTTACGTTTTTGCTTTGTAGATTTGTTAGCGAACAAGTGACTTGTGTACGCATGAGAACGTTTAAGTTTACCAGAACCTGTTTTTTTGAAACGTTTAGCAGATCCGCGGTGAGTTTTCATTTTTGGCATTGGATGTTTCCTCCCTCTGTTACTTTACTTTTCGACTTTTGGTGCAAGCATGAGGAACATGCTGCGTCCGTCCATCTTAGGTTTTGTTTCTACTGTTGCTACTTCAGCGCAAGCTTCAGAGAAACGGTCTAACACGCGCTGTCCGATTTCTTTATGCGTAATCGCACGGCCTTTAAAGCGGATAGAAGCTTTCACTTTATCTCCCTTTTCAAGGAATTTGATTGCATTACGGAGCTTCGTGTTAAAATCATGTTCATCGATTGTCGGGCTCAACCGAACTTCTTTTAAGCTAATGATTTTTTGATTCTTACGTGCCTCTTTTTCCTTCTTCTGCTGTTCGAATCGGAACTTACCATAGTCCATGATTCGGCAAACAGGTGGTTTTGCATTTGCAGCAACTAACACAAGGTCAAGATTAGCTTTAGCAGCAATTTCCAGAGCTTCCTGGCGGGTTTTAATCCCAAGCTGATCGCCATTTTGTCCGATCAAACGAACTTCACGCGCACGAATACCTTCATTAACTAATTGATCTTTGCTAATAGTGAGCCACCTCCATGAGATTTTGAATTGAGTTCACAATTCATTTTGACCATTTCGTTGTATGTTTTACAGGCAAACAAAAAGTGTGGGCATATAAAACACCCACACTGCGAACATTTGCATGAAAAAATAAATGTACGGTCAACCTGTCAACTACAAACATGTGTCAATCAGGTGAGAAGCGGGTGCTTCTGCTTGTGATATCTATTCAATTCGTTAACTATTCTACACAATTTTCATTTGTCCGTCAAGTAACCGAACTCTTGAAACAACTTTTTCAGTTTAACACGATGAGACGAATTGGGCAAGACTTTTTCACACCATGCGCCATCAAAGAATCAACTGCATAAAGATTGGGATGACGATAACGGTCACAACTCCTACGACTACAACGGCGATACTTGCCATCGCTGCTTCTACTTCTCCCATCTCAATTCCAACAGAAACCCCAAGCGCATGTCCTGAAGTACCAAGTGCAAGACCTTTTGCCACTGGGTTTTTAATGCGAAACAATTTTAAGAAGAAAGCACCTAGTGCATAGACAATGACTGCGTTAAATATGACCGCAAAGGCTGTGATATCTGCGATTCCGCCAATATCCTTTGCAATTGGAAGAGCAATCGCTGTTGTCGCTGCTTGTGGAAGCATGCTTTTCATCACAGCCGCATCTAAATGAATTCCTTTTGCTACGAGATATACGATCGTAATGGAACAAAGTGAACCTACAAAAATAGCAGATAAAATTTGCCACCAATATTTTTTAAGCAAGGCTCTCTGCTTATAAAGCGGGATAGCGAAAGCAATCGTTGCAGGCTCTAAGAAAAATTTGATAATCTTGCCGCCCTCATTATAATCTGCGTAGGAAAAACCGCCAACTTTCAAAAATAAAATGCCTAGTACCATCGCCACAAACAGCGGGGTGAACAAGAAGAAGCCTTTTGATTTTTTAAATAAGAATGTCCCTATTCCAAAAGCGACCAATGAGACGACTATGCCAAAATAAGGGCTCATCGTACTTGTACCCATTTTGCATCTCTCCTTTAATGCGTACTTGAAGCTGGTTTATTTGAATGAGAAGGAGCAGATTTACTCTCCTTTGTCTCTTTACGTTTCTGCGGTCTTTCTGATAATTGCATGAGAAGCTGCGAAAACAGCCCTGTCGCTGCAAGTAGCATAATGGTTGCAATGATAATGACACCGACGACTTGCACACCCACTTCTTGCATGACACCTAATGATTGAATAACGGAGATCCCAGAGGGAACAAATAGAAAGCTAATGAGTCCTGTCAATGATGTACCTAATTGCTCCACCTGCTCTAGTTTGACGATTTTCGTTGTTAACAAAACAAATAATAGAACCAAACCAATGACGGATGCGGGCATCGGAATCGGTAAATACATTGAAATGAGATTAGAAACGAACATTACGGTTGCAAAAATAAATGCTTGAGATAGAAATCCATATACTTTCGTGGCACTCATGCCCCTTCACCTCTTTCTTTGACTGCCCTCAGTATAGGGCATGAAATAAATGAATGAAGCGTTTACAATAAAACTCGCTGGATTCAATGACTGAAATGCAAAAAACGAGTATTGAAATACAAACAAAAAAAGCCCTCCTACTCTAGCAGGAGCGACTTCTTTAATTCTTTCGCATATGTACGGCTGACAGGAATGATGGACCCGTCTGTCATATGCAGATTATACGTCGAATTAAACCACGGCTGTACTTCTTTCATATGAGAGGTATTCACGATATAGCTGCGATGAACCCTCATAAAGTAAGCCTCAGGAAGTTTCTTTTCAATGACCACAAGCGGTTCTGAGACCTCATACATGTGATTTTTTGTTTTCACGACCTTTTTCCCCTCGATAAGTCCTACATACATGATCTCTTCAACTTGCAGGATCACAATTGAGTCATCGACTGAGATCGCTAATTTTTGCTGGCGGGGCGCTTTCTCATCTGACAGCTGGTGCTCTTTCGTCTCAACAGATTTCCATTTTTTAAACTTCTGGATGGTCTGGAGCAGCCGCTCTTCATCAAATGGTTTTGTTAAGTAATCAAGCGCACTTACCTCAAACGCCTTCAGCGCATATTGATCAAAGGCTGTCGCAAATACAACCGCTGGCGGATCAGACATCCGGTTAAGCCTTTTGGCAATATCAAATCCGTTCTCACCAGATAAATCAATGTCTAAAAAGAGCAGATCCGGCTTATGGTCGACCATCCGGTCAAAAGCAGATTCTATATTTTCTGCTTCCTCTATTTGAACATCCTCTTTCGTTCTTCGTAATAAGTATTTTAATTCATCTCTTGCTAACACTTCATCATCTACGATTAATACTTTCATCAACGAGAATCATCCTTTTTTACATAGTCCATCGGAATGCGAAATGAGATGTCAGTGCCTTGGTCACTATGAATGGATAAAGCGGCTTGTCTGCCAAAAATTCCTCTTAACCGCTGATCTAAATTAAAAAGGGCTGTCCCTGTTCCTTCTAGTGATTTGACAGGCGCTTTTAATAGCTGAGCCATCTTATCATCTTCAATCCCCTGTCCATTATCTGTCACTTTCATATAAACATGCCCATCTTTCATCAAAGCGGATACGATGACTTCACAATTCGTTTGATGTTTAGGAAAAGCATGTCTCACTGCGTTTTCAACAAGCACCTGAAGCACAAAGGGCGGAATCATCACCTGCTCCAGCTCCTTTTCAATTTGAAAGGTCACATGGTACTTATTTGGAAACCTTGCTTGTTCGAGTGATAAATATGCCTCCACATGCTGAATCTCTTTATGCATTGGAATCAGCAGCTGGCGGGCACCTTGCATATTTGAACGAAAATAAATACTTAGCTGCAGCAGCAGCTTCCTTGCCATCTCCACATTGGTTCTGCATAAAACAGAGATGGTATTAATGGCGTTAAATAAAAAGTGCGGGTTCACTTGTGCTTGAAGTGCTTTAATTTCTGCATCTTTTAGCAGGCGGCTTTGAGTTTCCGCCTCCCCAAGCTCAAGCTGTGTGGAAAACAGCATCGCCAAACCTTCTGCAAGCTCCTCTTCCACCCTGCTTAATCCGACCGGAGAATTGAAATACATTTTTAACGTTCCAATCGTTTGACCGTTAGAAGTGAGCGGCAGCACGATTGCGGCTTCAAGAGGGCAATGGGCGACTGAACAATTGATTTCGTCCTTCGAATGTGCTTTCATAATCTTGCCGCTCATCAATACTTGTTTCGACAGCCCCGTAATCAAGCTTTTAGATGGAATATGATGATCTGTTCCATCTCCGACATGCGCTAAAATCTTTTCAGTGTCTGTTAAGGAGACCGCATCTGTTTCAGTCAACCGATGAATGATCTCCGCCACACTTTTACATGACTGTTCATTTAACCCTTGGCGGAAAAAAGGCAGTGTTTGATCGGCGATCGAAAATACACGATGTGTCTGCATCGCTTTTGCCTGCTCTTCTTGCCGAATGACTGACTGTAAAATAGATAAAAAGATAAAGCTGCCGATTCCATTCACAAAGATCATCGGCAAAGCGATGATACTGACAAGCCCCCATGCATCCGCAAATGGCTTTGCAAACAGAAGGATGATGATCATCTGTAATGATTCCATCGCTACACCAAAAAGGGCTGCTTGGCGAGGAGTCACCATTCGATTCCTCCGCTTAAACCTGCTGCCGACATAGCCTGCAATGACACCCGCTAAAATGGAAGAAATCGCACAGCTGAGCGCGGTGCTTCCCCCTAGGGTATAGCGATGGATTCCAGCTAAAAGCCCTGCGCCAATCCCTACAAACGGCCCCCCGATCAAACCACCCATTTCGATCCCCATAATTCTCGTATTGGCGATAGAGCTTGACGAGCCGAGATGATAAGAAAACTCATGATTCATGACAATTTGCTGCTGAATTTCAATTCCTGTGTAATTGCTGATAATACTAAAAGAAGCAAAAATGAAGACAAGGATTGCCTTTTTCCGAAACCCTTGATTATGTAGCAATAGATTGCGAAAGCCCTTCACATGAGCAAGCACAAATCCTAAAATAACGATGATCCCCACACGCTCGATCATCATGATAATTAAATGAAGCAAACCGGCCACCTCAAATGATGTATGTCATATCTACTGTCTTTCTATTCTATCATGTGCGGTCAATGATCAAAGATCTCTCAAATCTTTTCTTTATTGGCCCCTTCTTCTATTGTAAAATGAACTTGAGCCTGTCACTTGCAGTTGAAGGTAACACATACATAACAAGGGAGAAGATCATGAAAGCCGTATTTTTCGATTTAGATGATACTTTGCTTTGGGACGAAAAAAGCATTCATACAACTTTTCAAGAAACTTGCCGGGAAGCGGAAAAGAAATATGGACTTGATCCAGAATCGTTTGAACAGATTGTACGTGAAGAAGCAAGAAAGCTGTACTCTTCCTATGAAACATATGATTATACTGTCATGATCGGCATTAATCCTTTCGAAGGACTGTGGTCCAATTTTAGTGAACCGATTAGCGAAGGCTTTCAAAAGCTGAACGCCATTGCACCAGAGTATCGTAAAAACGCTTGGACCAACGGCTTAAAGACAGCGGGAATTGACGATGAGGCATTTGGACAATATTTGGCTGATTTCTTTGCAGCAGAACGCAGAAAACGCCCATATGTCTATGAAGAAACATACCCTGTTTTAAACCGCCTGAAAGGCAGCTACGAATTGCTCCTTTTAACAAACGGAGATCCTAGCCTTCAAAAGGAGAAACTGGCAGGTGTTCCTGAGCTTGCACCTTATTTTAACGAAATCGTGATTTCAGGAGATTACGGGAAAGGCAAACCTGACCCGGGTATCTTTGAGCACTGCCTTCAGCTGTTAAACTTAACAAAAGACGAAGTGATCATGGTTGGAGATAATCCGAAAACAGATATTCTCGGCGCATCTCGCGTTGGTATCCAAACCGTTTGGATCAATCGCCATGGCAAGAAAAATGAAACAGATGTGACGCCTGATTATGAAATCAAAGACTTACATGAATTGTTTGATATATTAAAATAGAACAAAAAAACACCCTTCTCCTGACGAGATTGGGTGTTTTTGTATTTTTAGAGCTATATGATTGCCGCTAGACTTTGCGCTTGCCGGTCTAAGCCGCGTGCTGCTTCTCCTACAACGATGAATTCCTCACTTGCCTGCTTTACAAGATCCCGGTTTGTAAACACGGTTGTCTTTGCCCGGCTTGTGCCGCTGCTGACTTTCTCTACTTCTGCATGGATCGCCTTCACATATTGATCTACCTTGACGATCGCTTCTTTTGAATTTGTCGCAAGCTTTCGAATCTCTGCTGCCACTACACTAAAGCCATTTCCATAGGAACCCGCATGTGCCGCTTCTATTGCTGCATTTAAGGCGAGCAGCTGGGTTTGTGAAGAAATGCTGTTGATGGTTGCCGCAATGGAGCTGATGGACTCTACCTGCTCCGTTAATCCTTTTAACAAGCTCATATTTTGATCGGTTTCGTTTGCTATATGATCAAAGGAGGCATTGACACTTTGACTATGCTGAATGCCAACTTCTGCTCGTTCCATTAATTTCGCAGACATCTCCTTTAGGTCTTCTACGACTTGCTTCATTGTATGTTCTCTCTTCGTAATATCTGTTGCCACTTTCACAACACCTACTACAGTTCCTTCTTCATCTCGAACAGGTGAATATGTCGCTTCAAGCCATAAGCTGCTGCCGTTTTTCGTGATCCGCTGCACTTTTTCTTGAAAAACTTGACCTTCTCTCAAACGCTTCCAAAACATGTGATAGCTCGTGTGTTCTGTAATATGCGGAGGACAGAGCTGTCTATGTTGAAGACCGATCATCTCTTCTTTAGAATATCCCATGGCTTTTGCAAAAATATCGTTCACCCATAGAACTTCACCTGTCACATTAAATTCAATCATTGCCAGCGAGTGCTCTAATGCACGAAGAACAGCTGATTGCTCCAATACATGTGACGATAAATTGTTTGTTGTTTGCATCATCGCTTTCATTCCCCCAATTTGTCTCGAACCAATAGTACATACTTACCCTTACTTTTGTACTATCTAAACGTCTCTTTTTAGGAATTGGATCACTAGTGAAGGTGTTTTCCAAAAAGAAAAAAGCCAGTGACCTAAAGAGAATCACTGGCTGTGCTTATTATTTCTTTGCTTCTGCTACTGCATGTTTCACAAAGGCTTCAAGATCCATTGTTTCTGAATCTTGTTCCCCGTATTTTCTTACATTGACAGCGCCATTTTCTGCTTCTTGATCTCCGACGACAAGCATGTACGGAATCTTTTGCATTTGCGCTTCTCTAATTTTGTACCCAATTTTTTCATCGCGGCTGTCAAGCTCTACACGAAGACCTTCAAGCTGCAAACGTTCTTGTACTTTTTTCGCATAGTCTAAATGAACAGACGGTGAAACTGGGATGACTTGGAATTGTACAGGTGCCAGCCATGTTGGAAGGGCTCCTTTGTATTCTTCAATTAAGAAGGCAACGAAGCGTTCCATTGTAGAAACAACACCTCTATGAATCACGACTGGACGATGGTGCTTTCCATCTTCTCCGATATATGTGAGATCAAAGCGTTCTGGAAGTAAGAAATCAAGCTGTACAGTGGATAATGTCTCTTCTTTTCCAAGAGCTGTCTTCACTTGTACATCAAGCTTCGGCCCATAAAATGCCGCTTCGCCTTCTGCTTCATAGTAGTCGTGACCAAGCTCGTCCATTGCATCCTTCAGCATCGATTGTGCTTTATTCCACATCGCATCGTCATCGAAATACTTCTCAGTATCTTCTGGATCACGATAAGACAAGCGGAATGTGTAGTCATTCAAGCCAAAGTCTTGATACACTTCTTCAATTAAACGAACTGTACGGATGAACTCGTCTTTGATTTGATCTGGACGAACAAAGATGTGTGCATCGTTTAATGTCATACCGCGAACACGCTGAAGGCCGGATAAGGCACCTGACATTTCATAGCGGTGCATTGTACCAAGCTCTGCAATACGAATTGGCAATTCGCGATAGCTGTGCGGCTCGTTTTTGTAAATCATCATATGGTGCGGACAGTTCATCGGACGAAGAACAAGATCTTCGTTGTCCATTTCCATTACCGGGAACATGTCTTCTTGATAATGCGCCCAATGTCCTGATGTTTTATACAATTCAACACTTGCAAGAACTGGTGTGTACACATGTTCATAGCCAAGACGCACTTCTTTATCGACAATGTAACGCTCAATGACGCGGCGGATTGTAGCGCCTTTTGGCAGCCAAAGCGGAAGTCCTTGACCAACCTTTTGGGAATTCGCAAACAGTTTCAGCTCTTTTCCAAGTTTACGGTGATCGCGTTCTTTCGCTTCTTCCAGCAGACGTAAGTGTTCATTTAAATCTTCTTTGCTGAAGAAAGCTGTTCCGTAAATACGCTGAAGCATTTGGTTGTTACTGTCACCTCTCCAGTATGCACCGGCAAGGCTTAACAGTTTAAATTCTTTGATTTTCCCTGTAGACGGCAAGTGAATCCCGCGGCAGAGGTCAAAGAATTCACCCTGCTCATAAATCGTCACAGCTTCACCTTCTGGAATCGCCTCTAACAGCTCAAGCTTCAATTCATCACCAATCGCTTCAAAGCGCTTTTTCGCTTCTTCTCTTGATACTTCAATTCGCTCAATTGGTAGATTGCTGTTAATGATTTTCTTCATTTCTTTTTCAATCTTTGGTAAGTCTTCAGGTGTGATGGCAACATCGATGTCTACATCGTAGTAGAAGCCATTTTCGATGACAGGACCTACGCCAAACTGAACGTGATGCTCTTTTCCATACAGACGTTTGATCGCCTGCGCTAGCAAATGAGCTGTGCTGTGGCGCATAATGTCGAGTGCTTCTTCACTTTTATCCGTGATGATCTCGATTGTTCCACTTTCTAATAGCGGCGTACGCAGATCTATTTCTTTACCGTTCAATTTACCGGCAAGTGCTTTTTTCTTTAGGCCCGGGCTAATTGATGCCGCGATGTCTTCTGTTGTAGCTGTTTTGTCAAACTCCTTGACTGCTCCATCTGGAAATGTAAGTTGAATTTGTTCTGACATCTCTGGTCACTCCTTTTTTTGGCAATATAAAAACCCCGCCCCCTGGAAAGGGACGAGGTTGAATAAACGGAATCGTGGTTCCACCCTTTTTCCCGTATTTGCAGCTTGCTTTTTCATAAGCAAATACGGCTTGCGGTTCGATAACGGGAATTCCCGTCAGCCATTACTAAAAAGTTCACAGCTGATGTTCAAAGGTGGTAAAGCAAATGGTCCTCTGCTAGGAAGCTTTCAGCCGCGGCTTCCCTCTCTTTAAGCGGGTGTTCATTTGTTCATGTCCTTATCAATACGGTCTCTGTATGAAGTTACACCGTATTATAAAACGTTTTTTCGTGAAAATCAAGAAAGCTTTTCACTTTTCTTGTTGAAATGAGCATGTACAAATTGAACATTCTGCTCTTGGAATGAATGAGACGGGAACACCTCGACCCTTTCTTGAAAAATATTTTGAATGGTTTGCACCATCGAGTGACCTGTATCATTTGTAAATAGGTCAATTTTTTGCGGTGCAATGGAGACAAGCGGTGCAATCAGCTGCGAATCAATATACATTGGATGCTCTCTTACAAACTGTCTGTCTATGTATTGTTTTTGATCACGCTCAGAAGCGTAGCGAAATTCCCAAATCACCAGGCGTTCCTGATGCACAACATGTACTTTTTCGAGCCTAGGCTCTCTTGCCATCACATAGTCTCGAAGCGATTGAATGAAGTTTTGATACTCCTGCTCCATTTTGTATTCTTCAATGGACACTTCAACATAGTTCTTCAGCCTTCGGTCATACTCTGACAGCCTAAATGTCATAAATGAACCAATTGAAAAAACGCCTTGCTGTAAAGAAATCGCCTCAAGCTCCTTTTTTAAAAGGGCTTCTCTTGACGGGTCTTGCTGAATGCCGGGAATATCATCTAAATCCCCGTTCATGATACTGTGTGCGATGGAAAGAATTTGGTGCTGCTCTTCAGGATCTTTAAACAAATAGGTGTTTTCAAGGATGCTGCGCATGCGCTCATTTTCTTTGCATTCCAAAAAAAAGTGAACCAATAATGGCCGCACAATGTGCTCAAGTGCTTCTTCGGATTCCTTCGCCTCTATGAGAAGCCGGTCTTTCCCTTGTTGAATTGACATGTGATGCCGACTGTCTAAGTGTTCAGCAAGATGTAAAAAAGCGGCGGTATCATATTCATCTTCAAAGATTATTTCAAGCATGTTTGTCCCCCCTAACGACATCTGTTACATATATATGGGGGGAACATAAAAAATAGACGCCTAAAATAAATCAGGCATCTTTCTTTTTAAAATGAGTGGAACAGAGATAAAGATTAAATAAATCAAACAAACAACCACTAAGGCGGCATAATTGCCGCTGACAAAGCTTGAGCCGAGAACATTTAACGCAATTGTCCCCGGTATTAAGCCTAAAAAGGTGGCTGCCACAAATGCACGATAATTTGCACGTGAAGCAGCTGCCGCATAGCTGACAAAATCAAAGTGAATCGGTGCAATACGCAATAACAAAATATAAAGAAATCCATGCTCCTGAATGCGGGACGTCACCGCTTTCAGCTTTCGGCTGTTTGATTCTGTTTCCTTCTTTTTTGCACGAAAGGTTGAAGCAATCATGAAAGAGCCTGTTGCCCCGGCTGTCGCTCCAATGAGGGCATAAATCGTCCCAAGGACACTGCCGAATGCCAAACCTGCCGCCAACGAAAAGACGGTAATCGGGACGAGAACAAACGGGCGAAAAAGAGATAAGAAAAGAAAAACAAAGGGAGCCAGCATCCCAAATTGAAGCACCCAATTCTTCACATCTTTCGGCGCCAGCTGAAGATGCTGTTTATTCAGCCACCACAGCGCAGCAGCAAAAATGCCAATCCCAAGAAAAAGCAGCCATTTTCTTTTGTTCATTTCATTTGCTCCTCCTTCAGGTGACATACGTTTTTATAAATGACGGCGGTTTTCTCCTTCGAGCAACACTGGCTCTGCTAAATAGAGAATCCGTTCCATTAAACGAGCGGCTTTGACCTCTTCTTTTTCTCCCCGCTGTGAGTACGTAAAGTGATGCTTCAGCTCGTTTGGTGAGAAATTAGAAGAGAAAAATGTCGGCAGCTGCTCTGCCATACGGTATTGTAAGATCGTACCGAGCAGTTCATCCCGCACCCAGCTTGTCATCGATTCTGCCCCAATATCATCAAGCATTAAAATAGGAGTGGACTTGACCATATTCAGCTTTTCTTCTAGCGTATGATCGGCTAATGAATTTTTTAACTCTCTTACAAATTCAGGCACGTAAACAAGGAGAGATGGGTATTCTTTCTCCGCTAGCTGCTGCGCAATAGCTGCTAGTATATACGTTTTTCCTACTCCAAACTTTCCGTGTAAATACAAGCCTTTTCCTTTTCCAGTCTCATCATAGCTTTGGAGGAATTGACCTACTTTTTGAATGACCTCTTGTCTTCCCACAACGTTCAGATCAGCGAACGTCGCTTGAAGGACATTTTGCGGAATATACATGCTTTTCATCAGCTCTTGCTGTTTCTTCTGTCTATCGAGCCGCAGCTTGACTGGACAAGGGGAATATTCAATATCAATACTCTGACCTTTGATCACAAGCTTCGGGTGATACCCATCTAAAATCGCATTAACGTTTTCGTCATCTAAGCAGTAAGAGCAGCCCTTCGACTGCTGCACATATTCAAAGAGCCGGTTCAAGCTGCGATTGATCATGTCTTCATGTATCTCTTCTTGATGCTTCTGTAAAAAAACCTTCACATCTTCATCAGATAACACACTTTCCTTAATCTGATTGTATCTCACACGAAAATCTACTCGTCCTTTTAGCTGTTCAAATGAACGACCGATCGGTTTCATCCCATCTCACCTCACCTTAATGTGCATTGTACTTTTTCATATTTTTAAACTGATCTAACAGTTTTTCTTTTTCTCGTTCGAGGTCTTCTGTAGACAGATTGTCTGTTTTCTCTTTTGCCGGCTGTTCTTTTGTTTCGGTTTCTTTCATCCAGTCAGGCAGTTTCTCTTCCCTGACGACTTTTCCTGAACCATATGTGCTGCGCTGCTTTTTCTGCTGCGCCCACTCTGTCATTTGTCTGTTTTCTTCTTTAGCAATTTTCATGGCCGCTGCTACGGTTTTGATTTTCTTTCTCACCCAATGAGCGGCAATTTTTTGCATATATATTTTCGACAGCTTCATATCTGTTTTGAGTAATGTATAGTAGATGAGAACATTCATGACACCTGGCTCTAGCTGCTGCTCGAGCATGATATCTTCTACAATTCTTAAGTCGGCATACGTTGGCTCAATGCCATCTGCCATGTCTTTTAACAGCTCCCTAGGCGAAATATGATCCAGTTTTTCAATCAATTTTGCATCTGGAGTATCCGCTGCCGGCGTCTTTGAAGCATCTTGTCGCAAGTGTCTTGGCTGTTTTTGATCAATCAGCTTTGGCTGTTCGCCTCTGTATTCAATTTGGTACCAGTCTCTTGCTGCTTTTCTCAGCTCTTCTGTTGAGATCATTTGATCCGAACCGCATGCACCTGCTACAATATTTTGCATTTGAAGCGGGGTGATGCCGTATACAACAGCTAACTTCTTAATTGTTTCTTTTACCTGCTTTGTCAAAGCCTTCCTTGGAATCATCATGTCAGACATACCGGCTAATAATAGATCGAAATCAAAGGATTCGTCTGAGAGCGGTGCCGGCTGACTCGATCCAACGGTCACATATTCATAGCCTTGCTCAAGCGATGACGCCTGATGAATTTCTTCTGTCATCTTGCGCTCGCCTGGCTGCAATACGTGAAAGACTTCTTCAAACGACCGTGAAATGTTCTTTGCTTCTGCAGGAACACCCGGATAGGAGAAATAATCACGCAGCTGCATATATTTTGCTTTCTCTACACGATGGTACAGCAAAACATTCAGCATACCATCTTGGAAAAACTCATCCGGTCTTAGCGGCGGTACAAGCTCATATGTAAACAGTCTGCCTTCTTCCGTTTCCTGTTCATATGTGCGGAGTAAGCCGATCGCTTCAAGCTTTAAACGTTCCTCAAAAATATCATTTAAATTCGTCTGCAGCATGACCATGAGCTGCCGATGAGGTGCAGGTTTCCCCCACATACGATTTTGTTCCAGCTCACCCCACAGCGTCATGTATAAGCTGAAAGCGGACATGCCAATAAGCGGCTGATATAAAAGAGTGATGAGCTGTCTATCGATGTCACCGAGCAATGAAGCGCTTTTGACGACATACGGATCGACGGCTAGCACTTCCTTCCAATGCTCTGTCATATGCTGATCCTCCCCATGAATTGCGATTGTTTCCATTGTACACTCTTTTTACGTTTTACGCTTTACGCAGGAAAAAGAGCATGAAGAATCTCCAGCTCTTTTTAGCGTTCTTTCTTTAATAGATCTTTTAATTCATCAATAAAGACATTGATGTCTTTAAACTGCCGGTAAACCGAGGCAAACCTGACGTAAGACACTTCATCAATTTTCGCCAGCTCGTCCATGACCATTTCACCTACAAGCTCGCTTTTCACCTCTGACATGCCTTGATTGCGCAGTTCTTTTTCGATATTAAAGCAGACATCCTCCAGCTGCTTTAAAGCGACAGGACGCTTTTCACACGCTTTGATGAGTCCTCTCAGCATTTTTTCCCGGCTGAATTCTTCTCGAATCCCTTCTTTTTTCACCACAATCAGCGGTAATTCTTCTAATTTTTCAAACGTCGTAAAGCGATATTGGCAGCTTTCGCACTCTCTTCTACGACGGATGGATTTCCCTTCATCTACTGGTCTTGAATCAAGCACCCTTGTGCCAAGGTTCTGACATGTGGGACATTTCATTTCATCAGCTCCGATCTATTCTTGGAAGTTGTTTGTCTAGTTCATCATAAAGGGACAGAACGGTCTTTTGACTATAGCCGAAATCTGTTGGCAGGGCCGTTTCTGTTGTCACATTAAAATCGACAGCTGTTTCAAAAGGACGAATTGAAATGACAGTCGCCACGAGAAAGGCTTTTTTCGGCAATCGTATGTTTGCGCTGATTTCACCTCGTTCTGCTGAAACAGATGTCACTTGATAAGAATCGCTTCGGGAAAGAATGGTTTCCACCGCTTGAAAAACTTGTGCATTCGTCGATTTGTAGTAATGGCTTTTCAGTTCTGACACTGGATGCTCGTCAGATGTTTCTGTATGGTTTGACATGAATCGCTTAAACTTTTGTCTTAAAGTCATACACGTATCCCCTTTGCCATAATGCCTCTTTCTTTATTTTATAAAAAAAACCTTTGTTTTCCTAGAACAAAAGTATAGACAAGCTGGGGAATGTTGGATATTTTATCAAAAAAATATAAAAAGGAGCATAACACAAAGGCATTCAATGCTTTTGGCCAGCTCCCATTGCAATCTTTTTTATGTTTACAGTGCTTTGGCTTGTGCCTGTTTTACTTGTACAGGTCCCATGCCTCGAGGAATTTCGATGTTTTCTCTTGTTTCAGCACCTAATTCATCTCCGATATGATCTGCTGCAATATTCGGATCTAGGTCACCGCAAGTATAAACATCTATGCTCGCATAACCATGTTCAGGAAAGCTGTGAATTGTCAGATGAGATTCAGAAATAATGACAACTCCACTTACTCCTTGAGGTGCAAATTTGTGAAAAGCAACCTCTCTTACCTCAGCTCCTGATTTCAAAGCTGCATTTACAAACGTTTTTTCAATAAAATCCATGTCGTTCAGTTTATCACAGTCGCATCCCCATAGCTCGGAGATAACGTGACGTCCGATTGTTTCCATCATGGACCCCCCTTTAAACAAGAATGAAAGAGTGAAGTTCTAAGCAGCCGGACCGGACATATACCACGGGGGAAAGTTAGTCCTAAGAGGTCCTAACCCTTTAAGTATACCCGAATGAGTCTGCGAACAAGAAGTTCACGAAAAATAGTATACTTTGTTTAGACCCATTTTGCAAGCTGTGTTTTTAGTGGGATTTTCTCTCATTTCTTGAAAAGGGACGATCGTCTTCTTCATTTCAAACAGCAGACAGCTCTTTCATCTGTGCGCCGACAAACTTTACAAGGTCAACCACTCGGCATGAATAACCCCATTCATTGTCATACCATGCAAGAACTTTCACTTTTCTCCCTTCCATTACCATCGTTGTCAGTCCATCAACGACTGCTGAATAAGGGTTTGTGTTAAAGTCCGTAGAGACAAGCGGCTCATCTGTGTAATCTAAAATACCGGCAAGAGATGTTTTAGATGCATTCGAGAAGGCTGCATTGACTTCTTCTGCTGTCACATCTTTTTTCAAGTCAACGACAAGATCAACCATCGACACATTGGAAACTGGTACGCGGAGTGCAAGTCCATGTAATTTCCCTTTCATGTGCGGAAGCACTAAAGAAAGCGCTTTAGCGGCACCCGTCGTAGTTGGAATAATGGACTGAGCACATGCTCTCGCCCGGCGCAGATCCTTATGCGGGTTATCGATATTTTTTTGATCATTTGTATAAGCATGAACCGTTGTCATTAAACCATTGTCGATGCCAAATTCATCATCTAACAGTTTCACAACTGGTGCTAAACAGTTTGTTGTACAAGATGCGTTTGAAATAATGACGTGCTTTTCAGGATCAAGATCATCCTCATTGACACCCATCACAATCGTAATGTCTTCATTTTTACCTGGAGCTGTTAGAACGACTTTTTTCGCTCCGGCATCTATATGGCCCATCGCTTGATCTTTTGAATTAAATTTACCTGTTGCTTCAATAACGATATCAATCCCAAGCTCTCCCCATGGAAGCTGCTTTGGGTCTCTATTATTAAGCAAAAGAACTCTTTTGCCATTCACAATCAAGGCGTCATCTTCTGCTGTCACATCACATTCGTAACGTCCATGATTTGTATCATATTTAATTAAATGTGCTAGCGTTTCGGCAGGATAGCTTGCGTTCACCGCTACAATTTGAATTTGATCATCAAGCATTGCTTTTCTGAAGACCATGCGTCCAATTCTGCCAAACCCATTGATCGCTGCTTTTACCTTCATGAACAGGTCACTCCTCTATTATGTGTTATACTCAATAAATTTATTTATGAAATTAGTATATCACATTAGAATGTAATTGCCAGTATATAAACGTATATTTTCTAAAAAGGGCTGTTCTTTTCAAAGGAAATCAGAATAAAGCATAAAAAAAGAAGAGTACGTGTATGTACTCTTACTTATCTGTATGTTCCCATTCATTTAATATGTTCTGCAATTGCTTTCTAATAAACGCGAGATCTTGTGTGTTCTCTATCACGCGGTCTGCTTTTTTACATTTCTCCTCAAGAGGCTGCTGAGAGTGAATACGATTCAGCGCTTCTTCCTCGCTAAGGTCATTTCGATTCATGAGCCGCGACAGCTGCAATTCAGGCGTTGTATACACCACAATGATGCGGTCGACAAGGCTTTCCAGCTGACTTTCAAATAAAAGCGGGATATCGAGGACAACGAAGGTTTCCTTCTGACTAACCCCTTCCTCTCGCTGTTTGAGCATTTCTTTTCTCACTTCAGGATGAACAATCGCATTCAGCTGCTTTCTTTTCTCTTCATCAGAAAAAATGATGGCTCCAAGCTGCTGCCGGTTCAGCTCCCCATTTGGCAGGAGAACATCCTCACCAAAGGTTTGAACGATTTGTTGAAGAGCTGGTGTACCTTTGGCAACCGCTTCTTTTGCAATGACATCTGCGTCCACGACCCTGATGCCCTGCTCTTTTATCATTTGCGAGACGGTGCTTTTTCCACTAGCAATCCCGCCTGTTAATCCAATGACAAGCGTCAATTGATTTCCTCCTTTACAGCTTCCACACCCCAATTAAAATGAGCAGAAGCCCTGGTAAGCATGCAAGTTTATCGATCCAGCGCCAATTGGCCAAGTAATGACCGGCACGGAGCCCGATACACACAAAGAGTGAGCTCATCACGGCCACAGTGATACTCATGACAATTGGAGAAAAGCCTAGAATCGCCGCGCCAATCCCTGCGCCAAATGCATCAATGGATAAAGCAATTCCAAGAAGCACCGCTTCTATTCCATTGATCGTCCCAGAACGGTCAATATCTGCACTTGTCGGCTTTCGCAAAATTTGAATGACAAGACCAAGTGACTGCACTTCCACATTGAGCAATGTCTTTTCATGAAGAAGCAAATCGCGCTCTTTCGCTGGTTTGTAAAATTGATAAAGGACCCAAAGTCCAATGGCGATCAAAATGCCTCCACCAAGTTTATCTGTCACTGAGACAGGGAGGAATGTCGTCAGCAGGCTGCCAATCAGCATGGAAATGAGCAGCACAATCCCTGAACAGCATGCAATAATGACAATCGCTTTAAATGGAATCTTCATTTTACGAAGGCCATACGTAAAGCCTACAGAAAAGCTGTCAATACTGACTGCAATAGCTAAAAACAGGAGCGAAATCGAAATCATACCTGAACTCTTCCTTTCTGTTCATGCAACGATGATCAAGAGTCTCTAGGCGTCCTTAGACTCTTCTTCACTATATGAAGAGCAGGTGGGCTGTGTGTCAGTCTACACCTTGCTGAAAAATGAATGTTTTTTATCGTATGCACAGCAAAAAGGAAGCATGCTGATGGCTGATTTTTATTGAGGACGTTTTTGGCAGGTCACACAAAAATGAGTGCCGCGCCCTCCGACTACTGTTTTCTCAATGATGCTTCCGCATGTTTGACAAGGCTCTCCCCGCCGGTCATACACAAGAAGCTGCATCTGAAATGTTCCAATATCACCTTGTGAATTGATATATGATCGAATCGTGCTGCCTCCTGCATCTACCGCTACTTGAAGTGTATCGATAATATGCCTGTGGAGCACTTTACACGATTCAAGGCTGAGCTGATTCGCTTTTGTTTCTGGATGAATGCCTGCTTTAAACAAAACCTCATCTACATAAATATTACCTAGTCCCACGACAATCTTTTGATCAAGCAGCGCTGTTTTGACCACACGGGATGTTTTTTTCAATTGCTCCCATAAATATTCCGGAGTGAATTGATCATCAAAAGGCTCATATCCCAGCTGTGAGAGCGGGAGTTCCTTTTCTTCTTCACCCGGCTGAAATAAATGCATCGTGCCAAATTTACGCACATCATGATACCGAAGCTCAGTACCGTCTGTAAACGTAAAGACGACGTGGACATGTTTATCGTATGGCTCATGCGCTTCATGTACACGGTATTTCCCTTCCATCCTTAAATGGGAGACCATCACGTAATGGTCTAAATGAAAGAGCAGGAACTTCCCTCTTCTTTCAATGGTTTGTATTGTTTCTCCTACCATCCTTCTTGCGAACTCTTCCGGCTCCCCAGGACGTTTGATGATATTCGGCCATTTGATATCGACCGTTTCAATCGTTTTTCCTTCGACTAACCGCTTGAGTGTGCGCCGGACGGTTTCAACTTCTGGTAATTCCGGCATGCTCCTCGCTCCTTTTTCTCTCTCTAATTATTTTGCGTCGTACCAAGATGGACCTGAAGCAAAATCAACTTTTAGCGGCACATCTAGCTGAAGTGCATTTTCCATGACTTCAGGGACAATTTTTTCAAGTATGGAAATTTCTTCTTTCGGTGCTTCAAAGATCAATTCATCGTGCACCTGTAATAAAAGATTTGCCTGCAAGTTTTCTTCTTTTAACTTTCGCGCCATATCAATCATGGCTTTTTTAATAATATCAGCTGCACTTCCTTGAATCGGTGTGTTCATGGCTGTTCGTTCGGCAAAGCTTTTGATATTAAAATTACGGCTTGTGATATCCGGGATATACCTTCTGCGTTTGAGAAGCGTCGTGACATATCCTTTTTGTTTCGCTTCCTGCACGATCTCTTCCATATAGGTTTTCACGCCTTTAAAGCTTGTTAAATAGCGTTCGATAAAGGCAGCTGCTTCTTTTCTTGTGATCCCAAGATTTTGAGATAATCCATAGTCACTGATTCCATATACAATTCCGAAGTTGACTGCCTTGGCTTGTCTTCTCATAGAGGAAGTCACTTCTTCTTCTGAGACATGGAACACGTCCATCGCTGTCTTTGTGTGAATATCCATATCTTGCGTAAACGCTTCGATCAAATTCTCGTCCTGAGAAATATGAGCGAGTACACGCAGCTCAATTTGAGAATAGTCAGCAGCAAACATGAGCCAGCCTTCTTTTGAAGGGACGAATGCTTGACGAATCTTTCGTCCTTCCTCTAAACGAATCGGGATATTTTGCAGGTTGGGATCTGTTGAGCTTAGTCTTCCTGTTTGCGTGAGCGCTTGATTAAATCGTGTATGCACTTTATGGGTATCCTTGCGCGTTACTTTCATTAAGCCTTCCACATATGTCGATTGGAGCTTTCCAATTTGGCGGTAATGCAGAATGGACCGAATAATCTCGTGCTTATCTTCAAGCTTTTCAAGAACATCCGCAGATGTCGAGTAGCCCGTCTTTGTCTTTTTAATAATCGGCAGGCCTAATTTTTCAAAAAGAATCACGCCAAGCTGTTTAGGAGAATTGATGTTAAACGTTTCACCTGCTAAGCGGTGAATGGTTTCTTCATATTCTTTCAGCTTTTTCGTTAACTCTTCACCCATCTTCTCTAGGCGCTCAATATCTACCTTTACGCCAAGGGATTCCATTTCACCTAAGATGAGGGCAAGCGGCAGCTCTAAGTCTTCATATAGTTCATGCTGATCATTTTTTTCTAGCGCTTCAAGTGTTAAATCATGCAGAGCAGAGATCGCCGCTGCTTTTCGCCCAAGATGTTCCTTCAGTTCATCTTCAGGTGGAATCGCCTGCTTTGCTCCTTTTCCGTACACTTTTTCATCAGAAAGAGCGATGTTAAGACCATATTCCTTCGCCACACTTGCGACGTCCTCATACGATTTCTGAGGGTTGACGACATAGGAAGCGAGCAGAACATCGTTATCGACACCTTTTAGATCGACATCATGCCATCTGAGAGCGACAACTGCTCTCTTTGAATCAAAGACCCATTTCTTCTTCGTTTCATCCTGTACCCATTGTTTAAATGCATCTGATTGAAGCGCATCTTCTTTCGTGATAAAAAACGCACCATTTTCATTATGGATCGCAAAACCAATCAAATCTGCTTCATGATAATTATCTCCAAGTTGTTCTACCACAAGGGCGGCATGATCTGTCAGCATCTCATCCGTTACTTCGGTCATTTTTTTCACTTCTAATGCTTCTACTTCGACCTGTTCACCTGTTTCTGGTGCTTCTCCTAGACGTTCTAGCAGCGTTTGAAAGCCTAGTTCTTTATAAAGAGAGATCACTTGATCCATATGAGGACCTTCATATGCGAGATCCTTGCTTGATACATCAATTGGCGCTTCTACAAGAATCGTTGCGAGTTTTTTACTCATCACTGCCTGCTCTTTATATTCTTCAAGCTTTTCTTTGAGTTTTTTCCCGCTGACTTCGTCAATATGTTCAAGCAGGTTTTCAACCGTTTCAAACTGCTTTAACAATTTAATCGCTGTTTTTTCACCTACACCTGGCACCCCTGGGATATTATCTGATGAATCTCCCATCAAACCTTTCATATCGATGATTTGATCTGGGCGCAGGCCATATTTCTCTTCAATATGAGCCGGTGTGTAATATTCTACTTCTGTAATGCCTTTTTTCGTAATTGCTACCGTCGTATGGTCTGTTGAGAGCTGCGTTAAGTCCTTATCTCCTGAGAAAATTTTGACTTCAAAGCCGTCTTTTTCTGCCTCCACAGCCAATGTCCCGATAATATCGTCTGCCTCGTATTGAGGAAGCTCGTACCTTTTCACCTGATAGGCATCTAATAGTTCACGGATAAACGGCATTTGTTCTGATAGCTCTGGCGGCGTTTTTTGTCTTCCGCCTTTATATTCTTTAAATGTCTCGTGGCGGAACGTTGTTTTTCCCGCATCAAATGCGACAAGCATATGGGTTGGCTTCTCGTCCTCGAGCATCTTCATTAAGATCATCGCAAAGCCATAAATGGCATTTGTATGGACGCCTTTATCATTTGATAATAGCGGCAAAGCAAAAAAGGCTCGATATGCGAGACTGTTTCCATCCACTAGTACTAATTTCTTTTTGTCTGTCATGTTTTAATCCTCCATCGGCTGAGCCATTTCAGCCGTCTCTTTCACACATTGTATCATCATTTTATCAAAGTTTATTTTGAAAAGAAAATAGTCGAACCTGCATAAAAAAAGGGACGAAAACAACAAGTGTTTTCGTCCTTACAAAATTGGCTCCTTGGATGAAGGGGTTCCTATTCATCCTACCAATGATTGTTTAACTAAACATGAATCCATTGTAAAGATCATGTAAATTTTAACGTGACTTTCCTTTTTTCTCTATTTTGATTTCAGGCTCACTGTAAAAGTCGTTCCTTTACCTTGTTTGCTATGGACCGAAATCGTCCCTTCATGCGCCTCCACAAGGTGTTTGACAATCGCAAGCCCAAGACCTGTACCGCCTGAATTTCTACTTCTATCTTTATCAATTCGATAAAATCTCTCAAATATTCTTGGAATCTCGCTTTTCTTCATGCCGATTCCTGTATCTGCTACATCAAATTCATAAGCGCCTTTCCGCGGTCTTGCTGAGATGGTGACACTCCCTCCCTCTGGTGTATAGGTTAGAGCATTGTTCACGAGATTGAGGAAGATTTGCTTTAATCTCAGCGGATCTGCCATCACATAGACAGGCTCTTTTGGGATACGCACTTGTAATTGAATGCCTTTTTCTGCCGCCTTTTGTTTTAAAAGGACTTCAATCTCTTGAATGATTTCTGTCGCATTGGCGTCTTGAATATTCAATTTGAAATGCTGCTGCTCGATTTTGGAAAGATCGAGTAAATCTTGAATGAGAGTTTCGAGACGAACACTCTCTTTTAGAATGATGGAAAGGAATTGTGTCAGCGCTTCTTTGTCATCAATCGCTCCATCAAGAAGGGTTTCGGAGAATCCTTTAATCGACGTAATCGGTGTTTTTAATTCGTGAGACACGTTGGCGACAAAATCTTTTCGCATCTGCTCCAGCTGCTTTGTTTCTGTCACGTCATGAAACACAAGGACGATTCCTTTCCATTCATCGTCTGTACTTAAAATGGGAACACCATCCACCTGGAAGTAGCGCCGCTCAATGTCAACGGCTAGGCGTAAAAACTTCCGTACCTTCGTTTCTGTCATGAAAATTTCGTCAATCAGCTCAATAATTTCTTCATGTGTAAACGATTCATGATACAGCTTGTGCATGTAAATGTGCTTTTGCACCTTAAACTGCTTGCGGAAGGTTCGATTGACTAGGTTGATATACCCCATCTTATCAATCAAAATAATCCCTGCTCCGATGTTTTCAATGACTGTTTGCAGACGGTCCCGCTGCATTTCCCCCGTGCTTGTCATTTCTTGAAGGCTTTCTGCCAGGCGCTTCATTGAGGTATTAAGCTCACTTGTTTCAATGATCAGCTCTTCATAATGATTGGTATCATAGTTCCCGCGTTCCAGCTGTTTGGCTACCTTTGTGGCATAATCAATCGGTTTTACATATTTCATCGACATGCGGTATCCAAAGAAAACGATGATAATAATTGCCGAGCCAAGACAAACGGCTAATGCGAGCCAAAGCTGGCCGTCAATTTCATTTAAAGGCTGGAATGACGCATGGAGAAATAAATAGCCTGCCGGTTCGTTTTGTTTCAGGATAGGGACTGCGTAATGAAACAGCGCATCCTTCTCATCCTCAATGACGACGCCTTTTGTTTGAAGTCGCTCATTGTTCAGTGTGTTTTGAATGATGCCCCTTTGCTCCGCTTGACCTGTTGTATGTATGATATTCCCCTTCAGATCCACAATTGACGCATTCATATCGAGATGCTGCTTTGCCTGATTGAGGATCTCCTTGTTTTGCTTCGCCTGCAGATCATCACCATCCATGGAAGAAAGAAGAAAGCTCGATTCATTTTCCATTCGTTCCGTTAATTTTGTTTCATAAAAAACATGGAACATGTGATCTAAAAAAAGGCCAAGTGCAACAAACACAATAAAAAGGAGAAAAATAAGTCCCGAAAACAGGCGGGTTCTAATTTTACTCATTTGGCTTTGGCTCCTCCAATTTGTAGCCTAAGCCGCGAATGGTTTTAATGTATGTTGGTTTTTTCGTGTTCTTTTCAATTTTGTCCCGCAAGTGGCTGATATGCACATCCACAATACGAGTGTCACCTGCAAAGTCATAATTCCAAACGGCACTAAGCAGCAGATCACGTGTGAGGACACGTCCTTTATGCTTGGCCAAATAAAGCAGCAGTTCAAATTCCTTCGGCGTAAGCTCTAGGCGTTCTTCTTGGAAGTAGACTTCGTAGTGTTCTGGTAAAATCCGCAGTTCACCAATTTTGATTTGGTCTGCAATGACCTCTTCCTTCTCCTCTTGCGTGGGAACAGGCTGAGATTGCTGCGCTCTTCTTAAGATGGCTTTTACCCGAGCACCCACTTCTCTAGGACTGAATGGCTTTGTCATGTAATCATCGGCTCCAAGTTCGAGACCGAGCACCTTATCAAATTCATCGTCCTTTGCTGTCAGCATTAAAATAGGGAACATCATTTTTTGAATTCTCAGTTGTTTGCACACTTCAATGCCGTCCATCTTCGGAAGCATTAAATCTAATACAATGAGATCAGGCTGTTCACTTGCTGCTTTTTCAAGCGCTTCTTCCCCATCTCTTGCTGTGACGACATCATAGCCCGCCCTTTCAAGGTTATAGCTTAGAAGTGTTACAATCGATTCTTCATCATCCACAACTAATATTTTTTTATTCATGTTGTGCCTCCAATTAGTGATTTCCCCTGCATCCGTTTTTTTGTATCTTATGTGAAAAGCGAGAAGTCATGCTTTCTCTTTCATTTTAACGAAAGCTTAACAAGAGGACAATTTAAAATTTCGACAAGATTGGTTTTGTAAACAAAAAGAAGGCCCCTCATAAGAGAAGCCTTCTTTTTTTCATATTAAGACAATACTTTCATGACGTTCTTAACAGATTCAACAGAACGGTCAAGCTGACTTCTTTCTTCTTCTGTCAACTCAAGCTCAATGATCTGCTCAAGGCCGTTTCCACCTACGATTGTTGGTACTCCAAGGTAAATGCCTTCGTAGCCATATTCACCTTCAAGGTATGCAATCGTTGGGATGACGCGGCGCTGATCTTTTAGAATCGCCTCAACCATTTCTACTAGTGAAGCAGCAGGTGCATAATAGGCACTACCGTTACCTAATAGGTTTACGATTTCGCCGCCGCCTTTTCTTGTTCTTTCAACAATCGCATCAATACGATCTTTTGGAATCAATGTTTCAAGCGGGATACCGCCTGCATAAGAGTAACGAACAAGCGGAACCATGTCATCGCCATGTCCACCAAGGACAAAGCCCGTCACATCTTTGACAGATAGGTTTAATTCTTGAGCAACAAACGTACGGAAACGTGCTGTATCAAGAATGCCCGATTGTCCAATGACTTTTTCTTTTGGTAATCCTGATTCTTTATAAACTGCATATGTCATTGCATCAACAGGGTTTGTTAACACAACAATAATGGCTTCTGGAGAATATTTAACGATTTCGCGTGTCACGCTGCGCATGATTTTTTCATTTGTGGACACGAGATCGTCACGGCTCATTCCCGGCTTTCTTGCAATTCCTGCCGTAATGACCACGACATCAGAACCGGCTGTATCTTCGTAGTTAGAAGTGCCTGTAATGTTCGCATCGAAGCCTTGAACAGGGCTTGCTTCCAGCATATCAAGTGCTTTCCCTTTTGTTGGGTTCTCAAGCTGCGGGATATCAACTAATACGACATCCGCTAATTCTTTTTGAGCTGTTAGAAATGCTGTAGTTGCTCCAGTAAAACCTGCTCCGATGACAGATACTTTTTTACGCTTGTTTGCCATTTCCTTTTTCCCCTTTAACTTTAAAGTTTAAGAATCAAGACAAGTTTTTGATGAGCTCGTCAGCAAACTCAGAACATTTTACTTCTGTTGCGCCATCCATTAATCTAGCAAAATCGTACGTGACGACTTTAGATGCAATTGTTTTTTCAACAGATTGAATCACTAGATCAGCTGCTTCCTGCCAGCCAAGGTGCTCAAGTAAAAGCACGCCTGATAGAAGAACAGAAGATGGATTCACTTTATCAAGACCAGCATATTTTGGTGCTGTGCCGTGAGTCGCTTCAAAAATAGCGTGTCCTGTTTCGTAGTTGATGTTCGCACCTGGTGCGATACCAATTCCACCAACTTGTGCTGCAAGTGCATCAGAGATGTAATCTCCATTTAAGTTCATTGTAGCCACAACATCGAACTCAGCTGGACGAGTTAGGATTTGTTGAAGGAAAATATCTGCAATGCTGTCTTTGACAATGATTTTGCCAGCAGCTTCTGCTTCACTTTGCGCTTTGTTTGCCGCATCTTTTCCATCTTGTTCTACAATACGATCATATTGTGCCCATGTAAAGACCTTGTCGCCAAACTCTTTTTCAGCCACTTCGTAGCCCCAGTTTTTGAAGGCACCTTCTGTAAATTTCATGATGTTTCCTTTGTGAACAAGCGTCACAGATTTACGGCCTTGGTCAATTGCATATTGGATAGCCGCTCTGACAAGACGGGATGTACCCTCTTCAGAAACTGGCTTGATTCCGATACCTGACGTTTCTGGGAAACGGATTTTGTTCACACCTAATTCGTTTTTCAAGAAGTCAATTAACTTCTTCACTTCGTCTGAACCTTTTGCATACTCGATACCTGCATAGATATCTTCTGTGTTCTCACGGAAGATCACCATATCTGTGTCTTCTGGACGTTTCACAGGAGAAGGTACGCCTTTGAACCAGCGAACAGGACGTAAGCATGTGAATAAATCAAGCTCTTGTCTAAGTGCCACGTTTAATGAACGGATTCCTCCGCCAATTGGTGTTGTTAGTGGTCCTTTAATCGCAATTAAGTATTCACGAATGTCTTCAAGCGTTTGCTCAGGAAGCCACTCTCCAGTTTTATTGTAAGCTTTCTCACCTGCATATACTTCTTTCCAAGTGATTTGCTTTTCACCTTTATAAGCTTTTTCTACAGCTGCTTCAAGTACTCTTGATGCTGCTTTCCAAATGTCAGGACCGATTCCGTCCCCTTCGATAAACGGGATAATTGGATTATTTGGTACATTCAATACGCCGCCAGTAACTGTAATTTTTTCGCCTTGTGACAATGATATTACCTCCCAGGTTATGTAGTGAATATTTGAAACTTCTTGGCTTGATGTCTGCAAGCAAAAAAGTTTTTCACGTGATTCGTTTTTTTTGTTGATATAGAGGCTGATTGGCCTTTTGAAATCAGCCCCCGCTTATTCTATAAACATTAGTCTCTTTCACTGATCGGAACAAAGGTTTGAAGATCAGGTCCAATGTAATCAGCTCTTGGACGGATGAGACGGTTGTTATCATATTGCTCTAGAATGTGAGCAATCCATCCAGAGAATCGGCTGATCACGAAAATTGGTGTAAACAAGTCATGATCAATCCCAAGACTGTGATATACAGATGCAGAATAAAAATCAACATTTGGTGGAAGATTTTTCTCTGATGTCACGATTTCCTCTGCGCGAACAGACATTTCATACCATTTCGGCTCGCCAGTGAGGTTTGTTAAACGCTGGCTCATTTCTTTTAGATGCTTTGCACGCGGGTCACCTTGACGGTATACGCGGTGGCCAAAGCCCATAATTTTTTCTTTCTTCTCTAGCTTACCATGAATATAGGAATCTACGTTTTCAACTTCGCCAATTTCTGAAAGCATCTTCATCACGCCTTCATTAGCGCCGCCATGAAGCGGCCCTTTCAGCGCACCGATAGCCGCTGTTACACCAGAGTAGATATCTGATAGTGTAGCAACACATACACGCGCTGTAAATGTCGATGCGTTTAATTCATGATCCGCATGTAGAATAAGCGCCTTATCAATGGCTTCAATTTCTACTGGTGACGGCTCTTCGCCATTTAGCATATACAAGAAGTTTGCAGCATAGCTGTATTCTTCTTTTGGTTGTACAGGCTCAAGTCCTTTGCGAATGCGTGAAAACGCAGCGACTAGTCCAGAAATTTTCGCCTGTAAGCGAATCGCCTTTCTGTAATTCGCTTCTTTGTCCATAATCTCTGATTCGTCATCGAGTAAACCTAGTAAAGATACTGCTGTACGAATCGCAGACATTGGATGAACCCCATCGAGCGAATAAGATTTAAAATGCTCAATGATTTCTTGCGGAATCTGAGCATTTTCATTGAGCTGCTGTTTTAATTCACTCAGCTCCTGCTCATTCGGCAGCTTTAAGTGCCATAACAGGTAGACAATTTCTTCGAATGTAGCTTTTTCAGTTAAATCATCGATATTGTACCCTACATAAGTAAGAGTATCATCAATAATTGAGCTTACGGATGAAGTTGTTGCCACGATACCTTCAAGACCTCTTGTTGCTGTCATGTTCAATCTCCCCTTTTTAAAAAGATTCCCCTTCGTTGCAGAATTCTCACTTTTTGAAAGCGCTATCCAATCCGAATAAGATAACAGGCTCAGAAAAGAAAATGCTTACATTTACCTATACGGTTAGAGCGCTTTTAGCCTCATATCTCTTGTGTGATCAATGAGTTCAAAATTAAGCCTATTCCCATTATAAACAATAATCAGACATTTGTTAAATGTTTAACTATAATTTTTTTTGATATTTTTTTTTCCAGTCTCCCATATCAGGCATGGAATAAAGGGATTTTACTTCTTTTAATATATTTAATTATGTTTTTTTGCAAAAGCTCACGCAAGAAAAAATTTAAAAAAGAAAGTGGCAGGAACCACTCTCTTTTCACCCGCTGAAAAATTTCACAGCCTGCATCGCCAAATAAGCGATTCCTGCCCCGATAAGCGGCCCAACAGCCACACCTTTAAATAAGCTGACTGCCAAAATGGTACCAAACACAAGCGCTGCCGTAATATGCGGATCATTTTCGAGTAGCACAATCCCGTTTTTTGCAATTAATGCTACTAATATACCCGCTCCAAGAGCTATCCAAGCATAGGAAGATTTCATCGCTTCTCCAAGCTGCTTAAATCCAATGTCACCTGTTGCAATCGGGACCAGCACAGCAATGGTAATAACGGTGACTCCCCAATTAATGCCTTTAGATTGGAGAACCGGGAAAATTTTTTGATCCAGGCCAATCAGCTTAATCGCGATCAACACAGATACCGCTACAATTAACGAATTGTTTTTTGCAATAAGTGCAATAACGAGTAAAAGTACCAAAAATAAATTTGCTTGAGTAAACATACGCCGCTCCTTTCTTTCTTTTTATTGCGACCTTTTCATATTACTAATCTTTTTGAATAAAATGAAGTATCGGACATGCTTGTTTTTTGGAGGGGATTGTGTGAATCACGCCTATGTGGCCATTTTTTTGCGAAGTTTGATGATGATCAGCATTGCTGTTTTTGCTGTTGTCTTTTTATATCAGTCTTTTCCGTTTTTATATCCTTTTTGGATTGCCCTTATTGTGTCTTGTTTGATTCATCCTGCCGTATGCAAAATCGAAGAGATCACCGGAATGCCGAGAGGATTTGTTGTGGTCATTGTGCTCTTGCTCTTTTTAGTCGCAGCTGCCGGGTTAATGACGCTTTTAGTTGCGGAAATCATTTCAGGAAGTGCTTATTTGGCAAAAGTGCTGCCTGGCCATCTTGATCAAATGATTGGTATTTTAGAGCAATTTTTCACAGACAAGATTCTGCCTTTATATCATGATATGACGGCCCAATTTAATACGCTTCAAGCAGGTCAAAAAGAATCAATTTTGGGACAAATTCAAGCACTCGGTGATGAAGCGGCCGCAAAAATCGGGACTTTTCTTTCGAAAACACTCGAGCTTATTCCAGCGTTTTTAGGTCTTTTGCCTGATGCAGCAGCCACTCTGTTATTTTCTGCTCTGGCAACTTTTTTTATCACGAAAGATTGGTTTACGTTAAAAACATATGGCTCACGTATCTTTCCCGCAAAATGGATGCAGCATACACGCGCCATTTTATCTGAAATCAAAAAAGCCATTACCGGCTTTATGAAAGCCCAGCTCCTGCTTGTGGCCATGACGATTGGTATTGTATTGATTGGACTCATCATTTTAAAAGTTGAGCACGCCCTTGTGGTTGCTTTATGTATTGGGCTCGTCGATTTACTTCCATATATCGGGAGCGGCACTGTTTTTCTACCGTGGATCATTTATTCTGCTATGACAGGAAATCTTTCCCTCGCCATTGGACTGGGCATTTTGTATATTGTCGTCCTCATTCAAAGACAAATATCAGAGCCAAAAGTCTTAAGCAAATCCATCGGACTTAATCCTTTAGCAACGCTTGTGGCGCTATTTGTCGGGTTAAAATGGTTTGGTTTTCTTGGACTTGTGATTGGCCCTGCTTCCCTTGTCGTGTGGCAGGCGTTCCGTAATGCAGGAGTTTTCAGAGATATTTATGAGTACATTCGGTATGGCATGCAAAAATAAAAGAGACCTTCAGCCTGAAGGTCTCTTTAACGAATGATCGTGTAGCGGTTACGATTAGACATGTTTCTAAGCCAGCGTTCAAAGAGCGGCTTGATTCCCTTTCTCGTCACCGGAATGAGCAGCAAAGCCCCAATGATATCCGATAAGAAGCCTGGAATGAGCAGCAGCAGACCGCCGATTAGAATACAAAAACCATCGACAATCGCTCCCCCCGGCATCTTGCCATATTGCAAATCTCGCTGCACTTTTTGGAAGGCTTCTATCCCTTGTTTTCTTGCAAAATAAGCACCTAAGGCACTTGTCAGCACGATGAGCAGCATCGTTGGCAAAATGCCAATGATTTTACTTGAGATTAAAAATAAACTAATTTCCACCGCAGGGAACAGAATTAATAATAGTAGAAAATATTTCTTCAACCATATCACCTCATGGGGTATCTTTCATCGAAAGCTGTTTACTTTTTTTAGTGTAACATAAAAAAAGAGAGGAGTCAGACAACTCCCCTCTTGGATGAATTAAAGGACGCTCGCACGGCCTTTGTAGATCGCTCCGCGTGCTGGATCTACTGTAATCTCTTCGCCTTCTTTTAATAATGTTGTTGCGCTGTCAAGACCAACAATCACTGGAATACCAAGGCTTAGTCCAACAACTGCTGCATGGCTTGTTAAACCGCCCTCTTCTGTGATAAGGGCAGATGCTTTTTCTAAAGCTCCCATCATATCACGATCTGTGCAGTTTGCAACTAGGATCGCACCATCGTACATTTTTTCTTCTGCTTCTTTTCCACTTTGTGCAATGACAACCGGTCCAAATGCAGATTTACGGCCAATCCCTTGACCTTTCGCAATGATGTCACCGACAACATATACTTTCATTAAGTTCGTCGTACCTGTTTCACCAACTGGCACACCTGCTGTAATGACAATTAAATCGCCGTGTCTTACATAGCCTGTTTCAATTGACTTTTCTACTGCATTCTCAAGCATTTCATCAGTAGATGTCGTTTTTGATCCGCTCTTAGCAAATACACCGAATACGAGTGAAAGCTTTCTCGCCACTGATTCGTTTGCAGTAACTGCTACGATTGGTGCTTTTGGTCTATATTTTGAAATCATTCTTGCTGTATGTCCGCTTTCCGTCGGTGTCACAATCGCTGCTACATCAAGCTTCATTGCTGTATGTGCAACAGATTGACCGATCGCGTCTGTAATGCTGACTTCTACTTCTTCGCTTCTGCGAGAAAGAATGGCTTTATAGTTTAGTGCTTCTTCTGAACGTGATGCAATGTTATGCATTGTTTGTACGGCTTCTACTGGATATGTTCCTGCTGCTGTTTCACCAGAAAGCATAATCGCATCTGTGCCGTCAAAAATAGCATTTGCCACGTCACTTGCTTCCGCACGGGTAGGACGTGGGTTACGCTGCATGCTGTCGAGCATTTGAGTCGCTGTAATGACAGGCTTGCCTAAACGATTGCATTTTTTGATCAGCATTTTTTGAACAAGCGGTACTTCTTCTGCCGGGATCTCTACACCAAGATCTCCACGCGCAACCATTAAACCGTCAGATACCTCAAGGATCTCGTCGATGTTATCAACACCCTCTTGGTTTTCAATCTTAGGGATGATTTGAATATCAGTCGCATTGTTCTTTTCAAGAAGCTCACGAATTTCAAGAACATCAGAAGCTCGTCTCACAAAAGAAGCTGCGATGAAATCGACGCCTTGTTCAATTCCAAACAGAATATCATTGGCATCCTTTTCTGTAATACCTGGCAGGTTCACACTGACGCCAGGTATGTTGACGCCTTTTTTGTTTTTGAGCGTGCCTGTATTCATGACTTTAGTGACAATTTCTTTGCGGTCCTTGTTAATTTCTTTTACTTCTAAACCAATCAGACCATCATCTAATAGAATCGTTGAACCTACTTCTACATCATGAATTAAATCTTCGTATGTCACACTAATTTTTTCCGTATTTCCAACAATGTCTTCCATACTCACGATAAGATCAGCACCAGCGACTAGCTCAATTGAGCCGTTTTCAACTGTACGTGTACGGATCTCTGGACCTTTTGTATCTAGAAGGATCGCAATGTCCTTGCCTAATGTTTTACCTGCTTTACGTATGTTTTCAATGCGTGCACCATGCTCTTCAAAATCTCCATGGGAGAAGTTTAGTCTGGCTACATTCATTCCTGCTTCAATCAATTCAGTCAGCTTTTCAATGCTTTCACTTGCTGGACCGATTGTACAAACGATTTTTGTCTTTCTCATTACTGTTCCTCCTAAGGTCTTCTCGTTTTATATAGAGAGCTCTTGTGAAAGTCGGTACATATTTTTATCGACTGTATGTTTTTTATCTAAGATTTCTAAAATATCGTGATGAACGAGTTCATTGCTTTGAATGCCTACACAGCGTCCGCCTTGTCCTTCAAGAAGAAGCTCGACTGCATATGCTCCTAAGCGGCTTGCCAGTACACGGTCAAACGCACTCGGAGAACCTCCGCGCTGAATATGCCCTAAGACAGATACACGTGTTTCAAGGCTTGTCTCCTCTTCAATCCGCTTACCAAATTCAACACCGCTGCCTACGCCTTCTGCAACGATGATGATACTATGCTTCTTGCCGCGTTCGTGACCTCTTCTTAACCTAGCAATAATTTCGTCCATGTCATAGTCTGCTTCAGGAATCAAAATAGATTCGGCTCCGCCTGCAAGACCTGACCAAAGGGCAATATCACCAGCATGTCTTCCCATTACTTCCACTACGTATGTACGTTCATGAGATGTGGCTGTATCACGAATTTTATCAATGGCATCAATGACAGTATTCAGTGCTGTATCAAAGCCAATAGTGAAATCAGTACCTGGAATATCGTTGTCAATCGTGCCTGGAACACCTACACATGGAAAACCGAGCTCTGTTAATTTCTTTGCTCCCATAAATGACCCGTCTCCACCAATGACTACAAGTCCTTCAATACCGAATTTTTTTAAGTTTTCAATTCCCTTTTCACGACCTTCAACTGTCTTGAATTCAGGACATCTTGCCGTGTAAAGTTTTGTTCCTCCACGATGAATGATATCGCCTACTGAACCTATTTCGAGTTTCTCAATTTTACCGTTAATTAGACCTGAGTATCCATTATAAATACCGTAAACTTCAACATTATGGTAAATTGCTTTCCTTACAACTGCGCGCACAGCTGCATTCATTCCTGGGGAATCCCCACCGCTTGTTAAAACTCCTATACGCTTCATCTTTTTCACCTCAGAGACCATATATGAATTAAACATACCATTTCCACTGCTTGAAAACAATCATGAGCAAATTTGGATGTTTTCAATACGAATTTCTAAAACCGTACTTATTATACAATTAAATAAACCGTTTTTAAACAAAAGTTAAGAACGTCATGAAAGCAAATCTCTCTGGAATCTGTAAAGGCAAGTGCTATAAACCTTGTCATATCAAGGTTTTCAGACGTTTCAAATTTTATGAAAACAAAAGAAAATTATTTTCAAATAGCGCTTACATGAAGACGGTTTTCATGAAAAAAGATGAAAAAAATAAACGCCAGCCAAAAAGGCTGTACGTTTATTTAGTTTACCCCAATATATTGATTTTCAATCGAGACTTTCCCGATTGCTTTGTATTTTTCATATCTTTGTTCGACTAGTTCTTCAGGCGTTAGTTTGAGCAAAGATGTAAGTGACTGTTTTAATGTTTTTTCCATGTAAGCTGCTTGTTGTTTCACGTCTCGATGTGCTCCACCTTGCACTTCTTTAATAACATCATCTATAATATCTAATTCTTTTAGGTCTGGAGCGGTAATTTTCATTGATTCTGCAGCTTTTTTCGCAAGTGATGAATCCTTCCAGAGCAGTGCTGCTGCACCTTCAGGTGAAATCACTGAATATGTTGAGTTTTCTAGCATGAATAGGTGGTTTCCTACGCCTAAGCCTAGTGCGCCGCCGCTTCCGCCTTCTCCAATGACAATACAGACAACTGGTACACGAAGTCCTGCCATTTCGAATAGGTTTTTCGCAATTGCTTCACTTTGTCCGCGCTCTTCAGCTGCTTTACCAGGATAAGCTCCTTTTGTATCAATAAAGCAAATGATCGGGCGATTAAATTTATCTGCTTGTTTCATCAAGCGCAGCGCTTTACGGTAGCCTTCTGGATGAGGCATTCCGAAATTACGGCGCAAGTTTTCTTTTGTATCTTTACCGCGCTGATGGCCAATAACCGTGACAGGAAGCCCTTTAAACGTGGCAATTCCTCCAACGATCGCTTCATCATCACCATAAAAACGGTCACCGTGACATTCGAAAAAGTTGTCAAACAGCTCTTGAATGTAATCGAGAGTTGTTGGGCGCATCGCATGCCGAGCAATCTGCACTCTGTCCCACGGCTTTAAATTTGTATAAATGTCTGCTTCAAGCTTACTCAGACGTGTTTCAAGGCGCTCAATTTCTGCACTTAAATCCATTTCTGAGTTTTGTGTGAACTTTTTCAGTTCATCAATTTTCGCTCGAAGTTCAATGACAGGTTTTTCAAATTCTAGTTCTCCAGCCACTCTCGTTCACCTCCTGTGCTGTGTAGTGCTAAGATTCGGCCTAGGGTTTCTTTCATTTCTGCACGATGAATCACAGCATCAAGCTGTCCATGCTTCATTAAAAATTCAGCCGTCTGGAAGTCCTCTGGCAGGTCTTCACGAATCGTTTGTTCAATGATTCTGCGGCCTGCAAAACCAATTAAAGCACCAGGTTCTGCAAAATTGTAATCACCGAGAGACGCAAAACTAGCTGATACACCGCCAGTTGTTGGGTTCGTCATCACAGAGATAATCAAACCTTGATCCTCGCTGAACAGTTTTAATGCTGAACTTGTTTTTGCCATCTGCATGAGACTGAGAATTCCCTCTTGCATTCTCGCTCCGCCAGAAGCAGTAAAGATAATAAATGGCACCTTGTCCGCTTTTGCTTTCTCGATCGCCAGCGTGATCTTTTCACCAACAACGGATCCCATGCTGCCCATACGGAACGTGGCATCCATGACAGCAATCACAGCACTTTGGCCTTCAATTTCACCTTTACCTGTGACAATGGCTTCATTCAAAGATGTTTTTTCTCTGTCTTTCTCAAGCTTTTCTTCGTAGCCTGGGAAACCGAGCGGGTTTGATGAAATGAGGTGCCCGTTAAATTCTTCAAATGTGCCTTCATCTACAAGGCTTTCAATACGCTGTTTTGCATTCATTTGCAAATGTCTGCCGCAATTCATACAAACACGTAAATTTTTATCTAGTTCTTTGGTGAGCATTATTTTTTTACATTGCGGACATTTGGTCATGATGCCTTCAGGCACATCTTGACTTGCCTGTTCAGAGGGTACAGATGCATATTTTTTCTTTTTACTGAAAATATTCTTGATTGACAAATGACTACCTCCCTTTTTGAAGGGTTTTTTCTTTACACGCACATCCACTATTATAGGACATGTCATAACTGTACCGAAACTATTGTACTTTTTTTGTCAAACGCTGTCATCCTTCATTCAATTTTTTCAGTGGGGAATTGATGAGAAATAGATATGTGTTTGGGGCGCTGAGCAGTTGATATGTTTGAATTGTGAACGTCTACAAAAAAATCTCATTCCGGATGAAAAAATTTTCGCGTAAGAGAGGAAATGGTGCACGTTTTTCTCCAGTTTCAGAAAGAACGTGCACACTTTTCCAGTTGATTATTCGCCGATAATCGTTAATTTTCTTGTTTTTTCAGCGACAGCTTCTGGGTCGACCTTGATTCTTGCAACGCCAGTTTCCATTGCTGCTTTTGCTACCGCTTTTGCTACCGCTGGTGCTACGCGTGCATCAAATGGTGCAGGGATAACATATTCAGCTGACAATTCTTCATCTGAAACAAGAGACGCAATCGCTTCAACAGCTGCGATTTTCATTTCTTCGTTAATGTGAGTTGCACGTACATCTAATGCTCCGCGGAAAATTCCTGGGAATGCCAGTACGTTGTTCACTTGGTTCGGGAAGTCAGAACGGCCAGTTCCTACAACACTTGCTCCTGCTGCATGTGCATCTTCTGGCATGATCTCTGGATTTGGATTAGCCATAGCAAAGATGACAGGATCTTTTGCCATTTTTCCAACCATTTCTTTTGTTAAAGCGCCTGCTACAGAAACACCGATAAAGACGTCTGCGCCTTCAATGACCTCTTCTAATGAACCTTCTTTGCGGTCTTGGTTCGTGAATTTAGCTACTTCGTTTTTCACTGCATTCATACCGTTCGGGCGGCCTTCGTAAATAGCACCTTTTGTATCACACATAATGATATCACGTACACCGAAATGATAAAGAAGCTTGATAATCGCAATTCCTGCTGCTCCGGCGCCGTTTGCCACTACTTTAATTGAAGACATGGATTTTCCAGATAGCTTCAGTGCATTCACAAGTCCTGCTACTGTCACAATCGCTGTTCCGTGCTGATCATCGTGGAAAACTGGAATGTTTGTCTCTTTTTTCAAGCGCTCTTCGATGATAAAGCAGTTAGGCGCTGCAATATCTTCAAGGTTCACACCGCCAAAAGTCGGCTCAAGAAGCTTCACTGTTTCAACGATTTTGTCTACATCGTTCGTTGCAAGCGCGATTGGGAAGGCATCTACGCCTGCAAAGCTTTTGAATAATACAGCTTTCCCTTCCATTACTGGAAGAGATGCTTCTGCACCAATATTTCCAAGTCCTAAAACAGCGCTTCCGTCTGTGACAACAGCGACCATATTGCCTTTCATTGTATAATCATACACTTTGCTTGTGTCGTCATAAATATCTTTACATGGTTCTGCAACACCAGGTGAATAAGCCAAGCTCAAGTCTTTCGCATTTTTCACTTGTACTTTTGATTTTGATTCGAGTTTGCCTTGATTCTCTTTGTGCATATGTAATGCTTCTTCTCTTAATGACATGTGATGAACACTCCTTCAAGTGGAAAATGATTTAATGATTTGCTAAGTTGATAAGCACATACTGGCAGTTTTAAATAAACAGAATCTTTAAAATGATAACACAATAGGTGAATTTGTAAAACATATTCAGGCGATTTGTCATCATTTAATCACAACGTTTTGTTCACCGAGCAGCTCTTTTAACTGGAAAATTACAGCATGATCTGCATGAACTTTGTATGCATCTGGAAGTCTCATCGTCTTTTTTTGCTTCTCATAATACAAATAGACATCTGCTTCTCCGCTGTGCATCGAAAGGATTCGTTTTACTTGCTCTAGCAGCTCCTGCGTATGATTCTCTTCTTTCACACGAATGTAGACAGACTCTTTTCTTTTTGCATCCATCTCTTCCAGCAAAGCAGCTTCTTGCACGATGATTTGACTGCTGTCATTTCTGACCTCTACTCTGCCTTCAACATAAAGCATGTTGCCCTCCTCAAGTAAGGGGGACAGCTTTCTAAATTGCTCTGGAAAGACGACGCCTTCCATTTCTCCCGTTTCATCCCCAAATGTAACAAATGCCATCGATTGTCCATTTTTTGTCCGAATCGATTTCACTTTTGTCAAAAGACCACCCATTGAGATTTTACGCTTAATATAGGAAGAAAGTCTGATGATTTCCACTGCACCATTCTCTCTTAAGCGGTCTCGGTACGCTTGTACTGGATGATTTGATAAATATAACCCGAGTGCCTCTTTTTCAAATTGCAGGAGATCCACAAGCGGCATTTCTTCTATCTCCGCATATTTTGGCTTAATGGAGAAGGTTGTATCCCCAAGAAAGTCCAGCTGATCCTCTGGATTTAAAAATGACACGTGATCTAACGCGATATCTATCGATGCTAATAACGAAGCACGATTGGGATAAAACTCATCCATCGCCCCTGAAAAAATGAGCGCTTCAATCGTTTTTCGGTTGACACTCTTTGGTGATACTCTTGCGCAAAAATCAAATAAATCTTCAAACGGCTTTTCCTGTCTTGCTCTGTATATATCCTTTACAGCTGACACTCCGACATTTTTGATCGCTCTTAAGCTGTAGCGGATCTCCCCTTTTTCAACCGTAAATGGAAACTCACTCTTATTAATAGAAGGCTTCAACACTGATATCCCTTTTTCCTTCGCCTCATAGAAATATTGAGCAATTTTGGCTTCATTTCCAATTACACTCGTTAAAAGACCGCACATAAAATATAACGGATAATGCGCTTTTAAATAAGCAAGCTGAAAGCCAATCATGCTATATGCAACAGCATGGCTTCTATTAAAACCATAGTTTGCAAATTTGACGATTAAGTCATAAACGTCATTTGCAATGTTAACAGGATACTCCTTTTTTAGGCATCCTTCAACAAAATGGCTTCGCTCTTCATCAAGGACCTTTTTATCCTTCTTTGAAACAGCTCTTCTTAATAGATCTGCCTCGCCCAGCTGAAAACCAGCCATCTTCGCTGCAATCAGCATGATTTGCTCCTGATAGACGATGACCCCATATGTATCCTTTAATATGTCATACAAATCAGGATGAGGATAGGAGACCTTGACTCTGCCATGCTTTCGGTCGATAAAAAGCGGGATATTTTCCATTGGACCTGGACGATAGAGGGCATTGACCGCCACGATATCTTCTAAACTAGATGGCTTCAGGCGTCTCAGCACCTGACGCATCCCCTGTGATTCAAGCTGGAATATTCCAGTTGTATCGCCCGCAGATAACAATTCAAACGTTTTCTGATCCTCATATGATATGTCACTAAAGTTAATGTGGACGTTTTCCTGTCTTTCAATCTGGTTTTTAATGGATTCAATTAATGTTAAGTTTCTGAGCCCTAAGAAATCCATCTTTAAAAGTCCGAGATCTTCTAAATAATTCATGGCATACTGCGTTAAATACACACCTTCATGGCCGTCTTGAATTGGAACGACCTCTGTCAGCGGCTCCTCGCTCAGCACAACGCCAGCTGCATGTGTCGAGGTGTGTCTCGGTAAGCCTTCTACTTTTAAAGCAGTTTGGAAGACCTTTCGAAGCTCTTCAGATTGCTGAAGCATCGCTTTTAATTCAGAAGATGCAGTCACCGCTTCTTTCAGCGTCGTTCCTGGCTTTGATGGAATCAGCTTGGCAAGACGGTCCGCTGCCTTTGAATCAATTCCCATCACACGACCAACATCCCTTAAAGCAGCTTTTGCTGCAAGTGTTCCAAACGTGACAATTTGCGCTACATGCATGTCTCCGTATTTGTCTTTTACATAAGAAATGATTTCATCTCTTCTCGTGTCGGGGAAATCAATATCAATATCTGGCATGCTGATCCGCTCTGGATTTAAGAAGCGCTCAAATAAAAGACCGTGACGGAGCGGATCGACATCTGTAATAAACAGAACATATGCAACAAGTGAACCCGCTGCTGATCCCCGTCCAGGGCCTGTGACAATTCCTTTGTCATGCGCATACTTCATAAAATCCCACACAATGAGAAAATAATCACTGAAATTCATTTTTTGGATAATGCTCAGCTCATATTCAAGCCTTTTGACATACATGTCATTTGAAGCAAGCTTTCTTTGCTTCATCCCTTCCGCGCACACTCTGCGTAAAAACTGATCTGCTGTTGATTGATCAGGAGTTGGATAGGATGGGAGTTTTGTCTGCCCAAGATTTAAATCAACTTCACAGCGGTTTGCAATCTCCACCGTTCTTGTCAGCAGCTCTCGATCATCTCTATACCATTCCAACATTTCTTCAAAGGATCTGAAATGCTTTTCTCCTCGGTCTTCCTCTATCTCTGAAAGCTGCTTACCTGCTTTAATCGCTTTTAAGCACGTATAAGCCATTTTGTCTTCTCGATTGATATAGTGAACATCACCCGTCGCAACAAGAGGAATGTCTGCACTTTGTGAGACGTCCCGCAGTTTGCCGGCGAGCGATTCGTCCTGCTGAAATGGCTGAAGTGCGATATACACATGTCCCTCGCCGAATATATGCTTCAATTGGTTGGCGGCTTCACGCGCTTCTTCTAACTGATCATGCTGCAAAAGCGTTTCAATATACCCAGATGCGCCTGGTGTGATGGCAATGAGCCCGCGGTGATAGCTTTTGAGCCATTTCTCTTTCAATCCGGCTTTTGATTTTGATTTCAGCACACTGCTGATTTTGATTAGGTTTTGATAGCCTTCATTGTTTTTTGCAAGGAGTACCAAGGGATAAGCCTCTGTCTCTTGTTCATCTATGAAGACAGAAGCTGTTAAACCGATAACCGGCTTGATGCCATGTTTTTTACATTCCTTATAAAATTCAACCGTGCCATACATCACATGGTCATCGGTAAGAGCAAGCGCCTTGCAGCCAAGTTCTTTTGCTTTCAGCACAAGCTCCTTTACTTTAGCTGCACTGCTTAACAAGCTGTATCCACTGTGGACCTGAAGATGAACATAAGACATGCTTAATCCACTCCTTTCGTCTAAAGTCATTCTTTCATTATAAAACGCGATGCGATGAGAAACAAATGTTCTTTCTTTTCTGTCCGTTCATACTTGTCCAGCACACGCCATATATTGAATAGAGTGAGGTGGACAAAATGGATGTGAAGGAAGCTTTTATTCCGAATTTTATCAGCTGTTACTTTATCGCCCTTGGGGTCATTTTGGGTGGTGCTATCATAGGCGGTGTTGGTGCGTATTTATCTGGTCAGCCGCCTTTATCCATTATTACTAGTCTTGCCAACCGTTTAAAGATTTGGGCGCTTGTCGCCGCTATCGGCGGAACATTTGATGCTGTTTATAGCTTTGAACGAGGCATTTTCGAAGGAAACACGCGTGATATTTTCAAGCAGATTTTATTAATTATCTCTGCCATGGGCGGTGCACAAACGGGGTATCTCATTATTACGTGGCTTACCCAGGAGCATGTGTCATCATGAGGGTGCCGGAGCTGTATAAACGCCCAGGCTGGCAGCGTTTTTTTGCAGGAATGATGTTTGGTGCGATTGTAAGCTGGCTTATTTTTCTCTTTACATACGGAACCTTTCAGGAAAAGCAAGTGACACTGCTGAGAAGCCAGCAGCATCATATGGACAGTCTGAAAGAACAAATCACACTCTATCGGGAAGATTTGCATAAGTTAAATGAGGATAATAAGAAGCGGCTGCTGATCCAAAGCGTAGATGTTCATCTCGTGAATCGTGAGCAATATAAAATCCCAGAGCCAGATACGCTAAAGTTTGAAGATCAGGTCAAGGAGGATATCTCAGAAGTCATTACAAAAGATATTGAAAGTGTCTATAAAACAAAGGAATTACTAAAACGGACAGTGGAAAATAAAGAATATACCATTCGGGAAAAGGCATATCGCGCGAAAGTGACAGAGCTGACAATTTATACGAAGCTTTCACTTGAAGTACGTATTTCATTTGCTGAATAAAGAGGTTGTGGAATTTTTATGAATTTCTGCCCTCAATGATTTCTTTTCACGCTTCATTTTTATACACTAAAAGTAGAACGAGATCTTAAATAGAAAGAGGTGAGGACAATGGAGGTTTACAGCTATCGTCAAATGGCACGAGACAAAGCAAGCCGGATCAAAGACGGCATGTGTGCTTATGCTGAGACAGAAATGATGGCTCATTTAATTAAAAAAGAATTAAAGCATCAAAATCTCCAAGCCTATGAAGATTCAACAGACATCGGCTGCTGGTTTATTCCTGTATCCAAATAACCCTTTTCTCCATGACAAAAAAGAGAGAAGGGACTTCATATCCCTCCTCTCTTATGATGATGATTTACATACTTCCTCTAAATCACGCAAAATCTCATCTGCTACGGCCCAATCATAAATGGACGCACCGGCTGCAAGCGGGTGGCCGCCTCCATGATATTTTTTCGCAATGGTGTTAATGACGACGCCTTTAGAGCGGAATCTCACACGAATCTGATCGTTTTCTTCCACAAAAAAGACCCATGCCTTAATGCCTGCAATATTCCCTAGTGTCCCAACAAGCTGTGAGGCCTGCTGCGCTGTTGTTTGGAACGATTCCAAAATTTCACGCTTAATGAAAACAGATGCAACCCCGTTCTCTGACAAAGAAATATGTTGAAAAATATAGCCATTTAATTTCACGACATTCAAATCTGTCTCATACAATTGATTGAAAAGATCTGAAGATGAAAATGGATATTCGATAAGTTCCCCTGCATATTTGAGTGTCTTTTTCGTTGTGTTTGGGAAAAGGAAGCGGCCTGTGTCTCCTACAATGCCGGCATAGATCAATTCAGCTGCCTTTGTATTCAGCTGATATCCTTCTTCTTTCCCCTCTAAGTACAATTCATAAATCATCTCGCTCACAGAGCTTGCCTCTGTATCCACCCAAAGCAAATCACCATAAGGATCTTCATTCGGGTGATGGTCGATTTTCATCAGCTTATCACCCATTAAATAGCGCTGATCATCGATTCTTGCTTGATTGGCCGTATCACAGACAATGACAAGGGCCCCTTTATACACGTCATCTGGTACCTCATCGAGTTCATATAAAAATGAAAGGGATGGCTCGGGCGTTCCTGTCGCATAAATATTTTTTTCTGGATAGGTGGCACGCAAGATTTCCGTAAGGCCGCACTGCGATCCATACGCATCAGGATCTGGTCTTACATGTCTATGGATGATGATGGTGTCATATAATGATATGGTTCTAATCAGTTCTTTTTTCATAAAAACTCCTTCTCATGCGATACTCTTTTTATTATTAAATCATAATCTATCGTGACGGAAAAGTGAGGAATAGACAATTTATTCTAGTAAGCAAGCCTATTTACGTTTAAAATAGGGTTGTAACCACTTACAATGGAGGCTTGGCACATGCTTGTTTTGATTGTGTTTATTATTTGTTCTGCCATGTTTTATTTATACTACAAAGCAAAAAATGTCCGTACGAACCGGCCAGTCGAGAAAAAATTCTGGTCGGCGAAATCCAGTATGGCCCTTGGCTGCTTTGTCCTGCTCTTCGGTGTGAATCAATTATTTTTAAACCGCTCGTCACTCGCATTTGTCATCGGATTTATTTTTGTTGCTGTTGGTATCGGCAGTACGTGGGCTGGGTATAAAGCCTACAAGCATTATCTTCCGCTCTTTTTAAAGGAAGGCGAAAAAGATCACGCGTAATAAGGAAAGGGGCGACATGAGTTCGCCCTTTTTATCATTATCCTCTTTCCATCAGCTGCACCATCAGCATCGCTTTGCCTACGATATTCGATTGGTGATAAACCTCCACTTCCAGCTTTCCAAACTTGCGTCCTACTTCTAAAATATTCGGCTTAATCTGGATGGTGGATTCCATTTGGACCGGCTTTAAGAAATAGACAGAGAGACTCTCGACGATCAGTTCGCCCTTTTTATGAGATTTTAAGAAGCGGTTGGCAGATTCGATTAAAATTTGTGTGAACACCCCATATGAAATATTTCCAAGCTGGTTCGTCATTTGCGGGGTAACCTCGTACTGATAAACCGCATCCGCTTTTGGTTTCTCTGTATCGGCTTCTTTAAATCCTCTTGAGACAACATCATCCAGCTTTTCTCCGACCTGCGGCTGCTTTTGAATCATTTGGAGCGCCTTGAGCACATCCTGACGGCTGATCATACCGATCAGCTTCGCATGATCATCCACAACTGGCAGTACCTCAATGCCTTCCCACACCATCATTTGTGCAGCTGAGGCGACAGATGTTTTGCCAATGACCGTCAGCGGATTTTTCGTCATCACTTTTTCAATCGGTGTGGAGCGGTCATGCCCCGCAATATCCTTTGAGGTGAGGATTCCGTGAATCTTCATTTGATCATCTGCGACCGGGAAACGGCCGTGGCCAGTTTCATAATTCTTTTCATACCATTTTTCAAGCTTATCCTCTGGTGATAAATACACGGTGCGTTCAATCGGCGTTAAAATATCTTCTACAAGCACAATTTCTTTTTTAATTAATTGGTCATAAATGGCTCTGTTAATGAGAGCCGCGACGGTAAATGTATCGTAGCTTGTTGATAAAATCGGCAGCTCCAGCTCATCTGCGAGCTGAATGATTTCATCATCTGTTGAGAATCCGCCTGTGACCAGCACAGCCGCCCCTGCCTCTAATGCCTGCCTATGGGCATTGATCCGGTTTCCGACGATGAGCAGGTTGCCAGCAGCCGTATAGCGCATCATTGCGTCCAGCTCCATCGCTCCGATAACAAATTTATTTAACGTTTTATGTAAGCCGGCGCGTCCTCCAAGGACCTGACCATCAATAACATTGACCACTTCTGCATATGTGAGTTTTTCAATATTTTCTTTTTTCTTTTGTTCAATTCGAATGGTGCCGACTCGTTCAATGGTACTGACGAATCCTTTATTTTCAGCATCTTTGATGGCCCGGTAAGCGGTACCTTCACTCACTTTCATTTCTTTCGCTATGCGCCGGACAGAAATTTTCTCTCCGACATCTAATGAATCAATATACGATAAAATTTGCTCATGCTTTGTCGCCAATCCCGTTCACCCTTTTTGTTTTCAGCGTTTTCATCTATGTTTCATTATAAGGGCAGGAGGCTTTTAATAGCAATTTGTCTTTTCTTTCGGCAGATGAAGGCAAATAAAAAAAGCCGGCATTTGTGTGCCAGCTTTTTTCATATGAGGATTAAATGTCGATTGATTCCCCGCTGTTTAACACATGACCGACGCCGCCATGCAGGCTGTCTGCAAATGCATGCGGGTCCTGTTCAATTGGCGGGAATGTGCTGTAGTGAATCGGAACGACCTGTTTTGCCCGCAGCCATTCTGCTGCGATTCTTGCATCTTCCGGTCCCATTGTGAAGTTATCACCAATTGGAAGGAATGCGAGCTCAATATGATTCAGTTCACCGATCAGTTTCATATCTGAAAAGAGTGCAGTGTCTCCTGCATGATAAATTGTTTTACCCTCTGCGGTAAATAAAATACCTGATGGCATCCCTGTATACGTAATTGTTTTCGTTTCTTCATCAATGACAGCTGAACCGTGGAACGCTTGCGTGAGCTTCACTTTACCAAATTCAAACTCACGTCCGCCGCCGATATGAAGCGGGTGCGTTTTCACCCCTTGCCAGCTTAAATAAACGGCAAGCTCATTTGGCGCAACGACGAGAGCGTCATTATTTTTAGCAATTTCAATGGTGTCACCAAGGTGATCTCCATGTCCATGTGTCAGTAAAATGACATCCGCTTTCACATCTTGCGGTTTGATCTCTGTATGCTTATTTCCATTTAAAAATGGGTCAATCCAAATATGATATCCGTTTGTTTCAATGTGTACAACTGAATGTCCATGATATGTAGCTTTCATGTAGTATATCCACCTTTCAATTTTGATCTCATATCATTTATTCCCTCTATAAAAAGCTGAAAAACTTAATGCCTGTGAATGACGTTAAGACCACCTGTTGCTTCAATGACGGTCCCTGTAATGAGATCTGAACGGTCATCGCATAGAAATGAAATGATACGCCCTATATCCTCTCCAGTGCCAGACCTGCCTATCGGCGTTTCATCGTCTTTGATTTGACGGGCTTTCTCTATTGTCGATTCTTTCATGTCTCCAACGATTTTGCCTGGACAAACCATATTAGCAGTGATGCCATTTTCGGCTTCTTCAATCGCAATCGTTTTCGTCAATGACGCAAGGCCCACTTTTGCCGCTCCAAAGGCTGATCTGTGCATCCAGCCTGGCGCATGGTCTGCACCTTGGAAGCCATAAGTGATAATGCGGCCAAAGCCTTGTTTTCTCATCGTTGGGATGACCATTCGGAACAAATGGAATACTGCTGATAGGTTGCCTTCTATCATTTGATACCATTCATCTTCAGAGTAATCCGCCAATTTTTTTCGTTCAAAAATATAAGGACCGGCATTGTTAATCAAGGCATCAATCCGTCCAAATCGCTCTGCTGCCAGCTCTACCATGTTTTTCAAATCTTCTTTTTTTGTCACATCACCTTGGACAAATTGAAGCTTATCTTCGTACTGGTGTAATTCTTCTTTCATCTGCCGGACAGCTTCATCATCACTTCGATAATTCACTGTCACAGAATACCCCATATTCAGTAAAGACTCGGTAACTTTCCGGCCAAGTCCTTTAGAACCCGCTGTTATTAATGCGTGTCGCACACAATCTCCTCCTAAAGCAAAGGTTGCAAGTTCACGTGTTTCTTTTGTTATCTTTACTTTACTATAAACCGGCATCTGGCGCACTTATGAACCCTTTATTGATATGAGTCAAACAATATAGGGTGATTCATCCACTTTTTCAAATCCCATGAGCCATGGATATCGAGCAGCAGAGAAACAAAACGATAGCACTCTCTCACCTCATAAAGATCATGAGGAAGCGGGCAAATCTCTTCATAGCCCAACTGAACATTGCGGGCAGATTCTTTCGTCAAAAGGTATTCCAATGCAATAAAATCAAACGCAGCTGGTCCATATACGACATATTCTGTATCAACTAAACTCGTCACTTGATCATCTTTTTCAATATATTGAGACGGATCTAAATCAATTAAAATGAGACTTGCTGAATCAGGGGGCTTTAGCTTTTCAATCTTTTGCAGCACAATTTCTGCATAACAGTGAAATTCTTGCTGATCAGCGTAATAGCGGCCTATGAGTTTGGATACAGCCTTTTTTAACACAGCATGGAATTCTCTCAAATGCTTCTTTTCAGCTCCGTAGACTGCACCAAAAATGTCAGTACGATATGAATGAAGATGTGCTAGTTTCCTCCCATAATCCTTATAAAAGTCTGATGAACGTCCCTCAAAAGATGTACAAGGTGTTCCTTCTACTTTTTCCATTACATAAAAATGTCTCCCTGCCTTCTTCACTTTACGAACAACTTTTGGAATATGAAAGGAATTCGTATGAGACAGCTTTTGATTGATTTGATCGATATGCTCTTCTACAGTACGGTCATCTACTCCATAGATCATTTTGATCCCAGAAACAAATTCACTTTCTTCTCTTGCAGTTTTAGGAGATTTGACTACATATTCCGTTTTATCTTGTAAGGAGATCAGCCACACATCATTAGCCCGTCCGTCATATTGTTCTCCTAACGTTTTCACTGATACGAGTGGTTGATGAAACAAAGCCTCAAGCGTTTTCTTCATGATCTGCTGTCACTCCCTCTTCTGCTTGACGCAGGTATGCTTTCATTTCTCCAATGATCATCAATCTCCTTTTTCCATGACAAAAAAACCATCCGTATAAACGAATGGTTTTGATAAGTTATGCCAGGCAGGCTTTTGCTTTTTCTAAAGCGAGCTGAATTTGTTTGAATCCAGTTCCGCCTGCACTTGTTCTTTTTTCAACCGCAACATATGGATCAAGAACAGTGTAAATGTCTTGTTCAAAAAGATCGCTTGCTTCTGTGAATGTTTCAAAAGAAAGATCACTTAGATAGATGCCTTTTTGAATACATGTATACACAAGCTTGCCAACGATTTCGTGTGCTTCACGGAATGGCATGCCTTTTTTCGCAAGGTAGTCTGCCACTTCTGTCGCATTTGAGAAATCTTCTTTTGTTGCCTTTTTCATGACATCTTCGTTCACTGTCATCGTTTGGATCATGCCTGTGAAGATTTGCAGGCTGCCAGCGATGGTTTTCACTGTATCAAACATGCCTTCTTTATCTTCTTGAAGGTCTTTGTTATACGTAAGCGGCAAGCCTTTCATAATCGTGAGAAGCCCCATCAGGTTGCCATACACACGGCCTGTTTTCCCGCGGATTAATTCAGCCATATCCGGGTTTTTCTTCTGCGGCATCATGCTGCTGCCTGTTGCATACGTGTCATCAAGTTCAATGAATTTGAATTCTTGCGAGCACCATAAAATGATTTCCTCACAAAAACGTGAGAGGTGCATCATCACAAGACTGCTATTAGACAAAAACTCTAAAATGAAGTCCCGGTCACTCACACCATCGAGGCTGTTTTCGTAAATGTGGTCAAAGCCAAGCTGCTCTGCTGTATATTCACGATCGATCGGGAATGTCGTTCCTGCTAACGCACCGCATCCAAGCGGCGACACGTTAATTCGCTTTAATGAATCTTGGAAACGCGCTTTGTCACGCTCAAGCATCCAGAAATAGGCGAGCATATGATGGGCAAACGAAATAGGCTGTGCACGCTGCAGGTGTGTATATCCTGGAAAAATCGTTTCAACGTGCTGTTCTGCCTTTTCTACAAGCACCGTTTGAAAGGAAGAGATCAGTTCAATGATATGCTCGACTTGGTTATTCAAATACAAGTGCATATCGGTTGCAACTTGATCATTCCGGCTTCTCGCTGTGTGCAATTTGCCGCCAAGCGGACCAATCTCATCAATGAGCATTTTCTCAAGGTTTAAATGAATGTCCTCATAATCCACTGAGAATTCCAGTTCATCCGCCTCTGCCTTTTTCATGAGCGTATTTAGTCCGTCTTTGATGGCAGCGGCCTCCTCATCGCCGAGGATACCGCATTTATTCAGCATACTTGCATGAGCAAGGGAGCCGGTCAGATCTTCTTTGACTAATTGTTTGTCGAAATGAATGGACGCGCCAAACTCATCGACCCATTTTTCTGGTGTTTTTTGAAATCGGCCTCCCCAAAGCTTTTTCATGCTTTAACCTGCTCCTTTTTATTCACGATGCTGTTTACTTTTGTCGGTAAGCCCCAAAGATTAATAAATCCTACAGCTGCATCATGATCGAATTCATCTGCTTTTGTATATGTTGCTAGATTTTCATCATAAAGTGAATATGGTGATTTACGTCCTTCTACAATGGCATGACCTTTAAATAGTTTCACACGTACAACACCCGTTACGTTCTGCTGTGTTTCTTGTAAGAATGCATCTAGTGCTTCTTTAAGCGGTGAGAACCATAAGCCGTTGTATATTAATTCAGCCATTTTTTGTTCTACGATTGGTTTAAAGTGTGCGACTTCTTTGACTAGTGTTAAGTCTTCAAGCTCTTTATGCGCTTTTAGAAGTGTGACTGCACCTGGGCATTCGTACACTTCGCGAGATTTGATGCCGACAAGACGGTTTTCAACGTGATCGATTCTGCCAACACCATGCTGACCAGCGACTTCATTTAAATGAAGGATGAGATCAGATAATGAATACTGGATACCGTCAATGGCTGTCGGTTTTCCTTTTTCAAACGTGATTTCAATGATTTCAGGTGTGTCAGGCGTTTTTTCAAGTGGATTTGTCAGATCGTATGCACCTTCTGGCGGCGCAGCCCAAGGATCTTCTAAAATGCCACATTCGTTACTTCTGCCCCAAAGGTTTTGGTCGATTGAATATGGGCTGTCTAAGTTAATCGGAATTGGAATACCGTGTTTTTGTGCATAATCGATTTCTTCATCACGAGACCATTTCCATTCACGCACTGGTGCAAGAACTTCTAGGTCTGGATTCAATGCTTTAATGGATACTTCAAAACGAACTTGGTCGTTCCCTTTTCCAGTACATCCATGAGCAACTGCTACTGCATTTTCTTTTTCTGCTACTTCCACTAATTTTTTTGCAATAAGCGGACGGGATAGTGCAGATACTAGTGGATATTTTCCTTCATACATTGTGTGTGCTTGTAATGCAGTGAGTGCAAACTCTTCAGCAAATTCTTCTTTTGCGTCAATCATGTATGATTGAACAGCTCCGACTTGAAGTGCTTTTTGTTGAACGAATGCTAAATCTTTTCCTTCACCTACGTCCAGGCAGCAAGCAACGACTTCGTATCCTTGCTCTTGTAACCATTTAACTGCAACAGAGGTATCAAGACCTCCGGAATATGCTAATACGACTTTTTTATTTTGTGACATGATTGAAAAGCTCCTCTCGCTTGTTTTGATTCTGTGAATGTTTTTTGCATAAAAATAAGTTTTAATTTATAAACATGCATTTAGTATGTATACACTGTAACAAGGAAAAATTGTTTTTTCAACCCCTTTATGAAAAAAACTCTGCCAAATTTTCTTGGCAGAGTCATTTTGGGCTATTTTTGATCCTTTTCAAGCTCTCGTAAGACATGAGGAAGCTCTGGAATCACGAGTTTGGTCATGGCTAAACGAACGGCTCCGGTAGATCCCGGCGTGGCAAAGACAGCCTTTTGATTGACGACCCCTGCCGTTGCCCTGGATAAAATAGCAGCTGAACCTATGTCTTCTGTATAACTGAGCATGCGGAAGATTTCACCAAAGCCAGGCAGTTCCTTGGAAAAAAGAGGAGTGATCGCTTCAATGGTCACATCCCTTGCGGCAATACCTGTTCCGCCATTTAACAAGACGGCATCTATTTTCGGTTCGCTTGTTCCTTCGAGCACAGCGTCTTGAATCGATCCTATATCATCTTTTACAATATCGTATGCAAGAACAAGATGTCCCTGTTCTTTGAGCAAATCAATCATCAGACGGCCGCTTTTATCTGTATCTTTCGTTCTTGTATCACTGACCGTAATGACTTTCACATAAAGCCTTTCTTTCGCCTCACGTTTATGTTCTGTCACGCTCATCTTTCGCACCGCTCCCTTTTGCTTCATATTGGACAACATTATAGCATGCTGCTTTCAACAGAAAAAAGCTCTTTTCCTTATTGGAAAAGAGCTTTTCAAACTTGATTACGCTAAACGCATAACGTCTCTTGCAATCATTACTTCTTCGTTTGTAGGGATGACGATCACTTTTACAGGAGAGTGCGGATAGCTGATGAATGCTTCTTCGCCTCTCATGTTGTTTAGGGAAGGATCCCAGTAAACGCCCATGAATTCTAGACCACGAAGTACACGTGCTCTTACTTCTGAACTGTTTTCACCGATTCCAGCTGTGAAGATGATCGCATCTACGCCATTCATTCTTGCTGCATAAGAACCGATATATTTATGAATACGGCTCGCAAAAATATCAAGAGCAACTTCTGCACGGTCGTTTCCTTCTTCTGTTGCTTCTTCGATATCACGAAGGTCACTTGACAGACCAGACACACCTAAAAGACCACTCTTCTTATTCAAAGTAGAAAGCACTTCTTCAGCAGTATGTCCTGTTTTTTCCATAATAAATGGAATAAGGGCAGGGTCAATGTTACCAGAACGTGTACCCATTGCAACACCTGCAAGTGGTGTAAAGCCCATAGATGTATCGATTGATTTTCCGCCTTCAACTGCTGCAATACTCGCACCATTTCCAAGGTGGCAAGAAATTAGACGAAGCTCTTCAAGCGGACGGCCTAATAGCTCTGCTGCACGCTCTGTAACGAACTTGTGGCTTGTCCCGTGGAATCCGTATTTACGAATACCAAAGTTTTTGTAGTAGTCGTACGGAAGGCTGTATAGGTAAGACTGCTCTGGCATAGTTTGGTGGAATGCTGTATCGAACACAGCAACCGCTGGTACGTCAGGCAGAATTTGTTTGAATGCTTTGATTCCTACAACGTTTGCAGGATTGTGAAGTGGTGCAAGCTCTGAAAGCTGATCAATGTCATTGATCACTTCATCAGTTAAAAGAACAGAATCGCTGAATTTCTCTCCGCCGTGAACAACGCGGTGTCCTACGCCATCAATTTCATTAAAGTCTTTGATGATGTGAAATTCAGTTAGTTTTTCAAGCAGCATTTTGACCGCTACTGCGTGATCTGGAATATCTGTCACTTCTGTTTTCTTTTCTCCATCTACAGAAATCGTGAAGATACTGTTGTCCATTCCGATTCTTTCAACAAGCCCTTTTGTTAAAACGGTTTCTTCTGGCATGTCGAACAATTGGAATTTAAGAGATGAGCTTCCTGCGTTGATTGCAATAATTTTGGACATTACTGTCGCTCCTTTTACTCAGTTGTTATATAAGGTTTCACGTTTTTTCCGGTGCTATATTCAACCTGTTTGACGGGTCTTTTATAGTTTAACGATAAGTCCGAAAAATATCTGACTTTTTCATTTAAACATTGAAAACTTTGCATTTCAAGTGCACCTTCAAACTGTTATCGCTTACATCAATAAGTCGTTATTTTCTGAATAGTAAAATATCCAGATTATTGACAAAGAGCTAAAATGATTTTTATTTTAGCTCTTTGTTTTCTTTTCAGCATGATAGAAAACCTTTGCAGATCTAGGAAGGGCGAGCACCGGAGCAGAGCGAATTTGGGATTCGTGAGCACCGGAGCGCAGAACTGCGGGCGAATGCGAGGGTTTGTCTACACGCTGAAATAGCCAGAAATCACTCTGGCTATTCTTTCGTTTCTTTTTCTTCTATAAACCACTGGTCTAATTTTCTCATCACACCGACCATTGCTTCCTTCTGTGAGAAAGATGGAAGATTGGCAAACAGCATTCGTTTTGGTGCTTTCAGCCCTTCTTTTTTCTTTTGCATCACAAATAAGCTTTTGGCGTGTTTTTTATCCTTAAACATGGACACTGGCAGCTGAATTAACGCATTCATATACGCATGATCTTTGATGAAATCCTTTAATTGTACGCTCTCTTTTCCTTCAAACAAATCATTTGGAATGATGAAGAATAAGAAGCCGCCTTCTTTTGTGTAGCGAAGGCTTTGTTCAATGAATAAATAATGGGCAAAGGCATGTCCTTCTTTTGCCTTTAATTCAAAGTCTGCTGCACGCTCATCATTTGGATAATAGCCCACTGGGAGACTGCATACAGTGACATCTGCCGGTGAGATCAGAAGCGGCTCAAGACTGTCCTGGTGGAAAAGCTCAACTTCTTTCTCCTCTAAATTCGCTTGGGCCCAAGCAATTTTAATGAGCACATCATCAATTTCAGATGCAAAGCCGCGTTTTGTTTCTGCAGTGAGATTATTTAAAACAGCAAGAAGTAAGTTTCCTGTTCCCGCTGCTGGATCAAAGACTACAAGCTCTTTTTGACCGTCTAAAAATTTATTCACCAAATAGCTGACAAACAGTCCAATCGTATCTGGTGTCATCTGGCGATTTGGATGAGAAATATCCTTTTGACCTTTCAATACGGCGAGCTGAAACGCTTTACGAATCTGCTCATGATCATAAGAAGCAAAATCTGCCTTTTCTATTAAATCCTTTAATAAACCGTTTCGATCATTTGCTTGGAAAAAGGCTTCTCCTGCTTCTGCCAATGCTTCAATATAGGAAATGCCCTGTTCCTTTTTTAATCGAATAGAAGCTGTATCGAGCAGTTCAAAAATAGTACTTACTTGATCTTTCTGCAATGCTTTTCTCTCCTCGCTTTGTTAAAAGCTATATGTTCTCATTGAAAAGAGCCCCAGGATGAAGCCGGAGCTCTTGTCGATGCTGCTTTTATAACAGTGATTTTGCAGCTTCAATGGCTTTTTCATAATTTGGGTGATTCGTTGCTTCACTTACGTATTCAGTGTAAACCACTTTTCCGTTAGGGTCTAATACAAAGACTGCGCGTGCCAATAAACGCAATTCTTTCATATACACTCCGAATGCTTCACCAAATGACATATCTCTGTGATCAGATAATGTTTCGACATTTTCAATTCCGTTTGCTCCGCACCAGCGTGCTTGTGCAAATGGAAGGTCTGCACTAATCGTATAAATATTGACCGGACCTAAACCCGCTGCCTCTTCATTGAAACGTCTTGTTTGTGCGTCACACACACCTGTATCAATAGAAGGAATCACTGAGATGATCGTCACTTTTCCTGCTAAATCAGAAAGTGAAACTTCTCCAAGTGAGTTCGTTAATACCGTAAAATCAGGAGCCTGCTCGCCTACTTTTACTTCATTTCCTACAAGCGTGACAGGACTTCCTTTAAATGTGATCGATGCCAAAACAATTCCTCCCTTTTCAAATGTATGGTTCTATCATAGTAGAGAAAGCAAAAAACTGCAAAGCCTAATTGTCCCTTTTACAAAAAAAGTTAACTGCAGCGCAGCTAACTTTTTAAAGGTCTATGTCATCTAGTTTTCGTTCTTTGTGACGGTGCTCCCGCTCATCCTTCTTAAACATGTGCTGAAGACGTTCAATTGCTTGAGGAGCAGAATCCAATATTTTATCGAGCAGATGTGTGTGTTCATCCAAATGAAGCATTCGAACTCCGTTTGTTCCAACAATTAAGAAGGCGATTGGTGTAATCGACACCCCGCCGCCGCTTCCGCCGCCAAATGGGAGTCTCGGCTCTTTTCGTTCCTGTTCATCAGAACGTTTTTCTTTCTTTTGGTTCCCGTTAAATTCACTGCCGCCGGCTGCAAATCCAAAACCAACCTTTGACACAGTGAGAATGACACTGCCGTCAGGGGTTTCGACTGGATCGCCGATGATTGTATTCACATCTATCATTTCTTTTAAGTTTTCCATCGCTGTCTTCATGAGACCTTGGATTGGATGATCTGCCATTTTCGGGTTCCTCCTTAAACAGATGATTCATTCTTCGTTGCTTGAAGAGAGGCACTTTTTCTCGCCTTTCTTCCTTTTAACCAATGGACAAGTAAACGAATGGCTGCAAGCATAGCATGTCCAATACGAAAATATGCTATACATGTAAACTGAGTCTGTGACACATTGTGCTGAAAGGCCGGAATGACTTCATACACCGGTTTATGCTTAAAGGTGAGATGCTCCTGCATAAAGGCAAGCAGTGCTCCTTTCACTGACCACACACCGCCAGCTGCTACACCTGTTAAAGCGGCGTCATGAAAGCCGATCCATGTCGACCAATGAAATGAGACAACCCTTATGTGAATGAAGAATTTGCGCATGATCCGGTTTAAATCGACAATCTCTTTTGTGATGCGCTCCATTTGATGAAGGATTTGCTTCATATCACGCTTTCCTACTTTTTTATGCATCGATTCTTTTTCGTGATCAGGGTTTTTAGCGCTTTCCATTTTCTTTTCACGAATATCAATCGTTTGGTCTTCTGGATTGACCCTCACCATCGGAATATCTTTTTTGAGTCTGACCAATCCATATAAGGTGATGACCTTCAGTGCAATGTGGTCATTGTCGTTTGTATGCGAATAGTCCAGCGAAATGGTTACTTTCATGAAAATCAACAAGATCACAAGAAGCAAAAACGCTGCGATCCAAACGTAAAGCACTGTGCTCACTTCCTCCATAACAAATGATGCTTCCCCTACGATTATGGCTCTCATTCTGGATTTTATACCCAATCAACAAAAAAGAGTTTGACCGGTACCCGGCCAAACTCCTCTGATTATACGTTTGATTCTGTTTTTTCATATAAATGTTCATGGACGACCACCGTATCGGCAAAGTAATCATGAACCCCTTGCTTTTTCGGTGAGAACCCAACGATAGCATAGAGAATAAAGATCGTATTAATGTAGCGCCCCACAATCTCTCTAAAGAAAATAACATCCCATGCCAGCTTCTTCTCAGGCTGAAGTGAGACCACTTTAATTCCAAACACCATCTTGCCAAGTGTTTGTTGAAAGATTTTCGTCATGATGGCGAAATAAAGGAGGAATACAATCGTCGTTGTGACGGAAAATGGAGAAAACCATCCCCCTCCTTTGGACCAGCCAAACAGACTAAAGATTGGAGAAACCGTCAAATGGTTTACACCCCAGACGACGAGCCAATCAAGAATAAATGCCCAAAATCTAATCCAAAAACCTGCAAACGCCTGTGCTTCAATTGAAGCGCGCTTCACAAAGGCCGGCTTCGATTCTTCCTCTTGGCTGCGGCTTTCGCTTACTTCATCGAATGTAGAATCCATCTATGATCCCTCCTTTATTTTGAATAGAGATACATCGGTTTAGACCCATTTGAGCCAGCCAGTGTTTCTTTTAAATTCAGAAAATCAATTTCGCTTTTAAAGAGCTTGCTTGCACTCATGTTGAAGAGAGAGTTCCAGCCAAAGCTTTGAGAATAGCTGACCACTGTTGCTCCTTTTAAGCCTTTTTCATTTTTCTTCATCGCTTTTAATGCATCTTCATAATACCCAAGCTCATCGACTAATCCGTTCGATTTTGCCTGTGTCCCGTCATATACTCGGCCGTCGGCAATTTTCTTGACTTCCTGTTTTGACATGCCACGTCCTTCCGAGATTACTTTGACAAATCCTTCATAAGAGTTATCGACCATGCTTTGCATGATGTTGCGCTCATCTTTTGTCATATCACGGTTTGGAGACATGATATCTTTGAATTTCCCGCTCTTAATCGTTTCATATTTAATACCTAGATTATCTGCGAGCTTAGAATAATTTAAGCTTTGCATGATGACCCCTAACGACCCTGTTAATGTTTCAGGTGAAGCAAAGATTTTCTTCGCTGGAGTTGACACGTAGTAGCCGCCAGAAGCTGCCATTGAACCCATAGATACGTAAATCGGCTTCTTCGCTTTTTTCACTTCTTCTAATTTTTTATGTATTTCAGCACTTTCATAGACACCGCCGCCAGGAGAGTTTACGCGCAGAAGTACACCTTTTACAGAAGCATCCTCTTTCGCTTTATCTAGTTCCTTGAGGAATGCACGATGATCATAACCTTCTCCGCCTAATAGGCTCGATGCGCCGCCATTATCTTGAATGGTTCCATTAATCTCAAGAACAGCAATCTTGCCTGCACCGCTGCCATTCTCTAGTACCTTCTCTTCTATTTCATCCCCGAATTGATAGCTCATTTTATTGTCATTGAAGCTATCGAACAAGGCCATCGTGACACTAATCACAATTGAAAATCCGAAAACACCAAGTGCAATAATTAATGCTACCCATCTTTTCGCATTCATCTTTTTCTCCTCCTTTTTATCTCACTTCATTCATACGAATGCCCACAAGAAATGTTTCACAGGAATTGTGGTTTTTTTACATTTCATGTAGGCATATGATAGCACCTCTCTTAAATAACGATCAACTTTACATCGTCTACTTAGACATGCGCATGACGAAAAATTGGCTTTTTTATCCTCTCCCTGCACCTAATAGGCTATATCTTCACCGCAACGAAACACCTAAACCATTCTTTCATGAGAAAACGACTATTCAATTATGCTCAGTATTCAGTCATTTCAAATCACTCACATCGACTCATTTCTCATAAAGCATTCCGGTCATCAGACGGTTCTTTCTAAAGTTTTTACTTTCATATGAAAAAAGTGTAAAATGTGAGCAAGGGTTTTCATGTAAGCCCTTTATCATTGAAAATTATTTTTGACAGCAAAGGGGAGAACGTCAATGACAGACAATCGTCGCAATGTATTTTTCTTTTACAAAAAAGATCATGAATTGGATGGACACATTTCTTCTCTCGAGAAGCTCGCTACCGATCAGGGCTTTCACGTCGTCAAGCGTGCAGAGGATGCCCATATTATTGCTTCAATTGGCGGGGATGGCACATTTCTTCAAGCAGTACGTAAAACAAACTTCCGGGATGACTGCTTGTATGTAGGGGTATCAAAATCAGAAAATACGCACCTATACTGCGATTTCTCGTTAGAGCATTTTGATAAAATGATTGATGCCATGAACACTGAACAGCTTGAAGTGAGAAAATATCCGATCATCGATGTAAGCGTTGACAGCACAAACCAGTTCCATTGCTTAAATGAACTGTCGATCCGCTCCAGCATTATTAAAACATTTGTGATCGATGTGTATATAGATGATTTCCACTTTGAAACTTTTAGAGGCGACGGCATGATTATTTCCACTCCGACTGGTTCAACGGCTTACAATAAATCCGTGAGCGGCGCCGTGGTTGATCCGATGCTTCCTTGTATGCAAGTCACAGAGCTTGCATCGCTGAATAACAACTCGTACCGTACATTAGGCGCTCCTTTCATCTTGAGCAGTGACCGCAAACTGACGCTCAAGGTAGTGCAGGATGGAAACGATCATCCAATTATCGGGCTTGATAACGAAGCGCTCGGCACAAAACACGTCAAACAAATTGACATTGGCCTTTCAGGAAAAGTCATTAAAACGGTGAAATTAAAAGACAACTCTTACTGGGAAAAAGTAAAACGCAGATTCCTTTGAGAATTTGTCCGCACGCTGAAAGCTCCTTTACGGGGCTTTTTTTATGTCTTTTCATTCACAGTCCTGGTTATGGTATGATGTCACAAGTATGTATGTACGAAAAGGAGAACACGATGACATTACAACATTTTGATCAATATCCATTAAGTGATGAATTGAAACAAGCGTTAGAAGCGCTTCACTTCCATACACCTACACCCGTTCAGCACGAGACATTATCCGTTGCTTTTTCAAAGCAGGATTTAATCGTCAAATCTCAGACTGGCAGCGGCAAGACTGCAGCCTATGGTCTGCCGATTTGTGAAATGGTTGATTGGGCTGAAAATAAACCTCAAGCCCTCATCCTCGTTCCGACACGAGAACTCGCCATGCAGGTCAAACAAGACCTCACAAGCCTTGGGCGATTCAAACGAATCAAAGCCGCAGCCATTTATGGAAAAGCCTCTTTTCAAGCGCAGAAAGTAGAGCTTTCACAGAAAAACCATATTGTGTGCGGAACACCAGGCCGCATTTTGGATCACCTTGAGAAAGGCACCCTTTCTTTAGAAAATCTCAAATTTTTCGTGTTAGATGAAGCGGATGAGATGCTGAACATGGGATTTATCGATCAAGTCTCTTCTATTATTCAGTATCTGCCGGCAAAGCGCATGTCGATGCTGTTTTCAGCGACAATGTCTGATGATATGAAAAAATTGAGCGAACAGTTTTTACAATCACCCAAAATCATTGAGATTGCACGTGAAGAAACGTCTGTACAGCAAATCACCCACACCGTCATTGAAACGGAAGAAGAATCGAAATTCTCCCTTCTTCAGCGTACGATCGTCATTGAAAATCCAGATAGCTGCATTATTTTCTGTAATACACAAGACAGGGTGAATGAACTCACGCTGAAGCTGGACGAATGGGATGTGCCCTGTGACAAAATTCATGGCGGTATGAGACAGGAAGACCGCTTTGATGTGATGGATGAATTTAAAAAAGGTGAATTCCGTTATCTGATCGCAACAGATATAGCAGCCCGGGGAATTGATGTCAGTGATATGACACATGTCATTCATTATGATCTTCCTTATGAAAAAGAGCGCTATATTCACCGGACTGGCAGAACAGGCAGAGCGGGAAAAAGCGGGAAAACGATTGCGTTTATGACAAAGAATGCAAAACCGCTCATTGATGAATTAAAGCAGGATGCCGGCATAGACTTTCAAACTCAGCCTTATCCGACAAAGGAAGAAGCAGAAAAGCATGTAGAAAGCTTTGAAGAAAAGATTGAAACGCCTATTCAAAAGGAAAATAAACAGGCAGGCGTTGAGAAGGATATTATGAAGCTTTATTTTAACGGCGGAAAGAAAAAGAAGCTGCGGGCTGTTGATTTTGTTGGGACCATTGCCAAAATAGAAGGCGTTGCATTCGATGACATTGGGATTATTACGATCCAAGACACAAAAACATATGTAGATATTTTAAACGGCAAAGGCCCTCTTGTGCTGAATGCCATGCGCCACACAACCATTAAAGGCAAGCAGTTAAAAGTACATGAAGCACGTTCATAAAAAGTGAGGGCCCAGCGCCTTTACTTTTTTTTATTTATATTGAAATAAGCTCAAAACCGTATCCCATCAGCCTTTTTGATGACAAACATGACAAATGTCATATTGAATACATGATGGGTGCTACTATGAGCATGACACCTTTCCTTCTATACTTTGAAGTAGAAAGAAACGGAAAGGACTTGAACGTTCATGACGACTTCAACAAACACACAGCAGCAAGCTACTTTAAGAAAACAAGTGGGTCAATTCTCTGGTGCTGATTCGAAAAAAAGTATCATTCAACTCTTTAATACATTCATTCCATTTTTAGGGCTTTGGTTTCTTGCCTATTATAGCCTGAATATCTCCTACCTTTTAACCCTCTTTTTCGCGGTTATTGCAGCTGGTTTTTTAGTGCGTGTCTTTATTATTTTTCACGACTGCTGCCATCAATCCTTTTTTAAACAGAAGCCGCTAAATCACCTGTTCGGTTTTTTAACGGGCGTACTCACCCTTTTCCCTTATCTTCAATGGCAACGAGATCATTCAATTCACCATGCCACAAGCAGTAATTTAGACAAACGAGGTACTGGCGACATTTGGCTCCTAACAGTCAAAGAATATCAAGAAGCATCAGCATGGACGAAATTTCGCTACAGATTTTATCGTAACCCTTTTGTGATGTTTATTTTAGGACCGATCTTTGTCTTTCTCTTAAAAAACCGTTTCAACGTCAAAAATGCTCGTAAAAAGGAGCGTTGGAACACGTATTTCACAAACGTGAGCATCATTGCGTTAGCAGCCGCAACATGTCTTCTTTTTGGCTGGCAGGAATTTCTGCTTGTTCAAGGTCCGATCTTCCTGATCTCAGGATCTATCGGTGTATGGTTGTTTTATGTACAGCATACGTTTGAGGACTCTTATTTTGAAGCAGATGAACATTGGAACTATGTGCAGGCAGCTGTTGAAGGAAGCTCCTTTTACAAATTGCCAAAGCTTCTTCAATGGTTAACAGGTAATATCGGCTACCATCATGTCCATCATTTAAGCCCAAGAGTACCGAATTATCTTTTAGAGCATGCCCATGACCAAAGTGAGCCGCTGCAAAATGTCCCGACCATCACGTTGAAAACAAGCCTTGAGTCGATGAAATTTAGACTGTGGGATGAGGAAACGAAAGCATTTGTGACGTTTAGAGAAGCACGGCAATCTAAGAAGATGAACGTTCCTGTTATCAAAGGAGACATTCTCAAGAAAAATGCATAATCGGCGCAGGCTCTTTCTTACACGAGAAGGGGCTTGTTGTCATTTACAGGATGCACCAATAGGCTGAATTTGATAAAGTAAGGAAAAACAATGAAAAACGAAAAAAGGTGGCACACGGATGAAAAAACAGTTTAAACTTCAAAAATTGCATGGGATTTCCCCCTATATATGGGCCATTTTTTTCATCCTGCCCTTCTATTTTATCCTTAAGACACCTTCGACTTTAGGTATTGTGATCGGCATTATTTTGAACGTCGTCTTTTTCGCTGTGTATCGTTTTGCCTTTGTTGCAAAAGGCTGGTCATTATATGTCTTTGGCCTATTATTAATCGGCATTTCAACTGGTTATGTGATGCTCTACAGCTATATTTATTTCGCTTTTTGCATCGCCTATTTTAACGGACATATTAAACGAAAAGTTCCCTTTTATATCTTGTACTATATCCATCTGGCGAGCGCCGCCGTGGCAGTGAACTTTAGTTTGATCTTAAAAAAGGGCTGGTTTCTCACACAAATTCCTTTTGTCGTCATCACTCTGATTAGTGCCATTCTTCTTCCTCTCAGCATTCGGAGCAGGAAGGAACGTGAACGGCTTGAGGAGAAATTAGAATATGCCAATGAACGGATTGCAGATCTTGTGAAGCTTGAAGAAAGGCAGCGCATTGCACGCGACCTGCATGACACCCTTGGACAAAAGCTTTCTTTGATCGGTTTAAAAAGTGATCTTGCCCGTAAACTCGTGTATAAAGACCCTGAACAGGCTCGTGCCGAACTCAAAAGCGTCCAGCAGACCGCCAGAACGTCTCTCAATGAAGTGCGGAAGATTGTTTCCTCCATGAAAGGCATCCGAATCAAAGATGAAATGTCGAACATCGAGCAAATTCTCGAAGCAGCTGGAATTGAATTGATTTATGATGAAAAGGAAGCACCGAAACACATCTCACTTCTGAACGAAAACATTGTGAGCATGTGTATCAAAGAGGCGGTGACGAATGTCGTCAAACATAGTGATGCAACGGTTTGTAAAATCACCATTCACCAAAAGTCAAAGGAAGCCATCATCACCGTTGAGGATGACGGAACATTTAAAGGCGACTATCCATCCTCTCAAACGAAGGGTCACGGTCTTTTAGGAATAAGAGAAAGATTGGAATTTGCAAATGGCCGCCTGCGGATTGAAACAAAGGACGGGACAAAGCTCATTATGAGCATTCCAAATGATTCAGCAGCAAAAGAAAAGGAGGGGATGAAATGATCAACATCTTTATCGCAGAAGATCAGCAAATGCTGCTTGGTGCACTCGGTTCACTTCTCGATTTAGAAGACGATATGAAGGTTGTTGGGAAAGGTACGAACGGCCAAGATGCCATCGATTTTGCCAAAACACACCCTGTTGATATTTGCTTAATGGATATTGAAATGCCGGGAAAAACCGGACTCGATGCAGCGGAAGAGCTCAAAGGATCAGATGTGAAAATCATTATTTTAACGACCTTTGCCCGCTCCGGTTATTTCCAAAGGGCGCTAAAAGCGGGCGTCAGCGGCTACATGCTGAAAGACAGTCCAAGCGAGGAGCTGGCAAGTGCGATCCGCAGTGTGATGAAAGGGAAAAAGGTGTATGCCCCTGAATTGATGGAAGACTTATATAGTGATGAAAATCCTTTAACGGAGCGAGAGAAATCGGTCCTTGAACTCGTCGCAGACGGTAAAAACACAAAAGAAATTGCAAAAGAACTCAGCATCAAAAGCGGCACTGTCCGGAACTACATTTCCATTATTTTAGATAAGCTGGAAGTGAAAAACCGCATCGAAGCCATTACACGCTCAAAAGAAAAAGGCTGGTTTAAATAAGAAAAAAGATCAGGACACATGCTGCCTTGATCTTTTTTTATTGAAAATCCCCCCTTTATTTTTTATTACCAGCTATCAAAATGTCATTGACAACAACCTACAGTCCTATGATATGATATCCAAGTGATAATAATTATCATTATCACTAATACAACCAATATCCGGCTTATGCGCCGATTTCAAAGGAGTCTACATTCATGAAGAAAATATTGTTCCCTCTGATGCTCATCTTTGTACTTGCATTGAGCGCATGTGGCAATAGCAGCAGCTCTTCCTCAAATAAAGGAAATCAATCAGCATCATCAGACAAAATTACATATCAATCTGAAAATGGGCCTGTGAAGCTGCCAGCGCATCCAAAACGTGTTGTTGTGCTCGGTTCTTACACAGGGAATGTCATGTCACTTGGTGTGAACCTTGTCGGCGTTGACTCTTGGTCCAAAAAGAATCCGCGTTTCCAAAAGAAATTAAAAAATGTGGAAGAAGTATCTGATGCAAATGTAGAGAAAATCATGAAGCTAAAGCCTGATGTCATCATTGGCTTAAGCAATACTAAAAATGTAGAAAAACTCAAAAAAATCGCACCAACCGTTTTGTTTACGTATAACAAAGTGGATTACCTTCAGCAGCACATTGAAATTGGAAAAGTTTTAAACAAAGAAAAAGAAGCAAAAGCTTGGGTAAAAGATTTCAAAAAACGCGCAGCTGAAGCTGGAAAAGAAATCAAAGCAAAAATCGGAAAAGATGCAACAGTTTCTGTCTTTGAAAGCGGCACAAAAGATCTTTACGTTTTTGGAGATGCATGGGGCCGCGGAACAGAAATTCTCTATCAAGCAATGAAACTGAAAATGCCTGAGAAAGTGAAAGAAAAAGCATTAAAAGCCGGCTACTACGCGGTTTCACAGGAAGTCATTCCTGAATTTGCTGGAGACTATATGATCATTAGTAAAAACAGCGAAATGGACAATTCCTATCAAAACAGTGAAATTTACAAGTCCATCCCAGCTGTCAAAAAACATCGTGTGTATGAAGCCAATGCAGAGGAATTCTATTTTAATGACCCACTTACACTTGAATTCCAACTATCATTCTTTAAAAAGCACTTTTTAGGTAAATAAGCTGAAGCAAGGGATCTCTTCCCTTGCTTTTTTCTTGTCTGGTTCTAGCGGCAGGTCCTTTTTTCCGCTACAATGACAACAAGCGAATACAAAAAGTGTGGTGCTGATTTTGTTTAAGATTTTACTAATTGAAGATGATACAACCCTCTTCCAGGAAATCAAAGAACGTCTAGTCAACTGGTCCTATGATGTCTATGGGATTCAAGATTTCCATCAGGTGCTGCAGGAATTCACGTCTGTCCAGCCTGATCTCGTCATTATAGATATACAGCTGCCAAAATACGATGGCTTTCACTGGTGCCGGATGATTCGGCATCATTCAAATGTTCCAATCATCTTCCTCTCCTCAAGAGACCATCCAGCTGATATGGTCATGTCAATGCAGCTCGGTGCCGATGATTTTGTGCAAAAGCCCTTCCATTTTGACGTACTCATTGCCAAAATAAGTGCTGTTCTTCGCCGCGTGCATGATTATAATGCAGAACCGGCCAGCCTAAAGGTATGGTGCGGCGCTGCGATTGACCTAGAAAAAAATACCGTAACAAATGATCATGGTGAGGTTGAATTAACAAAAAATGAGTTATTTATTCTCAAGGAATTGATTCAGCATAAAAATCATATCGTCAGCCGTGAATCACTCATTCAAGCATTGTGGGAGGATGAACGTTTTGTCAGTGACAATACACTGACTGTAAACGTCAACCGCCTCAGAAAAAAACTAGACGAGATCTCCCTTGGCGCCTTCATTGAGACAAAAGTGGGTCAAGGCTATCTTGCAAAGGAAAAGGATGATCAATGATGCTGCAAGCATTTTTAAAAGAACGAAGAAGCTGGATTCTTTTCTTTCTTAGTTTGCAGCTCCTCATTCTGTTTGTTGCTTATTTGGATACGACCATTCCAATCGCTTCTCTTTTTTATATTGTGCTATTGTCTACGTTTCTTATGATTGTCTTCCTCTTTTTCCGATACCGAAAAGAAACGGCTTATTATGAGAGGTTGAAAGAATGGGATGATGACATTGAACATCAAATACGGCTAACCCCCTCTTCCCCATTTGAGCAGCTCATCCATGATGCAACGTCAGAGCAAATTGCACGCTACCGGCAGATGGCAGCAGAGCAGAAAATCGCTCTCGAAGAAGAAAAAGATGAATTGCTCTCTTGGATACATGAGGTCAAAACCCCCCTTACAGCGATGCGCTTAATGATTGACCGCTTAACAGATCAGCAGCTGAAATCAAATATGACGTATGAGTGGCTCAGAATACATTTATTACTTGATGCCCAGCTGCACCAAAGCAGAGTACGTCATATCGAAAATGATTTATTCATTGAAAAGCTGGACCTGCAAAGCATCATAGCGAAAGAAATCAAAGCGCTCCAATCCTGGTGTATGCAAAAAGGAATCGGCTTTGAGCTGGCGCTGGAGGAACGCACCGTATTAAGTGATATAAAATGGTTATCCTTTATGATCAGGCAGGTACTCACAAATGCAGTCAAATACAGCCATTCTTCCGATATTGTCATTGAAAGCAAGCAAATAAATGACCAAGTCATGCTGAAGATCACAGATCAAGGGAGAGGAATTGATCCAAGAGACATCTCTCGTATTTTTGAAAAAGGCTTTACCTCAACTAGACATCACAATGACACCGCCTCAACAGGAATGGGGCTCTATTTAACGAAAAAAGGAGCAGACGCTCTTCATATGACGATCGAGGTCAACTCCACGATAGATCAAGGTACAATTTTCACCTTCATCTTTCCGAAAAAGAATGATTTTGTTCATATTGCGAGCATGTGACAACAATGTCACATGCTCGTCTGTTTTGTTCGCCAAATCGAAGGACGTTTGGCAGGCTTCTTTTTATACTAGAGTTATCAATTAAAAGAAAAAGGGGTTCAGCAAATGAACATTTTAGAAGCTCGCAAAATTTATAAAAGCTATGGAAATAAATTCAACAAACAAGAGGTGCTCAGCGGCATTGATTTGACCATTGAAGCCGGGGAATTTGTTAGTATCATGGGGCCATCAGGCTCGGGGAAAACAACCCTTCTGAACGTATTGTCCTCTATCGATCATGTGTCCAGCGGATCCATTCGTATTGCAGATGCTGAGATGACACAAATGAAGGATCAGCAGCTTGCGGAATTTAGAAAAAAGCAGCTTGGCTTTGTTTTTCAAGATTATAATTTACTTGATACACTCACAGTCAAAGAAAATATTCTTTTGCCTTTATCCATATCCAAAACGCCAAAAAAAGAAGCTTTTGAACGTTTTCAGCAGCTTGCAGAAGACATGGGCATTTATGAACTAAGAGACAAATACCCGAATGAACTCTCTGGCGGACAAAAGCAGCGGACATCGGCGGTTCGTGCCTTCATTCATGAGCCAAGTCTTATTTTCGCTGATGAACCTACAGGGGCACTTGATTCCAAATCGGCATCTGACCTGCTCAACAAGCTGCAAGATTTCAATCGCAAACGAAAAGCGACCATTGTGATGGTGACACATGATCCTGTCGCAGCCAGCTATTCAAGCCGCGTCATTTTTATCAAGGATGGACAGATTTATACACAGTTGAATAAAGGCGCTTTAGAAAGAAAAATGTTTTTCGAGGATATTATGAAAACGCAAGGTGTCTTAGGCGGTGTGAAGCATGAACATTAATCAGCTCATCTTCCGTAACTTGAAGAAAAATTTGAAGAATTACTATTTATATGTGTTTGCTCTCGTGTTTAGTGTCGCGCTCTATTTTTCCTTTGTCACCTTGCAGTACTCGCCAGCACTTGATGGTGTAAAAGGCTCCATTAAAGGCGGCGCTTCAATTAAAGCCGCTTCGGTGCTGCTCATTGCGATCGTCGGTATTTTCCTGCTATATGCGAATAGCATTTTTATTAAACGCAGAGGAAAAGAAATAGGTCTCCTGCAGCTCATCGGTATGACGAAACAAAAAATTGCCAGGCTGCTCAATGCAGAAAACTTTATCCTATACGTGACAGCTATGGTTATCGGCATCATTGCCGGCTTTATCGGTTCAAAGCTGATGCTGATGGTGTTATTTAAAGTAACCGGCGTGAACGCCATCGCCAATCTGCATTTTTCAGGCATGGCCCTTCTGCAAACACTTATTGTCTTTTTCATTATCTATGGATTGATTATGCTGAGAAATAGGCGTTTTATTAAAAAACAGACGATTTTATCTTTGTTTAGAACAACATCTTCGACAGAACAGCGTGTGAAAAAGATCTCTGTGTTTGAAATCATCATTGGGGTTTTCGGTATTGTCTTGATCAGCTCAGGCTATTATATTTCTTCTAAGCTTTTTACCGGCTCATATACGTCGATGCTTGAGTTACTTTTAGCCATGATTTATATTCTAGCCTCTGTCATCATCGGTACCTTTCTTTTTTACAAAGGCTCTGTTTCTTTCATTGCCAATATCGTACGTAAAAGAAAAAATGGCTATCTCGCCATTCATGAAGTGTTATCATTGTCATCCATTATGTTCCGGCTAAAATCAAATGCACTGCTTTTAACGATTATTACAACCGTATCTGCACTTGCCATCGGTTTGCTGGCTCTTAGCTACATTTCTTATTACTCAGCGGAAAAAACCGCTGAGCAGCAAATTCCAGCTCATTTCGTCATGGGCTCAGAAAAAGAAGCAGCAACCTTCACTCGTGCACTTTCTGACAAACATATTGCTTATGATCAAAAGCAGGTCAAAGTGATTCAAGCGAAATTTGATGCGAAAAAAATCATGGATTCAGAATTGAAAAATATGAAAAATGATCCAGGCGTATTGACACTGCCTGTGATCAGTGAGAAAAACGCACCAAATATTCATGTAGAGAACAACGAAGTTATTTTAAGCGGCTACAGTGATCTATTAAAGAAATTCATGCCGATTCAAAGCTCAGGCGATGTGAAGCTTCTCATCAAGGAGCCTGTTGATTTGAAAGTCATGGATATGAAGAAAGATTATCTCATTTCATACAACTTCACTTTTGGCGGTCTGCCTGTTGCCGTCGTGAGTCAACATGTTTTTGAGCAGCTCGACAAACAGAAAGATCCAAAGCTGCAGTTTGAGAATAGCCAATATAACGCAGTCAATATAAAAGATAATAAAAATCTTGAACAAGCAAATCGCGTGTTTACATCTTTAAAACTAAGTGACAAAAGCATGTCTCAATTAGCTTCAGCTCAGCAGCAAAAACAAACAATAGGACTAATGATGTTTGTGGTCGGATTTTTAGGTCTCAGCTTCCTTGTCACATCAGGCTGTATTTTATACTTTAAACAAATGAATGAAAGTGAAGAGGAACAAAGCTCCTACACGATCTTGCGTAAGCTTGGTTTTACTGAGAAGGATCTATTAAAAGGCATCCGGCTGAAACAGCTGTTTAACTTTGGGATTCCGCTCATCATCGGATTGCTGCACAGCTACTTTGCTGTACAATCAGGCTGGTTTTTGTTCGGCGGAGAATTGTGGACTCCAATGCTTATCGTCATGTCGATTTACACTGCCCTCTATTCTGTCTTCGGATTCCTGTCTGTCCAATATTATAAAAAGGTCATCAAAGAATCCTTGTAAACAATTCCCCATAGGCAACGCCTATGGGGTTATTTTATTTACGAAGGTGTCGATTCAAACTTGTGTGATAAAATATGGTCTCTTGCTGTATAAGCTCTTCGTTTGACCTCTTCTAGGTTCACATCAACAAGCTTTCCGTTTCGTTTCACTGCTTTTCCAGCCACATAAACAGAATCAACATTTGAAGGATGTGCCGTTTGGACAACCGCGCCAGCCGGATCTGTCATCGGCAGAAGATTCATGCTTGTCCGGTCGATTAGGATGAAATCAGCTTCTTTCCCAGGTGTAAGCGACCCAATTTTATGATCGAGCTGTAATGCACGAGCCCCATTGATCGTCGCAGCCTCAAGCATTTGATGAGCAGACAGCCCAAGTTCAGGCCCCGGCATGACCCCATCCATTAACAACGATTGATTTTGGATCGCGCGCTCTGCTTGAAGTCCGAATTTCATTTGGGCAAACAAATCTCCTCCTGTCGCTGTCACTACGTCTACACCGAGTGTTGGAAGAACACCTTGTTCAATCGCAAGTCCTGTGACAGGATAACCGTGACCCATCATCATTTCAATTTCAGGGGTAATGGATATGGAGCTTCCGCTGTCTGCCAGCATCTTCATTTGATCCGCATCAATTGCATTAATATGCACCATGTTCAAATCTGGTCCGAGTAACCCTGCTTTATGAAGCCGCTCAATCGATCGATCCTCCGCTCCCCAATTCCCAAAGCCGATGTGCATACTGCATAGAGCATCTAGAGAACGGGCTGTTTCAATTTCAAATACCGACGTCTCCCATGATGAAAACTCTGGACCACGAATCGCAAGTCCCATTGTTAAAAGCTGATCTGATGATTGAAAATGTGCTTTTTTCACACGTGCTGCGTCCTCCATATTAGTGAGCGTACTCTCTCTATCCCAATATTCAGCATCTCCAGAGGACCCAAAAGCAAAAACAGCTCGTATGCCCGCATCTTTTAATCCTTCAATGAGCTCTTCTGTATGATCCATTGAATTGATCATCGTCCAGTCTAAAAACGTGGTCACACCTGCATCTAAAGCCTCTAATGCCCCTAAATAATTGGCGATTCGATCGTCGGATGGGCGTCTCATCGCTCCATAGTTGCCATAATAGATTTTGCTCAAATATGTCTGCAAAGACCAATCCGTCCCTATGCCCCGGATGACAGACTGCCACACATGCCGATGTGTATCTACAAGACCTGGCATGATGACCATATCAGATGCATCAACGATGTCTGCATCACTTACTTCAATTGAAGGCCTAACTTCTAAAATATGTTTCCCTTCAATTAACAAATCTCCCTTTTCAAGAAAACCTAAAGATGGATCCAGTGTTAAGAGAGCTGCATCTTTAAACAATGTTTTCTTCATCCATATCCCCCTTTTCAAATGACGAGGATAAATGCCCCCGCCTCAATGACATTTTAAAACAGAACAGGATCGAATTAGAAGAAAAGTGACTTATCTCAATATATGAAGAGCAGGCGTTTCTGAAATAGTTCTTTCGATCATCCCAAACTCAAAGAATTTCATAGGTTTGATTCCGATATATTGTAAGGCTGCTACACTTCCAACATAAAAAAAGCGCAGGATCATTACGTCCAAACGCTTCTTTGTTTGATTCTCTATGTACCTTACACAATCAATTGATACGCAATGTATAACGCAACCAGCCAGATCATGACCGCCGAAGCCTTATTGATACGGTTCATCCATTTGCCGTTTGTATCTAACTTTCCTAACATCTTCCCTAAAAGGGCGAGCCCCATAAACCATAACCAGGACACGATGATACAGGCAAGTGTAAACGCCAGCTTTTCTGCCCCGCTATATTGCAGCGAATTCGTACCAATGACACCTATCGTATCGAGAATCGCGTGGGGATTTAAAAGAGAAACTGAACAGGCAAATACAATTTGTTTTCTTGCAGGCATTAATTTCTGCTTCTCTTCATCACCTGATGATGAGCTTGTGTTCCATACAGACCATCCCATATACACTAAAAAACAGAAACCAATGATATAAAGGCCGATTTGCAGCACAGGAATGGTAAACACCACAACAGAAACACCTATGACAGCTAAAGCAATTAAAAGTGTGTCACAAAGAGCAGCTGTGATGACTACAGGCATTGCTCGATATAATCGAGGCTGCAGCGCTCCTTGTTGAAATACAAATACATTTTGTGCGCCCAAAGGTAAAATGAGACCAAAGGCAAGTACAATTCCATGAATGATCGCAATGGACATCTACTAACATTCTCCTTTTTCAGAAATTCCTACATATTTTAACATAAAGCACCCTGCCTGCTTTCAATGAATTTCATTTTCCATACAAAAAAAGCGCTGGATGCTTCCATCCAAACGCTTCTCTCTTCTTTATTATTGACCTTTTCGTGCAAGCTCTCTTTCTCTCAGCTCTACACGGCGGATTTTCGCTGACGGAGTTTTGGGCAGTTCGTCAATGAATTCGATTTCTCTTGGGTATTTGTACGGTGCTGTTGTGTTTTTCACATGTGTTTGCAGCTCTTTGATCAGTTCATCACTTTGCGCAGTTCCATCACGAAGGACGACGTAAGCTTTGACGATTGATCCTCTGATTTCATCTGGGCTCGCCACAACTGCACATTCCTTCACTGCTGGATGCTTAATCAGCGCATCTTCTACTTCAAACGGTCCAATTGTATAGCCTGAGCTGACAATGATGTCATCTCTGCGGCTTTCAAACCAGAAGTACCCATCTTCGTCTTTTTTCGCGCGGTCACCGGTAATAAAGTAATTGCCGCGTCGCTGCGCTTTTGTACGGTCTTCGTCTTTATAGTATTCCTTAAATAAAGCCGGTGTTTCTAGATGCACTGCAATGTCACCAATTTCTCCAGGTGCGCAGACGTTTCCATCCTCATCAATGATATCTACTTCGTTGCCAGGGGTTGGTTTTCCCATACTGCCTGGCTTGATGTCCATTCCTTTTAACACCCCTACGAGCAGTGTGCTTTCAGTTTGGCCATAGCCGTCTCGTACTTCTATATCGAAATGCTTTTTGAATGTATCAATGACTTCACGGTTCAGCGGCTCTCCCGCAGAAACAGCACTATGCAGCTTCGGCAGCTCGTACTGACTTAAATCATCTACTTTTGCCATAAAGCGGTATTCTGTCGGTGTACAGCATAGGACATTGATTTCATTATTTTGAAGCAGCTCTAAGTATGTATTTGGATTGAATTTCCCTCCATATACAAAGCCTTCTGCTCCACTTCCTAACACAGATAAGAGGGGGCTCCACACCCATTTTTGCCAGCCTGGTCCTGCTGTCGCCCATACTTTATCTCCTTCATTAATGGAGAGCCATGCTTTGGCAGCTGTGCGTAAATGTGCATACGCCCATCCGTGTGTATGAACAACCCCTTTAGGGTTCCCTGTTGTACCTGATGTATAGGATAAAAACGCCATGTCTGTGCGTTTTGTATCTGCCAACTCAAGCTCGTTTGATTGCTCTTCCTTTTGCGCTAGAATGTTTGTCCAGCCATGATCGTTTTCACCGATTGAAAATGTTTTAAAATCGTTTGGCTGTTTGGTTCCGTCGAACGATTGAATAAATGAAGAGTAGACGATCGCTCCTTTTGCTTCTGCGTGTTCAATTCGGTAATCTAAATCTTTCGCACGCAGCATTTCAGAACAAGGAATCACAACCATTCCTGTTTTCAAAATTGCTAAATAAATGCTGTATGCCTCGAGCATGCGCGGCACCATCACAATGATTTTATCGCCTTTTTTGAAGCCTGCTTTTAATAAAACATGTCCAATTTTATTTGCCTCTTCCACTAATGCTGCATACGTCACATGTGCTTCGTGGCCATTGCCGTCCTGCCAGTGCAGGGCCATTTTCTCCTTGTCATGACTGAACGCTTCAATCTCACTGACTAAGTTATATTGTTCTGGTGCAATTAAGTCTTCTCTTTTCATGGTACAGCTCCTTTTAGCCTCTTTCTTATGAAACGAAACATGTTTCAATTTACCTATTCTAACACTCATAACTGAAAAATGCTTGAATTAGGACCTACTCCTAGTATTATGCCATAATTTTTTAAATCCGTCTTCTTTTTTAAAAATATTCTAACTATTTATATGTACAAAAAGAAAAGAGCGGGAAGGATCCCGCTCATAAGCCATAGCTTTTAAATTGTGTGTCTTAGAAAGATCCGCCACCCATATGTTGTTGAGCGTAAGATACAAGACGCTTAGTGATTTCTCCACCAACTGATCCGTTAGCGCGAGATGTAGTTTCTGCACCAAGGTTTACACCAAATTCAGAAGCGATTTCGTACTTCATTTGGTCGATAGCTTGTGCAGCGCCTGGTACTAGTAATTGGTTAGAACTGCTTTGTCTGTTTTGTTGAGCCATGTGTTCTCACCTCCTTGTGAATATAGAATGTGTAGAAACACATGACTTCATGCGATTGATTTTATGGTAATTATTATGAAATTTTCGTTTTAGAATAGATCAGCGAATTCGTCTGCTGCTTTCTTTTCATTTGTCACAATAATTGTTTCAATTTGCTCTACTGCCTCGTCCAGCATCGGCTCGAAATCAGCAAAGCTTTCGTAGCGTTCTACCTTCTCAAGCTTTGGTTTTGTTTTAGGAGACGGCGGCGTAAAAATCGTACAGCAATCCTCGAAAGGCTGAATGCTTGTATCGTATGTGCCAATTCGTCTCGCTTCATCAATAATGTCATTTTTATCGACAGCAATGAGCGGGCGGATGATTGGTGTATTGGTCACATGGTTAATAGCATACATGCTTTCAAGTGTCTGGCTTGCCACTTGACCAAGGCTTTCTCCGGTAATAATCGCAAGGGCATCACGCTTTTCTCTTATTTTGTCAGCTATTTTCAGCATCATTCTTCTTGTTGATGTCATTGTATAGTTTTCAGGTACTTGTTTATGGATCAGCTCTTGAATTTTTGTAAAAGGTACGATGTGAAGCTTCACTTCGCCTCCATATGCTGCCAGGCATTCTGCAAGATCAATGACCTTTTGTTTGGCACGTTCACTTGTATACGGCGGGCTAAAGAAATGCACAGCTTCGATTTCAATTCCGCGTTTCATTGCTTGATAGCCGGCAACTGGGCTGTCAAAGCCGCCTGAAAGCATGAGCATCGCTCTTCCGCTAGAACCAACCGGCAGGCCGCCTGCACCTTTGACATCTTTAAATGTAATGTACGTTGCTTGCTCTCTGATTTCAATGCGTAAATGCACATCCGGCTGTTTCACATTGACCGTTAAGTTTTCCGTATTCTTTAGAACATGTCCGCCAATTTCACGGTTCATTTCATTTGAATCAAGTTCAAATTGTTTATAAGAGCGTTTCGTTGAGACTTTAAATGTATTTCCTTGTTCATACACTTCCTGTACTGCTGTTAGTGCCGCTTCTTTAATCGCATCTAGATTCGTCTCGCATTTAACCGCAAGACTAAAGCTCTGAATACCAAATACACTTTTGAGCTGTTCTGAAATCGGTTCAGGGTCTTCTCCGTTCAGCATAATCGTGATGCGGTCTCTATCAGATGCAACCTTTAATGCTTCAAAATCCTTTAAGACGAACCGAATGTGCTTTCTTAGTTTTTCAATAAATTTCTTTCTATTCTTCCCTTTTGTTGAGATCTCACCAAAACGGACTAAAATATGATCATATTTCATGCTGTTATCTCATTCCTTTTAATTTTTTCACACTTTGTGCGATCGATGTGATGATTTGCGGCGTTAGCTCTGGTCCTTGTTCATACGTCAAGCTGATTCTCATACTGCTTTTGGCTACTTCCTCTGGTTTTCCCATTGCCAGCAGTACACGGCTTGGCTCTTTTTTCTTGGCTGAGCAGGCAGAGGTTGTAGAAACATATATGCCTTCTTTTTCAAGCATATGGAGGAGGACCTCAATTTGAATACCCGGTACTGAAAAATTCACAATGTGCGGCGCACTTTGCTCCCTCGGTGTATTCATCACAATACCTTCTATCTCTCCAAGCTGTTTTTGCAGCTGCGTTTTTAAGTTCAGCATCTCATTATGATACTTGTCAAGCTGTTCAAATGATTGTTTCATGGCTTTTGCTAAGCTGACAGCTCCAGCAGGGTTTTCAGTACCTGAACGAAGTCCTAATTCCTGCTCTCCCCCAGTAATGAAAGGGGCGAGAGTGACATCTTTCTTTAAAAAGAGTGCTCCTGTGCCTTTTAATCCATGAATTTTATGGCCTGACATCGTCAAAAGGTCTACATCCAGCTGTTTATTGAGTGCGACCTTGCACATTCCCTGCACCCCGTCGACATGAAAAAGTGCGTTTTCGGCATGCTCACGAATGATGCCAGCAGCTTCTTCAATCGGCTGGATAGCACCGGTTTCGTTATTGACGTGCATCATGCTGACAAGCACTGTATCAGGGCGAAGCACTTCTTTTAAATGAGTCATATCTGCATGGCCATGCTCATTTACTTGAATATAGGAGATGTCAAAGCCAAATAACGCCTTCAGCTGTTCAAACGATTCAATAACAGAAGGATGCTCTATTTCTGTGGTCACAATATGCTTGCCCCGGTTCATTTTGGCAAGTGCTGCTCCTTTAATGGCGATGTTATTCGCTTCTGTTGCACCAGAAGTAAAAATAATCTCATATTGTTTCAAGCCCGTGTAGTGAAGCATTTGTTTTCTCGTTTCATTTAACAGCCGGCTTGCATCTATCCCGAGCTGATGAAGCGAAGATGGATTTCCAAAATAACGTTCACTCACTTGCTGATATACTTGTAAAACCTCAGGGTACGGTTTTGTGGTTGCACTATTATCAAGATACATCATTGCGAAACTCCTTATCCTCTTGCGTTTAACTAATATGATCCGAATTCCTTTTATTTCAATATAAAGCGGTATATTGACAACCTCATCAATTCACTATATCATGCATAGTGCCATTGTCATATTTTTTCCTAAATTAACAGAATATTTAAACATGGCGGAAAAATAAAATAATAGGGGGATAACCTTATGAAAAATAAGTTAAGTCAAACAGACACATTAGCCATCGGCTTAATGTTGTTTGCACTCTTTTTCGGCGCAGGCAATATGATATTCCCTCCTGTACTTGGACAGTACGCAGGTGAAAACGTATGGCTTGCGATCGGTGGATTTTTACTGACCGGAGTTGGGCTTCCACTCTTAGGTGTCATCGCCGTTGCCCTGACAGGAACTGGTGCAAAGGGGCTTGCTGACAAAGCTCATCCTACATTCGGTACCATTTTCACTGTCATTTTATATTTATCCATTGGGCCTTTCTTTGCGATCCCTCGTACTGGAACGGTTTCTTATGAAATTGGGCTGGCGCCGTTTCTGTCTGAAGCGCAGTCTGAATCATGGATTCCATTATTCTTGTTTTCGATTGCTTTTTTCGGCATTACCTATGCTCTTGCTTTAAATCCATCGAAGCTTGTTGACCGAATCGGTAAAATTTTAACACCAATTTTACTCGCTGTCATTGCTTTAATTGTGATCAAAGCGATCGCGACACCAATGGGTGGAATTGGGAGTCCGCATCCAACTTATGAAGGAAGCCCGCTGTTTACCGGCTTTTTAGAAGGCTACAAAACGATGGATGCTCTTGCTTCAATCGTTTTCGGAATTGTCGTTGTCACGGCTGTGAAAGAGCGCGGTATGACAGAACGTAAATCGATTGCCGCAGCCTGTATTAAAGCAGGGCTTGTCGCAGCTGCTGGACTAGCTCTTGTGTACATATCACTCGCTTATGTCGGAGCATCAAGTCCTGAGGCAACAGGTATGGTCGGGGCAAATGAAGGTGGAAAACTCCTTTCGCTTGCGGCGAACTTTTTATTTGGTTCTGCTGGTAATATTGTGCTAGGGGCTGCGATTTTATTTGCCTGTTTGACCACAAGTATTGGCCTGGTTTCATCCTGCGGGGAATATTTTTCTTCACTATTTCCACGCTTTTCTTATCGCACTGTTGTTTTAGTTGTATCTTTATTCAGTACATTTGTGGCAAACCTTGGACTGGCGCAAATTATTTCGCTCTCTGTTCCGGTTCTTGTTGCGATTTATCCGTTAGCCATCGTGATCATTCTCTTATCTTTTCTTGATCGCTGGATCAACGGAAGACGGATTATTTATATCGCTTCACTCATTTTTACAGGAATCTTTGCCGTCATCGACGGGTTAGTGGCAGCAAAGATTCCTCTTGGCGGTTTAAATGAAATTTTAGAAGCTACTGTTCCTTTATACAAACTTGGGATCGGCTGGGCTATCCCTGCCGTACTTGGAGCCATTATTGGTCTTCTTATTTCTTTGTTTACGAGCCCACCTAAACAGCCTGCTTAATCAAGCATCAAATCAAAAAACATCCCCTTCATAGGAGAAGGGGATGTTTTTTATTGTTCTTCATATACTAAAATAGAAAAATTCATGACTTTTGTATGAAAACACATGTTGACATCAGGCGTACATCCTTTATAATTAGTGAATGTTAATGAAGAACCGTTTTAGCAGCTAATTAACAGAATATTTCAACATAATATTGGAGGCTTTATATTCAATGAAGGCAACATTGTCGACGAAAGATACGATTATTATAGGTTTTATGTTATTTGCTTTATTCTTCGGCGCCGGAAATATGATTTATCCGCCAGAGCTTGGGCAATATGCCGGAACAAATGTATGGAAAGCAATGGGCGGATTTTTATTAACAGGTGTCGGTTTACCTCTACTCGGGATTATTGCGATTGCTTTAACAGGGCGTGATGCAAAAGGACTTGCAGATAAGGCTCACCCAGTGTTTGGAACAGCATTCACCGTCATTTTATATTTATCCATTGGGCCGCTTTTCGCTATTCCGCGTACAGGAACAGTTTCGTATGAGATTGGAGCATTACCATTTTTATCAAGTGTGCCAGCTTGGCTGTCTCTTCTTTTATTTACACTCGTCTTTTTCGGTATTACGTATTATCTTGCTTTAAATCCAACGAAAATCGTGGATCGTGTAGGAAAAATATTAACACCGATTAAATTTACGATCATTTTTATTATCATTGTCAAAGCCATTTTGACACCGATGGGCGTCATTGGTACACCAGATGTATCTTATAGCAGCGGATCGTTTTTCAAAGGATTTTTAGAGGGATATAAAACGATGGATGCTCTTGCTTCTATTGTATTTGGAATTGTTGTCATCAACGCAATTAAAGGACGCGGTGTGACAAGTAAAAAGGCACTGGCTTCTGCTTGTATCAAAGCGGGTTTGATTGCAGCTGCTGGATTAACCTTCGTTTACCTATCACTTGCGTATCTAGGTGCTTCTAGTACACATGCCATTGGATTCGTTGGAGATGGAAGCAAAATTTTAGCTCAGTCTTCTCAATTCCTTTTCGGCAGTCTAGGAAATATTGTGTTAGGAGCTGCCATTACAGTCGCTTGTTTAACAACAAGTATCGGTCTTGTCACATCATGCGGAGAGTATTTCTCAAAGTTACTTCCCAAGCTTTCTTATAAAATGGTCGTGACACTTGTTACATTGTTTAGTTTCATTATTTCTAACTTTGGACTTGCTCATATTGTTGCTTTCTCTGTTCCAGTCTTAACAGCGATTTATCCGCTGGCGATTGTGATCATCGTTCTATCACTTGCTGATAAATGGCTTGGACATAGAAGACCCGTATATGTTCTCTCGTTAATTTTAACAGGGTGCGTCAGCTTATTTGACGGATTAGCAGCAGCAAAGCTTCCAATCGGTCCAGTAAAAGACATCTTCCAAACAGTGCTGCCTTTTTATGACCTTGGCATTGGCTGGCTTGTCCCTGCGATACTTGGAGTCGCCATTGGGTTCGTGATCTCCCTTTTCACTTCTTCTGCTTCAGAAGAACGTCAGAAGCAGGCATCATAATACAAAAAAAGCTGAAGTCCTATCAATGGACTTCAGCTTTTTTATTGATGCTGATATTCTTTTTCGTGCTGAGCTAATAGCTTCTGAACGGCTCCAGGTGATGCTTTTTCCACAGCTGATGCTGCTACATCAAATGAACCGTTATAATCATACGCATAAAATCTTCGCTCTGCCTCTTTTAATTGTTCTGAAAGAATATGATTTTGGCTTCTAAAACGATTGCCATATTGAATGATTCGTTCAATTTGATCCACTTTTGTGAGCATTTCTTCCGTCTCATTCACAACATGTCTCACTGTGTCAGAGGCTTCTTTTAATTGCCCATTCACAGCTGGCATGTTGAGCGGCAAGTTCTCCAGCTGCTCGTGCACTTGCTGAATCATCTCCTGCGCTTTTTCAGCCTGCTCTTTCATGTCAGCAGGTACACCTGGAATATTGCTTTTTTGCAGCTGACGCACTGTATCTGTCAGCATCGTTTTGAGCTCAGCCAGTGTTTCTCTCGCTTGCAGCTCTTCTTTTCTTAATGATTGAAGATGATCCTTAAATGTATCATGCAATGCTTTTGCATCATCGATAAAGGTCTCAAGCTGATTGATTTCATTCATTAAAAGTGAATATGCGACATGATCACGATCAAGCTTCTCGCGAATTTGTTTCATGAGCTTTTCAATTTCTTCTAAGCGTTTTTCGAACGCCTTCTGTTGATCAAGCTCTCCGGCTGTCAGTTTGTAGCTTTCTTTTACAAGAGCTGTTTCTGCCTTTGTTTGGGTGTGATCCTGCTCTAGCTTTTCAAACGCTTCCGTCAGCTCAGGCATTTTGCTTTTGATTTCCTGACCTGCCTCTACTTCCGCTTCCAGCTGATCATACAGCGTCTGAATGGCATCATCAATCATTTGGAGAATGCTTGATGCCTCATCCAGATTGAGTTCATCAATAAGCAGTTTTTCCGCACGGGTCAGCTGTTTGTTTAAATTCTCAAGCTCTTTAGTGATCTGGATGTGCTCGAGCTTGTAGCCTTTGTCTGTCATTTCTTTATATCCGTCTTTCAGCTTCGTCAGCTGGCCTGGTACGGTTTGTTTGCAGTCTGCAATGAGCTTCGGTACATCATTGATATACAGCTGAAGCTGATCGAGTCTGCGGTCTTGCTCAAGCAAAATCTTTCTTGCTTTCATATAGTTGCCGTTTTCTGTCTCTTCCTCGTACTGCTTGATCCCTTCCCAGGCTTCATCTAAGTCCTGCTCCATTTTGTCATAAAGGGTGCCGTATAAATGGCTGTACGCAAGCAGATTTTTTCGAACTGTTTGATATTGTTCTTTGACCTTTTCAATGTCCTTGCGATTTTGCTCCTCGCTTGTGACAAGGTCTGCAATCTCTTTTAAAATGTCTTCAATGTTCGAATCAGCAGCACTCAGCAAGTCCTCAATGTGCGTAAGAACCTGCTTGGCTTTGGAGAATCGATATTTATCAGAATACTCTTCTGCATCATATAATAGCTCCTCTACCTTTGGAAGATGGGCTGTGACGATATCGTCCCACTCTGCACGCCATCTTTCAAAAAATTGCTCTGTTTCTCCGGTCATTTTTAAATGTTTGATCTTTGAAATTTCTTCTACAATTGATCTGTTTAAAATTTCAATTTTCCATGCTTCCAATCGGTCAATCTCTTTATATATATTTTTTCGCAGGAAATAACCGACTGAAAACAAAGCAAGCAAAATGACAATTAAACCGATGATTAACTCCATAATGAGCCCCCTTGTTGTGATCTAAGTGATGTCAGGGTAAAAGTGTCCCGAGTAGACCTGAGAACCCTTTCGTGTCCGCTTTGCATTTGTTTTTTTATAAGCAGGATCGTATGTTTTCCAATACCATCCATTCACGGTTTTATGTATGTTTTTTCAAGAAAGTATTTGTGCGCTTTCTATCATTTGATCACACGTATCAATGTGACCTGCTTTTATGTATGCGGAAGCTGTCGTTTTCATTGTTATTATGATACCATGTAACCAGCATTTTTGGTCATGATTTTTCATTATTTTCGCTGATAAACATCACGTTTTTCAAAATATCGACAAGAGGTGACGACATGCTGAAACAAGATGCACATCTACATACACCGTTTTGCCCGCACGGTTCGCTTGATTCTTTTCATTCTTATATTGAAAAAGCCATTAAAAAGGGATTTGATTCCATAACCTTTACCGAGCATGCCCCGCTGCCTCCATCGTTTCAAGATCCAACACCTGAGCAGGATAGTGCCATGAAGCTCCAAGACCTTGAAGCGTATATAACGAAACTGGCTCAGCTGAAACAAGAATACAAAGGACAATTAATAGTAAAAACTGGGCTTGAGGTTGACTTTATCAAAGAGTATGAAAAGGAAACAAGAACCTTTTTAGACTGCTACGGTCCAGAACTAGACGACGCCATTTTATCTGTTCACTTTCTTCCTGCTGGCGATGATTATATTTGCCTTGATTTTGACGAGCATGCCTTCCAGCAGCTAATAAGCATCTATGGCAGCATCGAACAGGTCTATCAAAGCTACTATGACCAAATTCATTCTTCTATTCTATCATCTTTAGGCCAATATAAGCCAAAGAGAATCGGTCATATCACCCTTGTCCAGAAATTCAAACAGCTTTTTCCATATGAAATGTCACCTGAACTTTGTCAAAAGGTCACCCTTTGCCTTGAAGAAACGGCAAAAAAAGGCATGTCCTTAGATTTTAATACATCAGGTCTTCGTAAAACATATGCCAGAAGTATCTATTTAGATCAATGGATGATTGAGCTTGCAAAAAAGAAAAAAATTCCGCTCATATTCGGCTCTGATGCCCATCAAGCGGAAGATCTCGGATATGCGTATGATCAATTCGAGGACATCATGAGGTTCAGATGAGAATCTAGTGCCGGCTCTTTTGGTTCTAACAGATAATGAAGCGAGCGGCTCAGCTCCTTAAAGTACATTTGATAGAAATACGGCTCACTTGGGTTCAAATAAAGCACCTCTGTTAAATATTGCGGCTGTAAATATGGCATCATGAGAAGTGATTTTAGCTGAATCATAAAGGATGCGAGTGAAAGCTGCTCACAAATAACATGGGTGCTTTTTCCTTTTTCAATGATAAGCTGAAACAGATACTTTTCTTTTGTTAAATATGTCGACATGATTTCTCTGATGAGTGTCGAATCAATCGTCACCTCCCGATAAACGAAACGGGTTAATTGACGGTGCTTGTGCTGATAAGATAAAATATCAAAAACCACATGTAGTAAGCATTCTTTTGCATGACGGGTTTCCATGTGATGGAGATGTGATTCAATCATGTGAATGTAGCCTTCATAAAAATCGGATACGAGCTGCTCAAGCAGCCCTCCTTTTCCTTGAAAGTAATAAGAAATGTGGGCAACGTTGACGTTTGCTTCCTTCGCAATCTCACGGACAGAGGTTCCAGAAAATCCTTTTTGGTTAAAAAGTCTGATGGCAGCATCCATAATACGGTCTTTTGTTTGCACGGTTGTTGATGTTTTCATCCGCTCACCCCTCTTCATGTGTACATACTTCAAGATGAAGGCGGAAGTTCCTTTTACAATTGCTCGACAAATCCCACATGCGAGACGCAAGTTATGTATTTTTAAGATAGAAAGTAGGAGATTTTCATGTTTCATGTCGAAAAACAGTCTGGCGATCCTTCAAAAGACTATCAATTGCTTGTCAAACAGGTAGAAGCCATTACAGATGGTGAACCTGATCTGATTGCCAACTTGGCAAATGCAGCTGCGCTACTCTATCACTCACTTCCTGAAGTCAATTGGGCAGGGTTTTATTTAGCAAAGGGCGGCGAGCTTGTGCTTGGACCATTTAACGGACTGCCTGCATGTGTGCGCATCCCTTCTGGAAAAGGTGTTTGCGGTACAGCTTTTGCGACAGGTGAAGTGCAGCGTATCGCTGATGTCCATGCATTCCCTGGACATATTGCCTGTGATGCCGCATCGCAATCTGAAATAGTCATTCCGCTCAAGGTCAATGGACAGATCATTGGGGTACTCGATATTGACAGCCCTGTGAAAGACCGCTTCAGTGAAGTAGATGAGACCTACCTTATTCAATTTACAGAAATTCTCCAACAGGCGTTATCCGTCTCTACGGATGCGTAATCATGCAGAAAAAGCAGGCACATTGTCTGCTTTTTTATGTTTCTTTATATAATGGAGAACGTCACCTCTGCCTCTAAATAGGTTGACTTCTCCTACCCAGCGTCATATAATAGAGTTTGTGTGAAATATGGCAGCCTTTTTGTTCGGCTTTTTTGTATCATTTTGTTCCTTCTATATTATGAAGGTGTATCTTGTAACTCCCTGCTGCTGGAGCGAGGATGCATGAAAACATAATGACGAAAAAGAGGAAGAACAGACGGTTTTTATTTTTCACAAATAAAAACAATAAGGAGGAGTCACATTATGGCTCGCTATACAGGTCCAAGTTGGAAGATTTCCCGCCGTTTAGGCATTTCATTAAGCGGAACAGGTAAGGAACTTGAAAAACGCCCTTACGCTCCAGGCCCACATGGTCCAGGACAACGCAAAAAACTATCTGAATACGGTTTACAATTACAAGAGAAGCAAAAGCTTCGTCACATGTACGGTGTCAACGAACGTCAATTCCGTACACTATATGACAAAGCTGCTAAACTTCCTGGTAAACAAGGTGAAAACTTCATGATCCTTCTTGAAACTCGCCTTGACAACCTAGTATACCGTCTTGGCCTTGCTCGTACTCGCCGCCAAGCTCGTCAGCTAGTAAACCATGGTCACATCCTTGTTGATGGAAGCCGTGTAGACATCCCATCTTTCTCTGTGAAACCAGGTCAAACGATTGCTCTTCGTGAGAAATCTCAAAACCTTGCAGTAGTGAAAGAATCAGTTGAAGTAAACAACTTCGTTCCTGAATACCTTTCTTTCGATGCTGAAAAGCTTGAAGGAACTTTCACTCGTCTTCCAGAGCGTTCTGAATTAGCGCCTGAAATCAGCGAACAACTAATCGTTGAGTTCTACTCTCGTTAATTTCATTACTTCTCTAAGAGAGAGCAAACAAACCCTAGATCCCTTGATTGTTCAAGGATTTCTAGGGTTTTTTGTTTCAGGTTTTAATGCTTGAAAAGTTGACATAGGCGTCACCCCTTTTCAAGGGGATTTAGCCAAGACCACCTTTGAGTAAGCCGTACATTTGTACATAAGATCATTGGAAGAAACCTCCCATTTCCAATCACCTCTTTTCCTCGACCGTCCCCTGTATTCTTACTTCAACTAAACCTGTCTCATTTTTTATATACAAATATAGGAAATATTTCATTGAAGTGCCTTTTTTCTATTGGTACAATCATGATAGATGACATATCAGTCGTATGGTCTTCTATAGTCCTTAGATGGGGGAGTTCCATGTATAGTATCACGATCATTCTATTCTTACTTTTAACCTTATCAGTGATTGCCTATTCTCTTCTAAGAAAAAAACAGATTATAGCTGAGCCGCCCAATAGATTTGCTGCAAGTCTGTTTATCTTCCTGCTCTTTTTTTCTATCTGCTTTGTGATCGCGATTCCATGTGTATTGCTATACATCGTCGTTTTAGGCGTGAATTTTCTTTTTGGAGAAACCATCACGTATGATTCGTTTCTTTCTTTGATCTCTTTCTCTTTGTTCGTGAGTGTTATCGTCGTTTTTTGGTCACCTGTCCTTCTATTCATAGGAAAAGGACTGGCTTATCTCCTTAAACTTCCTGTATGGCTCACTTATGCTTTGGAATGGGTGAGTTCTTGGATCGTTTTACATCTCTCTATCAAGTATGTCCTTTACTTAAACTTTATGAATGTATCGATAGGGGATGACGGCGTATTGATTTTATCATTCTTTGTCAGTTTTTTATTTATTGAGATTGATCTCGTTTACTCACGTAAGAAACAACGAAAACAATCGCTTAATACGCAAAAAAGCTCCTAGATATCTTTCTAGGAGCTTTCAAACTTTTATTCTGGACTTGTCCATTTTTTGATGAGCTGCTCTGTTGTCATGACAGTCGCAAATTCATCATGCAGGGTTGCAAGTGAGAGCCGGTGGATCGTATCTGGGTCAAAATATGTACCGTTTTGATCTGTTAGTCCAAAGGCGGCTGTTGCATCTGAGATCAGATACGTATCAAAGCCAAGATTTCCGCTCATTCTTGTCGTTGTTGATACGCAGTGAGGTGTTGTTAATCCTGCAATGACGACAGTGTCAATCTGATTTGACCTTAGTTGTTCCTCCAAGCTTGTCCCTATAAAGCTGCTGTTGACTTTCTTTTGTATCACTGTTTCTTCCTCTAGCGGTTTAGCCATATCTTTGAAAAGGTGCCCTTCATTTGCTGGATGAAATACAGAGTCCGGATTGTCGGATGTATGCTGAATATGAATCACTTTCCAGCCCTTCTCTCTCCAAAACGTCAATAGCCGGCTAATATTCTCCTCTGCCTCTAGATTATTGCGTTCTCCCCATTTTTCATGATCGAATGCCTTTTGTACATCTACAATGATGAAAGCCTTTTGATTCGTTTTCACAAACGTCCACCTCCGAAAATTCTCATTCACTACATGTAGTGTAAGGAATGGTGGACGTTTTGTACATGTTTTTTATTCGGCTATGTACGATGGTCTGTTTCTGTATCATCGTTTTGCCACCCTTTTCAATATCTCTAGCTGCCATATGCCAGTTGACATCAAAAAAGACAGCATATGCCGCTGTCTTTTCGTTTTTTTAATTCGTATTCTGTCCTCCGCCGTTCAGTCCTTCTTTAATGTAGCCTTTCACTTGGCTTGAGGTTAATAGACCTATATGGCCAACGCCATGGATTAGAACGTTTCTTGCGCCAATTAAACGAGAGAGGCTGTTGACGACGATGAGATCAGCTGAGCTGTAGACAGATGTGTAAAGAATTTTTTGATTTGGATCTGTGCCTGGTAATGCTCTGCTTGAAACGAGTCCGTTTGCTCCACCAATTGTGACAACGTTTTCAATTTTATCGCCGCCATCTAGATTCTTAATATAGTATAATGTGTTCGCTCCGCCCATACTATGAGCCACAATATCTACTTTTTTGGCACCCGTTTTGTCTAACACATCTTTGACGAATCTGGATAGACGCGGACCATTGTTGCGGTTATTTCCTGTTTTGTCTATGAAATCGATAGCATATAATTGGTTTCGATCCCAGCCTTGTGTGGCCAAATAACTTTTAATAGAAAAAAAGTTATAAGAGGCACCGCCAATACCGTGTACCATCACAACCGGATTATGCTCAGCCGCCTTCACCTCTTTCGGCTGGATAAAAGCCATTGAACCAATCACCAATGCAAGCGCAATGAGAATTTGCAAACTCCTTTTCTTAACAAACATCACTTTCATTCCCCCTTATTCATCTTATACGACTCTATTTTATACAAGAAAAATATGTCAGAAAAGTGAACAAGGTAATGTTTATGAGATGATTTTACAAAAATATAAATAATCAAAAAGCACCTTGGACTTTTTTAAATTAAAACAAAAAGACTACGAGACCTTCTTTCTTTCATATATAATATCAATAGACTAAGGAGGTTCTACTAGATGCTATTTACTCAAACACCTGCACCACCCTACTATGCCGCGATTTTCACATCAAAACGAACAAATGTCGAGCAGAAAGAATACGCTGCAGCTGCTCAAAAAATGGAAGAATTAGCGAAAGATCTAGACGGATTTCTTGGAATAGAAAGTGTACGAGATGAACATGGTGTTGGAATCACTGTCTCTTACTGGGATTCATTAGAAGCCATCAAAGAATGGAAAGCACATACAGCACATCAGCGTGTTCAAAAAAAGGGGAAAAAAGATTGGTATGAATCCTATACAACCCGAATTTGTAAGGTAGAACATGCTTATACAAACAAAGATTCACTCCTTGAACAAGAAGCAGACGAATGAGCTACTTCTACATAAAAAAGAAAAGCACCTCAATGTTGAGATGCTTTTCCATGATGCTTACTGTTTCATAAAGATTTATTTATACGTCACGAGGAAGTATTTCTTTTTCCCTCTTCTTAAAACAGTAAATTGGTTTTCAATTCGGTCGTCAGCGGAAAGAACATAATCTTTATCTGTTTGTCTCTCTCCGTTGATGGAGACAGCACCATTTGTGATATCTTCACGTGCTTGACGCTTTGATGGAGACAGCTTTGATTCCACAAGGATATCGACTAGTGTTAATTCTTCTGTGCTGCTTTTCTCCATTGATGGAACATCCTTAAAGCCTACTTTCACTTCTTCAGCTGTAAGAGATTTGATCTCACCTTTGAATAGTGCATTTGAGATGTTAACAGCCTGTTCTAGTGATTCACGGCCATGTACAAGTGTTGTCACTTCCTCTGCTAGACGGCGCTGCGCTTCACGCTTTTCAGGTGCTGTTTGCACTTTTTCTTCGTACGATGCGATCTCTTCTTTTGATAAGAACGTAAAGTATTTTAAGTATTTCACGACATCACGGTCATCTGTGTTGATCCAGAATTGGTAGAACTCGTATGGAGACGTTTTTTCTTTATCTAACCAGATGGCGCCGCCTTCTGTTTTACCAAACTTTGTGCCGTCTGCTTTTGTGACAAGCGGCATCGTCAGACCAAATGCTTTTGCCCCTTCTGCTTCAGACTTACGGATCAGCTCAAGTCCAGATGTGATATTTCCCCACTGGTCACTTCCGCCGATTTGCAGCTTACAATTTTCATTTCTGTAAAGATTTAAGAAGTCTAAAGACTGAAGGATAACGTAGCTGAATTCTGTGTAAGAAATCCCTGTTTCGATACGTGAGCTCACGATATCTTTTGCCAGCATGAAGTTTACACCAAAGTTCTTTCCAACATCACGAAGGAACGTGATGACATTCATTTGGCTGATCCAGTCGTAGTTATTCACGATAACGGCTGGATTCTCCCCTGCTTCAAAATCAAGAAATTGAGACAGCTGTCCTTTGATTTTTTCTGACCATTGTTCGACGATTTCTGCTGGATTGAGTGAACGTTCTGCTTTTTTGAAGCTAGGGTCGCCGATTAGTCCAGTTGCGCCGCCAACAAGAGCAATCGGATGATGACCTGCTTCTTGGAATCTGCGTAATGTTAAAATTGGCAATAGATGACCAATGTGTAAGCTGTCAGCTGTCGGATCAAAGCCGGAGTATAGTTTGATTTTTTCTTCTGCTAATAATTTTGTTAAACCTTCTTCATCTGTTTGCTGCTGAATTAATCCTCTGAACGATAGCTCTTCCATCAATTGACTCATTTTCAAATCTCCTTTTTTTACAATTCAACAAAAAAACGCCCCTTCGAATGAACGAAGGGACGATATATATCGCGGTACCACCCTGCTTAAAAGACAAAAAATCTCGTCTTTTCACTTACACTGATAACGGACAGATCCGTTCTTTCACTAATCAGGGCATGCTCCTTTTCGTAAAAGCGGTTCGTGAGGGTAATTCGAATATCTCTTTGTACTGACTCGCACCAGCCGTCAGCTCTCTTCAACAGGGAAAGATCATTCTACTGAATCTCAGTCAAAACCTTTTCATATTCAACTAATGTCATTTTTAACACACTTTTGATATCAAGTCAACTGATGAAAAAATTTAATCTTCCATTGTCGAAAGGTCGCCAGCAGGTAAATTCAGCTCCCACGCCTTTAGCACACGTCTCATAATTTTTCCGCTTCTCGTTTTCGGCAGTTTGTCTTTGAACTCAATTTCTCGCGGTGCCGCATGTGCTGCGAGTCCTTTTTTCACAAATGTACGAATCTCTTCTTTCAGCTCATCTGTCGGCTCATATCCGCTTCTAAGCGCTATAAATGCTTTAATAATTTCACCGCGGACCGGATCTGGCTTTCCAATGACACCAGCCTCCGCAATAGCTGGATGTTCGACCAGTTTACTTTCCACCTCAAATGGACCGACCCGCTCTCCTGACGTCATGATGACATCATCGACACGTCCCTGGAACCAAAAGTATCCGTCTTCGTCCATATAAGCTGAATCTCCTGAAACATACCAATCTCCCGGCATAAAGTAAGATTCATATTTTTCAGGATTGTTCCAGATCGTATGCATCATAGAAGGCCAGCCTTTTTTAATCGCAAGGTTGCCCATCCGGTATGGCGGAAGTTCATTTCCTGCATTATCAACAATCGCCGCTTCTACGCCTGGAATCGGTTTTCCCATCGAGCCTGGCTTGATGTCCATGCATGGATAATTACAAATCAGCTGTGCACCCGTTTCTGTCATCCACCAAGTGTCGTGAATTCTCTTGCCAAAAACAGCATCTCCCCAGCGGATGACTTCTGGATTAAGCGGCTCTCCCACACTTAAAACATGGCGGAGCGAGCTGAGGTCATATTTTTGAATGAGATCATCCCCTGCCCCCATGAGCATTCTAAAGGCGGTCGGGGCACTGTACCAAACGGTTACACCGAGTGATTCAATGGTTTCATACCACGTATCAGGATTAAACCGGCCGCCTAAAATCACATTCGTCGCCCCATTTAACCACGGTGAAAAAATACCGTACACTGTGCCTGTAACCCAGCCTGGATCAGCTGTACACCAGTAAACGTCATCCTCTTTCAAGTCAAGCACCCATTTACCAGTGTGGCCTTGCTGGACCATTGCACCATGGACATGAAGCACACCTTTTGGCGTACCAGTAGATCCTGATGTGTAATGAAGCAGGAAGCCGTCTTTTTCATCCATCCATTCAATCTCAAGCTCCTTTGCTGACTCCTCAAACGCCTTTTCATAGTGAATTGTCCGCACACCATCGACGTCTTCGTTTTCACCGCCGACAATGATGACAGATTCAAGCTTCGGAAGCTCTGCAAATGGAATTCGCTCAAGCAGATCAGGTGTTGTCACGATCACCTTTGCCTCGCTATTCTCTAAACGGTCTTTGACAGCACCTTCCATAAATGCCTCAAATAACGGGCCAACGATTGCTCCAATTTTAACCGCACCAAGCAGAAGAAAATAGAGCTCAGGTGATCTTGGCATAAAGATAAACACGCGATCCCCTTTTTCTACATGTGCCTTTTCTCTGAATAGATTTCCCGCTTTATTTGTGTTGATTTTCATATCCCTGAACGTATACTTTTCATCCCGCTGTGAATCTTTGTAGTGAAGCGCCACCTTGTTCTGACGAGACGAGTCCGCATGTCTGTCAATCGCTTCATAGGCTGCATTTATTTTTCCTGTTTCATACCAGGAGAAGTTTTTTCTTGCTTCCTCCCATGAAAAATCTTTGTATGCCTGCTCATAATCATTTAAATGATAATCCCCTTTTACTGATGGTAGCGTTTCCAATTTCATCAAACAGTCCCCCTTTGCATACGTTTACAATGACTATTATAGTATAGATGACTTTTTTTCTCAATTTTTAAAAAACTTCTGATGAAACCGTTTTAATTATTGCAAGATTTAAGATAGAATAGAGACGACTCACTAGAATTAGGGGCGGTGGATACGTGGAGCATCCTAAAACTTATTATTCAAAAACCATTGAGCGAGAAACAGGTTCCATCCTGATTGAAGGACCGGTACCTGCATCAGAGCTTGCGAACTATACGTTTCATGAAGGACTAACGGCATTTCGCACGCCTGAGGAACAGAAACAAGCACTTGTTGAAATAGCAGATCTTCCAGAAGGACGTATTATCATTGCAAGAGCGAATGAGCTCGTCGTAGGCTATGTCACGTATTTGTATCCTGATCCACTTGAGCGCTGGTCAGAGGGCAAAATGGATAATTTAATTGAGCTTGGCGCGATTGAGGTCGCTCCTCCATTTAGAGGATGCTCACTTGGCAAGCATTTGCTTGATGTGAGCATGATGGATGAGCAAATGGAGAATTACATCATCATTACAACTGAATATTACTGGCATTGGGATTTAAAGGGGACAAAGAAAAACGTTTGGGAGTACCGCAAAATGATGGAGAAAATGATGAACGCAGGCGGTCTTGTCTGGTTTGCAACAGACGAGCCAGAGATTAGCTCACATCCAGCCAATTGTTTAATGGCCAGAATTGGGAAACATGTGAGTCCTGATTCGATCGAGCGTTTCGATCGTCTTCGCTTCCATCAGCGCTTTATGTATTAACGTTCAATTCGTTTTTTTGGCAAAGGGGATTGGTAAACAATGATGATTGAACAAATTATGGAGCGTGATGTGATCACGCTGCGAAAAACCGATACGATTGAAGAGGCCATTCAAAAAATGAGTGCACACCACATCCGGCATATTCCGATCGTATCTGATCAAGGATCTGTCATTGGGATGGTGACTGATCGGGATATTAAAAATGCCAGTCCAAGTATTTTTGAAACAGAGAAAAGGAAGCTCTTTATTCAGCGGCCGGTAGAAGAGATCATGGTATTAGAGACGATCACGGCTCACCCGCTTGATTTCGTTGAAGAGATATCAAGTGTCTTTTTTGAGCACGGAATTGGCTGTCTTCCAGTGGTGAGACGCGGCAAGCTTGTAGGCATTATCACAAAAACAGATCTGCTTCGTACGTTTGTAAGACTGACAGGTGCAGATCAGCCTGGGTCGCAATTAGAGGTTGAAGTCGAGCAGATGACAGAAGGCCTCGCAGACATTACGGCCATTTTAAAGGAGCAGCATATTCAATTGCTGAGTGTGCTTGTGTACCCGCATGCCAATGAGGCATCTAAAGTGCTCGTCTTCCGCCTTCAAACCATTCATGCAGATCATGTGACGAAGCTGATTCGCGCAAAAGGCTATAAAGTGCTCTGGCCTATGGAGCAGACGATCAAATGAAGGAAGCGACCTTTGTTTTTTCACCATCTTTTCAAACGTACCAATTTAACCAAGATCATCCCTTCAATCAGCTTCGGGTCTACTTAACTTATGATCTTCTTCAAAAAATGAAGGCGTTAACAGAGGATGAAATCGTCGCACCGCGTATGGCTACTCTGGAGGAATTAAAGCTCGTCCATACAGCAGATTATATCCAGGCTGTGCAGCGGGCAAGTGAAGGGAAGCTGTCTACAGCAGAGGGTGAACGCTACGGTCTTGGCACTGAGGATACACCGATGTTCGCAGGCATGCATGAGGCGGCATCTCTTCTTGTTGGCGGAACATTAACAGCGGTTGACCAAGTGATGCTCGGGCATTCGCAGCATGCCCTCAATCTTGGCGGCGGGCTTCACCACGGATTCAAAGGGCGTGCATCTGGCTTTTGTATTTATAATGACAGCTCTGTGGCGATTCAATATATTCAAAAGACATATGGCGCTAGAATTTTATATATTGATACGGATGCTCATCACGGCGATGGTGTCCAGTTCAGCTTCTATGACGACCCAGAGGTATGTACAGTCTCCATTCATGAAACGGGACGCTACTTGTTCCCTGGAACCGGACAAGTACAGGAAAGAGGCCACGATAAAGGCTATGGCTACGCCTATAATATTCCGCTAGATGCATTTACGGAAGATGAATCGTTCCTCGAAGCATACCGAACAGCAGTGACTGAAATTGCTGCTTTTTTTAAACCAGATGTGATTTTGACGCAAAACGGGGCAGATGCACATTACTATGATCCGTTAACTCATTTATCTGCCACCATGAAAATATATGAAGAAATTCCTAGACTTGCTCATGAGCTTGCGCATCAATATTGTGACGGCAAGTGGATCGCTGTTGGCGGAGGAGGATATGATATTTGGCGCGTCGTTCCAAGAGCGTGGAGCCGCATTTGGCTTGAGATGAAAGGCATTACACCGCCAGATGAGCTGCCTCAGGACTGGATTCAGGCATGGAATAAGCAATCGCCTGTTACCCTTCCACCTACATGGAAAGATCCTGACGATTTATATCCACCGATCCCAAGAAAAGCAGAAATCACAGAAAAAAATGCTCAAACAGTAGAAAAAGCACTCATGCCTGTTAGAAGAGAAAAGAAAAAGGCATAAGAAAAGCAGGCTTCCCTCATAAGGTAAGCCTGCTTTTTTAGTTTTATTTTGTTGATTGTCTTTCTTCAATTCTGTGCGGAAGCTCAACAATTTGATCGTCCACTTGTTCTTTGTTCATCAGTTTTGTGAGCAGTCTCATGGCAACAGCACCAATATCATATGTCGGCTGAACAACTGTTGTCAGCTGAGGACGCACCATGAGAGAAAGTCTTGTATTATCAAAGCCAATCACTTCTAAATCATCAGGAATGGAGACCCCTCTGTCTTGTGCTCCGTGAATGACACCTAGCGCCATTTCATCTGTAGCTGCGATAACAGCTGTCGGTTTGTCAGACTGCTCAAGCAGATGAGCAAGTGCTTCAATTCCAGAATCATAAGAGTAATCGCCTTCAGCGACGAGTGCATCGTCAAACGCGATACCCGCTTCTTCAAGCGCACGCTTATAACCTGCAAGCTTTCTCACGGAATTAATTGGCTCTGACATTGGACCAGAAACAAACGCAATTCGTTTATGTCCTTTTTCAACTAACAGCTGAACGGAATCATAAATCGCCTGCTCATAGTTGATGTTAACAGATGGTGTTTGAGCCTGTTCTTCAACAGATGCTGCAAGCACAATCGGTACAGGAGAGCGCTTAAATTCTTCCACATGCACATCTGTGATGTTTCCGCCCATAAAGACAATTCCGTCTACTTGTTTGCCCAGCATCGTATTTAACAAATGAAGCTCTTTATCCGTATTTTGATCTGAGTTACTTAAAATGATGTTGTATTTATACATCGTGGCGATATCTTCAATACCGCGTGCTAATTCTGAATAGAAGATACTAGAAATATCAGGGATGATGACCCCAACTGTCGTTGTTTTTTTACTTGCAAGGCCTCGTGCCACTGCATTTGGACGATAGCCAAGGCGATCAATCGCTTCAAGCACCTTTTTTCTTGTTGTTGGTTTTACGTTTGGATTACCATTTACTACGCGTGATACCGTTGCCATACTTACATTTGCTTCTCTTGCTACATCATATATTGTAACATTATTCACATAAATCACTCCTTCAAATACACTTCATATCTATAGCATTCACCAATTGGATAGAGACATGTCAGATACGAGGAAAATAATATCCTATTTGTCATTAAAACGATGAAAAGAGACACATAATTTTTCAATCTACATCAAAATGACATTCTTTTATGAAATTATACACGTTTTTTTGTCATATGAAAACGTTCCCTTTCTTTTTATAACTAAATTAAACAAACTTTAATCAGCTTGTTACCTGTAATTTGAATCATATTTCATAAAAAATCATCGAGAACGCCAGCTATGACAATGATCTTAGCAGATTCTATCGAATTTTAAAAATGAAAACATTGTGAACAAGCACTTTTTGGGCTTGCAATGTGCTTTCTTCCTTTCATTCCCAAACCTCATGGTATTTTTTCCAAAAAAAAACCGCCGGGCAGTCATCCGGCGGCTATTTCTATCTATGATTACGCGTGAATGTTGACAAGTGGTCTTAACGCATCTAACCATTTTTCGAATTGTGGAATGTCCATTTGCTGCGCTGAATCAGATAGAGCAACAGATGGATCTGGATGTACTTCTGCCATGACACCGTCTGCTCCAATCGCAAGAGCTGCTTTTGCTGTTGGAAGGAGAAGATCTCTACGTCCAGTTGAATGCGTCACATCAACGAAGACTGGTAAATGTGTCTCTTGTTTCAAGATTGGCACTGCCGAGATATCTAGTGTATTTCTTGTCGCTGTTTCGTATGTGCGGATACCGCGCTCGCAAAGGATGATTTGATCATTTCCTTGGGCGATGATGTATTCAGCTGCATTGATGAATTCTGAGATGGTCGCTGCAAGACCGCGTTTTAAAAGAACTGGTTTATTCACGGAACCGGCTTCTTTTAATAGCTCGAAGTTTTGCATGTTACGTGCCCCAATTTGGATGACATCGATATGCTCAATCGCTTCTTCAATATGAGCAGGATTGACAATTTCACTAATGACAGCAAGACCGTATTCATCCGCTACACGCTTTAGAATCTTTAGACCATCTACACCAAGTCCTTGGAAATCATATGGACTTGTGCGAGGTTTAAATGCGCCACCGCGAAGTAGTTTTAATCCCTGCTGTTTCGCTGCTGCCGCTACTTCTGCGACTTGCTCGTAGCTTTCAACGGCACATGGTCCAACGATGAAACGCTGCTTTCCATCACCGATCGCTTCCCCATTGATATTCACGATTGTGTTTTCTGGTTTTTTCTTACGAGAAACAAGAAGTGCTTTGCTGTGGTCATCTTCTTGAAGCTCTAGACCTGCTTTGAAAATCTCTTTGAAAATATGTTGAATCGTTGAATTTTCAAATGGCCCATCATTTTCTTCAAGAATTTGGTTCAGCATTGTGCGCTCTCTGACAGGATCATAACGGTTGACACCTTGCGCTTCTTTCGCTTTTCCAATTTCTTTGACAATGTTTCCTCTGTCATTGATCAGTTTTAAGATTTGAAGATTTAGTTCATCTGCTTGCTGCCTCAATTTTTCTAATTCATTGTTGCTCATTTTTGTCATCCTTTCCTCTGCCTGCTCTCGCTTTTTATTTTTTCATTCTTGCATGATAGGGTTTATTATAAACAAAGATTTCGGAATTGTCACGAAAATTTTCTTTATTACCCAAACGCTTTTAAGCGGTAAAGTATCGTATGTAAGATTATAGCATACTTTTTGTTCAAGTAAACCTTTTTTATAAAAAAAACGTCAGCCGCTGCTGACGTTTCTTTCTTTTACAGATTATGTTCAAGCGCTTCTTTTGTAATGCTTGAGTGAGAAGCATGCCATTTTACTTTTCCACCGCTAAAGATGAGTGCCTGCGGACTTTCATGCTTTACTCCAGACTTTTCCGTCACATAGGATGAAAGCTCTCTCGTGTTTTGAATTTGTAAGAAATACGCAGGTACATCTTCATGTGCAGACGCAAATGCTTCAAACTCTTGAAAAGCCGCTTGGCTGATCGGACATGTCAAACTGTGCTTAAAAAAGACAAAGGTCCCATCTTGATTCGTTAGTTGATCAAACTGTTCTTCTGTTTCAATGAGTTGTTTTGACATGATGTTCTCCTTCTTCACTTCTTAGCAGTGAGCGTTAGCCTTTAGTAGATTGTTCTACTTTTTCTTTGACATCTTTGATGCCGTCTTCAATTTCTGACTTTGCTTCTTGTGCTCGTACTTTTGCTTCATCTGCTACATCAGATGCTTCGCTTGCCAAATCCGCTGCCGCATCTTCTGCTTCACTTTTCACTTTATTAGCTTTTCCAGCTGCTCGCTCTTTTATGTCTTTCACTTTGTCTAAAATCTGGTTTGACTGCTCTGCTACAAGCTGAGACAATTCAGACGTTTTATCTTTCGCAATCGTCACATATTCAGTGCCTCTTTCTTTTGCATCTGTTGTGAGCCGGTCTGTTTTTTCTTTTAACGCATTCGCTTGGGTGTTCAAATCATCGCGAAGCTCTTTCCCTGACTTCGGTGCTAAAAATAATGCTGTTGTTGCACCAACAATTCCACCAATAAGTGTTCCGATCAAAAAGTCTTTGCTATTGATTCCGTCTTTGCTCATGATTATTCCTCCTATGCGAATATGGTTTATTTTTGGTGTTTACGCTGTTTCCATTTTTTATAAATTTCAAGTGCTGCGTTACTCCAGCTAACCACATCCGTCACTTTTTCTTGATTTCTTTCAACGGATGAAGAAACCGCACCAGCTGCCTGCTTTATGCTTGTATTAAATTGGTTGATCGAGCCGCCAATTCCCTGCACCGCATCCACAACTGTATTGAGTTTTGCTGATTTGTCTTGAATATCTTCAGCAAGCTGATTCGTCTTATGTAGCAACTGTGCTGTCTCTGTGGTGATGCCTTGCATCTGACCTTCAAGACCTTCTAAAGTTGATGCAACATTCTTTAATGTCAGCTGTAAGGATTTTAATGTTTTGGACAAATAGATGACAAGAATGAGGAAAGCAATTGCGATCAGTGCAACGCTTAGATATAGAATAATAATCATCTGATACCTCCTTTGCTGCGGGCATATTCAATTCATTACCCTCTCGTTGTATCATTCAAACATCGCCTAGAATGACCGATTGAATAATAATTCTACACTTATTCGCTAATTCCTGTCCACAGCGAACGAAAAAAAGCGGCACATGTTGTCACATTTAGCTCTTTTGTCACATTTTATTCAAAATAAAAAAGTGCCGTTCAACACGGCACTTTAGATTTATGGACAAAAGGCTAAAATGATCTTTATTTTAGCCTTTTGTCTTCTTTCAGCATGATAGAAAACCTTTGCAGTCTAGGAAGGACGAGCACCGGAACGGAGCGAATTTGACATTCGTGAGTACCGGCGCAGAGGCCTGACAACGAATGCGAGGGTATGTCTACACGCTGAAGTGCCGTTCTACACGGCACTTTTCGTTTAAGCATTTATACAGCGACTTTTTCATAAGCACGCAAATATTTTTGAATGTCTCCTGCTCCCATAAAGATCAGAATCGCATCTTCATGCGCTTTCAGCACAGATGTGTCTTCTTCTTCAATCAATTGGGCCTGCGGGATTTTTTCTCGTAAATCTTCAATGCTCAGCTTCCCAATGTTTTCGCGGGCTGAACCGAAAATATCACAAAGGTAGACATAGTCGGCTTTCTTTAGACTGTCAGCAAATTCACTTAAGAATTGCTGTGTACGTGTGAACGTATGCGGCTGGAAGACAGCCACAATATCACGGTCCGGATATTTTTGGCGGGCTGCTTCAATCGTGACTTCAATTTCAGTTGGATGATGTGCATAATCGTCAATTAAGACCTGCTCACCGACCACTTTTTCATTAAAGCGTCGTTTCACACCGCCAAATGTCGTTAATGCGCCTTTGATAAGTTCTACATCAATGGACTCATAGTGACATAATGCGATGACAGCTAACGAGTTGAGGACATTATGATTTCCGTAGGCAGGAATGTAGAAGGTATCATAAAACGTATTGCGTACAAATACATCAAATGTAGTGCCTTCCGTATTTTTCACAACATTGCGAGCTTGGAAATCATTTTCTTCGTTGAAACCGTAGTACACAACAGGTACCTTCGCTTGAATTTTTGGCAAGTGCTCATCATCACCACAGGCAATAATGGCTTTTTTCACTTGAAGCGCCATGTTTTGAAATGCATCAAACACGTCATCAATATCCGAGAAATAATCAGGGTGATCAAAATCAATATTGGTCATGATCGCATAGTCTGGATGATAGCTGAGGAAGTGTCTGCGGTATTCGCATGCTTCAAATACAAAATACTCGCTGTTTTCTTTCCCCATTCCAGATCCATCACCGATTAAGTACGAAGTAGGTTTGGCTGCCTGCATGACGTGAGCAAGCAGTCCTGTTGTCGATGTTTTTCCATGAGCACCAGTAATCGCAACGTTTGTGAATGAATCCATGTATTCTCCAAGGAATTTATGGTAGCGAATGACAGGAATCCCTTCAGAAAGGGCACGTTCAATCTCAGGGTGTGTATCAGGGAATGCATTTCCTGCGATGACCGTCATCCCTGGCTGAATATTGTCTGGGTCAAATGGTAGAATTTTAATATTTCGTTCTTCTAATGCTTTTTGTGTAAAGATATGTTTTTCGATATCCGATCCTTGGACAGTATACCCAGTATCATGAAGAATTTGGGCCAGTGGACTCATACCTGTCCCTTTTATTCCAACAAAATGATAAACAGTCATAATTGTACCTCCAACAAACGTCTATCTGACTTACAGTATATGACGCTCATTTCAATTTGCAACTTGTGATTTTTGCCTCTAGCTGATCACAGATCGCAGCTCCAAATAAAGATTTTTTTCCGATCTTCCTATTCTAATCAATATTAACTATGATTAGTATCCGACAACTTTCCCATTTCTAACACCTGTTTCCGCTTATTTTACATTAAAAAGCGTTCTGGCAGACATGCGAAAAGTGTCCAATTACAAAATTGCACCTATGTGCTATCATACCATGTTTACGAAAAAAATGAAGTGGTTTGTTTAGATCAACTGTTCTAAGTCACTCAGTGTCATGAGTACTTCTCTTGGCTTACTGCCTTTCGCACCAGATATCATGCCCTCGCGTTCCATCATGTCAATCAACCTGGCTGCACGATTGTAGCCAATTCTAAATCTTCGCTGCAAACTTGATGTACTAGCGCTATTCTGCTCGATGGCAAAACGGCAGGCATCCATAAACAATTCATCTTCGTCTGTAATCGCAGAGCCTTGCAGCATTAGTTCCTCCTGTTCAAAAAGGAACACGGGCTTACGCTGCTTTCTCACATGTGCCACCACTTGATCAATCTCACGGTCTGATACAAAGTTCCCTTGCAGCCTTGTCGGCTTGCCGGAGCCATTTTCTAAGAAGAGCATGTCTCCTTTTCCGAGAAGCTTTTCTGCACCTGCCATGTCAATGATCGTTCTTGAATCCACCTGACTTGAAACAGAAAACGCAATTCTTGTTGGGATATTGGCTTTAATGAGACCTGTAATGACATCAACAGAAGGTCTTTGTGTCGCAATCAATAAGTGAATGCCGCATGCTCTTGCTTTCTGTGCAATTCGGCAGATGCTTTCTTCGACTTCATTTGGTGCGACCATCATTAAATCAGCCAGCTCATCAATCACCACGACGAGATAAGGCAGTTTTTCACCCATTTGTTTTTCTTTCACAAGCTCATTGAATCGTTTAATTTCTCTCACGCCAGAGTGTGCAAATAGTTCATAGCGTCTTTCCATTTCATCCACTACCCATTTCAGAGCAGCTGTTGCTGTCTTAGCATCGGTAATGACGGGACTCACAAGATGCGGAATGTGATTATACGGCGCTAATTCAACCATTTTAGGGTCAATTAAGAGCATTTTCACTTCATCTGGTGATGCTTTAAACATTAAGCTCACTAAAATCGTATTAATGCAGACGCTTTTTCCTGAACCAGTGGCTCCGGCAATTAAGCCATGGGGCATTTTTTGCAGATCAACCACGACAGGCTGGCCTGAAATATCTAATCCGAGTGCCGCTGTTAAAGGAGATGGATTGTCTCTAAACGCACTGCTTCTGATCATTTCTCTTAAGAACACCATTTTACTGTGCAGGTTTGGCACTTCGATCCCGATTGTGTTCTTTCCTGGAATCGGGGCTTCAATTCGAATATCCTTTGCGGACAAACTAAGTTTAATATCATCTGACAGGTTCGTGATTTTGTTCACTTTGACACCTGGTTCTGGATGTACTTCAAACCTTGTCACAGAAGGGCCCTGTGTGACATGAACCACACTTGCTCTTACGTTGAAATTTTTAAGTGTCGCATTAAGCAGCTCAGCCCGCTCTTTCACCCATGTCCCGTCCTCTTCTTTTTGAGCTGGCGGTACGTCTAAAAGGGCGAGACTTGGAAAAACATACCCTTGTGTATCGGCTGCTTTCTTTTGCCCTTGCACGCGCTGGTCGCTTTTTAACATCATGACATTAAACGGAACCGTAGAGGTTTGCCCGCTTGTGCGTTGTGGCTGCGGAGATGTCTGTTTTGGTTCTTCTTTCTTGACTTCCTGCGTTTGTTCTTGTTGCTCTGTCTGCTCTATAACCGTTTCTGCCGGTTCAGATGCAGTTTGTTCTTCTCTTACTTGTTCTAATGGCATCGCTTGATCTTCTTCAATTTCAGCTTCTTGGCCCAGCTGTACTTCCTGCAGGTCATGTTTGACTGGCTCAGCTTCTTCAAATGCTGCCGCTGGCGCTTCTTCTTGTTTGTTTTCTATTGGATCAGCTTCTACTTCTTCCACCGGTTCTGCTGAAATGTTTTCTGTTAACGCCGCTTCTTCTGCTGGAATGTCTACTTCCATTTCAATCGCTGGCTGCGAAGGTTCCGGTGTTTCGAAGGTCAACATCTCTATTTCCTCAGTATGCTCTTCAAACTGATGGACAGGCTCGTCCTTTATTTCTTCTTCATCACTGGAAAAAACAGCCTGTTCCGGCTCAGACTCTGCCGGCTGCTTCTGATAGACTTCGGTTTGCTGCTTATGTAAATCAGCTTCATGATGACCTTCTGGCTCGATGAAAGGCTCGTCAGTTAAACGTTCCATCGTCGATTGAACATGATCTTGATAAGCGAGTTCCTCTTGCAATGTATGCGGGGTTACTGCTGGATCCTTATCTGCTCTCTCTTCTGCTGACGCTGAAACCATTTCCTCGATACGTTTTTCTTTCTGTATTGACGGGATGTTCATTTGCTGTCTGACATTCCGTTCACGCTCTGCCTCTTCTGATAACAGTGTGACACGCTGCGCCGTTTCTTCTGCTGCTTTCCTTTGAACTGAAGCTGTTTCTTCTTTTGCATCTGCCCGTTTTGGACGCATATCCTGATGATAGCCATAGATCGGTGATGGAATTTGCTCTGGCTTGAATGGCTTTTTATTCATATCAGGCTGAAGCGTTTGTTTGGGCTGATAGGTTGTCTGTCTGGTCTTTGACTGGCTTGGTTTGGCGCGTCTTCTCTCCGGCTTCACTCCATCGCGCTGAGGTTCATCTGGAACGAGCGGAAAGCGAAAGTTCCCTTTTGGATATTCATAATACACTTTCGTATCTTCGATTTTTTTATATTCTTTATGCGGTTCAAAAGCTGGCTGCTTTGGTGCAGCTAGATCTTCTTCAGGTCTTGCAGCTTTTTCTTCTTTCTTTTCTTCTCCTAAAAATACACTAAAAAATTTATCTAACCAACTCATCATTTATCACTCACTTTAACTCCCCTTACGTTTTCTTGGGCGATTTTTAGTATACCATTGCTTTTTCATGCAGAAAAGCGAGAAAAGTGCCGCTTTTTGCTGTTCATGCTGTCTGTAGATGAAAAAAAGTCACTAAGTACGTACTTAGTGACTTTTGGTATAACACATTCTTCGCTCCTATGTGCCCGTTTATGGGAGGTTACGCTTTAAAGGGTTCGCCAGCTTGATGGCTTCCATCTAAAACAAGAATCCCTTTTTCAGCAGGTGCGTCTGGAAGATCTAACTCTTTCGCTGAACAGATCATGCCGCTTGATGGAACGCCTCTAAGCTCAGCATCTTTGATGACCATACCGCTTGGCATCACTGCACCGACCTTCGCTACCACGACATATTGGCCTTGGTCAACGTTTGGTGCACCGCACACGATTTGTAAGGTTTCATCGCCCACATCAACTTGGCAAATGTTTAATTTATCTGCGTTCGGATGCTTTTCTTTTTCCTTCACATAGCCGACAACAAATTTTGGTGATAGATCCACAGTCAACGTTTCACTGACACCGTTGCGGTTTAAAATTTCATTGATATCTTGAACAATGGTTTCAGAAAGCGGGACAGATCCGTTTTCTTCAATTTTCATGTAAGTCGATGCATTGAAGATATTAAAGCCTGTTGTTTCTTTTGTTTCTTGATTGAAGATGCGTACTACATCTCCAAACGTTTCATGACCTACTTCTTCTCTCGTCACATCTTTCAATGAAATAAGGAGTGTGTCGCCTACACCTTCTGCATTATAAAAAACGTTCATTCTTCAAAATTCCCTTCTACTGCTGTTTTGGTCTGCTTTTTGCAAGTATAAAGATCGGTTCAAGCTTCCCCTCATCATATAAAAATGATAATGCGGTAATCGGAACCGTACCGCTGGCGAAGAAGCTCATCGACATCTGTCCTAAAATATCATAGCCTGAATCATTGCGAACATCTGCAATGATGAATACATCTTGATGGGGAACAGAAATCGCCATTTGTCCTTCTATTTTTTGCGCGTATTCTTGTAATAACGATTCATTTAAAAGTCTGCTGGCGTCATATCCGTCATTTGCACGGAAGAAATAAAACCGGTTGCCTGCCACTTCATCCATTTTCACTACAGTTTTAAGCGAACGGACGTTGAAGCTGGCAGTTTCTCTGATTCGCTCTTTTGTCCAGTTTTCCTTTTGAAGCATCTTTTCATCAATTAATCGGTAGGTGCTTCCAAGATCAAGCGCATAGTAGATTCTCGTTTCTGCTGTATGCTCATCAAACACGAGCGGAATCCCATCACTTGATGCCTCAGGAAAGGAAGTGGAACGAATGACTGGATAGATCTGCTTTTCTTTTCCTGAAATGTGCTGCGCTTCGCCTTTCATGGCACTCAGCGCTTCTTTCACATAATAAACGATCTCATCGATGGTTTCATCAGGCTTTACTTCCCACTTTGCAATAATTGGCGGGAGCTCTAGTGTGATGCCTTTGCCTGTTTGTTTATCTTCAATACGAAGCGTATCTTTTTCCCGGTCAAACTCGTGTGACCAGCTGTCGTTCGTCAGACGGCTTTTGAGTTCATTCGCAAGCTGCCTTGATGTCATTTTTGCCATCGTTTTAGACTCTCCTTTCGTTATTTAGAAAGAGAATCTGTTAAAAATGCTTCAATCTCTTCCTTTGTCTTACGATCTTTGCTGACAAAGCGGTTAATCTCTTGTCCGTTTTTAAAGACTAAAAAGCTTGGAATACCGTAAATTTCCCACTCTGCACAAGTGTCAATGAACTTGTCTCTATCGACATAGAAGTACTCAAATTCTGGGTAGTTTGCTTCAAGCTCTGGCAAGAATGGCTCAATAAATGTGCAGTCCGGGCACCAGTCAGCTGAAAATAACAATACCGTTAAGTCTTCTTGAATCACTTTTTGTAATTCTTCGTTAGATTCAATTTTTTTCATGTTTCATTCCTCCAGTTTGTATGGTTAAATCTCCGAATTGTATATAGCCTTTCTTTCTCATCCATTCTGATACTACCAAACTAATCACTGCCGGGCCAACGATATGCAAGAGAGCTATCGCCAAAAATACAGATGGATGAAACCCCATGACGGTCAGGGTCATGAGCTGTCCAACAAGGCCGCTCGTTCCCATTCCCGCTCCTGCCGCATTATTGACCATCCCAAAGCCAATAATACCAATTGGCGCGAGAATGAGACCAGCAATCGTCGGCGGAATCAGGATGAGGGGATTTTTCACAATGTTCGAAAGCTGCAATTTTGACGTTCCAATGCCGACAGCCGCAAGACCGCCAAAGCGATTTTCTCTAAAGCCTGCAGCAGCAAAGCCAACCATTTGAGCACAGCAGCCAATCGTTGCAGCACCAGCAGCTGTTCCGCTTAAGTCAAGCATAAGCGCAAGTGCAGCACTTGAGATCGGAGAACTGAGAGCAAGTCCAACAATGGTCGCTACCAGCATGCCCATGATCAGCGGGCTTTGATCTGTCCCCCACATGATGAGCCTGCCGAGCCCTGTCATCATGGCTTCAATCCCAGGTCCGATGAAAGCAGCGGTGAAAAAGCCAGTGATAATGGTGACAAGCGGCGTTAAAATAATATCAATTCTTGTCTCACCACTGACCAGCTTGCCGAGTTCCACACCAATTAATGCTGCGGCAAAGCTTCCAGCAGGCCCCCCAAGCTCTGCTCCAGCGGCACCTGAGACAACACTTGCAAAAATGATTAATGGAGAAGCATTTAAGCGATAAGCAACTGCTACGCCAATTGCCGGTCCCATCAGACCCATAGCAAGCGTACCCATTTTCACAATGAGAGAAAGTGATAACAGACCGCCTGCTGTTTTTAAAATCAGACCTACCACTAATGTAGCAAATAGACCTAAAGCCATATAAGAAAGTGCATCAATGAAATACACCTTTGGCGAAAGGGAGATCCCCTTTCTTTTTAAATAAGTCATCAACGTCGTCTTCCTGCTTTCTCATAGGAAAGACGAAGAGGCCTGTCCTTCCCATTATATGTAGTATTCTTGCGATGAAAAATAGTCTCTACCATGAATATCATAATCATATTTTTTTTGCTTTATCAAGCACTTCTTGTGTAACATGAAAAGAAACAGGACAAACCTTTACTAAGTTTGTATAAAAGGAGGAGATCGTTATGCAATTAACTGTCTATTTAGCTGGAGAAATTCATAGCCAGTGGCGTGATGAAATCAAGGAGAAAAGCCAATCTTTGAAGCTGCCGGTGACATTTGTCGGTCCAATGGAAAATCATGACCGCTCAGATAACATCGGTGAGGATATTTTAGGTGAGCAGCCGAATGCCATTTTCAAAGATGATGCAGCTTCTGATTTGAACAATTTTCGTACTGAAATTTTATTAAACAAAGCAGATGTCGTCATTGCACGCTTTGGTGAGAAATATAAGCAGTGGAACACAGCCATGGATGCATCTGCTGCGATTGCAAAAGGGAAACCTCTTATTTTAATCCGTCCAAAAGAGCTGCACCATCCATTAAAAGAACTCTCAAACAAAGCAAATATCACTGTGGAAACCGTAAACCAAGCGATCAAGGCGTTATCTTATGTGTTTGAACAGCAATAAGAAAAAAGGCTGCTCTCATTGAAGAAGCAGCCTTTTTCTATTCTATTTATACTTGTTGGTAAATAGTATCCACTGTACTTTGATCACAATTTTTGACAAGGCGGACAATTAACTCTTTAGCCGCTGCGTAATCATCCACATGCAAAACAGAATGACTTGTATGAATGTAGCGTGCGCAAACCCCAATGACAGCAGAAGGCACACCTTGGTTTGAAATATGAACACGTCCAGCGTCCGTACCACCCGGTGATACGAAATATTGATATGGAATGTTGTTTGTCTCAGCAGTATCAAGCACAAAGTCTCTCATTCCGCGGTGCGTAATCATTGTCCGATCAAAAATACGCAGAAGTGCACCTTTTCCAAGCTGGCCGAACTGTGTTTTGTCTCCTGTCACATCGTTTGCAGGACTCGCATCTAAAGCGAAGAAAAGATCTGGCTGAATCATATTCGCAGCTACCTCAGCCCCTCTAAGCCCTACTTCCTCTTGAACAGTTGCTCCTGAGTACAGCTGACATGAAAGTGTTTCGTCTTTTAATTCTTTTAATAATTCAATTGCAAGGCCGCAGCCATAGCGGTTATCCCAAGCCTTCGCTAAAATCTTTTTTGGATTCGCCATTGGGGTAAAAACCGTTGCAGGAACGATTTGCTGTCCTGGACGAACGCCAAGCTCTTTTGCCTCTTCTTCACTGTCTGCACCAATATCAATAAGCATATCTGACGGCTTCACAGGTTTGCTTTTTTGTTCTGGCGTCAGAAGGTGAGGAGGTGTACTAGAGACGACACCAGGAATTGGCCCGTGATCAGTATGGACGTCCACACGCTGCGCCAGCATGACTTGACTCCACCAGCCGCCAAGTGTTTGAAAACGAATCATCCCGTTTTTCGTAATCGATGAGACCATGAATCCGACTTCATCCATATGACCCGCTACCATAATTTTCGGTGCGTTTTCCTGCCCCTTGCGTACGCCAAACACTCCGCCAAGACGGTCTTGAATGAGTTCATCAGAATATTTCTCAAGTTCCTTTTTCATAAAAGCACGCACATGGTGCTCATTTCCTGGAGTTCCCTGTAATTCTGTTAAATTTCGGAAAAGCGACAATGTTTCTTCGTTCATTCTACAGTTTACCTCGTTTCTATGTAATGACCATATATATTCCTATAAAAATAACACTCACTTTATACTATAAGAATTCTTTCGGTTTTCCAAGTATCTCTCCAGAAATTTTGAATATGCTTTCAAGTATTCGGATTCCTTAACATCAATGGACAAGTTTTGTATAATGGAAAAAACAGCAATACGGAGGTGCAGCACGTTGAAGTTAAAACATGTTCTGATTGGTGCGAGTATTGGCGTAGCCGCTGCAATTGTTGCAAAGAAAGTATTTTTCCCTACGTATATCTCATCTGAAAAAGCATTAAAAATTGTGAAATCTGCTTTTAAACAGCGCGGCCCTATTGATGGCTCTTGGATTTATACTGTACCAGAACCGTATACCGTAAATGGTGAAACGATTGATGTGTACAAATCTGGCATCACCCGCTCAGCCTTTGGCGAGCTTGAACAGTATGAAGTGATGATTGATGCCAAAACTGGCATGATCGTGGATGTCATTGATTCTGTTGCTTGATCAAGAAAGCTTCGCAAAGACGTGTCCTTGCGAAGCTTTTTTTATATGGCTTTGATTTTTTTGTACACAGGATGCCACATAGCGTCCTGCACAGCCTGAATAAGATCATCAGGCGTTTCTTCTGCTATTCCTTCATCAATTGCTGCCTGCGCCACACGGACGGCCACTGTCGCTGAAACGGTTCGAAGCTGATCGACACTTGGCAGCATCGCTGCACCCGGCTTCCCAACATTGACCATGCTTGCAATGGCTTCAGCACTCGCAACAAACATACTGTCTGTCATCAACCTTGCTTTTGACACAATTGTGCCTAGACCAAGTCCTGGGAAGACAAGGGCATTATTCGCTTGTCCAATTTCATATGTGACACCGCCATACTCGACAGGATCAAATGGACTTCCCGTTGTCACAAGGGCACGTCCTTCAGTCCACTCGATCAGATCTTGCGGCTTTGCTTCTGAAAGAGGGGTCGGATTCGACATCGGTAAAATCGCTGGGCGCTCCACGTGTGACGCCATTTCTTTTACAATTTCCTCTGTAAAAGCGCCTCCGACAGTCGAGGTGCCAATTAAGATCGTTGGTTTCGCCTGCTTGACGACCTCTAATAGATCAATCGAATGCTTTGGACCATTACGGGCATAATCCTTTACTTCGTCAGAACGTCTTGCATACGGCTTTTGAAATGGCTGAATGTCAGGTGAATCATCTGTGAGTAGCCCCGTTTTATCAATACACCAGAAATGATCGTAGGACTCCTCTTCTTTGACTCCGTCTCTGACGATCGCATCACGGATTTGCTCGGCTATGCCAATACCTGCCGTACCCGCTCCAAAAATGACAATACGGTGATCTTTCAGCGGAACTTTCGAAGCCTTTGCACATGCTAGAACTGCAGCAAGTGAAACGGCGCCAGTCCCTTGAATGTCATCGTTAAATGTACAAATACGGTCCTTATATTTTTCCAATATCGCACGGGCATTCTTTGTCCCAAAGTCTTCCCAGTGAAGGAGGGCATTTGGGAAAGTAGCGCGGGCAAGCTCGACATATTGATCAATGAACTGATCATAGCGCTCTCCTCGAACGCGGGAGTGCTGATTTCCAACATAAAGCGGATCATTCAAGAGACTTTCCTGGTTCGTTCCGGCATCAAGCACTACTGCCAGCACGCGGCTGGGATCAATGCCTGCTGCAGCTGTATAAACAGCAAGTTTTCCAACTGAAATAGCAATCCCGCCAACGCCCCAGTCTCCAATGCCTAAAATGCCTTCTGCATCAGTTGCAACGATTAAGTCGATTGATTCATCGACACCATAAGAGGCAAAAATCTCCTCCATGCCTTCCAGATCATCAATCGATAAATAGAGCCCTCTTGGCTTTCGATACTCATGGCTATAACGCTGAATAGCCGTTCCTACAGTCGGCGTGTAGACAATCGGAAGCATTTCCGCCAAGTGCTCATTAAGTAATTTGTAAAAAAGCACTTCATTTCTATCATGAAGTGATGTTAAATACACATTTTTCCCTAGATCATCCGGCTGTGCCTTGAACTGCTCATATGCACGCTTTGCCTGATCCTCTAAGGTTAAGACCTTAGGCGGAAGAAATCCCTTTAATCCGAGCTCCTCCCGCTCTTCCTTTGTAAATGCAACCCCTTTGTTTAAATAAGGGACTGACATGACTTCCATCCCTCTTAATGGTGTTTCGATCACATCACCATGTACACGATAAAATTGGTTCACCTGCACTCTTCCTTTCACAAGTTCATTTTGTCGTTATTTTGTGTGAAAGGCGAAAAAAACATACAGATGATCTTTTATCTTCCTGTTTCTCTTTTGATTTCGTGTGTGATCTGCCCGTCTTCGTCCCATTTTACAGCACGATAAATGGCATCATGATAAAACAAGTACCACGCATTTTTTTCTTCTGCAAATGCCTGCCACTTTTGCTTGGCTGGAATCGAGGTCATTGGGTAATCATCATATGCCAAAACCCAAAGTGGATTTTTATGAGCATGTGTTGGCATGATATCAGCTAAATGAATCGCTGTTTCACCTTCACTTGTGAGCGTTAAAATGCTATGACCATTGCTGTGGCCGCCTGTATGATGCAGCTCGATGCCTTCTGTCACTTCGATGCTTTCTTCAAATGTGACCACTTGGTCTGCCACAGGCTCCCAGTTTTCTTTCCAATATGTATTTCTTGAGCGAATGTTCGGCGCTCTCATTTCATCCCATTCGATTTTCGATGTGATGATTTTTGCCTGCTGAAAAACAGACACGAGCTTATCGCCTTCACGTTTTGTTAATCCGCTGGCATGATCAAAGTGCAGATGTGTCATTAATACGTAATCAATATCTGATGGGCGCAGGCCAAGCGCTGCTAGAGATTCTTCCAATTTGGTTTCCTCTGTCACGCCGTAATTGCGTTTTTGTTTATCTGTCAGCTTCCCTGATCCGATGCCGGAATCCACTAACAGATGAAGACCCTTCCACCAAATAAGAATTGGATCACATCGTAATTCAATTTGATTGCGGTCATTTACCTGGTATTTTTTTGACCATAATGGCTTTGGCACGACACCGAACATCGCACCGCCGTCCATGTGCGTATCTCCCCCGTTTAACCAAAACAGTTCCATTTCACCTATCTTCATTGTCTCCATTGCTGTCATCCCTCCTTTTTCTATCGTAGCAAATACAGCCAAAAATCGCATGCACCAATCTTTTCATAAAAAAAGCTGGCTGCCATTTTTCTTTGCAGCCAGCTTGATATCACTTGTTATTCTGGGAATTTGACTTCTGAACGATAGATCGGTTGTCCCATAGACGAGAATTTCTCTTCATATTCAGTCATCACGTTTCCTTCTAAGCCGTCCTCATGTAAATCTAGGCTGACATACGTTAAAAGAAGTCCATATGCAGAAAAACTTTTTAAGGAATATTCAAATAACCCGCGGTTATCTGTTTTGAAATGTAACTCACCGCCTGGACGGAGAATATGTTCATATCGCTCTAAAAAGGTTTTAAACGTCAATCTGCGCTTTTCGTGTCTTGCTTTTGGCCACGGATCAGAGAAATTCAAATATACCCGGTCAATCTCATTTTCCGCAAACACATCTGTCAGCGTCTCAGCATTGATATTCAAAAGCTTTACATTTTCAACATCTGTCTCTTTGATTTTATCTACTGCTGTCACAATAACACTTTTAAATAATTCAATGCCAATATAGTTGATATCAGGATGAAGCTTGCCCATTCCAGCAATAAAGCTCCCTTTTCCTGTCCCAACTTCAATATGGATTGGATGATCATTTCCAAACAGCTCATGCCATTTCCCTTTATATTGCTCGGGACTTGCTAAAGCAATATGAGCATTCTCAGCTAAGTAATCATCAGCCCATGGTTTATGTCGCATTCTCAATTTGATACACCTCTATTTTCTTTACATTTTATCAAGATACCATGAAACATAAAGACCTGCAAGACAGCATCTTCTATGTCCATATAAAAAGACCAGCCCTTCGCTTGAGCTGGTCTGCCGCATGTATAAATTGGGCGCTGAATGCACAGTTTAACCTCATAAATGACACGCAGGAAAGGAGCATTTGTATGGGTTTAAACCGTCAACATCAGCTTCAATTAATCAAAGATATTTTAACCGATCACCAGCTTGATTGCTGCGGGACTGTTGCAGAATATGAACAGGTGGGACGCGTGATTCAATTAATGCTGGCAAAAGAAGATCTGGATCCCGACATTCGTCAGCTGTTAACAGATATTTATGATTACAGCCAAAAGGGCACCTCTGTCAGTTCAATTGATGCACATATTGAGGAGCATCAATCACATCTGTCTGAGTGGGTCGAGAACATTCCACTGTCTTAATGGATGTTTAACCGTTTTAAGAGTGCATTTAGCTCCGCTTGCACTTCTTTTTGCGCCTTTTCATTCCCTTTTCGTTTATGCCAAACGACAAACGATACGGTTTCAGCGAGCACGTACCACGCCATGCGCTTTCGCAAATTGTCCGTCAGCGGGGCGCCGTACATAGAGAGCCAGCTTTCCCAGTTCTCTTCCTCAACATAATGGTATAAAAGCGGTCCAAGATCAATCGCTGGGTCTGCAATCATCGCCCCATCCCAATCGATCAAATAGAGCTGGTTTTCATCTGTCAGCAGCCAATTATTATGATTGAGATCGCAATGACAGACGACCTTGTCCTCAAAATGGACAGCCTCCACATGCTTCTCTAAATACTGGATGGCACGCGAAATGTCTTGTGAATCAATTTGCTCGTTTAATATGGACTGTTTCAGATGCATCAGAATGGATTCTGGGTCTAGAGAGTGCTTCTCTAATCGTTTCAGCATATCGAGCAATTCTTTTGATGTATGAATTTTTCTTAGCTGCTCTGCTACAGGACGATCATTCATGTCCTTTGGCTTCAGCTCTCTGCCGCTCAGCCAGTGCTGTGCAGTAATCACATCTCCATTTTCCATCCGTTTTGTCCAGACAAGCTTCGGCACAATGCCTTCAGCTGACAAAACCGCAAGAAACGGTGACGTATTGCGTTTTAAAAATAGCTTTTGGTCATTGTGTGTTGCGAAGTACGCATCTCCCGTAGCGCCTCCAGCCGGAGAGATGTGCCATTCGCTACCTAATATTTGTCCCAACCAGTTCATATCAATTTTCAACCCATCATTTCTTAAAATATTTTAAATCTTGCTTTTTTAGTCGACAAAATTCAGCCGATTGAGGATCAATTGGCTGTTTCTTTTTTTATTTATATGATCATAAAAACAAAAAGGACAGCTATTGAGAATGAGATGCTAAACAATAGCCGTCCTATAGATTTTATCGTTACCTTCTTATACTCGTCAAGCAAAACTAAAAAATCAGGACAAGAACCTTACGAAAAAGAAGGCTTTTTTCACGGTTCTTTGCCTGCGATATACCGCAAGTTATTTAAGCACGTAATTTTAAGGATCGTTCACTTGCCTTTACAAAGACAGGCGTTGCGCCGATCACTTCTCCATCTGCGTGAAATAAGATTTTTTCATCTGCTTCTAAGTACGCTTCCTCATGCTGAAACAGGGTAACCCCCTTCATCCCAAGGTGCTTTCGAAACACCATTGCACTTAGAAACAAGAGGACTTTGAATGGATTCAAATCTGTGACAACCATCGTTTGAAAACCTGGCTGCCTTGCACTCACTTCCGGCGCTGCTTCCAGCCCTCCCCCATAATACGGGTGATTACATACGATCACAAACCACACTTGGCGAAAGACTTTCTTCTCATTTTCAATAAATAGCGCAAGATCAAACGGCTTAAACGACCATAAAGAATGGAGAAATGACAGAGGATAGATGATAAAGCCAAGCCCCAGCCGTTTCAGCCACTTCTTCCCTCTAAAATGCACCGTTTTCCTCAGTACATGTGCGTCAAACCCCACACCGATATGATTGAGAAAGAGAACAGATTGCGGACTTTCGGCATGATCTTGAAAGGAGCCGAGAGAAAATGTTTTGGTGAGCATTCTCTTTTGCTTTCTCACTTCTTTTAGGACATCATGACGATGGATACCGAGACCCTTCGCAGCATCATTCCAATGACCAGCAGGGACAAAACTAAGCTGCACATGATCGACTTCCTTTAAGCCATTCAGTACTTCATGAATGGTGCCGTCACCGCCAATAACAATCAAGCGCTTCAGCCTGTCATCCTGCATGGCACTGATTTGTCTTGCCAAAACTTCGGCATGGCCTTCATGCTGGGTGAGAAATGATCGATAAGAGACCTCCACCTTTTGTAATTCTTTCTCTATGCTCCTCCATGTGCGGAGTCCTTTTCCATGTCCTGCTTCTGGATTAACGATAAAGTACCATTCATTCATATATTAGCTCCACTCAGGTCTCATTTTTCGTGACCTTCCATCATGCCTTTAATCGAGCCATTCCTGTCTTCTTTTGCTGTCTGATTCACCATAAGTAAGCAATGCCTTTGTCGCCTTAAATTGCTGATGCTTTGTCGGCGCCGTATTTTTCCGCTGCTTTTCAAACCACTCTTCTGCCTTCTTCTTATCGATAACCTCCATCCCATATGGAACTTCAGGTAAATCAATATAAGAGGTTCGGCTGATGAGGATTTTTTTCACAGGAAGGTCTACACCACTCTGCTGTAAGATCTTTGACACGACGGTGCCAGAGCGCAAAAGGCTTGCACAAGGATTCAAGACGGACTGAACAGCTTTCCCAGTCGCCCGTTTTTCCCAAAAACGTTCCTTCGTTCCAATATAGACGCTGTCTGGCTCGGCCTCTAAGAAGGATAAACAGATCACTTCGAGCGGCGTGATGAGTATCGGACATAATTCCATCTCAGCTTTTTGAATGAGCAGCACCGGCTTGTACATCACAAAATAAGAATCCGGAAGCTGCCTTGCAAGCATCCGCAGCTTTTCATCATACCGAATATGATGGGAAACGGTTGAAATATGTGAAATCGTCGAACTCGCCCATTTTAATTGCACTTCAAAGAGATGATCCTTAAAAAAGTGAATCAGCTTCGTTTCATCGGTAGGAACGTTTCTGAAAACCCCTTGCTCTATATCTGTCGGCTCGTTAAAAAGACTCAGGTCCCGTTCCTTTTTCATATCGGCTTCTTTTTGCTTTCTCTTTAAGGAGAATTTCTTTCTCTTTTCTTCCTCTTGTTCTGGCGCTTGTTGAGGAATTTGATCAAACGGTTGCTGCGCCTCCTCTTTTGAAGCCTTTTTTAACTCGTCCCATCTTTGTTTTTTCAACCGATTGAATTGATTGATATAGTGATGCGGGTCTTGTTCATATCGTGATATATAATCTTGAATTTTGATAATTTGCGCCATCTGCTGCTCACTCCAACTTCTAGAATCATTTATGTAGTGTAAATTGTTTGATTGCGTGATAACGAGGGGTTTCCTTCGGACGTATTTCAAATAAAGTGATACGAGAAACCTCCATCACATATGGCTCTTTGCGTAAAGGTGCTTGCTTTTTATAAGGGTCATCCGCATTCCATTTGCGCGCAATCGTCATATGCGGATGAAACGGTCTCTTTTCAACAGGGTGTCCTGCTGCCAAGACGGCTTCTTTCACCTTTTCTCTTAAGTGCATGAGCGGCTCACTTTCATGAGGCTTTGCAAAAAAGACTCTTGGGCGTTCCTTCGCACCAAACTGCCCTACCTCATTCAGCTCTAGTGGAAATGCAGACGCTTCATTTGAAAGGATGTCAAGCAGCTGGATGATCTTTTTTAAACGCTCTTCTGGAATGGCGCCTAAAAAGATAAGGGTCACATGATAATCATGTGGTGCTGTCCATTTTTGAAAGAACAGTCCGCTCCTTTGATCAATGTCTTGTTTGATTTGATGCGCAAGTTGTTCAGGGATGTGAATCCCTATAAAATAATGACGGTTTTCTGACACAATATCACCTGTCCTTTTTTAACAAACTTTACGAATCCCCATTGATGATAGTATAACTAAAGAAATGCCGAATGAGAAGAAAGGGTGTCATCTGATGAAAGTTGCACAAAATATAGCTGAGCTGATTGGCGATACACCGCTTGTCAAATTACAGCGGCTCCAGCCAGAAAATGCGGCGGCTGTTTACTTAAAGCTGGAATCATTTAATCCCAGCGGAAGTGTAAAAGACCGCGCGGCTTACAATATGATCATTGAAGCAGAAAAACAAGGGAAACTCACAAAAGGAGCAACCATTATTGAGCCTACGAGCGGGAATACAGGGATTGGTTTAGCCATGAATGCCGCCGCAAGAGGCTACAAAGCCATCCTTGTCATGCCTGATACGATGACAAAGGAAAGAATCAATATTTTGAAGGCATACGGGGCGCAGGTCGTCTTAACCCCAGGAGAAGAAAAAATGCCAGGCTGCATCCGCAAGGCTGAGGAACTGGCTGCTCAAATTCCTCATAGCTTTATTCCCATGCAGTTTGACAATAGAGCGAACCCAGATGCACATAGAGGCACAACAGCAGTCGAAATTATGGAAGCTGTGAAACAACTTGGACAGCCCCTTGGAGCCTTTGTCGCAACAGCTGGAACTGGCGGTACTATTACAGGAACTGGAGAGGAATTAAAAAAGGCATTCCCTCATTTAACCATCCGTGTGGCAGAGCCTAAGGGTTCCCCTGTCTTATCTGGCGGGAAACCTGGGAAGCATAAACTTGTTGGCACAAGCCCAGGATTTATCCCCCATATTTTAAACGAGCACATCTATGATGACATCGTGCAAGTAAGTGACGAAGATGCTTATCACATCACACGGCAGCTCGCTAAGCTTGAAGGAATTTTAGTAGGCCCATCCTCTGGGGCGGCTTGCTATGCAGCCATTGAAACAGCCAAGCAATTGCCGGCTGATCAAATTGTGATCTGTATGACAGCAGATACGGGCGAACGATACTTATCAAGTGATGTTTTTCAAGATTAAAAAAGGAACAGGGCGATGAATCCCTGTTCCTTTTTCTTCATTTCACAGTTAAGATATTTTGACAGATTTCACCTCAGCCTGTTCCCCTCTGATAAGTAAAGCCTGTTCATCAGTAAGCGGACATAGATCGAGCGTCTGCTGATACTTCTCTGTGATTTGCTGCGCAGCCTCGCCTAAATAGGCATTATGCATATGCGGTACTGGATAGCAGCTTATTTCATTGACACCTTGAAATGATGAAAGCTCCGGCGCCTTCTTTTGTTCATCCATCAGGGAGATATATTCAATGCTTGGCGCTATGATGATACTCCCCGCAGATTCTCCGATGTACAGCTTGCCGTTGTTGATTTCTTCTTTCAAGACGTCATCGAGACGATGCTTTCTTAACTCCTGCAATAAATAAAAAGTGTTGCCTCCTGAAACGTAGATCACATCATTTTGTTTGATCATCTGTGCGATCTCTTCAGCGGACTGTTCATCTATCTGCACAGTCTCAATCTGCATCTCTAATTGCTGAAAGGCTTCCTTCGCTGCCTCTACATAGTGCGTGACTTCTTCTACAGCACTTGCCGTTGGAAAGAAAGTCACGCGCTTTCCTTTTAAAGATTCACCCGCAAAGTCAGATAAGAGAGAATAGCTGTCTTTGAATGAAGAGCATAAGAACATTTTTTTCACTGTGAATCCCCTCTTCTCTTTTCCAATTTCTATTTTGCTAATTCATACATGGCTTGTGCATAAAGAGCTGTTGCTCTCAGTAAGTCATCAATTTCAATATATTCATCCTTTTGATGGGCGCAGTCTGGTCTGCCAGGAAATAGAGGTCCGAAGGCAACGCCTGCTTCTAAAGATCTCGCATACGTTCCTCCCCCAATGGCAATAAGGTTTGCAGGATCTCCCGTTTGTTCCTCATATACCCGCTGCAAGGTTTTCACAAGCGGATGATCTTTTGAGACGTGATGCGGAGGACTGTCTTCGAATTTTAGAAGAGCCGCCCCTTTGATGCTTTCAATTCCTTTTTTGACGTCCTTGCCGCTTGCTGTCACTGGATAGCGGACATTTAACCCTAGCTTTGCTTCCTCATTCTGTTTATAGCGGATTGTCCCAACATTCAACGTCAAATCTCCACTAATCTCATCTTTGCAAGCAATTCCCAGCTTTTGTCCTCTTGTATCCTGATCAAATAAAACGTTGATTTGGGAAGTAAAGGCAAGTCCCTGCTCATCTAATTCGTGTCCGCATAAGAAATTCGCCATATGAATGCCCGCATTTGTCCCATGCGCCGGCTCCATGGCATGAACAGATACCCCTTTTAATGTAAAATGCAGTCCATCCGCTGCGCTTTTTACCTCACCAGATAATTGATGATCAGCAAGATAGGCTTCGAAAGCTGTTTTTATTAATTCAGCATCGTGTGCCTGTGCAGCAGTCACAGTAGCAGCTGCCTCATCTGGCACCATATTGAGCCTCATACCCGATGTAAATTGCTTCAGCGTATAGCGCTGATGATTCGCTGTTTGTTGATATGTAAATGACAGGGTGGCATCAATAATCCCTTTTTCCGCATGAATAATCGGAAAATCGGCGTCTGGTGCAAATCCGATTTGCGGCATCGCCTCATGCTTGAAATAATGGTCCACACAGCGCCAATCGCTTTCTTCATCTGTTCCAATGATCATTCGAATTTTTTTCGACAGCTGCAGACCAGTATCTTTTAAGATCTTCAGCGCATAAAATGCCGCCATGGTTGGGCCTTTGTCATCAATAGCCCCGCGTGCAAAGATTTTATTTTCTCTGATGTCAGCTGAAAATGGCGGGGTTGTCCAGCCGTCGCCAGCAGGCACCACGTCCACATGACACAGCACACCTACAATGTCTTCGCCTTCTCCGTATTCAATATGACCTGCATAGCCGTCGACATTCTTGACTGTGAAGCCTTCGTCTTCCCCTTTTTTCAGCATATACTGCAGGGCATCATCGACTTTTTCACCAAATGGCTTTCCTTCTTTGCCGCCTTCTTCATCAAGGACACTTTCAATTTGTAAGAAAGATTGTGTGTCCTGAATTAAGTCGTCTTTTTTTCGTATTACTTCAGCTTCCCAATTCATTTTTCCATTCCTCCTTGAAAAAAGGTTGCAATCCACCCTTAAAACGAATATTATATTAATTGTTTTGTGATAATGTTCGTAAATGGAGGATTTTATGTTTCAGTTAAAAGAAAATCAAACCAACATAAAGAAAGAAATAATCGCTGGTATGACGACATTCTTTACTATGGTCTATATTGTTGCCGTCAACCCGGGAATTCTTTCAAAAGCAGGTATTCCTTTTGACCAAGTCTTTACTGCAACAATCATCGCTGCTGTTGTCGGTACGCTCTGGATGGCACTATTTGCAAATTATCCGATTGCCATTGCACCAGGCATGGGGCTGAATGTCTATTTCACCTTTACCGTTGTCGGCGGTGGCGGCATCAGCTATCAAACAGCGTTTAGTGCGGTATTTGTTGCTGGTATACTCTTTATTATTTTATCGTTAACATCCCTTAGAAAACAACTGATTCAAGCCATTCCAGATAATTTAAAGTACGGTATTACAGCAGGAATCGGGCTTTTCATTGCATTTATCGGCCTTCGTCAGTCTGGGATCATCGCTGCTGATCCAGAAAACCTTGTGAAGCTTGGCAATTTAAGCTCGCCTGTTGTCATTTTAACGCTTGTCGGCTTAATGATTTCGGTTATTTTAATGGTGCTTCAAATAAATGGTGCACTGTTTATCGGCATGTTAGCGACCACATTGATTGCGCTCGCAACCGGCCAGCTTCATTTCCCTAAAACACTGATGGACATCCCTGCACTGCCTGAAGGCATGCTGATTACAAATCCAATCGCTGCCTTTGGTGACGTGTTCTCTCATCATTTGTATGCTGTCGTCTTCTCCTTCTTACTGGTGACGATTTTTGATACAACAGGCACGATGATCGGCGTTGCCGAACAAGCGGGATTAATGAAAAATGGCCAGCTGCCAAAAGTGCGCAGAGCCCTGCTTGCTGACTCTGCTGCAACGACGGTTGGTTCTATGTTTGGTACAAGCCCAACCACTGCTTATATTGAATCATCATCAGGAGTAGCTGCTGGCGGAAGAACTGGGCTGACGTCTTTAACGGTCGCTGCACTGTTTATTGTGGCATTATTTTTTGGCCCGCTCGTTCAAGCTATTTCTTCTTTACCATCGATCACATCACCTGTTTTAATCATTGTTGGCTGCTTGATGATGAACTCGGTGTCACGCATTCGCTGGAACGAACTAGACGAGGCATTCCCTGCTTTCCTTGTTATTCTTTCGATGCCGCTGACTTCTAGTATCTCTACAGGAATTTCACTTGGATTTATTTCATATCCGCTTGTGAAATTGGCAAAAGGGAAATGGAGAGAAGTACATGTGCTTGTTCTCATCTTTGCGGTCTTATTTTTCATTCAGCTCTTTTTCTTAGAAGGATAACAGAAACAAAAAAGGCACATCCTCACATGGAATGTGCCTTTTTGCCTTCACTGAATTTTTTATTTTGTAAATTTTCTGTGTTTATTTTTCGGAATTTGAAAATGTCAGCTTCAATCGCATCCCTTATCATTATTGGGTTGTAACCGGATTCAAATCATGATATATACCATATTTTATTTCATGAAGACAAGTTTAAAAACACGTAAAGTTGACTTTTTGGTGGAACTAGATGCATAATAACGTGTATAATAGAATAAAACATTAAGAAACACGAACATTTACCATTGTTGCTTGTCCTTATTTCGCAGTTTTAGTGTAGTAAGTTGTGGTTAGTCAAGTCCATCCGATCTTATTGATAGGGAGTGGTTTTTTGAAACCTTCAACAAACCGTATGATGACTCGAATCAAATCAGTCTATATGTTCATTCAAGAGAAAGGTCTTGTGACGACACAAGAGCTGGTTGATGAATTCGGGATCACACCTAGAACCATTCAAAGAGACTTAAACGTGCTTGCCTATAACGATCTTGTTCATAGTCCAAGCAGAGGCAAATGGGAAACAACGAGAAAAAAAGTAAAAATATCATCTTAAGCGTATAATGAATTGTCCATATAACAAAAAGAACCGGCGATATGCCGGTTCTTTTCTTTTGCAAATTGTTGACGAAGGGCTAAAATGATTTTTATTTTAGCCCTTTGTCTTCTTTTCTTTTGTTCTTACGTTATTCACGATTCATTAAGCTGTCTAATTCTTCATCCGTCAATTCACGGTACTCTCCGGGTGCTAAATCTTCATCTAAAGAGACTGCCCCCATCGAGAGCCTTTTTAAAAAGATCACTTCATTTCCCACCGCTTGCGCCATCAGCTTCACTTGATGGTACTTCCCTTCAGTAATCGTCAAACGGATGCGTGTATCTTCCTCTTCATTTGCATCTACTTCCACCTTCGCCGGCTTCGTATGATAATCATCTAAGATGACAACGCCCTCTTCAAGACGCTTAATGTCTTGATCTCCTAAAGGATATTTCAAATGAACTTCATACGTTTTTGGCACATGCTTTTTTGGAGAAAGTAATTGATGAGCAAGCTGTCCATCATTTGTGAGGAGAAGGAGACCGACCGTATCCTTATCCAGTCTCCCCACAGGGAATGGCTCCCTTGCGATATCCTCCGGCTCAAGTAAATCGACAACCGTTTCATCCCGCAGATCTTCAGTTGCCGAGATCACCCCGTCTGGCTTGTTCATCATTAAGTAAATGAATTCTTTATATTCTACACGCTCTCCGTGTACGAGTACTTCATCATTTGATGGATCAACATGATCTTTCACCTGCTTTGCCACTTCTCCATTCACTGTGACCGCCCGGGCTTTGACAAGCTTTTTCACATCTTTTCTTGAACCAAAGCCGCTGTTAGCAAGTAATTTATCAAGCCTCATGAATATCTACCTCTTCTTAACTCTTTTTTCTTAAAAATTTCGGCATACGGCTGCCCAGTACACGCTCTAGTAATCCCACCTTATAAGACAAGTACATATACACACCGCCGCCAGTGATCATGGAAATCAAAATGACGATACCCGCTTGTAAAATTCCGTCTTCATAAGAAATTACTTGGTTCACAAGCTGACTTGTCAAATATGCCACGACAGCCATGATCGCCGTTAAAATACCAATGAGAATAAAACGTTTGAAAATTCTGCGGAACGAATAGCCGGCATGGCGTTTAATCATGATAAACATATACAAGATGGACGCACTGTAGCCTAATGCTGTTGCCAATACAGAACCATTTCCTTGCAGCCAGCTGATTAGCGGGATGTTCAGAACCGTTTTAATAATGATCCCTAACAAAAGACTGACGATCGCAAATTTTTGTTTGTTGATCCCTTGCAGAATCGCTGCATTAATGGTGAATAAAGAAAACAATAATGCAACAGGTGCATACCAGAACAAAATGGAAATCCCAATCTCAGGATGAACAGACGGATAGAAAAACCAATAAGCCGGTCCAGCCAATGCCGAGATACCAAATGAAGCAGGCAGCACGAAAAATAAAATGACTTGCATCGTCTGATCAATTTGTCTATTGAGCAGCTTGTAATTACGTGCTGTAAATAATTCCGTAATCGTCGGAATCAATGTTAAGCCAAACGCTGTGGCAAGTGACACAGGAATCATCACGACCTTCGGTAAATATAACGTCACAATGGACAATACCGCTGTACTAATATCCTGATGTCCGGATGCAATCATGGCTCTGTTAATTGTGTTTGTATCGATATAAGAATAAATAGGAATCGCAAGTCCAACAAACACATACGGCGCCGCATAGCTAAACAGCTCTGTAAACATTTGCTTATAAGATAAATCAGAGTGAGCGCCTGTATTCGGCTGCATGGCTAAGAGCCTGTCCTTCCGCTTCAGCCAATATAAATAAAGCGTGAATAAACCGCCAAATGCACCGATCAGAGCCGCAAATGTTGCATATCCGACAGCAATGACAAGCCCGCCGTCAAGCACCTTTAAAATAATAAACGTTGCCGTTAATAGGAAGATGATTCTGACAAGCTGTTCAATCACTTGGGAAACAGCTGTCGGTCCCATCATGGAGTGTCCTTGGAAGAACCCGCGTACAAGACTCATGATCGGTACAACCAAAAGACCTAAGCTGACCATTCGAATCACATATACTACTTGATCGACAGTCAAACCGCCTGTTTCATTTGATCCGCCAAGCTGAATCTTGGCAAAAATCGGTGCGGACAAATATAAAATAGAAAAGGCGATCATCCCGGTGACAAGCATGACCGACATACCCGCCCTGAACATTTTTCTTGTTGTCTCATAATCGCCGATCGCATTATATTTGGAAACAAATTTTGATACCGCTGTTGGAAAACCAAGCGTAGCGATACTTAAAAAGATCGTATACTGATTGTATCCATATTGGAATAGCGCACCACCAGTAGCTCCAACCATTGCGCTAAATGGAATTAAATAAATCATACCAAGAATACGAGAGAGATACGTCCCTATCGTTAAAACCAACGTACCACGAAGCAGTTTATTAGACATGCGCTTAACCACCATTTTTCTAATGAATATTCAACTTAACTATTTTACCACATCAATTCAATACACAGGTAACAAATCCAATACGGAAGTCACAAAACCAATCAATTCATATTTCAGCCTTCCCTAATCTTCGTTATAATAGAAAAATGACTGAAAGTAGAAAGAGGAATGTAACATGAAACATTATGATGTCATTGTCATTGGCGGCGGACCTTCTGGGCTGATGGCCGCGATTGCATCAGCAGAGCACGGTGCGACTGTTCTGTTAATTGACAAAGGAAACAAACTTGGCAGAAAGCTGGCCATTTCTGGCGGCGGACGCTGTAACGTCACCAATCGCCTTCCAGTAGAAGAAATCATCAAACATATTCCCGGAAACGGCCGTTTTCTATATAGTGCATTTTCTGAGTTCAACAACGAGGATATTATTTCGTTTTTTGAAAACCTTGGCATTGAACTAAAAGAAGAAGACCATGGACGTATGTTCCCTGTATCAAACAAAGCACAATCTGTTGTGGATGCCCTTCTAGACAGGCTCCGCGCCCTCAATGTCACCATTCGAACGAACGAAAAAATTAAAACAGTTCTGTATCAAGACGGACAAGCAGCTGGAATTGTTACAAATAATGATGAAAAAATTTCAAGTAAGTCTGTCGTCATTGCTGTCGGCGGAAAAAGTGTGCCACATACCGGCTCTACTGGTGACGGCTATGCATGGGCAGAAGCAGCCGGTCATACCATTACAGAGCTCTTCCCAACAGAGGTACCGGTCACATCCGATGAACGATTTATTAAAGAAAAAGTGCTTCAAGGTCTTTCTTTAAGAAGTGTGGCTGTCAGTGTTTTAAATAAAAAAGGAAAACCCGTCGTCACACATGTCATGGATATGATTTTTACTCACTTTGGTTTATCAGGTCCAGCTGTTCTTAGATGCAGCGGATTTGTTGTGAAGGAATTGAAAAAACAGCCAACAGTCCGCCTGCAAATAGACTTATATCCGAAGCTGAATGACGAGGAGCTGTTCCAGAAGCTTTATCGTGACCTTAAAAATGAACCGAAGAAAGCCATTAAAAATGTCCTCAAGTCTTGGATGCAAGAACGCTATTTATTGTTTCTGTTAGAACGGAACGGGATTGATCCACAAGACACATTCTCTGGTCTAGCCAAGGATAAACTGCGTGCATTTGCCCATGATTGCAAACATTTTATTGTGCATGCAAATGGTACGCTATCCTTGGACAAAGCGTTTGTGACAGGAGGCGGCGTTTCTGTGAAGGAAATTGAACCGAAGAAAATGGCGTCTAAAAAAATGTCCGGTCTTTATTTCTGTGGAGAAATTTTAGACATCCATGGCTACACAGGCGGCTACAATATCACATCAGCACTTGTGACAGGCAGGCTTGCCGGCATGAATGCTGCACTAGAAGCAAAGGAGAGAGATCAATGATCAGACGTGCATTACCGATTGTTCTTGCGGTCGTTATCAGTTTGACAGCCGCTGTTTTCTTGAAGCTGTCCATTACCCCGTTAAAAGTCGCCATTGTTTTGGCGTTTACCATTTTCGCCGTATGTTTAAAAGAATATGTCTACCGTCTTCGCAAACGGATTGAGGAAAAATCGTCTTCCCATATCGATAGTTGATAAATGGAAGCAAAACATGTTACGGTAAAGTAGAGGTCGAGTGAGAAGCTCGCCTCTTTTTGTTTGAAATAAGTTGAGTTAGGGGATATTAAGCGAAGTCCTCTGCTTAAACGTGTAGAACAACAGGAGAGTGAGATGGTGTGAAAAACGTATCAAGTGTATTTTGGATTGTGATTGCGATCACATTTGTTGCCGTGATGTGGGGAGCGTTTTCTCCAGACACATTGCAAAATGTCACAGATCAAATTCAAACATACATTACAAATGACTTTGGCTGGTATTACTTGTTAGTGGTATCACTGCTTGTCGGCTTTTGTCTATTCTTTATCTTTAGCCCAATCGGTAAGATTACGCTAGGAAAACCGGGGGAAGAGCCTGAATTTGGTTTATTTTCTTGGTTTGCTATGCTATTTAGTGCCGGTATGGGAATTGGTCTTGTTTTTTACGGAGCAGCTGAACCGATCAGCCACTATGCTATTCAGTCACCAACAGGGGAGACTGAAACTGCGCAGGCCTTCCGCGATTCCCTTCGCTATACTTTTTTCCACTGGGGGCTTCATGCATGGGCTATTTATGCCATTGTTGCACTTTGCATTGCTTACTTTAAATTTAGAAAAGATGCACCTGGTTTAATCAGTGCAACACTGCAGCCTGTTTTAGGAAATAAAATTCACGGATGGATCGGTAAAACCATCGATTGTATTGCGGTATTTGCAACTGTGGTTGGTGTTGCAACAAGCCTAGGATTAGGTGCGGCACAAATAAATGGTGGATTGAATTATCTTTTTCATATTCCAATTGCCTTTAGTACACAATTGATCATTATTATCATTGTGACGGTGCTTTTCCTTGCATCTGCTTTAAGCGGGATTGGAAAAGGCATTAAATACTTAAGTAATATCAATATGGTATTAGCAGCTGTTCTGATGTTTTTCTTACTTTTGGTAGGTCCAACTGTTTTTATCTTAAATTCATTTACTGACTCGATTGGACAATACTTATCCAATATCGTTCAAATGAGCTTCCGTCTATCTCCCAATGATCCTGAAAAGAGAGAATGGATTAATGGATGGACAATCTTTTATTGGGCATGGTGGATTTCTTGGGCACCATTTGTCGGGATCTTTATCGCTAGAGTGTCACGCGGGCGAACAATTCGCGAATTTTTATTGGGTGTCTTAGTCGCTCCTTCCATCCTAGTCTTCCTATGGTTCTCGATTTTCGGTGTATCTGCAATGGACTTACAGCAAAAGAATATTGTCGATGTTGCAGGTCTTTCAACTGAAACGATGCTCTTCGGTGTACTGAATGAATATCCGCTGGCGATGATTACATCGATACTGGCACTCATTTTAATCGCCGTATTCTTTATTACATCGGCTGATTCAGCTACATTTGTGCTTGGAATGCAGACAACCTACGGATCATTGAACCCTTCTGGCAGTGTCAAAGTCAGCTGGGGCATTATCCAATCGGCTGTTGCTGCTGTGCTTTTATTTTCAGGGGGACTTGAAGCCCTGCAAAATACAGCCAAGCTCGCAGCCTTGCCGTTCTCCGTTGTCATTATATTGATGATTGTCTCGCTGTATAAATCACTAAATGATGAACGAAGAATCATCAAACAAACCAATCAAGTCAATAAACCAAGAAGTCCAAGAGTAAAAAAAGCATAATCGCAAGCGAGAAAAAGCCGTTCCTTATCCGAACGGCTTTTTTCTATATATACAATTTAAGATTGTCGCGAGCTTGAGGATTCCTTTAAAATAATGATGAATCATCACTTTCTACATAATGGAGGTTTATATGACGTTACCTACGTTCAAGTACAACCCAGATCCAGTTTCGTTAAACGTGATCAAAAAAGAGCATACGACATGTCCTGTTTGTGAGAAAGAAAGAGATTATGTGTACCATGGCCCTTTTTATACTGTTGAAGATGTGGAGGGAATTTGTCCTTGGTGCATTAAAGATGGATCAGCGGCGAAAAAATACAATGGAACCTTTCAAGACGATGCGAGCTGTGATGACGTCGATCAAGAGGAATATATCGATGAGCTGATCTTCAGAACGCCAGGCTATCGCGGATGGCAGCAGGAATATTGGTTAAGTCATTGCGGAGATTTTTGCGCAATCGTCCAGTATGTCGGCTGGAAAGAGATTGAACATCTAGAGGAAGAACTCGCCGAGGATATCGAAGACATTTGCAGCGGCGAAGGATTAACGAAAGAGAACCTAAAGCAATGGCTCGTCAACGGAGGAGACTTACAAGGCTATCTTTTTCAATGTGTTCACTGCAACAAGCACCGGTTATATATTGACGCCAGCTAACCAAAGAAATAGGACCCTTCAAGCAGGTCCTTTTTTGATGCCATCTATTTTTTATATAAAATGAGTGCAGAAAAACAGTAGAGCTGTTCTCCTCCCTGCTCACAGATCACCGCTACATTGTACTTGATGTCAATGATTTGGTCGTCATCCATTCCTTTTAAAAAATGATTAATTTCGCTCTGCAAATCTTTCTCATGCTCTTCATCAAATACAGCTACCTTTAGCACCTATGCCACTCTCCCTTCTCTCGCTACTCTATCTTTATGCACATAAAGAGAGGCATATGAACAAAAAAACCTTTCATCGTTAAGATGAAAGGCCTTCTAATTACAGCTTCGGTTTTGTTTCTCCTGTCCAAGCAAGCATCCCGCCAACGACATTTGTTGCTTGGTAGCCTTGATCTTCTAGGTAATAGCAGACATTTTCACTACGTTTACCAGAGCGGCAAATAATATAATATTCCTGCGTTTGATCGAATGCATCCAGCTTCTCAGGGATATCGCCCATTCGAATGTGAATAGCTTCCGGGATCATCCCTTCTGCTACCTCTTCATCCTCACGTACATCGACAAGCTGAATGGCATCTTCCTGCTCCAGCTTTTGTTTTAATTCTTCTATTGAAATTTCTTTCACTGACACGACTCTCATCTCTCCTTTTCATTACGGTGACACCATTATAGCAAATGATTCACTTCACTGCGTATTCACCCGCTTCGATTGAAGGAAAGAGGGCAGCCGCTTTTTCACTTCTGCTGTCTCGTGCTCAATTTCAAACTCTACCTTTTTAAAGACTTGATAGGCCAGCCACATATGACCGTAGGCGAGTATGCTCACACTAAAAAATGGCACGATTCCCGGTAAATAAGCAAACAGAACAAACAGCACAGCCGAGAAAACAAGCATAGAGAGTGTATATTGCAAATATGACACACCAAGCAGAAGAGAGAATTTCAGATAGAGACGTTTTTTCCAATCGTAATGAGCAAGCAGCGGAAAAATATAAAATAAGCTCACAATAAACAGAAAACCGAAAATATATATAGCAAAGCGAAGCACATGTAAAAGCCAGCTCGTCGGATAAATATAAGCAAGGTCGACATAAATAATCGTTCCAATGATGAATAGCACCACTCCAATGATGTTAGAGCGTACAAACTCCTCCCTGAATACCTTCCAAAAAGTGCGGAGTATATTGACTTGCTCATGACCTTGAATCCACTTTCTCATCACGGAAAATAACGCAGTGGTCGCGGGCATCAAGCCAAAAACGCCAAGGCCTAGAATGGTGAACAAAAGCCATAACAAATTCGTATAGGCGAGTCTCATCACCCACTCACACATCCTCAGCATTCTGCTCATTGAACCATCATGATCCATCTCTTTCCCCTCCTCTCTTTCTCTTTACACCGTCTCTTTATGAAACAATTCATCGATTTCAATTGGGCGATTTTCTGTAACAGAGCGCCACATGCCTTCCCCAAGAGCAATCGAATAAGCACCAGCCTCTGCTCCTGCTAAGATGTCATAGTCAATCAAGGGATCTTTTCCTATAAATAAATCAGCCAATAGCAGAGGATCTCCGCCTCCATGTCCACCTGGCTGCTTCACGACTTCAATCGTCTCCTTTGATCCAAACATCGGGTAATAAGAAATTGTTTGTTCTGGGAATTGAAAAGGAATTCTTGATGGCACATGAAACTCATTTGTTTCAATACGCCCCTTCGTCCCATTAATGGCCAGACGGTAGCCTTCATATGGGGCTGAGAATTGAATCGAGTAGCTGAGCAGAGCCCCTTGATCATAAGCGACTGACGCCACATATGTATCCTCAATATCAATTTCCTGATCAAAAATGCACGCATCCGGGCGATAGTTTGAGTACTGCTGCGTTTGCTCCTGACCGGATTCAATATGGTCGTCCTCCACCTTCGAGCGCTCAACCCGCGGATTCCACCTTGCTTCATAGTGACATATATCCTTCACATGACATGTTCCGCAAAATCTATTTTCCTCCCCCTGCAAGGGATTCCAAGGGCTTTCACTGCCGTAATAGTTCAGCGCCCCGTAGGCAAATACTTGCTTCGGCTTTTGATCAATCCACCAGTTGACCAGATCAAAATGATGCGTCGACTTATGAATGGACAGTCCGCCAGAAAATTGACGTGTACGGTTCCACCTTTTGAAATAACTAGCACCATGATACGTATCAATAAGCCAGCTCAGTTCAACAGAAGTGACCCTTCCAATTTTCCCGTCTAGAATCAGTTCTTTTACCTTTCGATGGAAAGGATTGTAGCGATAATTAAAGGTGACCGTGACCTTCCCTTTACTTTCCGCTTCTTTTTCCATCACTTTTTTGGCGTCTTTTGCTGTTGTCACCATCGGCTTTTCGGTGATGACATCTAGATCATGGTCAAGTGCCTGCATGATATATGTGACATGTGTGTCATCCCTGCCTGCCACAATGACGATATCTGGTTTTGTTTCTTTGACCATCTGATCAAATGCATCTTCATGAAAAAACGAAACGCCCCGGAGTGACGGAAAACGCTCCTGACAAAGTATATACCGCTGATGATCTATATCGAGGAGGCCTGTAATCCGATAATGCTCATTGAAATCCTCTGTGAGCGGTTGAATAAACATATTGAACGCACGATGGCTCAACCCGCAAATCACGACCCGTTTCACATTCCCCACCCCATTTTCTATTGGTTTTCACGAAGCTGTTTCATAAGAGACAGTGCCTCTTCCGACTTATCAGCATACACGGGAATGAAGGCGACCATACCTCGGTGTAATTGAAAGGTATAGCCGTTGAGTTTTTTCTTTCCTTTATTAATTTGAACTGCATAATCGACCGTTTTCCCTGTCTTTTTGTCCTCGACCGTATATGGTCCTGCTGCTTGATCGCCTATTTTCATCTCTTCCAGCAGCTGAAAGCTTTCAGGATCATCATACGTTCTAAACATTTCTTCTGGAACAAGCATCACGTCCCCCTCTTTTGAGGTAATTTCAACAAGAAGCTTTTCAGGAATCGCCGGAAAGATGTGGACGCTATAAGTCTCTTGTTCCGGTTGAAAAGCCTTCTCCACTAATTGATCTTTCATTCCCTTTGACATATCAGAAAAAATCAGGACATCGATCCCGTTTGTTTTCCCCTGACAGGCAGATAAACAAATGGCAGCGATGAAACTGATGAGCCATACGACGGCTCTTTTTTGCCTCCTCATGCCTTTTGAAAAACAGACAGCTTTTCTAGCTCAGTTAACGCCATAATAAAAGCGCCTGCCCCGTGCAAGTCATTTGTGCTCCGCTCTCTTCCAACGTAGTAATCATAAAATCCCGCAGATGTTCCGATACAAATATCATTGATGGTAAAATCACCATTTTCTTTCTCAGCCGTCTTATGCTGAATCAAGCCTTGATATGCTCTGACCACATGATCAACATAACGGAGGCTCACATACCCTTCATTCATGGCCTTTGCCATGGCGTACATGAATAAACACGACCCTGAGCTTTCAAGCCAATTGTCACTGTGATTTCCTTTATCAATGATTTGATGCCAGAGACCTGTCTTTTGATCCTGGTACTTTGCCACACTTTCCAGCATGTCTGTCAGCGTTTCCTTCCACACCTTCCGCCTCTCATGATGCTCGGGCAGATCCTCGATCATATCTGCTAATGCAAGGACATACCAGCCAAACGATCTTGCCCAAAACTCTGGGGAACAGCCGGTCTTTTGATCAGCCCATGGCATCGTTTTTCGTTCATCCCACGCGTGATAATACAGACCTGTTTGTTCATCTTTCGTATGCTTTCTCATGAGATGCTCTTGATGGATGACCATCTCCACTAGTGACTCTTCACCTTTAAGCTGAGCATACTTTAAGGCAAAAGGACCGCCCATGTAGAGACCATCGAGCCACATTTGATAAGCATAATTGTCTTTATGCCAAAATCCGCCCTCAGACGTGCGGTTTAGCGTACGATAAAGTCCGCGCAGCTTCTCGGCCGCCAGCACATACCGCTTCTCTCTCGTTCGTTCGTAAAGAGGGAATAAAATGAGTCCTGCTTGAATGGCATCAAGCTCATCCCTGCGAAATAATAAATTTCCGAACTCATCAATGAGTGAGTCCGCATAGTTTTTCACATAATCGAAATACGCCTCGTTCCCTGTTGCCTCATATAGTTTCATGACGCCGCAAAGGAAAACCCCTTGATGATAATGCCATCTTCCAGCTGGCGGCAGCTCAATCGGAGTATACGCTTTCATAAGGGTTTGTGCTAATTTCTCTGCATGCTCAAGCGGTGATCCCTTTTCAATCGATAAAGTCATTCTTCCTCATCTCCTTTTTTAATAAATACCTTCTTCCCCGAATTTCTTCGCTAAACGGTTTGCCAGCATGACCAAAATAAGTCCAACGGCTGCTTTAAATAAACCAACAGCAGTACTATAGCTGAATTGTCCTTGCTTAAGACCTGCTGTATAAACGTACGTATCAAAAATCTCTGCTACTTCCCGGTTCGTTGCGTTCAGTAATAGATAGACATGCTCAAAGCCAAGCTCAAGCGTATCACCGATTTTTAAAATAAGCAGAACCACAATAACACTTTTAATGGCAGGAAGTGTGATGTGCCACATTTGTCTCAGTCTCCCGGCCCCATCCATTTTTGCTGCTTCATATAGCTGCGGATCTACCGCTGTAATCGCCGCAAGGTAAATGATTGTTGACCATCCTGCTTCCCGCCAGATTACCTGTAAAATGTACATCGGTCTAAACCATTCCTGACTAAGAAGGAAGTTAATCTTTTCTCCTCCAAAGAAAGCAATCAATTCATTCATTAACCCGCCATCTACTGTTAACAAAACAAAAGATAAGGACACGACAATCACCCATGACATGAAGTGAGGGATATAAATCATCGTCTGTACAAATTTCTTAAACAATGCCAATCTCACTTCATTTAAAAGAAGGGCTAATAAGATCGGAATTGGAAAGAAAATCACGACATTCATGGCAAATAAAATCAGTGTATTTTTTAATAAGATGAAAAATGTTGGTTCTGTAAACAATCGAATAAAGTGTTTGAATCCAACCCACTCACTGCCAAGAATGCCGAGAAACGGCTGGTAATCTTGAAAGGCAATGATGAGCCCCCACATTGGCACATATTTAAAAACAATAAAATAAATGAGCCCCGGCAAAATCATTAAATACAAAAACTTTTGACTAAGCAATTGATTAAGTAAGCGCTTTCTTTTTTCGCTTTTCAAAGCTGCCGCAGGCACACCCTTGGCAGTGACATCCTCTGTTTTCATTGATAAAGCCTCCCCTCATGCTAATGCATGTGTTAACTGTATCTTAAGGATGAAAAATCCGTCTACAATCATATCAACAGATCATATTTTCATAGGTGATGCTACTCAAAACGTTACATAAAACATAAGAAAATGATCCTAATCTCAGAAAATGATTATTGACAAACCTACCAGATTTTTGGATTAATAAATTAAGGGGAAAAGATTGTTTTGTTTGAAATGGGGGGTTTTATGAAAAGAAGGCAGTACAAATTTTATTACAAGCTAGTGACGTTTTTTTTCATACTTAGTACGATTCCTGTTATCATTGTCGGCATTTTTTCTTATCAGCATTCACAAAAAACAGCACTTGAAAATATCTCAAATGAAAAGCTCGACAGCGTTAAACAAACGCAATCCAATATTGAGCATATTTTAAAAACTGTTGATCATTCTCTCACTCACTATGTCAGTTCGCCGCCTCTCCTTCAAACACTGGCAGAACCTTTAAATCCAGACCAATTCCAGCTTTATAATCAAGTACAGCAGGAACTGAACTACCTGCAAACCTTTGACACCGATCTTTCCAATATTACACTCGTCAGTAAAATGGAAGACTGGTACATGAACAATTCGGGGCTTTATCATGTCACAAGCGAAGACCAAGAAAAAGCGCTGACCTCTTACCTCAATATACCAAGTCACTCCAGCTGGGCACTTGAAGAGAATAATCCACTTGTTGCGACAAAAGAAGGAAAAGCATCCTTTTGTAAGTACAATGTGAATTTAATCAAACAACTGCCTATGAACAGCGTTCAAAAAAAGGGAATCGCTGTCGCCAGCATTCCAAGCTGCGTCATTGCTGATAACATGCCTGACTTCTCTCAATCGGATAGTATGTTTGTGATCGATACAAACGGAAAAGTGCTGCTACATAATCGCAAAGAACAAATTGGTGAATCGCTGAAACATCAAGATATCGTCAAGCATGTGCTCTCACTTGAAAAACGATCAGGCCAATTTGATATGAAGGTCGACGAACTCAACTATCAAATCACATTTCAAAAATCAGATTATAATGAATGGACGTACCTATCCTTTGTTTCAATTCCAGAACTTAAGCAGCAAACGAAATCAATTGGGTGGATTACCTTTATTATCTGCACTATTTTGTTAGCGCTTTCATTACTATTTTCATGGTTCGGTTCTAGACACTTTTATAAACCAATCCGCTTATTATACGAGTCATTTGCACGCAATGAATCATTTTTGCAAAAACAGCCTTTTCAAAATGAATTTGAGTTGATTGAATCGAGTATTAAACAAATGAAAGATCAAAACAATGATTTAGAGGAACGGATTGAGCAGCAAGTGACACACTTACAGCAATACTTTATGGTACGGCTGCTGCTTGGAAAGCTGACAGATGAAGAAGTTAACAACCGGTTCCAAAGCTTAGGCTTTCCTCAGGGCTGGTCTCATTTGTCCATGCTTGTGACCCAAATCGATACATTAAAAGGAACACCTTATGAAAAAAAAGATGCTGACTTGCTTTTATTTGCGATCAATGGACTGATCGAGCAGATTATTCCGCAAGAGGAGCACCTTCAGCCAACCGTTGTCAATCAGCATCAAACAACGATTATCCTCAACCACTCAAAGTCAGATGAAGAGTTTACTGAATATTTAAATCAATTAGCAGAAAGCATTCAGCAGCGTATAGAAGAAGAGCTTGGTTTATCGATCAGCATTGGGATCAGCCGCCAGTTTAAAGAACTCACGATGGCAAAACATGCTTACATTGAAGGAAAGGAAGCCTTAAAATACAGACTTAAAGCAGAGAAAAAGTCCATTATCTTATATGAGCATATTCAGCAAGGAAAGACGTTCAAAACCCATTTTCCAAAGCAGTTGCAGCATGATTTATTTGATGCGATGAAAGCTGGCGATCAAGGCAAAGCGGATCACTATTTACATGTACTCCTGCAATCCATTTTCTCTAAAAATGCAGGACCGCACGAATACCATATCGCCCTCGCTCGTTTTTTAAACAATTTAATCGAGCTGATGCATTTGCTGGGCATTGAATTATTTGAGGTCGAAGATAACAAAATGCTCTATGATACGATTTTTGAATTTAAAACCTTTGAAGATACGGAAGCATGGCTGAAACATGAAATCATTCGGCCAATTATTGACCAGCTTGCTGCACGTGAAGACTCACAATACAAAAACATCTCAGAAAAAATCATTCATATTATTCATCAAGAATTCGACTCAGATCTCACATTGGATGAAATCGCCACACGCCTGCATTACAATCCAAATTATTTAAGCAGTATTTTCAGAAAGGAAATGGATATCTCCTTTAGTGAATATCTCTCTTCCTACAGACACCATGTCGCTAAAAATTGGCTTGTAGAAACCGATATGTCCGTCAAAGAAATTTCGGAAAAACTGAAATATAAAAACCCGCAAAATTTCATCCGGTCCTTCAAAAAGCTGGAAGGTACAACTCCTGGGAAATACCGCGACCAGAAAAAAGGCTCGTAAGACAAAGAGTCCCGCTCTCACAAGAAAGCGGGACTCTTTTATTTAAACTGTTCATTTAAGATGCTGTCTTCCAGCACGGAAAGCGGCTCTCCATACACACGTTCAATATGAGCTGCTCCCCAATCGCATAGCGCATTGAGGATTCTTTCGAGCGACTGTCCGTATTCACTTAATTCATATTCCACTTTAGGCGGCACCTGTTCATAGACAATCCGATTAATGACCCCGTCACTTTCAAGCTCTCTCAGCTGCTGCGTCAGCATTTTTTGTGTGATGTTTGGCATGAGCCGCTTCAATTCGCTCGTCCGTTTTTTCCCGTGTGTCAAATGACATAAAATCACACACTTCCACTTCCCGCCTATGACCTCAAGCGTTGCTTCCACAGAGATATTATATTTTTTCTTTTCCATCGAATGTTCACTCCTCTTTGTACGAACAGGCACTTTTTAGTACCTATATTACAAAAAAGTACGTACTTTTTTTTTCGTCATCTATGTTAGATAATAACTCTTGCCGATCGGCTTCGTCTATCAAAATGTCATCACAGAAGGATGTGAACTTACTTATGAAGAAAAAGCAAAACCATTTTGCTCTTCTCGCACTAGCGATTAGTGCTTTTGCTATAGGAACAACTGAGTTCATTAGTGTCGGTCTTTTGCCAATGATCTCAGAGGACTTTGGAGTGAGCGTCAGTCAGGCGGGCTGGACTGTCTCTTTATATGCACTTGGTGTGACATTTGGCGCGCCTATATTGACTTCTCTTACTTCCACGATGAAAAGAAAGACATTGCTTTTGCTCATTATGCTCGTCTTTTTGATTGGTAATACACTTGCCACCATTGCCCCGACTTTTTCAGTGCTGTTAATCGGCCGGGTGATTTCAGCTTTATCCCATGGAATCTTCATGTCCATCGGTTCTACGATTGCTGCAAGCCTTGTCGTGAAAGAAAAACGGGCAAGCGCGATTGCCTTTATGTTCACTGGTTTAACAGTAGCGACTGTGACAGGTGTGCCATTCGGAACATTTCTTGGTCATGAGCTCGGCTGGCGGACATCATTTGGTGTGATTGTGATCATTGGTCTAATCGCACTGATATCCAACTATTTTCTTGTGCCGTCTCAATTAAAGCAGGGTGTGAAAACATCTTTTAAAGATCAAGCTGTCCTATTAAAAACAAAAAGAATTTTGCTTTTATTTGTCATTACAGCCACAGGGTATGGAGGAACCTTTGTCGTCTTCACGTATTTATCTCCTCTCTTGCAGCATGTGACAGGGCTTGCGCCTGGGGCTGTGGCCTTGATCCTGCTTTTATACGGAATCACGATCGCAGCCGGAAATGTCATTGGCGGAAAAGCTGCTAATGAACAGCCAATGAAAGCACTGATCTATATGTTTATTATCCAAAGCATCATCTTGTTTATTCTTAGCTTCACTGCAGGATTCACAGTATTAGGCATTGGAACCGTCATGCTGATGGGGCTGTTTGCTTTCATGAATGTGCCTGGGCTGCAAGTAGCCGTCGTTGATTTTGCAGAAAGATACACACCTGGAGCGGTTGACGTCGCATCTGCTATGAATATCGCTGCCTTTAATGCCGGTATTGCCATTGGCTCATTTTTAGGAGGCATCGTGACAGATACACTTGGCCTTGTGCATACAGGATGGGTCGGCGGCATCATGGTCCTCATCGCAGCCATTCTTACGATGATCAGTTATCAAATGGAACAAAAAGAACAAACACAAACCATTTAAAGGAGTTTTTATGATGGAACATTTACAAAGTACAAAAACATTAAACAATGGGGTCCTCATGCCAGGCTTTGGCCTTGGTGTATTCAAGGTGGAAGATGGAGCTGAATTAGTTGATGCTGTCAAAACAGCCATTCAATTAGGCTATCGCAGTATTGATACAGCGGCTATTTACGGAAATGAAGAAGGTGTTGGACGAGGCATACAGCTTGGTTTAGCAGAAACAGGACTGCGCCGTGAGGACATCTTTGTCACCTCAAAAGTGTGGAATGCCGATTTAGGATATGAATCTACTCTAAATGCATACGAAGAAAGCTTAAAAAAGCTTCAGCTTGACTACCTTGATCTGTATTTAATCCATTGGCCGGTTGAAGGAAAATACAAAGAAGCTTGGCGTGCACTGGAAACCTTGTATCGTGAAGGAAAGGTCAGAGCCATCGGAGTGAGCAACTTCCAGCCGCATCACCTAGACGAGCTATTAAAAGATGCAGACATCAAACCAGCGATCAACCAAGTAGAATTTCATCCAAAACTAACGCAGGAAACACTCTATACGTATTTGAACTCTCATGGCATTCAAATGGAAGCTTGGTCACCGCTGATGCAGGGTGAACTGCTGCATCACCCGCTGATCACAGAGCTCGCAGACACATACGGTAAAACACCTGCTCAAATTATTTTGCGCTGGGATGTACAAAAAGGTGTCATCACCATTCCAAAATCAACGAAAGCACATCGTTTAAAGGAAAACGCTGATATATTTGATTTTGTCTTATCTGATGAAGATATGAAACGTCTTTCTGACTTAAATGAAAACAAACGTATCGGTCCAGATCCAGATAACTTCGACTTTTAATCAAAACACCCCCGCCTTTTTGCTTTGCGGGGGTGTTCTTTTTGATCATTTTGATTTTTTAAAGGAAGCTTCATATTCTTCTATGATTTTATTCCCACCATTGGATTTCCACTTCTCTACATCTTTCTGAAATTGATCTTCACTGATGTCACCAAGAATGAACTTATACGTCGCATCATCGATGATTTTCTTCAATTCGTTTCCACGCTCTGATGCTGTTTCTGAATACAGGCTTTCAGCAGGATTGGCAACGATGATGTTTTGATTGTCTTCTTCTAGCTCTTCATATTTAGAACGAACTGCATCCCCTTTATTTTTTAAGTAACGTTTATCAATTCCTACAAGACTGACAAGCGGCTGTACATCTGTCTGCCAGCCTTTCACTTGGCTTTCTTCCCTGACAAATGTATTTCCTTCTTCTTTCTTATAATGCTTGCCATCTATACCGTACGTCATGAGACCATATACATCTTCTTCGGCAATACGGTCAAAGAAAGCCAAAATCCGCTTTAATTCCGCCTCTGATTTCACGCTTGTTTTAGGGAATGCGAAGATGCCATTATGCCCCCCTGATGCCCACACACGTTCTTTGCCATCTGGGCCTTTGATTCGGTTGATAATATCAACTTTCATGTTTTTATCTGTCGCATCATCTCTCAGGTTCACGGCATCTACCATATTTCCAACATAGATACCTGCTTTTCCTTGTGAAAATAATTCCTGCTGCTGTGTTTTGCTTGTCACTGGGAAGTCTTTGTTGATATAGCCATTGTCGCGCAGCTTTTTCATGTATTTCATTGTATTCATGTACTCATCTGTCATAAAGTCCGGCGTGAATTTCCCGTTTTCTTCTTTCCAGTCTGTCGGCATTCCTTCATATGAACCAAGCGTTTTAAATGCGCCATAAATTAAATCGTTCCGATCCGTAAAGCCAATTGTATCGGCTTTTCCGTTTTGATTCGGGTCTTTTTCCGTAAAGGCTTTGGCTACTTCATACAGATCATCCAATGTTTTTGGTGTATCCAAATTTAAATTTTCAAGCCAATCCTTTCGAATGACAATCCCTTGTCTTGAAAGTGGTCTTTCTCTATAGATGCCATAAAGCTTGCCGTCTATAGAAGCGTTTTTATTAATCAGTTCGTTCATCTTACTTAAATTTGGATAATCCTTCAAATACGGACCGACTTCCCAAAACATCCCTGATCTGAACGCATTAATCGCAGACGAATTTTTAATGTCTTGAATCGTCACAATTTGCGGCAAATTCCCTGCTGCAAGAGCGGAATTTAAACGATCTTCCTTTACAGCATCAGGCACCCATGTAATATCAAGCTCTGTATTTGTGAGTTTTTCAATCTCTTTTAAAACGGAATCCTTCGGCGGCTGCTGATGATATAAAATCGCCATCCATGTCAGCTTTACCTTTTTGTCTAAATCAACCTTCTCATCTGATGAGTTTGCCCCTTTACTTGAACATGCTGACAGAAGACCGCTTGCTGCAAATAACAGAACAAACGCAATCAGCCATAATTTCTTTCTCCCCATAAGATCCCTCCGTTGTTCCATCTTTTTAACCCTTTACAGAACCTAGTAATGCCCCTTTGTTGAAATGCTTTTGAATAAATGGATAGACAAGCAGAACCGGAATGGTTGCCACAACAATCACAGCCATTTTAATCGTCTGGTCTGGCGGTGGGGTGGATGAGCCCATATCCGACATATCTCCCTGCATTCCGCTTGAGACAATGACAATCTGTCTCAGCAGTACTTGAATCGGCCACTTCACTGAATCATTTAAATACAGAATGGCAGTCATATACGTATTCCAATACGTCACGGCATAAAAAAGTGAAATAGTAGCAATGGCTGGCAAAGAAAGTGGGAGCACAATTTTAAAGAAAATCCCTAAATCGTTACAGCCGTCCATCTTCGCTGATTCCTCAAGGCTTGCCGGTATGTTTTGAAAGAAGTTTTTCAAAATGATTAAGTTGAACGCATTGATTGCAACCGGGAGAATAAGTGACCAATAGGTATCAAGCAGACCAAGTGTTTTCACCACAATAAACGTCGGAATCATACCTCCGCTAAACAGCATCGTGAAAACAACGAGAAACATCAGTGTTCTCCGGCCTTTTAGCTCCTGACGAGACAGCCCGTATGCCATAAGCGAGGACAAAAACATGCTGACAGCTGTTCCAACGAGCGTCACAAGAATGGACACAATGAGGCTGCGATACACAATATCTGTAGAAAAAATATATCGATATGCCTCTAGAGAAAACGTCGTCGGGAACAAAATAAACTTCTTCGTGATGACCTCTTCTACTGTTGCAAAAGAGGCGGCAATGACATGGATGAACGGAAGCACACATATTAATGCGAACATGAGTAGAAAAGAGTAATTAAATAAATTGAACAATCGGCCTTTAATAGAACGATCTATGTTCATCACGCCCTTTCTTTGAAAGCGTTATCATTTCATCTGAAAGTAAGCTGCAGCCTGTGACGATATCGTGATTAAAATGTAACAAACGGGGGAAGAAAGCGTCTATAATCATTTTGACAGACCAACTGGATAGATCATGTCAGCCGTGCTTTTATGCTCATGAAACAAAAGAATAAGATCATTAGCTCATGACATGATTATGCCTTATGCTCGATCATTTTCTTCGAGGATTTCCGTCGTATTGACATCTGGTTCATAGCCTAACTCCAGTTTCGTTTTCTCAGTAGACCACGGCTTTTCTTCATTTTCTGATACAGCATAATAGGTCCCAAAGGGAATATCCGATTCAACCGCTGCCTTTATCATACCTGTAAGATCCTCATGTGACAGCAGAGTTCTTTTAGTTCTTTGCTTTTTGTGCAATGCCTTCATCTCATCTGTTACAACTGTTCCAATTCTTAAATTGATGACAGACATTCCCGATTGATCGTGGAACAAACGTCCCAGCTGTTCGGAAGCAAACTTTAATATGCCATAGACATTTTTAGTCGCAGGCACATCGTCAGTTGTAATCTGCCGTCCAAGTAAGGAGCGTCCATCCTCTTCATAACGATCCGTCACATGGTTGCTGCTTGCAAAAATGACTTTTCGTATGCCATGCCGCGCAGCTGAACGAAACATATAATAGGTACTCCTCCAAAAAATATCAGTCATTTTTGCAAATTCTTCATGATCCATCACATCATGCGTCATGTCCATGTTTAGAAGATGCAAGATGACATCTGTATCCCGCGGAATTGCCTCATATACATTCTGTTCATTCGCTGCATCGGCTAAAATGACTCCTTCTACACAGCTTGTTAGATCAATAATCGTGACGCTGTACTCAGCAGAGAGCGCTTTTGTTAAAAGACGTCCAATCACACCGCATCCGCCAATGATGGTGATTTTTTTCATCTGTCTCCTCCTTTCTTTTGACGTAGTATGTCCAAGCGTTTCTTGATTACAGCCACTTTTTCAAAAATCGTGTCGCCTCGTGACGCATAGCGGCTGTTTCAAAATGACCTGCATGAAGACAGGTAAGCTGATAACGTTCTTTCAATGAAGCAGCTTCATAGGTTTGACTCAATACCTTTTGAATCCTTCCAACGCCTTCAGCAGGCGTGAGCTGATCAAGCTTTCCAACTAAGCTTAAATGCGGTCTTGGAAAAATCATTTCTTGAATGTCCGCTGCTGTAAAATGCTTCGCCAAGCTCGGTACATAGTAATAAAAGCCATGTCTGTCCAAATTGTTCGTTTCAATTAATGTATGATGGTCCACCTGTGCACAAAGATCAATACACACACTGACCCTCTCATCAAGTGCAGCCGTCCACCAGGAAAGAAGACCGCCCATTGACATCCCAAAGACAGCTAACCTGTCCGCCAGCACATCAGATCGAGACAGCAAATAATCAATCGCACACATACTTTCATACAGCATCATGCCCCACATCACTTTTCCTGTTAAAAGCATTTCCTTAAAAATTTCACTTTCTGTTCTTCCTCTTCTCTCACCAAACCCTGCATGATCAATGGCCAGTACACTATATCCTTTAGACGTAAACTCTTTTGCATATGAAGGCGTTTGCAAATAATGAGCACCTTTTAACAGCTCTTCCTTCCCATTCACGTAATTCCCGCCATGTGAATGCTGGAACAGCACAACGGGTCTTTTTTTCACCGTATCCTTCGGTTTCACGAAATAAGCAGGGACTTCCTCTACACCATTCATAGAGAGAATGAGAGTTTCAACCACATATGATTCACGTTCTTCCATTTTTAACGTATAAGACTCCACGCGATGACGTTCTGGCATTTCTCCTAACAGACTGAGCAGTTGTTCACGTTTGCTTTCCTTTTCCATTGACGTCACTCCTCATTTTCTTGATCACCTGTTAAAATACGAGACCGATGCGGGAATCACCTTGTTTTCGACAAAATTATGTCCCGGGAAATAAAGAACACCCACCGGTTCATACCGATGGGTGTCATCATTAGTTCGCAACAATATTGACAAGCTTCCCAGGAACTGCAATCACTTTACGAATGGTTTTCCCTTCAAGCTGTTCTTTTACACGTGCATCATTTTTCGCAAGCTCTTCTAACTGCTCCCTTGTTGCATCAGCAGGAACGGTTAATTTTGCTTTTACTTTACCGTTAAGCTGTACAACAATTTCTACTTCATCGTCGACAAGCTTTGACTCATCATATTGAGGCCATGCTTCATAAGAAATAGATCCTTCATGACCAAGTTTATTCCAAAGCTCTTCTGCTAAATGCGGTGCAATTGGAGAAAGAAGCTTTACAAAGCCTTCTGCATATTCTTTCGGCAGTGTATCCGCCTTATAGGCATCGTTGATAAACACCATTAATTGTGAAATTCCTGTATTGAAACGCAAGCCTTCATAATGATCCGTTACCTTCATAACTGTTTCATGATAGCTGCGTTCTAATGCGCCGCCAGATTGCTCTGTCACTTTATCACTGAGTGAACCATCTTCATTTGTAAAGAGACGCCATACACGATCAAGGAAACGACGAGCGCCATCAAGTCCTGTTTCAGACCAAGCAATTGATGCATCTAAAGGTCCCATGAACATTTCATAAAGTCGTAATGTATCCGCACCATGAGATTCTACGATATCATCTGGGTTGACCACATTTCCTTTTGACTTACTCATTTTTTCATTGTTTTCCCCAAGAATCATACCTTGGTTGAACAATTTCATGAAAGGTTCTTTTGTTGGAACAACACCGATATCATACAAGAACTTATGCCAGAAGCGTGCATATAGAAGATGCAGTACAGCGTGTTCTGCTCCGCCGATATACACATCAACTGGAAGCCATTTCTTCAGCTTTTCAGGAGAGGCAAGCTCTTCTGTGTTATGAGGATCAATATAACGTAAGAAATACCAGCAGCTGCCTGCCCATTGCGGCATTGTATTCGTTTCGCGGCGGCCTTTTTTACCTGTAACAGGATCTACAACCTCAACCCAGTCTTTAATATTGGCTAATGGTGATTCACCTGTACCACTTGGCTTAATCTCTGTCGTCTTAGGCAAGATCAGTGGAAGCTCTTCTTCTGAAACAGCTGAAGATGTTCCGTCCTCCCAATGAATGATTGGAATCGGCTCACCCCAGTAGCGCTGACGGCTGAACAGCCAGTCTCTTAAACGATATGTGACTTTCTTTTCACCTTTTTGATGTTCTTCAAGCCATGCAATCGCTTTTTCAATCGCTTCTTCTTTTCCTAAGCCATTTAGGAAATCAGAGTTAATGTGCTTTCCATCACCTGTGTAGGCTTCTTTTTCAATGTCTCCGCCTTCTACAACTTCTTTAATTGGAAGATCAAAGGTTTTGGCGAATTCATAGTCACGTTCATCATGGGCAGGAACCGCCATAATGGCTCCAGTTCCATAAGTCGCCAGCACGTAATCGGCAATCCAGATCGGCATCTTTTCACCATTTAAAGGATTGATGGCATACGCGCCTGTGAAAATACCTGTTTTCGTTTTAGCAAGATCTGTCCGCTCTAAGTCACTCTTTGATTGAATCTCTTTGATATACGCTTTAACAGCTTCTTTTTGAGCATCTGATGTAATTTTTTCAACAAGTGCATGCTCTGGTGCAAGCACTGCATATGTTGCGCCAAATAGTGTATCAGGACGCGTTGTGAAAACCGTAAACTGTTCGTCATGTCCTTCTACTTCAAAATGAACGTGCGCTCCTTCAGAGCGTCCGATCCAGTTACGCTGCATATCTTTGATGCTTTCAGGCCAATCAATGTCCTCTAAATCTTCTAACAGCCTGTCCGCATATGCTGTAATCTTTAGCATCCACTGCTTCATAGGACGTCTTTCAACAGGATGGCCTCCGCGTTCACTTTTTCCATCAATGACTTCTTCATTTGCAAGCACTGTGCCAAGCGCTGGGCACCAGTTCACTGGTACTTCATCGATATAGGCCAATCCTTTTTCGTACAATTTTAAGAAAATCCATTGTGTCCATTTGTAGTAATTCGGATCTGTCGTGTTGATTTCTCGATCCCAATCATACGAGAATCCTAGTGATTGAATTTGGCGGCGGAAGTTATTGATGTTCTCTTCTGTAAAGGCCGCCGGGTCATTTCCTGTATCAAGTGCATACTGTTCTGCCGGGAGCCCAAATGCGTCCCACCCCATTGGATGAAGAACATCATATCCCTGCATACGTTTCATGCGTGATAGAATATCCGTTGCTGTATAGCCCTCAGGGTGCCCGACATGAAGCCCTGCTCCTGATGGATATGGAAACATATCAAGTGCATAAAACTTCGGTTTATCTTCCGAGTCAGATGTGGCGAATGTTTTATGTGTCAGCCAATAATCCTGCCACTTCTTTTCAATTTCCCGATGCTGAAAACTCAATGTGAAAACCTCCTTTAATATGTACGGCTTTATCTGCTTAGATGACCACTGCAAGAATTCAGATTTTTCTAAAATCAACAAAAAACCCTCATCCCTGGAAAGGGACGAGAGATTTTTTGGTTCCCGCGGTACCACCCTTGTTAGCGTAACATGCTGTTCGTACGCTCACTTAATATCTTTAACGCAGACATGCGACAGAAGCTTTAACGCAACTGCAACTCTGAGGCGAGTTCAGAAGCAGATTTGATTGACTTTCACCAGCCGTCAATTCTCTAAAGACAAATACTGCTTTCCTACTACTCCTCTTCACTGTTCTTATCGTAACCGTCATCTAAGTAGTATTTTATAGAATTATGATCATAAGTGCAAGCAGGTTTGTATACAATGGGAATGTACCCTAGACTAGGGTAAAGTAGAGGATATTATTCGTGTGGAGATCGGTTATGACGGTTGGAGCCTGCATCCTGTGAACGTTCTTCTCTCACAAAATCGAAGCTTCGCAGAACTGCTTCTCCTCCGTAACCTGAAATAATGGATAAGATGATCAAGTGCAGACTAGATTCGGGATTTGAGGATAAGACAAGCAGTGTAGCGGCAATCATCCCAACGAGCCAATCTTCAATAAACCCTAAGTAAATAAACTTTTTTGTCATTCTGGGCTTCTCTAGCCTGCCTTTTTTCTTTACGTGACCGAGAATGCCCATGACCCCTCCAATGGCGCAAGCAATAATGACTTGTTGCAGCATTTTCATCACCTTCCTAAAGCCCTTAGAATAGTAAAGCGACTTCAGGCTGTCCAGCCCCCTGTAATGCCATTCTGCTGTTCCGTCATAATCCATGTAAAAGGTCTATTCTCTCTAACGAAGAAAAAAAGCTTGTTTCTTCCATTATATGTGAATGACCTAAAAACAATCTTGATGCATTGGAATCATTTTCACCTAATCCATATTAACTATTTTTGTCATATTATGAATGATGAGTAATTGATTCCTTCTTTTTCTAATGAAAAGTCTCCTTACTTACTCTATTCTAATGGAGGACAAACTATGATGACAAATTTAACAAAGCGTTTGCAATCGTTGAAACAGAACATATGTTATGTTACGTTTAAAAGGATTCATTTGGTTGAAAAGACAACCATTTGATATGTCTTATAGCAGCAAAGGAGGGTAATATGGTCAGCTCGAACATTTTCGGCTTGCAAAAACAGCTTGAACTCATCAAAAAAGCGCTGGATCATGCGCGGATCGGTGTTGTCATTACAGACCCTTCCTTAGAGGATAACCCTATCGTTTATGTGAATCACGGCTTTACACAAATGACTGGATACAAACCAGATGAGATTCTTGGTCGTAATTGTCGATTCCTTCAAGGAAAAGACACGGATCAAAAGCAGCTTGCTTTAATTCGTCATGGAATTCAAAACAAAATACCTATTACCACACAGCTAAAAAATTATAAAAAAGACGGCACTTTTTTTTGGAATGAACTCAATATAGATCCTCTATACATTGAACAAGATGACAAAACATTTTTCATTGGTTTTCAAAAGGATATTACGAAACAGAAAGAATATGAACAGCTCCTAGAAGATTCCTTACAGGAAGTCACCTCTCTTTCGACGCCAATCGTCCCAATCAAAAATGGTGTATCTGCTCTTCCGCTTATCGGAAAATTATCTGAAGAACGCTTTGATGCCATTGTCGCTAAGTTAACCTGTATATTAGATGATTCAAAGGATGATTATTTAATTGTCGACCTTTCTGGTTTAATCGAGGTCGATGATTCCGTCGCAGCACGTATTTTCAAACTGCATCATCTTCTCAATCTAACTGGAACCGAACTGATCATCACTGGGATTAAGCCGCAGCTTGCGCTGAAAATGAAAGACCTCGATACAGATTTCCAGAATACAATCACTTATTTGACAGTAAAAGAAGCCATAAAAGGATTACCATTAGCTGAAAACCCTGTGTAAACAGGGTTTTTCAGATTGTTGACAAAGGGCTAAAATGATCTTTATTTTAGCTCTTTGTCTTCTATTCAGCGTGATAGAAAACCTTTGCAGTCTAGGAAGGGCGAGCACCGGAGCGGAGCGAATTCGACATTCGTGAGCACCGGAGCGCAGACCTGACAACCAATGCGAGGGTTTGTCTACACGCTGGAAAACCCTGTGTAAACAGGGTTTTTTTAATTGAACCGCTCCCCAAAATGGAAAAATGAGGTATGATAGGTGTAAATAGCAATTTAGGGGGGCTGTTAGATATGTTTTTACTCATATTAGGTCTTTTATGTGTTTGTTTTGCCATCGGGTATGCTGTCAATTTCTTCTTACTCAAACGCAAAAACGAGCTGATTTTTTCAAAGAAACTTTTTTATCCTTTTTTGATCATTGGTCTCTTCTTTTCCATTATGTCATTACCGCTTACTGCTGGAAATGCGCCAAAGGCACAAGCCGATCCATCTTCCGAACAGCTGTTAAAGGATCAAAAAGAACTCTCATCTGACATTTCGCGCTTAAAAGCTGATAAAGAGTCGCTTACCTCCTCTTTAGAAGATGCGGAGAAGGAAAAAGAAAAGCTGGAAAAGAAGCTAGAAACCATCACCTCAGAAAAAGAAACGGTCAAACAGCAAGAGAAGACCATTCAATCGCTTGAAGAGAAAATAGACAAGCTCACCTCCAGCAATGAAACACTCAAACAAGAAATCAAGAATAGCAGCAGCGATACGAAGTCTTCCACCGTCCAGCGCTCCGCACCTAAAGATGAAGGAAAAAGCACAGGCGGTCATGAATCACAAAAGGAAACAAAAAAAGAATCGGCTGCCTGTAACATTAAAGGGAGTGTCAACGGTATTTACCACACACCAAGCAGCAGATACTACTCTAGAACAAAGAATGTAACCAAAATGTTCTGCTCAGTAGAAGAAGCAGAGCGTGCCGGATACAGGGCACCTAAGCAATAGCAATGTTTAATTAAGATAAAAAAGAACCTCCTGAGCGCCCAATCGGGTTTACAGGAGGTTCTTTTTTAGATTTCTCTTCTTAAAGCTGCTAATACATTCGTTTTTGTTGCCTTACGTGCCGGGTTAAGCCCTGAAATGATCGCTACCCCTGCGCTGATCACTGTCGCTGTAATGACAAGGCTGAGTGGAATATAGGAAAAAGTAATCGAGAATTGATCGCTTGATCCTCCCTCAGACATGGACGACAAAATGGCTGGGATGATTAAATTAACGGCGAAACTAATCAAATATGAGATGATAATACCGATGATTGATCCGATGACTCCAATATAAGCACTTTCCATTAGGAACATCCGCTTGATAATGGATGGATTCGCACCAATGGCTTTCATAATACCAATCTCTTGTGTTCGCTCTGTTACCGCCATAGTCATCGTATTGAAAATTCCGATGGCAGAAATAATGACTGCAATACATCCGACAAAAATGAGTCCAATTTTGAAGACCGTAAAGAACATATCCATTCCTTCAAGCTGGTTCGTTACAGAGATGACTTGATAGCCCTCATCTGTCAGTTTATTCGTGAGCGTACCGACATTGTCGAATTTATCTGCATAAACAGAAGTCATTTTTTCGACATTTCCAGCTTCAGGAGACAGGTCGAGTATTTGACCAAATTCTTTTTCATAAGCATTCGGAATCAGAATTTTATGATCCTCCTGCCACTCCAAATTCGGCTTTTTCAAAACACCTACTACACGGAAATCAAATGTTTTTTCTTTAACGACTTCCCCTTCTTCATTTAGTTTTGGCACTTTGATTTGAATCACTTTATTTAAAATATCCTTCGTGTAGCCTTTTGGCTCCTTCGGTGTTTCTTCCCCATTTGACGTCTGGTTTAATTCTTTTTCATAGGCTTCGCGTTCTTTTTTTGTCCACAGTTGCTGCGCCATATGATACCCAACCACAATTTCGTTCGCTGATGTTGGGACTTTTCCTCGGTCTAGCTCAAGTCCTGCTTCTTTTTCTTCTTTCATATCAGTCAAAGCAGCCTGCGTTTCACTTGAACGGTTATCGAGCTCGACGTTAACCGATGGATTGATCGCCGTTCTTGAGACGACAGATTTCACATGATCATATTTCTTTAAATCATCAATCTTAACGTCTCCTTTTTCTTTTCCTAACACTTTAATTTCAGTGATGATTTGCTGTTTCATAATTTCATCTTGAGCTGATTTTTGCAAACCAAAACCGACAGACGCTAGAACGATTAAGAAAGAGCATGCCATTGTCGTCGCAAGAATGGTCATAAACACACGCAATCTATTTTTCTTCATATTTCTTCTAATGAATTTGACCTGATCTCTAAATTTCAATGGATTGTTCCCCTTTCTTTAATACACCGTCGTGAAGCTGGAACGTTGTGTCTGCGATTGAAGCGACTTCATCGTCATGTGTAATGATGACAAATGTAATCCCTTTTTCGCGATTGAGCTGCTGGATAAAGGCTAAAATTTCTCCTTCAGTTTCTGAATCCAGACTCCCAGTTGGTTCATCCGCTAAAATAATAGATGGATTTAAAATCAAGGCTCTTGCAATACTCACACGCTGCTGCTGTCCGCCTGACAGCTCATTTGGGTAATGTCCTGCATGATGTTCGAGTCCTACTCGTTTCAGCATTTCTTTTACTTTCACTTTTCGTTCAGACGGCTTCACCCCTTTTAAAGTAAGCGGAAGTTCAACATTCTCATACGTTGTTAAGCTCCCGATCAACTGAAAGCTTTGAAAGATAAAGCCAAAGTGATCTAAGCGAAAGTCTGCCCATTCTTTTTCATTAAAGCCGGTCACATCGGTGCCATCAATGACAATTTTTCCGCTCGTTGGCGTAATATAGCCTGATATTAAGTTCAATAAAGTCGATTTCCCCGAACCACTTCGTCCAACAATACAAGCAATATCGCCTCTTTTGATGGACAGGTCAATCCCTTTCAGCACAGGAATTTCATTTTCCCTGCCCTTTTTACCAATTTTAAATACATGATCTAATGCTTGAATCTGAATCATCTCTACTCCCCTGCTCTCTGTTTATCTTTTTCTATAGATTAAGAAATAACTCGTTAAGGCGCCTACGACTCCACCGATGAGCATGCCAACGATATAACCAAATATGGAATTATCTGAAGAAAAACCAAACCATCCAAACCCTAGAACACCGAAGACGATGACCATAATCTGAATAGGTCTATCCATACTTGAGTAAAGGAAGAAGCGGCCATTTCTTTCAATTGGATGTTTTATAAAGCTAAACAAACCAATCAAGTAAAATATGACCATCATGACAAGTGGAATGATGAATGCTTCACCATTAAACCAATGCTGATATTCTTGTTGAAAAATGTCATTTGTAATATAAGTAATTGGTGAAATAGGCGATATCAAATAATTGAGGCTCGTATCTATCCACCTCTCACTTGTTCTAAAGATAAAATCTAAATGAACGATCGGAAGTCCAATTAACAAAAATGGTAGAATGGACGTACTGAATCCAACGATTGCTTGGGATATAGCACTTCCTGTTAATGTACCTGCTGCAAAAAATAAACTGTAGATCATCAAAGCTGACAACAGTGCATAAAAATAACGACTGTTGAACTCAGGTGTTTCTATTGGATGAAGACCTAATTTGAGTAAATAAATGATAAGGTATGAGACAACATGAACGCCTGCGATGATGCCAGCACCTAAGAAAAACTTGGTATGAAAGATAGCACTTCTGCTAAATGGCAAGGATAATGTAAAGTCCATCTGCCCTTTATTTCTCTCAAATCCTAGCTGAATCACAGCAAAAAATATTCCCATTAACCATGATAGTGAGAGAAATGCATCCTTCTTAAACAGATAAGTGAATGTTGTTGAATCCAGTATACAGTCTGGATTTTTCAAACAATCTTGAAAGGTTGAGTAATCCATTAAGAGGGATAATGGCGTCGCAAAGACCGCAACAAGCATCACTAAAATGAATGTCAGCTCAGATTGCTTCCACTCCTTATATAATAATTGCCGCTTTACCATCTGCGTTTCCCTCCAAACTTCGCAATGAACACTTCTTCTAAATTCACAGGCAGTTCATGCCATACTTTTGGCTTCAGTGACTTCAAGTACTCTTTAGCTTCTTCGTCGGTTTTTAGAACAAGCGCTGTATAGAAAACACCCGCTTGATCCAAAATCGCCACGCCATTTTTTCGAATACTTAAGTTCATATCTTCTTCAAAGGCCATTTGGATTTTGACATAGTCATTCTTTAATTCATCTAAATCCATGACACTTGTGAGTTCATTTCCTTCTAAAAATCCAATTCGATTACACATGCGCTCAATGTCCTCTAAGCGGTGAGATGTAATTAAAATCGTTGTTTGTCGTTCTGCCACCTCGTCAATCATCAGCTGAAGAACGTCATTTCTTGTGACGGCATCAATACCATCAGTCGGCTCATCTAATAAAATGACCGCTGGTTTGATGGCAAAGCTTAAAATTAATGACAGCTGTTTCTTTAACCCTGTAGACAACTCACGATACTTCACTTTTTCCGGAATTTCATAGCGGTTCACAAGCTCATTGGCATAGGTCACGTCAAACTTTGGATATAAATGCTTTAACAGCTGGACAAGCTGTCCGTAATTGTATCTATCAAAGTAAGGATTCACGACTGGCATGAATACAATATTTTGCTTTACTAAAGGGTGGTCTTTCACCAGCACATCTTTAAAATAAATCTCTCCTTCATCCGGAAGAAGAATTTGCTGAATCAATCTGAGAAGTGTTGTTTTCCCAGAGCCATTCCGGCCAAGCAGACCGAAGATCTCACCTTCGCCTATTTTGAAGGAAACGTCGCTGAGTACTTCGCGTCCATTTAATTTCTTCGATACATTTCTGACCTCAATCAACTTGTTTTCCTCCTTTTAGACTTGAGCCGATCTCTTCCAGCCATTCCTTGAGCTGATGAATATCAATACCAGCATAATGAGCTTCTATGATGAGTTGTCTTAACTGTTCTTTCATCTCGAGCACCTTCCCTTCATTCAGCTTTAACTGAGCACCTTCTGTTACATACGTACCGCGGCCCCGCAGAGTTTCAATAATCCCTTCCCGCTCAAGCTCTTTATACGCTTTGCTGACGGTGTTTGGGTTGGCAATAATAATGGTGGCGAGCTCTCTGACAGAGGGCAGTTTGTCACCTGGCTTCATCACGCCTTTTAAACATAAAATTTTGAGCTGCTCAATGATTTGTTCATATATTGGCGCAGCGCTTCTTGGATCTATTTGAATCATGATGACTCCCTCTTTCCTCATTCATGCTTTTGCAGTCCTATCGCTTGATCATGTCCTTGCATTAAAGGAACTGAACTGGGTATCAAATCTTTTTGAACTTCAAAACCAATGAAAACAAGAACGAAAAAAAATGTACATGCTAACGCAACAGCCAGCACCATCCACTTTAAATTGATTGGTTTTTTTTCTTTTTTCATGGTTGAACACCTTTCTTCACTTTTTAAGTGTCTGTAGTGTATTAGTTGATGTAGTACACTTAATACAATATAGACACCCAGTATAAAAGTCAATCACTTATTAAAAAAAATAAAAAACAGACCCTTAAAAGAAGGATCTGTTCATCATTCATTATCGTAGGAAATCCCTAAAATCATTTGGTTTTGCAAGCTCTGAATTTGAACACGCGCCCTGTCTAACCGTTCTCTTTGCTGGTCATTGGCGACATCTTTTAATTTTTCTAATTCGTTGACCGTATTCTCAAGCATGAGCTGTGCTTTTGAAAACTCTTCCTCATTATAATGTTCCTGACGTGAGCTCAAATCAAATTGTTCATTTGCAAACTCAAGGGTTTCCGTACTTTTTTGGATAAATTCATCGATCGACTGCCTTGTTGCCATCTTACATTCCCTCCATTTCATCATCGCTCCCGCCTATTTTGCCCATGTAAAGCTTTTTCACTAAAGAAAATGTTGGACAGATTCAATTGTCCTCCTTCGTGATTTTTGTTAAACTTTAAGGATGCCTATTATTATGCAAGGAGGTTACTGACTTGGATCAGCATAACCCTTTTTTATATTCAAACAGCGAAAAACGTTATCACACGTGGAACTACCATTTGCGTGAACACTTTGGTCATAAAGTATTTAAAGTAGCCTTAGACGGCGGCTTTGACTGCCCAAACCGTGATGGTACTGTAGCCCACGGCGGCTGTACATTTTGCAGTGCCGCTGGATCTGGTGATTTTGCAGGAAACCGGGCTGATGATCTCATCACTCAATTTAACGAAATCAAAGACCGGATGCATACAAAATGGAAAGACGGAAAATACATGGCGTATTTCCAGGCGTATACAAACACACATGCACCGCTTCCTGTCCTAAAAGAAAAATATGAAACCGTTATGAATCTGGATGGTGTCGTAGGTCTATCCATTGCAACAAGACCTGACTGTCTGCCGGATGACGTAGTGGAGTATTTAGCCGAATTAAACGAACGCACTTACCTATGGGTAGAGCTTGGTCTTCAAACAGTACACGAACGGACAGCTATGCTCATCAACCGTGCTCATGATTATGAATGCTACGTTGAAGGTGTAGAAAAACTGAGAAAACACGGAATTCGTGTCTGCTCACATATCATCAATGGATTGCCTCTTGAAAACCGGGACATGATGATGGAAACAGCAAAAGCTGTTGCGGATTTAGATGTGCAGGGAATTAAAATTCATTTGCTTCACCTTTTAAAAGGGACTCCAATGGTCAAGCAATATGAAAAAGGAAAGCTTGAGTTTTTAAGCCAGGAGGAATATGTTCAGCTTGTTTGTGATCAGCTGGAGGTTCTGCCGCCAGAAATGATTATTCACCGTATTACAGGTGACGGCCCAATTGAATTAATGGTTGGTCCAATGTGGAGTGTAAACAAGTGGGAAGTACTCAATGCCATTAATGCTGAACTCGAAAGACGTAACAGCTACCAAGGGAAACGTTTCGTCAGATTGGAAGAAGCAGCCAAATGATTTTGAAACGCATGCTTCCTTTTAGTAAAGAGCTGTTAGAACGCGCTTGTCAAAAAGGCGACATCGTTATAGATGCAACAATGGGCAACGGCCACGATACACTCTATTTAGCTGACCTTGTAGGAACTGATGGACAAGTGTTTGCATTCGACGTGCAAGAGGAAGCCTTGCAGCAGACAAGCAAAAGGCTTGGCGGTCACTATCCTTACGTTCACCTCATCCATGATGGGCATGAAAAACTGGCGGATCATCTTCCGAAGGATGCTTATGGACAAATAGCCGGTGCAGTGTTTAACCTTGGGTATCTGCCCGGAGGCGATAAAGCCGTCACCACTCAGGCTCATACAACCATTGAAGCCATCAAGCAGCTCCTCGAATGGCTCAAACCCGGAGGTCTGATCGTCCTTGTGATCTACCACGGACATCCCGAAGGAAAAAGAGAAAAAGAAGTGCTTCTCGACTATTGCAGATCACTGCCTCATGAAGAGGTACAAGTTTTATCATATCAATACATGAATATTCAAAACGACCCGCCGTTTGTGGTCGCCATTGAAAAAAAGCTAAAATGATGTGCATTTTAGCTTTTTTTCTTCTTTTCAGCGTGATAGAAAACCTTTGCAGTCTAGGAACGGGCAAGCACCGGAACGGAGCGAATTTGACATTCGTGAGTACCGGCGCGCAGACCTGACACCGAATGCGAGGGTTTGTCTACACGCTGAAGCTCAAATCCTAATGGATTTGAGCTTTTTTATGATGATTTCATCCAAGGCATTTTCTGATAGGTCCGATAGGCTCTTCCGTTAATATAGAAAAAGAACGATGTTTTCCCGCTTGATTTGATCAGCCGCTTTGCCAGCTTGTTCATCTCTTTTTGGGCTGTCACTTTTTCATCGGACAAATAGACCGCCAGTAATCCTCTGTTAATCAATTTGTGAAAGTTTTCATGCGGAATGCCTTTCAGCTGCTCATCCGCTTTTTCGATAAAATGCTGAAGTCTATCCATCATCTCATGATGAGAATCATAGTATGAGCAAAAGTTCAGATCTCCCCCAAGCCGGTCCTCTTCTTGGTCTATTAAATAATCGAGTAAAATGTGCAGACCTTGAATATAAGGGAAATAGCTTTCGTAAATTTGTTTCGCCTGCTTTTCTGTAAAATCAGGCTGCAGCGCATACGCCACAAGACAGAATATTCCTAACGTTGATCCCGCACAAGCTGAAAACTCATACCATTCCATCTTCGGCAAATCTTTTTCATATTGGCGAAACCATGACTCTAGCCGTGGTACACGCTCATGAGGAACGACGTGCTTATGTACTTGCAGGTCACTATAGTAATCACACAGCGTGTGTAAATATGGCTGAATGATCGGATAATGCCGAACGCGCGTAAGCACGTCTTGACATGTGCGGACAAGCGCATGTAAATATCCATGATCCTCTTGATCATCACGGAATTGATAGTATGGCTTGAGCTCAGCATGAATATCAAGCGCATCTCTCATCGCTTGATGCAGCATATGAAAATCCTTAGGATCAAGCGACGTGCTGCGGTCACATAGGTTATCTAAGTAGTCACTGATGGTTTGATACGCCACAATGAATTCAATGCACGTTTCTTTCTCATCGCCTGCTAGAAGAGATAAAATGCCTCCGCCTTCACAGTGAAACGTTTTACTCGATATGCTCGCTAGTGCCTGCGTTCTCAGTTCTTCATTTTCAATCATTTCTGCATGAGCCCGCCACTTTTTCAGCTCCTGATGAACAAGCGGAAAAATATCTTTATACACCTTTGTCATCAGTGCAAAAGGACGCTCTGGTACTGACAAATCTCTCCACCCCCAACTTAAAGCTCACAATCAAATATATTGATCTGTAAAGGCTCTTGCCGCCTTAAACACATCTTCTCTTTCTGGTTCATTAAAAATTTCGTGATACAGCTCTTCCCATTCACGGTATGATTTATTGGTTGATTCTATGCCATTGAACCATTTAATCACCCTCGTTTTATCGACGATCTTATCATCTCCCGCCTGCATTAAAAGGAGCGGGATCGATTTAAAGACATTCGTCGGCTGCATCGCCGCATCGATATTTTTGATCAGCTCTCGATACCAGCGAACCGACACCTTTGTCACGTAAAGAGAATCATTTGAGTCTGCCTCAATGACCGCCTGATTTCGTGTCGCTAGTTCAATCGACAGACCTGACTCCACTTTAAAAGACGGTGCCAGCACATTTAGACCTTTTGACGCAAAATCCATCAGCTTCTTCGGTTTAAATTGCAGACCTAAACAAGGTGATGATAAAATAAGGCCATTCAACTTCGTATGGGTATACTGCTTCATCCACTCAATTGAAATGAGTCCACCCATACTGTGTCCAAGTAAAAAAGTAGGAAGTCTGAATGATTTCGCATGTTCGATCCATTCATCGACTGTATCAATGTATTCTTGAAACGAACGAATGTGGCCTCGCGCACGTGTTGATGTGCCTTGTCCAGGCAAGTCACCCATGACGACGTGATAGCCTGCATTCCGCCACATTTCAATCAGCCATTTATATCGGCCGTGATATTCACTCGCACCATGTACAATGACAATTGTACCAACTGGTCTTTCAGCATGCCAAGTCCACAAAGTAAACACCTCACAAATGTTGTATTAAGAAAGGAAGTCGAAAAAGTGATTTATCCATATCATCAGTTTACACCTGAGATTCATGAATCGGTCTTTGTCGCAGATAACGCCACCATTACCGGTGATGTCACAATCGGAGAATATTCGAGCGTGTGGTTTCAAACCGTCATCAGAGGCGATGTTGCCCCTGTGAGAATTGGAAAGAACGTCAACATTCAAGATTTATCGTGCCTGCATCAAAGTCCTGGAAAAACACTTCTTATTGAAGATGGTGCTACTATTGGACACCAAGTCACATTACATAGCTCAATCATTCGAAAAAATGCCCTCATTGGCATGGGGTCTATTATTCTCGATGGTGCGGAGATTGGCGAAGGCGCCTTTATCGGTGCAGGAAGTCTTGTCCCTCAAGGAAAGGTCATCCCAAAAGGATCACTCGCTTTTGGCCGTCCAGCCAAAGTCGTTCGGCTGTTAACAGATGAAGATATCCAAGACATGGACCGAATCCGCAGAGAATATGTAGAAAAAGGACAATACTATCGTTCCCTTTTATCTCGTTAACATCATACGTGTATCTTCACTTTATCATGTTTTTTTCAGGATATTAAGCAATAACTATGAACCGCTTGTTATTTTACCCTTTTCCATCCCTTTCTATCATGACAAAAAAGGTTTTCAGCACAAAGCTGAAAACCTTTTTTCATTAACTGAAGATGACTTCTTTCGGTTGATGATTCAATTGCTCTGGATCAATACTGCGCTCGACATAAATGCTGTGCCAAATCATAAAGATCAGGACAGTCCAAATCTTACGGCTATGATCTGCTTTACCAGCACAATGTTCATTTAATAAATCAAGCACATACGCTTTGTTAATATATTCGTCAGTTTGACTGTTTTTAATGATGTCTTTCGCCCAAGCGTTCATCTCATTTTTCAGCCAATGACGAATTGGAACAGGGAAGCCCAGCTTCTTGCGGTTTAACACATGGTCAGGCACAATGCCTTCTGCTGCTTTACGCAATAAATATTTCGTTGTGCCATCTTTTGTTTTCAGCTCTTCTGGAATTTTAGAAGCCGCTTCAAATACGACCTTATCAAGGAAAGGAACACGAAGCTCAAGAGAATTCGCCATTGTCATCTTATCTGCTTTCAGTAAGATGTCCCCGCGCATCCACGTATGAATATCAACATATTGCATTTTGTTAATATCACTGTAGCCTGCACTTTCCTCGAAGTATGTCTTCGTCACATCACGATATGTAATGTTCGGATCATACTGCTTTAAGAGGTTTTTCTTTACTGGCTCTTCAAAGATTTTCGCATTACCGATATAACGTTCCTCTAATGGTGTACAGCCGCGGACGATAAAGCTTTTTCCTTTCATTCCTTCTGGCATTAAGCGCGCCAGACGAAGAAGAAGCTTTTTCAGCATAGATGGTACAGATTCAAATGGTTTAAGAGAAAGCGGCTCACGGTAAATATTATATCCACCGAACAGCTCGTCTGCTCCCTCACCAGAAAGAACAACCGTCACTTGTTTCTTCGCTTCCTTTGCCACGAAGTACAATGGAATCGCCGCCGGATCAGCTAAAGGATCATCTAAATGCCAAACAATTTTCGGAAGCTCATTCATATATTCCTCAGGAGAAATCACCGCGCTGAAGTTTTGTAAGCCAAGCTTATCAGCCGTTTCCTTCGCTACATCAACTTCACTAAAGCCATCCTGCTGGAAACCAACAGAAAACGTCTTCAGCTCAGGATGAAATTCCTTTGCGACAGATACGATGAAAGAAGAATCGATACCACCTGATAGGAATGAACCAACAGGTACATCACTTCTCATATGAATTTTCACAGAATCATAGATTGCATCGCGGACTTCTTCAATCAGCTTTTGTTCTTGTGTTTGCTCAGGCTTGAATTGAACCTTCCAGTAAGTCTTAAATTCAATCTCCTGTCCTGGGCGTAAAGTAAACTGATGACCTGGCTCTACTTTGTGAACCTTTTGATCAAGTGTATTTGGCTCAGGTACGAACTGGAATGACATATATTGCTGTAAGGATGTCTCATCAAATAAAATGTTCTCGTTCACTGCCATCAAGCTTTTGCGTTCAGACGCAAAGTACACTTGCTCATCCATTTGTGTAAAATAAAGCGGTTTGATGCCAAAAGGATCTCTTGCGCCATATAATAATTGCGCTTCTTTATCCCAAATTAAAAATGCAAACATGCCGCGAAGCTTTGAAGCCGCTTCTTCTTTATAATGACGGTATGTGGCAAGAAGTACTTCCGTATCAGAATCTGTGCTGAACGTATAGCCTTTTTTCACAAGCTCTTCCTTCAGCTCCACATAGTTATAAATTTCTCCGTTGAAAATAATCCAATACTTTTCATCTTCATAAGAAAGCGGCTGCTTTCCGTGCTCAACATCTATAATACTTAAACGTCTAAATCCAAATCCTACATGCTCATCATGAAAGTAACCCTCATCATCCGGACCACGATGAACGATGAGACGATTCATTTGTTTAATTAGCTCTTCCTGTTCAGTAGTTTCGGACAATGGACGGTGATTAAATACACCAACAAACCCACACATATTATTGCCTCCACGTTATGTTATTTCTTAAAAGTAGACCTATAATTAGACAGTATTTTGTCCGATTTTGTTTCACATTTTTTCGCTTTTTGCATATTTTTTTTTAATCAAAAGGAAAACCGCTTAAAATAAGCGGTTTTTTATGTTGTTATTGTCCCAATGCTTCTTTGCGAAGTGTATCGGCTTTATCCGTTTTTTCCCACGGAAGATCTAAGTCGTGACGGCCGAAATGCCCGTATGCAGCTGTTTGTTTGTAGATCGGACGGCGCAGGTCAAGCATTTTAATAATGCCAGCTGGACGAAGATCAAAGTTTGCACGAACCACTTCAATTAATTTTTCTTCAGAAGCTTTTCCTGTTCCGAATGTATCAATTGAAATCGATACAGGCTGTGCAACACCAATTGCATAAGCAAGCTGTACTTCACAAGAATCTGCAAGGCCGGCAGCTACGATGTTTTTCGCTACGTAACGTGCAGCGTATGCCGCAGAACGGTCAACCTTCGTTGCATCCTTACCTGAGAAAGCACCGCCGCCATGACGAGCGTACCCGCCATACGTATCAACGATGATTTTACGTCCAGTTAAACCAGCATCCCCTTGAGGTCCACCGATCACGAAACGGCCAGTTGGGTTAATAAAGTATTTTGTCTGTTCATCAATCAGTTCACTTGGAACGACAGGACTGATGACATGCTCTTTTAAGTCACTTTGAATTTGTTCAAGCGTCACTTCTGGTGCATGCTGCGTAGAAATAACCACTGTGTCAATACGAACTGGTTTGTTTTGCTCATCATATTCAACTGTGACTTGTGTTTTTCCGTCTGGACGAAGGTATGCAAGTGTTTCATTCTTGCGTACTTCTGTTAAACGGCGAGATAATTTATGCGCTAGTGAAATTGGCAGCGGCATGAGCTCTTCGGTTTCGTTGTTAGCAAAACCAAACATCAATCCTTGGTCACCTGCACCAATCGCATCAATTTCTTCTTCAGTCATTGTTCCTTCACGTGCTTCAAGCGCTTTGTCTACACCTTGCGCAATATCAGCAGACTGTTCATCAATTGATGTAAGTACCGCACATGTTTCCGCATCAAAACCATATTTCGCACGTGTGTAGCCAATTTCCTTAATTGTGTCACGCACCGTCTTTGGAATATCGACATAAGTAGACGTTGTAATTTCACCGCTTACTAATACGAGACCGGTTGTAACAGAAGTTTCACAGGCAACACGTGCATTTGGATCTTTCTTTAAAATTTCATCCAAAATGCTGTCTGAAATTTGATCACAGATTTTATCCGGATGTCCTTCTGTCACTGATTCTGAAGTAAATAAACGACGATTTTGACTCATAATGGCTATTTCCTCCTGTACAAGACCACATCATCCCAAGATGAGGCCTCCAATATGATACGGAACTCGTTCCCTCTTATATTTGAAAACGTTTATATTAGAGATGTTATTGGCAATTTGTTCATATGATATCCCAAAAATAAAAAAACCATTTCCTTCATTGCGAGGAAAGGGTCTGAGATCGCATGCCTTTCACTCTTATCGCTCAAGGTGTTCTTGTACCTTGCATCAGGTTAGCACCTTGGTTTCTCAGCATTTTCATGCCTTTTTCATAAGAAACCGGTTGCTGGGCTTCATCGGGCCTGTCCCTCCACCAACTCGGGATAAGAGTATCCGTTCAATAAGATATCTTATCTTAAACCCTTGCGTCATGTCAATGCTTCATAAGAATTATCTCCCTCTTTTTTCTCCTCACCATTAGCATCACCAAAAAGCATATTTTCATAGCAGAAATGAAAAAACACACACAAAAATTTTTAAATAGTATAGACTATTATTATTAATGTGTTATACTAATCGAAACAAACAAATTCAACGGTAAAGGAAGGGTTTTTTTATGAACTCAGTGGATTTAAAAGAAGATTTGCAGTCATTGCTCTCATTAGAAAATACGCACCAAAATTTATCTGTTCCGAAACTTGTTGAAAAGATTTTGGCACGTAATGAAGGCGTTTTAACATCAACTGGAGCTGTCCGCGCCACAACTGGAGCCTATACAGGACGTTCGCCTAAAGATAAATTTATCGTCAAAGAAGAAAGCTCTGAACATAAAATCGATTGGGGTCAAGTAAACCAGCCGATCTCCAAAGAAGCATTTGACCGTTTATATACAAAGGTTGTGTCATACTTAAAAGAACGTGATGAACTATTCGTCTTTGAAGGGTTTGCAGGCGCTGATGAAAGATATCGTATGCCGATTACAGTTGTAAACGAATTCGCATGGCACAATCTTTTTGCCAAGCAGCTATTTATCAGACCTGACGGGTCAACACCTTCTTCAAACGAAAAACCTTTCACCATCTTATCTGCACCGCACTTTAAAGCAGATCCTGCAACAGATGGCACAAACTCTGAAACGTTTATCATCGTTTCTTTTGAAAAACGCACGATTCTTATCGGTGGAACAGAATATGCAGGAGAAATGAAAAAGTCCATTTTCTCTGTGATGAACTACCTGCTTCCTGAGCAAGACATTTTATCCATGCACTGCTCAGCAAACGTAGGTCAAGAAGGCGATGTGGCCCTATTCTTCGGACTTTCAGGTACGGGGAAAACGACGCTTTCTGCAAGCGCAAGCCGCAAGCTGATCGGAGACGATGAACACGGCTGGTCTGGCACAGGGGTCTTCAATATCGAGGGCGGATGCTATGCGAAATGTGTGAACTTAAGTGAAGAAAAAGAACCGCAGATCTACAAAGCGATCAGCTTCGGATCAGTTCTTGAGAACGTTGTGCTTGATGAAGAAACACGTGAAGCGGATTACGATGATACCTTCTTTACTGAAAATACACGCGCTGCTTACCCAATCGAAATGATTGATAACATCGTGAAACCAAGTATCGCAGGACATCCATCTGCTATTGTCTTTTTAACAGCTGATGCGTTTGGCGTCTTACCTCCAATCAGCCGTTTAACAAAAGAGCAGGCAATGTACCATTTCTTGAGCGGGTACACAAGTAAATTAGCTGGAACTGAGCGCGGTGTCACATCACCAGAAACGACATTCTCTACTTGCTTCGGTTCACCATTCCTTCCGCTTCCAGCTCACGTCTATGCTGAAATGCTTGGCAAAAAGATTGATGAGCACGGTGCTAAAGTATTCCTTGTGAATACAGGCTGGACTGGCGGTGGCTATGGTACAGGCAAACGAATGAATCTCGCTCATACAAGAGCAATGGTGCAGGCAGCAATCGAAGGTGACCTTGACAATGCCGAGATGATTACTGATGACATCTTTGGCTTACACATCCCGCTTCATATTCCTGGTGTACCAGATGAAGTGCTTCAACCTGCTAAAACATGGGATGACCAAGAGGCTTATCAAGAAAAAGCACACTTCCTTGCCAATGAATTTAAAAAGAACTTCCAAAAATTCAGCCACGCGGCAAGTGACATTGAAGCCAAAGGCGGACCACTCGTATAACCAAATGAAAAAAGCTGAGGAAATTCAATCCCTCAGCTTTTTTAGTTGGTTGAATGCAATGACACAAGACGGTACGTCACCTTCGTGACATTGTCTGTCAGCTCCAGCTTTTCAACATGTGCTGTCCCAGTTTTTTCTCCGTCTTTCGTTTTGCGCACCTCAAGTGGAATATTTAATGGATAAATGCGGTATCCATCCTTCATGAGTTCAAATACATTTTCTTCAATTCTTGTCTCTTTTCCCTTTGTGACAATCATTGTATTAAATTCAACAGGCATTCCCATAATGAAAATCCCCCTACTTTCTATATTTCGTTATACTGATTATTTTACCACATTTCCGCTTTTTCGGCTGTGCATCCATGTGGTCAGCCTTCTCACAATTTCTCGATTATGCTGCGGCGGGAAATAGTGGTTGTATCCGTGGAAATACCATGTCTCCACAGACTTTCCGTGCTGGCGCAGCGCATCTTCTAACAAATACGCATGCTCAATCGATACATTTTGATCTTCTTCTCCGTGGATGATAAGGACAGGTGCTTCAATTTTGTCTACCTCATTTAAAGGGGTTCTGTTCTCATATGCCTCTGGCACCTTATGCGGCGGTCCGCCAATCACACGCTTCATCATCCGTCTCATATCCACACGCTCTTCATAAGTCAGTTTCATGTCACTGACGCCTCCCCATGTGACAAAGGAAGCCGCCTCCTGTTTCATTTCAACAGCGGTCCAAATGCCCATAATACCGCCTCGCGAAAAACCAAAGATATGAATGCGGTCCTTCTTCACTTTTTTGTGCTGTTTTAACAGCTGAAAGGCAGCGAACGCATCTTTTCGATCTTCTCCGGCAAAATCTTCGTTCCCTTCGCCTCCTTGGTTTCCTCGGTAAAAGGGAGCAAAGACGACAAAGCCCTGCGCGGCAAATTGCACAATCCGGCCAGGTCTGACCATCCCCACATTTTTAATGCCGCCACGTAAATACAAAAAGCCGTCGTAGAAACCTTCTCCGGCCGGTTCAGCGAGCAGCCCTTTCATCCGAAGTCCATCTGCCTCATAGGTCACTGTATATAAGTGAATATGCGGATGGGGCGACGGAAACCTTCTTTTTTCCACAATCACTCGATTTCTCTCCTTTTCATCTTTGATTACGTCCATTGCTTCAGCATCGCTTCTGCGACAAGCTGGCCTGATTTTGTCACCATCGGCGTGCCGCCGCCTGGATGACTTGTTCCTCCAACAAACCAAAGTCCTTCAATATCTTTTGACTGATTATTGATGCGAAAAAACGCCTGTTTGAACGAGTTTGAAGACATGCCATAAATGGCTCCACGATATGCCCCCGTTTTCTGCTGCAGATCAAGCGGGGTTTGAACCGCTTCATATTCAATAAGCTCATCCAAATCAAAAAGACCTTTTTCCATTAATTTGTTTTTTACATGCTGACGATATGTCTCCTTTAGCATGTCCCAATCTTGCTCTTTTGTCACATAAGGTGCATTGGCCAGTACAAACAGATTGCTTCTTCCCGGTCCTCCGCTTAAAGCTGGTTCTGAATGGCCTGAATAGCATATGTAAAGTGTCGGGTCTTGAGGCAGTTGTTTTTTCTGAAAAATATCCTTGAATTCCTGCTCATAATCCTCAGGGAAAAACACATTGTGATGGACCAGCTGTTCATAGACTTTAGGTACCCCTAATAAGAGAGCAAAGCCCGACAACGACGGTTCAATGCCAGACAGTTTTTGATTTATAAAACGAGGACGGTCTTTTTCATCTATGAGATGACGGTATACAGTCAGCGCATCTGCTCCTGCAATGACTTGATCTGCCTCATACATCTGCTGATCCGTCTCTACTCCTTTGATGCGCCGATCCTTCACATGAATCTTGTTCACTTGTTCATTGAGGTAAATCTGAACGCCTAATTCTTTTGCCAGCGTCTCAAATGCCTCAACTAAACGATATGTACCGCCCTGTATTCCATAAATCCCTTTCTCTCCTTCTAAATACGCCATCATATTAAAAATAGCCGGCGCCTCGTAGGGAGAAGAGCCAATATAAGTGGCATACCGTCCAAACATCGCCAATGTATGGGGATGACGGAAATATTGACGCAGCAGGCGCTGAACCGATGTGAATGGTTTGACAGCAAGAAGTGCTTTCATCAGCTTTACATCCGCCTTATCCTTCCAGCTCAATAACAAACGATTTAAAAACTGCTCCTCTGCCTTTTGAAAAAGCGTCTTTGATTCCTGTAAAAATGCGCGGTATTGCTTCGCATCTTCAGGACTGAATGCAGCAATTTGTGATTCCATTTGCTCAATATTCGGCGTAAACTCGACCGTATGTCCATCTGGAAAAATATTTTTGGTCAGCGGAGAAATCGGATAAAAGGTCACATAATCCTCCATCCGTCTATGACAGGATGTAAACACTTCTTCAAAATAGGCCTTCATTGTAATGGTGCTCGGTCCTAAATCAAAAGAGTAGCCTGCCTCGTGATGGCGCTGCAATTTCCCCCCTAAAGCCGCTTCTTTTTCTAAAATGGTGACCTGAACCCCGCGTGACTGTAGACGGATCGCGGCTGATAATCCGCCAAGTCCACCGCCGATGATGATCACTTTTTTCATTCGTACCTTCTCCCTTTCCATTCATACCCTTCTTTTTTCAGACCGATTTTCATAGAAGCAAAGCCAATGGCGATCAGGCTTAAAATACTGACCGGCAATAAAAAAGCCTTCGCAGATGTCCGCCCATTTTCAGTATCAATTGCCGCTTTAATCGATACACCCAGCCCATAGCAAAGAATGGCTAAGCATATGCTCAAAACATCCAGCTGAAACAATGCGATCATGAAACAAATGACAGGAACCAAATAAAGGAGGGTGTATAAACAAAAGACACTGCTCAACAAAGCAATGCTTCGATTCACACCTGGGAATAAATTTTTCCGGTAACCTTCCCAAACCTCTTGTCCACTTTCATACATTCTCATATACACAAATGGATGAATGCTTGCAAGTGTGAACGGAAAGCCTTTTTCCTTCACCCGTCTAGCCAAGGCCATATCATCAACGAGTGAATCCTTGATCGCTTCATGCCCGCCAATGTCGTGATAACAATTCTTTTCAATGGCAATAAAGCCGCCATGTGCTGCGGCAAAAGCCGGGTTCTTAGATTTTCTTACCCATTTCACTGGCAGATGACAGCCAATGGTAAACATCATCATAGGAACGACAAGATGCTCAAAAAATGTACCTGTTTTTTGTTCTGGAAAACCTGACAGCATGCCCGTTTTTTGCATACATAACTGCTTGTATACTGATTCAACTGCCCCTCTTTTTAACCGGACATCCGCATCTAAAAATAGCAGCCAGTCAGAAACTGCTGCCTCAGCGAGCTGAGAGCAGGCATATGATTTACCAAGCCAGCCCCGCTTTAATGGCTGACCTGACTGGACTCGGATCCACGGGTATTTTTCTGCGAACCGCTCCACCATCGCTCTTGTCTGATCTGTCGAATGGTCATCAAGGATGATGAGCTCTTTCGGGTAAAGACGTTGATCAACGATCGACTGAAGACAGGCTTCTATTCGTTTTTCCTCATTTCTCGCTGGAATCAGAATTGATAATGAAATAAGTTCATCAGGCGAAATGGATGCTGGCTTTAAAACAGGAAGCTGCTTCATATTCCATATGGTGAAAATAAACTGACAGAGCAAGAGTACACTGATTACGGTTAAGAAGACCGCCATGTTTTCACCCACTTTTTAAAGGAATCAAACGCATCACTTGTTGACTGACTTGTCCTCGTCATCTGTCTAAATTCTTGATTAGTTGTAAAATCAGGATCTGCGATGACCTGTGCTTGATGTGCGTTTAGCTGCGTTTCAAGCAGATCTCTAAGCAGATGCGTCACGTCCTTGCTTCGTAGTTCTCCGCCACATACTAAGGTATCTTCACCAAACAAAGCAGATACTGTCGGCTTTTGAAATTGATTAAATGTATAATGCAAGGTCACAGGCTTCACGACAACTTGCTCAAATTGTCTCACTAAAAATGAAGCCCCGCCCTCCAATTCAAGCGGCCGCATATCCTGATGCATGATTTTCCCCTGTGGAAAAAGCCATACAGCCCCGCCAGCCTGCATGTTCTCTTTTGCCGTCATTAATGCTTGCTTCACACTTTTCAGATTCTTTTTCTGAACCGGAAAGGCACCAAGCTTTCGGAAAAAGGCATATTGCTTCAGCTGTTTCTCTTCCATCATCATATAATGATCGAGTTCGGACGTTTTTTCTGTTAAAAGAAAGATGATCAGTCCATCCCACCATGAGCTATGATTGGCGATATAAAGAACAGGCAGCTTCTCGTTTGGGTCCACAGTGCCTTTCATCATCACAGAGCGGAAATGTTTATGAAGTAAATACCGCTCAAGATAAAGAGAAAATATACGTCTAAACGATCGGCTTTTGTCGCTTTCTTTCAAATTGAACCCTTCCTTCACACAAAATAACAATGATCAGTGCTAAATAAAAAATGACATCGAGCCCGCCCTTTAATGCCAGCACACCAAAAAAGAACACCATTGCCTGATAAATACGGCTCGTCCAGCTCAGAGCCTTTTGATCAATCTGAACAAGCGGGAAGAGAAAGGAAAGTCCTGCTCCAATCATACCCCAGCTCACAAAATTCTCAAAAGGAATACCATAAAAACCACCGCCGTCATACCACACCCAAAATTTCCGTTCAGCCGCTACTGGGTCTAATATGAGGTCAAGCAAGACAATCCATATCCCCGTTTCGACAGCTCGTTTCCATTTCGACTGCTGATTAGCTAAAAAAAGGCTGTTTAAAAACACACCAACCCATGCAAAAGCAATGGTTAAAGGCACCCCTGCCACTAGAAAACCTAACGTCGGATAATAGTCATAGCCCCCGAAAGGAAAACCGGTTATGATCCCTATCCATTCAACCGTAAATGTCAGCACCCCGACAATAGCTGCCCTTTTGATCACAAACCCCCATGAACCATAAATATTTCGCCCAATTTCTATCACACAGCAGGCATACAGCACAAGGAAAATGCCATTTGCAAACTGAAGCCATGCTGGCACTTCAAAAGAGACCATTAATATGAGTCCTACTAAATACCATCCAAGAAATACCCAACTCACTCTATACACGAAACCACCCCTTTATTTCTTCCAAATTCAAGAAAGTATTCATGCTCCTAGTATAGAAAAAAAGACACGTTCTATAAATAAACAATGCGCTTCTTATTTTCATCTAGGCACTCACCAAAAATCCCTTTTGACATACTTTAATTAGTGATCTAGAACAAAGGAGGCGAATTACTCTTGAATCGTTCCATCAAAGTCAGACTGGCATTCATCGTCGTTGTCCTGCTCTTTATTCCATTTGTCGCCTGTAAAAAAGAACAAGAGCAGACCGTACAAGTAGCCGAGGTGACCCATTCGGTTTTTTATGCTCCGCTATATGTTGCCTTATCTGAGGATTTCTTCAAAGAAGAAGGGCTAGAGGTTGAATTAAAAACGACTTGGGGCGGTGATAAAACGATGACAGCTCTCTTATCCGGCGGTGCAGATATCGCCCTGACCGGATCTGAATCCTCTATCTATGTAGAGGCTCAAGACACAAAAGACTCTGTCATCAACTTTGCACAGCTGACACAAACAGACGGTACATTTCTTGTTTCAAGGGAGAAAGTGAACGAATTCTCTTGGGATCAATTAAAAGGAAAAGACTTTCTTGGACAGCGGAAAGGCGGCATGCCGCAAATGGTCGGTGAATATGTCCTGAAAAAGGAAGGCATTGATGTAAAAAAGGATCTCCGCATGATTCAAAATATTGATTTTGCCAACATTTCAGGTGCTTTCTCCTCTGGAACTGGCGATTTTGTGCAGTTATTCGAACCGACAGCATCCTTAATTGAAAAAGAAGGCAAAGGGTACATTACCGCCTCCTTTGGAGAGGCTTCCGGAAAGGTGCCGTATACCACCTTCATGGCAAAGAAGAGTTACTTAGAGGAAAACAAAGAAACAGCTGAAGCTTTCACTCGCGCCATTTATAAAGCGCAGAAATGGGTAGAAGCCAAGCAGCCGGAGGAGATTGCCAAAACCATTCAATCTCATTTTCCTGACACAGAACTTGATGTTTTATCAACTGCCATTAAACGCTACAAACAGCAGGACTCCTACGCAACAGATCCCCTTCTGAACGAAGAGGAATGGAACAAATTGCAGGAAATCATGAAGGAGAGCGATGAATTGCCGAAATTTATCCCGTACAAACAACTTGTCAATTCATCCATTGCAAAGAAGGTCACAGAACACAAATAGAATAGGAGGTAGCACATGTCTTTCCTTCAAATTGACCATGTGACCCACACGTACTTCTCTTTAAAAGAAAAAACAACGGCCATACAGCACATCAATATGGAGATAGACCAAGGAGAATTTATCTCATTTATTGGTCCCAGCGGCTGCGGAAAAACCACCCTGCTGTCTATCATTGCAGGAATAACGCCGCCCTCTGAAGGCCGAATTTTAATCGAAGGAAAAGAACCGAATCAAAAAGAGCATCAAATCGGCTACATGCTCCAGCAAGATTATTTGTTTCCTTGGAAAACCATCAAGGAAAATATCATTCTCGGGTTAAAAATTACCAAGCAAGATTCACATGAAGCCACCTCCGCCGCTCTTGGCTTACTGCCTAAGCTTGGCCTTCATGATGTAGAGGAAAAATACCCGAAGGAGCTGTCAGGCGGTATGAGGCAGCGTGCGGCTCTCGCCCGAACGCTTGCAGTGAATCCCGGTCTGCTTTTACTAGATGAACCCTTTTCAGCTCTAGACTATCAAACCAAACTCACTTTAGAGGATCTCGTCTTTCATACACTCAAAAACTATCAAAAAACAGCGGTCCTTGTGACACATGACATTGGCGAAGCCATTGCGATGAGTGACCGCATTTTCTTATTCTCTAAGCATCCTGGCTCAATCAAGAGAATTTTTACCGTTCCAGATGAACTGAGGACTCTTTCTCCTTTCGATGCAAGACAGACCCAGAGTTTCCAAGAGCTCTTTCAAACGATTTGGAAGGAGCTGAAAACAGTTGAAACACAGTGACCTTTTGCATGAAGCCTATCGCAAAAAATACCGAATGGAAAAACGCATGACCCGAATCTATCAGTTCATTATTTTCGCCAGCTTCTTTTCGCTTTGGGAGCTTGCCAGTCATTTTCGTCTTATCGATCCACTGATATTTAGTTCACCATCAGCAGTCTGCCAATTGTTTGTACAAAAAATATCCGATGGATCTTTAATGAATCATATGAGTATTACATTATTTGAAACGGTGCTCGGATTTCTACTTGGTACCTTTTGCGGCATTTTGCTCGCTGCCGCCTTATGGTGGTCCACCCGCCTGGCAAACGTTCTTGATCCTTATTTAGTCATTTTAAATGCCATGCCAAAAGTTGCCCTCGCCCCGATTTTAATTGTTGCCCTTGGGCCTGGCATGATCAGCATCGTTGCCATGGGCGCAATCATTAGTGTAATCATTACGACGATCGTCATATATACAGCCTTTCAAGAGGTCGATGAGAATTATTTAAAGGTGATGAAAACCTTTGGTGCGAAAAAAAGCGTCGTCTTTCGCGAGGTCATTTTGCCAGCTAGTATTCCAACGATGATTTCTGCCATCAAGGTCAATGTCGGCCTTTCTTGGGTTGGGGTTATTGTAGGGGAATTTCTTGTTTCCTCAAAAGGGCTCGGCTACATGATCATTTACGGCTTTCAAGTCTTCAACTTTACACTCGTGTTCTTAAGTCTTTTCATTATTGCCGTGTTTGCGACCATCATGTACCAGCTTGTGGAATGGCTCGAACGCCGTTTTCTTCAAAAATAAAAAAGCACAGGGATTGGGGACTGACCCCCGTTTTTGAGACAGGGATCAAAACACCTTTATACAGCCAATTGCCGATAGTTGATCGGTGATTGGTTGTTTAGTTTTGTTTGAATACGAATGTTGTTATAATAATAAATGTATTCTTTGACAGTGCGTTCTACGATGGTGGTCGTAGTTCGATCAATGCTGTTAAGATAGAACGTTTCAGACTTTAGCGAGGAATGAAACGATTCGATGGAGGCATTATCAGCGGGCGTCCCTTTACGGGACATGCTCATGGTAATGCCTTTTATATGAACAGCTTTCTGATACTCGTAAGATGTATACACAGAACCTTGGTCGCTATGTAACACACAGTTTTCAGGCAGTGCTGGGAGCTGATCAAGTGTGTTTAAAATAAAGTCTGTGTCCTGCTTATCACCAATCGTAAACGCAATCACTTCTCCATTATATAAATCCAATATACTGGAAAGGTACAATTGTTTCTGTCCATAAGGCAAATACGTGATGTCCGTTACTAGTTTTTCAAGAGGGCGATCAGACTGAAAGCTCCGATCCAGTATATTACCAGCCACAGCATAGGGCTGCCCATTTTTCTTACGCTTTTTCATTTTAACCCGGCACTGCCACTGGTTTTTCTGCATGATACGTTGAACAGTTTTATGGTTAATAAGCATTCTCACTTTTAGTAAGGCTGTGATTTTTCGGTATCCATATCGATACTTGTGCTCTCGGCACAACGTGCCGATTTGTTTCTCTAGTTGTCTTTTAGAATGATTCTGATTCAGATTCTTTTTCCATCTATAGTACGAAGCGCGTGAGACGCCTAAATGGACACAGATGTCCTGTACTGTCATTGTTTTGCACAATTCTTCTACCAGTTTGATTGACGTTTCCTTATCAACTTCCTTTCCAATTCGTTGTACTTTTTTAAAACTTCATTCTGTTGACTCAGATAGCGATTTTCTGCCTGCAGTCTCTCTAATTCGGAAGAGTACTCGGGACCCTTTCTATGGGTATATTGTTTTCCAACAGGCTGTTCGAACCGGTGTGTATCCCCAGCCTTATGCCACCTCACCCATGTCTGAACCTGCGTTTTATTTTTGATATTCAATTCCCGCAAAATCTCTTTCATTGATACGCCTGCCAATCTCATTTCTACAGCCTTCTGTTTGACTTCAACCGGATAACTCACTCTTGTCCCCATAGAAAAAACACCTCCATGTTTTATTTCGGATCACAACGATCCGTTTTCAAACTTGAAGGTGTTTTTTATTTGTCTCATCTTATGGGGTCAGTCCCATTGTCACCCTGCGCTTTTTTTAACGAATCAAACCGTTCTTTTCTAAATAAGCAAGACTTTGTCTTAACACATCATCTTTCATAATAAAACTGAAATTCTTATTTTTGGCGATGGATCTTGGCAAGTCTGCGAAAAGAACGGGTCCTTTCGTTTCAAAATACGTGTCTTGCTTCACTAGCTTTTCAATATCAGCGAAATAAATATTCTTGACAATGACCTTTTCTCTGCCCAGCACCTGATATTGACCAATATACGTTAATTCACGAACAACAGCACCCGTCTCTTCTTGAATCTCCCGTATAGCGGCTTGGTCTGCTTCTTCATCCCGCTCAACTTTCCCTCCTGGAAACTCATAGCCTCGATCCTCATGTTCAGTGAGCAGCCATTTCCCTTGGTAGCGGCAGATGGCCCAAACATGCTTAGGATGACTTGAAAAAGGCTTCTCCTCAAAAGAGAGCTTGACCGTATTATGATAATAGTCTTTAAATACATGCATGTGAAATCCCTCATATCCTGTCCTTGCTTCTTGTAAAACATCATACCACAGATCACATTTATCTGAAGAATTTTTATCAAAAGTGAAACAAACGAGTGGTTCCAACTCGTCTGTATCTAAAATGAGGTATTGTTGCTAAAACCTTTTTATCATCTCCAACTTCACCCAATTTTAATCATGAAACCTTTTATCCCTATATGACGTAAATGAATCAGTGTTTGTCCTATGACAACGAGGAGGAAATCAGCATGAGTATAAAAAATGGGTCAAAACAAGACGCACCCCATGAGGTGATCAAGAAACACCTCGTGAAAGGGCAAAAGTTAGATTTAACAAAAGACAATCCAGCGGTCGACCAAATTCATATCGGGCTTGGCTGGGACCTGGCTGGTCAGCCAATTGATTTAGATACGCAAGTCTTTCTTTTAAATGAAGAGGACAAGCTGTTGTCTCCTAAGCATCTGATTTATTATCACCAGCAGCAAAGCTTAGATGGAGCTGTTCGTCATCTTGGTGATCATCAATTTGGCGGAGGGTATCGAGACAATGAAATGATTATTATGCAATTAAGTAGAGTCTCACCTGATATTCATAAAATTGTCGTCACAGCCACGATACATGATGCACACGAACGCCAGCATCATTTTGGACAAGTCACCAATGCCTACGTGCGACTTACGGATCAAATCTCGCAGCAAGAGATTTGTACCTTTCAGTTAACAGAGGATTATTCGTATTGTACATCCATTATATGCGCTGAACTCACAAGAGATCAGGAGGAATGGAAAATCACGGCGACCGGGCAAGGGACTACTCTAGATTTAAATGATTTATGCCGCATCTACGGATTTACATCTTGACGCAGGAAAGGAGCCGGCACCTATGGGATTTCATTTCAACACAATAGAAGAGCTTACCTTACAAGCAGAAGGCAGCGGAATCTTTTTTGCCAAAAAAGGCGCCATGATTGCTGATCAAGGAAGTTTCCAATACCGCAAGCGATTACTTGGAACGAATAAAGGAAATATGGTCAGCCAAGTATTTAACCATATCAGCAGGAAGTTCACAGGTGAAAACCTTGAGATGATGGAAGTGAGTGGACAAGGTACTTGCTACTTGGCGGATGCAAGCGAGCATGTAACAGTGATTAATCTTGAGCCAAGCGGTCCTTGGCAGCATGTAAGTGTAGAAAGTGAAGATTTACTTGCCTTTACTGAGGAATGCCATTACGGCGTCACACCAGTAGGCGTTGGTATTTTATCACAGAAAGGACTGTTTACATCAAAACTCTCTTATCAAGGGCACGGAGCGCAAGTCGCCATTAAAACGAATGGAAATCCGCTCATTTTAAAAGCCCCCTGCCGTGTAGACCCTGACGCAATTGTTGCTTGGACAGGCAAAGCACCGAAGGTCAAACTAGATGTGAACTGGAAAACTTTCATTGGACAAACATCTGGCGAATCCTACTTATTTGAGTTCCAGGAACAAGATCAAATCGTCATTATCCAGCCATCTGAGCGCACATCTGGCTTACGGGTGGGGTTAGATGATAATCGCTACAAACCTCAGAGCCAGAGCTCCTCTCATGAATTCACCAATTCACAGCAAGAAAATAGAGGCGGCGGGATCAGTGATTTGATCGGAGGCATTTTACAACCGCGAAAATAAAGCATGTAGAGATTCTCTACATGCTTTTTCAATTCATCAAACCATTTGTCTCAATAAAGCTCCTTGTTTCTTCATTGCCGAGCTCATAAATCATTGTGTAAATCTCTTTTCTTTTTCTATCCATTTCATCATTTGGACTATCATAATGATATTCAAGAAACGGAACATGCGCCCGAAAGAAGCCTTTCCAATCTGTCATATACTGTTCATCGAAGTAGTCTCTCAGCTGCAAAATTTGATCATCATCTGCTTCTATTTGAAATTGCCAAGCCGCTGCATCTCTATGCTGCGATATCGATCCATCTTGTACGGATACATAGTATGTGTGTCTCGCCATCCGAATCATCCTTTTTCCTTTAGTATGACCAGATATGAGGAAATTACGGCTTTTTGCGCAATTTATTTTTCAACATGTCCAATACATCAATAAACAACTGTGGAATGGGAACTCCAAGGGCTCTGGCTGTCGAGACGATTTGGTAAGATTCATAAATAATATAAAAGATGATCGCTAAATCCTTAATCGTCCCATTTGTCTTCAGCATGACATCGAAGAAATGTGCCATAGATATTAAGGAGACTGTCACGACCTTTCGAACAAGCCGCGTTAAAAACCGCTTCATTGTGAGCTGCCCAGTCAAAGATTCTCTTAGGCTTGAACAAATTAATTCAATAGCCATCAACGTCACTAAAATCATCAGTAAATATCCTGCTCCACCAAACAGAAAGCCCATCGCCGACAAACTCACTGTAACCAACGAAAAGATGCCTAAATCCTTGCTCACTTGGCATCAACATCCTTTCAAAGTGGAACTCCTTACCTCAATAGTATATGCCGAATTCTCGCAATAGCTTGGACGACAAAAAATAAAGGCGCTGTTATGTATTCAGGGAAACGAACGAGACCAAAAAAGCCGCCCCATGAGGCGGCTTCTCTTTTTAGACTCTGACATCAATAAATGAAGCATCTGAATCCTTTGGCTGAACAGCTTGAGGCTGCTGCTGCACTTGATCCAGCATCACCATAGCTTGTGCTGTATTCGTAGCAAGCTGCGAATTCAACAAACTAATATTGAGTGTCTTTTGAATGCTCGCTACTTGCTGACTCATCATTCCTGCAATAGAAGACATCTTCTTCCCTCCCTTCTCTTTTCTCTTCGGCTGAAAGCCCTATGATTTCAATGGGCTGTCTGTCCCGATTCCAATAAAAAAAGAATGTCGGTCTATTGATGACCGACATTCTTTTCACATACGTGTATTATCCTAAATATGCTTTAAGCATCCAGTTGTGTTTTTCAATGGATTGATGAATCGCGAGCAGCATATCACCTGTAGTTTCATCGCCAACCTCTGCAGCCAGCTCCATTCCTTGCTTTAATTCCTCAGCGATATTGGAGAAATCATCATATAGATTTTTCACCATTTGCTCCGCTGATTCTTTGCCTTCTGCTTCTTGAATGCTGGAAATTTCTAAGCACTCTTTCATTGTCGCAACAGGCTGTCCATTTAAAGCAAGCATACGCTCAGCCAAATCATCAATATATGTAGCTGTTTCTGTATATAGTTCCTCAAATTTCTCATGGAGTGTAAAGAAATCTTTTCCCTTTACATACCAATGATAGTTATGTAATTTCACGTAAAGCACAGTCCAATCAGCTACTTGTTTATTAACGACGTTTAATAATTGTTCAGACATATTTATTCCTCCTTATGTAATTGCGTTTAGTATGAGAATACCCTTTTCTTATTATACTGAAACCTGCCGTCAATTTCTTCTATTTTGACTGCATGAAATATATGTTAATATGGAAATAAGGAGGGAGTTAGATGCTGTTACTTGGGATTATCAGCTTTATCATTATCTCAATCGTTGTCTTTTTATCATTGTGGACGACATCGAAGGCTTATGAATATAAGCATAAAGTCGATTCACCACAGGATGCAGAACCAAATCAACGTCCTAATCCAAAATAAATCCGCTTTTAATGATGTGAGGTTTCTTCTTCTGCAGTAGTTGAACTCTCTTTTTTCACCTCACCTACGTGGATGTTCGTTTTCGGCATATTATGCTGCTGTTTAGCTGTCACATGGACTTGTATGATATAAAGGCCATCTTTTTTGAAGGCTGTGTGCAATTCGTATACACCTTTGTTTTCTTTCTTTGGCTGAATCATCTTGCTGTTATCCTTGTCGCCATCTTTCCACACTTCAAATTGAACATCATCTGCATCATCAACAGGCGTATCACCGTATGTGACAGCTGCTTTTACTATAACGCTTTCATTTTTCTCCACTTGCTCAGGTCCTGTGAGCTTTACTTCTAATAGCTCAGGCACTTCCCCTTTGCCGCTATTTGCTGCAGAGTTTCCACATGCACTCAATAACGTGAGTATCAGAATCATTCCCAACATTTTTCGCATCCTGCGTTTCCCCCTTCTTTTACTGACATGTCCATTTTAACAAATATCCCCTATTTTGACATCTCTGATCGAATTCAAATAAAAAACCGGACATCTCAATGTCCGGTTCATCATTCTATTAACCAAATACTTTTAAAAGCTCTTCTTGATCCTGAGAAAGCCAGAAACGCATTAAACGTTTTGCCCCTTCAAGATCATGAAGCTTCGCTTGGCCGCATTGCTCTTCGTTTGCAGCAGGAATTTCTGTTACTTCAACCGCATCCTTGAATGTTGCATCAAGAAGTTCAACGATCTCTTTTGGAGTTGGTGCACCACTGACAACTAAATAGTAGCCTGTCTGGCAGCCCATTGGAGAAATATCGATGATATCAAAATGATCATATTTCTCTGAGTGTGTTCTAATATTAAACGCAAGCAAATGCTCTAATGTATGAATCGTATCAGGTTTCATCGCCTGCTTGTTGGGCTGACAAAAACGAATATCGAATTTATTTACTTCCCCATCTGATCCCACTTTATGAACGCCGCAATGACGAACATATGGCGCTTTTACAGCATTATGATCAAGTTCAAAGCTTTCGACTGAAGGCATAATCACCACTCCTATAATTGCAATTTCCTATATTATAACATATTTCTCCGACCAGTTTAGTTTATAAAACTTTCCTTCCTTGTTCTTTTTTCTTATACTGTGGAAGACAGACAAGGAGGAACCTCTATGAAACAAATTTTTATCGGCATAATACGCTTTTATCAAAAATGTATTTCCCCTCTGACACCGCCAAGCTGCCGGTTTTATCCAACATGCTCAAACTATGGACTAGAGGCAATCAAAACGCATGGAGCGATCAAGGGCGGCTGGCTCACCATAAAACGGATTTTGAAATGTCATCCGCTTCACTCTGGCGGCATCGATCCTGTCCCGCCTAAAAAGGAAAAGTAACTTACTTTTCTTCATATCCGTTGACAACTAAGTCAAGCTTCCCTGTTCCAGGGTCAATGACAAGCCCGTGTACAGGTACATCTGATGGAAGAAGCGGGTGATTTTTTACTACAGACACACTGTCCTTCACGCTCTCTTCAACTGAACTAAAGCTTTTGAGCCACTGTTTAAAATCAATTCCTGAGTATTCCAGTACTTCAATACGTTTTTCTGGAATACCGCGCTCAACGGCTTTATTTAAAAGTGTCTGGCTGTCTATTTTACTCATCCCGCAATCATGGTGCCCAATGACATATACCTCGTCAGCATTTAATTCGTAAACAGCAACTAAAATACTTCGCATAATACTTCCAAATGGATGAGAAACAAGCGCCCCAGCACTTTTGACAATCTTTATATCACCATTTTTCATGTTCATGGCACGCGGAAGCAGTTCAACAAGTCTTGTATCCATACACGATAGAATGACAGCTTTTTTCTGTGGAAACTTTGTTGTTGTAAATTCTTCGTATTTCTTTTCTTCAATAAATTGTTGATTATATTCGATGATTTCATCTAAAAGTTTCATACGTTTGTCCATTCCTTTATCTTTTTTTAAAAATAAATATAGCACAATGTAAGAAATTTCGTCACGTTTTGCAGCTTATTTTTTTAGAGGAAACATCTGCTGATGAAAATTTTTTATTTTCCTCTTTTCAAATCGTAATTATTACGATACAATAACTCAGGACATTAAATCGTAATCATTTCTATCTATTAGATTGAGAGGAGACATTTTCTACATGAAAAAAATCTTTTTTATTTTAACAGCTGCTTTATTCGCGATCGGTCTTGCCGCTTGCTCAAGCAGTGCGGGCACTAATGCTTCAAAAGGAAAGGCAGACGGGAAACTAATCATTTACACCACGATCTTCCCAATCCAAGATTTCACTGAAAAAATTGGCGGCTCTCACGTTCATGCTCAAAGCGTGTATCCTGCAAATGCAGATGCACACACCTTTGAACCAAGTTCAAAAACAATGGTTGAAATGGCTGAAGGTGATGCCTTTATCTACAGCGGCACAGGGGCTGAAGCATTCGCAGCCAAAACAGCTGCCACTTTAAAAGACCAAGGTGTGAAAACAGTCAAAGCAGCCGAAGGCATCAAATTATTATCGACAAATGAAGAACATGCACATGAAGAAGGCGAAGATCATGACCATGAAGGTGAAGACCATGATCATGACGGGCACGATCACGGAGATAAAGACCCTCATGCATGGTTAGACCCGGTTTATGCACAGCAAATGGCGAAAAACATTAAAGACACACTCGTCTCTTTAGATCCAGATCATAAAGACGAATACACAAAAAACTATGAACATCTAAAAAAAGATTTGCAATCGTTAGATCAAGAATTTAAAACAACGTTATCTAAAGCGAAACATAAAGAAATTCTTGTTTCTCACGCAGCTTATGGTTATTGGGAAAAGCGCTATGGCATTGAGCAAATCAGTGTTTTAGGGTTATCCGCTTCTGAGGAGCCATCACAAAAACAGCTCGAAAACATTGTACAAAAAGCAGAAAAGCATCACATTCAATACGTTATTTTTGAAAACAACGTCAGCAGCAAAGTATCAGATACAATCCGCAGTGAAATTGGGGCAAAAAGCTTGACCCTTAAAAATCTAGAATCCATTACTGAGGATGATGTCAAAAATGGCGAAAGCTACGTCAGCTTAATGAAACAAAACTTAAAGACCTTAAAAACTGCATTAAATGATTAATGCTTTGAACCCCGGGTGATCAACCGGGGTTTTTTGCTGTAAAAAAAAGCACACCGTTATCAGGCGTGCTTTTTTGATTACATTTGATATTTTTTCTTAAACTGCTCAGCTCTTCCGCCTTTTTCTCCGAATTTTTGACGTCCTGTATAAAAAGGATGCGTATCAGAGCTTGTTTCTACTTTAATGACAGGATACGTTTTCCCATCTTCCCACTCTACTGTCTCATTTGATGTCTTTGTTGATCTACTCAAGAAGCGGTAACCGCTGTTTACGTCCATAAATACAACTTCATGTGAGGTTGGATGAATATCTCTTTTCAATGTCAAAACTCCTTTCGTTAATAAAACGTAATTGTTACGTTTTATATTTATATTCTACTCCCTCTTTTACAACTTGTCAAAAAACAAGCTTTCTTAGTCAGGAAGAATAATCTAAAAATGGTGGAGAATAATAAGCATCATGAAAAAGAGAAGCGATAAGAAAGGCGGAGAAAAAATTGACTGATCTCGTTTTAGCTAGAAGCCTGTTCGGCACAACTATGGGCTTTCATATTATTTATGCCTCGCTTGGCGTTGGCATCCCGCTAATGATTTTGTTAGCTGAACTCATCTTTCAAAAAACGAAGGACCCGCATTATGCCATCATGGCCAAGCGATGGACAAAAGCACAAGCTGTTCTGTTAGGGGTCGCCATTCCAACAGGTACTATTGCTGGTACGCAGCTTGCCCTTTTATGGCCAGGTTTTATGGAGGTCATCGGAAAGGTCATGTCACTGCCATTCCAGATTGAAATCTATGCGTTCTTTATAGAAGCATTATTTATGTCTATTTATGTGTACGCAGCGGATCGCCTATCAAATGCAATGCGCATCATTACGGTTATTTTTATCGTCATTGGTGCAGCTGCATCAGCGATTCTAATTACAAACGTACATGCTTTTGAAGGGACACCTGCCGGCTTTCAGATGGTGAATGGAGAAATCACAAATATCGAGCCTTGGAAGGCCTTTTTCAATCCAAGCTTTGCTGTAACTGCTACACATGTTGTGCTGTCTGCTTTTACAACAGGTGCTTTTGTGATTGCTTCAGTTGCAGCTTTTAAAATGCTCAAAACGAGAAAAAATGAGAAGCTCTATACATTTCATCGAAAAGCCCTTTTTCTTGGACTCATTGTAGGAGGACTTTTCTCTTTTCTAACAGCCTTAAATGGCCACGAATCCGCTCAGCTTCTGTATGAATATCAGCCTGAAAAGCTGGCTGGAGCTGAAGGTTTATTTGAAACGCAATCACATGCGCCTCTTGCAATAGGTGGTTTTACGGATGCTGATTCGCAGGAAATTAAAGGTGCGATCGAAATTCCTTGGGCGCTCAGTTTTCTGGCAGGAAATAGCTTCGATACAGTGGTCAAAGGCTTAAATGATTTTCCTCGTGACGAGTGGCCGCCTTTATTTATACACACATTATTTAACGGCATGGTCATTATTGGATCGGTGCTCATTCTTTTTGCGGTATTAGCGCTGCTTTACCGTAAAATTTTAAAACGGGACAAATTTCCGAAGTGGCTTCTTTTTCTTTACTTATTCGGCGGGCCTCTTAGTCTTTTGGCTATTGAATTTGGCTGGATCTTTGCTTGTACAGGCCGCCAGCCATGGGTCATTTATCGAATGCTCAAAACCTCAGAGGTTGTCACATCATCAGGCTCGATCGGGACACTTTTTATCCTTTTTGCCATTGTCTATCTCATCTTAGGCATAGCAACCGTTATTGTGCTGACGTACTACTTTAGAAAACATTCGATTGAAGAAGACCTACGGTTAACAGAATCTTAAAAAGGGAGCGATCTTGATGCAAATGGATGTTACAACTGATGCGCTCATTGCAATCACCATCTTATGGGGATTCGTTTTTATCTATGCAGTGATGGCATCAATGGATTTCGGCGCAGGATTTTGGTCGATGATTTATATGAATAGAGAACAAACAAAGGCCGCTAATATCGCAAATAAGTACCTTTCTCCGACATGGGAAGTGACAAATGTCTTTATTGTCGCCATCGTTGTCGCATTGTTCAGCCTGTTTCCAGGTGCGACCTTTGTACTTGGTACCGTTTTATTAATACCCGGCAGCATCATATTATTGCTTCTTGCACTGCGAAGCGGGTTTCTCGTGTTTTCTCATTCACTGCCTAAGAAATATCGAAAAGCGGTGACGTATATTTCAGGGATCAGCGGCTTTATCATTCCGTCCATCCTGATCATGGTTCTCCCAATCACCCATGGTGGATTTATCTTTCAGGAGAACAACGTCTACTCATTAGATCTAGGACTGGTCTTTACAAGTGCAAATGTTTATTCTTTTGTCGGCTTTGCCATCTTCAGCACCCTTTTTCTTTCGTCCTTGCTTTTAGCTGATTTCTCTAATGTTGCTAATGAAGATGAAGCTTACAGCATTTATAGAAGAGGGGCGCTCATTACAGGTCCACTTTCACTCATGATGGCCTTTTTTATCATGCTGACATTACGAAGCGAGGCCAATTGGCTGTTCACAAAAATGATGCAGAACATTCCTATTCTTCTTGTATCTCTCTTAATGTTTCTGCTCGCAGGACTGGCTCTATTTTTACCAAACAGCCGGTTTAAGCATCGGAAAGGGAGACCACGCCTTGCCGTCATTGCGATTACCATTCAATATTTCTTAGCAAGCTATGTGTATGGGCGTGCCCATTTGCCTTACATGGCTTATCCAGATATTACAATCATGTCTGGATTTACAGACCCTGTCACATTTAGGGCATTATTTATCACCTATATTGTAGGGTTTATCATCTTGTTTCCCGGATTTTATTTCTTCTGGAAATTATTTATGAAGGATAAGCGCTATATTCGTCAGGAAGATTAACATGAATGGACGAGCCCCATTTCGGTTACATTATAGATGAAAGACATACCAAAAGGAGGTCATCTGTATGGGTCAAAAAATCCTTTGTGAAGTCAATAACTGTTCCTATTGGAATGCTGGAAACCGCTGTGGTGCAGATGCAATCTATGTCGTCAGCCACACAGAAAATACGGCTGAGAAAAGTGAAGAAACGGATTGTAAAACGTTTAAACCACAAGACCTTTAAGTCTCATTAAAGGAGGCGCTTCAATTTGAAAAACGATCGGCTGCTTCAAACGTTTTTTGACGAAATTCATGACGCGGATGAAGCCGCATTCCACCAAGCCGCTCACTCCTTTTTAAATCTTTGGGATTATGAATATGGACATGCATCAAACATGCCAAGTGAAATTCATCAGTATATCGGACAGCTTGCTTATGACAGCGAGCTGGTTGAAGAGTAAGAAAGAGCGGATCACCGCTCTTTCTTTTTTGTTCAGACAGGAAGGAAAAACTTTCTCTCACTATATCTAGATTCTATTTGGGATGCAAAAGGTGATTCCTTCGTTTTTATCTCACAAAATCATGTTTTGTAAACACGTCGATTTTATCTGAAAACGAACGGAGCGCTTGGTAATCAACCTCCACGCCCATTCCTGGGGAGCGAGGCACCTCAATAAACCCATTTTCAACCTTAATTTCAGGAAAAATGATATCCTGCTCCCAAAATTTTGACGAAGCTGAAATATCACCGGGAATCGTAAATTGAGGAAGCGAAGCAAGTGCTACGTTCTGCGCTCGGGAAATACCTGTTTCAATCATCCCTCCGCACCATAACGGAATTTGATGCTCCTTACTGAACGTATGAATTTTAAGAGCCTCTGTCAATCCGCCAACTCGTGAAGGCTTCACATTAATAATTTGACAGCTGCCCAGCTCTACAGCTTTTCTAGCATCATCTAAAGAACAAATACTTTCATCTAAACAAATCGGCGTTTTTAAATGCTTTTGCAAATGGCGGTGGTCCACAATATCATCTGCTGCTAAAGGCTGTTCAATCATTAATAAACGAATATCGTCCAGCTGCTTAAGCTTGCTGATATCTTTTAATTCATATGCAGAGTTTGCATCTGCCATTAATGGCAGATCAGGAAAAGACTCTCTGATCTTTTGAAGAAGTCCAATATCTTGTCCTGGTTTAATTTTCACCTTCACCCGCTGATATCCTTGGTCAACAAATTGCTGAATTTGCTCAAGCATATCGTCAATAGGGCCTAACCCCGCCACAACGCCAGATGGTATTTTATCTTTTGTACCGCCTAATACATCGCGTAAAGACTTATTCTCACGCTTCGCATAAATATCCCAAACAGCCGCTTCAATGCCTGCTTTCGCCATCCTATTGCCTTTAAAATGATACAGACTGTCAGGGATTTCTGAAGGATGTGTAAAGGTGCGCGTCAACACGTTCGGGATAAAGAAAGCCCTCAGCATATGATAGCAAGTCTCAATTGTTTCTTCTGTATACCACGGAGAAGAAAAAGCAGAGACTTCTCCCCATCCAGTCAATCCTGTCTGATCTTTGACTTCAACAATAATAAACTCACGCTCTGAAGTGGTTCCAAGACTTGTTGTAAATGGCTGTTTAAGCTTCATCGTGACATGATATAAAATTACTCGTTCAATTTGAATCATTTAAAAACCCCTTTGATCTGAGTCTGTGCCTTTGCAATTTATTCGACGCATTTCTTGGCAGCTCGTCCACAAAGTGAAAAGCGGCGGGCCATTTATATTTGGCTAAATGCGACTCACATAAAGCATAGAGCTCATTCTCCGGTATCTTATCATCTGTTACAAGGAAAGCAGCAGGTACCTCTCCCCATCTATCATCATACATACCCGTTACTCCGGCTTCCATGACATGCGGATGTGTTAGCAGAACCGCTTCAATTTCCGCAGGATAAATATTTTCTCCGCCAGAAATAATTAAATCTGAACGGCGGTCAAGCACAAATAAGAACCCTTCCTCATCCACATAGCCAATATCACCCGTTTTCAGCCAGCCCTCATCAAAGGCAGCCGCGGTCGCTTCTTCACGGTAAAGGTATCCTTTCATCACATTTGCACCTTTCACCATAATTTCGCCATGCTCAAAAGGACGGCAAATGCGATCACCATCTTGAATTTTCAGCTCACACCCAAAAAGAGGTTTTCCCGCTGACCCAAGCTTCTCTACACTAAATTCGGGCGCAAGGGTCACAATTTGTGAACAGGTTTCCGTCATCCCGTACGATTGAAAGACAGGAAAGCCCTTCTCTTTGCTTTCTTGAAGCATCGCATAAGGCGCAGGTCCTCCGCCTAATAAAAGACAGCGCAAAGAAGACGGACATTCTGCCAATCTGCTTAACAAACGAGATAACATCGTCTGCACAACAGAAATCATCGTTACACGATGCCGTTCAATAGAATCCTTTACTTCATCGACGTCAAACTTCTGATGAAGCACGACTGTCATTCCATATATCACAGACTTAAATAAAGCAGATAAGCCGCTAATATGAAAAAGAGGCAGGGCAATGAGCCAGCGGTCATCCTCTCTGAGACCCAGATTCAGTGCAGAGGAAACAGCACTATGAAAATGATTGCCAAACGTTTGCTCTACCCCTTTTGGACGTCCTGTTGTCCCAGATGTATACATGATGGTCGCTGTTTCATTCAAATCAAATTCACTCTCGATCTTGTTGACATGGCCTTGCCCTGGTTCAGGTAAAGTTTCCATTGTATAAACGGGTAAATCACCCTCATGATCGCTTGCATAACTAGATTCTGTTAATAACGCCGCGGCTTTTGCATCTTCTAGCTGATAGCGCCTTTCAGCTTTTGTCAGCTTATTATTCAATAGCACAATTTTTAACCCTAATAAAAAACAGGCATGTACAAGCATCACCATTTGAGGATGATTGTTCATCAAAAGCGCAACCGTTTCCCCTTTTTTCAATGATGCCTGAGCAAGTCTATTTGAAAGCTCTTCCGCTTCTTGAGCTAATTCGTGAAATGTCCACTCTTTCTCTTGATAAATGAGTGCGACTCGATCTGGCGTTAAATAGGCACGGTGCAGCAGCCAATTAGGTTGCTTCATCATGACACCTCCTTTTTGTAAAAGAAAACAGCTTAGTCTGATGCACTAAGCTGTTGTTCATTGATATCATTGAATCAAGGGAAACGCGGGAACTGGCCGAAGTCCGGCTTGCGTTTTTCCTTAAAGGAATCGCGTCCTTCTTTTGCTTCATCTGTTGTGTAATAAAGAAGTGTCGCATCTCCTGCAAATTGCTGAATTCCAGCTAATCCATCCGTATCTGCGTTAAATGCAGCCTTCAAGAATCGTAAAGCAGTCGGGCTCTTTTCTAGCATCTCCTCACACCACTTCACCGTTTCCTCTTCAAGCTGATCTAATGGGACAACTGTGTTAACAAGTCCCATATCAAGCGCTTCTTGTGCATTGTATTGACGGCATAAGTACCAGATTTCTCTTGCTTTCTTATGACCAACAATACGTGCAAGGTAGCCTGAACCATAACCAGCATCAAAGCTGCCTACTTTTGGACCTGTTTGTCCAAAAATCGCATTATCTGCTGCAATCGTCAGGTCACACACAACGTGAAGAACGTGGCCTCCGCCAATCGCGTAACCTGCTACCATTGCGATAACTGGTTTTGGAATGACACGAATCAAACGCTGCAAGTCTAATACATTTAGACGTGGAATTTGATCGTCTCCTACATAACCGCCATGGCCGCGAACTTTTTGGTCTCCACCAGAACAGAATGCTTTTCCGCCAGCACCTGCAAGTACGATCACACCAACTTCTGAATTATCACGAGCCCGTGAAAATGCATCAATTAATTCACTAACAGTCTTCGGGGTAAACGCGTTATGTACGTGCGGACGATTAATCGTAATCTTTGCGATCCCATTGTACGTTTCATATAAAATTTCGTCATACTGACGCTCAGTTTGCCATTCAATAGCCATCAATATTTCCTCCTCTAATCTTGCGCTAAAATAAACTCACTTACTATTTTACCAAAAAAATGTGGTTGTTCCACATGAACTGTATGCCCAGCATGCTCAGCCACAATAAATTGACTTCCTTTCAGCTCCTGCTGCATACGTTTGCCGATATGGCAGAACTTTTCATCAAGCGTTCCGCAAATGAACAAAGCTGGCAAATGAATATGCTTTAACGCCTTCCAAACAGACGGCTGTGAACCTGTTCCAATTCCTTCTAAGCTGCGAGCCAGTCCAAGAGGATTGGCTTTTAGTCTTCCCTCTCTGAGCTCAGTCTGCCTTTCCGCTGATAAAGTTTTCTGCGACGCAAACAAAGGAATGCTTTCCCAAAAATCCACAAACTTCACTAAGCCTTCATGTCTAATCTTTTGAGCAAGCTGATGATCATGCTTTAGTCTTGCCATCCGCTCTTTAAAAGTGCGAAGCCCAGGAGATGTACTCTCAAGAATCAATTTATTGACACGATCTGGATAACGAACGGCAAATGATAAAGCAATACGTCCTCCCATAGAATATCCGAGAATATTCACTTTGTGAAGCTTTAATTGGTTTAAAATCTCTACAAGATCTGCCAGCTGCTGAGACATGGCATATCTTCTCACACTTTCTGGCGAGTCCGTACGTCCATGTCCAAGCAAGCTGACCTGAATCAGTCTTGTATTCTCCAAATAAGCATTCAAGAACGTCCAAGACGCTGCACTTCCAGTGAAGCCGTGTAAGCATAATGTGGCATTTGCTGCCGAAGGGTTCTGGTCCACCACTTCGTACGCTACCCCATCACGCATTCTTATGATGAGCGAAGGCATTCTTTTTTCACTTCTTCCAATATGTCATCCATCATTTGACGGTGCTTGTCTACACGGGAATGACGATCTGTTTCAATTTCAATTAAATGAAGCCCAGGTTCATCGATATGCGCCATGTACACATCATGTAACTCTTGTTTCGTTGCCGGTTTCGAATAGGTTCCCCCATATAACTTCGATGCATACTCAAAATTCAGTCCTGTCGGCGTACCAAAGAGCTTTTCATAATAAGGTTTATCAGACGCCTGCGGAAGGAAAGAAAAGATACCTCCCCCATCATTGTTTATCAAAACAACTGTCAGCGGAATGTCCATCAGCTTAGCTGCAAGCAGACCGTTCATATCATGGTAAAATGATAAATCTCCAATGACTAAAGTGACTGGCTGCTTCAAGGCTGCATACGTGCCAAGTGCTGTGGACACAACGCCGTCAATGCCATTTGCTCCGCGATTCGCCATCATTCGAAAAGGCTTGGACTGAGTTTCAAAAAATGTATCTACATCACGAATCGGCATACTATTTCCGATAAAAAGGACACTCTCCTTTGGCAAGAGGTGCTGAAGCTGACGGTACACATTCCCTTCAAAGGACAAATCCTCATCTGAATAGCGGGCTGCATGCGTTCTGAATGAAGAATTAGCATTCTGCCAGCAGTTTAAGAAACTTGTCTCTTTACGTTGTACTGCTTGATTTAATGCTGCTTCTACAAAAGCAGAGACAGTACTTTCAATGACGTATGAAGCACTTAACCCAGGATCACGAAAACCTCCGGCTGCATCTACAACAATCTGCTTCACTTCCGCATGTTTTTCCAGCCACTTGAATAAGGGCTTAGACACAGGCATCGGGCCAAAACGAATGATCATATCCGGTAATAGATGCTGCTGCAATGCTTCATCTTTCAATAAAGAATCATAAGCGTCGATAATTAGCTCTTTATTCTCATGCCCGTTGCGCAAAAGAGAAAGCGGGTCAGCTAAAATAGGTAAATGCAGAGCTTTCGAAAGGCGTAAAACTGCCTCTTTTTCTTCCTGTGTATGAAGTTCACCAGCCACAATCAGTCCCTTTTTTGATTGATTCATGACGGTTACGATTTCAGACATCACTCGATCATTTGGGAAAGCATGACCTGATGCTAATACCTTTTTCGTGTCTGATTCTTCTCGCGCGAAAGGGTCAATAGACAGATCAGGAAGCAATGGTTCTCTCAGAGGTACATTGATCTGAACAGGCCCTTTTGGCTCCTGCATAGACATGTGATTTGCTCTCGCAGCTGCTGTCTGAACATAACGCAGCATCGTTTGACTTTCCTCTGGCAATGCTAAGTCTGTGAACCATTTAACAAACTTACCGAATAAGAATTGCTGATCAATCGCTTGAGGTGCCCCCACTTCCCTCAATTCGTGCGGCCGATCAGCAGTTAAAACAATAAGAGGTACACGAGAATAATGCGCCTCTACAATGGCTGGATAAAAGTTAGCAGCTGCTGTACCTGATGTACAAATAAGTAGCACTGGTGATTGACTTGCTTTTGCAAGACCAAGCGCATAAAAAGCAGCAGACCGTTCGTCCACTAAAACATGGACATGGATGTCTTGATGAGCAAGGGCCAGCATCGCAAGCGGAGTTGAACGAGAACCAGGACAGACAACTGCCTCTTTCACACCACCTTGGACGAATTCATCCATCAATCTGCCTATATATGTTGTCATGATGTGATTATTCAATAGGATGACCTCCAAGAGCAGACAGCATTGGTCTTAACTTCACTTGTGTTTCCTCATACTCCTGCTTTGCAAGGGAATCCTCTACAATTCCGCAGCCAGCGAACAAACGAACACGATCTTCCTCAATAAGACCTGACCGAATGGCTACAGCAAACTCTCCATTATCCTGAGAATCAATCCAGCCTACCGGCGCTGCATACCAGCCGCGCTTAAGCGGTTCGATTTCACGAATCACTTCAACCGCCTTTTCCTTAGGATATCCGCCTAATGCCGGCGTCGGATGAAGCTGCTCAATTAATGAAAAGAGGGAACAGCTGCTTTTGATTTCTCCCACAATCGGTGTAAACAAATGCTGAATGTTTTTCGTTTTATAAAGACTTGGTTGATTTGGTTTATGCACATGAAGGCAATTCGCTTTAAATGCCTGCTCAATCATATTGACGACAATTTGATGTTCAATCAAATTCTTCTCATCATGCAGCAGTTCCTCGCCTAATGCGTGATCCTCCGCTTCATCTTTTCCGCGAACAATGGAACCTGCTAAACAGGATGAAAAGACCTCTCCACCGCTTTTTTTCACTAAGCGTTCCGGCGTGGCTCCGACAAATGCTTGTCTTCCCTGTTCAACCGCAAATACATAACTCGTTGTTTGGTGCTTTAATAATTCTGCTAATAGTGGAGCAAGTTCAATTTGATTTTTATAGTGAAGCAAGACTTCTCTTGCTAAAACAACCTTTTCATATTCGTTTGCACGAATGTGGTCTGTCGCTGCTTGGATCGCCTTCATCCACTCGTTCACATCCAGCTCTTCCATATGAACAAGTTCAGCTTGTCCACCAGTCCGTACTGGCAATGCCTCGAAACGGGAGGCTTTTTGTTCTAATTCTTGAATAAGCTGATGAACATTCCCGTCCACCTGCTTCCACTCATTGATCGTAAGAAAACTGCCTTCTTTTGAGACAGTCAGCATGATCGACGGCACAAAAAAATGAGCCTCGCCAAATGCTTCCCAATGACGCGCCTTCTCTTCGTGCGGATCAAACGAGAATCCTCCAAATAAAAGCGGACCAACAGCCGCTTGCTTTAACTCCTTCTCATCATGAAAATGGAACATGTGCTGCTTTAGCTGTTCCCATTCTTGATGGACTATATCGAATCGTTCCTTGCCTTGCTCAGATGATTTAATGACGGCCGCTCTGCCAAGTCCAGAAAATATCATTTGGCTTTCTGGATCAGACCAAAAAAACCGCTCGCCTAAAAAATCCGCTTCTCCGCTTTGGAAAAAGGCAAGAGGATCCAGATCGTCAACTCTTCTGGAGTAGCTTATCAAAACAGCATGGTTGACGTTATTCGCTTCTTCTAATGTCGCGAGCGCTTCCTGCCGGAAAGTACTTTGCACTGTTGTCACCATGATACATTCCTCCAAAATCCATGAAATAACATAAAAAATAAAACCATAACAAAAAAATACATGAACATTCGAATATGTCGAATGACCTGCTTTTCTATTATAAACCTTAACAGATGAACTTAGTAAAGAAAACAGCTTTTAAAACCTCGAATCCTTATTATATCACGCTTTCAAGATTTTTTCGCTCCTGCTTATTGAAACGAGAGCATCAAAGATAAAATGGCAGGACCTGTTCTAAAATCAAGCTTTTCTTCGATATGGCAACGATTAGCAAACATCTTTTTCCCGATTCATCGCATCAATATATTGACACCTTTTTGAACTTTGCTAAACTGGAATTTGGACGTGTACGTATTTTTTTATTTAAAGGAGTATATTTTATGCAGCATCAATCGATATCAGATCAGCTTTCACCAATAAAGCCTGATAAAAACTGGCGAATTTGGTGGAATTTACTACGACCGCATACACTAACAGCGGCATTTATTCCCGTTACTTTAGGAACTGTTTTAGCACTTCCAAGTGGTCAAATACATGTTGGGCTATTTTTAGCCATGCTGTTTGCATCTATGTTTATCCAAATCGCAACAAACATGTTTAATGAGTACTTTGATTATGTTCGCGGGCTTGACAACGAGAAATCTGTCGGCATCGGCGGAGCCATTGTAAGAAACGGTGTGAAGCCAAAGACAGTCCTCAGCCTCGCTTATGCACTATTTGCGCTTTCTTTATTACTTGGGGTATATATTTGCATGATGTCTAGCTGGTGGATTGCACTAATAGGACTTATTTGTATGGCAGCAGGCTATTTCTATACTGGCGGCCCTGTACCAATTGCATATACACCGTTTGGAGAACTTGTTTCAGGTGCTTTTATGGGATTAGGAATCATCCTGATTAGTTTCTATATCCAAACAGGCACACTGACGTCTAAAGCGGTTCTCATCTCACTACCAATTTCTATTTTAGTTGGTGCCATCTTACTATCGAACAATATCCGTGATTTAGACGGGGATAAGGAAAATGGACGAAGAACACTTGCCATTCTTGCTGGACGCAAAGCTGCAGTGAACATTTTACTTTCCATGTTTTTGGTATCATATGTCCTCATTTTTGTTTATATCTTCACAGATATCGTCGGTCTTTGGAGTCTTCTTGTTTTACTGAGTGTGCCAAAAGCCTATACAGCCATTAAAGAGTTTAAGCAAAAAGAAAAACCGATTGAATTAATGAATGCCATGAAATCTACAGCTCAAACCAATACATTTTTTGGTTTTCTGCTGACGATCGCTTTAATCATACAATACTATATCGCGTAACAAAGAACGCCTGCAGCCGCAGGCGTTTTTTTAATAAGGAATTGCTTCAAATTGGAACTAGTCTTACATACAAAATTGCTCATACTAACAATATGTTTGATATGAAAGGATGATCGCTTTGTTGTCTAAAGACGAATTACATCATTTGAAGCAGCGCCTTCTTGATGAAAAGAAAGAACTTGAAGCCAAAAGCCATGACGATGAACAGAAAGTATCCTTTCCTTACGATTCGATCGGTGAATTGTCTGCCTATGATAACCACCCGGGTGATCAAGGGACAGAGCTGTTCGAGCGGGGGAAAGATATTGCTTTAAACAGCTTGGAACATGAACATATGTTAGACATCAATGAAGCACTCCAAGCCATTGCAGATGGCTCTTATGGTCTGTGCAAGGTCTGTAAAGCCCCTATTCCAAAGGAACGCTTAGAAGCCTTGCCTACTGCCGTCACATGCACAGAGCATTCAAAAGAACAGACCGTTTCACAAAACCGTCCGATTGAAGAGGATTTATTAAGTCCGCCCGCGGGACAATTTGAAAATGAAGAAAGTGCTGCGTACGATGGAGAGGATGCCTACCAAGACGTAGAACGCTACGGAAACTCTGAGACCCCGTCTGATATGGAATTCCCTCCTCTAACATACGATGATGTATATACACAATCAGAAGATGAAGATTATGTGGAGGACTACGAAGGATTCGCAGCTGCTGATATTGAAGGAAAAGCAAGCAAGGTGTATCCGACCAAAGCACACGAGGCCTATGAAGAAGCACTAGACGAAGAAGGTGTCATGACGGTATTTGGTGACTTGAAACCGTACGAGGAAGAACCTTATACAGAAGAAAATCATTAGTCCCCTCATATTGGGGGCTTTATGTTTATATCATGTAATTATTGGGAAATCATTTTAAGAGTGAATTTGATTGGAGGAGATTCTTGATGGCTAGAAAAAGTATCATTTGGGCGATTGTTGTCTTCTTTATTACATACGCACTATTCTCTATTGCCGGATTCTTGTTCCCCATCGACAGAGAATGGTATGACGCATTGAATAAACCAGAATGGACGCCTGGTGGCGGTGTGATTGGTGCTGTGTGGGCTGTCTTATTTGCACTCATCTCATTGTCCGCAGCGATCATTTATGGAAAATATGGATTCCAAAAAATCACTTTACCATTTTGGATTCTTTTCCTTTTAAATTATGTTTTCAATCAAGCCTTTAGCTTTTTTCAATTTACACAAAAGGATTTGTTTGTAGCTACAATCGACTGCCTTCTCGTCGCACTGACAGCACTTGCACTTGTCATCGTCTCACGTAAACTAAGCAAAGTCGTTCCAATTTTACTGATTCCTTATGTCTTATGGGGCTTCTTTGCCACATACTTGTCTTATACGATCTATTCCATGAATATGTAAAAAAAAGACCGCCATGATGCGGTCTTTCGTTTTGGAGAAAATAAAAAAGAGATCTTTGACAAGATCTCTTTTAAAAATGACCCGTACGGGATTCGAACCCGTGTTACCGCCGTGAAAGGGCGGTGTCTTAACCGCTTGACCAACGGGCCAGATCAATGGCGGAGAAGGAGGGATTTGAACCCTCGCGCCGCTTACGCGACCTACACCCTTAGCAGGGGCGCCTCTTCAGCCACTTGAGTACTTCTCCATTTGGCTCCGCAGGTAGGATTCGAACCTACGACCGATCGGTTAACAGCCGATAGCTCTACCACTGAGCTACTGCGGAAGATCATGGTGGGCCTGAGTGGACTCGAACCACCGACCTCACGCTTATCAGGCGTGCGCTCTAACCAGCTGAGCTACAGGCCCATGAACAGATATACAAATGGAGCGGGTGATGGGAATCGAACCCACGACATCAGCTTGGAAGGCTGAGGTTTTACCACTAAACTACACCCGCAAAAATATGTATGGGGCGATTGATGGGAATCGAACCCACGAGTGCCAGAGCCACAATCTGGTGCGTTAACCACTTCGCCACAACCGCCATACTATGAATATTTTTATAAAAGTGGCTCGGGACGGAATCGAACCGCCGACACACGGATTTTCAGTCCGTTGCTCTACCAACTGAGCTACCGAGCCAAGTATTCTTTTGAAAAATGGCGGTCCGGACGGGACTCGAACCCGCGACCTCCTGCGTGACAGGCAGGCATTCTAACCAACTGAACTACCGGACCATTTTGGTTGCGGGGGCAGGATTTGAACCTGCGACCTTCGGGTTATGAGCCCGACGAGCTACCGAACTGCTCCACCCCGCGATGATATGGGTTTTAAAAAATATGGCGGAGGAAGAGGGATTCGAACCCCCGCGGGCTTTGACACCCCTGTCGGTTTTCAAGACCGATCCCTTCAGCCGGACTTGGGTATTCCTCCGTATAGATGGTGGACCTTGTAGGACTCGAACCTACGACCGGACGGTTATGAGCCGTCTGCTCTAACCAACTGAGCTAAAGGTCCTTTATAGCGGCGGAGGGGATCGAACCCCCGACCTCACGGGTATGAACCGTACGCTCTAGCCAGCTGAGCTACACCGCCATGATCAAAATAATCTTTTAAAAAGTGGAGCCTAGCGGGATCGAACCGCTGACCTCCTGCGTGCAAGGCAGGCGCTCTCCCAGCTGAGCTAAGGCCCCATAAAAGATGGTCGGGAAGACAGGATTCGAACCTGCGACCCCTTGGTCCCAAACCAAGTGCTCTACCAAGCTGAGCTACTTCCCGATCTTAATGGCGCGCCCGAGAGGAGTCGAACCCCTAACCTTTTGATCCGTAGTCAAACGCTCTATCCAATTGAGCTACGGGCGCTTATTTATAATGCCGAGGGCCGGACTTGAACCGGCACGGTAGTCACCTACCGCAGGATTTTAAGTCCTGTGTGTCTGCCAATTCCACCACCCCGGCGTGGATGGTATAAGCGGAAGACGGGATTCGAACCCGCGACCCCCACCTTGGCAAGGTGGTGTTCTACCACTGAACTACTTCCGCATTACAGGATTTCTTTATTTTATTTGGCAATGCGGGTGAAGGGACTTGAACCCCCACGTCATAAAGACACTAGATCCTAAGTCTAGCGCGTCTGCCAATTCCGCCACACCCGCATGAAACATGGTGAGCCATGAAGGACTCGAACCTTCGACCCTCTGATTAAAAGTCAGATGCTCTACCAACTGAGCTAATGGCTCGCTTTAAAAGCGACTTGTCTATCTTACCATATGAAAGTGGTGCCGGCAAGAGGACTTGAACCCCCAACCTACTGATTACAAGTCAGTTGCTCTACCAGTTGAGCTACACCGGCTTTATCTATCCTAACATTATGTAAGAATAAATATGGTGGAGGATGACGGGCTCGAACCGCCGACCCTCTGCTTGTAAGGCAGATGCTCTCCCAGCTGAGCTAATCCTCCACTATGTAGGAATCTCTCGATCCGACAAAGATTATTATATACAGGTTTTAATCATTTGTAAAGGCTATATTAAAAAAATTTTATTTCAATTTTCATTGCGTATTTCTTTTAACAAATGATCGTCATTTCACCTATTCAAACAGCTGCTGTTCCACGTTCAGCAGCTCAACTTCTCTCTTCTATATTCTCTTTTAAAACGTTCGATTCCTTCAGAAATATTAGCAGTCCCTCATTTTTATACTTTAATGATATATGTAATCTCTTTAGCCGTAAGCATTTATAAAAATCATATAGGCTTACACTTCTTTAATTTCCCTATATAAGCTGATACTCTATCTCTCTATTGTTTTTTATAGATATGTTTTATGCGATAGGCTCATTTTCTCTTTATATCCAAGTATTTTACACGCTGCTTGTGGACATAAAATGAAGCCACGATCTTTTATCAAACAAGTGAATGTATGTACCCTCAACTTGCACAAAAAAGACCAGTTCCGACTGGAACTGATCCTTCTAGAAGCTTGGCGGCGTCCTACTCTCACAGGGGGAAACCCCCAACTACCATCGGCGCTGAAGAGCTTAACTTCCGTGTTCGGTATGGGAACGGGTGTGACCTCTTCGCTATCGCCACCAAACCTGATGGAGAGAATGTTCTCTCAAAACTAGATAACAATGTTCATGCTTCACATTAGAATATAGGTTAAGTCCTCGATCTATTAGTATCTGTCAGCTCCACGTGTCACCACGCTTCCACCTCAGACCTATCAACCTGATCATCTTTCAGGGATCTTACTTCCTTGCGGAATGGGAAATCTCATCTTGAGGGGGGCTTCATGCTTAGATGCTTTCAGCACTTATCCCGTCCGCACATAGCTACCCAGCGATGCCCTTGGCAGAACAACTGGTACACCAGCGGTGCGTCCATCCCGGTCCTCTCGTACTAAGGACAGCTCCTCTCAAATTTCCTGCGCCCGCGACGGATAGGGACCGAACTGTCTCACGACGTTCTGAACCCAGCTCGCGTACCGCTTTAATGGGCGAACAGCCCAACCCTTGGGACCGACTACAGCCCCAGGATGCGATGAGCCGACATCGAGGTGCCAAACCTCCCCGTCGATGTGGACTCTTGGGGGAGATAAGCCTGTTATCCCCGGGGTAGCTTTTATCCGTTGAGCGATGGCCCTTCCATGCGGAACCACCGGATCACTAAGCCCGACTTTCGTCCCTGCTCGACTTGTAGGTCTCGCAGTCAAGCTCCCTTGTGCCTTTACACTCTGCGAATGATTTCCAACCATTCTGAGGGAACCTTTGGGCGCCTCCGTTACATTTTAGGAGGCGACCGCCCCAGTCAAACTGCCCACCTGACACTGTCTCCCTGCCCGATAAGGGCAGCGGGTTAGAAGGTCAATACAGCCAGGGTAGTATCCCACCGATGCCTCCACCGAAGCTAGCGCTCCGGTTTCCAAGGCTCCTACCTATCCTGTACAAGCTGTACCAACATTCAATATCAGGCTGCAGTAAAGCTCCACGGGGTCTTTCCGTCCTGTCGCGGGTAACCTGCATCTTCACAGGTACTATAATTTCACCGAGTCTCTCGTTGAGACAGTGCCCAGATCGTTGCGCCTTTCGTGCGGGTCGGAACTTACCCGACAAGGAATTTCGCTACCTTAGGACCGTTATAGTTACGGCCGCCGTTTACTGGGGCTTCAATTCGCACCTTCGCTTACGCTAAGCGCTCCTCTTAACCTTCCAGCACCGGGCAGGCGTCAGCCCCTATACTTCGCCTTACGGCTTCGCAGAGACCTGTGTTTTTGCTAAACAGTCGCCTGGGCCTATTCACTGCGGCTTCTCGGGGCTTTAACACCCTAAGAAGCACCCCTTCTCCCGAAGTTACGGGGTCATTTTGCCGAGTTCCTTAACGAGAGTTCTCTCGATCACCTTAGGATTCTCTCCTCGCCTACCTGTGTCGGTTTGCGGTACGGGCACCTCTCACCTCGCTAGAGGCTTTTCTTGGCAGTGTGGAATCAGGAACTTCGCTACTAAATTTCGCTCGCCATCACAGCTCAGCCTTCACGGGAAACGGATTTGCCTATTTCCCAGCCTAACTGCTTGGACGCGGATATCCAATACCGCGCTTACCCTATCCTCCTGCGTCCCCCCATTGCTCAAATGGTGAGGAGGTGGTACAGGAATATCAACCTGTTGTCCATCGCCTACGCCTTTCGGCCTCGGCTTAGGTCCCGACTAACCCTGAGCGGACGAGCCTTCCTCAGGAAACCTTAGGCATTCGGTGGACGGGATTCTCACCCGTCTTTCGCTACTCATACCGGCATTCTCACTTCTAAGCGCTCCACCAGTCCTTCCGGTCTGGCTTCACAGCCCTTAGAACGCTCTCCTACCACTGTTCGTAAGAACAGTCCGCAGCTTCGGTGATACGTTTAGCCCCGGTACATTTTCGGCGCAGAGTCACTCGACCAGTGAGCTATTACGCACTCTTTAAATGGTGGCTGCTTCTAAGCCAACATCCTGGTTGTCTAAGCAACTCCACATCCTTTTCCACTTAACGTATACTTTGGGACCTTAGCTGGCGGTCTGGGCTGTTTCCCTTTCGACTACGGATCTTATCACTCGCAGTCTGACTCCCAAGGATAAGTCATCGGCATTCGGAGTTTGACTGAATTCGGTAACCCGGTAGGGGCCCCTAGTCCAATCAGTGCTCTACCTCCGAGACTCTTACCTTGAGGCTAGCCCTAAAGCTATTTCGGAGAGAACCAGCTATCTCCAGGTTCGATTGGCATTTCACCCCTACCCACACCTCATCCCCGCACTTTTCAACGTGCGTGGGTTCGGGCCTCCATTCAGTGTTACCTGAACTTCACCCTGGACATGGGTAGATCACCTGGTTTCGGGTCTACGACCACGTACTCATGCGCCCTATTCAGACTCGCTTTCGCTGCGGCTCCGCATCTTCTGCTTAACCTTGCACGGGATCGTAACTCGCCGGTTCATTCTACAAAAGGCACGCCATCACCCGTTAACGGGCTCTGACTACTTGTAGGCACACGGTTTCAGGATCTATTTCACTCCCCTTCCGGGGTGCTTTTCACCTTTCCCTCACGGTACTGGTTCACTATCGGTCACTAGGGAGTATTTAGCCTTGGGAGATGGTCCTCCCGGATTCCGACGGAATTTCACGTGTTCCGCCGTACTCAGGATCCACTCTGGAGAGAATGACATTTCAGTTACAGGGCTGTTACCTTCTTTGGCGGGCCTTTCCAGACCTCTTCGCTTATATCATTCCTTTGTAACTCCGTATAGAGTGTCCTACAACCCCAAGAGGCAAGCCTCTTGGTTTGGGCTGTTCCCGTTTCGCTCGCCGCTACTCAGGGAATCGCATTTGCTTTCTCTTCCTCCGGGTACTTAGATGTTTCAGTTCCCCGGGTATGCCTTCTCATACTCTATGTATTCAAGTATGGATACTACTCCATTACGAGCAGTGGGTTTCCCCATTCGGAAATCTCCGGATCAAAGCTTGCTTACAGCTCCCCGAAGCATATCGGTGTTCGTCCCGTCCTTCATCGGCTCCTAGTGCCAAGGCATCCACCGTGCGCCCTTTCTAACTTAACCATTTCTTACTTTAGAAAGAATCACTATGTGTGATGAACTTTGCATTGCATTCAATGTGAATGTATTACTTATTGTTATCTAGTTTTCAAAGAACAATCCTGTCTCGCTAGAGACATGTTTTGAAGGAATGATCCTTCAAAACTAAACAAGACGAAAACGCACGCTGCTCCATATATCCTTAGAAAGGAGGTGATCCAGCCGCACCTTCCGATACGGCTACCTTGTTACGACTTCACCCCAATCATCTGCCCCACCTTCGGCGGCTGGCTCCATAAAGGTTACCTCACCGACTTCGGGTGTTGCAAACTCTCGTGGTGTGACGGGCGGTGTGTACAAGGCCCGGGAACGTATTCACCGCGGCATGCTGATCCGCGATTACTAGCGATTCCAGCTTCACGCAGTCGAGTTGCAGACTGCGATCCGAACTGAGAACAGATTTATGGGATTGGCTAAACCTTGCGGTCTTGCAGCCCTTTGTTCTGTCCATTGTAGCACGTGTGTAGCCCAGGTCATAAGGGGCATGATGATTTGACGTCATCCCCACCTTCCTCCGGTTTGTCACCGGCAGTCACCTTAGAGTGCCCAACTGAATGCTGGCAACTAAGATCAAGGGTTGCGCTCGTTGCGGGACTTAACCCAACATCTCACGACACGAGCTGACGACAACCATGCACCACCTGTCACTCTGTCCCCGAAGGGAAAGCCCTATCTCTAGGGTTGTCAGAGGATGTCAAGACCTGGTAAGGTTCTTCGCGTTGCTTCGAATTAAACCACATGCTCCACCGCTTGTGCGGGCCCCCGTCAATTCCTTTGAGTTTCAGTCTTGCGACCGTACTCCCCAGGCGGAGTGCTTAATGCGTTAGCTGCAGCACTAAGGGGCGGAAACCCCCTAACACTTAGCACTCATCGTTTACGGCGTGGACTACCAGGGTATCTAATCCTGTTCGCTCCCCACGCTTTCGCTCCTCAGCGTCAGTTACAGACCAGAGAGTCGCCTTCGCCACTGGTGTTCCTCCACATCTCTACGCATTTCACCGCTACACGTGGAATTCCACTCTCCTCTTCTGCACTCAAGTTTCCCAGTTTCCAATGACCCTCCCCGGTTGAGCCGGGGGCTTTCACATCAGACTTAAGAAACCGCCTGCGAGCCCTTTACGCCCAATAATTCCGGACAACGCTTGCCACCTACGTATTACCGCGGCTGCTGGCACGTAGTTAGCCGTGGCTTTCTGGTTAGGTACCGTCAAGGTGCGAGCAGTTACTCTCGCACTTGTTCTTCCCTAACAACAGAGCTTTACGATCCGAAAACCTTCATCACTCACGCGGCGTTGCTCCGTCAGACTTTCGTCCATTGCGGAAGATTCCCTACTGCTGCCTCCCGTAGGAGTCTGGGCCGTGTCTCAGTCCCAGTGTGGCCGATCACCCTCTCAGGTCGGCTACGCATCGTCGCCTTGGTGAGCCATTACCCCACCAACTAGCTAATGCGCCGCGGGTCCATCTGTAAGTGACAGCCGAAACCGTCTTTCATCCTTGAACCATGCGGTTCAAGGAACTATCCGGTATTAGCTCCGGTTTCCCGGAGTTATCCCAGTCTTACAGGCAGGTTACCCACGTGTTACTCACCCGTCCGCCGCTAACATCCGGGAGCAAGCTCCCTTCTGTCCGCTCGACTTGCATGTATTAGGCACGCCGCCAGCGTTCGTCCTGAGCCAGGATCAAACTCTCCGAGGTATGCAGGATGTATATCACACATGCGTTGCTACACGATGTAGCGAACTTAGCAAGTGATCATTTCCTGCCTCGCCAGTTTGACTGACTACCTATGAAGTATCATAGGATTTTTTATAAAAACTCGAATTAACAGGTACGTTTTGTCTTGTTTAGTTTTCAAAGATCATCTTCGCCGTCTCTCAGAGGCGACTTTATTAATATAACATTCTATCAAGATAAAGTCAACAACTTTTTTCTTAATGTTATTTATCAACCGCGCTGTTTCAGCGGCGAATACAAATATAACACCTTTTGAAAGAAGAAACAAGTATTTTTTCTAAATAATTTATTTTTCCTTATCTCTCCCTATATATTGATACAAATGCTGCTTATCTCGGGAATTGTCTATTGTTGATCCTGCAGGTCTTTAGTATATTTATAATAGATTGAAACTAAATAACCGCAGGGGGAGCTTTGTGCTGAGAGTGAACATTCGTTGTTCTGACCCTTTGAACCTGTCAGTTAATACTGAAGTAGGAATGTGGAATCACTTGAATACATACGGTGTATTCAAATCGATATGTTTTTCTATGAATAACATACTCATCCTTACACGGTCTCTCCTTGCTCAATTCATGAAAAAGGAGATTTTTTTATGCAGCAATCAAATCAATTGGTACGACTGATGGAAATCGCAATTATGACTTCACTTGCACTTGTATTAGATTACTTATCAGGTCTCTTTTTAAGAATGCCCAATGGCGGTTCTCTTGCGCTGATTATGATTCCCGTCATTCTCATGTCTATTAGATGGGGAATATCTACCGGATTTATCATCGGTGTGTTAATCGCAGGTCTTCAGCTGATGAATAGCCCGATTATCGCTACACCTGTTCAAGGATTCCTCGATTACTTCGTTGCATCTGTTGTCATTTCTTTAAGCGGCCTGTTTTCTGGACTGATCAAAAAAGCCATTCAGGATCAAAAGCGAAAACAGCAATTCTTCTATATTACCCTAGCTGTTTTTATTGCTAGTTTCTTCAGGCTGCTGACGTTCTTTATTTCTGGCGTCGTTTTCTTTTCTCAATATGCACCGAAAGGAACACCAGGATGGGTCTACTCTTTAATTTATAACAGCACATATATGGTTCCTTCATTTATTATTTGCAGTATCGTTCTTTGTATACTTATCCCAAGTGCATCCCGTTTGGTTTTTCCTCGTCAAAAATAACCGGCTGATTTCAGCTGGTTATTTTTTTATGCATAATTTGCTGCTCTATGGAATCTATTAATAGTAGAAGATTTCATGCTGGAGGTACGACAATGAGCCCTTACTCCATTATGCTGTGCTGTTATATTCTCAGTCTTGCTTATTTTTTGGCAGGCTTCTATGAAGCTTTAAAAATAGCAGGCGTGAAAGGAAAAGTAGAAGCTTCACCGTTTATTTCTTACATGTTGCTTGCTGTGCTCTTCACTTTTTTCTCTCATTATTACTGGAAGCTGACGATTTAATTCGCTGTACATGGTTATTCAATATAGACAGCTCCCATCCATACCCTATTTCATTATGGTTCTCGCCAGCCAGCTCGAACTGGCTGGTAACGACAAAACTAGGTTGAAGTTTTTGATAAAATTGTTTTGCCGAATTTTGTTCAAACACCCATAGCATCAACTTCTGATACCCTTTTTCTATTAAATAATCGACACCTTTAGCAATTAAGGCAATACCCGCACCTGATTTCTGTTTCTGTTGTAATAAATAGATGGCATATAGCTCTCCATCATATGTAGAATAACGTTCGTCACGTTGTTTTCCGAAAGAAGCAAAACCAAATACGCCATCCGCATCTTCTGCGACAAACGTCCCTTCAAGTGACCTTCTTCTCCAGCTCTCTTTCCGATCTTCAATGTTTAAACCATCTAAATACTCATGCGAAATAATCCCCTGATAAGTCGTCTGCCAGCTTTTCACATGAATCTCAGCGATTTTTGGAATATCTTGATGTACCGCATGTCTCACCTTCATCCGCGCCACTCCTACTCACTGTTTTTATCCTATTTATATTATGATAAATTCTTATTTTTTAAAATTCAATCAATAAAGGATATCCGTTGACATTTTGTCAACACACCTTTATATTGGGTACGACTTCTTCTATAGAAGAGTTGATACATAATGAAAAGGATGGCGTAGAAAATGGATATTAAGACAACAGAGCTTGGGCAAATTTTAAAGGGAAAATTGCAGCAACGCTCTTTATCTTTAAGAGAGCTCAGCACATACACAGGAATCGATAAAGCGACACTGTCCAGAATCATGAATGGAAAAAGAAAACCCACTTTGAATCATCTGCAGCGGCTTTCAGAATCTCTGAACATATCATTAGATCAACTATTGACTGCTTCAGGGTATCCAATTAAAAACGAAAAGGCGCACGGTGATACGTTCATTCAAGCGGTAGAAGAAATTGAAAAAACCCTAAAAGATCAAGAGGTCTACGACGGTACGTTTAGTCAGACCAAATTGGAACAAAAGTTAAACGAATACGAAGTCTACAGCCAAACAGCTGAAGGAAAAGAAACGATTACGGCAAAGTTTGAAAAAAAGATGAAGACGCTAAGCGGCGTCGGACCATTTCTTGAGCAGTTGAAAAACATGTACAGTTTATTCATAAATGGACGAGGAACTCCTCGAGAATTGATGCTGATGGGAGGCGCACTCCTTTATTTCATTATGCCTGTTGATTTAATACCAGATTATATTTTTCCGATCGGCTATATTGATGACGCTGCTGCGGTGCAAGTCATATTAAACCAACTGACAAATAGGGCATAGCAGGAAAAGAAGCCATGAAAAAACAGTACAGCATTGACTTCGCACTTTTACTCACTGTTATTTGTTTATTTGTCATCAGCCTACTAGCTGTTTATAGCGGATCGGGACAGTATGAAACGCAAGATATGCTTTATTTCGTCAAAAGGCAAATTTTCTGGTATATCGTCGGTTTCGCTCTCATGGCAGCAGTTGCCTACTTTGATTATGAGCTGCTTGAGCGTTTATCTTTTCGGTTATTTGCAGGTGGTATTTTTCTCATTATTCTTGTGCATTTTTTCGGAACGAGTCAAAATGGTTCCCAAAGGTGGATCAGCTTCGGTTCAATCAAAATTCAGCCATCAGAGTTCATGAAAATTTTTGTGATCCTGCTGCTTGCGGCTGTCTTGAACCAATACAAGCATCAGCGATTTTCTTTTCAAGAAAGCATCATTCCTACAACTAAAGTCATTTGCTGGACTATCGTCCCTTTTTTCCTCATCTTAATTCAGCCAGATTTAGGAACAGCGCTCGTGATCTTATCCATTGCCTTTACACTGATGCTTGTATCAGGGATTTCGAGCAAGATGACGGCTGCATTAATGGCTGCTTTTCTTGCACTTCTTGCCTTTTTGATCTATCTGCACAATCATCATTTTGAGCATTTTACGAAAATCATTAAGCCTCATCAGCTTGATCGCATTTATGGGTGGCTCTCTCCTGATGAATTTGATTCAACATACGGGTATCAGCTGAAACAATCGATACTCGGCATTGGATCAGGTCAATTATCAGGAAGCGGTTTTACAAAGGGGCAACAAGTACAAGGTGGCAATATCCCTGAAGCCCATACGGATTTTATATTTGCCGTCATTGGTGAGGAGTTTGGTTTTATTGGCGCCTCTCTTTTGATGTGTCTGTACTTAATGATGATTTACCGAATCATTCACGTGGCTATGCACGCTAATACACTCTATGGATTATACATATGTGCAGGTGTCGTTGGGCTGATCATGTTTCAAGTTTTCCAAAACGTAGGGATGACAATCGGTTTAATGCCTGTGACGGGGCTTGCACTTCCCTTTATCAGCTATGGAGGCAGTGCGCTTTTGACCAACATGATCGCCATTGGTCTCGTGTTTAGTGTCAATCTTAGATCATCATCCTATATGTTTGGTCGCAATTGGGGTTGAAGATGATGACATTCCTTTTATCCCATCTCAAAAGAATCGACCACATTCTTGTTGGTACGATTGTGTTTCTCTGCTTATTTGGTTTACTGATGGTCTACAGTGCAAGTTATCCTTTAGGAGAAGTGAAGTATGAACAGGGCAGCTATTTCTTTATCAAACAATGGCAATGGCTCGTGATGGGGGGATTCTTTTTCTTCATTGCCGCTCTTCTCCCTTATCAGATTTATCGCAAATGGATGAAGTGGCTTGTCTTACTGTCATTGCTATGTCTCATCCTTGTCCTGCTTCCTGGAATTGGTGTTGTCAAAAATAATTCACAGCGGTGGATTCATCTAGGTTCTCTCATGCTCCAGCCTTCTGAAGCTGTGAAACTAGTGATGGTGATCTATTTTGCCTATGTGTATGCGAAAAAACAAGCGTACATTACATCTTTTAAAAAAGGTGTAATGCCGCCACTCATTCTTTTAGGGATTGTTTTTTTATTGATCTTAAAGCAGCCGGATTTAGGCACAGCTGTGTCTATTTTATTAAGCTGCGGCATTATTTTATTATGCGCTGGATTGAAAACGCGCCATCTTATTTTGCTGGGATGGACTGCCGCAGCGGGAATCACTTTTTTTGCTGTGACAGCTCCTTACCGTTTAAAACGGCTGACTTCTTTTCGTAATCCTTTTCAGTATGAAAATGGGGATGGATATCAGCTGATTCATTCGTATTTCGCGATGAATTCAGGCGGGCTGACGGGAAATGGCTTAGGCGGAAGCATTCAAAAACTGGGCTTTCTTCCTGAAGCCCATACGGATTTTATCATGGCCATCATCAGTGAAGAACTGGGAATCATGGGGATTTTGCTTGTGATTGGTGCATATCTCCTCATCATGTATCGAGCCATGCGAATTGTGCAAGCTTTACACGACCCATTTGGAAAACTGTTAACGATCGGGCTCACGTTTCAAATCATGCTCCAAGCAGCCTTTAATCTAGGAGCTGTCTACGGGCTTCTCCCCATTACAGGCATACCTCTTCCCTTTATTAGCTATGGCGGCTCCTCCTTAATGTTTATGATGATATCGGCTGGTATTCTCGTGAATCTTTCTTCATATGTAAAAAAGAATCCATATCGGGCGCATGCCAAATAGACACCTTCTGCTGGAAGGTGTCTATTGATTTTATTCTTCTATTTGAGTATCAGCGATCTCTTTTTTTCTTGGTTGTTTGATTTCATTGGTTAGTTCTTGAATGCTTTGCTTCACATTGCCTTTGCCAGAAAAGTTCTCAATAATTTCTTTCACATCTATTCCAGAGGATGCTTTCAGGCTTTCTTGCAGACTGGACATGAGGTTTGTGGCATAGCCAGTGACTTTATTAGCACCGCTGCCTTCCCCGTTACCGCCCGTATCCACAACAGTAATTTTATCAATGTTAGAAAGTGGTGCAGATACTTGCTTCGCATATTCAGGTAGCATTTTCACAATCATATCAAGAATGGCTGCCTGACCATACTGTTCGAATGCTTCAGCGATTTTCTCTTTCGCTTCGGCTTCTGCAAGTCCTTTTAGTCTAATGACTTCCGCTTCTGTTTCCCCTTTTGCACGATCCGCTTCCGCTTTGGCAAGCCCGTCAATACGGACTTTCTCAGCTTCTGCTTTGGCCATTGCTTCAATGCTGTATTTCTTGGCATCTGCTTCAGCGAGGCGTTTCGCTTTTTCCGCCGCAGCTGACTGCTCAACAGCATAACGGTCCGCATCTGCTTTCTTTTTCACTTCAGAATCGTATTGACGTTCACGACGCTGAATCTCTTTTTCTTCTAATTCAATTTGTTTCTGACGCTCAATGATTTTGACTTGCATTTCTTGTTCAGTTACGTGCTGACGGTTACGAGCTGTTTCTAGATCGTACGCTTGGTCAGCACTTGCTTTCGCTGTATCCTGTTCACGTCTGAATTCTGCTCTTTTCAGCTCATTAATCTTTTCTGCTTCAGCGATTTCAGTAGCACGCTCAAGCTCAGATTTCTTCGCATCTTTATCAGCTTCGGCACGTTTGATACGTGTTTCTTTATCTGCTTCAGCTGTTGCAATATCTGCATCACGTTTTACTTGGGCAATTCTTGGTTTACCTAGAGATTCTAAGTAGCCATTTTTATCACGAACATCTTTAATCGTAAACGATACAATGACAAGACCCATTTTCGCTAAATCTTGAGAAGCGACACGTTGTACTTCTTGAGAAAATTTCTCTCTGTTTTTATAAATCTCTTCAACTGTCATTGATCCTAAGATTGAACGAAGGTGGCCTTCTAATACTTCTCTCGCTTCGTTTTCGCGGTCTTCTTTTGTTTTCCCTAAAAATTGCTCTGCAGCAGTCGCGATTTCTTCAATCGATCCGCCAATTTTAATGATGGCTGTTCCATCCGCCATGACCGGTACACCTTGTTCGGTATAGACTTCAGGTGTTGAAACGTCTAGCTTGCTAGATAGTAAGCTGAGCGGCTCTGCTTGTTGAAAGACTGGAAGTACAAAGGTACCGCCGCCTCTCACAATCTTAATCTTGTTTCCACCTTCATCCACGTGGACATTTTTACTTCCTAGGTAACTTCCTGTGACGATTAATGCTTCATCTGGACCTGCTGTCCGGTATTTAGAAACAAATACACCAATAAGTGCAATAAGAATCACAAGCACAATTCCAATGATCACTAAAATCGTTGTTCCTGGCATAGCATTCCCTCCTAGATTTCTTCATTTGGTATAACAGATAAGACGCCTTTGTTCACTTCGACAACTAGCACACGGGTTCCATATGGAATCTCCTCTTGGTCGAAACTGACAGCTGGCTTTGAGATTTTCCCGCTATTACTGATTAACAGCACTTCTCCAAATCCGTCTTTTGGAACAGATACAATGATCTCCCCAGTTCTTCCTTTTAAATCGGCCTCCGTATAAGAGAGAGATTCTTCAGCAGAGGAAAGCGGGACTAATACAAATACATTCAAACAGGTCACAAGGATCACTGCGAGGATGGCAGATAATACTGCGCCAAGTCCACTTCCTACAATTGCTGTTTTTTCAGAGATAAACCCTCCAGCCGAGAAAAAGGTAAGAAATGCGAGGATCAATGTTGGTTGAAGGAATGGAACAGGGATCGCTTCAAATAATCCATCAAATACATCGCCGAAAAAGACGAAAACAAGTGTCAGGATTCCTGATATCATTAATATGTATAAATACAGCGTCTGAAGAGGCAGCCCGAACACATCCATCTTCCTCATCCTTTCTTCATGAAATGAACATCTTTTGTTTCATTTAGACCACACTCACCTCCAATGTATTCCTTCTAACAGGTAATACGAACCACTTTTGTAAAGGTTTCATATTTCATCACAATTCTTCAAAGGGATTTTCGGATAGCTCAAGAATGATTGTCATGTACCCTTATGTTAAAATTTGATCTTGAGGTGATGAAGAAAATGAGTTTATTACATGAAGCAAGACAAGAATTGTGGCACGAGCTGCAAGGTTTGAACGAAGAACAATTGAACCAAAAATTATCTGATGATACTTGGAGTATTCAAGAGGTAGCAGATCATTTAAAGAAAATGGACCTAGTTGCAGCAAAACATCTAGCTGCTGAGGGGAAAAAAGCACCGATCAAAGAATATGAACCAAAGCCGGTGGAAATGGCAGAGGACCGTTCAAAAAAAGCCACTGCGCCTAGTATTGTTGCGCCTGACCGCAAGCATGTGACACCTACACATTTAAAGGATGAGCTGGATACAGCTCGTGAGCAGCTCAATCAAATTTTATCAACATTTACTGAGGAAGATTTCAAACGCGTCATTGCACACCCTGTGTTTAAAGAGCTATCCCTTAAGCAATATCTTGATTTTATCGGCGCACACGAAAAACGCCATATTCATCAAATCAAAGAAATTAAAGAACAACTATAGACATAAAAAAGACTCCCTTTTGGGAGCCTTTTTTTTCATTGTTACACCGTTTTAGGTGTTAACTCAAAGCAGCGAGCATAAATCCATTTGTACGCTTTTTCGTTTAAATCTCTTGGGTTTCCAACTGTTTGCGGATCTTTCATCGCTTCTTTAGATAAACGATCAATCATATCTTTTGATACACCTTGTTCTTCTAATGAAGGAACTTCTAAATCCTCCACTAAATCATACATCCAGTTCACAGCTGCTTTGGCTGCTTCCTCTGTTGTCATTCTGCTTGTATCAATCCCAAACGCTTGCGCAATTCGAGCGAATTTTTCCGGATACCCTTTCCAGTTATACTCCATCACTGGTCCCATCATCGCTGCAACACACTGACCGTGCGCTACAGGAATAATGCCTCCGAGTGTTTGACTCATCGCATGTGCAGCTCCAGCTGATTCACTTCCATAAGAAAGCCCGGCAAGCATCGCAGCTTGTGCCATTCCATATCTGGCTTCTAAGTCCTCGCCATCAGCAAAGGCACGGCGAATATAATGAGCAGCATATTCAATTGCCATGAGCGCTACCGCATCTGTAATCGGCTGAGCAAATTTCATCGTATAGCATTCAATCGCGTGAGCAAGCGCGTCAATTCCAGTCATTGCTGTCACATGAGGCGGCATGGACACATGAAGCTCTGGATCAATTACTGTTAGATGAGCTGCAATGAGAGGTCCACCAGTATTGAATTTGAATTCTCTTTCTTCATCAGTAATGACCGCCCACTGCGTTACCTCTGAACCCGTACCAGCTGTTGTCGGAATAGTGGTTAAAGGAGGGATTCTGTTTTCTAGCGGTTTTTTTCCCTCTGCCGCTTCGTAATCAAGGACTGAGCCTTCATGAGTCGCCTCTACTCCGATTGCCTTTGCTGTATCCATTGAACTGCCGCCGCCTACTGCGACTAATCCATTACAGCTTTCTTTTTCATATAAAGCAGATCCTTCGTTCACTAGACGGACTGGCGGATTTGGCTCTACTTTATCAAATAGAACGACATCGATTTGTGCTTCTTTTAATGAAGCAATTACTGGGTCCACCACGCCGGCTTGATAAATACCAGGGTCTGTTACAAGCAATACTTTTGAAACGCCGTATGCTTTTACTTCTTCCCCAACATGTTTCACTGCACCAATGCCGTGTTTGATAACAGTCGGAATTTCAAATGTATGGAATTTCTGCATGCTTTCAATTTTCATATTTAGTGTCATATAGAATCTCCTCCAAATGCGTAATTTTTATTTAAACCAATGAACTGCTTCAGGTTTTGTATTTCGATATAAATGCTTCAGCTCGGTATATTCTTCAAGTCCCGTGCGTCCTAATTCGCGCCCAATGCCTGATTGCTTGTAGCCACCCCAAGGTGCTTGAGCAAAATAAGGATGGAAGTCATTGATCCAAACCGTGCCCAATCTTAATTGTCGAGCCACTCTTTCGGCCTTGCTGATATCAGAAGACCACACAGCTCCTGCTAATCCATAAATCGTATCATTTGCCAGCTTGATGACTTCTTCCTCTGTACGGAAGGTTTCGACTGTCAGGACAGGTCCAAAGACTTCTTCCTGCACAATCCGCATATCTGACGTGCAGCCTGAGAATATGGTCGGCAAGTAGAAGAACCCATTTTGCAGCTCCTCTGCGTCAGGTCTTTTTCCGCCTGTCTCTAACTTAGCGCCTTCTTCTAAACCGATGCTGACGTATTTTTCTACTTTTTCTCGATGCTCAGCTGAGATGAGCGGCCCGCTCTGGGTGTCTTCATCAAAGCCGTTGCCTAGCTTGATTTTTTTCGTACGCTTCACCAGTTCTTCTAAAAATTCATCATGAATAGATTCTTCCACCAGCAAACGTGAACCTGCTGAACACACTTGCCCTGCATGGAAAAATACAGCATTCATTGCCTGGTCAACCGCTAACTCTAAATCAGCATCTTGAAACACAATATTCGGATTCTTTCCGCCAAGCTCAAGGGCTATTTTTTTCACATTCCCGCTGGCTCCCTGCATAATTTTCTTCCCTGTTTCAATACCGCCTGTAAATGAAATCAAATCTACTTGATCATTTACAGCAAGCTCATTTCCAACGGTTGCTCCAGGTCCAAGCACTAGGTTTGCAACGCCTGCTGGAACGCCCGCTTCTTCCATGAGTTTAAATACTTTTATTGTGGTGAGTGGTGTGATTTCACTTGGCTTTAAAACGATTGTATTTCCCGCCGCAAGTGCAGGAGCGATTTTCCAGCTTGCTTGAAGCAATGGATAGTTCCAAGGAGTGATTTGTCCGCATACACCGACAGGCTCTCTGACTAATTCACTTTTCGAGTTTGGAATTGGCGATGCAATGATTTCCCCGCCATCTTTATCAGCCAGACCTGCGTAATATTGGAACACGTTCGCAATATCGTCCATATCTGCCTTGCTTTCCTCTAATGTTTTGCCTGTATCAAGCGATTCCAATTTGGCTAGTTCATCAAGATCACGTCTAATCAATTCAGCTATCTTAAACACAATATTTCCTCTTTCAAGTCCAGGCAGGTTTGCCCAGTCCCCTTGATCGAAGGCTTTTCTCGCTGCTTTAATGGCTAGCTGCGCGTCATTTCTAGATCCTTCGCTGACTGTCGCGATCACTTCTTGATTGAACGGATTGATGATGTCCCGTGTGTCGCTACTTTTAGCGCCAACCCATTGTCCGTCTATAAATAGCGTTTGACTCATAGAAGGAACCTCCTCTGATTCTCTTTGGTAAGTTTGTTAAATAAAAATTTAACGTTTTGAACATAATTAACTTATCATGTTCAAATTTTTCTGTCAAAGGGAGATATGCTTCATTTATTTTGACATTTTGTATTCTTTCGTTAACATATAGTCCATAAAGATTTTTTTGAACGGATTGAATTTTCTTAATAGAAAGCAGGGACAAAATGAAAAAGCAGGAAAAAACGCAAGCAGAAGATCGTATTTTAGCTGCTAAAGATCTAGTCATTGATTCCATAGCTGAAACGATGGATCTCTACGGCATTACAAGAAGTGCAGGTATTCTATATGGAACGATGTATTTAAATGAGGAAATGACACTGGATGAAATGCGTGAAGAGCTGCAAATGAGTAAGCCGAGTATGAGCACGGGTGTGAAAAAGCTGCAAGACATGAATATTGTCAAAAAGACGTTTCACCGGGGCCGAAGAAAACACAGCTTTGTTGCGGAAAAAGACTTTTTTAAGTTTTTCACGAACTTCTTTCCGCAAAAATGGGAACGTGAGGTCGAGGTCAATTTAGCGGCAATTGAAGAAGCGCAAGAGCGGCTTCAAGAGGTGTCGCGTGATGATCAGCTGGAGGAACATGTAAAAGAAGAAGCGCAGCAGCTCATTGAGCAGCTTGAAAGCTCAAAAGCCTATTATGACTGGCTGAGACGATTAGCCCACTCTGTTCATTCTGGTGAAATTTTTGACTATATTCCGATTGAACAGAAAGAAAAATAGACGATGTGTTTACGTTTTACAGCTTGAATTTCATAGGAGGATTGATTATAATAAATTATGTCGTCATACCTTGGGGCATTAGCTCAGCTGGGAGAGCGCTACGCTGGCAGCGTAGAGGTCAGCGGTTCGATCCCGCTATGCTCCATACGAAAAACCATTCTTGTAAAATCAAGGATGGTTTTTTTATGTACATATCTGTTACAGTTCTGTTTGTTTTTTGTTTTTTCTTCATAACTTTATGATGCGGTATGTGATCACAGAAAGATAAGTTAGGATGAGAATGATTATGTAGGACACAGGGAAACCGCTCGTCATTCCGTGATAAATGAAATAGATGAGCAGCATTGACAGCATGATGATCTGGAACAGTTCTTTTTTCATTTTCTCTCCTCTCATGATAGGGATTTGGCCGATTATATCACAAATGAAGTCAATTTTAGTTAGCTATCAGCAAGGAAGCATTTCCTCACTTGCTGATAGCTTTTTTTATAGATCATCACTTCTTCTGTAGTTGTTCGATTTTGTTCTTCGTCTTCGGTCCGTAAATTCCGTCTGCAGCTAAGCCGTTCATGAGCTGGAACCGCTTGACCGCATTCGCCGTTTTCGGTCCATAATAGCCGTCAATCCCGTTGTTTTTTGCCCCTTTGTCTGGGTAATAATAGAGGGATGATAAGGCTTTTTGCACGGCAGTGACTTGAGGGCCTTTTGTTAAGGGCTTGGTGACTTTTAAAATGCCTGATGGCAGATTTGACGATTTCTGTTTGGAAACGGGTGTTTTGTGGCTCAAACTTTCTGCTTGAACTGGTTTTCTTGTACTTTTGCTGCCGGTATGCGTTGTGGCTATTCCAGCTTTAAACTGATCCCACCGTCCGAGAAGTTTCCTTGGACATTCTTTCCCGCTCCAATGTTTATGAGGCACTACATTTGATAAAGGAATTCCGAAATCTCCCATCAGCTTTCGAATGAGCCTTTGGGCATTTTCAACTGCTTGTTCAAAATTGCCGTCTGCATTTTCACAAATTTCAATTCCAATTGATTTCATATTGCCGGTGCCTCTGCCATCCCCTGCGTGCCAGCCGTTTTCGTTTAACGGTAAATGCTGATAAATCACCTGATCATCAACGGTGTAATGCCAGCTGACACCGGTACTTGAACGTGCAACAAACGCTGCATGACTGGCCGCATTAGCACCTTTTGCACTGTTAGATGTATTATGCACTGTAATATAGAGCGGCTTCATCGTGTTTCCGGGTCTGTTGCGATGTTGTTTTGGAATCAATGCTTGAATGATTTTTACCATGTCGTTTCTCCTTCAAGTATCATTTTGTTAGCCCTCTTTGTTTCAGAGCATCTTTTTGTAATTTGCCTTTGTAGGTCACATAATTGTTTTTAAACCAAGCTATTACCGCTGTGACCATAGTGAAAATTGTAGAACCTGCCACATATAGTGCCTCACCTGCGGTTTGTACTTGCTCCTCACTAATCGGCAGCACCGTCTGTCCAAACATGACAAGCGTTTGATTGATCAGAGCAATAAAAAGAAGCACTGTGCGAATCACAGTGCCTTTGTCGAATGTTTTCATGATATTTACCTCCTATTTTAAATTCCGTTCAATTTTGTCAAGCTTGTCGATCACGACATCATACTTCTCACTAAACTTTGCTAACACATCATTTTGCGCCTCGATTTGCTCATTGAGCTTGTTTTCTCTTTCCTTTGTTGTGTTGAGAACATAGAACAGAATCCAGCAAAAGAGAACGGCAAATGGGCCTTGGGTCATTAAGTTTTGAACAACATCTACTTCCATTGGAATCACCTTCTTTCCGGCAAAAAAATAAAGCCATTAGGCTTCGTATTTGTCTCCTGTTATGTCTTGATAGTCATCTGCCGAGATCCAGCCGATGCTTACATAAAATGCAATGTCCTCTGGGCCGTAACATTGCCAGTCCCAAAATTGTTTGATATCTGCTACAGTTGGAAACATCATTTTGATTCAGCTCCTTTAAAGATAGCAAATAGCTGCGTTAATTGTTTTGATAATAAAGCATTTTGTTTCTTTAATAGTTCTATATCATTTGGCGGGCGAGGGGCTGGTTTTAGGCTATCTATATACTCCTGTGTCGCAGATTCATACCATTGTTGTTTTTCCACATCAAAAGCTGCTTTATAAAAAGAAGGATTATTGGGTGGAGCAATTGTTGTGCATTGATCTGGAATGATATAATTTCCTTCATCATCCCTCTCAAACACTACTATAGGTCTGACCAATTCATTTTGATGATTGTACTCATAAACTTGTATCATACTATCACTTCCTTAATTTAATGGGACGACTGTGTCTAAATAGTAGCCAGTTACTGCACTGTTATTCACTGCATGTAAACCGGTTAATTTTAGCTCTCCTGTCTTATATATATATAATTTACTATGACCCGTTGTACCTGATACTGGTACTGATACTACTATGCCTTTATCAGGTAATCCAGTAATTGGAATTTTCCCGCAGATAACTTCTCTATTTGCTACTAGATGACCTCTCAACAATAATAAGTTTCCCCATTTAACATATTGAACCGGTCTGTCACCAATAGAAGAACCATTGTCTAATGTGACATTTAGCCACTGAACATTTTCAAAATCAGCATCAGATATTAATCTTCGCCAGCCCTGCCAGCCTAAATTTAAATCTAGATAATTTGTAAAGACGTTATTACGATAATCTACAGCAATCACCCATCCAAAAGTCCCTTTGTTATTACTATCGGCAGATGTAAAGTGATAAAAACCACGTGCCGATAAAGCTGAAGGATTGTCCTGTACCCCAGATGGAGAATAAAATGTGCCAAATGTTTTCCCAGTTTGAGTAATTTTATCGAACAAACTCTCTGTAGCTCCTACAGATACACGAACTCCACCCGTATCATTTGTAATTTTGATTAGCTGACTGCCATTCCATTTATTTAAATCTTCTTTACTCGGAAGTGGTGTCCAAGTAATAGTTGTATGACCAGAATTGTAGTAAAAACTGTAAGCATTCCCTGCTATGTCTACCGCAAAGCCTGCCCCAATATTATTTTGACCTACTATTTGCATACCTCTCAGTGAAGTATTTGACGATGATGGAGAATCTTGGACTCCAGAAGCTGCGTAAAATGTACATGTTCCTTTATCCTTAATTGCATCAAATATTTTTGAATCTGGTGAAACATTGATAAGCTGCATACCGTTATCTGCAGTTATTTTATAGATTTGTGAGTCATTCCATTTTTTCTTTTCTTCTTCAGACGCATGTACTCTCCCATCATTTGTATGTTTTAAGAGCTGCTCTAATAGTCCAGTATCATTTTCAAGTAGTACTTTGACCATGTCATTAAACAGATCTGCATGCGCTTTATCATTCACTTCAAAAGCTTTTGGTTCTTTTATTTCCATTCGACTTTCACTCCCTTGCCTTGAAATTTGATTCAATCTCTTGCAGCTGCTCTAAAGTGAGTATCCTTTGCTCGTATCCTGCATTTAGATCTTCCATCGAACAATCACCTAGTTCAACTGCTTGTTTGACCAACTCAGGTGTCACCCATTGAAAATATAATGCCATTACCCAATAATTCATGTTGTACTCTCTCCTTTAATGAAAAGGATCTCATTTTTTAGCGCTTTTAGTTCGTTTGATAGAAGATCACATTGATGTTCAAGCTGTTTTCTCATCAGCTTTTCTTTTGCTACTTCTTGTGCTAGATAATCTAGCGGGAGCGGTGGTTGATACCTTGGATTGGCTTGTGATTCCTCCCACCATTTTTTCAACTCTTTCTCTGTTGGTTTGGGCACATCCAGATACCATTCATCTATATACGAACCAGCACCGTCATTTCTTAGTTCAAAATCCTTTTGCGGATCCGCATCTGGATATTTATATTTAATGGCTTCATATAAAATCATCAAAACCCTCCTATACTCTCGGGAAATTGCGGCCGCCTAATTCCGTAATATCGAAATAGTTGTACCAGCCTGAATTATCAGATATATAACGATCAGAATTTCCCGCATAGCCTATATACATGTAAATTTCAACGTAATCTCCTTTATTTGCTGGAACATTCGCAGCCCCATATAAACCTATATCAAGTTTTGCCGTTTCAGAGGGTGTAGCAGGGAGATGTCTATAATGAGATATATTTTTATAATTTTTACCATTTAAAAAGATAGACAGCTCAAAATTTGCATACATTTGAACCGTCTCAATATAGACTCCAGCGTTTACTAGGTACATTCCGTTTTCCGGACAAATAAAACGACTATTTTTTATATCAAAATTATTGTGACTATCTTTGATTTTTCGATTAAAAAGGATTTTTTGTCGCTCAGCATTATTAAGCAACTGCTTCCCAGTTGTACCAATGTTCGTATGAAGAAAACCTGAGAGCTTATGCCAGTCGGTCCAACCCGATCCAGTCCACCAATGACGGCACCACGTACCTGTGCTATCAAAATAGCTGCCTGCTTCGTTTCCAGTCCCATAATAATATTGAACAAATCGAAAGTTACTATATTTTTCATTTTTCACAAAGCCGAATCTTGTAGGGTATCCCGTATCATTGGCTTGACCAATATCCATGAATGTAATACCTATTGGATATTCCTCGCCGCTGACTGTTGCATCTTGAATGGCTTGATCCCCTGTTAGTTTGAATAAGCTTTCATTTGTGATCCCTGCTATTTGTTTACTAAGCGCATTGTCATTTTCCACAAGTGTGTCGACCATCCGGTTAAACAAATTGGCATGTGCTTTGTCAGAGGTTTCAAACGGTAAAGGTGATTTTATGTCCACTTCATTTCTCCTCCATTAATAAATATCATCAATCTCAAAAACAAATTCGATGTCGCCATCTTTTTGTTTGTCTGTCATGGTGCGGATGGCGGTGAATTTACCGTCTTCGTCGACAAGTGCTAGTTCGTTGATCACTTCTCCTGCCAGTTCTCCCTCGGCGATCGTGCAGGTGTAGCGGATTTTTGCTGGTTCCATGAAAGTAAACGAATCAATATTTTTTTGAACTAGTTCTTTTTTGAGTTTTTGTTCAGTGCCGTCTAGAGAGATCGGTTTTCCATCCTTCGTTCCCCCATTTCCAAAGGCCATTTTGACGACTTTTGTGAGTTTTGTTCCTTCGGCTCTTGCCTTTGCCATTTGTTGACGTGCATACAGTGTTGTTACGGTTAATTGATCAGCCATTGTGATCCTCCTTATAAATCTATTTTTTTAGAAGTTGCTGCTAGCATTTTTGATCCGTCCAGTGGAACAGATCCATCGAGAATCCAGTAATGATCCTTGATCAGTAAGCTTCCATCCTGCTCAGTTTGGACATGTACTGGCAGACGGAACGTCATCTTCTTCTTGGTTTGATGCTGGAGATGATTTTTTGTGCGTAAAGTCAATGCCGCTCCTTGCTTCGTTTCATGTACCGCTCCATTCATGACATAGTTCATGCGATATGCTGTGTCTGACTGATGTTGAAGCGGCATTCTCATGTTTAATGAGTGCTGAAAACGAGCAGGCACATCCGTTGTCCCCCTTGTTCCGCTGAGATAAAACGTACCATTTAAGACAAATTCACCATTGAGTAAAATGGGGATATGATCGAAAAAACCCACTCTGCTGCGCAGTGTGAGCCTCCCGTGATGATCATTTTTTTCATGTATGTCGGTATGATGCAAAGCCGTGAACGTATAAGCCAAGTGTGCAGGTTTTAACGTTTCAAGTATTTCTACAATATATCTCGTGTTTTGCAGATCATCTAGGTTCACACGTAAGGCGAAATGATAACGATTGGTTGTGAGACGGATGACAGCACTTGGATTCTTGAGAAAGCGATTGACTGATTTCTCTAATGAAAGGTACGTGATTGGGGGAATATTTGACATCATATTGAGTAAGCGTGCCCTGCGCAGTTCAATTGAATCATCTGATTCCCGCTGCACCTTCAGCATTCTTTCCCATCTATTCAATCCCCATGTCGCTGTTAGAGGAAAGAACTGATCCGTTAAGTCGAAAATAGATTCGTCCAATCCCTCAAATTCCGGTGCCTCTGTCTTGAGCAGGTGATCAACTTCATAAATCTCTGTAAAATATGGCGGCAGGTAGTTTTTCATTTCATCCTGTTTGCTCAATAACCTTCACCTGCCTAAGACGCGGAATCTCAATGTCCTGTAATACTAAGTTTTTCGACTCTCCATTCAATAACACATCTGCATAATCTGACACACTTTCTGAATGGTACAGAATATCATTTAAGGCGGACATTCGAATGGTACTCTTTTCAAATGCGATTGATTTCAACAGCGTCTTGACCTTTTCTTCTATTTCTTTCTGAGCTCCTTCAAGGGTCCAGTCCATTTGAAGTTCGACAGCCACTTCTATGTCGATATCCAGCCATTTGGCGCTTTCAACGGTTGCTTTCGAGCCTATAGGCGCTTGTCCTTCTCCTTCACCTGGCACTGGATCGATATATTCCTGTACCCTTTTGACAAGAAGGTCTGATGCAACATCTAGATTGCCATCTGTGATGACAATTTTGACTGTCCCTTCTCCGTTCCAAAGCGGGAACACTTTCGCTCTGCCAACACCGGGCACTTCCTCAGCCCATTTTTTATAATGCGCCCTGTTGGCACTGACAGCCTCCCGCCTCGCACGTATTAAATATCGATCATATAAAGAAGCGTCATCTTCCTCCTCTTGACCTGGTATCACCAGTTCTTTCATCTTAATCGATTCAAGTCCTGGAATTGTATCAAGTGACAGCAGCGGCTGATCTGTTAGTTGAACATTGCCAGCTTTACCAGTTGTCTCGCATTCTAGCGTACCATCCTTCGAATACTGGAAATAAACGTCTTCAATAAAAAAACGTGAGCCAGCTGGTATGTTGATATTGTCTGGCTGAATGACCGCTGACCAAACCGCTTTAGTGGCTGGTTTTCTTTCGATCCCTACTTCAGCAGCCCGCCGATCTAGAAACTCTCCTTGTGCTGTGTCTGCAAAGACCAGCTCAAACACTTGGTCAAGCCAAATATAGGACTGGGCCAGTTCAGCGGCAGCAGGTGCCAAGGCATTCCAAATGACGCTGTTTTCTCTTTTATCTATATCATCTGGCAGTCTGTCCAGCATTCTTTCCATTAATGCTTCGTACGTCTGTTCCTCAAACATCGCCCTCCATCACCTCCTCTATTTCTAATGTGCCCTCATCTGTGACAATCGCTAGTTTGACATGAAACGAGTCATTTTGTTTTGTGACCTCTAACTCTTCAATATGATCAATCCGTTCGTCAACGAGCAGCGCTTCCTCTAGCAGCCTTGGAATCTCCATTTCTTTGTATTCATCTGTAGCTTCTGTATCCGTCAACAGCTCCTGAATTTCAGTGCCAATGTCGTGGCTGTAGATAGGATGTGCATACCTCTCTGTCCTAAGCGTCATATAAATAAATTGCCGGATTGCCTCAATACCTGAAATGGTTTCGCCTGTCAGTCTGCCAGTTTCAAAATCTATTCGATACGTCGTTGAGGTTTCGACCTCTTCATCTTCTTCTATTTCCTCGATTTCTTCCTCTGGTGAAAGTGCCACGTTCATCACCTCCCTTACAATTTGTCGATGATGTAAAAGGACTGGCCTCCTGCCATTGCAAGCACCATAATACTGTCTCCCCTTTTCAGCTCATCATCCTCACCCTTATTTAAGCGCTTCGGCCAAATCAGTAATTCTTCTGGAATGATCAGCTTATGATTTTCATTTAATCGGATGCTCAGAGGGGAAACTGCCGTGACTTCTCCGATAACAAGATCAATTGGCGATTCTGCGTCTACTGCATTCACTGCTAATCGTTTAATCGCTTCACTTAATCTCACGCTTGATCACCCTTTGACATGGAATTTTTCTCAACAACATCAATGGTCATGGTGTGTTTCACCCCACTGAATTCATGTTTGTCTTGATCGATCCAGTAAGTTTTTTTTACGTTGATTTCAGGAATTTTCAAATAGATCGGGAGACCGCTTTGCAGCTCAGGAATTCCTAGGGCTTGTATACTTTTGACTTCTTGTTTGACGCCTTTTTTCTCTGCCAGCCGTACTTTGGCTCTTTTTTGCAATTGCGGCTGGTTGATTTGCCCAGTGACTGTCTCAACATGCTGTAAAATACCGTATTTATTCTGACTGGCTTTATCCTGTTCAATCACCACAATCTCGGATTTACTGCCTTTTTTCTTATTCTTCCCCTGTTCATCAGCAGACGTACGCATCTTGACACGAGTGGCTGTCTCTTCGATCGAGGTGCTGTATTGATAGCTGATGAGATTGACGCCTGATTCAATGACCCAGACGTCCTCTGGATCAGGCCAGGCTCTCAGCCCCATCTTGCCTTTAGCAGAATAGATTTGATAGTTTCTTCCTGTTTGCCGCTTCGTTTCTTTCAATGCTTTCAATATCATGTCATACAAGCTTGTATCATTTTTAAACACTAGTGATTTTATGACATGTCCTGTATTGGAGATGGAGGTCATTGGAATTTGAAAGTCAGCTCCAATCCGCCTTAAGATTTGATCTGCTCTTTGATTTGAAAAAACATAGACATCTTGGTTTTTCACCAAATATTGAAGCATATCGTATGCGGTAAAGGTCAGCTTTCCTTCAACCGGCGTCCGGGAAAAAACGATGCCTCTAAACAGCTCTTTTCCTTTCCATTTAAAAAGAACCGTGTCCCCTTCCGAGACACGGTAATATGTTTGACTGCCTTGCTTTGTGATAATATTTGCCTGAATAGAGCGAGGGGCTTGATACCTTTGCCCCTGAAGTGTCACACTCTCTGTGACAAGCTCATACATGGTGCCGCTTCTGATGGCAAAAAGCTCAATCAATGCCAGCCCCCCTTATTGTGGTATTTTTAATTTTTGTCCAGGAAAAATCCAATGCCCTGGCTGCTTAATATTGCGTTTACTTCGTTTAATCATCGCTGCTTTATTGGCATTCCAAATACGCCGCCATTTTGTACTGTCACCATAAAATCGGCCTGAAATGGCCCATAGCGTATCCCCTTTTTTGACGGTGTACATTTTTGGTGGTGTTTTTGAAGGCCGCTTCTTTTTCGTTTGTTTTGCTTTTTTCTTTCGTTTAATTTTCCTAGGCGATGCGGTTTTATATTCCTTTAACTCGATTGTAAATTCACGATCGCCAATATCATATGACCCTTCCTTGTGGGTAAAGCTTTCAATGCTGCACGTCATATTGATTTTTGTCCCAGTTACAATCAACCGCACAGATTTCTTTGAACGCATCATTCGTTCAATTTTCGCGATCGCATTCTCTGGTGATGGAATGCTTTTATATTCAGCAATCGGCGAATATTTCTTAGGAAATAATGAGGTGAATGATACTTGTTTCGCCGATGGTACGTCAATAAAGGTCAGTTCTCCAAAAGAGGCGACCTTTACCGTTTCATTTTGTACGTTATTTGTGATTTCGAGTTCGGATGGAAGGACAGGGAATCGCAACTTGTCCTTTCCTTGGGAAATCCACAATTGATACACTGATTTACCCATCAATTACGACCCCCTTCGTTCCTGTATGAATCTCTACTTCTAGTTCATCTACAAGCATTTGTTTAATTTTTTCGACTAGCGATTGCTGATCTTGTCCATTATGGAAATGCTGATCTCCATTGAATTGAATCGTGATTTGTTTATTACCTGGCGATGTTGTACTGCCAGTAGACTGAGCTGAGGTAACTTGCTGCATCTGTGCTTCTGGTAAAGGAGCAGATGCATTTGATGGATCATATACTTGCATCCCAAGTGCCTTGGCTGCCTGCGTCAATAAATACCTTCCGCGAATGCCTCTTTCTTCAGGAATAATCCATTCGCGTTTATTTCCTTCACCGACTCTTGCAACCTGCTCTTGAGTAATCAATCCGCCATTTGCGTAGCCTTTATAAGGTCCGCCTCTTCTCATACTTCGTAATCCCGGCGTATTGAAGACTGTTCCATATCTTCCCTTAATGTAGTTAATGGCTGCTACGGCATTATGAATTGGGTTCCAAATGTCATTCATGCCCTTGCCTTTATTGGCGTTAAACGTCGTTCCTATGGTTTGCATTAAGCCTTTAGAAGGGGTTCCCTTTTTGGCGTTGGAATCCCATAAGTTGATCGCTCTCGGATTTCCACGTGACTCATGCTGCGCGATGGTCATCAGACCTGGAAGCCAACTCATTGATGTACCAGTTGCCATGATAGCCGCCATGAGCCATTGTTTAATATTAAGCCCTGAAGCTCCCATACCGCTGAAGGCACCGATTAATGAACCAGCCTGATTTTCAGCAAATTTTTTCACATCAACTGAGTCAAGCCCTTTGACAACACCGATTGACGCAAATTTCCCAAGACTCATCATGACGCGTGAAGGGGAATGAATGTCTAATTCCTCTCTAAACGCCTGTTCTACTTTCTTCGCCATTTCTTTGGCCGCTTGCGTGACTTCGCTTCCTTTGGAACGCATGCCGCTGTTAAAGGCGTCAATCATTCCTGAACCCCAGCCTGGTGATTCTTGTTTCGCTTGCAGGAATGGTTGTTTGATGTTTTGATCTACGTATTGGCTCGTGCCAATTGATGTGGCATTTTGGCCTGCTGCAAAACCACTAACCGTTCCAGAACCCCAAGTGGGTGATGCTGTCATCACTTGTTGGTAAGGTGCTTTTACACGACTTTGTAAAAAGCTATCTGTTCCAGTTGGTGTCATCTGCTGACCATTTGCAAAGGCAGAAACCGTTTGCTGACCATACTTTCCTGAGTCTGATGTCAATTGACCAAAAGGCTGCTGAATATTCTTTTGTTTCCATTGATCAAGAGAGATGACTTTACGATTTAATCCTTGTTCAAAATCGTTATTAAATTGCTCGCCAATGCTAGAGGCTTGAATGTCCCCAGTCATCGAGAGCGATCCGTCTATTGAACCGACAGAAGATGATGAAGCTACTGCTGTAGGAGCTGGAGAGCTTGACACTGAATTTCCTGCTCCGCTTGGTACAACAGACATTCCAAGTTGAGAAGCGGCCTGTGCCAGCAGCATTTTTCCGCGTCCTCGGTTATTTTGAGTTGGAATAACAAATTCGTTACCAGCTTCACCGACCCATGATAAGGTTGGCTGGGTGATATAACCGCCTGTGGCTTTTTTACCAGGTTTAAAATCCTTTTTCCCGTTTTCTCGACCTTTTTCAAATTTCACAATATGCCTACCAACGAATTTTGCGCCTTCACTTTTGATTAAATCCCATGAATCTCCTAAAATATTTTTACCCCAAGATTGAACATTACTCCACTTTCTTGACCACCAGTCTTTATTAAATAGAGTTGAAGAAATAGTTGTTTTTGCAGTTGACCAAATTGTTTTTGATTGTTCCCATTTACTTTTTGACCAACTTTTTACGTTATCCCACTTTTCCCCCCACCAATCTTTGTTAAAGACCGTTTCACGAATTTTCCCTTTAATTGAATTCCATATGTCGACTGCGCCATCCCATTTTTCTCTGGTCCATTTTTTTACATTATCCCACTTCTCTCCCCACCAATCTCCGTTAAAAACAGTCTCACTAAGTTTCCCCTTAATAGAATCCCATATTTCGACTGCACCATCCCATTTTTCTTTGGTCCATTCCTTTACATTATCCCACTTCTCTCCCCACCAATCTCCGTTGAAAACGGTCTCACTAAGTTTCCCCTTAATAGAATCCCATATTTCGACTGCACTATCCCACTTTTCTTGAGTCCAGTCCTTGATAGCATCCCATTTTTCACTCCACCATTCGCCATTAAAGACAGTAGATTCTAAAACTCCTGTAACGTATCCAGCTTGTTCTGCCCACCATTCTGAATTGAACAGTGTATTCGATGCTGTTGTTTTTATATCTTCCCATTTCTCACTTAAGTTTCCTAAAGACGTTTCTGCAGAAGTTTTAACACTCCCCCACTTTTCACTCCACCATTCGCCATTAAATAAAGTGTTTGAAATATTCTCTTTAAGTTTTGAAGTATCAAATATCTCCCCTAATTTTGATCCACCATAAGTGCCAGCCATGCTTCCAGCAATACCACCAATTGCAGCTCCTACAAATGGTATTGGAATTAGAGCCTGACCAATTGCAGCTCCACTAACTCCTCCTGCAAGACCTCCAGAGAAACCACCTACTTTTTCCCCAACGTTTTCTTTGGTTGTTCCTATTAAATCTGTTGCACTTAATAAGTTCCCCAATACAGGCACTCTTTTTAATAACTTACTACTTCCTCTACCTATATTTTTTAATGAATCGCCTAAACTACTTAACCCGCCGCTACCTTTCATCAGTCCAGCAAGTCCCGCAACTGAGGCTACTATGCCTGTAGTTTTCTTCAATCCACTAGGGATTTTTTCAAAAATCTTACCTGCATTTGTTTTCAGTTTTCCTAGTCTACCTGAAGGTCTTCTATTTCTTTCAGCTCTAGAAATGGCGGTAGGATTTGCGGGCTGCCTTTGAGTACGGCCATTTCTATTTCTAGTTCTATTAGAACCACGCCTGCTTAACCCTCGAGCACAACAAGGGCAACAGCTATTACGAAACAAACCTTTTCCTTTTTGTTTATTTGGCTGCGTATTAGGAGTTGGATTTGTTGATGCTTCAGTCGTTTGACTTTGAGCTGAAGAGTTACTGTTGTTCTCGCTTGATGGATTTTTCGGGCCAAGGATCAAATCTAAGCCTTTGTTAAACCATTTATCTAAATACTCCTCAGGATTGATTTTAATCTTCTCACTAATTCGTCCGATTACTTCTTGTTTGTATGCGTCGATTTTCGTTTCAATCCAAGGGAATGCATTATTATCCCAAAAGTTTCTAGGACTCAATTTTTCCTTCAATTTATCTGAAACGTCACCTGCATATTTTTCAATTTCTTTTAGGGCCTTATTTCCCAAATTACCCAACCAGCTCTGTTTGTTTTCATTCGTTTTTGTAGCAACTGTTGCATTAGGTTGCTTTTTTACTTTATTTTCTTTCACAACAGACTCTGCCTGATCTCGTTTTTTCAACTTACTTTTTGCATTGTCTTGAACAGACACTCTGATTTCGTGTTTGGACATCGTCAAGCTTTTGAGTGTCTTTTTGATTCGTTGAATTGCAGCGGTGGCTTGGTCAACCATGTTTAATCTCATATAGTACGTTCTGTTGATGAGCTGAAGGATTGATTTTTTGATCGATGACATTTTCGCTGACAATTGATCGTTTAGTTTAAACGTCAGCATAATGGGACTTGTCCCCATTTGTTTCAAACGATCTATGTTGGATTTAATGACATTCAGCCCCTTCGCTTGAAAGGATATGACCAGATGATTTGGAATCATATTTAACTGATTGTTCAATGCTTTTAGATCCCGATAGATTCCTTGATCCAGTCTCATAGAAAATACTGAAACTTTCCGCAGCGATAAAGTGAGGTTTCTTAATTTCTTTTCATCCATTTCCAGACTTATTTTCACTGGTTTTCTAAATGGTTTGAGCTGCTTCTCAAACGTTTGAAATCGTTTTTGAATGCGTAATAACTTCTTCGACACCCGGTCTTCTAATTCAAATCGTGCTGTAAGTTTCGCCAATTATTTACCTCCTTTCTTTGCTTCTTTTTCTAGCATGTCTAGCTTGTAGCTGATGAGTCCGAAAAGGAATGCTTTGAACGGTCTTGGTGATTCGTATAATTCAAGGAGTTCAGATGGGGAGTAGTGAAGCTCGTGCATCGCGTAATATAAAAACACCGCTTCTTTATCCCCATCTTTTATTAGTTTTTTGCTGCTTCTTCTAAATCTTCAATTTCATCTTCGAATCCGTTGATTTCGATCGCTTTGTTTAACCAGTTCGCATATTCACCGCCGACTGACAGGACACGTTTTGCTACTTCAACTGGATCTTGTGTGCTGTAGGCTTCTCTTAATTCCTTTGAGCGGAAATCTGGATAAATCGTCGATTCAATCGCAATACGTGCGTAGAAGCGCTGGCTGTCTAAGTCTTTCACACGTCCTCTGCCTTTGACATTTTTGAAGGTTGTGTTTTCTTTTTCCAATTCATCAATACGTTCAGTTGTAATAGCTTTAAAGACAAAAGGAATGACATTTCCTTTTTTATCAACAAAACGCTTAGAAATCGGTACTTTGACTTCTTCCGCTTCTACTGTTTGTCCTGGCATAAAAAATGAAAGATCAAATGTTTGTTTTTCACTCATGTTTAAAAACTCCCTTTGTTATGTTTTTTTGAATGCAAAAAAGCACATCCATTTTTGAATGTGCTTTCCAATCTTTTCATGTATAATTTAAATTGTACAATTGAACGGCTTGCTCAAGGGCGTCTGGCTCATCCCCGATAGGAAGGGGGTGATGCATATGTCAACATTTGAAGCGATTTCCCTTATGCTTTTATTCGGGATGTTTATCTTTACTTTGTTGACGTATATAGACAAAAAATAGACTCCCCCTTGAGCTGTGGAAGGTTAAAGGGAAGTCTACCTAAAGAACCTATTCGATAAGCCAGCCCCTTGAAGGGCCTCATTGTACATTGCCTGGATGTTAGAGCATCCTGGCTTCTTTTTATTTTATGCAAATTGCTTTGCAAGTAAACATATTTTAATGAATCGAATACAAGACGTTACCAGACGAAATGAAGACGGCATCAAGACGGTTGTATTACAACTGCATTATAGCATATTCAGCTGTTATTTAGCTAATTAATTAGCTAATTTCCTCCACTTTTCTTAGAATGTATTCTTCAGTTTTTCAGGCAGGTCAAAGTCCTCGAATGTGAAAGGAACTTCTTCTTCAAGTGCCTCTGAATCAACATCCAATCCAGCGATTTTAGCAGAATCAAAGTTGACATCAAATAATGTCACACGCTCAGTGCCACGGCCTGATGATTTATCGTCAATTACCGCTTGAAGAGTGAAATATGGATCTTCTCCTTTTTTCACATAATTGAGCATTAATTGAACGAAACGGGACGTAACTTTATAGAATGTTGCCGTTCCTGTTCCATTTGCTCCCGTTGTTTTATGGCCAGTCATTCGGCGGCCCATGACGTTGACTTCTGATTTGTTTTTCTCCACGTTTGCTTCGAAGGTTTTGATAAATGCAAGTTCCTCACCTTCTAAGAAAAGACGACCTTCTTTACCTGAAATTGTATTTTGCGCTTTAAAAGCCATCTTACTTCACCTCCACATTGAAATAGAATTTTTCTGCTGCATCTACTGGCTGAACCGCTAAATCGATGATAAATCCATCACGATCTTCATTGAGACCGATCACGATATCTGTTTCTGAATTAAAGCCTGTAATACCGCTGCCATCTTGAAGCTGTGTGAGATACTGGGTAATCAGTGTTTTCACAAGCTGCACACCATCATCTGATGCTGGAATGTCATTGCCATTGGCTTTACGTAATTTAATCAGATTTTTTAATTCGAATGTTAAATCATTGTTGATCGCATCAAGCACACGAATGATTTTGTTTTTCGCCATTTGCTGGTTCTTTTCAGCTGTGAAGCTTGTCAAGGAGTTAATATCTTTTTCAACACTCACGGTACGATCTCGCGCATCAAAGGTGAAAAGGAACTCCCCTTGAGATAATCGGTATTCGACTTGATCATTGTCAAGGCGTTCTAATGTATCGACCGCTCCTTCGTATTCAACAAAGGTCAATGACTGATTGAAATTTGCTCCGGCACTTGCACCTGCGACCCATGCTGTTGTTTGGGCAGGTGTTAGTTCTGTTCCATCTTCGAGGACAACGCCGCTTGTCACATTGATGATTCCTTCTTGGTCCGCTGCATAATTCGCCACAACTCCTTGCACCTTACGTCCTTGCTTATCACGTAAACGTTCGATAAATGAAGCGAAGGTTGCTTTTAATTGCTCACTATTATCGACTGGAAGGGCAATGACATCAAAGTATTCTGTTTCTGCTGCTTCTAGGAAAGCTGTATAATCTGCGACACTTGCCACCCCGTTTTTCCCGCCGCTTAGTGCCACACCAGCTGTGATGACAGCTTCACCTTCACCAGAAAATTGAACGTATTTGTTTTTCACAAGATCTTTGACATCAGTGACGATTTGCTTATCCACAATATCCGTTCCAAGATAAGTGATCACATCGCGTTTTTTGCTATCAAGTACATTTTCGGCGACTTGTACTGTGATCTCATTTCCTTTTTGGCCGCCATAATTTGCTGTGACGACAAAATTTTCAGCAATTTCGGCTTTGGCCGGCTCTCCTTCATTGAGACGGTAAAGCAAGACCGTTTGCGCTTTTTTCTTTGCTTCACGGAAAAGAAGAAGTGACTTATCATCAATGTTGAGTCCAACCTTTTTATTTAAATCTTCCATATTTGAAACGGAAATAAAGGTTTTTGGTTCTCCCCAGCTCATCACAAGGGGAAGTGCCACCGTACCTCGATCGCCTAAAGTAATTCGCTGCTCTGCTGTTGTTTTAAAATTAAAGTAAATGCCAGGACGCTTTTTCTCTGTACCTGGTGTAAAAGTGCCTCCGTTCATCCTTTAAACCTCCTTGGACAAAAAAGCATCAATGTGCTTTTTCGCTTCTGTTTTTGTAATTGGTTGATGTTTGATATAAAAAAGAGCCCCTTCAAGGATTTCTGGTTTGACCCCAAAAAGATCCTTACTGTGCTCCTTCAAGGCTTCAAATGAAAAGCCAAATTCTTTTTCTTCGCCGGCTGTTTGAGCAGGCTGAGCATGTTTAGTCTTGCTCACGTTTGATCACCCCATCTGAAAAGTTGATGTCTTCAAGGCTTGCCTCTTTGTCGCGGTTATACCAATAGCTGCTATCCCACGTCAGGACAATCGCTGCTACGCCTTGATCTATCATTCTTGTTTCCACTCTTTTTATGCGGACATAATCATCAAGCATCTCTCCGTCTTCACTCATCATCTGAATGATTTGACGATCAGCAAGCAATGCATCAACAATTGTTTCTGCCGCATCATGTGCTTTTTCTGTATCAATATGAAAGACTTTCACTTGCAGCGAATAAGATTTCATAAAGGTAGAGACCGTATCTGGACCACTGATCACTGTTACAGGCGGCACATAAACGGATGGCACTTGAAAGCGTTCTGGCAAAAGACGATCATACATTGTCACAGGAAAGTGTGTGTAGATATAATGCATGATTGCCCCGACTTCTTGATTCATTCCATCACCTCCCAAAATGTCGATCGAACCAGCTTTGCAGCTTTCGATCCAGCGACTGTTCAAACATTTGCTCATAGAGCATGACAGCATGATCCCAGTAGCCATTGCCATCAATCCATTGAGAGGCAAGCATCATTCCGGTACTTGCATTCGGATCATATTCAAAGCGGCTGCCAGTCCATCTGCCAGGCAACCATCTTCGCTCTCCACTTGAAGAAGTGGCATGTCCGTCATTGACATAGGAGGCATATTCAAGCTGCGTTCCCACTTCAAGTGTGAGACCGCCTTTTGAAATGAGAAAATGATTCTCCTTATCGCCTTGTGTAAAGGAACTAAGAAGCCGGCCTGTATCGACAGCATTCTCCTTGATTAATTCATCCTGAATGATGTCTAAAAACTGCAGGCCCATGTCCTCCAGCCAATCTTGATATTCTGCCTTTAAGCCGCCATCACCCGCTGTCTGCAGCTGTGAGAGCAGCCGGTCAAGTCCATCAATTTTCATAGATTTTCCTTCCTGACTGCTATCACTTCGATGTGATGATTTTTCACTTTTTTAGGCTGCTGTAATTTGAGTGACACGCCATTCCACACCATTTTGTCATGCAAGCGAATATCACTTCCTAAAGGAAAATGAACAAGATAGGATTGATAAATGACTGTATTCGGCTCTTCTTGCACAAGTGACTGGTTCTTTTCTATGACATAACAAGCTAGATCAGTCAGGCTGGGAGCATCGGGATAGGAAAGTGTTATTTGTAAATCATCAGCTGGAATTCCAAATTTCCCGCGGGCGGACTCCTGCTGTTCAAGGTGAAAAAGATCACAGCGGTCTGTTAATAGAGATTGATAGCTCATAATGACCTCACCTTTAACTTGGCACTGCCGCCGGTCAATGTTGGTTCAATGTAATCTACAAGCAGGGCATATACATAGGGTCTGCCTTTGACTTGATCAGCTGCCTTCGCATATGAATAATCGCCCATTTTCTCTGACGTAAAGCCTTTCATCATAGATTCATCATCATTCAGCATGGCAAAATATTGGGCCATTTTTAATAATGCGATTCTTGCTTTTTCAGGGAGGGGCTGATATTTTTCGCTTGAGAAATCGTGACCTACGATCTGAAATACCGCAGCTTCTGCTTCGATAATATCTGCTGTCAGTCTTTCCACAGATCGATTTTTCACACGATCAAAGACAGAATAGGCTTGCAGTTCTTCAGCAGAAATGATCATGGCCTGCCGTCACCTACTCTTTCACTTTCATCACTTTTGCTACAGCATCCTCTTCCTCAAATTTGCTGTCTAGCTTCGCTGTGAGGACAATAATAAATTTACGGCTGCGAATATCTTTTTCTACTTCAATTCGAATATGACGAGAGAAACCTACGATAATATTTTTAGGGTGTGTCAGCAAAATATCTGATACGTCTGTTCCCGCTTCGTCATATGGCTGCATATTGGCAAGACCTTTGACCGGCACACCAAATGCAGAAGAAAGTCCGCCTTGAATGGCCGCATCTCCAAGGCCTGTCTGGCGGTTTGCTACTTGATCCTTCCATTCAACCTCTAAGCTTGGGGATGTGTAGAAACGGAAATCCTGAGGTACACGTAAATATTTTGACGGCATCGCTTTATAGGCTTGCTTAAACATTTGGCGGCTGATTTCCGCTCCGTTTGCATCTACGATATGAGAGACTGCTTGTTTTCTCACGCCATCCATTTGAGCTAAAAATGGATCTGCTGAAGTCGTATCGCCATTGACGATGAGCTCTTCAATGTCAACGGCTGCTCGTTCAGCGAGCATTTGCATAATCGTCTGCTGAATTCCGTCTTTCTCAATATTGTTTTCAATGCTGTCATAGGTCATATGAATCTCTGCGATGACCTCTTTCGCATTTAACTGGACAGTGCTTGTCGCTGGGACAACACGGTCTTTCGCATCAAGTGCTTTGCCTTCTTCTGCTGGGCGCAAAATACGCTGGCCAAAGCCGATTTTTTCGATTTTTTGTGAATCACTTTCCATTGGAATGATACGTGCATCATTTAAAACGGTTGGTGTATTTTGCATCATTCTAATGAATGTGTTGGATTGGGTTGCGTTCATGAGACCGCCGGTTTTTAAGCTGGCAAGTGTCATTTCGGCCTTGCGAATCAACTCTTGATTTCTCACACTGTTTCCTCCTTATTTAGGCTTATAGTAAGCCATCCCATATGGGCTTTGTACTGTCGTTTTGTGTATCGTGGATTGTTTGTTTTGACATACCGCGCGCTTTTTCAAGCATGTGAATCCGCTCTGAAATAGGCAAAAGCTGCTGCTGAAGCACTTGCTCAAGCGCTGCTTTTTCTCTGCTGGCTGATTTCTCTAAGGAAGAAAGCTGATGACGAATCGGTGCAACGACTTGCTCAAGCACCTTTTGGACAGGTTCTTCCTCTGTTTGATCTGTTTCCTGCTGTTCTGCCTGCTGTAAGACGTGTTCAATGGCCATTTTTGCTTTTTCAAGCTCTTGTACTTGCTCCGTTGTCAGAGCGGCATCTTGTTTTTGTACGGAGGCTGGCCTTTCACCAATCGTTTGAAGCACATCCTCTGTCTTCAAAATGTCCTGCACGATTGGCAGCAATTGCTCAAGCGCTGATCTTACACCCGCCTCATCACCATCACTTGACTGTAAGGCTTCCAGCAGATGGTCTAAAACGCTCCAAAATTGTTGTGACATGTTTGCACCTTCCTCTTTCAAAAAGAAATTTTTCAGCAAAGAAAAAAGCCCTCTCTCATTTGTGCTTTGAGATAGGAGCTGATCTTGTTCTTCTATTGCTACGATGTCCGCCGTTCCAGCCATTGAATACCCTGTAATGTGGCCTTTCTGAATTTGATCCCAAATCTCTTGGGAAGCCTTTGTTACAAGTACCCAAGATCCTTTTCGAATCTGCTCACCGCCTACCTCAAAATCAGCGGGGGCAATGTATGATTCAACAACCTCGCCCACACCATGTTGAAAATCATGCTGCTTGTCAATGTGGCGGGCATCCTTCATAAAACCATGTGCCGCTCTTTCAATTTCTTTGGCAGACATAAAGTCTTGATGTGCATCAGGTGTATTCGGTTCATACACGACACCATACACAAGGCGATGAGCATCTTCTGCCTTTGTCAGCACACTAACCTCCTTTTGAAAGTCAGGCTGGCTTTTCTTTGCCTTCATCAAAAAGAATTTCTTTTTGTTTGCGGCTCTGTCCACATAGGAAACATGCGTAATTTTTGCGTTTTTTAATTCTCTTGGCATATGTTCACCCCCTTTCAAAAAAGCGCATGCGCTTCGGTTTATTTCTTCAGCTGATTGGCCTCTCGTTGAGGCTGTTGTTCGGTTGATGTCATGCGGCTTTCTAAAGGTCTGTGATAGAGATCCTCCGGCCATTCCTCTAACGTTTTCCCAAGAATACGTCCTGCTAGATCTCGTAAATCGTTTGGTGACACTGCCCCAGCCTGAATAAACGGTGTCAGAACTTTGGCAATCTCTAATGGATCTCTAAAGTCAGGACCATTTAATAGGAAACGAACATGCCAAATATCAAGATCCGGCAAGAAAAGGGTATTGAGCTTTCCTGTGATGAGATGCCGTTCAGGCTGAAATACCTGTTCTTCTGTTGTTTTTCGCGCCGTATCGGCTGTCGCTTTGTTATAGTCTTGAGACTCACCTGTGTAAATAGGCGGCAGGCGAAAAGCAGATCGGATTTTGTTTCTTGTTTTTTCATCGTATTCTAAAAAGAGTGCATCTTCTTGCAAGATCTCTGCTAGGGATTTGAAGTTCACTTTGACATTTGAGACATCTTCTTCTCCAGTTAACCCTTTTTCCGTCGGGAGACCTTCGACTTCAAGCAAGAGAAACTTATGTGCATGATCAGAGCCTTCGATATCGTCCATATAATCCTGAAGCTGCTGATAGGAAGACTCAGACAGCATTCCATTTTCGACAATGATGGCACCAGGTACATGCCGCCCTTGTTTAAAATAAAGATAGTTCAATTCTTCTGCCTTGCGTGCCCCATACATATTGACGATGTTGCCAATCCAGCGGGGAATCCCATACGTTCCACTGCCTATTTTAAAATGAATCACTTCTGTTGCGCGCAGCGGCTCTGGGGTGGTGTCATCGTATTTGCCTGTTTCACAATGTAAAATGCGCGGATCACCATACTCCTTGAAGAAGACTTTCTTTTCATTGATCACCTGCACATATTTACGGAATCGTTTCTTTCGATTCATTGTTTTCAATTCGCCGTTTTCTGTATACCGGAATTCAACGTCAACTGGCTCACTAAGCTTGCAAATACGGATATGGAGCGCATCTAAATACTCGATTCCTGCCGGCTTTCCCTGACCATCTCGGAGAACCTCTAAAAAACCATTCCCCGTTTTCTCCCGGTCTTCGATGACATAGCCAAGCACCACGTCAGCAGACTCATCATAGTTCATGTATTTCGTAAACTCTTCAAGTCTTGTCCATTCCTTCTCTGCTGCTTTCTTTTTTGCCGGTTTCACACCTTCTGCATTAAAGTCAAAGGCATATTCTACACCAAAACCAAAGCCTAAAATATTGGTCTTATACGCATCAATACATTGCTGAAGAATGGTTGAATATTCTGCCATGCTTTTTAATTCATTGATATTGTAAGGCGGGGGAACAATGTCATCTTTTTCGTAGGAAAATTCATCTGCATACATTTGTTTTGTATGATCAGACATGTTTGCCTTCATAATGGTTGCTTTCAATTGTTTCATTGTATGGACCTCCTCTCTCTGTTTGGACGGACACGCTCTGAGGCGGTCTGCTTCAGATCTGTCACTTCATAATCATCCAGCGCATACCAGATGGCTGATAAAGTGTGCGGATCGATTTGAAATTCATCTTCCTCTAGACGTCCATCCTTATCTGCCTTATAGGTTAGTGATTGAAGTTCATAGATGGTATATGGACAAGCATCAGAACAAATAATTTTCTTAAACCGTTTGATCTTTTTTGTATACTGCAAACGTGAGCCTTGGAACTTATGTGCCGCTACCATTTGAAAGCCGCGCTGCCGAAAATAGTGAATGGTTTTAGGTTCGGCTGCGTCGGCTTTAATCAGTTCCTTTGATTCAATGAACTCTTTCAAGTCAATAGCTGTTTCATCATCTGTTTTCCCGCGGTCGTAATATTCCCAATAAATATATAAGTACTTTTTTTCATGATCGACAGCTAACCGAATGAGCGCATTGTATGATTCAACAAATCCAAAATCCATGCCTGCTCGTTTCAGCGGTCTGTCAATCTGCTGAATGGCTTCTATTACATCAGAATGGCTTCTCACCTCAAATTGAGGAAAAACCTTTGTGCCATTAATGCCGAAATACCCCTTCCTCGCAATGCGATAGAGATCTGGATCATACTCTTTCAGCTCATCCAGCTGCTTCACGTAGCTTTTAGGAAGGAATAGGTTATCTTCCGCCGTGGAGTGATGGTAATACGTATCCTTGATGACAACGGTTCGCTTTTTGTATAAGGTTTCGTCATCTAAAACAAATCGCTTCAGCTGTTCATCTCTAAAAAAATGTCTGTACGTCCAATTATCCTGACCAACAGGATTCGTCGATAACATCATATAAAGCGGTAAGGATGGATGCCTCAGCCTTCCAAGCAGCTCTTTAAAGCCTTCATAAGAAACCTCTGAACATTCCTCAATCCAAATGATCGAAATGTTGTTGATCGATTTCAATTTTTCAGGCTTGTCCAGCCCTTTAAATAGGATGCTGCTGCCGTTTCGAAATGTTAGTGCAAGCGGCGAACTTCGGCACTTCACCACGTGGTCGATGCCGAGGTCGCTGACGATTTCTTGTAATAAAGAAAAGGTTGATTCGCGGTGCGTATCATACACTTCTCGAATGACAAGTGCTGTCCGCTTTTCTTCCAGCAGCTTTAAGACGAGCTTTAAAGCAATGTGATAGCTTTTAGAGGAGCCGTAGCCCCCTACTAAAAATTGAAACTTTTGATTCCAATCGAATAGAAAGTGTTCAAAATGAGGATTGACTTCTTTTTCAATCAATGGCGTCATGAGTCGTCCTCTTTTCGCTTGATCATGATTTGAAGATCTTCCTCTTTTTCTTCACGCACTGCTTTTTTCGTTTTTTCGATCGTCAGTTCAATTTGTTTCAGCCTTAATCTTCGTTCATCCTTCGCATGTGCGAGCTCTTCAAACTGTTTTATTAAACGCCTGAGTTCACCCATTGCACGGGATTGTGCATTTAAAAACGTCGCATGCCGATCCCATGAAAATTGAAACGAATATTCTTCTGAGGTGATGTCTAGTTCTGTCTGAATGCCTTCTCCTGTTTCTTCTAATGAAGAAGGCATGTATGCCGCCTTTTTCAGCTCTTTGATCATGTCCTCTTGATCTGCTACATACATGATTCGCTGCGCCCGAATAATGGCTGCATATTGAATTTGAATTTGATCCCAGATTAAATCAAGCGATGTGCGTCCATCCATTTTCTCCATGATTTCAATCGTTTCATCTGAAAGAAAATGATTGAAAATCGAGTGTGCTTGCTTTGACGAAGTTTTTTGTCTTTGCCATCCGTATCGCCTTTTCCACGATTTGACGGTATGGATCGAGACATTGTAATGATCAGCAATTTGCTGGTACGTCATCCCCTTCATATAATCCTGCTTGGCCTCTATCCGTTTATCTTTCATTTACATTCACCTGCCGCCTCCTTTTAATTCGAATGATTCCCTCTGAAGGAATCATTTGTGTAGGGCTAGCAAACATTCGTTTGGTCTTTCTAACTATAGGTGGCAACTGTAAGACAAGCTTTCACTGATTTATTTTCGGATAGAAAAAACGCCTATTCAGCAGCTCTGAATAGGCGTTCTTGTACTTTTTTGGACATCTTCGTCCGCGCTCTTTCCATATGTTTTTGGACAGTTCCTTTTTTGACATCCAGCATAACCGCAATCTCGCTAAACGATAACCCTTGTGTTGTGTGCATAAAGAATACGTCCTTTTCTCGATCTGTTAAAACAGACAAAGCTTCATCAATTCGTCTTTTGTCTCTCTCACTGACTTCTCTTTCTTTCTCTTGAATAAGGGTATATTCATGTGATAAAGCCTCTAACACTTCTGGATTTGCGAGAATGGTACGCTGATAGACTGAACGTCTGTCTAATCCTCTGCGCGCACCTGGCTCTCTTCCGATTTGAAGCCATTCTACTACATATTCCAGATCGCTTACCATACTGGCGATCATTTTTTTATCATGCTTGTCTTGAACGGACAGCTGATGTTCTTCTTTTTCTTTAAATGGTTCATATTGTTTTCTAGCATTCTTTAAAGCTCTTTTATATTCAATGAGTAAATCTTGCATATTGGCTCTCTCCCTTTTTTTAAGAAAATAAAAAACGGACACCAATCAGGCCCCCTTTTAGCAGGGTCTTGATCAGTGTCCGCAGGCTTTCCGTCTTGGACATAATATTGTGCTTTGATGTGTTCAGTCAGTTAGCTGATTTTAAAACCAATCTCGTGATCTACTCTTGCAAAATAACCTTTTGCCGTTTGAATAATGGTTTTTCCATGTTCAGGTACATCCATTTTATAAGCCGTTCCTACATTCCCATCTAACACGATGACTTGAATTTTTCCTTTTTCCATCTCACCGACAAATGTTTGGTTTTCTTGAATGAATAGTTGTTTTGGCTCGTTCATATGCTTGTCTCCTTTTTTGGTGATGGCCTCGTGCCACCACCTACCGTATTGATAATGATTTCAACTCTTGGACACATACTATAAAACTGGGAAACTCTTAAATCGACCATCTGCAGAGGGACTTCATCAGCTATAGAATGAAGTGCTTCTTGAATATGCTGTAGATTCGGCTGAAAGATGCTGACGTGTACTGGGCGTATCAACCCTTTTTCTGCGTATGTACGCTTTTTTTGGCAGTCAGCTATGTCAAACGGCATGTGATCAAATAAACGAATTTCAAGTGATAGTGCGCCTTTTAATTTTTGGGGGCATTGCCCTTTTGCAGCTGATCGTATTCTTTCCATCAATGTCTCTTTTGTTAACAAATGCTCATGTTCAATAATTAAATGGATGACCATGTTATGATCTCCCGTCATCCTTTGACCACTGGCGGATGTCTTGTTCGTTTTTACTCGCTTTGAGCAAGCATTTCAAAAATGTCATGATTTGCTTCCATCGTTTCACGTTGCCCTGATTCCTCCTTTTTTGTATCATCGACCTTAGCCTCCAGGAGGGTCATATATGTCTCTTTCTCTTCTGCTGTGGCAAAAACAAACATCGGTTTCTGACGATGAAAGGCGATCCAGCCGCCAGCTTGGTCTAAACAAAGCTGCGCTTCTTTTCTAGCATCAAACGTCAGCTGATGTCTCATCTTCTTCAGCTCCCTCCAAGCTGTCCTCAATTTCTGTTTGGTATCCATATCGTTTCATGTCATATAACCAATAGCTTTTTGGATAACCAAAGTCACTCATCTGAGTCACCATTGGATGTTCAATATTCATTCTGCTCGTCTCCCCTTTTCTAAGAACCGATCTTCTCTTAAAGAATTACTCTTTTCGTGTAACTTTTGGCCAAAAAAAAGCTCTTGAACCCCGGTATTCAGCAGATCTGCAATATGCTTTGCTATTTCTAAGCTAGGCTTCGTTCTGCCCATTTCGATATTCGCATAGCCGCTTGTGTACTTATATCCCAATTTTTTCGCCATATAGGTTTGTGTTTTACCTTGCAATATGCGCTCTTCTCGTAAATTTTCAAGTTTCATTTGTCCACCTCTTACTCAATATGTGTAAGTTATATTCATTATGATAATATACACGTAACGAGTAAGTCAATCACATTTTTATTCTTTTTGTGTATTTATTTATCTTTTCCGTGTAATTCATGATAAAATTTACTCATAACATGAAAAAAGGTGTTTCTGATGGATAATTTGACTGGGAAGATTCTAACTGAATTAAGAGAGAAGCATGGATGGAGCAAGTCAACAGTTGCTAAAAAACTCGGATTAAAGGCAATGTCCACTTATGCAAACTGGGAATACGGCTTGAGAAAACCCGACGGTGAAATGATTGTGAAAATTGCCGAGTTATATGGGGTCTCAACCGATTATCTTCTCACAGGTAAGGACAAAGGCAGGCCCGATGACGATCTTGCAGACGATCCTGATTTGCAAATTGCGTTTAAAGCAGCCTCAGATTTTTCCGAAGAAGCACGAAGACAAACCATCGATTTTATTAACTACATTAGAGAGAAAGAGAAGCAAAAAGGTCGTCAGCCAAAAAAGCGTGACGACCATTGATCATCTCTTTTCATCTGCTTTACGCTGGGACAAACCCAGCTTTTTTTATACCTCTTTTTCCCTTAAAAAAGAAATAGCATATGAATAAAAAATCATGTCTTTTTCAACAAATATGTGACAATTTTCACCATAATTACTCTTTTTTTCATATATATTAATTGACAAATAATTCTATTATTATTAATATATGTATATACCAAAAAAAGGAGTGTTATCGATGAAAAAATTCATGAAAATCTGTACATTGTCTTTAGCTGCTGTAGGTGCTCTTACGTTCTCTCAAACTGAAGGTGCTCATGCAGCTGCACAGCCAAAAGAACCAGTCATAGCAAAAGCTCCTATTATGAATAAAGTAATTACGGTGAACCGTACACTTTCTGTAGGTTCTTCAATCGCCGTCTCTCTTCCAGCAAGCCAAATTTCTGTGTCGGGTGCAACGTATGCGATTCAATTAGATCAAACAGCTCCAAACTTCACTTGGATTCGCGCTGTACAACGCGGTTCTGTAACAGTTTCCTACTATAATTCACTAGGCGAGCTTGTGATTAACTATATTACTGTTCGATAAACAATCTAGCTTTACATATCTAAAGGCGATGACATGAAGTCATCGCCTTTTGGTGTTTAGAGTTGGTTTCATCTGAAACATGATTGCCAACATCCGCTCAATATGTTAACTTTTAATAAATATAAGTTAACATATTGAGGGGGCATTCATGATGAGAGAGCAGCTGTCTTTGTCTTGGGAAGCAATAGCGGAGAAGGCGATGAAAAATGAACCGATCACGGCGCAAGAGGGTCTAGACATTCTTGAAGCTGACGATAGAGAATTGTTACCTATTATGCATGCAGCCTATCAAGTGCGATTTCATTTTTTTCAAAAAAAGGTGAAATTAAATATGATTTTTAACGCGAAAAGTGGATATTGCCCTGAGAATTGTGGATATTGTTCACAGTCGATGATTTCAAAAGCACCAGTTGAAAGATATACAATGCTTGATCAAAAGACCATTGTAGCTGGTGCGCGTGAAGCTCTCAAAAGAAAAGCCGGGACTTATTGTATTGTGGCAAGCGGGAGAGCGCCTTCTCATAGGGAATTAGATGAAGTCACAGCAGCAGTCAAGGAGATCACTGAAACAATGCCTTTGAAGGTATGTGCCTGTCTTGGGTTATTAAATGAAGAAAAAGCGAAGCGGCTGAAGGAAGCGGGTGTTCATCGGTATAATCACAATATCAATACACATCATGATCATCATGCTCACATTACGACAACTCATACATACAATGACCGTGTATCGACCATTGAGCAGGTCAAACAGTCCGGCATGTCACCTTGCTCAGGGGTCATTATTGGAATGGGTGAAACCAATCAGCAAATTGTTGAAATGGCTTTTGCGCTCAGAGCACTTGATGCGGATTCAATTCCAGTCAACTTTCTTCATGCCATCGAAGGAACACCGCTTGAGCATCAAAAACGAACACACCCAATCAAAGCATTGAAAGTGCTGGCAATGATGAGATTTGTCAACCCAACAAAAGAAATTCGGGTATCCGGAGGCAGAGAGTTTAATTTACGGACACTCCAGCCGCTCGCACTTTATGCCGCAAATTCCATTTTTGTTGGTGATTATTTAACAACAAAAGGCCAGCAAGTCCAAACGGATCATCACATCATTGAAGATTTAGGGTTTGAAATAGAAGAATGTGCGTTATAAAAAAAGTCTGCCGATTCTCCGGCAGACTTTTAAGATTAGAATCTTTTATGAAAATCGACAGTTCCGCTTCCATCTTCTCGGTCAAAGCTGCCAACAAACGTCCAGTTAATATATCCACCGTCGCCATTATTGACAAACGTACCATCTTCAAATACCCAAATACCAAACGTAATACCGTCATATTCAACACTATCATAGTAAACAACATTGTTCAGACCGCTAAAGTCGTGGTCTTGGCTTAAGTTTTGGACAACAACGTTGTAGTTTTGACCTGCTTCATAGAACGCACTGTATGCCGCATTTTTTACGAATCCATCACGATTTTGAGATGATTTTACTGCTTGTTCAATTTTATCGGCAATGGCTACTGGATCAATTGAGACACTTCCATCAACACCTGTTGTTGTAGCAGCTTCAGCCGTTTGACCAAAAGTCGTAAGAGATAGAGGGGCAGCAATCATTGACGTAGCGATGACAGAACCAACAAACATTTTGCTTGTTTTTCTCATTATTTCTAACTCCTCCTTTAATTGGTATGTTTATGTACTACCCCTTTATCTGTCCCTTAAACACTAATTTATGAAAAAAATTCTTATTCTACCAATTAAGAGGGGGTTTTTACTGTTTAATTAGGCGAAATAACAAAAAAACTACCCTTATAAAAGAGTAGTTTCAGATTGTTGACAAAGGGCTAAAATGATCTTGATTTTAGCCCTTTGTCTTCTTTTCAGCGTGATAGAAAACCTTTGCAGTCTAGGAAGGGCGAGCACCGGAGCGGAGCGAATTCGACATTCGTGAGCACTGGAGCGCAGACCTGACACCGAATGCGAGGGTTTGTCTACACGCTGAAATTACTCTTTATAAAAGAGTAGTTTACAGTATTACATGAACAGGATAAATAAAATCACACCTAGGATAATTCGGTATATCGCAAAAGGCACTAGTTTGATTTTATTGATCAGTTTTAGGAAGAATCGAACAACAAAGAGAGCCACAACGAACGCACTCACAAAGCCGACGATAAAGAATGGCAGCATGTCCGGTGTTAAATATTCGGCATTTTTCACAAGGGTTAACAAGCTTGCTCCTGCCATAATCGGCATCGCCATGATAAATGTAAAGTCTGCCGCAGCACGGTGATTCAAACCAAGAATAACCCCGCCTGCGATCGTCGAACCTGAGCGCGAAAAGCCTGGCCATAATGCTAAACATTGAAACAGTCCAATATAAAGCGCTTGTCTGTACGTCATGTTATCGACAGAGCTTGTTTCTGTTTTTCGTTTATTGATCCAGTCAGCGACAAGCATCAGCACTGCCCCTAAAATCAAACCGACAGCGACCGTTCTGACGTCAAATAAGTATTTATCAATATAATCTTCAAATAAGAATCCTAAAATGACGGCTGGAACAAGTCCAACTGCAATTTGGGCGATGGTCAGTTTATGCCCGCTGCGCTTTTGTTCTTCGGTGATATTTTTCTTTAAGCCCAATAAGTTTAAAATACGATCTTTAAACACGATCATAACAGCTAAAATTGAGCCTAACTGAATCACGACTTTAAATGTGTTGGCCGCTTCTGGCGTAATAATTTCCTTTGATTTTAACCAAAGATCATCGACAATGATCATGTGACCTGTAGATGAAACAGGTGCGTATTCTGTTAATCCTTCGACAATTCCTAAAACCAGTGCCACGAATAAATCCCATAGATTCATGATTTTCTTTCCTTTCAATTCTGATCTTTTGAACACGCTAAACATCTATGTCCACATAAAGACAAGCTTCCTTCATCGAAAGCTCGTCTTTATGATACTATATTTTTTTCAAAAAAAGATTATGACATCAAACCTTTTCTTCTTTATACAAATTGGACCGCATTTTGAACCAATCAAATAAGTGAGTCGTGATGACCTTCAGAACGGCATACGTCGGAATAGCGACAATAATGCCGACCACGTTGAACAATTTCCCAGCTGTTAATATAACAAAAATAATCGTAATGGGATGAATATGAAGGTTTTTCCCCATCACCTGAGGAGAAATGAATTTCCCTTCAACTAGCTGAACCACTGTCCAGACTATAATGAGTTTTAACAGCATTACTGGTGACGTCACAAGTGCAATCACAATCGCTGGTGTAATCGCAATTGTTGGACCAAGGTAAGGCACTATGCTTGTACATGCAGCAATGATAGCGAGCAGCAGCGCATAGTCAAGTCCAATGATCATATAACCGATTAACAGAAGAACACCGATACAGAAGCTGACAATGATCTGTCCGCGAATATACGAGCTCAGACGGTGGTTCATTTCGTGAAGCATGATATGTGTATGTTCCCTCATTTTACTTGGGAAAAATTTCAATAGATAGTCAGGCAGCTTTTTGCCGTCTTTTAATAGATAAAACAGAATAAACGGCACAGTCACGATCGAGATGATGACTTCTGTGAGCGCCCCTAAGAATGTTCCTACACCGGTAAAGGTGCTTTCCAAAATCTTCGTCGCTTGACTGGATGCTTTACTTACTAATTCAGACACGTTAAAGTTCATCGAGTTTTGCACTTGATTAATAAAGTTACTTCCTGTTAATTGTCTAATTTGATCTTCTACCGTATCGACGTATTTCGGAAGATTATGAAAGAGACTCATGGTTTGAGCTTGTAAAAAAGGAATAATGGACACGATGGTCACTGTAATAATCCCAATAATGACAATATATAAAAGCAAAATGGAATAGATCCGCTTAATTCTTGCTTTCTCTAACAAGTTGACAATTGGATTTAATAAATAATACACGACCCCCGTTAAAATAATCGGTAAGGCAATGGTTTTGACGAGTACAATGAGCGGTGTGAAAATAAATGATGTTTTCATGAAAACAAGGATATTCAATCCAATTAATAACAGGACGAGTAAAAAGAGAACAAACTTGTTATCAAGAAAAAATTTTCTAAATCGACTGCTCCACATTTGCATAGAGTTCATATCGTTCCTCCAAACACGGGCTATTTTTATGAGTAAATTGTACACTACTTGATCATGATATGGTGGTCATTGTTTCAGCTTTTTTTCCCATTTTGCAATAGACATCACCCATACAATGAGAATCGGCTGTCCAATAAGCCTTATCCATAGCAAGGCTTGTTCTGTATCTTCTTGACCTGGAAATGGTATTCCCTCACGAGCAGCAAATAAGTTTGCAGGGAAAATGAGTACAAGATAGACAGCAATGGATTTTGCCGCTGTAATCCTGACATTTGGCAAAAGAAGCAGCACGGCCAGCAGCCATTCAAAACATGCAGTCGCATAGACCATTACATATGGAAATGGCCAGCCTGGCATCATGCGGGCAAAGCCGCTCGGCTCTATCACATGAAAAATACCAGCCGCTATGAATAAAAGCGCAAAGGTGTATGTACTTCCTATATGCAGGACGCGCTTCAAGTTTCCTCCTCTCCCTTCTATCCTGAGTATTACCCCAAGAAGGAAGAAACTACCCACTTTTCGTACATTTATATCCTTTATGTAAGACGTTTCAGCCTATATAAAGGTTTCATCCGCTTATCAATAAAAAGAATATTCTTTCATACAAACGCTTTCAAAGCATGTATAATCAGAGAAAAGCAGAAGGAGGGAATCACATGATTCGATTTGCTGTCATCGGAACGAACTGGATTACAGATCGGTTCTTACAAGCTGGTGAAGAACTAGCTGATTTTACATGTACAGCCGTCTATTCACGGTCCGCTGAAAAAGGACAGGCCTTTGCCGAAAAATATGGGATTGATACGGTTTTTACGAACTTACAACAAATGGCGGAAAGTGATACGTTTGATGCCGTGTATATTGCGAGTCCAAATGCCCTTCATAAAGAGCAAGCCATGTTGATGATGGAGCATCAAAAGCATGTTTTATGCGAAAAACCATTCGCCTCTCATCGAAAAGAAGTGGAAGAAATGATTGCCGCAGCGAAAAAACATCACGTTTGTTTGATGGAAGCGATGAAAACGACATTTCTGCCTAACTTCCTTCAAATCAAACAGCATCTTGATCAGCTTGGACCTATCAGGCAAGTGGTCGCGCATTACTGTAAATATTCTTCAAGATACGATGCCTATCGAAGCGGCGAGCTTCCAAATGCCTTTAAGCCTGAGCTATCCAATGGTTCTTTAATGGATATCGGGGTGTACCTCGTTTACCCAGTCATATCCTTATTTGGTCTGCCGAATCAAATCACCGCGAGAGGCTATAAGCTTTCTTCTGGTGTGGATGGGAACGGTTCAGTCCTTTTACAGTATGACGGGCATCAAGCACTTCTTTTTCATTCTAAAATTTCAACGTCTCATTTATCGGCTGAAATTCAAGGCGAGGATGCTACGATGGTGATTGATCAATTCCACCGTCCTTCACAAATTACGATATATGACCGTGACGGACATCAAACTGACATCTCTCTCAAAGATGATCAGCCAGCTATGTCTTATGAAATGAATCATTTTATTGAGTGTATTCAGCAGGGAATGGGGCAGTCTCCGGTCAATACATTTGCCTTATCTGTTCAAACCATGTCCGTCATGGACGAAGCGAGAAGACAAATGGGCGTGATGTATCCTGCCGACAGACAAAATGTATAGGGCATGGTAGGGCATGAAATGATGAACAAAGGGCGAATGATTGATTTGTTCGCCCTTTGTTTTTTTACGTTTTGTGTCAGTTATTTATTTTGCCGCTAACACATCCGCAAATGCTTTCACATACGGCGGAAGGTCAGGAGGGCGTCTGCTGGAGATGAGGTGGCCATCTGTGACGACTGCCTCATCGAACCAGTCCGCACCAGCATTTGTCATATCATCTTTAATACCAGGTGTACTTGTCACTTGTCTGCCTTTCAGGATTCCTGCTGATATCAGCACCCAGCCGGCATGACAAATCTGACCGATTGGTTTTGCCTTCGCATCAAATGTACGGACGATGTCTAATACTTCTGGATAACGGCGCAGTTTATCAGGCGCCCATCCACCAGGGACAAGCACAGCATCATAATCATCAGCTTGAATGGAATAAAAATCTGCATCGGATACCGCCGGCACACCATATTTCCCGATGTACTCATGATTTGCTTTTTCACCTACAAGATGGACAGTTGCTCCCTCTTCTCTTAATCGCAGAACCGGATACCACAGCTCTAAATCTTCAAAATCATCGCTGACAAACGCAATGACCTTCTTATCTGATAAACGCATACTATCTCTCCTCTTCTTTCGATTTCCTCTATTGTACGAGATGTCCTGTTAAAAAGAAAAGCGGTTCCCCTTGAGGAGAACCACTTAACCTTATTCACTAATCTTGAATTTTTTAATTAAATCACGTAATTCTTCCGCCATTTGGGAAAGAGTCGTAGATGAAGAACTAATCTCTTCCATAGAAGCAAGCTGCTCTTCAGCAGATGCTGCGATATCTTGGATGCTTGCTGAACTCTCTCTTGATACATCTGCAATTTCATTCACTGCTTTAGAAATTTGCTCAGATCCTTTCGACAGCTCGCGCACCGTTGTATTCATTTCATTCATTCTTGCTGCGATTTCCGCTGTTTGTTCATTTATTTGTGAGAAGCTTTCTTTCGTTTGATCTGTAATTGTAAGACCATTCTTCACTTCTTCATTCACTGCTTTGAACATATTTTGAGATGTTTCAATTTCAGTGACGATTTCATTTACAAGCTTTTCAATCTCTTTTGCTGAATCCGATGATTGAACCGCTAGTTTACGCACTTCTTCGGCAACAACAGAGAATCCTCTGCCTGACTCGCCTGCGCGTGCTGCTTCAATGGCGGCATTTAGTGCAAGTAAATTCGTTTGATCCGCAATACCGTTAATCACGCCTAAGATGTTTGTGATATCTTTTGATTTATGCTCTAGCCCGTTGATCACGCCTTCAGCTTCTTTCACTGAATGGTCAATCGTCTTCATTTGGCCAACAGTTTGCTCCACAAGCTGTCCGCCTGTTTCCGCAACTGTTTTTGATTGAATAGATGACGATGTGATAACATCAGACGTTTCGGCAACTTCGTTCAGACCCTCATTCATTTGTTTTAAATGAGCCGCGCTTTGCTCCACCATTTCGCTTTGATTTTCGTTGCCATTTGAGAATGTTTCAATAGATGATGTAATATGTTCGGTTGCTTTTGTTGTTTGACCTGCGCTCGCCGTCAGTTCTTCAGATGATGAAGCGACATTCTCAACAGATGTTTGTACAGCTTGAATAACATCTCTTAGGGACTCACTCATTTCATTAAAGCTTGTGCCAAGCTGTCCAATTTCATCTTTTGAGCGGACATCAATTTTTTCTGTCAAATCTCCCTGACTGATCTTCTTCGAAGAAGAGACAAGAGTGGAAAGTGGTTTTGTAATGGAACGGATGATAAAGAAGATTAGAATCCCGCCAATGATAAGCGCGCCTGTTAAAATAATAGCGGCCATGTTAAAGACTGGCTGTGCAGCTTCTTCTACTTCACTGACAAACATCGTCCCGACAATCTTCCAGCCAGTCGCCTTGTTTGTGGTGAACTCCATTTGCTTTTCTTTTCCTTCAAACATGTAGCTCATAGCTCCGTTATCTTGTGAATACAGTTTTTCTAACCATTCACCACCAGATATTTTTGTTCCTGCTTTTTTCTTTGGATGCGCCACATATGTGCGATCTGGACTTCCAATAAAGGCAAAGCCTTGTTTCCCAATGTTAATGCTATTGGACTCTTTAACTAGATTCGCAATGTCTAGGTTCATCGCGATGACGCCTGATCCATCCTCTAATTTTTTAGAGATGGTCACCACAAGTGTACCGGTTGAAGCCGTTGCATATGGTGCTGAAACAGACAGCTCACCGTTTTTCGCCCAGCCGTCTTTATACCAATCACGCTCAGTTGCGACATAATCGGCAGGCATTTTTTGATTAGGATATCTTGAAAACACTTTGCCGTCACTTGAAGCGACAAAAATGCCTTCTGTGTCATCATTCATGCTCATGAACTGCTCAAAGCGTCCTTGAATATCGGTCGTTCCTTTTTGCTTGAGCTTTTTCTCCGTGATCCATTTGCTAAAGAAATCGGCTGCGTCTGTTTTCACTTTTACAACCTTCGTAATATTTTTATCTAGCTGCTCTACGTTTTCCTTTGCACTTTGCATAATTTGATCATTTAAGGAGGTGCTTGCCGTATGGTATGAAGAGAATGCCAATACGATGATTGGGCATAAAAGAATAAATAAGAAAGAGAATACGAGCTTTTTTGAAATAGATGGCTTTCTGAAATACTGTATGAATTTCATAAAAAAGAAAACTCCTTTTAGTAAGATAGTATATATATCGGAAGTACTACTAGGTTCTTTGCTTTTTTAACTTATTAAAGTCTAAATAAGTCCAAATTACCCAATTTATATGCATCGAATGGAAAAACACCTGACGTTTTGACGTCAGGTGTTTCGCTACTCTCTTACATTTTAAATTGTTTAATGAGCTCCCTTAGTTCTTCTGCCATCTGAGATAAAGTGGCAGAGGATGAGCTGATCTCTTCCATAGATGCAAGCTGTTCTTCTGCTGATGCCGCGATATCTTGGAAGCCTGCTGAGCTTTCTCTTGAGAGCTCTTTGATTTGATTCACCGCATGAGAAATATCATTTGAGCCATGCGATAGCTCTTTGGCTGATCCGTTCATTTGTTTCATTTGTTCTGTCATTTCTGATGTTTTATCAGTGATTTTCTCAAAACTCACTTTCGTTTCATCTGTAATGTTTAATCCAGATTGTACTTCACCTGCTACTTGTTTAAACATTTTCTGCGATTTTTCTATTTCCTCCACAATTTCGTTCGTCAGGCTTTCAATTTCTTTTGAAGAGCTTCCTGACTGCTCTGCCAATTTGCGGACTTCTTCTGCGACAACAGAGAAACCTCTGCCTGCTTCACCTGCTCGTGCGGCTTCGATCGCAGCGTTTAAAGCAAGGAGATTCGTTTGATCCGCAATACCGTTGATGACCCCAAGAATGTTTGTAATATCCTTTGATTTCTGCTCCAAGCCTGCAATGACAAGCTCTGCTTCTTTTACTGCCTGCTCTATGGTTTGCATTTGACCTGCTGTTTTTTGAACGAGTTCTCCTCCAGCCTGAGCGGTTCTGCTCGATTCGATCGACGATTCCATCATATGAGAGGTTGTGTCGACCATATGCGATAAGCTCCGATCCATTTCGTTTAACTGGACTGAGCTTTTTTCGATCATATCATTTTGATGTTCAGTGCTGTTTGAGAACTGTTCAATAGATGATGTGATATGCTCAGTCGCTTGAGCTGTCTGTCCTGCACTTGCCGTTAACTCTTCAGACGAAGCAGCCACATTTTCAATGGAATTTTGGACAGCTTGAATGACTTGCTTCAGCTTTGCTGACATGTCGTTAAAGCTCTGCGCTAGCTTACCAATTTCATCGTGCGTACGAACTTCAATATGCTGGGTCAAATCACCTTGACTGATTTTCTCAGCCGATTCAGAGAGCTCTATCAGTGGCTTTCGAATCGATTTAATAATAAAATAAATCGCGATTCCGCCAATGGCAATCGCAGCCGCAAGGATAATCATTGTTAAGTCGAGCACTGGCTGTGCGGCTTCTTTTACTTCATTCACATACATCGTTCCAGCTAGCTTCCAGCCGGTTGCTTCATTTGTGGCAAAAAACATTTGCTTCGGCTGGCCATTGTATTCATATTCAAAGCTGCCTTCTTTTTTATCATATAGTTTTGAGATGAAGTCACCAGTCAGCTTTGTCCCCGCCTTATCGGTTTTATGGGCCACATAACGCTGATCTGATGTGGCGATAAACGCATAGCCTTCTTGGCCAATTTTGATGCTGTTTGTATCTTTTACAACCGTATTTAATCGTACATTCACCCCAATCACACCAGATCCATCTGCTAACTGTTCTGATATTGTGATGAGCAGGTCATCTGATGACTTGTCGGCAAAAGGATTTGAAATGATGAGTTTCTTCTCTCCCATCGATTGCTGAAACCATGGTTCATTTTTTGCGCTCTTTGCATTACCTTTGTGAATCTTGGAATATTCAGTTAGTTTACCATTTTGATCTGCAACAAATACTTCTACTACATCATCATCTGTTTCCGATAATTGCTCTAATTTCAATTTGAGTAAATCTTTGTTTTTAGCAGTCAATTCTTCCTTTTTGACCGATCTGGATAAATATGAAACAATGTCAATTTTAGGCTGTATATCTTTATTAATGAGTTCGTTTAATTGTTGAACACCATTTGCAGCACTAGACATAATCTCATCATTGAGAGACTTTGATGCCACTTCATAAGAAAATGCGGCCAATACGAGAATTGGCACTAGGAGAATCGCTAAGAATGCAGTAATTAATTTCTTCGACATCGTAAAGTGCTTAAAAAAGTTGATTTTTTTCATGACTCTACTCCTTTTGATTTATGATTTGTGGTCTTTCTCTTCTATTCTTAGGTAATATGAATTATTTTTCAAGGAATAATGTTCAATAAAAACAAAAAATAAGTATAAATACCCATTTCTTTTGGTTTATCCAATAAAAAAGAGCCTCTAGCTGGAGGCTCTTTTCTTCCTGTCTATTCAACCTTAAATTTGCTAATTAAATCGCGTAATTCTTCTGCCATCGAAGAGAGTGTGGCAGAGGACGAGCTGATTTCTTCCATTGATGCCAGCTGTTCTTCTGCTGAAGCAGCAATGTCTTGAATATTTGCCGAGCTTTCACGTGATACATCTGCAATCTCACGTACAGCCTCTGACACATGTGCAGAGCCTTTTGAAAGCTGGACAACGGTTTGATTCATTGTTTGAAGCTGGTCAGAAATTTCTTTTGTCATTTCGAAAATATTGTGGAAGCTTACTTTCGTTTGTTCAGTGAAGCTTAGGCCTGATTGAACTTCTCGATTCACCGCAGTGAATACTTCCTGTGATACGTCGATGTCTTGCACGATTTCTTTAATCAAATTCTCAATTTCTTTTGCCGAGTTGGCAGATTGAACCGCCAGTTTTCTTACTTCTTCTGCTACAACGGAGAAGCCTCTGCCAGATTCACCGGCTCTTGCTGCTTCAATCGCTGCATTTAGCGCAAGTAAATTCGTTTGATCGGCAATTCCATTGATGACACCGAGAATTTGGGTAATGTCTTTAGATTTATTTTCAAGCGCACTAATGACGTTCTCTGCTTTTTTCACGGACTGATCAATGACATTCATTTGAGAAGCCGTTTTTTCAACAAGCTGGCCGCCTTCTCCTGCGATATCTGTTGATTTGATCGATGAAGCCGTAATAGATTCAGCCGATTCATTCATATGTTGAAGACCACGGTTCATTTCTTCTAACTCGACTGAGCTCAATTCGACTTTATCATTTTGGCTTTCATTTCCGCTGGAGAATTGTTCAATGGCTAGTGTAATATGCTCTGTTGCTTTACTTGTCTGTCCTGCACTGGCAGTCAGTTCTTCTGATGAAGATGCGACATTTTCAACTGAAGTTTGAACGGCTCCAATAAGGGATCGCAATGAATCAATCATTGTATTAAAGCCTTTACCAACTTGTCCAATTTCGTCATCTGACTGGATCTGAAGCTTATCGCGTAAATCACCTTCGCTGACTTTTTTCGAGAAGCGGGCAAGATTGGATAATCTTTTTGAAATAGAGCGGACGATAAAGAAAATGAGGGTGCCTGCTACAATGAGTGTGACACTGAATACGATAATGGCAGTATTGAAAACGGGCTTTGCTGCTTCTTCTACTTCAGATACGAGCATCGTTCCACCAATTTTCCAGCCGGTTAATTCATTGGTGACATATGCAACCTTTTTATCTGTTCCTTTGAGGGTATAGCTGCCGCTTCCTTCTTTGTTTTTATAAATAATACTGGCCAGATTTTCATTGACCTGACTTCCTGGCTTTTGGGTTGGATCTGCTAAAACTGTTTTATCTTTCTCCATGATGAAAGCATAGCCTTTTTGCCCAATTTTGATTTCTTTTAGTTTTTGGAGCAGGCTGTCAATTTCCATATCAAGACCAATGACACCTGAACCATCTTTCGTTTTTTGGGCAATTGTGATAACCATTTTGCCTGTAGATGCTGCTACATATGGTTTTGTGATGACTTGTTTGCCGTTTTCTGCTTTCAATGCCTCTTGATACCATGGACGTTCTCTTGGATCGTAGCCATCTGGCATCTTTTGAACTGGGTATTGCATAAACAATCCCTTTTCAGAGCCTGCATAGATCGCAGAAACATCTTTTTCATTAATTTTTCCAAATTGCTGTAATTCTTTAATGGTCGCATTTCTATTTTTTTCTTGAAGATTAGACGCTTTGAGTGAATCTGAGAACAGTGTCACAGCATCTGATTTGTTGCCAATATTCTCATTGATTAAGGTATCAAATGCATTGACCTGACTCATCGCACTGCCCATAATCTGTTTGTCTAGTTCTGTCTTTGATGTAAAAAACGCACTAATTGTCAGTGCCACGGTCGGCAGGATAAGAACTACCAAGAAGGCAATGATTAATTTTTTTGAAATGGATGGTTTTTTGAACCATTGGATCATTTTTCCCATTTTAACTTTCCCCCTTTACTTCTCTAAAGTTAATATCGGATGAAAGGTGTATTTTTAGAGACTGGAAATGACGTTTAAAAATAAAAAAAATACCCAGACAATTCTGGATACTTTTTCATCATTATTTAATTAATTTTAAATTGACTTGTGAGCTCTTTTAGTTCCTCCGCCATGTTGGCAAGTGTCACAGAAGAAGATGTGATTTCTTCCATAGATGCTAGCTGCTCTTCTGCCGAAGCCGCAATGTCCTGAATGTTTGCTGCGCTGTCTCTTGAGACTTGGCGCATTTCCTGCATCGCTTGTGAAACAAGCTTTGAACCGCTCGATAGGTCAATAGCTGTATCGTTTAATTGCGACAGTTTTTTCGACATTCCTTCTGCCGCCTCATAAATGTGCTGGAAGCTTTCTTTTGCTTCTTCTGTCATACCAAGTCCTGCGTTTACTTCTCGATTGACTGCTTTGAACATATCTTGAGATTTAGCAATTTCTAACACAATTTCTTGGATAAGCTTCTCAATTTCTTTCGCTGAATCTGCGGATTGGACAGCTAGTTTTCTCACTTCTTCTGCAACGACGGAGAAGCCGCGTCCTGATTCACCTGCTCTTGCTGCTTCAATTGCTGCATTAAGCGCAAGTAAGTTTGTTTGATCCGCGATGCCGTTAATGACATTTAAAATACTCGTAATATCTTTAGACTTGTATTCTAATTCTTTCATGACCTGTTCTGCTTCTTGTACAGATGTATCAATATGTTTCATTTGGTTCGCTGTGCTTTCAACAATTCGGCCGCCTTGACCAGCCGCCTCTGTTGATTGAAGTGAGACAGCAGCCACTTCAGATGAGGTTTGTGACATATCTTGTAATCCTTCGTTCATTGCCACAAGCTGATTCGTACTGGATTCGACTTTCTCGTTTTGTGCTTCATTTCCATTTGAAAATTGTTCAATTGACATCGTGATATGCTCTGTTGCTTGACTCGTTTGGCTGGCACTTGCCGTCAGCTCCTCTGAAGCCGAAGCGACGTTGTCGACAGATTGCTGTACAGCGCGAATGACGTCACGAAGAGATTCACTCATCTTGCTGAAGCTTCTTGTGAGGTCTCCTATTTCATCCTTCGATTTGGTTTCAAGGGTTTCTGTTAAATCCCCTTCACTCACCTTTTCTGAGAAATCAACAAGCCTTCTCAGTCCAATCGTGATCGAGCGAACGATGAAGAAGATAGCGACACCGCCAAGGATAAATGAAGTAATTAAAAGAATAATGGCAGAATTCCAAACTGGCTGTGCTGCTTCTTCTGTTTCTGATACAAACATCGTTCCAGCAATTTTCCAACCTGTTAAATCATTTGTGACAAAAACGATACGTTTTTGTTCTCCTTTATTCTCATAAGTTGATGTTCCTTCTTTGCCGCTGTAAAGGATTGATGAAATATTTCCTGTGACTTCAGATCCTGATTTTTCTTCTGGATGGGCTACAATTTGTTTGCTTTTATTTGCAATAATTGGATATCCTTCTCGTCCAATTTTAATTTCTTTGATTTTATCAACAATGTCTTGCACATCAATGTCGATTCCGATTGCTCCCGACCCGTCCTTCAGGCGCTGGGCAATCGTAACCACCATGCCGTTTGTTGTAGCAGAAATGTATGGATTGGTGACAACTGGCTCACCTTTTTCATCCTGCATCGCTTGCTGATACCAATCGCGTGTTGTTGGGTCATAGCCTTTTGGCATGTCTACTTTAGGAAACTGAATGAAATCACGATTTTTACTTGCTGCATAAAATCCAACTACATCATCTTCGTTGATTTTGCTGTATATTTCAAAATGCTCATACAGTTCGTCCTGGTTTTTCTTTTTAAAGTCTGCAGCAGTAGTTGTTTGAGTAAAAAGTTTCACCGCGTTTTCTTTATTCAAAAGCTTTTGCTCGATCATGTCATTCATATCATTGACTCTTGCTTTTGCTCCGTACATGATTTCATGATCTAATTCTTCTTTGGCAATCTGATATGAAATTGTACTAAGTGTAATGATTGGCAAGACGAGAACAAGTGTGAATGAAATAATCAGTCTCTTGGAAATCGATGGTTTTTTCAACCATTTTATTGCACTTTTCATGTTTTTCCTCCTTTTAAACGATATGTTTTATATCGGACATCTTCATAGTATTTTCATGTTTTTCAAATAAAAAGGATGCTATTTTGTTTATTTTCACAAATTGATTCCTTGCCCAAGCACCCTGCATACGCTAATACAAAAGGGGGCGCTTTTCATATGATTATCCTTTCAGGGCAGCCAGTGACAAATGAGCAGCTGGCATCGTTTCAGCTAGAGGGACAAAAGCGGAGCATTTTGATGCAGTTACAAGCCTCAAATGATACGTTCCGCTATAGGCAAGCATCTGATTTGCTATTTGAGGTCACTTTAAGATCGAACATTATGAATGCTGCAAGAGATTTGAATAAAAGCGGTGCCTCATTTGCCATCTTTCAAAGATCGCGTGCAAATGATGCGTTTTGGCGAGTATCGGAAGCAGGAGCACTAGAGCTGCGCTATCAAGTGGAGCCATCTAGAGGCATTAAAGACATTTTTGAAAATGGTTCAAAATATGCATTTGAATGTGCAACGGCAATTGTCATTGTGTTTTATATGGGGGTCTTGCAAACAGTAGGAGAGGAGAAGTTTAATCGGAGACTTCGCAGTTTAACACTGTATGACTGGCACTATGATACTTTGTCGATTTATACAGAGCGCGGGAATGATTTTATCTATGGGGATTGTCTATATTTCGAAAATCCAGAGTTTAGCTATCAGCAGTCGCAATGGCGCGGAGAAAATGTGATTTACTTAGGAGAAGATCAATATTACGGTCACGGGCTTGGAATTTTAACAGCGGCAGAAATTATCGACAAACTAAATAAGAGAAGACGGCCAGGTGCGGTTCAATCCGCTTATTTATTACCGCAGACTACACGGATGGATGTCATTTATCTCAGGCAAATGTTTGGCAGCTAAAAAAAGCCTCTTGTCTCTTGGTTATGACAAGGGGCTTTTGTATGCCTTGCGTTTACGATAATTTTGGAGTGTGCCAAGCATCGTGTTCGCAAGGACCTCCATTTCTTCTAAATCTTTTCTTGTAACCGGCGAGTCGTGCCGGCTCCATTTCACGTAGCGAACAAAATAGTAATGACGAATGGGCGTAAGGACAGCAGGAGAATGAGGGAAATCATCAAACCAAAATTCAATCTGGCCTTTTTTTCGGTAGGAATGTTTTAAGATGTCCATCCTGTCACACCACCCATCATGATTTTTATGTCTGCGTCAGTTCGTGCATGATGTCTTCAACGCTTAAAATCGAGTGAATACGTCCAACCCCCTGTCCTGCCCACAAAGCCATTTGATCAGGGTTACCGCCGGCAGCAGCTGCTTTTCGCATCGGTGTTGTGCATACATGCTGAACTGGATAAGGAAGAACCCGATCTTCATGCAGGCTTTCATCCTCCATCCACTGATTCACAATACCTCTCGCTCTTTTCCCAGAAAAAAGTCTGGTCACCTTTGTTTCACTGCCTTCTGCCTGTAAAATAGCCTTCTTATATACTTCTGCCGCAGCACTTTCCTTGCTGGCTAAAAACCGTGTACCGATTTGAACCGCATCTGCTCCAAGCGCTAGCGCTGCTTTGACACCTGATCGGTCCGTGATGCCTCCTGCGGCAATCAAAGGCACGCGGCAGACCCGTTTGACATCTGAGATCAGGCTGATGAGTCCCAGCAGAGCGTCTCCTTTTGCACGTAAAAATGTGCCGCGGTGCCCTCCTGCTTCACATCCTTGCAGAACAATGGCATCCATTCCCTTTTCCTCTAAAAGCAGTGCTTCCTCTTTTGTTGTGGCCGTTCCGATTAAAAAGATCCCCTTTTGTTTTAGGCGGTGAATCGTTTGTTCTTTTGGACAGGCAAATGTAAAGGAAACAATCGGAACGTCTTCTTCCAGAAGAATGTTGATTTTTTGTTCAAAATCATCCCACAATTCTTCTTCGCTTGGCATCCTATGAGCTTCGGGCCATACAGGCAGTTTCCTCTCCCAAAATGCCACATCCTCTTTTTTCACATCAGGAATTGGCTCTGGTACAAACACATTGACCTGAAACAGGCGAGATGTCAGCTGTTTGACCTGTCTAATCTGCTGTCTTAAATCGTCAGGATGCACATATCCACTTGCCAGACTGCCAAGCCCTCCGTAATTTGAAACAGCGGCTGCCAGCTGCGGTGTCACAACTCCTCCTGCCATTGGCGCTTGAATGATTCCATGTTCGATTTGCAACTTTTTGATATCCCCCATTTATTTCCCCCATCTCTTACTCGTTTGACATCACTTGTACATAAAAATGACGATGCCTCGGCCCGTCAAACTCACAGAAATAGATTCCCTGCCACGTGCCTAGCACAAGATCTCCATCATGAATGAGAACATGCTGAGACGCCCCCATATAACTCGCTTTCATATGTGCTGCCGTATTTCCTTCCATATGGCGATCCTTTGGATGTTTCCATGGAAAGACTTCATCAAGCCGGCGAAGCATATCTCGTTTCACATCTGGATCCGCATTTTCATTAATGGTGATCCCAGCTGTCGTATGTGGACAATAGACGATGACAGTTCCGTTTTGTATGCCTGTTTCCCTGACATATTGGAGAACCTCGTGTGTGACATCGATCATGTCATCGCGTCTGTCTGTTTGTACATTGATTTTTTTCATATGAGCTGCTCCTTTTTGATGTTTCTATAAAAACCATACCCTTTTTATGTGAAACAAATCTTCTTATCTAAAGTTTACCAAGCAAAAAAACCTCGTCAAGCAATGCGAGGTTTTTAAGAAAAGTGAACCTTTTTGACTTCAATGGTTCGAATATGGTGGTCTTCAGCATCAATGATCGTAAATTCACAGCCTTCTGCTTCAATCGTATCTCCAATGTCAAAATCAAATTTATGCGTCATCATCCAGCCTGCAATTGTATCAACATCATCATTTTCAATGGCTAAATCCAATAAATCATTTACTTCATCAATCAATGCTTTCCCATCCATCACATAATGAAAATCACCTTTTTTAACGATATGAGGTGTTTCATCCTGATCATATTCGTCTCGAATCTCTCCGACAATTTCCTCTAATATGTCCTCTACTGTGACAAGTCCCGCTGTACCTCCGTATTCATCTACGAGCACTGACATATGAATCCGTTCCTTTTGCATCAAAATGAGCAATTCTTGAACAGGGGTGCTTTCAATCACTCGGATCACCGGACGCATTAAGTCTTCAATAGATACATCTTGATTTAGGAAGCTGGCCTTAAATACATCTTTACTATTAATAACACCAATCACATGATCTTTGTCTTCTTTAATAACAGGGTAGCGTGTGTACCTTTCGTTCAGCATATAATGGGTCACGTCTTCTAAGGTCTGTTCAATCTCTATGGCTGAAATTTCTGTACGCGGGATCATGATCTCTCTCGCCACTCGGTTATCAAATTCAAAGATTTTATTCACATATTTGTACTCAGATTGGTTAATCTCACCCTTCTCATAGCTTTCAGATAAAATGAGTCGCAATTCTTCCTCACTGATCGCCACTTCATGTTCTTTGACAGAATGATAACCAAATAATTTCACGATGCTTCGTGCAGCCCCATTTAACGCCTTAATAAACGGGTACATGACTTTATAGAAAAAGATGAGTGGTTTTGCTGTCACAAGGCTGACGGCCTCTGCCTTTTGAATGGCAATTGTTTTAGGCGCGAGCTCTCCCACCACGACATGTAAAAACGTAATGATCACAAATGCGATGATAAACGAAAGGATGTCAGTCAATGCAGAATGAAGCCCGATTTTTTCAAACAGCGGATGCAGAAAATGCTCCACCGTCGGTTCACCCAGCCACCCTAGACCTAAGGCCGTGATGGTAATGCCAAGTTGGCAGGCGGATAAATATTCGTCGAGATTTGATATCAGCTTTTGAACATGGATGGCTCTCTTATCACCGCTTTCGATCAGCTGGTTGATTTTAGAGCCTCTAATTTTCACAATCGCAAATTCAGTGACAACAAAAAATGCTGTCGCAGCAATGAGTAATATGACTAAAAATACGTTTAAAATATACAAAAAAACCCTTACCTAACACTGGTAAGGGCTCACCTCCTCTGGCATCAATTAATCATTACGGCCATTTAGGAAGATCATTACAAAACGGAGCAATTCAAACAGGGAGACAAGGGCCGCTGCTACGTACGTCAGAGCTGCAGCATTTAACACCTTGTTCACACCTCTTTCTTCACTGCTTCTAATGATTCCTTCTGAAACAATGATATCTTTTGCACGAGAACTTGCATTAAACTCGACAGGCAATGTCACAAGCTGAAAGAATACAGCTGCTGAGAACAAAATAATCCCAAGCCCGATTAAGTTAAGGCTGCTGAGCAAAATTCCACCAAGGAAAAGAAGCGGAGCAACACCAGATGCAAAGTTCACGACAGGAAAGATCTTATGTCTCAAAACAAGCGCACCATAGGATTCCTGATGCTGCAAGGCATGTCCAACCTCGTGTGATGCGACTGAAATGGCCGAAATGGAATGGCCGTAGTACACAGGTTCAGATAAACGAACCACACGCTGCGTCGGGTCGTAATGATCAGTCAAAGTTCCTCTTACCGGTTCAACAGGCACGTCGTATAACCCGTTGCGATCTAAAATATATCGAGCGGTTTCAGCACCTGTTTTCATACTGGATGCTTCAACCTTTGAATACTTTTCAAAATTATTCTTCACTTTAAATTGTGCCCAAAATGATAATCCCAATGCGGCAAATGTTAAAAAATAAAAAAACAGCATGCTCATCAGCTTCCTTTTATTTTATATATTTATTTACAATTTTAATGACTTTTATGTACCATGTACAGCAAAAAGCACTAGGTCTTTTTCAGGGGGATAACCGCACCAATGAAAAAGAAGAACACACCTAAGCAAGCTGTATAAAAGGTTCCCGTACCATAAAGGTCTTGAAAAAAGTGCAGCCATGAAAAATCATTCATAAAATGATTCACAGCATTTAAATCAAACACGAGTAAGATGACAGCTGATGATAAAAAATGCACACCAATAAAAAGAAGTACGGTCTTTTGAACAAACGACATTCGAATTCCCTCCTTCTTCTCCCTTATTTTAAGATATGGGTTCTATTTCAATACATGACAAAGATGAAAAAATGTGTTCCCAATCGGGCATACTGACATTAGCAGTCTCCTGAAAGGAAGAGTCCGATGAAATCAAACCGTATCTTTATTGCTTGGCTAAGGTGGCCGCTTTATCTTCGAATTGCCATCATCATCTGTTTCTTGCTTCTCTTTTTTGGACAATTAATCGTTTTACTTGAACCGAAGCAGTATCATACGATCTTTGATGGGATCTGGTGGGCGCTTATTACAGTCTCTACGGTTGGTTACGGTGATTTTGTGCCGCAAACCATGCCAGGGCAGGTGGCAGGTATGGCGCTCATTTTTATCGGAGCCAGCTTTGTCACCGCTTATTTCGCCACACTTGCCGCCGCTGTGTTCAGCAAGCAGCACCATTATGTTGAGGGCAAGGTAGCCTTTAAGGGTAAAGGACATCTCATTATCGTCGGCTGGAATGAGAAAACGAACAAACTGCTTCAGTCGTTTCAAACGATTGATCCAGCTATGCCGATTGTGCTGATTGATGACTCCTTGAAAGAGGGGCCTCTTTTAGAGAATGTTCATTTTATTAAAGGACACGGGACCGAAGACGTCACACTGCGTAAAGCCAACATTACCGGTGCAGATGCACTGATGATTACCGCGGATCAGCATGAAAATGAAGTGACAGCCGATATGCAGAGTGTTTTGACCTTACTTGCAGCAAAAGGATTAAACCCTTCGCTATATTGTTTAATTGAAATTTTAACAGATCGTTACGTGAAGAATGCCGAGCGTGCTGGTGCCAACCAAGTCATTCATACCTCTGATGCTGTCAATCATTTAATGGTTGAACATTTTCTAATAAAGGAACAACTCACGGCGTTTAAGAAAAAACGACATATGACGCTGCATAAACACGTCACCATCATACCTGTACCAGCTTCATTAGCCGGAGAAACATTCTTAACAGCGCTCCATCATTTTTTAGAGCATCATGTGATCATCGTCGGCGTACAAAAAAAAGAAGGACCCATGATGAATCCTCCCTTTAGCTATGAGCTTCATCCAGAGGATGAACTGATCAGCCTTTAAAGCAGTGCGTCTTCTAATTCCTTGACGAGCGAAAAGCCAATCTCAGCATAAGCCTTTGATACATCCCCATCTTTCTCTTTTGGTTCTTGGAATTGGTTAAAGGATGCGCCCACATTTCCAACCATCGCATGATCATCTAACTTGTCTTGATAGACATGCTTTAAGAGAAATGGATGTCCCATTTTCACCACAACACCAGGCTGATCGAGCTGGCCTTTCTCGGCTGTAAAAGGAACTCTGAGAAAGGTATAGCCATCACGGTTATCAATTTTATAATCAAAATATCCGTGATCATAATCCCAGTTCCCATTAATGACGTAACCGAGCGGCTTCATCGTTTCTTCTAAATGGTAAAGTGAAAAGCTTTCACCAGGCAGCCTGGATGGTACATGAATCATACGAAACCCTCCTTTTTGTATTAGGGTTCGTTAAAGAGAGGAATTCATACATTTCCTCTCGCGATTTGGACATTGTTTGAAAACGCAGCATCAAATGAGCTTTGATTGGTTGATTGATTCGTCTCGTTATCACTGCCGGAACCTGCTGTTTCCTTCGTAGCACTCTTAGAACAAATGCGTCCGACATTGCCAAAGTTCACGATCGCCTGACCAGAAATATCATGAATATAAATATGATTCGTCCTCATTTTTCACCCTCCTCCATTCATTATTCTATGTACAGAACATAGGAAAGCTTGCACAGGAATCTGAAGAAAACAAAAAAGGCACACCTTTATGAAAAGGTGTGCTTTTTTATTCTTATGATTGTTTCAGGCGGCTTTCAAGCTCTGCTTTTTTCTCTTCGAAGCCTGGTTTTCCTAGTAAAGCAAACATATTCACTTTATAAGCTTCTACTCCAGGCTGATCAAATGGATTGACGCCTAGTAAATATCCAGACATCGCACATGCTTTCTCAAAGAAGTACACGAGGTATCCGAATGTATAAGCATCCATTTCAGGAATTGTCACGATAAGGTTCGGTACTTTTCCATCTGTATGGGCAAGCATCGTTCCTTCAAATGCTTTTTTATTGACGAAATCAACCGTTTTTCCTGCTAGATAGTTCAAGCCATCAAGGTCTTGTTCTTCTGCTTCAATTACAAGCTCATGTCGAGGCTTCTCTACATTGACGATTGTTTCAAACAAGTCTCTTCTTCCTTCTTGAACATATTGGCCAAGTGAATGAAGATCTGTTGAGAAGTTAGCAGATGAAGGATAGATTCCTTTTTCATCTTTCCCTTCACTTTCACCAAATAATTGCTTCCACCATTCTGCGAAATATTGCAGGCCTGGCTCATAGTTAATCAGCATTTCAATCGTTCTGCCTTTATTGTAAAGGACATTGCGGACGACAGCATATTGGTAAGCTGCATTTTCAGAAAGCTCAGATGAAGCGAAGTCTTCGCTTGCTTTTGCCGCACCTTCCATCATCTGATCAATGTCTGCACCGCTCACAGCGATTGGCAAAAGACCGACTGCTGTTAATACAGAATAGCGTCCACCAACATCATCAGGGATGATAAATGATTCGTAGCCTTCTTCAGTTGCTAATGTTTTAAGTGCACCGCGTGCCTTGTCAGTTGTCGCATAAATACGTTTTTTCGCTTCTTCAGCACCGTATTTTTCAATGAGGAGCTTTTTAAAGATGCGGAACGCAATGGCTGGCTCTGTTGTTGTACCAGATTTTGAAATCACGTTAATGGAGAAATCTGCATCTTCCAATAGATCCATCACATCTGTTAAATAAGAAGAACTGATGTTGTTTCCAATAAAAATGATTTGCGGTGTCTTGCGCTTGCCTTTTGGCAAAGTGTTATAGAAAGAATGGTTCAAAAATTCAATCGCCGCACGTGCACCTAAATATGATCCGCCGATTCCGACAACGAGCAGGACGTCAGAGTCAGACTTAATTTTGTCTGCACTTTTTTTAATGCGGGCAAACTCTTCACGGTCATATTGCTTCGGCAAGTCCACCCAGCCTAAATAGTCACTGCCTGCACCCGTTTGTTCATGAATATTATGATGGGCTACCTTCACAAAATCTTTTAAATATGTAAGCTCATGTTCTTGAAAGAAAGGTAACGCTTTCGAGTAGTCAAATTGAATATGTGTCATCGCTTGTAAGCCCTCCATTACGTTAGTTCTGTCCCTTTCACTTTAGCGGAACTAGCTATTGAAATCAAGTGATCGTCACTGGCATAGCAAAAAGCCGCTTTTCTGGATGAAAAGCGGCAATCTGGATTATAAAGAAGCTTTCAAAATCGCTAGAATATCATCACGGTTAAGTTTCATAAAGTTTCCAAAACCACCGTATTCCATTTCTTTTGCTGCAATGTCGGCAATTTTGTCCAGCTGATCCTCACCAATGTCATAATCAGCTAAACGGCTTGGTGCACCAAGGCTTGTCCAGAAAGCTGACAGTTTGTCGATTCCTTCTAATGCGATGTCACGATCTGATTTTCCTTCTGTTTCGATGTCAAACATGTTCAGCATAAGGTTTTTAAAGCGTTCCACATTATGATCGAGCGTGTGGCGCATCCAGTTTGGGAAGAGAATAGCAAGCCCGCCTGCATGCGGAATGTCATAGACAGCCGATACAGCATGCTCAATCGTGTGGGACGCCCAGTCGCCAAAGTAACCCATTTGCAGTGTGCCATTTAAAGCAATCGTTCCTGCATAGAGAATCGTTTCACGATGCTCATAGTTTTGTAAGTCCTCCAGCAGTTTTGGTGCTGTCTCGATGACCGTTTGAAGAACAGCAAAACACATCCGGTCCTGTAAAGGCGTGTTTTTTACATTATGGAAGTATTGCTCAAAAACGTGGCTCATCATATCGACCATACCATACACCGTCTGGTTTTCTGGCACAGAATACGTATGCTCAGGGTCTAGAATTGAAAAAGCAGGGTGAGTGACAGAGCTGCCCCACACATATTTTTCATTCGTTTCCCAGTTTGTGATGACAGAGTCCGGGTTCATTTCTGAACCAGTTGCTGCAAGTGTCAGCACTGTGCCAAACGGCAGCGCTTTTTGAGCGGTTGTTTTCTTTGAAATAATATCCCACACATCACCGTCATACTCTGCTCCGGCTGCAATCGCTTTTGTACAGTCGATCACACTTCCGCCGCCAACGGCTAATAAGAAATCAATGTTCTCCTTTTGGCAGATATCGATTCCCTTCTTCACTGTTGTGAGGCGCGGGTTTGGTTCAACGCCAGACAGCTCAAATACTTCAGCATCTGCTTCTTTTAACGCACTGATGACTTTGTCATAAAGGCCATTTTTCTTAATGCTGCCTCCACCATATACAAGTAACACTCGTTTTCCATAACGAGCGAGTTCGCTTTTGAGTCCTTCTAGCTGTCCTTTTCCAAACATCAATTTAGTTGGATTATAGTAAATAAAATTCTCCATCTGTTGAAACATCTCCTTACAACGAATATATCCAAAAACATGAAAGACTACTGTAACATATGTACACGATGAACTCAAAAAAAGATAACTGCCCGCAAGCAGCTATCCCTTTGTTATTCAATTATAAAGAAGCGTTCAAAATGGCTAAAACATCTTCTTTGTTCAGCTTTTTAAATTGACCAAATTCACCGCGTGCCATTGCACGGTCTGCAATTAAATCAATTTTCTCATCGTTGATGTCATAATCCGCCAAACGGCTTGGTGCACCAAGACTTGTCCAGAAAGCTGACAGCTTGTCGATTCCTTCTAAGCCAACTTCTTCGTCTGTTTTGCCCGCAGGATCTACATCGAATACACGCACCGCTAATTGTTTAAAACGGCCTGGGTTTTCTTGAATCACATGTTTCATCCAGTTCGGGAACAAGATCGCAAGACCGCCTGCATGAGGAATATCATAGACAGCAGATACTGCATGCTCAATGTTATGAGATGCCCAGTCACCACGTGCCCCCATTGAAAGCATGCCATTAAGTGCAATTGTGCCAGTGAATAAAATCGTTTCACGCAGCTCGTAGTTCTCTAGATCGTTGATCAACTTCGGTGCCGTTTCAATGACAGTGCGAAGAAGTCCTTCACACATACGATCTTGATAAGGTGTATTTTCTGTGTGATGGAAATATTGCTCGAACACATGTGACATCATGTCAACCATGCCATAGATCGTATGATTTTTAGGCACAGTGAATGTGTTAACTGGATCAAGAATAGAGAATTTCGGGAAAACTGCTGGACTTCCCCAGCCATACTTCTCATTTGTTTCCCAGTTTGTGATAACTGATCCTGAGTTCATTTCAGAGCCTGTTGCGGCAAGTGTTAACACAGTACCGAACGGAATAGCTTCCATTGGGACGTGTTTGCGTGTCACGATATCCCAAGCATCTCCATCGTACTTCGCACCAGCTGCGATTGCTTTTGTGGCATCAATGACACTGCCGCCGCCAACTGCCAAAATAAAATCAATGTTGTTTTCTTTGCAAAGCTCTACCCCTTTTCTTACTGTTGTTAAGCGCGGGTTAGGCTCTACACCAGCAAGTTCAGTGATGGCAGCTCCTGATTCTTTTAGGATGCTGACAACTTGGTCATAAAGGCCGTTTCGTTTAATACTGCCTCCACCATATACAAGTAATACGTTTTTTCCGTAGTGTTTGAGTTCATCTGAAAGGGCTGATACTTCTCCCTTTCCAAAAATTAATTTCGTTGGGTTCCAATAAGTAAATCGATCCATGTGATCTCCTCCTCGCGCTACATTATGCGCCTCATTCATTCCAAAAGTAAAGTAATTTGCTTTCATCCATTTTCTTACGCATAGTTTGGCTAAAAATCTGCAAAATATAAATGTATTGATGCTGTAGCGAAAGGAGGAATCACGATGAGTGCTATTCAGCGTATTGCCCTCGTGCTCACGATTATCGGTGCTATTAACTGGGGACTAATCGGCTTTTTTCAATTTGACTTAGTAGCAGCGATCTTTGGCGGACAAGGTTCTGCATTATCACGTATTATTTATGGTCTTGTTGGAATTGCAGGTCTTGTCAACCTTGGTCTGTTGTTCAAACCAAGCGAAGAAGCTGTTCGCCGTGACGAGCCGAACCCAGAAGTTCGTTAAATAAAAGGACATAAAAAAAGGCTGCCTACATGAGGCAGCCTCAGCGTGTAGACAAACCCTCGCATTCTTTGTCAGGTCTGCGCGCTGGTGCTCAAGAATTCTAAATTCGCTCCGCAAAAGTAGCAGCCCTTCCTAGACTTCAAAGGTTTTCTATCACGCTGAAAAAGAAGACAAAGGGCTAAAATAAAGATCATTTTAGCCCTTTGTCAACAATCTAAGGCACCGTTTGAAGCGGTGCTTTTTTATTATTTCTTGATAAGATCTTTACGGTTTGATTGCTCAATCCACTCTTCAAGTTTATCTTTAAGTGTATTGAAACCTTGTGGTGCAGCAGCTTCTTCTTTCACTTGCTGTGGTCTTTGTTTCTTTGGTTTGCTTTCTTTTCTTTCAGGTGCTTCTTGTGTCGCACGGATAGAAAGGCTGATTTTACCTGCATTTTCATCAACAGAAAGAACTTTTACTTGTACTTCGTCACCAATTGAAAGGTGCTCGTTGATGTCTTTTACAAAGCCATGTGTTACTTCAGAAATATGCACAAGTCCTTGAGTTTCTTCATCTAATGCAACAAACGCACCATACGCTTGTAATCCTGTTACTTTACCAGTGTAAACACTGCCTACTTCAAACTTTGTCGCCATGATAACAACTCCTAAATAAATGTTTTAATATTCGTTTATACGCAATTAAAAACTATATCACAGAACGGGCAGTTACGCAAAATATTTTTTAAATGGGTTTAGATGAGAACAAAAGGGGGAATACCTGAAAACAAGAATGCTTTCTAGTATTCCCCCCTAATTTGTGAGGCATGAGTCCGTTTGGATTGATGCCTTTTTTTATTTTAAGATGGCTGATGCTTCTTCCTTCACTTGTCGAGCCTGCAAAAAGCGCTGAATTCTTGAAAGTGATTCCTGAAGATGATCAAGTGACGAAGCATATGAACAGCGGATATGACCTTCACCGCTCGGTCCGAATACATTCCCAGGAACAACAGCGACTTTTTCACTTAGGAGCAGCTCCTCAGCAAATTGTTCTGAAGTCATGCCTGTGCTTTTAATCGATGGGAACGCGTAAAACGCTCCGTTTGGCTGATGGCATGTCAGTCCTAGTTCATTTAAGGAGCCGACAAACAAATTACGGCGTCTTCTGTAGCTTTTCTTCATTTTCTCTACATCTTCAAGCCCATTTTTTAATGCTTCTTCTGCCGCATATTGTGCCATCGCCGGTGCGCACATCATAGAATATTGATGTATTTTCAGCATGGCATCCCGCAGTACAGGTGGTGCTGCCACATATCCTAAACGCCAGCCCGTCATGGCAAACCCTTTAGAAAAGCCTGAAATCAAGATCGTTCTTTCCTTCATATCTTGAATAGCTGCGACGCTTGTAAAAGCTTCATCGTACGTCAGCTCTGCATAAATCTCATCCGTAATAATAAGCAGGTCATGCTCTTTCGCAAATTGAGCAATATCTTCAAGCTCTTCCTTTGAATAAACAGACCCAGTCGGATTTGATGGCGAGCAAAGCAAAATGGCTTTTGTCTTCGGCGTCAGCTTCGTGCGAAGATCCGCAGAATCTGCTTTGAAATCTTTTTCAGCGGATGTACTTAAATAGACAGGCACTCCGCCTGCAAGTGTCGTAAGTGCCCCGTATGCTACGAAACAAGGTTCTGGAATGATCACTTCATCCCCGCTGTTTAAAATCGCACGAAAGGCCAGATCAAGTGCCTGGCTTCCGCCAACTGTGATAATGAGTTCTTCTTCTGGACTGTAGTCAATGTGAAACCGCTTATATAAGTAGTGGCTCAGTTCTTTTCGCAAAGAAATTAAACCGGCATTCGCCGTATAAGAGGTCAGTCCCTGTTCTAATGACATAATACTTGCTTCTCTGACATTCCAAGCTGTCACGAAATCTGGCTCACCCACACCAAGGGAGATAACCCCTTCCATTGTGGCAGCCAAATCAAAGAATTTCCGAATACCTGACGGCTGAATGCTTTGTACCGTTTCAGATAAATAAGACTTTTTCATTTAAGGAGACACCACGATTCTTTTGTCATCGTCTCCTGTTTCAAACACTTTCCCATCATGTTTATATCTTTTCAAAATAAAGTGGGTAGTTGTTGAAACAACGGAATCAAGTGTCGATAATTTTTCAGATACGAAGCGGGCAATATCAGACATTGATCTTCCGCGGATCACAACGGATAAATCGTAAACACCTGACATGAGATAGACAGATTCCACTTCCTGAAACCGATAAATCCGTTCAGCAATTTCATCAAATCCGACGCCTCTTTTTGGTGTCACTTTTACATCAATCATTGCTGTAACGCCTTCATGGCCATCCACTTTTCGCCAGTCAATCATGGTTGAATAATCAATAATGACTTTTTGATCTTCAAGTTTTTGAATGATGGCTTCGGCTTCTTCTGTTGTCACGCCTGCCATTTTTGCAATTGTATTTAAATCGGCGCGGCTGTTTTCATCTAAAATCTCTAATATTTCAGTTTCTTTTTCTGTTAGTTTCATTTGATTTCACACCTCAGATTATAAAAGCTAGTTTTAAAAAATCTTCTGAACATTATAGCACGTTTTTCCCATTATGCTAAGCAGGGAAAAGATTCTAATGATAGCTTAAAATCCACTTTTTAGGGTACAATACAGTCACCTAACAGAGAGAGTATCAAGTATCGGAGTGAAGAATGTGGACATTGTTCAGCCAGCTTATATGAAAAGTACATTCGGTTTAGATATCTATTACGAGCACTATCCAAATGAAGGCAAGAAGACATTGATCTTAATTCACGGTCTCTTCTCTTCTACCTTCAGCTATCGAAAGCTCATCCCGCTTCTGAAACAGGACTTCAACTTAATTGCGATTGATCTGCCGCCATTTGGACAGTCCGAGAAGTCGAATACGTTTATTTACAGCTATCGCAACATGGGAAAAATTATTATAGAGCTAGCTGGTTATTTACAGATTCAGCATGCAATTCTAGTCGGCCATTCAATGGGCGGACAAATCGCCTTATACGCTGCTACTGAACGGCCGGACCTATTTGAAAAGGCGGTTCTTTTGTGCAGCTCAGGATATTTAAATAAGTCAAAAAGATCACTTGTTTACAGCACATATATTCCTTATTTTTATCTGTATCTAAAAAGAAAGCTTTTAAAGCAAGGCATTATGAAAAATTTAACGGCTGTTGTGCATGATCACTCCATCATTGATCAAGAGATGGTCGACGGATATTTAAAACCGTTTTCAGATGATCAAATCTTTCGGGGAATCTTTCGTTTGATTCGGCACCGGGAAGGAGATTTAACCTCGGACGTTTTAAAGAAAATGGAAACACCCGTGCTGCTTATTTGGGGCGAGGAAGATCGAATCGTTCCCATTCAAATAGGCGAAAGACTGCACAAAGATCTGCCGAATTCGACCTTACATGCATTAAAAAAAACCGGGCACCTCATTCCTGAGGAAAATCCGGTCTTTGTGTCTGATCAAATCGGACATTTCAGCCTGTCTTAGCGTGAACAGGAGCTGTTGTCTCGCAAGACAAAAAGCTGATTCGCTGTATGCTGACAGCTCTCTATCGGAAGAAGCTGTTCAAATGAGTGATGGTAGATGGCTTGAATCTCTTTTGCTAAAGTTAACGGATCTTCTGCGTCGTATAATGCACTGATGACGTCAGCAGGCTCCGTTTCATAAAAATCCTCTCCATAATGAAAAGGGTCCCATGCCTTAATGAATTGAATCATCTCTTCTACAGCTTGACTATCTTTCATCGGTATCACCGCTTATAATAAATTTTGTGATGTTTATTTTAGCACAACCAAGAATGGTTGAAAAACAGCTAGAGGTGGGTTTCATGAATTTCGACGAACAGATCATACGTAAAGGTTCAAAATCAGTGAAATGGGATCAAGCAGAGTCTTTGTTCCTGACAACAGATGCCCTCCCGATGTGGGTGGCCGATATGGATTTTAAAGCGCCGCAGGTCGTCCTTGATGCATTGAAAGAGCGATTAGACCATGGTGTATTTGGCTATGCATTTCAAGATCAGGATACGCAGCAGGCAGTAGCTGGATGGCTCAAAAGAAGACACGGATGGACCATTCAGACAGAAGCGGTCACTTTTACACCAGGCATCGTAACGGCTCTTAGTTTTGCAGTTCAAGCCTTTACAGCACCGCATGACGAAGTAGTTATACAGTCACCAGTGTATACACCTTTTTATCAAATGATTGAGCGAAATGGACGTACAGTCTCAACCAATCCTTTAAAAATAGAAAACAACCGTTATATGATGGATTTTGATGATTTAGAGAAAAAACTGAGCAGGCCACAAGCAAAGCTGATGTTCCTATGTCATCCGCATAATCCGTCTGGAAGAGCGTGGACAAAAGAGGAATTAAAGCGAGTTGGAGACCTCTGTGTGAAGCATGGAGTCACAGTCGTTTCAGATGAGATTCATTCAGATTTAATGCTTTACGGGAAGCAGCATGTGCCCTTCGCCAGCCTTTCTGACGACATTGCACATATCACGGTAACGTGTATTGCGCCGAGTAAAACCTTTAATCTAGCGGGTCTGCAGGCATCTGCTATTATCATTTCAGATGAAGAAAAAAGAACCCTTTTCACCAATGAATTGCAAAGAAACGGACTGTCCAAACTGAATGCATTTGCGATTCCAGCGATGGAAGCAGCATACCGTCACGGGGATGAGTGGCTTGATGCCCTTGTTCTTTATCTCGAAGGCAACATGAAGATGGCCATGGATTATATTGACGAATATCTTCCAAATATGCGTTATATGAAACCAGATGCTTCTTATTTATTGTGGCTGGACATTCAGGATTATCAATACAGTCTAGCGGAATTAAAGCGGAATCTGCTAAAAAAAGGGAAAGTGATCCTAGAGCTTGGCCACGTGTACGGACACGAAGGAGACGGCTTTATTCGGATGAATCTCGGCTGTCCTGCTTCAACAGTCAAAGAAGGACTGAAACGTCTTCATCAAGCGTTCACGCCATCAGCTGAATAAGATCTATACGGTAGAAAGAACATCCTAACGGGTGTTCTTTTTAAAGAAAAAAACCCTCCTTTTATCATATCTACTTTGTACATGAAATGATATAATGAGAGGAATTACTATTATTTACGAGGAGAGCATTTAAATGGAAATGTTCAAGGATTTTCTGCTCCATGTATCTTTTATTCTATTTCCAATCTTTTTATATCATGCGCTATGGTTAAGCCGGACCCCTGCTCATTTCCCAAAAACGAATAAACTGCTCATCACAGTATTCGCATCCATCTCTTCAGCACTATGTATTATGTATCCAGTTGGTTCGATTTTAGATTTGCAGACTGGGCTTCAATCTATTCCCCTTGTACTTGCTATTTTATACGGAGGATACATGGCGGGGAGCGTTGCCATCTTGATAAGCATCATTGTCAAATTCGTGATGTATGGCTCTTTCTTATGGATTGGACTCATTGTTGTCCCAATTTACTTTTTCATCCCATTCCTGTTCTACCGAAAATGGCATCAATATTCGAAGCCAAATAAGCTTTTTTACGGAGTGCTTATCGGTTTATCCAAAGGATTCTTTATTTACATTGGACTGCTTGCGGTCAGCTTACTTGAATACAGCCCAGCTTTTATTATGCAGCAAAAGCTCCTTGAGTTATTTTTCTCAACTCTTTACTACATATTCTTTCTTGTGCTCAGTATCTATTGTATTGAATTCGTTAAAGAAAATGCGGAAATGAGAACACAGCTTGTCCAGTCAGAAAAACTGACCATTGTAAGTGAACTTGCTGCAAGTGTCGCCCATGAAGTACGCAATCCGCTGACAGTTGTGAGAGGGTTTATTCAATTGCTCTTTTCGAGTGATCATACAAAAGAGCCGCCTGCCAATAAAGATTATAAAAATCTCGTTCTGTCCGAATTAGACCGGGCTCAGGACATTATTACGAGTTATCTTGACATTGCAAAACAAAACTATTATCAAATTGAATCTCTTAATCTATCTAAATTACTTGAGGAATGTGCATCACTGATGACATCCTATGCAAATTTTAAATCGGTCACGATTCATCAATCCATTGAACCTGACTTATACATTCAAGGTGACGTAACGAAGATCAAGCAAGTCATGATTAATTTAATCAAAAATGCGATAGAAGCAGCTCCCGAACATGAAGGAAAGGTTGAACTTTTTGCTTCGAAAGAAAATCATAAAATCTGCCTTTATTTCGTTGATAACGGTGTAGGTATGACAGAAAGCCAAATGAAAAAGCTTGGCGAACCGTATTACACCTTGAAAAACAAAGGAACTGGACTTGGGCTGACAGTGACTTTTTCAATTATTGAAAATCACCATGGAACCATACGTTTCAAAAGCTCGCTGCAGTCTGGAACAACCGTCACCGTGAAATTTCCTGAAGATACAAGAAGAAAATGATTAATCCATTTTTTTTGTTCTTTTTTCATCTATCCGCTCCTGCTTCTTAGACGCACGCACGATGAGACGAAAACAAATAAACGCAGCAATAAAGAAAATCACCGTGGTGATCGCCGCCGGGATGTACTCCCTTTTATCTTCAGGAAAATATAGTAGAAAAAGTACGATGAATGACATCTCGCCATTCCCCCTTTTGCTCGTTTACTTCACTATATTGGCTAAAAGAAATGAAATACCTTCCTATGAGAAGGAAATGGAGGAATTTCACATGACAGACATTCAAATTGGACAAGTTGTGAAAGGTTTTTATAAAACAGGTGTATACGTTGGGGAAGTGACAGCAGTGAAACCATCGACCTATCTCGTTCAAGTAAAAGCCGTTCTGACACATCCCACTCAAGGCGACCTGCATCATCCGAAAGAAGCAGACGTGCCTTTTTTCCAAGAGAGGCGGGCTTTGGCCTATAGAGAACAGACAAATATCCCTCATCATATGGTGAAGCCTTATGATGGCGATATCCCTGATTATGAAGAGTCACTGAAAGAAGCTGTAGATAAATTGAAACAAGCACTCCGTGCGGATGATTCCAAATGGGCTGAAAAATCAAGAGCGTGCCTATCTTCTCTTGAGAAAGATTATTTTCCAGAAGACGTCCGCTAATCAGCCGAATCAAAAAAATGTGAGAAATCGATCAGCTCACCAATTTTGGTTGTTTGCGGATTTTCCACATAGGCTCTGTCTTTTTCAAAAAGGGTTAACAGCTGATAAGTCGTCATGGCATCATCGAGTGCTTTATGATGCTTACCAGCTCCTTCACTGCCGTATTCCTTTGCTGCTTTTCGAAGCCCTGTCAGTGTGCGGTCACCAAAAAAGGTTTTATATTCAAAGGCCAGGTCCCTCAGCTTCCCCTTAAAAGGAAAGGCAATGTGATTGAGCATACAATTTTGCTTCAATACCTTCATGTCCATGTTGCCCCACGTAATAATTGCACAATTCTCTCCCCCATCAAGTGACACGAGCTTCTCGATAAATTCCTCAAATGAAATTCCGCTCTCTACATCCTCCTGCGTAATTCCGAGGAAAGATTTACAGCGCTTCGTCAGCTTCGGGAACTTTTTCGGTTTGACGTAGCTAGAGAATGTGTCTATGATCGTTTCATCTGCTGCTTTCACTACTCCAGCTTCAATAATTTCAGGAAAAAAATTTTGCGGATGATATTTTCCATCAGGCATCGTAAATTCAAAATCGACCACAAGCACCGTCTTCTGTTCCACCAGTTTCACCTCACTTTTTCGTCAGCTTTTCATTCTCATACCATTATATTAAGACGGACCTTGAAATCACTTCATTTTCGTGAAAATAATGCAGATTCACTATGCCCAACCTATTCATCTGATGAAAGATCGTTTATTTTCCTTTATAATTATTAAGGAACACGAAATAAATAAAGAAGGTGGTCTCTATCACAAACAGGAAGAAAAACTTGTACATCATGTGGTTTGTGAACTTTTTTGTATCTGCGAGCATTACAATGATCGTCCCTTTTTTATCACTTTACATAGAATCTCTTGATAGCAGCTATTCAAATGAATTTGTTCAAAGATGGAGCGGCTATGTCTTTGGAGTCACGTTTTTAACGGCCTTCCTGATTTCTCCGATTTGGGGGCGGATTGGCGACCGGCATGGCTATAAAAAGATTTTATTAATTAACGGAATTGGCATCGCCACAAGTATTCTATTAATGGGGCTTGTGCACACTGTGTATCAGCTATTCGCACTAAGGCTCTTCATGGGGCTTGTCACAGGCTTTATCTCGACTTCAATGGCACTGATTTCTGCACAGACCGAAAAGGCAACTGCCGGTAAAACCCTTGGAACGATGCAGATGAGTAATGTTGCCGGAGGATTGTTTGGTCCATTAATGGGTGGATTCATGGCAGACAGCGTCGGATTTATTTATACGTTTTTCCTGACAGCGGCTGTCATTTATGTGTCAGCTATTGTGATTATCTTCGGAGTGAAAGAACAGCCGATCCGGTCAAAAGAAGCAAAGCGTGTTTCTTACTCACGGAAGGATGTACTCTTTCACATTTTCAAACAGCCTTTGCTTGTCGTCACGATGCTTTTAACGTTTATTACACAAGTAGGGAACTTTAGCATTCAGCCGCTTTTGGCTTTATACATTCATGATTTACATGGTCCTGTCAATCTCGCTTTTTATGCGGGGCTTGCTTTTTCTGCAACTGGACTTGGCAATTTGCTGTTTACGCGAAAATGGGGAGATCTCGGAGATCGAATTGGTCATGACAAGGTGCTCCTTGCCCTTCTCATCCTCTCCTCTATTTTATTCATCCCGCAAGCGATGGCGGATTCGTACGTCATGTTAGTCATTTTCCGTTTCCTATACGGGATGGCACTTGGCGGAATTATTCCGTGTACGACGGCGTATATCCGGATTAAAGCACCTGCTTCTATGCAAGGAGAAGTGCTCGGATACAATGTCAGCTTCCGCTTTCTTGGGAATGTCGTCGGTCCGGTAATCGGCGGCATTGTGGCGAGTCATTACGGGATTCCAGCTGTCTTTTATGTCACTGCCGGCATTTTTCTGTTTGGCGCGTTATTTTTATGGGCGGTCCGCTCACATGCGAAAACAAAGGAAAGGAGTGTCTGATCATCTTCAGATACTCTTTTTTCTTGCGGAAAAGCCTTATTCACTAGACTTCACGCCCTTTCTTTTCTAAAAATAACCTTCTCGTATTCGCAAAAGAATGGTACGATATGGCTAGAAAATTGAAGAAAGTGAGTGACCTCATGTTTCGTGCAATTATTGGTTGGTTATTACTTGCTGCCCTCATCCCATTATTTGCTCTGACTTTTTATCTATCAAAGGAAGAAGCTGCAAGTGTAAAGCCTGTTAACGAAGTGCTTGATCAAAAAATCAAGCTGGAAAAGATAGATTTTTCCCAAAACAGTTATATGTATGACCGGGATGGTTCTCTTATCTCCGAGATCGTCTCAAACGATGAGAACCGAGTGTTCGTGAAATACGATAACATTCCTGAACCTGTGAAGGAGCTGTTCCTTCGTTCAGAGGACCGCAACTTTTATGACCATAAGGGAATTGACTTTATGGGGGTGGTTCGTGCCCTTGCTGCAAATGTCAAAAACCATGGCATCAGCCAAGGAGCGAGTACGATCACACAGCAGCTGTCCCGCAACTTATATTTAAGCCATGAACGTTCGTTCAGCCGAAAGTTTACGGAGCTGCTCTATTCCTATGAACTTGAGCGGAAATTCTCGAAGGATGAAATTCTCGAAAGCTATTTAAATACGATTTATTTCAGTAATGGTGTTTACGGTGTCGGTTCTGCGGCTAATTACTATTTTGATAAGCCGCTTAGTTCTTTAACACTTGCCCAAATGGCATTTATCTCTGCTATTCCAAACAACCCAACACTGTATGACCCATTAAAACAGTTCAAGCACACAAAGAAACGCCAAGAACGACTGCTTGGTATTTTGAAGAAAGATGGCGTCATCACCAAAAAACAATACAAAAAAGCCGTCAAAGAAAAAATCAGCCTTTCTTTAAGTGAAAAGAAAAACCTATACCCTGACTATGTGACATATGCCAATGAAGAGTTTACAGATCTTGTGTCTGATCAGGAGGGCTTTACAAAACGATTGAAGAAAGCCAAAACAGCTGAAGCGAAAAAGGCGATTCAAAAGGAATTATCTGAAAAGGTCAGTGCCCTGCTCCAGGATGGTGTGAAAATTTATACGGCGCTTGATCCTTCCTTACAGCAAAGAGCCGTCTATCAGCTCAATGCTCAATTGCCTTACCAAGGTGTGGAAGGCGGATCAGCCGTCATTAATCATGAAACGCATCAAATTGTTGCACTTGCTGGCGGGAAAAACTATAAGAAATTTGATTTTAACTACGCTTATCAAGCGCAAAGACAGCCTGGGTCTGCGATTAAGCCGCTTTTAGACTATGCGCCTTATATTGATCAAACCGGTGCAACGGCTTCAAGCACCATCAGTGCCGGCAAGTTTTGCAGCAGCGGATACTGTCCGCAGAACTATAATCATAAAACGTATGGAACAGTCACACTTGAAACAGCCTTTAAAAATTCTTACAATACCCCTGCGATCCGAATGCTGGATACAGTGGGTGTCAAAAAAGGCTTCAGCTATTTAGAGAAGTTCTCATTCGAACATATTGTAGCGGAAGATTACCGTCTTCCTTCTGCACTTGGCGGATTTACGAAAGGCTTCTCACCGCTAGAAATAACAGATGCATATACCGTCTTTGGCAACCAAGGAGCCTACACACAAAGTCATTCGATCACAAAAGTGACAGACTTAAACGGTAAGACCCTTTACAAGTGGAAAGAGTCGCCAAAGCAAGTATATTCTCAGCGTACAAATGAAACGATGCGTAAGCTGCTTACCTCTGTTGTGAAGAGTGGGACAGGGAAAAAAGCGAATTTCAACGCCCCTTACATCGGTGGTAAAACAGGGACATCCAATGACTACAAAGATATTTGGTTTGTGGGACTGACAGATCAGTACACAATGGGTGTCTGGGTTGGAAGAGATAGAGGAACGGTGGAATCGATTTATCATTCAAGCCCGCACTTACGTATTTGGAAAAATACGATGCAATACGCCAGATAAACAGGAGGTTTGATTGCGATGCATTCAACACATCCACCCCATTTAATCTTATTTGACGGTGTCTGCAACGTGTGCAGCGGCGCTGTTCAGTTTGTGATTAAGCGCGATCCGAATGAACGGATGATGTTCGCTTCCTTACAATCAGATACAGGGCAGCGTATTTTAAAGGAAAACGGTTTGCCTTTAGATGAGTTCAATTCATTCATTTATATTGAAAAAGGGACCCTTTATACGAAGTCGACAGGCATCTTAAAAGCCGCGCGGCATTTAAAAGGGATATACAGATGGAGCTTTTTACTCCTTGCCATACCTCGCCCAATCCGTGATTGGTTTTATCAGTTGATAGCAAAAAATCGCTACAAATGGTTTGGTCAAAAAACATCTTGTATGATGCCTACACCCGATATTCAAAAACGGTTTCTTTCATAAAAAAAGCATCCTCCATCATTGGAGGATGCTTTCTTTGTCTGCTTATGAAGGCAGACTTGCCATCACACTGTTATAAAGCTTAATAAATAAGTACAAAATACCGATCAAAAACGTCGCCCAAAACAGCAGAAGAAACATCATAAATCCAATCAAATTCAGCATAGAAAGCGATTGATAAATGCGAACCACAACCCAGATAAAATAGACAAGACTTGCTAGTGCAAAAAGTCCGACTAGCAGAATGAGCTGCTGTGTCAACAGAAAAGCTAGCAAGCTGGCAAATAAATAAACAACGGATGCGATCCGAATTTTCTTTAAGTTCTCCCCTTCAGGGTCCTTAGCGAAAAAGAGTAACGCCAGCTCTAATACCGTATCTGCAATCAGTTTTAAGGCAGATAAGATCATAAAATAAACAAGTGCAAAAGCAGCAAAGAGAGCAAGACGAATGCCCTGTTCAGAGAAAAATTCAAGCATTCCTTTTAAAATGCCTGCTTGAGTCAAGAAATCAGTTGTGATACCTACTGTGAAAATCGAAAAAGCAGAGCTGAATAGTAAAATTGAAATCAGCGGAAAATATCCAGTCAAATATGTATTTTTCATAAATAGATCCTTTCTCATAAGCTCACATTTATTATGGCTCACTTAAAACGGATTGACAAGATGCTTTCAAAGTAAACCGACAGCAAAATCAAATTTATGATTTTGCACGTACATTCCTTCACAAACTTACATTTTCCCGTTAAAGTATTACTGTTACGAAAAAATCGTGCGTTAGGGGTATACTCGTGAAAAAAACTTTAAGACTGCAAACACGGCTGACGATCTTTGTGTGCATCGTTGTCCTGATCTCCCTTTGTATCACATTCTTTACAATATGGTCGGAAACAGCCAAGAACATCCATCAGCAGGAACGTGACATTGCTCTTTCTACTGCCAAAATGGTCGCAGAGGCACCGATCACAGCACAATCATTAGAAGATCATTCATATTCCGCATTACGAAAATATACAACAAGTGTTCAGCAAATCACCAAAACCGAATTCGTTGTCGTCATGGATATGAACGGTATCCGCAAAACACACCCGAATCCGCAGAAAATTGGAAAGCGGTTTGCCGGCGGTGATGAAAAAGCAGCATTACAGGGAAAAGAACATATTAGTACGGCTTCTGGAACACTCGGCAGATCCATGCGTGCTTTTGTTCCTGTTTATGATCAAAATGGTAAGCAGCTCGGGGCTGTGGCCGTAGGGATTACGTTAAAGGAAATTGACTTGATTATTCATCAAAGCTTACTTCCACTCTACTTCGTCACATCACTCAGCCTCCTATCTGGCATCATCGGGGCACTCATTGTGGCAAGAAAAGTGAAGAAGATTATGTTTGGACTTGAGCCGGATGAGATTGCCACATTGCTAAAAGAACGAAGTGCCATGCTAGAATCAACAAAAGAAGGGATTCTTGCCGTCGATCAGCACGGTCAAATCAAGCTGGCCAATGCAGAGGCAAAACGACTCTTTCATAATATGGGCATTATGGTTGATCCTAGAGAACAAGATGTTCAAACTCTCCTCCCTTCAAGCGGCTTAAAACAGGTCATTGAAACACGCAAGCCACTGCTTGATCGTGACGTGAGAATGAATGGACTGGAGCTCGTTTTTAATGAAGTACCAATTACAGTAAATGATGAGATTGTCGGAGCCATCGCCACCTTCCGTGACAAAACAGAAGTGAAACATCTGGCTGAGCAGCTTAGCGGGGTCAAAATGTATGCGAATGCGCTCCGTGCCCAGTCACATGAATTTATGAACAAGCTGCATGTCATTTTAGGATTGGTTCAGCTCAAAAACTACGATGACCTTGGCACCTATATCAAAGATATTGCGATCTATCAGCAAACGGAAACAAATGAAATCATCAACCATGTGAAAAACTCTGTTTTAGCAGGATTTTTACTAGGAAAACAAAGCTATATCAGGGAACAAGGCGCTGCCTTGGAGGTTATTTGCAGCACACAAGTGCCAAATACGGAGGACCCGGCAGTGACGCATGATCTCATTACCGTGATTGGCAACTTGTTAAATAACGCACTCGATGCTGTTTCACATACTGATACGAAAAACATCTCGATCTCCTTCAGATACGTCCATGAGCAGCTTCACATTGAAATCACGGACACAGGTGTTGGTCTCACGAAAGAAGAACAAGACATCATGTTTGATCAAGGCTTTTCAACTAAAGGAGAAGACCGAGGGTTCGGACTCTACTTCGTTGACCAAAGCATCAAGAAATTGAACGGACATATGATTGTCACGAGTGAAAAAGGAGAAGGAACGACCTTTAGTCTCCGCATTCCGTATAAACAAAAGGAGGATTCACATGATTAATGTGTTAATAGTAGAAGATGATCCAATGGTTGGGGAGCTGAACAAACGCTACCTGACCCAAATCGACGGCTTTGAGTTAAAGGGGATTGCCACCTCGTTTCAGCAGGCACTTGAAATGTTAAAAACAGAAGTCATTCACCTCGTACTGCTCGATATTTATATGCCTGGACAAAATGGACTGGCATTACTAACAGAAATTCGCCAGCAAAATCATGCCGTTGATGTCATTGTCATTTCGGCTGCAAATGAAGTCGATGTTGTACAGCAAACGATGCGAAACGGGGCAGTTGATTATTTAATTAAGCCTTTTGAGTTCGAACGATTCCAATCAGCACTGGCAGAGTATAAACGGAAACACGCCCTGTATCAATCCATGAACAGCATTTCGCAAAATGATTTAGATGCGAAGCTTTTTCATAAAAAAGCAGAGGCGGAAAAAGTCCTCTTGCCAAAAGGACTGACCAAAAGCACACTTAAACTCATCTGGACAAGCATTCAATCATTTGGCCAGCAGGCTTTCACAACCGAAGACCTAGCCAATCATACAGAAATCTCTCAAGTCTCCATTAGAAAATACTTGAAATTCCTTGAGGATATCGAAGTGGTGGATGTTGAAATGGCATATGGGACAATAGGACGTCCTGTTTTCCAATATAAACTGAACACGAGCAATATGAATTTGATTCAGCAATATCTTTAAAATACTACATCTGACCTTTCACAAAGGCCAGATGTTTTTTTATGGCATACGATGTAACAAACCCCTTGATATCAGTGGTTCTGCTGTAGCGGAGCACATCACAAAAGCGGCATTATATCATATTTCAGCAGATAAAAAGACATCAAATAAAGCCATTTAACATTTTTTTAAAAATAAAACAAATTTCTATTTATTTATTCGATCGGAAATGATAAATTATGATTGATTAGTTCAACGAGATATAAGTCTGATGTCTTACATCTTCTCTCCTGCCCTCCATAAGCTTCATGAGAAAGCAGGATAAAATACCCTCTTCAGAAGGGTGAGAAGAGATAGATCGGTCTTTTTTCGCGAGACTTTTCTGAAACTTTTAAATTTTATAGGGGGTTATGTTTTGAAGAAGCGCAAAATTGGACTAGCATTGTCCTTAGTCGTAGCAGCAGGAACCATCCTTGGAGCATGCGGCAACTCTGGCTCAAACAGCGGTGAAAGCAAAAAAGATAAAGATCAATTCACTGTTGCAATGGTAACTGATGTCGGTGGTGTCGATGACAAATCGTTTAACCAATCAGCTTGGGAAGGTTTACAAGCATTTGGGAAAGACAACAATCTAAAAAAAGGTAAAAACGGCTTTGATTACTTACAATCTAAATCAGATGCTGACTATACAACAAACTTAAACACACTTGCTCGTGAGAAATTCGACCTGATTTACGGAATTGGTTTCTTAATGGAAGATGCTATATCTGAAATTGCGGATCAACGTAAGAAAAACCACTTTGCTATCGTTGATGCAGTCGTGAAAAAAGACAACGTGGCTAGCATTGTGTTTAACGAAAACGAAGGATCATTCCTTGTGGGTGTTGCGGCTGCTCTTACAACAAAATCAAACAAGATTGGTTTTGTCGGCGGCGTTGATTCTGAATTAGTCAGAAAATTCGAAGTCGGTTTCCGCGCTGGTGTTGAAGCAGCGAACCCAAAAGCAAAAGTTGAAGTGAAATATGCTGGTGCATTCGATAAGGCTGACATCGGTAAAGCAACAGCTGAAAGCATGTACAAATCTGGCGTCGACATCATCTATCATGCTGCTGGCGGCACTGGAACTGGTGTCTTCACAGAAGCGAAAAACCTGAAAAAAGCGGATCCTAATCGTAAAGTTTGGGTCATCGGTGTAGATAAAGACCAGTATGACGAAGGAAAAGTACCTGGAACAAAACAAAGTGTCACTCTTACTTCTATGGTTAAGAAAGTAGACACAGCGGTACAAGACTTAACAACGAAAGCAAAAGAAGGTAAGTTCCCTGGCGGCGAAGTGATCACATACGGTCTGAAAGAAGGCGCTCTTGACATCTCTCCATCTAAGGAAAACCTTGATAAGGATGTATTAAAGAAAGTGGAAGAATGGAAACAAAAAATCATCAAGGGCGAAATCAAAATCCCTGCAACACGTGATGAATTAAAAGATTTTAAAGCTTAATTTGAGCATCGGGATAAGCGCGCCTTATCCCCTTGCCTCTCCTTTACCTCCTCTTTATTCGTAAAAGGTGGTAAAAGAAAAGCTGCAGCCTCGTTTTGCAGCTTTTCTTTTGCTAGTTTTTATCTTCATCAGCACCCTAAAAAAGGAGCGGTTAAACCTGTGGATTATGTCATTGAAATGTTGAATATACGCAAAGAATTCCCTGGCATTGTAGCAAACGACAACATTACGCTGCAGCTAAAAAAGGGCGAAATTCATGCGCTGCTTGGTGAAAACGGCGCTGGAAAATCAACGCTCATGAACGTGCTTTTCGGACTGTACCAGCCTGAAAAAGGTGAAATTAAGGTGCACGGAAAACCCGTGACCATCTCTAGTCCAAATGATGCTAGTGATTTAGGCATCGGAATGGTGCATCAGCACTTTATGCTTGTCGATACCTTTACTGTCGCTGAAAACATCATTTTAGGTAAAGAGCCAAAGAAGTTTGGAAAGATTGACAAAGAACAAGCCATACAGCAAGTACAAGAGCTTTCTGACCGCTATGGTTTGAAAATAGATCCTGCCGCAAAAGTATCTGACATCTCTGTCGGTATGCAGCAGCGTGCAGAAATCTTAAAAACACTTTACCGCGGCGCTGATATTTTGATCTTCGACGAACCAACGGCCGTTTTAACACCTCAAGAAATCAAAGAACTCATACAAATTATGAAAAACTTAATCAATGAAGGCAAATCCATTATTTTAATCACCCATAAGCTGAAAGAAATTATGGATGCCTGTCATCGCGTGACCATTATCCGAAAAGGCCAAGGCATTCGTACACTTGATGTGGCAAGCACAAATAAAGATGAACTTGCAAGCCTCATGGTTGGTCGTGAAGTGTCATTTAAAACAGATAAAAAAGCTGCTTCTCCAGCTGAGGAAGTTCTTCAAATTCAAGATCTCACAGTAAAAGACGCCAGAGGAATTGAAGCGGTTAAGCAGTTGAACCTCTCAGTGAAGGCTGGCGAAATTGTCGGAATTGCTGGGGTAGATGGCAATGGCCAGTCTGAATTAATTGAAGCCATTACCGGTCTAAAGAAATCAGAATCTGGCACAATCATGCTAAACGGGAAAGCCATTCAAAATCTCCCGCCTCGTAAAGTGACCGAATCTGGGATTGGACATATTCCTCAGGATCGTCATAAACATGGACTTGTACTCGATTTTTCAATTGGAGAAAACATTTCCTTACAAACGTATTATCAGCGTCCTTATTCAAAATTCGGCTTATTGAATATGAAAAATATTTATCAAAAAGCAAAACGAATCATTGCGGAATATGACGTGAGAACACCGAGTGAATATACAGAAGCGCGCGCTCTGTCAGGCGGTAACCAGCAAAAAGCCATTATCGGCCGTGAAGTTGACCGCAATCCTGATTTATTAATTGCCGCTCAGCCGACACGAGGACTTGATGTTGGTGCGATTGAATTTGTTCATAAACGTCTAATCGAGCAAAGAGACGCAGGCAAAGCCGTTTTGCTCATCTCCTTTGAGCTTGATGAAATTATCAATGTCAGTGATAAGATCGCTGTTATTTTCGAAGGCAGCATTGTCGCCATTGTTGATCCAAAAGAAACAACAGAGCAAGAGCTTGGTCTATTAATGGCTGGAAGTACGCAACAGGAAGTGGGGAAAGAAGCAAATGTCTAATCGCTTAACAAATCTGCTGATTCCGCTTATAGCCATTGTACTTGGTCTTTTGGTTGGGGCCATTATTATGCTGGCAAGCGGTTATAGTGTCATCGAAGGCTATAGCGCCCTTTGGAATGGCGTTTTCGGTGAAACCTATTATATGGGAGAAACCATCAGGCAAGTGACACCTTATATATTATCAGGTCTTGCTGTTGCCTTTGCATTTCGGACAGGCCTGTTTAATATCGGTGTAGAAGGTCAAATGCTTGTTGGCTGGGTAGCTGCTGTATGGATTGGAACAACTGTCCATGCACCTATGTATATTCATCTGCCGCTTGCACTCATCACCGCAGCTGCTGCAGGTGCTTTATGGGGCTTTATTCCTGGTTTTTTAAAAGCTCGTTTTTATGTGCATGAGGTCATCGTTACTATCATGATGAACTACATTGCCCTTCATGTCACAAACTATTTAATCTCAAATGTCTTAACAGATAATAAAGATAAAACAGATAAAATCGATGCCACTGCCTCGCTCCGCTCTGGATTTTTTGAGCAGATCACTGATTTTTCCCGAATGCATAACGGTATTTTTGTTGCCATTATTGCTGCCGTCGTGATGTGGACCATTATTCAAAAAACGTCTAAAGGGTTTGAATTACGAGCAGTTGGAATGAACCAGCAGGCATCACACTATGCTGGTATGAACGTTCGCCGCAATATCATTTATGCGATGCTTATTTCAGGTGCTTTTGCAGGTCTTGCAGGCGCTATGGAAGGTCTTGGTACATTTGAATATGCCTCTATTAAAGGCTCGTTTACAGGCGTAGGTTTTGATGGAATTGCCGTCGCTTTATTAGGTGGAAATACGGCTGTTGGTGTTGTCCTTGCTGCATTATTGCTTGGTGGATTGAAGGTCGGTGCATTAAATATGCCGCTTGAATCAGGCGTACCGACTGAGGTTGTTGATATTGTCATTGCGATCATCATTCTTTTCGTCGCCTCAAGCTATATTATCCGTCTTGTGATTCAACAAATGAAGAAAAAGGGGGGAAAATAAGTGGGATTTCTGCAAATACTTGAAATCATCGTCCCAGCTACACTTGTTTATGCTGCACCACTTATTTTAACCGCTCTTGGAGGCGTCTTTTCAGAAAGATCAGGTGTTGTCAATATCGGTCTTGAAGGGTTGATGGTCGTCGGAGCATTTTCCAGTATTATCTTTAACTTATTTTTTGCTGATACGTTTGGAGCCTTGACCCCGTGGCTTGGGCTTCTCGTCGGAATGGCCGTTGGCGGATTGTTCTCACTGATTCATGCAGTGGCGACCATTACCTTCCGAGCTGATCAAACGGTCAGTGGTGTGGCGATTAACATGCTGGCACTTGGCGCTACATTGTTTGTCGTCAAACTGATTTATGGGAAAGCACAAACTGATAAAATTACAGAGCCTTTTTATAAAGGAGATATCCCCCTTTTAAGTGACATTCCGATCATTGGTGATATTTTCTTTAAAGATGTTTATTATACGTCTATACTCGCCTTAGCTCTTGCGGTTGTTGCTTGGTTTGTTTTATTTAAAATGCCGTTTGGTCTTCGTCTTCGTGCAGTCGGAGAGCATCCAATGGCAGCTGATACAATGGGTATCAAAGTGTACCGGATGCGTTACATTGCTGTTTTCATTAGTGGACTGTTTGGCGGTCTTGGCGGAGCTGTTTATGCCTCAACGATCGCGCTTGATTTCTCACATGCCACCATTACTGGACAAGGCTTCATCGCACTAGCTGCGCTTGTATTCGGTAAATGGCATCCATTTGGCGCAATGGGCGCTGCTTTATTCTTTGGATTTGCTCAAAGTTTAAGCATCATTGGCTCTCTCCTGCCGCTGTTCCAAGATATACCGAATGTGTATATGCTCATAGCACCATATGTGCTCACCATTTTAGCACTTACTGGCTTCATCGGACGTGCCGATGCACCGAAAGCACTTGGTACGCCTTATCTAAAAGGAAAACGATAAATACGATGTATGATCAATCCCCTGAAGGACAAACTACTTTCAGGGGATTTTTGTATGATAAAAAACTCAAAAACTCCTGTTTATTTTACTTTTATTACACTTATTTTAGTTTAATAAATAGAAGAGTGTCATTGAATCTTCTACAATTGAGACAAATAGCATTTGGGGGTGTTTATGTGGCTAATGCACAACAATTGAAATCGATTACAGACGATTCTGACAATAATAAAAGCGTTTTCCGTAAGATCATGTCTTGGAAAATTGGTGTTATTGATCTACCTGTGTATTTAGTACTTGCAGCGATTATTTTAACTGCCGCTTATTTTAATAAAATTCCAGCAAATATGCTTGGTGGTTTCGCTGTTATTATGATTTTGGGGATTTTCCTTGGAGATGTAGGACAACGTATTCCAATCTTAAAAGATATTGGTGGACCGGCGATTCTTTCTTTATTCGTACCATCGTTCCTGGTCTTTTTTAATGTCCTGAATCCGAACTCATTGGAAGCGGTTACGTCTCTTATGAAAACGTCGAACTTCCTTTACTTCTATATCTCTGCTCTTGTAGTAGGTAGTATTCTTGGGATGCAGCGAACTGTTTTAGTACAAGGCCTTATTCGTATGTTTGTTCCTCTCGTTGCAGGTACAATTGCAGCTGTGAGTGCTGGTATCCTTGTTGGCCTTTTAGTTGGCTTCACACCGCATCATTCATTCTTCTTTATTATTGTACCGATTATTGCCGGTGGTGTTGGAGAAGGGATTTTGCCATTATCTATCGCTTATTCACAAATTCTTGATGTATCAGCAGAGTCATTAATTTCTCAATTAATTCCTGCGGCTGTCATCGGGAACGTCATTGCCATTATCTGTGCTGGCGCATTGAAGAAGCTTGGTGAGAAACGTCCAGAACTAAACGGAAATGGCCGTCTTGTGAAATCTAAAGAAGCAAACGAAATTTTCGAGCAGCCAGATTTGGATGCAAAAGTTGATTTCGGGTTAATGGGTGCTGGTGTACTCGTTGCTTGTACAACCTTCATCTTTGGTGGTTTGTTAGAAAGCTTTGTTCATATTCCAGGTCCAATCTTAATGATTGTTCTTGCCGCTTTAATCAAATACTTAAACGTGATGCCTCAGCATCTTCAAAACGGCTCACAGCAGTTCTACAAGTTTGTATCTAAAAGCTTTACATGGCCGCTGATGGTTGGTCTTGGTATTCTATACATTCCACTTGATGATGTAGCAACTGTCATCTCCATTCCATTCGTATGCGTATGTATCGCTGTTGTACTCGCAATGGTTGGTTCTGGTTACTTCGTTGGAAAACTAATGAACATGTATCCAGTAGAATCTGCTATTGTCACTGGCTGTCACAGCGGACTTGGCGGTACTGGCGACGTTGCGATTCTTTCAGCTTCTGGAAGAATGGGTCTTATGCCTTTCGCACAAGTATCTACACGACTTGGCGGAGCAGCAACTGTTATCTGTGCAACGATCTTACTCAGAGTGTTTAGTTAAACTACCACACATAAAAAGCATGGGCTCTCACATGGGCCCATGCTTTTTTATATTTCTTTTCTCCTATAGGATCTTATTCATCAGCTAATACAATTCGTAAATATTCCCTGGGCTGAAAAGGATACAGCTTGGTTTCTTGATAGCTCATGTGAAGAAGATGCTCAGAAAACAGCGGCCATTCACTCCCGGCCTGCCACCTTTTTTGATCATTTCGGTCAATCAAGAATGCTCCTCCTAAAATCGTGCAGAATAGGCTTAAGCTGATGACGATCTTTCGTTTCATTTGATCAGCTCCTTTAAGAAAAGCATGTACGAAAAACAAAACAATATACAATGAGTATCATTTTTGATAAAATTATTTTTGTGGTCAAAAGAACCTAAAACAAATACAGTTTGCTTGAAATCGTTTCAAACCAATGCACTATGGCTGTATTTACGCTATAATTTTAATTACCAGTTCTTTAGAACGTGAATTTATATTGATCAAAGGAGGTTCATTTTCTTGCAGCTTATTCACTTCGCCATCCTATCACCTTTTTTACTCGCTTTTGTTGTACCTTTCCTTTACAAATATGTGAAGCGTATACATACAGGATGGTTTGTTCTCATCTTGCCGATTCTTTTATTTACCTATTTCATCCAAATGTTACACATCACTTCGAATGGACGAACGCTTTTCTCACAGGCTGAATGGATTCCATCTTTAGGGATGAATTTCACTGTGTATGTCGATGGTCTCAGCCTGTTATTTGCTTTATTAATTACAGGTATCGGCTCACTAGTGGTGCTGTACAGTATTTTCTACTTATCAAAGGAAAAAGAACAGCTTGGCTCTTTCTACACGTATTTGCTCATGTTTATGACCGCGATGCTGGGTGTCGTTCTTTCTGACAACATGGTGGTTTTATACTTGTTTTGGGAGTTAACGAGTATCTCTTCCTTCCTCTTAATTGGGTATTGGTATAAGCGGGAGCGCTCTAGATATGGAGCAACGAAATCACTGCTTATTACTGTTTTTGGCGGATTAGCTATGCTTGGTGGCTTCATCCTCATTTACCTGATTACTGATTCATTCAGTATTCGTGAAGCAGTCAATCAGCTTCAGCTCATTATGGCATCACCTTACTTTATCCCTGCCATGATCCTAATCTTACTAGGTGCGTTTACGAAATCAGCGCAGTTCCCATTCTATATCTGGCTGCCTGATGCAATGGAAGCACCGACCCCTGTGAGCAGTTATCTGCATTCTGCTACGATGGTGAAAGCCGGTATTTATCTTGTTGCCCGCTTCAGTCCAATCTTTGCTATATCAGAGGTATGGTTCTGGACCATTTCCATCGTGGGACTTGTCACATTATTCTGGGGATCATTCCACGCCGTCCGGCAAAACGATTTGAAAGCCATTCTGGCCTATTCGACAGTGAGCCAGCTCGGCATGATTATGCTCATGCTTGGCGTCGGCGCAGCTGCGATTCATGAAAACAATCCTGCCTTTTTTGGCGCAGCCGTTCTTGCAGCTATTTTTCACCTCATTAACCATGCTACGTTTAAAGGCAGTCTCTTTATGGCAGCTGGTATTATCGATCATGAAACAGGAACTCGTGACATTCGGAAATTAGGCGGATTAATGACGATCATGCCGATTACCTTCACAATTACGTTAATCGGTACATTTTCAATGGCCGGATTACCGCCATTTAACGGTTTCTTAAGTAAAGAGCTATTTTTCACAAGTATGATACGGATTTCTGATATCAGCTTTACGGACGTTTCAACATGGGGTGCCATCTTCCCAGCACTCGCTTGGCTCGCTAGTGTCTTTACGTTTATTTATAGTATGATGCTCCTCTTTAAAACTTTTAGAGGCCGTCTGAATATAGACCAATTGGAGAAAAAACCGCATGAAGCACCGATCGGCATGCTCATTCCGCCCATCATTCTAGCTGCACTTGTGGTCACCTTCTTCTTTTTCCCTAATATTCTTGCCTATTCTGTCATTGAACCTGCAATTGCGGCGATCATTCCTGAAGCGATTGAAACAGGAAGCCGTTTTTCTGTGAAAATTGAAGCATGGCATGGCTTCCAGCCAGAACTCTATATGACAATAGGTGTTGTTGTACTCGGCACAATCGGCTACTTGACGCTTTCAAAATGGCGTCCAATGTACAACATCTTTAAGGAAAAATGGTCATTTAACGCTATATACGACCGCTCTCTTATCGGTTTAGAAAAAGGTTCATACCGCCTGACAAACAGTTATATGACTGGTTTTCTTCGTGACTATCTTGTCTATGTGTTTGGGTTCATGATTATCGTTATTGGCGGCGTGATGTTTTATCAGCAGGCCTTTTCATTTCAAACTGATCAGGCTGCCTCAATTGGCACGTATGAGGTGATTCTTTCACTTGTGATGGTGGCGGCGACGATTGCCACAGTATTCGCAAGTTCACGATTAACAGCTATTATTGCACTAGGTGTCATGGGCTACACGCTGTCATTATTCTTCGTGATTTTCAGAGCACCTGACCTTGCGCTGACGCAGCTGATTATTGAAACGATTTCTGTCGCACTGTTTTTGCTTTGCTTCTATCATTTGCCGAAGCTGAGCTTAAAGCAAAAAACAAGAAGATTCAAAATGACCAATTTCATCATTTCATTAGGCGTTGGGGTTGTTGTCACTTGTCTAGCTTTCGCTTCCACAAGTCAGCAGTCACTTGACACCATCTCAACTTACTTTATTGAAAACAGCTACAAACTTGCTGGCGGTGACAATATTGTCAATGTCATTCTAGTAGATTTCAGGGGCTTTGATACCCTTTTTGAAATTACCGTGCTCGCCATTGCGGCACTTGGTATTTATGGGTTATTAAAAACACAAGCAAAACGGAAGAGAGGTGTGCGGCGATGAGAAAGATTGATACGAATGATATGCTTTTGCAAGTCACAACAAAAATCACAGCATTCATCATCTTGCTTTTCTCCCTTCACCTATTTCTTGCGGGACATAACAATCCTGGCGGCGGATTCATTGGCGGCCTGATGAGTGCTGCGGCTGTCGTACTTCTGCTTTTAGCCTACGATCTGAAGACAGTAAGACGCATTTTGCCATTTGACTTTATTTATGTAACTGGAGCCGGTTTGCTCGTTGCGATCCTGACAGGTATGGGATCCTTTCTATTCGGTGCACCTTTTCTATCCCATGCATTTGATTATTTTCAATTACCGTTTTTAGGGAAAACAGAACTGGCGACAGCTGTCCTGTTTGATATCGGTGTGTATTTAGTTGTTGTCGGTGTCACCATGACCATTATTCAAATGATTGGAGAGAAGGAATAATGGAATTTCTAATGTCTATTATCGTCGGAATTATTTTTATGGCGGCGACCTATTTGATGCTGTCAAAGAGCCTTCTGCGGGTCATCGTCGGTACTGCTGTTTTGAGTCACGGCGTCCACTTGCTTCTTTTAACAATGGGCGGTTTAAAAAAAGGAGCGCCTCCCGTTCTAAAAGAGGGGCTCACATCCTATGTGGATCCATTGCCACAAGCATTAATTTTAACAGCCATTGTCATTGCTTTTGGTGTGACATCCTTATTACTTGTCATGGCCTTCCGTGCCTTCCAAGAGCTGCGAACAGATGACATGGATCAAATGAGAGGAAATGATCAGCATGAATAATCTCGTGATCCTGCCTATATTAATTCCATTACTAGCTGCTACACTATTGATCTTTATGAATAAAAACATCATGCTGTCAAGAGTCTTTAGTGTCTTGGCATCTCTTTCAGCCATTATATGTAATGCATATTTGGTTCAAACGATTTTCACAAATGGGATACAAACCCTTTATTTGGGCGGCTGGAAAGCGCCATTTGGGATTGCCCTTGTGGCCGATCAATTTGCTGCACTCCTTGTGCTGACCGCTTCCGTTGTCGGGCTTGTGACAGTCCTCTTCTCCTTTCAAACGATTGGGAAAGAAAGAGAGCGGCTCTTCTATTATTCTGGCGTACAGTTTTTGTTAGCTGGCGTGAGCGGAGCCTTTTTAACGGGAGATATTTTCAACCTGTTTGTATTCTTTGAATTACTGCTGATGGCATCTTATATGCTTATTGTATTAGGCGGATCAAAGCCTCAGCTTCGTGAATCACTCAAATATATTGTGTTTAATATCATCTCGTCGGCATTATTTATTGTCGGAGTCGCCTGTTTATATGCAGTGACGGGTACGCTCAATATGGCTGATTTAAGTGTGAAAATAGCTGAATCAGGGCAAACAGGATTAATCACTGTTATTTCCATCCTGTTCCTCATTGTATTCGGCTTAAAAGCTGGGATCTTCCCGCTTTATTTCTGGCTGCCAGGATCGTATCATGCGCCGCCAGCAGCGATTTCAGCTCTATTTGGGGCTTTGCTGACAAAGGTTGGCTTATATGCGATTGCAAGAGTCTTTACATTAATTTTTATACACGATACAGGCTTCACCCATACACTCATGGCGTGGCTTGCCGCACTGACGGTGATATTCGGTGTGATAGGCTCGATCGCCTATTCTGATGTGCAGAAGATCGTGATTTATAACATTGTCACAGCTGTTGGGGTCATTTTGTTTGGATTTGCAGCCAACACACCTGCATCACTCCAAGGTGCCATTTATTATCTCATTCACGACATGGTGATCAAAGGGGCTTTATTTATGCTGGCAGGTGCCCTCTTTGTGTATGCTGGTACAAATCAACTGAAAAAAATGGGCGGACTGATTCAATCCCAGCCTCTATTAGGATGGATGTTTTTCATATCGGCTTTATCGCTTGCAGGAATTCCGCCGCTAAGTGGCTTTGTTGGAAAACTAAAAATTGTGGAAGGTGGATTTTCTGCTGGACACATGACGTTTTCTATCCTGGTCTTACTGTCCAGTCTCCTTGTCCTCTACTCTATTATGAAGATTTTCATGTCCGCATTTTGGGGCGAGGAACAGGATATGCGAAGAAGAAAGCCGTCAATTAAAGGAATGGTGTACCCTGGCGTACTGCTTGTCGTCCTATCGCTTTCCATTGGGTTAGGGACAGAGTTCATTGCCCCTTATATCAATCAAGCAGCGGAAATGCTCTCTACACCAGAAAAATATATTCAAGCTGTGCTGAAGGAGTAGATGAACATGGCCTTTCAAATATTACTAAACGCACTCCTAGCCTTTACATGGATGTTTATGAATGATACATACAGAGCCGCAGACTTTGTATCAGGTTTTGCATTAGGGATGATCGCCATTTTCATGCTGCGTCGATTTTTCCCGCAGCGTTTTTACGGCTATGCCCTTTATGCGATTTTCAAGCTGATCATCATTTTTATTCGCGAGCTGCTTCTTGCCAATTTAAGTGTATTAAAGACCGTATTATCTCCAAAGCTCACGATTAAGCCCGGTATTTTCGCCTTTCGTACGGACTTGAAAACAGATTGGGAAATCACCATACTGGCAAATATGATTACATTGACACCAGGTACACTAGTGATTGATATTTCCGATGATCGGTCCATTTTATACATTCATGCGATGGATATTGAAGATGCTGAAAAAGCCATTCACGATATCCGGGTTTCATTTGAAAAAGCGATTCAGGAGGTGAGCGGTAAGTAATGGAACTCATTTTGCAAATGTCACTTGGCATTCTGGCACTGTCTACTTTGCTTTTTGTGATACGAGTGATCAAAGGTCCCTCTATTCCTGATCGTGTAAGTGCACTTGATGCGATAGGAATCAATTTAATTGGGATGACAGCCATCGTTTCAATTTTACTGAAAACCACTGCATTCTTTGAGATTATTTTACTGCTCGGCATCCTTGCCTTTATCGGTACTGTCGCTTTTTCCAAATTCCTTGAGAAAGGGGAAGTGATTGAAAATGATCGTCATCGCTAAAGCCATCGTGATTTTCTTTATCCTGCTAGGCGCTATCCTCTGTTTGATTTCAGCCATTGGTGTCCTTCGCCTGCCGGATGTTTACACCCGTATGCATGCTGCATCAAAAGCATCGACCCTTGGCGTTGTTCTGATTTTAGTAGGTGTGTTTTTTCACGAATGGTTTCTTGCAGGCGTTATTTCTGCAAAAATCCTTCTCGGCATCGTATTTATCTTCCTGACAGCACCAGTCGGCGCACACTTAATCGGAAGAGCCGCCTACAATACTGGTGTTAAGCTCGACAAACGCAGCGTTCAAGATGATTATGGCGGTTTCCGTAACTTTGTGATTAAGCGAAAAGAAGATTCTTATTTATAAAAAGCAAAAAAGAATGGCCTGCCATGTTGGGCCATTCTTTTTTTACCGCACAACAGCATACAAAAAAAGCTTCCGCTGCACCGGGAGCTTTTTTATATGCGATCAATGACAGCAAGTGTGCATCTTGACGTACAGATGTGCCGGTCTCGATCATCTTTTATATCGATTTGAAATACCATTGTACGACGTCCTACATGCACAGGAACAGCTGTCGCTGTCACCACTCCATCGCGTACAGATTTTAAATGATTGGCATTGATTTCAATACCTGAGCAAACTTGCTGCGTTAAGTCTAAATGAGCCGCAGCCCCCATGCTCGCCACTGTTTCTGCTAGAGCAGCAGATGCTCCTCCGTGCAGCAGTCCAAATGGCTGTTTTGTTCTGTGATCGACTGGCATTGTTGCAACGCATCGTGATTTATTGCACTCTACAATTTCAATGCCTAGTGCCTCAAGCAGTGTATTTGATCCGCTCACATCCATTAAGGCCCTCTCCCTTCACACGTTTACAGCACACTTTCAGACTTGGCAATTAACACCGCTTCTGTACGAGATCCAACATTCAGCTTATTAAAGATGGATGTCAAACTGTACTCAATTGACCGTTTGCTCAAATGAAGCACATCGGCAATCTCCTGGTTCGTGTATCCTTTTTCTACTTCTCTAAGGATCAAACACTCCCGTTCGGTTAAGAGATCGTGATCAGTCTGCTGCGCCTGTTCTGGCTTTTCTTGCTGCTGTGAAATTAATTTCTTTAAATAGGACAGCTGAATGACAACTTCCCCTTGCAATGTCCGGTGTATGTATTCAATAATTTTGTCTTTCGTCTCTGTTTTGCTGATTGCACCGTGTAATCCAGCCCGAATAGCCTCTTCAAAATAATCATCTACTTCATACCCTGTATAAATGATAATTTTCACTTGATGGTTGGTTTCTAAAATTTGTTTCGCAATGTCCATTCCATTGATATCCCCGAGATTTAAATCCATTAAAATCACATCATAGATGGAAAAGTCATGCGTCTTTAAAAAGGCGGCTTCTGCATCAGGACTTAAACAATCGACTGATAGCTGCTGGTCTGATTCTAATATGCTTTTTGTCCCTTCCATGACAGCCGGATGATCATCAATGACCAATATCTTCTTCATGTCTTCCTCCCTTTAAATCACTCACTTCCATTTTATATAAAAGACTTGGCTGATGCCAAGTCTTATTCCTTAATAAATCGTTACAATTCCATTTCAATTTTCACCTTAAGCCCTTTTTCCGGGGCTGTGTGAATTTGAAGCTTTCCATTTAACGCTTTCACTCGTTCTCTAATTCCCGATAGCCCCATGCTCATTGTATGCTGATCAAGATGACTGGCATCAAAACCGACTCCATCATCCTCATAGTGAAGAACAACCTGATCTTTAATACAAATCAGCATCACTAACACTTGAGTGGCTTTTGAATGCTTCAGGGCATTGGATAACAGTTCCTGAACAATTCGGTAAATATTCAGCTGTGAATCAATATCAATGTCCAATTCTTTATCAAAGCGTGTCGTATTCAGCCTAATATGAAACGGCGCTTCCTCCTGAATTTGAGAAGTCAGCTTCGATATCGCCTTTACTAAACCTAAATCATACAGCAGCTGCGGGCGAAGCTCATGACACGTTTCTCTCGTCGTTTGAATCACTTTGGACATTTGATCATTCCATGAGATAAGCGAATTTTCAATAGATGTCGGGCATTGGTTGTTTTGGAAATTCGTTAAAAACATCTCCGACTGCCTTTTTAGTGATATCAAGTCCTGCAGCACGGAATCATGAAGATCTCTCGCTAAATCTGAACGCTGCTTTTCTTCCATAGCAAACATGATTTTCTTCAGCCAGGCAGGATTGGCCTCGCGCTGTTTCAAATCGTCAAGATGCTCCATCAATTCTTCGATTTTAACGACATTTTCTAAACTGACACTTGTATAAAAGGCCAATGTTTTCAACCAAGAAATCTCATCACGCGTCAATTTCGGTGTCTGTATATTGGATAAGCAGCAAATGATAAACGAGTGACCGCCCCGTTCGCCAATTTTCATCATAAACCCTTTATCAAGCTCAATAATTTTCCCGACTTCACCTAAAATATCTTGAAATTGATCCACGTATTCTTTCCATAGCTTACTATCATTTGTCGATTCATCAATTTCAATAATTTGTCCGTCAGCTTTCACCTCAAGCACAAAGGCTTTATTCACAACAAGTACTTCTAAAATGGTGTATTTTAAATGATAGAACACTTGGTGAAGTGATGACGCCTCACGAATGAGCTGCGTGAATTTAAACACGCTATCTTGATAATTATGCTTCTCTGAAAAACGCTTCAATCGAAAACGGAAGTCGATGATTTCTTTAAAATAGAAGACAGTGAGCATAAGAATATACGTGATAATCGTAAATTTCATTGTATAAAAGTTAGCACTTGGCTTCTGAATGAAATCAAATATAACGACTACCGCTATAGTAGGTGTGATGGCTAAAAGACTATAATATTTGATTCTCCCCAAAAAGAAATCAACATTATATAATTTATTTGTCATAAATTGATAGACTAAGAAAAACGGAATCAATAAAGCGAACGATGCTAGGATATAAGGTGAAATAAAATATTTATGAAATAAATAAGGAATAATAAAAAATAGCATAAATGGACTGAATGATGAGATCAAGATAAGTGCAAAGGCACTAAGGACATTTCCGATTTCAGTCCCTTTCAACTTTTTAGCAGCCCTTAATGTGATAATAATCGTAATAAATGCAAGTGCAAAGAATGAAAGTAAGTTAAAAGCAGCTAAAACCATATTTTTAAACAGAATTTCTAATACAATATTTATAAAAGGGACGGCATACAAACAAAGAAGTACACGCCAACTAATAATTACCGTTCCTAATTCCTTTAAATATTGATACATAAAGTGCATATATAACGACGGTACACTAGTCATCGTAAAAATTACGACAAAGCTGCTAATATATTCCCCTTTACCAGAGCCGCCAGAGCTTACATAGGCTACAGCAACAGCTAGCAAAAAGAGAGCTAGAATATATGCAGACTCTTTTTTCCTAGATTTATTGATTTTTAAAATCATAAATATACAGAATAGACAGATCGAATAAAAAATGATAGGTATTATATAAATAAACAGATTTTCTTGACTTAATAAGCTTACATTCTCTATTTCAATTTCATCACCATGTCTATCAACAACTAAACTCTTGACATTCGCTAAATAACCTCGTCTTACTTCTTCGGTTGGTTCTTTGTTACCGTTCACTTCAAGGATGATATCGCCTTTCCTAACACCAGCATAATAGCTGTCTGTAAAATCAACAACATCCTCTATTTCAAGTTGGCCGTCACTATTCACCGAAACGACTGCTCCTACAAAAATATTAAACACATTGATGTAGGAAATATAAATCACATAAATAAAGCTAAGGATCATTAATATAACAGTTAATTTCGAGTAAAATTTTTGCATAGACCCTCTATACTCACCCAGCATCTTTCCATTTTTTTGATCTAATGGTGTCTTCTTTTTGAAAACCTTCAACAATAATGCTTGCAGTCACTTGATCAACGTGAAGCAACGATGCATTTCCATTTGCAACTTGCTTTAATGCCGAGGGATTCTCCACTAGATAACTAACTAGTTTCTGAATGTTCATCTTCTCCATCTCCAATTAAAAAAAGTATCAGCTTTTCCTTTTTAGAAGCCTCTAAATGTAGTATTTCGAATGCTTCTTTAAACTTATTTCTGAGAAGGTTTCTCATAATAAATACATATTGTTGAACGCCAGATTCTTTTAATTTATCCTTTAATTCTTCAGAGCCAATGCTCTTATCCTCTGATTGATAATAACTGAGCAAGTCAGAACTGGATGGATTAAATTCATTTTTTAAATATACTAGCGGTAATGTTTGCATTCTTTTAAAATCAATATTTTTTTTATTAAAAAGAGCCACATAGTCATTTTCAAGCTGCTCTGCCATGCCTAGATAATAAGCATATTTTTCTACATTTTTTTCAAATGAACCTGTTGCCAAGATAACCCCTAACATACAGGGTAACACAAACAGTGATCCTGCCTTTAACTTCATGATATTTAAACAATCCTGCTCATTCTCCGGCTCCAGATTCATATCCAAATGCTGTCCTTGCATTGACTGAATGGAATAGGAGTATACACTGTTTAAAAGCTCCGGTGCATGATCAAGCTTTGAAAAGACTTCAAAGCTCAATACAAAAAGAACATTTGCTGCATTCATCGCAATTCCGCTCTGACACTTCATCCAAGGATAAGAATCTTTGTCTTGATCTTCAATATCATCTAATATATCGGCTGATAAGATGAGAAGTTCAATCCCTGCTGCCAGTTTTGTAATCGCTTGCTTGTCTTGACCGCCAAATGCCACATAATGCTGGTAAGCCAATTGTCCAAAAGGGAATTCATTCTTTATATCTGTAAATTTCAGAAGCAGCTTTTGTAAATCATTCTGCCTGACTGCATGTTGAATAAAATCAGACATATTCTGCTTGATTTTTGTATTCTCTAGATAGTTTAGCATACTCGATCTTGTACCTCACCCTTTCGTCTTTTATTTTACTAAAAAGACATGAGCAAATGTCCACTGACATCACTATTTAACAATTATATAATAATATATCCTTTTTTTGTATGTATTTGGATAAAAAAAAGACTTGAGGATTATCAAGTCTTTAAGAAATTTTCACATATTCATATTTGTCGTATTGATCAATGCTTTTGTTAATGTTATGAAGAGAAGCCGTTGTTTCTCTGATTTCGTTTTCAAGTTTCCATAATAATTGTTTAAGTTCTTCGATTTCATACTTTTCCATCGATTCCACTCTCCTTTTTTGGAAGATCAATGTATTTGTGTATGGTGATTGGGTCATAAGTATTTGATCTGTTACTAACAGTGTAAATGTAATTGAGTATTTTTTCACCGAAAAGTATGCACAAAACGTGTGCGTGATACCGCAAAATTCAATAGGTCTTTTTTCATCATTTTCTGACTTTTCAAATCATACTTTTATCTCAATTTCAAAGGAATTGCGTCATTTTTGCGACAGGAATAGGCATCATTCGTCACACTTCTCTCCCGATAGAACGTACGATCCCCTCTGTATCTTCGGTTTTGCGTGTCATAGGCCAGACGACAGACGCTATTGTGGACACCGCAATTTTTTGGCGACATTCACCGAAATTGACCGCAAAAGTACCTATTTTTATGCTGGAATTACAAAGATAGAAAGATCATTTTGATTCTTTATTCTGATTTTCTACATACATTTAGAACAGATATCCGTCCAATTTCACGTCAATGAGAGAAGAGGTGACCATGTGTTTTACTATGTTCCTTATCCTGCTTTGCAGGTTCCCGCAATGAGCCACGCATACCCGCCGCGCACGCCAATGACTTTTCCTCCAGTAGATGCCCACTCATTTCAACGAGCCGCAAAGGAATCGGCCCGTCTCGTTGCTGATGCTTCACTCATCACGCAGCAAATTTCAAGCTCCCTTCCGTTTGCGCAGCGCATCATGGAGGCTGCTGAGCGCTCTGATTCCACAAGTGTGAGCCGAATGCTGAAGCAAATTGGTGTGAAAAGCGGCATTGATATCCGCTTTAGTCCAGAAGGCATTCGAATCTACTTGTCTCTTGCCTCCAGCAGACTTTTTCTTCTTTTAAAGTGGGCATGACAAAGAAAAAGCCGCTCTCACACGAGCGGCTTTTCTTAAGATTCAAACATTTTATGGCACCATTCAATGGCTTCTATATAACACCCATAGGCTTCCTGTTTCGGGAGATTTCCATCTAACATTTCATCATCCCATTCATTTCGTTCAATACGTTTGGCCATACCTAGCACAAAAGAATAATCATTTTCATAGCCAAGCAGTGCCTCGCCAACTTCATCAGAAAGCGGCAGTTCCTTCACAAGTTCTGTGATATCTGCCCTGACAAGCGTATCAATGAGAGAAAACATACCTGTCAGCATATAAGAGGCGGGGTGCTCTCGTTCAGTACGAGAAGCAATCAGTTCACACGTTTTGGCACGAATGAATGACATTTTGATAATTTCTTTTTGGCTTGAGTTAGCTTGGACATTCAGTTCTTTAAATGAAAGGATAAAGATCCAGCGCCGAATTTCATTAAATCCAAGCAGGATAATCGCCTGCCGGATACTTTTAATTTGATAAAGACGTCTCATGCCGCCTGAATTCAGCATTTTTAATAATTGATATGATAGCGAAAGGTCACTTTCAATAAAATGGGTGACGGTCTGGATATTCGGCTGGTCCTTGCTTAACTCATTTAAAAGCTGATGGTACGCATGGAAGCTGGTCGATAATGCTCGTCCCGATATCACATGCGGCTCACTAAAGAAATACCCTTGAAACAAGTGGAAGCCCGCTTCTAGTGCCTCTTCATATTCTCTTCTCGTTTCTACCTTTTCTGCTAGGAATCGAAGGCGATACTTTTTATACGAATGCAGAATATCTCTTCGTTCTTGCGTTGTGGTTTTCAGAAAGTCAATTTTTAAAATATCTATGCAATAGAGGAGTTCCTCAAGCAGTTTGTCACTAAAATGTGTTCCGTTTAGGAAGAAATCATCGAGTGCAATCGTATATCCCCATTTTTTTAACTGCTTACATCTCATAATAAGTGCCGGGGTAATCGGTACATTTTCTAATATCTCGATCACAAGCTGATGCGGATCAAAATAGGTGAGCAGATCAGATGAAAGCAAGCTTTCGGTGAAATTAATATAGCATCGTTTTCCTTCTGTCAGTGTTTCGATGCCGATATTTAGAAAACTATTGATAATGAGGTCCGTTGTCGCTTGATCACCGTCTTCAGCGCTATATGTATTGGTTTCACTATCTCTATAAAGCAGCTCATATGATACGACTTGTTCTTTTCTGTTAAAAATAGGCTGTCTCGCAACAAACACCCTCAACTGCTCCAATCCTCCTTTATGCCATGACAAACAAGATGTGCTTTCAGTATACCAAATGATTGCGCTTTTAGTTCAATTTCAATCGGTCAAAATAAAAAAAAGAGACCACCTGGCTTGATGGTCTCCCTTTCTTCAGATCATTCGCTTTCATAAAGCTCTTTTTTGATTTTATTTTTCACATCATGGATAAACTGCATTTTATTATCCCAGCATTTTTGACTCAAATCGACTGGATATTCTTCTGGTTTGCTGATTCGTTTATATTCCTCCCAGAAGAGTCCAAGACTCTCCTGCACGTAGGCTTGAATCGTTTGAATATCTGGATTGTCATAGACAAGTTTTCCTTGCTCAAAAATCGGGACGTGAAGATCTTTCGCCACAAAGTTTGTCACGAATTTACTAATAAATGTATGCACAGGATGGAACATTTTTAGTTTATCCTCACTATGAACATCTTCCTCTTCAAGCGCAATGTAGTCACCCTCAGAATGATGATTCAATTGATTGATAATGCGGTACACACGTTTACGGCCTGGTGTTGTCACTTTCTCTGGGTTGGATGAAATTTTGATGGTATCATTCATTTTGCCGTTTTCTTCAATGGACACCAGTTTATACACTGCACCGAGGGCTGGCTGATCGAATGCTGTGATCAGTTTTGTTCCAACACCCCACACATCAATTTTGGCGCCCTGTGCCTTTAAGTTCATAATGGTGTGTTCATCAAGATCGCTTGATGCAATGACTTTGGCATCATGGAATCCTGCTTCATCTAGCATTGTTCTAGCTTTTTTAGACAAGTATGCAAGGTCTCCGCTATCAAGTCTGACACCAATGAAGTTGATTTTGTCTCCAAATTCTTTCGCTACCTTAATCGCATTCGGAATACCTGATCTGACAGTATCATACGTATCGACTAAAAAGACACAGTCTGTATGTGTTTCAGCATATTTTTTAAATGCTGTATATTCATCGCGGTATGCTTGTACAAGTGCGTGGGCATGTGTTCCTGATACTGGAATGTTGAAGCGTTTCCCAGCACGAACATTACTTGTCGCCTGAAAGCCGCCGATGAGTGCCGCTCTTGCTCCCCACATCGCCGCATCCATTTCATGCGCACGTCTTGTTCCAAATTCTAATGCTGTCTCATCTTCAATGATTCCTTTAATCCGAGCCGCTTTTGTTGCAATCAGCGTCTGGAAATTCACGATATTGAGCAATGCCGTTTCAATTAACTGAGCTTCAACAAGCGTTGCCTCGATGCGCATAATCGGTTCATTCGCAAAGACAATTTCCCCTTCTCGCATTGAATGAAGTGTACCTGTAAAGGACAATCCGCTTAAATAGTCAATGAAATCGCTTTTATAACCGAGTTCATCTTTTAAATACGCAAGATCGCTTTCGGTGAAGGAAAAGTCCGATAAATATTCAATCGCTTTCTCTAAGCCAGCAAATACAGCGAAGCCATTGTCAAATGGAAGCTTTCTAAAGAAGAGTTCAAAGACTGCCTTCTTCTCATGAATGCCGTCTCTCCAATACGTTTCTGCCATGTTAATTTGATAAAGATCTGTATGTAGTGATAAACTGTCGTCATTAAACCGATGCTCCAACTTCCATTCTCCTTCCCTTACTTAACCACTTTCGCACCAAGCGACTGCTCAAAGTGAGAAAGTGCCCACTCGTGCCCCGCTTCATTAAAACTCGCCACAGCATTTTGGTGAATCACAAGTTCGAAGCCTTTATTGTACGCATCAACAGCTGTATGAAGTACACAAATATCGGTACATACGCCGGCTAAGTGAAGTTCCGTGATGCCGCGCTCGCGCAGTTTCATTTCTAATTGAGTGCCTGCAAAAGCAGAGTATCTTGTTTTTTCCATATAGTAGACATGTTTTAAATGTTTTGACGTGTGAAATAGTGAACTTAGTTGTCCATAAAGTTCAATACCCTCTGTTCCGCGAATATTATGGGGCGGAAATAACTTTGTCTCTGGATGAAAAGGGTCCTCTTCTTCATGATGATCGACAGCAAAGACGACAAAGTGGCCTTCATCAATAAATGAAGAAGTGATCTCTGTGATCTTAGACTCAATCGCCTGTCCAGGCTTTCCGCATGTCAGTTTTCCATCGTTTGCAACAAAATCAACTGTATAATCAATACAAATCAACGCTTTGCCCATCCGCATCTCTCCCATATGCTCTTTTGAATCATTATAGCTTATTCATTTCACTAGGGAAACCTATTCAACAGATTCATGAGAAAAAGCTTTTTGAAACAGCTCATCCTCTATATAGATATGCTCCTGATTGACCGCACCAGGCATCTCTATGACAAGACCAAAAGGAGAGTGTGCTTCGTGATGATTCACCACTTTAAAGGAACATCCAGCGGCATTTGCCATTTTCACATATTGAGAATAAGATGCATAAGACAGTTCACCATTTAAAAGAAGGGAGGCCTGTCGATTGGCCTTCAATACTTGTTCCACCTCTTGATACGGTTTATTTCTTGATACCTGTCCCTTTGTCAGGGCGAGAAGCGCTCGTTCCCTTAATGAACCAAGAAACATCCTTCGTTCATCAGGTTTTGTTTCAGCATGTCCAAATATCCCTTGCTGCAAATAAAAGTCTACGGATTCTTCTTTCATCGCTGTTTTCACTCCTGGTTTCTAAATTTACATTTCTGTGACCCAGTGCACAATTTTGAGTGCGAGGTCACGGGCTTCGTCTGTTTCTACTCTTTCCATTAAGGATTGTTCAAGCGTATGGATGAGCTGCTCCTTTTCGTCCTCATACGCAATGGAAATACTCCATTCAATGTCAGGTACGGCTACAAGCGTTTTATATTCTTTTTTATTTTCATGTAAATATACATTGTAGGTCTTTGGTTGTCCGCTTGTGATGTGTGCTTTTCTAATTTTCATTTGACTCAATTCACACCTCTTTTTTCTTCTTACATCCATATCTATTGTACCATAAAAAAAGACAGCTTCTGAAAAGGAATTCCCTTTCAAAGCTGGCTATGCATTAAAGCTCTTTTGCTGGCTGATCAGGTCTATATCCCACATAAACGTAACGTTTGGACTGCTAAAAAATTGGACAAAGTCCCCTGCATTATAGGTACCAGATCCACCGGCGGAGTGATCGACACTTTTTGGCGAAATGGCAAAAACATCACCGAAATGTGCAGAACCATTTCCAATCACACGATCAATATGAATAGGCCCAACAATCGCTGGCATCTTTCCACCACCTTTTCTCCCCACATCATATGCCCAGCTCAAAAATACGTGTATGAAAAATAAAAAAGACAGCTGATCTGTGAGTATCAGCTGTCTTCCTATGCATTAAATGATTGAGGCTGGCCAAACAAAGTAAAGTCCCAAAGCATCGTGGCATTCGGATCACTTGTAAGTGACATATAATCACCTGAATTAAAGGCTCCCGCACCGCCAGTAGAGTGGTCTACAGCCAAAGGGGCAATGGCCAGGACATCACCGAAAGTAGCTGCACCGTTTCCTCCTAACGACTCGATATGAATAGGTCCAACGATCGCAGGCATCAGAATCTCCCCCTATCTGCTTATCTCAATCATCTTATGCAAGTAGGGAAAAGGTGTGCATCTGTCCTAGACGTTTAAATGCTGTTCTTTGCGAGATCGCTGACGCAGCTGCACCAATCTGACAATATTCAAGGTGATAGCTTTAAGCAGTGCATAGACAGGGACCGCAAAGATCATGCCAAGGATTCCGCCAAAGCTTCCTGCCCCAATTAATAGCAGGATAATGGTCAAAGGATGTGTGTTGAGGCGTTTTCCAATGATCAATGGAGAAATGACGTTTCCGTCAATTTGCTGAACGACAAGAATGACAATGACTGTCACCACCGCTTTTCCAGGCGAATCAAGAAACGCAATAAGCACAGCTGGTGCCGCGCCAAGATATGGCCCAAGGTACGGAATCACATTTGTGACCGCAATGATAATGCCGAGAATGAGCGCATATTTCACACCGATTAATAAGTATCCGATAAAACAAGCCACTCCAACAAATAAACAGACAACAATCTGCCCTTGTATGTAAGCCGCAAGTGTATCGTTTAATTCTTTAAAGATTTTCAACCCTTCCTTACGGTAAGGCATTGGCAAAAATTGAACGAGCTTGTCCGGAAACTTATGTCCGTCTTTCAACATATAAAACAAAATGAACGGAACTGTGATCACAGCTAAAGCAATATTGGCAATCACGCCAAACACAGCAGACATGCTTGAAGCAATATTTTCCGGCAAACCTTTTAATGTTGAAACAATTGTCTGTTCAAACTTCGAGACGGAGACATAATCTTGGTTCATCATCCAAGTGAATGTTTTAGAATGCGAGAAGTCGTTGATAAATTTCTGCATATCCGTCACATAACCAGGGAAGCTTTTGACAAGTCCACCGACCTGCGTGACAATAACCGGTCCCGCAGCATTCACAATGAACGTGATGAGTCCGATGAACAAAAGATAAATGATCAGGATAGCAAGTGTCCTAGGAATTTTCTTGGACAAAAATCGAACAATTGGATTAAAGATGAAAAAGAGAATTCCAGCCAGCAAGATGGGAACAAACAAGGTGGATGCAAATAAAATAATCGGCTGAAATAAAAACGAAACCTTTGTTGATACATAAACAATGAGTAAAACAAGTAATATTTGGAATGTCCAAAAATGAACTTTAGATTTTAACAAAGATGCTCCTCCTGTTACGTATTGATCTTATTAAAAAACTACTATTCAACCCACCTTCTGTCAACTGCTTCTTGTTTTAGAACCTCATTTTTTGTAAAAAAAAGAACAATTGGTATATCATGCACTTTTTCCAGATATACATTCTATAAGCGTGAAAAAAGCAGACACCTTTGCGTCTGCTTGTTACACTCTTTCACTGTGATCAGGCATCACCGATACAATTTGCTGGATCCGCACATAAAAAACTGATTTTGCCCCCGCCTCAATCACAATATGATCCGGCATGACTTCCTTCAATTTTCCGCGCACTGTATCTTTCACTGTTTGAACAATTAATCTCATACCGATCACTTTCTGCAATGTTTGATAAACATATGGATCAACTAATGAAACAAGCTGCGGACTTCCTTGTTGTGCCATCCTACCTGCCCCTTTACTTGTGTATTTACCCACAGCTTATGCAATGACCCATGTGAATGTCACTCAGGGCAAACCTACAACCCAAATACCATATTTTAACATTTTATATAATTTTACATCTTTTGGAAGTATAATAGATTGGTGCTGCCAACAACTTAAAACATTTGAAGAGGTGAATGATCTTGAAAAAACTCATCTGTCTCGCTGCTGTCATGCTCTTTTTTTCCTTTGCAAGTTATGCGTATGCAGGATCAATTGGGGATGAGCCTGGGACACCAGGGAAGTGGTTTAAAGGAGAAGAGCCGGTTCAAAAAGACGAGTCAAAACCGCCACTTGTTTTTGTTCACGGCATTAACAGCTCCTCCTCCACATGGTTCGACCGAAACGACATGGCAAAGCAAGCTGTTCTGAACGGATACGAAAGCGCATTCATAGATTTGTATCCAGATCAGGATACGAAAAAGAATGGCAAACTATTAGCAGAAAAGTTAAAAGAAATCTATGATGTGTTCGGTCGAAAACTCATTGTGATTGGTCATAGTAAAGGCGGGGTGGATACACAGTCCGCACTCGTGTATCACAATGCCCATCCATATGTAGAGAAGGTCATCACACTCGGCTCCCCTCATTACGGGACGCCGCTGGCAGATTTAGCGTATAGCAAGGGCGGAAGCTGGCTCGCGGAAATTCTTGGACAAAAAAGCGACGCGCTCTATTCTTTGCAAACGGGGCTCATGGCGGCTTTTCGAAGTGAAACCGACAAGCTGGAGAAGTTTCCTCATAAATACATCACGTATTCGGGATCGGAATGGGGAACATTTGGCGGGGTGCTTTACTTAGGAGGCATGTATTTAAAGAGCTTTGGCGCAAACGATGGCGCCGTCACGGTAAGCAGCACAAGACTATCATATGCAAACAATATTTTAACAGGGAAATGGGATCACAACTCCATTAAAAACGGCACAAGCATGTTCCCTGTGTTCCAGCATCAGCTGCTGGCAAATGCCACAAGCACTGGAAACGAAAATATAGAGAGCCCGAACTCTACTGAGCTGAATACAGATGTTTATGTGAAAGGCGGAGAAAGTGAAAAGGATAAAACAGAAGCGTTCTATGTAGAGGAAGGAACGAATGGCTTATCGATTCAGTGGTTAAATGAAAGGCATGAGGCGCAGCCGGAAATCATCGTCCCAAATGGAGACGTCTTAACAAATCTGAAGACATCGGAAGCATCTTTCCCATATGAAGGCGCATTTTCGCACCATGTGCAAATCAATAAACCCGTTCCTGGAAAATGGACAATTCGATCAAATTCAGAAAAAATGACTCCTTATTTGCTGCTCGTATCCTTTGATTCACCATTAAATGAAGAAATCAAAGCAGAAGCAGCGAAATCAGGGGATGATGCATCAACCCATTCAAGCGGTCTGATTAAACGATTAAGCAAGAAAGTAGAAACCTTTTACTTTAAGGATGCCCAAAAAGATCATCCTCTCAAAACAACTGCTTCATCAGCTGTTCAATTGAAAAAAGAAGGTGCTTATTCTGTCACGGTTCATTACACTGGACTCACTGCATCAGGTACATCAGCATTTAACCGTACCGTTATTCGCACATTGTATGTCGATCAGCATGGAAATATTCATGGTGACATTCCATACTAAACAGAGCGTTTCATGGGCTGAAGTGCCTGTTGCACTTTCTGATCCAATTCCGTGATTTTTTTCATTGCAAGTGATTCGTCTATTTGTCTGTAATGGTGATGCCCGCCAGGCTCTTCATCCATTTCATCTGCTTTCTTAACGATTTGCTGGAGTGTGTCCTTATGAAGGTCGCCCTCTGGCAAATATGAATCCGTATGAAGCAGAATTGCAAGCGCAATATCTTTGGCTGCCTTTGGTTCCTCACCGAGGCGTATGAGCAGTTTGTGAGCACGCTCCGCGCCTTTAATGGCATGAATATCATTCCGTCTATATGTCTCGTAATCCCATTCTCCGCCAGCTGTATACCATTCATAGTGGCCGATGTCATGCAAGAGGGCTGCTTTCACAGCGAGATCTGGATTAATCCCAGCCTGCACCGCCAGTTTGAATGCGTGATAAGCACAAGCAATCGCATGGGCTTTTCCTGAACGATTTAAATATTTTTGAGCGACTGGATGGGTGTAAACATCCATTAATGTAACCTTTCTCATGGAAACCCCTCCTTATCTATATTTTTAGCATCCTAACATATTCTGAAAAGAAACTCAAATGTTCTGTTATATTTTCTATGAGTCTCAAGAATAGCTTATGTCAAATGAGCTGTTTTTGCTTGTACAATACGAAAAAAGCAGTCGCTATGACTGCTTTTTTTCGTGATATGAAAACCCTTGAAGTCTAGGAAGGCCGAGTACTGGCGCGGAGCGAATTTGAGATTCGTGAGCACCGGCACGCAGGCCTGACACCGAATGCGAGGGTTTGTCTTCACGCTGCAGCCGTCGTTATGACTGCTTTTTCCCATACTCACGTGCATCGTAGACACATCCGCCAGCTGGATCACCCGCTAAAAGATCGAGCAAAATACGTGCAACTTCATCTGGGCTCTTCAACGTGCCTGTTTCATATAATTGCTGAAAACGGTCTATTTGTTCAAAGTCTTGTTTTGATGATTTCCGAATTTCCCCCTGCATATCTGTATCGATCGTGCCGGGTGAAAAGGAAAACGTGTTGATCGGATGCGCCTCGTCCTGTTGTTCCTCATGAAAAGTCCTCATAAACATATCGAGTCCTGCCTTTGAACTGCAATACGCACTCCAGCCTTTGTATGGGTTTTTCGCCGCTCCAGAAGAGAGATGAACGATCGTTTTCTTTCCGTTAAATGATTGAGTCTGCTTGGCAAACACATGGCTCAGCAAAACAGGAATGACAAGATTCAGCTTGTAATGCTGATGAAGTGTATCCTGTCCGCCTTGTCCAACGCGCTTGATAGGTGTGACCATTCCTGCATTGTTGACAAGTAAGATGTCATCAGCATCTGCCAGAGTTTGCGGCGTAAGACTATGTTGAAGCCATTTGGCCGCTGCTTCTTCATCGGTCAGATCAACCTGGGTATGTGTAAGCTTCGGATGGGATATCGGCGATGCACTTCTTGCTGCCGTGTACACATGATCCCCGCGTGAAAGCAGCCTGTTCACAAGTGCTAAGCCAAAACCTTTTGATCCGCCTGTAACGATTGAAATTCGAATGACAATCTCCTCCCTTGATAACACTATTTTACGTAGTGAAACGGTATGACAGCAAGCAATCTGCATAAAGAAAAGCCTGCCTCTATTAAAAGAGACAGACTATTTCTTTTCAGCCTTCACATTCACCTTTGGAATCAGGATGATCATCACAACGAGACCAAGGGCTATCAAGAAACCAAAGATAATCGGAAGCAGTGCCGATGTCTGCTTCTCATGTTCATCCTCAGAAGGTGCTGATACAGCCGAATCACTAAAAGAGATATTCATTTCTTTCATCATACGAGCTGGTGTTTTGGGCGGGTTCTCCTTTAGATCACTAAATAGCTGGGGAGAAAGAGATCCCCCCGGGGCTTTAGGCGGTTTAGCAAAATGAATGTCTGTTTTGATTTTTGATGTCGTTTTGCTTTGTTCGTATTTCGTTTGATCCCTCAATATACTCGAGTTAATATTGAGTTCCTTTTCCTGATATTCATTCGGCTTGACATTCGTATCCGTATCTTCACCAGCAGCGAAAGCAGCAGGGATGAGGAGAAAAAGGGAAACGGCAGCGAGTGCCGTCCCTTTCACGAATAGATTAAGCTTCATGAGTCACATCACGTTCCTCTGTTTTATCTTTCCATAGCTTTTTCACAAGCGGTACGACCATGAAAAGAACAGTTAAAATCACTAACCCTGTGACGCCCATTCCAAAGGTGTCTCCATTTCCATATTGAATCGACAGGTACACGTCTGTCACTGGATTGGTAAAGTGGAAATTCGGCATCACCAAATCAATTAACGGTGCGACAAAGAAGAAAATCAGCGCTGTTGCTGCCATCCATCCGGCAATAGAACCGAATAGGAAGGCCGTGCGAATAAAGGCAGAGCACGCCACTAATAACAAAATGGTGAAGATCGACCATTGAATGGCTTGATCATCTGCAAGTTTGTAAATGTTCAGTCCAAACAAGCTGATCATGAGTCCGACTAATAGATTCAAGATGCCAAAGAGTGCACCTTTGACCAGCATCGGAGCTGACGCATAATACGAGCTGAAAAAGCCAATTAACAAACTGCTGATCATCACAATGACCAAAATGACGACCGGCGGTACAGTCTGCGTTTTTTCTTCCGGCACATCGCCGCTGATTTTCAGCGGATTGGCTAAATGGTTATACACATAGTTGCTGTTGCCTTGATCACTTAATGTATTTCCTAAAATACCCTTTAAATCTTGCTGAACAAGCTTTGTAGAGTCGACATTCTTGCTCCAGTTTTCATTCAGCGTATCTGCTTTTTCTTGAACTGTTGTGACACTCTCTTCAATGTTATTCGTATAATCCGCCACCCCTTTTTGGCGGTCGGTTAACGAACTCATATTTTCTGAAAGACGAAGCACTTCCTGACCAATTGAATCCTGTGCACTGACAACAATTGAACTGCCTGCAATGTCTGCTGTATACACCGCATCTCCTTGATCAGCCATTTGCTCAGCTACATTGTCCGCACTTTCAGAAATTGTCTGTAATTCCTGTTCCATACTTGCCTGCTGAGCCGTAATGTACTCCGCATAACCATCTGAAAACTTCTGCATCTCATCAATAAAAGTAGACACATCATCGTTTGATGTCAGCATCTGGTTTTTGAGCTTATCCCAGTTTTCTGTTTCTTCTTTTTTGATGGAGAGGATGGATTGGATTTCATCTGGTTTGGTGTCGACCAAAGAAGAAGGATCCTTCTCTTGATAGAAGCTGTTAAGTAATGCTTCATAATGTACTAATTCATTTGAATACTTTAATAATTCTGATGCATTTTCTGATTTTGTATTAAAATCCCTAAGTTTATCCATTTTCGATGTATATTGATTTAATGGAGATTGAGTTGTTTCTATTCGTTCTAATTTTCTTGTAATAGCAGATTCTTGTTTGATGATGGATTTCTTTATATCACTTATGTTTTTATTGTTGCTAGTTTCTATTCTTATTATTTTTTCTTCTAGTTTATCTATTTTATCTGTTAAAGATTTTAATACTTTACTCAAAAGATCGACTTTTCCTTGTAATTGATCATTATGAGCTGTGGTTTTCTCCTCGATATTCTTTTTCACTTCTTCTAATTTTAGGGACAGTGCTTTTAGTTGCTCTTTTGATTGAACTGACGTTGATTTGGTTTCCCCAGTTTGTTCTGGATTTTCTTCACCATTTTCTGGAGTAGGTGGCGTTTCTTCATTTCCAGACAAATCATCTGCCACTTGATTTATTTCTGTTGAGATTTCAGTTAATTTCTTCGTCTCTTCTTCAAGATCGATTTTCAAATCGTCTGTCGAGTCTTGCGGATCTTCATCTTGATTATTCGAATCCTCATTCGGATCCTCTTTCGGTTTCTCTGCTTCAAGCAATGCCTTTCTTGAAGTTTTCAATTGCTCTTGCAACGGAGTAATTTTATCCCCTATGTATGCAAGATATTGAGCTTCATAATTTCTAATCAGTTCTTCCTGAGACGTCTTCACAAGTTCCTTTAACCCCGTGGATTGCTTAGGAATAACGTCTTCTCTCGACTTTTGAACAGATTGGATGGCGCTGTCCGTTGTTTTCAGCTGACTTTGTACCCCGTTGATGTCTGTTTTGAGTCCGCCCATTTGATCACTAAAGCTGCGGGCATTTTGGTTTTGAATGTCAGCGAGTTGTTTGAGCCCTTGCTGGATTTGCTTTTGGCTTGCTGATTGCGCTTTGATCAAGAGATCCTTTTGTTTATCTTGATACTGCTGGTATTGATCGACTGCTTTCACAAAGTCCTTTAATTGGTTCTTTGCTTCTTCTGTTGTACTCAATCCGTCTTTATATTGTTTCTGTGAATCGGCCATCGCATTTTTTAATTCTTCTATTTGTTTCTTCTGCTGCTGGACGGCATCTGATAGTTTGTTTGAGTTCGGCTTATAGAAGTTGTACATCGTGTTTTGGAATTCGACTTCTTTACCGACAATATGCTCAAACTCTTCTCTTACATTGCCAATTTCCTGTGATACAAAACTCCAGTATAGCGTCGACATCTGTTCATTCATTTTCTTTTGTGCATTTTCCAGCTCTCTCTGCACTTTCTCTTTATTGACTGCATTGAGCTGATCTTGAATTGAAAATTGAATGGACGCCTTTTCAGGATGGTCTTTATCATAGCTCAGCACATTTTTAGAGAAGTCAGACGGAATATAGAGGACAGCGTCATACTTTCTGTTTTTCAGTCCATTTTCCGCCGCACTGCGATTCACTACAGTCCATGTATAATCAGGACGTTCTGACAATGCTGCCACAACATCCTGTCCGAAACGAGCCGTGTTTTCACTTTCGCTCGCTCCCATATCCTCATTGACCACTGCAATATTTCGTGTCGCATTCTTCTTCTGTTTTGCCGGGTCATCTCCAATCAGGTGGAAAAATAAAACCGGCAGCACAAGAATCAATATCATGGTGGATACGATTTTGATGGAGCTTTTTTGCTGCTCTGTCATTGAACACTCTTCCTTTCTACCGCACATAAAGGAACCTGGATTTTCTTCTCTTTTCCGTTTTCAACCAAATACCCGAAGCCTGGCTGAATCTCTGGTTCTTGTCTTGCATACGGAAGCGGTATGATGTTTTGCTCTGATTTTTTCATGAGTAACATAGCATGACGAACTTGTTTGATTTCGTTTGTGAGTGCATCATAGCCCTTACTGAACTCGGTATGATTCCCTGATGCAATCAGGCTGAAGCCTAAGTGTGCATATGACTTCATGAAATCAGCCAATTGATCTTGAAGACGCGGATCGATCGTCTGCTGAAAACGCGTAATGCCATCAATCACAAGCACAATTTGAGGAAATGACAACTGATCGGTCTCCCCTTGGCGCACAGCTTCGACATACATTTCTTCCCGCACCTTGAATATGCGGTCCATTTCTTCTGCCCATTCGGTGATATCATCTTTTGTTTCAAGGTAATCAATGTTCTCTTCTTTTGCATAATGGGATAGACCTCGATCAATTGAATCAAAGACAGCCAGCTTTTCAGGCTTTGCCACTAAAAGCTGATCGAGCATCAGTTTTGTCACATTTGTTTTCCCGCGCTGCGTTTGACCGATAATGAGGCAATGTTTATTCTTTTTCAAGTCAAAATAAACAGGTGCCACAGATTCCTCATCTAATCCGACTGGAATGTCATAAGGCAGTTTTTGTTCATCTAAACGACTCTCAAGCTCCCAAACTGTCAGCTTATCAGGAAGCATTGGCACAGGCTTTGGTTTTTCGGATGCTTCAAAGCGGTCATGAAGAAGCTGTATCTCTTGTTTCAAATGCTCAAACAATTCGAGATCGTTCTCTCCTTCAACTGGCAGAAACATTTGCGCAAAATAAAGCTCTTCTTTGTTAATAATGACTCGGCCTGGGATCGGCTCTAAGCTGAATTTCGGTCTGCCAATAATCGAGTACGCCTCTCCTTGATCCATTAAGTAATGGACAATCTTCGTTTTCAGATTGTTCATCAGCGATTGACGCACTGCATTTACCCGGGTTGCTGTAATCAAGAAGTATATACCTAGTGATTGTCCGTCACGGCTCAGCTGAATAAATTCAGATTCGAGCTCATGCATTTCGTCTTTGACAATGTCAAAGTTGTCAATCACGATAAAAATGAACGGAAGCTTTTTCTCATTTAAGGCGTTGTACATTTTGATATGACTCATTTCTTGCTGTCTGAATAAGCGCTTGCGATATTCAACCTCTTCCCGCAGACGCTTCATTGATTTTTGAATCTTTCTCATCTGATCCATTAAGAAATAATCCGCCGTATGCGGCAGTTTAGCTAACGGAAGCAATGTTCCGTTTCCGAAATCATAAATATATGCGTGCCATTCTTCAGGTGAATACCTCTCCGCAAAGCTCATCAGCAGTGTTGTGGCAGCAAGTGATTTGCCGTAGCCGGAGGAACCGAAGATGCCAATGTTCCCATCTTCCATCATTTGATAAGAAAGTGGATGCTGGCTCTGCTGATCTGGTTCATCGACAAGCGCAAAATGGAAGACATGCTCTTCACTCGACGCATAACGTGTTTTTGGAATACGTTCCTCAAGCGGTGGAAGCCATGGACTTGGCAGCTTCTCGATTCCAAGCTCTTGCTGCATACGTTCAATTTCATCCACAACAGCGGAAATCTCCGTCACTGTCTCTTTTTTCACTGCTGGCTCTGTGCTTACTCCTGATAACGGAATAAGACCAGTATCTGTCACAATGGCAATGTCATCTTCTGAGCCGTAGCCATCTTCCATATATGGTGCACCGCTCCAAGCCGATTGGAACAATTCATAAATTTCATTGTTGCCCACTTGTAAATAACCGCGGCCTGTGACGGTAATGGACGCTGCATCACTATTTTTCAAAATTTCCTTACTGTCTGACGCATCTTGTACTTTTAGTGCGACCTTAAAACGGGAGTTACTCCAAATCTGATCATCAATGACCCCGCCTGGCTTTTGGGTAGCCAAAATGAGATGGACCCCGAGGCTTCGGCCAATACGTGCAGCACTAACAAGCTCCCTAATAAAGTCTGGCTCTTCACTTTTTAATTCAGCAAACTCATCAGAGATTAAGAACAGGTGAGGCATTGCCTGCTCAGCCTTTTTCTCCTTATAGAGCTTCGTATAATCATTGATGTGATTCACATGATACTGATCAAACAGCCGCTGTCTTTTCTTTAATTCACTTTTAATTGAGGCCAGCGCTCTTTCACTAAAGTTCTTGCTGCCTTCAATATTGGTGATCGTTCCAAGTAAATGAGGAATATTTCGGAACGGCTGCGCCATTCCGCCTCCTTTGTAGTCAATCAACAGGAAAGCAACTTCGTGCGGGTGAAAATGTACAGCGAGCGATAAAATATACGTCTGTAAAAATTCACTTTTCCCTGATCCCGTTGTTCCCGCCAATAGTCCGTGTGGGCCATGTGCTTTTTCATGCAGGTTCAGATCGACAATGTCGTTTTTCCCTTTATAACCGATTGGCACTGATAATGATTTGGCCGTTTCTGAAGTCAGCCATTTTTCACGAATGCCAATATCATCTACCTGTTTGGCATGGAAAAGATCAAGGAATGAGACCGTCTCAGGAATCGAATTGGTCATACCGACTTGATGATCTAATGTTCTCAGGGTTCTGGCAAACAGTTCATTGTCCCCGCGCTGATGTGTATCAAGTTGAAACGGAATTCTTACTGCCTTCTTGTGCTGAATGAGAATATCTCCTTCTTCTTCGTTAATATAACGGACAAGCGTCGAAATATTTTCAGCTAAGCTTTCCTTTGTTTCTGCTGCAAAGATGATGGAAATACCAAGATCAGTCCGGCTGCCTTCTAAGTATTCTAAAATCACATGCTCGGCAATGAGCTCATGATTTGTCACGATGAACACAAAATGAGGCGTAAAGATTTTCTTCTCTTTTTCTTCTTCTAAATCACGCTCACGTAAAATTTCATAGATTGAGGACAACAGCTGATCACGTGTTTGTTCGTTGTAAATAAACCCTTTGCCATATGTATGAGGCAGCTGGAAGTGCGGAAGCCATTTCATCCATTCCCAATTCTCATACTCCTGCTCATGAAAGATAAAGACAAATCTCAAATCGTGATAGCTGTGCGAGAAAGCAAGCTGTCCGACAAGCTGATGAAGCTCATTTTTCACAATCGCAGGCTTCCCAATTAATCCTGTTGGACCATCCGCAAGGCCGAATGTAATCGGGACATTCTTCACTTCACGATATACTTTTTGCATGTGCTGCGTTTGTTCCATTAAGTCATCAATATCCCGGTTGGCCATATCGCCGCCGCTCATCGATAATTCATAGCTTGATGGGACTGCGCCTGTTCCAAGACGCAGATGCAAGAAGTCGTCACTTACAAGCGTCTTTTCCCAAATGCGGCCGCTGATTTCTGATGTTAAATACTTCATTTGTTCAAATGACGGATAATGATACGTCAAAATATATTGCTGGCGGTCATACAGCTCCTGTAGCTCTTTCCGCTTATTTTCTAAATAAAGAGAATAGACTCGCTGCCGCTTCTCTTCTCGTCTTTTACGCTGTGATTTTTCTTTAAAGTATTGAACGGACGATGTAATTAACGTCATGATAAACATCGCCATCGACACGACAATAAAGATTCCACGCGGCTGGATAAGGGCGACAATCCCCATCACAAGGAGCATGACAAGCGGCGGAAGGACAACAAGCCAAAGCCCTCTGCTGTTATTTTCACTCTCCTGCGAAGGAAAGCTAAAGGATACCCGGTCATCTGGTAAATCATAAATCAAACGCGGTGTACGTCTGTATGAAGGGTATTTTTGTTTTGTTTCTGTGCTTGGAGGTCTTGTTTTTTCCAAGCGCGTTTGAAAAGGTTCGTAAGCTGTCACTTGTAATAAATCATCATCTATAAATGTCACCGTCAGAAAGTTCCAAAACAGCTCATCTCCGGCATAAACCTTCTCTGGACCGTGGATTTTTTTTCCGTTCACGTAAATCGTCTCGTCCTGAGGCATGACATACCATGTTCCTTCGATTTTCTCTAAAGTGAACTGGCTGGCATCTTGAAACATGGAATGAGCTTGTTCTTTCCACACATCAATCTCATCTTTCTCTTCACGTGAAAAAGACAGCTCAACTCTATTTCCTAGGTAATAAATATGCTGATCATGATGTGCATCCATTAAAATAAATGTGAGTGAACCAAGCTGATATGGTTCATGTGGAAGTAATTTGCCTTTCTTCTCATTCCCCTGATAAATAGTAAAACCATCATTCGGTTCATCAGGAGATAAACGAATTGTCCCTTCATCAAATGAAAGTGAAGGGATTGTCACCGTATGCTCTATTTCAGGTCCAATCAGAGCTTCTCGATTGAACTGCTCATCTAAACGGACGGTTTGATAATCCTCCTCATAAAAAACCCAAAGAAGACTCAAACGCTCCACCTCCTCATCGGACAGCACCAACTGTCAGTTGTATCGAAAGAATTATTTTTTCTCATCTTTTTTTGTCTGAGAGGTTTTCTTTTTCGCTTCAGATTCTTTCTCTTTTTTCTCTTGATCGGCTTTTGACTGCTCTTTTTGTTCAGCTGTTTCATCTGTTTGGCTTGCGCCCGAGGAGTCACTTGTGCTTGTCTCGGTTGTTTCTTTTTCTTCATATTTCGCCATTTCTTTAATGATTGGATCTAGTTGTTTTTGTTTTTCTTCAGCAGAAAGGCTGTCATCGTTTTGAATTTCATTGCGGTAGGCGACGAGTGCCGTGAATATGTACCTGTCGTCTCCAAGCACCCGTGCAATATCAAGTGCTTCCTTGCTATTGCCTTGTCCAATATGAATCCAGAATAGGAAGTATTGCGGATCTGTCTGTAATGTGTACGTTTCTGTGATTTCTTTTTTATGCTGATCAAGTAAGAGGCTGCCTTGATTCGTTTGTACATACGAAATGGCCAGTTCATATTGAAGAGAGACTGGCATTTTATTGGCTGGATATTTCTCTAACGTATCCACCACTTGACTGTACTGCTTGTTGAGATAATATTTGTTTGCCTCGACGTATGCTTCTTGTTTTGGCATGGCAAAAAAGAAGGTGTAAATGGTGTACACCAATGCAGGGATTAATAGGACAAGCAGACCTAGTCCGATGTATCGCTCAATCTTCCATTTCTTTTTAGGGATGGTTAATAGCGTTTTTTCTTTCGTATCGATTGCTTTGATCTTTTGCTCAATCAAAGCTGACAATTCTTCCAGCGACTTCGTTTCACTAATTTCTTTTGCCAGCTCAGATAATTTCAACGTTTCATTGTAAGCCACATATTCTTGAAATTGATATTCATGGTCAACCACTCGAAGAACGACGGCCTTGACCTCTTTTAACAGGCGATGTTCATCAGTTTCATATGGCGGGATGCTTTCTTTGACTCCATAATGCAAAAATGCAGGAGCTAAGCCTTGATGAAAAACAATGTTTTCAGGAGAAACAATAGGATGCAGCCGTTTCACGTCGTGTTTAAGAACTGCATCGACAAGCTGGTACGAAAAAATCCATTTGCTTTTTTCATCCTTTGCATGGATGAAACGAAATTCCTGATAGGCAGGAGGCGGTTGAATAGAAATGATGACCTCATCTTCAGTTAATTGAATCTCTTTCTGAAATGAAGGGTTGATGTCTTTGATCGGTGCCGCTTCTAAACCGTCTAAGAGTTTAATTGTCTCTTTTTGAAAAATAAAGGTATAGGTGCCTCCCTCTTTTTTCATGACTGCTTCTAATTGTTCTTCTAAATAGGAACTCTTTTTATCTGCCATTTACAAAAGTCCTTTCATAGTATTTCCAGCCTGTCTCCTGTGGTAATTCCACAGTCTGACAGCTTATATTCGCCTGAAAACACAGCTTTCTTATTGACTACTCGCACCCATCCGCCTTCCCGCTTTGGAAGCGAGATTTGTTTTGCCTGCCAGGCGATATGGATGACTTGTTTAATATGTAAATAATTTGATAGTCTCAAATCAAACACACTGCCATCATAATTTTTTAAGTCGATGGTAATATCGATATACACAAATTTCCACCTCACAAAATAGAAAGAGCGCCGGCATCCATTGACAGACTCGGCGCTGTTTCTGCTTTTCACACTTAGAAAGGAAATCCCCTTGATTAGCCGCGGATTTGGCTTGCGATGTCTTGGTCAGTGCTTTCAAGTGTATTTGCCGTTTGATCAAGCTGATTGCTGACATCTGTTAATAGATCAGACATTTTGATAAATGAAGGCTTAAGCTGTTCGTATTGATCAGCAAATGCTTCACTAGAAGCACCTTCCCACATTCCTTTTAAATCAGAGATCATTCTATTTAGACGATCAACTTGGTTTAACACTTCTTGACTTTCAACACCATATTGCTTAGCGGTCGCTCTTAGTTCTTCTGGGGTTACGCGAATAATTCCTGACATATTCCTCATTACCTCCCGTGCATAGCCGCCATATAATGGGCTAATCCACTTATTTTTTGACGTTATTATTATAAAAACAGAAATGATACACAGTCAAACAAATCTGTTTTTATTTTACAAAATGAGTCTATAGAATTACTGGTTTTTCGCTTTTTATCTAGTATTTAACAGTTTTTTGGTCATATATTCTTAATAAGTATCCACCGACTTTGGTGGACCTTTCCGCCTATTGATTTTTTACTACGTTATTATTGTACTATTTCTTTTTCATCGTGCTTCAACATCCACTTGCTTGCTTCTCACACTTTTTGTTTTTTTAAGTTTATGGCAGTTTTTTGTTGATTTACGTACCTCATTCTCTTCATAATGTAAGTACGTGAAATATTCGAAAAAGCAGGGGTTTTTTATGACAAAAAAGACAGATCCGTTTAAGTATAGTCTTGATCGTTTAGAGGATGTGGCAGACCAAATAAGTGATGTGCTCAATTGCCCTATTACTATAGAAGATACTCATCATCGATTATTGGCATATAGCACACACAATGATTTTACTGATCCCGCCAGAACTTCAACCATTATCTCCCGCCGGGTACCGGAAAAAGTCATCAATCGGCTTTGGAAGGACGGCATCATTCCTACACTCCTTAAAACAGACGAACCGCTTCGTGTCCCTCAAATTGCAGAGGTCGGTTTATCTAGCAGGGTCGCCATTTCCATCTGGAAGGACAAAGAAGTGCTCGGATTTATTTGGGCGATTGAATCTACGCAGCCATTTTCAGAAGAAGAAATGGACCTTCTCAAAATGGCAGCACATGCCGTGAAAAACAAATTACTCAATTTACAAATTCGAAAAACGAAAACAGAGGAACGCAATCAGGAGCTTTTCTGGAAGATGCTCACAGGTCATATTCATGAAAAGGATGAGATGCTTGACCTATTTTTAAGACTTGGCATCAGATGTCCAGACACATATGCCATCATCATCTTCCGTCTTCGTGACGAACTCACAGAGGAGACAGAAAAAAAGCTGTCCTATCTGCTTGAAACAACACAGCAAGTCCAGGTACTGTTAACGACTGTTGATTTTCACGAATTCATTATTCTTGTCTCACCAAAAACAGAACATCCGCTTCAAGATATTAAACAATTCACAAGCGGCATGCTGCAGCAACTTGCGGACCGGTATCATATTCAGCATGTTCAGGCAGCAATTGGAGGAATTTACGATAACATCTCTCAAATTCAGCCTTCCTATAAAGAAGCACTGGCTGTATTAAAAACGAAAGAACGCTTTCCAGTTGAAACAGAACGTTTAAACAGCTTTTCTGAACTAGGCATTTATCAATATCTTGATGTGCTTGCTGAGAAGCGAAAGGGCTCTTCTTACTCCAGTTACTCTTTATCGAAGCTGGAGGATTACGACCTGAGGCATCATTCCAACCTTGTCGAAACACTTGAACGGTTTATTGACTGTGACAGCAATGCCAATATTGCCGCAAAGCAATTAAATATCCACATCAATACCTTAAATTATCGATTAAAACGGATTACAGACATCGCAGAAATTGATTTAAAAAACATGAATGAGAAAATGACCATATACCTTGATATGAAGCTAAAAAACGTCCATTTGTGAAATTTCACAAAGAGGCGTTTTTTTATTTTTTATTTCAACCGAAGAATTTTCTAAACTTTCAGGATACACTAGACATACAATATGAATAGATAAGCATAGGAGGAATAAACATGATCATCGGCATTCCGAAAGAAATTAAGAACAATGAAAACCGAGTGGCTTTAACACCAGGAGCAGCTTCTCAATTGCTTTCAGCTGGACATCAGATTTTGATTGAAACAAACGCTGGTTTTGGAAGCGGATTCACTGATGACGATTATGTATCTGTTGGTGCAGAGATTCTTGATCAAGCGAAAGATGTATGGGCATCTTCTGATATGATCATGAAAGTAAAAGAACCATTACCTGAGGAATATCCTTATTTCAGAGAAGGACTCATCTTATTTACGTACCTGCATCTAGCCGCAGAGCCCTCCTTGGCTGAAGCATTAAAACAAAAAGGCGTTACAGCCATTGCTTATGAAACCGTAACGGACGGAAAATCACTCCCTCTTCTCACACCTATGTCTGAAGTAGCAGGCAGAATGGCCGCTCAAATTGGTGCACAATTTTTAGAAAAGCCAAAAGGTGGAAAGGGTATTTTACTTGCAGGTGTACCAGGGGTATCAAGAGGAAAGGTCACCATTATTGGCGGCGGGGTTGTTGGAACAAACGCAGCGAAAATGGCAATTGGACTTGGCGCAGATGTCACCCTGATTGATGTAAACGCAGAACGCCTGCGTCAGCTGGACGACCAATTTGGCCATCAAATGAAAACGTTAATGTCCAATCCTGTCAACATTGCAGATTCAGTCAGTGAAGCAGATCTTCTCATCTGTGCTGTGCTGATTCCTGGTGCCAAAGCACCGACGCTTGTGACAGAAGAAATGGTGAAACAAATGAAGCCTGGTTCTGTCATCGTAGATGTAGCGATTGATCAAGGCGGCATTGTCGAAACCATTAATCATATCACAACCCATGACCAGCCTACTTATGAAAAACACGGCATATTGCATTATGCTGTCGCCAACATGCCAGGTGCGGTTCCGCGGACATCAACTGTTGCGTTAACGAATGTCACTGTTCCATATGCACTGCAAATTGCGAATAAAGGCGTTGCAAAAGCCATTAGAGAAAACAATGCCATCGCAGAAGGTGTCAATGTCATGAACGGACATATCACGTACGAAGCGGTCGCTCGTGATCTCGGCTATGATTACGTACCTGTCAGCAAAGCCATCGATGCCACTTTTATGACTGAAGCTTAATCAACTACCCGCTCTCTTGATGGGCGGGTTTATATTGTTAACTTAAAATAAAAACAAGTTGACAAAATTTCTTCTTCCCCTTAATCTATTTGTACAGATAAGACAGGGGGAAACATCATGCAAAAGAAGACACGAACTGCTGACTTTGTGCTAGTCGGAATGTTTGCTGCACTCATGGCTATCGGGGCCAATATTACATCCATTGTGCCGTTTTTACAGGTTGGCGGAATTCCACTTACGATGCAGCCGTTTTTTTGTGTGCTTGCCGGTCTCTTACTCGGCAGACGGCTTGGGGCATTAGCTATGATTGTCTATGCCTTGGTTGGAATTGCTGGTGCACCTGTATTCGCCCAGTTCTCTGCGGGCTTTGGGGTCATTTTAGGCAAAAGCGGTGGCTTTGTATTATCGTACATCCCTGCTGCCTGGCTTGCCGGATTCATTCTAGAAAAAAGAAAAAACCCTGGCTTTGGCCGCTTTTTGCTTGCAGCCATTGCTGGTACGACCGTGATGTATGTGATTGGAACGACCTATACATACCTCGCATTAAATGTATGGCTCAATGCACCGATTTCCTATCAAACCACATGGTTCTTTATGATCTGGTTTATGGTAAAAGACTACGCATTGACTATATTACTTGCGATGCTGGCACCTAAAATTTATCGCTCTGTATCCAAAGCCACATCCTTTCGAAAACAAGAAGCTGTATCATAGAAAAAAGAGCCTGTCTTCATTCAGGCTCTTTTTCATCATTACTCAGCGTATTGATCTATGATTTCTTCCAGCATTCCTTCAAGCACTTCTACATTTTCAAGATCTGATGGACTGAAGCGGTAGCGCACAAGCTGTTCCCCATCATTATACATCTCCTCAAGCCAGCCTCTCAGGCCTCTTGCTCTACGGTCGACTTCGAAAACAATGTCTAATCCGCCTTCATCTATCAGAAAAATCAGCTCTAACTCATCAAGCATATAGCGATAGTAGTCTGATGTCGGAATGAACTCGAATTCTTGGACGAATGGCAGGCGCCGCTGGAAGTAAGGTGCTTGCTCACAGTCTGCTTCGTTCAGGTGGAAGCCTAGATTTCTAGTGGCCTCCAGTACATTTCTCACCCAAGGGTGTGCTTCAACGAAAATGCGGTCATAGTCAGATTTATCGATTCCGCCTTGGATATCAAGGTCTGTCTCCACTGCAATTTCAACTTTTCCGATCGTCATCGGGGTATCGATAGGAAGAATAAAAGAAAACGGAAATTCATGCTTTTCTCCAGGCTGGATGGTAAAAGAATCCGCCACCAGTACAGAATGGATGTTTGCATATTTTCTACGCTCTTCATCATCTTTTACAATCACATACTGTGTTTCAATTTTAACATTGATATGGCGGATTTCCTGAGCAATTTTTCCGCCCTTTACATGGACAGTTCCCGTTACTTCTTGTCCTGGATAATAAGCGTTTTTCTCTAAAATGGTATCTACTTTTGCCGCACCAATTCCTGCACTTGCCGCTAGCTTTTTAAAAAATGACATGTCCCATCTTCCCCTTTTCATTTTTATCAGCATATATACGTAAGATAGAGAAAGAAAGATTCATTTAATTCATACTTTTGTCCTAATTATTTTTTCATCTGCGAACAACAAAAAAAGCTTATAGAAAAAACATCATTGTTTTCTCTACAAGCTTTTCATCTTACAGAATAATCGCCGCCAGCCAGCCGAACAGAACAAGCGGAATATTATAATAGATAAAAGTCGGGACACAAGTTCCCCAAATGTGGTGATGCTGTCCATCCATATTCAATCCAGATGTTGGTCCAAGCGTACTGTCACTTGCAGGTGAACCTGCATCTCCAACAGCCGCAGCAGAGCCAATAATGGCAATGGTAGCCATTGGACTAAAACCTAAGTGTAAGCAAAGTGGAACAAAGATGGTTGTAATAATCGGAATCGTTGCAAATGATGATCCGATTCCCATTGTCACAAGCAGACCAACGAGCAGCATTAAAATCGCCGCAAGACTCTGGCTGTTTCCGATAAATTGGGAAGATGCTTTGACAAGAGATTCAATGTCTCCTGTTTTTGTTAAAACGTTGGCAAACCCAGCCGCAACAAGCATGACAAAACCGATAAATGCCATCATATTCATTCCAGATGTAATCAGTTCATCTGCTTCATCCCGTTTCATCATTCCAGTCACAAACAAGACAAGCAGTCCTGCGAGTGCACCGAAGATCATTCCTTCCACACCAAGGCTTTGTGATAGATAAAGCTGGACAATCAACGAAACGAGAATAGCAAGACCGGCAAAGAATAAGCTTTTTTTCGTATAAGCCGATTTCTCTACGTCTGTAATTTCACGATTCTCATATACCTTCGGCTTTCGATATACAAAAATGGAAACAATCAAGCCAAGAACCATGCCTGCTACAGGAATCAGCATCGCATACGGAATATCTGCAAGGTCTACGGTCAGACCCGCTTCCTTCATATTGTCACGAAGCATTCCGTGGAAAATCTGTCCAAAACCGACTGGAAGTAATATATATGGTGCAGTGAGTCCGAAGGTAATGACACACGCTAGCAGTCTGCGGTCAATCTGAAGCTCGTTAAACACCTTTAATAACGGCGGAATGAGGACTGGGATAAAGGCAATATGAACAGGAACGACGTTCTGTGAAAAACAAGACACGATCAAAATGACAAGAACGATGAGCACTTTTGATAGTGTTTTCCGTCTTGAATCGCCTTCTTTTCCTAGAAGCTTTACTGCTCCTTCAACCATGGCATCTGGCAGACCTGTTTTCGTCAGTGCCGCAGCAAATGCTCCTAATAACGCATAACTAATCGCCACTGTTGCATTTCCTCCGAGTCCGTCCGTAAAGGCGTCCACTGTTCCTCCCAAGCCTAATCCACCTGCAAGTCCGCCAGCTAAAGCGCCTATTGCCAGCGCAATCACGACATTGACCCGCAGCAAGCTTAATATCAACATTAAAACAACCGCTAAAACAACTGCATTCATGGTGAAACCTCCGAAATCCTTTAGTTTACTAATGTAGTAGATAATTAAAGTACCAACGTATGTTACCATAGAAAAAAAACTTCGTCAAATGGCGTATGTCCTACATAAAAAAGCTCTGCCACTTGGCAGTGCCTTCTCCTTTATTTTGTTCCTTCAAATCGTTCCACAAATGTTGCGAGTGATCTCACCATCACACCTGTTGCCCCTGTTGGTCCAAAGCATGAAGGTTTTTCTGTTGTTGCAGTTCCTGCAATATCTAAGTGAACCCAAGGCGTCTCCTCTGCGAATTCGCCAATGAAAGCACCTGCCATGATCGCATGACCATCACGGCCTGGTGAGTTATTGAGATCCGCCATTTTGCTGTTTCGTACTCGTTTCTTATCTTTTTCCGTGATTGGCAGCTGCCAGATCATTTCACCGCATTCTTCTGATGCTTCTTTAAACTGAGCGTACAGCTCATCGTTATTGGTCATCGCGCCTGTTGTCTCATTTCCAAGCGCCACAATGACACCGCCTGTTAATGTGGCCACATCTACAAGGACAGAGGCACCATGCTGCTTCGCATATGTCACCCCATCTGCTAAAACAAGACGGCCTTCTGCATCCGTATTGAGCACTTCGATTGTTTTACCGCTTAGTGACACAATCACGTCGTCCGGCTTCATAGCGTCTGCCGAGATCATATTATCGGTTGAGGCGATGACCGCAATGACATTTTGCTCTGGGCGAAGTTCGCCGATGATTTCCATTGCGCCTAGAACAGAGGCTGAGCCGCCCATATCTGTTTTCATGCCAACCATACTCGCTCTTGGCTTTAAAGAATAGCCCCCGGTATCATACGTGATGCCTTTACCGACAAGGCCGATGACGTCTGTCCATTCTTCCTTGCCTTGATATTTCAATACGATGAGTTTTGGCGGTTCTGTTGAGCCTCTATTGACGGCTAAAATACCGCCCATTCCGAGCTCTTCCATTTGTTCTTTATCTAAAATTTCAATCTCAAATTCATATTTATATGCAAGCTCTGCCGCATACGAAGCCAGATCAGAGGATGTGAGCATGTTCGGCGGCATATTCACAAGGGTACGGGCCGAATTGACTGACTGTCCGTACACTTCGCCGACTTTCAAACTCGCCTGAATTTCAGCTTGATCATGCTCTGTCGTTGCATAAACAAACTCGATAAAACGATCCGGTTCATTTGTTTTATGTTTAAAATCCTGTAATTCATATGTAGCTAAAAGGCAGCTTTCAGAAAGGGCATGGGCTGCATCTTGAGCAGGCAGATCCTTTCCAATAAACGTATCCAGCAAGACAGAAACCGCTTGCTTTTTATCTTGATGAAGCTTTTTGAATAAATGGGCAAACACTTCTTTTGCCTCTTCAAACGTGTAATCTGATTCCTTCCCAAGCCCGACAAAATAAATGCGTTTGATGCCTGTTTCAGGGGATGGGAAAAACTTCGAAAGCTGATTTCGTTTGGATGAAATGTCGCCTTCTTTTAATAATTCAGTGATTCTTCCTTCAAGTAATTCATCCATTTCTTTTGCTTTTCCTGATAATTGGCTCTTTTGAAAAAGTCCGATCGCCAGTGTATCTTTATGCTGCAATTCATTTGTCGAGAAAAACATATTTATCACACGCTCCTTAATGAACTCCATTTTTCACATTGGAACTTCTATTATATCAAAATTTGCGTGCCTATACGATCATTGCCAGTCTGTCTTTACTTGATGAACATTTATATTTTCACACGCGGAAGGGCATCATGAAAAAGCAGCGAAAACCTGTGCAGCCTGTCCTTGTTCTCCTCGTTCCACATCTACTTTCTTTAATGTTATAATGAACATGGACTTGGCAGCATTTTTTACTGCTATCATTTTTTCATCATACTAGGATTTTTAGTCCATCATTTCGCACGATATTTTTTCTTAAAGAGAGGATGTTTCTTGTTCATGAGCGTACTGACGAATTTTCCGCTGCTTGCCAGCCTTGCAGCCATCTTTTTTGCTCAATTTGTAAAAGTACCGATTCAATTTATCATTTCTAGACGACTAGATTGGTCGCTCATTACAAGCACAGGCGGAATGCCAAGTTCACACTCCGCAGCAGTAACAGCACTCTCAACAGCAGTGGCTTTAGAGCACGGGCTAGATACATCTATCTTTGCCATTTCCGCCATCTTTGCCATTATTACAATGTTTGATGCGACAGGCGTTCGCAGACAGGCAGGAGAACAGGCGACTGTTCTCAACAAGCTCGTAACAGATTTTAACCGATTTGTTTCCGAAGCAAAGAATTTCCCGAATGCGGAAGAAAAAGAAAAGCAAAAGAAATTAAAAGAGCTTCTTGGTCATAAGCCGATTGAAGTCTTCTTCGGCGGCTTAACAGGGATCTTGCTGACACTCATCTTAGATTATTACTTCATGTAGAAGCGAAAAAGCTTTGGACCTTAAACGGCCCAAAGCTTTTTTATTCTTTATTGGCTTGAAACTGCTGACGGAATACTTGCATCGATTCTGCTTCATTAAGCTGATTTAAGTCTTTTTCCGTTAACGTCCCTTCACCCTTTTTGATGATATACACATCGAGCACTTTTTTACCCCATTCTCTATACACATCATCAACGGTTTCATAGTATAAATCAAGCTTATGACCTTTAATGGCTTTCCCGGTATCTGCAACCACACCGTAGCCATAGTTTGGGATAAACAGCACCGTTCCAATCGGAAAAACAGATGGGTCGGCTGCCACTGTTGAGTATAAATCACGTTTCACTTTGACGCCTGAATATGTAATGCCATATGCATGATGTTCCTTCGTTTTGCCTGTTGATTCCACACCTGCTGTATAGCCGGTTGCAACAACTTTCTGCTTCGGGTAATCGTTCCAATTAAACGCTTCTTCGAGAGAAACAGCCCGCGAATCTTCACTTTTGAGTGCGATCGTTTCCCTTTTTTGCTGCTGAAAAAAAGAAGATACTTGCTTGCCCGCATCGGTTTTTTTCACCCATACAGCTAAATCACTTGGTTCAACTCCAGATATGCCCGTAAAGCTTGTCAAAAGTGCAAGCATGAATAAGGCGGTCATGAACAATCGTTTCATCCATGTTTTCATCTCTATTTGTCACTCCTCTACCCATCTATTTGTTTCCAAACAAAATGGAAACTATGCAAAGAAGAAACAAAAAAACCCACTTGCGTGTCCACAAGTGAGTTAAAACATTTGATACCCTCTTTTTCGAAGTGCATTAATGACAAAACCTGATGTGATTGCACCGATCAGGCCGCTTAATAAGATGATGATATCTGCCGCAGCGAGTGAGACGATCCGGTCTCCTATTCCTGAAAAAGCAGTGCCAGGCTCTCTTACATAAGCGATCATCTTTTGATTGTTAATAATGAAAAGGCATACAATTGGATATAAAATAGCCATAATCCATGACATTCTCAGTAGCATATTGAGCAAAAAGCCAATGCCGAAGAATAACACGAAAAATAAAATAACTGAAATGATAACGACTGGTAAACTGATCACTTCATCTCCACCCCCAAATATCCCATCATTAGTTTAACTTGGAAATAGAGATGAAGTCAATCAATGGAAAAAGCAGATCGATTAACGCTTCTTTCCTGTCCCTTTACATTCCTCACACGTTTCAGATCCGCCGAGCAATAGCTGAAAATACCCTTTTCCTGAACAATATTGACAGATTGATGTTTTTTCCTTTGTTTGTGCATTCATATTGCTCACTCCTTAATCTAAATTTTCTGATAATTCATCATAACATATTTCGCCGTCAATGACCAAGTGAGAAAATATACCACAACTTATAAAAAAAACGTGTATCACGAGGATACACGTTTTTGTCTATGATGGTTTAGAAGAACTTGAATTTTCCTTTTTTCAGAACAAGTCCTGGTCCGCCAACCATGAATAAAGAACGGTTGTCGATGATTTTCTTCATTGCAGAAGCTTTTGTTCCTTGAAGTTTTTTACCAAACGCAACACCTACAGCGTCGTGTTCACCAAGAGAAGCAACTGTTCCTTTGATGTCTGGCTTAAAGCTTTCAAGAGAACCGCCTTTTACTAGTGCTGCAAGGTTTTTCGCTACTGTTTCACCTTGCTGCATAGCGATTTGTGCAGTTGGTGGGTATGGACGGTTGATTTCTTCATTGATAATCAATGAACAGTCACCAATGATGAAGACATCATCATTTTCTGGTACACGAAGATCTGGAGAAACTTTTACGCGGCCGCGCATGTTTTCAAAACCAGCTTCTTCAACGATTGGGTTACCGCGTACACCTGCTGCCCAAACAACAGTCGCAGCTTTGATTTCTTCTGTATCATCGTCTTTTCCAACAATGATCCCCTCAGGCGTACATTCTTTGATCGCTGTACCGATTTTGAACTCAACACCTTTACCTTGAAGGTAGTTCATCGCATAGTCGATCAATTCTGGATCGAATCCAGGAAGAGCTGTTGGCGCAGCTTCTACACAGATGATACGCACGTCTTTTTGATCAATGTCATACTCTTTGCAAAGCTCAGGCACACGGTTTCCAAGCTCACCAAGGAACTCAATACCTGTGAATCCTGCGCCGCCGACAACGATTGTCAAACGCTCTGGACGTTTTTCAGCATCCGTATTATACGTCGCAAATTGAAGCTCAATGTGCTCACGAAGCTGACGAGCAGAGTTGATGTTAGAGATTGAGAATGCGTATTCTTTCAGTCCTGCAATACCAAATGTTTCAGGAACAGCACCAAGTGCAACAACAAGGTAGTCATAAGAAAGTTCGCCATCTGATGTCACAACTTTCTTCGCTTCCTTATCAATGCTTTCAACTGTTGCTTGTACAAAGTTGACACGGGAACTGTTAATCACATCTTTGATTTGATAACGACAGCGGTCATGATGAAGAGTACCTGCACTTGCTTCATGAAGCCATGTTGTTTCGTAATGATAATTATGCTTGTTCACAAGAGTAATGTCCGCATCATTTGTGCCAAGCTGTTTTGTTAATCTTGTTACAGTCATTAATCCGCCATAACCTGCACCTAATACAACGATTTTCGGTTTATTCACTGGAATCACATCCACCTTTTTTAAATTTGCTGTAAAACGGATAAAGAATTACATATCGTTATTCTCAACCGCTTTGCGGCATTTTATGAAATTTAAACAAAAAAATAAGTATGTGAAAATCTGAACTTTCACCTACATAAAACGAAAGCATTTGACCGTATCCGACAAAAATTCATAAAAAATTAATATTTAGTTCCCTTAACAATAATAGCGAGTTCTGCTCCAATTTTCAAGGCTTTAAACTGAAAATCCTTATGATAAACGGTCTTTCTCACTTTTTCCTCCTTTCCAAAGCTTCGGCATCAAAAAACGACAAGTTTTTCAAAACAAGTCAAACGACGATATGTGGTATGATATGATATAGTGATAACAATTTTCATTTGGGAGGATTAAAGGAATGCAAGAAGATTCTAAGGTATATGACATTACCGTTATCGGGGGCGGCCCAGTTGGATTGTTTACTGCGTTTTACGGAGGCATGAGACAGGCAAGTGTGAAAATCATTGAAAGCCTTCCTCAGCTCGGCGGTCAACTATCCGCTCTTTACCCTGAAAAATATATTTATGATGTGGCTGGATTTCCAAAAATCCGCGCACAAGAATTAGTTGATAACTTAAAGGAACAAATGGATAAATTTGATCAAACCATTTGCTTAGAGCAGGCAGTTGAAACGGTTGAAAAGCAGGCAGATGGGATCTTTAAACTTGTGACAAATCAAGAGATTCATTATTCTAAAACAATTATCATCACAGCTGGTAACGGTGCATTCCAACCGAGAAAGCTTGAACTTGATTCAGCAGAATCATTTGAAGGAAGCAACCTGCATTACTTCATTAATGACTTGAACCAATTTGCCGGCAGACGTGTTGCCGTTCTTGGGGGCGGAGACTCTGCGGTGGACTGGGCACTTATGCTTGAACCAATCGCAAAAGAAGTATCCATTATTCACCGCCGCGATAAATTCCGCGCACATGAGCACAGTGTAGAAAACCTGCACAACTCGAAAGTCAATGTACTAACACCATATGTACCAACTGAGCTCATTGGTGAAGACCGCATTGAACAAATCGTGCTCGAAGAAGTCAAAGGCGACAAAAAACAAGTGCTTGATGTGGACGACGTGATCGTCAACTTCGGTTTTGTTTCCTCCCTTGGACCAATCAAACAATGGGGCCTTGAAATCGAAAAGAACTCCATCGTGGTGAAATCTACAATGGAAACAAACATTGAAGGCTTCTATGCGGCAGGAGACATCTGTACGTATGAAGGAAAAGTCAAATTGATTGCAAGCGGATTTGGTGAAGCACCAACTGCTGTCAACAATGCGAAAGCTTACATGGACCCGAAAGCCCGTGTACAGCCTCTCCATTCCACAAGCTTATTTGAAAACAAATAAGATCGGATCAAAAAAGGAGTTCCCACTCGCGGAACTCCTTTTTCGTTTATTTAAAAATCCCAATATAGGCATTTGCCATTCCAAGTACCATTGCAGCAAGCAGCACCACAACAATCCCTGCCACAACCAAAATCACCCGATCCTTCACACGTTCCTTTTTCGGAAGCGGCTTCTCAATCCCGCAAGATGGACACGTTTTGGAACGATACGGAATCAGTTCATGACAGTTCCTGCAATTGATTTGTTCACTCAAACCTCAGCAACCTCTTTTCTCACTACAGTTTATGTTTGGTTCTCATGATACTCTTTTCGAGTGGAAATAGCCAGTTGTTCGAGTCAGCTGTAACAAAATTGAGCGATTTGCGAAAAAAAACATAGCTCCTTGAATTCGCTGCTTCAAACAAGATCAACAATGATATAAATTTTTAAAAAGATGATTGACCCTAACGCAACGTCATATTTTATAGTGGATATCAAGAGAGGTGAATTGAAATGAAAGTAAAAGAAGTGGCTAAATTATTTGGTATTAGCATTCGTACACTTCATCATTACGACAAGATTGGTTTATTGACCCCAAGTGAAGTCACAGATAATCGTTATCGGCTCTATTCAGAAGAAAACCTTGAAACATTGCAGCAAATATTATTTTTCAGGGAACTTGGATTTCCATTGAAGGAAATCCAAAAGATGATGCACAATCCTTCATTTAATAAGAAAGAAGCATTTATGCTACAAAGAAAAATGTTAGTAGAGAAACGAAATAATCTCGATAAAATGATCGGAAATATTGATAAGACGCTACAGCATTTAACGGGAGAAACTCAATACACCTATAAAGAAAGGTTTGAGAATATGAATATGAATTTTAGCCAATATGAAGAAGAAGCTCGTCACCGTTGGGGAAATCAAGCTGTTGATGAAGTCAGCTCAAAACTAAATCATTTGTCTAAAGATGAACAAATTGAATTATCTGATAGCTGGGATAGCATATTGAATAAACTAGCCTCTCTTCGCAGCCAATCCCCTAAATCCAAAGAGGTGCAAATCGTCATCAAACAATGGTACGACTTTTTAAACGAAAACTTTCGTTATTACTCTCTTGATGCTTTTTACGGTTTAGGCCAACTCTATATTCAAGATGAACGTTTCACAAAGAATATAGATCGTTATGGTGAGGGCTTGGCATCATTTATGAGCGAAGCGATGAAAGTCTTTACTACTCTTCATAAAAGAGGGAACAGCTTTGAAAATGATGATTGAGAATACAATCGATTAATACGAAACGTTATTCTCAACGAAACACAACAAAAAACATTTTTTCCGACACACCATGATGAAACCTTTTGAAAAGATGTGGAAGATGAACAGAGGAAATACTAAGAAACTGCGAGCTTTTTTCTAATTAAATATCTTTATAAAGAGGACGTGCTGAGTGATTGAAGTCATGTCCTTTTTTTGCATCTTTAAAAACAACACAAAAAACCTCCTCAAGAAAATGATTAATATGAGGAGGTCTTCATTATACAAATGGTTTTACAGAATGAATCGTTTTAACCCTTAACACTCTTCCGGCGTACCGGTATTCGTTGCTGTTCTGAAAGAAGAACCGCACCCGCATGACGCGATAGCGTTCGGATTGTCAATCGTGAAACCGCCACCCATTAGTGATTGTTTGAAATCAATGATGGTTCCGTTCATGATGTCAAGGCTTTCGGAATCGACAAGGACATTGATGCCGTGCTGCTTGAACTGCGTGTCTTTCTCTGAGACTTCATGGTCAAAGCCCATGCCGTATGAGAGACCGCTGCAGCCGCCGCCTTTTACGCCCACTCGAAGGAACGCATTTTCTTCTTCATGCTCTTTCATCATATCTTTAATCTGCAGTGCAGCAGCTTCTGTAATGGTTACTGGTGTACTCATGATCATCCCTCCTTTTGACTGGATGTTTCTTTTCAATTATAAACGTGATGATGCCTTTTCTCAAATAAATGGTTTAGAGATAAAATGTGCCGTCACAAATCGTTTCAGCAGGTCCTGTCATGAGCACGTGGTCATTGTCTTTCCAACGAATGATGAGGTCTCCGCCTGCTAAATGAACGGTCATGTCTGTTTCTTTTTTTGCCTGACCATTCACAATTGTGGATACAGCCGCAGCACAGGCCCCAGTTCCGCAAGCCTGGGTAATTCCTGAACCTCTTTCCCACACTCGAAAATGAAGTTCTGTTTCACTGACAACTTCAACAAATTCTACATTGACGCCTTCAGGGAACATGTCGTGTTTTTCGATGATCGGCCCAAGTGTATGAAGCGGCGCTTTTTCAATGTCCTCTAAATAAAAAACGATGTGCGGGTTTCCCATTGAAACGGCCGTTCCATTTAATTTCGTAGTGCCAAAATCAAGTGCCTCATTAATCGTTGTGCTAGCCGGTTCTCCAAGCATTGGCATCGCTTTTTTTTCAAAACGTGGTTTTCCCATATCTACTGTAACTAACTGAACTTGACCATCCTGAGCGTGAACAGTCGCTTCAACAAGTCCTGACAATGTCTCAATCTGGAACGTTGTGTCCGTCACAATTTGATGCTCATACACATACTTTGCAACGCAGCGCAGCCCGTTACCGCAGTTTTTGCCCTCTGAACCATCATTGTTGAAAATGCGCATCTTCACAGGTGCAACATCTGATGGGCAAATAAGGATCATCCCGTCAGAACCGATTCCTGTATAAACAGAAGAAACGCGGATCGCTATCTCTGATAGCTGCTCTTCTGGAAGCTGTTCCTTCATCTGATTGACGTAAATATAATTATTTCCTAATCCGTGCATTTTCGTGAATTGAAATGATGTCATGAGCTTCCTCCAAAAATGTTGTTTCTTTATAGTATAAAAGGAGTCGATTCAGGAGACAATCTTATCATCCCCCGTTTTTCATACATAGAAGCTCTTTGCTGCCATGGCAAAGGGCTTTTATTATGCATATGCCTCTTTTTCTCTCGTGTGATATTTCATATTGATGATATTTTATTAGCATAACATATTGGATGCGCTTTCTATTGATTCTCCTTAAAAATGGAAGCTGAAAATGCGAAAAAAATGCACCTCATGACCCATGTGGTGCATTTAAAACATGTCGTTTTCCTCTATAAAAGCATAAATACGCTCGACTAGCTGCTCTGCATTTTCTCCTGAAACAAATTCTCCATTCACAAGTGCAAATGGGGAGTCCATACATTTGCCGCAATAGCTTAAACAGCCGTATTCCATTACGTCTAGGTTTGGGTCTTTTTCAAGCTTCTCTTTTGCTTCTTGAGACCCTTGTGCAAGATTACTTACACAAAATTCGATCAGTGGAAACACTGTGCTTCACCTCACATTGCCTTACCATCCTACCGAAATTCCTTGTATTAGTCAAAATATGAGCTTCATCTGTATCGTTACGCCTATTCCTCGTAAAATGTTTTACTATTTAGGACTAACTGATGAATATGTAGGTTATTTTGAAACAATTATTGTGGTTTCACAGTAAATTCGATATAATTTTATTTGGTATTTTAACTTAAAGTTTTTTAGTATAAGTGTTTTTCAATGTCTACGGGGAAAAGGAGAATCGTCATGAAAAATTTAGTCTTGATCGGCGGAGGTTACGGGAATATGCGGGTTCTCCACCGCTTATTGCCAAATCAATTACCTGATGATGTCACTATCACATTAATTGATCGAAATCCTTACCACTGTTTAAAAACAGAATATTATGCACTTGCTGCTGGAACGATCTCTGATCATCACATTCGAGTATCTTTTCCAGAGCATCCGAAGCTGGATATTCAATACGGGGAAGTAGAAAAAATTGATATTGAAAACAAACAGATCTTATTCAGCGACCGTGAACCGATTCCGTATGATGATACGGTGATTGGACTCGGCTGTGAGGACAAGTATCATAATGTCCCTGGTGCGAAAGAACATACATACAGCATTCAAACCATTGATCAGTCAAGACATGCGTATAACAAATTAAACAATTTGAGCGCAGGTGCAACGGTTGGCATCGTCGGTGCTGGACTTAGCGGGGTAGAGCTGGCCAGTGAATTAAGAGAAAGCCGTGCTGATTTAAACATTATTCTTTTTGACCGCGGAGAGCTGATTCTATCAAGCTTCCCAAAAAGATTAAGTTTGTATGTGCAAAAGTGGTTTGAAGAAAATGACGTAAAGATTATTAACTGTGCCAATATTACAAAGGTTGAAGAAGGTCTTGTTTATAACCATGATGACGCGATTGAAGCTGATGTCATCGTGTGGACAGCAGGAATACAGCCAAGCAAAGTGGTACGAGAGATGGATGTTGAAAAAGACGCACAAGGCCGTGTCGTATTAACTCCTCATCACAATCTCCCAGGGGATGAGCATGTATATGTCGTAGGTGACTGCGCAAGTCTGCCGCATGCCCCAAGTGCACAGCTTGCTGAGGCGCAGGCAGAACAAATTGTCCAATCTCTGCAAAAACGCTGGAAAAATGAGCCGCTTCCTGAGGCTTATCCACAGTTTAAGCTAAAAGGTGTTTTAGGTTCATTAGGGAAAAAAGCCGGATTTGGCTTAGTGGCAGATCGTCCACTTGTTGGCAGAGTGCCAAGACTTCTGAAATCTGGACTGCTTTGGATGTATAAGCATCACAACGGCTAAAATTATGTGAATTTTTTCTCAAAGCTCCTTCGTGACGAGGGAGCTTTTTTCTATGAAACGGCATGTGCCGATGAGTTGGTCCATTTGATCGGAGCAAGGGCAAGAATGCAGTCTTTACGAAAGGTTCTCATCGTTTTCTTCGATAAACAATACGCTTGGATAAACTGATCCGTCTCACGGTGGACAATGATTTTTCTCTTCGTGCACTCTCCATTTTTCTTCATATAAATCATCTCAATCGGTGTTTGCTGATGAAGAGATTGTTTCAGTAAATAATTCATGATGCTCACGCTCCTTTCATTTCATTATAAACGAACAAACGTTCTTTTTCAACCTAAAAAAGGAACACTTGTTCGTTTGTATTTCTCAAAAAAAGAACAGCTTATTCACTGCTCTCCCTGTACCCGTATTTCTCCATTTCTTGATAAATGTCTTTTAATTTCGGATTGCCCTCTCCAACAATTTGATCCTCTACTAAGACAAGCGGATAAAAGAATTCATCATCAAGAATTCGTTCAGACAATTCCTTTTGCTGTTCATTTTCTGGAGGGTGTTCAATATCAATATATGTGATGCGAAAAGGCTGATTCGGATATTTTCGTTTTAATGCTGCATCTAACCATTCAAACGTATCTTTTGAAGAAGGCAGATTCACGCAGCTAGCACACAAGACATCTCTTCCATATACATAAAGATCGACGGTTTTGTTCATTTGACAAGCCCCCTATTCTTTCTTCATTTTAGCTGAATTTTCTGGATGAAAAAAGTCAAAATCACTTTTTGTTTCAAGATGAGATTGTGCTATAATGAGAAGGAAACTTTGAAACCAATCAATAGATTTTTATCGTCCAGATGAATATAATGGTGATATGTTGTGAAAGGAGCGATTATATCTAATGACTGAAGTCGAAATGAAAGACCAAGTACAGGAAGTACTGGACAAACTTCGTCCATTTCTATTACGTGATGGTGGAGACTGTGAGCTTGTAGACATTGAAGATGGCATTGTGAAATTACGTCTTCTTGGTGCATGCGGCAGCTGCCCAAGTTCAACCATTACATTGAAAGCCGGTATTGAGCGCGCATTATTAGAAGAAGTGCCTGGCGTTGTAGAAGTTGAACAGGTTTTCTAATTCATATATGACATGAAAACGACCCAATTAGGGTCGTTTTTTTCATGATTGACAAAGGCTTTAGCCCTTTGTCTTCTTTTCAGCGTGATATGAAAACCCTTGAAATCTAGGAAGGACGAGTACTGGCGCGGAGCGAATTTTCTATTCGTGAGCACCAGCACGCAGGACTGACCCGAATGCGAGGGTTTGTCAGCACGCTGAAGGGTCGTTTTTTATTAGGCTAGCTTTTCTCTAAACCATTCCTTTATAAAAGTCAGTCTTTGAATACGCTGCCCCGGGTGGCCGCTTCTGGATAAATCATGAGATGCCTTCGGGAATTTGACCAATCTTGTGTCTTTCCCAAGCTCCTTCAATGCCACAAAAAGCTGCTCTGCTTGATCAACTGGGCAGCGATAATCTTCATCACTGTGCAAGATGAGGAGCGGCGTGTTCACCTGCTTCACATATTTTAGTGGCGAACGATCCCATAGCTTATCGACAGAATCATAAATATCCCCATCAATCTGCCACCTTGTAAAGAAATAACCGATATCACTGATGCCATAAAAGCTAATCCAGTTTGAAATGGAACGCTGTGTGACAGCTGCACGGAAGCGGTCGGTTTGACCAACAATCCAGTTGGTCATAAAACCGCCATAGCTGCCGCCTGTCACGCCAAGCCTTGTTTCATCAAGGAAATCATAGGCTTTGAGCACATGATCAACAGCCTGCATGACATCGTCATAATCAACGTCACCATAGTTTCCTCTCACACGGTCAGTAAACATCTGTCCATACCCATGACTGCCATGCGGGTTGATATACACGATGGCGTAGCCTTCAGAAGCGAGCATTTGAAATTCATGAAAATACGTATGACCATACATCGCATGCGGTCCGCCATGAACCTCTAGAATGAGCGGATATTTCTTTCCCTCTTCCCTCTTGGAAGGCTTCATAAACCAGCCATGCACCTCGTCTCCATCTTTTGACTGAAAAGAAAATGGTTCAGGTTCCGATACGATATGCTCCTTTAGAAAATCATGATGCTCGAATGTGATTTGCTTTAGTTCTGTCTCCCCTAATGTCATCTCATACAGCTCACTTGGAGAGACAGGTGAAAGCCGGCTGAGCAGCAATTTGGATTCATTTGGATGAAGGCTGAAATTGGTGATATGTTCCGCCTCTAGTCGAACAGGATAGGCTAAACCTTCAATAGAGAAATAATAAATCCCTGTACTGCCTTGATCAGAAACAAGCGCATAAAACCCTTGGCTGTCCTTTGTCCACTGCGGAAGCTGATAGACCTCTCCCATCACGCTATCTCCTGCCATACAGTTCCCAACATACATATCGAGCATTTCTGACAGTTGAACCGTCTTTTCTTCCTTCAGATCATACAGCCATATTGATGGGAAGGTAGCATTTTGAAATTCGCGCTCATGTCCAATATACAAAATACTCTCTCCATTTGGAGAAAAAGATACGGTGGAATAAGCGCCGTTTGCTTGTGTGATCTTTTTTGTCTGACCATCTTCTAATGACAGAAGACACACGTCACTTATGTAAGGTATCTGTGGATTTAATTGAATAAAGGCAAGCCATTTGCCGCAAGGAGAAATCGTATGATTCATATGATGAACCTGCTCGCTCGTGACAGGCTCTATCTCTCCTGAATCGATATCTACCTTCACGATCTGCGTGACACGCCCATCTAAAAAGCCTCTTCCATCTGCTTTATAGGTCAAATCATCATATACCGCTGGAGCAAAGTCATCTTGCTCTTCCTTTTTTTCATCATGAACAGATTCTGATTGTTTCAATGACACAGCCGCATAAAGAAAAGCACCATCTGGAGAAAAGACAGGATGAGATACTCCGTAAGGAATCGTCGTTAAGGTTCGCACGCCGCCTCCTTCGCTCTTCATGAGCGCCAGCTGAGGGACTTCCTTTGGCTTTTGTAAAATAAAAGCAAGCTGCCTGCCGTCTTTTGACCAAACTGGATGATGATGCTTTCCATCCTCAAATGTCCATTGGGCCAGCTCCTCTGTCTCTTCATCTCGAACCCATAAGTGGATGTTGTAATCGTCTTTTTTCTCATTCACAGTGACTTTTGTAAAGACTGCCTTTTTTCCATCTGGTGAATAAACCGGATGGGAAACAGAAACAATCTTCGTTAAATCTTCTGCCGTCATCAATTTCTTCATGAACGTATCTCCCCCTTTTATGCTTAAAAAATAGTTCGATCCTCTAAATAATAATCCCTGCTTCTTCCCATAAAAACAAGCATAAAAAAAGAACGTGCAGATTCACAGCACGTTCTTTACTTGATTAACAGGATGATGCTGCACGACAACACCTTCTACTGGCACCGTCAGCAAATCTACTTCGCAATGCGGGAAGTTTTGGGCAAGCTGTTCTTTCAGCGCTTCTCCCTTCCCTTTTTCCACTAAGGTGAGGATCGTCGGTCCAGCACCGCTCAAAGCCGTTCCATACGCTCCTTTGAGCGAAGCGACATGCTCTACCTTCGACAGCTCTGGCACGAGCATTGTGCGGTAAGGCTGATGAAATAAATCCTTATTCATCATTTCTCCAACAAGCGGCCAGTTTTGCGTCATTAAGGCGGCTACAAGGACGTTGCTCACAGCACTCGCACTGACAGCATGTTTATAGGAGAAATCCTCTGGCAGGACATCACGGGCATCCTTTGTGAGCACTTCATAAAAAGGAATCACCACGACGACATCTACATCCACATGCTGCACTTTAACGGCATGTGTTTTGTCTTCTTCATGGAGACCAATCAGTAAACCACCAAATAAAGAGGCACCCGCATTATCTGGATGACCTTCTACCTCACTTGCATAAAAGAGCTTCTGATCATCTGTCATGTTTAATTCAAGAAGCTGATTGGCAAGTTCAATGGCGGCCACGATGGCAGCAGCACTGCTGCCAAGCCCCCGTGCCAATGGAATATCACTCCACACTTTGACATGAACAGGCGGGAGTGTTTTTCCAAAGTCATCTGCGACCTTTTTGGCTGTTTGATAAATCAGATTGTCGGTGCCTGATGGAATCCCAGACACGACATCTGTTTCTGCTTCAAACAGCCAGCTATCATGGTCATAGACCGATAGCTTTAAATAGCGGCTGAGCGCCATTCCAACTGAATCAAAGCCTGGTCCTAAATTGGCAGTGCTTCCCGGTACTGTGATTGAAAAAAGCATGGAGGCTTCACTCATACGCGTGCGGCCTTTTCTAAGTGTTCAAGAATTTGATCTTCATCTGCATCGAGTGTGACCGGCTTGATTTGTGAAATATCGATAGCCGTATTTGGATCTTTCAGTCCGTTGCCTGTTAGTACCGCAACAACTTTACTGCCTGGCTTGATTTCTCCAGATTTCACCTGCTTTAACACGCCCGCAATCGAAGCACAAGAACCTGGCTCTGCAAACACGCCTTCTTCACGTGCAATCAATTGATACGCATGAAGAATTTCCTCATCTGTTACTTCATCAATCTTTCCATTTGATTCATCTGCGGCTGCCACAGCTTGTTTCCAGCTCGCTGGATTTCCGATACGGATAGCCGTTGCCACTGTTTCTGGCTGCTCAATCACTTCATTTCGAACGATTGCCGCTGCACCTTCTGCTTCAAAACCACGCATGACAGGCAGTCCAGTTCCTTTTTTCTCGTGATATTCCTTGAAGCCTTTCCAGTAGGCCGTGATGTTCCCGGCATTACCAACAGGAATCGCCAGTACGTCCGGGGCAGAGCCTAGCTGCTCACAGATTTCAAATGCTGCTGTCTTTTGTCCTTCAATTCGATAAGGATTGACAGAGTTAACAAGGGCAATCGGTGCTTTTTCACAGATGCTGCGGACGATTTTCAGTGCATCATCAAAGTTGCCGTCAATGGCAATGATCTCTGCTCCGTACATGACGGCCTGTGCAAGCTTACCGAAGGCAATTTTCCCGTCTGGAATGATGACAATACATTTCATATCCGCACGGGCTGCATAAGCCGCTGCTGCTGCAGAGGTATTCCCTGTTGAGGCGCACATGATTGTATCGTTGCCTTCTTCTTTAGCCTTTGCAACAGCCATGACCATTCCTCGATCCTTGAAAGAACCTGTTGGATTAACGCCTTCTGTTTTCACATGAAGCTCGATTCCCAGCTTTTCTGAAAGCTTGGCGAGATGGATCAGCGGTGTATTCCCTTCATTTAATGTTAGTTTAGGTGTAGATTCGTTTACTGGTAAGAATTCTTGAAATTCTTCAATGAGTCCATTCCATTTCATCAGCTTAAACCGTTCCCTTCTACTCGGTACGTGCTCTTCACTTGAACCACCACGTCGAGGTCGTTTAATTTTTGCAGGATATTTGAAAAATCTTCTTCTGAGGTCTGATGTGTAATAATCACAATTTCAGCCAGCTCATCATGTCCTTTCACAGGAAGCTGAAGGATCTTTTCAAAGCTGATGCCTCTTTCAGAAAAAATAGATGTAATGCGGGAGAATGCCCCGACTTGATCTCTAACATGAATTCTTAAAAATTGCTGAGCAAATATTTCTGATGACGATTTGATCTTCTTCTCAAACTGCGGTGCGATAAATCCGCTTCCGTTCACGCCAAGGCGCATGTTTTTCATCACTGCCACTAAGTCTGATACAACAGCTGTTGCTGTCGGCAGACTTCCTGCTCCAGGTCCGTAAAACATCGTTTCTCCTACAGCACTTCCGTAGACATACACCGCATTAAATTCATTGTTGACGGATGATAATGGATGATGATCAGGAAGTAAAGTTGGCTGAACGCTGACCTCCACTTTCTCTCCGTCCCTCTGAGCAATGCCGATCAGCTTCATTGTATAGCCAAACCGCTTACTGAAATTAATATCCTCATCAGAGATATCCGAAATACCTTTCACCTTGACATCCTCTAAATCTACATTCATGGAAAAGCCGAGTCTTGCAAGAATCGCCATTTTCCTTGCTGCATCCAGTCCTTCTACATCAGCTGTCGGGTCTGCTTCTGCAAAGCCTAGATCCTGTGCTTCTTTTAAGACATCCTCATATGCGCTTTTATCGACATTCATTTTCGTTAAAATAAAATTCGTTGTACCGTTCACAATCCCCATCATCTTAGTGATTCGGTCAGAGGCCAGCCCTTCCTCCAGTGTGCGCAGAATCGGAATTCCTCCGGCGACACTTGCTTCATAATAAAGATCACAGCTATTTTCTTTCGCTACATGTAAAAGCTCCGTACCGTAAAGCGCCATTAAATCTTTATTGGCTGTAATGACATGCTTCTTCTCATTTAACGCATCTATTAAATATTGTTTTGTCTCTTCAATGCCGCCCATTACTTCAATGATGACATCGACCTCTGGATCTCTAATCACATCGTATACTTCAGTTGTGAAGACCTCTCTTGCGACATCCACATCTCTTTTTTTATCGGGATTGCTCACAAGCACTTTTTGTATTAATACCGGACAGCCGATTTGGTGCATTAATTTATCCTGATGGTCTTGGATAATTTTTACGACACCGCTTCCCACTGTTCCTAATCCTAATAGCCCAACTCGAATTGCCTTCACCTGAAATTCCACCTTTCTCCGTAAATGTCCTCTCTAAAAAGACATTTGTTAACCTTACACAGACATTCAATGTACACACATTATAAAGGGGTATCCTCATTTTGACAAGGTAATAAAATAAGAGATTGTCAGAATGAAACCGCTTAACAGCTATTTATATCAAGATTCTATATTTTCAAAATATTTTTGTCAGAAAAGCTCCCGAAAGCCGGGAAGCCTTATATTATAAACGAACCGGCGTTTTGGCTGGCTCGTCTTGTAAGACAAGCGCAATATTTTCAGCACATAAACGCATCATCGTTTTTCTTGTTTCAACACTAGCACTTCCAATATGAGGAAGGACTGTGACGTTAGATAATGTCGTTAACGGATGAGACGGGCTGACAGGTTCCTGTCTAAATACATCCAGACCAGCGCCGGCAATTTTTCCTGTTGTGACAGCCTCGTATAAAGCATCCTCATCCACAGTCTGTCCTCTTGATACGTTAATGAAATAAGCAGAGTTCTTCATCAGATCAAATGCTTTTTCATTAAACATGTCTTTCGTTTCCGGGGTTAACGGCGTCAGACAGACGATGAAATCAGACTGCTTGAGCAGTTCCTCAAAAGCCGCATAGGTCACGCCAAGCTGCGCTTCTGCCTCGGGTTTTCTTGAACGATTATGATAAAGGACATTCATATTAAAGCCTTTGGCCCGCTTGGCTAGTGCTGTTCCAATGCTGCCCATTCCGACAATCCCGAGTGTTTTGTGATGAACATCAGCACCGGCAAGAAGAAGCGGCCCCCAGCCTGTCCAGTTTCCATCCTTAATCCAATCACTCGCCTCGACAATGCGTCTAGCTGACGCCATCAGAAGAGCAAAGGCTAAATCCGCCGTCGATTCTGTTAAGACGTCTGGTGTATGACATACGGTGATTCCATGCTTTTTGGCTGCTTCAAGATCAATATTGTCATAGCCAACAGCAAGGTTTGCAACCACCTTGATATTCGGAGCCTTTGATAAAAGCGGCTCATCTATTTGATCTGACAGCATGGTGAGAAGCGCATCCGCTTTAGCAGCTTGTGTTTCTAACTCTTCTCTTGGACACGGCTCATCCTCTCTTGGCCACATCTCAACATGAGCGACTTCTTTTAATGGTGTAAGTGATGCTTCATCCAGTTTTCTTGTGATATAGACGTAAGGTTTCGTCAAGAAGAACACTCCTTTTATCGATTTCTTTAAGCATAACGAAAAACGTCTCAAGAGAAAAGAGACGTTTCGTCTGTTCACTGAAACTTCAAATCAGTTGCAGGCTGAATCCAGCCAATAGCCGGAATGGGGCTCCCGCCGCTTCGCATGGCACTCATTTCTTGAAAGACCTTCAGAAAGTATTCATAACGATTGGCATCATTTAAGACGTAATCTAACCGCTCTTCATAATATGCTTTTTCATTTTCTCCCGACATGTAGTAGCCTTCCACAATTTCAAAATAATGAAGCGGGAACAGCAGGCGGCTGTATAACAAACGCTTTGAAAAGGAGGAAAGAGGTGTCACCTGTTCATATTGCTGAAGAAAGGAAAAGCCCTCTTCAATTAAATCTTCCTTATGCTGTACAAAGGTCTCTCTTAAGTATTCGGCAATATCACGGGTTGGATGATCAAAGACCCAATCCACAGGTAAACGAAGCGGCTGCTCATGCGGCCATGTCATACGTGAAAAGCGCTGATGACAGACAGTGCCTGAGTCGCCTTCTTTCGGTTCATCATCAAGCTCAGTATCGACTAAATATTGAATGGCATTCTCCGTTAATCCAAGATAATACGGAAACGATTCAATGAATTTTTGTTCAAACCGTTCCAGCGGTTTTTGATGCATTTGCTGCATCCAAAAGCCTTCGAGCTGATCTAATCGTTTTGCCCATAATTCCTTCCAGGCACCGACACGTTTTGTTTCGGATACTTCATATGGAAATCCTCTTCCTCTGACATGGAAGGATGCCAGCTCTGACGCTTGCTGAAACGAGCGGCTTGAGAGCGGAGGTGCTGCTTTTAATAAAGCATACTGCTCCTTCCCATGAGTAAAGGTGGGTTTCTCTTCATTTGTTAATTCAAACACAGCGACGTATGGGTCTCCAGCATTCAGTAAATACTGACTGATATGATACAACTCCGAGAGTTCTTCTTCTCGCAAATGAGACACAGGAACAATGAGGAAGAGAGCCTCCGCCGTTTGAAAGCTCTGATAACTGCCATATGGCGTAAATTGACGAACATCAATACCAAATGTGTGATAAATGGTTTCTTTCATGTTTTCACCTGCGTTCCTATGATCAATCTCTTATCATATCGTAGTCGCAGGTTGAGGGATTTATGAATACTATTTACTATCCGAAGCTTTTTACACGTTGTGGACAAAATACGAGGATTGGGTGAGGAATACATGCCGCATCATCATGAGATGAACGAAGTAGAAAAAACAGCAAGACGCCGTTTACAAGAACGAGGCGTAACCATTCAAGATATAGCAGACCTTGTCTACTTTTTACAGGAAAAATATCATCCTGGCTTAGACATGACAGAGTGCATCCACAATGTGGAGCGTGTCATCGCAAAACGTGAAGTCCAAAATGCGATTTTAACGGGCGTCGAATTAGACGTACTCGCCGAGCAAAAGAAGCTGACTGAGCCGCTTCAATCAATACTTGAAACGGACGAGAGCCTGTATGGCGTTGATGAAATTTTATCCTTTGCAATCGTCAATATTTATGGTTCGATCGGCTTTACGAATTACGGATATATCGATAAAGAAAAACCAGGAATACTCGGGAAACTCAACGATAAATCCACGGGCGAATGCCACACCTTTTTAGATGACATTGTCGGCGCTATTGCTGCCGCCGCATCAAGCAGGCTGGCACATAGTGCAAGAAATGCGGAATAAAGAAAAAAGAGGACGCGCGCGTAACGCTTGTCCTCTTTTTTTATGATAATCGCTCAATCCACTCGGATAATGAATCAATGACATAGGTTGGCTGCTTTTCGTACTTCTGAAGCAGCTCTTTTGTTGTCACACCTGTATGGACGAGTAATGTGTCCATTCCTGCATTCATTCCTGCCATAATATCCGTATCATAGTTATCCCCCACCATGAGCGTCTCAGACACATCTGTCCCAAGTACACGCATCGCTTGTTCCATAATAATGGATTCCGGCTTTCCAATAAATGTCGGCTGAACCGTTGTCGTTACGGTCAGTACAGATGTTAACGAGCCGTTCCCTGGCAAAAGCCCTCTTTCTGTTGGAATGGCAATATCTCCATTTGTTGAGACAAATTGTGCGCCTTGACGGATGGCAATCGCACCTACTGCTAATTTTTCATATGTAATGCCACGATCAATTCCAACAACAACGAAATCAGCGTCTTCCTGACCAAACGTCAGCCCTTTTTCTTCAATGGCCTGCTTGATTCCTTCTTCACCGATCACGTAAACTGACGCATCTTTCTTTTGCTCAGCAATATAATTGGCCGTCGCCATACTTGTTGTAAAAACTTGTTCTTCTGTTGCTGGGATATCAAATGAAACGAGTTTTTCCGCTACCTGCTTTGGCGTACGTGATGAGTTATTCGTGACAAACAAGTAAGGGATGTCCAACTCATTTAACTTTTGAACAAATTGACCTGCTTCTTCGATCTTTTCTGTTCCTTTATACATTGTCCCGTCTAAATCAATTAAATAGCCTTTGTATTTCATGATGCTCACAACTCCAATGGTTTATTTAAACGCTGATACTGGGCCAAGCTCCTGTTCCAAGTAGGTACGGATGCGGCTTGGAAAGACCTCGAGCGCCTGCTCTACTTCGCTGATCACCTGCAATAAGTCATGATGAACCACTTCCTGATATTGCTGCACAAGTGTTTTGCGGGATGAGACAAGCTTTTTCAGCTGACTCCCTTCTCCTTCTGGTACAACCTTTTCATCAACAAGTATATCCATGATGTCATCATAGCTTCCTGGGTCACGCATAATAAAGCCATCAATCATGTCATTTCCGGTATCAAGAATACATTCGACGAGCAAATGAACAATTCGTTCCAGCGCTTTTTTCTCTAGAGGACTTGTCCATGTTTGATGACTCTGCATCAACTCATATTGCTCCTCGAAAAAACGTAATGTCTCTTCAATCTTTTTTCTGTCTACGAAATACATTATGACGCTCCCCTTTGCGTTATTTTCTAATTCGCTTTAAGACAAAATAGGCACAGCCAAAATTACAGTATTCATAAATGTATTCATCGAGTGTGCTGATTTTAGTATCAAATGTGGCCTTTTGGTTTTGGTCATCAAAGAACCCTTTCAGCCTGAGCTGATTATAGCCCCAGTCCCCCACAATATAATCATACTTATTTAAAATATCTGAGTACCTTGCTTTAAACGCTTCTTCATTAAAGCCGTCTTTGATATCTCTTACAAGATCAAAGGTAGCATTCTGAACGACGATCATCTTCTCACCTCTTTTTAAACGATCCATCTTTAATGATAATTCATTGGAAGAACTCCATCAATTGCTAAAGCATGTTTTTTCCGATTTAGCCGAAGCTAAAGGAAAAAGGAGGTCACATTTATGAAGAAACAACTGACTGCCGCGATTCTCCTCAGCATGCTTTTAGGCGGGTGCGGCTTTCAATCAGGTATGAACCGGCAAGTGGATGAAGATTCTTCAAGTAAAACCATCCGTCTGTCGGATCGTCATGAAGGAAATAATTCCAATATGCCAGAAGCAGATACAAACAGAGCAGGATATGTTCGTTACCAGCGCCAGCAAGTAACGGATCAGAAAGAAAGAACCCCTGCTTTAAATCGTGAGCATCTTGCCCACGTGATTACAAGTCTAACGGTGCAGCTGCCAAACATCAAAGATGCAGCCACACTTGTAACAGATGAGGATGCACTCATCGTGTATCGAACAGGAAACAAAAACCGTGATGAATCTGCCGATCAAGTAAAGAAAACGGCGGTTTCTGTTCTCCCTCGTTATTATCATGTATACGTCTCTGATAATCCAGAGCACTTTCAATCCATTGCCAATTTTTCACGTCTTCAAACCAATTCACGTGATTTTGACCAAATTTTAACCAAAACGATTCAGCAAATGAAGTATTCCCCTCAAGGCGGGAACATATCGAATCAAGAAGATGCAAATGGCATGACGAATTCCGACCGTACGATGAGAAGAAACGCCCCTTACGGCCAAAATTAATACGAGAAAAAACGCCAGAGAGCTCTGGCGTTTTCTTTGTTACGCTTGCGCCTGACGCTTTTTAGACGCTTCGTTTACTTGTTCATCTGCATGGTAGGAAGAGCGCACAAGCGGCCCAGCTTCACAGTGGCTAAAGCCTTTTGACATCGCAATTTCCTTCAGCTCTGCAAACTCATCCGGATGGTAGTATTTTTGAACTTTCAAATGCTTTTTCGAAGGCTGTAAGTACTGGCCAATCGCCATAATATCCACGTTATTGGCAAGAAGATCATCCATGACTTCAATGATTTCTTCCTTCGTTTCACCAAGTCCAATCATAATGCTTGATTTTGTTGGAATATCGGGCTGCATTTCTTTTGCACGACGCAAGAATTCTAATGAACGATCATATGTAGCACGCGCACGAACTCTTGGCGTTAATCTGCGAACTGTTTCAATGTTGTGATTTAAAATGTCAGGACGAGTGTCCATTAACGTCTTCAAGTTATCATAATTGCCGCCCATGTCTGAAGGGAGAACTTCAATGGTCGTGAATGGGCTTTTTCTTCTAATCGCACGAACGGTTTCAGCGAACACACCTGCGCCGCCATCCTTTTGATCATCCCTTGCAACCGCTGTTATAACAGCGTGCTTTAAGTTCATTAAGGCTACTGAATCTGCCACGCGTTCTGGCTCTTGCAGGTCAAGCTCAGTTGGAAGTCCAGTTTTCACCGCACAGAAACGGCATGCGCGCGTACAAACAGATCCAAGGATCATAAATGTAGCGGTTCTTCTCACTGCCCAGCATTCATGAATATTCGGACATTTTGCTTCCTCACAAACGGTATGCAGGTTGTTTTCCCGCATCATTTTCTTTAAACCGGTATAGTTTTCATTCGTATTCAGCTTAATTTTAAGCCAGTCCGGTTTTCTTACGTGCTCTTCCTTCTTTGCCAATTCCATCATCTCCATATGAATTCGTTAAAGGTGCATCTACAAAAATCTTCCTGCTATATACGATGGATGCAGCTAAGAAGCTGCAAAAAATTGAATCTTCGGCCTAAAGCCTTTTCTTTAGACACTTTAACATAGTACAGATTGAACAACAAGGGAATGAGCTGCAAAAATACCCAAAAGCCTCCTAAAAAAACAGAAGAAAATTACTAACATTTTCTTCTTATGAAATAGAGTGTTCTAACCACACTAAACGGTAGAAGATGATGCTCGATGAAAGGAGATGGACGTTTGTGAAAGTGGTTTTAGCCATCATGATTGCTCTTTCAATGCTCCCTTTACCTGTTCATGCAAAAGGGACGGGCAAGCAGCCAGATGAATTGAAGCAAAGAATGGCCCTATATGAAAAAGTCTCCATCACAACACAGGTTCCATGGTATGTACTTGCTGCAGTTGATCAGTATGAACACAATATTCGAAAAAGCAGAAGAGATTTACCGAAACAAAAAGGCGTCATTGGCATCTACATTCCCCGGGAAATGTGGATTGGACCAGAAAACCCGAATAAACAGGATACCTCTCCTTTAAGCATTAAAGTGTTTGATGGAATTGGTCTTGATGGGAATGGGGATGGCAAAGCAAGCAGCGATGACGATGAGGATGTATTATTCACTTTTGCACAATACTTGCTTCACTACGGCAGCAGCATTGATCAATTAAAAATTGGCTTATGGGACTATTATGGACGTGATCAAACCGTTGGAATCATTTCATCTTTTATGAAGCTATATAAGCACTACGGCCATCTTGATCTTGGAAAACATGCTTTTCCTCTTCCGGTTGGAGCTGACTACAGCTACCGAAGTACATGGGGAGATGCAAGAGGGTTTGGAGGAAGGAGAATTCATGAGGGAACCGATTTATTTGCCCATTATGGACTTCCCGTTCGTGCGACATCGTATGGCGTGATTGAAATGAAAGGCTGGAACCGCTTTGGCGGCTGGCGGATAGGCATTCGAGATATTCATAATCATTATCATTACTTTGCTCACTTAAATGGCTTTGCGAAAGGACTCAAGACAGGTCAAATTGTTGAACCTGGCCAGGTGATTGGATCTGTCGGAAGCTCCGGTTACGGTCCTCCAGGCACCGCAGGAAAGTTTCCGCCGCATCTTCACTATGGCATGTACAAAGACAACGGCAGAACGGAATGGTCATTTGATCCATATCCTCATTTGAGGGCGTGGGAAAGAGCTGAACGGAAACGAAAGTAAATAACAGCCCAATCATTGTTGGGCTGTTATTCCTTTTTCTTCTTTTTTTCTGGAAGAACAATTGATGGAGCACCTGAGTTTGTTCCGCTGCCATTATAATAATCTGGCACGTCTCCTTGAACGGCTTGTATGGAGACAGGAACAGAGTTTTTCACTACGATTGTTTCAGAAGCAAATGGGATAATGACTCTTACCTTGACCTCGATCAGAACACTAATATCAATCAAGGCATTGTTGATGCCATAAGGCTTAATATTTTTTTCAACGTCCGTATGCGGATCACCAATCACACTAAAGCGTACAGGCACTTTGGGTCCGAGGTTGGCAATGAGTGCATTTCCGGATGCTTGCCCAAGCGGAATGTTATATATAATGCCGTCATGTCCATCTGTTTGATCCTTTAATGCTTCTTTTGCCTCTTTTTGAAAGTTCCCCTTTTCAATGTCCTCTAAATTTTTTTGAAGATGACGCGAGAGGTCAGCCATTGCTTTCGATGTTGCTTGCGCATTAAAATCGATGGTCGTCACTTTTCCGTTCTCACTTGTATTCATGACCACCATATCCTTCATATTCTCCTGATCGTCTGCAAAGTCTTGAACTGAATATTGTATGAGGTGATTGGCGATGCGCTCTGTTTCTAGTTCAGCAATATGAATAAGGGTAGGTTTAATTGATCGGTTGATAAAAAATAAACTAATTACGGTTGAGAGCACAAAGAATAAAATCGCAAGCAGCATGACGTAACGAAATGGCAAAGGGCCCTTCTTGTAGGGGCGATAACGGCGGTTCATTCTCAATAAAAAATCCCCCCTTCTCCATTACATGTGTATGCAGACAGGCGGGGGGATAGGAATCATCTCTCTATTTTATTTCACCATTTTTAATAATGCATCTCTTCCAATTGTTCCAGCTGAGATGCCCAGCGCTTCTGCGGCGTATGTCACAGATTCTAAAGGAGCATCGAGCAATTGCTCAATGGTTCTTACACCAACTGCTCTTCCTGCAATAATTCCTCTATCTGCAAGTTTTTCATTCAAGAGCCCGACATCCAGTGCACCGCACATGATATACCCGTGTTCATTTGTTACTGCCATGAAATTTGTCTTCGGCAGCTTGACGGTGACCGCTGTAAAGGAATGGCCATCAATTGTAATAGGTGTTAAATTCACCAAATCCCTTCACTCCTCTCATCACAATCTATGTGAAAAGAGGGCGCGTGTTGTTAGGCTGAAGCGGATTTCATGTTGCTTCCTTCAAGCGCCATGTCAAAACATCACGTAAAAATTCAGGCATAAAATATTCAATGTGTTCGTGATCACGGATATGAGGAAAAAGAGAGCCTAATGTATACATATCGACTGTGCCAACAGTATAGGAGGCGTCTTTTTTGATCAATTGACCATGTACAAAGACATCCTTCACCCATTTGGCCTCGCCTTCTTCTAATGTATAGCTGAGGCCGCTATATAGCATTTTCCCCATCAGCTCACCTCTAAAGCCGAAGCCCTTGATGCGCAGCTGTTCCATTTTTTCTTCACAGCCTCGCTGAACCGTTTCGATGAGCTGTTGACCGGTAAGCGTCACCCGAATGGGATTAATGGGATGCGGACATATCCGGTGGATTTCTTCTCTTGTGACGATCCCTGCCTCTAATGAATCAAGCACCATACCTGCATTCATCATGCCAATATCTGCTCCGCACCAATCTTTAATGGCATCTGTTAAGAGCTGCGGAAGCGGAGAATCGTCGAACCACTTCGTTTCTAGCTTCGACTCAATCGTTGTCACTTTTTCCTGCATGAGTGCTTTCGCTCTTCTTTCTGCCTGCTGCAAGGTGGTGATGGCTTCATCTGATTCACTAATGAGCTGATCCACTGACTGTACTGTCGCTTTTTTCTCTATCAGCTCTTTGCGCGCTGTATCGATCGTCAGCTCAACGCAGCCAATATAATGCCCGTACTTTTCAGCGCATGCAAGCAGCACACCATTGTCCATTTCACCTTCTTCTAACAGATGATGCGTGTGTGAACCTAGGATGATGTCGATTTCAGGGAAATCACGGGCGACCTCTCGATCATGGATGATACCGAGATGAGATAAAAGCACAATGACATCTGCCTGTCCCTTCACTTCCTGCAGCATGTCCCGTATGCTGTCAAACGGATCAGTAATGTTCCAGCCCAGCTTTTCATATACGGGTGTATACGCAATGGTCACACCTAAGAGACAGAGCTTCAGTCCGTTTTCTATTGTGATCATATGATAGGGCTTTGCCCACGAAGGCCTTTTGCCTTTCTCAAATAAATTAGACAGCACCACTGGAAATTGTGCATTCTCATACAAGTGATCCAGCTGATCATGGGGCAGCGTAATGCCTTCATTATTCCCGATCGTGACTCCATCATAGCCAAGCTGATTGAGGAGCTTGACGTTTACCTTTCCATAATCCGCTTCGGATACGAGGTTCACTCGATCCATATGGTCGCCAATATCAAACAAGAGCATCTGATCGTGAACTTGACGCTTTTCTTCAATATAAGCTGCAATTTTTGGCCAGTTCTCAAAGTGGCTGTGCAAGTCGTTTGTATGATATAACCATAGCTTCTGCAGCATGTTGATCTCTCCCTCAAGTTGTCACTGACCGTCTCATTCAGGTTGAAAGCTTCAGTCAGCTCTCGGTTAACTAAATAAATCTAACTGCTTCGGAGACAGGTTTGAATAGGTGATATCCAGCAAATCAATCATCTGCTGGCCATTTGCCGCTGCATCTCCGCCGGAGTTATTATTAAACACGACATAGACATCTTTCGATTGCTGATGCAGGATGTCGAGATTCTTTTTCCACTCTTTTAATTCAGCTTCATTATATAAATATAAGTATCTCACTTCACGCCAATTCTCATGGTCTGCCGGGTGAAGCCAGCCCTGTTTATTCCTCCCGTGAAATCGGACCAATGTTTTATCACGGTGTGTAGCTTGTATGACCGGCGGAATGGAGCCTTCTCCGACTTGCGGTTCATCACAGACGGAATGAATCCATCCTTCCTTTTCCATAAAGGACAAAGTCTGCTCATAAAATTCATCTGAAAACCATGTACGGTTTCGGAATTCGAGGGCACATGGAATGTCCCCCATCTTCTCCTTACACCATCTTAAATAGTGGACGTGCTCTTTTTTGCAATCAAACCAAGGTGGAAATTGAAAGAGCACCATGGCTAGTTTCCCTTCACGAATAAGCGGAGTCAGCGAAAGAATAAATGCATCAAACATTTCTTCCTTTGAAGCAAACGGAATCTCGCCCCTTTGATGTCCAGTCATTCCTTGATATGCTTTCACAACAAATTGAAAGTCATCTGGCGTATCCTTTATCCACTTTTCATGATTACGCTCAGGCTGAACCGCATAAAAGCTGGCATCCAGTTCCACAATCGGAAACGTTGACGCGTAGTGAAACAGCTTTTGCGCGCTGCCGATTCTCGGCGGATAAAGACTGTCATGATCTCCCCAGCCAGTTAATCCGATATAAATCATGTTTCTCACCTCTTGCCACTCTCATGTATAGACGGCTTCCTCATTCGAAGCCTTTGTTTCTTGTGATACCCATATTTTCTGAAAGAAATTCTTCTGTCTACAACATATCATATTTGCTCGTAATTCTGAATGAAGATGACTGACGGCACGTGATTTTGTCCTGGCGCTCTGTTTGTTTGTTATATTAATTGACAACTTTCTATCTAAAATGATTTTAGCTGATAACATAAAATGCATATCAGAGATGCTGACAGTGATTGTCCATTTTTTTATTCATCTTCACCAATAAAGGAGATTGAGTGGATATGAACATAGACAATAACCAGTTTGAAATTTTACAAAAAATGGCCAAAAAGATTCACAAGCCTATCTATTTGTTTAACCAGCATGGACGTATTCTCTATACCTCGCACCCCATGATTACAAGCTCAGAATGGATGCACATTCTCCCCTTTTTTCAAAGCAGGACAACTCATTCTTTTTCGATGATACATGCAAAACAAACCTTTTCCATCTTTCCAATTGATCTAAACGAACAAACATGTGATTTTCTGGTCATCCTTTCTTTCATTCACCCGCAGAATAAAACTTTGCATGGGATCATTGCAAAAGCAGTAAACGAAATGTCGATTGCACGCATGAGACAATATGCCGCCCTGCAAACGGCCAAGCGTGCTAGAAATGAGGGCTTTCGCAAATGGATAGAGAGGGCATCGTCTTCCCACCAAGATTCCTTACATTTCGCTCAGGCGTTTGGATTAAACGCCGAATGCCGCTATCTATGTATGATCTGTCAGCTTGACGAGCGCAGTGATACCACATGTTTTATGAAGCAGCAAATGGTTTTGGATCAAGTGGCTGATCTGCTCGAAAGTGCACTTCCAAGCTGCCCATTTCCTGCCTTTCTGTTTTTAAAAGGTGATATGGGTGTTGTATTGATGGAGGAGACTGGCAGTTGGCCGGAGGTTAGCGACAGGCTCAGCTCTTTTTTAAAACAGTTGCAGATGCTTGTTAAACTGCAAGTGAATCATACTATTTCTTTTGGGGTGAGCTTGACGGGCTGCCACATCTCCCATCTGTCTGAAGGCTACAATGAAGCATTAGAGGCTCTTCAAACCGGACATCTCTCATCGCGGACTGAATATATTCAATTTTATCAAGCAAAGGATGTGCCAGATTTACTAAGGCTCATTCCAAGAAAGGATATGATCACGTTTCACCAGCTGCACCTTCACCCGTTATCTGAATCATCACAAGTCGATCAAAGCCTTCTTCACACCTTATCTGTTTATTTAGAAACCCATTGCCACATTTCAGAAACAGCCAAACGCTTGTCCATTCATCGCAACACGGTCATTTATCGCCTCGAGAAGTGTGAAGAATTGCTTCGAATCAGCTTAAAAGATTCTGACGCAACATTGCGGCTGCGCTTAGCCTTCCGTATTCAAATGTTTCTCTCATCCCATCCTGATTGAATTTTTTCTTCTGAAACCTCATATAGTTTGGAGGAGAAAAATGAGACTCAAGGAGGGATGACAAATGGATGATGAGCTCCGTCACATCCCGCAGCCCATTCGAAAGGACGGCGCGGGTGCCACCGACTTAGGCCCGCGCGATGTCCTTCGAGATATAGAGAACCCAGATATGCTCGTTCCCCCTAAAACCGATGCCGGAACAATCCCAAATTTAAAATTTTCATTTTCTGATACACACATGCATTTGAATCACGGCGGCTGGTCGAGGGAAATTACAAAGCGGGAGCTGCCTGTTTCAACAACGATTGCAGGTGTCAACATGCGGCTCACACGCGGAGGTGTTCGTGAGCTTCATTGGCATAAGCAGGCGGAATGGGCGTATATGATTTTAGGCAAAGCCCGCATCACATCTGTAGATGCAGAAGGGCGAAATATGATTGCTGATCTAGAAGAAGGCGATTTGTGGTATTTTCCACCTGGTATCCCGCACTCCATTCAAGGACTTGAGGATGGTTGTGAGTTCCTTCTTGTATTTGATGATGGCGATTTTTCTGAATTTGATACATTCACGATCACAGACTGGTTTGCCCATACACCGAAAGAGATTCTCTCCGCCAATTTTGGTGTTCCGAGGAAATTGTTTGACCATATTCCGAATAAGCAGCGCTATATGTTTCAAGGCTCGCCGCCGTCATCCTTAGAAAGCCAAACGGTATCTGATCCATACGGGAGCATTAAGCCACCATTTACGCACCAGCTCCTTCGTCAAAACCCGATAACGACCTCTGGCGGAACCGTCCGAATTGTCGATTCACGGAATTTCCCGATTTCAAAAACGATTGCGGCTGCACTTGTTGAAGTTAAACCTGGCGGCATGAGAGAAATGCACTGGCACCCTAATAATGATGAGTGGCAATACTATTTAACAGGTACAGCTAAAATGACGGTCTTTGGAGCAGGGGGTACTGCCCGCACCTTTAATTACAGAGCAGGTGATGTTGGATATGTTCCTTTTGGCATGGGGCATTACATCCAAAATATCGGCCAAACGAGCCTTTGGTTTTTAGAGATTTTTAAAAGTGACCGGTTTGCAGATATTTCGTTGAATCAGTGGATGGCCTTAACCCCGCCTCAATTAGTGAAAGAGCATTTACACGTAGATGAAGCGATGATTCGTGCGCTTCATAAAGAAAAATCACCTGTCGTGAAATATGAGAGATGATGCCCATCATAAAAAACCGATCAATTCGTCCTGATCGGTTTTTTTATCAGCAAATTTTAAGAAGCTGCCGAAGCATGCTGCACTTTTTTCCCCCACACGATGGATGCAGCGAAGCTTACGCAAAGCACCAATGTTCCAAACATAAAAGGAAATTCAATATTCACATCAAATAATATACCCGCAAGACTCGGTCCGACGATATTGGCAAGGCTCATAAAGGATGTATTGAGACCGCCTGCTACCCCTTGCTGATTGCCTGCCATCTTGGACAGCAATGTATTGAGCGCTGGTCGGACAAATGACGTAGCCGATAAAAATAAAATCGAACCCGTAAAAATCAACCAAAAGGACGGCGCAAAACGGCAGGCGATCAGCATGAAAGCCGCACCTAACAGCGCATAACGGACGACTCTCATCTCTCCAAATCGTTTCACACAGGCATTCACTAACGCCCCTTGAACAAGCACCCCGGCAAGACCCGCAACCGTAATCACAAACGCAATATCCTTCGGTGAAAATCCGTGTTTTTGGTCTACATATAAGCCGAAAATCGATTCAAAATGAATGATTCCGAAATTGAGGACAAAGGCCAATATAAACAAAAAGCCGTAAGATGTCCTTAGAGCCTCGATCATTTGTACAAAAGGATTGAAATGAATATCCTTGTTGAGCCGCGCCTCTTCCTGTTTTTCCTTTGTTAATGTTTCAGGTAAGAAGAGGATGGATAACAAAGTAGAAAGAGCAGCAAAGGAACCGGCAATCAGAAATGGAAATGCGATCCCGTACTCAACCAAATAGCCGCCTACGCCCGGCCCAATGACAAAACCTAGTGTCATCGCTGCACTGAATAGACCCATTCCTTTCCCTCGTTCCTTTTCACTTGTGATATCAGCAATGTATGCAAACATGGCCGGCATAAGCAAAGCTCCGGCAGCACCGCCTAAAAATCGAGAAACGAACAGCATCCAAAGCTGATCAGCAAAAGCAAAAATAAACTGAGCAATCGTAAAACCCGCAATCCCGGCAATGATCAATTTTCTTCGTCCAAATCGATCGGTCAGTGCCCCGGCAACCGGCGATAACGCAAATTGTGTAAAACCTGTTGCAGCGACAAGAAAACCGAGTGTTTTTCCTGTTGCACCAAAGGCTTCGATGTAACTCGGCATAACAGGTACAATGAGGCCAAAGCCAAGCATGGCAATAAAAATATTGAGCATCAAAATGTACAATCTGCCCATCTTCTTCATACAAAAAACCTCTTTCTTCAAATAAATGAAAATGATGACAAAAACGATAAGAACTTCTCCAGTATAGCGATAACCTCATCTATAAGTCTAGTTTTTCAAAAATTAGTGTTCTTTTCCAAATAAAAAATACCCGCCAATGGCGAGTATGTTGGAGCTCGTTATTCAGCTTGTTCATAGATAGAAAGAGCCGCCTGAAGCCCTGCTCCGCAATGGATAGCCGCACCGTGTTTGATGAGAATCGCTTCCAGCCCTGCTAACACAAACAGCACATTTTCCTTTCGGCAGCTGTAGCCCATTGTCCCAATTCTCCATATACGGCCGGCAAGCGGTCCAAAGGAGCTTGCAATCTCAATTCCAAAATGATGAAGCAGGTCGGCACGGACCGCTTCTCCGTCAATACCATTTGGAATGACAACACAGGTCACAACCGGCATTTTACAATCTGGATCACCAAACAATTCAAGCCCCATCGCTTCAAGACCTTTCATCAAGGCTTTTTCATGATACGCGTGTCTTTGAAAACGTTCAGACAGCCCTTCTTCCAGCACAAGACGAACCCCTTCTCGCAGTGCATAGAGCATCGTTGTCGCTTCTGTATGATGATTTAATCGTCTTGAGCTCCAATAATCCTGAAGCTGGCTTAAATCAAAATAATTGCTTTTGATTGGAGAAATGTCTATTTGTTTTTGTAATTCATCCTGTGTCGCAATGCCTTTTTCTACTTTCTTTCTCGATTCAATGACAGCTGCGACTCGGTCATTATACGTAATAGGTGACATACCTGATGGAACAGATAAACATTTCTGCGTGCCGCCAATCGCCGCATCTATTTTCCATTCGTCCACTTTTACCTCGACACCGCCAATGGTTGCCACAGCGTCTACAATAAACAGCGCATCAAGAGCCCGGCATGCTTGCCCGATTTGCTTGAGCGGCTGTAATCGTCCGGTGGATGTTTCTCCATGAACCATGGCAACGATTTTAGGCTTGACCCGCTTTATTTCTTTGATGATGTTGTCAGGATCAAAAACCGTCCCCCATTCACATTCCATTGTATGTACCTCAGCTCCGTAGCGCTGCCCTATTTCAATGAGCAGGTGACCGAAGCGGCCAAAGACAGGCACAAGCATTGAATCTCCCGGCTCAATCACACTGGCGAGCACAGCTTCAAGCCCTGAACGGGACGTACCGTCAATTGGATAAGCCCATCTGTTTTCTGTTTGAAAAAGTGACCGCAATAAAGTCATTGTTTCATTCATAATGTGTGTAAATGCTGGATCAAATTGACCGAGAATTGGCGTGCTCATCACACGGAGCACTCTCGGATCTACTTCAACGGGTCCCGGTGTCATAATCGTTCTTGAAGGTGTTTGCAGTTCTTTCACGTGATCCATCCTCTCCCTTGCTGTCCATCCTTATAAGCCCACTTATACAGGAATACGCCTAAAATAGCAATCTCTTTTCCTATGAACTTATTACATAAAATTTACGAGAAATCCATTTATTTCTTCATGGCAATATGATAGAAATAAAGAGAATACATTCCCTATCAAGGAGGAAATCGAATGAAAAGAACTTTATTTGGAACTGTGGCCGCCGGAATCATGATATTCGGCACATTCGCCGCCCCGTTGCCTCCAGCTGCAAATGCTCAAGGTTTCAATCTGAGTGAACCTAGTCAAACGATCACCTTTTCCCCGTTACAGCTTCAAAACGAAACATCTGCACAACAAACGCAAATTGCCGCCACAAGTCAAATCGATTCCTATTACCAATCTGCTTCTGGCAAATCAGGACCCGCTCTTAAGAAGGCTTTACACGATATCATCGATGATCATACGCAGCTATCCTACAGCCAGGTGTGGGATGCCTTAAAGAAAACAGATGAAGACCCCAATAACCCAAACAATGTGCTGCTGCTTTATAGTGGTGTCTCCCGTTCAAAGCAGTCGAATGGCGGAAATGTGGGCCAGTGGAACCGGGAGCATGTCTGGGCCAAGTCTCACGGCAATTTCGGGACAAGCCAAGGACCTGGGACAGATCTCCACCACCTTCGTGCGGCAGATGTGCAAACGAACAGCACACGCGGAAATTTAGATTTTGACACGGGTGGTAATGAATACAAAGGTGCACCGGGCAATTTCTACGACAGCGACTCATTCGAACCTCACAGCCGGGTCAAAGGAGATGTTGCGAGAATGCTCTTTTATATGGCGGTTCGCTACGAGGGTGATGACCGCTTTCCAGATTTAGAATTGAACGACAAAGTAAATAATGGAAGCTCTCCTCTTCACGGCAAAATGTCTGTACTTCTCAAATGGCACAAGCAGGACCCAGTCGATCAAATCGAACGGAACCGCAATGAGATCATATATCAAACGTATCAGCACAATCGCAACCCTTTTATTGATCACCCTGAATGGGCAAGTGAGATTTGGGAATAAAAAAAGGGCACTGCTACGAGCAAGCAGTGCCTTTCTTTTTTTCAAGCGGACAAACAAGACAATAATCGAGACTCTCCGATTTTTTCTCTAGCTTATAATACATACAGCAGGTCTTCCGGTTGGATGTTTCAAGTAAACTGTCGTCTAGGTTTAGGCTGTGCTGAAATGGATTTTGCTGAGCTCCAAAAACATCTCCAGCCGCCTGCTTCAGATACAGATAATCCTCCCGCACGCGCTGCTTCACCGCAGGCTCTTCCGCTTCCCGCATCATGCTTCGATAAAGAGAGTTGATTCGAACCGCTACATTTTCCCATAAAATACGATAAGAGAGTTTTGTGGTGCGGTTCAGCACGTCTAAAAGAGGCGTGACACACTCCGTAAACAATTCACGCACGACCTTCTCTCTCCATTCATGCCGCTCTCCTTCTAGTGGAACAAACGAACACGACGCCTCATCTATTTCAATTTTTCGATCCTCTCTAAATGCACATGCTGCTGGTGGATACTGATAGACACCGTTATACAGCGTCATCAAGTATAAAGAGGAACTGACGGCTAAGTAGGCGTAGCGCTTTGAAAACATAGAGGCTGCTACCGCAAGATTCGGTGCATGCATCGCTTCCTTTTCAGCTTCTAATAAACGTATGACGGCTGCTTCTGAAAAAAGCGCAGCAAGTGTGCGATCAGATGTCATTGGTTCATTTATGATGTGTACCCCGAAATCAAGTAATTCTCTCTCAACCCACTCTGGCCTCATATCAAAACCCCTATCTTCTGTTTATCGATTACGCTGTTGATATAACAAATAAATAAAGAACGGTGCACCAATAGCTGCCGTAAATACACCTGCTGGAACATCTAACGGTAGAAATGCGGTTCTAGCCACAAGATCAGCCAGCATCACGAGAATACTTCCAACTAGCGCAGATGCTGGAACTAGCGCTATGAATGAACGTCCAATGATCATCCGTGCAACGTGCGGCGCCATGAGTCCAACAAATTCAATGCCGCCTGCAAATGCGACTGCAACACCAGCCAATGTCACACTCATCAGGAGAAAGAATAATCGTTTCGCCTGCACTTTTACCCCGAGACCTGTTGCAAGATCATCGCCAAGTTCTTTTACATTCATCGTTCTTGCTAACACCATGACAATCGGTAAAATGATCATCACCCAAGGAAGCATCGCAGTGACGTCTTTCATCGTAGAACCATATAAGCTCCCCGTCAGCCAGATGTAAGACTTGGTCGTTGTCATCGTATCACTTAGAACAAGCGTAAACGTCACACATGCCTTCATAATGGCAGAAATCCCAATTCCCATTAGGACAAGTGTGATCGGCTTGACCCCTTTTTTCCATGAAAGCAAATAGATCAGACTCGATACCGCAAAAGCACCTGCAATCGCCCATAAGGATTGATAAGCAATAGGCACAGTGCCCATCCAAAAAACGATGAACATAATCGCTCCAAACGAAGCACCACTTGTAATTCCAATGATATCAGGTGATGCCAGCGGGTTGCGGATCAACCCTTGCAAAATAAGCCCTGATACCGCAAGTGCGGATCCAACTAAGACAGCCAGCAGCGTTCGTGGAATCCTCAGTGTATTTAACACAAAGGAATTCCCCTCTCCCTGACCGATTAAATGAAGCAGCACATCGACCGGCTGAATGAACCGGCTTCCCATACTGAGACTGAGAATAAATAAGCCAAAGGCAATGGCCGTCAATAAAAGTAAAATCAAAAACGTCCGCTTTGAAAATTGAAATGAAATGCGCCCGCCTTTAGAACGCACTGTATATGTTTTAGCCACCTGTCTTCAACCCCTTGCGCACGAGATAAACAAATAGAGGCGCTCCTGCTACCGCCGTCATGACACCAATCGGCACTTCCTGCGGCATGATCAGAAAACGAGCCGCCAAATCCGCGGCAAGTAAAAGAGACGCCCCCACAACGGCACAATACGGCAGTACCCAGCGGTGGTCAGGCCCGACGAGCTTTTTCACAATATGCGGCACAAGAAAACCAACAAAACCAATTGAACCAGCAACAGCGACGGAACCACCTGCTAAAAAGACAACGAGTACACCCATCGTGATTTTCAGCAGCAGTGTACGCTGGCCAAGTCCTTTGGCAATATCATCTCCCGACAAAAGAACATTAATAGAACGTCCAAGAAGCAGCGCCACTACAGTCGCACCTAAAATATAAGGCAAAACAGGGATTAACATATCAATGCTTCTTCCAGACACTGACCCAGCCATCCAGAACAAAATGCTTTGAATTGATTGTTCATTCACGATTAAAAGACCTTGTGTAAAAGACGCAAACAGTGCAGATATCGCCGCACCTGCAAGGACTATTTTGACCGGCGTCAATCCATCTCTTCCAATGGAACCCAATAGAAAAACGAGCATCCCTGCAATCGCTGCGCCTAGAAAGGCTGTCCACATATAGCTTGTTAACGACTCTGTTGAAAAGAAAACAATCGAAATCACGATAAAAAATAGTCCACCTGCATTAATTCCTAATAAATCAGGCGCCGCAAGCGGATTTCTTGTCAATGCCTGCATGAGTGCACCTGAAATCGCCAGGCTTGAGCCAACGACCGTTGCAATTAAAGCTCTTGATAATCTGGATGTCATGACAATGACACTGTTTGGATCCGATTCATCAAATTGAAGAAAAGCATGGATGGTGGCTTTGAGGGAAATTGAGGTTTGCCCAAGGGAAATACTGAGCATAAAAAAGACCAACATCAACACAATGAATCCAGCAAAAAGCAGTGCCTTGCTTGAATCCTTTTTTATTAAACTTCTCATCTGATTCCCGCTTTCAATCTGTTATGGAAAAAAGGAGAAAATGGTATATTCACATTTTCTCCTCTTTTAAGACTTATTTATCAATTCCTAAACGATCGTAAATATCATCAAGCATCATGTTTGCAGCGATAATACCTCCGCCCATGTTCCAAGTGATTTCATCTACTTTATGCACTTGTTTTGCTTTCACTGCGTCAAGCTGCTTCCATAAAGGATGACTTGTCCACTCTTTATATGCTTTTTCAACTGCTTTATCCTTTTCATCCATAAAGTAATAGATCACATCTGCATCCATTTGCGGAATGCTCTCTTTGTCTGTCAGTGTAATGATGTCTTGCTTTTTATCTTTGACATTCTTAGGTCCTTCAAAGCCTAGCTCTGTTAAAATGGACCCTGCGAAACCAGTTTGATAGATTCTAGCATGATCTGCACGGAAGTTCACCACAGATACACTCATCGGCCAGTTTTTGATGTCTTTTTTCGCTTTTTCTTTGAAGTCAGCGACGCGGTCATCCCACTTCGTCAGCAATTCTTTTGATTTGTCTTGCTTGTTTAATGCTTCACCCATTAATTTCACTGTGTCTTTAAAGGTGAACACTGTTTCTGTTGCAACAGTTGGAGCGATTTCTTTCAGCTGATCAAAAATTTGCTCGTGACGGATTTTCGATGCAATGATCAAATCAGGCTTGAGCTTTTCAATTTCCTCTAAGTTTGGCTGTGTTTCCTGCCCAACAATTTTAACATCCTTTAAGTCATTTCTTAAATATTTATACGTAGGTGCTTCAAGCCATGATTCAACAACACCTACTGGTTTAATGCCCATAGCGACTGCTGCATCCGTTGCTCCTTGGTACAGTGTCACCACACGTTTAGGCGATCCTTTAATTTCAGTTGAACCGATAGCGCTTTCAACGGTTCTTGTTTTCTCTTTACTATCTGACTTGCCGTTACTGCTATTGCTGCCGCAAGCTGCAAGTAAAACGATGGAGAGCACAACTAATAGCGACCAAAAAGATTTCTTGAACATGTACCTCACCTATCCATTCTATATGTAGTCATATCGTTTGATAACGATTCTCATTATCACACTATGATTTTATCATAGAAAAGGATGGTGTCAATGTAAATTTTTAAGAAAATGGGAGAGTATTGACTAGTTATTCATACTAAATAGAAGGATTCCACATCTGGATGGTCCTGCCAATCTGTTTTCCTGCTTCTAGTAAAACTGACAAATGGGTATGTCCTTCAAGCACTTGATAGACTGATTGTTTTTTTTGCTCCTTCAAACAGAAACGAGAATGGCCAGCCGCGCTAGTCATCCTCATTCCTATATCTTATTCATTGAATTCTTTCAAAGGAAAGGTATTACTTTCAATAATCGCGACAATTTGATTTAACGCTTTTTTTGCTTCTGGTATAGGGAAGACAGGAAACACGTGATTCATTTTAGGATATTCTATATAGTTTATTGGAACTCCCTGCTTATCTGCCATCTCTTTGAATTTACGAGCATCTGGGAGAAAAAATTCGTGAGTGCCTATAAAAACAGAAATTCGTCCCAATGATTTGATCTCTCCATAAATTGGACTGACTAAGTGGTGTGTTTCATCCATTTCACCCGCATATCTTTTTCCTGCTTCAATTAATAAGGCTAGATTGAGCATTGGCTCTTTTGGAACCATAGCAGCGATATCTGGGTTGCTTAATGTGACATCTAGCCATGGTGATAAAAGAATGATATTTCCTGGCTGCGGCAAGCCCTTTTTTGCCAAGTATTGAGCAAAAGCTAACGATAAACCGCCGCCAGCAGAATCGCCCATGATGACGATATTTTCAGGTGTTCCTTTCTCTAAAAGACCTTGGTACACAGGGAGGACACTCTCGATCGCATCCATATACTGATGGTTCGGTGCTTTTGGATACACCGGCACATACACCGTACTATTTAATTGCTTCGTTAATCGATCTAAAAAACGCCAGTGCCAAGTTAAAGGCTGTTCGATATAGCCACCACCTGGTATAAACAACACCTGATGGTCATCTGGCTGATCATTTGATTTCAGCATATACGTATCGACTGGAAACGAGTCATTTTTAGTGATTTTGTACTTATTCTTGATTTTTTCAGGTAATTCATAAGGTAGTTGATTTGCCCTTCTTCGTTCTTCTAGATAATCATTTACATTGAGTTTCTTTTTCGTCAAAGCAAGTAGCTGTTCTACTAAAAAACTTTGAATACTTCGCATATGATCAACCCCTGTTCATAGAATCATGATCGATTTCGATGGAAAGATAAGGCTTCTAAAGCATACCATATGAAGACGTACATCAGGAAAAAACCTTTTTATCCAGCTGATCACTCACCACAACAAACACCTATCCATTAATGAACAACTGTTTATTTAATGTTACTCATATTCTACTTTTTAGATGCATGACAATCAATTGTCAATCTGACCCTAACCGTTCATTAATAGACAGATGACGACTGAGTGTTCATTTCGTCAATGTCCAGACATGAAAAAAGACGAACGGTCATCGTTCGTCTTCTTCCCTCACTTCACTTCTTCATGCTCCTGAACCGCATGTCGTTTACTAGCGATAAAGAGAGCAACGGTCATGGCTAAAATGGTCAGCGCCCACCAGAAGGTCGATACAGCCTCTTTATGATCGATGATAATCAAACGAATAACGGCTGTGATGCCAATATAAATAAAATAGCGAAGCGGAAAATGAAAGTTTGATTTAAAGTACTTAATAATTAAGGCAATAAACTCAAAGTACATAAAGAAGATCAGCAACTCACCAAGCATTTCATAATAACTGTCTTCTTTGCTGAGCAAATTCTTGTAAACGAATTGGACAATATACCAAGTTTCACTAATTAAGAGGACGCTTAAAGCAATGGCCAGAAAGAATAAACAAATATTCAGAAGGCCTTGCAAGAGATCCGGTACCTTTTGGAAGTTGTTGAATCGTTTCATTAGATTGTCTCTCCATTCCATGTTATTCATTTGTCAGCTATATTTTAATATGCCAGAATCGCAGCACGATGTAGTAAACGCCGTTCTTTTCCATCCTTTCAAACTGCCCGTGCATGCGGGACATCATTCGTTTTATGCTTCGTTCACCAAGTCCAGTGCTTTCCTGGGTGTTATCTGTCTCGTTTATCGCATTGCTGATATGGATCTCAAAGATTTCTTGGTCGGATAGAAACGTGAGATTGATATCTTTTTTCGGGTCAGCGTATTTCAGTATGTTCGACATCAGATTATCAAACACTCGGCCAAGCTCCTCGACATTCACATTGATATAGCTGTCTGGCAGCTCTCCTAAAAGATGAACCTTAAATGTCTCTTGCTGCAAAATCGCCACCTGATCTGATAAGAGATCGTAAATGACCTCTTTGACTGCAACTGTCTCAAGCTCAGGTTCATGTTCTTTATCAAGTAGAAAATAGGCGAACAGATTATCAGATAGATTTTTCAATTGCAGTGCTTTTTCATAAGCACTTGCTATATATTGATCCTTACGGGTATCCGCTCCAGCCTCCTCTTTTTTCGCAAACTCCAAATTCATCATCAGCGACGTCAGCGGTGTTCTCATATCGTGTGACATTTCAGTAACCAAGCTGCGGCTCTCTTCTTGCAGCTCATCAATGGCTTGAAGCTTGTCCAAAAAAGCTTTACGAAGGTCCTCAATACTTTTGGCAATCATCGCTAATTCGTCATGCCCTTTCACCGTCATCTCATAGTCCAGCTCTCCGCCTTCAAGAATATGTATCTCTTGGTGAATCGTTTGCAGGTAGCGCAAACTTTTGCGAATCCCGAGAAGAACCATGAGGAGAAAAATAAGCGTTGCTCCGAGCAGCTCGAGTGTAAACGCAAGATCGTGGTAGCGAGATGAATAGAACCCGTCCACCATGACCCGGCCTTCACCGTCGCTAAACTGAACCGGATACGAATGTTGCTCAGCGTACTGAGTCATCCTTTCTTTTCCGTACGCCGATTCATCCGCAGCCGAATAGATGGAGTCATATTGCAGCACCTCATCATTGAAGATAGTCAAATTAATGTAATTCTCTTTTTTCACCCACTCGCCAAACGCTTTTCGATCCGTTGAAGACAGCTCATTCTCAGACACATAGCGGCTGAATTTTTGAATGTACTTGGCTGACTCCTGATCGTAATACTCGTCCGAACTCAAATATCCATCAATCAAATCATTGGTGATCTTTTGCAGCGTCAAAAAGACAATACCACTCACAATTGCAGCCGCCAAAATCAGCAGTGCAAGCTTTTTGGCCAGTGTATATTTACGATATGGATGTGCCAAATCGATATCCTCTTCCCCATTCAGTTTTGATATATACAGGACGCGCAGGATCATCCTCAATTTTGGCACGCAGCTTTCGAATATGCACCATCACCGTATTGTTGGAACAATAGAAATAAGGCTGTCCCCACACGCTTTCATAAATATTTTGGGCTGAAAAGATTTTGTTTCGCCTGCTCATAAGCAGTTTTAACATCCGATATTCTAGATCAGACAGCTTAATTTGCTGGTTTTCTTTCCATACTTCATTAAATTCTTCACTTACCTTCAGTTTGCCCCCAACAAGAAAGGTCTCTTCCTGTTCCTTCTTTTCCTGATAGACAGTATACCTGCGTAATTGTGCAATCACTCTAGCATGAAGCTCCTCTTGTGAAAAAGGTTTTGTCATATAATCATCCCCGCCGGCAAGTAAGCCTTCGGTTTTATCGAATGTACTTGATTTGGCTGTTAGAAATAGAATCGGGACATTAGAAGAGGCTCTTATCTGCTGGCACGTTTCGATGCCTGAGAGCCCCGGCATCATCACATCCAAAATCACCAAATCGAGCGAATCATCCACAAACTTCAATGCTTGCTCGCCATTCATCGCTCTTAGCACCTCATATCCTGCACGTGAAAGGGATTCCTGCAGAAGGTCCCCAATATCCTGATCATCTTCTACGACTAATATTCGATGGGTCATGTCTCTCACCTCATGTAATGTGTTGCTCTTTCTTTTATGTCTTTACTATATATCATCTAGTTATGTGAAAAGATACAGCATAAACCTTAACAGTTTATGAATTTGACCATCTGCCATCAATTTGTCACATTTATTTTCAAAAAATTGGATCTTCATAAATTGTTAAGATTTGGGCCGTATATTGATTCATTGTAAGGATCGATGAATTGATCCGAATCACATTATCATAACAAGAAAAGGAGCATGGATATGAATGTAAACAAAGTAGCACACGGACAACCGATGAGTCTGCGGGAACGGGTTCATTTCTTGGACATTGTACGAGGGTTTGCCTTAATGGGGATTATTCTAGTCAATTACTTTTTGATCGTGGATTCGGCCAAGGGATTTGACATGCTGTCAAATGATGTTTTTCACAATGTGGTGAATTGGTTTGCCTCGGGGAAATTTATTACACTGTTTTCCTTTCTATTCGGGGTTGGTTTTATGATTTTTATGGACCGAGCTGCTCAGAAGGTGGACAGTCCGAACAAACTGTTTGCCCGCAGATTAACCATTCTCTTAGGATTTGGCCTTCTGCATTTGACCTTCGTTTGGATTGGTGACATTTTGGCCTATTATGCAGTCGCTGGCTTTTTATTGCTTTTCTTTTACAAACGCACAGCCAAAACCATCCTATACTGGCTCATCACACTCTTTGTGATTCAATTGCTCACACCTATTTTCACGATGCTGTTCAATACCGTCAGTTCAGGATCATCAGGCAAGCCGGACTTTGCTGATTTCGAGCTGACCAGCCACAACAGTCTGACTTATTTAGCATCTATTGGTGATCGGTGGACAGATATGGTCACAATGGCTTCCAGTTCATTTTCCACCGTCTATTCTATGTTCTTCATGTTTTTACTTGGTGTGTATTTTGTGAAAATGAAGTTTTTCAAAAACATGGAGGCGAAAAAAGCGATATGGAATCGCATTTGGGTCATTTTCACAATCGCATTTCTGATGACACAGAGCAGCACGATCATAGCAGCGGTTAATCCTTTTGAAAATACGCTCTGGACGAACATAGCCTCTGCCCTTGAGCAAAACGGCGGATTAACAGGCAGTATGTTCTATATGAGTACACTTGCGATGCTGTTTCTTCACGTCCCTCAGCTGCGAGGTGCTTTGATGGTATTTACCAAAGTCGGACGCATGTCACTAACCTGCTATTTGCTTCACTCCATCATTGGCACAACGCTATTTCTGAAATACGGAGCCGGACTTGCCGATCATCTTCAGCCTGCTGGCACGTTCATGATTGGACTCGGGGTTTATGTCTTCCTCGTGCTCTTTAGTACATTATGGTTAAAGCGGTTCAAATATGGCCCGATGGAGTTTATTTGGCGTCAGCTGACATATGGGAAGGTTGATGATCAACCGAAAACAAATACAATGGATATGGCGAAGTAACTGAAATAATAGTAGTTAAAAAGAGTGGGAAAAGGCGAACTTTAGTGGTTCGCCTTTTCTGTAGTATATTCATTTTTTTGATTCAATACTTGTCAATCACTTCTCGCAATTGATTCAAATAACTTTCTTTCAATTCATCTGGGTATTCAATTTTCACATGTTTCCCAAATGACATCAAATAATGAGTCATATACGATAATTCTTCTTGGTTGTATCCACCCACAATATAAGGGATCTGATCAATGATCTCCAATCTCATATTTGGGTAATGATGCTTTAAAAACTTTTCTTTTCCTTGTTCCGTTAATCGACATTTAAATGAGATATCATGATAAGTTTTTTCATATTCGAGCTGCAGTTCTTTTAATTCTTCCTTCGTAAAGGTGTCTTTGCCGTCTTCTTCAATCACCATGTCCTTCATAAAGTCACATCTATAGATGCCCCACTTTTTATTTTGAACATCATATGCTTGAGAAAACCAAATACCATTTCGATAAAACAACTCAAGAAATTGCAGCCTGATCCATTTATTTTCATATTGAGTGTACGTCATCTTCACGATTTGATCTTTCATCATTGCCTGTAAAATCAATTCCAAATGATTTTGTTCACTAACTGGTGCGACATTATAGTAATGAATCACATCCAAAGTCTCCGTAATCATTTGCTTTTTCTCATCAGACATTGTGGCAAACAACTTTTGCCGAATTTGTGAGTAGGATTTTTTAAATGGTGTTGCTGACACTAGATCTAGAGCTTTTAAAGCGAAAAAAATAGCTTGGACTTCTTCTATATTGAAATAAATAGGAACCAATGGAGATTGATTCACCAGTCGATATCCTCCGTGTCTGCCAGGTTCAACGTAAAAAGCTAAGCCCATTGACTCTAGCTCTTCTATATCTCTTAAAGCCGTCCTTTTAGAAATGTCAAATTCGGATTGTAAGTCCTTTAACTGAAAAGAGTGTTTATCGCTTAAAAAAATAAGTTCTTGGTTTAATCGTTCTGATTTTTTCATTTGTTTTCCCTCTTAAAAAGGTGACTTATTTTGTCACCTTTATCATTTATACTCAGCTTATCAAAAGAAAAGGAGCATGTACATGCAAACATTAATCATCAACGCGCACCCAGATTTTACTCAACAAGAAAGCTATTCAAACAAACTGCAAACATTGTTTTTAGAACAGTTTAAAGAAAGATTCCCTCATGAAGAACCGACCATTTTACATTTACATGAAACTGAAATTCCTCGTATCGAAAAAGACCAGCTGCTACGTATTTGGGATAAGCAAGCATCTGAACAAACATTAACAGCTACCGAAGAAAAAATCGCTGCTGCTTCCTCTGCTTTATTGGCTCAATTCAAAGCACATCATCGAATCGTGATTGTATCACCTGTTCATAATTTCAATGTGACGTCACGTATGAAAGATTATATAGATAATATTTTTATTGCTAGAGAAACGTTTAAATATACAGAAAGTGGTTCAGTTGGTCTGATGACTGATGATTATCGTGTACTTTTGCTCCAAGCAAGCGGCTCAATTTTCACAAATCACGATCGATATACACCTCTGGAATTTTCACATTACTACCTAAAAGAAATATTCCAAAACTTGATGGGCTTTAAACAATTTCATATTGTCCGAGCACAAGGAACAGCGATTTTAGAAGAAGAAACGATCTTGACATCTGCAGCTGACGATTTGTCTAAAGCCTTTGATGCGTTTTACTCGCCTAGTGAGATGTAAGATCTGTTTTTTCAAAACAAAAAGACCAAAAACGTTTGATATCACGTTTTTGGTCTTTTATTATTAGCCGATAGAACCTTCCATCTCAAACTTGATTAACTTTGCTTGAAATGGGACGTAATGATTAAAAATAAAACCAGTCAAACCTTTGATATCAAGCCATTCTTCAAATGGTTTAAAATGGATGATAATTTCAACTTGGCATGAACTTGGCATGGTTTTGGCACGGAAATCTAATTAATAAAACCATTGGTTTTGAATGGCAAACAGGTACATCACCTTCCAAAATGAGTGGAAGGTGATGTTTTTATTAATAGTTATAAATTTGAATGATATTCAGATTCCATTTCAGCTCTAAGTTGATTTCTTTGTTCCAATATATCTAACAAATAAGATGACATATTGTCTAAACCTCTATATACATCATTAAAAAACTGCACGAAGTTTTCTAAATCAATAACAACGTTATCAAATTCTGTTATATAAAACTGTGGTTCCAAATCTCTTGTTAAGGAATATCGAGCAAAAGTAATATCATAAACTTTTTTGCCATTATCTTTTACAGTTTCAATTTTACTATAGAGTTCATCTATATATTTTTCTAATTGTAAAGACCATTGTAATGCTTCAGTTCTATTGTCAAACGCACTTGTTAGTTTTTTCGTTTCCTTAATTAGATTATTAAGGTTATGCGATGACTCAAAGGTTTCCTTTTTATTTAATAGCTGATTTAAGCTCCAACACATGGCTTTTAAATAAACTTCAATACCATGATTTAAATTAAATAGAATCGGAAAGATTAACATATCTGCTTTTTTGTCATGATTATCTTTTAAACTGGTTTGGGCTAATGTTATTGCTGAATTCATAAAACCCTCTGCTATTACATGCATATTATGAATATGATCAAATCGGTTTGTTCTCCAATTCATATATGCATTTTTATTGATGTCACTATTATTAGAAAAAATATTCTTTATTGGTAAAACCCCCTAATCAGTAAGGTATTGTAATTGGTTATCAAATGAACATTTCTTGCATGTAGGCTTGTTTTTGCATTCTCAGTACAAATAATCTTTCTTTTTCTTTTTTAATTCTGTTATCTAAAAGCATTAAGAATTCTGCAATTTTTTGCTGCTCCTTTTTAGAAGGCAATGGCACAAGAATATTAGAAAAACTTTCTTTACTTACAGTAAAACGTGTGGAACCAGTAGCATGCTTGATTATCTGTTTTCTAACATAATCAGTATTACAAAAGAAATGAGAATAGTTTATATTTAACTGAGCAGCTTTATTTGGTCTAAATCTGATTAAATGGTAGCTATAAACAGTATTGGGTAAATCGGTTGATATAACAATAGAATGACCTATATCTTCAGGAGTTTCAGAAGATGGAGTGAAAATTATATCACCTTTATTAAGGTTGTTTGTAATAACTTGTTGACTTGATGCAGTATTTTTATCTAAGGTTTTGTAGTTGTTTAGATTAACTACCTTGTGATTATATACATCCATATAATTTAATAAGTACACTTGCTTTTCGGAATCTTTAATCACCTTATCAACACTACTGGTTTTAAATTCTCCAATTTCACCTAATTTTTTAAATTCCCATTCAGGATACTCTTTTCCATTCTCATCTTTAAAACGCAATTCTTGGTTAAAAATCTTCTGCAAATAGCCTTTTTTCTGTTGTTCCAACAATTCGATTTTTTCTTTTTGCAGTTGAACTTTTTTATCAAAACAACTAATGAAATCTGCAATTTTTTCTTGTTCAATCCTAGATGGTATAGAAATTTCAACAGAGCTTAAAATAGATTGACTAACATTAAATCGAGTACTTCCTCCTGCCTTAGAGCTAATTTGATGTCGATTTCTAGGTGATTCTAAATTAAGTTTTAGAAAGTATGGCTCGTATTCTTTTTGTCTTTTACCTCGAATTACAAATCCACCAAATAATGCAAACTCATTTTCATCTAAATAAACCGAACTTTTGCCAACATCGTCTCTAGTCTCAGAGCTTCGAAGGAATAACAAATCTCCATACTCAACTCTATTAGTTTGCTCAACCTTTTGAGAAACAGATACAGATCCTTTAATATCATCATATTTTATTGAATTATTGTTTAAAATGTCTAATACATTAATAAATTTACGACCATGACCGTAACTATCTTTATCAGCGTTAATACCATTATTAAATGTCATTAACTCACTAAGATGAATTAATTTCCACTCGTCATTAAAACCCTTAAATCTCAACTTAGGTGCATTCATATTTTACACCTCCAACTCACTAAAGTATCTCTCAAGTTCGCTATCCACTTTCTCTATTTCATCATCAATTTCTTTTAGCCGCTGTGTCACTTCTTTTATATCAATAGGTTCATCTTCTTCAAATGTATCCACATAGCGAGGAATATTTAAGTTATAGTCATTCTCTCTAATTTCCTCTAAAGCTGCTGCATACGAATACTTGTCAATTGTTTCACGGCTTAAGAATGTTTCGATGATTTTTTCAACGTGCTCATCTGCTAAGCGATTTTGGTTTTTACCTTTTTCAAATTCATTTGATGCATCAATAAATAATACATTATCATCATGCTTACGGCATTTTTTAAATACTAAGATACAAGTAGGAATGCTTGTGCCATAGAAAACATTCGCTGGTAAACCAATGACTGCATCTAAGTAATTTTTTTCTTCTATAAGATACTTACGAATTGCTTCTTCTGCTGCACCACGGAATAGGACACCATGTGGTAAAACGACTGCCATTGTACCGTTATCATCTAATTGATGAATAAAGTGTTGAATGAAAGCAAAGTCTGCTTTTGACTTTGGAGCTAGCTTTGCATAGGCACTAAAGCGTTCATCTTCTTTAAATTTGTCATCTGCGCTCCATTTTGCTGAGTATGGAGGATTGGCAACGATTGCTTCAAAGCGTTGGTCAATATGGAGCGGTTCTTCTAATGTATCCGCATTTTGAATATCGAAACGTTGGTATGGAACATCGTGTAACAACATATTCATACGAGCTAAGTTGTAGGTTGTTGATACTTTTTCTTGTCCGTAATATTTGTGTACTTTCGCTTCTTTACCCACTCGAAGTAGCAACGAACCTGAACCACAAGCTCCGTCATATACATCACGAATTTCTGATTTTTCAGCAGTCACAATCTTCGCTAAAATTTTAGACACTTGTTGTGGCGTATAGAACTCTCCAGCTTTCTTCCCTGCGTTTGCTGCGAATTGAGAAATCATATATTCGTATGCATCGCCTAAAACATCAATCTCAACATCATCTTGTAGAAATGGAATATCTGCAATATTGACAATCACTTTACTGATTAAATTTGTACGATCCTTCACTGTACGCCCTAGGCGAGATGAAGTTAAATCCATATCGTCGAATAGATTTTGGAAATCGTCTTGACTTTCAGTGCCTAAAGTAGATGATTCAATTGCTTTTACACCGTTTTGTAGCATCTCCACATCAAAGTTACCATTTGCCCCTTTTTCGATTTCTTCAAGGAAACGTGAGAACAGGAATTGCGGTTCTACTATATAACCCAATTCATCAATAAGATACTCAGCTAAGTCCTCACGGTACTCATCATTTCCCCATGCTTCTGCATAAGATATGTTATCGTCTTTTAGTAATTTCTTTGCACGTGCTTCTACTTTTTCAGATAAGTAACGATAGAAAATTAACCCTAAAATATAATCCTTGAATTCGTTGGCATCCATTTGACCTCGTAAGTCATTTGCCATCGCCCATAATTTTTTATGCAGTTCAGCTTGTTGCTGTCGTTGTTTTTCACTTGTAGTCATCGTTATTCCTCCTAAGGTGGATTAGTTTTAGTTGATACTTTGAATTAGTTTCTGCTGAATATATAGCTGTTGTAATTCAGTTTTTTCAGCCATCAATAATTCTTTTCTCCTTTTAAGCTTAGCAACTTTACCAATAATGATTTGCTGTTGAATAGGTGGCAAGTCAATTTCTAAATCCTTTAAATGAGAAAGTTTCAATAATGAAACGACTGTTCCCTCACTTAAGACAGACAGCTGCTTTTGAATGGATGGATGTTCGTTAAAGTACCATTCGAAGAAGGCTGGATCTACATTGCTTGTTAATTGAATTTTGATAAAGTTATTTGTTAATAATAACCCGCTATATTTATCAGGTAACAAAGCAACTTTTTGTGTATGAGCGTGTAAAATAAGACTGTTTGTGTCAGTTAGCAGTTGTGGTACCAATTTTTCTTTCGGTACAGTAATTTCCACATTTCTCTCATTTGAGATTCGATAAGCTAATCCTAGGGTTTCGTTAAATTCCTTTAATGATAGTGGTTTGACTTTTAACGTTTCAACATCAGAAGAAAATGTTTCTAAGCGATTTGTAAATGCACCTTGAGTAAATTGTGCAATTTGATAAAGTTTCACAACATTCCTCCTTTGATATTTTTTAAAATATCAGATCCGATACATTTAATATATATGATATTTTTTAAAATATCAATGTTTTTTCATTTGTTTTTTTGATATTTTTAAAAATAACAAGAGAGGGCGCTGTTTTAGCGCCCTCTCCTTTATTAAATGTGTAATGTGCGGTAACTACGCACCGTATTTTTCGGTAAAATCACGAATGAAAGAAGTAATCGCTTTGATTGCTTTATTCTTTTTCAGAAACGATCCTGATAAATTATCCATAATCTCATTTTTTTCAATTAGACTGGAATACTCATACGCTGATACTTGTTCACGTAATACACTGTCTTCAATATTTACTTGTTTCGCAAATGTTGAGAGTTCTTGTTCACTCATTTCTTCTTCGTAACGATTGTAAGCATCCATTACAGATTCATTAGGAGCCAAAGTTGGTGCGACCTTATCTAAGAACCCTTTTATCAATTCAATTTTCAGACGTAACTTTGGATCTGAGGCATGGTCTAATTCTTGTTTAATAAATCTAATCTCTTTGTCACGTTCTTTTTCATTTTCTGTGTTAAGGTTGGCAACCAGATTTAAAATGTAACTGACATTAATCTTGTCTGTATGCATTAGCTCTAATTCAAAGTCGATATCATGTAAAATCGATTCCTTTGGCACTTCACTACGCTTAAAATCTTCGTACACTTTGAAGTACTTGCTCTTGAAATCTTCATATGATTGCTGTGAAATCGTTAGCTCTGTTTCATCAAACTCAAAATCAGAAAATGATTGTAAACGTTGAAGGAATTTCGTTACATTTTTGAATGCAATAATAAATTGCCGCTTATCTTCTTCTCTTTCTAGCTCGTCAACTTCTTCAGGAATGACTGCAACATCCCTTAAATTTTTCACTGCTTCCTTAAACGCTTTTAGATATTCATCGTAGCTACCCATTAGAACGGTATCAACGTTGTCTGTTCTTGAGAATAACTTAATTGCTTCATCTGTTTTTTCTTTTAAATTTCGATAGCAAACGATATTTCCATATGGCTTAGTCGATTTCTCTACACGATTTGTACGGCTATATGCTTGCAACAAATCATGATATACCATGTTCTTATCTACATAGAGAGTATTGAGTGGCTTGCTATCAAATCCAGTTAAGAACATCTTTACGACAAGTAAAATATCTATTTGAGCATTTTTAACTTTTTTTGATACATCTGAAAAATAACGATCCCATGTTTCTGTCAAGAAGTCTGTGTCGTACATTTGGTTATAATCTGAAATCATGCGGTCTAACGCTTCACGAGAATGTTCACCTGTACCATCGCTTTCCTCGTTTTGCCCATATGAGAAAATCCCAGCAATCTTTAAATCATGATTCTTAGATTTAAAAATATCGTAATACTTAATTAACGTAGGAATTGAATCAACTGCAAACATAGCACAATAGCCTTTGCTTTTAGAACGTCGTTGATGATTATCAATTATATGGTCAGCTACTAAGTTTAAACGTCGTTCATCATGCCACACTTCATCTGTATCAATCGCTTGTACTTTTGTAGCATCTGTTTCATCAATATTAGCGTTAAAAGTACGAACGTATTCTACTGAAAAACCTAGTACGTTCCCATCACGGATCGCATCTTTAATAAGGTAATAATGCAAGCATTTATCAAATAGGTCAGCAGTTGTACGTCCATCTTGACTTTTATTCTCGATAAAACGTGGTGTTCCGGTAAAACCAAAATATTGAGCATTCTGGAAGTGATGATCAATTTCTTTTCGCATATCACCAAATTGGCTACGATGACATTCATCAATAATGAAAACTACTTTCTCTTGTTTGTATGGTTCCATTATCTTAACGTACTTTGGATTTTTGATAGCATTGTTCATTTTCTGAATCGTTGTCACAATGAACCGTTTCATTGGATTTTGTATTTGTTCAATAAGGATTTCGGTTTTGTCAGTGCGGTCAACCGCTCCCTTTTGGAACTTGTTGAACTCTGCGATCGTTTGGCTGTCTAAATCTTGGCGGTCGACAAGGAAGAACACCTTTTTGATACTTTCTTCATCTGATAAAATTTGACCAGCTTTAAAGGAAGTCAATGTCTTACCAGAACCGGTTGTATGCCAAATATAGCCGTTGTTGCTGGTTTCGGTTGCACGCTTTACAAGTGCTTCAACTGCATAAACTTGATAAGGACGCATAACCATTAATGCTTTATCGGTATCATTAATGACCATATAACGACTAATCATCTTCGCAAGATGGCATGGATTTAAGAATGTACTACTAAAACTTTGTAAGTTCGTAATCAGTTCATTTTTTTCATCTGACCAGAAGAATGTAAATCCAAATTGAATGTCATAATCAGAGTTTGAAAAGTATTTTGTATCGACACCATTACTTATAACAAAGATTTGTAGAAAACGATATAAACCAGGGAATGTATGACGACGATAGCGTTGGATTTGGTTAAACGCTTCTTTAAAATCTAATCCTCGTCTTTTTAATTCTATTTGAACGAGTGGCAAGCCGTTAATTAGAATAGTGATGTCATAACGATTAGTGTACTTACCAGTCACAGTGGTTTGGGTTGTAACCTGAAAAAGATTCTTACACCAATCTTTTGTGTTTAGCAATTCTACATATAATTGAGTACCATCTTCACGTTCAATTAATAATTTATCACGTAGGATTTTGGCAGAATCGTAAATACTTTTTCCTTCGATTAATGTAAGTATTCTCTTAAATTCTATATCAGATAATGGTTGTCCATTTAGTTTATGTTCATTGAATAAGTTAAGCTGCTGCTTAAAATTAGCTAATAGTGCATCATAGTCAGCAATCTTAACAGCTTTATAGCCTTGATTTACAAGTTGTTTATGTAGAGTTTTTTCAAGTTCTGCTTCAGGTTGGTATGCCATACTGGAACCTCCTTAATACCATTACCTTTTATTATACTAAAAATTAAATATTTAAGTTCCATTTTATCTTTAACATTGCATTAATTATCCATTCCCCTGTTCTAATCCCCCTCTTATAAAACCAATAAAATACAAACGAACACCTATTACTGAGCAAATAGAAGAAGGCGAACTTCAAAAGTTCGCCTCCTACACTAATAGATAATTTAAGATTTTAACCAATCGAACCTTCCATCTCAAACTTAATCAAACGGTTCATTTCAACGGCGTATTCCATTGGCAGTTCTTTTGTGAATGGCTCGATGAAGCCCATGACGATCATTTCTGTTGCTTCTTCTTCAGAAATTCCGCGGCTCATCAAGTAGAATAGCTGTTCTTCAGATACTTTTGATACTTTCGCTTCGTGCTCTAATGAAATGTTGTCGTTTAAGATTTCATTGTAAGGGATCGTATCAGATGTTGATTTGTTATCCATGATGAGTGTATCACACTCGATGTTTGAGCGTGCACCCTCTGCTTTTCGTCCGAAGTGAACGATTCCGCGGTATGTTACTTTACCGCCTTGTTTGGAAATCGATTTCGATACGATTGTTGAAGATGTGTTTGGTGCAAGGTGAATCATCTTCGCACCTGCATCTTGGTGCTGACCTTTACCTGCTAGGGCAATACTTAATGTCATACCACGAGCGCCTTCACCTTTTAGGATGACCGCTGGGTATTTCATTGTCAGCTTAGAACCGATGTTTCCATCAATCCATTCCATTGTTGCATTCTCTTCACATACTGTACGTTTTGTCACAAGGTTGAAGACGTTGTTTGCCCAGTTTTGAATCGTTGTATAACGGCAGTAGCCGCCTTTTTTGACGATGATTTCAACAACCGCACTGTGAAGTGAGTTTGTTGTGTAAACTGGAGCTGTACAGCCTTCTACGTAATGCACATGTGCGCCTTCGTCAACGATGATCAGTGTACGTTCGAACTGACCCATGTTTTCAGAGTTGATACGGAAGTATGCTTGAAGTGGAGTATCTACTTTTACGCCTTTTGGTACGTAGATAAATGAACCACCAGACCATACAGCCGAGTTAAGCGCAGCAAATTTGTTGTCAGTCGGAGGAATGACTTTTGCCCAGTGCTCACGGAAGATGTCTTCGTTCTCTTTTAATGCGCTGTCTGTATCTTTAAACACAATTCCTAGATCTTCAAGGTCTTGCTTCATGTTGTGATACACAACTTCAGATTCATACTGAGCAGATACACCAGCTAAATATTTTTGCTCTGCTTCTGGGATACCAAGCTTATCAAAGGTTTGTTTGATTTCTTCTGGTACTTCATCCCAAGAACGCTCAGAGCGCTCTGATGGCTTTACGTAGTACGTAATTTCATCAAAGTTTAATGCATTTAAATCTCCGCCCCATTGTGGCATCGGCATGTTGTAAAAGTGCTCAAGAGATTTCAAACGGAAGTCGAGCATCCACTGAGGCTCTTCTTTCATACGAGAAATTTCTTCAACGATCTCTTTTGTCAGTCCGCGCTCTGAACGGAAAATGGAAACGTCTTTATCAGAAAAGCCGTATTTATATTCACCAACATCTGGCATTTTTTTAGCCATCCATTTTCACTCCAATCTTATGATTTGCCGTTATCTTCGGCAGATGCGCCTTTTTCAAGCGCCTTCCAGGATAATGTTGCACATTTGATGCGGGCAGGGAATTTTGCCACTCCCTGTAGCGCCTCAATGTCACCAAGATCAATGGAATCGTCGTATTCTTTTCCTAGCATCATATCGGAGAAAATCTGAGACATTTTCAAAGCTGTTTCAATATCTTTCCCTTTAATCGCCTGCGTCATCATAGAGGCAGATGCCATCGAAATCGAGCATCCTTCTCCTTCAAATTTCGCATCCGTGACTTTTTCGTCTTCGATTTTCATCGTAAGACGAATGCGGTCACCACACGTTGGGTTGTTCATATCGACGACAATGCTGTCGTTTAGTACACCTTTGTTTCTCGGATTTTTATAATGATCCATAATCACTTGTCTGTACAGTGTATCTAAGTTTACATTAAAAGACATTCGTAAAATACTCCTTTGTCTTACGGAGCGCTGCAATGAGTAGATCAATCTCTTCTTCTGTATTATACAGATAAAAGCTTGCTCTTGCAGTCGCTGATACACCAAGCCATTTCATGAGCGGCTGTGCACAGTGGTGTCCAGCACGAATGGCGACACCTTCCGTATCCAGAACAGTTGACGCATCATGCGGATGGACGTCGTCTAAGTTAAACGTCACAAGCCCAGCTCGGTGCTGCGGTCCATAAACAGTCGCACCGTCAAGCTCTTTAAAGCGCTCAAGCGCGTAAGTCGCAAGCTGATGCTCGTAACGGCTGACTTCCTCCATACCAATGTCATTTAAGAAGTCAATTGCTTTTCCTAGTCCAACTGCTCCAGCAATAATCGGTGTTCCCGCTTCAAATTTCCACGGCAGCTCTTTCCATGTAGAATCATATAGATCCACAAAGTCGATCATTTCACCGCCAAACTCAGCAGGCTCCATATTATTCAAAAGGTCCTTCTTCCCGTAAAGCACACCGATGCCAGTCGGTCCACACATTTTATGCCCAGAGAATGCGAAAAAGTCACAATCTAGATCCTGAACATCAATTTGCATGTGCGGGGTGCTTTGCGCACCGTCGACGACAATGATTGCCCCATGATCGTGGGCAATTTTGGCGATCTCTTTAATCGGGTTGATGGTTCCTAATACGTTTGAGACATGTGTGACTGCGACAATTTTCGTTTGATGTGTGATCGTTTGCTTCACATCTTCAAGCGATAGCGTGCCGTCTTCCTGTAACGGAATGTATTTCAATGTGGCGCCAGTTGCTTTTGCTGCTTGCTGCCAAGGGATGATATTCGCATGATGCTCCATATGCGTAATGACAATCTCATCGCCTTCTTTGAGGTTGGCTCTAGCATAGCTGATCGCCACTGTGTTTAGTGCAGTCGTTGTACCTCTAGTAAAAATAATCTCCTGGACAGATGAAGCACGGATGAATGCACGAACTTTCTCTCTCGCACCCTCGTATGCGTCCGTTGCTCTTGTGCCAAGGGTATGAACACCCCTGTGGACGTTCGAGTTGTAAGACCGGTAATACTCATTCATTGCATCAATGACCACTCTTGGTTTTTGAGAAGTCGCTGCACTGTCCAAATACACCAAATCATGTCCGTTCACTTGCTGATGAAGGATTGGAAATTGCTCACGAACGTCTTTGATATTCATTATTTTACTTTCCTTTCAATCACAGAAATCAGCTGCTTTTTAACTCCTTCAATCGGCAGTTCTTTCACAACTGGATTTAAGAAGCCATAAATCACAAGTCTTTCTGCATCTTCTTTGGAAATCCCGCGGCTCATGAGGTAGTACAATTGAATTGGATCAACACGTCCAACAGAAGCGGCGTGCCCTGCTGTCACATCATCTTCATCAATTAAAAGAATTGGGTTTGCGTCACCGCGTGCTTTCTCACTCAGCATGAGGACACGTGATTCCTGCTCTGCATTTGACTTTGTTGCGCCATGCTCGATTTTGCCAATTCCGTTAAAGATAGAAGATGCTTGATCCTTCATCACACCATGCTTCAAGATATATCCTTCAGAATTTTTACCGAAGTGGATGATGCTTGTTGTGAAGTTTTCTGTTTGGTTTCCTCGGCCGACAACAACTGATTTCGTATCACCGAATGTACCGTCGCCCATCAGTTTTGTGATGTTCTCAGACACAACGTCTCCATCATTCATCAGGCCAAGTGCCCACTCGATTTTACTGTCACGGCCATTTGCCATACCGCGTCTGTTTACATATACTGTGACTCCTTCTGCAAGGTTATCTACAGCACCGTATGTGACGCGGGCGTTTGCGCCTGTGAACACTTCAGAAACGATATTGAAGATCGCTTCTTCCGGTTTTGCTGTACTGATGTAGTTTTCTACATATGTCACAGCACTATGATCGTCTGCTACAACGATGACATGGTTGAACAAAGTCGTTTCATCATTTTCATGAAGATAAACAGCTTGAATTGGTGCTTCAAGCTCTACGTTTTTCGGTACATAGAGGAAAGCCCCGCCATTCACTAAAGCAGCATGTAAAGCTGTTAGTTTATGCTCATCCACTTTCACTGCATCTGTCATGAAGTATTGTTTCACTAAATCTCCATGCTCACGAATCGCTGTATGAAGATCAGTAAAGATCACACCTTTGTCTTTCGCTTCAGCTGAAAGAGACAAATAGGCCGGCGTTTGATCACGCTGAATGTAAACTGTCTTATTTGTGTCCTCTAAATCAATCAGAGATTTCACTTCTTCTGGAAGCTCTTCTAATGATCCAAATGGCGCACTTTCGACTGTATGCTGTTTGAAATTCGTTAAATTCCATTTTGAAATATTCGTTTTGTCAGGCTTTGGCATTGGGAGGTCTTCTGCTTTTTCAAGAGCCTGTAAGCGAAGGGAGCTCATCCATGCCGGTTCCTGATGCTTCTCGGAGAAGCTTTTGACATAATCTTGATCTACTGATAATTTCGTTTCTAATGTCATCAATAATCCTCCTAACGCTTACGCTTCTTGACCAACAGTTTCGTCTTCAATTCCTAACTCTTTTTTAATCCAATCATAGCCTTCTGCTTCTAGACGCTGCGCGAGTTCTGGGCCGCCAGATTTCACGATACGACCTTGCATCATGACATGAACGTGATCTGGTGTGATGTAGTTCAGTAGACGCTGATAGTGAGTGATCATTAAGCAGCCGAAGCTTTCGCCGCGCATTTTGTTAATTCCTTTAGAAACAACTTTCAAGGCATCGATATCAAGACCAGAATCGATTTCGTCAAGGATGGCGATCTTTGGTTCAATCATCATTAATTGAAGAATTTCGTTGCGTTTTTTCTCCCCGCCTGAGAAACCTTCGTTTAGGTAGCGCTGTGCCATATCTGGGTCCATTTCAAGGAACTCCATGTTTTCGTCCATTTTGCGGATGAATTTCATAAGAGAGATTTCATCGCCTTCTTCTCTGCGTGCGTTAATTGCAGAACGAAGGAAGTCAGCATTTGTAACACCGCTGATTTCAGATGGGTATTGCATCGCAAGGAAAAGACCAGCTTGAGCGCGCTCATCTACTTCCATTTCAAGGACATCTTCGCCATCAAGCAAGATGCTCCCTTTTGTTACTTCATATTTAGGGTGACCCATAATGGCAGCAGATAAAGTAGATTTACCTGTTCCGTTTGGTCCCATTACTGCGTGGAATTCTCCACCTTTTATCTCGAGGTTTACACCCTTTAAGATTTCTTTCCCTTCAATCTCAACGTGCAAGTCCTTAATTGTTAATGTCGAAGCAGTCATATATCGATACCTCCAAAATAATCATTATTCTCAATTTATTCTCATTCTAATTTTATAACAAATTAAAACTGAATACAACACATTCACGATAAGCGTGAGAGGATGCTCTCAAAATTCTAACAAAAAAAGCAGGTAGATAAAAGGATTTATGTCGAAAAGACTGTTTTCATAAAGAAAGGGCGGGAAACTGTGCTCCCCGCCCCTCAGCTATTATTAGCCTCGTATATTCATTTTTGCGAGCTGTCTTTTCTCATCTCGGTAGGACTGCTCTCGTTTATATTCCACTTTCATCCGTAAGTCATGGTCTCTTTCGTACTCTGCATAGCTCATGCCATGAGCTTGATGCATGGCCTTTTCCATCTCGGCGGTATAATCCAATCCTAGTGTACTATGGTCCGAACAAATAATAAACCATTCCCTTCCTTGAGTGTAGCTTTATTGTAGCAAACGTATGCGTCTTCACTCAAAAGGGATACGACACCCTATGCTGGCATATTTTCTCACACAATCGGATGAGAAGCGCTCAACTCCCTGAGATGGAAAAATACCGTGTTTTGCTTCCCTTAATGCGTCTGTCCTCCAAATTCATCAATACATTGCTGAACGACAGTGATTCCTTGGCTTAGTGCTGCTCCTCCGCCAAAAGCTGCCGCCACGCTGACAACCTCCAGCAAATTCTCTTCTGTCGCCCCTTGATCGAGCGCTCCTTTTGTATGATAAATCATGCAGTATTCATCCTGCGCATGAATACTAATACCGAGGGCAATCATTTGTTTTTCCTTTTGCGTTAATGAATCGCTTTGGAAGCACTGCTCCGTAAATTCATTGAATTTCTTACCAAACACTGGCATTTTCTTCTGGAATTCACCCATTGCGGTTTTATAATCAGTCAGTGATTGCTGCATGGATCCGCTCATATGCTGTTCATTCATCTTGATTCCATCCCTTCAGGTCATTTGTACGTTTTTATTATGAGCGAGATTTGAAAAAATACACAAAAAACCTCGCTTTGGTAGAAGCGAGGTTGCAGATTGTTGATAAAGGGCTAAAATGATCTTTATTTTAGCCCTTTATCTTCCTTTCAGCGTGATAGAAAACCTTTGAAGTCTAGGAAGGGCGAGCACCGGAGCGGAGCGAATTTGACATTCGTGAGCACCGGAGCGCAGAACTGACAAAGAATGCGAGGGTTTGTCTACATGCTGAAACCTCGCTTTGATAGAAGCGAGGTTAAAATGTTGTTATTCAGATACAGGCAATACTGCACCGTCATATTTTTTGTCGATGAATTCTTTGATTTTATCAGAGTGAAGAACTTCCATTAATGTCTTGATCTTATCTGATTTTTCGTCACCTTTGCGAACCGCAACGATGTTTGCATATGGGTTGTTCTTTGTTTGCTCAAGTTCGATTGAATCTTTTTTCGGATTCAATTTATTTTGGATCGCATAGTTGACGTTGATGAATACAGCATCGCCTTCACTGTTTTCATAAGCTTTCGCCGTTAATTCAGGCGCGATTTTTTTGAATTTTAGGTTCTTTGGGTTTTCTTTAATGTTCTTTACTGTTGCGTTGATTGTATCAACCTTTGGATCAAGCTTGATGACACCAGCATTTTGCAGCAGGGCAAGCATACGACCTTGTTCAGCTACGTTGTTTGTCATGATGATTGTGCCGCCGTTTGGAATATCTTTTACGGATTTGTATTTCTTAGAGTAGATACCGAAAGGCTCAAGGTGAACCGCACCAGCACTCACTAGGTTATAATCTTTGTTTGATTTATTTTCTTCGTTTAAGTAAGGGATATGTTGGAAAAAGTTCGCATCCACTTCTTTTTCAGCTAACGCTTTATTGTACATTTTATAATCGCTAAGCACTTTCACTTTTAAATCGTAGCCTTTTTCTTTTAGAAGTGGTTTTGCTTCTTCAAGAATTTCGGCATGAGGCGTTTTTGAAGCGGCAACCGTAATGGTTTTGCTTTCACTTGCGTTATTTGATGAACCGCACGCAGCTAAAATACCTGCAAATGCTAGAAATAGTGCACTTAATATCAATTTCTTCATGAATAAATCCTCCCTTAACGTTTATCAATTTTATTTGTAATCAAATCACCGATTATTTGAATAATAAAGACGATGATGAGAATAAACACAGTAGCTACAAGTGTGACATCTGTATTACCAGATTGGTACCCTTCCACATAGGCGAGGTCACCAAGTCCGCCTGCTCCAATTGCACCTGCAATCGCAGTAGAGCCAATCAGAGCAATTGCTGTTACGGTAATACCTGAAATAAGGGCTGGCAATGATTCTGGCAGCAATACTTTGAAAATGATTGTTGACGTTTTTGCTCCCATTGATCGTGCTGCTTCAATGACTCCTTTGTCTACCTCACGCAGTGCAATTTCGACAAGACGTGCATAGAATGGAGCTGACCCTATGACAAGGGCAGGGAGTGCTGCATTTGGGCCTAGAATAGTGCCCATAATAAGTTTTGTAAATCCTAATAATAGAATGATTAGAATGATAAAAGGAATCGATCTGAAAATGTTGACGACAGCGCCGATGACAGCATTAATCGGTTTATTTTCCCAAAGACCGCCTTTTCCTGTAAGGAAGAGCAGGAGCCCTAAGATAATCCCGATTGCAAAAGCAAATGCCAATGAAATCAGTGTCATATACACCGTTTCACCTGTTGCACTCCAGATGACGTCTAAATCAACGTTCGGAAACCATTTCTCAAACATGTGTCATCACCTCGATTTCAACCTGTTTGCTTTGGATATAGGCGATGGCTTTTTCTACCTCGGTCTCTTCTCCATTAATGTGGATAAAGAGTGTTCCAAACGCGCCTTCCTGCGTTTGAGAAATCTTCCCTTGAAGGATATTCACATCGACATTGAAGGATCGAATGATTTCAGTGATCAGCGGCTGCTCGGCAGAGTCTCCAATAAAGGACAACCGTACGACCTGACCTTCTTTTACTCGTTCTAAGACGTGCTCGATTGTTTCTTTCGCTTCCTCTGGTTCTGCAAGCTGTTTCACAAATCGTTTCGTCATTTCTTCCTTTGGCTGTCTGAAGACGCGTAATACTTCGCCTTCTTCGACAATGCGTCCATTTTCCATGACCGCGACGCGATGACAAATTTTGCGAATGACGTGCATTTCATGTGTAATGAGCACAATCGTGAGCCCTAACCGTTTATTGATATCCGCCAAAAGCTCAAGGATCGAATCAGTCGTTTGCGGATCTAGCGCAGATGTCGCTTCGTCACATAGAAGAACCTTGGGATCATTCGCTAATGCTCTCGCAATGCCGACACGCTGTTTTTGCCCGCCGCTTAGCTGAGACGGGTATGCATTTTCTTTTCCTTCTAAACCGACCAATTTAATCAGTTCATTCGCACGCTCTCTCCGTTTCGATGTCGGTACACCTGCGATCTCAAGCGGGAACATAATGTTTTGTCTCACCGTTCTTGACCAAAGTAAATTAAAGTGCTGGAAGATCATGCTGATTTCTTGTCTTGCTTTCCGAAGTTTCGCATTCGATACTTCATTGATCCGGTTGCCTGCCACTTCAACAATTCCTTCTGTTGGCAGCTCCAGACCGTTTAATAGGCGAATAAGCGAGCTTTTCCCTGCACCGCTATACCCGATAATTCCGAATATTTCACCTTTATCAATATCCAAGTTGACGTCTTTCACGGCATCAACATTTCCGCTTTTTGAATGGTACGTTTTTGATACATTCTGTAAATGGATCACAGTCTGATCACCTGCTTTCTTGCTGAATCTATAGGTTTCCATCACATACGTTATTTATTCTTCTTTCTGTCATGACTCTAGCCTGGCGCCAGGTCAGTAAAAAAGACCTAACTGCAACGCAAGCAGAAAGGCCTTTTATGTCAATTACGCCTTTCTCTCATCTTTCAAAGCGCTGCGGCTTTGAGTGAATTGGCACCAATTTCAGCTATGCTGACGGTTGCCGGGTTTCATAGGGCACGTCCCTCCACCTCTCTTAATAAGAGAAAATATGTTGTTTTATGTGATGTTCATGTTTTTACTAACGTAGAATATCATGCTACCCGAGATATGTCAACGCTGTAAATCGCTAATTTCCAAGTAAACAACTACGTTATCATTTTTCGAAAAAAACCGTTCGTCAGCCAAAGCACTGCCTCTAGTCTAAGGAGCGCACGGAATGACCCTTTCACTTTGACTTGTCCTCTGCTGATTAACTGCTGTAAGGACATATCTCCATCTAATAATTGAAGAATTTCTTTCCTCTCACCATAAAAGATGAGATCCGATAACTCAATTGCAGGTAGTTTCTTCACTTCACCACGTTCATCCACAATCAATGTACAAGAGTCAGTTTCCGCCTCAAATGTAATCTTCAAGGATGATGATGAGAGCAGCGGCTTTAATAATAAACGCTGCCCTGTGTTACCATGGGCTTTCACATTTTCCACATGTATAACCTCCCTGTCATTTGGTTATACATAACATTTCTCTACAAACATCTTCTTGTCCTTTATAAATAACTCGACAAATTTTCAAATGAATTTCTTGAAATATGACAAAAAACCGCTTTATTTAGCGGTTTCAATCATTTCATGAAGATATGGAACTGAGTGAAATGCATAGCCTTTTTGCACCAATTCACCTTTTTTAAACAGGAGAAAGCAAGGAACACTCTCAATTTCAAATGCTTTCGCAAAGCCTGGTGAATAGTTTAAATTGTTTTCGTAAAATGGTACATCCGGCTGCATGGCGTCTACAACTGCCAGCATTTTCTTAGCCAGCTGGCATGTTCCGCAAAACGGTGTATATAAGTATAAAAGAAATAAATCGTCCTCTATCTCCTTGAATTCGTGCTCTTCAATCTCTTTCATATACGTCCACCCTCATAAATATTTCGAATGAACATCAATGTTTGCAGCTAATAGGATAGATGCAATGTGGGCTGACGGTGAAGCGGCCACTTCGCGGTACGTTCTGTCGACAAAAAGATGAAGTGCTTCAGGGAATTCTTTTCGAAATTGCTTCCGCAGTTTGTCGCCTGCATCGTCACTGTCAGCTAATATGTAAACGTCTTTCCCCACTAAATCGTCCACAAGCTGATCCAGCTTCGATGTACTGATCGTGCCATTGGTGCAAATGATGGTAACAGGTTCACTTATGACTTCTTTTAGCTTTTGTTTGTCTGTTTTACCTTCTACAATGATGACCTTTTCTATCTCGACATTCATCACGATCACCCGGCCCTTTTGACGTTGATTCACTTCTTCCTTAGATTACAATCTTTCATTCAGGTTGTAAAGATTGAGCGCCTCGTCATCAAAAAGACTGCAGCTTCTGTTCACTGCAGTCTCATCTGTGATTAGCACCAGCCATTTTCATCGTCACAGTCAACATATTTTTCTGTCCCATCGGTTAATGTGTCCGTTAAACGATAAAAACGATTTTGATCATAGGAATATCCCGATTTCAGCTCATATTGGTTTTCACTAATCATCGTGCCAATCTCTTCATTTTGATGATAAAGCACCATGCCGCTTTCTTTGAATCGTCCAGTGACATGCTCTGTTATATCCACGTGTTCTTTTTGAAAAGACAAATTGGACACCCCCCATAAAGGTAGAGTGTCCAATTTCTCATGAATTAGTCTTCTTTTGTCATTTCTTCATATTGCTCAGCCGTCATTAAGTTCTCAATTTCAGAAGCATCAGCTGGTTCTACAACGATCATCCATGCTTTTTCGTATGGAGAGTCGTTGACGAATTCTGGGCTGTCATCCAGCTCATCGTTCACTTCAACGATTGTGCCATTGATCGGTGCATAAAGTTCAGAAACGGTTTTCACTGATTCTACACTTCCGAAAGGCTCGTCCGCTGTGATTTTGTCTCCTACTTCAGGAAGCTCAACGAACACGATATCGCCCAGCTCAGATTGAGCAAAATGCGTAATACCGATACGCACCTTATCTCCTTCTACTTTGACCCATTCATGTTCTTCTGAATAACGTAAATCTTTTGGTGTGCTCATTCAATACCCCTCCAGTCTTTTCTTACAATCTATATTGAAGATACCACAATCTGAATGAAAGTTACATCATTTCCAGACGCTTTTAAATGTATCTTCATTAAATCCTACCGTGACTCGTTTTCCGTCTGTTGTAATCGGGCGCTTAATCAGCATTCCGTTAGACGCGAGTAATTCTAGCTGCTCGTCCTCTGACATTGCAGGAAGTTGATCTTTTAGCTGCAGCTCCCGGTATTTTTGTCCGCTTGTATTAAAGAATTTCTTCAGCTCTAAACCGCTTTTTTCGTAAAGGGCTTTTAATGTTTCTTTATCAGGCGTCTCTTCGACGATATGTATGCTGTTGATGTCTTTATTGTGTGCTTCCAGCCACTTTTTTGCTTTTCGGCATGTACCGCAAGATGGGTATTCGTAAAAATCTAAAGCCACCATTTTCACCTCCTGCAAATTGTGACAACATTTTATCACAAAATATTTTAAAAACCTAAATGTATGCTTACAAAAAGGTGCGGAGTAATATCCGCACCTTTTAAGCCGTCCTTATACGATATATTTCTCTGCTTCAAAGATTCGTTTTGCCACTTCGCGCTTTTTGGCGATGACATTGATCGGCGTAAATCGTGTCAGCTTGCGAAGGGCTGACAGGCTCATACGGAGTGAATCTCCTTCCTCCATCGCAATCAAGGATTCTTTTGCATGGGCTTCAATCTTTAAGAAAGCTTCCTGCGTGAAAATTTGTGTGTAAGCAAGCTTTTGTTCATTCTTTTCTGCCCCTGTTGCAGCGATTGCCTTTTCTGTACGCAGAATCGCTGATTCAGCAGCAAAAATTTCATTGACGATATCGGCTATGTTCACAAGAATTTCTTGCTCTTTGTCTAAGGCTTTCCCGTATTTCATGGCTGCCATACCAGCCACCATTAAGGCGATCTTTTTCGCATGGGCGAGCAAATATTTTTCTTGATCGAGCGGCTGATCGCCTGGCTCTTCCGGCATCATCATCATTAGCTCTTCCTGTAAGGTTTGCGCTTTTTGAAGCAGCGGAAGCTCTCCTTTCATCGCTTTCTTCAAGAATGTACCTGGTACAAGCAAACGGTTGATTTCGTTTGTCCCTTCAAAAATCCGGTTAATTCGTGAGTCGCGATAGGCTCTTTCGACCTCGTATTCTTGCATGAATCCATATCCGCCGTGAATCTGCACGCCTTCATCCACAATATAATCTAACGTTTCAGAGCCAAGCACTTTACAGAGAGAACATTCAATCGCATATTCCGCAATGGATTGGGCAATTTGTTTGCCGTCTTTTTGCTCTTCATCACTTAAGAGCCCCATCCGCTGTTCAAATAATCCAACCGTACGGTAAACAGCACTTTCCATCGCATAGAGCTTTGCTGACATATTGGCTGCTTTTTCACCAATTAAGCTGAATCGAGAAATTGGTGCTTTGAACTGCTTACGCTGGTTCGCATATTCTGCCGACAATTGAATGACGCGCTTTGATGCACCGATTGTGCCGACTGCCAGCTTATAGCGCCCAATATTCAAAATGTTAAACGCAATCACATGACCTCTGCCAGCTTCACCGAGCAAATTCTCCTTCGGTACTTGGGCATCTTCAAGAATCAATGTTCTTGTCGATGATCCTTTAATACCCATCTTTTTCTCTTCAGGCCCCGTTTTGACACCTGGAAAATCCTTTTCGACAATAAAAGCAGAGAAGTGTTCACCATCAATCTTCGCATACACAACAAAGACATCGGCAAATGCGGAGTTTGTGATCCACTGCTTTTCTCCATTGAGGACATAATGGGTACCTGCTTCATTCAGAACTGCCGTTGTTTTTGCTCCAAGAGCGTCAGAACCTGATCCCGGCTCAGTGAGTGCGTACGCTGCAATGGTTTCACCAGAGGCGAGTCCAGGCAGGTACGCTTCCTTTTGCGCTTGATTCCCGAAGAGCACGATCGGCAGAGAACCAATACCGACATGAGCACCATAGGAAAGTGAGAAACTTCCTGCTCTAGCGAATTTTTCAGTAATGATAGCTGAACTGATTTTATCTAATCCAAGCCCGCCGAATTCCTCAGGCACATCAGCTCCAAGCAGCCCAAGCTCACCAGCTTTTTTGAGAAGCCTGACCGAATGCTCGAACTCATGGTTTTCAATTTGATCAATATGCGGAACCACATCTTGTAAAATATAATCCTCTGTTGTTTTTCCAATCATTTGATGTTCATCAGAGAAATCCTCCGGTGTAAAAATATGCTCATAATTCGTCTCATCAATTAAAAAGCTTCCACCCTTTTTTACATCTTCCAATGCTTTCATCCTGATTTCCCCCTTTAGATCAATTCAAAAATGCCTGCTGCTCCCATGCCCCCGCCGATACACATTGTGACAATGCCAAATTGCTCGTTTCGCCGTTTCATTTCATGAATCAGTGACAGCGTTAGTTTCGTTCCTGTACAGCCGAGCGGATGTCCGAGCGCAATTGCCCCGCCATTGACATTCACCTTTTCCTCATCAATTCCTAAATGACGAATGACTTGAATTGCCTGAGAAGCAAACGCTTCATTCAATTCAAACAGGCCAATATCCTTCAGCTCAAGTCCAGCGATTTTCAGCGCACGCGGAATGGCTTCAACCGGACCGATCCCCATCACTTCAGGCGGTACACCGCCAACAGCAAATGCTCTGAATTTAGCGAGCGGCTGAAGAGAAAGTGAGGATGCTTTCTCGCGGTCCATCATCATCACACATGCAGCCCCGTCACTTGTTTGAGACGAGTTCCCTGCGGTCACCGTGCCTTTTGTTGAGAAGGCTGGACGCAATGTGGAAAGAATCTCCTCCGTTGTGCCTGCTCTCACACCTTCATCCTGTGAGAACGTGAATTGATGCTCTTCTAATTGATATTGCTCTCCTACCCGTCGCTCTGTTACATCAACAGGCACAATTTCATCTGAAAATTTCCCTTCTTGAAGTGCCTTTGCTGCCTTTTGATGACTCCTCACCGCAAAGGCGTCTTGATCTTGACGTGTGACCTGATACTTTTGCGCCACTTGCTCTGCCGTGTGCCCCATGCTCATGTAGTATTCAGGTGCTTGCTCTGCCAAGAGAGCATTTGGACGAATGGAATGCCCCATCATCGGCACCTGCGACATCGATTCGACTCCTCCGGCTAAAATCGTGTCTGCCTGCCCGAGCATAATATGTTCACCCGCATAAGCGATAGATTGAAGACCAGACGAGCAGTAACGGTTTATGGTGATGGCAGGTACCGTATAAGGCAGTCCCGCTAATGCCCCAATATTCCGGGCCACATTTAACCCCTGCTCTGCTTCTGGCGTTGCACAGCCAATGATCAAATCATCTATTTGACCGTCGTATTCACCGGCACGCTTTAACGTTTCTTTTACACATAATGCGCCCATATCATCAGGCCGGACATGTTTTAACGATCCTTTTTTCGCCTTCCCTACTGGTGTTCTTGCGCCAGCGACAATGACTGCTTCTCTCATTTTGACTCCCCCTTAGTTACGTAAAGGTTTTCCTTTGACGAGCATGTGCTGCATACGTGCCTGTGATTTCACTTCTCCTACAAGACTTAAAAAGGCTTCTCTTTCAAGCTCTAATAAGTATTGCTCCTCTACCTCGGTTCCAAATGGCAGTTTCCCGCCGGAAATGACATGAGCTAATTTTTTTACAATGGTCATGTCATGCTCTGAAATGTATCCTGACAGTCTCATATTTTCAGCAGCCAAAATCATCGCTGCATAGCCTGTTTCTCCCATGACCGGCACCTTTTGCTTGAGCGGCGCACGATAACCGGCTTCATCAAGAGAGAGCACCAGTTGTTTTGCATCATAGATCAGGTGATCCCCGTTCATACTGATCCGGTCGCTCACGCGGATCATATTCATATCCCGCGCATCCTCAGCTGAAGTCGATACTTTTGCCATTGCAATTGTCTCAAATGTTTTCAGCGTGGCATCCTGTATAGCCGTCTGCGACGGCTTCGCTGATCCTTGCAGGTGACGAAGATATAACTCTTTGTTTCCGCCGCCTCCTGGAATCAGTCCAACTCCCGCTTCCACAAGTCCCATGTAAGTTTCGCTGGACGCCTGAATAGCTGCTGCCGGCAGACAAACTTCTGTTCCGCCTCCTAATGTCATCCCAAACGGGGCGGCTACGACTGGGCGATTGCTATATTTCACCTTCATCATTGCCTGCTGGAAGCGTCTGATCACAAAGTCAATTTCAAAGAAATTGTCATCCTGTGCTTCCATTAAAATCAGGGCAAGGTTTGCGCCAACACAGAAGTTCTTCCCTTGGTTTCCGATGACAAGCCCTTTATAATTCTTTTCCGTCTCATCAACAGCGCGATTGATCATATCAATGACATCTAGTCCAATGGCATTGCTTTTAGAGTGAAATTCGAGCAAGGCGACATCATCACCAATATCGATCAGGCTCGCACCAGAATTTTTGAAGATGACGTCGTGTTTCTTTTTCAATCTAGCTAAAGATATATGTTTGTCGTTTCCTTTTTCCTGTTCATAAGCCCCGTTATGATAAAACGCTCGCTCTCCATCAGCATTCTCTTGATAGAATGTCTCGTGTCCTTTTGACAGCATGTCTTGCACCCATGCTGGAATACTGTGGCCTTCTGCTTCCATGCGTTCGGCAGCTTTTTTGACACCTATTGCATCCCACAGCTCAAATGGGCCATGCTGCCAGCCGAATCCCCATTTCATGGCGTTATCGATAGACTGAATATCATCCGCAATTTCACCTTTTAGATGAGCTGAATAAAGAAGTACGGGCGCTGTCATATTCCAAAGTAGTTGCCCTGCACGGCCATCCTGATAAATAAGCGCTTTCAACTTTGCTTTTGCACCCTTTTGCTGTTTCGCCATTTCAATGCCTGGATCTCTTAGCTTTGTGCGTTCACCATATGTGAGCGTCACTGGGTCAAGCTCTAAAATGACCTTCCCATTTTTTTGATAAAAACCTTGGCCTGCCTTGCTGCCAATCCATCCTTTTTCGAGCATTCTTTCAATAAACTCAGGCAGCTGAAAAATCTCTTTTTCCTTTCCTTCTACCTGTTCATATACGTTTCGTGCCACATGAGAAAACGTGTCGAGTCCCACTACATCCAGTGTACGGAAGGTCGCACTTTTCGGTCTTCCAATGAGAGGTCCTGTGACAGAATCCACTTCTCCGATGGTGTATTTGTTCTCAAGCATTTCACGCACTGTGACAAGAAGTCCATAAGTGCCAATGCGGTTTGCAATAAAGTTCGGTGTGTCCTTTGCTTCAACCACACCTTTGCCGAGTACATCCTCGCCAAATGTTTTCATAAATGACAGTACTTCTGGATCGGTTTCTTGAATAGGAATGATTTCTAAGAGCTTTAAATAACGAGCTGGGTTAAAAAAATGTGTGCCTAAAAAATGGCGTTTAAAATCATCTGATCGGCCTTCTGCCATTTTTTCAACTGAAATACCGGATGTATTGCTTGATACGATGCTTCCTTCTTTGCGGTGTTCGTCGATGAGAGAGAATACGTGCTTTTTGATGCTGAGCTTTTCAGTGACGACTTCAATGATCCAGTCAGCATCGTGTAATAAGGAAAGGTGGTCTGTGAGATTTCCCGGTGTGATGTATGATAGGTTTTTTGCTGAAGTAAGAGGTGCTGGCTTTTGCTTTAACAATTTTTTCATCGCTTCTTGACTTAATCGATTCCGAACACTAGGGTGATCAAGCGTCCGCTTTTTCGCCGTTTCTTCCTTTGTCAGTTCATTTGGCACAATATCTAGCAGTGTAACTGGTATCCCAATATTGGCTAAATGTGCAGCAATGCCTGAGCCCATGACACCTGAACCAATGACAGCCGCCTTGCGAATATGTTTGCCCATAAATATCCCCCTAAACATTTTGAATGAACAGTCATTCATTTTTTGTCCAAAAAAAAGCAATGCCTCTTTCTTTATCTTAAAAGATTTTCCGAAACAGTTCAATAGCAGATTTCAAAAATTTACACATTCTCGTGTGCCTTATTTTGCGGCGTATGAATTAAAGATGAGAGGGAATTGTAAGAATGGAGGTGATGTCCACATGTCTCGTTTGAAGAAAAACCCATCGAAAGCAGGCGTTAGTGCTGCAAGTGTAAAAGGAAACGCAGGTCCATCACAGGAAGCAGACCTAGGCGGGAAAAAAACCAGTCAAAATCAGCAATATAAAAAGAATCAGTAAGGAAACAAATTCGTAAGGAGGAACACAAGTTGAACAATCAGCAAATGAATATGCCCCCAGAAGTCATTTCAGTGAAGGATTCCTTGTACTTAGAGGATATGCTCAACTGGAACTTGATTGCCATGAAAAAGGCTCATTTTATGGCCGAGCATTGCCAGGACCAAACATTGAAACAAGAATTAAATCAAGTTGGGCAAATGCATCATCAGCATTACACACAAATTCTTCAGCATTTAGGCAGCTCAGGGCAAGGCCAGTCTACTGGCTTTATGCAATAGGAGGAAAAAACATGGAACAGCAAAACCAACAAAAAATCGGGAATCCACAAACTCCGGTTCCCACAACAACCAACATGAACGATCGTGATTTTGTCACAGATCTCTTGTCGACTGAAAAATATATGACAAGTGGATACAATACAGCGCTCAATGAATTCAGTCATGAATCTCTTTATCAGGATATTCAGCGAATTGCACTGGAAACACAGAAAACACAAAGACATTTATATGATGTCATGTTCCGATATGGCTGGTATTCTGTTGAAGCCGCTGATCAGCAAAAGCTCCAGCAGGCACACCAGAAGTTCCAGCAAACACTGACAGATCAATCTCCGTACGGTTCATCACAAATGTCATAAGAAAAAAACTGCCAGTCTAGTGCTGGCAGTCAATTGTTGATAAAGGGCTAAAATGATTTTTATTTTAGCCCTTTGTCTTCTTTTCAGCGTGATAGAAAACCTTTGCAGTCTAGGAAGGACGGCTACTTTTGCGGAGCGAATTGAACATTCGTGAGCACCAGCGCACAGGACTGACAAAGAATGCGAGGGTTTGTCTACACGCTGCTGGCAGTTTTTTAACGGTCTTTATTGGCACGGTGAGCTTCGTTCAACTGTTTGATTCGTTGAATCGTGTGTTTGATTTCTTCTTTTGCTTCTGGATACGTTTCATTGAAATGCTTTGCTAGCGGCGGCATGCTTTTTGCGATATGGGAGTAGATCACCCATTGTTTCACATCTTGTTTCAGCTCGTCTGTTGATTCACCGAGCAGCAGCTCTGTATATTTATCAAGCAAGCCTTCCAGCTTTTCATCTAATTCATTTCCCATTGATATTCCGCTCCTTTTTCAGAAAAAAGCCTGACTCTGTGAGACACAGATGTCAGGCTTTTGACATACGATTATCTTGCAGCAAGAAACGTTTCAGCTTGCGCTTGCTGCACAATACAGCGTCCTCTACCGTGCGGAATACATAATGGTGTTCCAAATAAAGGATCTGTTGTCACTTGGCAATTCATATCAAAGACATTTTTCACGAGATCACAATTAATCACTGTTTCTGGTCTGCCTTCTGCATAGATTGACTTGTCTTTAATCGCGACAAGATGATGAGCATATCTGCATGCAAGATTGAGATCATGAAGAACCATCACAATCGTGCGCTGCTCTTTCTCATTTAAATCAAACAGAAGGTCCAAAATTTCGATTTGATGCGTCATGTCTAAATATGTCGTCGGCTCATCTAACAAAATAATATCGGTCTCTTGGGCCAGCGTCATCGCAATCCATGCACGCTGCCTTTGTCCACCTGATAATGAATCAACGGTCCGATCAGCAAGATCTTCCATCTTTGTTGACTTCAATGCGCGGTTCACAGCTTCTTCATCTTGCTTCGACCACTGCTTCAGCCAATTTTGATAAGGATATCTGCCTTGCTTCACTAACTGATGCACGGTTAATCCTTCTGGCGCTTCTGGTCCTTGTGGAAGAATGGCGAGCTGTTTCGCTACTTCTTTTGTTGGTAATTTTGCAATGGAATGACCTTCAAGCAGGACAGAACCACCCATTGGCTTCATGAGACGGGCCAAAGAGCGCAGTAGCGTGGATTTACCACATCCATTACTGCCAATAAATACTGTGATTTCACCCTTAGGGATTGATACATTTAGTTCATCGATGATCATTGTTTCTCCGTAGCCTAAGCTTAAACCTTCAGTAGAAATGGCACTCATTCCGCTCAAACGCTCCTTTTCTCATCCAAATTTTTATATGAAATATCGTCTATGTACAGACGTAAAAGATCACTTATCTCAATTTAGTGTATCAGATTTAAGTGATCTTGAAAATCATTTTCAATTAAAAAATGAGAAAGTCTCGTTTATTTCTTCCTTTGGAATGTACGTTTGGTCCCATCCTCGAGCTTTAAATCGATCTGAATCCGCTGATAATCATCATCTAAATTAAAAGCAGCTAATAGTTCATTTACATACGATTCATTGATCTTTGCACTAGGAATCGACATATCATTCAGCTTCATCTTCATCTCGCGCAAAGCTTCTTCTCCTTCATAGCGGGCTCCATTCATATGATCACGAATGATTGCTTCCTCTTTGCCTCTTGCCTGACGGTAGGTCGCTTCATATAATTCGTTTTTCTGTCCATATTGGACAAGCAGATGCACATGCTGAAATGGCAGTTCCTTCATTTGAACAGCTGACAGACTTTCTGCTTCTGCTTCATGTGTTTGTTGTAACGGTTCAACTGATTGACAGCCGGACAGCATAAAGAGCAGCACTCCTATTCGTCCCGCCTTCTTCCAACACATCATGTGTTTCCTCCTATTTCACAGCATCGCTTTTTATTCTTCTCCAGGCTCCTTTTTGTTATTCAATAAAACAGCCCACTATGATAAATTGAAACAAAAAGGAGGACCGGATGATGAAAAGAACAGCCATTGTAACTGGTGCCAATAGCGGCTTTGGCAAGCTCATCACGATGTGTCTCGCCAAGCGGGGCTATACAGTGATTGCCGGCGTCAGACAGGAAACCAATGCAAAAAAGCTCGCTGAAGAAATCGAGGAAGCCTCTTTATCTGGCATGATACATATTGAAGCGTTAGATGTGACCGATACGCAGTCGATTCAAGCATTTCAGAAGAAGCTTCATGCTTATGCACCCATTACACTGCTTGTGAACAATGCGGGAACAGCCTTTGCTGGTTTTGCGGAGGAGGTTCCTGTCGATACATACCGCCAGCAATTTGAAGTGAATGTCTTCGGTGTGATGGAAATGACCCAAGCCGTGCTGCCGTTTATGACGAGTGGTGCAAAGATTTTCAATATGAGCAGTATCAGCGGATTAATGGGAATGCCTGCACTTTCTCCATATGTATCATCTAAGTTTGCGTTGGAAGGCTATACAGAAAGCTTGCGGATTGAACTGGCTTCGTTCGGTATACAGGCGGCCTTGATCGAGCCGGGCTCTTTCCAGACGAATATTTGGAACACTTCCATGAACGAACAAATGATTCAGCCAGCAGAAGGATCGAAATACACAAAACTCTATCAAAAGAGGATGGCCCATATTGATGCCCAGAAATCCAACTATGGAGATCCTCGTGAAGTAGCAGAGCTTGTTGTACGTTTAGCAGAAAAGAGACGGCTGAAACGGCTGAGATATCTTGTTGGAAAAGGTGTACGACTTTCATTCACAGCAAAGCAGCTTCTGCCGTGGAACATGTGGGAACAGATCATACTACGTACACTTTCAAAAAAATAAGCACAAAAAAACAGGTGGACATGTTGACATCCACCTGTTTTTTCATTTATTCGCTATCTGACTGTCCAAGGGTAATATCTAGATTTTTATTCTTTCCTTCACGGATGACAGTCATTGTAGTTTTATCGCCGACTTTTGTTTCTTTGTAAAGAATTTCTTTCAGCTGAGAGCTGTTCACTACGTCTTTTCCTTTGAACTTAATGATGACATCTCCAGATTTCAGGCCTGCTTTTTGAGCAGGTGAACCTTTTGAAACATCCTTTACGTAAATGCCTTTGCCGATTTGTTTATCAAATAAGCCGAGCGTATTTTCCTGATACGTCTCAGGCACTTGCTCAAGGTCAATCATTTGTACGCCAAGGTATGGACGTTCGACTTTTCCATTTTTCAACAACTCATCTACAATCGGTTTGACATCGTTACTTGGGATCGCAAATCCGAGTGATTCCACACCGCTTTCGCTGATTTTCAAGCTGTTAATGCCAATGACTTGACCATCTGTATTGATCAGTGGCCCCCCGCTGTTTCCTGGGTTAATGGCTGCATCTGTTTGCAGTACATTCATCTCCACCGTACCAGATGACGTATTTGCTTCTACAGTACGATCAAGACCACTAATGATTCCTTCTGTCACAGTACCTGAGAACTGTGCACCGAGCGGATTCCCAATGGCAATGACTTTATCTCCAGCACGAAGCTTAGAAGAATCACCAAAGCTTGCCACTTTATCAATGCCGTCTGCGTTCATTTCAACAACGGCTAAGTCGGTCATGACATCACTGCCGACAAGCTTTGCGTCTTTTGTTTTTCCATCATAAAGGGTGACCTTGATTTTATTGGCCCCTTCGACAACGTGGTTATTTGTAATAATGTACGCTTTTTTGCCATCTTTTTTGAAGATGACACCAGAGCCTGTTCCAGCTTCAGCTTCTGTTTGATCACCGCTCAAGCCAAACGAATTTTGTGTAGATTGATAGTTTGAGACCCCAACAATAGTGGGCTCTAAATCTTCTACCATATCAGCCACATTTGTGGCATTGGTGATTTGTTTTGTCGAGAAATTATCTGAGGCTGCCGGCTCGCTTGATGCGGTCTGCGTTTGCGTGTTGGCAGCTGTATCCTGTGACTGCGGCAAAAGCGGTGTAATGCCAAGTACAAGACCCCCGCCAATAATCCCTCCAAGAATTGGACTGAGCCATGCCGCCTTCCGCTTTTTCTCTTTTTTCGACGCACGGTCATCCACCATTTGAGGAGAATGCTTTGTCACACTCTCCTGCGAGGCAGATGCTTCATTTTCATGCTGGTGAAAAACGAGTTCCTTCTCTTTTTCTGGTGCGTCTATTTGTTTCTCATTCTCTTGATGGGTATCTTTTTGATGATTCATTTCATTGTCTTGATTTTCTGGATGATTCATCTTATTCTCTTCATCTTCTCTTCGGAAATCCATCGCTTGCACTCCTTTACATCATGTTTCATTCATATCTCTAGATAGGACTCAGGTCCTCTTAATGGAAAGATCATTGAAAAATACTTTATGGCAATATGTCAAATTATATAATACTTATTCATAGAAAAAAAGCAAGGTGCGCACATTGATGAAAAGCACCTATTCATCCGCCTTTTGTCTATGCCCTTTTTTCCCTTGACCTTATCATAATCAAACATTATGGGATAATGATGAGAAGAATATGTGAAATTGTGAAAAAAGCGTGTGATTGTTGACATGCCGCCTTCGTATCCCGTTATAATGACGTTGAGAGGATGTGGAAGACTTTGTCGTACACCATTTATTTAGTTGAAGATGAACAAAATTTAAATGAACTGTTAACCAAATATTTAGAGAGTGAAGATTGGAATGTCTCCTCTTTTTTAACCGGAGAAGCGGCACGCGAGGCCATAAACAAGCCGCCGCATCTATGGATTTTAGATATCATGCTGCCTGATACAGACGGCTATACCCTCATAAAAGAAATTAAAGCCGCATCACCTGACGTACCGGTCATTTTCATTTCAGCACGTGATGCAGATATCGACCGTGTCCTCGGTTTAGAGCTGGGAAGCAGTGATTATATTGCAAAGCCGTTTCTTCCTCGTGAGCTGATCATTCGGGTTCAAAAGCTGCTGGAGCTTGTGTATAAAAACAGCGATACCCCGCAGCAGCAAAGCGTCACTTCAGTTTCTTCTTATGTCATTCATGAGGATGTAAGAGAGGTCTATGAAGAGGGGCAGCTCATTAACTTAACTTCTAAGGAATTTGACTTGCTGCTTTTATTTACACATCACCAGGGACATGCTTTTTCTCGTGAAGATATCCTCGTCAAGATTTGGGGACACGATTACTTCGGGACAGATCGTGTGGTGGATGACCTTGTCAGACGGCTGCGCAAAAAAATGCCCGACTTAAAGGTCGAGACCATCTATGGATTTGGCTATAGGATGCTTAAAGGATGAAGAACAAACCGCTCGCTTTTCAAATTTGGGCTGTGATCTCTGGCATTTTGCTCACCATTTCCATTGTCCTGATTATTCTATTTTCCAATACATTACGTGACTTCTTCACAAATGAAATTTATAAAAATATCGAAAATGAACAGCAAGTGCTGACAGAATATCCATTGAACCGAGACGGCTCGCCAAAATCGACACCGGAAAACCGCTCCGTGCAGCACATTTTGATCCCATCAGATGAATTAGATCAAATGGCGCAGTTTTTCCCGCATGCCTTTATTGAGAAAATCCAATCGTTTGTGAAAAAACAAAAAAGCGCAACGAAACGGTATTCTGAAGAGGTGAACGGCCAGCATATCTTTTTTGTCATCAAAAAAGTATCATCAGGCAATACACAATATATTCTTCTGTCCTATGCACCAGATTCTTATCGAGATGACCTGTCCTTTACGCTGTTTAAACAGCTGATCTTTATCTTAGGCACTGTTATATTACTAAGCTGGATTCCATCGATTTGGCTTGCCCGCTATCTATCCCGACCAATCGTTGCGTTTGAAAAGCACGTCAAACGGATTGCACAAGAGGACTGGGACGATCCTGTCATCGTTGACCGGCAAGATGAAATTGGCAAACTTGGTCATACCATTGAAGAAATGAGAAAAAAACTCATTCAAAAAGATGAAACAGAACGGACACTTTTGCAGAATATTTCACATGACTTAAAAACACCTGTCATGGTCATCCGCGGCTACACGCAGTCCATTAAAGATGGTATTTTTCCTAAGGGAGATCTTGAACAAACGGTGGAAGTCATTGAAGGTGAAGCGGAAAAGCTTGAGAAGAAAATCAAGGATCTGCTGTACTTAACAAAGCTTGATTATTTATCTAAACAACATCCCGCACATTCTTCCTTCCTACTCAGTAATACGATGCTGGAAGTGGTCGACCGAATACGCTGGTCGAAAAATGAATTGCAGTGGAACGTGGACTTAGATGATGAGGCTGCTCTTGAAGGCGATCCAGAACAATGGAGCAAATTATTTGAGAATGTACTAGAAAATCAACTTCGCTACGCAAAAAGTAAGATTGATATTCAGATGAAACAAGAAGAGGATCAAATCCGCATTGTCATTCGTAATGACGGTCCTCCAATTGAAGAACATATGCTGTCCAACCTATACGAACCTTTTAGTAAGGGAAAAAAGGGCGAATTCGGTATTGGATTAAGCATTGTCAAAAGAATTCTTTCAATGCATCAAGCGTCCATATCTATTGAAAATGATGATCTAGGTGTACGTTATACAATCATGGTTCCTAAGAAGAGACTGTAGGTTTTTGACCGCAGTCTTTTTTAAATGAATGAATACCCATTGAAATCACGGTATGTGGCTTTGATCTTTTTGCCAGCTTGATACATCCATTTCTTTTCAATGGTTGTCTCTTTCGGCATTTTGACTTTTTCTACTTGAATCCCTTTTGTTCGCAAGCGTCTAATCATATCATCGATTTCTCTCATGGAACATCATCCTTTCACATATTTTGACCAGTTGGTCACCTTACTTTATAATATAAAGAATTACACTGTAAAAAACAAGTTACAATCTGATTAATTTTTGAAAACTTTCGTCGTTTATGACCAATAAGTCACATCTCTTTGCGCACGTTTCCTAAGACATTTGTCTCTCGGTAAGAAAGGATGACATTCATATTGAAAAAGAAAGAAAAAATGATCATTGAGGCTGGCATGAAATTATTTGCCAGCAAAGGCTACAACACAACGTCTGTTCAGGAAATTGCGGATGAATGCCACATGTCAAAGGGTGCTTTTTATCTTTATTTTAAATCAAAGGAAGCATTGCTCATTTCGATCCTTCATTACTATTACGATAAGGTATTTACCCGGATTCATGAGGTTCAAACAGAGGGCGGCACACCAAAAGAAGCCTACCGCAAACAGCTCACTGTCTATTACGATAATATTTTGCAGCAAAAGGATTTTATTAAAATGCAGCTGAGCGATCGAGCGCTTCCTATGACTCAAGAAACGCAGCAGCTCGCAAAACAAATTAGGCTTGCGACGATTCAGCTTCATATCGATAATATTAAACAAGTGTATGGAGACGCTGCCATTCCTTATATGGCTGATTTATGTTTGACGATTGAGGGCATGAGCCACGTTTATTTCGAGCTTGCGATTTTATATGATTTTCAGCTGGAAGCAGAAGAGCTTGCCACAACCATGATTCACCGTATCGATGATTTGATGGGCGGTATGATGAAGCGAAATGATCTTCCTCTCATTTCTGTAGATCAAGCGAGCGATTGGTTTGGTCCGATTTATGAAAGGTCATTCGATCCGCTCACAGAATCTCTTTTACAGGAATTAAGAGAGATGGCTGAAGCACACTATGAAGTGAAAGACGAGCCTGAATTATTTGAAGCACTTGGCATTCTGGAAAATGAATTAAACAAACAAAAACCAAGACAAGTCATCGTGAAAGGCATGCTGTACCAATTGAAATTATATGCACCGCTTCAAACCAACTCCGAATCTCTTTTGCGCATTTTGAAAGAGGATCATTTGTAAAAAACCCAGGGGATTCCCTGGGTTTATTGTTGTGATAAAAAATCAAAATCCTTATGTGTCAGTTCAGGAAGTTTGCTGGCTTGAACTCTATTTAGTAAGTCATCTACATATCTTTGAACAGCAAGCATGTCACAAGGAAAATCAAATTCAAATTCTTCCTCTATCGACAGTGTGTCCATACAATACGAACAGGTTGGTTTAAAGCCAAGCATATCATTATTGAAACTTAGAACATCTTCATACGACTCTTCTGACAGCTCAAAATGAGAAATCAAAAATATATCAATATGATTCCCACCCTCAGGCCGTCTTTGATCAATGTATAACAAAAAAGCTGACTCCTCCGTATCTTGGGACATTACTTGAAAGAATTCAACATCACGTGTCCTCAACCATCTAATAAACCTTGTCTTTAATGTTCTCACAAGTATTCACCTCAAATATCTTCCCACACAAAAACCAGGGGCAGCCGCCCCTGGTTTCTTATTTTGCTTTCGGTGTCACCATTTCCTCTGGTTTCACAAATTGCTCGAATTGCTCTTCTGTTAACAGCTCTAATTGAAGTGCTGCTTCTTTTAGTGTTAATCCTTCTTTGTGCGCAAGCTTCGCAATTTTCGCTGCATTTTCATATCCAATGTGCGGGTTTAGTGCCGTCACAAGCATCAATGAATTGTTCAAGTTTTTCTCAATCGTTTCAAGGTTTGGTTCGATTCCAACTGCACACTTGTCATGGAATGAGTTCATGCCGTCAGCAAGCAGTTCAACTGATTGCAGGAAGTTGTAAATAATGACTGGCTTAAATACGTTCAGCTCAAAGTTTCCTTGGCTTGCCGCAAAACCGATTGTGGCATCATTCCCCATGATTTGTGCTGCAATCATGGTTAAAGCTTCACTTTGGGTTGGGTTGACTTTTCCTGGCATAATGGAGCTTCCCGGCTCATTTTCAGGAATGATCAATTCACCAATTCCGCAGCGAGGACCACTTGCAAGCCATCTCACATCATTGGCAATTTTCATTAAGTCAGCTGCAAGTGCTTTTAAGGCTCCGTGTGCATACGTAATTTCATCATGGCTTGTCAGCGCATGGAATTTGTTTGGTGAAGAATTGAATGTTTGACCTGTCAGCTGGCTGATTTCCTCAGCAACATATTGACCGAACTCAGGATGTGCGTTAATGCCTGTACCAACAGCCGTTCCGCCAATGGCCAATTCTCTCATTTTTTCAGTTGATTCTAGAATCATTTCTTTTGAACGGTCCAGCATGTATACCCAGCCGCTAATCTCTTGGCCAACTGTCAGCGGTGTTGCATCCTGCAAGTGCGTACGGCCGATTTTCACAATCTCTTGATACGCTTTTGCTTTCTCATCAAGAGTTGTTCTTAACTGGTCAATTGCAGGCAATAATTTTTTGTACACAGCTAAAACAGCTGCCACGTGCATAGCCGTAGGGAATGTATCATTTGAGCTTTGGCTGCGGTTAACGTCATCATTCGGATGAATGCTGAACTCGCTATTTTTATCTTTCAAGTAAGCAGTTGCTCTGTTTGCAACGACTTCGTTCATGTTCATGTTACTTTGTGTTCCACTGCCTGTCTGCCAAACAACAAGCGGGAAATGCTCGTCATACTTTCCGCTGATGATGTCATCACATACAGCAGCAATAGCTTCTGCTTTTTCGCTTTCAAGGTTGCCAAGACGTTCGTTCGCAATCGCTGTGCTACGTTTCAAAATTGCAAACGCATTCACAACTTCCTTTGGCATTTTCTCAGAACCGATTTTGAAATTTTCTTTGCTTCGTTGTGTTTGTGCACCCCAGAACTTGTCCTTCGGCACTTTGATTTCGCCCATTGTGTCTTTTTCGATTCTAAATTCCGTCATTATGTATCCCTCCATAGCTTCTCATCACTCAACTCTATTCTATACAAAAAACGAAAATCCTTTAAGCGTTTTCAATTAAAATTTTATCTTTATTTTAATTTTAGTTCAATATAAACGCGAACATCCTTCGAATATTTGTATTTTGGGTTCGTTTTTCCGTAATCCTTTGATGTATATGTCACCTCATAATGCTTGTCAAACGACTGTAGAATACGGTCGATCTCCTCTTTTGTTCCTGCTAAACGAATTTGTGCCATCTTGTTTCCTCCAAAACCCTCATTCTTTCTTTTACCACAAAATAATGTAACACAGAATATTGTTTTTTCAAGCAGGTAATGCTAAGAAAAAGATTTGAGGCGGGTGATCCGAATGAATCAAACTCCATTAAAAGAGCACTTATACGATAATCTCTCCGTCATCCTTCCACAATTAAAGGAAATGGACGATTTGGTCCATGAGAAAAAAACGCTGCCTCACGGACAGGTGGTTTACTATTTATACATAAAAGAAATGAACGAAAAGATGGAGATTCAAACCTTTTTAAATCTGCTTCTCCAAGATCATACGTCTCTCACAAAAGAGAAGCTTGAATCCAATTTATCGATGATGACCACCCGTTCGGTGAAAACCTCTGAGGAATTGGTCGATGCGATTTTTGATGGGCATTGTGTTGTTCTGATTAACGGATTTCAGCATGCGTATATTTTAGAAACGCATGGAACGAAGAAACGCAGTATAGGGGATGCTACCTCTGAAACAGTTGTGAGAGGACCGAAAATTGGCTTTATTGAAGATTTAGATACGAACTTAGCTCTTGTAAGACAGCGCTTGAAAAACCCCGATCTTAAAACCGTCGACATGAAGATTGGTCAAAAAAAGTACACCAAAGTGACCATCATGTACATTGACGGTATGGCTCAATCATCTGTTTTAAAAGAAGTGAAAAAACGGCTCAAGCAAGTCACTATTGATGATATACAAGATTCCGGTGTTCTTGAGGAACTGATTGAGGACAATGTGTACTCTCCTTTCCCGCAAATACAAAACACAGAACGGCCGGATAAAGTGGCATCTGCTTTAAATAATGGACGTGTCGCCATTTTTGTTGACCATTCACCTTTTGTGTTAATTGTACCTGCTTCTCTCGCGACGATTATGCAATCACCCGATGATTATTATGAAAGGTGGATCGCTGCCTCTCTCATTCGGATGCTGCGGTTTACCTCTATTTTTCTGACATTATTTTTATCAGCCATTTATATTGCGCTTGTGTCCTTCCATCAAGGGCTTTTACCAACAACTCTTGCTATTTCAATCTCAAGCACTAGAGAAAACGTCCCCTTTCCGCCTATTGTGGAGGCACTGATCATGGAGATAACGATTGAACTACTGCGGGAAGCCGGTTTAAGGCTGCCAAATCCGCTCGGGCAAACGATTGGACTTGTAGGCGGAGTTGTCATCGGGCAGGCGGCCGTTCAGGCTCATATTGTGAGCTCGATCATGGTGATTATCGTCAGTGTGATTGCCCTCGCATCATTCACTGTCCCGCAATATGGGATGGGCATGTCGTTCCGCGTGCTCCGGTTTGTGTCCATGTTTACAGCAGCTACCTTTGGTTTATATGGGATTGTGCTGTTCATGCTCGTTCTCCTTACTCATTTAACACGGCAAAAAAGTTTTGGGACGCCTTATTTCTCACCAGATTTTGTGTTCAGCTATAAAAACGAAGACAATTCCATCATTCGATTGCCTTTAAAAAATCAAAAGAAAGGAGAACGATATGGTCAATCATAAAGAGTCGATCACCAGCTATCAGGCAAGTGCCATCATTGCCAATACAACATTAGGTGCAAGTATGATGATTCTGCCAAGAGCAATGGCTCAGGCTGCAGCTACACCTGACGGCTGGATTGCGCTCTTACTCATGAGTGGCATTTACATTGTATTTATTTTTGCGAATGTCCTTATGATGAAAAAAGTCCCCTTCTCCTCTTACTATGATTATACGAACGAGGGGCTTGGCAAGTGGATCGGTGCCCTTGCTAACCTGCTCATTATTATTTATTTTCTCGGCGTTGCCAGCTATGAAGTGCGGGCTATGTCGGAAATGGTGAAGTTCTTTTTGCTTCAAAACACTCCCGTAGCGGTGACAATGATCAGCTTTATTTTGGTCGGTCTTTATCTTGTCGTCGGCGGGATTGGTGATTTTGCCAGACTGTGCCCTTTTTTCCTCATTGTCACCCTGATTATCTTATTTATTGCTTACGGACTCAGTGTTCAAGAGTTTAAGTTAGATAACCTCCGGCCTGTTTTAGGCGAGGGCTTCTCACCTGTCTTCAAATCCTTTAATGCATCAGCCATTTCGTTTGTCGGCATTGAAATGATGCTGTTTATGCCTGTCTATATGAACACGCAAAAACACACCTTTGCTTATGGCGCAATCGGCTTTTTGATTCCTGCGATCATTTATATATTCACCTATATTCTTGTCGTTGGTGCGTTCACTGTGAAAGAAACTGCGACGTTGACTTGGCCGACGATTGCTTTATTTCAATCGTTCGATATACAGGGGATCTTTATTGAGCGGATTGAATCTTTTTTGCTTATCGTTTGGCTTGTTCAGCTTTATACGAGCTTTGTAGGATATACGTTTTTTGCTGCAATGGGGGTATCCAAACTAACAAAATTACCCAAAAAAGTCGTACTCACGTTGATGGGAATTGTCATCTACTTTGCCGCCGTTTTCCCAAAGGATGTTGATACAGTGCGTGATTATTTAACCTATGTGAACAATTTATTTTTCCTTTTATTCGGCATTCTCCCGTTTCTCTTATTCATCATCGTGTTTTTTAAAAGGAGGCGGAAAGCGGCATGAAAAAGAAAGCGGTTTTTGCATTAATGACCCTTTTTCTATTAAGTGGATGCTGGGATAGTACCAATATTGAGGAACTCAACATGGCGATTGGTTATGGCTTAGATAAAGGAGATGACGGTCATAAGCTTAAAATATCAATGCAAGTCCTTGTTCCTCAAAAAATTGAACAAGAATCCAGCGTAAAAGACCCAACAAAGATTATAGAAACTAGTGGTGATTCCGTACATCAAATATTCCGAACAACGACACTCAAAAGTCACCGGATTTTCGCCCAGCAGCTGAGGGTGTATTTATTTTCTGAGGAACTCATCAATGAGAATAATTTCGACCTCGTCATTAATCAATTCATTCGCGACAATGAAACGAGAAGAGGAAGCCTCGTCTTTATGACCTCAGAAAAGCCTGGGGACTTGCTGAAAATCAATGACGCTGGTCAGCCAGCTTCTTCTACATTATATGATCTTTCTGCGAATACAAAGTCGACCATACGTATGTTCAAGCCCGTTTCATTAGGAGATATTTCTTCTGCTATGCAAAACAACGTATCTTTTGCTGTTCCGAAAGTCGGTGTGGATCAAGGGAAATTAATACTCGACGGAGCCTCTATTATTAAGAACAGACGATTTCTCACCAGCATCTCTCCGTTAGCCGTGCAGTCATACAACCTGTTGACTGGGGACGGAAAAGGCGGAGTGATTGAATTTGAATATGATCACAGCATCTATTCGTTTGAGATTTTTAAACTGAAACACAACATTGAAACGAATAAAACAGCGAGCGGAAAATATCAATTTAATGTGTCAGTGGCGCTTGAAGGAAGGTTGTCTGAGGATTGGAATGAGCGGGAAAATGCATTTAATGAAAAGTATCTCCAAGAGATTGAAGGTGTCGTGGAGCGTCGAATAGAGAAAAACGTAAAAGATTTCATTGGGGAATTACAGCATGAGATCAAAGCAGATATTTGCGGGTTTTCTCAAAAAGCGAGTATTGCGTATCCGAAGGACTTTCGAAAAGAAGCGAAGCATTGGGATGAAATTTTTAGTGAATCGGACATTCGTTACAAGGCAAATGTGAAAATCCGTGACTTCGGGACTAAGGGCGCAACACAATCTTTATAGAGTATGTTAAAATGGTAAGAAAAAAAGGGTGTCAATCATGAAACGAGCTTTACTTTCGGCCGGCATTCTATTTTTGATTCTAGGGATACTTCTGTTAATCGTTGTATTCACGCAATCAAAAGAAGATTTCTTCATTGAAGCCGACAGCTTTTCAAGCACATTTTTGATCGTGGTTTATTATGGACAAACCCCTGCGCTCCTTCTGTTGGGAGGCGGATTATTCGTCGGACTTTCACAGATCATTGATTTGCAGGAAAAAAAAGCGGCAGCAGCAACGGAGAGCGTAAAGCTTTTATCCGAAATGAAGAAAACCCTGGAAGAAAAATCGGCCAAGGAGCAGGAGGCTTTTCCAGTTCCTGAGCTCCATCAACTATCCGAACGTCCGATCACAGGACAGAAGGACTAATTTTACGCATGTTCTAGCAGCTTTCACCTGAAAGCTGTTTTTTTATTGAATCAGCTTATGACGGTGCGCATACACAGCCGCTTGCGTTCGATCTTCCACATCAAGTTTGGAAAGAATGTTGGTAATATGGGTCTTCACCGTTTTAATTGTAATAAATAATTCCTCGGCAATGACCTTATTCGATTTCCCATCCGCAATCAGCTTCAAGATCTCCATTTCTCTTGCTGTTAATGAATCGTGAAGGATGGACCCATTTGATGAATGACGGAGTTTATTCATGACCTTTCCAGCCACTTTTGATTCAAGTCTTGGTTCGCCGATACTTGCAGATCTGATGGCATCAGCAATTTCTCCTGCCTTGGATGTTTTTAATAAATAGCTTAAAGCACCCGCCTCAATCACTGGATAGACTTTATCATCGTCAATAAAGCTCGTCAGAACGATGATTTTCGCATCTTCAATTTCCTGACAAATTCTTTTCGTTGCTTCGATGCCATCCATCCCTTCCATGACAAGATCCATTAAAATCACATCTGGCCTTAATTCAACGGCTAGCTCTACACCTTTTTGTCCATCTGACGCTTCACCAATGACTTCAATATCAGCCTGCGCCTCTAAAAAGGCCGCAAGACCCATTCTCACCATTTCGTGATCGTCGATTAAAAGCACTCGAATCATCGAACGTTCTCTCCTTTTCCTTCATCAAAAATGGGAACCTTCACATCAATTTGTGTGCCTTTTCCCTCAAATGACATAATCTCTGCGACACCGCCTACTTCACTTGTTCTCTCTCGAATCGATTCAAGTCCGTAGGAGGCTGTCTTCACATGATCTGTTTGAAAGCCGATACCATTATCAATAATCTTTAGCTGCACTTGCCGGTTTCTTATGAGCAGGCGCACAGTTACCTTTGTCGCCTTTGCATGCCTAAATACATTAGACAGGGCTTCTTGCACAATTCGGAAGAGGTGGTCCTCTACTCCTTTAGATAACGGAACATCATCTTCGATTTCCCAATCAATATCAATCGGCTGCTTTGCTTGGAACTCATTTAGCAGCTCAATTAAGCCTTTTTTCAGGTCTTTTCCTTCTAGCGTGATCGGTCTTAGGTGAAGCAGAAGAGCACGCATCTCATTTTGTGCATCGCCAGCCATTCGTTCGACAAGCTGCATTTGCTTTAATATCTTTTCGTCCTTTTCCTTCATGCCTTCAAGAATAGCTGAAGTCATCATTGAAATCGCAAATAACTGCTGACTGACCGCATCATGGAGCTCTCGTGCAAGCCGCTGCCGCTCTTCTGAGACGACCGATTTCTTCATTTGAACCTGCCATTCAGCCCGTTCATTTGAAAGCTTTTGCAAAGAGGCTACTTGCCCTTCGACCCGCTTCGCCATTTCATTTAATTGATCGGCGGCTAAGCCAATTTCATCGTCGCCAAGAGACGGCAGTCTGTATGCAAAGTTTCCATTTTCAAATTTCAAAATCGACTCAACAAGCTGATCGAGGCGTTTCTTATGCTGATAGCCAAATACACTCCCGGCAGAAATCCCAATCGCAAGACTAACGATGAGTAAAATACAAAAAAACGGTATGCCAAACCAGCGGGTAGAAAGCAGGATCATCGGATCAAGCTGATAATAAAAAAACATCGGCAGTGTCGTCATCGTCACAACACCGAGCGAGATACCGACGCCAAGACGAACAGATTGCCACTGGAGACCTAAATGCAATTTCCTCATAAGTATCTCACATCCACATCCCCGATCAGCAGAGAGATGGAGATTTTCACTTTTCGTTTGCTCTCATCGTAATCGTTGGTCATCACGTACACTTTACTGCCAAACCCGCTTCTTTTTTCATCTATGATTTTCATATCACCAATCGCGGCGGAAGCACTCACACATACTTCAATATCCTGCGGTACGTAAATATCCACATCTCCGATCAGCCCGCTAATCACGATCGTACTCTCTTCTTCTGCGATGATCGCCTTTGATAAATCGATTTTAACATCGCCAATAAAGCCTGAAATCGTCAAATCACTTAATTGAAACGGCTTTTTCATCAGCCTGACTTCACCAATAAAAAAGTCATGCTCTTTGCGCGGCTTTGTCTGGCTTTTTGTTTTCTTCTGATCGCTCTTTTTTTCAAGATTGACTTTCAGTGAAGGCTTCCCGTCTTCTGATGTTTCCTTTTTATCGACATCAAAAACAGGTTTATTTTTCAATAAGCGATAGCCGGCATAAATCAAAAAGGCCGCAAATAGGTAACCTGTTAAACTAAATGTAATATTGAGCAGAAATTTTAAGAAGAGAAAGCCGGCAAAAATATAGGAAACTGAACCGAGCCAACGTTTGGATCGTGAGTGCAGCCAATAACCCGCCAGCGCAAAAAACACAGGCCAAAACAAATCTGCTCCGATCCCAATAATTTTGAGAAATAAATTAATACCAAATATCACAACAATGATGCCTAAAATTTGATTCCTTGTAAAACGCAGTTGACTCGCCTCCTTCCTTTCTTTCATTCATTACCGCAGCTTGAGGTTACCACTTGTCATTTCAATATCGACTAAATGAGTCCCTTTTCCCCGCGTACCTGTAAAGCCTCGACCTTCACTATCCACTTGATCAAAGTCATACGAGTGATCGACGCTTCCACTTGTTTTTTTCACCTGAACGTTGAAATCTCCGTCATCTGGCAAATTAAATTTCGCGCTCCCTGATGTCATATGAAAGGAGACAGGTGACTCAATTGTATCAAAACTTGCTGTCAACCGGCCGCTTGTCATGCCCAATTGCAGCTCGCCTTTGACATCATTAATATCGGCACGCCCTGAAGTTGCCCCAATATCACTATCCTTCGCATCGATGTGCGACACTGCCAGCCTGCCAGAGGTTGCTTTGATTTCCACATTTTTGGCTGAGAAATTCTCAGCTGTGAGGTTTCCACTCGTTGATTTGAGTATCACATCTTGAAGGGACAGCTTTCCTTCTCCATCAATCTCACTAACGCCGCTTCCACCCGTAATCTTCACATTTTTATGATAATCTGTTGGAATTTTAACTAAAAGCTCTCCTTTTTCAAATTGAGTGAAAAACAAGAAGCTTTTATTTTCAGCACGAATTTTGAACGTACCGCCTGTTTGCTCCGCATACATTTTCCCTTTTCCATTGACAGCAGTCACCGAGATATCGGAACGATTTTCAGGTTTTACCTTCACGCGAAACCCAGAAAGAGAAATATCTAATTGATCAATCTCCTCTTTTTTCGCTGAAGCTGTTGTCACTGGTTTTTCACGGGAAAAACTTATATGAAAGAGATTTTCATTTTTGAAAAGCATGCCAATCATTAAAAAGATACCTACAAGTATACAAATTAGACCGATTAATCGCTTCATTTATACCATCCCTTTATCTTCTGACCTTTTCATTATAAGGAAAAGCGAAACAGAAAGAAATCAAATATCGGAAGAAAAAGCCTGCTTTTCTTCCGATTTGACCTCTATACGTTTGCTTGCTGCTGTTCAGGCTTTTTCTCAAGTTTCAGCTTCTGCCATTCTTTTTCAACCTCATCGGCGTAGTCTAAATGAGCATATGCCCCTTGATCTGCAAATTGTGCATAGCTGCCTGCTTTTGTTTCCATTTCTTCAATACGGTTCTCCATTCGAAGAAACTCTTTATATGCACTTTCACTGTCTACTTTATTGATGGAATCATTCATATGCTGCTTTGCCTGTGCGGCATTGGCTCTTGCAATCAGTGCCTGCTTCTTGTCTTTTATATCACGCAGCTTCGTTTCTAAGTGCTGCAATTGCTCTTTCAGCTCTTTCAATTGTTTCACAGATTGCTGGTAGGCTTCCTGATATTCGTTGTGCTTTTCTTCAAAATACTTCATTTCTGTGAGCGCTTTTCGTGCAAGCTCCTCTTCTCCAGCATGATATGCCAGCTCGGCCTGTTTCTTTCGCTTTTCAGCAAATGCTTCCGTCTCTTCTGCTTTTCGCAGGAAACCTTGCTGAATCGTTTGCTGTTTGATGATGGCATGTTTCGCTTTCGCAACATCATCCTCCATATCACGAACGTATTGATTCAGCATGACACGCGGATTCTCCAATTTATCTAAACCTTCATTGACAGTTGCAACAAACATATCTCTTACTCTTCTTAATACCATTTGATATTCCTCCCTTTATTTTTTCTTTAAAAAGTCTTCCCATTCTTGATCAAAAGACGTATGAATCGGTTCTTCCGTATTAGGTGCCGTGTTTGGCTCCATATAGGCTCTGCTTGATGATTTTTCGGTAGATTCACCATTGATCATCGACCAGCCAAAATAAAGAAGTACCCCTGCAAATGCGATGCCGAGTATAAACGGCAGAAATTGCACGACGATCAGTACACCAATGACTGCTAGAATGACACCTAAGGTTTTACTGCCTTTTTCGTATTTTTTAACACCTACATAGATGAGCCCTGCACCAATCAAAACCGGGATCAGACCACCAAATGAACCACCAAAGAAGATGGATAAACCGACAAACAATAAAATTGAACCGATAATGGTTTTACTTGTTATTTTCATCTTCATGCCTCCTTTCTTGCTCCTTGCTTTAACTATAGTCAAAAAAGAAAGCCGGCAAAACGTGTCACAGATTGATCTTTGTTTGCGACTAGAGTCGTAACAATGCTCAGACTAAGCGGCAGAACCTAATAAAAAAGCACTCTTCTATGAAGAGTGCTTTCCTTATTTTGAACGAAACACATCGGCACTTCGTTCATATTCAACATCAGCTTCACCAAGCCGATAATTCACGATTCGAGCGGCTGCAAATAAATAATCGGATAGACGGTTTACGTATGAGAGCGCAACGGCTGGAATCTCCTCCTGTTTTGCAAGCGTCACAATATGCCTCTCGGCTCTTCTGACGACTGTCCGCGCTACATGTAAGAGAGCAGCGCCTTCCTGACCACCCGGTAAAATAAACTTAGTAAGCGGCTCAGCTTCTTCTACATAGACATCCATTCTTTCCTCAAGGACTGTCACAGAGGCTTCTGTTAATTTGCCTTCTTTACGTGGTTTGACTGCTGCCAAATCACCCCCGCAGTCAAACAGCTCATGCTGTATAACAATCAGCTCTGACAAAAGGTCCGGAAACAATTCGCCATGCTGCCGTAATTTTGCATGCGCGAGTCCAATAAAGCTATTCGCCTCATCTAACGTACCATACGCCTCTACTCTCACATCATCTTTATCGGCTCTTCCTCCGATCAAGCCTGTTTGGCCCTGATCCCCGGTTTTCGTATAAAGTTTCAACGGTTTTCCCTCTTTTCTACTGCTTTGTCCTTCTAGTATAACCTGAAGTTAAAAAGATGTATTTGTTTTATTATGAAACACTTTTGGTGAAAATCACTCCAACCCTCTTATATATGTTGAATGATGAAACATCCCGTTTTATAATGAATGAAAGCGCTTTTTAATTATGAGAGATGGGGTGGGATGTACGTGAGTTTACAAAATAAAGTAGCAATCATTACAGGTGCAAGCAGAGGAATTGGCCGCGCCATTGCGGAAGCACTTGCCTGCGAAGGAGTGCGCGTCGTTCTCAATGGAACGAACGACATGCTGCTGCAGGAGGTTTGCTCCTCACTGAATAAAAAAGAGAAACGAGCCGTTTATGTTGCTGGTGATGCTAGTTTACCAGAGACAGCCTCTTCACTCGTGGAGCAAGCGAAAACACATTTTGGACAGATTGATCTGCTGGTCAACAATGCTGGGATCAATTTACGAAAATCCACAGTCGAGACATCCCTTGATGAGTGGAAACGATTGATTGATATTAATTTGACCGGCACGTTCCTCATGTGCCAAGCGGTCATTCCTGACATGATCAAACAACAAGGCGGAAAGATTATTAATATGAGTTCTACAACTGGCAAAACCCCTCATCACAATGCATCACCTGCATACGGTGCATCAAAGGCAGGCATCAATTATTTAACCATGCATCTTGCCAAAGAATTAGCAGAACACCACATTCATGTGAATGCTGTCTGCCCTGGTCCAATTGAAACAGACATGAGCAAACAGTGGAGCGATGAATATCGGCGTTCGGTTTTAGATAGAATTCCTTTGAAAACGATTGGAACACCAGAACAAGTTGCAAATGTTGTGACATTTTTAGCTTCTGACCAGTCGGATTTTATCACAGGAGAAACCATCAATATGAATGGCGGAACGTATATGAACTAGAAAAAAAGAGCCTCTCTTAAAGGCTCTTTTACTTTTCATATTGATTTTCTCTCGTACCAGAAAGCATGATGGCCTGTCTAATAGCTTCTTCCATGCTCGCAGAATCAGCTTTTCCTGTTCCTGCGATATCAAATGCCGTCCCATGATCGACACTTGTACGGATAATCGGCAGCCCAACTGTAATGTTTACACCCGACTCTAAGCCAAGCACCTTAATCGGTCCGTGCCCTTGATCATGATACATCGCCACAACGATATCAAAGTCACCTCTTACTGCCCTAAAGAACAAGGTATCAGCAGGCAGCGGCCCAAATACTTGAATCCCTTCTTCCTGCGCTAGTTCAACCGCTGGGATGATCTTCTCCTCTTCTTCTCCGTTCCCAAACAATCCATTCTCCCCAGCATGCGGGTTAATCCCGCATACAGCGATTTTAGGAGCAGAGATCCCAGAACGGACGAGTGTATCATGTGCCAGCTTAATCGTCGTGTATACACGCTCAGGATTAATCTTTAAAATGGCATCCATTAATCCAATATGTGTGGTGACATGAACTACCTTTAAGTTAGGGGCAGCCAGCATCATCGCATAATCTTCTGTACCTGTCAGGTCAGCTAAAATTTCTGTATGTCCTGGATACATATGACCTGCCTTATGAAGTGCTTCTTTGTTTAACGGCGCTGTGCAAATGCCGTCAATTCTACGGTCATTTGCAAGACTAATGGCTTTTTCAAGATATCGGAAAGCAGCATTTCCTGCTTCTTTTGATATGTCCCCAATTGGAATCTCGTTCGTTAAGAGCTTAAGGTCTAAGCACGGAACTGCTCCGGCTTTCACCTGCTCCGCTTCCTCTGGTTCTTTGATACTTACAATCTCCACATCTGTACTCACAAAGTCTTTTGCCCTATTTAATATACTGGTATCTCCGATCACAAATAGAACGGCTTCTTCATGTAAACGTGTTTGCTGAAAAGCTTTTAAAATAATTTCAGGACCAACACCAGCCGCATCTCCCATCGTTACAGCAATGATTGGTTTTGACATTCGACTTCCCCCTCTATCTTTTTCAGCACTTCTACCGCGTGGAGTACTGAATTTTTTTGACCGTAAGCTCCTGCTTTCGTAACCGCATATAAATTCGTATCAACAAGCTGACCGAGCGGGATGCCAGGTTCAATTTCTTTCAGCAGCCGAATACCTCCTGCTCCAAGCTCTTGGCAAATCGCCCGCGCTGTATCTCCGCCAGTTAGGAAAAGTCGTCTCATTCCTGATAATGTGACAATGTCTTTTGTGATCATTCCAAGAAAGACGGACAAAGCACCTCCAACCTCTTGTCTTGACAGCCCTTTCTTTTCTCCGTAAACCAGCATCTTTTCAACCATCTCTGGCCGTGCATCTGTGTAAAGGAGAATATCTTCGTTCTGACGCTTACGCAGTTGATCGAGAACTGATTTTCGTTCCCATGCTTCACGGCCGTTTAATACATTCAGCGGGTTCACTTTTATCTCAAAACAATCGTGAGTTTCTCTTAAATAAGCAAACTGCTCATTTGTTTTTTGAGAGGCACTTCCAGATACGATGAGGACAGGTCTCTGTTTTTTAAGGCGAGAAGTATTTCTATGTTTAGCGACATATGCCGATAATGCACCAGCTAGTCCCGCTGAACCGACCCATAGTATTCTTTCATCCATCTTCATAAACACTTCCACAATCCGCCCTAAATCATCACTTGTTTCTGCATCACACACAAACCATTGGTGACCATGCTTCAATAACGATGATACCTCAGCACTCGTTCCTTTGAGCTCTTCACCGATTGTTTGTTGAGAAAGGTTTTTTGGTCTGACGTTCGTCTGCTCCTCAATTAAATCTGATATGCTGGATGTCAAAACTGGTGTTTTCGGATCCTTTGCTGCCTCTGACAGATGAACAGGCACTCCTTCCACATAATGTATGCCATTATTGGTTGCTCTTTGTGCATCTGGGTAGGCAGGTGCGATAACCGCCGCATCAAATGGGCCAATATCCATTAGTGCTTGCAGTTCAATTCCTATATTGCCTCTCAATGTTGAATCTATTTTTTTAAAGAAAAGGTGCGATTCATCTTGGAGAAATGGCTGCACCATTTGGCTGACCTCATGGTAGGCGTTCTCTGAAGACATACTTCGTGAATCGGTATCCACTATCAGCACATCCTCTTTATACCTGTCAATGCCTTCAAATGACGGCTGAAACAGGACAGAGGCTGTGAAGCCCGCTTTGACAAATTGAACACCTGTATCGTTGGCACCTGTCAAATCATCCGCCACAATGATTACCTTTTGCTCTAATTTCGCTCCTTTTTTTAATAGATCGTTTGTCATTTAGACACCTCGGCCTCATTACATATTATTCCTTTAGCTTTCTCCATAGCGTCGTACGGTTGATATTCAACCGTTTTGCCGCCTTTGATTGATTCATATTTTCTTCTTCCAGCACCGTTTTGATAATCCGTCTTTCAATTTCATCAAGCGTTCCATTCAAATAGCTGGACAGCTGTTTTTCTTCATTTTCAAAAGCAAGCTGATCAATTGCTGCCTTTGCCTTATTCAACGTGATATATCCACTTTTTGTCGTCAGCACAAGCTCCTCAATGATCCGCTTGAACTGCCTGACATTTTCTCTGAATTTCTGGTGTTGAAAGGCTTCAATCACATCTGCTGACAGCCCAACCACCTGCGTCCCGTAAAGAGAATTTAGTTCCGCAATAAATAACCTGCTCATGTCCTCAATATCTTCTGGCCGTTCAGATAACGGAGGGACATGAATCGTGAGCTCCTGTAAGCTCGTATATAATTCCTCACTAAACGCTCCAGATTGCATCAATTTGAACAAATCCACTTGAGAAGCAGCCATCCAGCGAATATTCTGATGATGATGCATCTGCTCGGCAATGAGCTGCTGTATATCCATTGGAACGCTCTCAATATCCTTTAGAAACATCGTCCCTTTTTGATGCAGAGGGATTGATTTTAAATCTTCCGGTTCTGTCAAACGTCTGCAATGTACCGTTGTAAAGCTCTCATCTTTCCTCTCGCTCATTTGATGGATGGCAAATGCAAGGCTTGATTTACCAGTTCCTTGTTCACCATACAGGCAAATCGAGCGCTCCGTTTGGCTAAACGCTTTTGCCCTTTTGATCACATCTTTCATTTTCGGGCTCTGTTCTGTAAAAAGAGCAAATGGATGTTCTGAATGAATAGGCGACGCAAGCGTCCAAATACGATGACCTTCTTGATTCATCACAGCCGAAGGCCTTTCAATCGTCACAAGCAACTCGCCTTTCGATAGCATGCTTCCTTTGACATGCCACACTTGCTGCTGATGAGATATTTGAGAATAACCATTTTGTTTCCCTTCTCGAATCGCCTTTAGTGCCGGTTCAAGTGCTGGACACCATGTAATCACATCGGCATGAGAAGTAGACGGTGCAAATAATCCTTTTTCTGTCCATTGTTTCATTTGTTGATTCATAAAATGAAGTTTGTTGTGTGGATCGACGATCAGCATGCCTTTTGGCTCTTGATCAATCATTTCACGAAAAAGACGCTGTTCAGCTGTCGCCTCTTTATATAAACGATACATTTGTTTTGCTTGATGAAATGCTTCTTTCACCGATTCACGACCTGATGTAATGAGCATACTCTGCATTCCCAGCTCTTTAGCCGCTTTATCTGTAATAACATCTCCAAGCACAACCTGTGTCCCTTGATCTTGTAATTGTTTTAAGAGATCCCATACCTCTTCCTCTTGCTGCACTGTGTAAATATCAATTTTAATTCCGTATAATTCCCCAATGGTGCGGACACCTTGAGTGATATTTTCAAAACCCACGACCGCTTTTTTACCTTGATAATCTTTTATCAGCGTTAAGGCACGAAGCAAGTCGTACCCTGACACAGGGATATCCACTACTGGGATGTTCACATGTTTTTGAATGAGCGCAGCTGTTCCGCCCCGGCTCATAATGATATCCATCCCTTGAGCTTCTGCTTGTTCTGCGAGAGCAACCCCAGACCGAAGATCTCCGACTACAAGCTGGAATGTGATATTTTTTTCTTCTTTGGCAAGGTCGATTAACACATCTCCCAACCCTTTATACGGCGCAACACCTAACACTTTGATATTCATGAAAAGGACCCCCATTTTTTATCTCTTCATCATGAGACATACCTTGAGGGAGTCCAGCCGATAGAAAATGGGGACAACCCTCCAAACATCAATTATAAATGAAGCAAATGAGGGTTACAATTCACCAGAAGCAGGGCCCTCTTGCAGTTAAGAAGTGCGATTGACCCATTCTTCTGTCACACACACATATTTGATCGCCTGCCGATAATACGTAAACGCAATATGCAGCTTCCCGTCTTTTCCTTCCGTGATGGATGGATAAGAATACTCTCGATTTAGTTTATCCTTTGAATTGTTTGTCATCGCATATCCATCACCCACTTCAAGGTTACGTCTGATAGGCCATGTATGACCATTATCCTCAGAGAGCGCCAAAGTCATTGGTGCACGCGGTGTTCCCCAAAACGCTGGACGTGCTTCTGTATCAACCGCCGTGCGCGTATCGCCTTCATCCTCAATTTCATCGTATAAAGAAGCTCTTCTTTCTGTTTGCTCATCCGCATTGATATGATTATAGACAAGGGCAAGATGCCCATTTTGGAGCACTGTAAATTGAATGGATGAATTATTATTGGGCAGCTCCGTCGCCTTTGGCTCAGACCATGTCCGTCCATGATCGACGGAACGGCTGATATAAATCGAATCAGCAAACCGGCTTCTAAAGAGGGCTATGAGGGATCCGTCTGCACACTTTCCAATATTCATATGAACACAGCCCGTGCTGTTTGGTACAATGACCTCATCCCATGTCTTTCCTTGGTCGGATGAAATCTTCACAGCACTGACATCCCGGTTCCCTGTCCATTTGACGCCTGGAATGGTCCTACAATAGAAGACGGGCAGCAGCCAATCTTGATTATCCAGTACAACAATCGGCTGCCGTATAAACGTACCCGGCTGTTCAAACAAAGTATCAATCTCACCCCATGTCTCACCTCTATCCTCTGATAGCCGGTATCTCACGATGGCGGTATCTTGATTCCCAGATAGCTGCGCGGTATACAGCAGCCATAGTCTGCCATTTCCCTCTTGAAACAGAACTGGATTTTGTTCAGAGCGTGCAGGATCGTTAGATAACTTCACTGCCTCTGTCCACTTGTTACTTCCCCGTTTGAGTCTCGACATATAGATTGAGATATCAGGTATTCCCTCCTGCGTTCCGCCAAACCAAACACATAATACATCTCCATTATCCAGCTCAAGTAAATTGGCCGCATGATTTTGCACACAGTCTGTTGGCAGAAAGGCTTCTTTTCTCTCTGTATCTTGTTCATTTTGTCGCAAAATTCCATCTATTTTCATCACAGTCTCTTCATTTGTCATGACAATTCTCCTTTCAATGATTGATCCTTTTTAGCAGGCGGACTGATAAGTCGATCGATTACCAGCACAAGGAAAGGAATGATAATGGCAATATACATATTATCGATTCCGAACGGATTATCGAGTAAATACCAAACTGTCGTGGTAACACCTGAAGCAGCAAGGCCAATGGTCGCCCCTCTATTTGAATTAAAGTATGGCAAGTAAAAGCCCATTGCTGCTACAACGGCGATCGATGTTCGAAGCGCCCTTGTAAAAAAGGAAAGGGACAGCAGCTCCGGCGCAAGTGCCACTCCGACAAGAGGCACAATTCCAACGAGTACAGCCACATACCTCGTGATTTTCATTCTCTGCTCTGGTGTTGGATTCATTTTCGGTACATAAAAATCATCCATAATTAAGGTCGTCGTCGCAAGCGCGACCGTCGACACACCGACAAAGATGGATGCCACAAGCGATGTTGCCACAATGGCACTCAAAATTGGATTCATATGCTGTAAAAAGACAGGGAAGGCATAAATAGGATCAATGTCTGGATACAAATAATGTGCAGCAACACCGATCACACCAATCGCAACGGCGAGCGGCAAACAAAGCAGAGCTGCATAAAGTGTCGATTTCTTTGCCTCACGCTCACTTTTCGACGAGGTGATTGCTTGAATAATAAACTGCGTAGCAAAGATGGCCCCCATGTTTCCTATAAACCAAGCTCCAATTGTCCCCCATCCAATTGTCCCGTCCCATGTAAAGAAATGATCAGGCATCGTTTGTTTCATCGGTTCAAAGCCTTTTGTTAAGTAAAGGGCTACCCCTAGTGTAATTAAAATCCCAGCATACTTCACGATCGAATGAAGGATCGTGACCCATGCTACCCCTTTCATTCCTCCGAATGTAAAATAAAATGTACTCACAACGGCCGTAATGATCGCACAGGTCATTAAAGGAAGCCCTAAAATGGATGCAATAGCAGCTGACCCACTTAAATAGTTTCCTAGATTCACAAGCAGTAATGCAGCAATCATAATAACAGAAACAACTAGCTTCGTTGATTTTCCAAACTTCTGATCGATAATACCTGAAATGGTGTACTGTCCTGTTCGATAAAACTTGCCTACTAAGAAAAAGGAAAAAATAAAAAAGGCGATAGCGACGGTCACAATAGACCATGAAGCAGAAAGCCCATGCGTAAAGGCAGATTCTGCAGTTCCAACAGTGGATTTCGTTCCAATGAATTCACTCATGAGCAAGATACCGACTACAATGGCTGGAAGTGACTTAGCAGCATTGTTAAATTCTGAATTGGATTTACTGCGGAAACGCATCGTCAGCCAAGTCGTAAATAGTATATAGAGAATAATGACGATCAAAATAAATGTGATGACAGAACTGCTTAAGACATTCATTTAAAATCCCCCTTTGTGTGCAAGCCGTGTGAAGCAACTTCTCATGTCCCATCCAATGAAGCATTAAGCGTCAAGCAGTTTCATGTATACCTGTTCAATTTCGGAAACAGACATTGGCTTTGGATTGTTGTCCATTAATCTCTTCACCTCTGAAGCTGCTTGAGCAAGTGCCGGTACATCCTCCTTCGACACGCCAAAAGCTTTGAGCTGCTGTGGTATGTGTAAATCCGCTGTCCATTCTTCAATTTGATGAATCACACGATCTGCAAGCTCCTGCTTTGTGTGAGCTCCCGCTAGTCCTATTGCTCTTGCCACATGTTCAAGCCGATCAATGATATGATCTGCATTAAAAGCAGTGACGTGCGGAAGCAGCATGGAATTAGCAACACCATGAGAAATCTTGTATTTCCCCCCTAATGGATAAGCCATGGCGTGAACAGCCGCAGTTCCGGCACTTGTAAGCGCCATTCCCCCATACATAGCACCAACAAGCATATTTTCTCTTGCCTTCATATGATCCCCGTGATGATACGCTTCCTGAATACTTCCTGAAATCAGTCGCATCGATTCCAAGGCAAACATGTCACTGAATGGATTGGCTTTATTTGAAATATAAGATTCAAGCGCATGCGTAAAAGCATCCATACCTGTAGCTGCGGTAATAGATTTCGGCAAGTTGAGAGTAAGTGCAGGATCTAAGATGACAAGGTCTGGCAAAAGATGCGGACTAACCATTCCAATTTTCAGTTCCTTTTCTGGAAAAGTCACAATTGCATTTGGTGTCACCTCAGATCCCGTACCAGAAGTTGTCGGAATTAGAATCGTCGGCACTCCCCTTTTTTCCACAAGGTTTGTGCCAACGAGAGCAGAAATCGGCTGATTGTTTGTCTTAAGAACAGCTAGAATTTTTGCAGCATCAAGGACACTCCCGCCACCAATGCCAATAATGGCGTCATGCTCTCCTTTTAAAAAGGTGTGGAATACGCCCTCGATATTTTCTTCTGTTGGTTCAGGTTTGATTTCTGTACTTATCTCACTTGCTATCCCCTTTTTCGCAAGTTCTCTTTTGATGTGATCTGCATAACCAAGTGATACGATAGATGGCTGCGTTAATATAAAAATGGATGTGAGTCCGCTAAGCCCTAAACTATCTAATTTCTCCCCAAGAAGGTCTAAAGAACCTGCGCCAGATACAATGTGTGATGCCGTCTGAAAGTGATAATGCGTGATCGTCATCTCTTCACTACTCCTTTGCCGCTTTTCCTTGTTTGCGATAGTCTTCAACCATTTGTGCCACAGCTTCCAATGCCTCACCTGACAGCTCTTTTACAGGGCTTCTGGGCGGGCCAACCGGAATTCCATAAAGCTCTGCTGCCTTTTTCAAAGGTGCTGGTAATGTCCCTAAACCGAATGTTGCTCTTAATGGCTGCAGCTGCTTCTGGAAGTGCTCACTTTCGTCAAGCTTCCCTTTTTGAAAAGATTCATAGAGTCCAACGACAGTTTCAGGCAGTACATTTGCAGTTGCTGCGACCGCCCCTGCTCCGCCGAGTTTCAAGGTATCTAAAATGAGTGAGTCCGTACCTGCAAGGACAACAAAATCTTCATCTTTTGTGACATCCAAATATGCCTTGATATTTTCAATGTTTCCACTGCTGTCTTTAATACCTAGCACATTCGGCAGTGCACTGAGCCGCGCAACCGTCTCTGGTGCTAGCGACACTCCTGTTCTAGATGGAATGTTATAAAGCAGAATCGGAATATTCACATTCTCAGATATGTGGCGAAAGTGCTCATACAGCTCTTCTTGGGTTGGTGCAACAAAATAAGGTGTAATGATAGACAGAACATCTACCCCTAGATCTGCCAGTTTATTTGACAGCCTGATGGTTGCCTCCGTACTATTTTCACCTGCTCCAATGAATACCGGTACTCGTCTGCCAACAGCATTCACGACAGTTTCAGCAATTTGAAGCTTTTCTTCCTCTGAAAACAGATGAAACTCTCCATTTGTGCCTAAAGCAAAGATGCCGTGTACACCTGAGTCGATCAAACGATTCACTAATTGCGTTGCCACTTCGGGATGAAAATGTTCTTTCTCAGTAAGCGGTGTCAAAATAGCGGGTATAATTCCTTGAATGTTCAAATGATCCTCCCTTTCTTACATGTTGCATTTTTAAACATATTATAAATTAAGCGCTTTCATGTTATTTATTATAAAAGGATTTCGATTAAATTAGCAACACTTTTTTTGATTTTTCACTATAATCCGTCCTTTTCTTATATAGCTGTTGATGTTTTCAACAAAAAAAGCGAACCATTTTGGTTCACTTTTGAATGACATTCAACGTACCATCCTTTTTATTTCATTATAAAATAGCGATTGAAGATATAGTTTTTAATGCCTAAAATATGATTAAGACAAAATGAAGGAGGATGGTATGAGTAAATTTAGTTTATTTAACAAGTTTTTGGTAAAAGAAGGCGAAAAAGAAAAAATGGTTGATATTCTGTTAGAAGCAGCAGAATCAATGAAGAATTTGGATGAATGTGAAATATATCTTGTGAATATTTCCGAGAATGAACCAAGTTCTGTTTATGTTTATGAAGTGTGGGCAAATGAAGATGCCCATCAAGCGTCTCTAGGTCTCGAAGCTACCCAAACATTAATAAGTCGTGCGAAACCAATTATTACTGGTATGGAAAGAATCAATACTTTAATAACACGAGGCGGAAAGGGCATTTCATCTAATTAGAATTCGACCGTCTTAGACATAAAATTAGAACTGGCTGTCATTGTGACAGCTTTTTTTCTTATTTAAAGCAAAGATTAAGAACTATTGTCAGGACTACACATTTTAGATATGTGTAGTCCTTTTATTTCAACTGTTTTACTCAACTAACCTAAATATAATTGTACATTCACTTTTGAATGACATTCAACGTTTGAAGAAGCCTTTGTACCTTTTGTCCTAATCTTTCGTGTAAATGGTCAGCATCTTCCGTTTCTTGCGTATTGGGTGCAGCGATGCACAGATGATGGATCGGATAACTTGTTTCTTGCTTCATGATGTGCATAAGCTGCCCCATGAGCTGAACAACTGCGCCATCTGCTAAAGATCGTTTTAGGATAAGCCAAATGGTCAACGCTTCCTGCTGAAGCATGCCGTAAAGGATCATATCGTCTTCGGCGTCTTCGGCGGCAAATTGTGCTAATTTGTTAGCTTGCTCGAAAAACAGCATTTCTTCAGCTGACTCTAGCTGCTCATGAAGCGTCTTCGTCCCCGTTCCAATAGACCTTTTCCAAAAGAACCCGCCGTTTTTCTTATGTGAGGAAAGGATGCGAAGAGGCTGATTAATGGAAAACGTCATTCCTTCTGAACCATATGTCCTCCAACCATCCGCTATGTTTACAATTGATGCTTTAGAAGGGGTTGCAGGCTCAACCATCAGCTGAGGGTTTGCCCTAAATGGATGCTGGAGCGGTGTCACATTTGTTTCATACACACGGTTGATTCGTTCAGTGGTCAAGACGTGATGCGGCATTCCTAACATGTCAGTCTTTCCTTCATAAAGCAGCAGCAGCCGATCACAATATAAACTGGCGATGTTCACATCATGGAATACGCCAATGACCGTTAACCTAGAGGAAGCAGTTTCTTCTTTAATTAAATCAAGCAAATCTTTTTGATAGGCTAAATCAAGGAAACTCGTTGGTTCATCCAGCAATAAATATTCAGGCTGCTGCGCCAATGCCTGTGCTAAATACACTCGCTGCTGTTCTCCTCCGCTTAACTCATGGATGGATTGATTCTTAAACTGTGCAACACCCGTTTGTTCCATGACTTTGCTGACGACCTGCACATCTTCTTGCGTGACAGATTGCAGCCACCCTTTTTGATATGGATAACGACCAAATTGGACGGTTTCCTCCACCGTAAATGAAAAAGCTTGGTCCGTTTTCTGCGGCAGAACTGCCATCTTTTGCGCAAGCGCCTTTGGCTGATAGGATTGAATAAGGTGACCGCCGAGACGTACTTCACCGCTCATAGGTGCTAAAATCCCTGCCATCATTTTAAGAAGGGTCGTCTTCCCGCTCCCGTTTGGACCGAGTATACCGAGAAATTCTCCTTGCTTTACTTCAAGATTAATGCCACGAATGACCTCTTTCTCTCCATATCCACCTCTGATTTCTTTCACTTGAATCATATGTGCGTCCCCCCTCTATATTTACGAATGAGGATGATGCCAAATACAGGTGCACCAATTAACGCAGTAATGATGCCAATCGGTAATTCAGTCGGCTCGATGATGGTACGGGATAACACATCTGCTAATACAAGAAAGGAAGCACCGTTCAGCATAGACAAAGGCAGCAGATGCCGATGATCCGTGATAGTTAAGAGGCGGATAAAATGCGGAATCACAAGTCCTACAAAACCGATCGTCCCTGATACCGCAACTGCACTTCCAGTCAGGATCGAGCCCGCCAGCAGCACAATATATTTGCTCCTTTTCACATGTACACCTAATAACTTTGCCTTCTCCTCGCCATACGTCATCACATTTAAATCCCGCCCCATCAACATTAACGCAAAGGTCCCAATAAGAAAAAAAGGAAGAAAAAGCACAATATAACGCCAGCCCCTCATGGACACACTGCCAAGCAGCCAATGAATGATCTCTTTTAGATCATCACCTGTTAAAGCAATCATCAATGAAATGAGCGCACCCAAAAAAGAGCTGAAAATTACTCCTGTCAAAATTAAAGAAGAAATGCTCATCCCCCGATGAACAAGACGCGCAAAAAAGAGAACGAGACAGAGGGTCACAAGCGCTGTTGTCATACTGAATAATGGCAGTGTGAAACTACCAAAAAGCGGGAGCTGCAAGCTGAAAAACAGGGTCGCTACGGCTCCAACTGATGCCCCTTGAGATACCCCCAGCGTATAAGGGTCAGCAAGAGGATTTTTTAATAAACCTTGAAAAGCTGCACCAGATAACGCAAGTGCTGCTCCGACTAATGCCGCTAATATGACTCTTGGCAGCCGAATGTTCATCATAATATTGCGATCGATAGAATCAATGGTTCCAAACTGCACGCCGAATAGTTCATGAACAAATATACGAAGAATAGAAGGAATGGGAATCCCTAAGCTTCCAAAGGAGATTCCCATTCCAATGCTCATCACAAGAAGTAAAACACTTAGTGTATATGCGATGGTCAATTTATTTGAACGTATCAGGATAGACGTTTTTCGCAAGAGCCTCGACTCCTTCAACCAATCGCGGTCCCGGTCTTGATGCGAGATCCGTATTCAATTGAAAGACTTGTTTTTCTTTCACTGCTTTCATTGCATTCCAGCCGTCTCTTTTTTTCAAGTCAGCTAAGCTGGAACCATCAATTGTCACGATAACATCAGGATTTCGCTTGATGATCGATTCTTCTGTCATTTGCACCCAGCCAGTTTGATCGCCAGCAGCATTTTTGGCATGGATAACAGAAAGCATTTCATCCATAAATGTATTTTTACCAGTTGTATAGATTTCAGGTGCACCTGACACTTCGACAAAGACTGTTTTTTGCTTATCTTTCGAAATCCCCTCTGCTTGTTTCTTGATGTCATTCAGCTTTGTTTTCATTTCGTCTACAAGCTTTGTTGATGCTTCTTTCACGCCAGCTGCTTCACCGATCATATTGATTGATTTGTACACATCCTTAAAGGACGTTGCATCATTTACAGTCAGCACTTGGATCCCTGCATCTTCAAGCTGTTTAAATCCATCTTTTGATCCCATCTGAGATGCATGTGCTAAGACAAGATCTGGCTTTAAGGAAATGACCTTCTCGACATTGAATTCAAGTCCGCCAATCTTCTCTACCTTTTCGACTTCCTTTGGATAATTGTCAAAGTCTGATCGTCCAACCATTTTATCTCCAAGACCGAGTGCATAAGCAACTTCCGTATTACTTGGAATTAACGAAACAATTCGTTTAGGCTGTTCTTTGATTTCAACTGTTTTGCCAGCTGCATCTTTTATTGATACTGGAAAAGCCGCAGTGGCCGTTTCTTTATTTTGTGACCCTTTTGCTTTGTGATCTGTCTCAGCGCCTGCACATCCTGCTAAAACACCCATCACAAGCAATAACGATAGCCAAATAGCTGTTAACTTTTTCATGAGTGAACCCCCTGTTTATGTACTGCTTAACGAAATCTCTTTCGTCAATTCTTTTCTAATTTCGGGAATATTATACTACAGTGCAGATAGGTTGTATATGTGATTTCTAAAAGCGTCTTTTCTGTTCATAAAACAAAAAAACAGCCTCTAAAAAGACTGTTTTTCACTCTTCAATGAATTGATTTGTTCTCCATTGATGACGACTTTCTGAAAAGCAGGAGAAACGGCATGCTCTAAAGATAAGGGATACGCCACTTCATCTATGACACAATCTTTCATTTTAAAATGTGTCACAGGAGAATGTGCGTATGCGGCTATTTTCACACCATATCGTCCGCCGCTGCTTTTGAGTCCTTCTACTTCAATATGACGTACAACAGGACGGTGCGGACCAGCATCTCCTTCCTCATACATCATGTCGATACAGACCACTTCATGCTTTAGACTTTTCACTGTATTGTTTTTAAAATAAATATGTTCAATGGTACCGCCTCTGACAGAGTTGGTTTTAATACGCAGTGCCCGGTCAAGGTTCGGACTGTCCATGACATTATCTTCTGCATAAACATACTTTACCCCACCAGAAATCTCGCTCCCGATCGTCACACCGCCGTGTCCATCCCGCATCTCATTTCTACGAATGACAATGTTTTCAGATGGAATCCCTATTCTCCGTCCATCCTCGTTTCTGCCCGATTTGATGGCAATACAATCATCTCCGTTATCAAAATAACAATCTTCAATGAGTACATTCCGGCAAGACTCCGGATTGACACCATCTGTGTTTGGTCCATGCCCAATGATTTTAACGCCGCGGACGATGACGTTATCACTTAACACAGGATGAATTTGCCACATCGGTGAATCCTTCACTGTCACTCCTTCGATTAGCACATGCTGACATTGGTATGGCTGAATAAAGCTTGACCTTAAATAATGACCTTCTCCAAATACCCTTTCTTCTACCGGTATTCTCTTTTCCGCCATTTCAAACAAAAGCTGGCGATCCCGATCCTGAGAGGGCTGGCCATTTGTCCCATACTTCCAAGGCCACCAATGATGCTCATCCCCTCTGCCATCAAGCGTTCCTGCTCCCGTAATAGCGATATTTTCTGCATGGTGTGCATAAATGAGAGGTGAATAATTATAAAGTTCAACCCCTTCATATCTTGTCAGTACAAGAGGCAAGTAATCCTTTGGGTCTTGGCTGAATGTCACATAGGCTTTCTCATGCAGATGAAGTTCTACATTGCTTTTCAATTCTAAAGCACCTGTCATAAATGTCCCTGCTGGGATCAGCACCCGCCCCCCTTTCAACCGGTGCGCATCATCAATGGCAGACTGAATAGCATTTGTTGAAAGCTCTTGCCCTTCCGCATCTGCTCCATAATGCACCACATTCAATTCACGATCTGGGAACTGCGGTGCTTTTATCTGCTTTAGCACTTGATCAATTCCGTTTACTTTTTTATCTTTCTTCCCTTGCTTTGCTAACCGAGCAATTCCAACTCCAGTTAGTACCGTTCCTGCTGTGATATACATCAAATCCCGTTTTTTAGACACTTCCTCATCCCCCAGTCGACTTAAAGTGTGACACCTGTTTTGAAAATAGCCAGCTCTCTAAAATTGTTTTTTTCATGATTTAACAGCTTCCCGCTCGCCACATCAATGACAGTTGAAATAAATTTTTCTAATACAACATCTTCCGGTACATCTTCAAGCAGTTCTCCAGCATTAAAGTCAATCCAGTGCTTTTTTGTTTCATATAAGGCTGTGTTGGTTGAGATCTTCATTGTTGGCACAAACGTACCAAATGGTGTCCCCCGGCCTGTTGTAAACAAGACCATTTGACAACCGGAAGCAGCAAGTGCAGATGAAGCAACCAAATCATTACCAGGTGCACTTAATAGGTTCAATCCCTTTTGTTTCAGCAGCTCTCCATATTTCAATACATCTTTAATTTCAGAAGTACCTGCTTTTTGTGTACAGCCAAGAGATTTATCCTCTAATGTCGAAATTCCACCTGCTTTATTTCCCGGGGAAGGATTTTCATATACCGGCTGTCGATGATCCATGAAGTATTGTTTAAAGTCATTGATCATTTGCACAATATTGTCGAAAGTCGCTTCTGATTCCGCTCTCTCCATTAAAATCGTTTCTGCTCCAAACATTTCAGGCACTTCTGTTAACACTGTCGTGCCGCCTTGAGCAACAATAAAATCGGACAGTCTGCCTAAAAGCGGATTTGCGGTAATACCAGAGAATCCATCTGATCCTCCGCACTTCAAGCCAATTTTCAGCTCAGATAACGGAATGTCTTCACGATGATCTTCTTTCGCCGCATCATAAATTTCCTTGAGTAAAGCGACTCCCGTTTCTATCTCATCTCCTACCTCTTGGCTTCTTAAAAATTTCACTCTCGTACGGTCATATTCACCTAATGTGGACTGAAAATCCTCAATGTCATTGTTTTCACAGCCAAGTCCAAGAACGAGTACTCCTCCAGCGTTAGGGTGCTTCACCGCATTTTGTAAAATGGTTTTGGTATTTTCATGATCGTCCCCAAGCTGTGAGCAGCCATAATTGTGCTTTAATACAAGGGCTGTTTCAAAAGGATGGATGTTTCCACCCATTTCAGCGGTGAATATTTGGATCATTTGATCGGCGATGCCATTTACGCATCCAACGGTAGGAACAATCCAAAGCTCATTGCGGATCCCGCTTCCGCCATTTTTTCGTTTATATCCTTTAAATGTTAGATTCGTTTTTTCATAGGGGTTTTCTGATAATGAAGGCTGGTATTCGTATTCTAGCTTGCCAGATAGATTGGTTTTGATATTATGCGTATGCACCCATTCTCCAGCAGAAATGGCAGTCACTGCATGACCAATGGGATAGCCATATTTGATAATATTCTCTCTCTGCTTGATTTCAGCCAATGCAAACTTATGACCTTTGGCGACGGTCTCTTTTAAGATAATCGTATGTCCTTGATGCTGCAGCTCCTCCCCTTGCTCAAGTCCTTTTAAAGCAATACCGACATTATCTGAAGGGTGGATGACAATAAAGTCTTTCATGCTTTCTCCCCCTGACTTTCATATTGATGAAGCCTCATTCGATGAACAGCTGCTCTCATCCCATGCGTCTGTATGAGGGTAAGCTGATCAGCTACAGCTTGACTCAATCCATTTATATCTGTTAAATTTCTGCCCCATAATGACTCGCATGAAAGAATTTTCGCTGCAACTCCTTCATTAGAATGGTTTTCCTCTTCCCACGCTTCCTTCATGAGCGTTAGCACAGTTTCATCATCCTTTACCCTTCCTGCATGTGCTCTGTAGAAATAAATGAGACTGCTAAGTGAAAACACAAGTTTCATTGGCAGCTGTTTCTTTCGCTCAACATAATCAAGCAATGACGGAAGATTACGGGTTCGGAATTTGGATACCCCATTCAGTGCAATATCCAGCAATTGATGCTTTACAAATGGATTGCAAAAACGATCCCAAACGGATTGTGTATAAAGAAGAAGCTCATCTTCAGGGAGTTCAAGCCCTGGAAGTACTTCCTCCTCCAGCATACGCCGGACGAACGGACCAACATGCTCATCATCCACAGCTTCTTTTACAGTTTCTAAACCGCATGAATAGGCAATCGGCACCATCGCTGTATGTGCACCATTTAAAATTCGTACCTTGCTCATACGATAAGGCGCAATATCCTCTACAAAAAGTACATTTAATCCTGCTTCTTGAAAGGGGAGCTCCTTTTGCACACAGGCAGGCGCTTCAATGACAAAAAGATGATAATATTCTGCCGTGACAAGCAATTCGTCGATATACCCTTCCTCCCTTTGTACAATTTCAGCCGCTTCCTTAGAGAATCCAGGGACAATCCGGTCCACAAGTGTATTACAAAACGTGTTGGCTTCCATAATCCATGTAATAAACGCAGGCGGCAGTTCCCACTCAGCTGCCATACCGATCACATATTTCTTCAATCGATCACCATTTTGTTCAACCAATTCACAAGGCAGAATGATCAGTCCTTTCTGCTCATCTCCAGCAAATGCTTTAAACCGGTGATACAAGAACGATGTCAGCTTTCCTGGAAAACTGGCTTGCGGCCGATCCTCCAAACGATCTTCTTTTCTAAACACAAGTCCTGCCTCTGTCGTGTTTGAGAAGACAAAGCGAAGATTCGGGTTTTCCGCTACGTGTAAAAACTCCTCGTAATCCGTATACGTACTAATTCCTCTGCTAATTGATTGGATGATCATACGTTCATTCATTTCTTGCTGGTCATGATATCCCTGAATACATAATGTGTACAAGCCATCTTGTTCATTTAAGGCTGCTACCGATCCTTTTCGTGGAGGGACAACAACCGCTTTTCCTTTAAAATCTGTGCAGTCGTTCAGCTTCTGGATGTGCCAATTGATAAATCCTCGCATAAAATTTCCTTCGCCAATCTGCAAAATCGTTTCCGGATACTCAGCCGCCGGGTATATGGCTTTTGATAATCGTTTCAAATGGATTCCCCTCTCCAAGAAATATGCACACGTGAACATTTTTCTAAGAAGGTGCTGATTACGGCACCTTTTTGACTGAATCTCTAATCATCAGCTCTGTGTGGACATACACTTTTTCCATATGATCCTCTTCTTGCTCTTCACCGTTTATTACTGAAAGGATAGCTTCTGCTCCAAGTGCACACATTTTTTCAATCGGTTTTTTCACCGTTGTCAATGCAGGTGTGGTATAGGACGAAAAAGCAATATCATCAAAACCAATAATAGAAATATCACCTGGACACGTTTTGCCTTTTGCAAATAATGCATTCATTGCACCAATCGCCATGTCATCGTTTGAGCAAAAGAGCGCTGTTGGCGGTTCATCAAGGGCCAGCAGCGATTCCATTGATTCATAGCCGCTTTTCATATGATAATCGCCTTTCATCATATATTCTTTCTTCATAGGTATTTGGTGATCAATTAGCGCTTGCAGGAAACCAGTTTTTCTTTCTTGAGTTGATTTAAAGCCTTCTTTCCCTTCAATGATGGCGATTTGTTCATGACCTTCCTGAATCAAATGGTGTGCAGCCTGGTAAGCTCCTTGACTATCATCTGCTAATATATTCATGACCTCATGACTTTCTACACGGCGATTCAGCACAATGATGGGAATGCCCTGTTTTTTCACATGATGGATAAATGCTTCATCATGTTCGCTTTGACTCATGAGCAAAATGCCATCGTAGCGTTGTTTATGAATGGTTGTGTAATCGTGAAAGTCGTCAATTCCTCTTACAAAGAGATTATAATGCTCTGTCATGACGCTATTGACACCTTTTAACGCATCCACAAAGAAGCTTGAAGATGTGCCTTCAGTTAAACTCGTAAAAAACAGACCAATTGTGAATGATTTTTGTGATACTAGGCCTCTCGCATGGACATTCGGTGAATAATTCAGCTGTTTTGCAATCGACAAAATCTTTTGTTTTGTCTTCTCTTTAATAAAAGGACTGTTATTCAAAGCCCTTGATACCGTGGTATGAGAGACGTTTGCCAATTTTGCTATGTCTTTAATTGTGACTGTCATGCTATTCCGCCTTTTATGATTTTTTACCATCTTATCATAAAACCGCTTTCATTTTCTTCATGTCATTCAGTTTGGATGCTGGAGCTGCTTTGCCCGGTCAAATTGAAAATACTGCCTGGCATTTTCATAGCTGATTCCTTTCACGATTCCCCCTAACAGTTCAAGATCATAAGGGGCTTCTCCTTTTTCTACCCAATCTCCGATGATATCGCATAGCAGTCTTCGAAAATATTCATGCCTTGTATACGACAAAAAGCTTCGTGAATCTGTCAGCATCCCAATGAAACGGCTGATCAGTCCAATACTGGATAGAGCCATCATCTGCTCTGTCATCCCTTGTTTCGTATCATTAAACCACCAAGCTGTGCCGTGCTGGATCTTCCCAGGTGTCGTCCCGTCTTGAAAACTTCCAGCCAATGTGGAAATCACAACATTGTCCCGAGGATTCAAGGAATAGAGAATGGTTTTTGGCAGTGCCTGTTCTTGATCTAAACGGTCTAATATTCTGCAAAGCGGCTTGGCAATGTCTTCATCATTCATCGCATCATACCCTGTATCTGGCCCAAGCCGCTCAAACATTTTCGTATTGTTGTTCCTAAGCGCATTGATATGCAGCTGCATTGCCCAACCCCGCTCATAGTAAGCCTGACCTAGCTGAATGAATGTTTGTGTTTTAAATTTGATCTTCTCTTTTTCTGTCAATGAATGACCAGACATTCTTTTATGAAAGATGGCTTCCACTTCTTCTTCCGTCGTTTCTTCAAACGTCATTTCGTTAATAGCATGATCTGAGATCAAGCAGCCTTGTTCATGGAAAAAATCAATTCTTGCGAGGAGAGCTGTCAAAAAGTCTTGATAGGATTGTATTGAAGTAGATGAAGCCTCTGCCAGTTCGTGAACATACCCTGTAAATAGGTGATTCGTTATATCTAGTGCCTTGTCAGGCCGAAATCCGGGCAGTACTTGCACAGTGAATCCTTCTTCCCGCAGTTTTTGATGATAACAAAGCGAATCGACTGGATCATCTGTTGTCACGACTGTTTCAACGTTCGATTTCACAATGAAGTCTCTTGCACCAAAACCCTCTCCTTGCAGCTTTTCATTTACTTTTTGCCAGATGATGTGTGCGGTTTTTTCGTTTAAAAGTTCTTCAACTCCAAAATATCGTCTCAGCTCTAAATGAGTCCAGTGATAGAGCGGGTTACCAATGGTCATGGGAACAGTCTTCGCCCACGCCAGAAATTTCTCATAGTCTGAGGCATCCCCTGTGATGTGCGATTCGGGTATGCCATTTGCTCTCATGGCACGCCATTTATAATGATCTCCGTAAAGCCATGCTTCGGTGATATTATGGAAGGTTTTATTCTCATAGATTTCTTTGGGGCTTAAATGACAATGGTAATCTATAATTGGAAGGTCCTTTGCAAACTCATGGTATAGCTTTTCCGCCGTTTGACTGTTGAGTAAAAAATGCTCATCTAAAAAGGCTTTCATCAAACTCCCCCATCTCTCTTATAGATAAAATCGATTTGTTCACGTTAACAATTTTATTGTAATCGTTTACAAAATTGATTTCAATCCTAAAACAGGAAAAAACGACTCCTTTAGAAAAGAAAATCGTTTTTTGACTATTTTACAGGTGATGATTTTTTTAGGATAATCGCAATAGTTGTTCCAATGCCTAGTTCACTTTCAACTTGAATATCACCGTCATGCAGCAAGACGAGCTCTTTTGCTATCGCAAGCCCGAGACCTGTTCCGTTCGTTGGGTCGTTTGTATTTGTCCCTCTGTAATAGCGGTTAAATAGGTGATCCACCGTTTCCTGTGCCATTCCGCGGCCATTGTCTTTCATTTCGATTCGAACTTCTTCATTTGTTTCAGATAAAACAGCTGTAATATGTGTGCCTTTTTCGTTATGCTTCACTGCATTCGCCAGCAGGTTCTCAATCACTCGTCTGAACCATGCTTTATCGATCTCAAATATGACACCATCTGTTTGATCTTCAAAGGAGGATGGATAATCCTCAGAAGAAGAGCTTCTTGAAAACTCGTCCATAATGGAAGCTAAAAATTCACTGAGTTCAACCGGTTTCCGATTAATAGGCAGGGCACCATTCTTCAATCGGTACGTGAGGTTTAAATCCTCAATCAGTGTCGACATGTATTCTGATTTCTCACGAATCACCTGTCCCATTTCCATGACTTCTTCCTTGGACCATTGATATTGATCGGATTCAAGCATGAGTCCATAGCCGTATATCGTACTTAGAGGCGTTTTCAAATCATGAGACAATCCTGCAATCCATTCTTCCCTTGTGGTTTGAATTTTTCTTCGGTTTGCTTCATTCTCTTTTAATGTAAGTGTAAGCTGCTCCATTGTTTTTAGGATATCCTCAAATAATCGGTATTCCCGTTTAATACGGCCTTTTTTATTTTTGCTGACTGGAATTCCCTTTCTATTTGTTGGTTCCTGCAATTTATTTTTTGATAAGAAAATCAGCCAGCGAATAATGTGATAAATTGGCAGCCCATAACGATACGAATACCATAATGTCATGACAATAATAATAGTGAGTGCAAGACCTGCAATTAAGATGGTTGTATATTGATTTAAAGCGTCTCTCTCTTTATCGTAAAGCTCGTCCGGGCTGTATACTTTATTTGGTACCGAAACAATAATATACAGGTTTTTATTCACTTTCATATAAGACAGATCACTTCTAAACTCCCAAGGCTTCGATTGATACTTGAGCAGTTCAACATCTGTTACGTTATGTTTCAAATCTGTGTTGGCTCGAATGCCTTTTAAATATTTTCCTTCGTCATTGAACAAATGAACCGATCCATTCATTCTCTTCAAGAATTCTTTCGTTTCAATCGAATATTGAGATAATGCAGCCAAATTTTTCTCGTGCTGTTTCAGATAATTGGCTACCTTTGTGCTGTTCGTTTTGAACCCATATAACACAGTAAAACTTTCTTGATCAATCTCAATTGGCCAGAAGTACATCTTGTAATCTTTAAATTGTCTTTTTTCAAAGATCTTGATCATTTCATCCTTTTGATAAGATGTTGGAATTGATTTAGGGCGGTGATAGCTATAAACGGTATTCTTCTTTGAATCAATCACTTGCAGCCAGCCGTCTCTTTTTTCCACTGCTTGCTTGAGCTGATCGTCGGCTTCCATTTTTCCATCCTCGTTAAAATAAAGCCAGCTCATGAGTGTATCTCCATCAGCTTTTGTTAAACCAGTTTCGGTCATGTTCTCATAGTATTTATTTAAATATAAGTTCTCAGAGAACGTATTGCCGATCGTCAGAATGGCAATCACAATAAACATTTGTCCGACAAAGTGAAAGAAAAGTTTTGCTCGTAAATTCATAAATTATTGAAGGACCTTTGCAGGGTGGGGTATAAATTTATATCCCATACCACGGATCGTCACAATATATTCTGGCTGACTCGGATCTAATTCAATCTTTTCTCTCAGCTTTCGAATATGAACCATGACAGTGTTGTTATCACCATATGATGGGACGCCCCATACTTTCTCATAGATTTGATCTTTTGAGAGTACCACATTCGGATGGTCACAAAAGTACTTCAGCAAAGAAAGAAGCTGAGCAGAACATGCCGTCACCTCTCCTCTTACTTTCAATTCGGCTGCATGAGGATGATAGGAGAAATGGGCATAATGATATTGGCTTTGAGTGTCTTCTTGCTCCTCCTGTAAGGAGATATATGTTCGATTTAGGTGAGCCTTAATTCTAGCCACTAGCTCAAGCGGGTTAAATGGCTTCGTGATGTAATCATCTGCCCCCTGTGCAAAGCCCGTCAGTTTATCGACATCAGACGTTCTTGCAGTTAAATAGAAAATAGGCACTTTCGTTAACTTTCTGATTTCAGGCAGAACGTCAAAACCAGACTTACCGGGCATCATTACATCTAGAAGTAAGAGGTGGATGTCCTCGTTTTTGACAATATCTAATGCTTCATCTGCATGGTAGGCTTTATAAATATGCTTGAATCCTTCTTTTTTTAATACGCGTTCAACCATTTTCACAATTGCTTCTTCGTCATCTGCAATCAATATTTTTGCTGTTTCCACGCATCTCTTTCCTTTCTAGCATGATCTCTAACCGTATATTACCATTGTCTAAAGTAAAAAAGTACCTCTTTTCTGCATAAAAGCGAAAAAATATCAACTGGAGAAAATGGCAGGACTAGGAGGTTTTAAACATGCAAAAAAACCCGGCAGCTGCACCGGGTTCCTATACATCTATTATCCATTCACAGCTTCTAGCTTTCGTTCATGATTCATTAAGTCATATGTTAAACAGATCGGCTTATTCGTTCTAGGATCAAGCACAATTTCTGCATCAATATGGAATACCCGACTGAGTACATCTTTGGTCATGACCTCATGAGGCGTACCATCTTTTATGACTTTCCCTTGATTGAGGGCAATCATGTAATGTGAAAAACGCGCCGCATGATTCAAATCATGGATGACCATCAACACAGTTCGGCCCTGCTCCCTATTTAAGCGTTCTAACAGCTGAAGAATCTCGAGCTGATGTGCAAGATCCAAATACGTCGTAGGTTCATCTAATAGGAGCAGCTCTGTTTCTTGGGCAAGTGCCATCGCAATCCATACACGCTGACGCTGTCCACCGGAAAGTGCTTCAATTGGCCGATCATGAAAAGCAATCATTCCCGTTTCCTCAAGTGCCCACCTAATGATTCGTTTATCTTCATTTGATAAGCGGCCAAACCCATTTTGATGCGGGAAACGTCCATATGACACGAGCTCATACACTGTCAATCCACTTGGTGCTTCGGGCGTTTGCGGTAAGATCGCCATTTGTTTTGAAATTTCTTTTGTCGGCGTCTCGTGGATAGCCTTGCCATTTAAGTAAACAGCTCCTCGATTGGATTTCATTATACGAGACATCGTTTTTAAAATGGTTGATTTCCCGCAGCCATTCGGTCCAATCAGTGTTGTCACCTTGCCTTTTGGGATACTGACATTCAAATCTTCTACAATCAAACGGTCTTGATAACCGATACAAAGCTTTTCTGTTTCGAGTGATTTCATATGTTGTCTCTCCTTCCTCATTAGTTCGATTTCATCAATAAGTAAATGAAGTAAGGTGCGCCTAAAGCAGAAACGACAAGGCCAACTGGCACTTCTGATGGTGCAAGGATGACGCGGCCAATTGTATCTGCCAGTAATAATAACAGCGCGCCAATCAGCGCGGAGGCCGGTATCATTCCTTGATGCTTTGGCCCAACAAGCTTTCTAGCTAAGTGCGGTGCGGCTAATCCTAGGAAAGAGATACTTCCTGCAACAGCAACACTCGCACCTGCTAATGCAACGGCAATCAGCATGAGAAGGCTTCTTTCTTTATGAACAGAAATGCCCAATCCATAGGACAGCTGATCACCTAAATTCATAATGTTTAAGTAGCGTGATCTGACAAGCGCTAATATAAGGAAAATCAGCATCCATGGCAGAACAGATAAGACGTACGTCCAGCTCGAGCCATAAATGCTTCCAGATAACCACACGATGGCTTGGTTAAAATCATTTGGGCTCATTTTCAACTGGATGACCACAATTGCTGCTGAAAACGCAGCATTCACACCAATACCAGTTAAAATCAATCGAACAGGTGTGATGCCTTTTTTCCACGCTAACACATAGATGAGAAATGCAGCAAAGCCTGCACCTACGAACGCGAAAAGCGGCAGTACAAAAATCGTAAAATCACCTAAATTTGTCATCGTGCCTTGAAATGCAAAGATAAATAGCACAACGGCAAAACCAGCACCGGCATTGACACCGAGAATACCCGGGTCAGCTAAACCATTTTGAGAAACACCTTGCCAAATCGCTCCTGATACAGCGATAGAAGCGCCGACAAGTAAAGCGATGACCATTCTTGGAAGCCTGAACTCGAATAATACGAGTTCATCCATTTCACTTCCGAATCCAAAAAGTGTTTTCAATGTATCCATCGGAGAGATTCGAATTTCTCCGGTATTTAAACTAATGAGAAACACAGCTACGATCGCGAAAAAGATCATGAGCATCGTTCGTTGATATTTCTTTTTCTTTGCTTGCTGCACCATTTCCATTTAAATCCCGCTCCTTTCACGTCTAGCTAAGTATAAGAAGAAAGGAACGCCTATAATCGCTGTAATGGCACCGACTGGCGTTTCAAACGGAGCGTTGACCAGTCTTGCAGCAATGTCTGCATAAATTAACAAAGTGGCCCCTAAAATAGCGGAGCATGGGATAATCCAGCGGTAGTCCACTCCAACCAAGAATCGAGTGACATGAGGGATCACAAGCCCAATAAAACCAATAGAGCCTGCTACCGACACGGCAGCACCCGTTAAAAGAATAACAACCAATATACCAAGCACCTTGACCGTTTTTGTATATTGTCCAAGTCCTTTCGCCAGTTCTTCACCTAAGCTCAAAACCGTGATCGAACGGGCAAGGATCATTGCAATGATTAGTCCTGCAATGGCAACTGGAATGATGATATGAATGTTACTCCAATTCACACCTGCTACTCCGCCAGCATACCAAAAGCTCATATCCTGAGCGACGTCAAAACGGATGGCAATGGCTGAGGAGATGGAGCTCAAAAGTGCTCCAACCGCTGTACCAGCTAGTGCGAGCTTTACAGGAGTCAGCCCCCCTTTTGACATAGTACCGACACCAAATACAATAGAGGCACCGAGTGCGGCTCCAACAAATGACCAAAGAATTAATGTAAAAGAAGATTGGCCAGGGAAAAATGCTAATGCAATGGCAATCGCAAATGCGGAGCCATTTGTCACGCCCATAATCTCAGGTGACGCAAGCGCGTTTCTTGTCATCCCTTGCATAATGGCACCTGATACGGCTAAAAAGGCACCGACGAGGGCAGCTCCAACTGTACGCGGCAGCCTCAATTCCCGAATAATTTGATGTGAAGTTTGATCTGGATCAAAATGAAAAACGGCTTCCCATACAGTCTGTAGATGAATGTTTGCCGCTCCTAATGATACTGATAAAAAAAGACCAAATGCTAAAGCGATCATTCCTATGATGATAACAGCTGCTGTTCCAAAAGGCTTCGTGACAATATCGATCGTATCATCGCTGGCTGGCAGCTGTTTATTCGATTGTGAGCCCAAAACCAGTCTCTTCCTTTCCGTTCATGTCTATTCTGTATTAGTGATAATGATTATCAATCTCGAAGTCTAGTATATCACTTTCTTTTCTTTTTGAAATCACTGTTCTGATAAATTTCTTTATTTTCGGCAAAAAACTGTGAGAATTTCATCATTTTTCTTTTGGTTCTAAATTAGCCGATGCATTTTTGTTCCTACCATGTTACGATAAAATTGAAAATGAGAATCATTATCAAAGGAAAGTGAATAGGAGAGAACTTTTGTGAAAAAACGAACTGGATTTCTTTTGATTTCTTTATCCATCCTTATGATCTTTACAGCCGCCTGCGGCAGCACTTCAAATAAACAATCTGCAGCAAAAAAGAATGACATGATCACCTATCAGGATGCCAAAGGTGAAGTGAAGCTACCGAAAAATCCGAAACGAATAGTGCTTCTTGCAGAAAGCTATTACGGGGACCTCGTCACGCTCGGCAAGACGCCGGTTGCTACAACTTCACCCATCTTTAAAAACCCTTTTTATAAAGGGAAAACAGATGGAGTGGAAAATCTCGGAAGGACCCCATCAGTCGAAAAGGTAGCCGCTTTGAAGCCAGATATGATTATTGCATGGGGAGAAGACGAGAAGTTTGATCAATACAAAAAAATCGCCCCAACTGTAGCGGTTAAATACAACCAATATTCCTTCAAAGACCAGTTAAAAGAATTCGGTAAAATGACAGGTACACCAAAAAAAGCAACAGAATGGATCACGAAATGGGATACCAAAATTGCTGAGGTGAAACCAAAGGTAACAAAAGCGGTCGGCAGCAAAACGGTTTCGATCGTATCGCCATTTGATAAAGGTATTTATATTTTTGGAAACACCTTCGGCCGCGGGGGCGAAATCATTTATGACGAGCTGAAATTAAAAGCACCGAAGGCCGTCAAAAAAGAAGCGATCGACAGCGGTGTCGGCTATGCAAACATTTCTCTTGAGAAGCTGCCAGAATTCGCAGGCGACTATATTTTCACAGGTCCATGGAGCGGCTCAAAAAGTAATGGTGACCAAGTATATCAAAGCAGCATTTGGACATCACTTCCTGCCGTCAAAAATAAACGTGTATTTGAAATAGATCCCGTCGGTTACTTCTTTAATGACCCAGTGTCACTAGAAGGTCAGCTAGAGTTCATTGTGGACCGATTGACATCTGCATCATAAAAAAACGTTTCTCCAGAGATGGAGAAACGTCTTCCTTATCCTAATCCTATACCGTTTCTTTGGCAAATCCTTTTGACATAAGTGGATAAAGCAAAATACCCACTAAGAATAGACCGATTCCAAGACCAAAAGTTTTCAAGTCGGCTGTTCCTGAAATAATGACCCAAGCTGAATATCCCATCGCAACAAGTGCAATGATACCGTCTCTTGTTCGATTTCCTTTTTGAAGCTCATATGTGTCACCTTGCATGATGACCTTAAAGCTGTAGATGGAAGACACAATATACGGAATAAGATACGCAAGTGTCGCTGATGTGGTTAAAAAGGTAAAAGCTTCATTAATCGTACGTGACATCACAGAGAAGATAAACAGCTGTGACATAATATTTGTAACAGTCAAAGCGAAAGCAGGGCTTCCTTTTTTGTTTGTTTTTGCAAATACTGCTGGAAAATCACCAGCCTTTGCTGCTTGATACGGTACTTCTGAACCAAGTAAAATCCAGCCAAGCATCGAACCAAACAAACAAATAATCGCCAGCAGTGCCATGACAATTCCGCCAGCTGGCCCAATAATAAGCTGAAGCACATCCACGAATGGTTTGTCAGAGCCTTGCAATTGATCATGCGGCAGAACGCCCATTGTAATCAATGTGATAATCATGTAGATCGAAAGTGCGATTAAAAGACCTGTAATCGTCGCACGTTTCACATCACGCTGTGAGGATGCTCTTCCTGATAAAATGACAGCTGATTCAATCCCAATAAATGCCCATAGTGTGGAAATAGCCGCATGATGAATTTGGCCACCAAGTCCGAGCACTCCTTTTCCGCCTGTTTCAACTGGGAAGTAATAATGTTCAAATAATGCCGTTTGAAATGCAAATAATCCCGCCACAATAAAAAGGACGAATCCAAGCACCTTCGAAAAGGTCGTAATAAAATTCAATTTACTTGCAGCACTTAAGCTAGTGATTAAAATGGTATGTGTTCCCCATAGAAGAAGGGTACATACGATAAACGTCATGAGCTGGCCAAGTGTGACCGCTTCTTTTCCAAAGGTAAAAACTTCAGTCTTCACGGTGAGAATAGGGAAAAAAGTCGTCAAATAACCAGCAAGGCTTGTAATAATTGCGACATTACTAATCCAGCTTGCCACCCAATATCCCCAAACCATTGTAAAACCGGCCGCTTTCCCTTTTTTCGGATCTTTAAAAAGCGCCCTTGCATAACTCTGTGGTCCAGCCGTCAGCTGCGGCTTATGAATGGACAAATGCCCAAATACAAGCGCAATCATCAGCACACCGCCGCCTGTGACAAGCCATGCCATCGTCACACCTAAAGGACTGGCGTGCTGGGCAAGCGTACTTGGCAGCATAAAAATGCCTGAACCTACCATATTTCCGACGACAAAAGCCGTCAATAACCAAAAACCCCATTTTTTTGTCTGTTCCATTTCCGTACCTCCGTTTTATTCACTTTGGACCAGACCCGGCAGTATCTTCATTGATATATTTGTGAAGCAATGACTTGCATTCTTTATGTTCATCATGGATTACTTATTCACAGCATACCCTTATTTTTGTTACTCAGAACATAAAAAAAAGCCTGAACAAAAGTCCATGCTTTTCAAAACATACACCTTGATCTCCGGATAGCCCTCCACGCTTCAAAGACGTGGCAGTCCTGCATTTATTCAATGCAGACCCAGCATAAAGAAAGTTGGAGCTCTCTTTACACTTCGGCGCTGATGCCTTTTTTCTCATGATCTACGATTCCATCTCTCCTATGAGTGACTCATCATCCGCGCAACCTCTACCTCACTGAGACATAGCGTGAGGATTTCTATTCATTTTTACTACACGAAGGTTATCAAACATTCTCACATCTGTCAAAGGGAAAAACATAGAAAAAAGGCAGAGAACGGTTTCTCTGCCCTTTACCTGCTTATTGTTGGTTGTTTTTCTTCTTTTGTACAGCTTCCTGAAGCGGATCGCCTGCTAGCTCTTTACTTGCTTCCTCTAACAGCTGATCTACCTGCTGATGGTTTTTCTCACTTTTCGCCTTTTTATCCTTTTGGAAAAATGACATCGCTGTTTCCTCCCTTTTCATATAATGCGGTTGCCTGTTTAATTTGCGCTACAGCGCTCAGCATTATACAAGGGAAGAGGCTCAATCATCATGAAAGGTCTGTCTCATTTTTTGCAAGTACGACAGAAAGGTTTTTAAATCATCCTTTGTGAAGTCTGACATCATATGCTGAATCACTTTTCCGAAAAGACGTGTATGCTTTTCATAAATCGCCATCCCTTTTTCCGTGACTTCTAAACGAACAAGTGATGAATCGTCCTTGTCCCGTTCTCTTTGAATATAACCCTGCTCACATAATTTATTGAGTGCAATAGAGGCTGCACCAGGGTTTAAAGAGAGTCTTTGCTTCAGCTCTTCGGCATGTGATACTTTGCCTTGTATCAAAATAGAAAGAGCATATATCTGCGGGGGCGTGATGTCTTTCTCTAACTCAAGTAACTTGCGGTTTAATTTACGGCTGACTTCATAATGTACAAGAACAATTTCTTTTAAAATGTCTGCATTACCCATCCGAATCGCATCCTTATCGTTAGTATCAACATGACTTCTCCCTTATTATAGAATGTTTTTCCATTCAGCCAACCATTTTGGCCTCTTTTTCTTTAGAAATAAGCCTTGCTGAATAAATCCACCCTTGATATAGTGAGTACTTGAACTAAAGATAGAACAGGAGTACGCATCATGACAGGAAAAACACACATCATGGGCGGAGTTGCCGCCTCTACAGCCGTTGCCTACTATTATGGATTAGACCCAGTGACGATGGCTGTTGCTGGATCAGTTGGTGCCCTGATCCCTGATCTTTGCCATACAAAAAGTAAAATCGGCAGAAAATTCCCGCTGCTCTCGGCACTGATCAGCAGTGTATTCGGTCATCGCACGTTTACACACAGTTTATTATTTTTGCTGATCATTTATTTTCTAGCGACAACATACATTCCAAATGACAGCCTAAGTATCGGTTTACTAGTCGGGATGGCAAGTCATCTCATCCTGGATGCAGGAACAGTGAACGGGATTAAATTTTTATTTCCAGCTTCCATTAAAGTGCGTCTTCCCTTCTATGTCAAAACAGGCAGCACAGGAGAACAAGTCGTACTAGCTGCTCTTACCGTCGTTACCTGCTATTACATCGCCATCATCTGCGGCATATCCATCCCATTCTAATGAATTAAAAAGAGTTTTTCCGAAAAACACAGGATATGAATTGATCATTCCTCATTTTTTTAGTAGGTTTAAGATAAGTGTTTTTGCCTTGCAGCTGAATACAGAATGATGAGGAGCTACATAAATGAAAGCGTTCTTCAAAAATCACTGGTTTTTAGTGTATTCCATCCTCTTCATGTGGATGAAAACATACATCATATATCAATTCGGATTTCACATAAGAACGGCCAATCTGTTTCATGAATGGCTGCTTTTGATCAATCCACTTAGCTTTTTGCTCCCTTTGTTTGGGATTGCTCTTTTTTTAAATGAAAAGAAGCAAAAGATTTTTTTATTGACCGCAAATTTTATTTTGACGGCGATTCTCATAGCGAATACGATCTTTTATGGATTTTATATTGATTTCATTACGATCCCTGTATTATTCCAAGCGAAAAACATGGGGGATATGGGCAGCAGTATGACAGAATTGTTCCACCCGCTGTTTTTGCTGATGCTCATTGATTTCGTGGTACTGGCATGGCTGTTAAAACGTAAACCTTTAGCGCCAAAAGCCTCCTTCAAGACGATCAAAACATATTATGCCGTGTGCTGCAGCTTTCTATTGTTTCATGTCAGTTCAGCCATGATGGATCACCCTCGTTTTCTGACAAGCTCTTATGATCGAGAAGTGATTGTACGAAACCTTGGGCTGTTCCAGTTCCACCTGTATGACGGCGCTGCCCAAACAGCGCGAATTGGACAAAAAGCCTTTGCAGATGAAGATACACTTTCAACCGTAGCTAACTACACAAAGGCTGATTACAGTGCACCAAACGAAGAGTACTTTGGACTTGCTAAAGGCAAGAACGTTGTGTTCATTTCACTCGAATCAACCCAGCAATTTGTCGTTGATCAAAAGGTGAATGGACAATACATCACCCCCTTTTTAAATCAACTCGCTAAAAAGAGTTTTTATTTTGATGAATTTTATCAGCAGACTGAGCAAGGAAAGACGTCGGATTCAGAGTTTATTGTCGCAAATTCCCTCTATCCATCTAGCAGCGGCGCTGTCTTTTTCACAGCGAGTGACAACGAATACGACACGTTATACAAGCAGTTGAAAAAAAAGAACTATCAATCCGTCCAATTTCATGCGAATAATAAAACGTTTTGGAATCGTGATGTGATGTATGAATCGTTTGGGATTGACCGCTTTTATGATGTCGATTCGTATCAAGTCAATGAACAGAATTCAACTGGCTGGGGCTTAAAGGATATCGACTTCTTTGACCAATCCATTGATTATTTAAAAAAGTTGAAGGCACCTTATTACAGCACATTCATTACCTTGACCAATCACTTTCCATTTGAAATCGATCCAAACGATCAATTGATTGATGAATATGATTCGTCCAGCGCCATTTTAAACCGCTATGTGACGACCGTCCGCTATCAGGATGAAGCCATTAAGACATTTTTTGAACGTATGAAAGAAGAAGGACTGTATGACAATACAATGTTTGTTCTCATGGGGGATCACTATGGCATCTCCGAGGCACATCATCAGGCAATGGCAGAGCTGCTCAATAAAGATGAAATCACACCGTTTGATGCTGTGAAATTGCAGCGGGTTCCCTTTTTGATTTACATTCCGGGAGTCACAGATCAAGCACCGCAGACAATTTCTGAAACAGCTGGGCAAATCGACGTGAAGCCGACACTCCTGCACTTACTCGGTATTGAAACGAAGGATGCCATTCAATTTGGCAATGACTTATTTTCAAACGAACGGACGCCTTTTGCTGTTTTGAGAAACGGGAACTTTATTACAGATGATTATCTCTATACAAAGAACACCTGCTATGATCAAAAAACAAAAGAGCCTGTTGAACAGGATGAGGTGTGTCAGCCTTATATCGAAAAAGCCAATAAAGAGCTTTCCTTATCAGACAAAGTGATTAATGGGAATTTGCTCCGTTTTTATCAGCATTAAAAGTCGCCTTCTGGCGGCTTTTTCTTTTCTCTTTTTACTGAAAGCCTATGAATGGTCAAATAAGTTTGCTTATAATAAAGGATACAGATGATATTGAATAATAAGAGGTGTGAACATGAAGTATGCGTTCTTCGCCTTCATCGCCATCTGTTTGCTCCTGAGCGGGTGTCAAACAGAGATGAAGTCATCGGATACAACCAAAAAAACTGAGCTTGTCATTTCAGCTGCGGCAAGTCTTCAGGATGCACTAAAGGAAATTGAATCTACTTATAATGATGAGCATCCGAATGTGATATTAACAAATAATTTCGGGTCATCCGGCGCATTAAAGCAGCAAATTGCGCAAGGGGCAAAGGCCGATCTCTTTTTCTCTGCAGCTGAAGCGCCCTTTGATGAGCTTGTGAAATCTGGAGACATCGATCAACATTTTATCAAGGATGCTATCCAAAATGAGCTTGTACTCATTGTGCCAAAAGATCACTCTTCCTCTATTAAAAGCTTTCAAGACGTCGAGCACATAAAAGGAAAGGTTGCTCTTGGCACACCTGAATCCGTTCCCGCTGGTACATACGGCAAAGAGATTTTCACAAAGCTGAACATCTGGGATCAAGTGAAAAAGAACGCTGTGTACGGCAAGGATGTACGGCAGGTTTTAAGCTACGTAGAAACAGGAAATGTGGAAGCAGGTGTTGTGTATAAGACAGATGCCCTCGTTTCCAAAAAAGTAAAGATTGCAGCTGAAGCCAATCAGGACATGCATTCCCCGATCATTTACCCAGTAGGGATCGTAAAAGGGACAGAACAGTTAGAGGAAGCCAAGTCCTTTTTTCAATTTCTTCAATCAAAAGCAGCCAAATCCATTTTTAAAAAGTACGGCTTTCAAGTGACATAATGCCCATGCTCACTGAAGAATTCCTTTCTCCCATCTGGCTGTCCGTGCAAGTTGCCGTTGTGAGCGGGCTGCTGGCAACAGTTTTTGGTACAATGATTGGCTATTGGATGGCGCGAACTTCATTTAAGGGGAAAATGATCGTAGAAACGCTTTTGATGATGCCGCTTGTCCTTCCGCCAACAGTTGTAGGGTTTTTATTGCTCGTCATATTCGGAAGGCATAGCTTGATCGGAGGCGTGATTGAATGGATCTTCCACCAACCTGTCATTTTTACATGGTGGGCGGCAGTTATTGCATCGACGGTTGTGGCATTCCCCCTTATGTATCAATCTGCAAAAGCTGGATTTTCTACGATTGAGTCAGATATTGAAGGGGCTGCAAAAGTAGATGGTGCTCATTCATTCCAAGTCTTTGCCTATATAACAGTACCACTTGCCCTGCCTTCTCTATTGTCAGGCAGCGTCCTCAGCTTTGCTAGAGCCCTTGGAGAATTCGGGGCGACCTTAATGTTTGCCGGCAACATCCCAGGAAAAACGCAAACACTCCCAACCGCTATCTATGTGGCAATTGATTCTGGACGAATGGAGCTTGCTTGGGCTTGGACGATTTGTATTGTGATCCTATCTTTTATCATGCTCTTGGCTGTGCGCCGAAGCAGTACGTAAAAAATCCTCTTTCTCATATAAGAAAGAGGATTTTATTATTTATTCAAACCCAACCGTCATCGTCTCTGGATTTGAGCCGACGCGTTCGTTATTGTTTAATGCATCGATTTTTTCCATGTCTTCTTTGGAAAGCTCGAAGTCAAAGATGTCTGCATTTTGTTTAATGCGTTCTTCATTGATTGATTTTGGAATTGTCACGACACCGCTTTGCAGATCCCAGCGCAAGATGACTTGAGCAACAGATTTGTTGTAGCGTGCAGCAATGTCTTTCAATACGTCATGATCTAATAGCTTCCCTTGCATCAACGGAGACCATGCCTCAATCTGAATGCCTTTTTCCTTTGCATATTGACGCAGTTCAACAAGTGTCAGTTTCGGATGAAATTCCACTTGGTTCACAGCTGGAACAACCTCAGCATCTTTTAACAGCTCTTCTAAATGCTGAATGTAGAAATTGCTGACTCCAATGGCTCTGACTTTCCCATCTTTATAAAGCTTCTCAAGTGCGCGCCATGTGTCTTTAAATGTATCTGCATTTGGTCCAGGCCAATGAATCAAATAGAGGTCTAAGTAATCAAGACCTAATCGGTTTAAGCTTGCGTCAAATGCTTCAAGCGCTTTTTCATAGCCTTGATCTGTGTTCCATACTTTAGATGTGATAAATAAGTCTTCTCGTTTCACGCCAGATTCTTTAATCGCTTTTCCTACGCCTGTCTCATTTTTATAAACAGCTGCCGTATCAATGCTGCGATATCCGTTTCGTATGGCTGCTTTTACGGCATCTACCACTTGATTGCCGTCCTCCACTTTGAATACACCTAAACCAAACCAAGGCATTTCGACTCCGTTATTCAATGTTACGGTATCATTCAAGCTTTTGACCATTTTAACAACCACCTTTTTTATAGATTCCATCTCTTTCATTATCTCATGTTGTGTTTCAAAACTCTATTATCAGGCGTTTCTCTTCGCTTCGACGGCTAAGAGCAGTGCACCTGTCATGCCAGCCTTGTCCTCAAGCCCGGGGGAGACAATGTATGTATCAAGCGGCGGCATATCCACATAATCATTGACATAAGCAGCCAGCTTCTCTCGAATGAGTGGGAATAGCTGCTTTTGCTTCATGACGCCTCCGCCCATGATGATGCGCTCTGGGCTTAAAATGAGTGAGTACTGCATAAGCGCCTGCGCTAAATAATCCGCTTCAAGTGCCCAAACCGCTTCTTCCTGCGTAAGCTCTTTGGCGGGTTTTCCCCACCTTTTCTCAATCGCTGGTCCAGCTGCCAGCCCTTCTAAGCAATTTCCATGTGCCGGACAGACACCTGCAAACGGATCTGATTCATCCTGTCTGATAAGGATATGTCCCATCTCAGGATGTGAATGGCCGTGTAGAAGCTCATTTTTCACAACAGCTCCCGCACCAATGCCTGTACCGACCGTGATATACAAACAGCTGCTTAGCCCTTTGGCTGCCCCTTTTGTTAATTCACCTAGTGCTGCGGCATTGACATCTGTTGTAAAGGATACTGGGACACCTAATTGCTTCTCAAGCTCGGGAATGAACGGATAATGCTTCCACTCCACTTTCGGCGTGTTCATAATATAACCGTATGAAGGATCATCCTTTTGAACACAAATGGGTCCAAAGGAGCCAACCCCTAATGCTGCAATGTCATGCTGCTTAAAAAATGGAATAAGCTGCTGTATTGTTTTCTCTGGGTGCTCTGTCGGAATCGTCATTTCCTCTAAGATGTCTCCATGCTCATTGCCGATTGCACAACAAAATTTTGTACCCCCAGCTTCAATCGCTCCATAATACGCCATCATTGATCTCCCCTCTGCTCGTTCTCTTTCTTCATCATAAAACACGAGGGAGAAGATGACAACATCACGTATTGGTGAGCAGAACAGCTTCCATGTCATTGATATACTCCCTTAAATGATGGGCAATATCACGATTGATCTCACCATCTTCATATAAGGTTTGAATTTCATTTCGAATCGACTGTACAGCTTGGAAGTTAAGCTCTTTTTTCTTCCGGTCAAATGAACGGTCTTTTTGCTGGAAGAAGCTTGGACCGTGTTCACAGCGGTAAATCACTTGGTTGTAAAAACCAATCACTTGGTGGCATGTTTGCTGGTTTTCATCTGTCATATGCTGTTTGATCGAGTCTACCGCAGCCTCAGCCGTTCTCTTACGGATTTGTTTGTACGCGTCCTCTTTTTCTAAAATACCGCTTGAAATGTGCTGATTCGGCCGCCATAATTGCAGCCATTGAAGCAAGCGGAGAAACTTCACCTTTGAAAAACGGATTTTGAAGGAGTTTGAATACAGCATTTCCAGCTCATGAAATCTCTCTTGCAGCTCATAGGCTTCTTCCTTGTCAATTTTCTCTTCATCAATTAATTGTTGAAGTTTCATCTGTTCTGCTTTGATGCCGTGCAGTCTGATTTTTCGCTCTTGTTTTCTCATCCCGAATTGGTATGGTTCACGCTGGATATTTCTCAGCTTCATTCGGTAATCATTGATGAGTGCAAGGGATACTTCCCTGTTGTCCTCATTCATCCCTTCTTTTAGCGTTTTAATCGCGCTTCTCAGCAGCTTCCGTTTCGCATGCTGAATCTTTGTATCCAAGTCCACGTCGACTTGTTTGTCTTTTTTCTCAGATAAAAGAGGCAGTAACACACTGGCTAAAATGAGTGTACATAAGATGACGCCTGCTGCGAGGAAGATAATCAAATGCCGCTCTGGAAATGGTGATCCGTCCGCGAGCGTAAATGGGATAGAGAAGGCACCGGCTAATGTCACAGCCCCGCGGACACCAGAGAATGTCATGAGCATCGAGGCGCGAAACTTCGGCTTTTTCACATTTTGCTTTTTTGTTGCACTCCATTTTCCTGCCCAGAACAGCCATACCCATAAGAACCGCAGCACCATGAGACATAGCGTAATAATTAAGATGTAGCCAATTACCTGCATGTTGTTAAAGGATTCATCTTGGAAAATGACTGTAGAAACATCCGGAATCTGCAATCCAAGTAAAACGAAAACAAGTCCGTTTAAAATAAATAAAATAATATTCCATGTGTTTGATGAAGCAATTTGCAGTTTGGCTAAATTCGCTTCCATTCGGTCTTGCTCAATGGCATGTGTCACACCGCCAGCCACAACGGCTAAAATTCCGGATACACCGATTTCTTCCGCTGCTAAATAAATCACAAATGGTGTAAGGATTTGCAGGATGATATGCATTGTGACATCGTCCATTCCTAAACGGCGGAGAAAATAGCGAAAACGAATGATAAAAAAGGATAGAATAAATCCAGTCAATAACCCGCCTGCTGCAATCAGTACAAAACTAAAGGATGCCTGAGCAATTGAAAATGCTCCCGTCACCGTTGCAGCAATGGCAAATTTAAAGGCGACAAGTCCTGAGGCATCGTTCATCAGCCCTTCGCCTTCCAGCAGTCTCATGATGCCCTTTGGCATATTCACACGGCTGGATAAAGCACTTACTGCCACCACATCTGTCGGTGATAAAATCGCTGCAAGCGCAAATGCGGCTGGAAGCGGTATGCTTGGAATCATCCAATGAATGGTATATCCCGCTACAATGACGGTCGCAAACACTAGACCAAGCGCTAAAAGAAGAATCGGTGCTCTTAATTTCCATAGCTCGTCCCTTGGGGTACGCTTCCCGTCATTAAATAACAGCGGCGCAATAAATAGAACGAAGAAGAGTTCAGGATTTAAAGAAATATGTAAACCTGAAGGAAAAGCTGCCACCAATATTCCTAAGCCCACTTGAATTAACGGAACGGGAATAAAGGGGACAAAACGATTGATAATATTAGATACTGCAATGAGTGCCAGTAGTACAAGCACTGCCAAAAAAATCTCCACTAGTACATGTCCCTCCTATGTATATTTTTCGTCAAGTTTTGCTTACATGCAAAGATGTGTTCATTTCATCCATCCGTCCGCTCAGAAGTGCTTTTTTAGTATTCCGCAAAAAGTGAAACCAACACATAACAATCCATCTAGGCAAAAAAAGGCTGAATCTAGATATTCAGCCAGCTGACAAAATTTTCATCATATGTATTGTTCAAATGATGAACAAAAGACCCTGCTTTTATTTTACACGAAAACTCCATCATCTGCTGATATTCAGCTCTTATTAAACACAAAAAAGAGCGGAATCGCCCTTTTTTCGTTTTACCCTTTATTTAAAAAATAAGACCTGGCGGGAAGACGCCATTTGAATAAGTAGGAACAAACTCTGCATACGACGAGGATGACAAACAGCAGATATAATGCAAGCTCTCCTTGCGCTAAGCCGAGTCCGACGAATAAGCCGCCAAGGGCTGCCCATACGGCGTAAATCTCTGCTTTTAGCACAAGCGGCTTCCGCCCTGCCAATAAATCACGCACAATTCCGCCGCCGCTTCCAGTCAAAATGGCTGCCACAATAACTGCACTGAGCGGGAGTTCTCTTTGCACAGCAAATAATGCGCCTTGAATCGCAAACGCTGCTAAACCGATCGCATCTGAGAAATTCCCCCATGTGCTCCAATGCTTGAGCAAAAGCTTTGGAAAAAGAAACACAATCGTAATGGATACAAGGGCAATCGTAAACATTTTGCCCTGTGACCATAAAGCAGACACCGGCAGACCAATTAATAGATTCCGAATCGCTCCACCGCCAAATGCTGTCACAATCCCTAAAATGTACACACCAAGAATATCGTACTCTTCCTCCATTGCCACAATCGCGCCACTAATAGCGAATGCGACAATGCCAATGATACTTAAGACTTCCCATGCCATTTTCCGCTTATCTCCTTACCTTTATCTGATCATCTAACACTACTCCCTTAATGTATATCTGACACAGGTGAAAAGCAATACAAATTTTCTTTAAATTTTATCTTTTTGCAAAAATAAAAAATAGCCCGCTTATAAGCAGGCTATCTCTTTCAATCTTCTTTTGCATTTAACAGCAGCATACTAATGATGATGAGAATAAATGCAATAAGGGCTAGTAGTGGAATGGTGATAAAACCAAACCAGTTCAAATAATCAACGGAACAAGGAATACCGCTCAAGCAAGGGCGAATCGATGCAAAGCCAGGTATCTTTTGTTCCATATAATGATAGATAGAAAAACAAGCGCCAATCACAGCCAAAGGCAGAACGTAATATTTCACTTTCACATCGCCTCTGAATGTCGCAATTCCAAGTAAAAGCACGAGCGGGTACATGAAAATGCGCTGAAACCAGCACATATCGCATGGGATAAACTTCTTTACTTCACTTAAATACAGGCTGCTCATCGTCGCAACAATAGAGACGATCCAAGCACTGTATAAGTAAACAAGCTTATTCTTCATGATTTTTTCCCTTTGAGCTCTTGATCAATTAATTCTTTGATTTCATCATAGTCATAAAAGTTTTCGACTTGTTTATTGTTAATGAAAAGAGTTGGTGTTGCATTCACTTTATATTGGTTCACAAGCTGATCGTCTGTGTTCAGCTGCGGCTGATATGTTTTCTTTGATAGGTTATCTTTAAGCTTGTCCGTATCTATTTTTGTTGTCTTTTTCGCTAGCTCTGTCAGCTTAGCAGGCGTGACCCATTCTGCTTCACTATCTGGCTGTGCTTGATAGACAGCTTCATGAAATGCCCAAAAGTTTTTCGGATCTTCTTTCCACACTTCTTCAGAAGCTAGTGCTGCCAGCACTGCGCCATCTCCATGAACAGGAAGTGGCAAGTTAATAAACGAAAATGATACATCGCCTTTATCTATGTAGTCCGCTTTCAGCTTTGGGAAAATGTCTGTTTCAAATGATTTACATGATGGACATTTATAATCCCCAAACTCGACGATTTGTACGGCTGCGTTTTTATCTCCCATGACAGGCTGTCCTTTAATAGAAGGCTTACTGTCAACCGTTTGTGCTTCTTTGCTGTTGTTATTTCCAATGACGACGAATAATCCGATGAGAAGAGCTGCGATAATGGTTAAAATGACAGCAAATTTAATGGATGATGATTGATTATTTTTTTTACTCACATAAGCACCTACCTTATCTTTTTCATTCCTTCAAAAGAAAAAGGATAATAGCTTAGAATAATGCCATTATCCAACTTCTTCTATTTTAACAAGAGGGGATTCATTATGAAAGATGGTATTCATGAATTTTTCCTAACAATTTTATTTCATTACCCTCATGGCATTTAAAACAGCGAGTACAGTCACACCGACATCCGAGAAGACGGCTTCCCACATGGTCGCAATTCCAAATGCTCCGAGTAATAGGAAAACCCCTTTAACCCCAAGAGCAAAAGCAATATTCTGCCATACAATTCTTCTTGTTCGTTTAGCGACAGCGATGGCTTCTGCTACTTTTGACGGCTGGTCTGTCATAATGACGATATCAGCCGCTTCTACCGCTGCATCTGAACCAAGTCCGCCCATCGCAATTCCTATGTCTGCTCTTGCTAATACCGGTGTATCATTAATGCCGTCCCCAACAAATAATAATTTTTCTTGAGGCGCTTTTTTCTGATCAATTTCTTCTAATTTCGTTACTTTATCCTGCGGTAATAATTCGGCATGTACTTCATCAATGCCAATTTGCTGGGCGACCGCTGTTCCAACTTGCTTGGCATCACCAGTCAGCATGACTGTTTGAATGCCAGATGCTTTTAGAGCTGAGACGGCTTCAATTGCATCATCCTTTAATTCATCTGCAATCAAGATCGATCCGGCAAACTCACCGTTAATGGCCATGTACACAACCGTTCCGCTTCGTTTTTCTTTTTCATATGAAATGCCTTCTCGTTCCATCAAGCGATGATTACCCGCTAACACTTGGGAACCACTGATGGTTGCTTTAATTCCATGTCCCGCAATATCTTCATATGCTTCGATCTTGCTTTCATCAAGCGGCGAATCATATGCCGCTTTAATTGATTCAGCAATCGGATGTGAGGAGTGGGCTTCTGCTAAAGCTGCAAAAGAAAGCAGCTCTTCTTCTGACCACTTGTCGCTCGTTGTCACGATATTGGTCACTGTAAAGTTCCCTTTTGTGAGTGTGCCCGTCTTATCAAATACAGCATAGCTCACAGAGTTTAGTGCTTCTAGATAGTTACTGCCTTTTACAAGGATGCCTCGTTTAGAAGCTGCCCCAATTCCTCCGAAGAACCCTAATGGGATGGACACGACAAGCGCACAAGGACAAGAAATCACAAGGAAAACGAGTGCCCGGTAAACCCAGTCAGACAATTGAGCTGATGGAATGAGAAGCGGCGGCACAAAGGCAAGCAGCAATGCCAATACAACGACAGCCGGTGTATAGTATTTTGCAAACTTAGTGATAAAGTTTTCTGTCTGTGCTTTTCGGCTGCTCGCATTTTCAACCAAATCTAAAATTTTCGTCACTGCCGATTCGCTTAGCCCTTTTTGCACTTCAATTTCAAGAATACCGTTTTGATTCACAAATCCTGCAAGAACTTCTTTCCCTGCTTCTACATCCCGCGGCACAGACTCACCTGTTAATGCAGAGGTATCCACGAGTGAAAAGCCTTCAATGACGAGACCATCAAGTGGAATTTTTTCGCCCGGTTTTACGACGATACGGTCACCGACTTTTACTTCTTCCGGCTTCACTTTTTTCGTTTCATTTCCTACTTTGAGATTCGCATATTCAGGGCGAATATTCATTAGTTCACTAATGGATCGTCTTGAACGATTCACTGCTGCTCCTTGGAACAGCTCTCCAATTTGGTAAAACAGCATCACTGCCAGAGCCTCTGGATATTGCTGAATGACAAAAGCGCCAGCTGTTGCAATGGTCATTAAGAAGTTTTCATCAAATACTTGGCCGCGCACGATATTTTTCAGCGCTTTAAAAACCACATCACCGCCGACTAGTAAATACGCTGCGAAAAACATGATAAATTTCAGTAAGCCATCTTCTGGTATAAAATAAGCTGCTGTTCCAATGACTGCACCGCCAATTAATTTGAGCACAATCGCTTTTAAATTTTTTGTCCCATGATCATGATCGTGGTGATGCCCTTCTTCTTTTGGTGATACACTCACATGAGGTTCGATGGACTGAACCGTTTTTTCAATACGCTTTGACATCGTTTCTTGCTTATCTACATGTGTGACAGTCAATGTCCCTGTCGCAAAATTAACGGAACAAGCTTCAACGCCATCCATTTTGCTGACACCTGTTTCAATTTTACGTGCACAGTTTCCACAATCAAGACCGCTTAATACGTATTCATCCTTCATTTTTTTCATGTTCTCACCTTTTTTCTATATGATAAATAACGTTCCCTGGATCGATGAAACCTATTAAAAATCAAAAACTTTATATATGAGCATATATTCATATATTGGATTACCTTTATTATATGAGGAGTTCTTGTCTTCTGTCAATCATTTCTGAAGAAATAATTGGTTTTTTGTGTCCAATTCTGTCACACGGATTTTCAATAAACCAAGCTCATGTCCCCCGCCCCCCGCATAACATAAAAACGATCGTTTGCAGTTTTTCTCTTTACAAAAGAAGGACAGACGCTTAGAATAAAATAAAAGTTTCCCTAAGGAAACAAATTAGCATTAGAGAATCATTTCATCCTTTAGTCAAAATTATTTAATGTATGCATATATCTTTAGGAAGTGCAATGATGATTGAAAGGGGCCGCAAGAGATGTCAAATGCTTTAACAATCGACCGTCTTCATGTCTCATATCACGGACAGGATGCATTAGAGAATGTCTCTCTTTCCATACAGGAAGGGACAATGACAGGAATCATCGGTCCAAATGGTGCTGGTAAATCGACGTTACTCAAGGCATGTTTGGATCTCATTGAAAAAGACCAAGGGAATATTCGTTTTTTTGAAAAGCCATTTAAACAAGTCAGAAAACAGATCGCCTATGTACCGCAGAGAAATGATTTAGATTGGACGTTTCCGATTCATGTACTGGATACCGTACTACTTGGAACATATCCGAAGCTCGGACTAATCAAACGTCCAAAAAAAGAAGACCGGGCATATGCGTATCACTGTTTAGAAAAAGTCGGGATGCAGGACTTTGCCAAAAGACAAATCGGTGAGTTATCCGGCGGACAGCAGCAGCGTGTCTTCCTTGCAAGGGCACTCGCTCAAAACGCACAGCTCTTCTGTTTGGATGAACCATTTGTCGGGATTGATATGGCAAGTGAAGAAACAATGGTTCGCATTTTGAAGGAATTACGAGATGAAGGGAAAACCATTTTGGTTGTCCATCATGATTTGAGTAAGGCAGATGATTATTTCAGCCATCTTGTTCTGTTAAATAAAAAGCTCATCAAAGCAGGGCCTGTACATGACATCCTTCGCCCAGAGATCATGCTGGAAGCATATGAAACACAGCTGCCATTCTTAAAATCAGCAGGAGGAGACGTGTAATGGAATTTTTAACCGGACTCTTTGAATATGCTTTTTTACAAAAAGCGCTATTTACATCCGTCATGGTAGGCATCATTTGCGGCGTTATCGGCTGCTTTATCATTTTACGCGGCATGGCTCTGATGGGAGACGCCATTTCACACGCCGTACTGCCAGGGGTCGCCATCTCTTATATGCTTGGAATTAACTTTTTCTTCGGGGCCGTTTTAACTGGCGTGTTAACAGCGATTGGGATCGGTTATGTGAGTCAAAACAGCCGCATAAAAAATGATTCTGCCATCGGCATTGTCTTTACAGCCTTTTTCTCAATCGGAATTATTTTGATCACATTTTTGAAAAGTTCAAGTGATCTATATCATATTCTATTTGGAAACGTTCTAGCTGTTCGATCATCTGATATGTGGATTACACTGGGAGTCGGTATTTTTATTTTGCTAGCCGTCATTGTTTTCTACAAGGAACTGCTCATTAGTTCATTTGATCCGGTGATTTCTTCGGTTTACGGTTTGCCGAATCGTATGATTCATTATTTTCTCATGACCTTATTGACCCTTGTGACCGTTGCATCACTGCAAACCGTTGGGATTATTCTTGTCGTTGCCATGCTGATCACGCCGGCAGCCACCGCTTATCTCTTAACGGACCGGCTCTGGATCATGATTTATTTATCTGCTTTTTTCGGTGCTGTTTCTGCTGTCGTAGGTCTTGGGCTTAGTTTTACGTATAACTTGTCATCTGGCGCTTCCATCGTGCTGGTCGCGACTATTTTATTCGGCAGCGCCTTTATCTTTTCACCAAAGCAAGGCATTCTATGGAGATCATTAAAATCTAAACGAAAACGAACGCACTTAAAAAAGGAAGCGTCTATGTAAAAGGAGGACATATATGAAGAAGGTATTTGCTATCCGTTTGACCGCAGTATTCATTGCCCTTATGATCATCGCAGGCTGTTCGACCAAGCAAAGTAATTCCGGTAAAGATGACGGCACATTAAAAGTTGTCACGACCTACTCTATTCTTTATGACATTGTGAAGGAAGTAGGCGGGCAGCATGTCTCTATTCACAGCATTGTTCCCATTGGTACAGATCCGCACGAATTTGACCCACTGCCAAAGGATGTTCAGTATACGACGGATGCAGACCTTGTTCTATATAATGGCTTGAACCTTGAAACAGGGAACGGCTGGTTTCAAAAGCTGCTTGAATCGAGCGGCAAGGACGGGGATGATGCACCTGTAGCCGAGCTGAGTAAAGGCGTCAAAGTGAAGCATTTGTCCTCAAAAGGCCTTGAAAGCCAGCAGGACCCTCACGCATGGCTGAATGTTGAGAATGGGATCCTTTATGCCCAAAATGCCCGAGATGCGCTTATTCAAGCGGACCCTGAACATAAAGAGGATTACGAAAAAAATGCAGAAGCCTATATCAAAAAGCTTCAAGCTCTTCACGATGAAGCAAAAGACAAGTTTGATCAGCTGCCAAAAGATAAAAAACTCCTTGTCACAAGTGAAGGGGCATTCAAATATTTTGCAGAGGCGTATGGATTGAAAGCCGGCTATATTTGGGAGATCAACACAGAAAGTGAAGGAACACCAGGACAAATGAAGCGCATTATTCATTTTGTCAAAGATCATCAAGTTCCTGCACTCTTTCTTGAAACAAGTGTTGATAAACGCAGCCTTGAAAGCCTCTCTGAGGAAACCGGGGTTCCGATCAAAGGAAAAGTCTTCACTGACTCTATTGGAAAAGAAGGCGAAGATGGAGACAGCTACTATAAGATGATGAAATGGAATATCGACACCATTTACAAAGGGCTGTCATCATAAGAAAAGACAGGTGGAGTGAATCCGCCTGTCTTTTTTGTCAGCCTGTTATATTTTCTGGATGCTTTTTCGGCCAAATGACGTAGCTGATGCTAATGATGAAATCAATCGTTAAGATCATCCCCCATGTATTGACAAGCTGCATCAGCGCTTCCGTCCGCTCTGGTGCTTGGATGAGATAGGTTAATCCATATAACAGCCCCGCTCCAATAACATAAGAAATGAAATGCCGCGCCCAGCCGATCATTTCATACACAGACCGCTCTTTCCCGTACTTTGGTTTTCCCTTTGGCTTAGGGCCTCCTGCAAATCGATAGGCAAACCTAGCATCTGCCCATTTCACCATTTGATGTCCGAAGGCAAGGCTCACACCAATATAAACAGCCGCAAGCCCGTGGATGACACTCGCCACAGTCCCTTGCCTTAAATCTATATAAGTAGCCGCAAGAAGGATGAGATCTAAAACTGGCGTACAGACAAGAAAAAAAGCACCCCACTTTTTCTGTTTAAACACATAACGAAGCGTTAAGCCCATTAGAATAAACAGCCAAAAACCAATTTCACATGCCACAATCAATAACCCGACCAATTTCTCCACATCCTTTTTAATACGATTGTATTAAATAAAAAATAACACATCTGTGTTAAAAAAACAACAGCTATGCTAAAATCAATGTATGCCAAAAATCGTCGATCACCATAAACAAAAACAAAAGGTCGCTCAAGCTGCAATGAGAGTGATTAAACAAGAGGGATTGGAAAACGCTTCTGTACGAAAAATAGCAGTCGAAGCTGGAATTTCAGCCGGCTCTATGCGTCATTATTTTTCCACACAGCAAGAGTTATTTCTCTTCTCTATGAATTTAATTCAGGAAAGAGTCAAGGAGCGGATTACAGGGCTTGCATTAAACGGTTCAACGGAGGAAAATGTCCTCACTTTATTGGAGCAGCTTCTTCCACTTGATGAAGAACGAAAATTTGAAATGGAGGTGTGGCAGGCTTTTACAGTCAAGGCGCTGACTGAACCAGATCTACAGCCGCTCAATGCAAAGATGTATGACGAGCTTTTCCAAACGGTTCAATATTGTTTAATGAAATTGAAAGAGGATGGGCTGCTGTTAACTGATATTGATCTTTTATTAGAAACTGAGCGGCTTTATGCGGTCATCAATGGGCTTGCATTGAATGGAATCGTGCAGCCCGAACGTATACCGCCTCAGCTCATACGCTCCGTACTGCAGATGCACCTGCAATCCATCACAAAAAAAGACATGTCTCCTTAATTGGAGAGCATGTCTTTTTTTAATCTTCCATAAAAATACGTTTCGCTTCGTAGTAAAGCACCTGCACAAATTTCTTCACATTGATACGGGTGTGTTCTTCTCTTCCGCTCATCTCTTTCGTCAATTCACTCATTTTCTTTCGTACGATGGTGAAATCGAAAAATTTAGATGCGTAATTTTCAAACGTTGGATGAGAAAAATCGGTTAGCCCAAGTGATGCGATGTGCTTTAATGATTGGTTGATCGCACGTCTTACCCGCTGTTCGGCTGCCTTTGCTTCTCTTGCGATGTCTGCCGATGTGTAGGGCTCACTTAACTTATCCTCTGTAATCCCAGTGAAAATGATCTTTAAAGAAGGAAAGGAATCATGATGATCAGCATGCAGCGCTAAATACTGGTCTGTAAACAGAATCATATCTAATAAATCTTTAGACCCCTTCTCACCAACAATGCCAAGCTCCGCCAGCAAAAACTGCCCCGCCTCTGCAAGACTTTTCCCCCGCTGCTTCGTTTTCGTCTGACCGCGCTGCTGAAATTGCATGACCGATTTGAGTGAGTGCTGAATATTTTCAATTGAATGCTCTAAATGAAGACGTTCAATCATGAGATGGAGAACACTTAAGACCTCTACACGATTGATCGGCTTTGTCACATAATATTCGACGCCAAGCGTATACGCCTGTCCGATTAATTCCTTTGTTTCAACCTGTGACAGCATTAAGTATTTCCCATGAAACTCATCCTTGATCGCTCGAATCGTTTCAAGCCCGTCCCTTTCCGGCATCAATAGATCAATACATAAGATATCAATGTGCAAATCATTTAAGTAGCTGGCTGTTAACTCTGCGCCATCCTCTGCTTCCCCGGCCACAATGCCAAGCTCTTCATCTTCAATGAGCTGAGCCAGTGAAGAACGAACGGCTTCATCATCATCAACAATAAAAAATCTCATCTCCCAATCCCCTCTTTTCTACTGACTTGATCTACTGGTATCGTTAATGTGAAAATCGTTTGTTCATTTGGGATACTCTTCATCTCAACACTTCCGCCAAGCTTCTCCGCTGTATCCTTTACATAGGCAAGCCCGATACCGCTCGATGGATTCCCAGCCTGATCGTATTTTAAAGTGAAGCCCGGTTTGAAAATCACATGATGATTACGTTCTTTTATGCCAGGCCCGTTGTCGCTGATTTGAAAAATCACGTGGTTTTCTTTCTGTGAAATAGAAAGTGACACCTCTCCTTCTACAGGAATGGCTTCAACAGCGTTGGATACGATGTTATTTAACAAAGATAGAATGGTATACACGTGATAGGCGGGATGCTTTCCATCTTCATCATAATGAAAGACGATGTTTTTTTTAAGAGATTCTGCATAATTTTCATGAATGCGAATAACAAGCCCAGCGATATGAGAAGGACTCTCATAAGCCTGGAAGTTTTCCTCATGAATCAGCTTTGATAAGGCAGAAAAAATCCGCTGGTTATCCTTTTTGATTTCATGCACCTCTCCTGCAATCTGCAAGGCGGTTTTACCGAGCTTTTTCAAATCCAATGATTCCGCATCCTTTGCGTGGTGAAGGAATTGATACAATTGATAGGATGTAGCCGTAATATGCTCAGCATGTGCGAGTGTTTTATGAAAATATGTAGATTCTGTGTAAAGGTTAGACAGAAGCATCAGCAGATGTTCCTTTTCCTTTTTCATCTGACGCTCTCTCGCCTGCTCTTCATATAAGCGAATCATTGTATAACAAGCCAACACGAAAAAGCTTCTGAATATCGCCAAAACAAATAATTGGAACAGCGTCCTCACCGTTAAAATTTCATCCATCGTGCCTCGAAGTGCGATGATTTCAACAACGCTTGCGCACAGCTCCATGACGATGCCTGTTGCTCCAATCAGCCATGGCTGATCGCGGAAACGTCTGACCTTCAATAAATAAAAGAGTGTGCCATAGACAACATAATAAAGCAGGGAAGGAAATCTTAATGAAACTGCCTCTTCAAGCGGAAGATGCCCTGTCACAGCTGTATCAAGCAGCACGCGAAACACAAAAACAGATATCCCAGCGATAATGCCGCTTGCCCATGCCGGAAATCTTTTCATTTGAAGCAGGATAAAGAAAAAGACAACGGTTCCAAAGCTGACCCGAAAACTGTCCTCAAACGGATAAAATTTAAACTCTCCGCCAATCGGCGTCAGTACAATGAGCAGCACAATTAAATAAGGCTCTGTATTCAGCCATTTTTTCAGTAGATTCAAACGCAGTCACATCCCTAATAATTGACGATAGTATACTATGTGAGCTAAAGAAAAACAAACCTCCATGAAAAAGCGCACACCGGAACTTTGCCGGTGTGCGCTTCTCATGATGCCGCTTAATCTTCTAAACGATCCTTTTCTAAAAGTGATGCACCAGCAATACCTGGTTTTGTCATTTCAAAAGGATTTAAGATGACATCAAGCTCTTCCTCTGTTAACACATCATTTTGCAGACAAAGCTCACGTACAGATGCGCCTGTAAGGATGGCTTCTCTTGCAATTCGTGCAGCCGCTTCATAACCAATGTGCGGGTTCACCGCCGTCATGACACCGGCACTCTTTTCTACATATTCTTTTAATCTAGATTCATCTGCTTTTAGGTCACGCAAGCAGTTGTCCACGAAGGACTCGAATACATTTTTCATCATGCTGAGAGATTGAAGCAGGTTGAACACTAACACTGGTTCCATGACATTCAGTTCAAGCTGGCCAGCCTCTGATGCAAGACAGATTGTGTGATCATTCCCAATGACTTGGAATGCCACTTGGTTCATGACCTCAGGCATAACTGGGTTGACTTTCCCTGGCATGATGGATGAACCTGGCTGTCTCGGCGGCAAGTGCAGCTCACCAAAGCCTGCTCTTGGACCTGAAGCCATCAAACGAATATCGTTCGCCATTTTGGACATGTTCATCATACATACTTTAAGTGCAGCCGATACTTCTGTATAAGCATCCGTATTTTGCGTTGCATCGACTAAGTCTTCAGCGCCAACTAACGGTAATCCGCTAATGTCAGATAGGTAGCCAACCACTTGGCGAATATATTTAGGATCCGCATTCAATCCAGTTCCAACTGCTGTTGCACCCATATTGACTTCATATAAATGCTGTCTAGACTGTTTGATACGTTTAATATCACGAGCAAGAACTTTTGCATACGCACTAAACTCTTGTCCAAGTCTGATTGGAACAGCGTCCTGAAGATGCGTACGTCCCATTTTGATGACATGATCGAATTCCTGCGCTTTTTCGGTCATGACTTGATGCATTTTTTCCATCGTATAAAGTAGTTTTTCAATCATATTCAATGTTGAAATATGAATCGCTGTTGGGAAAACGTCGTTTGTTGACTGCGACATGTTCACATGCGTGTTTGGACTTAGCTCAGTATAAGCGCCTTTTTCCTTTCCTAGTAGTTCAAGCGCTCTGTTTGCAATGACTTCATTGGCATTCATATTCATTGAAGTGCCAGCCCCGCCTTGAATTGGATCGACAATAAATTGATTGTTCCATTTTCCTTCGATGACCTCATCTGCGGCTTGAACAATTTTTTCTCCAAGACCAGAATATAGTCGCTGTGTATCCATATTTGCAAGTGCGGCTGCCTTTTTGACAATCCCTAATGCTTTGATGAGTTCCTCATGAATACGGTAGCCTGTAATTGGAAAGTTCTCCACTGCACGTAATGTTTGAATTCCATAATATGCTTGAGTGTCTACTTCCTTTTCACCTAGAAAGTCACGTTCGATTCGAACTTGCTTGTCCTGTAGCTTCGTCATTTGAAAAGATCTCCTTTTTTACGCTGCTTTTGTTTGTTGTTTTAATTCCTCAATATACTTCTTCGATTTCTCTTGATCAAATACTTTTTCCCACTTAGACATGACAATGGCTGCAAGTGAGTTACCAAATACGTTCACTGTTGTACGAACCATGTCAAGAAGTCGGTCGATCCCAACGATGAAGGCAAGTCCTTCAAGCGGCAGTCCCATAGCACCAAGAGTTGTGATGACAACAACGATCGATGCACCTGGTACACCAGCCATTCCTTTAGATGTCAGCATTAAAATTAATAGTAACGTAATTTGCTCATAGATGGAAAGAGGCATGCCGTACATTTGTGCAACAAATATCGCAGCAATGGATTGATAGATGGCACTTCCATCTAAGTTAAAGGTGTAGCCTGTTGGAATAACGAACGACGTGATCGCTTTCGGGCAGCCGAACTTCTCCATTTTGTCCATTAATCTAGGCAGTACAGCTTCTGAACTTGCTGTTGAGAATGCAAGAATGATTTCTTCTTTTAATACTTTAAATAGTGTAAAGACGCTTGTTCCAGCCATTTTCGCAATAATGCCAAGTACAACAATGACGAAGAATGCCATTGTACCGTAAACGACAAGTACCAGTTTGCCTAGCGGGAGAAGCGCTCCGACCCCGAATTTGATCACCGTCACACTGATGAGCGCGAATACACCAAATGGTGCAAACTTCATCACTTTATTGGTCACCCAGAACATAGCTTCGAGTATACCTTCAAAGAATCCTAATACTGGTTTTCCTTTGTCTCCAACTGCGGCAATTCCTAATCCGAATAAGACTGTAAAGAAGATGGTTGGTAATAGATCACCTTCTGCAATGGATTGGAAAACGTTTGTCGGTACAAGATGCACCAACGTTTCAGAGAAAGTCGCTTTTTCAGAAGAAGCCTTAGATGTCTCTTCATATTTAGAGATATCACCTTTCTCCATGTTGCTCATATCAATTCCTGTACCAGGATGGAACAAGTTTGCTGCAAGCAGTCCAACTGCTAATGCAATCGTTGTCACAATCTCGAAGTAAAGAATGGTTTTTCCGCCGAGTCTTCCGATCGTTTTCATATCTCCAACACCTGCAACTGCTACAATCAATGCAGCAATAACAATTGGAAGAACGATCATTTTAATTAAATGGATGAATATATCGCCAATCGGCGTTAACACATTAATAACGGTTTCATTTTGATAAAACAGCGCTCCCACGACAACACCCAGAACAAGTGCAATGAGTATTTGAGAAGCTAACCCTAACTTTTTCATACGTGAACCCCCTTTTTTTGATAACGCTTTCTTTGTTGCTTAATCGCATCTTAACGACGAACCTACAAAAAACGACAAAAAGGAACAAAAAGAAGTGAATTTTTTATGAAAAATCTTTAAAAAGGTGGGTTTTTCCACAATATTGTAAAAAAAAGACTTCGCTTTTGGCGAAGTCTTAGAATATATAGACAACGTGTTAAAATGATTTTGTTTTCACACGTTGTCTTCTTTTCAGCGTGATGGAAAAAACCTTTGAAGTCTAGGAAGGACGAGCACCAGCGCGGAGCGAATAGACTTTCGTGAGCACTGGCGCACAGACCTGACAAAGAATGCGAGGGTTTGTCTACACGCTGGGACTTCGCTTTTGGCGAAGTCTTAATGATTTTGCATCTGTTCACTTGGTGTATGTTGATTTGGAAAAAATTCATCATAAATCGTATATCCAATGAGCACAAGAGCAACGTAGAACAATGCACTAACGGTCCAAATCCATTTGACATTCAGCTTCATTCTGCCACTCCCTCTCTAATTGGCTTCAATCGCTGCAATCTGAGCGCATTCAGCACAACGGACACGGAACTAAAGGCCATTGCTGCTCCTGCAAGCCATGGCGCAAGGAAACCAAATGCAGCAATCGGTATCCCAATACAGTTATAGGCAAGCGCCCAAAATAGGTTTTGTTTAATGTTTCTCATTGTTTTTTTACTAAATTCCAGCGCATCTGCAATGGCATGGAGATCTCCCGTCATGAGCGTAATATCTGCTGCTTCCATGGCAACGTCTGTCCCTGTTCCCACAGCCATCCCAATATTCGCTGTTGCAAGGGCTGGGGCATCATTGATACCGTCTCCGACCATGGCGACTTTCTTTCCCTGTTCCTGGAGCGCTGCAATGTGAGCCGCTTTTTCTTCAGGCAGCACTTCAGCAATGACATGATCAATGCCCGCCTGTTTCGCAATCGCCTCTGCTGTTAGTTTATTATCACCTGTCATCATCACAACGTGAATCCCCTGCTCTTTTAGACGAGCGATGGCTTGTGGAGAGGATGATTTGATTGTATCTGCAACCGCGACAATGCCGGCGACTTCACCGTCAATCGCAACAAGCATAGCCGTTTTCCCTTGCTCCTCCAGCGTTGTGACAGAAGCTTCAATTTGCTCATATTGGATATGATGTTTCTGTAATAGCTTACGCGTTCCAATCAAAAGCTTGTGTCCTGCTGCCTTTGCTTCAATTCCATGACCTGGATCTGCTTGGAACGCTTCAACCTCGACCGCTTCAAGACCTCGTTCCTTCATACCGTCTGTGATCGCCCGGGCAAGCGGGTGTTCCGACTGCTGTTCTGCCGAGCCTGCTAGCTGCAGCAGCGTATCTTCTGTCCAGTTGGCATATGCCAGTACATCTGTCAGACTAGGCTCTCCTTTTGTCACAGTCCCTGTTTTATCTAACACCACCGTGTCGAGTGATTGAGTCACTTCTAAATGCTCTCCGCCTTTAAACAGAATGCCTGATTCAGCCGCACGGCCGCTGCCAGCCATAATAGAGGTTGGTGTCGCAAGGCCGAGCGCACACGGACATGCGATGACAATGACGGCTATAAAGGTTTCAAGTGCTGACGTCACATTTCCTGGATCAACAAAGAAAAACCATATGAGGAATGTGAGCACAGCAATTCCTACAACAATAGGAACAAATATCCCTGATATTTGATCTGCCATTCTTTGAATCGGTGCCTTTGAGCCCTGCGCTTGTTCTACGACTCGGATAATCTGTGAAAGAGCGGTCTCTTTCCCGACTTTAGTCGCTTTTATTTTGATGAATCCATTTTTATTGATCGTTGCCCCAATGACCATATCTCCTGCTGTTTTATCAACAGGCAGACTTTCTCCTGTAATCATGGACTCATCTATTGCGGTTGTCCCCTCTATGATTTCTCCATCTACCGGCACTTTTTCCCCGGGTTTGACAAACACAAGATCATTCACTTTCACGTCAGAAATAAGCACAGTCATCTGTTTGCCATCTCGCTCGATAACCGCTTCTTTCGCCTGTAAGCCCATCAGCTTTTGAATCGCTTCTGATGATCTTCCTTTTGCTCTTGCTTCCATTAATTTTCCGAGCACGATCAACGTAATGAGGACAGCACTTGTTTCATAATAGAGGGCTGCCTCATGTGTGCCTCTAATCGCTGACTGAATGCTTTCATATAAACTATAGAAAAACGCGGCAGATGTCCCAAGTGCGACAAGAACATCCATATTGGCACTTTTATTTCTTAAAGCCTTATACGCACCTACATAAAAGGGCCAGCCGACAATGAACTGCACCGGCGCTGCTAACGCCAGCTGTACCCATGGATTCATAAACGCTTCTGGCAGCCAAATAAAAGACGTAAAAGAAAAATGGCTGACCATTGCCCAAAGAAGCGGCAGTGATAAAATCATCGAGAATAAAAAGCGTGCCGTTTGCTTTTCTATTGCAGCTTGCCGGTGATCTTTTTTTCCTTCCTCCGCTTGATCTGCAGCTGGTTCTATTAAAGAATACCCAATAGACTGCACCGCATCTTTTATGTCATTTGCAGACGTTTGGCCCGGATGATATGTGACCTGAAGTGTCTCAAGGGCAAAGTTTACAGACCCGTGATCGACACCGTCCATTCGGTTAATTTTTTTCTCGATTCGGTTTGCACAAGCTGCACAGGTCATTCCCTCTATATCAAATTCTGCTTGCTCCATCACCACATCATAGCCAAGAGATTGAACTTTTCGCTTCAAATCATCTGGTGTTAACTGCTCAGTTTCATAAATGATATGAGAAGTTTCAAGCGCCAAATTCACACTGGCATCCTCCACACCTTCCAGCCTATTCAATCCCTTTTCGATGCGGCCTGCACAGGCAGCACAGGTCATCCCCGTAATTTGAAAATCAATTTCCTTTTTCATTGATCTCACCTCTCCACATACTCCATGGGGGTATTATATTTTGAAAAAAATACGTGCTGTTTTGCAGCACGTATACTTATTTATACAACATCATATCCCTGTTCCTCAATCACATCGGAGATACGGTGTAACGTGACTTGATCCGGGTGAAATGAAACCTCCACCTGTCCTTTGTCTAAATGGACTTTCACAGATTCAACACCTGCTAATTCTCCTACATTTCCTTCGACTGCTTTCACGCAATGTCCGCAAGACATGCCCTGCACTTGAAGTGTTGCTTGTTCCACTTCTCATCGCCTCCATCAATCATTTTCTACAATTTACTATACCCTAGTAGGGTATAGATGTAAACATAAATGCTACGATTTTGTCAGTTTCGTAAAGACTGTCATTAACTCTTCAATGGCTTCATCCCCATTGCCGCTCTTGATAGCATCTGCAACACAATGGTGTGTATGCTTTTCCATCAAATGAAGACTGACTTTTTTCAAAGCCGCATTGACTGCGGAGATTTGATTCACAACATCTATACAGTAACGATCGTTTTCAATCATTTGCTGAATCCCGCGCACTTGTCCTTCCACTCGTTTTAAGCGATTGATCAATTGGTCCTTTTCCTTTTCGGCTCTAGGCGAAGCCATATGTCTTTCTTCATGTTCTGTCATGTGATCACCTTTTTTCCATTATGACTTGTCTGTACCTAAATTAAAGCATATCTCCACCGGAAAAGGCAAAGATATGCTGAGCACCGCATATAAAGCTGTGTTTGTCCTAATTTGTTAATTGTTCGATATCCTGCAAAAGATTGACGGATTGCTGAAGCTGTTTCATCAATCCCTGCTGATCCTCCAGTATGGCGGCAACATCGATATCGCCTGCTTTCAATTGCTGTAAATACGTTTGGATTTCCTCTGACAGCACTTTATTTTTTTCAATGATTTGCGCATGCAGGTCTTCTGCCATTTTTGGCGCTGTGACTTCATTAAAATCTTGAATGTCTGCCTTCAATGATTCAAGCTGCTGCGTTAATTCTGCTTTTTTGGCGGCATTTTGCACAGCTTCTTCAGCGAGTTTTGGAAAATCCTCTGTAAATTGCTGAATGTCTGTCACATAGTCATTTGCCTCAGTGACATATGTCGTTGTATCGTTGACCTGATCAAGCAAGCCGGAGCACCCGCTTAATACAAGCGTTCCGGAAAATAGGAAAGCCATCACATATTTTTTCAAGATCGATCATCCTTTCATCTGTAGGATTAAAAGCATCATTTGTTCCGCTTCTCTATCACACAGATGCAAAAAGACCTTAAAAATAGCCAGACCTTTGCCTCATGTGTGATAGGCAAAGGTCTGGCTAACATTGTTCATGCCGGAATAGCCGAGAAACAACGGATGTTTCTGTAATGACGACCAAACCGTAAAAGCTACTCCCCTTTAGGAAACCGTTCAAATGTTATGTTTATCATATCGAATGTCAGGACAACAGTCAATTCGGAAGATCCTGCTCTTGATACAGCACATGGCCCTTACCAGTGGATGCATAAATCCGGTTCCGTCCTTGGCGTTTTGACATATACAAGGCCTGATCCGCTTCAAATAGAAGTGTCTCTAATACACAAGGATCATTGGCTGTGTGAGCAATTCCAAAGCTCGCTGTCACTCGCACTTTTTCTTCATCATTTGTAAAGAAACTTGCTTCAAACGAATGTCTTATTTTTTCCGCGATATGACATGCCTCTTTAAATGACTGATGAGGCAGACAAATGGCAAACTCTTCTCCCCCATATCGTCCAAATAAATCATCCATTTGTAAATGCTCCTGACAAATAGAGACAACATGACGCAGCGCTTCATCCCCGATATGATGTCCGTGTGTGTCATTGATTTGTTTAAAGAAATCAATATCAAACAGCATAACAGCCGTATCCTGTGCATCCTCTTCCAAGATCATCTGCGTTCGTTCGATGAAAGAAGAACGATTGAAAATATTCGTCAAACCATCGATATACGCACGACGCTCCAGCTCTTCCTGCAGCAAACGCTGCTCTGTTACATCACTGATCACTATTTGCCTGCCTTCGATCTCTCCTCTTCTATTAAATAGAGACGAAGCGGTCAGATGATAATAGCAGGACTGGTCTTTTTCCTTTTTCCACATTAAATCATATTGCGAATGATCCTGCGGAGAGCGCAGCCATTGAATGAACGCTGAATCTTTGATGATTGCTGAGAAAATATCGTCGATTTTATGGCCAATTCCCTTTTTATTCGCAAGTGCTGGAATGATCGATGCAGCAGCGGGATTGTAGTCAATGAGTGTCCGATATCGATCTAAAATCAGAACCCCTTCAGACATATGCTCAAACACACGCTCCATTGCAATGGGAGACAGCTTAAAGAGCTGGAACGACATAATTGCCCATAAATAGAGTGCGTTGGTGATAAACATCACCACAGGAACCGGATCAATATGTAGGGGTGTAACGCCTAATAAATAAATAAAAGAAGTCAAAATTGGTAATGACATTCCCACTAACAGTATCAGAATCTGCTTTAAATATTCTTTTTTTGTGACACGTAAAAACCAAAGCAGCATAAAGATAGCAAGCATCGAACAGCCAAACGTATAAACGCCATGAATGATATACCAATAGCCAATCGTAAAATCAGCCAATAAAAACCCATCTACTGGATTCATCGTGATGCTTCGATAAAAGAGTGAATGTAAAGAGTTGGTGAACACCATAATGGTTGTGAGAGTTGGAATCAATAAGATGAGAAGCACGCGGCGCTTTGTTAAATATTGATGGAACCCCGTAAATTGCAGCACAATCAGCAGACTGAGCGGTGCGATAAACGGAAGACCTATGTATTGAAAACAAACCCAGAACATGATTTCTCCAGGAGTACGAGCCAATAATTCAAACGTATGCCCAAAGATATAAATCGCAGTTGCTCCAGACATGTACATAAACAATTGACAGCCAATATATCGATGGCGGTTTGCATGAGCAATGATTGATAATATCACGGACAGAATGCCAGAAACACTCATGATCACAATAAAATGTAAAACAATCGAATCCATGTAAACGCCCCAATTTCAGTTATTTAGAACTAGTCTAATCTTACTATATATGAGGACGTCTCAAATGGGAAGATGTGATTTTGAATTGGTTGGAGGTTTTTTGTAAAATTTCAGGCGTCATCGGTTCGTGATTCCTTATATTTTCACTACTTTTTGCTTAATTTGAGGGAGAAGTATGTTGCGTTCGGAGAAATATCTGTACAATGTGGGGATGAATGGAGAGGAGACTCGAAAGGAATATGACTTTTTGGATGATTATGACGGGGCTGTTTATGCTGATTCTTTTAGAAAAACCGTTTAAAAAGAGAAGTTCTGGATTGTTATTTTTGATCAGTTACTTGCTGCTGATTGCGGTTTATATGATTCAGACAACGTTTGTAAAACTTATGCCGGATGGATTTTTGATGATGATTGCGGTGGTTGTCGTTTTTCCTTTGTTTGTTCGGTTGGTGTCTTCTTTGAGAAACCGTACATAAGAAAAGAGATGCCAGATCTGACATCTCTTTTTCTGCTGTGAACCAAGTTCGGTTTATATCCTTTAAAAGGTTCCAGCATTATTTTTCTAAATCAAGGTTTTGAATTATCTTTTGTTGTATTTTTAGCTTTCTCATCTTCAATTTTACTAACCTCTGCTTTTGCAAGAACCATCTCTTCTAATGCTTTCTTCATCCTAGAATCTATGAAATTCAAATCATCACCGTCTACCTTATCTTGCTTGGCAACCTTTAAAATATCTTTGAAAATCGGCTCTAAGTTGTCATCTGTTTTCACTAAGTAACTATTTACCTTTTTATACGTATCTGGAACTTTGTTTTCATTTTCTTTGGCTTCGTTAAGTAATTCTCGCAGACTATCAATTTTCTTCTCAAGTTCACTAGCCCATTCTTTATCATAAACATCATCCATTGGAACTAATGAAAAAAAGAAAGGCATAATTCTATCTTCAAAACGTTTTAAATACCCCTTATACCATGCAGCATATTCTTTATCGGTCATCTTTTCAATTTTTTCTTGTTTTACCGGCGTTTTATTTGACGATGAACCGTTTGCTACTTCATTTTTACCGCATGCTGTGCTCAGCATCAATGTAAATACTAGAAGAAATATTGAAAGCATTGTCCTTTTGTTTGTCTTCATGTGTGAATTACTCCTTATCCTTTGAGACTTTTTCTACTTCGTCATCGGCTTTGGCTGTTTGATCGTATGCTTTGTCGAGTCTTTTCGAAATGTTATCCAGTGATTCAAGATCAAGATTTTCAAGTGCTTTCGGTGTTTCTTCTACGGCATATTGATATCCTTTGTTTGCTTTTAGCAAATACTCATGTGCTTTTTTATAAGCACCAGGAACGTTTTTCTTTTCATTACCCTCATCAATGACTTTTTGTACATCAAAAAGTGACTTCTCGACAGATCCAAGCCATTCATCATTACCTGCATCAATTGCCACCATCTTTTTAGCAAACGCAAACATTGTGTCTTCAATATCACTTCTGTAATTCTCATACCACTCGGCGTATTCTTTTTCTGCCTTTTGATTGCTGCACGCTGTACCGAATACCATCAGCACGGCAAGCATAATCATCGTGGCGAATAGTGATTTAGTCTTTACTTTGTTCACTGAGATAAACTCCTTCTGCATTCCTGCTGTTATTTTCAGGCTTTAAGTTTAATAAATTCACCCACTAATATATGGTGTAACATCCCTACATTTCATCGGTTAAAAGATGGTTATATTTAGCTATTCATTCAAATTATTAGTAAAAAAATCCCCATTTGGCTTTTCTGTTAAAAAATTAAAAAAGCATAAAAAAAACGCTATCAATAGCGTCTTCTTTTATTTAATCTAAATATTTCATGTTGCCAGACCCGCATCAAGGGCTTTAAAACCCTTGATGTGACTGGAATCTAAAAGTTTTGATGGAGACGGTGGGAGTCTATTAGATGGGGTTCGTATGTTTGTAATATTCATTAGATACGTTTACTATTCAATGTTTTGTTTATTATTAGTTGAGCGTTTTTAAACTTTTAATGCCAGAATGATGCCACAAAACCCTCACTTTAACATTATCCCCTGTTAATATGATAAACTTTTATGGAAATTATTTGATACGGAGGGTTAATATTGAATTACCTTAAAACTTTTCTCTTTATGATTTTATGTGCCTTATTCTTATCTGCTTGTGGCAAAGCAGAAAACACATCCACAAGTAACTCCAGTAAAAAAGAAGAAAGCATTGAAACTAAAAAAAAATTAAACGTAAAGATCACTTTGGATAAAGAAATCACAAACAATAAAATTATTATCCTTAGCGGGAAAAGCAACTTACCTAAAGATACGAAACTAAGGATTCGTCTTGAACAAAAAAATTCCCATAAAAACTCCATAGTTAATACAGCTGTTCAAAAGGATGGATCTTTCGAGTATAAATTCTTTAATGAAGGTGACACAGTATTTGATGATGGGAAATATATTATATATGTCGAAACACTACCGGTTCTTGAACAAACTGAAGTTGTTCAAGAACTTTTTGGAGATAATGGATCTAACCTCAGTGGTTCACAGATTAGCGGTGACTCAGAACTAAAAGCTACTGCTGAAATAAATTTAAAAACAAACAATTCTGAAGTTATATCTGAGGAGGAAACTTTGCCTAAAGATACAGATGCAGAGGAAGAGAAAAATGAAGATTATACCTCAGAAGAAGTTGAAGATAACAGTGAAGAAGATGAGTTAGATATGGTAAAAGATGATGCAAAAATAGAAATCAAAACAATTATCGAAGAGAACTATAAAACCACATCGATTGAAAAAATTGAAATTAACGAAGATATGGGTTCAAATGAGAATAATAAATTAATAGCTCTTGTTTACTTGTCATTTGACGCGTTGAACACAAGTAAAACCGCTTATAACATGGTTGAAATGTATAGTGATGACTTAGCTGCAAACATTGGCAAAGATAATGATACAGTCAATCAAATAGCTGTATTTTGGAAAGTTCCTTATATAGATGAAGATGAAACAGTGGCTAAATTCTCGTATGAACGTTCTGGAGAACAAATGAAAATTACTGATAAAGTATCTTCTTTAAAATGACCCTTCAAGTTGAAGGGTTTTTTATTAACATTTATAATCGAACGTACATTCTTTTTGTAGGAGGGTATGACGTGACGGATCTTGAAAGGAAGTTATACCGAAGCATTTATAATATGAGCCGATTTCGCAACAACCCTTCGATGGATGACCTTAAAAAGAAAACGGGTAAAGATGAACTCGCGATCCGTAAGGCTGTTAAAAACCTGATGTCTAGAAATGAAATAGAATGGGATAAAGAGAAGCATGAGTGAAAGTTCAAGTAATGTAAAAAAGCCGCCCAGGTGGACGGCCAATTTTACATATTACTCTTATTCATATTGAGCAGGAGCAATTTTGGCTACTGGCGCACCACAAAATAGCATGAATACGAATAACACGCTTGGCTTAATTGCAAGGCCCATACCGCCTAAGTAAACTGCCACTGTCATCCAATCTCCCTTATCTATTGCTTTTTGCAGATGCTTTAAAGTACCTTTAGCGATACCAACTGCATCCTCGACACAGCGAGTTACCGTGTTACTTTTCGTAGTCGCTTCTTGATTCATTAATTTTGCGAAAGCGATCATGCCATTTTTCTCTGCATTTGTATAATGTGATTTTGCAAGCTCTTCTTCATTAATGGTGTAGCCTTTTTCTTTATCAGAAATGATAATCTTTGTGAAGATGTATTCAATTTCTTTTAAAGACTTCTCAATTTGCTCTTCTGTCAAACCTTCTAATCCCTTTGTGCTTTGTGTCTTTGCAGCAGCAGCTGGAACAAAGGCAGTCACAGCCAGAACTAATGCTAACATTAAAAAAACTAATCTTTTCATATTAACTCCCCCTTTTTTTAACTTAAAATCACTTTATCATACATTTATGTAAAATAAAGGGTTTTAAGAGAGAGTTAAACCCATTAGACTCAATCATACATAAATCGACATATTACGCCCACAAGTTTAAACATAAAAACGAGAGAAAATAAATGACCATGCCCAACATTACAAAAAATTTAAGGAAATTTTCGTACTTTGTGAGAGGGCGCTCTTTTTTTGTTTTGACTAGTTTCCAATAAAGAGCGTATCCAGAGAAGAAAAGAATTAATTGACCAAGTCTTGAAGCGTTCTCTAATATATCTATACCATTCATTATAGTTCACCTCCCAAATTAGAGAAAAATCAAACATTCTACACATCTACTTTTCATGTATATCCAAGGTAATTTCAATTTATTATCTCAAATTTCCTTTTCGCCTTCCAACATTTATGTAAAAATAAGTAATAAGAAGCATTACACAAGATAGATCTATCCCTCCTTTCTCTACTTGTTTTTTGATTTTCCAAAAATACGGATGATAGATAGGTGTACTTGAAGTAACTGAATTAACACAAAAAACCCCTCCAAAAAAATGGAGGAGTTCTCAGAAACACTAAACAATTATAGCCATATATACCCTTCCACACAAAAGGAAGTTGTAGCTTTTATGAAAGAAGAAGTTTTTTAAAATGTTGCCAAAATGTTGCCAGACCCGCATCAAGGGCTTTAAAACCCTTGATGCGACTGCATTCTAAAAGTTTTGATGGAGACGGTGGGAGTCGAACCCACGTCCAGAGACATCGATTACTTAAGCGTCTACGAGCGTAGTCAACATATTTTGTGTTCACTCATCCTCATGCCTGCTGACGGGCGCTTGGAGAGCTAGTCTGATGGATCTCTTCTTACGTCCTCAGACGGAAACGTAAGCGTAGCCTACTTCATTGGGCTCCTCACAGACACATAGGCGATGTCAGGAAGAGCTCGCTGCGCTTATTAGGCAGCTAGTGCTAAGTTTTGGTTAAAACTTTTAGTTTTGCCAGTTACATTTAAGTGCGTGTTAACGAGATCGCCTCTCGGCTCGCAGCCTAAGCTCGAACCATCCCTGTCGAATCCGTAACGTCCCCTTGTAAAAGGGATATACGGGATGGAAGTTCAGCTTCACTGCTTCCGTATATAACTATTATAACAATCTCACTGCTCGAAACAACTGGTGGTTTCTGTCAAAACAGCGATGATTGTTTACTGCATAACATATTGTAGCATAATGCTTCCGCTCTCAGCAAGCCATCAGCATCAGGCTAGAATTGCTTTTGACGATCGCGGAAGGCACGTTCGATTTCACGTTTTGCATCTTTTTTCTTCAAGTCTTCACGTTTATCGTATTTCTTCTTCCCTTTTCCGATTCCAATCAGCACTTTGGCAAAGCCATTTTTCAAATAGAGTTTCAGAGGCACAAGTGAGTAGCCTTCTTCCTTCGTCGCACCAATCAATTTGCTGATTTGCTTGCGATGAAGAAGCAGCTTTCTCGTTCTCAGCGGATCATGGTTATAACGGTTCCCCTGCTCGTATGGGCTCACATGCATGTTGTGAAGGAACACTTCTCCTCGCTCGATTTTGGCAAAGGAATCTTTTAAATTCACTTTTCCAGCACGAATCGATTTGATTTCAGTTCCTTGCAACACAAGACCAGCTTCATACGTTTCTTCTATAAAGTAATCATGATTTGCTTTTTTGTTTTGGGAAACAACCTTTCCCTCTCCCTTTGGCATTGGCGTACACCCTCCTTTTGACACAAACACGGTCCAAATCGTACGGATTATTTTATCAAACAATCCAGCTTTCGACAATGCTGACGCCATGTGGTCAAAAAGCAAATAGAGCGTGATGCCCTATTTGCTTTTTGGCACGTTACTTTTTCTTTTTGCGTTTTTGTTTCGGTGCGTTTTCAAATACGCGTTTTTTCTTTTTCTTCTTTTTACGGCTTGTGAACCAGTCACTTCCGCTTTTATCCTCTTTGCCTTTTTCCCCAGAGGCTTTTTGACCTCCACGCCCTTTTTTCGCTGGTGGATCTGTTCGTTTTTTGAACTTGAAATCTTTTGGTGATTTACGGCGAGTGCCCTTCATACCGACGATTTCAAAATCAATTGAGTGCTCATCTTTATTGACATTCACGACTTTGACAGTGATTTCATCACCGATACGGTAGACATTCCCTGTACGTTCACCGATCATGGCAAAGTGCTGTTCATCAAAGCGATAGTAGTCGTCAGTCATGTAGCTGACATGGACAAGACCTTCTATCGTATTCGGCAGTTCAACGAATAGACCGAAGTTCGTCACGGAACTAATCATACCATCAAACTCTTCACCGATTTTATCTAGCATAAACTCTGCCTTTTTCAAGTCATCTGTTTCACGCTCTGCATCGACTGAGCGGCGCTCCATTGTAGATGCATGATCTGCGATTTCAGGCAGCAGCTGGCCCCACTTTTCTAAGGTCGCTTCATCTGTCTTTTTCTGAATCAAATAGGTTCTAATCAGTCTATGCACGATTAAATCCGGATAACGGCGGATCGGTGATGTGAAGTGTGTATAGAATTCCGTTGATAATCCAAAATGGCCAATGCTTTCTGGATCATACTTCGCCTGTTTCATAGAGCGAAGCATCACAGTTTGAATGACGACTTCTTCTGGTTGATCCCTGACAGCATCGAGGACACTTTGAAGTGCGCGTGGGTGAATGTTCGTTGACGTCCCTTTCACAATGTAACCAAACGTCGTCACGAACTCTAAAAAGCGCTGAAGTTTCTCAGGATTTGGTTCTTCGTGAATTCGGTAAATGAACGGAACATTCATCCAGTGGAAATGCTCTGCAACCGTTTCGTTTGCAACAAGCATGAATTCTTCAATTAATTTCTCTGCAACGGAACGCTCACGAATGACAACATCTTTCGCAGCGCCTTCATCATCTACAAGTACTTTTGCTTCCTTGAAGTCAAAGTCTACAGCTCCGCGCTCCATTCGTTTGTCACGAAGAATCTCTGCAAGCTTCTCCATCTCTTGGAACATCGGCACTAGCGGCTCATATTTATTTAGAAGCTCTTCATCTTGGTCGACTAAAATCTTATTCACATCGGAATAGGTCATTCTCTCTGTCGTTTTGATCACACTTTGGAAAATCTCATGTTTGACGACTTTCCCGTTACGATCAATAACCATTTCACAAGACAGGGTGAGACGATCGACCTTTGGATTTAATGAACAAATACCGTTTGACAAACGATGCGGAATCATCGGAATGACGCGGTCGACGAGATAGACACTCGTTCCACGTTCATAAGCTTCCTGATCAATCGGAGAATTCTCTGTGACATAATGAGAAACGTCTGCAATGTGCACGCCAAGCTTATATTTGCCATCATCCAGCTTTTGCACGGTTACGGCATCATCTAAGTCCTTTGCATCTGCACCGTCAATCGTCACAATCGTTTCATTGCGCAAGTCGCGTCTGCCTTCAAGGTCTTTTTCATCAATCGTTTCCGGTGTGTCTACTGCCTGCTGAAGTGCTTCTTCTGGGAACTCACCTGGCAGACCGTGTTTATGAATGATCGACAAAATATCAATGCCAGGGTCATTTTTATGACCGAGGATTTCAGTCACTTCACCCTCTGCACTCATTCTTCCTTCAGGGTAGCTTGTCAGCGTCACAACGACTTTATGACCTTCGACCGCACCGTTTTTAGCGGATTTCGGAATGAAGATATCGTTTGTGATTTTTTTATCATCAGGAATGACAAAGCCAAAGCTTTTCGTTTCTGTATAGGTACCGACAACCGTCTGAGTATTGCGCTCCAGAATGCGGATGACCGTTCCTTCTTTTTTCGTGCCGTTTGATTTGTGGCTGACACGAACCATGACAGTATCGCCATTCATCGCTGTGCCTAACTCATTTGGCGGAATGAAAATATCATCCTGTCCAAACTCTTCAGGCGTTACAAATGCAAATCCTTTTGCATGAGCAGACAGCTTTCCTTTTACCAAATTCATTTTTTCTGGTACACCGTAACGGTCGCTGCGCGTACGAACGATGAGTCCTTGATCCTCCAGCGTCACAAGTGCTTTGACGAGCTCTTTATAATCATCAGGATTGGTAATCTCCATCATGACTTCCAGCTCTTGAACAGTTAACGGTTTATATGCTTCTTCTTTCATAAAAGCGAGTAATTCATCCATAAATTCTTCTTTTTGCACACTCTAACCCCCTATATATTTAAATTGACCAATCAAGTGATTCTAAGAATGCATAGACATCCTGATGAACCTTCTCCCGCTCTTTATCAAGCGTGATGACATGGCCTGATTCTTCATACCATTTCAAATGCTTATCATCTGTCTCTACTTCGTTATAAATGATATTTGCACTGTCTGTATTAATCATATGATCGTGACGTGCCTGCACAACAAAAGTAGGTGAATAGATCATGTCGACATTGTTTCTGACATCTGCAATCAGTTCTTGCAGGCTCCTCAGTGTATCCATTGGTGTTTTCTTGAACGCTTCCATTTCTTGTTCAATTTGGTCCTCTGACTTACCCTCAAATTTCTTATAGTTACGGGCATAATCTAGTACACCCTGGTACATGACTTCTTCACTTTTTATGTACATAGGTGCACACATAGGTACAATTCCCTTTACAGGTACAGTGTAACCTAATTTCAATGAAAAAACTCCTCCGAGGGATAGTCCGCAAACTGCAATCTCCTCATAGCCCTCATCTTTTAAGAATTGATAGCCTTCTTCTACATCTTTCCACCAGTCAGCCGGGCCTGTATGGACAAGCTCTTCTGGCGGCACACCGTGTCCTTTATATTGAGGTGCATGGCATGTATATCCTCTTTCGTTCAAATAACGGCCAAGCATTCGAACATCGGCTGTATTCCCAGTAAAACCGTGAAGAAGAAGCACCGCCTTTTCTCCACCTTTAAACGTAAATGGTTTTGGTGTAACAACTTTCATGATGTGACTTCCTTTCCTTCTGATATGGTTTATATTTTCCACTTGTATGTATGAAACAAACACAAAAGAGTGCTGATAATAAAAAAAGGTCTGAAAAAAGATCAGACCTTCTGTTACTCGCGCTTTACACGCCTAAATATGCCAATGCAAGTGTTAAGATGAAGAAAAGCACTGACAAAATAACCGTTAAACGGTGAAGAATCAAGTCAAGGCCTCTCGCTTTTTGCTTACCGAAAAGCTGCTCGGCTCCACCTGAAATAGCGCCTGACAGTCCAGCACTTTTACTTGATTGTAGTAATACAACGATGATAAGTGCGATACTGACAATTACGAGTAATGTGATAACAAATGCGTGCATGAAAACACCTCCAGACAAACTGGTACACATAACTTTATTTTACATGAAAACAAGGTGCATGTCACGAAACATCAAAATAAAGATTTCCTATATATTGTCGACTTGATTCGTTATTTTGATACAATTTCGTTCCAAAGTGCTGATTGCAGCATTTTTATATGAAATTTTTCGGTTAAAAACACATTTTAATGAGTTGCTTCTTCCTTCAATAGCTGTTTTAATTCTACTAACAAACGTTCAGCTCCTTCAGGACTCAGCATCACGTTCCCATTTCCATAGCTTTTGTTGTACTTCGTCACTTGTCCCGTTAACAGGCAGCTCTTATCTGCATCATATTTTTTCAGCATAATGGTTTGATCTTCAATGAAAATTTCTAACAGCTGCTCTTCTTTAATATTGAGTACCTTGCGCATTTCTGAGGGCAGAACAATTCTGCCGAGAGAATCAATGTGTCTGACCATCCCAGTCCTTTTCAATGACATTTCCTCCTTGATGATGATATCATTTATTGACTTTTGTCAATATCTTCATAGTAAAATAGATCTTCAAATTTTTTATCAAAGTAATGAATCATTTTGCCAATGACAAGCTGTCCTGGTTTTCGGTGACCATTTAATACCCTGCTAAGTGTGGCAGGAGAGATGCCAATTTCATCAGCGAGCTGATTTAACGACATATCGTTCTCGATCATATACTGCATGACAAAAGCCCGCCTGATCTGAATCTTTTCGACCATCATTACAACCTCCTATGGAATCATTATGTACAACATGTAAGGCTCTCACATCAAGCAGATTCATTAACTTATGTCAACACTTTTACCCCTCTGCTATTTCCTTTGGTCAATGATCATACTAAAATAAGTCATATACTGAAATGTGAGGTTCGATGTCATGAATCACTTTGGTGAACAATTACGCATTTTAAGAGAAAATAGAAAAATGTCGGTCAATCAACTTGCCATGTATTCAGGTGTAAGCGCTGCTGGTATTTCTCGTATTGAAAATGGAAAGCGCGGTGTGCCAAAGCCTTTAACCATAAAAAAATTAGCACACGCCTTGAAGGTGCCTTATGAGGATTTAATGCTGCTTGCCGGTCATATTGAACAGGAACAAGTTCATGAAATGAAACCGAAATATGAGTCCATGTTAAAAATCTATCAAACGGCGCTTCAAAAGGATGTAGAACATCTCCCCATTTTTGACGGAGACAAATGGGAAAGGCTCTCCGCACAAGACATCAGCCAGCTGAATGAATACTTTCTCACGCTCATCGACCAAAAAAAGGCGAACAAATAGCGGGGCATAAACCTAATGTACATCCACCATTAACTAATGTCAATATTTTCATGGTGTGCTTATTGCCAATAGTCAACAAATCAAGTAAAATAGACATATCGAATCTATAACCATGTGAGGTTTTGCGTTGATGAACTTTGGTGCATATTTAAGAGCATTACGTGAGGAAAAGAAGCTGTCGGTGAACCAATTAGCGATGTATTCTGAGGTCAGCGCTGCCGGTATATCTCGTATTGAAAACGGGAAACGCGGCATTCCGAAACCTCCTACGATTAAAAAGCTAGCTGGTGCGTTAAAGGTACCTTATGAAGACATGATGCAGGCTGCGGGCTATATTGAGGAGGCCTCTTCTGTCCATCAGCACGAGGAAGATGATCTTTCTTTATCCAAAATAAAGGAAGCCGCAGCGCAATATGAACTTGATGATCTCGAAATATTTGATGGTAACATATGGTCAACCCTTTCGAAAAAAGAAATAGAGGACCTCAACCGCTATTTGTTATTTATGTTAAACAGCCGTTCGTCCTCATAAATGTTTAAGCTTTTTGCGCCGATTTATGACAGATTTACGGTATAATGGGTTCAGATTGGAGTGAAGAAAGATGAATCAATCTGATATGTGCCCGCGGTTTGAAAAAGCAGTTGAGTTATTGAGTAAACGCTGGGTGGCACTGATTGTTTTTCAGCTTCTCTCAGGTCAGCAGCGCTTTAGTGAAATTGAGGCGGCTCTGACAAATTTAAGTGGAAGAGTTTTATCTGAGAGATTAAAAGAGCTGGAGGCAGCAGGTATTGTAAAACGGGAGGTTTTTGCTGAAACACCCGTGCGCATTGAGTATTCTTTAACAGATATGGGGCGTTCACTTGCACCCGTTTTTGAGGAAATTGCGAAGTGGTCCTCTGAATGGATCACGCTTGAATCATAAAATACCAGCATGCGGACCACCTGATCATCATAAAACAACCTCCCTTACAGATGTAAGGGAGGTTTTGTCTTTTCAACCGCTTAAGCAGATGTGATGTTTTTTTCAGCTAACGCTTTTCTTTCCTTTTTCTTGTTTGTCGGGCTTAAATAGCGTTCGAGCCAGCCCATGACGAGGTCAGCCATAATAGCCATAAGCGCAGTTGGAATCGCACCTGCTAAAATGATAGCTGTTCCGTTTGTGGCGTTTGATCCTCTGATGATGATATCACCAAGTCCTCCCGCGCCCACAAATGTTCCAATCGCTGTAATACCGATGGCAATGACCAGTGCGGTTCTTAAACCAGCCATAATGACTGATAAAGCAAGCGGTAATTCAACCATTCTCAGCACTTGCCATTTCGTCATGCCCATCGCTTTACCTGATTCTAAATAAGCATGTTCAATGCTGACAATGCCCGTATACGTGTTTCTGATGATCGGCAGAAGCGAATACAGAAAGAGTGATAGGATGACTGTATTTGCGCCAAGTCCTAATACAAGCATCAATACGGAAAGCATCGCTAATGCCGGTATCGTTTGAATGACGTTGGTAACGGCGAAGATCCAATTGCTCAGCTTGCGGTAATGCGCGACAAAGATGCCTACTGGAATCCCGACAATTGCCGCAAACAACACCCCATACGCCGACATGAGAAAATGGCGATAAAATTCTTCTAACACATATGACCCGTTCTGCTGATAATACGTCCATAATTGCTGCAGTGTGTCCATCAGCCGTGACACCTCCCCATCTTACTCAAAGTAATTGTGTTTTTTCAGGAAATTCTTCGCAACGGTTGCTGGTTCTTGAAGCTCCCCGTCGACTTGATAGTTCAGCTCTTGCATTTGTTCTGTATCGATTTTTCCGATCAGCCTGTTGATCACCTTATCAAGCCCTGGATTTTCTTTTAAGACTTTCTCCGGGACTACTGGTGATGCATCATACGGCGGGAAGAACCGTTTATCATCTTTTAAGATTTTAAGGTTATAGGCCTTGATTCGTCCATCTGTTGAATAGGCAAGCACAATATCCATTTTTTCATTTTTTAATGCATCATAGACTAAACCAATCTGCATCGGATATGTGCTGCCAAATTTGATTCCGTATGTTTTCACGAACCCGTCATAGCCGTCGCCTTTCTTTTTGAGCCAAATATTATCGACACCAAATCGGTAATTGTTCGCATTCTTTTTCAAATCAGAGACCTTTTCTAACTTGTTTTCCTTCGCCATCTTCTGCGTCACAGCAAAGGCATACGTATTATCAAATCCATAAGAATCAAACCATTTGTAATCATATCGCTTTTTAAATTCTTTTTGGACGATCTCCATGGCACGCTCCGGGTCTTTTTCCGCATCCATTCCAAGCGTGCTTGTTAAATCCGTGCCTGAATATCTTGTCGCAGAAATGTCGACATCTCCGTTTTCCATTGCTTTCTGCTGCACAGTGTTGGAGCCTAGGTTTTTCACAATAGTCGTCTTTTTATCTGTGTAATGTTCGATCATATCGCCAACCATATAGGCCATAATTTCTGATTCGGTAAAGTTTTGTGCTCCAATTCGCAGCGTGCCCCCTGAGGAGCCGGCTAGTCCAGGAAGTGAACAGCCGCTTATCAATAGCAAGCATCCGGCAAGCAGTGCACTGATCCATGTTGTTTTTCGATTCTTCACATAAGCCAACTCCTTATGAAACTTCCTTCAATCCTTTTAAGCCTTCTGGTGTTACTTTTTTCTCCAGCTTCATTAATGATAGGTCGATGATGACTGCTAAAATTGTGACTGGTATCGCACCCGCAATAATAAATTCCGGCTGATACAGCTGAAGTCCAATCAAAATGTAGTCACCTAGACCGCCTCCACCGATAAAGGCTGCAAGTGTTGTCCAGCCAATCAAATATATCGTTGACGTTCTGACACCTGCCATAATGACCGGTACAGCAAGCGGGAGTTCAACAAGACGAATTTGTTCCCAAGTTGTCATCCCGATTCCTTTACCGGATTCAAGCAAGTTTTTGTTCACACCCTGGACCCCGGCATACGTATTTCTTAAAATAGGTAAAACCGAATAGAAAAAGAGAGCAACGATTGCAGGTATTTTCCCAACCCCCAAAATAGGAATAAAAAAGGCAAGAATCGCTAAACTAGGGAGTGTTTGAAAGATATTCACAACACCGATGATAAAACCTGCGCCTCGCTTCATTCGTGTGAGTACCACACCTAAAGGAACGGCAACGATAATACCAAGCACAACAGCAATTAAGGAAATATATAAATGCTCCCACATTTTTGTGAGGAGTTCCCCACCATTTTTCTCTAGAAAGTCGATGATTTGATCCATGTGTACACCTCCCTTACTTCATTTCAGTGACAGCCGCCGGCGTATCGTCTCCCCAAATGGAGTCGTACACAACATCTACAAGACTTGCACGTGTCACAATGCCTTTTAAGTGCCCTTCTGCATCCACAACCGGTACATATTTAATGCCGCGTATTAAGATTTTCCGGACAGTGTCTCTTAGAAGTGCACCTTCTTGTACGGTATAGAACTCTGTATTTAAAATATCACCAACGAAAGCTGCTTTTCTGCGGTTCGCATCGATTGTTTCAATATCGATATAGCCTTTTAGCACATGATGTTCATCTACTACAAGCAAGGAATCGACCCGCTTTTCTCTCATGATGTAGATGGCATCTGTTAATGTTTTTTCAACTGTAACGGTGACTGGTGACGTGTTCATCATTTGTTCTACACGTTCCATATTCGGATTTGATTGAAGCAGACGTTCTTTGCCGATGAATTCTTCTACGAATTCATTGGCTGGGTTCCGCAGAATATCGTCAGGCGTACCTACTTGGACAATCTCTCCATCTTTTAAAATCACAATTCGATCAGCTAGTTTAATAGCTTCGTCCATGTCATGTGTGACGAATACGATGGTTTTATTTAACGTTTTTTGCAGTTTCTTAAATTCTTCCTGCAATGAATCTCGTGTGATTGGATCAAGTGCGCCAAACGGTTCATCCATTAGGATCAGAGGGGGTTCCGCTGCTAGTGCGCGAAGAACACCGATGCGCTGCTGCTGTCCTCCGCTGAGTTCATGAGGGTAGCGCTCTAAATATTCCGGTCCCATGTCGACAAGCTTCAGCAGTTCACGTGCCCGTTCTTTTCGTTTTTCTTCCGGCCATTTTAACAGCTTCGGAACAAGTGAAATGTTTTGTGCGATGGTCATATGGGGGAACAGTCCAATTTGCTGAATCACATAGCCAATTTCTCTTCTTAATTGAACTGGGTCTTTTTTCATAATGTTTTCTCCCTCGATGAAGATTTTTCCTGAGGAAGGTTCGATGAGTCGGTTGATCATCTTCATGGTTGTTGTCTTACCACAGCCACTCGGTCCAATAAAACAAATAAATTCTCCTTTTGCTATTTCTAAATCAATATTTTTGACAGCTTTTTTTCCGCCTTTATACGTCTTAGATACATTCTCTAGTTTCAGCAAATGAGACACCTCCATTAGTCGGATCAATATTTTCAGAAAATTTACACCTTATTTATTATAGTGCAAACTTTATAAAATAAAAAGTTTATGATGTGTTTGTATTGCATAACATTTATTTAAAATTTTCAGTTAACGGCCTGCTAGATAGAGATCTCTCCTTTTTCCTCCAAATTACGAGCAAATACTCAATATTTATTGTTTTCATCAACAAACAGGTATATGATATATTGTGTTACAAATTGTCAGTCGTGAAGGGATGAATCGGGGAGTGGACAAGCAAGCGTTAGGTGCCATTCAAAAAGCACAGGATCATTATATTGAAAAAGCTGCCGAGAACATGAATGCCTTTGGTCTTTCTTCTACAGTGGGTAGAGTGCTTGGTATCATTCACATGAACCGTAAACCAATGACGCTTGGAGAGCTATCAGAGGCGACAGGCATGAGCAAAACGAGAATGAGTCAAGTCGTTCGAGAAATGCTTGATTTGAATATTGCGGAAAAGGTTTATGAAAAAGGAATACGTAAAGATCTATATGACGTTGAGCAAGATCAATACCAAACGTTTATTTCCTTGTTTGCAGCCAATTGGTCCCGAGTTGTCAGCAAAAACCGCAAGGCACATAAGAAAACGTGCAAGGAATTGCTGGAGCTGCTTGAACAGGACGACCTGCCAGAAGAGACAGAGAATAAAATCAATCTGCTTCTTTCAGAAATCAAGGAAAGTCTTGATTACTATGATTGGATTAGCCGTTTAATTGAATTCTTTGAAAGTGAAGAAGTGTTTAAGCATGTGCCGAAACCTTAAAAAAAGCTGTTTTATTTTACATCATTGTAGAAAAAAACAGCTTTTTTATATACACTTATTGCATAAACATTGGAAACATCCCTTTTAAGCCTGCGCCGATCATCTCAACTGCCACTACAGCAAGAATTAATCCCATTAACCGCGTCACGACATTCATCTCTGTTTTCCCCATTTTCCGCATAATGAAACTTGAATAATGAAAGGCATAAAAGGTCATTGCCAGAACGATGACAATGCCGATTAAAATCGTAAACATGTGAAGCATCCCTTGACTTCCCGGGGTTAAACTCATCACTGTAGCGATTGTACCGGGACCAGCGATGATCGGAATCGCCAGCGGCGTAACGGAAACATCCGCCTTTTCTATGCTTTCTGCCTTTTCCTCAGAATGAGGATTTTGGACATGTGACTCCTTTGCATTCAGTAAATTGTAAGCGATACCAAAAATAAAAATACCTCCGGCGATACGGAGTGCATGAATATCGATACCAAACAATTTGAAAATGAGCCTCCCTGCCAATAGAAAGGCAACAAGAATAATGAAAGAGACCACAATGGCTTTTTTGGCTGTCTGGGAGCGTTCTTTCTCTGTATATCCCTCTGTTAAAGTGATGAAAAGAGGCACGTTTCCAATAGGGTTTGATACAGCAAATAATGAGACCACGACATGAATCATAAAGGAAATCAACAGACACCCTCCTTTTTTCATAGTGTCTGCCAATCTGATGTGAATATTCCCTTGTGATGTTAAAACCTGTATATATTTAACCGATGATAATAAAGGTTTTATAGAAAGGGGAATGACACATGAAGAAGACGATCACCATCATCCTTCTATCTGTTGCGGTTTTAGGAGCAGCCGGCTGGATGGTTTGGCAGCAGCAGATCATCAAAGCAGCTGAGGAAAAACATCAGCAAGAAAGCAAAATGAACGAAGAGCAGCTTTCGAAGTTAACATCAGTTCAAGCGGATATGAAGCATGAAAACGAAAAACAAAAAAAGAAACTGTCTACCATCACCAAAAAGCTCAAAAACGAAAAGAAAGCCTATCAAAAAGAAGTCAAGCAGCGTAAAATACTTGAGTCAAAAATTGACCAGCTTCAAAAAGAGCTGACAGCAGCGAAAGCCACTGTTCAAGCGAATAAACAGAGCGCACAGGCTGCAAGGCAACCAACTGTAAAAAAAGATCCAAATGTCACTCACAATCCGCCCTCACAATGGGTACAGGATCAATATGATTGGGGTGTGAAACAAGGATATATTAAAGAATAGAAAGGATGAAAAAACATGATACACATTCGGCCATTGTCAGGTGATCAATCCGTCCCTATGGATCTTTTACTCTTAGCTGATCCTTCAAAGGAAAAGGTTCTTACTTATGTGCAATCCGGCTCTTGTTATGCCGCGTATCATGATCGGGACGTGATTGGTGTCTATGTGCTTTTATCTCTGTCTCAGCAGACAGTTGAAATCATCAATGTCGCCGTGAAGGAATCATGGCAAGGGAAAGGAATTGGGAAGCAGCTGATCCGCCATGCCATTGCTGAAGCGAAAGCCGCAGGTTTTCACACGGTTGAAATCGGCACAGGCAACTCGAGCATTCAACAGCTCGCACTTTATCAGAAATGCGGCTTCCGCATGACATCTATTGACCACGATTTCTTTCTTAAGCATTATGATGAACCGATTTTTGAAAATGGCATTCAGTGTATGGATATGGTACGACTGTCACTCACTTTGCAAGCAGACTGATGTTTTGTTCCGTCCGTCTGCTTTTTTATGTTCTGCGTTTTTTTACCACATGCTTCACATATTGAATGAAGAAATAAAGCACGGCGCCAGCTAAAAAGCAGACCACACATCCAAAGAGCGTCGCCTCTGAGCTGAATTGATACTCTTCAATTTTCATGATATAAAATGGCATGCCAAACAATGTTGGGCTTGATTCAACATGATTGACCTCTAGCAGCAGTAAAAAAACAGGGGACATAAACACAGCAAATACATACAGCATCGCAAGTGTTATACCGCTGGAAAACGAATGAAATACTTTGATCATCTCTTTCTCTCCTTCATCTCTTTTAAACTGGCTGTGATATTTTTTCCGTCAGGGCAAGCTGGATGCAGCATCACCGTATTCAGTAAAGAAAAAAACAGCAGCTGATGACTTACAGGATGCTTCCATATCATAAAAAGCACAAGCGAACAAAGCACTGGAAAGAGCGGGCCTGCAAGTGCCACTATCATATTGAAGCTCGGCCGGACAAATTTCTCATGGACGACCGCCACATGCTTCCAATCAATCGTGATCACAAAATCAAAGAGCGGCCTTTTTTCGATCTTGTTACACAACATGATCATCAGCATATGACCGAGTTCATGTATCATCACAACCGCTAGGAAACTACACACAAGTTCTATCATCGCAAGACAGGCCTCTTTAACATGACCGTATATATACAGCTATAAAATGCAAGTGAACCTAACAGATAGGCGGTGGCGAGAAGATACACATCTGCTGAAAGCCACTTCAATAAAAGCATATCGATGAAGCTGAATACAGCAATCATCATCACGATGACAAACAGTTTATTAAACTCACTGATCTTCACGATAAACCCTGTACAGGCCGCCATGGCAGTGATCAACAAAATGGACAAACTTGCGAGGCCATGACCTTCACTTTCAATACCTATCACCATAGATGCAAACCCAATAAACACAAAATATATCAACAAATTAATAGCGTAATAAAATAAAATTCTCGACAATAAATAAGCACCCTTTGATGTATTTAACATAAAGATGGCCCTTTGATTCATATGATATTCTCTGCCAATCATCAGTGGAAGCATGATCAATATTTCCTTTAATGCATACTGCACAATAAAGGCATACATCCAGCCGGTTTCTACAGGTGTAAAAACAATAGGCAACCCCGCAGTCAAACAAACGAGAAATAAAAACAAAATGCCCTGTTCTTTAAAAACAGCTGACCGGCTGAAATAGACCAATTCCTGCCGCAGGTGCGTCAGAAAGGAAGATTGCGTTCTAATTTTCTTGTAAGAAAACGACTTTACCTCTGTTTTCAGCTGCAAAAACATCTGATGGACATAAGAAGCCGCTAACCCCTTCAGCCATAGCCAGCCAGCGCTTAGAAGGATCACGAGAAATATGAGATAGACTGATGGCCATACTCGGATCATCTCCATTGCTTTTTTCAAAAGGAGAAACACCAATAGATTCAGCACCGCAAAGCCGAGCGTTTGCAGCAGCAAATGCTCTTTTGTTTTTGAGACGAAACGGCTCACAGCAATCCGCATCACCATCCAAGAAGCAAGTGCAAGCAGCACGAGCAAACAGCAAGTCATGCATACAACCGTTATCCAATACAAAGATGGCGTAACACCGCTGATCAAAAGGCCTAAGACAATCGGTAAAAAAAGCAGTCCTACCATGAGAAAACAAAAGAGCACTGGAAAGAAATACACACAAAGGACAAATGGCACACTTTGTATCGCACTATTCAAAAAGTAGAATTGATATTCCTGACGCTTTAATTTATTGCGGGATAACACAATACCTGCGCCTAAAAGTAAAAGCGTCATTTTCATCAATTGGAGATATAGAGCAGCCGGCTCACTTTCTCCCGCCTGCATGAAAAAGCGCAGACTGATAACGACGTATATCGCGTACATGAGCAAGAAAAAAACCGCGGCTGCGAGAAGCTGTATAGGGTACTTTTTTGCGAGCTGCTTTCCTTTCGTTGTCAGCATTCCCCATTCTATTTTATGAAGAACGTGTCGTGTCCAGATCATTGAGTAACCTCTCCACCTGCATATAGTAATCTCGATTCATTTCTTTATAAATCTCTTCAAGTGCCTGATGAGGAAATGTCTGAGTCGTTTCTTGGCGGGACATATCCAGCTTGACGTCCCCATTTCTTAAGATCATGAGATGGTCATAAAGCGTATCACCAAAGCTCAAATGATGGGTTGAAATGAGAATGCCAGCGCCTTGATCTCTCAGCTTCATAAGCACCTTTTTTAAGATGATCATCATATCTGGATCAAGACCGTTCGTTGGCTCATCGAACACATAATAATCACATGGCCTGAGGAGCTGTGAAATGATCTGCGTTTTCTTTTGATTGCCATGAGACAGCTGAGCGATAGGCTGATCCATATAAGAACCCAGCTCAAACAGATCGATGAACGTCTCTTCCCGTGTGACATCTTGCTCATTTGGCAGCTGAAGTAATTGAAAGTATTCCCTCGGTGATAAATAATCGAACAATGAATGCTCGTCAGGAATATAGGAAACATGTTTTTTCAATAAGGAGATATGTTCTGAGGATTGAAGGTTCAGCTGTTTACCATGTAAAGTGACGCATCCTTTAAATGGCGTCAGCCCAAACATGGATTGGATTATCGTCGTCTTTCCCGCACCATTATGCCCCAAAAGCAGCAGCATCTGCCCTTTCTCGACATTCATTTGAATATTGCGGAGAGAGAAGGTGCGGCTATATGTTTTTTCTTTTAATCGTAATGTCAGCATCATATCCCTCCGTTTGTTTCAGATAGAACAGATGCCCTTGCATCTGTTCTCATCCCTGTTAAAAACCGCACTGGATTTTAACGTACATGCCTAATAATTTGAACTCACCTAAAAATTTGGAGCCTCGTCCAAAGGTCTTGCATGCCCAAATCAATGCTCCAAGTGAAATAATGCCCAATATAGCGGCAAGGACATAAATCCAAAATGCGTTTTTCTGTACATTCTTAGAAGTTAGAATTCGTTGCTTCCTTTCATCATATGCCGCCAATAGGTGAAGAACATACATATATACACCTACTGGAAAACGAAGGCTAAAAGGATTCAGCATCTCATCACCCCCTAATATATGTAAAATGATACCACCCCCTTACAGAAAGCATAAGTTCATTTCAGATCATATTTTTAGTCGATTTTTCATGATTTAGTGCTTATAAATGGAGGGGATTTTGCCTTCTTCTCTAACTGAAGGAGGATTTTTTACAGAAATAGGATAAGTCAAATGAATTAGCCAGAGGATTTCGCTTAACACAAAAAAACGCTGCGCCCCGCTCTCATGAAAGAGCGGAACGCAGCGCATAGCTGACATTATTTATTCAAGTTATAGAATGTTGCAATGCCGTGATATTGTGCTGTTTCAGCCAATTGATCTTCGATGCGAAGTAATTGGTTGTATTTCGCCACACGGTCCGTACGAGACGGAGCACCTGTTTTGATTTGTCCAGCGTTTGTTGCAACAGCGATGTCTGCAATCGTGCTGTCTTCAGTTTCACCAGAACGGTGAGAGATAACAGCTGTGTATCCTGCGCGTTTTGCCATTTCGATTGCATCAAATGTTTCAGTTAATGTACCGATTTGGTTTACTTTGATCAGGATTGAGTTACCAACGCCGTTTTTGATTCCTTCAGATAGCTTCTTCGTATTTGTAACGAACAAGTCGTCTCCTACTAGCTGAACCTTGCTGCCAAGGCGCTCAGTTAATAGTTTGTGACCTTCCCAGTCGTTTTCATCAAGGCCGTCTTCGATAGAGATGATTGGGTATTTCGATACCATATCTTCATACCAGTCAACCATTTCAGCAGATGTTTTCACAACACCTTCACCTGATAAATGATATTTACCGTCTTCTTTGTTGTAGAACTCAGAAGATGCAGCATCCATTGCAAGCTTCACTTCTTCACCTGGTTTGAAGCCAGCTTTTTCGATCGCTTCAACGATTGTTTGAAGTGCTTCTTCGTTAGAACCAAGGTTTGGAGCGAATCCACCTTCATCACCTACAGCTGTGTTTAAGCCTTTTGCGCTTAATACAGATTTCAGGCTATGGAAGATTTGAGCGCCCATGCGAAGTGCTTCACGGAAGTTCGGTGCACCTACAGGCATAATCATGAATTCTTGAATGTCTACGTTGTTATCCGCATGCTCTCCGCCGTTGACGATGTTCATCATTGGTACTGGAAGCGTTTTGGAGTTGAATCCACCAAGGTATTGATAAAGTGGAATTTGTAAGAAATCAGCAGCCGCACGTGCTACAGCGATAGATACGCCAAGGATTGCGTTTGCGCCTAATTTCCCTTTGTTTTCTGTTCCGTCAAGTTCGATTAACATTTTGTCAATCGCTACTTGTTCTGTTACATCAAAGCCTAAAAGCTCTGGTGCAATGATTTCGTTTACGTTGTTTACAGCTGTCAGAACACCTTTTCCAAGGTAACGGTCTTTGTCTCCGTCACGTAGTTCTACTGCTTCATATTCACCAGTAGAAGCACCACTTGGAACAAGCGCACGGCCAAAGCCGCCAGATTCTGTGTAAACTTCTACTTCAACTGTTGGGTTACCGCGAGAGTCTAATACTTCGCGTGCATATACGTCAACAATGTATGGCATCGTTATTTCTCTCCTTTTGAATCAATTTTTTTATTTCTGAATTAATGATGTTCCTGTCATCTCTTTTGGTTTTTCAAGACCAAGTAAGTCTAAAAGCGTTGGAGATAGATCAGCTAAAATGCCGCCTTCTCTAAGCGTCGCACCTTTTTTCGTCACGATGACTGGTACAGGATTCGTTGTATGTGCAGTATGCGGCTTTCCTTCTTCGGTAATCAGCACGTCTGCGTTACCGTGGTCTGCCGTGATGATGGCATGTCCGCCTTTTGCCAGGATTGCGTCGACTACAGCTCCTAAGCACTCATCTACTGCTTCAATGGCTTTGATTGTTGGCTCAAGCATACCTGAATGGCCAACCATATCCGGGTTAGCAAAGTTCAGAATGATCGCATCATGCTTGTCAGCATTGATGTCTGCAACAAGTGCATCCTTTACCTCGTAAGCACTCATTTCTGGCTTGAGGTCATAGGTGGCTACATCTGGTGAATTGATTAAGATGCGGTCTTCACCAGGAAATTCTTCTTCACGTCCACCGCTCATAAAGAACGTGACATGAGGATATTTCTCTGTTTCAGCAATCCGCAGCTGTTTCAATCCGTTTTGAGAAAGCACTTCTCCTACCGTGTTATCCAAATTCACTGGTTTGAAGGCAACATAGCCATCAACCGTTTCACTGAAGTGTGTGAAGCAGACGAAGTGTAAATTCTTCGGATGAGCTTCTCCGCGGTCAAACGAGCGGAAATCTGCATTTGTGAAAGTGTTCGAGATTTGGATGGCACGGTCTGGACGGAAGTTATAGAAAATCACAGAGTCGCCGTCGTTTACTTTGGCAACCGGCTCACCATTTTCTCTCGTAATGACAGATGGAATAACGAATTCATCGTAGATTCCATTTTCATAGGAGTCATCAACGACATCATAGATGTTTTGATAACTTGGCCCTTCACCATATGCCATCGCGCGGTACGCTTTCTCCACACGATCCCAGCGTTTGTCACGGTCCATTGAGTAATAGCGTCCTGAAAGTGTTGCCACTTCACCGACACCGATTTCTTTGATTTGTTCTTCCAGCTGTTTCAAGTACACTTTGGCTGTCTTCTGACCAACATCACGTCCGTCCAAGAAACCATGAATGTATACCTTTGTTAAGCCTTCTTTTTTCGCCAGCTTCAGCAGGGCAAAAAGATGCTGGATGTGACTGTGCACACCGCCGTCTGACAAGAGTCCAAATAAATGAAGCGCCTTGTCATTCTCTTTTGCATACGTCATTGCATCTAGGAACGTTTCGTTTTTCTCAAATTCCCCTTCACGAATGGCAACATTCACCCTTGTTAAGCTTTGATACACAATGCGTCCTGCACCGATGTTCAAATGCCCAACTTCAGAGTTCCCCATTTGACCTTCCGGGAGACCTACTGCCTCACCTGAAGCCGTTAAGGTTTGATGCGGAAATTCGTTCCAGTAGCGGTCAAAGTTCGGTTTTTTTGCTTGTGCGACAGCGTTACCGACTGTTTCGCCTCTTAAACCGAACCCGTCTAAGATGATTAGTGCAGCTGGTTTCTTACTCATATTGACCTTCCTCCAATAATTGAACGAAAGACTGAGGTTCTAAGCTTGCGCCGCCTACCAAAGCACCGTCAATATCGGATTCTGCCATATATTCTTTAATATTTGCCGGCTTCACGCTTCCGCCATATTGAATGCGAAGGCTGTCTGCCGCTTCTTGACCAAATTCGCTTGCAACGGTTTGGCGGATGTGTGCGCAAACGTCGTTTGCATCTTTCGCTGTAGAAGATTTTCCTGTACCGATAGCCCAGATTGGCTCATATGCAATCACAGATTCAGCAACTTGCTGCTTCGTTAAACCAGCTAGTGCTTTCTTCACTTGATCAGCGACAAGTTCATTTGTTTTACCAGCTTCACGCTCTTCAAGCGTTTCACCTACACAAATGATTGGAACGATGCCATGCTTGAATGCAGCATGTGCTTTTTTGTTCACTGTTTCATCTGTTTCAGCAAAGAATTCACGGCGCTCTGAATGCCCAATCACTGAATAGCCGATGCCTAAATCTTTTAGAGCAGCAGGGCTGATTTCCCCAGTGAATGCACCATTTTCTTCAAAGTGCATGTTTTGTGCACCAATTTTAAGGTCTGTTCCGTTTGATAGGCTGTTTAGCTTTTCAAGGAAAAGAGCTGGCGCACAGACAATGGATTCCACTTTGTCAGGAGATGGAATAGATGACTTGACTTCTTCAACGAAGCTGACTGCTTCGCCAAGTGTTTTGTTCATTTTCCAGTTCCCAGCTATAATTGGTTTTCTCATGATTGACACTTCCTTATAGCAGTTTTGGTCTTATTTATCGTTTAATGCAGTAACACCAGGAAGTTCTTTGCCTTCCATAAATTCAAGTGAAGCGCCGCCGCCTGTAGAAATATGGCTCATCTGATCGGCAAGACCAAATTTCTCAACTGCTGCTGCTGAATCTCCACCACCAATGACAGAATATGTATCTTTTGCTTCTGCCAGTGCTTCTGCGATAGCTTTTGTTCCTTTAGCGAATGCATCGATTTCAAATACACCCATTGGTCCGTTCCAGACAACAAGTTTGCTGTTTTTAATAACGTCAGCATACTTTTCTCTTGTCTCTGTTCCAATATCAAGTGCTTCTAGATCACTTGGAATTTCAGAGATTGGCACAATGCTTGTATTTGCATCATTTGAAAAGTCGTCGGCTACCAGAACATCTGTTGGAATCAGGAAGTTCACGCCTTTTTCTTTTGCACGGTCCATAAACGATTTCGCTAAATCTACTTTATCTTCTTCTAATAGAGATTTCCCTACCTCGTGGCCAAGTGCTTTCACAAATGTGTAAGCAAGTCCGCCGCCGATGATGAGGTTGTCCACTTTATCAAGAAGACTTTCAATCACACCGATTTTATCCTTTACCTTTGCGCCGCCGATAATCGCTGTAAATGGGCGATCAGGATTTGAAATGGCTTTCCCTAGAACCTCAAGCTCTTTTTGCATGAGGAAGCCTGAAACAGCCGGAAGATAAGCTGCAATACCAGCTGTCGATGCATGTGCACGGTGTGCAGCACCGAACGCATCATTGACATACACATCGGCTAAATCAGCAAATGCTTTTGATAATTCAGGATCGTTCTTTTCTTCACCAGGATAGAAACGAACGTTTTCAAGCACTAGCACATCTCCATCTTTTAAGTCAGAGATTTGCTTTTTCACGTTGTCGCCGTAAGCTTCATCTGCTTTTTTCACTTCTTTTCCAAGAAGCTCTTGCAGACGTTTTGCCACAGGTGTCAGACGCAGTTCTTCAGTAACTTGACCCTTCGGACGACCCAAATGACTAGCTAGCAGTACCTTTGCGCCTTGTCCTGTTAAATACTCAATTGTTGGTAATGCTGCGCGGATACGAGTATCATCCGTCACTTCTCCGTCCTTCATCGGAACGTTAAAATCTACGCGGCAGAACACAACTTTACCTTTTACGTCAATGTCTTTTACTGATTTCTTATTCATGCTCGTCAGGAGATCCTCCTTTATTCTGGTTTCCTTACGCATTGGACAAGACTCTCTTTATCCTTTTCCCATTTTGCCCTCATCAAAACGAGAAATCGTGCAGAACGGATAAAAACAGAGAAAAAGGGAAAGGGATGCTTCCCCTTCCCTTGTCCGTCTTCATTATATCGTGTCTCTAGGAAAGAACCAAGTGAGTTCCTTCAGTGTGAGAAATTAAAGACCTTGTTTTGCAATGTAAGCTGCAAGGTCAACAACGCGGTGAGAATATCCGCTCTCGTTATCGTACCAAGAGATTACTTTCACCATGCTGCCTTCCATTACCATTGTAGAAAGAGCATCGATTGTTGAAGAGTTTGCATTACCATTGTAGTCACCAGATACTAATGGCTCTTCGCTGTAGCCAAGGATTCCTTTAAGTTCTCCTTCAGCTGCTTCTTTAAGTGCTGCATTTACGTCTTCAGCTGTTACATCTTGGTTTAATTCAGCAACAAGGTCAACTAAAGAAACGTTAGGTGTTGGAACACGCATAGCGCCACCGTTTAATTTACCTTTAAGTTCAGGCAATACAAGTGAAACAGCTTTCGCAGCACCTGTAGAAGTTGGGATGATGTTTTCCGCAGCTGCACGAGCACGACGGTAGTCTTTGTGCGGAAGATCAAGAATTTGCTGGTCATTTGTGTATGAGTGAACAGTTGTCATCATACCGCGTTTGATACCAAATTTATCGTTAAGTACTTTTGCAAATGGTGCTAAGCAGTTTGTCGTACAAGATGCATTAGAGATGACATCGTGGCTAGCTGCATCGTATTTGTCTTCGTTTACACCCATAACGATTGTGATATCTTCTTCGTTAGCAGGAGCAGAGATGATGACTTTTTTAGCGCCAGCTTCTAAGTGTTTCGCAGCGTCTGCACGTTTTGTGAAGAATCCAGTAGATTCAACAACGATTTCTACGCCTTGTTTACCCCAGCTTAATTTCGCAGGGTCACGCTCAGCTGATACTTCGATTGTTTTACCATTCACTACTAAGTTTGTACCGTCTACAGAAACCTCTGCATCTAGTTTTCCGTGAACAGAGTCATATTGTAAAAGGTGTGCAAGCATGTTAGCATCTGTTAGATCGTTAACCGCTACTACCTCAACTTCAGGATTATTTAATGCTGCACGAAATACGTTACGTCCAATACGTCCAAATCCGTTAATACCGACTTTTACTGCCATGATGTTTCCTCCTTTTATAGGTCACAATGTTTTATATTGAGGGATCAATTGACTCCCTTAATAACTCTTTTGCGGCTCCTTCGTCTGTGACGAGAACCGTTCGGCGCGGTTTTTTGAAATAAGCTTCAATCGCCCCCGCCTTTGATGATCCACCTGCAACAGCAATGATGTGTGGAATGCTTTCTAGATCATCTAGCTGCATGCCGACGGAGTGCACTTTGTGTACGACCTCACCATCACGATTAAAGTAATAGCCAAAGGCCTCTGTCACTGCGTCATGCTCATCAATCTTCTTTAAATCTTCAGCTGGTGTATTTCGTCTCATCGCCATTGTTTTTGCTTCACCAATACCATGAATGAGCATCGTGGACGATTTAATCGTTTGAAGCACTTCTTTGACGGACGGCTCTTCAATAATGGAAGAGTAAGCACCTTCTGACAGCTGCCCTGGAACAAACAGCAGTTTGTAAGTACCGGAAGCTTTTTCAGCCATGTGGGCACAAATGGTGTTTGCCTGATTTTTTACATTCTCCCCAAGACCGCCTCTCGCAGGGACAAACATCGTATCGCGGTTTTTGGCATCAGGGGTCATCATTTCGGCAACGGCTTCCATCGTCGTTCCGCCAGTGACGGCGACGATATTATTTCCAGTAAACCTTTTTTTCATGCATTGGACAGCAGCTCTTCCCATTTCTTGCTTCACCCACGGGGATTCGTCACTGTCTCCAGAAACGATCATGACTTCTTCCAGGCCTAACTTTCTCTTTAATGTATTTTCCAAAAAGGTTAAACCTAAAACGTCCTTCATCATTCCTTCAAGCATTTCAAGCAAAGCGTGACCCTCACTCGTCAGCATCATACCGCTCGTTTTCACATCCAGCAGATTTTGTTCTTTTAAAAACTGAACTTCAGCACGTAAGATGCGCTCACTGAGACCAAGACTTGTCGCAAGACTTCTGCGGCCAATCGGTTCAGCTAATCTGATGTACTGCAAAATGTCGTAGCGTTTTTGCATAACAATGAGAAGATCTGGCAATAATTTTTTTTGAGCTTCCAATAAACGATTCATGGCTAACGACCCTTCCTTTTCACGTTGGACTAAAAACGTCCCACTGTGACAAAAAACGTCCCGCCACAGCCAAAAAAAATCAATCCCTGCTTTCTTTAATTATTTTAACAGGATAATCTTGCATTTTCAACTCTTACAAACACATTTAGACAAAAAATAGACACATTTTTACCGATAGCCTGCTTGTCATCAAGGTTCTTGCGATGATATTTCTTTTCAAAATATTTATTTTCTTTTATATAGAATGTATTCACGATGGAAAATGTGCATGCTGGTGATATGAGCATGCACATTTTTTTCAGGACCTGCTTATGTTTTTGTGATGGTTCCAAACTGTTTTGCCTCTTCCTTCGGTTTGATTTTGAGATAATAAATAATGTAGCAGGCAGCCATGAACGGGATTCCGCAATAAAGGCCGATCCGCTGATCCTCGATAAAAAATAAGCTGATGAGGACGATGCCAAATGCGATAAAACCTGCTAGTGGAACAAATGGATAGAGCGGTGTTCGGAAGACGAGATCCTTTACATCTCCGCCCGCCTTTATGAATTGTTTTCTAAAGAAATACTGAGACAAGCAAATAGACATCCACACCACAACAAGAACCATACCAGAAATAGAAATGAGCCACACATACACCGTTTTTGGTGCCACAACACTTGTCAGCAGAGATAGTGCAGATACGCCCATTGTCACCAATAGTGCATTGATCGGAATTTTACGCTTGGACAGCTTTTTCGTAAAGTCAGGTCCTTTCCCGTCTTTCGACAGCGCCCAAAGCATACGTGATGATGCATATAATCCAGAGTTTGCTACAGATAAGACGGCTGTGATGATGATAAAATTCATGATATCTGCCGCATATGGTATACCGACCTTGTCCAGCACGACGACAAACGGGCTGTCGACAGTGCCTGCTGTCTGCCACGGAAGAAGCGCGGCCAGAACCGCAATAGATAAAACGAAAAAAACCATCGTTCTCCAAATAATATTTCGTATAGAACGAGGCAATGTTTTTTCAGGGCTTTCACTCTCTCCTGCTGCAATCCCTACAAGTTCTGTTCCTTGAAAGGAGAAATTGACCGTGACCATGGTTAATAAAATAGCAAAAACGCCGTTAGGAAATAGTCCGCCATGATCCGTCAAATGACGAAATAGAGGGGCTGGTTCTCCATCTTTCAGATGAATCATTCCGAAAATTGCGCCAATTCCAATGATAATAAATAATAGGATGGCAGCGACCTTAATGGCTGAAAACCAAAACTCGGTTTCAGCAAAGCTGCGAGCTGAGATGGCATTCACGGCAAATAAAATCACGCTAAATGCAAGACACCAAAGCCAAACAGGGATATCTGGGAACCACCTTTGGAGCAAAATGCCTGCTGACGTAAACTCCAGTCCTATTGTACATGCCCAGCTAAACCAATAAAGCCAGCCGATCATAAAGCCTGTGGACGGACCTATATATTTGGTTGCATACTCCTGAAAGGAACCCGCTGTCGGCATCGCCACCGCTAATTCTCCAAGACAGAGCATCACCAAATACATTAACAATCCGCCAATGATAAAGGATAGAATGGCTCCCCCGGGTCCAGCCTGATGGATAATGAGTCCTGACCCAAGGAAAAGACCAGTACCAATGACGCCGCCTAAGGCAATCATAAAGAGATGCCTGCTTTTCATGGAACGTTCTAGTTCATTATGCTGTTCTTGGTTCAAATCCGCTTCCCCACTTTCACTCTTCTATTCATCATCCTTTGACAAAATTCGCTGTTCGTTGAAAGAGAAAGGGAGAAAGTGAAGGTTTCTCCCCCTTTGACATTTATGCTTGAAATAATGCTTCAATATGACCAATCGCCCAGTCTAAATCTTCTTTAGATATCGTGAGAGGCGGTGCAAAGCGGATGACGGTCTCATGAGTTTCCTTACATAACAGCCCTGCTTGTTTTAGCTTCTCACAATAAGGTCTCGCTGCCTCTGTCAGCTCCATGCCGATAAATAATCCGCGGCCCCGCACTTCCTTGATGACAGGACTTTGAATGCGCGTGAGTTTGTCTTTTAAGTATTCGCCAAGCTCCAAAGAACGCGCTGCAAGGTTTTCGTCGATTAAGACATCCAGTGCAGCCAGCGACACCGCACACGCAAGAGGATTTCCGCCGAAGGTAGAGCCATGAGATCCAGGGTTAAACACACCTAATATATCGCGGTTTGCGACCACACACGAGATTGGGAATACACCGCCGCCTAAAGCTTTTCCAAGAATCAGCATATCTGGCTCAATGTCTTCCCAGTCACATGCAAACATCTTGCCTGTTCGCGCTAATCCGACCTGAATTTCATCCGCAATGAACAGCACATGTTCTTTTTCACAAAGCGCTTTCGCTTCCTTCAAGAAGCCTTCTGGCGGCATGACAATTCCCGCTTCTCCTTGAATAGGTTCGATCAGAAAAGCCGCTGTTTGTGGTGTGATGGCTTCACGTAACGCTTCAATATCTCCGTAAGGAATCAGTTTAATGCCTGGAAGCATTGGACCGAAACCTCTTTGATATTCTGCTTCAGAAGAAAGGGAAACAGCTGTCATCGTTCTGCCATGGAAGTTACCGACGCACGCAATGATTTCTGCGCGATTGTCTTCGATTCCCTTGACGTCATAGCCCCAGCGTCTTGCTGCTTTTACAGCTGTTTCTACAGCCTCAGCGCCAGTATTCATCGGGAGTGCCATCTCTTTATTCGTCATTTGACAAATTTTCTCATACCAAGGGCCAAGCTGATCATTGTGAAAAGCTCTTGAAGTCAGTGTCACACGGTCTGCCTGTTTTTTGAGCGCCTCAATAATGCGGGGATGGCGATGGCCTTGGTTCACCGCGGAATACGCACTCAGCATATCCATATATCGATTGCCTTCAGGGTCTGTCACCCAAACTCCTTCAGCCTCTGAAATCACAATTGGCAGCGGATGATAGTTTGCCGCACCGTATTGTTCGGTTTGTTGAATCAATTCATTTGTCTGTGTCATCGTCTATTCCTCCTTCTATAAGCTACCCTCTTTTATCTACACACATATGATATGCAAGGATCGTGCCAACTTTCTGCCCGCATTGTGGCGGTGATTGATCTGGTTCTTTATGCAAAATATTTTTGCATCTGCCAAATTTTTTAGAGGGAACCGCAAAATTTTTCATGTTAAAATAGAGGTAACGTCTGGAGGTGCTTCAATGAAAGAAGATCAGTATACTGCAAAGCTGGAAAATGAGATTGATCTGTATAAACAAATGCTTGATTTAATAGATGTCGGGGTTCATGCAATTGACGAGAATGGCAATACTGTTGTTTATAATAAAAAAATGATGGAGATTGAGTCTTTGAAACGCTCTGATGTTCTCCATAAAAATGTATTAGATCTCTTCGTCTTCCAAGACGAAATGCACAGTACGCTTGTCCAAGCGCTGCGTACCGGGAAACAAACCGTTCATGCAAAGCAGACGTATCATAATTACAATGGAAAAGAAATCACAACGATTAATCATACATACCCGCTCGTTCGAGACGGCCTTATCCAAGGAGCGGTTGAAATTTCGAATGATGTGACGAAGCTGGAACGGTTGATTCATCACAATATGAAGAAAAAAGGAAGCACGCGCTTTACCTTTGATTCCATTATTGGACAAAGCCCTGCGTTTTTAGAGGTGATTGAGCATGCAAAACGAGCGACACGCACCTCTTCCTATGTGCTCATTGTTGGAGAAACAGGGACAGGAAAAGAACTATTTGCGCAAAGTATTCATAACGGCAGCAGCCGATCATCTGGACCATTTATTACCCAAAATTGCGCGGCACTGCCTGATAATCTCATTGAAAGTCTGCTCTTTGGTACACAAAAAGGGGCTTTTACAGGCGCAACTGATCAGCCCGGCTTATTTGAACAGGCGCAGGGAGGTACACTGCTGCTTGATGAGATCAACTCATTAAATCCTGGTCTTCAAGCAAAACTGCTGCGTGTATTACAGGAGAAACGTGTGAGAAGGCTTGGCAGCACAAAAGAAATCGCTGTTGATGTAAGAGTCATTGCCAATATGAATGAGGATCCTGTAGATGCAATCGCAGGCGGACGCATGCGCAAGGATTTATTTTACCGGCTGGGTATTGTCACCCTATTTATTCCGCAGCTTTCTGAACGAAAAGAAGACATTCCTACATTTGTCAGTCATTTTATTCAAAAATATAATGAGCTGTTTCAAATGAAGGTGAAGGCGGCTGATGAAGAGGTACTAGCCCTTTTTCAAGCGTATGATTGGCCGGGTAATGTACGAGAACTGGAGCATGTGATTGAAGCGGGGATGAATATGATGATGGATGAGGATTACTTATGCATGCATCACCTTCCATATCATTTTAGATTTAAACATAGGGAAGGCCGTCCTGCAGCGCAATTACAGACGAACCCTTTGCAGCATACCGCAGCTGACACGTTTATTTATACAAGCCCAGAACATACGACTGATTTTCAAACCCAAATGGAACGATTCGAAAAACAATACATCGTCCATTACTTAGAAAAAATGGACGATAATATTTCACAGACTGCAAAGTTATTGGGCATGAGCAGGCAAAGTCTGCAATATCGCATGAAAAAACTGCATATTTCTCGTTAATAATAGAGCTGTGCCCTCATTCGGCACAGCTTACTGTGGTTCTGACTGTCCTGCCGGTTCTTGACTCACATCACTCAGCAGTCTTTCTACATTTTTTAAATGCGTGAGCATCGCTCTTTCTGCTTCTTCTGGCTGTCTTGCCATGACGGCTTTGTAAATATGTTCATGTTCTTTGTAAAGCTGCCGAATGGAGGCTTTTCTTGAAAATAAGACGACTTTTCTCGTCTCCCGCATCGTTTCTACCAGCAAGGTGGAGACCTGATTCATTAACGCTTTTAATAAATCATTCTTTGAGGCTTTGGCTAAAGCGAGATGGAATGCGAGGTCTGCCTCTTCACCAGTTTCTTTATGTGCTTCTGCGAGTTTCATTTGTTCGAGTGCCTCACGCAGCTGATGAAGGTCATCGTCCGTTCGCATGAGCGCTGCCTTTTTAACAGCACCCGTCTCAATTATGTTTCTTAATTCAAGGAGCTGTGTGACATCATGCTGCTTCATCAAAAATGCAGGAGACAGGCTAAATGTGAGCTGCTCAGGATCAAACTGCTTCACATATGTGCCTTCCCCTTGCTTCATCTCTATTAATCCGATCGCTTTGAGAGCAGACAGTGCCTCTCTTACAGCGGAACGGCTGACTTGAAAGCTTTCTGAAAGCGCTTGAACCGAATCTAATTTTTCCCCTGGAAGAAGCTCACCTGTACGAATGGATTCAATTAATGCATCCGCAATTTCTTCATATATTTTTTTCGTTTTGATTTGTTTATATTTCAATTGGTCTCACCTCATCACTGTTGTCTATCCCTATCGGCTCATGCCCTATCTTATACTTTACCCCAAAATTTCCGATCACACGTCTCCCCTCTTTAATTTTCAAGAAATCTTCGAGCTGCCTTGCTTTCAACAAAAAAGAAGCACGTGCCATGTTCTGGCAAGTACTTCTTTTTAATCGTATCGCTTCCGCAGCGTAGAGGACGGAAGATTCATTTGTTCACGATATTTTGCAATGGTTCTGCGCGACGCGCGGATGCCAAAGGTTTGCTGAAGCAGCGTCATAATTTGCTGATCTGAATACGGTTTTTTCTTATTTTCCGTTTGGATGAGCTCTGCAATGTGCGTTTTGACTGTGTAGCTGGACGCCTCTTCTAGCGAATGCCCTTCTAATTTCGCTTGGAAAAATTGTTTCATTTCCATAAGACCATAAGGGGTTTGCACCATTTTCCCTTTTACAGTCCGGCTGACTGTTGACTCATGGACTTGCAGTATATCTGCGATCCGCTTCATCGTAAGCGGTTTCATTTTATGTTTCCCTGTTAGAAAAAAATCGGTCTGATGTGAGATAATCTCACGAACGACATGAGTCATCGTTTGCTTTCTTTGCTTCAGCGCTTGGACAAGCCAATTGTACTGCTGCTCTTTTTCCTTTAAATACGCATATGCTTCATGCCGCTTTTGGTCTTGAATCATGGCGAAGTAGCCTTCATTCATTTCTACGTCTGGAAAAGCGCGCTGATTCAGCTCAAATGTGATGTGATCCTGCACCACAGTAATTGTCACATCAGGCTCTATATACACATGCTCTTCATCATATGAGAAATGAAGGCCTGGTCTTGGTTCAAGCTGAGACACTTCATCTTGTACCGCCTGGAGTGTTTTCATTGAAACACCTGTTTTGGCCGCAATTTCCTTCCAAGCCTTTCTCGCAAAAAGAAAGAAATGCTCTTCGATGATCAGCTCGGCTTCATACCAGCGCTTCTTTTTCCTTCTCAGCTGAAGGAGGATGCATTCCTGCAATGATCTTGCGCCAATCCCGGCAGGCTCCAGCGATTGCAGCTGATGAAGGACAGCTTCCACTTCTTCAGCTGGCACCTCTAAGACAGCTGCCATTGCGTCAATCGGTTCATTTAGATAGCCATTGGAATCAATGGAGTCAATCATAAAGTGAAAGATTCTTTGATTCTTTTCACTTAAATTCAAATCAATCGCCTGTCTTTTTAAAAACATTTGCAGGCTTTCTTTTTGATGCGTTCGATACGGCTCTGTCATTCGATCTTGTGATTTTTTATGATAAACTGGTTGATAGCTGTCCGTGTCTTTCCGCTCAATCAGAGGGTTCTCAAGCGCTAACTGGTCAAGATACTCGCCGAGCTCTGCGCAATTCAGCTGCAGCAGCGTAATGGCCTGCCTAAGTTCTTGTGTGAGCACCTGCTTTAATACCTGTTCTTGTTGCAGTTTAAGGCTCATTGTCTCCCCTCCCTCTCATCATTTTACATGAAGATTGACGGACCGTATATACGAAATAGGAGTGATTTCTATGTCTGAACTTTTTTCCGTTCCATACTTTGTCGACAACTTGAAGCAGCACATCGCCATGAACCAAAATGAAGACAAGGTTCATGCGATGAATGCCTATTACCGCTCAGTAGTGTCAACGCTTGTTCAAGACCAGCTGACCAAAAATGCGGTTGTATTGAAGCGAATTCAGCATCTTGATGAAGCCTATCAAAAGGTGAAAAAAGAAAGCGAATGAACGAAAAAGAACACCCTTTTGTCAAGATGGCAAAGGGTGTTTATCATATGCAAAAAGCTTCTGATCCAGCCTCGATTTATACATCATTAAAAAGCCAGACCGCCCTACAGTATAGATGATAAAGGCAAACCATAGGCCATGATTGTGCCAAATGGGCGTGACTGCGGTTTGAACGACGATAAACAAAATCATCGCAAACAGCATCGAATTTCTAACAGGGGCAATTTCTGTTGCACCTGTAAATACGCCGTAAATGACCAATCCGAAACAAGCTGCAAATGGATAAAGAACAAGCCAGTCTGCATAGTGTAATGTCACATCAAGCAGCTGAGGGAGATTTGTAAACAAGCTCAATATCGGCTCTTTTAATAAAAAATAAACCGCCGCAATGACACATGCCATCACAAGTGCCCACTGCCTCGAAAGGGTTAAGGTTTTTTCATAAAGGGTGCGGTCATTTGCACCAACCGACCTGCCAACAAGGATGCTGGACGCATTGGCAAAACCATCGAACAAATAAGCCATGATGTAGTGAATTTGAAATAAGATGGCATTGGCTGCCAGCAGCTCTGTACCAAAAGAAGCACCTTTTGCCGTAAACATATTGATGACCACTAGCAGACAGATCGTCCTAATGAACAAATCTTTATTCACATGAAACATTTTCTTCACTGCCTGAGTATCCATGATTTTCTTGATGGAAGGCATCTGGAATCCGTTTGACGAATGCTTCAGGATAATCCATGCCCCTAACACAAAAGCGGTTAGTTCAGATATCAATGTTGCCGCCGCAACTCCTTTGACCGCAAACGAAAACACATGAACAAGCAGAAATGCGAGCGCCATATTCATAACATTGATCAAGATTTGTAATGAAAGAGCTTCTTTCATTTTAGCCATCCCCATCAGCCAGCCCAATATAACATAATTCATTAAAGTAAATGGCGCTCCCCAAATGCGAATATGAAAATAGTCTGCGGCAAATTGACGGACATCAGCATCAGGAGAGATCACTAGAAAAGCAGATTGAATGATCGGCCATTGCAGGGCAATAAAACAAAGTCCGACGATGATGGCGACGAAAAAAGGTCTTAGAAAAGCAAGAACGCCCTGCTCCTCATTCTGTGCACCGTTTGCCTGGGCGGCAAAAGCAGATGTACTTACCCGCAAAAAACCAAACAGCCAATATAATGTACTGAAAATGAGACTGCCAACCGCAACGCCTCCAATATAAGCGGGGTTTGCGAGCTGACCGACGACCGCTGTATCAACAGCTCCAAGTAATGGGGTGGTCATCGTTGAAATCGTTAATGGAATGGCCAAAGCTAAATACGCTCGATGGTTCACGATGCCACCTGCCTTTCATGAAAAATAGCCTCTTTCCTAAAAGAGGCGCAGATTGTCTGCAAAGGGGCTAAACTGGGGCTTTCGCTCTTTGCTTTTTACCGAATGCGACGCTTTGGCTGCACGCTGAGGCATTGATAAAATGAAGTTTTACCGAACCGGTCTGCCAATCGTTCGTGACAAAGGATGGTCTGCGAGCATTGCATCTCTCATTTTCCGCACCGCTTCCTCTTCTGATGAAAAGAAGTCATCCTTTGATTGAAATTGGGCAGCAAGCTCTCCTTGATCAAGAATCGCCAATTGATCACATAAGTGATAGGCTGCTGTTATATCATGTGTAATAAATAAGTAAGCCACACCCAGCTCCTTCTTTAATTCTACTAATAAATCTAAAATGACAGCCTGCGTCACCATGTCTAAGCTGCTGACAGATTCATCCAGTACAATGAGCTTTGGCTGGAGCAATAAGGCTCTAGCGATGTTGATCCTTTGCAGCTGGCCGCCGCTGAATTGGTGTGGATATTTAGACAAATCCTTTTCACCGAGCCCGACTCTTTCCAGCCAGTGAATCAATACATTTTTACGTTCCTTTCGGCTCATGGATTCGTAGTTTTCAAGCGGCTCAGATAAAATTTGTTCGACTGTCCATCTTGGATTTACCGCCGAATAGGAATCCTGAAACACCGCTTGCACATGCCGGCGAAAATGCTTACGTGTTTGCTGATCTGCATGATAGACATCCTGACCTTCAAAAAGCACCTGCCCAGCTCTTGGTTTCTCTAGACCAAGTATGATGCGGCCAAGTGTACTTTTCCCTGCGCCGCTTTGCCCTAGCAGCCCAAGGCAGGTGCCTTCTTCAATAGTTAAATCGACGCTTTTCAGGACAGGGGCTGCGCCTTTTTTTCTCATTAGAAACGACCGGTTCGTGTATGCATGACTGACTGCTTTCACTTCTAATAAATGCAAGGGCCTTCTCACCTCAAATCGGGCAAACAGCTGGAATCGATGGACGAGCTGCTAATAGTTTTTTTGTATAATCATGTTTTGGTTGTTCAAAAATCTCAAGAACTCCTGCCTTTTCAACAATTTCTCCTTGTTTCATGACGACAACTTGATCTGCCATTTCAGCAATGACACCAAGATCGTGGGTAATCAGTAAAATGGCCGTTCCATAGTCATGACGAATTTGGTTCAGATGCTGAAGGACCCGTTTCTGATTGTGTACATCTAATGCAGTTGTCGGCTCATCTGCAATGATGAGGGGCGGGTGCATACAGGCAGCCATGGCGATCATGACACGCTGCAGCATCCCTCCGCTTAATTCAAAAGGATACTTATTGAACAGCTGGTCTGGCTGCGGCAGATTCATTTTCGCTATCGCATCTATTGCCTGTGATCGTGCCTGCCTTTTACTGACAGCCGTATGCCGGCGGATCGTTTCAACCAGCTGATGGCCGATTGTCCATACCGGCGTAAAGCTGTTCATTGGATTTTGCATAATATACGAGATGTCTTTGCCCCGAATGGAACGCATATCCTTTTCACTTATACCGATCAATTCTCGTCCCTGTAATGTGATACTGCCAGTGACTTCCGTTGTTTTTCGATCAAGCATATGCAAGATCGACATACTTGTCACTGTTTTCCCGCAGCCGCTCTCACCAATTAATCCAAGGATTTGACCGCGCCCTATTTCAAACGAGACTTCTTGAATAAGAGGGGTTGTCCCTTGAGGTGTTTTCGTCTGCACATGCAGGTTCTCTACTTGTAAAATGGACTCTTGCACATTGATCATTCCTTTACACACGGCGTTTGATGCCATATTTCTCTGAAAGGGCTTCTCCTAGTAAATTAAACAGAACCACCACAGCCATGATCACAAGACCTGGGTACAGCATTAACTGAGGATTCGTTTGAATGTAAGATTTCCCTTCATGAATCATCGCTCCCCATTCAGGCATAGGAGGCTGAACCCCTAATCCGAGAAAAGACATCGCAGAAATGTCCATAATCGCCCAGCCCATTTCGAGTGTTCCAATGACTGCTAATGGCGGCAGGACATTGGGAATCATATGCTTTCTCATAATGTTCCAATGCGAGGTCCCACTAATTTTTGCAGCTGCAATAAAGTTCTGTTCTTTTAAACTCAGCACCATTCCTCGGAAGACGCGGGCATAATATACCCATTGCACAAGCATCAAAGCAAGTACGACTTGAGGGAGTCCCGGACCGAAGATGCCGACTAATCCAAGGATCAGCACCAGGTTGGGAAATGCCATGACGCCGTCACAGATTCTCATCAAAACATGATCGATCCAGCCGCCTTTGTATCCTGAAAAGAGGCCGACAATTAAACCAATGAATAACGAAGAAAGAAAGATTAATAACGCACAGCCGAGCGAAACACGCGCACCATATAAAATACGAGATAAATTGCACCGCCCTAATTGATCTGTTCCAAGAGGATACTCCCACGAAGATCCCTTTAGCTTCATTGCTAGATTGACAGCAGCCGGATCATGTGGAGCGATCCATGGTGCACATATTGTGACAATGAGCAGGAGACCGAGCAGCAAAGCGCAGATCGAGATCATCTTTTGATGAGCGATGAGATGTTTTACTTTTGTCATCATTGCTGGCGGCCTTCCTTTCTAGAAATACGGGGGTCTATGATCAGCTGAACTAAGTCAACGATCAAGCTGCTCACGATAAAAATACAGGCTGACATGAGGACATAAAATTGAATGACAGGCAGATCTCTGTTAAAGATCGCTTCAATAAAAAAGCGGCCAAACCCTGGCCATGAGAAAACGGCCTCTACAATAATGGTTCCGGTCAAGAGCTTGCCAAGGTTCACCCCAAGTCCGGTCAGCATCGGCGATATCGCAATTCTGAACACATGCTTGAACATGATCGATTGTTCCTTCAATCCTCTGATTCTCGCATATTGAACGAAAGGCTCTTGAAGCGCCTCACTCACACTTGACCGTAACAGCCTTGTATACGTAGCAATTAAAGGGACTGCAAGTGTGATCGAGGGCAGAATGAGATGCTCCCATGTTCCAATCCCTTCAACTGGTAAGAGGTCAAGTTTCACTGAAAAAAAGAAGATGAGCAAATACCCCAAGACAAACGTCGGGATAGATGCTCCTAAGAAAGAAATGAGCCGGCTCACATGATCAACGGCACCATTTTTCCTCATGCCGCTGAAAAAGCCGAGCGGAATGCTGACACAAATAGCGATCAGCAGACTGGTAAGCGCCAATTGAATTGTCGCCGGTATTCGATAAATCACCTCATCAACGACAGGCTGATTGGACATATACGACCGGCCGAAATCAAGGTGAATGACTTTTTCAATGGTATGAAGATACTGCATATAAAATGGCTCGTCTAAGCCGAATTCACTTCGTTTTTGCGCTAATATTTCATCTGTAGGCTGGATATGAGCCGCTGCTAAATATGCCTCAGCCGGGTCAACTGGCGAGAGGTGAATCATACCAGTTGTGAGCAGTGTGGCTAATAAAAATACAGGAATAATTGATAGCACTCGTTTGACGATATAGCGGCCCATTTCCTTACCTTCCTTCTGTTACTTCAGCTTAATGCCTGTGAAAGGATGTTCATCACGATTTGCTGGGAATTCAAAGTCCTTCACAGCTTTTTGATAAACGGCTGTCTTTTTAAAATAAGAGATTGGCACAATTGCCCCTTGATCCTGTAAAGAGGATAAGACAGACGAATACAGTGCTTTGCGTTTCTTTTCATTTGTTGTGGATGGAATTTCCGTCATTTCTTTGATCAGCTTTTCCTTATTTGGATAGGCTGAAATGGCTTCTTTGAATCCAAAACCATCTGATGAAAGAACGTTCATAAATGTATGCGGATCATACGGCGCTCCGTAGTTGCTAAAGAAGTTCATATCAAACTTATTGGCTTTAAAGCGTTGAACCTGTGTGGCCAAATCCACACCCTCAAGCTTGACGCCGACACCAACGGCTGCCCATTCTGCTTGCAGCGTTTCCGCCATCGCTTTTTGAATCGATTCCGCTGAGTCATACATCATACTAAACTCAAGCTTTTTCCCATCTTTTTCACGAACGGATTTTCCTTTTGGAAGTGTCCAGCCCGCTTCATCCAGCAATGCTTTGGCTTTGTCCACATCATATTTGAAAGACTTCACTTGAATGTGTGACGTATACGGCATGTTAGTCGGCAGGATGTGATCTGCTTCATCCTCTAAACCTGAGGTGACCCCTTCTACCATTGATTTTTTATTGAAGGCATATTGAAGGGCATGACGCACTTTCTCATCTGACAGCTGATCCACTTTTGTGTTCATAACAAGCTGTCTCGTTGCAACAGGCTCTGACATTTTCGTTTCATACTTGCCGCTTGCTTCCAGCTGTTTGTAAGAATCAAGGCTAATGGTTCCTTCTCCGTAAAGTAAATCCACATCACCTTTTTCAAAAGCCATAACTCTCGTTTCCGCATCTGGGATGACCTTTACCTTGATTTCTTTTACTTTTGGTTTTTCTCCCCAATAATGATCGTTTCGTTCGAAAATGGCATAATCATCTTTCTTATATGTTTTTAAAACCCAAGGGCCTGTCCCCACTGGTTTTTTAATTCCTTTTGACGTATCTCCGTTTTTAGGGAAGCCTGCTTCACCTAAGAAACGAACTGGACGGACAACGGCTAATTCTTGCACAGTTGGATAATATGGTGCTGTTAATGTGAGTTTAAATGTCTTTTTATCAACGGCTTCTGTCTTTTTGATTTTCTTAATGACACCTAACCAGCTATGTAAATCTTTATTTTTTAAAATTGTATCGAAGTTCTTTTTGACAATGTCCGCATTAAATTCAGAGCCGTCTGAGAAAGTCACTCCGTCTCTTAAATGGAACGTATACACCTTGCCATCCTTTGAAACATCCCATGATTTCGCTAATTCAGGTTTCAGCTTACCATTCTTTTGATAGCTGACCAATGGCTCATAAATCATTGATTGCGCAAATAATTGTGATGGGTTGTATACGTGTGGATTCATTTCACCAATATCTCTTGGCCACGCCATTGTGATCATATCAGGATGATCCTTATTGCCTTCTGCTCCATTGTTTGTTTGAGAGCATCCTACTAGTAAAAAGAAAATAAGCAGGAATGGTAATACTGAATTTATTTTAATTTTCGGAAAATTTCTCCAAATAGACATAAGTTGCTCCTCCTAATTGATGCTGATAATCATTTTCATTTTAAGGAGGAAGGAAGCCGTTGTCAATATCATATTTGAAACGAAATGACAATACTTATTCCGATTTATTCCATAAATTGAGGAATTTGATAGAAAGAGAGGCAGGCTGCTTACGAATGAGCAGCCTGTGAAGAGGTAAATGTTTTTTCTCGCAGCATGTCATGGAGTATATGGATGATACGTTCCTGATCTGCATCTGTCATGCTCGTTCCAGACGGAAGACAAAGCCCCCGCTCAAATAACAGCTCAGATACAGGAGTGCCTTTTTCCGCAGTATAAAAAGGGCAATGGCGAAAGAGCGGCTGCTGGTGCAGCGGCTTCCATACATGCCTTGCTTCGATTTGTTCTTTTTCTAAAGCACCAATGATATCTGCTGGAGACAATTGTGTGTCACGATCAATGGTCAATGCCGTCAGCCAGCGGTTGGATTTCGTTTCTTGATATTCTGGCATCAAATGAACACCCTCTACTTCTGATAAAGCGTCCTGATAACGCTGGAAAATGCGGCGCTTTTGTTCAACACGCTCGTCCAGCACTTCCATTTGAGCAATCCCGACCCCTGCTAAGAGGTTGCTCATGCGATAGTTGTATCCCATCTCTTGATGCTCATAGTGCACCGCTTGTTCTCTAGCCTGTGAAGCAAGAAAGCGGCATCGTTCAATCGCAGCTTCATCATCACTCACAAGCATTCCGCCCCCTGATGTTGTAATGATTTTATTTCCATTAAAAGAATAGATACCGAACCTGCCCATTGAGCCGCTTTTTCTTCCTTTATAAAGCGCACCTAACGATTCAGCGGCATCCTCAATGACTGGTACATTATATGCTTCACACAGAGCCATGATCTCGTCCATTTTTGCACTTTGCCCATATAAATGGACAACGATGACCGCACGAGGTTTTTTCCCAAGACGTTTTGATTCAACTAAGGCTTTCTCTAAAGCAAGCGGGCACATATTCCATGTCTCCCTTTCAGAATCAATAAAAACGGGCTCTGCTTGTTCATATAAAATCGGATTTGCCGTTGCAACAAACGTGAGGGTGGAACAAAAGACAATGTCTCCTTTTTGCACACCTATCAGCTTTAAAGCAAGGTGAATCGCTGCTGTTCCTGAGGATAAAGCCGCTCCTGTCTTCACTCCTGCATAGTCCGCCACTGCCTGTTCAAATTCATTCACAAGCGGTCCAAGCGGCGCAATCCAGTTGCTCTTGAAAGCTTCCTCTATTTTGAAAGTCTCTTTTCCGCTCATATGCGGAGGGGATAAGTAAATTCGCTTCCTTTCTTTCATCACTTCCCACCTTCTCTCCGATCTTTGATTTCTATTGCAGGAATTCCTACAGCGACCTTCTGATCATGTATATCTCTTGTCACTGCCGCTCCAGCGCCAATGACCGTCCAGCTTCCGATCGTTATACCCGGTGTCACCACGGCACCAGCCCCAATATGGGCACCTTCCCGCACGGATACACCGCCAGTCAGCACCGCGCCTGGTGACAGGTGCACAAACGATTCGAGTATGCAGTCATGTTCTACGATAGACCCTGTATTGATAATCGTATGCTCACCGATGGCTGCATCTGCTTGAACCACTGCCCTTGCCATCACAACAGTCCCCCTTCCAATGACAGATGACGGACTCATGACCGCCTCTGGGTGAATGAGTGTGGCATATGCTGTGTCTTCAAATGAGAGGCGTTCCTTCATGAGCTGTCTGATCTCATTTTGTCCGATCGCAATCAGCCATTTCATATGAGGCATTGTCTCTCTCAGCTGCTCACTCATGGAGATCGGTCCATACAAAATCCCGCTTTGAGTGATCGCCTCTTCAAAATGATCATCTAATACCGCATATAATGAGTAATCGGCATGTGCAAAAATGAGATCTTGAATGACTTTGCTATGTCCTCCGGCCCCAATTAAACCAATGGTTTGCTTCTTACATATCGGTTCCTTTAAATTTTTCAGCTGTGGCATGATCCGGCTGCTGCACCCCCTCTGTTTTCATGACTTTCAGCAAGGTCATCCATAAAATTTTCATATCGAGCCAAAACGATTGATGCTCGACATACCAAAGGTCATAGGTGAATTTCTCCTCCCAGGAAAGCGTGTTCCGGCCGTTCACCTGTGCCCATCCTGTTATGCCGGGCTTCACAAGATGACGCCTTGCTTGTTCTTCTGTATACATAGGCAAATACTCCATTAAAAGCGGTCTTGGCCCGACAAGACTAAGCTCTCCTTTGAGTACATTGACAAGCTGCGGCAATTCATCAAGACTAAGCTTTCGAATCAAGGCACCGGTTTTTGTTAATCGCAGATGATCTGGCAGCAGCACCCCATGTTCATCGCGTTCATCGGTCATCGTCCGAAATTTATATAGCATAAAAGGCCGGCCATACAAACCAGGCCGCTTCTGCCGAAACACCACAGGCGTTCCAATTTTCCATCTAATCAGTCCATAGATGAGAAGAAAAAGAAGACTGCCTGCGATGAGCAGCGTCAATGCCACCATCACATCTATCATTCTTTTCATCATTGCATCTCCTTTTCATATTAGCGGGAGACCGCATGTTTTACCTTACGCATCAGCTGCATCCGCTCTCGTTTCGTTCCTGCAAACAGATACAAGTAGCCCATATAGAGAATGAAACAAAGCCCTCCAATACAAAACAGCTCCCACCATGAAGTCACGTTATATACCGCCTGAATCCCCGCACAGATGCCCCAAATAAATAGCCCTCCAGCAAGTGGAACCAGTGTATGCTTGTAAAAGATAGTGCGTTTCTGATTCGTGATCCTGGCCGTATAAAATGGCAGAAACACAATATTTTTAATCAATAAAACCATTGCCCCCGCTGATGCAATGCCATATAAACCAAGCTGTAGCATATGAGTCAATCCATAGGCAAAAAGCACATTAGACACACCTAATATAAGGGTGACAACTGCAGGAACTTTCAATCGATTAAACACGGTCGGCACATATGTGAGCGGCAAAAACATCAAGGTCAAACATAAATAAGCCGCATGAATCATGAGAAGCCATTTCAGCTCCTCAAAAGCAGGCCCAAGCCATAAAAGCATGAGCGGACCAGCGAGACCTCCTAGAAGTGCGGCTGGGAACGCAACAAATAAGCCGCTCCACTTAATGGCGTTTGCAGCATATTGAATGAGTCCCTCTTTGTCCTGATTCGAATAAAATTTCGTGATCGTTGGTGCAAACACAACGGCCAATGTCCCTGCCAGTGTGCGTAATAATAATGGAAACTGTAAAATTGCCGCATATTGGCCCGTCGCTTCCGCTCCAATGAGCAAGTTGGTCATCAATAAATCAATTTGTAAAAACAGCAATATCCCCATTTGCTCAAATGAATGCCAGACCCCTGATCGAACAAGAGTGAGACTAGACGATAATGAGACGTGCCGCCACTTAAACGAAAACCAAGGGATGAGTTTCTTAAAATAATAGATACCGATTCCCATAGCCGCTAAGCTTCCTATGACGGCCGCAAGCGGGATATGCCAAATGGCTGGTGTCGTCCATGTAAACAGGATGACAATCATCAGCGCCCTCAAAAACATTTGAATCGCCTGTCCAATACTTGATACATAGAGCTTATTCGCATAAAACGGAGCAGCCCCAATGCCAGACATGACGAAATTGAGCATAAATAAAAGACCCCCTAAAATAAAGGCGGTCTGTGTGTCTTTTGCGAGATGAACAGGTACATGAAGCCATTCAACCAGCTGATGAGACACGAAAAGACAAAGCAAAAAGAGACTAATAGATAGTAAAAACGAACTGACGAAATAGGAAGCGAGATAGCGCTGCGCCTTCTCCATCTCTCCTTTATGAGCCGCCACAGAAAAAAATCGCACAACAACCGCACTTAACGAAGCCGTAATGACCGATAAATAGTTGATCATATTTTGCGTCAGATGGATTAAGCCGAATGCTTCCACTCCAAGTGTATGAACAATATAAGGTGTTAAACAAACAGACATAAGCATCATCAGGACAAACGTGATTAAGTTCGCACTGGCATTATAAAGAAACGCTCGATTCATTGTGCTTTCACGCAGCGTTTAAGAGCCCTCATCCAGCTTCCTCTCCCTTTTGACCGCTTGTTTTCATCAGCTGATGAATAGCCTCTTTCACAGCGGCCTCATTTGGTTCTTTTAAAAGGGTCATAAACGGAAGGTGAGCCGCCCACTCAAATCCCTCCATCACCTTATGATCAAACGATCTAAGGACAACACACGGTGTATGAGTGATCGCACAAAAGATCATGCCATGCAGACGATCTGTCACGACGACCTGCGCTTGTTTTAACTCCGTCCACAAAGACGTTAACTCCTCTAAGCGAGTTGTTCGATCGACTCGTCTGCCAATTGTCGTTGTGATCAAACCGACTTGATCATATGTCTCTTGGATATGCTGCTGCAGCTGCTGGCGCTCCTCCTTTGTGAGATATGCTTCTTGATCCTCACGCAGACAAAGCAGAACCCCTTCACGTGTTTCATCCTTTGATGATTCATCTAATGACAGCACCATATCAGGCTGTTTCCACACATTTTGATCAGGAAAATGCTGCTTCATCCATTCATAGGTTGTTTGATCTCTTGCCATGAGGAGCAGTCTTGGATGCTGACTATACGTGTGAATGGCACGGCGTTCCTCTCGTTTCCCTCTCTTTGTTTCTGTAAAATGTACAGTAGCAGGCAGCTGGATCATGGGATAGGACTTGAAGGTCTTGATGATAAATTGTCTCGTCCATTCTTCGTACCGGTATAAATCCCCCATATTGCCCCCACCGATCATACAGACGATGTCTTCTGGATGCCGGCTGCGCTTTAGCGGACGGGCAAGGCGATAGATCTCTTTCATGTCCACTTCTATGATGTCATAGGCTGGAAAGTGTTTCTTTAAAAAACAATAACTCGCATAGGCAATCGCATGATCCCCTAAATTATCATGGCCCGGCAGCAGCGTGAGAATGATTTTCTTCTGATGACTCAGCTCTGGCAGCCTTTGGCGGCTCAGTTTATACTCAAGCGGATATTTGACCTTTAAGAGCAGCCACTCTGCGGTTTTTGCCTTCAATTGCTGCACTGTCAATCCCATCACCCCTATTTCCTTGTCTGATATTCGATCCATTTTTGATAGCTAGAAGCCGCGGCAGAAAGCGGATAAACCAATCGGCACTTAGCAAGAAATAAAATCATTCGCTTTCGTACTGTGAGCTTCGATGGTTCCACTTGTTTGACGGCATGCTGAAAAGCATCATGTGTGACCATTTCACGCATGTGATCAAGCTTTTCCTTAATAGAGAGATCATTTTGGCTCTTCCATTCGTTGAGCATACAATGAAGCGTATGATTGACGATAAAAAAGTCTAATGCCTTCTCATACAGAGAGATGTCATCATGCTCTTTTAAAAAAGAGCGCTGTGCATGATAAAAGGTCAGTCCATGATGAAAATACTGCTTCTGATATCGCTGTACAATAGATGACAGATGAACCCTGTAATAATAAAGAGGCTCATGAACAAAAGCGATACTGCGTGCTAAAGAAAAACAGCGCAGCGTCACATATTGATCTTCAATGTTCTCTAGCTCACCCCGCAGCGGAAATCGAATGTGGTGATTTTCCATAAAGGCACGCCGATACAGCTTATTCCATGAGAATCCAGTCAAGTCTCCGTGTAATAACGCTTTGATTACATCCGTTTTTTCGGCTGAGCGCTTGTCTAACAGCGTCGTTGCTATCGTTCGCTTTGACTGTTCAAATTGAATCCAATACTCGCTCACAACAAGATCTGCCCCGGTCATTTCGGCTTTTTCATACATAGCTTCACAGTAATGAGGAACGAGAATATCATCTGAATCCACAAAGGCGAGATACGTCCCTTTCGCTTCCTCGATGCCCCGGTTTCTCACAGCGCCTAACCCTTGATTGGATTGATGGATTACCCGGAAACGCTCATCACGCTCAGCAAATGCTTCAAGCCATTCACCGCTGCGGTCGGTCGATCCATCATTGATAAGAATGACTTCTATATCGGAAAAACTTTGATCTGCAATTGATTGAAGACATTGCTCCACATATTGACTCGTATTGTAAACTGCGACCAATAGACTGATAGCTGGCATTACAGCATGCCCCACCTTTCTTCAAATCTACTTATTAAATATCGTTCTATACGGCAAAACCGAGGAATCGAACGGCATCAGCATGATGCTGTACAGAATATAGCAAACAGCAATCCCTACATACATAAACACATTAGACCGCTGATCAAAAATGCGTGTGAAATATGGCAGTAAAATGAGCTGATACAAGCCAAAATAAATATGAAATCTTGCATAAATGACATCCTTCGTTGCAAGGATGCCAAACAAGAAACCAAGCAAACAAAAATTCACAATGTAATCACTCTCAGGCGTCAGCTCACGAAGTCGTTTTCGATAAAAGAAAGCAAGCAGAAGCGGCAAAATCAAGACACCGATTTTTGTCACATTCATTCCATTCGTATTCGTTGTGAGCCATTCCTCGTAATGACCATATGAACTGCCTTGCAGCATCACGACAAACACTGAGACAAAACGGTCATAAAGCGCGGTTAAGCCTAAGAACACCAGGCATAAGACCAGCATCATCCAAGACCAAGCCTTTGTTCTCACAATAAAATACACAGGAATCATGATGAGAGCGGATGAATGAAACAATGAACATACAAGGACGAGCGGAAAATACAATTTCCACTGACCATTGATCACCAACCGAATGGCATAAAAAAGAATCGCTGCCACCATATACTGGCGCATCCCATTAAATGACGCATAATAATGAAAGGTCCCAAGAAAAAGCAGCATACTCAGCTCAAATGGACGGCCATATTGAATAAGCGTCTTGATGATAAAAAAATAAGTAATGGCTCCGACTGAGATATACATGATTTGCGGATCATGAGACAGTTGATTAAGCATCCATAAAATAAACGTAAACCCCGGATCCGTTGCGGCCTTATCCACACCGAAGCCGAATATATGCCAAGGCTTTTCGTAGTTGATGGAGAACTCATACATCTGGCCATATGTGACAAAATCGGTTCCTACTTTATACCGAATACCAGCTACGATACAAAGAAACAGAAACGGAAAAAACACCAGAAGCTGATTAGGCCGCCATCCGCTTTGAATGGTATCATCACGCCTGCCGTAAAATGCGGCAAAGCTCGACCATAAATAGACCATGATCATGTTCACCAAATAAACCGCCATCTGCCCTTCCTTCCTTACAGTCCATATAGATTCATCACACGTGTAATATTCTGTTTCACATCAAATCCTCTTTGTTCAAGCTGAGAGGTAATCATCTCTTGAAGAGGAGGTTCTGCATGATATGCTTCAAGCACCGCCTGCATCCATTCATGCGCGGAATCTCGCAGGGACATCCTTTTCACAAGCCCGCAGCCTAAATCTACTTCCTCTGTAATATGATCTGAAATCACACAAGGCAGACCAGACGCCTGTGCTTCCACTAATACAAGCGGAAGACCTTCAAACAAGGAAGGCATCACAAATACATCAAATGCTTTCATATATTGTGGAACGTCTGATACGACGCCTGTAAAGACAATGTCCTCCATCAAGCCTGCCTTCTCTGCATACGATTCGACTACTTGCTTCAGCGGTCCATCTCCTACGAGAACAAGCTGAAATGAAACCCCTTGCTTCTTTAAGGTCTGTGCCAGCTCCATAAAAAAAACATGATTTTTTTGCTCATGGAACCGCCCAATATGACCGATGACCATGTTTTTTTCGCGAAGATGGAGCTGCTTTTTCATCTCTGCCTTTTCGTCTGGATCAGGCTGAAAAAAAAGGGATAAATCTATCCCATTTGGAAGCACCTCAACTTGCCCGTTCTGCATTTTTTTCTGTCCAAATAAAAAGACACCGGCATCCTCGCCGCATGCAACAAGCTGTGTAGAGAATGCAAAAATCAGCTGGCGAAATCCTTTGAGCATCATATGATCCAGCCAGTTTGGCGACTGCTTCCACGCTGTATTATGTGAATGGCAAATGCGCACCTTTACACCCGCTAGTTTTGCAGCAAGTGCGGAAAAACCCGTCTGAAAATCCGTATGTGCATGCACTGCCTGATAGGGCCCTGTTTGCCTAATTGTCTTGGTCAATGTTTTCACAAAAGCAACCGGAGAGGACGCCCCAATACTTGGGACGTAAAAGATGCGCCCCCCAAGCCGGCGAATTTCCTCATCATAATCACAGACGTCCTGCCGGTGAGTAATGAAATCAAATTGAAGGACATTCCTGTCGAGTGCACGATAGATGTTCATAATCATCGTTTCAGCTCCGCCGCGGTTCATTCCGCCCACAATATGAAGCACGCGCTTTGGCTCACTCATCTTGAACCGCCCTCCTCTTCAGCATAGACGCCGCCAGCTTCCGGCGATGATAAAGCTTCATGATCTTCGGTGACAAGCAGGCACGGACTACCGGCTTTAAAGCAAATAAATAGTCAAGCGGCGACAGCTTTAATAGCCAGCATGCTTTCAAAACGAGCCAGGCATTATCCATCGAATATCGAAACTTTCGCCGCTGAAAGGCCGCTTCATCCTCTCTCACCAGATATAACGGCTCTTGTAAATTAAAGCCTTTCCTCCCAGCAGCAAAAAAGCGGATCCAAAGATCGATATCTTCCATCCGCCTTGTTGTTTTTACAGAACGATAGCCTTGTAAAGCCTTGTAAGCAGAAGCCCTCATCATAATGGTCCCATGACAAAAAGGAGTACCTCTTGCCAACACCTTCCGATCAGGCTCTGAAACAAGTGCCCGCACACCCTTTTTTCCCGTTTCATCAAAAACCGTCATCGCCGTACCGACCACATCATATTCAGGATATGTATCGAGGAAATGAACCTGTTTTTCTAAACGAACAGGCACTGATAGATCGTCGCCATCCTGCCTTGCAATCAACTCTCCCCTCGCTTCAGCCAGGCAGCGATTGAGACTGGCAGCGAGTCTTTGATTTTGTTGATTACGGATCAGGCGAATTTTTTCAGGATGTCGTTTTGTATAAGACAGCACTTTCTCATAAGTGCCATCTGTTGATGCGTCATCACATATGATGAGCTCCCAGTTTTCATATGTTTGATGAAGAATAGATTCAATGCTTTCTTCTACTGTCTCTTGGCAATTGTAGACGCCCATGATCATAGACACCTTTGGTTTATGCATGCTGTATCACCTTCTCTGCTTGATCCATATAGATTGTATAAATTTCTTCCATTGCACTGACCGTCTGCTCCTGTGCAAATGCATGAGCCATAGAACGTCCCGCTTTTCCCATGAGGGGCAGCTGATCTTTTTTGTCGTAGAGCTGCTGCAAGTAATCAGCTAAACTATTCACATCTTGCGGTTTAACTAAAAAACCATTGACGCCATGTTTGACAAGCTCACAATGTCCTCTATTCTCCGTTGCAACCACAGGTTTTTCTGCCGACATCGCTTCAAGCAGGTTCATGCCGAGCCCTTCTCTCAAGCTGACGGAAACACATACATCGCTCATATGCATCCATTCCTCCATTTGTTTGCAAAACCCAGCAAAGTGGACATGATTTTCAAGATGGAGCTGGCGGGTAAGCTTTTCATAGTTCGGCCTCATTGTCCCTTCCCCGGCAAATACGATCTTTATATTTGGTATTTTCCTAGACAGCTGTGCACATGCTTTGATGAGCATCCCTTGATTTTTATTCGTATTTAATTCACCAGCACACAGCACGATAAAATCTTCCGAGGAAAAGCCATAGGCTGCGCGAAGGCTCTGCTTCTCTTTTTCATCGACAGGTGCGAACCGCTTCATATCCACACCCATACCGGGCACATAATAAACAGATGTCCGCTCTTTTGATAGACGGTCGGCTCTTTTAAAATCTTCTCCATTAATGGTGATCAGAGCGTCTGTATAGCGGGCGAGAAATCTCTCTATTGGATAATAGAGCAGCCAGTTTTGAAGCGGCGCCCCCTGCCAAAAGTGAAAGCCATGTGCCGTGTAAAGAACCTTCGTTCCTTTTTTGCGCGTACCTTTGGCTGCGAGCCTGCCAATGACACTTCCCATTGGTGTGTGGCAATGGATGAAATCATAGTGCTCTTTCGCTAACAGCTTCTTCAGTTCTACATACGCAAGCCGGTTGCGTACATGAAAAGGAGAACGCTGAATCGGAATCAAGTGAGCTTGATTCACATAGGGCAGCTTCAGCTGGCCGTTTGCCGCTGTATGCACTTCCCATCCTTGTTCCTGAAACCACCGGAAATACGGAAGATGAAAGGCCTTAAAGTGATAATCAACCGTTGCGCAAAACAAGACTTTTTTCTTCATTGGCAAGCGCTTCCTCCTCTCGTGTCATCTGATCGGACAACATATCATGCGACTCAATGGCAGCAAATAATGCTTGTCTCATCTGCTCTTCACTCATCATGTCAAATTCATGGATAAAACGGTTCAGCACATATGGGTCACCATCCAGCGAATGGCCGATGTGAATTTTCGGGAAGATTTGCTCCTGTGCTTTTTCATGCTGGTTGAGTAATTCCTCGTACATTTTCTCTCCAGGACGAATGCCTGTGAAAGTGATTGGAATCTGGTCTGTGGTGTAGCCTGAGAGGTGAATGAGGTTTTCTGCGAGGTCCACGATTTTCACTGGCTCCCCCATATCTAAAACAAAAATCTGTCTTCCTTCTGCCAGTGCACCTGCCTGAATCACAAGCCTTGATGCTTCTGGGATGGTCATAAAATATCTTGTCATGGCTGGGTGCGTGACCGTCACCGGCCCGCCTTGCTCGATTTGTTTCTTAAAAATAGGGATGACGCTCCCTCTGCTTCCGAGTACATTTCCAAATCGAACGGCAACAAATTTTGTTTCGCTGCTTGCCCCCATTTGCATGATCAGCATTTCAGCAAACCGCTTTGTGGCTCCCATCACATTGGCAGGGTTGACCGCTTTGTCAGATGAGATGAGGACGAATGTTTCAATGCCGTGCTCGTGTGCGGCTTCTGCGACATTTTTTGTCCCGATAATATTGTTTTTCACAGCTTCTTTCGGACTAATCTCCATGAGCGGAACATGCTTATGTGCCGCAGCATGATAAATCATATCCGGCTGAAATTGACCAACGATTTCACTCATTTTCTGTTTATCTTGAATATCCGCAATTTGTGGATAGAGTCTGATGCTGCCTCCATATAATTCTTTCAGCTCTAGTAAAATAGAATGAATGCTAAATTCTCCATGTCCCACAAGTACAATCGCTTGAGGAGCAAACACACAAATTTGACGGCAGATTTCTGATCCAATTGATCCGCCTGCCCCTGTGACCATGATTGTTTTTCCCTTTAAATGAGCAGATAGACGGCTCGTATCTAATTGAATCGGTTCTCTCCCTAGTAAATCCTCTGGCTGTACATCCCGTAATTGATTCAGCGCATGGGTTCCTTTTAAAATCTGCTCCATTTCCGGCATGATCTGTGTTTTGACTCCGGTCGCGACACATTCCTTATACAGCCCTTTTAAGGTGTGGCTGCTTTTGGACGGAATGGCGATGATAATCTTCTGAATATCCATCATGACGACAGCTGTTTGAATTTGTTCTTTTCCTCCTATGACAGGCAGACCCATAATTTCAAGCCTATGCTTCGTCTTGTCATCATCGATGAAGGCGACTGGCTCAATATGTACATCACTCGATTGCTGAAGCTGACGAACGAGCATGGTCCCCGCTGATCCGGCGCCAATAATTAAGGCCCGCTCCTTTTCTGCCTGAAGCCGTTTTGCCCCGTCATGAAATAGCCTAGAAGCCATACGAGATGCACCGATGAATAAGATATGAAAAAGCCACACGATGAATAAAAACCGAAATGGCCATGTCTGCACGAAAAGGTACAGCATCGTCATCGAAAATAAAAAAGAACACACAAATGTCTTCATTAAAGAAAATAGCTCTCTTACTCCTGTATAAGCCCATACTTGCTTGTACACATGAAATATGCAGGCAAATAAATGGTGCCCAATGAGCAGACTGAGTGAAGAAATGGCGAGCATTTCAAATGTATAAACGGTTAAAGCCGCCTCTTGGACAAATTGAAAACCAAAAAAGACGGCAACTAAGATGAGATATGAATCTAGTGCTACGATGATTGATAATCTTTGGGCGTAAGTCAACGCTCCTCCCCCTTTTTATAGCATCACTATTCTTACGTAACATGGGCATCAAACCCGTCCTCACATCCCACTACTGATGACGAGCATCTAAGGCACGTTTATGCCCACAGCAGGATCGAGTGCCTCCATTGTTAAAGATTAGGAGACATCACCTATCAATCTTTTTAATACATATACAGCCTGCCCTTTTTCTCTTTCTTGCCATTTAGCATAGCTCCGAGCAGTTTACTTGTTGTTCCTTCTAATACTTCTTTTGATTTCTTCACAGCAGCAATCTTTGTTTTGCCGCTTAAGACAACGAGAATGCTCCCATCCGTCCGGTTCGCCAAGATCTTTGCATCTGCAACTGGCAGAAGCGGCGTGGAATCAACAATCACCATGTCATATTGCTGTTCAATCTCATAAAATAACTGCTTCATTACAGAAGAGGAGAGCAGCTCAGCTGGATTCGGCGGAATGGTTCCGCTCGGAAGCAGCTCTAAATGCTCAATCGGTGTCGGTAAAATGGCTTCTTCCAAGCTGCAATTATTTAATAGCACATTCGTCAAACCGGTATGATGACTCAAGTCAAAATATTCATGGACGGCCGGCTTTCGCAAATCAGCATCCATGAGCAGCACCCGCTTGTTCTGCTGTGCAAAAACAGCTGCTAAGTTTGCAGCCGTAAATGATTTCCCTTCCTTCGGTAAGGAGGAGGTCACTAATATCGATTTCAGCCTTGTTTGGATCGATGTGAATTCGATGTTTGTTCGGATCGTACGGAATTGTTCCGCAATGACAGAGTGAGGATTTAATACAGAAATACAGGATAAATCTCTCTTTTCTCTTTTCTTCCTCTTAAAGATCAATGTTCTGTCCTCCCGTTATGACGGACTGCTTGTCTTTTTTGGCCCTCCTGTCTGCCTGCATCTGATAGACACTGCCAAGCGACGGCAATCCGATCTCTTCTCTTATTTGATGTGTTCGTTTTACAGTATCATCGAGTAAATTCATTAAGAAAATGAGTGTCATGCCCCCTAATAAAGAGGCGCCTAGTGCCAGAACGATATGAACGAACTTCCTTGAATTCATCAGAATCGTGTTGGACAGCTTGGCTTCAGACAAAACATTAATGCGATCCATATTCATTGTTTTTTTGATTTCTTCTTGCAGCACCTCTGTTGCGGTATTCGCAATGGCGACTGCCTTCGCGCGATCCTCATCTTGTACAGAAATATTGATGACCTCTGACTCATTTTCTGTACTTGTGGCAATTTTGTGTTTTAGTCCTTCTGCTGATTCTGTGAGATGGAGTGTTTCTTTTACTTTTTCAATGACGATTGGGCTTTTTAATAAAACTTGAAAGGTACGTGTATATTGAAGGTTCATCTGAATATCGTTTAAATCTGCTTGTGCGTCATTGCTGCGTTTATGAACAAGAATTTGAGTGGTTGCCTGATATACAGGAGTCGAGACATAGAACTGATAATAGGCTGAAATGCCCGTTACGATCAGGACAATCAGGATCAGAAGGGCCATTTTCTCTTTAATGACAGAAAACAGCTGCTTAAAACCTATATTCTCATTCATAGATACCTCCCGATTTCATCATAAAAAGGTTATATATGGTTTCTTTTTGTTAATGATTGGATTATAAAAGATAATACCCGCAAAGAAAAATGTCATAATAGGTCTTATAGTTCTTTTTAAAGAACGAAATCGTTCGTTTTCTTTTGTTTACTTCCTGATTCTTACGTTTTTGAATTTTATAAAGAACAATTTATTTCTTATAATGAACGAAAAGGTCGCAGAACTATTCGCCGGGGAGAAGGGAGATCATTGATCGAATGATAGGCAAGGTGATACGCATTTACCGAAAGAGAAAAGGATACTCGATTCAGCAGCTGGCTGAGGATGCTCATGTCTCTAAGTCATATTTGAGCAAAATTGAGCGTGGTGTCCACAGAAATCCATCTGTCCAGTTCTTAAAAAAGGTATCCTCTTCATTAGAGATCGATTTACAAGAGCTGTTTGATGCAGAGACGATGATGTTTCATTACGCTGAGGGTAGTGAACACGAATGGCGGGAGCATATTGTGAGTGCCTTCCAATCAGGCATGCCTAAAGAAGAGCTCTATCAGCTGCTCCAAACGTACCGAAAGGAGCAGGAAGAAAAGTCGTTACATGTCACCCATAGAAAGCTGACCGATTCAAATATCGCAGAGTGGAAGCGTCTAATGAGTGAAGCGAAGGCAATTGGTTTAAGCATTGAGGAAGTAAAAGCTTTCCTCAACAACATGGGAGAACGCCGGGCGTAAGCCTTTCAGGAAGAATGATTGCGGGGAGAGGCGTTTGACGCTTCGATGAAAAAGAGCCTTTGATTCATGAAAGGCTCTTTCTTCTGTTATTCTTCTTTTTTTGTTCGTGCTTTTTTCGTTATATCATTGTTTTTCCAATAGGCCCATAGTGATGTAATTCCCAGAAAGGCCAGTGTGATGAATTGCTGAACGCCTTCTTCATCAATAGGAATTGGGCTTTTTCCCGCAGCAGTTAGCGCACTGTTAACAAGCGCCAGTAAAAGCAGTACAAGCCTTGCAATTGTACCTGCACTAATTTTTTGAACCTCCAACTGTAACCCTCCCTTTCCTCTTCTCACGGGCGGTATTGCTCGTTCTCTCTCATATGTATGCATCAGCCGAATGAATAGAAGAACGAATCAAAAAAGGAGACATCATTCCTATATGCGGAATGATGCCTGATTTCATTTGCTATTTATTTAGAAAACATCTCTTTTGCTTCATCCAATGCCATTTTATTGCCTAGAGCTGAGTAATCGAGCCAAGGCTGATCGGCAATCGGATAGACTTGGTTTTTCTTCACTGCTTTTAGACCCTTCCAAATCGGAGTCTTTTCTAATTGCTTGAATGCCTGCTGCGCTTTATCATCACGGTTGACAACGACAAAGATCGCATCAGCATCATAATCAGGAAGAACCTCTTGAGAAATCACTTCAAATGGGCGCTTGCTGTCCAGCTTTTTCACACCATCGACAGGTGTCAGGCCTAAATCCTCGTATAAAATAGGACCCATTGGGCGCTTCATGCTAAATACGCGAAGCTCCTTTGCTGTCACACGGATCGCCATGACTTTTCCGTTTCCAATCTTTTTCTTGATGAGCGATTTGACCTCTTTTGCTTCTTGATTGTAATTCTTAATATATTGATCCGCTTCTTTTTCTTTATTGACGTGTTTGGCGATTTTTTTCAAATGATCCCGCCATGTGCCATCATTTAAATTAAACACTTCTGTTTTGGCGATCTTCTTATATTTCGATAAGTCTTGTCCGGCTAATTCTTCATCAACATAAATGACATCTGGTTGTAACGCAAGCAGTGATTCCATATCTGGATCAGATGCAATGCCGAGCTTTTTCGTCTGACTCAGCTGCTTTTTCGCATGTGGAAGGAAATCTTTTAAGTCTCCTCCTACAACAGAGCCCGCCGGTTTGATACCGAGTGCTAACAAGTCATTTGTTAAATGAATAGACAAGGAAGCAATCTTTGGTGTGCCATTGGTCTTTTCATTTGTTGTATTTTTTGTTTCCTGTTGTCCGCAAGCGGCAAGCAGCAAGAAACAGAGCGTTAATCCAATTACTAGTAGTTTTTTCATGATGAGTTCCTCTTTCATATTTATTTCGTTTTAGTTAATAAATAGAGAAAATACGGGGCACCGATAAAGGCCACGACCACACCCGCCGGTATGGCATTTGGAGCAAAGATGGAACGTCCGATTGTATCGGCACTGACCAAAATCAACAAGCCAAGCAGCGCACTAACTGGTAAAAAATACTGATGCAGTGAACCGACAAGCCTCCTAGCCAAATGCGGGGCGACGAGGCCAATAAAGCCAATACCACCTGTCATTGAAACACTTGCACTCGCGAGGCCTACCGCTAAAGTCAAGAGGAGAAGACGTTTACGCTGGACACGTACACCTACACTTGAGGCGACAGCATCTCCTAATGTCAATGCATTGAGCGTGTTCGTCTGCATCAGCGTAAGCGGCACAAGGCATACAATCCAAGGCAGAAGCGCCAGCACATGAATCCAGTCTCTCCCCCATACATTGCCCACAAGCCACCTTGAAGCAAACGTGTATGTATCTTCATCCAGCTTCAATGACAAATATAAGGTGAGTGCACTAAATCCCGCAGCAACCGCAATGCCAACTAAGATCAGCCGGATAGGAACAAGCCCTTCATGCCGGTCATATGCAAGAAGCACGATGACAGCTGCCGCAAGCAGTCCGCCGCCAAACGTAAAGAGCGGAATAAGAAGAGACGGATTGCCTTCAAGTGCGTGAAAATATGTCACAAACACAATTAAGCCAAAGGCTGCCCCTGCATTCAATCCAATAATCCCAGGATCGGCCAGCGGGTTACGGGATAAGCTCTGCAAAATGCCGCCAGCAATGCCAAGACCAATACCAGCTAACATCGTCACCACAATTCGAGGCAGACGATAGTCAAACAGCACCGTTTCACTTTGAAAATCTCCAAAGCCAAATAACGTCTTGACGACCATGACAGGGCTTAGTTTCAGCGTACCGGTATTTAAACTATACAGCACAACAGCCGCACTCAGGCAAAGCAAAACGAGTGTCACGACAAGAGCACGCTGTTTCTCTCTCATGACAGGTTCCTCCCTTCTTTTCTGGCAATGTATAAGAAGAAAGGAACACCAACAAGTGCCACCATCACGCCAATGGCAAGTTCTCTTGGTGGATTGACTGTACGGCTGGCAAGGTCTGCAAAGACAAGCAGCATTGCGCCTAGTATCGCTGACATCGGAATGACGAAACGATAGTCTACACCAACAAGCTTTCGTGCAATATGGGGGATGACAAGACCGACAAACCCAATCGATCCGACTGCTGAAACAGAAACCCCTGCTAATAACACAGCAGCAGTCATTCCTAGTATTCGCACTTGCCGTGTTTTCACCCCTAAATTTGCCGCTGTATCTTCACCGAGCGATAGTAAGGAAAGTGACCGGCCTAATAGCATTGCCCATACGATCACAATCAGAATAACCGGGGCGAGAATCGTCAGCTGCGGCCATTTCACACCAGCTACCCCGCCTGCATACCAAAAAGCCAGATCCTGACTCAGGTCAAAATAAATCGCGATCCCAGAGCTGAGCGCATGAAGCAATGCCGCTACAACCGCCCCTGCCACAGTGAGGCGCAGCGGTGTCAATACGCCGCCAGCCGCACCAATCGCAAAGATCAGCAGCGTACTGAGCACAGCACCAATAAAGGAAAAAAACATCAGTGCCGAATAAGGTATTCCTGGAAAAAAAGCAAAACAGAGAGCGACCACAAACATCGCACCTCCATTAATGCCCAAAATCCCCGCATCTGCCAGTGGATTTCTTGTGATGCCCTGCATAAGAGCACCCGCTACGGCAAACGCCGCTCCCACTAGAGCTGCCCCTAAAACACGAGGGAGTCTTAATTCATGGATGATCTGCTGCTCTGTCACATTTGACTGGTAGTCAAATACAGCTGTCCAAACCGTTTGCAGAGACAATGTTTTTGCACCGTATGACACAGCAAAAAACATGGCAGCCGCTAAACCAATAACGGCGAGAAAAAATATCAAAAAGAACAGAATATGTGATGATCGTTTTTGTTGAGGTGTTCGCTTATCCTGCAAAATCGGTGTCATCCTTTTCTTCATTAAAAGTCAGTTTGAAAATGAGAATCATAATCAACAAAATTATAGCCGCCAGTCTCTAAAAAATCAATGTACACCCTATTTTTTAATTAATGAAGGTATGTGCGGAGCAGAGAAAGGAGATTTCTTTTTGACGCTTAGAACGGCCTATCATTTTTTCTCATAGTTTAATAGGAAAATAGTTGACATTTCGCATGAATATCCCCTAAAATTACAAAAGTAAGTCAAATGTTATGAAAATATTACAAACAGATGTCAAACTAATAAAGAATGACCCGTCATGAGAGGAGATTTGAAAGTTGTGTCAGTAAAGGGAAAATGGAGTATCGTCCTATTTGCGCTTGCAGTCGTCATTGGAGCAGTTGCTTTCTTTCAAAATCAACAAGCAAGCGGTACAGAGAAGAAAAATGTAAAGCAGGATACGAACTATAAAAACGTAGAAATTGTCACTCTCGTAAATGACGGGAAATTTATGAGATATGCAGTCAACTATCCTCTTTTTCATCAAAAAGAGCTAGATGATAAGATTCAAAGCTATGCCAATTCGGCATTAGAGCATTTCAAAAAAACATTCAGTGAAGCAAAGGATATCGATGAACATAAACGCTATGAACTGAATATTGATTATGAAATGGTGCATTATGCAAAGCAGTCTGCTGCCATTCGTTTTACGACCTATACGTATACTGGCCAGCAAAATGGAACCACCAATCATCTCACGATTAACTTTGATTTTCAGAAAAAAACCTTTCTTGACACAAAAGATTTATTTCTGCCTAAAACCCATTATTTAAAGAAATTATCCTATATTACATATACAGAGCTTCGGAAGGACAAAACCTTATCTAAGGATCAGCCTCTCCTTCAGAAAGGAACAGCCCCTGATGCTCAAAACTTCAGTCAATTTGCCTTGAAAGACAAATATGTAGAATTTTATTTCCCTGCATCTCAAGTAGCCGCAGAGGATCTTGGTCCGCAAACACTCGCGATCAAAAAGACATTGCTGAAGGACATATTAAAGCCAGAATATATGGATAAACTGAAAAATAAAAATGAAATGAAAGAACCGAATCCAAAAAGAAAAGCCGTCAAGCTGCCGCAAAAATCAAAGCTTGACCCGAATAAAAAAGCCATCGCACTCACATTTGATGATGGACCGAATCCAGCGACAACCTCAAAAATTTTAGATGCGCTGAAGGCAAATAAAGGACATGCTACCTTTTTCGTATTAGGCAGCAGGGTGCAATATTACCCTGGAATGCTTGCCGATATTTTAAAAAGCGGGAATGAGATCGGAAACCATTCCTACAATCACCCTTTATTAACAAGACTGCCTTTAGATGAAGCGGTCAAACAAGTGAAGGACACCCAGCAGCTGATTGAGAAAGCGAGCGGATATACACCTACGCACTTTAGACCGCCATATGGCGGTACAAATCAAGATATCAATCATGCAATTGGGATGAAGGTCACTTTGTGGGATGTTGATCCAGAGGATTGGAAAATCCGCAACAGCCAGCAAATCACAAACCGCGTTCTCTCACATGCAGCCGATGGCAGAACAGTGTTAATGCACGATATTTATGAAAGCTCAGCCCAAGCTGCCGTAAAGATCATTCATGAACTCACCAAACAAGGCTACCAGCTCGTCACAGTGAGTGAACTTGAACAATTAAAAAAAGAACGACATGAACAAACCCCTGTAGAGTAAACAGGGGTTTTAGATTGTTGACAAAGGGGTAAAATGATCTTTATTTTAGCTCTTTGTCTTCTTTTCAGCGTGATAGAAAACCTTTGAAGTCTAGGAAGGACGAGTACCGGAGCGGAGCGAATTGTACATTTGTGAGCACCGGCACGCAGGACTGACAAAGAATGCGAGGGTTTGTCTACACGCTGAAACCCCTGTAGAGTAAACAGGGGTTTTCTTTTACGACTCCAAAGACTTTTTTTGTTTCAATAATACTTGAAATGTCTCTTCAAGCTCTTGCGACGGCTCAATACTTAAACGGCTGAGCACTTCAGACAGCTGCATATCAATTAACAGAAGCTCCTCTTCTCTATTTGTCACAGCTGGTTTTTCTTCCTTTTGTTTATAGGCTTCATATGTGCCGTCAAATCCTTCAATACGTTCCTCATGAATATGGAAAATACGAGTGGCAACCTCTTCAATCAGCCTGCGATCGTGGGAAACAAACACAACGGTACCTGGGTAATCCTTCAATAGACCTTCAAGTGCTTCAACTGCCGCCAGATCTAAAAAGTTCGTCGGTTCATCCAGCATGAGAACATTGGCATCACTGACGAGTAAGGACGCAAGCATCGTCTTCACCCGTTCTCCCCCGCTTAATACCTCAACAGGCTTGTGCACATCATCCCCTCTAAATCCTAGTCTCGCCAAAACCGTTCGAACCACTGTCTCATCTTGAACTGCCTCTTTCAGCGCATTTTGTAAAATCGATTCATCTACCTTCAATCCTGACAGATCCTGACGAAAATAGGCTAGCTTGACAGCCTCTGAACGAGTAACTCCGGGATGTCCATTCACTAACATACGGAGAAATGTCGTTTTGCCGCACCCGTTCTTTCCGATAATGGCAACCTTGTCTCCGCCCCTCACTTCCACATTCGCCTGCCTCCAAAGCACTTTATCTCCCGCCTTGCCATCTACATTTTCTACTCTCAAAATGGTACGGCTTGCTGTTTCCTTCATCGTATGCTGAGTCATTTGAATGGGCTGAATGTCCTTTACCTTCTCCACCTTTTCTAATTTCTCCATCCTTGTTTCAATGGATTTGGCTGTTTTTTGCAGTTTTTTTTGCTTATTTGCATAGTAGGGCTTTGCAATTTTAGGTCCTGAGGATTTCACCTTTTGGGAGGGCTTTGTCGCTTTGTCCGCCTTTTTCTTTTTCTTTTCAAGTGCATGCTCTAACTGTTTTTTCTTTTGTGTATACGCTTCATACGCTTCCACCTGCTGACGATGTGCCAGCTCTTTTTGCTGTGCAAAATGTGTGTAATTGCCTTTGTAATGATGAAGCTTCCCATGATCCAGCTCCCAAATCTCCGTACATATTGCATCTAAAAAAGCACGATCATGTGAAACAACAATGAGAGCTCCTTGATAATGACGCAGCTTATCTTCCAGCCACTCAATATGCTCCGTATCCAAATGAGTGGTCGGTTCATCTGCTAATAAAAGGGCAGACGGCCGGCTTAATGCTCTTTCAATATAAGTCTGGGTCATTTCACCGCCACTCTGTCTGCCGTCTCCTTGTTTCAATTGAGGAAGCAGCGTACAGACCGCTGTGGCGGCAACCGTGCCGCTGTCTGGTGTTTCCTGTCCTGCCAGCACATGCAATAAAGTCGTTTTTCCGCTGCCATTTGTCCCTACAAGACCAATGCGATCACCTTGATGGATGGCGAGTTCCTCAATATCAAATAACAAGCGATCTTTTCGAAATACCTTTAACTGATTGGCTTTTAATAACATCCAATCCTCTCCTTTCATATCAGGAGACATGAAAAAGCCTCCCATTCTCAGAATAGGAGGCAAAATGGTGTACAAAAATAAGCGGATTGATCCAGTATGGTGTGCCGTTCATATTTGAACACACACATCCCACGTATCAATCACTTCATTTTTTGATTCCCAAGCTGTACCATCCTATTCCGAAGCTAAAAAATGAAAACGCAACAAACATGGCAAACTGATCGTTTGCTCACTGCCTTCGTTCGTTCATTTTGCTTACAGGTCATAGGATTAGTACTTCATTGCATTGGGTCACCCTTCCGTTGTTTGTTACGTATACGATAAAAGATTGGTTATTTTTTGTCAAGCTGAAATGGCATAAGTGAGTCAATTAACTGGAGTGTAAATGGATGGGACACTTCAAACAGTTCGTCCTTTTTGCATTCTTCCACTAGGCTTCCTTCATGTAAAAATAGGAGGCGGTCACATAGATACACCGCTGCTTCTACATCATGAGTAATGAGAAGCATGGTCATGTCTAGCTCTTGTTTTAATGTCTCAAGCAGCTCCAATATTTGTACTTGAACAGAGACATCCAGTGAGCTCAAGACTTCATCTAGTATGAGAATGGCTGGATGCGTCGATATGGCTCGTGCGATGCACACTCGCTGGAGCTGACCACCGCTTAGCTGATGAGCATATTGATTCAGTACAGACGAGGGCAGCCTGACTTGCTCAAGTAATGACAAAACCTTCTGATCCAGATTCTGATTCTGCTTTAACAAACGCATCGGTTCTGCTATGATCTCTTTCACGGTAAAGGAAGGGTGAACAGAAGATAGATAATCTTGAAAGACAACACTCATTTTCCCCCGATTCACCCTCCGCCATTTGTCAGCTGTCATACCATCAATCTGTACCTCTCCTCCATCTATTTTTTCTAAACCGAGCAGGATACGTGCCAATGTACTTTTGCCACTGCCGCTCTCACCGACTAATCCGGCACATTGTCCTTTTTCGATTTGAAACGAAACATTTGATATGCGGTCTTTTGATTTCCTTTGATTTGAAAAAAGACCTTTCTTCTCACCGTGTTTGACTAGATCGATAGCTGTGATCAACATGGAAACGCCTCCACTCTCTTCTGCCGCCGCAGTGCTTCAGTAGGGGCAGATAATCGAAGCCTCGTCTCAAGTAAATGCTTTGTTTGGGGATGCTCGGGTGATGTGAACACTTCCTTGGCTGACCCATGCTCAAGCATTACTCCTTGGTGCATAACCATCAATTCATCAGCGATTTCCTGAACGATGCCTAGATCATGCGTTATGACGATTAAGGTAACACCCGTTTCTTCCTTTAAACTGTGTAATTGTCTGATGACTTCACGCCGATTAAAGGCATCAAGTGATGCAGTTGGCTCGTCTGCAATGATCACATCTGGAGAAAGCATCATCGTGATGCCAATCATCACACGCTGAAGCATTCCTCCAGACAGTTCATACGGATATTTTTTCATCAAATCATATGGATTTTTTAAATGGACACGTGTAAGCCCAGCCATAGCATGTGCTTTCCCTTCTTTTCCTCGTAAGCCCAAATGCTGCTGAAATGTTTCCACCATTTGATGACCAATCGTTTCGATAGGGTTGAATGCATTCATGACATCCTGTGAGATGAAACCTATTCGTTTCCCCCGCCATTGATGCGCTTCTTGATTTGTTAATGTTTTGCCGTCAAAAATGATCGTTCCTTCCACTTCTAGCGAAGGGGCGACAAGATCAATTAACGCTTTGGCGACAGTTGATTTTCCACTGCCACTTTCCCCAATGATGGCTAAACAGCGTTGTTGATGTAAAGAAAATGTGATATTCGTCACTATATTCTTTTGCTGCTGTGGATCATGTACGGACAGATTTTTTACGTCGATTAAAGGCAAATGGCCTCACCCCTTTCTTTCTGGTATGATGCATGGCAGGATTCGCGGCATGCTGAAGGCTGTCTCCTAAAAAGCTCAACGCCATGACCACAAACAAGATGGCAAGTCCAGGCGCAAGCATATGAGCTGGATGTGTCACCATGACATTCTTCGCCTCGTTGAGCATCATGCCCCATTCTGGTGTAGGTGCACTCACACCTAATCCAAGAAAAGACAGTGCTGATATATTTAAGATCACCCAGCCCGCATCAAGTGTCGCAAAAACAGCCATTTCTCCTGAGATGCGAGGAAATAGATGTCTCCTCAATATGTAAAGGGGTTTACCGCCTGTCACCTTTGCAAATTGAACAGAAGGTTCATTCGCATATTGAAGGACAGACGACCGAATCATTCTTGTATACCAGGCCCATTTCGCTAGGACATTGGCCAAAATAATATTGAATAGTCCAGGTCCGAGTATTCCCACAACCGCAAGAATCATCACCTCTGCTGGAAAGGACAGCATGACATCACACAGCCTCATCAAAACCCCATCCACCTTTCCTCGAAAGAAGCCTGCCATGAGTCCAAGTGCGCTGCCAATGAGCATCGTGATACACATCGTCAGCATAGCCGCAAGCATTGTTGTCCGAATGCCATATAAAAGCCGCGATAATACACATCTCCCCAGATGATCCGTTCCGAGTGGGTAAGTAAGACTGATACCGGCATATTTTTGAAGAATGTTCGTATTTGTTGGGTCATGTGGTGCTAACATTGGAGCAAACAGTCCAGCTAATGCGACAAGCACTAACAGCCAGATTGAAAGAATCGCCATACGGTCTTTTCTTAATTGATGCCACCCTATCATTGTTGTCATACCTCCTTTCGCAATTGCGGATTCATGGTCATTTGCATCATATCAGCGATGAGGTTGCACATAACAAACAGGAACCCCATCACAAACAAATAGGCTTGAATAATAGGGAAGTCAGCATGGAAAATAGCCGTTACACACAACCGGCCCACCCCTGGCCAAGCAAAAAGGTTCTCAATAATGACGGTTCCCGCAATGAGCTTTGGAATAGACATGCCAAGTGCTGTTACCGCTAATTGCAGGGCATGCCTCATGACTTTCAGTTGAACGGTTCGTTCCTTTAAACCACGTGCTCTTGCATAAAAAACAAAGGGCTCGTGCTGAAATTTTAGAATTTGATTACGTATGAGTCTCACATAGGTCGATAAGTAGCCTAATGATAATGTGACAGCTGGAAGAAGAATCGATTTGAACCCTTCCATTCCACTCGTATTAACCCAATTGAATTTGACAGAAAAAAGCCAAATCAACAAAATTCCCAGCCAAAAACTAGGCATTGAAGCGGCGATAAACACAAAGGCTCTCAATAAACGGTCCACCCAAGTGTGAGCAGCATATGCACAGATCCCCCCGAACAATAAACTGAGCACTATGATAAAAAAGAGCGCTGCTCCTGCAAGCTGCAATGTCGCAGGCAGCGCCTCCATGATAAGATCAAAAACGGGCTCCTGCGTGACATAGCTCCTGCCAAAATCACCTGTTAATCCATTTTTAAGCCATGTGGCATAGCGTATGAAAAATGGCTGGTCTAAGCCTAACTCCTGCCGCATCGATTCAATCATTTCTTCTGTTGGAGTGACTTGATTCACCCGCAAAGCGACTTCTGCTGGATCACTTGCCCGCATCGTCAGCAGTACAAAAGCAAAGAAGGTGATGAAGATCATAAGCGGAAAAAGCATCAGTATTCGTTTTAAGAGATAGCGAGTCATGTCTCTACCTCCGTTTTATGACGCAAAATACATACGGTCAAATGGGATTTCATACTGAGACACATGAAAACCTACGCCTTTCAGGCGCTTATTATAAACAGCCTTTGTCACAGAATAAGAGATTGGGAGGTAGACATTTTCATCATGGATATACGTCAATATTTCTTGATACATTTGTTTCCGCTTTTGCTCATCTGGTTCTACTAATACTTCCGTAATCGTCTCGTCCAGCCACTTTTTCTTTTTCAGTCCTAATTGAGCTTGATAATCAGCATGGGATGCTACACGGAATGAAGAGACATAAGTTTGTGGATCATAAGGAAGCCCCCAAGACAGCGAGTACATCAGATCGAACTTTCCTGTTTTTTGGCGATCTAAGAATGCCTGTTTTTCTTCTCCTCTAATATCCAGCTTGATCCCCACCTGCTTGAAATCTTGTTGAATCGATTCACTGATCGTTCTTTCCCCTGCATTATCGGAATTATAGTAAATAGCCACACTCAGCAGTTTGCCATTTTGATAGCGATACCCGTCTTCTTTCATCCTCCAGCCTGCCTCATCCAATATTGCCTCTGCTTTCTTCTTTTGATAAGTTTTCTTTTTCAGTGGAATATCTGCGTAAGGGACAGAAGGAGCAAGCAATGTGTGTGCCACCTTTTCCGTTCCATTTAAGATGCCTTCAGTGATCATGTCCTTTTGAATGGCGTATTGAAAAGCTTCTCTTATTTTCGGATCTTTTGTGATTGGCTGGTTTGAATTAATCACAATCGATCTTGAACCAACAGGAGGGCTCACGGTGACACCATATTGCCCTGCTTCTTTTAAAGCCTGGAATGAGTCTCCATCAATCATGTCACCATCTGCTCCAAATAAAAGATCAATCTCTCCTTTTTGAAGCGCAAGTAAGATGGTTTGGTGATCCGGCATGACTTTCCATTTCACAGTTGAAATTTTCGGCTTTTGCCCCCAATAGTGGTCATTCATTTCAAAAACGGCATATTGATTTTTCTTATGTTCCTTTAGTACATAAGGACCTGTACCTGCATAGCTTTTAACTCCTTTTGCAGTCGTTCCAGCAATGAAGCTTTTTGGAGAAATAAAACGGAAGGGGCGTGTTAAGCCCAGCTCTTCTAACGCAGGATAATAAGGCTCTTTCAACGTGAGAACAAATGTATCGTCATCTACCGCCTTTGTGGATTTGATTTCAGATACGAGATTAAGCCAAGCGTTCTTTTCAATATTTTTGACGACAGCATCAATATTCAATTTCACTGCCTTTGCATTAAAAGGCTCACCATCTGAAAAAGTCACACCTTTTCGAAGATGAAAGGTGTAGGTCCTTCCATCCTTTGATATGTCCCAGCTTTTCGCTAAGGCAGGCTGAACGCCCTTCTCTGTATTGACGACAAGCGATTCAAACACCATATTTTGAGCAGCCATCTCTCCACCGTATAGATGGGGATTGATGTCCCTGATATCTTTTGTACTTGCATACACGAGCTCATCTTCTTCTCTATCATTGCTGGAAGATGCTTTGTTTTCAGAGCATGATGCCAATAAAAAACAAGCCATCACTGAAAACAGCATCAAGGTGTATGTCACATAGGGATGCCTTTTCTCATATTTCTTTTTTATGTAAACAGGTTGATCCTTCATATGTACTTCCCCCAATTCAACATTATCGTAATCATTACGATTATTAATCGAAATGATTACGAATTGAATATTAGCATACAGAAATGGGAAATACAACGTCTTTTCATAAAAAAAACAGACTCATAATTGAGTCTGTTTCGCTTGTATAAATTGGTCGATCACCTTTAATGCTTTTTCTGTTCCACCTGCCGCTTGGAAGCTTTCTTCAATTTTCTCAATCCCCGCACGGTACGTGTCACTGCCTAAAACCTTCTCAACAGTTTCTCTTAGCTGCTTTGGTGTCAGCTGATCTTTATCAAGTGTACAGGCAGCAGATAATTCGGTCAGTCTTTGTGCCACCATCGGCTGATCTTTATCGACTGGAATGACGACCATCGGAACGTGGTAATGAATACCTTCATTGACACTATTCATCCCGCCGTGCGTTATAAACACATCTGTCAGTTCGAGCACTTCAAGCTGCGGCACATAAGGTTCGATCAGAAAATGAGCAGGCGGCTCTTTTAAGAGAGAACGATCTACTTTTTCACCTGTTGCGATAATCACTTTTCCGTCAAAGTCTTCGAAAGCATCTATACACATATTAAAAAATGCTTCTGTATCACCAAGAACGGTGCCCATGGAAATAAAAACGACTTTTTCTTGCTCAAGTGCTTCCAGCGGGAAATCATGCTGGTCGGCTCTTTTTAGAAAGCTCGGTCCAATGAAAACAAACGAATCGTTTAATGAATCAACTGAAGGCTGGAAATATTCACTTGTATAGACGATATTCAGTTCTCCACGGTTTTTCATAAATTGCATCAAACGCGTTGGCTGAACGCCAAAACGCTCTTGTATTTTTTCTAACAGATGATCGGCTTTCTCATCCTTTCTGTATAGCGGTGTATCAAAATGCGCCTCTTGCAGCACAAAAGATGGGTTGGAACCAATGCTCGGAATGTGCAAGTAATCTCGAACAAGCTCCCCTGCCCCAAACATATCAAAGTAAACCAAATCAAATGAATGCTTCTCGGAAAGTGTTTCCACCACCTCTAAAATATCATATGATGTTTGCAGCATGGCATGAAAGAACGGCTGCATGGAATCTAAATCTCCTTCTTCCACATGTAATGTCCGAATATAGTCTGGATGTATATGTACGTGAGCGCCTAAGCGTTTGATTCGTTCCTCATAATGTACAGTTGTGACCGCATGCACTTCATCGCCTCGATCCGCCCATGATTTAATCATTCCTAACATAGGATTCACATGTCCTTCAGCTGGAAACGTAATCAATAAAATCTTCGCCACAAGAAATTCCTCCTCATTGTCAATTCCCTTCCATGTTAATCATATACAGCAAGCTGGCTCAACAAATACGCCTGAAAAGGGAAGAAATGAGTCTTACGTCCAGTATTTCATGGAGGGACATGAACATAACACCTTCTCACGAGCAAACATCCAATATTTTTGTATAATTAGTCATAATATTATTTTCAGCTTCATATTGGAGGGGATATTTTGTGAAAGTCTTGGAGAAATACAGTTATTTAATTATCATTCTTTGTCTAGCGGCAATGATCGTGACAAACTTCACTGTGAATGACAATACAATAAAAAATACTGTATCCGTGATTGGATTTATCATTGTTCTTCTTACAATTATACCTGCGGCTATTTACAGGAAAGGCCAGAAAGGCAGATAACCCTTTATTCTAAAGCAGTAACCCCCACTCTTATGTTAAGAGTGGGGGTTATTTTATTATATTCTGATAGATGTTGCTGTGTTGCAACCAGATCATTTTTTCACTTGCTTACCCTAGCTTTATTAGAAGAGAACGATCAATCCGATTGAGCACACAAAAACCCCTCTCCATATGAAGAGGGGTTCATGAAAGACCTTTATCATCGTAAGCAAGGTCAAGTACGCGCTCGGAGGGATTCGAACCCCCGGCAGACGTGGTACCGGAAACCACCGCTCTATCCAACTGAGCTACGAGCGCACGATATGTTTTTTGAACGTCAGCATATCAAATTATAAGGGAAATGCTGCAAGAAAGCAATGATTAATCATTCGTCATGATGATGTATTTTCTTACTTTGTATTCATACACTAATATGATGGTTTGAAGTGGAATGATTTTGGGGAAAATGGATAGGGGTATTTGAATTTAGGTCAGCGTTTTGTTTGACCTTTATTGACCAAAAATGTATCATTGAATTACATACTTACCTAAAAGGTGAAGGAGGAACATTATGAATTTAATACCTACAGTCATTGAGCAAACAAATCGTGGGGAAAGAGCTTACGACATTTATTCTCGTCTTTTAAAAGACCGTATTATCATGCTTGGTTCTGCGATCGATGACAATGTTGCCAACTCCATCGTGTCACAGCTGCTTTTCTTAGAAGCTGAAGATCCAGAAAAAGATATTTCTATCTACATTAACAGCCCTGGCGGTTCAATCACAGCTGGTATGGCCATTTACGATACGATGCAATTTATTAAACCAAAGGTATCAACTATTTGTATTGGTATGGCTGCATCTATGGGTGCGTTCCTACTTGCTGCTGGTGAAAAAGGTAAGCGTTATGCTCTTCCAAACAGTGAAGTCATGATTCACCAACCACTAGGCGGTGCCCAAGGTCAAGCAACTGAAATTGAAATTGCGGCAAAACGAATCCTTTCTTTACGCGATAAACTGAACCAAGTACTTGCTGAACGTACTGGTCAGCCAATTGAAGTCATTGAGCGCGATACAGATCGTGACAACTTCAAAACAGCGGAAGAAGCACTTCAATACGGACTCATTGACAAAGTCTTGACCCGTAATACAGAAGACCAAAAATAATGATCACAACACAAACCGTCTGTTCCTGAACAGACGGTTTTTTGTTTTCATCATACTTTAAGACAGCTCCGTCCATTTCTGCTGAAGAGACGGTGTTTGATAAGAAGCCATCTGCGTAATTAATTCCTCCGGTTCACTCGAAGCATGTAACAATTGAAGGTGTGATTCATTCGAAAAACCTTCCTGTACACTGAATTTCACCATGTCTATGAGCGGATTGAAGTAGTCATTCACTTGATACAATCCAATCGGCTTTTGATGGATGCCGATTTGTGCCCAGCACAGCACCTCAAATAATTCTTCATATGTACCAAAGCCGCCTGGCATCGCAATAAACCCATCTGCCAGCTCGCTCATTTTCGCTTTTCGTTCATGCATGCCTGTTACCTCAATTAGCTCTGTCAGCTCTTGATGCACGACTTCTCCTCTAAAAAGTCCCTTAGGCATGACCCCGATCACTTGCCCGCCATGTCTCATGACCTCATCGGCAATCGCGCCCATTAACCCAATACGCGATCCTCCGTAAACAAGACGAATGCCCTGCTTCGCCATATAAGCACCCAGCTCTACAGCCTTTTGTTTGTAGACATCATTTACACCTGGATTCGAACCAGCAAACACACAAATCGTTTTCATCAAAACAGCCCCATCTCTCTCTATGATTTCTTCACCCACTCATTCTACTATAATGATTTGTAAAGAAACAGCCGTTTCTTCTATATATAGTGTAAAATCAAAAGAGTGAACACCATATAAGGAGCTGTATAGAGAGAATGCAAACAACTGAGATGGAGAAGTGGATCAAGGACTTTTATCAAACGAGAAATTGGACAGAATACGGACCGTTTATCCGGTTAGGCTTCTTAATGGAAGAAACGGGAGAACTCGCTCGCGCTGTTAGAGCAATAGAAATCGGACGAGACCGGCCTGATGAGCAGAGACAGGAATTATCTGAGCTAAAGAAAGAACTCATTGAAGAAATGGGAGATGTTTTAGCAAATCTCCTCATTTTAGCAGATCAATATGATGTCACAGTAGAAGAGGTCTTCAGCGCTCATCAACAAAAACTCAACAAACGCTTTTCTGGAGAAAAAGAGCCAGTAAAAAACACGTGACCAATCTGTCACGTGTTTTTTTACGCCTTAAAGATGCTGTGGTGAGATGTCATCCGTTCGTTCAAAGAAATGCTGCTTTCCGATATGATGGAATAGACCTGTTCGATGCAAAAGCTCCTTAGGCTGTGATTGAAGTCCAACGATCATCAGCTTTCCATTATGATGCTTTAACCGATTGGAGATATTCATGAGAACCGCTTCTGCCGATGTGTCCATATAATTGACTTTATTCATAAGCAGAATGAGCGTTTTCGGTTTTGTTTGAACATGGTCCAATATCGAATTTTCCAATGAATCTGTTGTTCCGAAAAAGAGCGGCCCTTCAATGGAATACATACTGATCCCTTTCTCCTCTGTCTGTTTTTCTAAAGCAGCTGCTGTTTCCATTTGAGGAACGGCGACATTTGTATGGATATTGGTCGTCTGGCTCATTTTTTTGATAAAGGCGATAAACGCTAAAATGAGACCAGCAGTGACGCCAATAATCAAATCACCAATCACTGTGAGCAGGAAGGTCACGACCAGTACAAGCGAATCAGCATTTTTCACTTTCAAAATATTGATAAACTCTTTTCTCTCACTCATATTCCAAGCAACAAACATTAAAATCGGTGCCATTGCAGCAAGTGGAATCATCGACGCATACGGCGCAAATACCATTAAGATCAGCAAGACGACAACGCCATGCACAACACCAGAAATCGGACTTGCCCCGCCATTTTTTATGTTCGTTGCCGTTCGTGCAATAGCTCCCGTCGCTGGAATTCCTCCGAAAAGCGGTGCCGCCATATTGGCAATTCCTTGCCCCACAAGCTCTTTATTGCTGTCATGCTTAGAGCCTTTCATATTATCAGCGACCATTGCGGACAAAATCGATTCCACGCCGCCTAAAAGCGCAATGACAATTGCTGGAGGCAGGAGGTATATCATTTTTTCAATCGTCAATTCAGGAAAAGCGAAGGTTGGCAGCTGACGAGGGATTTCACCATATGCAGAGCCAATCGTTTCAACTTGTCCTTGAAAAAAGAGAACGGCGAGAAACGTAGAAGCCAATAAACCTAATAGAGCACCAGGTATTTTGGGAATGTATTTTTGTGCCGCCAAAATCACGATGAGCCCGATGACGGCTGTGATAATGGCGAGACTGTTTGTGGTACCAAGATGGACCACGATTTCTCTCATATTGAGGAAAAAGCTTTCATGTTTTTCAACACCCTTTAATCCGAGGAAGTTGGCAATCTGTCCTGAAAAAATAATGACAGCAATGCCAGCAGTAAAACCGATGATAACCGGACGAGGAATAAATTTCATGAGCTTTCCTAATTTGAATATTCCGAATAATACAAGCATACAGCCTGCCATAAAACCGGCAATGAGCAAGTTTTCAATGCCGTACTGGCTGACGATCCCGAATAAAATGGGAACAAACGCCCCGGTCGGCCCGCCGATCTGATACTTTGAACCACCAAACAATGAAATCAAAATGCCGGCAACGATGACTGTGTATAATCCATATTCTGGTCCGACACCAGATGCTATGGCAAATGCCATGCCTAAAGGAATTGCCACAACGCCCACGACAAGCCCAGCGATTAAATCGCGTCTAAACTTTGATGAATTGTACCCTTCAAATCTTCCATAAAAACGCATGGTATGTGTTGGCCTCCTTCAAGTATGTGTAGATGATTTAGGTATACTGCGGGTCAATCAGTTTATCTTTCACAACGACATCCAGCTTTCCTGTTGCTGGGTGAATCACCAGTCCATGAACAGCCACATCACTTGGCATCAGTGGATGCTCTTTCACTAATTTCACACTTTGGGCCACGCTCTCTTCAACTGAATCAAAGCCTGTCAGCCAGCCCTTTAAATCAACTCCTGAATTTTTCACAATGCTTAAGCATTTCTCTTCAATTCCGCGTGCTTTCGCCTTTTCAAGTAAAGGGTCCGCCGCAAGACCTGCCATTCCGCATTCATGATGCCCTACAATGCATACTTCCTCCGCCTTTAGCTCATAGATAGCTAGCAGGATACTCCGCATCACACTGCCGAACGGATGTGTCACGATGGCGCCTGCATTCTTAATGATTTTTGCATCCCCGTTGCGCAGTCCCATAGATTGCGGCAATAATTCCAATAGACGGGTATCCATGCACGTTAAAATAACCAGTTTTTTCTCAGGAAATTTCCCCGCTTTGTAAGGCTCATAATGTCTCTCATTCACAAACTCTGAATTGTGCTGAAGAATCTGTTCTAATTTTGACTCCATTTTGCCATCTCCCATCTTTTTTAAGTAACGTAAGCGCGTGCCTGTCCTCCTTTTCTTTCTTGTGTTCTCAAGAATAGAGAAGAAAAATGATAGAAAAAAAAGAAAAAAATGAGAAAACGATGAGAAGAAATATCATCATTTTCTCTATTTTACGCTGCATCCCAACGGCTTCACGGGTTTGGTTTCAATCTATTGTTCTCATCACACCAAAAGACAATAAAATGGTTTAGTAGAAAATGACCATCCCGTTTAATACATTTCAAATATAATAAATTTTCTATCAAAAAGTCTCGATCTTTTTTCCAGTTTGTCAGATAATCTCTCGTAAAATCTTGCAATTTCACATGTCTCATCTACTATCAGCTTATTTTTATATAGATAAAAAATGCATCAGATGGCATATGAATCTACTTTTTCACTAAGAAAATGTCTTTCTTTACCGTTATTTCAGTATATTAAATATTGAGCTGCTAACATTCAAACGTGTTCTGCCGAAATGGTTGCTTTATAATAAAAGGAGTAAGATGACCATGTGAAAGGAGCGAATTGACTGTGACACCACACATTTTTGTCGCCAAACCCTTGCCTGCCTCTTTTGAGGAAATGCTAAAGGAACATTGTACATACGAGGTTTGGCAATCCAAAGACCCTATTCCAAGAGGCATGTTGTTTGAGAAGCTGCAGCACGCTGATGGTCTTTTAACGTCTGGAACAAAAATCGATCAAGAGCTGTTAGATCACGCACCAAAACTCAAGGTGGTGAGCAATAACTCTGTCGGCTATGACAATTTTGATATAGAAGCGATGAGGCAAAGAGGCGTGATTGGTACGCACACTCCTTATACGCTCGATCATACCGTGGCTGACCTTGCCTTTTCGCTCATTCTCTCCTCTGCGCGAAGAATCGCCGAGCTTGACCGTTTTATCCGTGAAGGAAAATGGACGAAATTCGTACAGGAAGAAGAGATCTTTGGCATCGACGTACATCACCAAACGCTCGGTATTATTGGCATGGGACGTATCGGAGAACAAGTGGCCAAACGGGCAGCACATGGTTTTGATATGAACGTTCTTTATCATAACCGAAGCCGGAATGAAAAGGCTGAATCGGCGTATGGCGCTGTCTATTGTGCACTTGATGATCTTTTAAAACAAGCTGATATCATCGTGTTGATTACACCGCTGACCGAGGAAACATATCATATGATAGGGGAACGAGAATTGAAGTTAATGAAGCAAACGGCTTTATTTGTAAACATTTCCCGCGGGAAAACAGTGGATGAAAAAAGCCTCATTCAAGCACTTCAGGAGGGATGGATCAAAGGCGCTGGTCTTGATGTGTATGAGCAGGAACCGCTTCAAGAGGATCATCCTTTCAAAGAGATGAACAATGTCACCCTAGCCCCTCACATCGGTTCCGCTACTGAAACAACAAGGGATCTCATGCTGAAACGAGCCATTCATAATGTGATTCATGGAATAGATGGGAAGGCGCCTGTTGATGTTGTGAAGGAGCTTACTTCATCTTGAACAGCAAAGACGCAGAAACTGCGTCTTTTAAATTGTTGACAAAGGGCTAAAATGATCTTTATTTTAGCTCTTTGTCTTCTTTTCAGCGTGATAGAAAACCTTTGCAGTCTAGGAAGGACGGCTACTTTTGCGGAGCGAATTTGACATTCGTGAGCACCAGCGCGCAGGACTGACAAAGAATGCGAGGGTTTGTCTACACGCTGAAAGACGCGAAACTGCGTCTTTTTATTTATTTCTTTAGGAGACATCAGGATAAAAGACTCATTTTAGCAAAGATCCTCATTCTTTACATTTCCTTCATGTTCGGGTGCTATAATATGAGCTAGACAAGCATCAAGAGGACGGCATCCGATTTCCTTAATAGGAGGATGAAGATGAAAAGATTGAGTTCGGTTTTTACTATGTTCGCTCTGATCGCTGCTATTCTGTTTTCTGGATTTGTCCCGCAGCAAGCTCATGCAGAAACACCTCTTACACCAACAACCACAACTGAAACTGCTTCTATTCAGCTCACGCCAGATGTGCGTACCCTTGCCGTCATTAATACGTTTGATGGTGTAGCAGATTATTTAATTCGCTACAAACGACTGCCTGATAACTACATTACGAAATCACAAGCAAGTGCTCTCGGATGGGTGGCATCTAAGGGAAATCTAGCCGAGGTGGCGCCAGGTAAAAGCATTGGTGGAGATATTTTCTCAAACCGGGAGGGACGTCTTCCTTCAGCAAGCGGCCGAACATGGCGTGAGGCAGACATCAACTACGTTTCAGGCTTCCGCAATGCAGACCGTCTTGTGTATTCAAGCGACTGGCTCATTTACAAAACAACAGACCATTATGCGACTTTCACACGTATTCGATAATCAATAAAAAAGACAGCCCTATTTGATCTGGGGCTGTCTTTTCATATGGTGGTTTACGGTATAAGCTTTTTTACGTAATCCTCAAAAGGAATCGGAAGTGGCTTTTTCGATACTTCTTCATGTTCATGTGTGGTGACATGATCCTCAGTAACGATCACACGTCCTGTTGGCGTGAGCTTTGACGCAAGTGGTCTTTTGTTAAATGGAGAGGATTCATTTTCATAAATCTCGTGTCTCATTTGGGCTAATACAGACTCGTCCACCTCATTCAATGTGAAAGCATAGCCTGTTTCAGTGCCATCTCCCTTATCTAATTGGAGCAGATGTGTCCCTTTTTCAGTTTCCTCAGCTTTGACGCGAAACCGCATTGACGCTCCTTTCACCCAATCTCCTGTAAAAGGCACAGGCTGAAGAGGTAAATTCACACCAAATCCCGCATCAATGAGGAAGCGTTCGTTGTGATGCTTCAACATGATGGCTACGTGCGTGCCATCAATTGCCCACGTATCCGCTTCTTTGTTATACACTGTGCCTTGAAGAAGCTGTACAGAGAGCCCTGCCTCTTTTAACACATAGTATAAGAGAGGATTGAGATCGTAACAAAGACCTCCTCTGTTTTCTTCAAGTAGATGCTGCTTCAACCCTTCTTGATTCAAAGCGTAGGATTGTTTGTTCAAAACAGATCTATTTTCGAATGGAAAGGTATAGGCCATTTTTTTTAATAATACAGGCAAGTCTTTAAAGGTGATGGACTGGCCTTCATATCCGACCTTCTGTAAAAAAGCTGATTGAATCATGACATTCCCTCCTAAAAAAACTGAGCCTTTGAAGAGACTCAGTTTTCTTGATTGATAAAATCTGTTAACGCCTCAATGGCTTCCTGTTCATCTGCACCATCTGCAATCAGTGTGACAGTAACCCCAGAGCTGATCGCAAGACTCATGAGACCCATAATGCTTTTCGCATTGACTTTTTTCCCATCTTTCTCTAGAAAAATATCAGCACCAAAGCGATTGGCTTCTTGTACGAACAAAGCAGCTGGACGTGCCTGCAAGCCTGTTTTCAGCTGGATGGTGACCGTTTTTTCCACCATATGATCTGCCTCCCTTTTTCATTCTCCTATTTGAGTGTAACAGCTTGTCCGTTTCGTAATTGTTCTGCGATTTGATCTAGCTTTCTTAAACGGTGGTTAATCCCTGACTTGCTGATCTTGCCGCTTTCCACCATTTCTCCAAGTTCTTTCAGCGTGACCTCTTGATAGTCGACTCGCAGTTTGGCAATTTCACGAAGCTTTTCCGGCAGGGCATCAAGCCCAATTTTTTCATCAATGAATTGAATGTTCTCGACCTGACGCAGTGATGCACCTATCGTTTTATTCAAGTTTGCTGTTTCACAATTGACGAGCCGGTTGACGGAGTTCCTCATATCTCGGACGATCCGCACATCTTCAAAGCGAAGCAGTGAGTTATGAGCACCCACAACGCTTAAGAATTCCGTGATTTTTTCTGCTTCCTTCATGTACGTAATGTACCCTTTTTTGCGCTCAAGTGTTTTACTATTGAGATGAAATTGATTCATCAGCTCACAAAGGGCATCATTATGTTCTTTATATAGTGAAAAAATTTCAAGGTGATAGGAGGACGTTTCTGGGTTATTCACAGAACCGCCTGCTAAAAAAGCACCTCTCATATAGGAGCGCTTGCAGCATCTTTTCTTCACAAGTTCTTCTGAAATATTGCGCTCAAATACAAATTGCTCACCTAATATTTTTAAATCCTCTAAAATGGTTTTCGCTCGTTCTACCAGTCTGACAATATACACGTTATTCTTTTTCAATCTCATTTTTTTACGGACGAGCAGTTCGACTGTCACATCGTATTTCTTTTTGAGCAGCGTATAAATCCGTCTTGCAATGGCTGCGTTCTCTGTCTGTATATCTAAAATCAATTTTCGATTAGAGAAAGATAATGAACCGTTCATACGGATGAGGGCAGAAAGCTCTGCTTTTGTGCAGCAGTCCTTCACGTCCAGATTAGTCAGCTCTTTTTTTGTTTCGGATGCAAATGACATCCTTGCCACCCCCATTCCTATTTTTTCTGTTGCAGCAGATCGACAAGCAGCGAGGCTACTTTCAGCGTGTCATGACGAATGACATGCTGGTCATATGTAATGATTTCTCCAGGAATCACTTCTAGTCCCATTGCTTTCAGTGCATCTGTGTCGAATTGGACAGGCTGTGCCTGTTCTTCTGCATATTTTGCTTTAATTTCTTCTGGAATTTCTTTATTGTTCACAAAAATCGTATCGATAAATGGACGATCCATATGATCATTTAATGCCTGAACATGATCAGCTGCACTGTAGGAAAGCGTTTCCCCCGGCTGCGTCATGACATTGCATATATACACTTTTTTCGCCTTAGAGCGAATCACTTCTTCTCCAATATGCGGGACAAGCAAGTTTGGCAAAATACTCGTATACAGGCTGCCAGGCCCAATGACGATTAAATCCGCCTCACGAATGACTTGAATGGATTCTGGCAGTGGTTCAATCGTATCGGGTGTGAGAAACACTCGTTTAATTCGCTTACCATAGGTAGGAATTTTCGATTCTCCTGTCACCATTTGCCCATTTTCTAATTCCGCATGAAGAACAACACTTGAGTTCGCTGCTGGCAATACTTTTCCTCTCACATTTAAAACCTTGCTCATTTCAGTGACGGCATGAAAAAAATCACCGGTTATATTTGTCATGGCCGCAAGAATGAGGTTGCCGAGTGAGTGGCCTGTTAAGTCATTCCCTTTGTTAAAACGGTGCTGAAATAAATCTTCTACAAGCGGTTCAACATCAGAGAGAGCCGCAAGGACATTTCGAATATCACCTGGAGGGGGAATATTCAAATCATGCCGCAGTCTGCCTGAGCTGCCTCCGTCGTCAGCAACCGTTACTATAGCGGTAATGTCCACCGGCTTCGTTTTAAGCCCTCTGAGCAAAACAGATAAGCCAGTGCCGCCGCCAAGAATGACCACCTTTGGTAGTGTCGTCATCTATTTTCTGCTTCTCTTTTCAATGTCCCGGTGAGTGACATGTGTATAGTAATCGTTTTTAAAATACTCCGATAAATAGTTGGCCAGTGTCACAGATCGATGCTGTCCGCCTGTACAGCCGATGGCAATCACAAGCTGGCTTTTTCCTTCTCGTTTATAGGACGGAAGCATAAAGCTGAGGAGATCGATTAATTTCTCTGTGAATTTTTGTGTTTCAGTCCATTTCATCACATAGGAGCGCACTTCTTCATCGTTTCCAGTCAGTGGACGCATGCTCTCAATATAGTAAGGATTCGGCAGGAATCTCACGTCAAAGACAAGATCAGCATCAATCGGCAGACCGTATTTAAAGCCAAAGGACATCACGTTTACTGTAAACACCTGCCCTTGATTCGTGGCAAAGTGCGTGACAATTTTTTCTCGCAGCTGTTTTGGTTTTAAATCCGATGTATCAAAAATCATTTGAGACCGGCCTTTTAACTCCTCTAACAGCTCGCGCTCCATTGCAATTCCTTCAAGCGGCAAACCTGTTGTCGCAAGGGGATGCGAACGTCTCGTTTCTTTGTATCTTGAGACAAGTACCTTATCATTTGCATCTAAAAATAGAATCCTTGGCGTGATCCAGTCAAGATCACTCATTTCATCTAACGCGGCAATTAAACTGTCAAAAAATTCGCGTCCACGCAAATCCATCACAAGAGCGACCTTGCTCATCTTGGAATTCGATTCCTTCATGAGCTCTAAGAACTTCGGTAAAAGTGATGGCGGCAGGTTATCAACACAAAAGTAGCCTAAATCTTCAAAGCTTTGAATGGCGACGGTTTTCCCCGCACCTGACATTCCTGTAATAATCACAAGCTGAATATCTTCTTGTTTGTGTGTATTCATGCCTGCTTCCTCTCCTTCTTTATGAAAACGGTTCATGTATTATTCTCCCTGAGGATCTAACCGATAAGCAATCAACTCAAAATCGGGTGTATACGTAAAAGTGCCGTGCAGAAGTCCCTTTCCTTTAAGCATGAAATCAAGAATATGGGAATCTCCTGGGGCCATCGGCAAATGAGGCACATCCTTTACGTCATGCCACTTTAAAATGCCTTCCTCTGACTCTGTTACGTTTTTTCCGGTAAATGAATCTGCCATAAAGGTAAACATCATCCACTCTTGAACGATTTGATCGCCTTCTTTTATGATAAAGGTAAAAACACCTTTCAGCTGCGGATTTAAAATATAGATACCTGTTTCTTCTCTATATTCTCGAACGACTGAATCCTTGACCGATTCTCCGCTTTCCATTTTGCCGCCCGGTGCTACCCACCAGCCCCGTCTTGGCTTTTGCAGCAAGAGAACTTGATCTTCGTGATGCAGCACACAATTCGTTACTCGTTGCATCAGCTGTCACCTACTCTTTTATGTCTTTAACTTATTATACAGGTTCAACCTGACTCCCACAATGAACATGCCCGTTCTTCCCCGAAAACAGACCGGTTTTCGTTTGAATCGTGTAACGGGCAATTTCTCTACTCTTTATTTTACAGCATCTAACGGTTCTCCATGCGTCATTTGTGAACATCTCGTGAATTTCTGATTTTAGGCAAAAAAAAGGACACGGATTCACATCCGTGCCAAACATGTATTCCTTATAAAAGGGGGTCAATTACTAGTTTCATCATAACGGATAATTATTTCACCCGTGTTACATTCCAGTTAAAAGCCCATGACGCTATATTAAGGATTTACGACAGCCTTTTATTTCGTTGCTTTGAGTTTTTCAGCAAGCTCTTCTACATAATGCTGTGCGCTTTGTGCTGCAATACTTCCGTCACCTGTTGCTGTCACAATTTGACGAAGTGTTTTTTCTCGAATGTCACCAGCGGCGAAAATACCTTCCACTCTTGTTTCCATTCTTTCGTTTGTCTCGATGTAGCCTTCTTTATTTGTAATGCCGAGATTTTCAAATGGTTTAGACAGTGGCAGCATGCCGATATAGATAAAGGCGCCGTCTGTTTTAAACTCTTCTTCTTCACCAGTCACCGTATCAACCAATGTCACACTGCCGACTTTCCCGTTTTCTTCATTGATCTGTTTGACGGTTTTGTTCCACTTGAAGTCAATTTTTTCATTATCAAAGGCGCGCGCTTGTAAAATGCTTTGTGCACGAAGTTTATCGCGTCTATGGATAATCGTTACTTTAGAAGCGAAGCGTGTGAGATACACACCCTCTTCTACCGCAGAATCTCCGCCGCCGATGACGACAAGCTCTTTGTTTTTAAAGAATGCCCCGTCACATACTGCACAATATGATACGCCGCGGCCGCCAAGTTCTTTTTCACCTGGTGCACCGATTTTTTTGTATTCAGCCCCTGCCGCGATAATGACAGAGCGTCCTTTGTATTCTTTTGAGCCGGCTTTGACGATTTTATATTCTTCACCGTTCACGATTTCTTTAATATCGCCATATGCATACTCTGCACCGAATTTCTTCGCATGCTCAAACATTTTATTTGAAAGTTCCGGCCCTAAAATGCTTTCAAAGCCAGGATAGTTCTCGACATCTTCCGTATTCGCCATTTGTCCGCCTGGAATTCCTCTTTCAATCATTAATGTTGAAAGATTTCCCCGTGATGTATAAACAGCGGCTGTCATTCCGGCAGGACCCGCTCCAATGATGATCGTATCGTAGATTTTTTCTTCTGACACAACTGTCACTCCCTCTTCAATTGCTGCTCGCATTTCTTATTAGAATGCCCTTGGGTGATGCTTCCATTCATGACAGATAGCATCATTTCCACTCTTAGCTTTTATTCCTTACCCATATCCTATTAAATCTGCGGGGAATAAGCGAATCATTTGCTCATATCTTCAAAAAAAGAAAAAGCTTCCTTAAACTGCTGTTTAAGGAAGCCTGTTTACGGTTATATAAAAAGTAATGATTTATTCAACGACTCTTCTTACAACGCCATTGAAAGCTTTTTTCCAGTATACGTTGTTCATTGAGTCAACTGAAACACCGCGAGAGCTGTTATCGTTCAAGAATGAACCGTTTCCTAAGTAAATACCAACGTGTCCATTTACTTTATACGTATCAAAGAACACAAGGTCTCCGCGTTTCATGTCAGATGCACTTACAGCTCTTCCTTTACCTACAAGCGTATCTGTTGTTGTACCGCCAACTGGTCCAAGGTTGATGCCTGCTGATGCAAATGCCCAGCGAACGAATGAAGAACAGTCAAAACGACGTGCGTCAATATCGGCTTGTGATCTGCCGCCGCCCCATTTATATGGAGATTGTCCAACAATCGTAGAACCTGTGCTGATTGCACCTTCAATTCCGCCTACGTTACTGCTGACAGGTGATCCACCGCCAGAAGATGGCTTCTTGCTTGGTGCACTGCTGTTGCTGTTATTGTTGTCATTAGAAGGTGATCCACTATTACTTGAAGACGGGCTGCTATCGTTATTTGAGCTGTTGTCTTCCGCTTGGACACTAGCTTGACGCTGCTGCTGTTGTCTTTGCGCTTTTTCTTCTTTTGCTTTTTGAGCTGCTTCTCTTGCTTCTTTTTCAGCTTGTTTTTGTGCAGCGATTGTTGCGTCTTTTTCAGATGCAATGCTGTTAGCCTCACTGTTTAACTCGCTGATTTCAGAAAAAGCACTTCCTTTTTGCTTTTTCACTTGCTTGAATAGCTTGTCTTTTTCATCAAGCTGTTTATTCAAGTCTGATTGAAGCGTTTCAAGCTTTGCAAGTGTGTTTTGCACATTTTCAAGCTTTGTGTTTAATTCGTTTTCAGACTTTTGAAGTTCTGCTTTGTCTTTTTCCTGCTCTTTAATGATTTCACTGTCTGCGTTGATCAGTGTAGATACTGCACCTGCACGGCTGATGAAATCGCTAAAGCTTTTTGCTCCTAGTAATACATCTATGTATTTCGTAGAACCGCCGCTCTCTTGAAGGGCACGTACACGCTTTTTCAAGAACTCGTTTCTTTCTTCAATACGTTTTTCTGTATCAGCAATTTCTTTTTTCAGTGCTTTGATTTCTTTTTTTGTTTTTTCATTTTCTTTTTGTTTTTCTTCGATTTGATCACTTGTTTTTAAAGCTTTCTCATCAATATCTTTAAGCTTTTGAGCAAGTGCCTCTTGTTTTGCTTCAAGCTTTGAAAGCTCTTCTTTTTTCTTTTGAAGATTCTTGTTTACCTCAGATTGCTTGCTGTCTAGTTCTTGTTTCTTTTGTTCAAAGTTCTGTGCGTTTGCTTCATGCGTAAATGGAATAAATAAACCGCTCGCTCCGATCACCGAAGCTAAACCGAAAGTAATAAACTTTTTCACGAATAGTTCCTCCTTTGACAATTTCCCAAGCGACATTAGAAAGCAGCAAATTCTCTGCGATCAATCTGTGCTCTCTATGTCTTTCTTCCTGATTGTTCAGTCAGTTGTTGACCAGATTGTTTCTATCACTAGGTGTTTCATTATGTATAGTAAAATATTTAAATATCTATCTTTATTTTAATCCACGAGTTTCATTATACATGAGACATCGACAAAATGAGCTAATATTTTTATTACATTTATGTTTCAAAAACATGTCGTGATTGTCATACTTCGCCAATTCCTTGCAAATCCCACCTTTTTATCCAAGAAAAAAGCATGACCTTTTCGGCCATGCTCGGATGTTCTGAATCTATTTACCTATTTAATCGATTAACGTACAGATCTCTCGTTCGTATTTAGACAGTGTTTGAACACTGATCTGAAAAGCGGACGCAACATCTTTTTTGCTGACAGCTGCTTCTTGTTCATTCATCCATAGATAATAAGATGCTGCTGCCCAGGCAGGTGCATTTTTCTTATCAATACCAGAAGCACGTGCCTGCTGAATAATATGGAATAACCAAAAATAAGGCATATGGCTGTCAGGCTGAACCGCTTCCTCCAGACTAGATGCCGCCTGTTTTGCAAAAACTGCATCTTCTGAAAAAGACTTTTCTTTCATTTCATCTTCATATAAAAGCAGTTCTATGAATTGCTGTTCAAAGGCCGTTTTCGCTGCGCGTGCATCAAGGACAGACTGCAGAACGTCACGTTCCCCTTTTTGTTTACTGACATAGTACGCAGTCAGCCGTTCCTCAATCGAGACCATTGGCTCAGTCACCTCAGGTTTATCCTGCCACGGCTTGATTTCATCTGCATCGATATCTTCTTCGACCATCTTATCCCAAACCGTTTGGGCGAGCGTCTTGTGGCCTGTATGATAGGCTGCGCTTGCAAGCCAGTATAAAAATGTACTATCTCCTTGAAAACCTGTTTTGTACAAAGAATAAAGCCATTTAAAGGCCCATTCAAATTCTCCCACAAGGGCAAATGTTGCACCAAGCTTATAACGCTGTTCACTTAGTATTGGATACACGTGCGTTAATTGCTTTGCTAACACATTGACCTTTTCTTCTTCTTTTTCATAATGGTAGAAGACTAGCTGATTGCAAAGGGCATGCAGATTACCGGGATTTTCATGAAGGACCCGGTTCAACATTTCTTTCGCCTGATGGATTCGGCCAGAATAAAAATAGGCCAAAGCGAGATTATTATACGCCGACCAAAATTCTGGATACTCAACAATCATCTGTTCCAGCATCTCAATGGCTTCATCGAGTCTGCCGCTTTCTAGCAAATGGTTTGCTTGATCCTGCTTCACAATCAGGTCATCCTGATCATAAGGAAAATCTTCGTCCTCTTCGTCGCTCATATCGAGCAGGTCAAGAAGGTCGTCATTTTCATCCGCAAATTCCCCGTTCTCTTCCAGCGCGGCATAAGCAGTAGCTGATTTATATGCCTCTTGAAACAGTCCGAGATTCGCATAATTATTGGCTTTAAAATAGTGGCACTCAGACATGTTTTCATCGATGTGTTCAAGGATAAAATCAAGCAGTTCATTTGATTGCTGGTAATGACCCATTTCAGTATAAATAATGGCAAGCTGTGACAGCATTTCTACATTTTCAGGCTCAAGTACGATGGCCCGCTGTATCAGCTTACTTGCCCTAGACAGATTTCTTTCTCTATATGCTTTAAGACCTTTATGAAAAAAGTAATGCCCATCTTGAAATAGCTGGACGACTTGTGTGTGATTATTTTGAGAAGTGTATTTACTCACCGATACCCTCCATTTCGAACAGTGTACCGTGTGTAGTATAACATACTTCACCAGTCGTCACATAGAACAAAAGGAAAGGAAGGATTTGTTTTTCATTTAAAAGTAAAAAGCCTGGGATATCCCCCGGCTTTTCATTCACCTTGATGACGTTTTTTTAATACCTTTAATACATCATCAAGCGGCAATTGCTGTTCACGTAATAATACAAGAAGATGATAGAGGAGGTCAGCAGTTTCCCATTTCAATTCCTCTTGATCCCGATTTTTCGCTGCAATGATCACCTCAGACGCCTCTTCCCCTACCTTTTTCAGGATTTTATCGACCCCTTTTTCAAATAGATAGGTTGTATAAGCCCCTTCTGGCATTTCCGCCTGACGCTTTGCAATGACCTGTTCAAGTTCATTTAATATCGCAAAACGTTCCTGCTCTTCGCTCAGGCGTTTTACCCCTTCTTCCGAAAAACAGCTATAGCTGCCAGTATGGCAGGCTGGGCCGCTTGGCGCCACAAGGACAAGCAGAGCGTCCTTGTCACAGTCATATCGAATAGAAATCACTTGCTGGGTATGTCCAGAGGTGGCGCCTTTGTGCCAAAGCTCGTTTCTCGACCGGCTATAAAACCATGTTTCACCTGTCTCCAGCGTTTTTTCATAGGATTCTTGATTCATATATGCAAGCGTCAATACTTCCTTACTTTGAGCATCCTGTACAATCGCAGGAATCAGGCCTGCTTCATTAAAGGTTAATTCATTTGCCTGTTTCATCTGACCTTCACCCCGTGTTCTCTCAAATATGTCTTCACCTCATGAATGGAGGTTTCTTTATAATGGAAAATGGAGGCTGCTAATGCTGCATCAGCTTCTCCTTTTGTAAAGGCCTCCAGCATATGCTGAGCATTGCCAGCGCCGCCAGAAGCGATCACTGGCACATTGACCGCCTCTGATACAAGCTTTGTCAATCGATGGTCAAAGCCTGTCTTTTCACCATCAGCATCCATACTTGTCAGTAAAATCTCTCCTGCCCCTCTCTGCACAGCTTCCTTCGCCCAGTCGCTGACCTCTAAATCTGTTTGACGGCGTCCTCCGTGTGTATAGACCATGTATGCTTTTTTCTCTTCATCGTATTTTGCATCAATTGCAACAACGATACACTGGGAGCCAAAAAAGTCAGCACCTTCTGAAATCAGTTCTGGTCTTAACACAGCTGCTGTGTTGACAGATACTTTGTCTGCACCCGCTCTTAATATACGCTTCATGTCATCAAGGTGGTTAATCCCTCCACCCACCGTAAATGGTATCGCAAGCGTAGACGCGACTTGTTTGACCACATCCACCATCGTTTTCCGGCCTTCATGAGAAGCAGAAATATCAAGAAAGACGAGTTCATCCGCCCCTTCTTCATCATAGATCTGCGCCAATTCAACCGGATCACCAGCATCTTTTAAGCCAAGGAATTGCACCCCTTTGACAACACGACCTTCCTTCACATCAAGACATGGGATGATTCGTTTTGTCATCATATACGGTCAAGCCCTTCAAATGCTTCTGCTAAAGTAAACTGGTTTGTGTAAAGTGCCTTTCCAACGATCGCACCAGACACACCAGACTGTTTTTGCGCTGACAGCTTTTGAAGATCAGCTACTGCGCTGACACCACCTGAAGCAATCACTTGTTTGCCGGTTGCTTCTGCTAAGCGAACCGTGCTTTCTACATTGGGACCAGACAGCATGCCATCCATTTGAATATCGGTGAAAATAAAGACCTCTGCGCCTTCCTTTGCCAATTCCCTGCCGAGTTCCTCTGCCTTCACTTTAGACGTTTCAAGCCATCCTTCAGTCGATACAAAGCCGTTTCGCGCATCAATCCCAATTGCGATTTTCTCTCCATATTGCGCCAGCATTTTTTTCACAAAGGCTGGGTTAGATACAGCTGAGCTGCCGAGAATCACTCTATCTACGCCGCTCTTTAAATAAAAGGCAACGTCTTCTTCTGTCCGAATTCCGCCGCCGATTTGTACCTTCACATCTAAAGAAGAAGCAATCGCCAGCACATGCTCATGATTGACACGTTTCCCTGCTTTTGCACCATCTAGATCCACAAGATGAATCCATGCTGCTCCATCCTTCGCAAATTGCGCGGCCATGTCGAGCGGTGAATCTCCATAAATGGTTTCTTGATCATAATCTCCTTGCACAAGACGTACACATTTGCCATTTCTCATATCAATCGCTGGATATAATATAAACTCGCTCATTTGCTCACCCTCTGTTCGTTTGCTAATTGAATAAATTGTTTGAGCAGCGCCATTCCCGTTGTACTGCTTTTTTCAGGGTGAAACTGTGCACCAAGCACATTTCCCTTGCCAACAACAGCTGGTACTTGAACACCATAGTCCGCGCTTGCTAATTGCTCATCTGGATTCATATCGCTCACATAATACGAGTGAACAAAGTACGCAAATCCTTCTGGTACACCGTCAAACAATGGGGAGGGCTGATGAAATGTGAGCTCATTCCACCCCATATGAGGTACCTTCAATCTTTGCCCGTCCTGATCATGATCCTTTAAAAGAACGACACGCCCTTTTAACAGCCCCAATCCTTTTGTGAGGCCTGCCTCTTCACTTTCTTCAAATAACAGCTGCATGCCAAGGCAAATGCCGAATAACAGCTTTCCTTCCTGCACGACTTGGTGAATAAACGCCTCAAGTCCAGTCTCTTTTAACAGCTGCATTGCATCACGAAACGAACCTACTCCGGGCAATATATAAGCATCTGCTTTTTTCAGCTCCTCCACATCAGAGGAGACGATATAGCGGGCACCTGCTCGTTCCAGTGCTTTTGATACGCTGAACAAATTTCCCATTCCGTAATCAATAACTCCGATCATTAGAGCATCCCCTTTGTTGAAGGAATTCCTTTCACACGTGGATCAATGGTTGTTGCTTCATCTAAGGCACGTGCCATCGCTTTAAAAATGGCTTCAATCATATGGTGTGTATTGGTTCCGTAGTGAACAATGACATGAAGGTTGATCCGGGCTTCAAGTGCAAATTTCCACAGAAACTCATGTACTAGCTCTGTATCAAAGGTACCAACCTTTTGACTCGGAAAGGCCGCTCTCATTTCCAAATGAGGACGGTTGCTTAAGTCGACCACGACCTGGGCAAGTGTTTCATCCATCGGAACAAAGCTGGAGCCATACCGCTTAATCCCTTTTTTATCGCCTAACGCTTCCTTAAACATTTGCCCAAGTACAATGCCGATATCTTCTGTTGTGTGGTGATCATCAACATCCGTATCTCCTTTCGCATCGACGGTCAAATTAAAGTGTCCATGCTTCGTAAATAAATCAAGCATGTGCGTCATGAAAGGGACATCTGTTTGAATATCCGCTTTTCCTTCTCCATCAATTTCTAGCGCTAATGAAATGTTCGTTTCATTTGTTTTTCTCGCTGTTTTCGCCTGTCTCATTACGATTCCTCCCGCTTTCTCGCTTCAATCGACCTTGCATGTGCTTCAAGCCCTTCTAATCTGGCAAAAGCTGCAATGCTTTCCCGGTGTGTTTCAAAGGCTTCTTGACTATATGAAATAATGCTCGTTTTCTTTTGAAAATCAGTCACACCAAGCGGGCTGGAGAATCGAGCTGTTCCGTTTGTTGGCAGCACATGATTCGGCCCTGCAAAATAATCGCCCACCGGCTCTGGACTATAGCGTCCCAAGAAAATTGCGCCAGCATGCTTGATTTGACCAAGAAGTGATTCTGGGTATGCTGTCAGCACCTCTAAGTGCTCTGGTGCTAATTGATTGATGACGTCTACTGCACGATCGATTGATTCTGTCACGTAAATACGGCCATGATCTTGTATAGATTTTGCTGCGATTGATTTTCTCGGCAAAGTATCCAGCTGCTTTCGAACTTCAGCCTGCACACTTTCAGCAAGTGTCTTAGACGGTGTTACCAAAATACTAGATGCCAGCGCATCATGCTCTGCCTGTGAAAGTAAATCCGCCGCTACCTCATGCGCGACTGCTGTTTCGTCTGCTAGAACTGCAATTTCACTTGGACCTGCGATCATATCAATGTCTACCTGACCAAATACCTCCCGCTTTGCCAGCGCGACATAAATGTTGCCTGGACCTGTGATTTTATCAACAGGCTTGATGCTTTCCGTTCCATAGGCAAGTGCAGCAACCGCCTGTGCTCCGCCCATTTTATACATTTCTGAAATACCAAGCTCCTTCGCCGCAGCCAGTACAGCGTCTGAGAGACGGCCATCTTTCCCAGGGGGTGTCACAAGAACGATTCGTTCAACGCCAGCGACTAGCGCAGGAATCACATTCATTAATACAGATGATGGATAGGCAGCTGTTCCACCGGGGACATACACACCTACCGCATCAAGCGGTGTCACCTTTTGACCAAGCATTGAACCGTCCTTTTGGTGATAAAACCAAGAGGACGTGAGCTGCCGCTCGTGGTATGTGCGAATATGCTTGATAGCCGTTTGGATAATCTGAACCATCTCTTTGTCCAAGCGGTCACAGGCTTTTGCCATTTCATCCTCTGTGACAAGCGGATCCTCAATCAACACACCGTCAAATTGCTTTGTAAAAGACCGTACAGCTTCATCACCATTTGTTCTCACTTCTTGTATAATGCGCTGAACAGCCTGACGCTGCTCTTCTGTTCCTGTATCTAAGGACCGTTTGAGTGAGAGAATATCTGTCTCACCTTCTTGTATGCAGGTGATGTTCATGATGTTTCCTCCCCTTCTCCAATGATTCTTGCAAGACGCTGCGCCATTTCATCAATCACCGTATCCTTCATCCTGTAGCTCACAGGATTGACAATAAAACGTGACGTGATATCACAAATATGTTCCGTTTCCACAAGTCCATTTTCTTTTAGTGTTTGACCTGTGGAGACAATGTCTACAATGCGATCGGCAAGCCCAATGAGCGGTGCTAATTCTATGGAACCATTCAGCTTAATGATCTCCACCTGCTCTCCTTGCTCTCTAAAATAGGACGATGCGACATTTGGGTACTTTGTCGCCACACGCGGTGCGACACCACCCCAGCTCGCTCCTGGCAAGCCAGCAACAGCTAAATGACATTTACTGATGTTTAAATCGAGCACTTCGTACACATCACGAGCTTCTTCGAGCATGACATCCTTCCCTGCAATGCCAACATCCGCCACGCCGTGCTCTACGTAGGTGGTCACATCCATTGGCTTGGCTAAAATAAAGCGGAGGTTTTCTTCTGGTACATCAATGATTAATTTTCTTGAATCCTCGAATTCCTCTGGCAGCTGGTACCCCGCCTGTCTTAACAGCCCTGCTGCTTCTTCAAATATCCGGCCCTTTGGCATCGCCATCGTCAACACTTTACCCATTCCGCTCTTCCTTTCTAGCGCCGATAAAATAAGTCACCTGTTCAAATGCCTTGGTCATCGCGTCAATATTTTCAATCCCCGCTAAGTCTTGCAGAACGATCTTTTTCCCTTTTGACCGCTCCTTTTCTGCAAAAGCAAAGGCTTCCAGTCTTTGTTCTTTACTAAAAATCACAGCCTCCTGCGGCTCAATGATTTCTTTTGCATCGAGCGCTTCAAGAAGACGGTCTAGTCGAAGTCCGAACCCTGTAGCTGGTGCAGGTGCATCAAAGTGAGCAAGCAATTGATCATATCTCCCGCCGCTTCCAATGACCGACCCAACATGATCTGCAAATACTTCAAACAAAATACCCGTATAATAGCTCATATGACTCACCATGCTTAAATCTAAACGGATATATTCTGTACAGCCGTAATCTTCAAGTGTCTCCCAAAGCGACTTTAACTGTGCGAGCACCTCTTTTCCTTCTTGTGAAACGACGATTTCCTCTGCCCGCTCTATAACCTCTTGGCCGCCTCTTAACTCTAAAAGCTGTAACAGCCTCGTTTTATCGATGGAGGAAAGCGGTAATTGTTTCACATGCTGACGGTATCCCACATAATTCTTTTCATATAAGAAGCGGCGAAGGACGTTTGCACGCTCTGTATTTCCGAGTACATCAACAAATAACGTTTCTGCTAAAGCGACATGCCCGATCGCGATTTTGAAGGACCTTAGCCCGGCATTTTTTAAGGCAAATACGGCAAGCGCGATGACTTCAGCATCTGCACTAATCGAACCATCACCAATCAATTCAATTCCGACCTGCTCAAATTCTGACGGCCTTCCGCCTTCTCTTTCCTGGGCGCGGAACACATTGGCTGCATACCCAACACGAAGCGGATACGCCTGTTCATGAAGCTTAGAAGCCGCCACCCTTGCAATCGGACCTGTCATATCAGGTCTCAGTACAAGGGTTTGCCCGTTTTGATCAAGAAGCTTAAAAAGCTGTGTATCAGTAATCGCCGATTGAACACCGACTGTATCGTAAAATTCAAGCGTTGGTGTCTCCATCAAACGGAAACCCCAACCAGTCATGACCTCTGTTAAGGAATGCCTCACTTTTTTCTTCGTCTCATACAATCCAGGTAATGAATCCCGCATACCATATGGTTTCTCAAACATAAACATGTTTCTTCCGCACCTCCAACACATTAAAACAAAAAATTCCGAATCCTTTAGTTCGCTAATATGATAATATGCTAACAAAATAAAGTGATTAAATCAATCATTTTTATTTCTCTCTATTTTCATCAACATATTCTGGAATTATTACATTCAAGTGACACCTGTGCCTTTTCTGTATGTTCGATGAAGGAACGTGCTATAATACTTAAAAATATTGAATAACACAGGAGATTAACAGTGAAGTTCATCCAGACATTCATCTTAACTTTGTTGTGCGCATGTCTTGTTTATTTCGGCTTTATATACGTTTCACAAATCGATCAAGTCAAGAAAACAGCTTCGCCGCAAAAAGCAGCAAAAGAAAACGATACAGCACTTGCGGCTGAAGAAACTCGTTCAACGAAAAAAGCAGAAACCACACATCATTCATTAAAAGGAAGCAAAAAAGCCATGGACATCATTCTCTACAATCAAATGGATGCGCCAAGGCTTTATAACGGATGCGAAGTCACGAGCTTAGCGATGCTGCTTCATTACAGCGGCTATGAGCAAGTAACGAAAAACACATTGGCAAATGAAATCAAACGCGTTCCGCTCAATTATGAAAATGGCTTAAAAGGAGACCCTCATGACGGGTTTGTAGGCGATATGGAGAATGGACCGGGTCTTGGGGTTTACCACGAACCGATTTATCAGCTTGCGAAAAAATACGCGGGCGATCAAGTAGTCGACTTAACCGGAAAGCCTGTTAAAAAGGCCATCTATCAATCCCTTGAAAAAGGCTATCCTGTCTGGGTGATTACGACATCCACCTTTGACAAAACAGATAACATCGAAACATGGAATACACCAAATGGCAAAATAGATGTAAGCTTTAATATGCATAGCGTGGTCATCACAGGCTATGACAAGGAGCATGTCTACTTGAATAACCCCTATGGAGAAAAGAATCAAAAAGTCGACCGTGATCAATTTGAAGATTCTTGGGAACAGATGGGCAGTCAGGCGATTATCATTAAAGCGTAAAAAAACAACCTCTATTCACGTAGAGGTTGTTTTTTTACGCTTCATTTTCCTAGTAATTCCTTCAGGCGGTCTTCAAGCTTTTCAGCTGTCATCACACCTCCGCCCAGGCTGAAGTATTCATCCCCTCTTTTTAATAAAAGTGTAGGATAGCCGTTCACATGAAGTTGATGAACCTTCGCAAAGTCGGCATACGCATCATTCATCGCTTCTTTTGTTTTCATGCGTTCTATGACTGCGTCAGGATCAAGATGATGCGCCAAAGCGATCTCCCGATACGTTTCTTCATCACTCAGGCTTTTTCCGTCTTGATAAAAAGCCTTTTGCATCGATGAAGCCAAGTACAATGCGTGCTCAGGCGCGATGGATCTTAATGCAGAAAAACCAATGGCCGCAGCCTCAGAGTCTAAAAGAAACATTCCGTTTGCTAACAGCTTCTGATAACGTTCACCAAACTCGGCACCAGTCAGCTGACTAATACGCTGATTTGCTTCTGGAATGTGTGGATAATCCTTTATTGGAAGACTTCTTTCTCCTACAAATAAACCACCCGACACAAGTGTTAATGATATCTCCGGATGATTTTCATGCAAAATGCGGATACTGTTTGAAAATCCATAACACCAGCCACAATACGCATCCCATACATAGATGAAAGACAATTCTTGTTCATTCATACGTTAGACTCCCTATTTATCATTTTTAGGCGGCCATGAAACTGCTTATTCTGCTTCAGATACAACGGTAAAACGTTCTCCAACATGGGCTGCCTGCTCCACCTCATCAACAAGCGCAATGGCGTAGTCAGCATAGCTCACATAGCTGTCACCTTTAGAATTGACAATCAGATGGTCTTTCCCTTTCACGTAAGAACCTGTACGTTTGCCAGCTGGATTAAAGAATGCAGCTGGGCTGAGGAAGGTCCATTTTAATCCCTCTGTCTGTTGAAGATCTTTTAGGTTTTCTCCTTGCTGTGAAGCCGTAGCAACAAATTCTTTAGGAAACTCTGGTGTGTCCACTAGTCTTGTTGTTTTCGCCTCATCTACAAATAGACTTCCTGCTCCGCCCACAACGATCAAACGAGTCTCAGGTGCCTCTTTTAAAATATCGATCAGCTTTTTCCCAGCTTCTACGTGAAGATGCTCTTTTCCAGCAGGTGCGCCAAATGCATTTACAATCACATCAAAGCCTTTGATGTCTTCTGCTTGCAAGTGAAACACATCCTTCTCAAGAACAGATAGAGATGAATCTGTCACCTTTTGTGCATCACGGACGATTGCCGTTACTTCATGTCCTCTTGATCGAGCCTCTTTCACAATTTCTTGTCCTGCTTTACCTGTTGCGCCAATAATTCCAATTTTCATGTTAACTCCTCCTGCAATATGATTTTATGTTGATAAAGAAAGGTGTAACTAATACGGTTACAACAGAGGTAAAAAAAATTGAATTGATCATCCAATTTTTTTGATTAGCACATGCGTTAGTTCACTTAATTTGATCTCAGCAAGCACTTGCTCCATCGCACTTTGAGCGCGGCATAAAATTAATTCAAGCACCGCTTGAATATTTGCACCGATCGGACAGTCAGGATTTGGGCTTTCATGAATTTGAAACAATTCTCCCTCATCCACAACTTCAACCGCTTTATACACATCGAGCAGTGTGATGTCGTCTTCACTGCGGTTCAGCTGAGAACCACCTTTGCCAAGACTCGTTGAGATTAGACCTGCTTTTTTTAATTTACTCATAATGCGGCGGATGACCACTGGGTTTGTATTCACACTTCCCGCGATATCCTCCGATGTCTGTAATGATCCTTTTTCAAGTGATAGCAAGGCCAGAATATGGACAGCGACAGTAAATCTGCTGCTGATTTTCATGTTTTCTCACCTCTGTTGTAATCATTATAGTTACACCATGTCACATTGTCAACAAAAAAGTCTGCCGAGCTACTCAGCAGACGTAGATTGACGTGCTTCCATTTCTTCTTTCGTATAAATCAAGCGCATTGGATTTCCTCCAACAAATGAGCCTGCTGGGACATCCTTATGAACAAGTGTACCAGCCGATACGATCGCTCCATCCCCAATGGTCACACCAGGTAAAATAGTTGAATTAGCTCCAATTAAGACTTCATCACCAATATAGACTTCCCCAAGTCGGTACTCTTTAATCAAATACTCATGGGACAAGATGGTTGTGTTATAGCCGATCACACTATTTCGACCGACAGTGATTTTCTCAGGAAACATCAGATCAACCATCACCATTAAGGCGAACGCCGTATCCTCGCCGACCTTCATACGAAGAAAGGTTCGGTAAATCCAATTTTTCATTCCCATAAAAGGCGTGTACCTTGCCATTTGAATAAAAATGAAGTTTTTCACCACTTTGAAAAAGGGAACTGTCCGATAGACTTGCCGCAGCGAATTAACCCCTTTTACAGGATAACGATCTGTTTTTCTCAACTTAATCAGCTCCAACAATCGCCAGGAGATCACTCATTTTCTTCAGCATGAAATCAGGGCGATGCTTTAAAAGGGCCTCTTCTCCCTTAATCGACCAAGCAACACCTGCCGTTTTTGTCCCTGCCGCTTGACCAGACAAAATGTCGTGATAATTATCACCGACCATCACCGCTTCATGCGGATCACTGCCAAGCTTTGATAATGCCAGCTGAACAGGCTCCGGATGCGGCTTCTCATTTTGGACATCATCGAGCGTCACAATGACCTCAAAGAACGGCTCTAAACCGGTCAGCTTCAATCCCATTAAAACCGTATCCCGTATCTTCGTTGTGACAATACCGAGCTTAAATCCTCGATCCTGCAGGACTTTCAATGTGTCGATAACGGTCTCATATTCAGTCACAAGCAGATCATGCTGCTTATGATTAAACGTGCGGTACATCTGAATCATGTCATCTGTCAAATCAGGGTCCATCGCAGAAAATGTATCAAACAAGGACGGACCAATGAAATGAAGAATATCCTCACGGCTGTACTGACCAGGATAATAATGATCCAGCGTATGCTGAAATGAAGCAATAATTAATTCATTTGTATTGATTAATGTGCCATCTAAATCAAATAGCACTGTGTTGATCGTTGATTCGTTCATATGGCTTCCTTTCTAACAGCTGCAAGCTCCCGCTTCCGCCAAATATAGCTAATGGCAGCTGTCAATAAAATTGCAGAAATCAGGCGGATCACAAGAAGCGGCCATACTGGAATACCAAGTGGAATAAAAACCAGCGTATCTTCGACCACCGCATGGCAGGCAACAAGGAAAATAAAAGCAAGGGTTAAGTCCTTTTTACTCACACCGTCCTCTTCCACTGCCTTCATCATCACACCGGCTCCATAAGCGAGACCAATCGTTAATCCAGCCACCATCGTCATAGACGTATTTTCTTTCATTCCAAGCATTCTAGTAAAAGGTGACAGCCACTTAGACAGTGTATGGAGCCACCCTAAATCTCTCATGAATTGAATGATGATCATGAGCGGGATAACGATACAGGCAAGCTGCAGCACACCGAGTACTGCTTTTTGTAAAGCAAGAAGGACGATCATGTACCAGCTGGAAGGCACATCAGCCGCCTGAGCTGCACTCAAAAGTCCATATTGCGCCGGCTCCTCGCCTCCCTGCCAAACGAGATGAATGACAATAGCAGAAATAACAGCAAGACTGATTCTGACCAGCAAAATCACAGATACTCTCAGTCCAACCTTTGCTGCCACTGTTGATTCGATGATCAAGTTATGGCAAAAGGACAGCATCACTGCCAAAATAAACACTTCCTTCACAGGAAGCTCTAATGTCAAAATGGCAGCAATCCCCGCATACAAATTCAGCATATTTCCTAATACAAGCGGAATAGCCGCTTCCCCCGAAAGACCAAACAGCCCCATAAATGGCTGAATGAATCGGATGATCCAATCCATGACAGGCGTATGCTGCAAGATACTGACGAGAATGGTCACTGGAAAGATGACTTTACCAAGTGTCCAAGTTGTCGACAGCCCTGCTTTCAAGCCGTTTTTCCATGTCTCTCCCATCTTCTTCTGATCCCCCCTGCTTAATTCGATGAGTTGTTCTCTTTATACGGAATCGATGCGTATCCTTTCATTCTTCTAAAGAAAATCAGTAGAACAGCCACTGCGAATATCGCAATCGAAATCATCTGTGCGATTCGAAGATGCTCTGTCAGCATTAAGCTGTCTGTTCTCATCCCTTCAATGAAGAAACGGCCGATTGAATACCAAATTAAATAAGACAAGAAGATTTCGCCTCTGCGCAGCGAAGTTCTGCGTAATAAAATCAAGATGACAACACCAACAAGATTCCATAATGATTCGTATAAGAACGTCGGGTGATAATAGGTACCATCAATATACATTTGATTAATGATAAACTCAGGCAGATGCAAATTTTCTAAAAAGGTTCTTGAAACCGCCTCACCGTGTGCTTCTTGATTAATAAAGTTCCCCCAGCGTCCAATTGCCTGCCCTAGTAAAATACTAGGTGCTGCGACGTCGGCTATTTTCCAAAAGGATACCTTTCTCACTTTTGTAAAAATGATGGCTGTCAGCACGGCACCGATCAGCCCCCCGTGAATCGCAATTCCACCATTCCAAATCTTAATGATTTCGTTTGGGTGCTGCTGATAGTAATCCCATTCGAAGGATACATAATAAATTCGAGCACAAATAATCGCTATTGGAATGGCAAATAAGATTAAGTCAATGAACGTATCTTTATTGATTCCTCTTTTTTCACATTCTCTCAAGGCGAGCCAAAGTCCAAGCAAGGCCCCGACCCCAATAATCACACCATACCAATGAACCGAAATAGGTCCGAGGTGAAAAGCAATCGGATCAATTGGCTGAATTGCTTCGTTCATATAGTCAACTCCTATTCATCCTTGCCATTGTCTTCAATGACATCGGCAAGTTTACTTGTAAATTGTTCCGCTGCATTATGTCCCATACGTTTCAGCCTGAAGTTCATCGCAGCCACCTCAATGATGACCGCTAAGTTTCGACCTGGCCGCACAGGGATCGTCAGCTTCGGCACATCTGTATCGATGATGCGCATTTTCTCTTCTTCAAGTCCTAAACGATCATACTGTTTGCCTTGTTCCCAAAGCTCAAGGTTCATTACAATCGTAATTCTCTTATAGCTTCTGACAGCGCCTGCTCCAAATAAGGTCATCACATTAATAATGCCTAACCCGCGAATTTCTAAAAGATGTTCAATCAGCTCAGGTGCGCTCCCAACTAACGTATCCTGATCCTCTTGACGGATTTCCACGCAATCGTCTGCGACCAGCCGATGTCCTCTCTTCACTAATTCTAAGGCTGTTTCACTTTTTCCTACTCCGCTTTTCCCAATTAACAACACACCCACACCATATACATCTACGAGCACACCATGAATGGCAGTCGTTGGTGCAAGCTTACTTTCTAAAAAGTTGGTCAATCGACTCGAAAGTCTTGTCGTTTTTAGACTAGATCGTAAAACAGGCACGCCATTTTCATTTGATGCTTCGATTAATTCCTTCGGGACATCACGATCTCGTGACAAAATAATGGCAGGGGTAATATCTGTACAAAGAGACATCATTCTCTGCTTTCGTTCGCGTTCTGGGAGCTGTTCAAAAAAAGAAAGCTCTGTTTTTCCTAAAAGTTGAACTCTTTCTTTTGGGTAATATGTAAAATAACCAGCCATTTCAATACCTGGTCTGGAAAGATCACTGATTGTAATGGGACGATTAATCCCTTCTTCCCCACTTACCAGTTCAAGATGAAATTGTTCCATTATGTCCTTCGTACGAACTTTCGGCACGTTTCTTCCTCCTTTTATCACAGGCGATTCAGAAATACAGCTCTATTTTATCACTTTCAATGATGAACCCAAAACAGTATTTTATCCTGTTCCTGTTTCACCGCCCTAACTGGTATAGACAACTATACTTAAAAAGAGTAAACTTAAATGAAAGATAACGAATAAGGGGGCTCAAACATGAGCGGTTCTTTATTGCTCTCCAACATTCATATTGTGACAAAGTCACAGGTCATTGAAAACGGTTTTGTCGGTTTACGCGATGGCAAGATCGACTATATTTCAACATCACCACCGACAGGAAATTATGAAAAAGTATATATTTCCCGGGAAAACTTTTATTTACTCCCCGGAATGATTGATATTCACATCCATGGCGGATATGGTGCAGACATGATGGATGCGACAGCAGAAGCAATGAATACGCTCGCTGACAACCTTCCGTCCGAAGGAACGACAAGTTTTTTAGCGACAACCATCACACAAAACCATCATGAGATTGAGCATGCACTTAAAAATGTCGCTCAGTGGAAACAAAGTAATGAAGCACAAGCAGGAAATCAGGCACAATGTATAGGAATCCACCTCGAAGGTCCATTTATTTCTAAAGATAAGGCAGGAGCACAGCCTGTTCAATGGATTAAACAGCCGGACATCCCGCTTTTTAAAAAATGGCTGGATGCTTCTGATCAGCTCATTCGAATTGTCACGTTTGCACCTGAGGAAGACACAGATTTTGCATTTCTTTCTCTATTACAGGAAAAGAACATTATCCCTTCTATTGGACATACGAATGCCCATCATGACATGATCAATTTAGCAGCTAAGCATGGTGCATGCCATGTAACGCACCTTTATAATGCACTGAGTTCGTTTCAGCATCGTGAACCGAACGCTGTAGGTGCTGCTCTTACGAACGAGAATCTTCATACTGAGCTGATCACAGATGGGATTCACTCCCATCCTCTTTCCATCAAGCTTGCGTATTTGGCAAAAGGAAGTGATCGTTTAATCATGATCACAGACTCGATGCGTGCAAAAGGGCTTGGGAATGGAACGTATGAATTTGGCGGTCAGACGGTCACAGTCAGCGGCGAAAAAGCATTGCTGGACGATGGTACACTTGCAGGATCGATTTTGCGAATGAAAGATGGCGTCAAACGGATGAAACAGCTCACTGATTGTGATTGGACAGAGATTGCGAAGATGACCTCAACCAATGCGGCCGCTCAGCTGGGACTTGATCAACAGCTCGGTTCCATCGAAGTTGGAAAACTAGCAGATCTGGTGATTTGGGATGAATCTGGTGAACTGATGATGACGATCTGCCGTGGACAAATCGTCTTTGAAAAAAAGGAGGCCAACCACTAATGAACATCATCGAATTTGAAAGCAAAGATCAATTAGGAAAAGAAGCAGCTGCCATTATTGCAAGGACAATAGCTGCTAAACCCGATGCCGTACTCGGCCTAGCAACGGGCGGTACACCTATTGAAACTTACAAAGAGTTAATTCAACTTCATCAAGCGCATCAATTGTCTTTCAAGCAAACAAAAACAATCAATTTAGATGAATATGCAGGACTTGATCCAGAACATGAAAATAGTTATATGACCTACATGAAACGTCATTTATTTGACCATATTGATCTCCCTCAGGATCAGTATTTTCTTCCAAATGGCAATGCAGCTCATTTAGAAAAGGAATGCTTAAGATATGACCAGCTCATTGAGGCTGTAGGCGGCATCGATCTTCAGCTCCTTGGAATCGGTCAAAATGGGCATATCGGTTTTAATGAACCAGGTACCCCTTTCAACTCAAAAACTCATGTCGTGCAGTTAGATGAAAACACGAGACAGGCTAACGCAAGATACTTTTCTTCTATTGATGAGGTACCTACACATGCCATCACAATGGGAATTGCGAGCATTCTTTCAAGTAAAAAGATTCTCCTTCTTGCTTCGGGAAAATCAAAAGCGAAAGTGATACAATATTTAGAACAGGCAGAGATTCATCCGGACTTCCCAGCGTCTGCACTGAAACTTCATGAAGATGTAACGGTCTTGATTGATCGAGATGCTGGATCACTACGCTAAAAACGAGAGGATTTTCACATGTTTATTGATAAGCAGTCACCTATTCCGATGTACCATCAGATTATGGAGAACCTGAAAAAACAGATTGAGGATGGAACATTAGCACCTGATACACTCATTCCTTCTGAAAGAGAATATGCCGAACGCTTTGGTATTAGTCGAATGACTGTCAGACAAGCCTTATCGAATCTTGTGAACGAAGGATATTTGTATCGACAAAAAGGAAAAGGCACCTTTGTAAGCCGAAAAAAATTTGAACAGCCGCTTCAAGGCTTAACAAGCTTTTCAGAGGATATGCGCCAGCGTGGACTCAAAGCATCAAGCCAGCTGATTGACTTCAAAAAAACTGCATGTCCAGAGCACTTGCTGCCAGTCTTACATCTGTCAAATCGTGATGCTGTATTTGAACTAAAACGGATACGCCTTGCAAATGATGAACCGATGGCGATTGAAACGAGCTATATACCTGAAAGATTTGCCGGAGATTTAACAAAGAAACATTTAACTGGCTCTTTATATGAATATATAGAAACTCACACTGGCCATGTCATTGCTCATGCCAAACAGGAACTTGAAGCCAATGTTGCCTCAAAGGATGAAGCAAACTTGCTGTCTATTTCAGCAGGCGATCCTGTGCTATCAATAACAAGAACGACTTTTTTTCAACAAGACATTCCATTTGAGTATGTCGTTTCTGTTTATAGAGGGGATCGTTACAAGCTCATTCATACAATGGAAAGATAAACAGTGCCCCTGACACGGAGCACTGTTTTTTTATTTCCTAAGAAATTTTGTTTCGTCATCATCTTTTGTATGAATTTTCCATATTGGTGAAATGGCTTTTCCTTGAAAACGATCTTTTGCTACAGTGTACCAATAATAATCTTCATTTGGCTTTAAGCCCTTCCACTCAAAGCTTGCTTTTTTGCCGCTTTTTACACCGCGCGCTTCTCCTAGAAGAACATTCGTATACACATTGAGTTCAAAATAATTGGTTTTGACAGATTTCATTTTCGGTGTCAAATCTACATCGATTGAAAATTCATCCTGATCTCCATACGTTTTAGGATCGTAAAAATGCTCTTTATTCAAGTAAGGTGAATATGTCGTAAAATGAAGCTGATTTTTTTGTTGATCGGCTGTTATGACCCTCATAAACCCTTGACCACCTTCAGGTCCTGACTGATAATCGGCGAGTATTTGATATACTTTCCTGTCGACTTTTCCATCATGGTCATCATCAAGCTCATCTACTTTTCTGCTTGCTCCATGATAATGGCCGCTAAATACGGCCACAATATTAGGATGGCGTTTCACCACTTGGTGAAAGATGAGGTCGCCAATCGGGCTTCGGTTGCCGCTCACTAACAAATACTCATGGAAATTTAAAATGACGATACGATCTGGATGCTCAGAAATTACACGGTTTAACCAATCAATTTCATCTTGCTTAATCCCCCAGCCCATGTACACCATCATATAATCATTGCCGCCGGCAGAGATGAGATCATAATGACCTTTATTGTTTCGATAGGATTCACCATAGTAAGGCTTATCAGCAAAGCGTTTTTCCCCGAAATATTTCCCGTATTCCGCATATAAACCGTCCTTGTGTCTAACATCATGATTTCCTGCTAAAACCCCATAGGGAATGTGATTCTCATCTAATACACGCATAAATGTATCAGCACGGTGCCATTGCTTATCCTTTGAATCATCTACAATATCGCCTGTATGGAACACATATTGAATGTTTAATTTTTCTCTTTGATCTCTGATCCATTCAACCATTTGTTTAAAGATATGAGGATAGCTCTTTGCATAATATTGAGTGTCAGACATCCATACCATCTTATATGGCTTTTGCGATTTGCTGATTTCATCCTGTACTAGCAAATCAAACGTTTGATTCTTCATGTACTGTCTCACTGACAGCAGCCCTTTCAGGTAAAATTCCTTTTGATCCTTGGCAAAGTGATGAGTGATTTTATCCCACTTTTCCTGCTGGTGATTCCATGCGTACATTGTCACCTTTCTCCCTGACAATGAACTCCCTTTCCATACAGCTTCGACGACATCCTTTTCACGTACATCATGATGAACCTTAATTTGAAAACGATGATAAGGAAAACGCTGTAAATCCTTCGTTTCAACTGTCTTCCCATCAACAAATGCAATGCGGTTTCTTTCTTGATCAGAAAAAATCATTTCTCCTTTTTGGAGATAACTCTTAGGCGGTTCTGTCTCTGCTGCATACTTAAAAATTTTCATTGAAGGATGCAGCGATGTATATTGATAGGCACGATAAAAAGAGTAATCTAACTTATCATTCGTTGGATCCTTGGTTAGCACAGTTTGTTTTGATGATTTCATTTTCGTCTTATCTGCCACCCGCTCTGGTGTTTCAGGATGCTCATGTACCGTCTTGAACTCTTTTTTTAACGTCGACATGTTACCAGCTGCGTCTTTTGCTTTGATCGTAAACGTGTGCTTCCCAGGCTTTAATTCACTAGAGGATGTCTGATATGGCAAAGAAACTGGTTTGCCATCTACATATGCCTTCAACTCCTCTATGTCACTCCAGCGATCCGTTACTTTTGCTTTTAATGTAAAGGCGCCTTTATATTGATCCTTTGTTTGTACGTTGGTCTTAATTCTCGGCCCAGTGTTATCAACTTTCACACGTACTGAAGCGTGCTCTTCTGAGGTTTTGGCCTCAATTAGGTGCGGCCCTTCTTTCAGCCTTTTTGTGTCCCACTTTATATAGGTTGAGACATACGCCTCTTTTGGAATCTCAAATTGAAACGTTCTCACCTTTTTTGCGTTCCCGCTGTCTCCCATTCTCCATTCTTTTAGCGGCTTCGCATTGATTGGCGGAATTTGTGTTCCATTTGACAAGATCATCCTGACGTTTTTCAATTCAAAATCATCATGATTCTCTCCAGGCAGCCGGTCTACCGGAGAAGACTTTGTGCCAGCGTGAAAAGAGATCGTTTGGAGACCTGCCTTTTTTATCTCTTCTTCGGGTATTGGCATTGTATAGGTACGGTACACTTTTGTCGAATCATCAAAAATAGAAAGTAAACGCCTACCTATAGACACACCATTTTTAAAATATAAATTTGTTCCTTTGACATCAAATGCGATATATGGATCTGCTTCAAGGGCAGAGGATACTTGCTGCTTCCGTTTTCCATCTATTCGCAATTCGATACTTTTTTTCTGATCAGACGTTGCCTTTAATGAAAATAAACCTGATACCGTATCTCCCTCTTCTACATTGAATCGTAGACCGTGGGCTTTGCTGACCTGCTCCACATCAATCGTTTTTTTCAACGTCTTGGCTTCATTTCCGCCGTCTGACGCTTCAAGCTGATATTCTAATTGTTCTTTCCCAATCAACTCAGGTGAATAAATAATATGATGAAATAACCGGTCATTATGGTCTTTTTGCAGCAGGATTTCCTTAAACGGATCTTTTCGATTCGTTCGATAGCGCAGCTTGACGGTTTTTACAGCCTGATCATCTTGGACATCTGCTTTAATCTCTACACTTTCAGTTGGTTTCACCGGCTTCCTTACCGTCATATCTTCAATCACAGGTTTATGGATATCTTGAGAAATTTCCTTTTTTTCAGATGGAATTTGTGCTTTTAGCACTTTACCTGGAGTGGGTTCTTCCTCAATTTTCGAAATCAGCTTCGTCTGCGTCGTACCATCCATTGGATACTTAAACAGCAAGGATTTATGCTCGCTAAACCATGATGGCTTCAAACGAAAAGCGGCAGAAGAAATTTCTTCACCTATATTTGTTGTGATCGAAACAAGACGAGATTTAGAGTTGGACAGCCCTTTGCTCTCAATAATGGACAAATGCTCGCCCTCTTTTAATTGGCTTTTATACATGGCATTAAAATCCGCTGCCGTTAAATGCTCCTGCCCTTTTTTTCTCAGCCAGAATACATAAGGTTTTCCAGGTGAAATGGTGACTGGATTTGTGTGAAAGGAATATACATCATCCATTTCAATGCCCTGTGCAGGATTGCGGTAGCGGAGCTGATAATGTTTAAGAGAGATAGGCGCATGTGTCGTGTTATACACTTCGATAAACTCAAAAGCATCTTTGCCTTTTCGGTTTTTTGAATTGACGACAATTTCTGTGATGAATAAATCCGGAATATGTGAAAGATCTTCTTCAAATCCATTTAAATGAACCGATTTCTCTGCCGTTTTGATTACTGATTTTTGCGTAAGGAACTCTGTATAGTAACGAACGGTTGGATTCCATAATTGATCTGGCGGAATTTTCGCTGTAAATTCTGGCTTCATCCCTGGCAGCCGTTCCATTGGAATCAAGCGGTACCCCAGTTCATCACTTTGTTTATAATACAAGTTCGCAGACAAAATCTGTTCTTGGTCACTAATGGACGCACGAAACTGTAGATCATGGCTTTTTCCTAGAACCGGGCGGACGTCCACATGAAATTGGTCAAAGATAAAAGGCGAAAAAGGCTTGTCCGGTACATTCACTTCTGTTTGAAGAAAAGGTCCTGCTGAAGCAGGCTGACTGAAACAAAAAAGAATGATAAAAAAACACAAAAGCATGATTTGTCTGCTCACGTTCACCATCTTGCACCGCCTCCCTTCGGATATTGTGTCTCCTGAAGGTCGTTTTTATGTCAGATGGAACGGAGAAACGATGCAAATTTGCACAAAAAAACCGTTAGCTTTTTTTCGCTAACGGCTCTACAATTCCTTTTTGTATCAACAGATGGAAAATGGATAAAATGACAGCCATCCAAATGGCCGTTCCGAATCCATCAATGTTAAAGCTATCTCCCATAAAGCTCGATGTCATCATGAGTGTAATCGCATTGATGACAAATAAGAACAATCCTAGTGAAAGAACGGTCACTGGAAGCGTTAAAATGATCAAAAACGGCTTCACTAAAATATTGAGCAAGGACAAAATGATACTTGCCACAATGGCTGCACCAAAACCTTCAATATACACGCTCCCGAGCCCAGGCAGAATGCCCGAATCAAAATATCCAGCAATGACGATTAAAAGTAATGCATTTACTAAAATACTGACAATCCATCTAAGCATTTATTTAGTGCCTTCTTCCGGAACAACAAAATACCATATGAAGTAGATCAGGAAGATCGGCATAAATGCTGTCAAAAATCCGATGATGACGGTTAAAATGCGAAGCAGCGATGCATCAACACTTAAATATTCCGCAAGTCCACCAACAACACCCGCTATTTTTTTATCTGTTGCTGAACGATAAAGCTTCTTCATGTAGAATCACTCCTTGTCTGATTGGTGCTTTACTTGTATTGAGCCTGTTTTTGTTTCTGCAAAAATGGATATACTGTGCACCGCTTGTTGATTGGCTTTGATCATTTTCTCTTTTTGTAATGTTTCATTTTTTTCTTTAATCATCTCTGCATCAAGTAAATCGTGAGAGATAGACCCAAGATTGCTTTTCAGCTCAGCGGTCACTGCACATGCACGCGGAATCTGAACGTCCACACTGCCTGTTGTCGTTTTCGCATAGATGGAACGGCACTTTTCATCTGACAGCTGAACAGCAATATTTCCATTAAAGCTTTGAGCATCAATTGATTCACTTTTCCCGCGCAGGTCTATGAGCCCATTGATGGTTTCTACTTCAATCATACCACACTCGTGATCTGCCAGTTTGATTTGTCCGTTTGCTGTTTCTATTCCGACTTTTTCTGCTTGTAACGAAGCAAAAGAGACAACACCATTTGTCGTTTTCGCGGCAAGTTCTTTTGTCTTTAGCTTTTCCCCGCGAATCGGTCCATTAAACAGCTTGACCTTGATCTTATCGTATTGGATACGCGGTACGTATAATGTAACATTGACTTTCATCGTCTTCTTTTCGGTTCGAATAAAAAATTTATCTCCTTCAAGCCCGCAGTCCAATTGATTGAGAAATTGCTGTCTTGCCTGCTCTCCATCCTCTGCACGGTAAATTTTTGCATGACACTCTGCTCGAATATCTCGATCGTCCCAAGGCATCACGTTGAGGCTGCCGTTCGCCAATTGAATATCTAAATGAGAAAGCGATGCGTCCTTGAACTGAAAAATGTGCTCAACATCAACGGACTGTCCAAAGTTCAAATCAAGATCCACGTCTTTTACCTTTTTCACCGCAGAGTCTAACCAGCCAAACAGCTTTGCCCCAAGATTTTCGGTGCCGTTTCCTTTGCTCTCTGCTCCAGCTTTTTCTTCATGAAAGGTGTGATCAGCCGTAGACTTTTCTAATGAGACTGACTGACCTTCTTCTAGTTTTTCCAGCAGCGTAATTGCTTCTTTTGCTGATAATACTCCGTCTTCTACTAATTTTAAAATTCGTTCTTTTTCATTCATACAAAGCCCTCCTAAGATTTGATGGATTGAAGTACTTTAATACCTTGAATGATATTCCAAATGACAGAGATCAAAAAGCCAATGACTACTAAAAAAGACAAGATGAACACCGTCATGACTGGAATGAGCGAGTCACCTGCCTGTGTCGTCAATAAAAATGGGATAGACCCAAAAATCAACAGAATGCACGCTGCGACCGGCAAAAGATGTGACCATAATGCCCGCAATGCGTGCCGCTTCGTTTCCTTTTGATCTACTACAAAAAACGCCACGATCGGTACGATAAACGGCATAAATAATACACTAAAATAACAAATAGAAGCAATAATCGACTGATCTCTATTCATATATATTCGCTCCTTCATAACGAAAATCCCTTTCTAACTCATACGTTTATTGCGTATAAAAAGTTTCAAAATCATTCGATTTACATATGACCTTAGACACAAATTATTTCTTTTTGCACCTAAGAGTAGATTCTTCACAGATTACCCTTTAAAATATGTTGAAAAGATGGTGATTATCATTATAGGGGGTAATTATTTTGACAGATCATCATAATTCAAAACATACGGCTCAAACGCTTTTAGACCTTATACAGAAACAGAAAAGCATGAACAGCGATATGATCAAGGAGCTTGAGACCATTCATCCGTCTCATCCAAAGTATGGTGATATCCGTTATTTAAAGGTACTGCTCGACAGCAGCAGCACCCATATTTTAAAGGATTTAACGCACCTCAGTAATTTAATGCCGAAGGAAGATGTGCAGTAAAAGAAAAACCCCTCTTATCGAGGGGTTTTCTTTATGAAGAAGTCACACTTTCCGTTTCTTTAACCAGTTGTTTCATGCGTTTACGGTCACGCTCTAAAATAGGCTTCAAGTATTGACCTGTGTAAGATGCTTCTTCTTTTGCAATGTGCTCAGGAGTGCCAGAGGCAATGATCGTTCCGCCGCCTGCACCACCTTCTGGTCCGAGATCAACGAGATAATCAGCAGCCTTGATAATATCAAGGTTGTGCTCAATGACCAACACCGTATCTCCGTTTTCAACCAAACGCTGAAGCACCTTTAATAAACGGGCAATATCATCCACATGCAGTCCTGTTGTCGGCTCGTCCAAAATATAAAGGGACCTTCCGTTTGAACGGCGGTGAAGCTCAGATGCCAATTTCACGCGCTGTGCCTCTCCTCCGGACAATGTCGTTGCAGGCTGTCCAAGTGTAATGTATCCAAGCCCCACATCATAAATCGTTTGAAGCTTCCGCTTAATCTTTGGGATATTCTCGAAAAATTGGAGTGCGTCCTCCACAGTCATTTCAAGCACATCAGCAATGTTTTTCCCTTTATATGTGACCTCGAGTGTTTCGCGGTTATAACGTTTCCCGTGACACACTTCACAAGGCACATACACATCTGGCAAAAAGTGCATTTCAATTTTAATGATGCCATCCCCGCGGCACGCCTCACAGCGGCCGCCTTTGACGTTAAAGCTGAATCTGCCTTTTTTATAGCCTCGTACCTTTGCTTCATTTGTTTGTGCAAACACATCCCGCACATCATCAAAGACACCTGTATACGTGGCAGGGTTGGATCTTGGTGTACGGCCAATTGGAGATTGATCAATATCAATGACCTTATCCAAATGATCCATTCCTTTGATTTCTTTGTGCTGCCCTGGCTTCGCCTTCGCTCTGTGCAATTTTTGTGAAAGTGATTTTAATAGAATTTCATTCACAAGCGTACTTTTTCCTGAGCCGGATACTCCGGTCACAGCTGTAAAGACGCCCAGAGGGAACTTCGCATTCACGTTTTTCAAGTTGTTTTCTTTTGCACCTTTTATCTCAATATAGCGGCCGTCAGGCTTTCTTCTCTCAATTGGCAGCGGAATAAATTTCTCACCTGATAAATATTGACCTGTTAAGGATTTCGGGTCCTTCATGACTTCTTCTGGCGTTCCAGCTGAAATCACTTCTCCTCCATGAACTCCTGCTCCAGGTCCAATATCTATTAAATAATCAGCGGCTAGCATGGTATCTTCATCATGCTCCACGACAATCAGTGTGTTCCCGATGTCACGCATATTTTTCAACGTCCCGATCAACCGGTCATTATCGCGCTGATGCAGACCAATGGATGGTTCATCTAATATATAAAGAACACCTGTCAGCCTTGAGCCGATTTGAGTTGCCAGGCGAATCCGCTGCGCCTCTCCGCCTGATAGTGTGCCAGCGGACCGGCTCAAATTCAGATAATCTAAGCCCACATTATTTAAGAAGGACAAACGCTCTTTGATTTCACGTAAAATGAGCTGGGCAATCTGCAAATCTTTCTCAGACAACTCAATTTTTTCATAGAAATCAAGGGCATCAGAGACAGACAAATCGGTGATTTCTCCGATATGCTTGCCATTGATGAGAACCGCCAGCGTTTCTTTTTTCAGACGATATCCTTTACATGTCGGACATGGCTGATTGGCCATATATTTTTCCATTTGTTCACGAATATAATCAGAGCTGGTTTCCTTATAACGCCGTTCAATATTACGAAGAACGCCTTCAAACTCAATTTCATTTTCACGTACCTGACCAAAATCATTTTCATATTTAAAATAAATCCGTTCAGATCCGCTTCCATATAAAATTTTATCAAATAAATGCGATGGGATATCTTTCACAGGAATGTCCATGTCGATGCCATAATGTGTACAAACAGCCTCAAGAAGCTGCGGATAGTATTGCGAGCTTTGCGGCTCCCATGGTGCAATGGCATGCTGCCGTAAAGTCAGATCCTTATTAGGAATGACAAGCTCAGGGTCGACTTCCAGTTTTGAACCGAGCCCATCACAGCTCGGGCAGGCACCAAAAGGACTATTAAACGAAAACATTCTCGGCTCAAGTTCACCAATAGAGAACCCGCAATGCGGACAAGCATGATGTTCGCTGAATAACAGCTCTTCTTGTCCAATCACATCAATCATCACTCGGCCTTCGCCCAGCCGCAGCGCCGTTTCAAGGGAGTCAGACAGCCGAGCAGCAACGCCTTCCTTCACGACAATTCGATCAATGACTACTTCAATGGAATGCTTCTTGTTCTTTTCAAGCTCGATATCTTCTGAAAGATCCTCCATCTCTCCATCGACTCTCACTCGTACATAGCCCTGCTTCCGAATTTGATCAAGCACTTTCACATGTGTTCCTTTGCGGCCGGATACAACTGGCGCAAGCACTTGTAATTTCGTTCTTTCAGGATACTCTAAAATACGATCTGTCATCTGCTCAATCGTTTGTGACGTAATTTCAATTCCATGTATAGGACAAATAGGTTTTCCGACTCGAGCATACAAGAGACGCAAGTAATCATAAATTTCAGTGACAGTACCAACTGTTGATCTAGGGTTTCGGCTCGTCGTTTTCTGGTCAATACTAATCGCCGGAGAAAGACCTTCAATGGCATCTACATCCGGTTTATCCATCTGCCCAAGAAATTGGCGTGCATACGCTGAAAGAGATTCAACGTACCTGCGCTGACCTTCTGCATAAATCGTATCAAAGGCAAGCGACGATTTCCCTGAACCAGATAATCCCGTAATGACCACTAGCTGGTCACGCGGGATATTGACATCAATATTTTTAAGGTTGTGGGCTCTAGCACCTTTCACCTCTATTCGTTCCATAGCCATCAGGCAATCATCCTTCCGCTTTTAGCTCTAGCAATAGATCTCTTAATTCTGCTGCTTTTTCAAAATCAAGCGCTTTTGCTGCATCTTTCATTTCCATCTCGACTTTTTCGATCACTTTTTCTCGTTCTTTTTTGCTCATTTTCGAAAGCTTTGGTGCTGCTTTTGTTTCGTATTCTTCTGAATCCTCATGTATCTTTGTTGCCTTAATGACATCTCGAATTTTCTTATGGATCGTTTGCGGTGTAATCCCGAATTTCTCGTTATATGCTTCTTGCTGTTCTCGTCTTCGCTTCGTTTCTTGAATCGCAATGTCCATCGATTTCGTCATATTGTCTGCATACATAATGACCCGGCCTTCTGCATTTCTCGCTGCACGGCCAATCGTCTGGATGAGGGATCTTTCAGAGCGTAAAAAGCCTTCTTTATCCGCATCTAAAATGGCCACAAGCGACACTTCTGGAATATCCAGTCCTTCACGAAGAAGGTTGATTCCAACAAGCACATCATATTTACCGAGACGCAGATCACGGATAATCTCAATCCGCTCAAGGGTCTTAATCTCTGAATGCAGGTAATTCACCTTGATTCCGATTTCTTTTAAGTAATCTGTGAGATCCTCAGACATTTTCTTCGTCAGTGTGGTCACGAGCACACGCTCATTTTTCTCAACTCGTGCATGAATTTCTCCAATTAAGTCATCAATTTGTCCTTCAATCGGACGGACTTCAATGATTGGATCAAGTAATCCCGTTGGACGGATAATTTGTTCCACAACCTCTGGTGTTTTCTCAAGCTCATACGGACCAGGCGTTGCTGATACATGCACAATATGATTGATATGCTTTTCAAACTCATCAAAGGTGAGCGGTCTGTTATCAAGTGCTGATGGCAGGCGGAATCCGTGATCAACCAACACTTGCTTTCTAGCTTGGTCCCCGTTGTACATGGCGCGGATTTGCGGAATCGTCACATGCGACTCATCGACCACAATCATAAAATCATCTGGGAAATAATCAAGCAGTGTGTAAGGTGTTGAACCAGGCGGACGCAAGGTCAGATGTCTTGAATAGTTCTCAATTCCTGAACAAAAGCCCATCTCTCTCATCATCTCAAGGTCATATCTTGTCCGCTGCTCAAGGCGCTGCGCTTCAAGTAATTTTCCATTTTCACGAAGCTTTTCAAGCTGTTCTTCTAGCTCTTGTTCAATATTGATAATGGCTTTTTCCATTTTTTCTTCTCTTGTTACGAAGTGAGATGCTGGGAAAATCGCCACATGATCACGATCACCAAGTATTTCTCCAGTCAGCGCATCCACTTCACGAATACGTTCAATTTCATCACCGAAAAACTCCACTCTGATACAATGCTCATCTCGTGAAGCGGGAAAAATCTCAACAACGTCTCCTCTGACTCGGAAGGTTCCGCGCTGAAAATCTATATCATTACGAGAATACTGAATATCCACCAGCTTACGAAGAAGCTGATTGCGTTCAATCTCCATTTCAGTACGCAAAGACAGCACAAGCTCTCTGTATTCCTCTGGCGAACCTAAGCCATAAATACAGGACACACTGGCAATGATGATGACATCTCTTCTCTCAAATAACGAGGACGTAGCCGAGTGTCTCAGCTTATCAATCTCATCATTGATGCTGGCATCCTTCTCAATAAATGTATCGGTCTGAGGCACATATGCCTCTGGCTGATAATAATCATAGTAACTCACAAAATATTCAACAGCGTTATTCGGAAAAAATTCCTTGAATTCGCTGTATAACTGACCGGCAAGTGTCTTATTATGCGCAATGACAAGTGTCGGTTTATTCACTTCTTTGATCAGGTTGGAGACAGTAAAGGTCTTTCCCGTACCTGTAGCACCTAACAGCGTTTGATGCTGTTTCCCCTGATGGATCCCCTCAACAAGCTTTTCAATCGCCTTTGGTTGATCTCCTTGGGGCTGATAGTTAGAAACTAATTCAAAGCGGTCACTCACATCAAAGCCTCCGTTTCGTTACGAAATCTATCTAATGAATATATTATCATAAAAGAACACAAAAATACGAACTAAAGTTCGGCTCTTACTTGATTTTTATTTCCAATACAGTCATACCCTCTCTCCCATGGGAAATAACCCTCTTAAGAAAACCTTCCTTTCAGTATGGAACATTTTGGAGTGAGATATTCGATGAGCAGAAAAAGAAAGCTGTGCTTACTAGAAATCGTAAGCACAGCTCTTGTTTAAAACATGTCAGTTTTCAGCATTGAGATAACATCATTGATGTTTTTCAGCTTTTTCTCTTTTTTCGATTTCTTTCTTAGCCATAAACAAAGCCCCAGCTACTAAAGAAATAATATCTAATCCCACAATAAAGTAGGTTTCTGTATAGCCTTTCATGTACGAAGCAAATAAAAGCGCTGCTGTTAACGCAATGCCCACATAATGATTATAAGTAACCTTTGAAAATAAAATAACGAGCAAGAAAGGAAAAACTAGTGCAAATATGGCTTTTGTAATCACAAAAACCCTCCCTCTTCATGGTCTACTTCCTTGATTATAGTAAAGATTGGCATATTGAACAATTCACAGTTTTCAATTTCGCCTTTTTTCTCCATGTTCGGAGACTTTTGTTTTAGAAATAGAAGGAAATTAGTGAGATTGTCCCCTTTGTAAAGATAGGTCTTTCCGTCTTTGACAATAACATCCAATCAATCCTATGATTAAAATGATAGTGCGCACTATCATTTTAATCATAGAGACATACAAACCATTGGCTATTTGGATAAGGGGGCATTCCCATGTATTCAGTTTTATTTCATGCGGCTGAAGAATCCGCATCACTCGCAGGGGCAAAAGGCCTGAATTTAATCAAATTAAACAATCACGGCCTGCCAGTCCCAGATGGGTTTATTATTAAAACCAACAGCTTTGCAAGCTTTCTTTCATATCACAATCTGCAGCCAGCAGAACAAAACCTTTCTCAAAAAATCAAAGAAGCATCGTTTCCTTTACAAATGGAAGCAGAGCTGCTTTCGTCCTTTCAATCCTTGCGGAAGACTTACCCCTCAGTTGCAGTCAGGTCCTCTTCTGTTGCTGAAGATCTCGAAGGCGCCTCATTTGCAGGACAGTACGAGACTTATTTAAATATCAAAACAAATGAAGAGTTTTTACAGGCAGTCAAAGAATGCTGGTCTTCTTATTTTGCAGCGAGAGTAACAGAATATAAGGAAGAGATGAATGAAAATGAGGAAGAGATGCCGCTCATGGCCGTTGTCGTTCAAGGATTGATCCATTCTGACGTCTCCGGTGTCATCTTTAGTGAGAATCCCGTATCGGGGAAAACAAATGAAATGATGCTGACCGCAAGCTACGGATTGGGAGAAGCAATTGTCTCCGGCCTTGTGACACCAGACACGTTTATTGTAGATAAAGAGAATTTTTCGATTGAAAAAACACTTGGGGCGAAAGAGCTACAAATTGTTCCTTTCCAAGAGGGTGTCATCGAGGAGCCAGTATCGAAGGAAATGGCTGGCCAGTTTTGCCTGAACGATGATCAATTGAAGGAAATCACACAAATCACGAAACAAGTAGAAGAACTTTACGGACATGGAGTCGATATCGAATTTGGAATTGCAGATGGGTCGTTTTATTTACTTCAAGCAAGGCCGATTACTACAGCTCTTCCAAAAGCAGTAAATGAAACAGCAGGTGCTTCTTTTCAAATGAAGCCAGAAGAGCTGCAGGATTTCTGGATTTCAATGGATGATCATATGCCTGGTCCAACGAGCCCTCTTTTCTCAAGCCTGATCATACCAGCCTTAAAAAGCGGGATGAAGAAAAATGGAGAAAAGTATCAAGTACCTGATATGAACATCAAAGATATTAAACTTTACAGAGGCCACCTATACTCAGCACCGGATCTGCCAGAAGCGCAAGAAGGAGCTGCACCCGTTTTTGATGAAAGTATATTTGAGTTATTTCCTCATTTAAGTGAACGGATGTATGAGATTCTAGAGAAAAATTTCTTTCCATTTTACGAAAAACTCGATCGCCAAATGAATGAACCTATGACCATTGAAAAAGCCATCATTGGCTTTGAAGAATTAAAGGATTTTTATATCCAAGCATATGATGATCATTTTGATATCGTCATACCACAAGTCATTCTATCAGCCATCATTGAAGACATGCTTGTAACGTATACTGGTGATCACACCCAAGTCGTCTTGCTGCACGAAATGATGATAGGCGTGATGAACAAATCTCTTGAAACAGACAAGGTGCTATCTGATATCGCAAAGGATGTCCTTCAAGATCCAGAACTTCATCAAGCATTTATTCAACATGAAAAGAACTCGGAGCTGTTACATGCACTCAATCACTCGGAAAAAGGAAGGCATTTCATTTCGAAATTGGAGGATTTTCTCCAAGTTTACGGCTGGCGATCTGTTAAAAGTCATGACCTTACAGATGAGACTTGGGCAGAAAACCCGGAGTTTATATTAGATATCATCAGAAATAACATCCATTGCCATTGTGATTTTGATGAAGAATTTGCAAAAGCAGTGATCAAAAGACAAGAGACATATAAACATTTTATGAGTCAAGTGAAGGATGAATCGTTTAAAACAAAATTTGAGACGCTGTATCAATTTGCCCTTCGAGCAGCGAATATCCGAGATGACCACCACTTCTATATTGATGCCATGTTAGATGCAAAGGCCCGGGTATATCTATTAAAAATAGGTGAACTTCTTGTACAAAAAGGAGCCATTCCTCATCAAGAAGATCTTTGGTATCTCTACGATGAAGAGGTACAAAAAGCGCTCACAACGTCTATCTCATTTGATTCGGTTATCCAGCAAAGAAAGATAGAAATGAAGGAAAATGAAGATATTCAACCACCGGCTTACATTGGTACACCAACTGAAGCGGAACTGCAGCAAGTAGAAAGAATGCTTGGTTCATTAAGAGAAAATGAAAACAACACACACGATGTGATCCATGGAATTGGCGCATCCAGCGGTATTGTTTCTGGAAGAGTAAAAGTCATTACATGTGCTGATGAATTCTCACAATTTCAAAAGGATGATATTTTAGTTTGTAAAACGACCACACCTTTATGGACGAGCTTATTTAGAGATGCGAAAGCAGTCATTACCGATGCTGGAGGCATTTTATCTCATTCAGCTATTATCGCAAGAGAGTATATGATGCCAGCTGTCTTAGGTACTAGGATAGCAACTGAAACACTTCAATCCGGTGACCTTGTGACAGTAGATGGCAGCAATGGACGCATTCAGATTTTAAAGCAGCATTCGCGTGCATAAACTTATCATTTTGGATGATATTGGCGGTCATAGGTTTTATCGGTATACTTACTTTGTTGCAAACACATTCATAACCTGAGGTGAGTATGCTTGTTAAAATCTACAAATCAACGAATCATTCGCGCAACAATGGATTTATTAACTGAAAAAGGCTATCAAAAAACAACAACCAAAGAAATAGCGACAAAAGCGAATGTGAGTGAAGCAACTATTTTTCGCAACTTTAAAAACAAACGCGGCGTGATTGCTGCCATTATGAAAATGAAATCAACACCGACAAAAACCCTAGAAGCAGAATTCAAAGACGATTTATACACCGATTTGAAGTTTCTCGGTACCTATTTCCTTGAAGATTTGACTTCCAAAAAAGAATTTATTTATATCAGCATGCGAGATCCGGTTATGTATAAGGATTTAACCAGTCACGAAAAGATTTATCCTCAAGAATTGAGAGAAATGCTCATACAATATTTCAAAAAGATGGGTGCCCAGCATCATGTATTAAAAGGAAATGAAGACATTTATGCAGACATTTTCATTAGTACGTATTTCGGATTTTTCATTCAGCAGCTAGAGCAAGATTTTCAACTCGTTCTCACACAAAAAGAAGATTTTATTGAAACATGCACACACATTTTCATGAGAGGAATTTCTCCCGCTTAAAGGGTGGAATTCTTCTTTTTTACAAAAGGTGGTATACACATTGAGGTTAAAAAAAGAGAGTTTCGTCATCTATTCTTTGTTGCTTGGAGCTATACTAGTTCCAGTCAATTCAACGATGATCGCTGTCGCTCTATCATCCATATCAACTTATTATGATCAATCCCTTGCAAACATCACTTGGGTTGTCACAATTTATCTTATTGTCATGGCAGTCACTCAGCCTATCGCTGGTAAGTTAGGAGATATATACGGACACAGGCGAATGTATTTAATTGGGGTCATGCTCTTTTTAATTGGATCAATTGGATGTGCTTTAGCTCCTAATCTAGCTTTTCTCATCACTTTTCGTTCCATTCAAGCAGCTGGCGGTGCTATTTTAACACCGAATAGCATTGCATTGATTCGTGCAACAGTATCCCCCGAAAAACTGTCTAAAACAATGGGGTATTTTGGGTTTGGAGCCGGTATTGGTGCCGCACTTGGACCTTTTATTGGTTCGATTCTTATTCAGAGTTTTGATTGGCATTCTATATTCTTTGTCAATATCCCATTCTTGTTCCTTACACTTGTTACCGGCGTATTACTCATTCCAAAAACAAAGCATACACGCTTACAAGCAAATGTAGACATCACTGGTTCACTATACTTAACCATCGGGATTGCCACACTCATTCTATGCACTAAAAGCCAATTGCTAAATGAATACTTGATCTATGGAATTCTAGCGTTGATCGTCATTCCTTTATTCTTTAAACATGTCCGAAAAGTAAAGAATCCGATCATCGATTTGTCGCTTTTTAAAAACAGTTCATTTACAAACGCAAACCTGTCGATCATGCTAAGTAATTTTGTGATGTATGCCATTCTTCTAATTATGCCGCTGTTTATGGAACAACAACTTGCACTTTCTCATACACAAAGCGGTATTATTCTATCAGTATTTTCCCTTTGCATGTCTATTAGCGGCTTGTTAGGGGCAAGACTCCATCCGAAAAAAGGCGCGAAAAAAATGATTGGCTTTTCATTTCTCTGTCTGACTTTATCAGGCATCATGTTAATCACACTCAGTCAGTTCCCTACCTTACCACTGCTTATCGTGACACTTGTCGCAGGTGGAATTTCATCAGGTATTGGAATGACCAGTATGCAGATGGCTTCTTTAACGTCTGTTGATCAAAGCTTATCTGGTTCAGCATCTGGTATTTTCTCTACCTTTCGATATTTTGGCAGTATCATTTCGTCTACATTGATTGGGATCATGAGTGGTTTTCAATCTTTATTTATTGTATTAATGGGGGCAGGCATTCTTGGTTTCCTTTTATCTCAACGTGTAAAAACCAAATCAACCTCCGCATCATCTGAACATTCCGCCTAATGACTCCCTTGCTCTATGTTTAGTTAGAGCGGGGAGTTTTCATCATTTGTATCACTGTAAACTATAGCGAGTGCATCCATCAAATCCTGAAAATCATCTTTTAAAGAAGAAAAAACGGCATATGTCCAGACAAAAAAGGAACTTCAGGTACAAATGGTCTCCCTCACTTACCTAAAAGCTTTTTTTCATTCTTTCAGCATGGATAACTTCAATTTTTTTTCACAATTTTTGTGGTATGATTTTGAAAATAGAGAACGCAAAGGAGCGGAAGAATGGAACGTGTGAAATATGTTTTGATCTGTTTATCAGCTCTACTTTTATTCCTGACAGGCTGTGGAAAAGAACAGCAATTTACGCCGCCAGGCAGCTCTCAATCCATCGCTGTCATCTCTCAATTAAAAAAAGCCTCCTTTTCAATAGTTGATATACAAAAAAATAAAATGCTCTCTTCTGTGGATTTAAAACACCCACTCACTGATCTTATTCAAATCAATAAAGACGTCATCATCGCTACAAGTAAAGAGGGAGAATCCCTTATCGAAATTAATCTAAAACACGGTACAGCAACAGATTATATGAATGTGGATAAAGGACTGACTTCCCTTACATATGATGCAGCTTCTCATACATTAATCGCTGCTAACTCACAGAAAAATGTCGTTTATTTTATTGATACGGAGCGCAAAAAAATAAAATCGACTGTGAAAACTGGAAAATTACCTTCTTCTATGACTCTTTCTTCATCAGGTATTTTATTTGTTTTAAATGCAGAAAGTCATACTGTCTCCGTCATAGATATTGAAAAGGAAAAAAATATACGTACGTTTTCTGTACTTGAACGGCCTTCTGGAATTCATTTTGATGGACAGTTCATTTGGATCGGCGGCCACGGTAAACAAGGCACCTTAAATAAGAGTATTTTTGCTTATGACCCTAAAACTGGAAAAAAACAGCAAGAAATAAAGCTAGGCGTTATGCCTGTTGCATTTTTTCCAGAGAAAAATTCTTCTACTTTATATGTACTATGTCATGGAGATCATACGCTATACAAAGTAGATACCAAAACAAATAAACAGCTTGCTTCTGTTGAAACTGGTCAAAATCCGAATTATATCACTGCTGATAAGACATCAATTTATGTGAGTAACTTGGATGACAACTCAGTATCCATCATCGATAAACACTCACTTATCATGAAAAATCAACTGAATGTCCCATCAGGACCTTATGCTATCGTGTTGGAGGAAAAGAAATGAAGGAACAAATGTGTATTTTAATCGTAGATGATGAGCTTGATATGCTTGAGTTAATCGGGTCTTTTTTAAAGAGACATGGCTTTCACATTATCACTGCGAATAATGGAAAAGATGCCCTGCATCAGCTTGAAAAGGAAGCTGTTGATCTTGTTGTATTAGATATCATGATGCCTGACATGGATGGATTTGAAGTCTGTCAGCGTATTCGACAAACATCTCAAATACCGATTTTATTTTTAACAGCGAGGAGTTATGAAGAGGACCGAATTAGAGGACTTGAAATTGGAGCGGATGACTACATCATGAAGCCTTTCAGTCTGCGTGAGCTTGCAGCAAGAATCGAAACCACTCTGAGACGAATTAGAGGTCTTTCGCTAAAGCGCAGCCGAATACAGATTGGTGACATGGAGATTGATCAAGATGGCAGACAAGTTTACCTCCATCAACAGCCCATTAATTTAACAAGAAGAGAATTTGATTTACTCATGTTTCTTTTGCTCAACCAAGGACACGTGTTTTCACGAGAACACCTTTATCAAAAATTGTGGGAATCACATTCAACGAGCGGCTCTTTAAGAACTGTCGATACACATATCAAAACGCTGCGACTGAAATTAAAGGAAGCAGAACGATATATTAAAACCGTTTGGGGTGTCGGCTATAAGTTTGAGGAAGAAGAATGAAGCCATTATCGATTAAAAAGAAAGTACTCTTCTTAATCCTTGCAGTGATCGGAATCGTTGCAGCCTCAGCGCTTGCCCTTACCTTTTACTTATACCAGCATTTATATATTGATAAACAGATCGATTCCTTAAGTTTGCAAGGTAAGAAGCTGGCAGAAATCTATCACACACACGGGAAAGACAAGTATTTTACCGACAGAATGAAGTGGGCAAATGACTCAAGTCAGGCGAACGTTATTTTTACAGATGATCCAATGGAGCTTTCAAGTGGTCTTCCTTTTGATACGGACACAAATGATAATCTCATTACGTTCAAGGAACGCCAGAAGCTCCTTCAAGGTGAAACCGTCGTGTTAATTAGAGAACACCCAAAGTTTCACCAAGATATTCTTGGCATCGCCATCCCTGTTTTCTCAAGCAATGATGATCTATCGGGAACTATTTTCCTCTCCATGCCCTTATCAGATGTATATGAACCCTTTGTCCAAATTAGATTGACGCTTGGCATATCCATCTTAATGATTCTGCTCCTAATATTCGTGATCGGATATAAGAGCTCCAATAAAGTAGTGCAGACAATTAATAAAATGAAAGAAATTGCAATGGAAATGGAATCTGGTGATTTCTCAAAACGAATGGCCGTAACCAAAAAAGGAGATGAGTTAAACCAGCTCAGCCGCTCCTTTAATAAACTATCTTCAACCCTCGAAAAAGTTGAACAGCACCGCAGGGAATTTCTTGCGAATGTCTCTCACGAACTTAGAACGCCTTTAAGTTATATGAAAGGCTATGCAGAAGGAATTGAAGAAGGGATCATTGATCAAAAAAAGGGAATGCAAATCATCCAAGATGAGGCCACACGTTTAAGCCGGCTTGTGCACGACCTTTTAGATCTTGCACAGTTAGAAGGTGACTCTTATCCACTTACGATGGAGCCAATCGTCTTTGCACAGCTCATCCACGATGTTCTTGATCAAATGGCATTCATCGCTGACAAAAAAAGCATTACTTTCAAACGAACGCTTGAAGAGGATTGTATTGTTTATGGTGATAGCGACCGTCTCCAACAAGTAATACGTAATTTACTCGATAATGCCATTCATTACACGCCATCTGGAAAATTAATATCGATTGAATTACAAGTTCATCAAGGTGTTGCTGAATTGAAAGTGACCGACGAAGGCAGCGGTATTCCAAAAGAAGATCTCCCACATGTTTCCGAGCGATTTTATCGTGTAAATAAAGCACGAACAAGAAAGGATGGCGGTTCTGGCCTTGGACTAGCCATTGTCTATCAAATCATTAAAAAACATCATGGAACATTCGACATTCAATCTGAACCTGGCTTTGGTACGACAGCCATCATTCAACTTCCCAATGCTCCATTCAATGAGAGCTCACCTACTCTATAGCTACTCACATATTTTAAAATATCATTTGGAATTACTACTTTATCAATAAATTCAGTATCCATAGGATTTTCTACAACTTGAACAGCTCTTTTCATCAAGAGCTGTTTTTATTTCTAAAAGATAAAAAAATGGTCTTTTTTTATTAACATTTTATTCATATTTGCTTGTTACACTTTTTTCAAGTGAAGAAAAAGGAGTGACATGCTTTTGATCAGACATTTTCAGAAATTTGATATTTATTTATTTTTCATTTTGATCTTATCTGCCATCTTAAACATTTATAACATTTGGGAAGATGATACGGTGAATGCGTATTATACTGCGGCTGTCACTAGTATGATGCAAAGCTGGCATCATTTCTTCTTTGCTTCATTTGATCCAGCAGGGTATGTCACGGTGGATAAACCCCCGCTCACCTTCTGGCTGCAAACGATCAGTGCCAAAATTTTTGGTCTGCATGGATGGAGCGTCATCTTGCCTCAAGCTTTAGCAGGCATTGGATCTGTTTATCTAATCTACCGTCTTGTCAAACCAACTTTTGGTCAAGCAGCGGCGAGATTAGCGGCACTTATCATGGCGTGTACACCTATTGCGGTTGCTGTATCCCGCACAAATAATATTGACAGCTTACTTGTCTTTATACTTTTAGTAGCAACAGGAATGATGTTCAAGGCTGTAAAACAGCAAAAGGTGCTTTGGGCAATTTCTTCGTTTGCGATGATTGGCGTCGGCTTTAATACAAAAATGCTGCAAGCCTATATGATCGTACCAGCACTCATTCTTTTTTACATCATTGCCTACCGAACGACATGGAAGAAAAAGTTGTTATCATTAATGATTTCAATGATTGTTCTTTTAGGTGTATCTGCTTCTTGGTCTATAGCGGTTGATCTCACTTCCAAAGACAATCGTCCTTATATGGGATCAAGTCAATCGAACTCAGCACTAGAATTAGCCTTTGGTTACAACGGTCTTCAGCGGTTGACTGGTCAACAGTCTGGCGGGGGAGGCGGCACAAATCAGGGTAAGGGACAGCCGCCTTCACAGCAGGGTGATCAGCAAAATGACAATGATCCATCCACCATGCCTCAGCCGCCATCTCATGGAAATCAAAACAACTCAGACAATTCAAACCAATCATCCAGTCAGAAACAGCCTTCAATGCAAGGACCACCAAGCAATGCAAACGGCACAACACCACCTGATATGCCTTCAGGCGGTAATGGTGATGGACCGCCAAATGGCATGGGCGGAAAAATGGGAAATGGCTCCGGCATGTTTGGTACAGGAACCAAGGGACCGTTACGTCTGTTCCAATCTGAACTGTCCGATCAAATCAGCTGGCTGCTTCCATTTGCAATCTTCGGTGCGATTGGTATCTTCTTCTCGACTGCCTTTGAAAGAAGACGTCTCAATACAAAACAAAAAGAAACACTATTTTGGTTAGCATGGCTTATTCCTGTAGCTGCATTTTTCAGTGTAGCAGGATTTTTCCATCATTATTATTTGATCATGCTGGCACCGCCAATTGCTGTATTAGCAGGAGCCGGATGGGTTTCTATGACACAATTGTTCCAAACAGGAATTGGGTTTAAAAAATGGCTGCTTCCAATTGCGATATTCGTCACAACAGCATTTGAAATCTTTATCCTATCTACTTTTACAAGCACGATCGGTCTTGGACTAAGCATTGCAGTCGGTATCCTTGGTGTTGGAACAATCCTTTCTCTGCTTTTGATAAAAGGAAAAGAAAAACTAAAACAATTCGTGTCTCTCATCGCCATCCTTGGCATGCTGATTGCACCACTATACTGGGCAAGCACACCTCTTCTTTATGGGGGAAACAGTATGCTTCCAGAGGCTGGTCCTCAGCTTGCAACTTCAAGTGGCAGCATGAGTTCAAAAGTCAATGAAAAGTTGATCAGCTATCTTGAGAAAAACAATACGGGAGAAGAATTCCTATTCGGAACAACAGATGCAACCACTGCTTCACCTTACATTATTAAAACAGGAAAAGCTGTTATGGCATTAGGTGGATTTAGTGGATCTGATAACATTCTCACGCTTAGTGAATTCAAACAGCTCGTCAAAGACGGCAAAATCAAGTACTTCTATCTTTCTGGTATGAGAGGCGGCAGCTCTGACATTCTCACTTGGATTCAAAAAAATGGCAAAGAAGTATCTGCTTCTAAATGGCAGAACAGCTCTACATCCAAAACGAACCAGCAAACAGACAGCCAACAATCAGAACAAAATGATCAGTCAAATGGAAGAATGGGCGGAATGGAAAGCGGCACTCTTTATGAACTATCCGTTGATTAATTCATCTATTAAAAGGGAGGAAGGATGACTGATGGAAAAGAACATACGATATTCTATTGTAGTCCCAGTCTATAATGAAGAACTTGTGATCCATGAATCCTATCAGCGACTGAAAACAGTCATGGATTCGACAGGAGAAGCATACGAGCTTCTCTTCGTCAATGACGGTAGTATGGATCGAACAGCTGAACTAATTAAAGGGTATTCCCAAAACGATCCGAATGTAAGACTCATTGATTTTTCACGTAACTTCGGACACCAAATTGCCATTACAGCTGGGATGGATTATGCAAAGGGAGAAGCGGTCATCGTGATAGATGCAGACCTGCAAGATCCGCCTGAATTGATATTAGAGATGATCGCAAAATGGAAAGAAGGCTATGAAGTCGTATACGCCGTGCGCATCAAACGAAAAGGCGAAACTTTTTTCAAAAAGCAAACCGCTTCCCTTTTCTATCGCGTTTTACGTCAAATCACCGAAGTAGATATCCCAATCGACACCGGTGACTTCAGGTTAATGGATCGTAGAGTGTGCCATGAAATGAGAAAAATACGAGAAAAAAATCCATTTGTTCGCGGCCTAGTCAGCTGGGTAGGTTTCAAACAAATTGCAGTAGAGTACGTTCGAGATGAACGTCTAGCAGGAGAAACAAAATACCCGCTCAAAAAGATGCTCAAGCTCTCGATGGATGGAATCACTTCCTTTTCCTATAAACCTTTGAAGCTAGCGAGTATAGCAGGAATTGCCCTTTCCGCTATCGGATTCATTTCAATGTTTCTTGTACTTTACTTAAAAATTTTTACAAACAGCACCATTACAGGATGGAGTTCATTAATTGTCATACAGCTGTTCTTTAGCGGCATCATCCTCTTTATGCTGGGAATGATTGGGGAATACATCGGCCGAATCTACGACGAGGCAAAAGATCGACCACTTTACATCGTAAGAGAGAGTTACGGGCTTCAGTCAAAGCCACATCCTGTTCAACCCCCTGTTCATTTCAAGCAATACAAACAGCATTAAAAAAGCGTGTGAGACCTCTTTAAAGGTCCCGCACGCTTTTTGTATTAAGCGGCTGTTTCAAACCGCTTTCTGTTGATGAAGAAAGAAAGAGTAATCATCAGATAAATGCCCATTGTGACCATCGTTTGGACAATTGGAGTTGTTGACACAACGCCGATGAAAATGGCCATGATCGCAATCACAGAAAACCATGTTGTGAAAGGATACAGCTTCACGCGATATCCTCCTGGTTCTGCTACACTTCGAGATTTTAAATGACCGACAGCAATAATAAACCAGATGAATAAGACCGTATAGCTTAAAGATCCCATTAAATAATTAAAGGTTTGACTTCCTACAAATAGAGAAATCAATACAGCGGCATACAATGTAGATGTACACACTAGGATCGCTCTGACAGGCACCTGCTGTTTTGATAGCTTTGAGAAGCCCTTCCATACACGCCCATCCATCGCTTGCGTATAAAGTACCCTTGAGGATGCGTACAGCCCAGAGTTCATAGAAGACAAGATCGCTAGTAAAATGATACCGTTCATGATGTCACTTGCATATGGCACGCCTATCGTTGCAAACACGGTGACGAATGGACTCACTTGCTCATTGTTTACTTGATTCCAAGGAATCAAGCTGACGATGATGAAGAACGGCAGTACATAGAAGCCGATGATTCGTACAAATGTACTTTGAATGGCCTTTGGGATGACTTTTTCAGGGTTTTTTGTTTCTGCTAATGTGACCCCGATCATTTCAGTCCCGCCATATGAATACACCACAACAAGCATGGCCGCAATTAAGCCGCCTGTTCCATTCGGGAAAAATCCTCCGTGGTCGGTTAAGTTGGATAATCCCGGTGCTGCATGCTGACCAAATGAGACAAACAACATGGTTAACCCAATGATAATAAATAAAAGAATGACAGCAATTTTAATAGAAGCTAACCAGTACTCTGTCTCAGCAAACATTTTAACAGAACAAACATTGATCAATGTCACAACAAGTGAAATGATTAACACAAGTATCCAAATCGGCACTTGTGGGAACCAGTACTGAATAAAGATCGCAGATACGATTGCTTCTGCTGCAATGTTCAGCACCCACATTTTCCAGTATATCCAGTCTAAGAAATAAGCCGGATATTTGCCTAACACCGGTTCAATTAAATCACGGAATGTTCTTGCGCCAGGGCGTGCAACCGTCATTTCGGCAAGTCCTTGCATAATAAATAATAAAATAAGACCACCAATCATATATGCCAAAATGACAGCAGGACCTGCGATATCAATTGCAGAGCTGCTTCCTTTAAACAGACCAGCACCAATTGCTCCGCCAAGTGCGAGCATCATAATATGCCTTGACGTCATTGTTCGTTTTAACTGCACATGTTCCTTTTCCATTTTCTATAGCTCCTTTAAATTTGAATCTTCAGACAAATATAGGATAAAAGCATATAAAAAGGCCAGTCATCTCCTTGAAGAGACGACTGACCTTGCAACCGCGTTACCACTCTAATTGATTCAGCCATAGCTAAATCCAACTTAAAACCCGTTAACGGAGGTCACACGTAAAGACTTACTATTCATTCAGTCTTACCGCTCTTTGAGCGAGTTCAATGATTCGTTTTACTGCGTTGCACCAACCCGCAGCTCTCTTAAAAAAACGGATGTTCATCTACTATTCTCAAGTCAAAGCGTTTATAGTCAATTTGTATATTCATCAAAGATTTTATTTTTTAAATATACTGACTAACCACGCAATTGTCAACATCCTTTTTCAGACATTCTCTTTTAACGAATCCAAACAGCGACTTCATCCATCGGACGGCGCGTTTTGCCGCGCTTCGGCTCAGTCACACGATAACCAAAGGCTGCCATGACAGAAATATCATACTGACCATCCTCAAGCAGCCCTTCTTCATCTAGAATGCGATGAATCTCATCGTAGCTGAATCCTTCAACTGGGCATGAATCAATGCCAATTTGTGCAGCGGCTGTCATCATGTTTCCAAGGGCAATATACGTTTGTTTTGAAGCCCAATCAAAGAGCGTGCGTTCATTATCTAACAAATGAAGATCATTCTCTTGGAATTCTTGATAGCGTCCCTTCACCATCTCGAACGTTTCGTCTGACATTCCTTTGATTTGCTTGTTGATATATTCTGCATATGCTGAATCATAACGGGCGTCTGTTCTTGCCAAGATGATCACAAAATGGCTGGCAGTAGGAAGCTGCTTTTGCGCTCCCCATGTATACTCTTTTAATTTTTCTCTCAATGCTTCATTTTGAACAACGAGGAACTTCCAAGGCTCAAACCCTACAGAGCTTGGGGAAAGTCTTCCTGTTTCTAAAATAAATGAAAAATCATCCTCTGGTATTTTTTTCGTTGGATCAAACTCTTTTGTCGCATGGCGGAACTCATACGCCTCAATGATTTCTTTTTTTAATTGCTCTTTGTCTCGCATTGTCTTCATCCTTTCTATTAACCAATTAGGGTGTGTGTTTCATCAATCCAATTTCTTTCCATTCCCATATAGAAATTGTTATGATAAAAAAACAACAGCCCGAATGTGTGATGTGATATCTCTATGGTATAAGAAAAGCTTCGAGTGATTCAAGTACGCACATTTTTGTTCGTTAGTTACCATCTTGTTCGTGTATCACCAAATTTATCTTAGAAAGGCGTGTTAAGATGAGTGCACCATCCAACCCAGTCAGTATTGTCAATCATGGCTGTCCCGTTTCAGTGACGACAAGTGTCATCGGAGGGAAATGGAAAGGAGTGATCCTTTATCATTTGACTTGCGGACCAAAACGCTACAATGAATTGCGCCGGCTACTGCCAAGAATTTCTCAGCGTGTCCTCACACTGCAATTGCGTGAGCTTGAACAAGACGGCGTTGTCCATAGAGAAGTCTATGAGGAGGTCCCCCCTCGTGTCGAATATTCCCTCACTTCTCTCGGAAATACATTAAAGCCTATCATTTTCGCTATGCGTGATTGGGGCGAATCCTACGGGAAAGAAGCGCGCCCAAAAGAAAAAAGCTGCCATCTCTAGCAGCTTTTTTTTTAAGATGAAATTGCCGTTGGTTCTTGCTGTGGATCATCCTTCACAAACAGGATGCCAAGCTGATGATGCTCCCCTTCGTAAGAAGCACGTTTCTCAAATCTTGTCTGACCATTTAAGCCAATAATCTCGAGCTTTGTTAGAGCACGATTGGTTTGAAGGGCTTCATAAAATTCCGAAACGGTTTTGACTTCAATTCCATTCACTTTTGTGATGACTTCTCCGATCTCAAGCTTTAAATCAGCCGCTGGTGTATTCGGAATAATCCCCAGCACCATCAGCCCTTGATTACGCTTAGAGAAGTAGAACGGGGCAGCATTGTCATTGACCCTCTGCTTCCATGAGAGAAAGGCTCTTCCTATCACCGCAATCAATACAGCTCCCCAAGCAATCGGTTCAAACCAAATACTTGCAGCACCTAATAAGGCGACAGCGAGTCCGAGCATAAGAATACGCCGCGCTGTAATTTGAATACTAACAATTGGCAGTGAGCCTTGAATTCTCTGACCGAATCCGATGATATATGGAATCAAAATAAATGAAAAGCTTTGATCATGCACTTGAAGCACCGGCCACCATGGCAGAGAAGAAGTGAATTCACCTGCCGGCATCAGCAAAACAAGCGGTAAAAGCCACAGACGGTTTGCCCGCTGCTGACCAATTAAAAGTCCTCTCGCACTCATCACCATAGCAGGCGATGTACGTAAATGCGCCGTTCGATAGGCTAGAATTCCCTCGGTCATTAATAGAAGTCCTAGCAGAATGACAACGGCTGATGCATTCATCATTGAGAGCTGCGGCAGCCAAGAATGACTCACTTGGAAATGCATCAGTCCAAGTGCCGCAATAAAACTGAAACCGAGTGTGTATGCAGACGAAAGCGCACTCGCCTTAAAGAATAAAGAGAAAACGATGGTCATCGCTGCAATCAGCACGATGAATCCAGGGGGGAGGGCAATCCCTAAGCCTACTGAAATAACGGATAGGCAAATCCCTAGAATCCATCCCTTTGAATATGTAAATTTAAGTTCATCGTATACATCTTCTATTCTTGTTTGAAACGCTTTTCTCTCCCGCTTTACGCGGATGTAGCCATGCAATAGGCTGATTAATATCATGAAATAAAAAAGAGGATGGATTAAAAACAGACCGACCGCTTTTAATCCGGCTCCCATCCACTCCGAGCTCATTATCGTTCACCGCCCAAGTCAAGCATTTTCTCTTATTCTATCAAATAAATCGATGCTTGACATCAGGTTTATTTCTCCTGATTCATCCAAAGTGTGACATTCGACAGTGAAAAATCTTTTAAGTAGTGATTGACATCTACATCTAGTATGCCGCCGAGCAGCTGCATCGACCTCTTGATGTCGGTTAAGTTTATACCAAGTCTCTTATGATTATCCATTAAATAATTGAAGTATATCTCAGCACAGTCTTCATCGATTTCGTCGACTGATTCTACCGTTGTGTAATTGACCAAGTACCTGCTTAACAGCATGAGCAGACTTAATGCCTTTGTAGCGGAAAACGTCACATCTTTCGTACGACTCTTAAGTTCCTCTACCAACTCGTAATATTTTTTCTCTCTCACAATACTTGCCCTTTTCAATTGTGTACCCCCATTTACTAGTTCTTTTAAGAAAAGCGCAAACCTCGGTACAGCTTAATGCTCAAGCTGAATATCCGCAAAAAATAAAATATTTAAAATGAGTGCTACTTTTTATTGTAAGAATTATTTATGTAACATACAACTTTCAAAAGTTTCATTTTCATGACATGTTTAAATCAACAGAAAGTCTCTTATATACATATGTTATCGGGTAAAATTGAAGGAATGTTATGTTTTTTGTAAAATAAATGAATATATTTCTCGATATAATTTATTTTTAATCATAAATTATTACATGTTCATGACACTTATGAACCAAAAAAAAGAGGCTATTATTCGCCTCTTTATTTTTTAAGATATAGTGCTTTTAGTGCAGTCTGTAATTGAAGGTCATTTTTTTCGTAAGATTTCACTTCATCCACCATTTTGTTCATCATTTCTGCTGTTTTTAAATCAATGACACCTGATTTATCGAGATTGTATGTGCTTTGGAAGGCAAGTACGGCCTTTTTCGTTTCTTCATCAAAGTATCCATCTACTCTGCCAGGGTCAAATGACAATCCCTTTAACAGCGTCTGCGCTTGTCTCACTTCTTCATTGTTCATATCAAGCTGAAGTGGTTCTTTCAGCTGAAGCGGACCTGCGGTAAAGTAATCCGGCTGATGAATCGCAATTGTCGGTACGACGCCTTTTTTGTGAATCCAATTGCCTTTTGGCGTGAGCCATTTATACAGCGTTAATTTAATATTACTTCCATCTCCCATCGGAACCGCCTGCTGCACAGTTCCTTTTCCAAAGGAGACATCACCGACAACTTCATACTTTCCAGCTTCTTTCATGGCTCCAGCAAGTATTTCCGAAGCGGAAGCACTGCCTTTATCAATTAAGACGTTGACTGGGTAAGGCTTTTGTTCTTTCAGTTTTGAAAAATATCGTTTCCGGTCGCCATTCCGTTCTGCGATTTGAATATAGGGCTGATCCTTCGTAATAAAATGTTTCAAAATATCTTCCACACTTTGCAGATAGCCGCCAGGGTTTCCTCTCACATCCAGTACAAGACCTTCTATGCCCTTTTTCTCGAGCTGTTTCAGGCTTGACGTGAAATCCTTCGCCGTATCTTCAGAGAAGCTGGAGATCGCAATATAGCCTGTTTTATGACCATTGACCTCTTTTACAGTGGAAGTCACTGTTTCAAGCGGGATTTCTTCTCGTTTGATATGGAACGTCAGCTCTTTTTCAATCCCGTTTCGTTTGATTGTTAAGGCGACAGACGTACCTTTTTTTCCTCTTATTTTCAGTACAGCATCGTTTAAGCTTTTTTCTTTCATCGGCTCACCGTCAATGCTGATGACCTCATCTTTTGGCTTTAGACCTGCTTTTGCCGCAGGGGATTTTTTAAAGGCGGAGACGATAATGATCTTTCCTTCATCCATCCCCACTTCTGCCCCAATTCCCTCAAAGGAAGAATCAAGCGAATCAGAAAATTGCTTTGCGGTCTGCTTGTCCATGTATACTGAATACGGATCGTTTAACGTCGAAAGCATTCCTTGGATCGCGCCTTCAAGCAGCTTTTGCCGATCCACTTCCTCTACATATTCATTTGAAATAAGGTCATAGGCTTTCTCGATCTTTTCCATCCCATTCTCTTTCGCCTTATCACTTGATTGAGCTTGTCCAGCCATTGCAGCGGCTGCTTGCGTTGACTCCGCATGAGTTCCCTCTTTATGCGTCATCACACCTGCACTTATTAAGAGAACGACACTTGCCATAATAGATGCGATTTGTTTTTTCATATTTGGCCTCCTTCTTCAACTCTTCCTGATGACCTGAGTTATTATATGCCAGAAGAAGGGATTTCATGTAAAGACATTCTCCCGTGAAGGCTTGACGAATCATTTTATTAGGTGTAATTTTTATTTTGTTATGATTGAGAAGGAGTCTTCGCTATGTATATTATCTTGACGATGCTTTTATTAGGAATTTTATTAGGTTTTGTAGGAGCAGGCGGGGCGGGATTTGTCATCGCATTGCTTACATTAATTTTTGATATCCCTATCCATACCGCACTCGGGACGTCATTAGCCGCTATGGCATTTACGACACTATCAGGTGCATACAGCCACTACCGGGAAGGGAACATTCAGCTGAAATCTGGTTTGATTGTCGGGGCTCTTGCTTGTATCGCTTCTTTTGCTGGGGCTAAGGTTGCTCCTTTTATTCCAGAAGAGAGTCTGCACTATTTAACAGCAGGAATGCTTTTTTTATCGGCTGTTTTTATGATGATCAAACTATTTGTTCTTAATGAAGAGGCTGAACAGCAGCCGCTTTCTTCACGTCAGCTGATGACAAGAGGCATTATTTTAGGCCTTGTGTCTGGTATGCTGTCAGGCATGTTTGGTATCGGGTCTGCACCATTCATTCAAGTAGGGCTTTTGATTTTACTGAAGCTGTCGATTCGGCAAGCCGTTGGCACGACCATGCTTGTCATTATTCCGATTTCCATCGGCGGTGGAATTGGATATATTTCAGAGGGTTATGTTGATTTTATCTTGCTGATTCAAATATTAATTGGAACCGTATTAGGCGCATTTATCGGCGCGAAATTTACACGCCTTGCACCGAAGCTCTTATTAAAATCAGCTGTTCTGTTAACACCTATTATTGCCGGATTACTGCTGCTGTTTTAATTCTATCTAGACCAAAAAAGCCGATAACATCATGTTATCGGCTTTTTGATTAGCGGATATATTGCGCTGGATTGACTGCATTTGATTTTGCGCCATTCCATAATCCTTTATGAATTTCAAAATGAAGGTGCTGACCATGCGATTGGCCGGTATTTCCCATATAGCCAAGGAATTGTCCTTGTTCGACTCTCTGTCCTGTTGACACACTTCTTGTAGACAGATGGGCATATACAGTTTGATACGTCTGTCCATTGATATTGTGCGTAATGAACACAACATTTCCATAGCTCGATGAGTAGCTTGAGTTTGTGACGGTTCCAGATGCTGCTGCATAGACAGGAACTGTGCCCTTTGCTGCAATATCTAATCCGAAGTGGTTTCCGCCAGAACGTCCGCCAAAACCAGATGAGAATCGGCCAGCAGCTGGTTTAATAAAGCCTGAGCTGCTTGCTGGTGTATCAGATACTTGATCTGAGCCGCCGCTGTGAGGTGCAGGTGCATTTTTTTCAGCTGCTTGTTTTGCTTTCTCTGCTTCTTCCTTTTGTCGGTGTGCTTCCTCAGATTTCACTGCCGCTTTTTGATTCGCAAGGATTTCTTGTTCATTCTCAAGCTTGCCTAGTTCATCATGTGCATGATTTTTTTTATCTGTCACATCACCTAAAATGTGTTCTTTTTCTTTGTGCTTCTTAGATAAATCTTTTTTCAGTGCTTCTAGCTCTTTCAGAGATGTTTCAAGTCCGCTTAGCTGATTATTTAGCTCTGCTTCTTTTTGCTCCACCAGCTTTAAATCATTTTCATGTTCTGTAATCATGTCTTTGTCTGCTTCGACAATCGTTGTGACAGCCCCAACACGACCGACAAAATCACTAAAGCTGCGAGCACCTAGCAGCACATCTAAATAGTTGATCGTACCGCCGCTTTTTTGCATTGAACGAATTCGGTCTTTGAAAATGGCTTTTCTTTTTTCAATTCGCTCATTGATGACTTGAATGTCTTTTTTTAGCTTCTTGATCTCTTGCTTCGTTTTTTTAACTTCTTTCTCTTTTTCAGCGACTTTTTCAGTTGCAGTACTTACCTTTTGGTCAATTTGTTCAATTTCTTTCTTGAGCTTTGATTCTTTCTTTTCAAGCTTTGCCAGCTCTGACTTCTTCTTCTTCAAGCTTGATTCAGTCTTCGATGTTTTCTCTTCGATTTGTTGACGTTTTTGATCTAGGTCTTCGTATGCGAATGCACGATTCTCGTTCCCTGGAATGTATAGCCACGTTGTTCCAATAAACGCTGCCATTCCAGCCATCATCAGCTTTCTTTTCAAAACGATATTCCCCTCCCATGACAACTGTCGACATGAAGAGCCGACCGGATGAATCAGATCAACCGGTCACATCTTCTATAGAATCCTCGAATGCTGCCATCAAAATATATTTATACTTTTAAGAATTTACGGATAGACGTTAAGCTTCCCCATACACCAATGATTGCACCGATCACTAGCAGGATCAGTGATACTTGATAGACAAACGGGTTGTATGGAAGCATTGAAATAAATGAGCCTTGTACTCTCGGTGCGACCCAGCCTACTGCATATTGATACGTGCCAAGCAATAGGGCAATTGGTATAATGGAACCAAATACACCGAGCAATAATCCTTCAATGAAGAATGGCCAGCGGATAAACCAGTTCGTTGCACCTACCAGCTTCATAATCTCAATTTCTTTGCGTCTAGCAAAAATTGTAATTTTGATCGTATTGGAGATTAAGAACATAGCTGTAAATAACAGCCCGATAATGAGCACAATACCGACATTACGCGCTACTCCGACTACATTAAAGAGTCGGCTGACCTCTTCTTTTCCATAGGTTACTTTATATGTACCCTTTAGTTTTTCTAATTTCTTCGCTACTTTTGGTGTATCGTGAGGATCTGTTGTTTTCACAATAAACGCATCGTTTAATGGATTTTCTTGATCAACAAGCCCCATGGATTGTCCATTTTCTCCAAAGCTTTTAATCAGTGCTTTCAGTTCGTCATCCTTAGATGAGTACTTCACATCACTGATTTCAGGAATCTTTTCAATTTCTGCTTTTAATTCATCCTGCTGCTTTTGATTCGCCGTTAATTCGATTAATACTTTTACTTCTACTTCTTTTTCAGCGTTCGATGCCATGTTATTCAAGTTGAGCATAATCACAAGGAAAACCCCAACTAAAATCAATGTGACAGTAACCGCACTAATTGATGCAAATGTCATCCACGTGTTTCTTCCAAGTGAACGGAAGCTCTCACGTAAATGCCGCGAGAGAGTTTTAATCATAAATTCCGTACTCCCCTCTTGCTTCGTCACGCACAATCATTCCATCTTCGATTGCAATGACGCGTTTCTTCATGGTGTTTACAATTTCTTTGTTGTGTGTTGCCATAACCACTGTTGTCCCGCGGTTATTAATCTCTTCGAGCGTCTTCATGATTTCCCAAGAAGTGTCTGGATCAAGGTTTCCTGTCGGCTCATCTGCAATGACGACCTCAGGGCTATTGACAATCGAGCGGGCAATAGACACACGCTGCTGTTCACCGCCGGACAGCTGGTCAGGAAATTGACGCGCTCTGTGCTTTAGCTGAACCAGATCGAGAACATCAAGCACTTTTTTCTTAATGATATGAGGCTGTTCACCAATCACTTCAAGAGCAAATGCCACGTTCTCAAACACAGTAAGAGTTGGAAGCAGCTTGAAATCTTGGAATACTACGCCAATTTCTCTTCTTACGTAAGGAATTTCTTTTTCCTTCATTGATCCTAAATCTTTGTTATTAATTAAGATTTGCCCTTTGGTTGGCTTCTCTTCACGATACATCATTTTGATGAAAGTGGATTTACCAGCACCACTGGGACCAACAACATACACAAACTCTCCTGGATGGATAGAGACATTGATTCCATTGATCGCCTTTACGCCATTAGGATAGATCTTGTAGACTTCCTTCATTTGAATCATGTAATCACCTAATCTTTTCTTATTCGCTGACTAACAGCTTATCATGATGTTTTGACACTTCTCGTCAAAAAACGTTATGTATGGTCACGCACATACCCTTCGATACTTACTAACAATTTATGTCCTTTTCATCCAAAAAGATGAAAAAATTGAATCGTCTAAATTTCAACAACTCCAATTATACGTCATGAATCGACGCAATGGTATTACATTTATATTTCAAAACTTATAAATAAAAGGTAAATAGAACAATCAAAACCGAAAAACGTGCCTTTATACCCTTATTTTTTAAATAAAATTTAATATAATGCGTTTTCATACTATTTAAAAGTCTTTTTCTACATATAAAAAACAAAAAACCTTGTCGATTAGACAAAGGTTTTATTTTTTCTCTGCAAGCCATTTTGCTACTTCTTTTGCTTGTTTCTCATCTACCATACCGCTTGGCATAGAGCCTTTACCATTTTGCGCAATATCTGCGATTTGGCTTTCATTATATTTCTTCCCTACTTCTTTCAGGCTTGGTCCGCCTCCGCCAGATAGGTCTTTCCCATGACAGCCAATACAGTTTTGCTGATAGATCTCCTCACCACTGCTCACAGATGAAGCACTTTTGCTGCCTTCTTTGTCACTGCTGCTTGAATTTCCTCCACAAGCCGCGAGAACAAGAAGCATCGCTGCAAATAGCATCGTTAATCCGCTTTTTTTCATCTATTTCCCTCCCTTACAATCATTTGGTCAACGCTATTATATCCTTGTTTATGCCCTTTTAAAACCCTCACCAAGCACCTCTTTTGCATCCATCACGATGACAAATGCTGATGCATCGATTGCTTTCACCACTTGTTTCAACTTTGTGAATTGTGACTGCCCAACGACACACATCAAAATCGGGCGGTCATGATCGGTATATCCTCCAACTGCTGAGATCTTCGTCACACCACGGTCAATTTGATCAAAAACCGCCTGTCTGACCTCATCTTCATGCCCTGTAATGATCATTGCCATTTTTGAATGACTGAAGCCAGCCTGTACCACATCAATCGTTTTACTAGAAATAAACACACCAATGACCGCGTACAGCCCCTCTTCAATTCCAAAGACCGTCATCGCAGCCAGAACAATCAAGCCATCCATCATCGCTAAACAGGTGCCTAGCGTGAGTCCTGTGTACTTATTGATGATTTTGGCAGCGAGTGCCGTTCCACCCGTTGATCCATTCCCAAGGAACACGAGTCCTATTCCGATCCCAATGACCACACCGCCAAAAATAGCCGCCAGCAGTGCTTCATGTGTGACAGGTGCAATATGTCTTGTGACAAACACCATGAAAGGTAAAAAAATTGAGCCAACGAGTGTTTTCACCCCAAATGTACCGCCTAATAAATAAAAGCCAGCGATAAACAATGGAATATTGAGCCCCCATTGCACATAAGCCGCTTCAAAGCCGAATGACTGCATAATGGTACTAATGCCGCTCACACCGCCTGCTGCGATCTGATTTGGTAATAATAACGTATTAAATCCAATCGCCACGATGGCTGATCCGATTAAAATGAACAAATAATTTTTCACTTCGATCCAAAATTGTGAATGTCCCTGCTTCATGTCTTTCTTCCTCCGTTACTTCTGAATGCACACCTATTTTAAGCCCTCTTAAAACGATTGTAAATAACAGCCAAATGCAGTGCTAATGGATTAATACTTTATCACACAGACGGATCAGCGCACTTGCCGGTTGGCATAGGAGTAAATGATGGTATATTTAATATGTACATGAGAAAGAAGGGGCATGCGATGAAGAAAATACTGAAGATAACAGGTATGACATTACTTGCACTGATCATCTTAGCTTTTGGTGCTTTCTATACATGGAGCCGCTTTACATATGGATCATCAGAAGCATTAAAAAAACAGGTCAACATTGAGCAAGTGGAACATAAAAACAATGTTTATACATTTGAAGCACCAAAAAGTGATACTGGCATCATTCTCTATCCTGGGGCAAAGGTGGAACCACTTGCGTATGCCTATATCGGGGATACGCTGATGAAAAAAGGCTACTCTGTCTTTATCCCTGACATGCCATTTTCCTTTGCGATTTTCAATCCAAACAAAGCGCAGGACATCATCAAAGATCACCAAACGATCAAACACTGGTATATTGGCGGACATTCACTTGGCGGGGCAGCTGCCGCTATGTTTGCAGAAAAAAATCAGAGCAAGCTCGATGGACTCTTTTTTCTAGCATCTTATCCAGCATCAGATGATCTGAAACAATCTTCATTGAAAGTCCTTTCTATTTCAGGTGAAAAGGATGGGCTCGCAACACAAGAGAAAATCAAGAAATCGAAAGCAAATCTGCCGTCTCAAACCGTTTATCATGAAATAAAAGGCGGAAATCATGCGCAGTTTGGCATGTACGGCAAACAAAAAGGAGATCAGCCAGCGGACATTCCAGCCCTGTCGCAGCAAAATGATCTCATCCAGACAATGCTTGACTGGTTGAAGCCAGCAAAAAAGCTCCCATAACGGGAGCTTCAGCGTGTAGACAAACCCTCGCATTCTTTGTCAGTCCTGCGCGTTGGTGCTCACGAATGTTCAATTCGCTCCGCGCCAAAGCTCGTCCTTCCTAGACTTCAAAGGTTTTCTATCACGCTGAAAAGAAGACAAAGAGCTAAAATAAAGATCATTTTAGCCCTTTGTCAACAGTCTGAAAGCTCCCGTAATGGGAGCTTTTCATTATTATTTTTTTGTCACTTCTAAAAATTCTTCAGCATCTGCTACAGCCAAACGAATGGCTTCTTCCCAAAATGCTTTTTGAGTAAGATCAACACCTAGATGCTTTTTGGCTAAATCTTCTACTGTCATTGAAGCAGTATCTTTTAATAATGCAATGTATTTCTCTTCAAAAGATGTGCCAGCCTGCAATGCTTTTGCGTAAATTCCTAACGAGAACATGTATCCAAAGGTGTATGGGAAATTATAAAATGGAACATTCGTGATATGGAAATGCAGCTTAGACGCCCAGAAATGCGGATGGTATTCATCTAATGAGTCACCGAACGCTTCCTTCTGCGCTTCGACCATCAATTCATTCAACCGATCAGCCGGCACTTCTCCTTTTTTACGTTCTTCATAAAAGCGCTGTTCAAATAAGAAACGAGATTGAATGTTCATGAAGAAAGCTACACTGCGCTGCAGCTTATCCTCTAACAGGCTGAGACGCTCCTCTTCATTTGCCGCTTCTTTTAATGAAGCATCAGCTACAATCATTTCTGCGAAGGTCGACGCTGTTTCAGCTACATTCATTGCGTATTTGCGATTCAGAATGCGAACATCCTGCATCACTTCCTGATGGAACGAATGACCAAGTTCATGCGCCAGTGTCGCCACATTGGATGGACTTCCTGAGAAAGTCATAAAAATACGTGATTCTCCGCTGTCAGGGAAATTTGTACAAAAGCCGCCTACCCGTTTATTTGGACGGTCCTCAGCTTCTACCCAGCGTTCATTAAAGGCTTTTTCTGTAAAAGCAGCGAGCTCTTCTCCAAATCCAGCGAAATGTTTCACAATAAAAGCAGCTGCTTCTTGATAAGGATAAATTTTGGTCTCACTGCCGATAGGAGCCCCAACATCGAACCAGCTCAGCTTATCCACTCCAAGCATGTCAGCTTTTCGGTGTAAATAATCAATGAATGGCTGCTTATGTTCATCAATCACAGACCACATCGTATCAAGGGTTTCTTGTTTCATACGGCAAATTTCAAGCGGCTCTTTTAAAATGTGATCCCAGCCTCTTGCTTCATACACTTGCAAACGAAAACCAGCAAGGTGATTGAGCGTACTAGCAAATAAATGTTCATCCTGCGTCCATGCATGCTCTAGGTTGTGGTAAACGGCCTTTCTGACTTCACGATCTGAATCATCCATCGCATTTTCTGCTTGGCCTACAGAGATCATCTGTGTTTCTCCATGCTGTTCAAACGGAATGGTAATTTTATTCACTAAGCTGGAATAAAGCTCATCCCACGCATGATACCCATCTACAGCCAGCTTTTGAATCAGCGTTTCTTGTTCAACAGGTAATTGATCCTTCACACGGTCTCTCCGCTCATTTAATATGTAGCGGACATCTGAAAAGGCGGTTGAATTCATCAATTCTTCCCACTTGTTTGCTGGGATAGCAGCAAGCGCTTGATCAAACAGTGCAAGGATGGTTCCTAAATCAGCTTCCAGCTTGGCAATCGTACCTCGAAGGCTGCCTGCTTTCATATCCTTCGTATTTTGAGCTTGGAGGCAGGTTACAAATGAACCTGCTTGAGATAATTTTTTATATGTAGTTTCATACGTGTCAAGGACAGACGTTAATTTGCTTTCAATGTGTGTATCTTCTTTTGAAAAGGCATTCACCTTTTGTCGTAATTCATCTAATAGCTGCTGAATATTTTGCAGGTATGTCTTAAATTCTGGTGAAGAACTGCCTCCTTTAAAAAAGGTATCTAAATCCCACGTTTCTTGCAATGGTGTTAATCCCAAAATATTTCCCCCTTTATTTGCTAATTTCATCATACAAAGGATATAGAATCAGTATGTCGTATGTATTCCTTTATATTCATTATATTTTCTCACAATTAAAAAAACCCGGCAAGAAGCCGAGTTTTTATGATAATTTCGAACGCAGGTACGCATCGATAAATGAATCTAAATCTCCATCCATCACCGCTTGAACATTTCCCATCTCCGTATTGGTTCGATGATCTTTCACAAGAGAATAAGGGTGGAATACATAAGAGCGGATCTGGCTTCCCCAGCCAATTTCTTTCTGCTCTCCTCTGATTTCATCCAATTCTGCCTGCTGTTCTTCGATCCGTTTTTGATAAAGTTTCGATTTCAGCATTTTCATCGCACGTTCTCTGTTTTTAATTTGTGATCTTTCTGTTTGGCACGTCACGACGACATTCGTTGGAATATGTGTGATCCGAACGGCAGAGTCCGTCGTATTGACGTGCTGCCCGCCAGCTCCGCTTGCACGGTACGTATCTACCTTGATATCCTCTGTCCGAATATCAATATCAATTTCTTCATTGAATTCCGGCATGACATCACAGGAAACGAAGGATGTATGTCTGCGGCCAGAAGAATCAAAAGGAGAAATACGAACCAAACGATGGACACCTTTTTCAGCTTTTAAGTAACCGTACGCGTTATGCCCTTTGATGAGCAAAGTCACAGACTTAATTCCTGCCTCATCACCTGGAAGGTAATCAAGCGTTTCGACCTTAAAGCCTCTGCGCTCTGCCCAGCGAGTGTACATTCGCAGAAGCATAGAACCCCAGTCCTGTGATTCAGTACCGCCTGCACCTGGGTGAAGCTCCAGAATGGCATTGTTTTTATCATAAGGTTCGCTTAAGAGAAGCTGCAGCTCAAATTCGTTAAACTGCTTCGTTAAGTTCTTCAGCTCTTTTTCAAGCTCTGCATGAAGCTCCTCGTCATAATCTTCCTTTAATAAGTCATGCGTCATTTGCAGCTCTTCATGCGATTCACTGAGCTCATGGTAGGAATTCACAGAATCCTTCAGTGCATTGGCTTCATTAATAACGCCTTGAGCCTTTTGCTGATCATTCCAAAAATCAGCCTCTGACATCGTCGCTTCAAGCTCTGCGATTTTGGCCTCTTTTGTTTCTAAGTCAAAGAGACCCCCTAAAATCAGCTAGCCTGCTAGCCATATTTTCAAGCTCTTGTCTAATTTCTACTAATTCCATATCCTTCACCTCATAGATGTATGGGGGCTGACATGAATAGAAAGAGGTTTTCACCTCTTTCCATTACTTATTCTGTCTTCCCATGACAATTTTTATATTTCTTGCCGCTTCCGCAGTGACATGGGGAGTTTCGTCCAATGTCTACGACTTTACGTACCGGCTTCTTCTTCACTGTCTTCTCCTCATCGCCCTCTTGCGGCTGATGAGCCGTTGTTTGACCTTGAACCACTTCTTCACGTTCTAGGTTGTTTTGGATTTCTGATTTCAAGACATACTTGGCCACATCATCTTCAATTGAAGCAACCATATGCTCAAACATCGCAAATCCTTCCATTTGGTATTCACGAAGCGGATTCGTTTGTGCGTATGCACGTAAATGAATACCTTGACGCAGCTGATCCATTGCATCGATATGATCCATCCACTTCGAATCCACCGCTCGAAGAACGATGACTTTTTCAAATTCACGCATTTGTTCTTCGCCAAATGTTTCTTCTTTTGCATCGTATTTTTCTTTAATACGATCCATGATGAAGCTTGTGATTTCATCTGCTTCTTTACCGAAGATATCTTTGACCGTAATGGCACCTTCGTCTAAATAGTTCGTGTTGATTAATTCAACAAGACCATCTAGTTTCCATTCTTCAGGCAGCTCTTCTTTTGGCGTATAAGATCCCACAGCACGCTCAATTGAAGATTGGATCATATTGATGACAATTGATTTTAAGTTGTCAGAATCGATGACTTCAAAACGCTGTTTGTAGATTACTTCACGCTGTTGACGAAGCACATCGTCGTATTGCAGAAGCTGCTTACGGGAATCAAAGTTGTTCCCCTCTACACGTTTTTGAGATGATTCAACGGCTTTAGACACCATTTTACTTTGGATTGGTGTAGAGTCATCCATACCAAAGCGGTCAAGCATCGCCATCGTCCGCTCTGCACCAAATCGGCGCATCAATTCATCTTCCATGGAGAGATAGAATTGGGTAATCCCTGGGTCTCCTTGACGTCCAGAACGTCCGCGAAGCTGGTTATCAATACGACGGGATTCATGACGCTCTGTCCCGATAACAGCCAGACCTCCAAGTTCTTTTACACCTTCTCCAAGCTTGATGTCTGTACCACGTCCTGCCATGTTTGTTGCAATGGTCACAGCACCTTTTTGACCAGCCTCTTCAATAATTTGTGCTTCACGCTCATGGTTTTTTGCGTTTAACACTTGATGAGGAATGCCTTTATTTTTAAGCAGCTTAGAAATAAGCTCAGATGTCTCAACTGCTACTGTTCCGACAAGAACTGGCTGCCCTGTCATATAGCGCTGCGCAACATCCTCAGCCACTGCTTTAAATTTACCATCCATTGTGCGGTAAATTAAATCAGGTCTGTCATCACGAACCACTGGTTGGTTGGTCGGGATTGACACAACCTGCATGTTGTAAATGTTACGGAATTCTTCTTCTTCCGTTTTTGCTGTACCAGTCATACCAGATAATTTTTCATACATACGGAAGTAGTTCTGGAACGTAATTGTTGCTAGTGTCATGCTTTCGTTCTGTACTTCAAGACCTTCTTTTGCCTCGATGGCTTGATGCAGCCCTTCACTATAACGGCGTCCTTTCATTAAACGTCCTGTGAAGGAGTCAACGATGACTACTTGGCCTTCTTCTACCACATAATCCACGTCTTTTTGCATCGCAACATGTGCCTTCAGCGCCTGAGCGATGTGATGGTTCAGCGCGACATGTTTGACATCAAACAGGTTCTCAATGCCGAATGCTTTTTCCGCCTTCGTCATTCCGCTTTCAGTCAGCTGCACACTTTTTGTTTTAATATCATACGTGAAATCATCTTCGATTTTTAATGTGCGGACAAATGCATTGGCTTGTACATAAAGCTTTGTTGATTTCGCAGCTTGTCCTGAAATAATAAGAGGTGTTCTCGCTTCATCAATTAAAATGGAGTCAACCTCATCGATCACGGCATAATGAAGCGGTCTCTGAACCATTTGCTCTTTGTACAGCACCATGTTATCTCGTAAATAGTCAAAGCCGAGTTCATTGTTTGTTGAATACGTGATATCAGCGGCGTACGCTTCTCTTTTTTCATCTTTGTCTAAGCTGTTTAAGTTTAAGCCGACTGTTAAACCAAGAAACTCAAAAATTTTGCCCATTTCCTGCGCATCACGGCTTGCCAAATATTCGTTGACTGTCACGATGTGGACGCCTTTTCCAGAAAGAGCATTTAAATAAACAGGCATTGTTGATGTCAATGTTTTACCTTCACCTGTTTTCATTTCAGCGATGTTACCTTCGTGAAGCGCGATGCCCCCCATGAGCTGTACCTTAAATGGGAACATTCCTGTTACGCGGCGGGATGCCTCGCGAACCGTTGCAAATGCTTCAACCAGCAGGTCATCCACGGATTGTCCTTTTTCAAGTTTTTCTTTAAATTCAATCGTTTTATTTCGTAAAGCCTCGTCAGATAATTTTTCAAAATTTTGAGCGAGAGCTTCGATTTCATTTGCCTTTTTTTCATATCGGCTGATCGTACGTTTCGTAGGATCAAACACTTTGTTTAAGATTCCAAGCATATAATAACGCTCCTCTATTTCATGCAATTTTTCGGCATGTCCAAAAGTTTGACAGGTCCATATTTACCTGCATTTATCATACCATACCTTCTTTCATTTCCAAAGAATTTGCCATAATTTCGCACAAAAAACCCGCCCCTTATGAAGGGAACGGGTTTACTTTATTTAGGTTGTTTTTAAATCAGCATCAACTGATATTTAAGCGTTTGGCTCAATGAGTCCATATTTACCGTCATTTCGGCGATAAACCACATTGGTCAAATTTGTCTCAGCATTTGTGAAAACGAAGAAACTATGACCTAACATGTTCATTTGGAGAATGGCCTCTTCACTATCCATCGGCTTTAAGTTGAAACGTTTTTGTCTGACGATTTCTGTTTCATCAATCTCTTCGTCATCTTGAACTGCTACTTCAGCCGTACCATTTCCTCCAGCAAATAAGTGCTTTTTGGCACCTTGCTCGCGGAATTTACGGTTTACTTTTGTTTTGTGCTTTCTAATTTGACGTTCTAATTTACTGGCTGCTAGGTCTACCGCATTGTACATATCCTCATTATGCACCTCAGCTCGAAGTGCTAGATCAGTCATTGGAATGGTAACCTCAACTTTAGATTCTTGATCGTTGTAAAACTTCAAGTTCACGTTGACTGAAGCATCTACATCTGTCTCAAAATAACGCTCCAGCTTTCCAATTTTTTTCTCGACATGATCTCTTAGTGCAGGTGTTACGTCGATGTTTTCTCCTCTGACATTGTAATTCATGTAAAGAACGCCTCCTTTAAAATTAAGGATATGTAAACCTATTTCTACTTTTCCCTCCTTTTCTCCTGCTCAAACGTAAAAAAAATGTGAATATTTATTGAAATTTGTCGAATTTTGCGGTGCTTCAACTGTTGCTTGATAGGTGATGAATATATATTCGGCTGATTCTTGAAAAAGACCAGCGCACATTAAATGGTAAAAGACGAAATCGATGTTTTCAGCGATTGAGATAAGGATTTTAAATCCTCCGCAGCGGCTTTCATCTCCTCATTGGCCGCTAATGATTCTTCAACAGCAGCAGACATGTACTCTGTTTCTTCTGAGTTTCGTTTCGCACCTTCTTCAATGACACCAACCGTTTGAGAAATTTCCTCTGTACTAGCAGAAATTTGTTCTGCAGTGGCTGACAGCTCTTCTGCTTTCATTGAAATATCACGAATAGATTCCAAGATTTCATGAAAGCTCTGTTCAGATAATTGTGATACTTTTACACCCTCTGCTACATCACGCTCGACCTTCGTCATCGATTGTGATGACTTTTCTGTATCTTTGTTCACGTTCTCGAGTAATTGGCTAATTTGATCTGTCAGCTGACTAGATTCTTCTGCCAGCTTCCTCACTTCATCGGCTACAACTGCAAAGCCTCTTCCATGTTCTCCTGCCCTTGCTGCTTCTATAGCTGCGTTTAAAGCAAGCAAATTCGTTTGGTCAGCAATGGCATGAATGTGACCTAACAGGTCTTGAATGCCTGTAAACTGTGCTTGCACATTGGCCATTGTGGAATGGTGTTCATTCACAGACTCTTTTATAGAACTCATTTGTTTCACAAACTGTTGAATAAGGGCCGCGCCCTCTTCAGCCTTTTCAGTCACTGAAATTGAGTGACCCGAAACATCGGATGTGTGTACAGCTGCATTTTGCATGCCAGTCGACACTTCCTGAATGGCGGATGCTACTTTTCCGACCGCATCTGATTGTTCACGTGAAGCTTCACTGACCTGTTCAATCGAGCTAGATGTCTGCTCACTAGCCGATATCGTTTGACTGATGGTTTCCTCAAATTGAGCAGCAGAATCAGCAAGCTGTCTTGATCCGCTTTGCACCTGCAAAATAAGCTGACGCAAATGAGCCGTCATTTGATTAAAGGCTGTGCCGAGTTGACCAATCTCATTTTTAGAGGTCACTTCAATCTCTTCAAGGGTAAGATCACCATCTGCCATCCTTTTTGCGGCATTTGTGACAGAAACAATTGGTTTTGTCATGCGATGAACAAATCTGATCCCAATCACCAAAAGGCCAACAATAATCGCTGCACTGACCAAAATGAGTGTAAGCAATAATTGATTACTATCTTGATTGAGCAGATTGATTTTTTGATCACGTTGTTTTAGCTGATTTTGAGCGAACTCTTTTGTAAAGGTATGTATTTCTTGTTCGATAGGTTGTAATTCTTGATTGAGGCGGGTGTTGAATTCTTTTTGATTTTGCATATTTAATGAATTAAATAATCGATTTGTTGAGGTGTAGTAGAGATAATTTTTTTCTGAGATTTGATCTAATAGATTTTTTGCTTGTTTGACCGTACTCATTTTCGAAGCTTCTGCTGTTTTCTTATTAATATCTTCATATGTTTGCTCAATTTTCTGCAAATTTTCAGCATCTTGCACGACGACATATGTTTTAATCTGTGCTTCCTGCTTTTGAAGAAGCGCTTCTAATTCCAGCGAGGTCTGATAAAGCTTCACTTCCTTGCTTAATAGCGCTTTATAGGATTGATCTGTTTTGTAATAGAGAAAGCTTGAGAATCCTAACATACTGACAAACAATACACATATGACAATAAGCCCAAATAAAAATTGATTTTTTAGTCTCATAATTTCCTCCGAATGGTCTGAATTGGACAAAAATTAATGAATGACATACGGCCTCATACAGGCATGTATTTCATCCATCCACTTTCTATATTCAGGTATAAAGTATGTTTTCAGGAATGATTGGAAGTGATTTGAAGGGAATGTATAGAAAGCTAGTATATCAAAACTTAAAAATATTTGATCAAACGAACGAATCGTTTTGGCAAAGTGTTCATTTTCAATAATTGAAAGCAGAAGAGGATGTGTTGTGTCTAAATGAAAGAAGGCATGGATCAGATCATTAAAGATCCGATCCCCTTCTGTTTTGTCAAAATCCTTCTCAATTTCATCTAAATAGTTTAGACTCTCTTCTATCGTGTATAGAAGTTCATAATATGTGGTTAATAAAATATAGTCATTTGAACGATACGCCACAGGTCTCACCTATTTATTTCCGTTTATCGTAGTATACGCCGTCACTTGTTATGGGCTGGTATGGATTTTGATAATTCAGCTGTTTTGTTTTCTTTTTTTGAATGGCTTGAATATCTGCTTTTATCCCATTTTGGATAACCGTTAATTGTTTCGCCATCTGTTGATCTGTTTGGATGATTTCTCGAATTTTCTCTTTTTCTTGATCCGTCAATTCATGCTGTATATCTCTCATTAATTCGTCTCTCTCAATTAAAAAGGCATCAAAGTCTTCAACAAGTGTCTCACTTTGCGGATTTTCCGCTATTTCGGCTGCCATTTTTAATGTTTGATCATGCAGCTGGTCCACAATACTCATAGAGAACCCCCGATAGAGTGGTGACGGCCTTTACGATCGGTTTGAATGACTTCCTTCCACGCATCACGGAAGTCAGTTACGTACTCTTCTACTTCATTCAATATCTCTTCGTCATTTTGAAGATTGGCTTCTATCAGTCTGCGATAAATGTAATCATACATACTTGCCATACTCTTTGATACGTCATAGGAACGATTTAAGGTGACATTTAATTCTTGAATGATGTTTTGAGCCTTTTTTAGGTTCAAGTTTCTCGTTTCTGCATCCTCTTTTTGAATGGCATGCTTCGCTATTCTGATGAACTTTAAGCAGCCTTCATAAAGCATAAGCGTCAACTCGGCAGGTGTTGCGGTCTCAATAGAATTTTTCTGATAGGCGGCATAAGGGTTCTGTATTGCCATATGTTATAAACCTCCAATTATTGTCCAAGCAGTTGAGAAAGGTAGCCAGATTGGTTGTTTAGCTTTTGAATTGCACTATCCATGGCGTTAAACTTCGTATAGTAACGGGCTTCAACCATCTTCAAACGGTCTTGGAACGTACTCATTCGTTTGGTCAAAGAGTCAAGGTCCTTACCAAGTCCGTATTCCTTTAATTCCATAGTTGTGCTGCCAGCCTTTTTTTGAATGCTCTTCGAAAAGTCTGATAAGGAATTTTTGACACGATAGATAATTCCTTGTTCTTGATATTGCTGCTTCGCTTTGTCTTTATCCTTTGAATCCACATTCAAACTACCCGATATGAACATTTGTCTGACCTTCTCCGGGTCTTCTTCAATGGCTTTTCTTAATTTCTCTACTCCATTTATATCCTTACTAAATTCCAGCTTTCCGCCATCTTTATAGCTGGATGATGTCGAAATACCGATTTGTGTGAGTTGAATTTTATTCCCATCACTTGTCGTAATATTAGCATACAAATCACTTCTTATTTTAGAGGCACCAGATCGTAAAATGGAATCACTTCTCAGCAAGCCAGACTTCGCGGTCGTTTCCCATAGCTCTATTTCTTTTTCAGACATCGCTTTTTTCTCTTCAGCCGTTAATGGATGATAGTCTCTGTTTTTCTTTTCATTGACTTTACCATTAATCTGTTCAACGAGCTCATTGTATTTATCAACAAATTGTTTAATTTTATCATAGATTGCATCCACATCTGTTGAAACGTTTAAGCTGACAGGCTGATCCGTGGTTCCTTTAAGCTCGTACGTAATATCAGCCTGCGTGAATGTATTGTTGTTATTTTCCATTTTCAGACCATTAATCTCGTATTGCGCCTTCTGACCTTGAGTGGTCGCAACTAATTTGTTATCTCCATCTACTTGGAAGCCTAATTGCGTTAAAAATGAAGCCGAATTGCCATCAGCTGCTTTAATACTGACGCCTTCACCCGTTGTCCGAGAAGTAAGAGCAATTGTATCCACGTAGTTAGTGCCATCAGAGATTTGGCCTTTATAAGCCGTCACACCTAATTGAGCGTTGTTTAGCTTTTTCACGATGTCATCGATTGTATCGGAATCAGAAGTATTGATCGTCACGATTTTCGGTTTTGTTGAATCTGGTGTCGTCACTTCAAACGTAAACGTGCCATTTGCTGGTGTAAATCCAGATGTACCAGAGGACTTGAAGACAGAAGCTGTCGCTAGTTGAGTGACATGAATAGAGCCAGAGGTCGCATTTGTTGATCCAGTTGCTGTGACAGCAGATTCATTAGAGCTTGTCACCTTTTTGGCGCCATATGTACTTGGACGCGTTAAGTTTAAACTGTTGATCAAATCATCTAATTCTTTAATTTTCGAGTTAACCTCGCGATAGCTGTCTCTTTGCCATTCAAGTGTTTGTTTCTGACGCGTCATTGTATCAAGTGGTGCTTGCTCCGTTTTCATCAGCTTTGATACGATTTCATCAATATCGAACACATTTGAAAATCCAGTAATACGATTGACCATTATTTATGTTCTCCCTTCATTTACATTCTTTTATCTACAAATAAACCGACAATTTCTGTCATTGCTGCATAGAAATCAAGCCATTCCTTGGAAGGAATTTCTCTAATCACTTCTTCTGTTTGGTTATCTACGACTTTGACATAATATTCATTGAGTTTTTCATGTAATTCAAATTGAAGATGAAATTGAGTAGGTTCAATCAGCTTGTTTGCGCCTTGAAGCGTTTTTTCAATTTCTTCTTTTGAAACAGTCCTACCATTTGCTTGTGAGTCAGAGTTTACATTGTCATTCTGGTTATTAGAAACACGGGTTTGAAATGCATCGATAATTGGCTCTAATGATGTCAACTTACCAACAGACATAGTTATTCAGCTCCTGTGCTTTAATCTATCTTTTATATCGGCTTTGAATTTGTAAATTAAATATAGATGGACCGATTTGTTAAAGTTTCCTATAGATCATGAACATCGGTATCGAAACGCTTTCACACGGAGAAGGACAGTTGGATGCGATAAAAAAATCCTCACTTTTTTTGTGAGGATAATTGAGAGAGAAGATCTAAGGATAAACTCGCTGCACGATTGTTCTCTTCTTGAATAGACAGGTACACTTCTTTCCTGTGAATATCGATGTGCTTAGGAGCCTCAATCCCGACTTTCACTTGATCGCCTTCGATTGAAATAATCTTGACTTCAATATCATCGCCTATTTGAATCGACTGGTTTAATTTACGAGACAGCACTAACATGAGGATGCCACCTCTAACAAATGTTTTGTATGATAGGCTGAATCATGCAAAATCACCTGCTTGGCTTTCATGTTTTTCCGGTTCACAATAATAGGCGCTCTTAAATTGGCTGTCGTTTTTTCAATAGATGATTCCATTGTTAAAATAACCATTACTTCCACATCATTGGCATCTTCTACTTCCAGAATGTCTACAACCGTTTCGTCTAAATCAAATTCGTATTGATTGAAGAATAAAAACGGGCTGCTGACGATAAAACCTAATGCCGAGTTATTTAATGATTGAAGAACTAAAAATGGAGACTCTTCTGATAAAGGCAAAATGACAAACTGTTTTTGATCCAGAAATCCTGGTATCCCGTTAGAGAAGTGAATGATTTGCTCCTCTTTGATTGTCACTTCACCATGGTATTTTGTTTGAATGATCATAATTCACGACCTTTTTTCGTTTTCTTAACTATACCTTATCACCATTTTGGCCCGTTTCGTCAACTTCTATTTTTAATTCTGGATATTGTAACATATCAATATTGACCTTACCTGGCTGGTAGTTAACGATTGGTTTATGAGGTGTGGCCTCTATGATAGCTTTTTGCGGCTCCACATCAATTTGAAGCTCAGAAGGCTGATAGTGAATTTTCACACTAAAGAATGAAGGTATCACACCAATGGTGAATTGTTTTGCTGGGGGACTGCCATTGATTTTGGCAAACTCAGCAATCGCATTCCCACCATTCTCGATCTTGATGAGTTCACTTCCTTCTTCCGCTCTGCGACCCATTCCTTCTCCAACAGCACGCTTCCCCTCAGCTGCCCATTCCTCAGAACGTCTAAAAATTGACTTGATGTCCATATCGGCAAACGCCTCGGTTTGATCAATGGTTAATTTCGACGGTGTCCTTTTGATATTCATGACAGCTCGTGGCTGCTGAATCTCAAGATCAGCTTGTGGCTGCTCTACTTCTTGCCGGGAAGGAGTTGTCGACATTTGAAGTTTTGCATAGGTTTGCTGCATTAACAATCTAGGGATTTGCATATGTTCACCTCCATGATGCAAAAAAGCACCCATCGGATGCTTTTTATTATCTTAAGAAATCTACAAGGGATGGCTGAATGACTTTCGCTGTTGTCGCTAAAGCAGCTCTATTCACCGTCTCTTGTTGAAGAAGATCAAGAATTGCCTTTTCACTTTCAACATCTTCATTATCTGATTTAGCATTTTTCAGTACTTGAAATTGTGAAGTCAAACGACTTCCTACTAAGTCAACACGATTCGAACGCGCTCCTAGGTCAGATCGCTCAGCACTCATTACTTCTTTAAACTGATCGATACTTCCTAATGCATCATCAGAATTCGCAAACGTTCCATTTTTCAATGAGTTTTCTAAATCAGTCAGCATTTCAATGACATTTTGACCGTTAGCCTGTCCGCCAAACGCTGAGATTGGATTTGAGTTTACATTTAAAGTGATACCATCAGAAATATTCGCTTGAACAGCATTCGCATCTGTATAATTTTCGAAGTTAAATGTATACGTTCCGTCTGCATTCTCAACAACTGGTTTAACATTTGTATTTGTCCCATTAAATACGAACTTACCTAGCATTTGAGTGTTCATTGCATCAATGATTTGATTCTTCATCTGGCCAATTTCCACTCCGATAGCTGCTAAATCTTCGGGCTGCTTTGTTCCATTTGCCGCATCAAGCACTTTATCTCGTATATTTGACATAATATCAATGATTTCAGTGACACTTGTTTCAGATGTATCAATCCAGTTTTGTGCTTCATTTAAGTTATTTTTATATTGTTCATTTCGAAACAAGGCAGTACTATATTGAAGGCTTTTTACTGCTGCAACAGGATCATCAGACGTTTTTGTAAAACGTTTGCCTGTTTGTGCCTGTTCATTAATTTTAGAAAGTTTTTCATAACTTTTACTAATATTTCGAAGTGAGTTTTGAGAAATCATACCTTGTGTGACTCGCATCCGTTATCCCTACCTTCCTACGACACCCATGCCGTTTATGACCTTATCCAATACTTCATCTTGTAATGTCATAATTCTCGCAGCCGCATTATATGCATGCTGGAATTGGATCATATTCGTCATTTCTTCATCAATGGAGACAGCGCTAGTCGACATTCTACGTTCATTGGCTGAATTGACAAGAGCAGCTGAACTGCTTTCAAGCGTCATGTTCTTTTTCCCTTGTACCCCCATCTCAGCAATAACATTTTGGTAATAATCCTGAATTGTCGTTGTATTGCCGCCGATTGGTAACTTTAAGTCTTGTATATTAGCTAATTTCGTAGCATTCGAACCGTCACCTTGTGTTTGATTGAGAGATGCAGCAATATTATCTGTTGATGCTAAAATGACATCGCTCACTTTAATACGAGCTGCCAAACCTTTATTCAACTCATTGTTATTTTCGATATCAAAAAAGTCTTGTCCACTTGCACCATTTAACGTGTACCCCTGCTTATGTACATCGTTAAATGTATCCATGAATACTTTTGCTACTTCATCCAGCTCTGCAAGCATATCTGGATACATGCCTTTTTCAGCACCGTTTGACATGTAGCCATAAGCCTCAACAAGTGCTTTTACTTTACCGTTCACTTGTAATTGATCCGCTGCAATTGTTGTTGTTCCGAATTGAAGTGAGTTAACAAGTCCCGTTGTATTATCATAAGAGATTTGCAGTTCAGACTTTTCGTTCGTAATACCATTCAAAATGTTTCCAGCAGATTGTCCATTTGCACCGATAATGTCGATGTTGACAGTTCCTTCAGCAATTTTGAGTGCATTACCGCCAGGAGGATTGTAGCTGACCTTAATATCAACAAGTGAGGATAATTGATCGACCAAAGTATCACGTGTATCATAAAGATCATTTGGAAGATATCCATTTGGCTCAACTGCTGCAATCTGTTTGTTCACTTCATCTATTTGAGATAAAAGAGTGTTTACATCTTTGGCTGTTGAATCGAGTTCCGTTTTTAAATTCTTTTGTATCGTCGTTAAAGAGGAGTTGAGCAGACGGAATTGGTCAACTAAAGCCTGTGCACTTGTTTTAACAACTGTACGTGCAGAAGCTGTATCAGCATTTTTTGATTCCGATAAGACCTGTAATGATTTCCATAGATTATCAAAAGCTCTGTTCAAGCCTTCATCCGTCAAATCATTCATAACCCCTTCCATCTGTGAAAGGGCATCTGACTTCGTTGAGTAGTAAGATAAGTTATTATTATGATCTCTGTATTGTAGATCTAAAAAGCTATCTCGAATTCTTTCAACCGTTCCAACTTGTACGCCAGTCCCCATTTGGCCATACGTCTTGCCGTCATAAACCGAAATGACTGGATAAGGATTTTCTGCTTTAAAGGTCACTCTTTGTCTTGAGTAGCCCTCCGTATTTGCATTGGAGACGTTGTTTGATGTGACATAAAGCCCTGCACGCTGGGCTGTGATTCCTCTTTTTGCCGTTTCTAGTCCCATGAATGTAGAACCCATTGGTATCCTCCTTGTTTACGCCTTTGAATCAAACAAAGCCCTTTGCTGTTTAGGCTTTGAACTCTCAAGACCATTTTGTCCGTAATTCATATTTTCTTTATTAGGGTTAACGAGATCGAATGTCAGTGAAATAAATTGAAGTGACTGCTGAATAAGCTGCTTGTTCAGTTCATTTACATCTTTTAGTTCCACCATGATGTCATTTAGTTTCTCATATAATGAAATGAGCTCTTTTTGATCTGTACCTTCAGCCTTTTCGATACATGCAGTGATGGTTGGTGATTGATCACTTTGTAAAAATTGAACGGTCGCTTCAATTCGTTTTTCTTCTAATTGAGAAATGGCCTGAATATACTTTTGCTCTAAATTCAGGACCTCTGAAAGAGCATCAATCTCATTGCTTTTCAGCATTTCTGTTTTATCCTTAGACAACTTTAAAAGCTGTTCATGCAATCCATAGAGACGATGCAGTTCTTCAATAATTATTTTAACTGACATTCACGCTGCTCCCTTTTGTTATTGTTGTTTATAGAAATTCAGCATTTTATCTGCAATGCCTTTTGTATCTACTTGATATGTTCCGGCTTCAATGCTTTTTTTAATTTGGTCAATTTTATCTTGGCGTTCTCTCATAATATTCGGCACCTTTTGCATTTCGATTGCCTTTTTAGAAATTTCGACTTTATCAGTTGATTTAGCTTGATTCGATTGCAACGTTTGTTTCTCATATGTTTTCTTGTAAGGATTTACTGGTTGTGTTCCATATCGATTAATTTTCACGGGATTCCTCTCGCTTTCCGTTACAGTCTGTCTTGATTCTATCCATTTTATCGACCAAACTGCAACTTAGTTTAGGGAATCAGTCGTTTTTAGGATTAATGGCATAATAGGTGTCTTTTTTCCTAGATTCAATCTCCCTTTTACGCTCCTCTTCTTGGTTCATTTGGCTGATTTGCGAATGAATATCCTGTTCACATTGGCTGCATAGCTTGTTTTTCCTGATCGCTTTGCCACATCTTTCACAAGGATAATTAATATTTGGAAATTGACTAATTTGCAGTCTTTTCAAACGAATAAATTTCAAGATTAATTCTTCATCAACTTCTGTTGCTTCTACTATTTCAGCGATGGTTGATTGTCTATTGCTTTGTTTTCTCAAGAATTTATATACGATATCAAAAGAACGTTCTTCTTCTTCAAAGCATTTGTTACAAACCGTTTGGATGGTGGTTTTTAAAAATAGCTGATTACATTGTGGACAGTTTGCCAATTGATTCATAACCAAAACCCCTTACGTTATTTTCTTTTCTTATTATCGGTTAATTATCATGATTTTTAACTACGTATCAACGTAAAAGAAGAAACACTTTTAGCACCTGCGTCTTTCAAAATTCTTGCCGCATCATAGATGGTTGCTCCCGTTGTATAGATATCATCAACTAATATAATATCCCTTTGAACAATCGCATCTGTTTGCTTTATTTGAAACAATCCTTTTTGATCTAGGCGTTCATTTTTCTTTTTTTTAGACTGCTTACTTTGATGTATTTTCACGAGTGGCTGCAATATTGGCTTATCTAGCAAAGAAGCGATTATCACGGACTGATTAAATCCTCTTTCTTTTAGTCTTTCATGACTTAAAGGAATCGGTATCAGCAATGGGTCTTTTATGCAGAAGGAATGTTTAAATGCTGCTTGTACATCTTTTTGAAACAGCTCAGCTAAAGCCGTATCACCCCGAAATTTAAAGCGGGCAAGGACATCTTTCATCAACTCGTTGTAAGTATAAACTGACCTATTTTTCACAAGGATTTTAATAGAATCAGAGCGTTCATTCCATCTGTTACAGTCCTGGCACAATTGGTCATTTGACTGCGCCCTTCCGCATGTTGGACAAATAGGACGCTCAATCTTTACTAAGTGATTCTTACATGCTACACAAAGGCGATCATCATTTAATAGTAGGAATGATTTCCATGTAAAAGCAGGCACAAAATGTCCCTCGCAAATTTGGCAAATCAATTGGTTTCCTTGTTCAGCAACAGACGATTTTCACACCTTGGAAATGCAGAGACCTTGGAAGCTGCTTCTGTCAGAATGACCAGCATCGCAGTATTCTTCTGTTTATCCACCATCTCAGATTTACTGTAGGATATTTTATCGATATCTGTTATATATTGTGGTTTCACTTGATTCAGTGAAATCGCTAATACATCTTCCATACACTTTTCACAATGACAAATCATGTTTAATTGGTTGAGATATTGATTGAGAATTTCCTTGAGTAGTATTTCTTTTGCATTGAGTAGCATATTTGTCTCTCCTGCCATTTGTGTATTGTGAATATAATGTACCATGATTTAGTTGAACCCACACTGTTTTTCAGAAAACTCTTTTGCAGCCGTATCATTCATTTTTGCGATATGCTTCTTTGCTTGTTTCATACTTCTCGTTAAACCAAAATGAAAAAGGAAAACATCTCCTGTACAATAATCCGAGTGTCTGCCTACCCGCCCAGAAATCTGAACAAGTGCACTCTCTGTAAAAATAGTAGATTCCGAACCTAGTACCCCCACTTGAACATTTGGAATCGTTACGCCTCTTTCTAGAATAGTGGTTGTAACTAGTACATCGTATACGTAATCTCTAAAGTGCTGAACCTTTTGTTTTCTATCCGGATCATCGGCAGATACCCCCTCCACGTTCAAGGATTGTTCTCGAAGAATCTTCGTTACCTTCTTCATGGTAGCAATTGAAGGAACAAAAAGTAATATTCTTCTCTTATTTGCAATATGTCTCTGCATCCAATTCATCACTTTAGGGGGCAGCTGGTTCTTTTTTAATTTCTTTTTCCAATGACCGATCCAATGAAAGGTCGGTACGGGTAATGGTTGCTCGTGAAAACGCAAAGGAATTTTTATCGCTTCCAGTTTTCCACGAGAAACCTCTCTCGTCATTTTTTTAGAGGGTGTCGCACTTAAATAAATCCTGACCCCTCTGTTCTTTCTCATCGCCTTTAGAACAGCAAATTGGAGACGCTCATCCATTGAATAAGGGAAGGCATCGACTTCATCTACAATGAGCACATCAAAAGCATTCTTGTATCTCATCAGCTGGTGGGTTGTGGTGATCACAAGCGGTGTTATTTGAAACCTTTGAGAACTGCCTCCGTAAAGTACGGTAATTGTCACCCCTTGAAATGCTTTTGTAAGCCGTGGTTCGAGTTCAAGCACTACATCTGTTCTAGGTGTCGCAATACAGACCCTCATTCCTTGATTTAACGCATATTCGATTCCGTGAAAAAGCACTTCCGTTTTCCCTGCTCCGCAAACCGCCCAAACAAGTAGATCAAATTTGTTTTTAATAGCTTCAATCATTCTTTCTGACGCTCTTTTTTGTCCTTTAGACAGCTCTCCCTGCCATGTTAATTCGGCTCGACATGTTTCTACCATTTGTGGACCTGTCCATTCATAAAGAAACCCACATTCCGTTGCTTTTCCCATCATGATGCATGATCTACAGTACACACAATCCTTTTGACACACTTCACATGGAGAATGAGCGAAATACCGCTTGTGTGATACACCGCACCGGCAGCATGTAAAACCATTTGCTTTCCTCTCAATGGCTGGAGACCGATTGACTAAGCCCTTCTCCTCCAGCCAATCTAAATTGGACTGTGGGCACTTTGTTTCAACGGTGAGCAGATGACGTGAATGCAGCTGCCGCATTAGTTCCATTGCTTTGTCCATATTCAACATTACCAAACACCTTTCAATTGATGTTCGGCTATTATGCACAAAGACATGACATTTCGTCCAACAGGTAAAATAGAAAAACAAAACCCCTTTTCAATAAGAAAAGAGGTTTTTTAGGAATTATCTAATCACCCAGCCAAGGGCTAAAGAACCTTCACCTAGATGGGTGCCGATTACGGCACCAAAGTAGCTTTTATAAAATTCAACATGAGGATATTTTTCTGATAAGTGCGCAATTAATTCTTCTGCTTCTTCTTCTCTATTACCATGTATCAGTGTTGCTCTCATCGGAACACCACGTGATGCATCTTCATCAAATAATTCAAAAATACGTGAAATGGCTTTTTTACGTGTGCGAATCTTCTCAAAAGGAACAATTAGCTTGTTGTCAAAATGCAAAATAGGCTTTACCTTTAAGAGGCTTCCAATAAAGGCCTGAGCACCATTTAATCTGCCGCCTCTTTGCAAATGAGTTAAATCGTCTACCATAAAATACGCCCGCTGACTTTCTTTTAGGTAATTTAGATGTGCTAACACTTCTTCTAAAGAAGCACCTTCTTGGATTTTTTCAGCAGCTTCTAACACATAAAAACCTTGTGCCATACAGCTTGTTTCTGTATCAAACGGGTAAATATCAATCCCGTCAACTAGATCATTCGCTGAGACCGCACTATTATACGTTCCACTAATTCCACTTGAAAGGTGGATACTAATCACGGCGTCGTATGTTTCACTTAGTTTTTCATATAAGGCTATTAATTCACCGAAAGCAGGCTGAGAGGTTGTTGGAAGATCTTTGTGTTTTTTGATTTCTTCATAATATGTCTTCCAGTCCATTTCTATTTCTTCACGGTATGATTCACTGCCAAAGATGACGTTAAGGGGGATCATATGAATATTATGTTTATCACGCAGCTCTTGTGGTAGATAAGCAGTACTGTCTGTTACAACGGCTATTTTCATTCTTAAATACCTTCCTTATTCGTTAAGTTACTCTTTTTTATTTTAAAAGAATGATCATTTTTTCATTAGATTTATAATAGTAATCAAAAAAGCCTGCCTAATCAATAGGCAAGCCCGCTATATCCGAAAAAGACTCCTTACCCTGTCTATCATTTCTCTCCACCTAAAATGTGAGAGAATAAAAACAGGCGAAAAAGGAGTACTTGTCCGGAACATTATCTCATTTCTACCCAGCCGTTTTTAATAGCTACAACAACAGCTTGTGTACGGTCGTTTACATTCATTTTTTGCAAAATGTTACTCACGTGGTTTTTAACTGTTTTCTCACTAATAAAGAGCGATTCACCGATTCCTCTGTTGCTCTTTCCGTCAGCTAACATTTGAAGAACTTCACATTCACGTCTAGTTAAGATATGAAGTGGTCTGCGAATTTCAGGATATACCTCATGCTGTGGATGTGCTGAAACGCCGCTAGTTGCCAAGCGTCGGAATTCATTTACTAAATTATGAGTGACTTTCGGATGTAAATAAGAGCCTCCGTCAGCTACAACTTTCACTGCTTCGATAAGTGTGTCTGCATCCATTTCTTTTAGCAGGTAGCCTCTCGCCCCTGTTTTCAATGCATGTGTTACATAGTTTTCATCGTCATGAATAGATAGAATAATGACTTTTGATTCGGGATAAAGCTCAACAAGCTGCTTTGTAGCCTCAACACCATTTACATTCGGCATATTAATGTCCATAATGACAACATCCGGATGATAGTGTTCTACGATACGTGCAGCTTCGTCACCGTCGTCTCCTTCTGCAACTACTTCAAAAGTAGGTTCAAAATCTAAAATCCGTTTGACACCTTCACGGAATAATTGGTGGTCATCAATAATTACAATATTTACTTTAGTCACAAGCTACGCCTCCCCATGTTTATTGTTCTACACCTGAACTTTATGGTCAATATGTCTTTTGACTCTATTTTACAATTTTATTTTGCAATGTTAGTGGCACGCGAATCATGATGAATGTCCCTAGACCTATTTTTGAGTCTATGGTCATTTTACCTTCCAGTAAGTCTACGCGTTCTTTCATGCCAAGTAAACCGAAGGATTTGTTTTTGTTTGTTTTCACATCTTTCATATCAAAGCCTTTTCCATCGTCTTTAATAATTAAGGTCACAAAGTCTTTCGTTACTTCTACTTTGACAGAGATTTCTTCAGCTTCAGAATGTTTTAATGAATTTGTGACAGCTTCTTGGGCTAGTCTAAACAGTGCTACTTCAAATTGAGAAGCAATTCTTTCGCTTTCTGTATCACCTAGGCATTGGAACGTAATTTTGGTTTTCCCATCATATTCTTCAATTGTGTTTAAGTATTTTCTCAGTGTCGGAATCAGACCCAAATCATCTAAAGCCATCGGTCTTAAATCATAAATGATTCTTCTCACTTCGTACAGTGCATTTCGCACATTCTGTCTGAGACTTCTAATTTCTTTAAAACCTTCTTCTGTACCGCGGTCTCTAAAAATCCGTTCAATTAATTCGGAACGCATCATCACGTTTGCCAGCATTTGAGCAGGGCCGTCATGAATTTCCCGAGACACTCTTTTGCGTTCTTCTTCTTGGGCTTCAATAATTCTCAGCCCAAAATCTTGTTTTGCCTGAGCATCTTCAAGTAAAACGCCAACCTGGCGTAAATCCTGGTTGAGATAGTTGAGAACAACTGTAATCTGACTCACAAGCGTTTCAGAACGTTCAATGACGTCTTGTAAGCTTAATAATCTTCTTTCCAGATCGTCTCTTCTTTCTCTCAGCTGCTTCTCGCGCTGCTGAATCATGGTGAGTTCCACTTGCAAGTTATGTGCTTTTTCGTAGGCCTCACGTATTTCTTCTTCGCTGAATTTGTTGAAGTTTCTGCTGACCTCAGATAAGCGGTTTCTAGCATGTCTTGTATGGACTTCCAGCTTATCCCCAAAATCAATTACTTCGTTTACTTGCTGTTTGATTTGCTTCAGCTCTTCTACTAGGCTTTCATATTGTTGACGGGACTGTTCGCCTATTCTAAATACTTCGTCCTTGCTGCCATCAACTGTACTTAGCATTTTCATGATGATTGAATCCAATAATTTCGGATCCATTTTGGGTGTTGTCATGGCTTTTCCCTCCCGTAACAGTGATGTCATCTTTTTTTATTATAAATGTCATTGATCTGCATTTTATGTCGAATTATAATGAAAGAATGCGTATAATCATGAAGTTTTTATGACGACCCTTTTTCCGCTCCTATCATCATAACAAAATACGCTGTAAAATTCTAAAACCAATGCAAATTTTCACTAGTCTTACAATTTGCTTGTCAGGAGGGTATGTCTTTTGCTGAATCGCTATCTTACAGTAAAAAGTCGTGGCGAGCATGAGATCGTCATTGAAAAATCACGTTTTATTTGTCATATACAGCGTGCTGTCTCAGAAGAAGAAGCACAAGCATTTATACAATCCATTAAAAAACAACATTGGAATGCCACACATAATTGTTCAGCCTATCTCATTGGTGAACATGACCTGATTCAAAAAGCGAATGATGATGGTGAACCAAGCGGTACAGCAGGTGTGCCAATGCTTGAAGTGCTAAAAAAACGGAAGCTGAAAGATACAGTCGTTGTGGTCACTCGTTATTTCGGCGGTATCAAGCTAGGTGCCGGTGGATTGATTCGTGCCTACGGAAAATCTGTATCAGAAGCTATCAACCATGTTGGAATGGTAGAGCGCTGTTTAATGCGTACAATGCACACAACAATAGATTATACATGGCTTGGAAAGGTAGAGAATGAGCTTAGAGCCTCATCTTTTCAGCTAAAAGAAATCCATTATGCAGAAGATGTTATTTTTGAGACATATGTCGAAGAAACACAAACAGAGCAGTTCATTGAGTGGATGACTGAGCTGACAAATGGAAAGAGTGTTACAAAAGAAGGCGAACTGATTTATTTAGAAAAGGACATTGGTCCGATAAAGGAGACAGATGAATGGCACAACGAGTAAAAGTGCGTGTACGAAAGAAAAAGAGTAAAAAGAAGAGAATTATCAAACGTATTCTGGTCTTATTTTTGCTTCTTATCATCTGCATGGGCGGATTTGCAGTATATAAAATCGTCAATACTCTTCAAGCTGCTGACAAAACATATGATGAACTAAACCGTGGAGAGAAATCGAATCTTCGTGATGCTGTCATTGATATTAAGAAAAAACCTTTCTCTGTATTATTTGTCGGAATTGAGGATTATGCCACAAAGGGTGATCATGGCCGTTCAGATTCACTCATTGTCGCAACGATTAACCCTCAAGACAAAACGATGAAAATGGTTAGTATTCCTCGTGACACACGCGTACAGCTTGCAAGTGATACAACAGGAAGTAAAGAAAAGATCAATGCAGCATTTGCTAAAGGTGGTAAAGATGAAACGATTGAAACTGTCGAACAATTCTTGCATATTCCGATTGATAAGTATGCAACCGTTGATTTTGACGGATTCAAGGATGTCATTGATGAAGTAGGCGGAATTGATATCGATGTTCCATTTGACTTCAATGAAAAAAGTGATGTTAAAAAATCGAAAAAGATTTACTTCAAAAAAGGCAATATGCATTTAAACGGGGAAGAAGCACTTGCTTACGCACGGATGAGAAAACAAGATCCACGCGGTGATTTCGGACGTAACGATCGTCAGAAACAAATTTTACGTGCAATGATTGATCAAATGGCGAAGCCAAATAACATTGCGAACGTCGATAACATTGCTAAAGAAGTCAGTGATCACATTACGACCAATTTCCGTATCACAGAAGGTCTTGCGCTTCAGCAAATCTACAGCGGATTTAAAGGAGACGACACAGAAACTCTTTCTATTAAGGGATCAGACCTTTATTTAGGGCCAAATCGCACGTATTACTTTGAGCCAGATCCGACCAATTTAGCTAACGTACAAAATGAATTACGGACGCATTTAAAGCTTCCTACTGAATCTTCAACTGAAACAGATTCACAAACCAATCCGTCCTCTGGTGAAACAGGGTCAACTGATACAACTAACTCATCGACCAGCACACCTGGACAATAATAAAAACAGCCCAGTTCCTAGGAACGGGCTGTTTTTTACTGTCTTTTGACCATTCGTTTATAAAATTTCGTAAATGGTTTAAACTCTTCATTCACCAAGCCTGTGACTTCTGCAATCACCTGCATGAACATGACCAGTAAAAAGATAATAATCAGTGATAACCAAATGGTGGCGCTTGTCAGCAAAATTGCACTTAAGCTAAAGACTAAGCCAATCATATAAATCACGATAACAGCCATGCGATGAGACAAGCCAAAGGCCATCAGTCTATGATGAATATGAGACTTGTCAGGTGCTGAGATCGGCTGTTTGTTTAATATTCGTCTAATGATGGCAAAGGTGGTATCGAAAATTGGGACACCTAAGATGATCACTGGGACAACAACACTAAACAAAGTGACACTTTTGTACAGCCCTAATAGTGACAACACCGAAATCATATAGCCTAAAAAAAGCGAGCCGGTGTCACCCATAAAAATCTTCGCCGGATGAAAGTTGTAAAAGAGAAAGCCGATGGTACTGCCAATGACAACAAGTGATAAAGAAAGAATCAAAATTTTATCAGCTGAAAATGCCATCACGGCAATGGTTGATAAACCGATGACAGAAATACCGGCAGCCAGTCCATCAAGGCCGTCAATTAAATTAATGGCATTTGTAATTCCGACAATCCATAACACGGTTAGGGGATATGCCATCCAGCCTAACTCAATTCGATCTGTTAAGAAAGGAACAGAGAAAAAGTCCATTTTTAAGCCTGTGCTTACAATCAGGCAAGCAACAAGAACTTGTACGAGAAATTTAAATCTTGCACTTAAATTATATTTATCATCAAATATACCTAGAATGACGATAAGTACGGCACCAACTGAAATTGCTGTAATTTTATTATGTAGAAACAGCCCGCCTGCTAATGCTCCAGCCGCTACCCCAATAAAAATTGCCAAACCGCCCATTCGAGGCATTACTTTATCATGAACTTTTCGTTTATTCGGCTGGTCCACTGCACCAATCTTAATTGCAAACTTTTTGACGATTGGTGTCACAATTAAAACTGTAGCCAGAGAGACAAAAAACGCTAATAAGGCGCGTTCGTAATCCATAGGTCAGTCTCCTTCTAAATTGAAATCTGTATTTTGTATATTGGCCGCTCTTTCCATTATACAATTGAATAGAGGATGATCACAAGCTCCCCCTGTGAAGAAGAAACAAATAAAAACGCACAATCCCTGATGAATTATGCGTTTTCTTTAATATTCGTTAGTTCCACCATATTTGTGAACAGCGCGTGCCAATCTTTTTTCTTCGCACGGCTTTGTCTTAGATGTCTATAGGTCATGTCGTCTTTTTTGCTGATCACTTTTTGGCAGGCTTCTACGAAGAGCGCAGGATCCTCGCCTTCTAAATATTCATACACATCATTCTCTTTTAGCCTTTCCGTTGACGGAAGATTTAAACCAACAACCGGTATTCCTGCGGCTAAAAATTCATATAGCTTGAGCGGAAACACGGCTTGATTGTAAGGAGATTGTTTGTATGGCATCATGCCTACATCAATCAGCTTCATATACGCAGGCACTTCTTCTGGTGCAACAGCACCTGTCCAAATCACATTCGGCAGTTTAAGTGCATGCTGAAAAGACGGATCACCATTTGTTCCATCCGGACCGACAAATAAAAATGTCCAATCAGGCTGCATGCGGGCAGCTTCTGCTATCATGTCAAAATCCAGTTTCGGCTTGATGCCTCCAATAAAACCAAGAACAGTTCCTTCTCTACCTTGCAGCACATCCTCCTTACATGGAAGATTGCTTTTTGCAAACACATCGTACTCAACGCCATTTTCCACTGTAAACACATCTTTTGGTTCGCCCATAAGACGCTTTTTGATTTGATCGTGTAAGTATTGAGAAGAGCATGTAATGCTGTGTGCGTATTTGATGATTCGATTTTCTGCTTTCACAATGACACGCTGCCTCATATAAGAAAGCAAATTATTTTTGCCGCTTATCGGCTCTCCCCACAGGTCACTGCAGTCATAAACAATATGTTTCCATTCAAATAAAGAAGATAAGAGCGGAAAGCCCGGAAACGTATACCATAAGCAAACAGCGATTCCCTTCTTTTCTTCCTGCCGCAAATGCTCAAGAAGAGGGGACAATTTATGAATATAGAACATGTCTTGATATCGGCCAAAGCGGAAAAATTTGCTCTTGAGCACATCAGGAATGGTCAATTGCTTCATTCGATCGGTTATGGGCTGAAAGGGAGCTGTATGACGGGATGCAGATGGGCATACCCAGATGACCTCTTTCGTTTCTGGATCAGATGCTAGAAATTCCGCCAGTCGATGCCGTCTATACCTCAAGCCGTCCTGTCCCCATTCTCCCGTCGCTACGATAACATGTATGATCGAGTCTGCTTTCACCTTTATCACCTTTTTTCCCTTCTGTTTATAAGCGCTTCTTCACAGCATTTGTCGCATAGTGCATAAAACACCAAGATGCTTTGACAAAATGAAGCTGCTCAATTTCTCTGTAGACGAACCACGTTTTTTTCGCTGCTTTCCACTTGTTACTAGAGATCGAGTTTCCAACGATGCGGTATTCACTGAGCGGTTCACTCATTCCATAGGCTGTAAATCCTCTTTTTAATATGGACAGCCACGTAGCTAAATCCTGTCTTGTGCGGATGTTCGGCATTTCTACATGTCCTATCTTCTCTACATCAAGCATCACCGTTAAACAGCCGATAATGGTATTTTTCAAAGCTTCATCATAAGTTAATCTTGCTGGTGCAGTGACAGTTTTTTCTAAAGGTTCTCCATTTTCTGCAATGATGTCATACGCCGTGAATGTAAAGGCATAATCGTTTGTCAGCATAAAGTCTACCTGCTGTTCAAGCTTCGTCTCTTTCCACTTATCATCGCTATCTAAAAAAGCAATAAAGCGGCCTTTTGCCTGTTTGATGGCTGCGTTTCTAGCGATGGCGGCTCCCCCATTTTGCTCTAAATAAATGACGTGGATTCTGTCGTCTGCTTCACTTAAGTCCCCAAGCAGCTTCCTTGTTCCATCTGTTGAACAATCATCTGCGATGATCAGTTCCCAATTAGAATAGGTTTGGGCAAGGACGGAATGAACTGTATCCGTTAAATAGCGTTCCGCATTATAGGCCGGTGTAATGATTGATACTAACGGTTGATTGTTCACCTAAGACTCATCTCCAGTTCATCATTAAGATTCTTTGAACACTTCGGGTAAGACCACAAACATGAGCGAGATACTAAAGCCAATGACAAGTCCAAGCAGTGCCCGCTTTTTCGCTGACATGCCTTTATTGCCTTCATCAAGAACTTGAGCAGGATCAACAATCTTCGCCTGCTTCATTCCAAGCTTTGTAGACTCCAATTCATATAAAAATCGCTCTTTATCTACTTTGGAATCGTTGCTGACAGATTCGTCTTCTAGAGCAGATAATCTACTTTCAATCACCTGCTGCCTTTTTGTAAATAATGCTTTATCTTGCTTCAGAAATGTATCCGACACCTGCTTCACGACAGCTAAAGCATGATCCTTATCAGCATCTGTGAAGGACAGCTGTAATTGAGTATCTGTTTGATTGGTGAGGATGAGGCGGCTTTTCACATCCTGCCTTTCTTCTTCTTTCACATCACTGAGTGCTTCATTTAAAAATGCATCGCTTTTTAATAGAGATGTCACTTCTGCGATATTGTTATACACTCCGTCATCATATTTACCAAGTGTAAGCGTAACGGCAGCTGTGTAACTAGACTGCTGCACTGTTCCTTTGGCAAAAAAGAATCCAAAAGCGCCTAATACGACTGGCAGAAGCACAAGCCATACAATATACTTTTTGATTCGCTTCCCTATTCTAGATATGAAACCAGACATGTTCATTCTCCCAACATTGACGTATTTGCTTTTTCATTAGTGTAGCCATACCAGCGCAGCATCACACACGGTTTACCAAGCGCTGTTTGTTTTTCAACATATTCACCGCTGCGATCACGAGTCCTAAAAAGACCCAGTGGAAATATAAATTCGAGACAGAACTAGGACTGATACTTGAAACGAGAAAGCTCAGCATGGCAGCAAACAAACCTTCAATGATCATTTTTGCTGATCTTGTGTCAGCCCATTGGTATTGTTTATACAGCGTGAACATGAGATAAGCGTAGACGGAGATATAGCCCAGCATGACCGCAAATCCAAAGTTCGTCATCACTTCCAGCAGCCAATTGTGCACTTCAACGACTTGATCTGTATCAAAGATCGAAAAGTGGGCTAAGTAGTAAGACACATTCCCCGCTCCGACACCAAACCCGTATGAATCCGTAAAGAAATGCCATGCATTTTTGATCAAATTCGCTCTCGCAATGTTGGATGGGAGTGGTTCACTAAAAGAATGCGCGACCTGAGAAGCGAGAAACAAGTCATAAAAGACTGAATAAATCTTGGCTGAAAAAACAGCGATACAGATGACACCAAGTCCGCCTGCTGTGATGAGTGACCACTTTTTGAGAAAGCGCGGCATGAGAAGCCACACATAGAGGGCAGCTCCTGCAAATATGCCAAGCAGGCTGGCGCGGGATTCTGTTAACCAAATGAGATACAGTGCTGCGATGGCGCCAAATAATCCAAATGCTTTGATATAACCATTTTTCATTTGCCTCATACACGCTAAATACAAGAAAAAGCTAATCGATAAAAACGTCGCAAAGTCATTTTGGTTAAAAAAGACAGCTGTAGGATAGTGCTGTTTATACGCCGGCCCAAGATACAATGAAGTATTTGGTAAATGGTTCAAAGTAAAGTGATTATAAAACCCTATCCCCATGACAAATACAGTCATGACAAGCCAAATGCTATAAAAGGTGACCACTTGATCCATTCGCTGAATGTACATGACCACTAGAAAGACAAAACCCATCCCCATAGCAAGCAGGGACATATATTTAAGACCATCTGTCACCGAATGAGCCCACAGCAGTGAGATGAGCCCGTAAAGAAACCATGCAGCGAAAAAACCAAGAATGCCTTTTACACGAATCTGCTGCCACTGCGATATGTACGTCCCCTTATCTCTCATCCGCCATATGAATAAAGCAAAGGCGGCAATGAGCATGATACGGTAGAGAAAAAGACTAAAGAATCCGGCACTAATTGAAAAGAAAGCGTTGTTGAGAAAGGTCAATGCAATTAAAAGATATATGGCTGACATGAACACTTGCTCACCATTCATGTATAGCTTCATTAACACGAGAAAAGCCGTCAGGACTAAAAGCAGGACCGGAATGGCGACGATCTTTTTTAACCCGGCGGGCTGCGCAGACGCCAATTGTACAAGTCCTAGCCCTGCTGCAAATAATATACATCCGATCATGATTTGCCATGCTGTTTGTTTCACACTCATACCCATTTTCCTCCTAAGCAACCCATCCGATTTGAGGGATTAAGCCTTGACTTCCTGTTTATAGTAGGAAATGGTACGAGCCAAACCTTCCTGTAAACTCACAACAGGCTCCCATGCTAAGACTTGTTTCGTTTCCTCATTTGCCAATGTACTATGCACGATATCTCCTGCACGCTGCGGCTTGTAAATCGGTTCAAGCTGTGATCTCGTTACCCGTTTCATCGTTTGAAACAGTTCATTCACAGTGATGGAATCACCACATGAAATATTTAAACAAACGTTTGATTGGGCTGTTAAAGCCGCAACATTCGCTGCCGCTAGATCACCCACATAGATAAAGTCTCTTGTTTGTTCCCCATCTCCAAAGATAAAAGGAGCCTCATCCTTTGCAAACTTATCAGAGAAAATAGAGACAACACCGCCTTCGCCAAGTGCATCTTGGCGCGGACCATATACATTGCTATACCTGAGAATACAATAGTCCACATCATAGAGTGATTTTGCCATTTCTAAATACCGCTCTACTGTCAATTTTGCTAAGCCATAAGGTGAACCAGGCTTCAGCCGGTGAGCGGTGTCTACTGGCAAATACACCGGGTCTCCATAGACAGCTGCCGATGAGGCAAAGATGACTTTTTCCACTCCTGCTTCAGCCGCAGCTTTCATGACGTGCAGAGATCCTTTTATATTGACCTCTTCGTCATGTACGAAATCCTGAACGGAAACGGCTACACTTACTTGTGCTGCAAGATGAATGATATAATCCGGTGCGATTTGTTTGATCAAATCAATCGTCGCTGGCTTTGTGATATCTGCCTCCATGCATTGCACGGAAAGATGGGCAATATTTTCTCGAGATCCAGTTGAAAAGTTATCAAGAACGATGGGCTCATAGCCTTTTTCTAGTAAAGCCTCTACCGTATGTGATCCAATAAATCCGCTTCCCCCAGTAACCAATACTTTCTTCATCCAAGCTCCCCCTGTTATTGTGCCTTCGATACCAATTCTGCTTCCCATACACTTGGGCGGCCGATAGACTGGTAAATAAATCCTCTCTCTTTCATTTCTGCTGGATCAAACAAATTCCTTCCATCAATTACAATCGGCGAACGAAGCAGCTGCTTGAGCTGGTCTTTATCCATCCTCTGTACGTCATCCCATTCTGTTAGGATGAGACAGGCATCTGTATCTTTTACTGTTTCGTACAGGTCGTTGCTGAAAACTGCCTGCGGGCCAAGCTCACGTTCAGCTTCTACATAAGCAATCGGATCATAGGCTTTCACAAAAGCCCCCAGCTCTCTCAGCATTGGGATAATATCTAGTGCAGGCGCTGAACGCATATCATTCGTATTCGGTTTAAAGGCAAGGCCTAAGACAGAAATGGTTTTTCCTTTAATATCACCGAACACACTCATCAATTTGCTGACCAGGTGGGCTCTTTGGTTGTTGTTCGTTTCAATGACAGATTCAATCAGCTTGAACCGGTATCCGGATGTTTCGGCAATTTTGAGAAGAGCCATCGTGTCTTTCGGGAAACAAGAACCTCCAAATCCAATGCCTGCTTTTAAAAATTTATGCCCGATTCGGCTGTCTAATCCAACTCCTTCACTGACTTTTTCAACGTCAGCACCTACCCTTTCGCAAATATTTGCAATGTCATTAATAAATGAGATTTTTGTGGCAAGCATGGCATTTGCAGCATACTTAATCATTTCTGCACTTTCTAAGTTGGTCTCTACAACCTCTGTTTGAAACGGATCATGCAGTCTTTTGATGATGCTAGAGGCATGAGTGCTAGTCGAACCAATGACCGCCCGCTCCATATTCATCGTATCTTGAATCGCTGAGCCTTCTCGGAGAAACTCTGGATTGGATACGACATCAAAAGGATATTTACTGCGCGATGCCTTTTCCACAATGGCTTGAACGAGACGGCCTGTTCCAACGGGCACTGTGCTTTTATTGACAATGATTTTATAGCCATTCATTTGTTCACCGATCGTTTGAGCGACAGCCTTCACATACGTTAAATCTGCTTCCCCCTGTGTTGTCATCGGTGTCCCTACGGCAATATAGATAATCTCTGATTCCCTAATAGCGGCAGGAATATTCGTTGTAAAAAACAGTCTTCCTTCTTCTGTATTCTTTTCAATCAATTCTTTTAAACCTGGTTCATAAATGGGAACGACACCACTTTTTAAGCTGTTGATTTTTGATTCATCGATGTCACAGCAGATGACACGATTTCCGATATCAGCAAAACAAGTACCCGATACTAACCCGACATAACCTGTTCCAATCACAGCAATTTTCTTCAACATTTTTCATCCTCTCAGTAAAAGCATATTGTCCGTTCCAAGCTGTTTATCTATCTATCATTCTTTGCACATTTCATCTTGTTTAAACGATGGATGTTGATTGATTGAACACCTTCTCATATTGCTGAATGAGATGCTTCGCATTATGTTCTGATGAATATTCTGTATGAACCATTTCATGAAGATCGTTCTTCACTTCTTCATTCCATCTGTTTTCATAAAGGCAGGCGTGAATCGCCTCTTTCAGCTGACGCGTCGAACGCGGTTCAACGAGCAGGTGTTGATAGGTTGAAAATAAGGATGGGAGACCACCAACCCGTGTTGCAATGACAGGTACTTTTAAAGCGAGCGCTTCTAGAACGACGGTTGGCATTCCTTCACTGTAGGAAGGGAGTGCAAACAGATCAGCTGCCATTAAGTAGTCTCTCACCTGCTCATTCGGCACCTGCCCTGGGAGTATAATAGATGCCCCCGCCCGTTCCTTGAGTTCCTTTGCAAGGGGGCCTTTTCCAACAAAAACTGCTTTCACTCCATCCATGCTGCTGACAGCATCAGCTAATTCAAGCAAGCCCTTCTCTTTCACTAAACGCCCGACGAAAACAACGAGCTTATCTTGAAGCGGTAAACGTAAGTGCTTTCTGATGCCTTCTTGACCTTCTTCCGTTCCGGAAAATGATCGGAGCGGAATACCAAGCGGAAGACATTTTGCTTCTACCTTCGTCATCTCATTTGTCTTTTTAGCCAGCTCCTCACTCACTGTCAGAACAGCAGATGCCTGCCTCACCGCCGTTTCAAAGGCTGCCTTCGCCCCTTTGCTATAGTTCGGATATACGTTCACATCACTGCCGTGCAAGGTCAGAAGATAAGGGATTTTCGTTTCTTTCTGAATAACAGCCGCCGCTCCGCCAGACGGCATGGCAAAGTGCGCATGGATAAAATCTGGTGACAACTGATGACGCTGCATTGCTCTGAGAACGGAAGCCGCTATTCGTTTACTCGGCTGCGCCCATTTCAGCTGTCCAGGGAGCGCTGGATAAGGCGGTCTGTAAACCTTCACTCCGTTCCTCACTTCCTGTTCAGGCAGATCCCTTTTCTGCCGATAGGATGCCTTGAGCATCCGTAAAATCGGCGGATTCACTGGATTAGGACAAATGACAGTCACTTCTATTCCTTGTTTGAGCAGCTCCTGCACTTGCGTTTCATGAAACACGCCCTCACTCGGATGTTTTTCACTAGGATATACACTTGTCAGCCATAGCACCTTCATGACGAACGACCTCTTCTCAATAATTTGCCTGCAGCCTGCGGATACATTTTGATGAGCAGCAAGCCATACAATGCAGCACTGACACAAACAGTCAGTAGTAATTGAAGTGAAATATCTGCTGTCGTCAGCTTCATCCCTTGATGTAAAGCTACCGCACAGACAGCCATGAGCAGCGTCATGACAGCAGGTTTTCCAAGTGATTTTAAATACACCTTCATATCAAGCTGAATGACATATGCCATGAGCCATCTGCCGACAATAAAGTTGAGCAGGCTGACACCTGAGTAGATCCAAGCTACTGTGAGCAGACTGCCTGTAGTGACACCTGCATATAATGCGCAGCCATATACGATAAGCATCCCCGTATCCCAATAAAAGGCTAAGTCCGCTCTCCCTTTTGCAAGGAGTATTGAACCGTTTGGATTCATCAGCACACGCAGCAGGCCGACAATGCACAATATATTTATAACCGGAACCGCTACTAGCCATTTCTCTCCAAACACGACTTCAATAAAGCTGTCTGATACGGCAGCAAGGCCGATTAATAATGGAAAACTAACCAATGCGAGCATATTCGTCATACTTAGGAAGCCCTCTCGCAGCATGGAGTGATCCCGCTGACTTTTTGCGAAAACTGGGAAAGCCACTCTCGTCACAATCGGATTTATCTTCAGCACGGGTATTGTTACAATTTGATACGCCAAGCTGTAAATACCTAACGCTTCCGCTCCAAGAAACCGGCCGATTAAAATCATGTCGATATTCGATCCTGCTCGGTTGACCAGTCTGGATGCGAGCTGGAATGCACCGAATGAGAAAAATTCCTTCACCTCTCCTAATGCAAAAACAGGTGCTGGACGCCACTTCTTCCAATAAGCCGCTGCATACATGAGACCTTTTCCTGATTGCAGCAGCACTTGAGAAATGACATAGGCGATAATCGGATTCATAAAGAAGGCGAAAACGAGTAAAACGAGCAGCGATATGATGGTTGCAATGGTTTCAATGGTGCTTAATGTTTTAAAGGCTAAGTCTTTTTGCATCATATACTGGTACTGCTGGCCAATCGGTGCGATCAGAAACATGATCGATAATAGCTTGAGCAGACCTTCTAGCTCTGGCCGGTTATAAAAAGCGGCTATCATTGGGCTTAGCAGAATGAGCAGACAAAACAAGATAATCCCTGTGAGCAGGTTAATCCAATATAATGTAGATAATTGACGTTCTGTCGTTTGTTCCTTTTGAATGATCGCTGCCCCAATTCCTAGATCAAGCAAAATCTGCGTAAATATTGTGACAGTTGTGATCATGCCAACAAGTCCAAACTCCTTGAGTGACATCACGTTCCCTAAAAAGGCGAACTGTGCGATTTGGATAATGGTGATGATCAATGCGGACAAGCTTGTCCATTTTGCCCCGCCTAGCATGCGTTTTTTCATACTTGCCATTTCTCTTCCCTACTTTACTTATCTGGCTCCGTCACCAGTCATGATGACTTTTAACGTTTTTACCATAATCTTCGTGTCGAGAGAAAATGTCAAGTTTTGAATATACTGTAAGTCGTGTGTTAATTTTTCACTTGGACTCATTTCATATCCGCCATTTACTTGAGCAAGACCTGTCAGCCCCGGCTTTACTGCCAATCTTTTTGTGAAGCCTGGAATCGTCCGATTAAATTCTGCGGTAAACATCGGTCTTTCTGGACGAGGGCCTACGATACTCATTTCTCCTTTTAACACGTTGATAAATTGCGGAAGTTCATCAATTCTTGTTTTACGGATGAATGCCCCCACTTTGGTGATACGTGGGTCATTTTTTTGCGCCCATTTCGCTCCTCCGCTTTCTGCGTCAATTCTCATCGATCTGAGCTTCCATAATTTAAAGTAAACACCGTCTTTCCCGACCCTTTCCTGCATATAAAAGGCTGGTCCTGGTGTTTCCAGCTTAATCAAAAGAGCAAACAGCAAAATGATTGGCGTACTCAACATCAATCCGATGAACGAGAACATTAAATCTATGAAACGTTTTGCAAATAAATAACGAACCATATGTTCTGTTAAGGCAAAAGAGTGATTTCGTCTCACTTCATATTCTCTGTAAAGATTCATCGCTTTCTCTGCACTCACTGACCTGCACCTCACCATTCAAAGTAGTTGTTGTGTAAAGAGATGTTCTATGAAAGTCAGTTTAGCAGAGCAACATTAAGCAAATGTAAATGCGCTGTTAAGTCTTGTAAAACTGTGTTAAGAATGTGCACTTATATCAAGTTATGCCCTTTTGAACGTAAAAAAGACCCGCAATTCTGCGGGTCTCCGGGTCTTTTCTTTATTTTGCTTTTACAGATTCGATCGTTTTTAATCGAAGTGTTCCGTTTGCATCTTTTGTATAGGTTACTTTCACTTTTGATTCTTCTTTTAAGCTGTTCACTTGTTTAGAAAATGTATTTCCGAATTGAATAGCTACTTCTTTGCCGTCAATGTTGACAGCAATTGTATGTCCATCAGCCAAACCGACATATGTGCCTTCTTTGGTGATTTCATTTTTCTTACTAGTCGTTGATTCTTTCTTTGTTTTAGAGTCACCTTTTGAGTCAGCTTTTGATTGGTCTTTAGCAGGTTCTTCTTTTGTAATTTCTTTGCTTGAGCTGTCTTTTGCCTCTTCATCAGATTGACTTGCCGGCTCTTCTTTTTGAGCAGCTGTTTCTTTACTTTGATCATCTGCTTTTTCATTTGATGATTGATCTTCTGATTTTTCGTCCGCAGCCTTATCTTTGTTTTGATCGGCTGCTTCAGTTGTTTCTTTTTTGCTGTCATCCTTTTTGTTATCGCTTGATTGATTTGTTGTGCCGCACGCTGTGAGCAATACTCCTAGAAGCAATACTAGAAACGGCATTGTGATTAATTTTTTCAAGATCGTCACCTCTTCATGATTTGTCGGTTTGCTGTCGTTTGAAGATTTATGTGTAAACCATTCACCTTCTATGTTTCAATTATAACAAACATAACCAAAAATGAAATGTATTTTTAACTTGACAATGTTTCTTCATCGACTTTTGAAAAAAGGCTGCCGAGTACGTTCTCGAGCAGCCTAAGAGGAGTATCTGAGGCACCCCTCAGGTTTGTGTTTTCTTATCTAAAATAACCTGACACACCGCTTGAAATGCCTGACGCTAATCGATCTTTATACGTAGCAGATTTCAAGATGTTTGAATCAACTGGACTGGAAACAAAACCAGTTTCCAAAAGAACGCTCGGCATCTTAGAATATTTAATGACGTAGAAGCCAGCTGTTTTCACACCACGGTCTCTTGTACCTAGTGCGCTGACCATTTTAGGCTGGATGTTTTGCGCCAGCTTCAGGCTGTTTGCAGCCGCATAGGTTTTGTCATAATACGTTTCTGTTCCATTTGCACTGCTGTTATCGTTTGAGTTCGCATGGACACTGATAAAGATATCTGCATTTGCTGACGCACCTTTGCTCACTCGTGTTTGAAGACTATCAAATGTGTCTGATGTTCTTGACATGGTCACAAGTGCACCAGCGTTGTTTAATTTCGTATTTAAACGCTTTGCTACATCTAAATTCAAATTCTTTTCATATAATCCGTATCCTACAGCTCCTGAATCATGCGCGCCATGACCTGGATCAATGAATACTTTTTTACCAACAGCCGGGTTTTTCAACTGGTTCACAACAGTTGGTGTCACTGTATTTGTACTGCCTACGACAGTAAATTTGGTGATTTTCTTACTGCTCACTGTTGCTCTTGTTACTTTTGGCAGTGTCTTTTCATTCGTTAGAAGCAATGCTTTGTTTTGCTTCGCTGCAATGCCTGCAGCAGAAGATGAAGTGGCATAACCAAATCCTCTTCCTACATAGGTATTATTGACACTCATATTGTACTTTTTCACAATATTTGCCGCGACATCATAACGAGTCGAGCCTTTGATCCGTGTTGGTGATTTCAATTGGTTATAAGCTGCTTTTGTGACGTAATTCTCTCCGCCGACTACAATGGTTTGTTTCACATTGCTTGCTTTTGCAACAGAAGCGATTTCAGAACGAAGTCCCTTTTTATCTGTATATAGAATTGGGAATCCTTTTTGAGCTGCTACAGGTGCAATCGCAATCCCATGTGCATAGAAAGAACCCTCAACGACAACGACGCCTGCTGGCTTTTTCATTTTTTTCGCGATATTGGCAGATAGCTCATATCGGTTTTTTCCTGAAATACGCTGTGTGGAGATGCCCATTTTCTTCACTTGGTTGACCACGTTGTTTGACACACTTGATGTGCTGCCTAAAACGATCACCGTCTTTGTTTTTAATGAAGTTAAGGCTTTCTTTGTATCACCCGAAAGGCTTTTACTGTTTGTGTAAAGAACTGGTCCATTTTTTTGATATGCAAGTGGAATTCCTGCTGTTGCATCTGCATACGCAGTTTTCCCTACTAAAACGACTGTACTTGCAGTTCCCCATCCTTTTTTCGCTACATTTGCCGCTACAGCATATCTGCTCCCGCCATCAATTCTTGAGACTGAATTGTCTGCCAATGCTGTTGGAACGATAACGAAAATGGCGATGAGGCTGAGGATGGCTGTTTTCATCATTGAGCGCATCTTCTATGTCCTCCTTTTTCCCTTTAATAGTTTGTTAGTTTTGTACCTGGATAGTAGAACGAGAGTATGGAAGAATATGAGTTTCCAGATTCAGCTCTCGCTTTAGCTCCGTATTGGCTCATACCAATGCCGTGGCCATATCCTTTTCCTGAAATCGTGAAGTCATTTGTATTGTTTTTGACTGACGCAAACGTGCTTTTCACCTTTGTTGCGCCCATGACTGATCGAAACTCGGTCATCTTCATACTTGCCGTTGTGCTTTTGTTTACCGAATATGTGCCTGTTTTGTTTTTCAGGTGGTATGTCAGTTTGATCGATACCGTCTTCGCACGCTGTCCTTTTGTTTTCCCTGAGAACGTCAGGCTTGAGATCGATGCGATTTTCATATCAGATGCAGCAGTTTCTTTGTTTTTGAGCAGCCATGATTTCAGGCCTGCAAGGTCAGCTGCATTTGTCTCTTTTGCTTTAGACCACTCAGATGCTGCTGTGCTAGCAGTCCATGTCGTGCCTAGTTGTTTTTTAGAGAGTTTCAGTGTCCATGGATTGACTGGATCTTTTGGATCCTTTTTGGCCACTAAGTATGGCAGTGCATTTCCCCATACTTCTTCACTTGCCTCTGTATAACCGCCATTGCTAGAGTAATAGGTTGCTGAAATGAGCTGATTGTTGTATTTCAGAACCTTTCCTTTTGTAGCATCGACAGCTTTTGTCGAATTTGTGTACCAGTTATATCCCCCATATACTTGGAAGGCTGTTGTATCAGGGACGACTTTGCCAATACTTTTCACCGAATACGTTCTAGCGGCAACCGCCTGTGCTTTTAACGCTTCAACATTCCAGCTTGCAGGCATTTCATTTGGTACTACACCTTTTAGATAGTCTTCAAATGGAATATTTTCGAGAGTTGGCCTGATATACCCTGATTCAATTGCAAAGTTTACACTGCCCAAGTACGGCTTTCCTGCAATTTGAAGGACATTTTTCGTTGAATATTTCTCAGGAACAACTCTTACTGTGTTATACGTCTTTATGCCTTTTAATGAAATTTTTCCGTTAGAAATATTCAATTGGTAGTTTTGATTTTTTTTCAGATAGACTTGTTTGGTTAATGAATTTTTCAAGCTATCTTTAATCGCACTTGTGCTGCCAGCAAGATGATAAGCATATGTACCTTTTTCCTTCAGCAGTGCTTTTAAAGACGCTGTGACAGAATCGGGCTTTACATACACAACCGTACTGTTAGATTTTGCAGCCAATTGAGACAGCGGCATCGCATAAATATAGCTAGAGGCTTTTGCCAAATAAACTTTATCTGCATTAATATTTAATTTCTTTATAATATTCACAGATAATTCATAGCGATTGGCACCGCTGATTCTTGTCACCTGTGAGGTTTTTTTGATTTGATTTTCAACTTTTTGTCCAGTACTTTTCGTACTGCCGATGATGATCACTTTACTTGGCATTCTATAAGACGGAATGGAATCTTTTTTTGTTAACAGGATAGGGTATCCCTTTCTCGATGCGTAGGATGCAATGGCAATCCCATTCATAAATGAGTTCCCGCCGACAACGACAGCTTGCTTATAGTTACCCATTTCTTTAGCGATTTTTTGGGAGATTTCAAACTTATCTTTTCCACTAATACGTCTGACTTTGCCATACTTTTTAATAGACTTCTCAGCAGCTGTTGAAATGCTTTTCGTATTTCCGACAATCAGAATGTTATCCGGCTTCATTTTCTTGAGCTGGTTTTCTGTTGTTTTCGTCAGTTTTTCAATATTCGTATACAAAATAGGTGCGCCCAGTTTGTATGCTAACGGTGATACAGAAATTGCATGATCAAATGCATCACGACTGACAATGACAACAGTTGATGGATTTTTCCAGCCAGCAGATGCGATGCTGTTGGCTACTTCGTATCTATTTTTGCCGTCATATCTTTTCGTCACAGCAACATTTGATCCTGATAGCTTGTATTCCCCAGTTGTTGAGATATCTATGCTTGTTTTGTTTCCGATATAATTAGACAATTTCACTGAAATTGCCGAGCTTGCCATGGCAGACTGAAAGGGTGCAATTAGTAGAGTCAGTATCATGAGAACGATTAGTGTAACGCCTGTTTTCTTCAATTTTGTTCATCCCGCCCATCTTTTTTACTTCTGTTTTTCAATCTTCTGGATTTCCTTTTGACCATTGTCATTAATAAAGTAAGAGATTTCTACTGTGTCTCCTGGTTTAAATTCATTTAACACATCTTTAAAATTTTCCGTAAATTCATAGCTTAGGGTCGTATTCACTTTTTTCACTTCGACTGTATGTGCATCAGCCATTCCAATAAATTCAGCTTTCTCTTCCAGTACCTGAGGAGTTGAACTGCTTGTCTTGTTTTCTCCTGAGGACTGCTCAGCCGTTCCACATGCTGTGAGCACGATACCTAGTAGCAGTATTAAGAACGGTAAAACGACGATTTTCTTCATTTTTTTCACCTCATGTCTTTGTATCGTCTTATAAGTTATTATTTTAAGGTAAATTTAAGGTTTTTTGAAACCTTTTTTTTGTTACAACGTCTATATCTAGGTTCAGAGTAAAAAAATAACTTGTTTATCAAGATTCGTAAACCTATAATCATGGAAGAATCATAGAAAAGGTGAGGGACATTATGAGAGCTGAAAGAAAAAGAAAGAAGAAAAAGGTTCTTTGGATTGTTTTATCGATTATTGGCTTATTCGTATTAGCAACTGGCGGATACGCATATCATCTTTGGAACACAGCAGCATCGACCGTCGCAGGGATTCAGGAGAATTTAAAGAAGTCAGATAAGCGTGACAAAGATGTCGATTTAAGTAAGAAAGACCCGATTTCTATTTTAGTCATGGGTGTCGATGAACGAAAAAATGACCGAGGCCGTGCAGATACATTAATATACATGACAGTAAATCCGAAAACGAAAACGACCGAGATGGTGAGTATCCCGCGTGATACGTATACGAAGATTGTCGGAAAAGGCACAATGGATAAAATCAACCACTCCTATGCATTCGGCGGTACACAAATGGCAGCAGATACTGTAGAGGAACTGCTTGATGTACCTGTTGATTACTTTGTCAAAGTGAACATGGAAAGCTTCAAGGATATTGTTGATACACTTGGCGGCATTACAGTAAATAGCACGTTTGCATTTAGTTATGACGGCCATTCATTTGGTACAGGCGAAATTAACCTGAATGGGGATCAAGCCCTTGCCTATACGAGAATGAGAAAGCAAGATCCAAAAGGTGACTTCGGACGTCAGCAAAGACAGCGTCAGGTCATTGAAGGCATCATTGCAAAAGGTGCCAACATTTCATCTATTACGAAATTCGGCGATATGTTCAAAGTCGTAGAAAATAATATGAAGACAAACATGTCATTTGATGATATGTGGACGATGATGAATGATTATCGTGATGCAAGACAGCATGTGAAGCAGCACGAGTTGAAAGGATCAGGCACACGTATCAATAACATTTATTACTACCAGCTTGATGACAGCAGCCTTGCGAATGTGAAGAAGGAATTGAAGGAAAGTTTGGAGCAGTAAAAAAGAAGACTACAGAAATGTAGTCTTCTTTTTTTATGATTGAAATGGAACTGGTTTTTCTTCACTCAATCCAAAACGATGGAGAAGCTCTTCGACAATTCGTTTTGATGCTTGTCCATCACCATATGGATTAGACGCCTTCGACATGTTGTCGTACTCTTTCTGATCGACTAACAGCTGTTTTGCCATGTTGTAAATGGTCTCTTCATCTGTACCCGCGAGCTTAAGCGTGCCAGCTTTCACACCTTCAGGACGTTCTGTTGTATCACGCAGCACTAATACTGGCTTCCCTAGAGAAGGCGCCTCCTCTTGTACACCGCCAGAGTCCGTTAATATAAAGTGTGAGGCAGCAGCGAAGTTATGGAAATCAACGACTTCAAGCGGCTCAATTAAGTGCACACGATCAAGATCACTGAATTCTGTTTGAGCCGCATCACGAACAGCAGGGTTTAAATGTACAGGATATACAACCTGAACATCTTCAAACTCTTCTACAATACGTCTAATCGCTCTAAACATGTTTTTCATCGGCTGGCCGAGATTCTCCCTGCGATGAGCCGTTAACAAGATCATTTTATCTGTGCCTATTTTCTCTAAAATAGGGTGCTCATACTGTTCTGTAACCGTTGTTTGCAACGCATCAATCGCAGTATTCCCCGTCACACAAATCGTCTCTTCTTTTTTATTTTCAATTAAAAGATTCTGCTTTGCCTCATTTGTGGGAGCAAAATGAATATCAGCAATAGTGCCTGTCATTTGTCGGTTCAATTCTTCAGGGAACGGCGAGTATTTATTGTGTGTTCTTAAACCCGCTTCAACGTGACCGACTGAAATTTGGTGGTAGAATGCGGCCAAGCTTCCTGCAAAGGTTGTTGTTGTGTCTCCATGAACAAGGACAATATCAGGTTTTTCCTCTTGGAATAGTTGATCTAGTTTCAAGAGTGCATTTGATGTGATTTCGGATAATGTCTGGCGCTGCTTCATGATGTTTAAATCATGATCTGGCGTAATAGAAAAAGCCTCAAGGACTTGATCAAGCATTTCTCTATGCTGAGCTGTTACAGTAACAATCGAATTTATCTGTGGATGTTTATTCAGTTCAAGGACAAGTGGTGCCATTTTGATTGCTTCAGGTCTAGTACCGAAAATAGTCATTACATTTAGTTTTTTCACTTGTTTACGCCTCTTTCCATCAATACATATTGTTTTTATTATACAAAAGATCTCTTCGAATGATAAACTAACCATGCTAAAATTAATAAAAATTTCACAGATCTGATTGTTTATATTTACAATTTTCTATTAAAATTACTTTAAACATCATAAATTTATTTGATTACTTTTAAAAGTAAGGTAGAATTTAGTGGTATTCTCTTAATTTTCACATCAGTATTTAAGGACGGTGCAAAATACATTGAAAAAAGTACGTAAAGCTATTATACCAGCTGCAGGTCTTGGGACACGTTTCCTCCCTGCAACAAAAGCCATGCCTAAAGAGATGCTCCCAATCGTTGATAAACCAACCATTCAATATATTATTGAAGAAGCTGTTGAATCAGGTATCGAAGACATTATTATCGTCACTGGAAAAGGAAAAAGAGCAATTGAAGATCATTTTGATTTTGCTCCAGAACTTGAGCGTAACCTAGAGGAAAAAGGGAAAAAGGAGCTGTTAGAAAAAGTAAGGAAATCTTCTAACATTGCTGATATTCACTACATTCGTCAAAAAGAACCAAAAGGTCTTGGACATGCTGTTTGGTGTGCACGCAATTTTATCGGTGATGAGCCTTTTGCTGTTTTATTAGGTGATGACATTGTTCAAGCCGAAACACCTGGACTGCGTCAGCTAATGGATGAATACGAAAAAACTTTATCATCTGTCATTGGTGTTCAGCAAGTAGCAGACAGCGATACGCATCGCTACGGGATCATTGACCCTCTTACTCAAGAAGGACGCCGCTACCAAGTTAAAAACTTTGTTGAAAAGCCGCCGCAAGGAACAGCACCATCGAACCTAGCCATCTTAGGGCGCTACATTTTCACGCCAGAGATCTTTATGTACCTTGAACAGCAAGAGATTGGTGCAGGCGGAGAAATTCAGCTGACAGATGCCATTCAAAAGCTAAATGACATCCAGCGCGTATTCGCCTATGATTTCGAAGGAAAACGATATGATGTCGGTGAGAAGCAAGGCTTCATTGAAACTACGCTTGAATTCGCTCTTCAAGATGAAGAATTGAAAAAGAAACTCATTCCATTTATGAAACAGCTTCTCGAAAAAGAAGAAGTGAATTAAAAAAAGCTGCCAGCATCGGCAGCTTTTTTATTTAATGACTGAAATAGTCAGTGTATGCTGTTCATTATCAATGACAAACAGGTTGTTTTCGCCCTTCACTGCGAATTTTGTTTGTTTCTTATTCATCCAGACATTTTGTTCTGTCAGCCCAAGTGTGGAAAGAGAGATTGGCATAATATCGCGAAACACAATGGTGTTTGCCTGACCCTTTTGAATGACATAGTCGGTTTTCTCTGTGGTCAAACGTTCAATCGTATCTCCTTGATCATTTTTCACTGAACTCAGCATTTGCATTCTCTGTTTCAGCACAGATTCTTCTTTTCCAAGGAAAGAAAGTAAATACTCATACGAACCTGCCGATGCAGGTGATACATAGGAATTAAACTGTCCTGGTCCAATCGATAATGACTTTAAATCCTCTTCATTTTGAAGCGCAGCAGGTTTAACAAAATACGTTTCTGACGATGTTTTAATTTGAACGGTTTGTTTATTTTCAGCCACAGCCTGTACTTCTTGCCCAAATGGCAAAGTGGCATCAGCCTTTTTTTTCATGGCTTGGTCTTTGTAAACCTTGAGTGGATCAGCGGTGACAATCACCTGTTGATCCACCTTTTTCATATCAGGCGCTTCTTTGGTCTCTGGGTTCTTCGACTGAGGCGCTTCTGTCTTATCTGATGGGATTGCACCAAATGTCGCCAGTGTACGAAGCGGGCGATCTGAAAACATCGATAAGGCTAGCAATATCGTTAAAACCGCTAAAACTGTCACTTGAAATGCAGGTCCGAACAATGAGCGGCGTTTTCCGTTATCTTGATAGCGAGACACCTTTTCTGTCTTTTGTACGCCTTTTCTGCCTTCCTTCTGTTCCATTTGGTATTTTTGTTTCTCTTTCTTAGAAAGCTTGTTAAACCAGTCAACAAACTCCTTATATTCCTTCACGACCTTTTTCGTATCATCAAACATACGAAGCTCACCATAATGCATCCAAGCCACCCTGTCACAGATTTTTTGGATTTGGCTAATGGAGTGACTGACAAAAAAGATCGTCTTTCCTTGTTCCTTGAATTCTGTAATGCGGTCTACACATTTTTGATAGAAGGTTTGGTCTCCAACAGACAGTGCTTCATCAATAATCAGGATATCCGGATCGATATGCGCTGAAATGGCAAAGCCAAGACGTGATTTCATTCCGCTTGAATAGCTCTTAACCGGCTGGTCAATAAAGTCACCAATATCCGCAAACTCTACGATTTTTTCATAAAGCTCGTCTATCTCTTTATTCGTCAGCCCCATCATTAAGCACTTTAATCGAATGTTATCTTTCCCGCTTAGCTGGTTATTCAGCCCTGCCGCAATGGCAATTAACGAAGGCTGGCCATTCATATCAATTTCACCACTTGTCGGTGGAATGATTTTCGCTAGAAGGTTCGACATGGTCGATTTTCCAGATCCGTTAATTCCTACAAAACCAATCGTCTCGCCTTCATATACATCAAAAGATACATTACGAACAGCAAAAAAACCTTTTTCGTTTTTATTAGGTAAAAACAGTCCTTTGATCTTATCCGACTGTTTTTTATATAGGACGTATTGCTTGGATACGTTTCGAAACGAAACCTTTAGTTTCATCGTATAATCTCCTTACTTTTAAAGAAAATCGACAAATTTATCCCTAAATTTCATATGAAGTAATGAACCGATTGTTAAGAGAAGTAAAGTAATCAACCAAAAATAAAGCGTATACTTCAAATCATTGTAGAACCATTCTCCTCTAAGAAAACTTTTCCTAAACCCTTCAATAATATAATATAGAGGGTTTAGCTTTAACGTAGTCGCAATCCATTCATACTTCCCGGTGAACTTATCTCCAATATCCCATAAAATAGGCAGCAAAAACATTAGAAGTCTTGTCAAGGATTGCAGCAAGTTTTGGTAATCACGAACAAGGACACTAATAGTTGAATTAAACAGGCTGAAAGCAAACATAAACGTTATCAAACAAATAAAATAATATATATATTGAATCCAATGAACATCGGGATATATTCCATGAGAAATGAGCATGATTACATAGATACCCATCATTAAAAAATAGCTAAATAAATTTGATGTTATAACAACAGAGGGCAGTGCACTAATTGGAAAATTCATTTTCGATACTAAATTTATACGCTTAAAAACACTATTTGCACCCTCTGTAATTGTCGAACTAATGAAAAACCATGGAATTAACCCCGCTAGCATCCATATAAGAAAAGGTATACTTACATGAGAACCATCTGCCATTTCTGCAGTTCTTCCAGATCCTCTAAGACCTAAACCAAACACAAACCAATAAGCCATGATTTGAATTAATGGATTCAACAATTGCCAAAAAACACCTAAATAATTAAGCTGATATTTAGACTTTGTTTCATAAATAGCCAGTCTAAAAATTAAAGTGGTTGAATTGAACTGCTCTTTAAGAATTTTAAACATTGCATTCATAATAATCGTCCTTAAATTTAATTATTGGCATAATCTATTTCAAAACACTGCTCTTAATTGTAACAGATTACATTAATTTTTTCATCTTAAATCAAATATCCTAGAATCATCAACTGTAAATATAAATTGAATGCTACTTAAAGAATTGTAATTGGCTATTAAAACAAAAAAGCTTATAGACAGTATCTACAAGCTCAAAATTTTCACAGCATATTGCTTAAATTAATACATTCTCTTTTGGGATGGCTGTATATAAATTGCCCAAATTGATATAATCAAATTCACTTGAACGATTCTTCACTACATTTTTAGTATCCAGCACTTGTTTATTAGACATTTTTGAAAGCTTGTCCCAATCTAATTCAACAAACTCGTCATGATCAGATAATATTAAGATTAAATCTGCATCTTCAGTAGCCTCTTCAATATCATACATGACAAAATCTTTTTCAACATGAGGGTCATAAGCTCTAACTTGATATTTTTTTTGTTGTTTAATTAGTTGTAATATTTCCATAGCCGGGCTTTCTCTAATGTCATCAACATTCCCTTTATATGTCAAACCAAAAATAGTGATGATTTTCCCATCAGACTTTTCCATAATTTTATTTACATTTTCAACAATATAATAAGGCATAGAAGTATTAATTGAGCGAGAAGTATCTATTAACCTAGCACTCTCAGGAGCTTTAGCTATAATAAAGTACGGATCTACTGCCAAACAATGACCACCAACACCTGGGCCAGGAGTATGTAAATTTACACGTGGGTGTTTATTGGCCATATCAATAACTTCTAATGCATTGATATCTAGCCCGTTACAGATTTTTGTTAATTCATTTGCAAGAGCTATATTCACGTCACGGAATGTATTTTCCATCAATTTTGACATTTCAGCAGTTTTCGCATTCGTCTTAATAATTTCTCCTTGAACAAAGGTACTGTATATTTTTGCGCCAGCTTCTGTACAAGCCGGGGTTACTCCACCCACGATTCGGTTATTATGAATCAATTCATGCATGATTTGTCCTGGTAAAACCCTTTCTGGACAATGGACTAAATAAATATCTTCCCCTACTGTTAAACCAGCTGCCTCTACTAAAGGTTTTACATGGTCATCCATGCTCCGAGGGGCTATGGTTGATTCGACAATAAGCACGTCTCCCTTTTTCAAGAATGGAATAGTATTTCTTACAGCACTCAATACGTAAGACAAATCACAAGATTTATATTCGTCATCATTATTAGGGGTTGGAACAGAAATGATAAATGCCTCTGCACTTTCAGGTGAAACGGACGCACGGAATTTACCAGAAGCAATTACATCTTCAAGAGCTTCTTGGAGACCTGGTTCCTCAATATGAATTTCCCCTTTATTTAATGATTCAATGACTGCTTCGTTAACATCTACACCTACTACTTCCACTCCATATTTTGCAAACATAATTGATGTAGGCAAACCAATATATCCTAATCCTACTGTACAAATTTTCATTTTGTATCCTCCAATTGGTTTATGACTAGTTCATTAGTATACTGTGTAACCTTGTTGCCAAACTGATCACGAACAAAAATTCTAACCTGATATACACCAGGTTCTTTTACATAATACGTAGTTGTTGATTTCGGACCATACATTATTTTTTCTATAACTTCTTTATTTTTGTATATATAATATGCAAAATTCAATTGATCCCCTGAAACATCACACATTATGTTGAGCAATGAATTTGAATAATTAATATTCGAGCTCTTAATCTCAGGAACCTTATACTCTATTCCTAACTGACTCACAATTGTCTCCATGAGATATTTAGGAAAGTGATCTTTTAAACCTTCATGATCTATGCCTTGCTCAATCTTTAAAGATACCTCAAACTTTCTTTCCTGAAGTGCCGCTACAAGAGGCTCAACATGATTTTTAAGATGATGATCCTTACTTCCAACCATGATTTTTATAAATGGGGAAACATCGGAAGGTTGCTGTATTACCTTGTAAAGAAGTTCGTCTAAATAAACTTGATCTGCCTTCTCAGCTCTTCCAGAGATATACGAAGCGATATTTGGATGTTTCGCTTGATTTATTAGAAAGTGTCCTAAGTTACTTTGAGGTGCCCCCGCTATAACATTGCCTACATAGTTTTTTAATCCAAAATATATAGCTGCATAACCACCTTTAGATGATCCAACCATTGTAATGTTTTCATTATAAATTTTAAGTTTTCTTTGAAAATATTGAATTAGAGAATTTACAGTTGTTTCTATTGAGAAATCTTTATTTCTTCCTAAGTAGTAGGCACCTTGATCTCCAAAATCATCTAAGATGAACAGTTTATTAACATGCAAGTTTTCTAACGTTCTAATATAGTTGTACCTAAACTTATTTTTTTCAGTAAGGCTTGAAAAGATAATAACTAATTTGTCTTTTAATTTTTCATTCTTGGCTTCCTGAAAGTAATACCGTACATTTCTCATACTGCTAAACTCAGCCTCTAAACAAAATGGAGGTACTGGAGTTTGGATTTTAAATTCACTAAGTCTGAAAATTGTTTCAAATTCACATGTATTTCCTTCGAACTCCACTTCCAAAACTGTAGAAGGAACTGCATTTTCCATTTTACTGAACATCCAGCCTTTCACCATAGGCTCTTTCTGACCAGCATACTTAGAAACTTTAAAAGGAACCTCAGCCACAAATTCTATTTCAGCTACTTTCTCACTGCCTCTAAAAAGTTCAACCATGTGATCTCTTAAATGAACATCTACTCCAATAGCTACATGCCACAAAAGTTTGTAATTATGTCTTTTTTCAGAAATAATAGTATCCTTTACTTGAATCACTTGATCCCTTTTCATAAACGACACATTTCTATTATGGGTTACATCTTCATATCGTTCATTAATTCCAGTTACTTCGGCATAATCATCTGCAATAACATAATCTTCAATAAACACCTTATCGTATTGACCATCCGTACGTACAAGACCCACTCCATCTACAATTAAGGTATTATGTGCGTATGAAGAATAAGCATATTGGGTTAGCGGATCTGAATAATTATACCCATTGGGTCCAGCCTCAGATATCAAATCTCCATTTGCATAAATAAATAACCCAAGATCATCGCTATGTTTATGATAATTACCATGATAAGCAGCATTAAATAAAACGTAAGTAGCTTTCTCTTTTTTCAACCAATTATCTCTAAATATAGCGTAACCTGACTCTTTGAATACCTTACACGAATCTTCCGGAGGGTTTCCATTTCTTCCTTTAGAAGATGAAAACAAGAATGACTCTCCTTGATATAAACCCATTAAGCCTGTTTCCTTTATTGGTTTACTTTCAGTATCTCCTAAAGGTGGCAGTGAGCTGTCTGGCTTTAGTATAAATGTTGCATATTCCTCAGTTTTTGAGAATATTTCATTCAAAGTATTACTAAGATTAAAATTAATATTCTTTATAAAATCAACGGTTTTCTTTAGGTTATTTGATACTACCAAATGATACGCAGGTGAATGCTCTTTGTGTACTCCTTCAGTAGTATAGACATGTTCAAAATAATTTAACAGCCTACTTAATGCCAGCTCTTTTTTTTCTTCATCATTTTTGTAATAACTATATTGCAACAACGCAATGTCTTGAAACATTCCATGATTGGTGTTCGTTGAATGGAAGCTTTCTTTAGCTAACAAGTTGCAAGTAAACTCCATTATTTCCATTAGCTTTTTTTGGTCAGAAGATTGGATATGAGGATGGCCCACTAGATAGAATCTTAAAATATACTGAAGTCTTAGAGCAGTAGTCTCATCATGAAACGCCATCTCCTTAGAATTCCCAGAATATTTGTTGGTGCTGCTCCAATCCAGAATGAATTCTAATCCTTTAATCAAATATTTTACATTGCCAGTACGTTCAAAGGCTTCAGTAAGACACCCTAATGGAGTAAATCCATGAAGCAATCTAAGGAAACTTCTTGACTCTTTTGCTGTCCAGTCCACCCCTTGAGAGTAATCACGTAAACCAAATGGCGGAATAGTATAAAGATTATTTTCTAAAATTGTATTAGCAGTAGAAATAGGGTCTTTATTTCTACTCTTGGGAAGAATGGATAAGAGCTTTTGCTCTCTTTCATTAAGAAAATCATTGTTTAGACTGTTCACGTATATCCCCCATTAAAGCAAATTAGCAATTAAGGACTCAATTTTATTATTAATAACTTGAACATCATAATTTTCTACAGGGAAAATCTTTCTAGAAGCTTGATTTTCAGTAGCTTTATTCCTAACAATATAATTTGCTGCTGTTTCTTTATCTTTAAAAATATAATCACTTGGATAAATTGTTTCAGAGCCTCTCCAATGTAAAACAACTGGAATACTACCAGTTGCCATCCCTTCCATAGGGGCAAGATGAAAGCTTTCAAAGTCACTGGTTGATAATACATATCCAATTTTACGGAACCATTCATCCATATCATCTCCGTGCTTTTCAAAAATAACATTTTTACCCCAAGGGGCTTGCTCTATTCTATCAAATAAATTTTCGAAATACTTCATTTCTTCTGGACGATTTTTCATCCACGGCAAATCGCTGGGAAGTTTGCTTTTTACATAAAGTTTGTAACGCTTATCAATACTCCAAAGGATTTCTAATATATCTACTGCCTTATCCAATCTTTTACGAGAAGGAAGTACTCCGCAAACACCTAAGGTGTAATTGAGTTCTTTAAGGTTTTCTTTCGGTTGATTTAATGCCTTCGTGTCAATCATGTTATAAATCATAGTCATCTTGTTTCTTGGAATCTTACAAGCTCTTGAGAACTCCTCAAAGATATATGGTGAGATTGCAATAAAACGATCAATGTTTTCAATATTAAATTGACTAGGATAATCTGTTTCTCGCTCTTGCAAATGCATTCTAACGACTAATTTCTGACCTTCTCTTTTATTTCGAGAATACCAAACAGCATTTCCTAATCCCCACTCACAAAAAACGATGTCTGCCCAATCTCTTAATTTTTTCGACCTTTCAGGATCATGATTATTATGACCCTTCCACTGATCAATTTCTACATCGTAAGAGGAATGATTTTCAAAGTGAGCTATTGTATGCTTTAAAAATTTCAAGTCATGACCAGCAAATACGATTTTGATTTTCCCCTTATAAAAGCTCCAAATCAGAGGTTTTAATCCTTCATATACTTCTTTAAAAGTATATTTTTCACATGCTTCATAAACTGCTTTTGCACTCTTTTTATAAAGTTTGCGATTATATAAGAGCTCAATTGTTGCTTCAACAAAATCTCCTAGGGTGTCCACAAACATTGGGTAATCTTTCCCCAATACCTCTTCATGAAGCTTTGTTCTTCTAAGTAGAATAGGCTTCCCCATTCTTCCGTATTCTAGCAACTTAGTAGACAACTCAACACTGTGGTCATTATCGATCAAGCTGCTTCTCCATGCAATCCCTATATCGGCTTGGTCGAGTAAATCTTGAACCTCACTCCTTGAGATTGCCCCTCTCCAGTTAACTCCATTTTGGTTTTCAAGCCTGGTTATAATTTCATCTTTTTTGTCTCTAAGAGCACCTTGAAACTTGTCTCCAGCTATATTTAAACTAATAGTAGAATCTAACTTTCTGATTTTTGAGAATGCATCAAGAATTTCTTCTGTATACCAATCTTCGGCAAATTTACCTGCATAAATTAATGAATTATTTTCATTTTTAAAAGATGGGGTACCTTTATAATTAGGAATCATAGGAGAAAGGAGTTTAAATTTCTCACCATTGACATTCAGTATGGATTTTAAAGTTTCTTTCATACTGTTCGTTTGAACAAACATATACGGATATACGTCATAGAAATCTCTTAATTGAGAAATTTCCGCATCACTAATCAACTCTCGATCGTGATTAAAATCAGTCACATAAGGTATAATCTTTTGAGTAAGGCTGCTTTGAGCAAGTTCATTGACAATATTTTTTCCTCTTACAATTATTAAATCGTAATGGTTGGTCGAATCCATTTCTTCAATAACTTCTCTCGCTTCTACTACATTCATTCTCTTTCGACTTTTAAATGTTCTATGAGAGAATACTTTGAACGTCTCAATCACATTAACTGTAGATAGCCCCTCTAGTGATTGTATAAGTTGAGTCTTAACAATAGGAGCCTTAAGAATGACATCTACTTTTATATTTACATCTGTACTAAAGACATTTGCCAGGGATGTCAGCCAAACTGCCGAACCATCCATTATGTTCAAGTCTACATCACCATATAAAAGAACCTTTAATTTCCTCATACTAACCACCTAAATTTCTATAGTATTCTCAATTTTTTCAGTTGAATTTGAAGAAGGATTTTTTACAAAGTTGAACTTATCAGAACTGAAAAGCCTATACCCCTGCTTGAAGTACGAGTACAAAGAGATATTGTTTTCAAAATCTGAAATAACTTTCACTAGTTCTACTCCTTTAAAGACCCGTCTATGAAGTAAAGAGTTATGGATATTCAAGTCGCTGACATACACATACTCTGCGCCCTGCCCTACTTCATGAATTTGGCCTTCATCACCGACAAAATGATTTGCTTTCCCTATGATTTCAGCTTGACTATATTCTGTTGCAATCAATAAATCTAGCAAATAATTTTCCCCATAAAAATGATTAGGTGAGAAATATGAGACATAGTCTGAATCAACAAGGTGCTCGATTCGGTCATAATGATCCATGTACGAGAGAACATAAGCAGTGACGTTAACATTATTAAATTGATTTAAGATATCAATATATCCATCGAACAAATCCAATAGCAGGATGAGTTTCCTATTTTCATAAGATTGTTTTCTGAACAGATTAATCACTTGATATGCTTCTTCCTTGGAGCGGACAACTGAAATAACTGCAACAGTCTTCTCTTCCTCTTCCAGATCAAATCCGAATTTTTCCAACATATAAGTAAGCCTATGTTTGTAGGTATGATTCAAGTGTACTTCCCTAATCCCTTCCATTGATTTGCTTCTATAGAAGGTTTCGTCTTTAAACACTGATTTCAAATGTTGCCTTAATGTCTCCTCATCTTCTGATATCATAACAATATCTTTAAAGATTCTTTTAATACCTTCTGAATAACTGCTTAATATAGGGGTCCCGCTGGCCAACCCCTCGAATACTCTCCTTGAAAACATGGTTGGTGAATTTTTGACACTATTGACATTTAACATTACCTTGTAGCCTTTATTAGCCTTTGCTATTTCATCATATTTCAAGCTCCCTTTAATACTTTGTTGAAACCTTTCAGGGAAACTAAAATCTCCTTCTTTTTTTTGATTTAAGGTATAGTTTCGATCATAGATGTCCAAACCGAATTCAGCAGCAATATCCAGGACTTTCTCCATGTCTCTCTTTCTATCTTCATGTCTGTTTGCATAATAAGAACCAGCAAAGCAAATCTTATCTATTCTATTCTCCTTTAATTGAATAGGGTTATGCAGTTTAGGCTCTGCTGAGAAAGGTAAAGCATACACTGTAGGTCTTCCAAGAACCTTTACGTATTCACTTATCATATTTTGATCAGTTGTAAATACATGATCAAAAAGTTGTGCTGAATGAATGAATTTTTCAAAGTGAATCGGGTCCTCCTTGTTCCAAAATGCAGTTGGAATCCCCCTTTTTTTACACCATTCAACTAGCGCAATAAGTTCGCTTTGGTCTTGATTATTATATTTTCCAACCATATACTCCCATGAACCAAAATTACCTTTCCATGCAGATTCAACGATGAGTACATCCGGCGGAGTTTGTGTCAATACCTCTTTCCAATTATCTTTTGTAAAGGGAATGAGCTTCACTTGTTCTTTAAAACAAGTCATGCTGAATTCATCAAAAATACATGCCACCTTAAATTCTTTAAGAGGTTTTGAAACATGGCGAGGAGTATGATGTTGGAATAAGTCCATTCTCGAAAAAGATGAGGCATCAAAATCAAGGTTTCTAGTAATTCTCATGCTTTCAACAACGATAAAACCTTCTCCTGAAATTTTTAAAGCGATTCTCAGATTCCTCGAGTTTTTTGATGTGATAAATTCTTTCAATTGATTAGGTCTCACTACTTCAGTACCTAGTTTCTTACTTTCATCATATTCAATCGCTATTAAATCAACACTGATATCTCCATATGTCTTGACCCTAAAATCAACACTGATTCTTTCCTCTGGATATATCCGTATTTCTTGTTGAGGAAGTATCTTGAAACTATTATTCTTCTCTTTAAATGAAAGATAAGTCTTCTCTTTTTGATTTGTTGCAATGATAAATTTTTCACCTTGATTAAATGTTTCAGCAGAAGAATCATTATTAGTAAACCAGAGACTCGCATTAACTAGCTCATCCTCTTCAACAACTTCTGGCTTCAGCTCTCTTTTTAACTGTGTTTCGAAGCTTTCGAGCTCCTTCTGTAGTTCTAATAATTTCATTTCCTTTTATACCCCTCTTCTCAACCGTTTACGTAAATTCCAATACTTTAACGTCAATTTACCTAATGTTGAATTTTGCAAAGCAGAGAGTTTGCGTTCGGTAACTTCTAATTGCTTTTCTACCCTGCGTAACTTAGAGAGTAACTGGTCTTTTTCTATACCATTAAAAACATCTATTTTGTCACGGGACAACGCTTCACTGTTTATCTCTTTCATGACAGCTATATATTGAAGCATCCTTTTCTTCAAACTAACTAACTCTCTTTCTAATTCGACACTTTTTGCTCTGTAGTCAATTTCATTTTTCAAGCAGTTTCTCCTCCTAATGATTCGTAGATGCGCGTGAAGTTTTCCTTTTCGTTTTCCCAGTTGTACTGATTGCTAGCTTCAGAAGCATTTTTACTAAATTCAGCAGTTTTCTCAGGGTGCTCAATCATATAATTTACTGCTTTAGCAATTTCCTCATGATCATGAGAATCAATACACATTCCTACGTTGTTACCTTCAACTACTTTCTTTATCTCTGGAAAATTACAAGCAACTACTGGTACTCCGCTCATTAGATACTCAAATAATTTATTTGAAGAAGCTGAATAATGATTAAAACAGACATTATTAAGAACTTGAAAACCTAAATATGCATTCTTTGTATATTTAGGGAGGTCTGCTAAAGGAACCTTTGGAAGGAACTTAACTTTATGAGAAAGATCCATTTCTTCAGTCAATTGAATAAGTTCATTTTTAATACGCCCATCTCCAATAAAAACCAAAATTCCTTCTGTAAAATATGGAGCAGCTTTCACTAAATTTTCTAAACCTCTGCCGGTTTGAATTCCTCCTTGATACAACAATATTTTTTCTTTTGCTGAAATTCCTAAAATTTTGTGTAAATTAACTTGATCTAATGATTTATTTTGAACAAACGGGTAGTTGTGAACTACCTTAGGGTAAAATCCATAAAGATTTTTATTATATTCTGCTCTTGTATGATTTTCTACAATCATTTGATCAACAAATCTTAAAAGAAAACTTTCCATCACTCCGTAGAATTTACTATCATATCCTGTACGACTAGTTTGAACTTCATGTGAATCATAGATTAGTTTTTTCTTATTTAGTCTAAACTTAGAGCATATAACTCCTTGCAGTAATGTATTCAAATCATTAGAATGATAAAAATCATATTTATTATTAAAACCCTTCAATATCATTCTGCATAAAATGCTTCCTCGAATAATTAAAGTTTTTATTTTTGTTTTTAATAAAAGTATTAAGAAAATTGTAACTATACTCGTGTATAACGGCTGGTAATATACGCTCAAAATCCAAATTAAAAAAATAAAAAATAAAAGATATTTTTTACTTTTCAACAATTTAATTATGGTCTGAAATAATACTAACCATTGTGGGAATCTCTTCACTCGATAAACATGAAACCCGTCATTCATTTCTTCATATCTCTTTAAATCTTTCATTGACGGATCATGTATACAAATTAAGTCTACAGTGTATCCTTTTTCTGACAATGCTGTGCATTCTCTCATTACTCTAGCATCATTTGTAAAGTGGTTCCAAACATACATACATATATTTTTTTTCATGACTAATTAACCTTTTTTATTATTTTTTTTATTAATTCATCTAATATCAGTATATTATTATCCCACAAAAAGTTTTTTTCAATAAACGTGCCACAATTACGTTTCATTGATTCAACTAGTTTAGGATTTTTATATAAATGAAGAATATGAGAAACCATTTCATTACTAGTTTTCGTACTTGCGATTAATCCAACTTCTTCTCGCTCAATTAACTCTTTTGAATAACCTGAGACCGATGCAACTACAGGTAACTTACAACTTAAATAGTCTATAATTCGCCCAGGGAGCACTGTCTCAAAGATAACCGAGTGATTAAGAGTTGCTATACCAACATCACATTGTGCCATTATTTCCAGGCATTCTTTTCTTGACATTGGTATAATGAATTCAACATGTTGAAATTTTTTTTCAGCTATAGATTTCTCAAGTTTTTGTTTATTAACCCCATAACCGATTATTATCACTTTAATATCATGATCTTTAAGTTTCTCTATAATATTCTCAAAGACGTTTATATCTTGGGCTAACCCTAAATTACCAGCAAAAACAACTGTAAATTGTTCTGTTGTTTTCTTATCATTGTTAGGTAACTCTTCTTTTCTTGCTGAATTTGGAATGAATGTTATTTTCTCTTTTTGATCCATCAAATGATTTTGGAATCCTTTGCTATTTATTACGATGTGATCAGATTTTTTATAAATATATTTTTCAACTCTTTTGAAAAACCAAATAATTAAAGAATGTTTAAAGACACCCACACCCTTTAATGAGTCTGGCCACAAATCCCTTATATCTAAAATCATTTTTGACTTATATTTGTGTTTTGCAATTACTCCCGAAAATGCGACAAATATTGGTGGAGTTGTAACATAAATTAGATCATATTTATTTTTATCTCTAAAAATAAATATGATCATTCTCGACATGATTTCTAGATAATAAATAAGTCTATTTATAAAACTAAATGCATATTTCTTATTTTTCACTGCAACTCTTATAATTCTCTTATCTTCACTATTTAATTCTTCCTCATCCCAAAACTTATCATTATGATAGAAGTCCTTTTCAGGATAACTTGGGTGAGTTGTTAAAACTCTAACATCATAACCTTTTCTCTGGAGCATTAAATATATATTTTTAAGCCTATTACCAGCACTACCAATTTCAGGATAAAAGTTTTGAGTGATAAGCAAAATTTTTTTGGACAAAATGATCCCCTTCACTTTCAATTGACGACAATTTTAGAAACAGATTCATATTTTAACAATTTCTCTATTATACATACAATTATAGGTTTTCACTTGTGTAAAAACAACAATTTTTTCAATACTTAAGCCTAATATTCTAACCAATTGCAAATAAAAATCGATAAAAATAATTCTTTTTTCTCGTAAACTTTGAATACAATTAAGAAAGAAAATGGGTTCAAGGTTGGTGTTTCACTCAAAGAAAAAAGCATAAATCAGTCAAAATACACAAAAAACGTGTATAAAGTGATTTATGCCTTCAATATCATATTTAATAATTAAAAACAGTGTCCACAACCCGCTTCGACGACTCCCCGCTCTCTAAGTAGCAGAATTTCTCATAAAACGGTGCGAATGATTCTGGTAGTGTAAAGGTCGGCTGTTCTGTTTCTCTCACCCAGTCAATGACACTTGCTGTCTCTTTCACAAGTGGTCCAGGTGCTTCTTGTTCAAAGTCGAAGTAGAAGCCTCTGAGCTTGTCACGATATGTTTCAATGTCTGGCACATAGAACAGCATCGGACGTTTGAGGTTTGCATAATCAAAGAACACAGATGAGTAATCTGTGATGAGCAGATCTGAAATCATATAAAGGTCTCTAATGTCTTCGTAATGAGAGAAGTCATAGGCAAAGCCTTCATACGGCCCTAAATCAAAGTTTTCAGCAACTAGATAGTGCATACGCAGAATGATGATATATTCATCTCCGATTGCAGCTCTGAGTTCATGCAGATCAAGGTCTAAATCAAATTTGTACTGCCCTTTTTTATAAAATTGATCGTCTCTCCATGTCGGTGCGTATAAGATCAATTTTTTATCGAGCGGCAGGTTCATTTTTTGTTTCAGTGCTCTCATCGTTTCTTCATTGTTTTGATTGTGAAGGAAGTCATTTCTCGGATATCCTGACTCAATCATGGTCTTTTGGAATTGGAACGCACGTGTAAAGATTTCAGTCGAGTAGGCATTAGGAGAAATGAGATAATCCCAATTCGATGCTTCTTTTGTGAAATTCTTTTTGTATTTCTTCGTGTTTGTTCCAGGCATATGCACCTCGTCCATGTCCATTGCCAGCCGTTTTAACGGCGTACCGTGCCAAGTCTGCAAGTATGTTGTGTGATCTGGCTTTGGAACCCATAGCGGCAAACGGCTGTTTACGACCCAATACTCGGCTCTTGCCATCGCAAAGATCCATTTTAATGACAGACGATTGATATAGTAGATACCTTTTTCCTTAAACGGTGCTTCATGACCCTTTTTAACGCTCCAGATCAGCGTATATTCAGGGTGATGTTCTTTCATATACTCATAAATCCCACGCGGGTTACAACTGAATTGTTTTCCGTTAAAACTTTCAAAAACAACCGTTTTCTTTTTCACAGACAGCTTACTCGCCAGTTTAAAGGTCGTTTTAAACGTTCTTGTCACAAGACGGTTACGGACTTTTTTGATTTTACTGATCTTCTTTTTGAATTTCTTCCACTTACTTTTGACGTAATACTTGGCACGTGTTTTCATTGTGTAATCATTAACACGGATGCCAAGCGTTTGTCTTTTTTTCTTTCGGTACACTTCATATCGAATCGGTACATCGTTTTGTTTATGAATTTGAACAAGTCCTTTGAGTTTGTTCGAGCGGTCTCCAAGCACTAAAGAAGTGGTTGTTAATGTTTCCTCTACGCCGTTTACATCGCAGATAAATTCAAGGTAGAAGCGATATACAAAGCGTTTGTTTAATGAATAGGTCAATTCCTCTAAAGGGACTTCTGCTAAAAATTGATAAAGCTGTGGTACATGTTGATCATCACGGTATTCGATCACTTCGTCTTTTATATGGGTGATATTAACCGGAAAGCGATGTTCAATTGGTTCTTCACCATTTTTCTTCAATAAAAGCTTTGCTTCTTTGATCTCATACGGATGTTCTGCACTTAATACACCTGCATACCCGGATAAAGATAACATACACCCTTTGTTGAGCTCGATATGATTGAATTTCACAACCTTTAGCTCACGCTTGATTTTCAAAGAAGCATTCCCTTTGTCTGTACGGTATGGAATGATACACAGCATGGCGTCTTTATTTTCTAAAAAGGTCAGCTCAGGCTTTTCTATTTCCATTTTTAAACGGCGTTTATAGTTTGACGTTTTCTCTTCAGATTCAATATCTGTATTGATATCCGCTTCTTTTACTTCTTCTTCCTCTTCTTCGGAATCAGAATCATAAGCTGAGTCCTCAAGCTCGTCCTCATCCTCTTCTTTGTTTGTGCTTAAATAGTCCGTGACATACAAGTTATATGTCTGGCCTTGCTCTAACGCAAGCGGCAGTGATGCTTCATTCAATACCAATTTGAATAGATTCTCTTCTTGATGAACAAGCGGAAGGAAAAGTTCTTGTTTCGAAACTCTCTCCCTCATAAACAAATAAAATTCTCTATCTGTTAATGGCATGTCATCGTATATGCGAATCAGCATTTCTAGTTTCTCATGATGATTTTTTAACCCTTCAACGACACTCTTCTTATGAATTCCCTCTTCAATCATTAATCGTTAATCTCCTCTGTTCAGAAATCTTACCGTTATGTTATATCACTATTTCACTTTCCAAGAATAGTTGCCTTGTTTCGTTTGATATGACCATCCATCGATGGACGATGGTTTATTCGTAAGCAGCTCACCTTCTATTTCTAGTCGCTGCAAAACCTCTTGAAGTTCTTCTGTTTTAAAACGAATGTAAAAATCCACAAATTTCGTTTGGTTGATTTCAATGTTTTTCTTTGTTTGAAAATGGCCGATTGGGAAGCTGACTTGATGGTTCTCATCGATTGTTTGAGAGATGATTTCAGCTCCATTCACTCGATCATATCCTGCGAAATCAATTTGCACATGATCCGCTTGACTCATTTCATCTTTTAACTCGAGTTGAAGGTGAAGAACATGATGCTCAGAGCTTAGATCACGCAAGACCCATTTCATACTGTCAACGATCCCTCTCAGTTCATCTTTATGCTCACGATTTTCGAGCATATGATGAATGGCCGTATTCCAAACAGTCTCTTCGTCAGAAGGAACAAGATAAAAATAGGCTTGTTCTCCCAATAGTTTTTCGATATCTTCTTTATGTTTAGTATCCCCAAAAAAGACAGCATCCACTTGCTGTTTTCTTATTTGTTTAAATAATTCTCCATATTGAGAATTGACTTGATGCAGATCTTCCTCATAATGTGCGTGATGCACAAATGCAGCGTAATAGGTTGTTTCAGGCTGATCGATTTTAAACAGGTGGCGGTCTTGATCCCGGTCTTCTGTAATCATCAGTTTCAAACGGTCATTTTGTGATTGAATGCTGGATAGCCATAATTGTTTAATATCCGTCTTCTTTGTAAATGTTTGAATCCCTGTTTTTTTATACCAATTAATATGCCGGACTGGATTCTTTTTTGCATCACCAGGATAGATGAGCTCCATATAAATACTGCCATCTTCATTGATTAATTCCTCTAAGTATAGTGCACCTGTATGGGGAACAAAGCTTTGTACTCTGCATAAAAAGCCCTGCCAATTGTATTCTTCCCTCTTCACCAGTTGCTGCTCTTCATTATATTGATCAATATAACAAATGGGGGAAGCAGGCAATTCATATCTCGTCACTTGAATCGTGGATTCATCTGCTGGAATCACTGCTTCATTGATCGAATGCAATGATTCACCAACAATAAATTCCGAGTAACGTCTTTTACTACCACTTTCCGGTAGAATATAGTGTTCATATACATTCAATATGTCAACCTCAGGAGAAAAGAACTCTCCCATGCGATGAATACGTTCTTTCACATTTGCATCATAATTTAAAGTTAAAATTGCAGTACGTTTATGTTGATCAGCCAAAGGCTTAATCCTTGTCTTTAAAGACTTCGTTAAGCTCTCATCCTGTTTTGGCACATCACCCATAATAAAGTAGTAGTCCATATCAGGCACGTCCATTGATGCCATTGTTTCATGTTGTTCAGGTTGATCCAATGTGTCTTCAACTTTTTTCTTCATCCAATTTTGAAACAAAGGAAGCTCTCCTTCATAATATTGATGGCTTACTCATTGTATTTTACATGAAAAAGTACTTCTCACCAAAAGATAAGAAGTACTTTTTTTCGATCTATTAAAGTCCTGCAATTTCTTCCTTAATTTGTGTTGTCGAGATGCCTTCTGTTCTTTTCAAGTATACGACTTCGCAATGTTCTTTTAAGAAATCGAATTTACCTTCCCAGTCATCTCCCATGACAAACACATCAATATCGTGCTCTTGCACGTCACGGACTTTTTGATCCCAGCTGTTTTCTGGAATGACTTCGTCTACATAACGAATGGTTTCAAGAATCAGCTTTCTATGCTCGTAGCTGTGATAAGCTTTTTTTGATTTTTGTAAATTAAACTCGTCTGTAGAGATGGCCACCACTAAGTAATCTCCGAGCTGCTTTGCACGTTCTAGCAGCTTAATGTGCCCCCAGTGTAATAAATCAAATGTACCGTAAGTAATAACTTTCTTCATTGTAAACATAAACTCCTTTCTTCAATCCTTATTCGACTGCACTCGTGCAGTAATTTATCCGTAATCCTGTGATATTCGATTCGCTCTTCGGAACCTCATTATATCACAGCGCCCACCAAACGTTAAGCAGATGTAAAGACAAACTATTTCCAATTTATTGGGCACAGGAGGAAAAGTCCGAAGAATCAATGTTTCACAAAGGATTGTCCAGATGAAATGATGAAAATGTCATGAAATTTAAAGGTTTGTAAAGTTATTGTTAATATTTCATGGAGCATCTGTGATAAAATGATGAGTAGGTGAAGAATGAATTTACAATGAACGTTCATAGATAACAAGTTAAAAAGGAGGTCTAAACAATGCAAACAGAAGTGGTCTCTAACCTTTCTTATGTAAACGGCGACTTAGATGAATTTATCAGCTATATGAACCAGCATCATATTTCTCAGAGAAGAGGCGCCATGATTGCGACTGTCAATCCAGAGATAGGCTATGCCGTCATGAAGGATCATGCGTACCATCAAGTTGTCTCATCTGCGGATTATGTACTGCCGGATGGTGTAGGCGTCGTATTGATGTCTCGTATGACCCAAAGTCCGCTTAAGTCAAGAATTGCTGGCTTTGATGTCTTCATGTCTATGCTTGATCTAGCAAACAAGCAGTCTAAAAGAATCTTTTTATATGGTGCGAAAAAAGAAGTGCTTGAGGCTGTGAAACAGCGAATTGATACGGAATATCCAAATGTGGTCCTTGCAGGAAGCTGTGACGGCTATCAAGCCGATAAACGTTTCGTTGCGAAGCAAATCGCGCGCTCGAAACCTGATATGGTGTTCGTTGCTTTAGGTTATCCAAACCAGGAGAACTTTATTTATGAATACCGCCATTTATTCCCGCAGGCTGTTTGCATCGGTTTAGGCGGAAGCTTTGATGTATTTAGCGGAACGGTGAAGCGTGCACCACGCTGGATGATTAAGACAAATACAGAATGGCTGTACAGATTGATTGTGAATCCATGGAGATGGAAACGAATGCTCAATATTCCTAAGTACGCTTTTGCCGTCTTAAAGGAAAGCAAAGGAAAAAAACGTTACTATCCTGAGCAGGTAAAGGATCAGACGAAGCAGCTGTGAGAGACTGATAAATGATGAATATACGCTCAATGATGATTTCATGTTACGCAGCTTTTATTTCTTTCATTGGATGGCTGATGAGCGGCGTGAAGCCGCGTGAAAACCAGGTGACGCTGCTTGTTTCATTCCAAGAGAATGCGGCTGCTCTCATTCATACTTATCAACAACAGGCGAACATGACAATGAAGCTTACTGTCCTCTATACGAAGCATGCTTCTGCGATAGAAAAGGACGAGCCTCATTTGTCATTTCGCTATTTTCATGAAAAAAATCCTCTCCATCTCATTCAATGTATATATACGATGTTTAAAAGCAAGGTTGTCGTGACGGATAATTACTTTCTCATGACGAGTGTGCTCAGAAAACGGCCTTCTACCACCTGTATTCAAGTATGGCATGCCAATGGGGCTTTGAAAAAGTTCGGGCTTGAAGATGCTTCAAATTCTGAACGAAGTCCCCGTGACATCGAACGCTTCAAACGTGTCTATGCGTCTTTCGATTACATTGTGACAGGCTCAGATCACATGCGTGAGATTTTCAAGACCTCGTTTGGGGTCAACGATGAACGCTTTTTACCAACTGGTGTACCACTGACGGATATGTACTATGAACAGCACCAGCCTTCCTTGAAGCTAAATGATATCCCAAAAGGGAAAAAGATCCTGCTCTATACACCGACCTATCGAGACTTTGCAATGGACGGTCTTGTGCTGCCTTTTTCAAAAGAGCAGTTGCAAACTGAGATGAATGGCGATTACATTCTGCTCGTCAAGCTTCATCCTGCGGTCAAACATTTAGCGAAAGCAGAAACAGACGGTGAATGGATATTTGATGTGTCCGATCAGCCGCTCTATCCATTGCTTTGTGCTTGTGATGTCCTGGTGACAGATTATTCGTCCATTGTGTTTGAATATGCACTGCTCGAAAAGCCTGTGTTGTTCTTCACTTATGACTTAGACACTTATCGAGAGAAACGCGGCTTAGTCGATCGGTATGAAGATATCATTCCTGGTAAGGCTTGCGTCACTCAAGACATGCTTTTGCAGGAGCTTTTACACCTAAACGGATCAACCAATAAAGAACGAATCAAAACCTTTGCTGAGGAATGGAACCAATATTCAAAGGGACAATCCAGTCAGCAGCTCCTCTCATTTATTGAACAGCAGCTGCTCCTACACAAAAAACGTCCGGCTTCTCATTAGGAAGCACGGACGTTTTTTTATTTGTTATATACCGGGATATCATAATACAGCGTATAGTCATCAAGCAGGTTATACAAACTATACATGCGAGTGACTTGCTTAGAAGCCCAGCCAATATCTGTTGCATATTGATGAGTCGCTGTAGCCGACCAGCGCATTTTATAAATTGTATCTTGCTTGTATGTGGCATTATTGATATAGCTGTTGCCAATGAATTTTGCTCCGCCAATAATGGCAGCCTCTGGCGTGAACCATTGTTGTTCATACGCATACTTTGCACCTAGATAATTCGGATTGCTGTCATATGCGCCAATGCCATACATGTTATAAACTTTCTTTTCATTATACATTGTACCATTCGCTAAAATGGAACTTCCGTTACCCGTTTCAAGCAACGCATGAGAAATAAGATAAATTTCGTTGATATGATACGTTTTTGCTGCTGTAATAAAGGCTTGTCCTTTACCCGCAAGAATCCCTTTTCCTGCTAAAATCTTTGAATTGACCTCTGCTGGATTGAGATTCGCAGCTTCAGAGAGTTTCAGAAATTGAAAATAAGATTGCGTGCCTTCGGCAATATTAGCTGGATCTACATATTTTTGCACCTCTGCTGCACTTGCATTTCTCCAGCCGAGGTTGATCCTGATCCAGTTCCCTTCTTTCCCAAGCTGTTTCACTTTTGCTCCTTTATTGAGCTGTGCCACAATGTTGCTTGCAGAGCTCGAATCAGGTGTAGAACGGACATTTAAGCCATCCGTATTCACTGTCGATGTGGCTTGGTCTACATATGCTGCATAGACATAGGCCGCACCATCTGTCTGTGGTGACACCTTCATTTGTTTGTTGACCATCTCATTGACAGTAAGGTTGTAGTTCGTTTGCATGACCATTGGGCCATTTTTAATTTTTACGGCTGTGGCGGTCCAGCCATATTGGCTTTTCACAAAAGCAATGGCTTCATTTACAGTTGGTAATCCTGTAAATTGCTGCGTAATGTTGATTTTGTAAGTTGGTTTCGTTGTTGTTGTATACACAGCGGTTTCATTCCGTTTTTTGAAAAATGCCATGCCTTGGTCACGAAGTGCAGCTGTTGAGATGACACCTGTTTTGATCTGATATTGAGCATAATCGGCTGCGCCTGTTTTTTGAGCAGCGGCCTTCATTTTTTGTTTCGTCAAATAGCTGAGTGCTTGATTCAGTTTTGTCTGATTCACTGTCGGCTCTGTCGTGATACGGTATTGCTTGACCGCTTCTGTCAGCGTTTTTGTACTGCTGGCAATACCATTTTTCTTGATGATCTCTTGAGCCTGCTTCACTTTAGTTTGTTCATATACAGGTGTTGTCTTAAGACTATATGTTTTGCTGACAGCCTGTCCCTTGCTTGTCTTGATGCTGCTTGTCAGCTTCTGCGTTTTTAAGTAGGCGGCACCTTTATTCACTTTCGCTTGGTCCACTGCTTGATTGACGACGAGTCGATATGTGCTGTCTGATACCTTGCCAGTTTTTTTCGTTGTCGCAGATACTTTTTTCTTTTGGAAGAAAGCCGCTGCTTTTTTCGCCTCTTCATCTCCTAAAAGGTTTCCCGTCACGACTTGATATGGCTGTGTAGAAGAAATCTTTTTGGACGTGTAGCGCCATTTCTTTTTCTTGAAAAAGGCTACCGTTTTGGCGTAAGCTGTATCGTTCAGTTGATTGAGCTTCACGATATAATTTTTTGTTTTTCCCACTCGCTGGACAGCACCTGCAGCACCGGTTTGTTTCTTAATCTGAGCTGCAGCTGAAGCTGCTTGTTTGTTGTCTTTAAAATAGCCTGATTCCAAGCTGTAGACATTTTTTAAGGCACCAGCCTTTTGAATCTTCCCGCTGATCTTTGCTTCTTTTTGCAGCTGGGTAAGGAGCGTCTGTGCTTTCGACTGATTCGCTTGTGCAGCGGATGTGACGATGTAATACGGCTTACCTGCTGTCACCGTTTGAAGGACTGGTTTTAAACCAGATGCCTTTTGAAAGCCTTGCAGAATGGTATTCGCCTTACTTTGTCCAATAATACCGCTTGAAATCAGCTGATACACAGTGCCAGCTTTCGTTTCGGTTTGGTATGTACTGGTGACGCCTGCCTGCTTTTGCAGTTCAGTTTGAATATTTTTCACTTTCGTTTCAGAATCAATGGTTCCTGATATGACCTGATAAGAAGGTTTGCTTTGATTGATGACTTCATAGGAGCTATTGAGCCCTGATGTTTTCGTTAGTTCAAGTGAGAGCTTTTTCGCCTGACTTTCATCATTGACTGGGTCAGATACCACCTTTTGTAAAGGAAGGCGGTCACCTACTGGAGACACCGTACCGCTCATGCCCACTTCTTTTTTTAATGCAGCTGCACTTGCATTCGCTGCTGCTTGCGAATCATATCCTGAAGCAGTGAGCTGATAGGTCGACGTATTTCCTGAGGTTTGATAAGTGGCTGTCCATTTTTTGTCTTTCTTCAGTGTTTCCACTGCTTTTTTCACTTCTGCTTCTGTTGTAAATACCTTTGAGGTGTTCATCGTATAAATGGATTGATCGACATAGGAGGCTGCTTGCGCTTCTTTACCCGTGTGTAATGTCATACCAAAGGCAGCTGCGAGTAACATAATCTTGATGGTTTTTTTCATGTTCCCTGTCCCTCTCTTAACTTTGCATAATAGTTTACTAATCTCTTTATCGACAGAATCACCTAATTATTTTAACAACAAAAGACTCATTATATTTATATCTATCTATGAAAAATGACATATTCAGGATGTTTTTCACCTAAATATCATTTCATCATCTTAAATTTCCATTAAAGATTTAGTATCATATTAATTTCTCTTTAAAGATATGGTATCATATAGCATCATTTGTATTTTTTTATCGAAATTTTTAAATTCACTTGTCTGTATATTACAACAAATTTTTGACTTTTTAAAAAGGAAGATTAAAAGGAGTCACAACCATGAATAAGAAGATCCTAAAACGGAACAAAAAGATTTTAAAAAGGAAAATAAACTTTCTCAAAGACCCTTTAAGGAATTTTATTAAAGATAAAAGACACCAAAGGAATAACCTATATGCATATTATTATCAACATCTTGATGTTGTTGATAAAACCGTACTTTATGAATCTAGAGATGGAAAAAGCATGACTGATAGTCCTTTAGCCATTTTTGAATATTTGCTTCATCAGCCTAATTTTAAAGACTATACTCACATTTGGTCTATTGAAGACTTTGAAACATTAAAACCAATTTTAAATAAGTATAGAGATGACAAAAACGTGATTTTTGTCAAAAGAAATTCTAAAGACTATTTGAAATATTTAGCCACTGCAAAATATTTAATCAATAACTCTACTTTCCAACCATTTTTTATATGTAAAGAAGAGCAAGTCTATATTAATACGTGGCATGGTACACCATTAAAGTATATGGGCTTTGATATTCCAGGAAATCCCGCACATTCTCAGAACGTATTAAGAAATTTTTTAAGCTCAGACTATCTTATTAGCCCAAATGAACATACAACAAGTATGTTCTTAAATAGCTATAAGCTAAAACACATTTTTTCAGGGAAAATAATAGAAGAAGGATATCCAAGAATTGATCTAACATTAAATACTGATCCTCTCGCATTTAAAAAAAATCTTCAATCTTTTGGAGTTAGCCTATCTTTAGAGAAAAAAACTATTGTATATGCACCGACATGGAAAGGGACGAATGTTGGTAAGGTTAAAAATAATTTAACTCAGATCACTTCTGACCTGAATTACTTACAAGAACGATGCGGTCAAGAATATAATATTCTTCTTAAGCTTCATCCATTTCTTTATCACCAAGCAAGTCGATCAACGGAATTACAAGGCCGGCTTATACCGGATTTTATTGATACAAATGTGCTTTTAAGTGCGACCGATTTATTGATCACTGACTATTCGAGTATATTCTTTGATTTTTTAGTTACAAATAAACCAGTCCTATTTTATATGTGGGACGCAGATGAATATAACGAAGAACGGGGAATGTATTTTAATCTTGAAGACCTTCCAGGACCTCGTGTCTATAATATAAGAGATCTGGCAGAATCAATTGGTCGAATAAAGGAAATAAGTTTAGAATTCAAAACCAAGTATGAGCAGTTTAAACATGACTTCACAAAGTACGACGATGGTAAAGTGACTGAAAGAGTAGTTGAGGCTATCTTCAATAATGAGACTGAAACCGTTCGCTGCATCAATACTCATAATAAAGTGAAAGAAAAGATATTGATATATCCAGGAGGTATGAAAAATAATGGTATTACTTCCTCTTTCATTAACTTAACTCAAAATATTGATTATGATAAATATGATGTGAGTTGTTATATGAGTACACCAAACTCAAAAGAAGTATTAAATAATATTGCAAAAGTCAATAAAAATGTCAGATTTATCTTCAAGCCGGGCTTACCTGTATATACTCTGCAAGAAGTTTATAAAGATAAATTAATTCATAATCGCGGAGCAAAAGGGAAACTAGAAAAAAGACTCTATCCACAAGAAGCTTATTCCAGAGAATTCAAGCGCCTATTCGGAAAATCCACTTTTGATCATGTGATTGATTTTAGTGGCTATAGTTTATACTGGGCTAAATATCTCGTTTCTGCAGATGCGAAAACAAAAATATGTTTTATGCATAATGATCTTCTCTCAGATAGCGAAAGAACGATTAACGGTAAGAAACCTCATAGAATTAATCTGAGAGGTTTATTCACCATATATGATAAATTCGATAAGTTAGTGAGTGTCTCTAAAGGGACAATGGAGTTAAACAAACAGAATTTATCTCAATATGCAGAAGAAAGTAAATTTGATTATGTAATGAACTCCATTAACCCAGACAAAATTTTAGGAACAGAATTAACTTCTAGCGAAGAAGATAACAGCCCAATCATATCGAATAAACCTTTTAAATCCAGGGCGAAAATTTTAAGCAATAAACACGATAAAATACTCCCTACATTAGTTGAAAATAATTTTTCCACTTTTTCAGCTAAAGATTTTGAAAATAAAGTGGTCATGATTACAAGACAAGCTGTAACAAAACAAAACGAAGTTTTATATAAATTCACTTATGAAGATCATGTGGTGGGATGGTTAAATAAAGAAGCGTTTAAGATTCTACCAGATAGCATTATATGTGAAGAAGAAGTTCATAAACTAGCAGTGATTGCATCTCCTAAGCGCAATGATATTTGGACAAAACCCTATAAAACGAAGGGAATTAAAAAGGTTTCTTCTAGCCATCCATATAAGAATATTATGGTGGAAATAGATAGAGAAGCTAGAACTGAGCGCTCCGTCTATAGCAGATTTTATATTAATAAACAATTAATAGGATGGATAGATTCCTCAGCACTAAAAATACTGAAAAATTACGAAGTTAATAGTGATCTCCCTAAAGATAAACAAGCATTGATCGAAAAAGAAAAGCACACATTATTAACTGAAAATTACCATAGACATGAAGAATTTATTCACTCTTTGAATAATAGAACACTTTTAGAAAGAAATTTAAACAAGAAAATGAAGATTGTTCATACAGAAAATCATAAAGTATGGTCTAAAGCATATCCAAATTTCGGTTATGCTGAAGTCTGCAGCGCTGATCTCTATAAAGATGCGATTGTAACTGTAACCAAGAGCCATAAAACCAACACATCTACCTATTATCAATTTTCTTATGATGGAAAAGTGATTGGGTGGTTAAACGTAAAAGCATTTAAACAATTAGACCCTCAATCTATTTTAAATCGTAAAGAAGTGAGTTATTCTGCTTTGCTTCATTTAAATGAGTTTAAAATTTATAATAAAACAAATGAAAATACACGATTTCAAGTTGTGGAAGATTATTATCTATATAATCAAAAAGAAATTGATGTCACTGAAGAGGTCACCACACCTATATCAACATACTGTGCAATTGAGCTCAATAATGAAAAAATAGGCTGGGTAGATAAAAAAGCACTTGAAATTATCGAAATTCGCGGGTTCCAAATAGAAAATGAATTTGTCCCTTATCCATCAAAACATCACTATAATTTTGTTAATATGGGACGCTTATCACCAGAGAAAGGGCAAGATAATTTAATCACTGCGTTTAAGCATCATGTCGAAACAAACGCAAATAGCAGGCTATATATTCTCGGTGATGGTCCACTAAAGAATAACCTTCAAAAGTTAATAGACCAATTAGAATTGCAAAACCATGTGTTCTTAGTAGGCCAAGTTGAAAACCCATTTACCATCCTAAAAATGTGTGATTGCTTTGTTTTATCTTCCCATTATGAAGGGCAGCCAATGGTCCTTTTAGAAGCAATGACACTAGGTATGGATATTTTAGCAACAGATATCATTGCCAACAGAACTGTTTTAGAGAATGGTAAATACGGGGCTTTAGTCAATAATAGTATTGATGGACTTATAGAAGGTTTAAATAACTTTAGCTCTCAGACACACCCTTCTTATGCTTCATTCAATTATAAAGAGTATAATAAAAAAGCAATGGACACTTTCTATAAAGTTCTAAACTAACCTTTCTATATATGATGAAATAAAAAAGACTTTCAAGCTGTTTGTATGCTTGAAAGTCTTTTTATTTATATATGCGACACAATCAGTTCACAAGATCCTTCAATTGAGAAGCTTCCTGTTTCAGCCGGCAGAATAAAATGAGCGCCCTTTGGCAGTGGATATGTGTGTCCGTCATGCTCTAAAGACCCTTCTCCATGAATCACACTGCATAGCAAAAACGGATAATCCTGCGAAAGTTCTACTTTTTGATCAATTTCCCATTTATACACAGAGAAATATTCTGCTTCGACAAATGTACGAATGGTCACTCCCCGGCGTGTTTCAACTGATTCATCTGCATACCCGTCTACATGAGGAACTGTTGTGACATCAATCGCTTGCGCAAAATGAAGTTCACGTTCGTTGCCATCTTGGTCTTTTCGTTCATAATCATATACGCGATAGGTTGTATCTGAGCTTTGCTGCGTTTCAAGGACAAGCGTTCCTTCGCAAAGCGCATGGATGGTACCGCTTGGCACATAATAAAAATCACCAGGCTTAATCTTCACCCGCCGCAAAAGACCTTCCCAATCTCCGCTATTCATCATGGTGACAAGCTCAGTTCTTGTTCTTGCATTGTGCCCATAGATCATTTCTGCTCCTTCTTCGCAGTCAATGATATACCAGCACTCTGTTTTTCCAAGCTCGCCATTTTCATGTCTTTCCGCATAATCATCATCTGGATGAACTTGAACGGACAAGTCTTGGTTTGCATCTAATATTTTAGTTAACAGCGGGAAGCGGTCGCCTTCTATCCCCCCAAACAATTCTCTATGATTGTCCCAAAGTTCGATCAGCGTTTTCCCTTTATATGGACCGTCTTGCACGACACTTGGTCCGTTTGGATGAGCAGAAATTGCCCAGCATTCTCCCGTTTGATCAGAAGGAATATCATAGCCAAATTGATCCCTTAAGGCTGTACCTCCCCATATTCTCTCCTTCAATTCAGGCAGTAAAAAAATTGGTGACTGCTTCATTCAGAATGACTCCTCCCTTTGCTACCCTTTGATAATCCTTACCTAGCTTGATGAAAACTAGTAAGTCTCAACTTTTATTATGACGCTATCTAAAGAGAAGTCAATCCTTTCAGTACACCGAATGAAAACGATAACACAAAAAATATTTTACCCTTTGACAGAGCCAGCAAGAAGCCCTTTGACAAAGTATTTTCCAAGAAGAATATAGACGAGTAGTGTCGGCAGCGCAGCCAATATCGCCCCTGCCATTTGGACGTTCCATTGCACAATTTGACTGCCTGATAGATTTTGCAAGGCAACCATCACCGGCTGATGCTCCGCAGTGGTCATCGTGACCGCAAATAAGAATTCATTCCACACATTTGTGAACTGCCAAATGGCCACCACAACAAATCCTGTGATCGAAAGCGGAAGAATCATATGTCTGAAAATCCCGATAAACCCTGCACCATCCATTTTCGCCGATTCAATCATTTCATCTGGGATGCTCACATAGAAATTTCGAAACATGAGTGTTGTGATCGGAAGTCCGTATACGACATGGACAAGCACAAGCCCTGGAATTGAATTATACAATCCGACTTCACGCAAAAATTGAATAAGTGGAATTAGAATACTTTGATATGGAATAAACATCCCAAACAGCATCAGCGTAAAGACGACTTCTGATCCTTTGAAACGCCATTTTGATAATACATAGCCATTCATTGCACCTAATACAGCAGACAATAAAGTAGCGGGAATGACAAGATAAAGAGAATTCATTAAATTGGGCGCCAGCTTTTCAAACGCGATTTGATAGCTTGAAAAATCGATAGTAGATGGCAGCGACCACATTCGCTCAAGGGTGACTTCACCTAATGGCTTCAAGCTTGTGACGAGCATGACATAAACAGGCATCAGAAAAAAGAGACTGCACAAAATCAATAAAGCATAAAGAACTGGACGGACAAACCATCTGGCTGTCATGATGAAGCCCCCTTCCGGCTCGACAGGAGATATGGCACGATAAAGACCGCAACAGAGATCAGCATGACAACCGCAATGGCGGCACCGCCTGCATAATGGTTTCCTCTAAAGGTCATTTCAAACATATACACGCCCGGAACATCCGTGACAAAGTTCGCACCCGGCCCTGTCATCGAGTAAATCAAATCGAAGATCTTTAAAGAAATGTGAGCCATGATGATGACAACACTTGCAGTAATCGGTTTTAAAAGAGGGAAAATGATTTTCCAGTAAATCTGCCACTCCGTTGCGCCATCCATTCTAGCAGCCTCTCTTACTTCCTCTGGAATTCCTCGTAGCCCCGCCAAATACATCGCCAGAGAGAAGCCTGTCATTTGCCAAACAGCTGCAATCACAACAGCAATCATGGCCGCAGGTACACCAAACTCAATTTTCCCCCAGACAAATCCGGCCAATATGTTCGTATCCGTATACCACTTAGGCTGGATACCAAGCGTTTTCAAAAATAAATTCACCCCAGTTGACGGGTTTAAAATCCATTGCCATACGACTCCTGTGACAACGAAGGAAAGAGCCATCGGAAAGAAGAATAAATTCCGAAAAAGAGATTCCCCCTTGATCTTCTGGTCTAGTAAAATCGCAAGTGCGAGACCAGAGACAATGACCGCTCCAATAAAAAATAAAGTGAAAAAGACCGTGTTTCGAAGATCTGATTGAAAGCGGAAATCTTGAAACAGCATGACATAATTGCGAAGACCTGCGAAAGAGAAATCAGGAACAAGCGTGGTCCAGTTTGATAATGACACATATCCTGTCCAGCCAATAAAACCGTAAACAAAGATGAATAATAAAACCGCTGACGGGGCTAAAAAGAGCAGCGCCAGCAGCTGGTCTCCATTCCATTTTTTCCGCATACGTTTAACTTTGGGCACAGGTGTTTTTGTCATCGGCGATGTGTCTATGCGCATGAAACTGCACTCCTTTCTAAAAAAGAGGCGGTGCCTAGCCGCCGCCTCCTTCGTCTTTATTTCATTGCATCTTTTAATGATGAAACAAACTGACTGCTGTCTTTTTGTGTCACGAAGATATTGACGGCTTGATTCGCTTTTGTCACAAACCCTTCTTCAGCAGCTGAGCCATGAGCAAGAGACGGCGCCAGTTTTGACTCTTTAAATGCCTTCATCGCCGATTTTCCGTATTCATCATATTTTGATACATCTGCATCCACACGTGCTGGAATCGATCCTTTTAGCGGATTAAACGCATCCTGTCCTTCCACAGATCCTAAAACGGATAAGAATTTCTTCACGTTTTCTGGCTGTTTCACACCCTTTGGCAGTCCAAATGTATCGGTGATCACCATAAAGCTTCCTTCCGTTCCAGGAGTCGCCGCGTATCCAAAGTCTTGATTCACCTTCAAATCAAGATCATTCACAAAGTACCCCTTCGCCCAGTCGCCCATCACATTCATCGCCGCTTCTCCTTTTGCCACGAGCTGTGAGGCATCCTGCCAGTTACGTGAACTGTGATCGTCATTGACGTATTCGAGCATACGTCCAAAGATGTCTGCCGCTTCCTTCACTTTCGGGTCATCCATTTTCATGTCGCCAGCCCAAAGTTTTTGATAACCATCTGCACCTAATACACCCAGCAAAACACTTTCAAACAAATGAGTTGCTGCCCAAGGCTCCTTATCTCCAAGTGCAAGTGGTGTGATTCCTTTTTTCTTTAATGCATCTGCTGTTTTGAAAAATTCATCAAATGTCGTTGGCGGCTCTAAGCCTGCATCATCAAATACTTTCTTGTTATACCAAAGCACATTGCCCCTGTGAATGTTCACTGGCACGGAATAGATTTTCCCATCTTTGCTGACAAGGTCAATCAGTGATTCTGGAAATTTGTCTTTCCAGCCTTCTTTTTCATATAAATCATCCAGAGGCTCCATTTTGCCTGCCGCGACCCAGCTCTCATTCAGCTCCGCCCCGCCATGCACTTGAAACGTAGCAGGCGGATCATTTCCCTGCATACGGCTAGTCAGGACAGCCTTTGCATTCGTACCAGCACCACCTGCGACGGCTGCATTTTCAATTGGAATGTCTTTATTCTCCTCTTCAAACAATTGAATGAGTGCCTTTAGCCCGTCTTCCTCACCAGCTCCTGTCCACCAAGAGAAAATTTCGAGCTTTTCCGCTCCGCCTTCTTTTTTTGCCTCTGAGTTCGTCGATGAGCTGCAGGCAGTGACGATAAGCATACAGAGTGCCAGCAGTGTAAAGCCTAATTTGAACTTCATAATTGATCCCCCTATCCCCATTTTGTAAGCGTTATCAAAATAAGTATAATGGCAGATCCTTGCTTTTTTTCAGGCAAACTTCTTCACTTTTTTATGAAATTCTTCATTTTTTTACGGCCTGTTTTCGATATTCCTTCGGTGAACAGCCGACCATCTTCTTAAACACACGGCTGACGTAATTAGGATCTGTATATCCTGCCTGAAAGGTAATTTCTTTTAAGCTAAGCGTGCTGTCTTTGAGGAGCTTTTTGATTTTATCCAGCCGGCAGGCTGTCACATACTCTTTAAATGTCAGACCCGTCTCGTCTTTAAATCGTTTTGTGAAATAGGTGGGACTTAAATCAACATAAGCAGCCGTTTGCTCAAGCGTGATCTGTTCACAATAATATGTTTTGATGTAACGTTTTGCCCGCTCGATGTCATTGATGGTCTGGGTTCTCGCTTCATACACATCAAATAGGTGTTCACAGCACTGGCGGCATTCAGCTGCGGTGCTGATTGTCAATATCGATAGGTCTGTACGGAGGCGTGATTTGAAGAGAATCAGCAGTTCTTTTACCTGCGAAATCGTCGCCCCCTCTAATTGAAAGGCATCAAATAAAGCCAGCGCATCCTCTCTTCTCCCTTCCTCAAGCGCCTGCATCATGCTGTCTGCAAGCTCCGGCAGATGAATCAATGGACCGGGCTTCACCTCTGTTTGGTAAAAGCCATAACGAACAACGCCGCCACTCTTTTTTCGCTGATAATAGGAAAGCTTCGCCTCTGCTGCACTTTTTTGAAGATGAAGCGGGTTTGAGACTGGATGCCCTATGCCAACGACAGGTGAAGGCTGACCGTTTGTCATGGCAGCTCGAATGGCTTGCAGCACCTCTGCCTTTAGCTGACCTGGTCCCTGCTGACTATAAATGAGGCATGTAAACAGTTCTCCCCCCATCTGAATCGGCACCGTATGAAATCGTGCAGATTTCTGTAAATCGATCAACAGCTGATCTCCTTCTGTCCGCTGCACAGCGATGATAAGACCTGCTTCATATTCGGAGAAAAGTTGTTGAAACTCCATGGATGTATAGGATTGACCGTTCATGACATGCGCTTCAAGCCACTTTGACTGCTGATCGGCCGCTGCCGCCTGCCGCAGAGACGCCTCCTGCTGAATCTCTGCTGCTACAAATCGAATGGCTGCGATGGTTTCATCTTTGTCAGCTGGTTTGACGAGGTATTGTTTCACCCCCTCCTGCATCGCTTGCTTGGCATAATCGAATGTATCGTAGGCTGTCAGCATAATGAATTTTGTATGAGGACTGATTGCTTTGATCTGTTTGATCGCTGTCAGTCCATCCATGCCAGGCATCTGAATATCCATGAGCACAAGATGAATGGACTCAGATCGCACGAATTCAACCGCTTTCTTTCCATTTTCCGCTTCTCCTGCTATATGACACTCTGGAACCCATTCGGTTAAGAACTTCCGCATCGCTAGCCGTTCTATTTTTTCATCATCGACAATCAGCACGTTCAGCATGCCGGTCCCTCCTTCATCGGAATAGCCAATTGTATGGTGGTGCCTTCGTTTGGCTTTGAATCAATTTGAAGGGCATCTTGCACCCCGTAAAACAAGCGCAGTCTTGACATTACATTTCGAAGACCGATTCCTGTCGAGTGGCCTTTACTCAGTATGTTCGGATCTTCCTCTTCTTTTTCTGACAGCAATCTTCTTTTCTCCTGTTCATTGATGCCCATCCCATTGTCCCGAATCCGAATCATCACATAGCCGCCTTCTTCATAGATCGAGAGCTCGACAAGTCCCTCTTCCTCCTTTGGCTCGACGCCATGAATAAAGGCATTTTCGACAAGCGGCTGTAAGGTTAGACTTGGGATATGCACAGATAAACACGATTCATCGATGGACGTTTTGCACGTAATACGATCGGCAAATCTCGTTTCTTGTATATGAAAATACTCTTTCACCACTTTCACTTCTTGTTCCAATGTAACGGATGTACTAAGAGCAGACAGCGAATACCGCATCAGCGTGGAAACGGATTGAATCAACCTCGATGTGGCTTCTGCTGATTCTAAGTAAGCCATACGTGAAACGATGTTTAATGTGTTAAATAAAAAATGCGGGTTCATTTGGTTTTGCAGCGTTTTTAGCTTCATATCTTTGATTTTTTGATCCAATGCTGCCTTTTGTTTGATCTCTTCAATCATCATTTTCATCTCTTGCCGCATTCGCTGAAAGGCTTCATTTAAAACAGAGATTTCATCCTTTGAGGTAACATGCAAATTCGCTCCATCAAAATTTCCTTCTGATACTTCTTTTACGCTTCGGGACAAATGAACGATGGGTCTTGAGATCCCGCCAGCAATCATATACGCCATCCATAAGGCGACCCCGATTGATAACGTAAACAGGCATAAGGTAAAGAGCGCATAGGTTTGATGCCTTTTTTGAAGAGATTGATAGAGTATCTGATACTCAGATAATTCATCATCAAGCAGGGTCATCGTCTGCTCTTGTATATAGGAAGAGACGGTTCTCACTTCCTTCACACTTGCAGCATATTCTTCGATTTTCCCTTCTTTTACATGTGTCATGGTCGCATCACTTTCATTGATGAGCGTCCGCATCATATATTGATATTTTTCAATAGAAGGAATTGCCGCATGAAGACCGGCATCCTTTCGCAGCGCTTGATCGTATGATTTCATTTTCTGTTTTGACGTAAGATATTCTTTGGCAAACTTACGATCCTTTTCAATGGCATAGGCATTGACCTTTTCATACATCGTTTTCGCCTCTGTCGATATATCATTGAGCAGGAGAAAAGAACGAAAGCTCCGGCTATATTCTAATGTGATTTTTGAACTGCTCCAGTAGACAAAAAAAGCGGCTACGTTGCCAAGAAGCACAAGGATTAAAAATGCCAATAACAGCTTACTTCGAATCCTTCTCATGGCTGCACCCCCTGCTTTCTGTCTGTTTGCTGAAGAGGCAGATCCCCGCGCCGGATCACACTCGTTCCCGTGTACTGAAGCGGTTCTTCTTTTTCACCTTTTTGCAAACGAACAAGCGATTCAACCGCTTGATAGCCCATTTCATAAGGATGCTGCACGACCACGGCATCAATCGTTCCATCATCAAGCGCCTGAATCGTATCAGGCAATGTGTCAAATGCAAGCACATAAAAATCAGTGGATGATTGATACTGTGCGATTGCTTGAATGATGCCTGCACCATCTAATGCACTTGTGCCATAAAATGCGGTGAGCTTCGCATGATCGTTTAATAGTTTATAAGCGGCACCTGAGGCACCTGACTTCGTAATGGCTGATTCTTCTATTCCAGCAATATGAATGCGTTTTTCAGCGGAGACGGCATCTCGAAAGCCTTTGACACGCAGCTTTTGATGAATGGCATCCAGCCTGCCTGTGACAATTCCTACATACTGTTCACCTTTTGTATCTGCAATGAGTGCCTGTCCTGCGATAAAGCCTGAATAGTAATTGTCCGTTCCTACATACACTTGACGCTTGCTCCCTTCTGCATCCGTATCGACGGTGACGACATCAATTCCTTTTTCCCTCGCCTTCTGAAAAAGCGGTTTGTATTTTTTCGCATCAAGTCCCTGTGTCATAATGCCATCAACATGCCCAGCGATTGCCATATCAATGGTTTTCAGATGATCGTCTACATCCGCTTGCTTTGGGCCCAAATATTCTAGATACACGTGATGAACGTCTGCCGCATCCGCAGCTCCCTTTTGTACAAGCTGCCAATATTCATTATCAAGTTCCTCCGGTATAAGAACAAAATGATATTGATACGTTGACTCCGCTTTATCGGAAGCGCTTTCAATTTTAAATAAATCTTGACCTAATAACGTTAAGAAGATGACAGATACCACACAAAATGTGAGAAATGCGCTCATTCCAATCCACTTAGATAATTTCACCGTGTCCTCCTCCTTTCCACTATTTCCGCATAAAAAAAAGAGCTGCTTATAAGCATACTCTCTTGACCTCTATAATTCCTTTGTCATAAATAAACTGTTTGGATCTTCTTGATATGTACCAAAAGGCGGACAATACTGAAACCCAGCGCTCTCATATAGTTTTCTTGCTGGTTCAAAGAAAGCCATTGCCCCTGTCTCTAAGCTGACACGTGTGTAGCCGCGCCGTTTTGCCTCTTGGAGAAGATGATTCAGCATATATCTCGCTACACCTTTTCGCATATGGAGGGCTGCGGTTCTCATCGATTTGATTTCCCCATGTTCACTTGACAGTTCCTTTAACGCTCCGCAGCCAAGAAGCTCCTCTCCATCTCGCACACTCCACACCGTGACATCTTGCTTTTTTAAATCAGTCAACGGAAGGGCATGAATGCTTTCTGGCGGCGAATGCTCCTTCATCTCTTCTATATGTGTGGTAATCAGCTGATCAATTCGTCCATCCGTGAGTTCATCTTGTAGAATGTACATTTTCAATCACTCCTTCACGATCATTGTACGTGAAGAGTCACATGTTTACCTGCTGTTATGTCAGATAAACGAACAAACAACCGGCATCAACGAGCCAGTTGTTTGTTCGTTTGACAAGTATTTATGAGGAAAGAACGGCTTGTAATTCCTCTGCTGTACTGCTTTCAAGCTGACTTCCGACACCAACAGCCACCGCGCCTGCTTTGAGCCACTTTGGAACATCAGCTGGATGAATGCCGCCCGTAGGGATAAATTCAATCTCTGGAAATGGACCTTGTAAGTTTTTCATATAGGATAAACCGAAAGAGCCGCTCGGAAAAAGCTTGAGCAAGCAATAGCCATCTGCTTTTGCCTGCATGATTTCACTCGGGGTGATAACCCCTGGTACATAGAGTGTGTCGTAAAATGAAAGATGTTCTCCAATCATAGGAAGGTATCCTGGACTAACGATAAACTGTGAGCCTGCCTCAATGGCTGATTGTGCCTGCTCCAGCGTCGTAATTGTTCCCGCTCCTACAATGAGATCCTGCTCCTGCTGGAAGGATGCGATGATGCGTTCAGCATTTGGCGTAGTATACGTTACTTCAATGGCACGAACCCCTTTTTTCTTTAAACGCTCAATCATTTCAATGCCTTCTGCTTCACTACCTGCTCTTACCACTGCAATTAATTTACAAGACGCTAGCTGCTTTTTAACGCTCAAACTTGCTGACTTTTCCATATCTCTCATCCCCTTTCATGTACTCCCGCCTTTGATATCGCTTGGCTTCTTTCATAAAAGCCTGAAGCTCCTTCCGGGTAGGCAGTCCGTCCTTATCGCCAGGTGACATCACTGCAAGTGCCCCGACCGCATTGCCTCTTGTCACGGATTTTTCATGTGATAAGCCGTCAAGCAAGCCGCTGATGACCCCCACTGCAAATCCATCACCAGCTCCAACTGTGTCTACGACATCCTGCACATAAAATCCATTCACAATCCCCTGACCTGCTGCACTTTTATAAAAGGCACCTTCTGCCCCTAGCTTAATGACCACTAACTTGACACCTTTTTGCAAATAAACATCTGCAATCTCTTCTGGCTCGTGACAACCCGTGAGCCTTTGCCCTTCTGCAAGCCCTGGAAAAAACCAATCCGATTGTGAGGCGATATGATTCACCGTCTGAATCATATCTTCTTCCTCTTCCCATAGCTGAAGCCGAAGGTTTGGATCAAATGAAATGGTTTTGCCCGATTCTTTCATTTCTTGAAGAGCACGAAAAGAAAACGCTCTCATTTCACTAGATAAGGCAGGCGGAATACCAGTCATATGAAGGTGGCCTGCCTGTTTGAAATAAGCGGCGGGAAAGTCGCTTGGACTCATTGTGCTCGCAGCAGAGCCTTTCCGATAATACGTGACGTCAGGGTCTCCTTCCTTCACTTTTGATTTAAGTAAGATTCCCGTTTGAGATCCATCATTTGAACGGAGCACTGCACTTGTATCGACCCCTTCTTTTTGAAGCTCTTCTAAAATGAATGTGCCAAGTGAATCTGCTCCGACTTTGCTCATCCAGCCCACATGAAAGCCCAGCCTCGCCAAGCCGACAGCCACGTTACTCTCTGCACCAGCAAGCGCCTTTTGAAATGTATGCACTTGATGAAGCTCTCCAACTTCTTTTGCATAAAACATCGCCATTGATTCCCCAAATGTGACCGCATCCAACGCTTTCACTCATTTCTCCCCTTTCTCGGTACCGGTTTCAAATCAGTTGAAAAAGAGAGAGCATGCACGTATGTATACTCTTCTCTGCCTATCATTTATAAAGATTTCCTTACTATGATTTCTCCATCAAGCTGAATCGTTTGGGGCGCACTTTCATCCCCTTCTAGCCGCGTCTTGATTTTTTGCATGGCTGCTTTCCCCATTTCATGAGATGGCTGGGCGACCGTTGTGATTCCAGGTCCAATCAGCTTATACCATTCTGTATCATCAAACCCTGCAATGCCTATCTCTTTAGGAATCTTCACCCCAAGCTCTACAAGTTCACTAATCAGCTTCAGCATGAGTAATCCATTACCGGCTAAAATCGCTTTTTTCTGTTCGTTTGATTGTAAAAAACGGACAATCTCTTCGCGCATTTGTTCCTTTTGCTTTAAATCAATTTCTGCAATGATCGGTTTCTTATGTTTACTCAAAGCTGTTTGTTCATATGCTTCCTTTCGTTCTTCACGAGGGCTGATTCCACCGACAGGCTCAGTAAAGAAAGCGATGTGATCATAGCCTTTCTCATACATTTTTTGAAGCAGCCGGATGGTGATATCACGGTTGCTCGTGGTCACTGTGTCGACTTTCAGTTCAGGCAGCTTCCGGTCTACAAGAACAATCGGTACACCGTTTTTCTTAAAATCCTCCAGAATGTCATTGTTCTGTCCTGTCGTATTGATGATGAGCCCTTCAATATAATGTGCATTCAGCTTTAGGAGCATTTCTCGTTCTTTTTCTGGACGATTATCTGTGTTGCACACCATGATGCTGTATCCATATTCATCACAAATCTCTTCGACTCCGCGAAGTGTTGCCACAGAGAATGGATTCGTAATGTCGGCTACAATAAACCCAATGACCTTGCTTTTTCTGACTTTCAATCCTTGAGCGAGCTGACTCGGACGATAATGGAGTTCCTCAATGGCTTTCTTGATTTTTTTTACCTTTTCTGAAGAAATTTCATTTGTTCTGCCATTGATATATCTGGATACAGTTGATTTTGAGACCCCTGCATAAGCTGCAACTTCATTAATGGTGACTTTCGTTTGCTTTTTCTCTTTCATTCAAAAAAACTCCCACAATTGATCTTCTTATTTGGTTCGAAACCGATTTCAAATAAACTTAAAAAGAGCATATCATAATTGAACGCATTTCAGAAGATTTTTTTGCATGATGATAGAAAGAATTTGTCTAATCAGAGGAAAAGAAAGCGATTTCAAAATAACGGTTGACGACGCTCCCTTTTTCCTCTAAAATTTTCCTTGAAACCGATACCAAATAAATATCAATATTTGTTTCATATGGAAAGGGAGGCTTATCCAAATGGAAAATCGTTATGCTGTACATCCTGAGCAGGTCAAACGTTTTACAACAGAGGAACTTCGTCGTCATTTTCATATTCCTACGCTGTTTGTCAGTGGTGAATTAAAGCTCTATTACTCGCATGAGGACCGCGTGGTGATTGGCGGAGCGATGCCGGCAGCAGGGCCCATCACACTAGATGCCGGAGACTTTTTACGGACGGAGTATTTTCTTGAAAGACGAGAAATCGGGATTGTGAATGTCGGCGGACAAGGAACGGTCACTGTTGATGGTGAGGCCTTTGTGCTGGAGCATAAAGATTTCTTATATATTGGCCTTGGTCACGAAGATGTACAGTTCGCTAGTTCATCAGGCGAGCAGGCCAAGTTCTATTTAGTATCAGCCACGGCTCACAGGGCGTACCCTACGCAAAAAGCAGCCATCGCTGAATTAACACCCAACCACTTAGGAGAAGCAGCTGCCTCCAACGTACGAAACCTGTATCAAGTCATCCATGCAGACGGCATCCAAAGCTGTCAGCTCATGATGGGCATCACTCAGCTTGAAACCAATAACACATGGAACACGATGCCTGCTCATATTCATGATCGCCGGATGGAAGTGTACTTATATCTTGATATCGAAGAGGATGCACGGGTCTTTCATTTTATGGGGGAGCCATCTGAAACGAGACATCTTGTGGTGGCAAATGAGGAAGCAGTCATTTCACCTGCCTGGTCCATTCATTCAGGCTCAGGAACAGCGAATTATTCATTTATTTGGGCAATGGCGGGAGAAAACTATACATTCAAAGATATGGACTTTGTCCCAATGGATCAGCTGAGGTAACGAGGATGATGACAACTTCATATGCAGCGTCCCTCTTTTCCCTTGAAGGAAAAACAGCCCTTGTGACAGGTCCTGGAACCGGCATTGGGCAAGGCATTGCCGTGGCGCTTGCCCAATCAGGTGCAGATATCATCGGTACGTACCATCACACACCGCTTGAAGAAACAAAGGCGCTAGTCGAACAGGCAGGCCGATCATTTCATGCGGTTCAGGTTGACTTTTCTAATCCTCAGTCTGCAAAGCAGGCTGTCGATGCCATATTAAAGAAGCATACGATTGATATTTTAATCAATAATGCTGGAACCATTAAAAGAGAGCAGGCGGCTCACTATTCAGAGGAAGATTGGCATACGGTCATGGATGTGAATATCAACAGTCTCTTTTTCCTCACGCAAAAGGTTGGACAGCAGATGCTGAAAAATGGGCAAGGGAAAATCGTCAATATCGCCTCCCTTCTATCATTTCAAGGCGGCGTCTTTGTTCCCGCCTATACAGCAAGTAAGCATGCTGTCGCAGGGCTGACGAAAGCTTTTGCAAACGAATGGGCGCAGCAGCATATTCAGGTGAATGCGATTGCGCCTGGGTATATTGCGACCAATAACACACAAGCCATTCGTGACGATGAAAATCGAAATGAAGAGATTCTCAAACGAATCCCGGCTGGGCGCTGGGGAAAGCCTGAGGATCTAGCCGGTGCGGCTGTTTTCCTTAGCTCACCAGCTTCTGATTATATGAACGGCCACATTTTAGCCGTTGATGGCGGCTGGCTTGCAAGATAAACAAACGAGAGAATTCCTATTCGGGGATTCTCTTTTTTCTATTTGCATAATTCTCCACCTTCCGAGTCACTCTATAAAAAACATGTGATGAGGGTGAGGTATTATGAAAAGTCGTATTGAACAAGATATAGCGTCCGTCATTAAGCGTGTCAAAAGCTTTGCCGGAAGAAGTGATGATATCGTGTTCCACTCTTTTTCATTTGGTCCTTCCACTATTTCTGCATGTCTCGTGTACGTTGAAGGACTCACAGAATTTGAGATGCTTTCTAAGCAAATCATTTCACCAATGCAAAAGGAACTGGACATCACTGAGGTTGGTTCTACTACACTTCCCTCCCTTTCAAAAACGTTCTTTGGCATTCAAAATGATGTGCTGGATGATATGAACCTTGCCATCGAGCAGTTATATAGCGGCAAGGCTATTTTATTTGTAGATGGAGCGGCTCAAGCGCTTGCGCTCCATACGAATCTTTTTCAATTTAGAGAAGTAGAAGAGCCGCAATCTGAAGTTCTTGTAAGAGGACCGAGGATCGGCTTTATTGAGAATCTTGAAAAAAACACGGCTTTACTTCGTGAACGGGCAAACGACCCTCATCTTGTGATTCAAAAGGTGAGTATAGGTACTCGCAATAAAAAGTCCGCTGCTCTTGTGTATGTTCGCGATATTGCTGATCCTAAACTAGTAGAAGATGTTCTATCGCGCATGACCGAAATTAAAATGGATGACATCCCTGAAACCGGCTATATTGAACAGCTGATTGAGGACAGTCACATCTCCATTTTTCCACAGATTCAAAACACAGAACGTCCTGACCGGGTGATAGCATCTGTGCTTGAAGGAAAAGTCTCCATTTTGCTCGATGGGACTCCTTTTGCCCTTATTTTACCTATGACACTTACAGCTTTAATGCAATCTCCGGAAGATTATTATCAGAGGTGGACAAGCGCGACTCTTTTACGTTTACTTCGTTATATTGCCGTGCTGCTCACGATTTTTTTACCCGGGCTTTATATTGCACTTGTCTCTTATCATCCCGGTTTATTACCGACAAGAATGGCACTCACCATCGCAGGCAGCAGGCAGAATGTTCCTTTCCCTCCTGTTGTCGAAGCCATTCTCATGTCTTTTACGATAGAGCTGCTGCGGGAAGCTGGACTACGGCTTCCAAGAGCCATCGGACAGACAATTGGGCTCATTGGCGGCGTAATTATTGGTCAGGCAGCTGTCCAAGCCAATATCGTCAGTGCCTTAATGGTGATTATTGTGTCACTGACCGCACTCGCTGATTTCACAGCACCGTCATATGACTTTAGTTTTCCACTGCGTATTTTGCGGTTTATGGCGATTTTTAGTTCAGCATTGTTTGGATTATACGGCTTAATCATGTGTTATTTATTTGTGCTTTGTCACTTGATGCAATTAAAGACCTTTGGTTTTGACTATTTCACACCAGTGCTTTCTTCACCGTTTTCAGATCTAAAGGATACGTACGTTCGTTTACCAATCGGGCTATTTAAATCCAGACCGAAAACAGCAAAAATAAAAAATCTCAAAAGACAAGGAGATTAAACGATGTACAGACCTGAAAGGCTATCATTGTTACAAGTCACCATCCTCTGCAGCTCTACAATGATAGGCGCTGGAATTTTAACCATTCCACGCAGTTCTGCCAATTCAGGATACCCTGATGGCTGGATCATTGTATTAATACAGGGAGTCATCTTTGCTTTCGTTGCTTTTTTGTTGGGGTGGATTGCCGAAAAGAATGCACCAGACACCATTTTTGAGTCAAATACAAAAGGAGCAGGAGCATTTTTTGGCACGATCTTTAATTTAATGCTGATCGCCTATTTACTAGGCATTGTCGGCTTTGAGGCACGTGTTCTCGGCGAAGTGGTTCAGTTTTTCCTGCTGCAATCGACTCCCATGACCGTGATTGTCATGATTTTTCTACTTGTGGCGATCTATCATTTGAAAAGCGGTATCTTTCCAGTCGTCAAAATGGTGACCTATATTTATCCGATCACCATGGTCATTTACATAGCGCTCATGCTGTTTTGTTTAAAAATATTTGATTTTGATTATTTGCGCCCTGTGATGGCGCATGGTTTTAAAGATTTTAGTAATCTGTTCTCTCAAACCTTTATTCAATTTACAGGGTTTGAAGTGATTTTGTTTGTTGTCCCGCTCATTTATAAAGACAAATGGTCTAAGGCAAAATGGGCGGCTGCGATCGGGGTTGGAATTACTTCTCTTGTATATTCCCTCACCCTCTTTATAGTGATTGGCTCCATGACCGTTGGTGAAACGAAATCTCTCACTTGGCCGACGGTTTCCCTTATACAAGCGCTTGAACTTGAAGGGGTGTTTATCGAACGTTTTGATATTTTCTTGCTGACAATTTGGACGTGCCAGCAGTTCATTTGTATGCTGGGCTTTTTCCAGTTTGCGATTAAAGGCTGCTTCACCGTTTTTAAAACAACCAATATAACGAGACTGCTATGGCTGTTATTTTTAATTACATCAGCACTCTCACTTTTTCCAAGAAATATCAATGAAGTCTTTTACTACTCTACTTTACTTGGCTACGCATTGTTCGCGGTTTTAGCCATTCCTTTTATTACAGCTGTCCTGCTGATGATACGCAAAAAATGGGGAGGTCGTTCTGCATGAGAGGAAGACGTGTACTTTTATTCTTTTTATCCTGCTTTCTTTTCCTTCTATCAGCAGGCTGCTGGGACTTAAAGGATATTGAAAAACTATCGTTTGTACGCGGTGTTGGCATTGATGAACAAGATGAGAATGGAGTTAAGCTGACCTATCAAAACCTTGTACCGAAAACAGGCGGAACACAAGAAGCCGATTCTCCCGGCTATGTGAATGTCGTCTCGAAGGGAAAAAATGTGCTGGAGGCTGTCAGTAATGTCGCCTTGAAGGACCCGCCGATCTATAGTGATCACCTGAAAATCTTCTTGTTCGGCAAAACCCAGGCGGAGCATCACGATATTCAAGGAACACTCAATCATTTTATTCGAGATGATGAGGTTCGGCGCAGCAGCTATCTCCTCGTGTCACGAGGTGAAGCGTCAAAAGTCATCAATCAAAAATTGAAATCACAGCAAAAGGTTCCGGTTGAACATATCTTCGAAACATCCAAAAACCGAAGCTTTAACGGGAAGATCGCACTGCCAACACGTATTGGCCGGGCATCTGATTATTTCCAGATGGGCATTAGCTTCCTTGTACAAAGTGTAGATGCGGTAGACGGTGAACTTATTTATGATGGGGCAGGTATCATTCACGGAAAAACAAGAAAGCTGATCGGTTTCATCTCTGCACAGGATGTACAATATTTAAACTGGGTGATGGACCGTATCGCAGGCGGCGTTGTACCTGCCACCTATAAAGGCTTTCCGATTACGTATGAAATTAAGAAAGCCAAAACCAAGATTGAACCCTACCTGAAAGACGGAAAGGTTTCATTTAACGTTAGTGTACAAACAAATGGAAAATTGTCAGAGGATCAATATCCCCCGGAAAACTCATACGATGAACAGTACATTAAACGATTTGAGAAGATTTTTTCTCATAAAATTAAAGAGCGCATACAAAAAACGGTCAGTCATATGCAACATGAAGTAGGTGTTGATCCTATTTTTTTTAGCCGGCAGTTTCGTATTAAGTATCCTGAATATTGGGATCAGCATCGAGATGAATGGGACAAACTATTTCAAGAAGCAGACATAACGTATGACATCAAAGTGAGCATCTTGAACTTTGGTGCAGAAGGTGCAACGAAAAGCTTCAAATGGTAATACAAAAAGGCGGTTATCCCAAAAGAGAGCCGCCTTTTTTACGTACGACAATGAGAAGCTGATACAAAGTCACTTGATCAGACAACGCTTTTGTTTGAAAGCCAAGTGATGCTCCTATTCTTGCCACTTCGTCAAAAAACAATTGGACGTTTTGATCAATCTGCACATTAATCCGCTGCTCGATCACGCGTTCAAATAATTGGTCTGGGAAAAGCGCACGCATGGTGTTTGGTGTGAAGAACCGCATATGGGTTCGGTCTAAGATTCCTACATCTTGATAAGTAAAATCACCTGTCATCAAAGGAAGAAGCACCTCTGCATGCATCATGTTAGGCAGGCAGCAAATGATGACGCCGCCTGGCTTTAAAGAGGCGTGCGCTTGCTCAATGATGTGCCAAGGATCTGACACATGCTCTAAAACATCTGAAAAAATGACCGCATCAAAAAAGGCCTCTTTTTCTGACCATGGGTATTCATCTGCATTTGCCTCGAAGACTTCTTCATAATACGCCTTTGCGACCGCTGCTTTTAATGTATCTGCCTCTACCCCGTACATGTGTACAGACTGCCGATTCATCAGTTCAAGCCCAGTTGCGCCAGCTCCGCACCCAACATCCAGCACGCGAGCAGCGTCCTCAGGGAGTAATTCCGCAAAATACGGATGAGGAGTGATCAAATTTAGATCTATGCCCCACTTATCTAAAAATCGAAGTCTATTCTCAGTAAACAGTGTAGAGATGTTCGTTTCTTGATTGGCATTGAAGGTAGCATGACCATGATGATGCACAAAGGAATCATGCACAATTTGCAGCTGATATCCTTTTAATAATGACCGCAAACATAGATCGTCATCCTCAAACGATCCATATACAAACCGCTCATCAAATAACCCCACATCCTCGATCAGCTTTCTTTTCACGAGCAAGCAAAACCCTACAAGCCGGTGCACATAAGTTCTCTGACCTTTTCTCTTAGACGTATACTCCTTAGCAAAGGCTGGGAGCTCCTTCACATCTGTATACGATGGCTGGACCATCTGAGGGCCGCTTACATAATTAGAGACGGGCCCCACCATCCCAATCTGTTCTGAAGCGAATAGCGCCTCTTTTAATGGAGGGAGCCAATTTTCCGTCACGATCGTGTCATTATTTAAAAAGAGAATGCTGTCTCCTGAAGCTTTTTTTGCCCCTTGATTACATCCCTTTGCAAAACCTTTATTCTCTTCATTATCAATGAAAATCACATCATCCAGCTCTCTTACATATTCCTTCGTGCCATCAGTTGACGCATTATCGACGACGATGAGTTCATATTGGCCGCTGTTCGTATGCTGTTTAATGCTCTCGATACATGTTTTCGTTAATTGCAGTTCGTTGTACGTCAGCATGACAATGCTTGTTTTCCCTTTCATCTCATTTCCACCTTTCACCCGCCTGTTCCATATGTATGTGATAGGCAGCACGTTCAGAAGATGAGGGAATGTCCTTTCTTGATTAAACGTTTGTTTAACATAGAAAAGCCAGCTGCACACAGCAGCTGGCCATTGTTCATACCGTTTTTCCTTCGCCACTTGCGACGGCACGATTTCTCTTTTTTAAATCTTCTTCGATTTCTTCAAGACTTTTCCCCTTCGTTTCGGTCACCAAGTATTTCACAAATAAGAAGGCGCCTACGCCAATGACCGCATAGATGAGGAAAAGATTACTGATACCAATCGCGCTTAATAAAGCTGGGAATGTCAGCGAGATGATTAAATTTCCTGTATGAAGAAGGAAGGTCGAGACACCTGTACCGATTCCCCTGACATGTACTGGGAACAGCTCTGGGAGCATCACCCAAACGACTGGCCCCCAGCTGACAGCAAAGATGACGATAAAGAGACCTAAACAAATAACGGTTGTCCATCCTGCAGCTGTTGAACCTTCAAAAAATCGGTTGACCACTGACAGGACAATTAAACTAAGGACCATTCCTGCATTCCCAAATAGGAGCAGCGCTTTACGCCCTACACGGTCAATGATTTTAATGGCAACAAACGTCATAATGACATTCACTGCACCAATTCCAACAGTTCCTAAAATCGCTGCTGAATTCCCAAAGCCAACACTTGTGAATGTTTTTGGTGCATAGTAAATGATCGTATTTGTACCGATGAACTGCTGCAGAAAGGCTAGGCCGACACCGGCAATCAATGCTGGGCGTACCCACGGCTCAAATAATTCCTTAAAACCGCCTTTCTCTTCACTTTCCGCCTTTTGAATATCTGAAATTTCTTCTTCCACTTCTTGCTTACTTTTTCTGAGTTGAGATAATATCTTCTTCGCACGGTCAGCCTGTCCGTGGACAAACAGCCAGCGAGGACTTTCGGGCATAAACAAAATCCCGAATAATAATAGAACAGAAGGAACAACTGCAATTCCAAGCATCAAGCGCCATGCCTCTGCATCTGCTAAAGCGTAGTTCACAATATAGGCAAGAAGAATACCAAATGTGATCATGAGCTGGTTTAAAGAGGACAGTGCCCCTCGTGATTCCTTTGGCGCAAGTTCAGATAAATATAATGGAACAATCGTTGTCGAGCACCCGACAGCGAGCCCTAGCACAATTCGGAATAAGACCATCACTTCTGTATTCGGTGCAAGAGCTGTACCAAATCCGCCGATAATAAACAAAATAGCTGCGGCGATGATGGCTTTTTTCCGCCCAAATTGGTCTGTCAGCTTTCCAGAAAGAGAGGAACCGAGCATCGCCCCGATTAAAATCGAGCTGACGACAAGCCCCTCTGTAAACGCATTTAAACCTAAATCCTCTTTCATAAATAAGATGGCGCCAGAGATGACACCTGTATCATAGCCATATAAAGCACCGCCAAGGGCGCCGAAGAAATAAAGCCATCCATTCCGATTTTTCATATACATAACCCCACTTTTGTCTCTGTACTCTTATGAAAAGTCATTTTCCTCACTTCCTGTCATTTCAAACATTTCGATGTTTTATGACAAATATATTTCATTTGTGTATCTTTGAAACTTTTTACGAGAAGAAAACGTCAATTAAGCGTTAGTGAAAAAAATGTCGCACTATATCCCGTTTTAAGGTATATTTGTTTTAGTTTGTAAGCAGAAAGAAGGACATCTTTACTATAAAATCATAGCGAGGGTTTAAAATATATGGATCAATCACGAAGTAAACGCAAAGGAAAAAAGCGTTTAAAACCATGGGTGAAAGTCACTCTTTTTATCATTAGTATTCTTTTACTGACAACTGCTTCAGTCACAGGCTATGCCTATTATAAAATAACAAATGCTGCCAAAAAGGCTCAAGTATCTCTTGATCGCGGCGCCCAATCTGTGAAACGGATTGAAGCATTCGATCCAGGAAAAGACAGCTTTTCTGTCTTGCTGCTTGGAATTGACAGCAGACCGGGCGAAACAGTGAAACAAGCACGAAGTGACGCAATGGTTTTGGCAACCATTAACCGCACAAATAAAACCGTTAAATTATTAAGCATTCCTAGGGACTCATACGTTAATATTCCAGGACACGGTTTTGATAAAATTACTCACGCACACGCATTTGGCGGTGCAGATTTAACAGTGAGCACAGTTGAAGATTTACTTGATATTCCGGTCGATTTTGTCATCCAAAGTAATTTCGTAGCGTTTAAAGAAATCGTCAACGAATTAAACGGTGTTCCTATTAACATCAAAGATGAGTATCTTGTGAAACAGATTAAAAAGGATACAAAAGGCAAGGTTGTGCTTCAAACTGGAACTCATACACTAGATGGTGATCAAGCGCTCGCATATGTGAGAACGAGAAAAGCAGATAGTGACTTAATGCGTGGGCAGCGACAAATGGAAGTGTTAAAAGCCATTTTTGATAAATCAAAATCATTAACGTCTATTCCGTCATACGACAATATCATTGATACACTCGGTGATAATGTATCAACCACCCTTTCTATGAAGGAGTTAGTCGGTCTTTTCCCGCTTCTGACTTCATTGAAATCGGTTGATACCATTCAGCTTAAAGGATCTGATTACCAGCCAAACGGCGTTTATTATTTCCAATTGGATCAAAACCAGCTGAACGAAGTAAAAACAGAATTGAAGAAGCAGCTTGAATTATCATAAATAAAAGCGTCCCTTTGGGGCGCTTTTAGATTGTTGACAAAGGGCTAAAATGATCTTGATTTTAGCCCTTTGTCTTCTTTTCAGCGTGATAGAAAACCTTTGCAATCTAGGAAGGGCGAGCACCGGAACAGAGCGAATTTGAGATTCGTGAGTACCGGAGCGCAGACCTGACACGGAGTGCGAGGGTTTGTCTACACGCTGGAAGCGTCCCTAAGGGGCGCTTTTTCTTATTTCCTTGATCATTCACTCATTTTTGTTTAGCCTTGATAGAGAGGAATCAACCTTCCTTTTTTATGAGAATGAAGAAAATCGTACATACTTTGAAGAGGCTATTGCATGAATGAAGGAGGATTTGACAGCGATGAAAAAAATGATTGCGATTGATTTAGACGGTACACTCTTAAATACAAAAAGTGAAATATCCGCTCAAAACCGTGAGGCATTGATTCGTGCAAAGGAAGCTGGATATATTGTGACCATCTGTACAGGGCGGGCAACTTTTGATGTAAAGGAGCTGCTTGGTGATTTGGACATCCCCATTATTGCGGCAAACGGCGGGACTGTCCATACAGAAGGATACGAACTCTTCAGCCGTATCACATTGGACCAAGAAGCGGGCAAGCGGGCTGCAAAGGCATTAGTGGAACGAAACATTTACTTTGAAGTCTATACAGATGATGCTCTCCTCTCTCCTTTTGATGGAAAAGAGAAGCTGAAAGCAGAATTTGATCTGATCAAAAGCGCAAACCCAAATGAGGATCTCGCTGATCTATGGGAAGGAGCCATGACGCAATTTAAACAATTTGGCATCAAACCAGTAGATGATATCCGTGAGATTTTTGAGTCGAACGAACCGACCTATAAATTACTCTGCTTCTCTTTTGATATGAACAAACTGAACGAAGCACGAAATCTTCTGGCAGAGATGCCCGAGCTTTCATTGACCTCGTCTGGAAAGCATATTATTGAGGTGCTGCCAAAAGAGTCTGGAAAAGGACATGCCCTGAAAAAGCTCGCAGCCCATTATGGTGTAGACCGCTCACATATTTATGCAATTGGTGACAGCCCAAACGACCTTTCTATGTTTGAAGAAGCAGGCCACCGCATTGCAATGGGGAATGCTGTTGATGTCATTAAAGAAAAGAGCACCTTCATCACAAAAGGAAATCATGAAGACGGTGTCGCTTATTTTATTGATCTTCTTTTACAAAATCAATTCCATGAAAAAAAGACGCTTGTCTGATCAGCGCCTATAGAGAAGTTCAGAAGTCCGATACAAGTATTGATCGGGCTTTTTCTTTATTTTTTGATTCTAACAGCCGTTTCATATTTGTCCTTCCAGTACGTACTTGTTTTCATATTGGTTAAGACAACACCGTTTGAGACAGTCACATGAATGACTTGATTGGATCCTGCATATATCGCCGGCATCAATGATGTTCCGCTGAAGAAGACAAGATCTCCCGGCTGAAGTTCAGAACGTTTCACAGGTGTACCTGCTTTGACTTGACCTGATGCATAGCGGGGCAGCTCAATGCCAAGCACTTCTTGATACACGTACTGCGTGAACCCTGCTGTATCAAATCCTCCCTTTGGGTTCGTACCGCCTTTGACATAAGGGACTTCACCAATATACGTAGCGGCTTTTGATACGATAGGGTCCTCTTTCGCAAGCTCCAGATCTGTTAACCGTTTTGCACCTGTCCATTTCTCGCGCCAATACGATTCAGACAAATAAGAAATTGTCACACTTTCAGAACGGCTCGCATGAATAAAGCGGTCGCCTCCAATATACATACCTACATGAGAAATTCCGGGCTTATATGTGTTGCTAAAAAAGACAAAATCCCCAGGGCGGATATCGTCTAATGCCACTTTTTCTCCAACGATCCACTGCTGTTCAGCACTTCGAGGTAAATAGATTCCAAGTGATTTTTCAAATAAATACTGTAAAAATCCTGAGCAGTCGAATCCAGTCTTTGGATCTGCTCCTCCAAATTCATAAGGAATTCCTAAATAGGTCAGCGCATCTTTCACAAGAGGATCATCAGAAATTTCTTGCGTGCCGGGCAGGCGTTTGACCGCATAAAATCGGTCTGTCCAATATTTGCTTTTGCTGACATCTGTTTTCACCACACCTTGACTAAGCGTGATGTGGATGACCTGATTGTTCCCCGCGTACAACGCCACATGTGTTGGGATATCCTTTGTTTCTTCAAGGCTTCGGAAATACACAAGGTCACCGGGCTGCGCTTTATCCCATGATACCTTTTTTCCAATCTGATATTGGTCGATTACCTTCCGCGGCAAATCAAATGTTTCGGATGTCTTGTACACATATTGAATAAACCCAGATGCATCAAAGCCCGTTTTTGGATCGGTTCCTCCTTTATGATAAGGTGTTCCAATCAGCTTTTCCGCTTGCTCCAAAAGAGATGGTGTTTGAGCAGATACCGCTGATTGAGACATGAACATCAGCCCTACAAGCGCACACCCTCCTATCAATATTCCTTTCCATTTCATGATCTTTTCCCTCCAATCTTCTATAGTTTCGGCATGACACCTTTCATTTTACACCCTTTTTCGACAAAAAAAGAGCACGCGATGTGCGTGCCCTTTATCCTTTTTAGGTTATTTACCTGCTTCCGCTTTTGACTGCTTTTGCTGTTCAATTTTCTGCATTTCAACCGAAATCTTTTGTTTTTCGTGATCTGTCAGACTGTCACTAAATTTAAAAGCAGACATAAAGACAAAGACTAAAATTAACGCAACAAACGGCCAGCTTGCTTTTAGGAATTTCATTTCTTCTCTTTCCCTCCGTTTTCTTTTAAGTTTTTAACTTTATCAGCGTGATCTACTTCAAAGAAAATGTGTCCGTCTTTTTCTTTCCAATCCGCATTCGTTCCATTGGTCAGCATACGGATAATGGCTTTTGATTCTAGAGATCCTGCTTTTACTGGAGCAGGTGTTGCTTCTTTGATGTACATTGGGACAACTTCAAATGTCGCTTTTCCATCTTCATTCAGATGATACTGAACAAGTGCAGAATCACGTGTTCTTGACCAGCCTTGGTCAAAAATAAAGTTGCCTAGGCTATAGAAAATCGCTGTTCCGTTATAGACTTCCATTGGTTCAAGGACGTGCGGATGAGCACCGATAATGATATCAGCTCCGGCCTTAGACATCGCTCTTGCCAATTCTCTTTGTCTGTCGTTTACTTCATTGTTGTACTCCTGTCCCCAGTGAGCATGAACAACGACGAGATCTGCCTTTTCAGCAGCCTGCGAAATCATCGGAATAAAGATAGATGGATCGGCTGGCAGAATACCCGCCTGGCGATTCGTTGCTTTGAAATCTTTCCCATACACATCTGTAAAACCAAGTGTAGCAATTTTGACACCATTTACTTCTTTGTACGAAATGTTCTGCTTCGCATCTTGGAGGTTACGACCTGCACCTGTATAATCCATGCCATTTTGTTCAAAGGCATTGATCGTGTTGTTCAGCCCTTTTTCACCATAGTCTGCCGCATGGTTATTCGCAAAGTTTAAGACAGAGAAATTTAAATCCTTCAACGCTTGGACAGAATCTTCATCTGTTTTTAAATGAATATTCTTTTGGGCTGCCTGTTCCTTATCTGATGCAACAGGATGCTCAAAGTTACCTGTCACATAATCTGACACATCAAAATATGGCTTGGCATAACGAAAGAGATGCTCTTTTCCATAGCGTTCTGTTACTTTCTCTACGTTTCTTCCAAACATAATGTCACCGACAAACGAAGCGGTCAGGATGTTTTCTGGATTCTTTTGTACAGTTGGCACTTGTGCTTTCCCGATAAACGTAAATAGAAATGTACAAGCAATGACGATCGGTAAAGCAATGAGTACGTGTTTATTCGTCTTTTTCTTTTGATTCTTTGTGATTTTCAGCAGCTTTTCCTGAAAGCTCAATTTTTTATTCATCATTGGACACACCTTATCTTAAAATAGATAGTAAACATACATGATGGCAAATGTTGCACCACTTAGAAGTAACGTGCTTCCAAGGGTAATTGTAAGACCTTGCTTTTGAATTGTATTTGCAATCAATCCAGGGACGATGATTCCGATTCCGCGGAATTCTGCTATTTCAAATGGGACCACTGGATAGAAGAAATCAAATATCAGCTTTAAGGCAATCCCTGTAATCAGCATCGCAGCAAACTTTCTGCGTCCGTATAAAATCATGAATTTTGATAAGCCAAAGCGAACGATCACATACGTAAGCAAGCTGACAGATAAGACGATTAAAATGAAGACTGGCTGGTTAAATACGAGTGCCAGATAACCCGGGACAACAAGTCCAGCTGGTACGATTCCTGTTTTTTCTGCAAAGATTAAACTAAGTAGAACACCTAAAATTAACGAGATATAAAGATCTGATCCGAACATTTTCTATATTTCCTCCTAGCTGACAAGCTGCTTAATTTTGTATTCTTGAATTTTTTCGATTAACGGTTCAGCGGCACCATGGATATTGCCGACTCCATAAACCACTCGATTATGAAGCTTTTTCTCAAGCATATTCATAATTTCTTCTGTAGATTGATATTCAAGGTTGTGTAAGTGGTCAGCCGGAATTTTCCCTTCCTCATATGCCTTCACAATTGGATCAGTTGTTTCACCAATTAAGACAAGGTCACTTGCTTCAATATATGGAAGTACATCCTCCGCAAACTGGATCGTTCTATCTACCCGATCCGCACGGCAGTTCATAATAATAATCGGTTCATCTGTTGGATATCCAATTTCTTTCACACGCTTCCAAATGTTCAATGTAGATGCTGCGTCATTTGCCGCAAATCCATTTACAAAGTGTCCAGGTGTTTTCGCGTCCATTAATGGGAGAATTCTCATCGCTCCTGGATCAGGCGGCGCATTTAACATTCCTCTGAATGCCGTATCTTCATCAATCCCTAATGCTTGGGCAACCCCAAGTGCAAGTGAAGCATTATCTGGGAAAACCATGTACTCAAATTTCCGCAAAAACTCATCAGAAATCTTGGAATTATCCGCAACAATGACTTCTGTGTTGCGTTTTTTCGCAATCTCTTTAAAGAAATCTGTATATTCACTATCCGTAATAACCAAGTGTCCATTGTAAGGAATTGTCGCTGTAAAGGCTTCTGCTATTTCATCAAGTGTCGGCCCCATAACGTCCATATGGTCTTCAAGAACGTTTACGATCACGCCAATATTTGCTTGAAGCAGCTCTTCCTGAAAGATAATTTGGTAATCTGGATTTACCGCCATACATTCACTGACGATGGCATTTGCTCCTCTTTCAACTGTTTCTCTCATAACTTCTTTCTGCTCTCCGATATTCGGTCCTTGCGGTTTCCTTTTAATCGGTTTCTCCTCTGGCGTATCCCAATAAATCATTCTTGCATCCGTTCCCGTTGTTTTACCGACAGTTTTATAACCTGCCTCCATTAAGATACCGGTTGTCAATCTTGTGACGGTAGACTTTCCGCGAATACCATTAATATTGACGCGCACCGGCAGGGCATCGATATTTTTCTGATGACGCTTCTTTTCAATAAAGCCAATCCCTAACATGATGACACAGGCTATAACGATTAACCACATCGCTATCTACATCTCCTTTTTTTATGAGTGTGATATGTAAATTCAATCAACAGTATATCTGTTCAGCATAAAATCACAATCGGTATTATGTAACATAATCTTTCACTTCCTCGTATGCCAAATTCCTCTAATCAGAAGGCTTTTTTGCCTACCCATCCTTTAAATGAAAAGGCCAAAAGGCGGACAAAAATCAATCTGAATTTCTGCTGAATTCATGAGAAAGCGTTACCATCAATGATCCGAAAATCTTTTGTCCTTTTCTCCCTAAATTTTTTGACAATTATTAAGATGTATTTTGAATCAATGTTTTAAAGCCCGCTCTTCTCTATAACATCAGTCATATCAGCGCTTTAAATGAATAGTGCGTGTTTTAGAATATTTTATATTTTTGAACGAACAGGTTAGAAAGTCATTCTCATTGGTCAGATTGCTATGTGTTGGCCTATGACAAAGGTCACCTCTAAAAAAATCAAGTCATCTGCTTATTTTTAGGTCACGAAAAATTGGGATAAGATGTAAAATTTTGATCATTTAGGTGTACCTTCTCTTTACGAGATTCGCACCTTATGACCTAAACAATGAAACATTATTCATTTGTTTTTATCAAGATTCATCATTTCTTAACATTTTTAATGTGAATTTAGTTGAAAGTTGTCAGCTTATGGCATGCTTTCCCCAAAGGAGACGAATAAAATCCGCTTCTCCGCTTACACTATGGGTAAAAAATCTGTGAGAGGAGGCTAAAGATGCCAAACACCAATGAGCAGACACGCCTGCATTTTTTATCAGGCAGCTTCGAAGAAAAAATCCGTATCCTAAAAAAAACATTTCAGCAAAGCGGCGATTTTGAATATCGAGAGTTAATGGTGAATGAAACAAAATCTGTGCTGTTCTTTATTAAAACAAGAATTGATGAAGGCAAATTAAATGATTTCATTATCGGTAACTTATTAGGCTCTCCTGGAAAGCAGAATTATATAAAGTCTCTTAGCACACTTGAAACAGGCGACTTGACGCTGATCACAGACAGTATTATTGCTGGAAGTATTGCCTTTCTTGATGAAAACTCCTCGCAAATCAAGCTGTTTGCTGTCGGACAGCCGCCGCTGCGCTCTATTACTGAACCGTCTTCTGAAAGTATTATCGCGGGTGCACATGATGGTTTTGTTGAAAGTCTTGATACCAATATCTACTTACTGCGTTCGCATTTAAATGATCGGAAGCTTGCCATTCAATATCATAAGGTCGGTACAAAATCGGAAACAAAGCTTGCAACGGTTTATATATCTGATATTGCCAATCAAGAAAAGGTCGAAGAAGTCAACAGACGGATTTCTTCTATTAAAGTAGACACACTGATAAGTCCTGGCTCTATCGTTGAGGCAATTGAGGAAGATTCATATTCTATTTTCCCGCAGCTGATTGATACAGAACGTCCGGACAAGGTAAGATCTGCAATTCTTGAAGGCAGAATAGTCGTACTCATGGATGGCAGTCCAATGGCCATTATTCTGCCTATCACGTTCTTTAGTTTTTTTCAGTCGCCAGATGATTATAACAGCCGCTGGATTCCTGCTACGTTTATTCGTATTCTTCGTTATCTTGCCTGCATCATCGCAGTCATATTGCCATCTTTTTATATTGCTGTTATTGCGTTTCATTATGAGGTTGTCCCAGATGAACTAGCTATTACGATGAAGAACTCTATTATTGGCATTCCCTTTCCTCCATTGATTGAGGCTATGCTGATGGAGATCACAATTGAACTTATACGTGAGGCTGGGGTGCGTCTGCCTAAACCTATCGGGCAGACCATTGGCATCGTAGGAGGTTTGGTTATTGGGGATGCGGTTGTACAAGCAGGACTTATTTCGAATGTCCAAGTGATTGTAGTCGCTGTGACGGCTGTCGCTTCATTTGTACTTCCGTCGTTTGAAATGACGTCCACCATCAGGATGCTTCGTTTCCCGCTCATGTTTATGGCATCGATGTTTGGATTTATTGGCATTTCATTTGGGCTCGCCATTATTCTCATGAATTTATGCCGCCTAGAATCACTAGGGGTGCCATATTTATCACCTGTTGCTCCATTTAACTGGCAGGACTTAAAAGATACTGTGGTTCGACTCCCAATGTGGATGTACAAAAACCGCCCTGTTTATTTAAATCCGCAAAAGAACAAACAAATTGAACAACTGAGAGGGTGGAAAAAGAAAAATGAAAAATAAAATATCTCCACCTCAAGCTGTTTTTTTTATCATCCAATCTCAAATTGGTGTTGGTATTTTAGCGCTCCCCCATTTGCTAATGAAAGACATGGGACACGATGGCTGGATGGCAATAATTGTCGCGTGTTTTTTTATCCAAATCATCAATACCATTTTTCTTTATATCATTTACAAGTATCCAGAAACGTCATTTTTCCAAGCGCTGATTGAGGTCTTTGGAAAATGGATTGGACGCGCCTTGGTCGTGCTCTATACGGTATACTTTGCCTCGGTCTGCATCGTAGTCCTTTCTATATTCACAAGGATTCTTGGCATATGGGTGCTCCCGCTCACACCAAACTGGGTGATTAACCTATTACTGATGATATGCATTATCTATATCTCAAAGGAGCAAATTACAGCCATTGTCAGGTTTAACTTTATCTTAACTCCCTTTTTGCTTATGCTCTCTCTATTGATGTTCTATTCATTGAAAGGAACCAATATTGATTACCTTCTGCCTTTTTTCCAAACAGATATTTCTCAATTTCAGCTTGGATTGAAGGACGTGGTGCTGTCATTGAATGGATTTGAGATGATTTTAATCATCTCTCCACTGATGAAGGGCACCATTAAGGAACGATATAAAGTGATGACCATTTCAAATATATGCACGACGCTTTACTACCTATTTATTACATTAATTTGTTTTATGTTTTTCAGCCCAGCTGAGCTTGATGTTATCCCGAATCCTGTTTTGTATCTATTAAAAACCATTACATTCGGTGTCATTGAGCGCACGGATTTAATTTTTCTAAGCTTTTGGGTCTTTGTCATTTTAGCCACACTGAGTAATTATCTGTACTTTTGTGCAAATGGTGTGTCCAGTATGCTGAAGAAAAAAAATCACAAAAAATATGTCTACTATTTTGCCATTTTGATTTATGCTGCAAGCTGTTTTCTTTCAACTGATAACTTTAGAATTCAGCGCTTCAATGACTTTACCACCGTTGCACAATATTCATTTATATACACACTTCCGATCATGATGGCCGTTATCATCTTTATCAAACACCGCAAAAAGAAGGTGAAATCACATGCATCATAGGTACATGTTGACACTGCTTATGTGTGTTTCCCTCATTTTCATGCCTGGCTGCTGGGATCAAAACCTATTAAAAGACATCTCGCTCGTATTAACTTCAGCTGTTGATCAAGGAGAGGATGACAATGCGAGATATTCGATTACCTATCGAAAGGTGCAGCAGTCTCAAAGTATGCAGCAAGGGAATTCTGGCAGCTATTTAACCACTGTTCTCACAACCGATGCGCCTACTTTAAGAAAAGCAAGAAGCAACTTTAGCCGAAGTGTAGACCAAAAAATTGATATGTCGAAAATGAGGGTCCTGCTGATCGGTGATGAATTTGCCCAAAACCGGCTGCTCCCTTACTTAGATATGTTTTATCGCGATCCCAAAAGCCCTTTGCTCGCAAACTTGGCAGTGGTGCAAGGCGGGAGCTGTGTGGACTTAATCAATTCTCTGCTCAAGGAAAAACTCATTGTGAGCGACTATTTAAACAACCTGATCACTTCTGCATCACGCTCCTCACAAGTTGCACCTAAGAACATTCAAAATATCCGGTCCAAAATGCTGCAAACCGGCGAGGATTTCACACTGCCATTACTCTACTACGATAAATCGAAAAAGTTAACGAGTGTAAGGGGGGTCGCCTTATTTGATAATGAGAAAAAGAAAGGTGAACTTTATGCGCAAGATGCCATTCTGCTCACCATCATGGATGGAAAAATGGGCAGTTATGCAAACTTCACAAAAAAAGTAAGAAGTGATATGAAATCAAAGGAGAACAATTACATCAGCATTCAAGTTACCGATACAAAGAGAGACATTAAAATCGTCAATCCTGATCATCGAAACGTAACCTTCTCTCTTGAGTTTGAATTCAATACCTCTATTATTGAATATCCGAAAGATAATTTAGATACAGACAAGAAAATTAAAATGTTAAATAAAAGGCTGTCAGCTATTTTGACTAAAGACGCCGAAAGAGTCATTGCGGCCCTGCAAGAAGCAAATTCTGACGTCCTAAGCCTTGGCAGAAAATATAGGGTAAAACACTATGATGAATATATGAAAATGAACTGGGTCACCGATTATCCGAAGGTGAAAATCATTCCAAAAGTGAAAGTGAACATTACACAAACAGGTATTATTAGTTAAGAAAAGGAAGAAGCCTTCTTTCTTTTCTTTTTTTTATTTTTTTTAGATTGTCATTTCGATGCTTTCGTGATAATCTATGTGTGTAAACGGTTACACATTCATGAAGGGAGGCTCTCCATTGGCTACAATTAAAGATGTCGCAAAAGCTGCACAAGTGTCTGTTGCCACTGTTTCACGCGTGCTCAATGATACTGGATATGTTCATTCAGATACGAAAACTCGCGTGACGCAAGCGATGCAGGAGTTGAACTACTTTCCCAATGAAGTGGCTAGATCCCTTTTCAAAAGAGAATCACGCTTAATCGGCTTAATCTTGCCTGATATCACAAACCCCTTCTTTCCTCAGCTTGCTAGAGGCGTTGAGGATGAGATTCATGCGCACGGTTTTCGGTTATTATTCGGAAACAGTGATGAAGATCGAGAGAAAGAAATGGCATACTTGCAAACCTTTAAACAAAATCAAGTGGTCGGTGTCATCGCGGTCACAAATGAACCTGAGTCAGATATATACAATGATGATGATCTGCCTGTTGTGTTTTTAGATCGAACGGTTCCACATGCACCTTCTGTTTTTGCAGATGCTGCAGCTGGCGGGAAAATGGCGGCAATGGAATTAATCAGACGCGGCAGCCGGCAGATCACACTGTTAAAAGGACCTGCCCATCTGCAAACAGCGCGGCAGCGATTCAAAGGCGCACTCGATGTTCTCACGGAAACAGGTGTCGACTTTCATGTGATGTCTAATGCTTCCTTTTCCTTTCAAGAAGCTCGAAAAAGTGCCAAGGCCCTTTTCCAGCTGTACCCTGAAACTGATGGGATCATTGCCAGCAACGATATCGTCGCAACAGCGGTCATCCATGAAGCGCTTCGAATCGGAAAAGCGATTCCAGGAGACGTTCAAATCATTGGATTTGATGATATTCCGCAAAGTGAGCTGCTCTTCCCTTCCCTATCGACCATAAGGCAGCCCGCCTATGAGATGGGAAAAGAAGCGGCACAGCTGTTAATCAAAGCGATTCAGAAACAACCGATAGATCAACCAGTTATTCAAATGCCCGTCTCTTTTATTGAACGAGAGACCACAAGAAAGGTGGATTCACAATGAGTCATATTGTTGTAGTAGGAAGCTGTTCAATGGATTTAGTCGTCACTTCAGATAAACGGCCAAATGCCGGTGAAACGGTTTTAGGCGAATCGTTTAAAACGGTCCCAGGCGGGAAAGGTGCCAATCAGGCAGTCGCAAGCGCCAGACTCGGTGCAGATGTATATATGGTCGGCCGAGTTGGTGATGATGCTTATGGCCATGATATTCTCAGCAATTTACAAGCACAAGGTGTCCGCATCTCATATATGAAACCGGTTACCGAAATGGAGAGCGGCACAGCTCATATCATTTTAGCAGAAGGTGATAACAGCATTGTAGTGGTCAAAGGGGCAAATGACGAGGTTACTCCTGACTATGTAAGTGATGCTCTTTCTACAATTGATGATATTGGGATGGTTCTCATCCAGCAGGAAATACCTGAAGAAACGGTCGAAGCGGTCTGCGCCATTTGCAGTGAAAAAGAAATCCCTGTCATTTTAAACCCTGCACCAGCCCGTAAAGTATCGAAGCAGGTTTTAGATCAGGCTGCTTACATTACACCGAATGAACATGAAGCTGTTCTGATGTTTGATGGTCTGCCAATTGAAGATGCCTTGCGTCAATACCCTAACAAATTATTAATCACAGAAGGAAAAAATGGGGTTCGATATTTTGATGGAACGAAAGACGTGTTGGTTCCAGGCGTTCCTGTCGAAACAGTCGATACAACAGGGGCTGGCGATACCTTTAACGGAGCCTTGGCTGTCGCTCTAACAGAAGGCAAATCCCTCTATGACGCACTTGCCTTTGCCAACCTTGCAGCATCAATGTCCGTCACAAAGTTTGGCGCACAAGGCGGCATGCCAACAAGAGAAGAATTGGAGAAAAAGAAATGAAAAAAAACGGCATCCTAAACAGCCATATCGCCAAGGTGCTTGCTGACCTTGGCCACACAGATACAATCGTCATCGCAGACTGTGGTCTCCCTATCCCAGAAGGTCCAGTCAAAATCGACCTGGCATTATCAATCGGCACACCATCCTTTCAGGAGGTCACCTCCCTCCTTCTTCAGGAAATGGCCGTTGAAAACATCACTGTAGCTAGTGAAATCAAAGAAGCCAATGAACGAGATCATTTATTTCTTAGGAAAGCGCTCTCAAAACCGTTACATGAAGTAGACCACGAGACGTTCAAAGACATGACCAAACAGGCAAAAGCAGTCATTCGAACGGGTGAAGCCACCCCATACGCAAACTGCATTCTTCATGCCGGTGTCATCTTTTAAAAGGAGGAGCCAGATATGAACATAGAGATGCATAACATCCATAAGGCTTTTGGAAAAAACACCGTTCTCTCCGGGGTCTCCTTTGACCTCGTAACAGGTGAAGTCCACGCACTCATGGGTGAAAATGGTGCGGGAAAATCAACTTTAATGAATCTGCTTACAGGTCTTTATTCTTTAGATCAAGGAACGATACAAATCGACGGAAAAGAAACCGCTTTCAAAAATCCGAAGGAAGCGGAGCAGCACGGCATCGCCTTCATTCATCAGGAGCTCAACATATGGCCGGATATGACCGTCTTGGAGAACCTATTCATCGGGAAAGAAATCTATACGAAACTCGGACTGCTAGATACTAAGAAAATGAAGACCCTCGCCCAAACGCAGCTGGACCGTTTGTCTGTGAATCTCTCACTTGAACAAGAGGCAGGCAGCTGTTCTGTTGGACAAAAACAGATGATTGAGATTGCAAAAGCATTAATGACCGATGCAAAGGTCATCATCATGGATGAGCCGACAGCAGCTCTTACGGAACGGGAAATCGAGAAGCTCTTCCAGGTCATTGAATCTCTCAAAAAAGAAGGCGCTTCCATAGTCTATATTTCTCACCGTATGGAGGAAATCTTTGCAATCTGTGACCGGATTACGATCATGCGTGATGGGAAAACGGTCGATACGAAAGCCATACCTGAAACGAATTTCCATGAAGTCGTCAAAAAAATGGTCGGCCGTGAATTGACAGATCGATATCCTGAGCGAACGCCTTCTACAGGAGACATTGTCCTTGAGGTGAAACAAGCAACGAGAAAAGGACAATTTCAAGATATCAGCTTCTCAGTTAAAGCTGGAGAAATCGTTGGTGTTGCAGGCTTAATGGGTGCTGGCCGGACCGAAATGATGCGGTCGCTCTTTGGTCTTGATCCTCTTGATCAAGGAGAAATATGGGTTCATGGAAAAAAGGCTGTTATTAAAAAACCAAGTGATGCCGTCAAGCTCGGCATCGGCTTTATCACAGAGGATCGCAAGGATGAAGGATTGATGCTTGATGCATCCATCCGAGAAAACATCGGTCTGCCAAACTTAAAAAGCTTCTCTCCAAAGGGACTGATTGATAAGAAAACAGAACAGGATTTTGTCGACCTTCTCATCAAACGACTGACGATAAAAACGGCTTCCTCTGACATCTCTGCCCGAAGCCTGTCTGGTGGAAATCAGCAAAAAGTCGTCATCGCCAAATGGATCGGCATACAGCCGAAGGTATTGATTTTAGATGAACCGACACGAGGCGTAGACGTCGGAGCGAAACGAGAAATCTATCAGTTAATGAATGAGCTGACCGATCGAGGCGTTGCCATTTTAATGGTCTCCTCTGAACTCCCAGAGATACTCGGGATGAGCGACCGGGTGCTCGTCATTCATGAAGGAACCATCAGCGGAGAATTAGACAAAGCAGAAGCAACGCAGGAACGAATTATGACACTAGCTACAGGAGGGAAGTAACATGAAACCACTTACTTCAAATGGACGATTTGATCACATCATGCAAAAGCTTGGGCCATTCTTAGGACTCATCATCCTTGTCGCCATTGTTTCTATTTTAAACCCAGCCTTTTTAGAGCCATTAAACATCTTAAACTTACTGAGACAAATCTCCATTAATGCCCTCATTGCCTTTGGCATGACGTTTGTTATTTTAACTGGAGGTATTGATTTATCAGTCGGTGCTATTCTTGCACTGTCCAGTGCCCTGACTGCCGGCTTTATCGTTTCTGGCATGGATCCGATTTTAGCCATTATCGTCGGCTGTATCATCGGTGCCGTTCTTGGGATGATCAACGGTCTTTTAATCACAAAAGGCAAGATGGCTCCATTTATCGCAACGCTTGCCACGATGACAATTTTCAGAGGTTTGACACTCGTTTATACAGACGGAAACCCGATTACTGGGCTTGGCTCTAACTATGCATTTCAGTTATTCGGCCGCGGATATTTCTTAGGCATTCCTGTTCCAGCGATCACGATGCTTCTCACCTTTATCGTACTTTGGGTACTGCTTCATAAAACACCTTTCGGCAGAAGAACATATGCCATCGGCGGGAATGAAAAGGCGGCTCTCATCTCAGGAATCAAAGTACCACGCGTGAAAATTATGATCTATTCATTAGCAGGCTTCATGTCTGCCTTAGCAGGTGCGATCTTAACATCTCGCCTAAATTCAGCGCAGCCAACAGCTGGTACGTCCTATGAGCTTGATGCCATTGCTGCCGTCGTACTTGGCGGGACAAGCCTGTCCGGCGGAAGAGGACGAATTGTCGGCACACTCATCGGGGTGCTCATTATCGGTGTCCTGAACAATGGTATGAACTTACTTGGCGTTTCATCATTCTATCAATCTGTTGTGAAAGGGATTGTCATCTTGATTGCAGTCCTATTAGACAGAAAGAAATCTGCTTAAGGAGGCAGCCGCTATGAAAAAATATCTTATTCTCATCCTGACTCTCTCATTGTTCATGCTTTCTGCCTGCTCACTTGAACCGCCGGAGTGGGCCAAGTCATCAAAGGATGGCAAGAAAAAGGACATCAAAATTGGGCTGTCGATCTCGACGTTAAATAACCCATTCTTCGTTTCTCTGAAAAACGGTGTGACAAAAGAAGCGAAAAAGCTAGGCATTGAAGTCGTGATTGCAGATGCACAAAATGATTCAGCTAAACAAACAAGTGATGTTGAAGACCTTATTCAGCAAGGCGTCGACGCATTGCTCATCAACCCAGCGGATTCATCTGCCATATCAACCGCTGTCGAATCAGCAAACGCTTCTGATATACCTGTCATCACATTAGACCGCTCAGCCGAAAGTGGAAAGGTAGAAGCACTTGTCGCCTCAGATAACGTCAAAGGCGGAGAAATGGCAGCTAAATTTATCATTGACAAGGTTGGCAAAGGAGCAAAAGTCGCTGAATTAGAAGGCGTACCAGGCGCTTCCGCTACACGTGAGCGTGGAAAAGGATTCCATCAAATAGCGGATAAAGATTTAAAAGTGACAGCAAAACAAGCTGCTGACTTTGACCGGACAAAAGGACTGAATGTCATGGAAAACCTCCTTCAAGGAAACCCTGACATCAAAGCCGTTTTTGCCCACAATGATGAAATGGCACTTGGCGCACTAGAAGCGATACAAAGCTCTGGGAAAGACATTCTTGTCGTTGGCTTTGACGGCAACGAAGATGCACTCAGCTCAATCAAAGCAGGAAAGCTCTCTGCAACAGTTGCGCAGCAGCCAGAGCTGATCGGTCAACTGGCAGTCGGTGCTGCAAACGACGTATTAAAAGGGAAAAAGGTACAAAAGAACATCGCAGCTCCACTCAAACTAGAACAGAAGAAATAAACAGAAAACCCCCGATTTCCCTCGGGGGTTTTCCTATTACTGTGGTCTTTTCAGCACAAATGACGTGCCTAAATGGGCATAATCATTACCTGCTAGGCGAGCAACTGGTTTCAGTTCATTAGTAGAAACATAGCCTTTTTCTGCATCATAAACACCCTCATCTAAATGTGCACATACAACCCGGCCAATGATATGATCAACTGTGATCTCCCCTTCATCATTTTGAAAGGTCAGATGTTTTTCCAGCTGACATTCAAAACGAATGCGCGCTTCCTTGATTCCCGGCACTGAAATGACATGACTCTCTACTTGATGAAGTCCGGTGCGATCCAGCTCACTCTCTTCCCGAGGCAATGTAGCAGCTGTTTCATTAATATCTTCTATCATGTCTTCATCACTCACATGGACGACAAACTCTTCCCTGTCAATGATATGCTGCGCAGTATCTTTCATCTGACCATCACGTCGTCCGATAGAAACCGCAATGAGCGGCGGGTGTCCGCTGATGACATTAAAGAAACTAAATGGTGCGGCATTGACAACATCTTCTTTAGACAGACTTGTAATAAACGCTATCGGTCTTGGAACGATAGAACCAGATAATAATTTATATGCCTCTTTTCGTGACAGCTGATCCATTTGCAATGTAATCAATTCGGTACGCCTCCTTTTAATGTAACGACATCATACCATAACCCGTTCCCTATACATCTTATTCCAGCTCGGTGCGATGCAGGATATGGTGAACAAGATGAAATAAAGCAGGATTATGATTTTCCCGTCTATAGGAAATCGTCCATTCCGCCAGAAGCTGTTCATCCTCAATGGCCCGATATACAACATCCAGATTAAATAAACGCCGGGCTGATTTTGGAATCACTGCAATACCGATCCCTGCTGTGACGAGGCCAATGATCATTTGATATTCCGCCGCTTCCTGCACGATATTTGGAGAAAACCCGTACTTTTCACATAGCAGGACAAAGTGCTGATAAAGAGACGGCCATGATTCCTGTGATAAAGAAATAATCGGTTCATGACGGATATCTTCAATCGCGACCGTCTCTTTATTAGCCAATCGATGATTTTTTGGAATCGCAAAAATACATTCACTCTGCTTCATCAAACGACTGACTAGCTCTTCATGCGGCGATGTAGGATGTAAAAAACCGATATCAATCTCACCATTTAACAGTGCCTCTAGCTGCTGCGGAACAGAAAGCTGCTGCAATTCAATACTGACAGAGGGATACAGCTCCCTGAATTCACGTACAACGGGCGGCAGAATATCGTACGTCGCCGTTCCAACAAAACCTATGATGATTTTCCCCAGCTCTCCTCTTGCTGTATGACGGGCATGATCAACGGCTTTATCAAGCTGCTGCAGCACTCCCCGAACCTCATGTAAAAAGACCTTTCCAGCTGCTGTTAGCTCCACCACCCTCTTCGACCGGTGAAATAAAGGAAAACCCAATTCTTCCTCAAACTGCTTAATTTGCTGACTAAGTGGAGGCTGTGTCATATTCAACCGCGCGGCTGCTCTGCCAAAATGCAGCTCCTCCGCTACTGTGACAAAATACTGCAAATGTCTCAGTTCCATCCTTTCACTCCTCACACACTTATTCGTGAAACATATCAAAACCACGTTAAACATATATTGGAAAATTTATTTTATGAAATGTATAGTAAATCATATCATGAAAATATATTTTCATAAAAAATTTTACTTGCCGAAAGGAGTGCGGGGTAAATGAAATCTCAAGCACAACCCCTAACAAGACGAGGAGCAGAGTTGATTGTTGATACGCTGATTGCTCAAGGTGTGACCCATGTTTTTGCGATTCCAGGTGCAAAAATTGACGCTGTATTTGATGTATTAAAAGACAGAGGTCCAGAGCTTGTCCTATGCAGACACGAACAAAATGCAGCCTTTATGGCAGCTGCTGTCGGACGATTAACCGGCAAACCAGGTGTTTGTCTTGTCACATCAGGTCCTGGTGCATCTAATTTAGCAACAGGTCTATTAACAGCCAATACAGAAGGTGATCCTGTTGTCGCAATCGCCGGAAACGTCATTCGTGCAGATCGTCTGAAACGAACACATCAATCACTCGACAATGCGGCATTATTCAAACCAGTCACAAAATATAGCGTTGAAGTACAAGACGTTCATAATATACCAGAAGCATTAACGAATGCTTTTCGCGCGGCACAAAAAGGGCAGGCTGGAGCAGCATTTATCAGCTTTCCACAAGATGTCGTGACAGAACACACCACACAAACACCAGTGTCTGCTCACCCTTCTCCAGAATTAGGTCCTGCACCAGATGCTCTCATCAGTTCGGCTATCGCCAAAATTCAAAATGCACACTTACCTATTGCGATTGTGGGAATGAAAGCTAGTCGTCCAGCTGCTGCAAATGCCACAAGAGCATTATTAAAAACACTTGGTATCCCATTTGTTGAAACGTATCAAGGAGCCGGCGTTCTCTCAAGAGAGCTCGAGTCTCAATATGTAGGCAGAATCGGCTTATTCCGTAATCAGCCGGGTGATCTTCTCATTGAACATGCAGATGTCCTTTTGACCATTGGCTTTGATCCAATTGAATATGATCCGAAGCATTGGAATCTTCAGCCGCAGCAGCGTCAGATCATCCATGTTGATGACATGCAGGCAGATATTGACCATTTTTATGAGCCAGCTCTTGAGCTTGTAGGCAATATTTCTGAAACCGTCAAACATCTAGCGCATGACAGTGTTCCCCTTTCTCTAAGCAAAGAGAACATAGAATTCGTCACTGAATTACAGGAACTATTAAGCGACATCGAAAAGACACCAGAAAGAGAAAGTCATCGATCTCACCCTCTGGATGTCATTCATACATTGAGACGTCTGATTCCTGATGACACGAAGGTCACGTGTGATATCGGATCTCACGCGATTTGGATGTCCCGTCACTTCCGCGTCTATGAACCGAACTCATTCCTGGTGAGTAACGGCATGCAAACATTAGGCGTCGCATTACCATGGGCAATTGCGGCTTCTATCATGAATCCAGATGAAAAGATTATCTCGGTCTCAGGTGATGGCGGTTTTCTCTTCTCCGCAATGGAGCTAGAAACAGCAGTCCGGAAGAAAACAAACCTCGTTCACCTTGTTTGGAACGACAGCACATACGACATGGTCGCGTTCCAGCAGGAAATGAAATATGACCGTACATCCTGCGTTGAATTCGGGCAGATCGATTTAGTGAAATATGCGGAAAGCTTTGGAGCGACTGGACTAAGGGTCAACTCACCTGAGGAGCTTTCAACCGTCCTTCAAAAGGGTATAAACATAGAAGGACCCGTGATTATTGATATTCCGATTGACTATCAAGACAACCCTGACCTCGCCAGTCAAAAATGGCCAGAAGTCTTTCGCAAAAAACATGCAATGAACGTTAGATAAGACTTCGATACATTACATTAAAGGAGTGAGCGGTTATGGGTATGATGCACCCAATGAATCAACAGAATGACACAAGACAGCATGACAAACAGCAAGAGGTCTATCAAGTATCGACAATGACCTCCCTGCTGGAAGCCGTATATGATGGAGATTTCTCCCTCGCACATATTCCTGAACACGGTGATTTTGGCATCGGTACATTCAATCAATTAGATGGAGAACTGATCGGCTTTGACGGCGCATTCTACCGGCTGCGCTCGGACGGAACAGCGACACCGGTCACCAATCAAGATTATTCACCATTCTGCTCTCTAGCATTCTTTGAAACAGATATCGTTCATCGAATTGATGCACCTATGACGTCTAAAGAACTTGAAGAAGAAATCGACCGCATTTTACCAAGTAAAAATATCTTTTATGCGGTCCGCATTGATGGATCATTCAAAAAGGTTCAAACACGTACGGTTGAAAAACAGGAAAAACCTTACGTTCCAATGGTAGAAGCAGTCAAGTCTCAGCCTATTTTCGACTTCGAGGATATTCAAGGCACGATCGCAGGCTTCCGTACACCGCAGTATGCACATGGCATTGCGGTGAGTGGATATCATCTTCATTTTATTGATGAAGATCGAAGTGTTGGCGGACACGTATTTGATTACACCGTTGATCAAGTCACCATCCGCATTTCTCAAAAACGCCATATGAATTTACACCTGCCAAATACGCAGGAATTCTTCCAAGCAGACATTGATCGTGCTGATCTTGCACAGCAAATTGCCAGTGCAGAAAGCAGCCCGGATCAATAAATGAAGACACCCCGATGAGATCGGGGTGTTTTTTTATGCACAAAGATGTTTTCTCGCACGTAATGTTTTCGTTTCGATACCAAAATAGAAATCATCCATTCTATTCGTAATAAAATATGATAGAATATCAACAGAAGAAAGGTGGTTATACGGTGTCAAAAGACTATAGCATTCCAAACCTAACATTAGACGAAAGAGATAAACAAATTTTATCCCTATTACACGAGGATGGGCGCATGTCTTATACAGATCTCGGCAAACAGGTCGGTCTGTCACGTGTTGCCGTACAAGCCCGCATTCAGCAGCTCATTGAAGCAGGAGTCATTGAACGATTCACCGCTGTAATTAACCCCGCGAAGGTCGGCATTCATGTCTCTGTCTTCTTTAATGTAGAGGTAGAGCCGAAATTTTTAGAAGCGGTAGCCCTTCAGCTTGAAAAGGAAACGGCTGTCACAAGCCTTTACCACATGACAGGACCAAGCAAGCTGCATATGCATGGCATTTTTCAACATGAACAGGAAATGGAGACTTTCCTGACAAAAAAGCTATACCCGCTAGAAGGCGTTGTCAGTGTGGACTGCCAAATGCTCATTAAACGATACAAAAGCCGCATGGGCATGAAATTGTAGACAGGAGTTGAACCACTTGCAATCATATATCGAACTCACTATCGCTATGGTGCGAACCGGTATTCTCGGTTTTGGCGGAGGCCCTTCCGTCATACCGCTTATTCGCCATGAAGCGGTGGTGAAATACCAATGGATCAACGATGACGAATTCGGAGAAACACTCGCCATCGCCAATGCATTACCAGGCCCGATCGCTACGAAAATGTCAGCATACCTCGGCTATCGATTAAAGGGCGTATCTGGCGCAATTGTCGCCACAGCTGCTCATATTTTACCAACATGTCTCGCCATGGTAGCCCTTGTCACACTTGTCAGCGTCTTAAGCTCCTCACAAATCATTCAAAATATGATTGGCGCTGTGACCCCTGTCATTGCCGTTCTGCTCGGCATCATGGCATATGAGTTTGGACAAAAAGCGCTGAAAGGCTTCGGCATGATCTTCGGGATCGTTCTATTTCTTCTTGCCTTTATTGGGCTGCAAGTGCTGTCCATTCATCCAGGAATTATTGTCATGATCTTTTTACTTTATGGCGCCTTTCATTTTAAACTGAAAAATCGCTGGAATCGGCCAAATAAAGAGAAAGGAGTGTCTTCATGATGCTGATTCTCTTTTTATTCTGGGCATTCTTTTTATCCAATCTATTAGGATATGGCGGTGGCCCTGCATCCATCCCGCTCAATTATGAAGAAATCGTCAATCATTTTCATTGGATGACGAACGAAGGATTCTCCAATATGCTGGCTTTAGCCAATGCACTGCCGGGGCCAATCGCTACGAAGATTGCAGCATATGTCGGCTATGACGTCATGGGCTGGCCAGGCTTTATCGTGGCACTGCTTGCAACTGTCCTGCCATCCGCTGTTGGGCTGATTTTATTGCTCAAGCTGATTGACCGCTTTCGTCAATCTCCCGTCGTAAAAGGCATGACCTTATCCGTTCAGCCTGTCATTGCGATGATGATGCTTTTATTAACATGGGAAATCGGCGGAGATGCTGTGAAAGCCATCGGCTGGACGCAATCGCTCGCCATTGCTGCGATCTCCTTTTTCTTGATGACCAAATTCAAGCTGCACCCTGCTTTTCTGATTGTGGCTGCATTTTTATATGGCGGATTCATTCTGCCGCATTCATAAAAACCGATAACATTCACTGTTATCGGTTTTCTTTTACATATAAATTGGAGAAACTGATCTGCGCCCAATCGAATGATACTCGACCCCCGCTTTTTCTGCCGCTTCAAGTGTATGACAGTTTCGTCCATCGAAAATAAGCGGCCGCTTCATCCATTTCTTATAGGAAGCGAGTGGAAACGACTGAATATCCGCCCATTCTGTTAATAGACAGACCGCATCGGCATCCTTGATCGCTTCCTCAATCGTTTGAGCAAATAAGACTTGATCCGGCAGCTCGCGAGCTGCATGCCGGGCAGCAACAGGATCATATGCCACAAGCTCCGCACCTAATTGATGGAGCTCATGAGCGATCGGAATAGATGGCGCCTCCCTCATATCATCTGTATTCGGTTTAAAGGACAGACCAAGAAGCGCAATTCGCTTCCCTTCAAGAGCTGCCCCCAGCCGCTCCTGAATATTGCGGATAAAACCTGCCCGCTGCTCATTATTTACTTTGATGACAGCCTTTAACAGCTCAAAATCATGGGACACATGCCCTGCAATTTGGACAAGGGCATTTGTATCCTTTGGAAAACAAGAACCTCCGTAGCCAATGCCCGCTCTGAGAAAGGAAGAACCGATCCGCTGATCTAGCCCCATTCCCTGCGCCACCCATTCAACATCAGCCCCTGTTTTTTCACAAATGGAGGCAATCTCATTCATAAAGCTGATTTTTGTCGCAAGAAATGCATTTGATGCATACTTGATCATTTCAGCACTTTTACGGTCTGTTTTCACCAACGGAAGGTGGAAATCAGCATACATGTCCTCTAACTTGTCTAATACGGCTTTTGTTTCAGCTCCAATCACTAGCCGATCCGCCCTCAATGTATCTGAAATGGCAGAGCCTTCCCGTAAAAATTCTGGGTTAGATGCAATCGCTAGTGGCTCCTTCCGTCCTAATTCTTGATGGATCAACTGATCGATTTGATCCCCCGTTCCGACAGGAACCGTACTTTTCACCACAAGAATCGCCCCTGACTTTGCTTTTAAACCCATCTCTTTCGCAGCCTGAAACACATACTGTAAATCAGCTTGGCCATCTGCCTGCTGCGGGGTGCCGACCGCAATCATTAACACATCTGCCCGCGGGTAGGCTTCCGCTCCATTTATGCGAAAATGAATTCGTCCCTGCTCAAGGTTGCGCTTCAATAGCTCTTTTAACCCTGGCTCATACATTGGGGGATTTCCTTGTTTCAGCTGCATGACCTTTCGGCGGTCAATATCAATACACGCCACATCATGACCTGCCTCCGCTAAACACACACCTGTCACAAGCCCCACATACCCACAGCCTGCAATCGCAATATTCATGACACCATCAGCTCCCCATACTCCTTATGCTTGTAATGACATCGTATGCCGGGAGCGTTCATTCCATTCTTAAAAGCATACAAAAACCCCCTGCCATCACTAGCAGGGGGTCACTTTTATGAAACAAGACCATTTCGAATATGAGCAATCAGATTTTCAAGCATTTCTTTTGTTGTGACATCATTTGAATTTTCACCAATATCATGAGCGTACATCAAAATCTTTAAAAACTCTTCTTGATTTAAACCCTTATTATCCATGTCTGTATCCTTTCGATTCCACTAATTTCATTATTATATGCTGTAAGGTTGGTTTATGCAATACTCTATTACATCATTCGACAGCTTTTGAAATTTATGACCATTTTCATGAAAAACTTTTTTATAAATCCCCATTGAGCTATAATAAAAGAATTGGAATCTTTTACTTGGTTAGGAGCGGATCAAATGCTTCAGCACAACATCAACGAAGAAGAAATCAAACAAACAGCCGAACAGATCAAAGAACTTCTTCCTGCAACAGATGAAAACAAACAACTCATCAAAAAAGCATTGATTACTTATAGACAGGACAGCGTATATCGGCTCAAGCAAGAGTCTGATACCGAATGGTCAGCTTATGTACATGATGTCGTGGCAGCAAGAGTCCACCTTCATGTGCTGTTTCCTGTGAGAAGCAGCTGCTCATGTCCAGCAGATGGACTTTGTAAACACATTCTTGCTGTCTTCTTTTCGCTATACGCTCAAGTAGAGAGTGTGACCGGGTTTACAGAACATTGGTCAGAAAAAGATGAATTACAGCGCAGCAAAGAACTGATTCGCCAGCACTTCCAAGTGAAGCGCCCAGACGAACAATCACTCCAAAGCTGGCTGACTTTTTTCCAAGAGGAATTTAACCTCTGGCTGAAACGGACACCGAAGCACCAGCAAACACCGCAGCATTTATATTACGGCTATTTATCGATCCTAAAAAAACACGCACCTGCTTCACCTGAATTCAAGAGCTTGTATGCAATTCATACGTCGATCGATGTATGGCTGAGGCTTCATGAACTCGTCGACCTCGGCCGGCTTGATGCCGAAAAAGACTTTTATTCCATGAATCCCTATGTAGAACAGCTCATGAACACCATTTTCGATTCAGTGGATCATTTGAAGACATACGCCCTTTCCTTTTCCCTCGATCCGTTTCTTGAAAACACACCAACTGCCGTTCGCACACTTCTTCAAATCAATGGACCTTTCCAGCATGAACGAGTAGCGGTCTTTATGGAGATTTGGGGCACCATATTAAATAGAGGGAAATGGGTCAAAAAAGAAACAGAATTACTAAAGAACGCCCAGAAGAAAGAACAAACGGTTGAACGTACCATCGGGCTGATGCACATGGATTATTTACTGAAAGAAGACGAAAGCCTCTTTCAGCAATTACAGCTGCTTAATGCGGATATGCTGCCAAATGTGCTCAATTGGCTGAAGGATCTCACAAACCGAAAGGACTGGAAGCGGCTCAAGCTCTGGTATCATGAAATCACCTATATATTAGAGGAATATTGCCAGCTCGACCTTTCCTACAGAGAACTGCGGGGAGCCGTCAGTGATTTCTTCTTTTATTTAGATGCATACTTTAAGCAAACGAAGGATCATCATTTATATGAACGTTATCTCCAAATCTGTATGCCTTATGCGTTTACAGAATACAGTCAGCTTTTGTATGCACAGCAGCGTTATGCGGAATGGATTGAGATTCACAGCCTTGTTGGTTTCTCCATTAGTGAACTGGAGAAGGATTTGATCAAACAGATTGCAAAAGAGGAGCCGGAAGCCCTCATTCCATCGTACCACCGTGAAATCTCACTGCTTCTCGATCAAAAGAATCGAAGTGCTTATCGAGAGTCTGTGAAAATGCTGAAGAAACTGCGTACGCTTTATCATAAAACGAAAAAAACCGTGATCTGGGAAAGGTATGTAAAGCAGCTGCAAGATTCAACAAAACGGCTGCGTGCGTTCCAAGAGGAAATGAAGAAAGGAAAATTGATTGATGACACGCCATAAACAAATTGTCATTCATGCAGAACAAACTGAAGATTTCTCTTTCACCATTTCAGCGCAAGCAGAGGACGGACACCCTGTTCCGCTTAATGAAATGAAGAGGCAGCTTTTCCAATGGCACGAATCTTCTTTCTACGGAACATTTTTAGAAGATGTCAGCTTTATTGGCACTCCTGCCTTTCTGTTAAGCCCTTGGATGACCGTTGAATTGCTAGGAAAAAATTCATTTAATACGTTTAGTCATGTGACATTAACGGATGAAACGGAACCACTGATGAAGACTGCCTCCACCATTTACGAATTCATCGAGGACGAAGATTTCGTTCCCGATTATGAGGCGTGGACAAAAGGCGAGCTTCGGTTTAAAGATAAAGAAGGCCTATTAGATGGTTATACGGCTGATTGGTTCTCCTTTGCTGTACAGGATTACATTCAGTATGATGATGCCTTGCAGCACAAATGGGAACTCATGAACGCACAATCGCCTGCGCTCTCAACCTTCCAAGGACATTTTCTAGATGAGCAGGATTTCTTAGAGACGATTGGCTGGATAGATGATGAGACGCCGTTCACTGTCGGCTTGCGCTTAAATGAACCGGATTTTGACGGAGATGATTGGAAAATCGAATTGTTTTTGCGGGACAAGAAAAACAGTGACCTTCACTTTTTTGAAGGCATTCGTTCATTGAAAAGGTCTTGGCATCCGTATCAAGATAAAATTTCAAGAGAGCTGGAACGATTCAGTCAAATCGTCCCTTGGCTTTCTTTCACATCTGGCACCACACTTATGTCAGAAGAAGAAGCATGGCTCTTCCTATCTGAAGCAAGTGAAACACTTGTCAATATGGGCATTGAGATTCTGCTCCCATCGTGGTGGCAAATTGTTAAAGACAGCACGATGATGTTAAAAGCAAGGATTTCTTCTACACCGCGAGGCGAATCGCATGTCGGAATGGACGCATTAATGGACTTTAATTGGCGCTTTGCTACAAACGGCATTGAACTGACAGAAGATGAGTTTAACGAACTTGTCCAAAGCAAACGACGCCTTGTCAACATTCGAGGACAATGGATCAAAATAGACCCGACCTTCATTCAGCAAATGAAAAAGTGGATGGAGCGTGCCGAAAATGAAGGACTTCACATGTCTGATATTTTGTCACGCGAACTGGCAGATCAAGAAGCTTCCTCTGAATCGATTCCAGAACTACTAGACAGTTCAGCATTTGCCCATATTCAATTTGAACTTTCATCGCAATTAAGAGGGCTTGTCCACCAATTAAATGATTCGCACGAGCTGCCTTCTTACGAAATGAGTGAGTCCTTCAAAGGCAAACTGCGTCCGTATCAGCAGCATGGCGTAAATTGGCTTTTATTTTTAAGATCTCATGGATTTGGGGCTTGTTTAGCAGATGATATGGGTCTTGGAAAAACGATTCAAATGATCGCGTATTTCACGTATTTGAAGGAGCAGGAGCAAAATGCCGCTCCCTCTCTCATCATTGCGCCGACCTCTGTTTTAGGAAACTGGCAGCGAGAGCTCGAAACATTCGCACCACATTTGAAGGTTGCCCTGCATTATGGCCCATCGCGTCCACAGGGAGAGGACTTCACAAAAACATATGAGTCAACAGATATTGTTTTGACGTCTTATGGACTCTCACATTCTGATCGTGATGAATTAACGGCAGCAAAGTGGAATACCATTTGCTTAGACGAAGCCCAAAACATCAAGAACGCCCATACGAAACAATCGAGAGCGATTAGACAGCTCAAAGGACAGCATCACATTGCCCTCAGCGGGACACCAATGGAAAACCGTTTGACAGAGCTTTGGTCCATATTCGACTTCGTCAACAAAGGATATCTCGGCAGCCTGACCAGCTTCCATAAAAAGTTCGTCCTTCCGATTGAAAAAGACCGTGAAGAAAAAAGAATTGAACAGCTCCAGCAGCTGATCAAACCATTTTTATTAAGACGAACAAAACAAGATGAAGAGGTTGCCCTGAACCTGCCTGAGAAACTCGAAGAAAAAGAATTCATTCCGCTCTCCGCTGAGCAGGCGTCTTTATATGAACAGCTCGTGAAGGATACATTTGAACACATGGCATCATTAACAGGGATGCAGCGAAAAGCCATTATTTTAAGTATGCTTGGCAGACTCAAACAGATTTGTGATCACCCTGCGCTCTATTTAAAAGAGAGCGGAACAGATGTGAAACTGCTGAAACGTTCGTTAAAAATGGATAAACTCGCAGAGCTGTTAAAAGTGATACATGAGCAAGGAGAAAGCTGTCTCATCTTTACGCAGTATATTGAAATGGGCAACATGATCAAGCAGCTGGCAGAAAAGATGTTTGGAGAACCGGTCCAATTTTTAAATGGCAGCCTCTCAAAACAAGAGCGGGACAAAATGGTGGACCGCTTCCAGAAGAAAGAATTCAACATCTTAATTCTCTCTTTAAAGGCAGGAGGAACAGGACTCAATCTAACCGCTGCAAACCATGTCATTCACTACGATAGATGGTGGAATCCTGCTGTGGAAAACCAAGCGACAGACCGAGCTTATCGGATTGGACAAAAACGATTTGTTCACGTCCATAAGATGATCACAACGGGCACAATCGAGGAAAAAATCGATCAAATGCTCGAAACAAAACAAACATTAAACGATCAAATTATCCAAAGCGAGAGCTGGATTACAGAGCTATCGACAAACGAACTAGAAGACTTATTTACCTTAAGTGCCGCCGCTCAATCATCTTAATCACAGCAAAAAGAGGACTTTTCATTAATCTTGAGAAAAGTCCTCTTTTTCATTTCATATAACGTACGCTAAATGTTCAGTTTTTTCAATGCAGATTTCACATTCATATACGTATTTAATTCACGGAAGTCCTCTCTCATTTCTCCCATTTTCATTGCAAGATTCGGTTTAATTCCTGTCACAATGAGTTCAGTACCTGTCATTAAAATCAAATCGTTCAGCTTAAAGATCGCATCTGCCACAAATGAATCCACTTCTAATAATCCGGACAGATCGACAATAAAATAATCATCCTTGGATTGAGAGATATAGGTGGAGACCGTTGAAATGATCTTATCAAATCTAGGCGCTGTTAACGTACCAATGATCGGTAACACAGAGATACCATCTTTCACCGGAACGATTGGGACAGAAATATTCAGCACTTCATCAATTGATTGCTCAAGAAGCTCCTGCTGTTCCTTCTCTTTCGTGACATCCTTTTGCAGACCAACGAAATAAAGACGTTTTCCTTCCTTTTCGTCAATCCAAAGGGGAGCGACACTTAACTCGTTCCAAAACATTTGTCCAGATTTTTTATAATTTTTCAGCTGAACCGTGACAGCCTCTTTGTTCTCAATGGCTGTTCTAATTTGCTTGAGAGCGATTTGTTCAGTTTCATCTCCCTGAAGGAAACGACAATTCCTCCCCAATACTTCGGTTTCTTGATAGCCTGTCATATCTAAAAAGCCCTTGTTCACATATATTAAAGGATTATCAGGTAAAGACGGGTCCGTCACCGTCAGGCCAACCTGAGTATAGTCCAAGGCTTCCTTGATTAAATGCAGATTTTCGGACTTATAAGATTCCAGCGCCATTCGTTTACTCTCCTTATTTTCCTTACAAGCGGGTTATATTCATAATTAAATTATATGATGTTCCACATCATGTGTAAATAGAAGTGGTTCTGAATTCCTCTTTTGTAGAATGCGCTTCATCCTATGTGATTTATACCACGACATCTGATTCATCTATTTCAAAAGGTGCCGGATCATATGCGCGACACCGTGTTCATCATTTGATAACGTCACGTGATCAGCGATTTCTTTTATATCCTGTCTCGCATTCCCCATTGCAACCCCAACACCAGCAGCTCGAAGCATTGATTCATCATTTAAACTGTCTCCTACAGCCGCTGCCCTACTTAAAGGAATACCCAGTCTTTCTGCCAGCCTTGTTAATGCCTGCCCTTTAGACGCGTCCTTTGAACCAATTTCAAAGTTATGATCAGCCGAACTGACCAATGTTAAATCTGAATCATCACCAAACATATCCCATCCGGCTTTCAATCTGTCCTGAAAAAAAGAAAAACCTAAGATATTGTAAAATGAAAGCTTTCGATCCTCACGAAACAATTCTTTATATGTATCAATATAAGAAAAACCCGACTGGCTGTATTGAACTTCTGCCGCTTGTTTTAAGACATTTTGATCCGTTTCTGGATTTGCACTTTTTAAACGGTCCATTTCAATCGCAAGAAGCTCTCTGCCGCGATTTGGTGTGAAAATGGCTTCGTTTGTAAAGACTTCATAATAATAATCACGTTCTTCAAGCCATGACAATATGTGTTTAGCCTTTTCTTCTTGTAAAGCAGCTGAATGGTACACTTGTCCAGTTGGATCATGAATCACAGCTCCATTGGCACTAATCACCCATGTATTCATACCAAGCTGGTCAAAAATAGACCTCACATCAAAATACGCTCTCCCTGTTGACACGACAACCTCAATTCCATTCGCAGCTGCTTCCTTTAATGCCTGCTCGTTTTCCTGACTCACTTTGTGTTCACTGTTCAATAAAGTTCCATCTAAATCCGTTGCGATTAATTGAATGTTTGTCATCGTTCTCTCCTTTTTGTCTTTATTTTCAACCGACATACCGTTAACAAAATCCATCATCATTATGAAATGAGTATCCACTATTTGCAAGAGCTGATCGGTTAAACAGTGAATAAAAGGGTATCCGGCCACGCAAATATGACCGGATACACACATAGGGGATTCACAAGGGGACACATGACCTATACAAAGAAGCATTGGTTCTATATTACGCAGTGTTCATATGAACAAGGCAGCATCTATCAGCTTTAGCTAGAGGGGGGCTGTCAGATGATAGACGTTACCTTTTAATTCGGGACTTGCCTCCTTTCCTTTCAGCTACCCCTAGTCTACGGAGAAAGGCCGTATGTGACAAAACAGGAAAATAGCAAAATAGGCCTTCAAATTCTCTATATCCTCATTAATTTCTGTTTTTTACGGCTTGCGTATAAAACATCATCTTGTTTTGTTTGATGAAATACTTATTTTTCATAAATTGATAAAAAATATCTGAATGAATCCAATTACTAGAAGGCATGTGAATATAATCAGATCCGTCCCACGCAAACCAATAAAAACAAAGCCGACCATCATGAATCGACAGCTGAAACTCAAAACAGTCCATTTGATCCTTGGTGACATATTGAAACGTGAGTGACTCTCCTTCTTCCATATACACATCACAAAATGAAAGAATGTCTCCCCACGAATAAACACGTATATCACTCTTTGCCTTGTCGTCGCCAATATGAATGTTTCTCAATTGATAGGACTCCATAAAACATCTCCTTTCACTCATGTGCAGCTAGTTCTAAGCAGGCAGCGGTTTCATTTATACAGATGTTGTATGCTATAATAATACTTACGAATAATGAACGCTTGTGAGGTGATAAATATGAAAACCTTTAGGCTGATTGATTTAAAAATTGAACTTGATCCACAGCAAGATAAAATGTCCAGCATTCCCCTTCGTGACGGTTTAATCATTAATAAAGAAGACGGTGAAAATCACTGGATGATTGAGGCACTCATTCCAAAGAAACATAGACAGGTATTTGAGGTACTCTTTCAGCAGCACACAGAAGTGAAGATTCTTGTAACGATCACTAAAGAAAACAACCGCCCTGTTCATCTATCTGTCCAAGTCAAAAACATCGTTGCCTTAGAAGAAAACATTTCTGTATTACTCGATGGTAAAATGATTACAAATCGTTACAGAACAGAAACTGAAGAAGTATTAAAAGACCTCGTCAAAGAGGGGCTGTCAGGAGAAAAACTACTGGATGCTTTTAAACAAAACACATAAAAAAGAGCGGGATCAGCCGCTCTTAGATTGTTGACAAAGGGCTAAAATGAACTTGATTTTAGCCCTTTGTCTTCTTTTCAGCGTGTTTGAAAACCTTTGAAGTCTAGGAAGGGCGAGCACTGGAACGGAGCGAATTTAACATTCGTGAGTACCGGAGCGCAGACCTGACACCGAATGCAAGGGTTTGTCTACACGCTGAGAGCGGGATCAGCCGCTCTTTTTCTATTGCAAATCTTTAGACTGGCTTTGATTTTTCAATAAATCTCTAATTTCAGTTAGCAGAACTTCCGTTTGATCCGGCGTTTCCACAACCTCTTCTTCCTCAACCTTTTTCCGTTTTAACTTATTCAAATAGCGAATAAAGATAAAAATGGAAAACGAGATAATTAAGAAATCAACCACTGTTTGAATAAAGTTCCCATATAAAATTTGAGCAGCTCCGATTTTAATGGATAAACCGCTAAAATCATGCCCTCCAATAATAATACCGACAAGCGGCATGATTAAATCATTCACAAGAGAAGTGACAATTTTGCCAAATGCTCCCCCAATGATGACACCTACAGCCAAGTCAATGACATTGCCCTTGACGGCAAACTCTCTAAATTCTTTCAGCATCCTTTATCACCTTCATCTTTTTTTGTCTAATATGACGTTTTTTTGTCAAAATTGCAAGTCCTTATCCGTTCTAACTGAACGTTTCTAAATAAAAAAGCGATTCATGCTTAATGAACCGCCAGGAAAATCATGATACTTTAGGACCGATAGAAAATGTCAGTTCTGCTTCACATGCAACTTCGCCATCTACTGTCGCTACTGCTTTTCCTTTTGCAACCGGCCCGCGGAGGCGCGTCACTTCAACCTCTAAACGAAGTTGGTCACCAGGCTTGACCTGTCTTTTGAAGCGGCATCCGTCAATCCCTGCAAACAAACCAATCTTTCCTTTGTTTTCTTCCTTGCCTAACATAATCACACCAAAAACCTGTGCGAGTGCTTCTACTATAAGCACACCAGGCATGACTGGGTAACCAGGGAAATGGCCATTAAAAAATTCTTCATTCACTGTGACATTTTTAATTCCAACCGCTCTTTTTTCTCCCTCAACCTCTAAAATACGGTCGACCAATAAGAATGGATAACGGTGTGGAATAATGTCTTGAATTTGCTGAGCATCAAGCATATCTTGATCTCTCCTTCTTTTCTATATCGCTGATCTTCATTTGATTCCTATAGAAGTATATTATGAATGCTGGCATTTTTCAATATTCGCCTTATGCATATGGTAAAAAATAGAATCTACCATTACCAATTGTCATCAAATATAATCCACACTACACTCATTGTTTTTTCACAAATATGGTAATATATATTACAACATTGATTGAATAAGAGGGTAAAAATGAATTTTATGAGCGATAAATCCATAAAAAAACTTCTCCATTCCTGGTATACAATGCTAAAGCATCGACATTTTTCGAAGGCTGAAGAAATCAAAAAAACACTGCTAAAATATAAACGCAAATTATCAAAAAAACAGGAACTCTATTTCCATTATCAGCTGATGCTTTTCCGTCATCAGCTCTGGATGAATCAGACAGAAGACTTAGAAAAACTCAAACATGAACTGCTGCCCCACAAAGATGAAATGAACGAAGAACTGCAATATTATTTTTATTTCTTTCTCGGATTATATGAATCTTTAAAAAGTGATCAAAATGATGCGATTCATTATCTCGAAAAGGCAGAGGAACGACTGCCATTACTTAACGATGAGCTGGAGGAAGCAGAGTTCCATTTCCGTACAAGCGGTGTTTATTATAACAACCGTTACTCGTTGTTATCGATTCGTCATGTTCAAAAAGCCATGGATATTTTTGCAAAGCACGGAGATATCCATAGCATCTATCGGTGTAAAATTGTGCTCGCTCTTAACTATAGCGACCAAAAAAAATATAAGGAAGCAGAAGATATTTTCATTGAAATTATTGATTATGTGAAAAAGATTGATGATCAAGAGCTGCTCGGTATCGTTTATTATGATGCTGGCTTTATTCAGTCAAGACAAAACCATCATAAGGAAGCGCTAGAATACTTCAAAAAAGCACTTCGTCTTCCAGCATACCGAAAGTCAGCACACTCCTATGTATCGTGCCTATACGAAACTGTGCGTTCCTGTTTTAAAGAAAATTTAACCGATGAAGGGATGAAATATATTCAAAAAGGACTGAAAGAAGCCGTTGCTTCCCAGTTTGATATATTAAGAATGAAGTTTCAAATCTTATCTCTTCTCTACAGCCAAACGCCAAAGGCAGATGAGCAGATCGCCACACTCGTCACATGTCTTGAACGAAAAGAAGCCTGGATTGATCTTGAGGATCTGCTTGCTGATGTCTCAGATTTTTATAAAAAAAAGGGCGACTTTGAGCGAGCCGCCTTTTTTATCATGAGAGGCTGATACCAGCCTGCTGATTATCGAATTGTATTAATTAATCCCAGCATTTGATCGCCCATCGTAATCGTTCTTGAATTCATCTGATAGGAACGCTGTGTTGTCATGAGGTCTGTTAATTCTTTGGACATGTCCACATTTGACGTTTCCAGTGCACCTTGCTGGAGCTGAATCGCCTCTCGGTTTGCTCCATTTAGTGCTGTTAATGCACCTTGATAGGTTCCGTCGACTGAGAACAAATTATCTCCTTCAGAGGCAAGTGCTGAAGAATTATTAACTTGTACAACGCCTAGATTCACTTGCTGATTCGGTTGATTATCTCTTGAAATCGCCGTAAGCCGTCCATTTTTATCGATTGAAATATCACGGAAATTCGCATTTAAGACGATTGCATTTCCGTTTTCATCAAGAATCGGATAGCCTTCGCTCGTGACAAGCTGCACTTGGTTACGGTTATTGCCCGGCTGTAAGTAAAGTGAACCATCTCTTGTATAACGGATATTACCGCCGGCGTTGACCTGTAAATACTGCGACGGCGCTCCGAATGCAACATCAAGATCACGTCCTGTTTCTTTAATCGAGCCTTGCAGCGAGTTAATCGACGCATTGACCATTGTCCCCGTACCAAGCCTTAACCCAGCAGGTGTCAGACGACTGTTTGCCACCTGCTCATTTTTTTCATCTACCTGATTAAACTGCTGTCTGATCAGCTCTGAGAAACGGGTGTTTTTCGCACGGTATCCTGTTGTTTCAATGTTCGCGATGTTGTTGCTGATGATGTCAAGCTGCTTTTGCACTTCATTCATCGATACAGCTGCATTTATCATCGTTCTAAGCATAATTTTCCTCCTTTCTTTTTCATTTCTTGATTAGTACACTCTGCCAATTTCATTCACTGCTTTTTCTAAGCTTTTATCATACGCCTGAACCACTTTTTGGTTTGTTTCAAATGCTCGGTAAGCCGTTGTCATATCTGTATATGATTTCGTCACATCCACGTTCGACAGCTCCGATACGCCTTGGCTTAACGTATAGGACATTTGACCGTTATTGACTGCACTTGGAAGGGGCTGATTATCAGCTGTACGGTATAAATCATTTCCTTCACGCGCTAGGTTTCTTGTATCCATCGCAACTCGTACATCGATTTGACCAAGATTTTGGCCATTTTCAGTGACAGTACCATCTGCATTCACTTTGAAATTCTCACTCTGAACCGTAATCGGCTGGCCGGTCACGGAAAGAAGAGCACGTCCATTAATGGTCAACTGATTTTGTGCGTTCAATGTAATGGAGCTGCTTTTTGTATAACGAACGCCTTCTGGTGTGTTGACCGCATAAAATAGCGCTGATTTCTGATTGGTCTCCGGATTGATCGGCACATTATTTTCAACTAGTGCTACGTCTGTTGTTTGATCTGTTGTTTTTAAAGTTCCCTGTGTAAATTGAGGGATTAATTCCTGCATATATGTCCCAGTATTGATTCCACCAATCGGCGATTGCAGTGGAACACTAAAGCCTTTGCCTGAAGATGTTTGGAAACGTCCTGATTCCATTCGGCTCAGCAGCATTTCTGGAAATGCACGCATTGCCCCTTCATCCGCTTTATAGCCTGGGGTATTCGCATTTGCGATATTATTTGAAAGCATTTCTGTCCGCCGCTCTTGAGCGATCATGGCAGATGTTGCGGTGTATAGTCCTTTTAACACGTGCTCACCTCATTCAAATTCTTTCACACGACCTAAACACAATCTTCTATGAAATATATCGGCTGATTAGCAGGGTTCTTTAATAAAAATCCCCCATTCTTTCTAAAAAGAATGAGGGAAATCATTAGCTGAGTTTACGCTTCGGCAGCTTGTCCATATTATCAAGCATCACGCCCGTACCAACTGCTACACAGTCCATTGGATTTTCAGCAACGAAAACTGGTACTTTCAGCTCTTCTGCAAGCAATTGATCAAGCCCGTTTAGAAGAGCTCCGCCACCTGTAATGATGACGCCGCGATCGATAATATCAGCTGATAATTCAGGCGGTGTTCTTTCAAGAACTTGTTTCGCAGCCTGAACAATCGCAGATACAGATTCACGCAATGCTTCTTCTACTTCTTTGCTTGTGACGGTAATCGTTCTTGGTAATCCTGTCACCATGTCTCGTCCACGAATCGAAATCTCTTCGTGACGTGCGTCTGGGAATACCGTTGCAACTTGGATCTTAATATCCTCAGCCGTGCGCTCACCGATCAACAGCTTGTACTCTTTTTTAATGTAGTTTAGAATTTCCAGATCAAATTTGTCTCCAGCCATTTTAATAGAAGAGGCGGTTACAATGTCACCCATTGAGATGACAGCGATATCTGTCGTTCCGCCTCCAATATCTACGACCATGTTTCCACTTGGCTGAAAAATATCCATACCAGCACCAATCGCTGCTACTTTTGGCTCTTCTTCAAGAAATACATGCTTACCACCACTTTTTTCAGCAGCTTCTTTGATCGCCTTCTGCTCAACAGATGTAATATTTGTCGGGCAGCAGATGAGCATACGCGGCTTAGAGAACAGCCCTTTCACATTTAATTTGTTAATAAAATGCTTGAGCATCGCTTCAGTTACTTCAAAATCAGCGATTACGCCGTCTTTTAATGGACGAATCGCAACAATATTCCCAGGCGTACGTCCAACCATACGTCTAGCCTCTTCTCCAACAGCCAAAACTTTCCCGCTGTTTTTGTCAAGAGCTACCACAGATGGTTCATTTAACACAATTCCTTTTCCTTTGACATGAATCAGTACATTTGCAGTACCAAGATCAATTCCAATATCCCTAGCAAACATCTATATATATCCTCCTTGAAAATCTGTTTCCATAGCAAATACCACATTCTGCCCTAATTATATATTCTATCATAATTTGCAGAAAAAAAGATATTTCTTTACAAAAGTCTTTACAAAATTTGTGGTTAGAAACTACCGATATGAGGAAGATATATATATCATGTTTATGAACAAAGAACTAAGCTTACTGTTTCACAGGCTCGCCTTCTAAAATTTCTTCTTTTTTATACTTTAACTTGGTGGCTTCTCCCCCTCGCAAGTGGCGGATTGATTTATGATAATCCAGTATCTCCTTTACTTCATTAGCCAGATCTGGATTAATTTCTGGCAGTCTTTCTGTTAGATCCTTGTGTACAGTACTTTTAGAGACTCCAAATTCTTTCGCAATAACACGAACGGTTTTCTTTGTCTCCACGATATACTTTCCTATCTTGATTGTTCGCTCTTTGATGTAATCGTGCACACCACTCGACCTCCCTAAAATGGATGTGAGAAGTGTGAAATGAGATCCGTATGAAGATTATCCATTTTCAGCGGCGCTTGTTCGTCGTAATTTCTCATCCATTAGGTAGTAAATGCCAAACACGATCCCTCACCTCAAACACTCTCTTTGTCAGGTTTGTAACAGTGTATTAGCATTGAATAGGGAATATGCTAAAAATGAAGATGGGACAAGGGATTTATCAGAAAAGGCAAAACAAAAAATCATTTCGGGGCGCGAAAATTTCTACTTTACAAGAAAGGGTTCAGCACGTAAAATAGAAAAGGTGAATTTATTTACCTAGCTAAATATTTAAAAAAGGTGAGCATATGGATACGTTAAATAGAGAGTGTTTACATCAAATACATCAAGGCGCACGGCTGCTGTCTAAAAAGGCGAACGAAGCGCTTGCTGCTTATGACTTGTACATGTCCCAGTGGACTGTGCTTTTTTGTTTGGATACATTCGGCCCAAAAACCCAAAAAGACATCTGGACATATTTGAATGTCGAAGCACCGACCATCACCAGAACCGTCACCCGCTTAGAAGCAAACGGCTGGGTGAAACGTGTACAAGGCAAAGACAAACGTGAGAATCTGATCGTGATGACAGATGATGCAAAAGCCCGATTTGAAGAAATCAAACGCACGATGGAACAATTTGAAGAAGAATGTCTTTCAGATTTTACCTACGAAGAAAAACAACTCCTCCATACACTTTTACACAAATTATCAACTGAATAGGAAGTGACATACATCATGAACGAACGCATATGGACAAAAGATTTTATCATGATTGTCCTGGTGAATTTATTTACGTTCACCTCTTTTTATGCCCTTTTGACATTACTGCCCATTTACACAATGGATGAACTAAATGGAACAGAATCACAGGGCGGTCTCCTTGTGACGGTCTTCTTATTATCTGCTATTGTGACAAGACCGTTTTCTGGCGCCATTATTGAAAAATTCGGCAAAAAACGGATGGCGATTTTCTCTTCTACAGCCTTTGCCTTACTCACTTATTTATACATTCCGATTGATCAATTCCAAACGCTTCTTGTGCTGCGTTTCGTACAAGGGATCTTTTTTAGTATTTTGACGACAGTTGCCAGTGCCATTGCGGCTGATATGATCCCGAAACATAAACGCGGGGAAGGACTCGGATACTTTGTGATGTCCATGAACCTCGCTGTTGTCATCGGTCCGTTTATCGCACTGAATCAAGTAGGAAAAATAGGATTTCATTCCTTATTTCTTCTCTTTTCCATTATCGTGACGATCGGAGCTGCTTTTACGATACTGATTAGACAGCCAGAGCCTGAAAACGATGGAAGCATCGTCTTCCGATTCACGTTTTCTCACCTGTTTGAAAAAGGCGCATTAAAAACAGCGGCCGTCGGCATTATTATTTCCTTCTGTTATTCGCCGATTATTTCATTTATTTCAGTTTATGCCAATTCACTCCATTTGATGGGTGCAAGCAGTTATTTCTTCATTGTGTTTGCGGCTGCAATGCTTGGATCACGTCCATTTACAGGCAGACTTTTTGACCGGGTTGGAGCTCACGTTGTGATCTATCCTTCGATTGCCCTTTTTGCCATTGGTTTATGGATGCTGACAGCGACACATTCAGCTACAATGCTTCTTCTATCAGGCGCTGTGATTGGACTTGGCTACGGTTCGCTCGTGCCATGTTTACAAACACTTGCAATTCAGCACTCACCAGCTCACCGTACGGGGTATGCGACGGCTACTTTCTTTACTCTGTATGATACAGGTATTGCTGCTGGCTCATTTGTCTTTGGACTCCTTGTCAGTTTCACAGACTTTTCAAATGTGTACCTCATTGCAGGCATTGTGGTCTTACTGAGTATGGGCGTCTTTTATTGGAGCGAACGAAAACCCCAGGAATCAAAAGCACAAAAGGTCTCCCTTTCAGAATAAAAGGGTACTATTTTAAACTTCGCCGGAAACATGCTAATATATAGGATATTCCAAATAGAGCATACAAGCTTTGTTGAAAAATAGTTAGCATTAAGCGAAAGTATAGGTGATGTTTTGAATTACGAATTGTTTAAAGTCATACACGGGATGGCTCACCATTCTGAGTTTTTAGATCAGGCCATGATCTTTATTACGAAAAAGGCCATTCTTGTGTACGCCCTTGTCTTATTGATTTGCTGGTTTTTAGGGAATCACAAATTTAAGAAGCATGTCTTCTTTTCCGGTGTAACAGGCATTGCAGCACTTATCGTCAACTTTGCCATTACATTGTTTCATTATGAAGAGCGGCCGTTTGTGGCGCATAAAGTCGACACACTCATCCCGCATTCAGCAGACGCTTCCTTCCCAAGTGACCATACAACAGGTGCATTGGCTCTTTCACTAGCCATTCGATCCCGTAATAAAAAGCTCGGCAACATCTTGCTCGTCTTTGGATTACTTACAGGATTCTCCCGCATCTGGGTCGGTCATCATTATCCATTTGATGTTTTAGGCAGCTTGGTCGTATCGATTGTGGTTGTCTTTATCATGAATAAATTATGGAAGTTCTTTGACTCTCCAATTGATCGCATCGTGACATTTTACGAGACAATTGTAGGGAAAATTTTCAGAAGGAAGACAAAGGATCAGGGCTCAGACCTGTCCAACTCTTAAGCGGCCTTGCGATAACGTGATGAAGATTCTTCTCTCACTTATCGCGCCGCTTTTTTTATTGGCTGTCTCCCTCTAACCATATTTGAAAAATAAAGACTGACGCCAATGCCAATAAGAGAAATGATGATCAACGTCCAGCCTAATTGCGCAAAATGAGCACCAGCAATTTCATCCCCAAACAGCATACCAAGCACAGCAGACGACAGAATAGAACCAAGGTAGCGGCATGTTTGAAAAAGTCCAGAGGATGTGCCAATCATTTGCTGAGGACTTGCCTTGAGCATCGCAGCTTGAAGCGCGACATTCCCAATCCCGTAACTGAGCCCAAGCAGCGCCAGAACCAATCCTTTTCCCCATAATGGCGCAGGAATAAAAAAGAAAGTCATGGCAGACGCTCCAGCCAGCATCAATACAGCACTCGCTAAAACTGGATGGCGTTCATCCCCGCGATCCACCCACTTTCCTGTCAGCGGCGACACAATAATGCTCACCCCTGACATACACAGCATAAAAAGACCCGTCATCTCCACACGCCAGCCTAACTCATCCTGAAAATAACTCGGCAAACCAAAAAAGAGACAATAGAAAAAGATATTTAAAATGATAAATTGCACATACACAAGTGACAGCCGCTGCTCTTCTCTGAACATCCGTATTTGAATAAACGGTTCATCCACCTGATACTCCCACCAGATAAAAGCGCCTGCACTCAGGAGACAAAGAATGCCTTGAACATATTGAATACCATCACCCAGTGATAATAAAAATGAAAGCAGGAGAACAATGCAGGCGGTAAAAAGAAGCATCCCTGGCAAATCGAGTGTTCGCACAGTTTCGCCTATGCGCAGCTTTCTCTTTTTCTGCTCCTTCGGAAACAACAATAGACCGAGAAAGAAACTGATCAAAATAAACGGCAGATTCACTAAAAAGATAGCCGGCCAGCCGCCAATGGTCATCAGAAATCCGCCAAGCGTCGGTCCAAGCGCCGTCATCGCTGAAGCAAAAATGGATAATACCGCTAACGCCGAAGCCTGTCTTTCTTGAATATGATCCCGAATGAGTCCGACTCCAGAAGGATAAATGGCACTGCTTCCAATCGCCTGTAACAAACGGATCACAATCAGCACCGCAAACGTTGGGGCAAACGGCGCGCAAATGGCTGAGACTGCGACAAGAACGAGACCGAATAAAAATAAGGTTCTCCGGCTCATCACATGATCCCCAATCCGGCCGCTCACTGGCTGTGTTACTGCACTTGCTAAATAAAAAGAAGAAATAAGCCAAGATACGGTCGTAAACGACAAACCGAATTCATGCTGAATTTGATGCAAGGCCAAAGAAATCATTGATGAATTCAGCGGATTCAACATCGTTCCAAAGGCAATAGCGGTTAAAAAAACTTTTCGATTGTCTCTCCACTTGTTCATACACTGACCTCCTTTTTGCAACCCTTTCGTTATTATGAGATTCATTTCCCTTTTTTACCCTAATCAATTCAAGTTCTCTCTTAGAAAAGCAAGACATACATTCTAAAAAGGACGATTGTTGGAATAACACATATAAAATTGAGAATATGAGGAACAAATGGTAAGATGCTACACATATTGAAAAGCCTACTTTCTCCTTATATGGAGAACGGCTGAAAAGGAGGAGAAGCTTATTATTAAAAAAAGACGGTTTTGGGTCCCAGCCCTTTTCTCGGTTGCAGTATTACTTCTGTCTTCGTGTGGTTCAAATGAAACAAATGGGAACGGAGATAAACGTAATTCTACAGCGAAAGGGTCGCCAATTTTGGAGGATGGAAAATTTATTTTTGCAGCATCAGGTGAATTTCATCCGTTTAGTTACATGGATGGAAATCAGATGTCCGGCTTTGATATCGATGTAGGCAATGCGATTAGTGACAAACTAGGTCTCGAACCTATACAGAAAAAATATAAATTCGCAGGCATCGTCGAAGGCGTGAAAGCAGGTAAATTTGATGCGGCAGTTGCAAGTCATACCATCAATGAGGAACGAAAAAAACACGTCCTTTTTTCTAAGCCCTATTACTACTCTGGTCCGCAAATTTTCACAAGACCTGGAGCAGACATTCAGCATGCTGATGACTTAAAAGACAAAGAAATTGCTGTATCCAAAGGATCGTCCTACGCTGATATTGCTAAGGAACATAGCGGGCAAGAACCAAAATATTATGATAGTGATGTCGTCGCCTTAGAAGCACTGGCCAACGGAAAACACGATGCAGTCGTAACAGATTTCGCCACAGGTGCAGAAGCGATGAAGAAAAAATTGAACATCACAGCACAGGAAAGACTCGGACAAAGTGAGCAGGCAATTGCTGTATCAAAAGAAAATGAACAGCTCATAAAAGAGATCAACGATGCGATTGACGCACTAAAAAAAGACGGAACATTAAAACAAATTAGTGAAAAGTACTTTGATGAAGACATCACGGTCAAACAAGATTAAAACCACGATTGTGCGCCCTTTTTATAGGCGCACTTTCTTCAAATGGAGATGATTGTTTTGCCTACCCTATCACACTTTTTTCAGACGCTGATTGATTCTAGAGGTATTTTCTTAGAAGGAATGCTGATCACCTTACAGCTGACGGTGATCAGCATCTTCATCGGTATGTTCATCGGGCTTTTCTTTGCTTTATTGAAAATATCCCGCATAGCCGTTTTCGGTTATATCGCCAATGCCTATATCTTTCTTGTACGCGGAACACCACTTATTGTTCAAATTTTCATCCTATACTTCGGCCTCACAGAATTGAATATACCCGACTTCTGGGCTGCTTCCATTGCGCTCGCCTTTCATAATGGGGCCTATATAGCCGAAATATTTAGAGGTGCTATCCAATCCATCGATCAGGGGCAAAAAGAGGCAGGACGCTCTCTTGGCATGGGTCGTTTTTTAACAATGAGGCGCATCATTCTCCCGCAAGCGATGCGGCGTGCCCTCCCCCCTCTTGGCAACCAGTTCATTATCGGCTTAAAAGATTCATCGCTCGCCGCCTTTATCAGTGTCAATGAACTATTTAACGTCGCCACCACGCAAGGCTCCAACAGTTTTGATAATATGACGTATTTACTTGTTGTCGCCGTCTATTACTTAGTTCTTGTCCTGCTGTTAACATTCGCTGTCCAAACCTTTGAGAAGAAACTATCAGCCAGTGACCAATAGGAGGAGAAGCATGACAGAATCAAAGGAAATCATTCGTGTTGAAAAACTCAATAAATACTTTGGAGAGCTTCATGTTTTAAAAGATATCGATCTCACTGTTTATGAAAATGATGTGGTCGTCTTAATTGGCGCAAGCGGTTCTGGAAAAAGCACCTTGCTCCGCTGTATGAACTTTTTAGAAATAAAAAATGATGGAGATATTATCATTGATGGCAGTCCTGTTCATCCAAAGCGCGATCAATTAAACGAAATGAGACAAAAAATAGGAATGGTGTTTCAGCATTTTAATCTTTTTCCGCACAAAACTGTTCTTGAAAATATCATCGAAGCGCCTGTTATGGTGAAAAAAACAAAGAAAGCACAAGCCATCGCTGAAGCCAGCGCCTTGCTAGAAAAAGTCGGACTTGCGGATAAAGCCAACGTATATCCTTCTAAACTATCAGGCGGCCAAAAACAGCGTGTAGCCATAGCCAGATCTCTCGCCATGAAGCCTGATGTCATGTTATTTGACGAACCTACATCTGCCCTTGATCCAGAGCTTGTAGGCGAAGTGCTGCAAACGATGAAAAGCCTCGCAAAAGAAGGCATGACCATGGTCATTGTCACACATGAAATGGGCTTTGCGAAAGAAGTTGCCGATCGTGTCGTCTACATGCACGAAGGCCGCATCGTCGAAGAAGGCGTCCCTTCGGAATTGTTTGACTCTCCTAGGGAGGAACGTACAAAACTGTTTCTCAGCTCCATTTTATAGGTCAAACGCCCTTCATTTTTAGTGCTTAACTTACGTTTTTGCTCATTTTTTACGAACTTTTCATCCATTTATATTGAACTTAACCAAAAAACCATGTCAGATAAACTTACATGTATATGTTATATATGACTTTTCTCTCTATAATGAAGAATTAAGAAAACAATAATTCTGAATGATTCGGGGGAATGCAGCATGCAAATGGGTGATACAGTATTTATGTTCTTCTGCGCACTACTCGTGTGGTTAATGACACCGGGTTTAGCTTTATTCTACGGAGGACTCGTGAGAAGTAAAAACGTGTTAAGCACAACCATGCACAGCTTAACGTCACTAGCGATCGTTTCAATCGTATGGATCGTATTCGGTTATTCCTTAGCTTTTGCACCAGGCAATGCATGGATCGGAGGATTAGACTGGGTGGGCCTGAAAGGCGTAGGTTTTGAGCCTGGTTCCTATAGTGAGACCATTCCACATTCATTGTTCATGATGTTCCAAATGACCTTTGCCGTCTTAACAACAGCCATCATCTCAGGGGCCTTTGCTGAACGGATCCGCTACTCAGCAGTCGTTGTATTTACACTCCTTTGGGTCACATTTGTATACGCTCCAGTCGCACACTGGGTATGGGGCGGCGGTTGGATTGGCGAGATGGGTGCGCTTGACTTCGCAGGCGGAAACGTGGTTCACATCTCATCCGGTGTTGCGGGTCTTGTCGTGGCAATTGTGCTCGGGAAGCGTAAAGAAGCGGCAAGCTCTTCTCCGCATAACTTGATCTACACCCTTCTTGGCGGAGCAGTCATCTGGTTTGGCTGGTTTGGTTTTAACGTGGGTAGTGCTCTTACATTAGACAGCGTGGCCATGTTTGCCTTTATTAACACCAATACAGCTGCTGCTGCAGGAATCATCGGCTGGCTGTTAGTAGAGTGGATGATCAACAAAAAACCGACCATGCTCGGCGCGATCTCTGGAGCCATCGCAGGTCTTGTCGCCATTACACCTGCCGCAGGTTTTGTTACACCGTTTGCTTCTATTATAATAGGAATCATTGGCGGGATCGTCTGTTTCTGGGGAGTCTTTTCACTCAAAGCCAAATTTGGCTATGATGACGCACTAGATGCATTCGGCCTTCACGGAATTGGCGGTACTTGGGGAGGAATTGCAACAGGACTTTTCGCCACAACTTCTGTCAATGACGGCGGAGCCAATGGTTTATTTTACGGAGATCCCAGCTTACTTTGGAAGCAAGTGGTCGCGATTGTTGCCACGTACGCTTTTGTTGCCGTTGTGACATACGTAATCATCAAAGTGGTCAATGTCTTCTTCAAAATTCGTGCAACCGAAGAAGAAGAATCAGTGGGTCTTGATTTAACCATGCACGGTGAAAAAGCTTATCAAGATTAAAGAAAAAGGGGTGTCTCTATGAGCAAAATGTATAAAGTGGAGATTGTCACACGTCCAGCTAATTTTGAAACATTAAAGGTGGAGCTTGGAAAGATTGGTGTCACCTCGATTACCTTTTCAAATGTACACGGCTGCGGCTTACAAAAGGGACATACAGAGCTATACCGCGGCGTCAAAAAGGAAAGCAACGTGTACGAACGATTAAAGATCGAAATCGTCCTAAGCAAAGTACCTGTCGAACAGGTCGTTGAAACAGCTCAAAAGGTACTTCGTACAGGCGAACCAGGGGATGGGAAAATTTTTATATATGAGGTAGCGAATACAATCAACATCCGGACAGGTGAAGAAGGACCTGCCGCCCTATAGTGTATCCTCCGCCGAGTGGCGGAGGATCTTTTTAAGCAGAAAAAACCTCTGCATATTCATATACACAGAGGACCTTGTAAGACATTAAGATTGTTTTGTTTCTTCTGACTGACTGCTGTCTTTAGAGGAATCAGAAGACTTTTCTTGATCAGAGGATTTCCCCTTCTCATCAGACTTTTCTTCAGATTTTTCTCCAGCTGGCTCTTTGGCTTTATCTTCAGCAGCAGGTTCTTTCGTTTTTTCCTCAGTCTTTGGCTGAGCAGGTTCTTTTGCTTGTTCCGTCACTTCTTGCGCTGCTTTTTCAATTGTAGAAACAGGCTTGTCAATGAAGCTAAGCGGATTAAGCGCTAAACCTTCCATACGAATTTCAAAATGCACATGGTTGCCGCTTTCAGCACCATATAGATTTTTACCAGAAGCACCAATGACATCATTCTGCTTGACTTCATCGCCTTCTTTGACACTCACTTGTGACAACGATTGATAAACAGTCGATAATCCATCTTCATGTTCAATTTCAACAACGTGACCAAGAACTGGATCTTTTTTCGCTTGAACCACTGTTCCACTAAGAGCAGCTGTGACATCAAACACTTTGCCATCTTTATCTGCAAGATCAATACCTTTGCTCAAGGTATAGGTGTTATTATAGTTTACAAGTGCTGCTTCTTTTTCTTTTTGGTCAGCATCTGCTTCATAGAACTTTTTCACGACAGAAACATTATCAGAATTCTGGACCGGCATTGCGACATTTTCAATTGGCTTTCCAACTTCAACGGCATCATCGCGCTGTTCTTGCCCTGTTTGATTTCCATCAGATAGTTGGTCTTTCACATCTTTTGATACAGCTTGATACCAAAGAACGGCTGTTAACACGACCGCTGCGCTGACCAAGTAAATAGCAGGGAATACCCAGCGCTTACGGAAAAATTGCTGAACTTTTGTGATTTTGGAAGTACGTTTCTTTTCTTCCTCTCTCATTTTTCATCACCTCAGCAACATTCTGAACACTTTTCAAAAAATATATACACACGAAATCATTTTTCTTTTTATTTTGCGCAATCGCATCAATAATATGTATGATAAATGAAAAAAAGATGGGAGACTTAATTGTGAAAACTTTCAACCGTATAGCAACAGAAGATGACCTCAAAGCGATCGTTGATATCTACAATTCAACCATTGCTTCAAGAGAAGTGACCGCAGATACAGAACCAGTTTCTGTCGAGGATCGCCGGCAATGGTTTTTGAATCATTCCGAGAAAAGACCTCTCTATGTGAAAACAGATGAGGATGGAAATATCTACGGCTGGCTCAGCTTTGAAACCTTTTACGGAAGACCTGCATACAACGGGACCGTTGAAATGAGTATCTATTTAAACCAAGACTATCGAGGAAAAGGCTTAGGATCACTTTTCTTACAAGAAGCCATTGATTTAGCACCCTCATTAGGCATTCGAACGTTACTTGCCTTTATTTTCGGGCACAACGAAGCCAGCATTCGACTATTTAAAAAGCACGGCTTTGAGACATGGGGCCACCTGCCACGCATCGCAGAAATGGACGGCAGCAGATACGATTTAGATATCCTAGGAAAAGAATTATAAAACAAGCGTCTCCCTGAAAAAGAGACGCTTTTTTATGACGCATGTAACAGCTGTTCAAACTGTTTCGCATTTTGAAGAGATTTTCTTTGCAGAATGATACCATGTTCATCAATGAGAATCGCTTGTGGAACAACTGTTACCCCGTATAGCTCCATGATTTGTGAAGAACGAGTATACACAGCCTGGGACGGCAGCAATTCAAGGATCTGCGTATCATCCGCCTGTTCATCCCCATTAATAAAAATGAATTGAGTATCATCAACAGCGATTTGCTGCTGCAAGTCTGCTAAAATGCTTTTGCACGTCATACAAGTAGAGTTCACAAATAACAGCATCACAGCACTCCCGCTTTGAACATATTCCTTCAAAATGACCTTCTCGCCTAAATGGGAATAGCTTCGAAATAACGGTGCAGGATCCCCCACATCCGCTTCCTTTAATTCAATTCCATCAAGGGTTTTGATCTTATTCATAAATTTTCCGATAAAACGAGCGAGCAAAAATATCACAGCCAGCTGAGCAATGACAATGAATAACACAATAATCAATAGAATATCTGTCATTTCACATCGTCTCCTTCTATAAATAATTCAAATTGATTGATCCATTTTCTTTTAAACATTAAGACTTCTTGACCCACCGCTATTATGAAAGAGACAGCCACGGCAATGAGAAAACAAATGATGTTATATTGCCATGGAATGGTTTCTGCATAGGGATGCACATAAAACAATCCGATCACAAGAGCCAGCATCGACACATTGCGAATCACAATTCCCCAGTGAAGGCGTTCATTATCAAGCAGTCCACCACAGCCGCAAGAAATATCACGATGTCCTCTCAATAAATTGAAGGTCACCGCTCCAGTATAAATACTTAAAAGTGCTGTAAGACCAATCGCAGGTACAAGAGTCATATGCCATACGAATAAAAAAACAGTACAAACCAATTCTGCAGTTAAAAACAAATAAAACATGGGTCCCGTGAAAGAAGAAGGCAGCAGCCGATAAGCATTCATCTGCTGCATATGTGCCGTCTGTTTTTTTACTTTATCAAGCCAAGCACCAGCAAAAATGATACCTAATAAATAGACACCTATGTAATAAAAGACACTCACCTTACGCCATCTCCTTTTGTTGAAATAATTGAGATTGTGCCTCGTAAAGCCTTTTGTACTCTCCGTTTAACACCATCAGTTCATCATGGTTCCCCTCTTCAACGAAAGCACCATCTTTCATTACGATTATACGGTCTGCTAAACGGGCTGCTCCCATTCGATGTGTGATAAACAAGACACCCTGATCCTGCGTGTGATCGAATAGCTTTCGAATAAGTGAAATTTCCGATAGTGGATCAAGAGCAGAAGTTGGTTCATCTAAAATGATAAAATCACTCTCTCTAAAGAAGGTTCTAGCCATCGCGAGCTTTTGCCATTGCCCGCCAGACAGTTCATGGCCTTCTTCAAAAAATCGGCCAAGCTGCGCATCATACATTTCTTCCATTTGATGAATTCTTTTCTCTATGCCTGCTTGCCGGGCAGCTGAGATCATCCGCTCTCCCTCGTCCATATGATCAATACGGCCAAACCCGATGTTTTCTTTCACAGTGAACTCGTACTTCATAAAATCTTGAAAAAGAACAGCCATTCTCGCATGATATGACTTTTTATGAATAGTAGAAATGGACTCACCGTTGACTTTTTGCATGTTCGACTGATCTGGATCATATAAACCGGTCAAACATTTGATCAAGGTGGTTTTACCTGATCCGTTATCCCCCACCAATGCAATACGTTCACCTTTATTGATATGAAAATGTATATGCTCAATGGCAGGTGTTTTCATATTCGGATAAGTAAAAGAGAGATTTTCAAGTGTAATGGACTGAATACACTCGATTTTTCGAAGCGATGCTCCTTCTTCTGTCTGCTCATGAATTTCTTCTTCTCTCTTTTGAAAAGCTCTCATTTCATCAACATAAAGACTTGTTTCATATAAACTAGAACATTCTCTTGTTAAGTCTTGAAAACCACTTTGGATGTTTTGCACCGCTTGCAGCACAGCGACAAATGTCCCGGCAGCTAATTTTTTTTGAAAAATAAGAAAAACAATAAAAAGGCCGCAGCATACATAGGCAAATGTCATAAGCAATCCGCCCGCCATCTCCCAGCGGACTTGCCGCTTAAGCAGTTTATATTTTTCATCTGCACTTTTTACATAATGATCTTTCCATTTCTGAAGAAGATAATTCCCGATTCCATATAAACGGATTTCCTTCAATGAATCCCGTTGTGCGACAAGATCGGACACATACATTTCTCTTCTGTCATTGGCTGTTAACATACGGTTTAATTGATAACGCGCTCCTCCAAAGAAAAGCTCAATCCACAAGATAGGCAGGGTAAACACGATCAGAATGACCGCCAAGCCCCAATGGATACCGATCATATAGATAAGAAGTGATACAACAGTAATCAATGCGCTCATGATGGTAAAGATACTTCTAACCATGCTCAGAACATGCTGATGACTGTTCATCACACGTTGACTTTCATTGTAAAAAGACGGGTGTTCAAATGTAATAAACGGCAGCCTGATCGCCTTTTGAAGCAATTCACCCTTCAAATGCAGACCAATCAAATTTGTCGCTTTCTGCTGGCTAAGCTGAAGAATGAATTGAAGCCCATATCCTAAAACCACAATGACCATTTGCAGCCCAAATAACCACAAAACCTTTTGAATGTCTCCTGAAGACGTCATGAATAAAATAATTTCATTAATCAAAGTTTGAATAATCCAGACACTAGCCAAAGGCATAAAACCAACGATCACTTGGATCAACAAGGTTAAAAGAAGATACGATCGGCTTCTTTTCCAAGTATAGGAAATTGCATATAAACAATGGTTCACTGTACTCATCAAACGCTCCACCTTACACCATTTAGTATAATTGACATATTTTTGATATTTATATTATGATAGCTTTGCGTAACTTTACTCTGAGAGGACGATATACGATGAATTCAATCCTACTTTTACAGCTCACTCTTATTCTTTGCAGCCTATTATTAACGATCGGAGTCATCATCTATTTAAAACAACAAATGGAACTGATCATCTTACCGATACAGCATGTTGGACAAAAACTTGTGCATCCGCTGCTTGAAAAACCATCACCTATTCCAGTGAATGATTTACTGCAAACCAACAACAAGCAGCAGCTACTTATTTTCACTGATACATCATGTCCGCATTGCATCCCATCACTTGAACAATTCCTAGAAACGAAAAAGCAGCGTAAATTGGACGTTTCATTTAGTATTTTGCTAAAGAATGGGCAAAAAGAGGATCAAGAATTATATCGTGATAATAAAACCAACATGCGAATTATCCCTGTGGACGAGCAAATGATAGACGCATTCCAAATTGAAGAATTTCCTTATTACATTATGGTAGAAGATGAAATCATCTCATACGCAGCACCTTTTCCGGATGGTCTTTATTCAAGGATATCTGCAAAATAAAGATAAATGAGGCATGTGAAGACTATCAAACACATGCCTCATTTTTTTATTGTGGATCTGACTGAACATCTTGATCTTTTTCTCCTGCAGCAGCTTCACTCGCTTCACCTGAAGCCTGTTCCTCAGCTTGTTCAAACTCACTCCGAGCCTCATTTGAAATGTCTACTTGGTCACCATGCTCATTCACAGTAACAGACGAAGAAGACGTCTCTTTTTGAGCCTCTTTCTCTAGTTCCTTTAATTTAGAAACATGAAGTTCTAAATCTTTTCCTTGCTGAACTAGAGTAAGTTGTTGAAATAATGCCTTTCTCTCTTCTGGAGAATGGTCACCTTGAACAATTTGAGCCGCTTGGGTTAAAAAAGAATTTGATGTTTGACCCGCTTGACGTCTATTTGACGTCTGCATAGCATTTGTTAAGAATGAAATTGAAGATATGCTCATGCGTTCACATCCTATTAAATATGATCCTTAGATTAGCAGCCACATCTAACGCGTTCTTGACTAGTACAAATCTCACCTGTGTCACGATCCACGTAGTAACGGAAAGTTCCAACACCTTGAAGGAAACAAGTCGGTGCTGATTTACATGAAGTGACTAATTTTTGCAAAATACATCTTGCAGCTGCCGGTTGAACATTGGTCATCTTGTTTAAGAAACGATCTAACATATGAATTCCACCTTCCAATTTTTATGGTAACACAACACAATAATAACCAATTACTAGACAACTAACAACATATTTTGATAAATTTACTAATTATTTTTTACTACAAATCTTATTTATGACATAATTTGTTGATAATTTTTATAGTAAATGTTACTTTTTTCTTATTTGAAAATAATTTATTTATCTGTAAATGATGAAGTGAAGATAGAAACATTTTAATTAAACAACATTCACTCTTCCTAAAGCACTACTTACTCAAGTATGATAAAGAGTGAATACATAAAGGAGTGAACACCATTGCAACAAACTGAGAAAATCATTCAATCTCTTCATTCAATCGTAAAGTGGGGAAAGGTTGGTAGTATCTTTCTCTATATTTCAGGCGGTCTGGCTATTCTTATTGGTTTTTGGCTTGTTCTTCCTGCAGCCCTTGGCGTCTTCCTCATTATGATGGGAATTCATGTACAAAAATCTGTAAAAGCAGCTGAACACTTGATTCAGGCTCCAGATACTTCTTACGAAGAATTATTAGAACAGTACGCTAAGATGATGAAAATGCAAACACTGTTTGCCATTTCAAGTATTGCCGCAGTTATTCTTTCATTCATTGCTATCGTTTTGATACTTATACTAGGCGGGTTAGCTTTCCTCCAAGAAATTCCTTATGATGTCCAGCAGTATGAAGGTGATTACGAACAAGAACTCGGTGACTTTTATTAATGGAGAGGGGTATCAATAGTCATTCGATACCCCTTTTGTTTTTATCATTTGACTTGGATCATTCTCCTATGCTTGACATTCAGTCTTGATCATTTTAAAATACAAATCGTAACTATTACGAATTAAAGGAATTAAAGGAGGATCCTATTACTTATGCGCGTGAAAATTACGTTGGCCTGTACTGAAACAGGTGACAGAAACTACATCACAACAAAAAATAAAAGAACGAATCCTGACCGATTGGAGTTAAAAAAATATTCTCCTCGATTAAAGAAATATACCCTTCATAGAGAAACAAAATAAATTTTTTAGATTATAAATCGTAATGATTACTTTTTAAGCGAGGCGGAAAACAAAATGATCGTTTTCAAAAGGACAAAAACAAATGAATAAGCGTATACCTGTTACAGTATTAAGCGGCTTTTTAGGAGCAGGAAAAACAACGATATTAAATCATGTTCTTCAAAATCGCAAAGGATTAAAAGTGGCTGTGATCGTCAATGACATGAGCGAAATTAATATTGATGCAGAACTAGTCAAACAAGGCGGCGAGCTTTCTCGATCAGATGAGAAACTCGTTGAATTATCTAACGGCTGTATTTGCTGCACTTTGAGAGAAGACTTGTTAATCGAAGTAGAACGCCTTTGTAAAGCGGGTAATATTGATTATATTGTCATTGAATCAACCGGAATTAGTGAACCAATTCCCGTCGCTCAAACGTTTTCTTATATTGATGAAGAAATGGGTATAGATTTGACCCGCTTTTGCCGTCTAGATACGATGGTCACAGTAGTAGATGCAAATCGTTTCTGGACTGATTTCCAGTCAGGAGATATTTTATTAGATCGTAAAGAAGCGGTTTCCGATGACGACGAGCGAGAAATTTCCGATTTACTCATTGATCAAATTGAATTTTGTGACGTGCTTATTATCAATAAATGTGATCTAGTATCTCCCTCTGAATTAGATCGACTTGAGCATGTGCTGAACAAACTACAACCAGAAGCATCTATCATCAAAACCTCAAAAGGTATAGTACAGCCACATGACATTTTGAATACTGGTTTATTCGACTTTGAAAAATCAAGTGCCTCTGCTGGGTGGATCAGAGAAATCAACGCAGGACATGGTCAGCATACACCGGAAACAGAGGAATACCAAATTTCATCTTTTGTTTACGAAAGAAGACTCCCTTTTCATACCGGCAGACTGAATGCTTGGTTAGATCAAATGCCTGAGCAGATCGTTCGTGCGAAAGGTTTTACTTGGCTTGCCACACATCATGATTTAACCATTTTAATTTCACAAGCTGGGAAATCTGTTGCGATTGAACCAATTGCATACTGGATTGCTGCTTTGCCTGAACAAGAAAAAGCACGGATATTAAATCAAGAACCAGAGCTTCTAGATGAGTGGGACGCAGAGTTTGGTGATCGCCATACAAAACTTGTGTTTATCGGTGTAGATTTGCCTAAAGCAGAAATCATTCGTACTCTTGATCAATGCTTGCTCACACCTGAGGAATTTGATCAAGATTGGACTACATTTGAGGACCCCTTTCAATGGAAAATACAAAATTAGGCCAGGAGGGTTTTAATTGGCAAAGAAATCTAAGATTGCTAAAGAAAAAAAACGACAGCAGCTTGTATTGAAATATGCAGAATTAAGGAAAGAGTTAAAAGAAAAAGGTGACTATGAAGCTTTACGAAAATTACCTAGAGACTCTTCCCCTACCCGCTTAAAAAACCGCTGTGAATTAACGGGCCGTCCCAGAGGTTATTTACGAAAATTCAAAATGTCTAGGATTGCTTTTCGTGAGCTTGCCTATAAGGGTCATATCCCTGGAGTGAAAAAATCGAGCTGGTAAAGAATGATTTGATCTTATCACAGCACTCGTAAAAGTAAAGCCGCACACAATGAGGGAAAATCTATTTTCCAATCTTATCTCAATCTTTTTGAGGTGCAAAATAGCAATTTAAAAACCAGCAGAGATGGGACTGACCCCATAAAGTGAGACAAATAAAAACACCTTTAAATTGAAAAATCGGGTATAGCATATCTGAAAACAATTTGGAGGTGTTTTTTGTATGGGAAAAAGAGTTAGTTATCCGATTAGTGTAAAAGAAGAGGCCGTTCAAATGAGGTTAGCTGGAATCCCGACAAAAGAAATCATGGACAAGTTAGGAATTAAGAATAGAACACAAGTGAAAACGTGGATGAAATGGTATCGCGAGGGTGAAATCCATCGATTTCATCAACCAGTTGGAAAGCAGTATACCTACGGGAAAGGACCAGAATATCAAAATGAGAACGAGAAGTTGAAAACAGAAAATCTTTATTTAAAGCAACAAATTGACCTATTAAAAAAGTATATAGAATGGGAAAGGAAGTGAAAAAAGAAGCATTCGTGTCGATTTATGATGCGGTAAAAGACACAGTAAGTGTAAGTGCATTCTGTCAGATGTTTGAGCTCGCAAGATCAACATTTTATCGTTGGAAAAAACAAGATCTCCTGCCAAAACAGCAAGTGTTAATTGACCTCATATCGTCGCTTTGTGAGTCACACCAATATACGTACGGTTATCGTAAAATAACGGCCCTACTGCGAAAAGAAAGGAGAATAAATCATAAGACAGTACAACGCATTATGCAAACCTACGGTTTACAGTGTCGTGTGAAAATAAAAAAGCGTAAACAGACTGGTCAACCTTACTATATTGCAGAAAATCACTTAAAACAGGATTTTACTGCGACAAAGCCACTTGAAAAACTGGTGACAGATATAACGTATTTGCCATTTGGTCAAAAACCACTTTATCTATCCAGCATAAAGGATTTGTATACTAGTGAGATTGTGGCTTATACGATTGGTGATAAACAGGATGTTTCTCTTGTTTTAGATACATTGAAGCAGTTACAGACATTACCTAAAGGCTGCGTACTTCATAGTGATCAAGGTTCGGTCTACACTTCTTATGCTTATCAAAAGGAGATAAAGGAAAAAAGCATTACCATGAGCATGTCCCGGAAGGGAATGCCCGCTGATAATGCCCCCATAGAATCCTTCCACTCCAGTTTAAAAACAGAAGGATTCTATCTCCACCACCTGACAAACACTACAACAGCCATTGTAGAAAAAACGGTCAGGGAGTATATTGATTATTATAACAATATCCGAATTCAATTGAAATTAAACAGCCAGTCACCAAAAGAGTTTCGGCAACTGGCTGTTTTATAAAGGTGTTTTGATCCCTGTCTCAAAAACGGGGGTCAGTCCCGATTCTGCTGGTTTTTTATAGTGACTGAGTTCATAAGATAAAAAGACCTGTTTTCAAAAAAGGATTTTCAACCACGATTATGACATTTTCTCTTCTTTTCAAAAATACATGATCATGATACTTTATTGTCATTACCCACCGATGTATGACATCTCAACCTTTTTCTGATCTTTTTTCTGCTCTCTCTCGGCTGAATATTGGTCATGTCTATTCGACCATAATTCCTTTAACCTGTTCGTTAATTCTTCATTATCTTTTGTCGTACGAATCATCTGTTTCAGATCAAAACCCGATGATGCAAACAGACATGTAAATAATTCCCCCCGTGCAGACAGCCTTGCTCTGTTACATGTTCCACAAAAAGCATCTGAAACGGAAGAAATAATGCCTATCTCTCCTGAACCATCTTTGTAAAAAAATCGTTTGGCTACTTCACCTGTATATTGAGGAGGTTCTGGTTTGATAGGATATGTTGAATCAATTAATTCAATTATTTCTTTCTTTGTCATGACATGTTCTAGATTCCATTTATTCGTATTACCGACATCCATAAATTCAATAAATCTGAGAACGTGTCCTTCTTTTTTGAAGTAAGCTGCCATTGGTAAGACATCCTGATCATTCACACCTTTTTGAACAACCATATTAATCTTGATAGCAAGTCCAGCCTTTTTTGCAGCCTCAATACCATCAAACACTTTTTGGATAGAAATATGCCTTCCGTTCATTTGCTTAAAACGGTCGGGATTTAATGAATCTAAACTAATGGTGACTCTATTAAGACCAGCTCTCTTCAACTGATCAGCATATAAAGGTAAAAGCGTTCCATTGGTTGTCATCGCAATGTCTTCAATCCCTGGAATGTTTGCGAGCTTTTCTATTAAGACAGGCAGATCCTTCCGCATTAAAGGTTCTCCGCCCGTGATACGTATTTTTACCACACCTAGGTTCTTTACAAAAAGGGTAGCAAGTCGTTCAATTTCTTCGAAACTAAGCAGTTCTTCTTTTTTCAAGAAAGGATAATCCGGTCCAAAAATTTCAGCAGGCATACAGTACGTACATCTAAAGTTACAACGATCAGTTACTGATATTCTTAAATCGCGCAGTGGTCGATGTCTTTTATCTAAAATACTGACCATACTTTGCCTCCTATTCTGTAATACGCTGAGGATGTGTGTACATGTTAAAGGATTTCCCTCTGACGAATCCAACTGTCGTAATATTTAATTCTTCTGCCATTTTAAGCGCCAGCTCAGTTGGTGCTGATTTTGAAATGACGATAGACACTCCTAGTTTTGCTGCCTTCAATAGAACTTCTGACGATATCCGGCCGCTGAAAACAAGGATTTTATCTCTAAGTGGAATTCGCTGAAGTAAACAATATCCATAAATTTTATCTAAAGCATTATGTCTTCCTATATCAGTTCTAGTGATGAATAGCTTCTCTGTGTCACACAGTCCAGCATTATGCACTCCACCAGTATGTTGAAATAATTGGCTTTCTTCTTGCAAACTCTTCATGAGATGCATACAGGTTTCAGCAGAAATACTGATTCGATCAATGGCTGTTTTTGCCGTCTTCACATCTTGAAGGAAATAAAAGTGTCTCCCTTTCCCGCAGCATGAACCAATCACTCGTTTTGTAAAATCTGATGAATCAAATCCACTTGAGTGAACTAAATCAACATAGGCAAAACCCATACTTTCATCTATTGTAAACCTTTTAATCTCATTTTCAAATCGAATGACCCCTTCTGAAGCCAAAAAGCCGATAACCAATTCTTTCAGGTGCTCTGGGGAACAAACAAGTGTCACAAATTCTTCTCCATTCACCATCACAGTTAAAGGATATTCTTCTACAATTTCATCAGTTTTGCAGGTAAACTGGCCTTCACGGTATTGGTGTATGACTCGTTTCTTTTTAACAGATGAATTCATTGTATGATCTTCCTTTCAATGCAAATTTAGTTATATGATCCAATCAAATTGTGATATTATTTTAAAAAGTCATAAAAATGTAACATATTTCTATCTTATCAAACTTCTTGATTGCTTTATATGGGGGGAACAAAATGAACAAATCGAAAAATCGCTGGCTCATCGCAGCAAGTGCTGTAGGAATTCATTTATCTATTGGGTCTGTTTATGCTTGGAGTGTTTTTACGAATCCTTTACATGAAGCCTTTCAGTGGTCATTAACAGAAATAAGTCTCACCTTCAGTATTGCTATTTTATTTTTAGGTTTATCTGCTGCTTTTATGGGACATTTCGTTGAAAGGTATGGTCCAAGGGCATCGGGGCTCTTCTCAGCTATTTTCTTCGGCATCGGAATGACTGGGTCAGGATTCGCTGTCCACATGTCCTCACTGCCTCTCCTCTATTTATTTTATGGTGTACTCGCTGGAATTGGTTTAGGGGTAGGCTACATTGCACCTGTATCAACTCTAGTCAAATGGTTTCCGGATCGAAGAGGTCTTGCAACCGGCTTAGCCATTATGGGGTTTGGGTTTGCTTCTCTTATTTGCAGCCCAATTATTCAATATCTCATTGAAAAAGTGAATATCGCAAATACTTTTTATATTCTTGGAATCTCCTATTTTATCATCATGGTGATCTCATCTCTTTATTTATCACCACCAACGCCTGATGACGTCAAACAATTTGACGTATTCAAAACAAAGAAAAGAAAAATCCCTCAAGATTTATCACAGCTTACAGCAAATGAAGCGATCAAAACAAGACGTTTTTATTATTTGTGGCTTATGCTTTTTATTAATATCACATGCGGAATCGCTATTATTTCAGTAGCGTCACCTCTTGCTCAAGAAAGTGTTGGGTTCACTGCAGGTGCTGCAGCTACTCTTGTGGGCATTTTAGGTGCTTTTAATGGTTTAGGACGCATTGGCTGGGCATCGTTTTCAGATTATATAGGAAGACCGAATACGTATACGATTTTTTTTAGTATCCAGCTCATTGCTTTTCCTTTACTCCCCTATTTAAAAGAACCGCTCATCTTTTCAATCGTTATGGCGATCATTTATACGTGCTATGGAGGAGGATTTGCTTCAATTCCAGCCTATATTGGGGATTTGTTTGGTACAAAGCAGCTTGGTGCCATACACGGTTATATTTTGACTGCTTGGGCCGCTGCGGGATTGGCAGGACCACTATTTTCATCCTTCATCCGAGATATAACAGGTAATTACACACAAAGCCTTATGGTGTTCTCTGGCTTATTTTTCATTGCTTTTATCATATCACTTCTCATTCGAAAGGATATTCAGCAGCTAAGAGAAAAAAACCTATCTGCTGCTTCCTCTGTCTCAGCCCGATCTTAATTTGAATTTGACAGAATCACAATCTAAAGGTAATTTTTAGATATGAAAACGCTTTACAAAGTAATAGGAGGGTGATGATCTCATGGGGAAAACAAAACATAAGGGGCCTGTTAAACTCAATAAAAAACCCTCACCAAAGCTATGGGCCTCTTTTGTACCAATGGGGCTTGGCAAAGTGAAACCGAAACACATTCGAGATACGATGAAAGTGGCATGGGAGAACAAAGATAACCTTCCCTACGCGTACCGTATTTTAACACAGGGTGTTTGTGACGGCTGTGCCCTTGGCGTCTCAGGACTGTATGATCAAACGCTCGCAGGACCTCATATATGCACCACAAGACTAAATGTGCTTCGTCTTAACACAATGCCAGCTATTGATCCAAAATGGTTTGAAGATATTCAGCAGCTAAAGCAAATGGACAGCACCTCTCTTCGCAAGCTTGGGCGGATTCCTTATCCATTGATCCGAAAAAAAGGTGACAATGCCTTTACACGTATTTCTTGGGATGATGCACTAGATCAAATCGCAGCTAAAATCCAATCAATTGATAAACGGCAGCTTGCTTTCTATTTAACCGCCAGAGGAATTACAAATGAAGTTTATTATACGGCTGCAAAGGCTGCTCGATTTATAGGGACGAATCATATTGATAATGCTTCTCGCATTTGCCATTCACCAAGTAAAACTGCTCTTAAACGGTCCCTTGGCATCGGTGCTTCCAGCTGTAATTACAGTGATTGGATTGGAACGGATGTATTAATATTTTGGGGATCTGTTGCAGCAAACAATCAGCCTGTTTCCACTAAATATATGTACGCTGCTAAAAAGAAGGGAACAAAAATTATCGTCATCAATCCGTATAAAGAGCCTGCTATGGAAAAGTATTGGGTTCCTTCTATTCCAGAGAGTGCTTTATTCGGTACAAAAATTGCAGATGATTTTTACCAAGTCAATATAGGCGGAGATATTGCATTTATGAACGGCGTCATCAAGCATTGGTTTGACATGGAGCAGCATGCTCCCCATTCGGCTCTTGATCACGAATTTATTCAAAAACATACAACGGGCATACAGGATTTAAAGCAGCATGTCACACAATTGAAGTGGGAAGACCTAGAAGCATCATCAGGTTTATCAAAAGAAAGAATGAAGGAATTTGCGACACTGCTTGCCAATGCTAATTCAGGCGTTTTTATTTGGAGTATGGGCCTTACTCAGCACCGCTTTGCAACTGATAATATATCACAGGTTGCCAACCTTGCCATGCTGCGCGGATTTATCGGCAGAAAACATTGTGGTGTCATGCCAATTCGGGGACATAGCGGCGTCCAAGGTTCTGGTGAAATGGGTGCTGATCCATTCGTTTTGCCGGGTAGTGATTTTGATGAAGAGAATATTGAAAGAATCGAACGTATATGGGGGTTTGACATTCCTAAATGGCATGGTGACACCATTGGGCAATCCTTTGAGAAGATGGCTCTCCCAAAAGACCATCCACAAAAACTCAAAATGCTGTTTACGAGTGGCGGAAACTTTTTAGAAACGATGCCAAATCCGGAAGCGATCGAAAAAGCATTATCTGAACTTGAACTCCGTGTTCACCAAGATATCATTTTGAATACCTCTACGCTGGTAGACGCTGAAGAGGCGGTGATTGTGCTGCCTGCTATGACAAGGTATGAACAACCAGGCGGCGGCACATCAACCAGTACGGAACGCATGGTATATTTCAGTCCAGAAATTGAAGGACCTCGTATTGAGGAAGCCAGAGCGGAATGGGACATTTATGTTGATCTTGCGAAAAGAGTCCGGCCAGAAGATGCCGAGCTGATACATTTTGAAACAGCTGAAGACATTCGTCGTGAGATTGCGGTCGCCAACCGAAATTATGATGGCATCCAGCATTTACGTCACAAGGGAGACGTTTTTCAATGGGGAGGCGCATGGCTTTGTGAAGATGGCGTGTGTCCAACACCAGACGGCAAGGGACATCTTCTTCCTGCCCAGCTGCCTCAATATCGAAAAACCGAAGGACATTTCAATATCACGACAAGAAGAGGAAAGCAATTCAACTCCATGATCTACAGTGAAAAGGATGCCTTTAATGGTGGAAAACGTCATTCTATCCTAATGAATGAAGAAGATGCAAAAGAGCTTTACGTCCAAGAAGGTGATCCAGTGGTTCTCTTTAATCAATATGGATCCTATCAAGGAGTGGCTCAATTCGGAGAGTTGAGACGCGGCAATATCGCAGTTTATTGGCCGGAAGGGAACGTTTTAATTCCTAAAGGTGTGTATGAGAGCTACTCACAGATTCCCGAGTATAATACAGCTGCCATATTAGAAAAAGCCGAAACCTTCCATGCAAGAAAGGATCAGCATTATGTAGAGAAACGAATTGATGAATTAGAAACGACTTTGAATTAATCGTCAACTTAAAAACAGCTGGGGTTGTTTTCCCCAGCTGCCATTCACTCTCTACCGACCAAAAGCGCTCGCTTCCTGTTGAAGAATATGGTTCAATTCTTCGGCATTTGCAGCCGGTTGATATTGTCCTCCACCCGCTTTTGCAACAGATTTAAGACTTTTTGCTTCCTTTTCATTCACATCGAAGCCAATGATATTGACGATTGTATCTATTCCGTCTTCATGTAATTCCTTTGCTGCTTGTGAAGGGCTTCCACCACAAGTTTCTTCACCATCACTGACAACATAGACAATATTTTTCCCTTCAGCTTGGTGATCTTCAAAATCTTGTTTCGTATCCGTTAATGCTTTTGCAAGTGGTGTCCAGCCAGTTGGCTTATACACATTCAGTGCTTGTTGAAATGTTGATGGCTCATATGATCCAAATCCGTAAACGGCTTCAGAGCTTGAACAAGAAACGGCTTTCCCTGCATTTTTATTGGTTCCTTCATGACCAAACACTCGAAGCAGAACTTGTGTATCTTCTGATAAAATACTCGCAAAGCTTTGAATAGACCGTTTGGCGATTTCAATTTTCTTTTCACCTTCAACTGACTGTGCCATGCTGCCGCTTAAATCGAGTAATATCACCACATGAGCAGGCGGCTCCTGTTTTGTTACAGCATGAGCTGGTGAAGAAAGAAGCAGGACAAGACTAGCCAAAATGGTTAATACGATATTTCTTTTCATCAATAAAGACCTCCTTTTTTACTTTTGTACAGAAAAAGAGAAACGAAAGCATGAATCAATCGTTTCCCTTTTGTTCAGCAAGTTATTCGTGTAGTTTTAATGATTCTGCTGAAAAGATAGATCCCATTTCTTTACCTGTGCTTGCTTGGTAGTAATGGCCTTTACCAGCTTTGGCTACTTGCTTCAATTGACCTTCATAGCCATCGTTAAAGTCTAACCCGATCACATTTACAACAGTTGATCCTTTTGAGTTATGCAATTCTTTTGCTACTTTTACTGGATCTCCGCCACAAGTTTCTTCACCATCAGTGATTAAGTACACAATATGCTTTGTTCCTTCAGTAAGCTGCTCATCCGCTTGCTTTGCATTTTCAAGTGCACGTGCAATCGGTGTCCAGCCATTTGGCCCAAGTCCGTTTAAAGAGTTTTCAAAGCTGTCTTTTTCATAAGGCTGTACGCCGTAAACGCCTCTAATGACTTCACATGATTGAGCTTTACCTGAATTTTTGTTGTTTCCTTCAGAACCAAACAAGCTCATACGAATTTTAGCGTCTTTTGGAAGTGATTGAGCAAATTTAAATACCTCTTGTTTGGCGAGATCAAATTTGCGCTCTCCCTCAACTTTTCTTGCCATGCTTCCACTTGCATCAAGCAAGATTGTGACTCTTACATCTTTATTATGTTTTTTGACTGTAGATGCTTCTGCAAATACTGGTGAAGAGATTGACATAGATAATGTCAATACAGCTAAGGTTACGAGTGAGAATACTTTTTTCAACATAATTTTCCTTCCTCCTTATGTATTTAATTGAAACATCTTAATCGTAAAATATTCTGTCTTGGAATGGTATAGGACTCGGTCCCTTTTTCTCTTTCATCAAAATCACTAAAATTCTGTCAGATGTCTAGATATTTTCACCTAACAGACCCTTTATCCTCTCGATTTCTCCTCCTTTTGAGGGGCTTTGTATCGGCCATCAGTTCTTATCGGGACATAAATGTTTAAGTTTTCCTTCGGTGCGTCTTAAGTCGCAATTTGTCACATTCTGTTCAAACCTCTTTGACCACACAAAAAAAATGCCCCATTTCTGAGGCACCTTTGCTTTATTTTTTAGCCATATACGTGTTGAGAAAACGATCGGCTGATTCGATTTGAATTCCTTTATAATAATGTTTCACGATGGCATCTACTTTTTTTCCAGCCTGCGCCATATAATGCGCACCATATTGACTCATGCCTACACCATGACCATATCCTTTTGTTGTAATGACAATCTGCTCGCCCTGGCGTTCCCATGTGAAGTCCGCTGAATGAAGGCCTAGTGATTCTCGAATGTCTCGGCCTGACAGTGTTTTACCGTTGATCACAACTTTCGCTACTTGGTTTCCTGGTGTCCGTTCTACTATCTGTCCGACCTGAGCCTGCTGAGTGAGTGTCACGCCTAATTTTTGCTGAAATTCACTTACCGAGATGGTTTTCTTGTTTTGAAATTTTGGCGATTTTTCGTCCCATTTACTTGAGACACTTTTCAAATAAGGGATTTCGTTTTTCCAATAGGCTTCAGCATTTTCCGTTTTTCCATTACTTGTTGAAAAGAATGAAGCATCAATTGGTTTCTCGTCATAAGTCAGCACTTTTCCTTGTGTGCTGGCGACAGCTTCCGTGACCTTTTTTAATTTCCAATTGTACGCTTTCCCCCAAATTTTCTTGAGTTCTTGTTTGTTTTTGTACACCTGGAACATTTGGGTATCATCTACGAGCGAGCCCTTAGGTGATTTGACTGTCTTATCACTGATCATTTGTCTGACGATATACGTTCTTGCTGCGAGCGCTTGTGCCTTGAGTGCTTCCATTTCAAAATCAGCTGGCATTTCAGATGCTACGACACCGATCACATACTCTTCTAAGGGGATGTTTTCTACCTGCTGATGAGCAGAGCGATAGACGGGGATAGCGACGGGTGATTGCTTCAATTTGACTGAACCCTTCACTTCTTTTTTAACTGATGGTTCCGCTGCTACGTGCTGGCTGGCCGCCGGCTTCCCTTGGAATGTCGGCAACACAAGTAATGTTGGAATCATTAAAATGATGATACATATTCCTGCGATTGTCCATATCATTGGTTTCATATTTGGCTGCCCCCATTTGTCATTGAATCTCTTTTATCCTATGGGCAGGGACAAGCTAATATGACAGCTTCTTTCATTTAGTGGACAAGTCTTTTATGAAGGTATGAGGCTGTTCTTCAAATGGATTTTACTGTTCGTCTGTATGAATAAAATTTAAGATGGTTGGATACACTAATGATAAGCTTTGTGAAATGAGGCATTCTATGAATCTAAAAAAAATCAGCATGCCCAATGGACACACTGATTTCTTTATGATTACGCGTTCAGATCTGATACAACTTGTTCTTGTGTCACATCTGCTGATTCATCGTTTACTCTTTCGATATCTGCACCGATTGCTGCAAGCTTTTGGTGGAAGTTCACATAACCACGGTCAATATGCTTCAACTCTGTGACACGTGTATGACCTTCTGCCACTAATCCAGCAAGTACAAGTGCTGCTCCTGCTCTTAAATCAGTCGCTGCCACTTCAGCACCTTGAAGTTGAACCGGCCCATTGATAATGACAGAGCGACCCTCAATTTTAATATCGCCATTCATGCGGCGGAATTCTTCAGCATGCATAAAGCGGTTTTCAAACACCGTCTCTGTGATCATGCTTGTTCCGTTCGCACGAAGCAATAGCGCCATCATCTGAGATTGCATATCCGTTGGGAACCCAGGATGCGGCATTGTTTTTAGATCGATTGGCTTGAGCTCAGATGGTCCAATGACTCTTAAACCTTCTTCTTCTTCAATGATCTGAATACCCATTTCTTCCATTTTTGCAACAAGTGATGTCATGTGCTCTGGCACTGCGCCTTTTACAAGAACATTTCCTTCTGTAATGGCTGCTGCCACCATGAAAGTACCTGCTTCAATTCTGTCAGGGATGATGTTGTGTTTTGCACCGTGAAGTGTTTCCACACCTTCGATTTTGATTGTACCAGTACCAGCACCGCGAACCTTACCGCCCATGGCATTGATGTAGTTTGCTAAATCAACAATTTCAGGTTCTTTTGCTACGTTTTCTAAAATTGTTGTTCCTTCCGCTAATGCTGCTGCCATGATGATGTTTTCAGTTGCCCCTACACTTGGGAAATCCAAATAGATTTTTGCACCTTTTAAACGGCCTTTTACTTCAGCCTCGATGAAACCATTACCTACTTGAATTTTAGCTCCCATTGCTTCAAAGCCTTTTAAATGCTGATCAATTGGTCTTGAACCAATTGCACAGCCTCCAGGTAATGCAACTCTTGCATGACCTGTTCTTGCTAAAAGTGGTCCCATGACAAGCACGGATGCTCTCATTTTACGGACATACTCAAACGGAGCCTCAGTTTCTAGTGCATGAGATGCATCAACTGATACTTCGTTATTTTCAAAATGTACTTCTGCTCCTAAATGACGTAACACTTCATTGATTGTATATACATCGGAGAGCGTAGGTACATCACAAATTACGCTTTTTTCTGTACTTGCTAACAAAGATGCAGCGATAACTGGTAAAACGGCATTTTTTGCGCCTTCTACTTTAACTGTGCCGTTTAACTTTTGACCGCCGCGGACGATGATTTTTTCCAAGGTCTTCCCCTCCGCGTCCCAAATTCTCTATATTAATATTCAGTCGTTACGATTGGTGTGCCAACCGTAATCGTATGATTTTCGTTCATTTCCGAACTTCTGATGGCAATTTGAACATTCATTTTATCATTTGAAGTCATAATGAACTGTTCCCACTTATCTGTGTAAGCGGAAAGCGACACAAAATTAGACTCAACGAGATACTCAACTGGTTTTGCTTGAAATTCATTTGCTAACGTTTCAGCTTTTTTTTGCAAAACAACATCCATCATACCATTTACATGACCATCGAGACAAGTAAAAATTACAATTTTCTCTTGTAATATGCTTTTTGCATGACGTACGAACTGATCATATGTATGCTCCCAGGTATTCAGTGGGCGAGCACCTTTTTGCTCATATAATAAATACGACTTTTGATTTGATTTTGTGTCGGTCTTTACGAGTAAAATTTTCGATTCTGTATCATTTTTTTCATCTTTGTAAATTCCTGTGACTTTGGTGACATGTTGTTCTTTTTTTTCGGTCCACTCATACTGTCGTAGTTCGTCTTTCAAACGTTTCACTTTTTTTGAAAATTGTTCGGATGAAATATCTACATTTGTTTTGGCATGAAGGGTCCATCCATCGACTTCAATTTGCTGATTTTTCAAACCTTCTGCTATTTGAGTGAGCGGAGAAGATTCTTCCGCACGAACACCTTGAATCATTAGAACAAAAAAAAGAATAAACGCAAATAATGGCCAACCTTTCAAATACTTTCTCACCTGTCATTCCCCCTTGCTACAAGTGTTGCCGCAAGGAGGTCAATGCATACGTGGAAAAGTCAACAAAAGGCCAACCTTTTGACCCTTCATTTTATGTTCCCGCAGAAGGCCGTGACCAAACCTTTTATGTTAGAACATATAAGGAATTTGTCTGGAGAAATTTAAGTAATCAAGGAAGAAATTGCTGACCGCAGATGCGATGGCAATAGTAATGAGCATCATCAGCAGCCTTGCTTGAACGATTTTCCCTTTTTTAATGAGTGGATCAATATTTACAGCAAGCAGTGCCCACCATGTAACCGCGATAAAAAATAGGTGAATCACAATGCCCACGATTGCTTGTTGTCCTACGTCTTCCATACAGTTGAATCCTCCTTTTATTTATTTCTGTAAAGGAAAACTCCCTTTCATTATATCCTCGAAAATCGGAAAGATGAATCATTTGGAAAAAAGAGCTACATTTAGTGTAAATCCCCTCTTATCCTGATGCCAAGGAGATGATATACTGCGTGTGGAAGGAGCTGAACACATTGAAAGATTCTTTTCCTGACTTTGTTGATTTGTACGGAGAATTGGTTCCCTCATTTGATCATGAATGGGAGGCCATTGCTTTCTACTTTGATTATAGACAGACACAGCTAGACGAATTAGCACAATTGTGTCATTTTCATAACATTTCTTTGGATTACTCTGAGGAAAGCCTGTATCAGTTAGAATCACTATACTTTGATGCATTGACCAAGCAGCTGTTCGCTGAGTGGAAAATGCCAATAGATGCATTAGAAGCGATGATGAGTGTGTATATAGGAGAGGTTGTCATCCGTCATCATTCAGATGCTGACTGGGTGGTGCGGCCTTATATGGATTCTCCGCACAAATATACGCTTGGCTTACGCAGAAACAATAAAACATGGCATTGTAGTACGCAATTTTGCGAGCACTTATATCTAGAAAAGCAAGCATCTCATCCTTATGTGTCGATGTATCAATCTCTCATGTCATCCTAAAAAAAATCCTTCTTATCACTGTGATAAGAAGGATTTTCTGTTTTATTTCCCTGCTACATTTAAACGGTTTAACGCCCGTTTTAATGCGAGTTCCGCCCGGCGTACATCACTTTCATTCGGGTGGTTCAAATGCTCTTCAGCACGCTGTTTCGCTGATTTAGCACGATCGACATCAACTTTGTCTGATGTTTCAGCGGCCTGAGCCAGAATTGTTACTTGTTCAGGGCGGACTTCAACAAATCCGCCACTTACTGCAACCAATTCAGTTGATCCACTATGTTTTAAGCGAACTGCACCGATTTTTAGCGGAGCAACCATTGGAACGTGGCCAGCTAAAATACCAAGCTCACCGCTTTCTGCTCTTACACTGACCATTTCCACATCCGCTTGATACACTGGGCCGTCGGGAGTAACGATATTGACTTGAACGGTCTTCATGCTTTTACCCTCCTAAGGACCAGATTAGGCCTCTACACCCATCTCTTTGGCTTTTTCAACCACTTCTTCAATGCGTCCAACTAAGCGGAATGCATCTTCTGGAAGGTGATCGTATTTACCAGATAAGATTTCCTTGAAGCCTTTAACAGTTTCTTTCAATGGCACATAAGAACCCTTTTGGCCAGTGAACTGCTCTGCTACGTGGAAGTTTTGAGATAGGAAGAATTGAACACGACGCGCTCTGTGTACCACAAGCTTATCGTCCTCAGATAATTCATCCATACCTAAAATGGCAATAATATCTTGCAGCTCTTTATAACGCTGTAATGTTTGCTGCACTTCACGCGCAATCGCATAATGCTCTTCGCCAACGATCTCAGGTGCAAGTGCACGAGATGTTGAAGCAAGAGGATCAACCGCTGGGTAAATACCCATTTCAGTCAGCTTACGCTCAAGGTTTGTCGTTGCATCAAGGTGAGCGAACGTCGTTGCAGGAGCTGGATCTGTATAGTCATCCGCAGGTACATAGATCGCTTGAATCGATGTAACCGATCCTACGTTTGTAGACGTGATACGTTCTTGCAGCTGACCCATTTCTGTTGCAAGTGTCGGCTGATAACCTACCGCTGAAGGCATACGTCCAAGAAGGGCTGATACTTCAGAACCTGCTTGTGTAAAGCGATAGATATTATCGATGAAGAACAATACGTCTTGACCTTGTTCATCACGGAAATGCTCTGCCATTGTCAAACCAGTTAGGGCAACACGCATACGTGCACCTGGCGGCTCGTTCATTTGACCGAAGACCATGGCTGTTTTTTCGATAACGCCAGAATCTTTCATTTCGTAGTAAAGGTCGTTTCCTTCACGTGTACGCTCTCCAACACCAGCGAATACAGAAATACCGCCGTGTTCTTGTGCGATGTTGTTGATCAATTCTTGAATCAGAACGGTTTTACCTACACCAGCTCCACCGAATAGACCGATCTTTCCACCTTTGATGTAAGGAGCAAGCAGGTCAACAACTTTGATACCTGTTTCAAGAATTTCAACTTCTGTAGAAAGTTGATCAAAAGAAGGCGCTTGTCTGTGGATTGGATCTCTTTGAGCTTCCACACCAAGTGGCTCATCTAAGTCAATGTTATCTCCCAGTACGTTGAATACACGTCCAAGTGTTACGTTACCAACTGGTACTGAAATTGGTTTTCCAAGGTCTACAGCTTCCATACCGCGCTTCACACCGTCTGTTGATGCCATCGCGATGGTTCTCACTGTATCATCACCTAAATGTAGTGCTACTTCTAAAGTTAAGTCGATATCAACTTCACTTTCGCTTTCCGCTTTATGCGAAACTTTGATCGCATTATAAATCTCAGGCAAGTGACCGTCTTCAAAACGAACGTCTACGACTGGTCCCATGATCTGACTGATGCGTCCTGTTTTCATTGCATTCCCTCCTGACAATTATTTCTATTCTAAGGCAGCTGCACCGCCGACAATTTCTGTAATCTCTTGTGTAATCGCTGCTTGACGAGCACGGTTGTAAGAGAGTGTCAGGCTGTCGATCAATTCTTTTGCGTTGTCTGTTGCACTCTTCATTGCTGTCATTCTTGCAGCATGTTCACTTGCTTTGCTGTCAAGAAGCGCACCGAAAATCAAACTCTCTGCATATTGAGGAAGGAGAACTTCAAGAATTTCTTCTTCAGAAGGCTCAAACTCATAAGATGCGGAACGTTTATTTGGTGTCGCTGCGGCCGAAAGGTCCGTTAGCGGCAATAATTTCTTCTCTGTTACTTCTTGTGAAATCGCACTGACAAAGTGGTTGTAGAACATGTAAAGTTCATCAAACGCTTCATCAGAGAACATTTGAACTGTACTGCTTGCTAATTCTTTAATATCAGCAAACGCTACTTCGTCTCCAAGCCCTGTTACTTCAGAAATAACTGGAATACCACGCTTTTTGAAGAAGTCGCGTCCGATTTTACCAATGACAATCACCGCATATTCATCAGCGGATTGATGACGAGCTTGAATGGTTTGGTAAGCGGCACGCAAAATCGAGCTGTTAAAAGGTCCTGCAAGCCCTCGATCAGATGTAATAACGAGATACCCTGTTTTTTTGACAGGTCTTGAAAGAAGCATTGGGTGCTTAGCACTTGTTCCAGTTGCGATTGCAGCAACCACTTCCTGGATTTTCTCCATGTAAGGAACAAAAGACTTCGCATTGTTTTCAGCACGATTCAGTTTCGCAGCTGATACCATTTGCATCGCTTTTGTGATCTGACTCGATTTTTTCGTTGACGTGATCCTTGACTTTATATCGCGTAATGAGGCCAAAGATTTCACCACCTTTTTTCAGGAATCCGTGTTCATTTACGTGAAAAGAGAGAAAAAGAGAATCTTTTTCTCTCGGAAAGATTACTAATTAGTTGCTTGGTGCAAACGTACGTTTAAAGCCTTCGATTGCTGTCTTCCACTCTTCATCAGCAGGCATATTTCCTGTTTGAGAGATTGTGTCAAACAAGCCTTTATGGTTTTCTTCAATGTACAAGAATAACTCAGCTTCAAAACGTTTAACATCAGCAATGGCTACATCGTCTAAGTATCCTCTTGTTAGTGCGTAAAGAATCGCTACTTGTTTTTCAACTTTAAGCGGTTTGTTCAAGTCTTGTTTTAAGACTTCAACTGTTCTTGCACCACGGTTTAATTTCGCTTGAGTGGCTTGGTCTAGATCAGATCCAAACTGAGCGAATGCTTCAAGCTCACGATAAGAAGCAAGATCCAGACGAAGTGTACCTGCTACCTTTTTCATCGCTTTGATTTGTGCAGAACCACCTACACGGGATACAGACAATCCTGCGTTTACCGCTGGACGTACGCCTGAGAAGAAGAGGTCAGATTGTAAGAAAATCTGTCCATCTGTGATGGAAATAACGTTTGTTGGGATATATGCAGAGATATCGCCAGCCTGCGTTTCTACGAAAGGCAATGCTGTGATAGAACCGCCACCCTTTTCGTCACTAAGCTTCGCTGCACGTTCTAATAAACGAGAGTGAAGATAGAAAACATCACCAGGGAATGCCTCACGACCTGGAGGACGACGAAGCAATAATGAAAGCTCACGGTAAGCTGCCGCTTGTTTAGAAAGGTCATCATAGACAACAAGTACGTGCTTGCCGTTATACATGAATTCCTCACCCATCGTTACACCTGCATAAGGAGCAAGGTAAAGAAGTGGAGCCGGCTGTGATGCAGAAGCTGTGACAACGATTGTGTAGTCAAGCGCACCATGCTTACGAAGTGTTTCAACAACACCACGAACCGTAGATTCTTTTTGTCCGATAGCTACATAAATACAGATCATGTCTTGATCTTTTTGGTTTAGAATCGTATCGATTGCAACAGATGTTTTACCTGTTTGACGGTCACCAATGATCAATTCACGCTGTCCGCGGCCGATTGGAATCAAGGCATCAATTGCTTTAATTCCTGTTTGAAGCGGCTCATGTACAGATTTACGATCCATAACGCCAGGTGCTTCACTTTCGATTGGACGTGTTTTGCTTGTTAAGATTGGACCTAGTCCATCAACAGGCTGACCAAGCGGGTTCACAATACGTCCGATTAACTCTTCACCTACTGGAACCTCCATGATACGACCTGTACGTTTTACGTCGTCACCTTCGCGGATATCTTTGTAAGGTCCTAAAATAACGATACCTACGTTAGACTCCTCAAGGTTTTGAGCCATACCCATTACACCGTTAGAGAACTCAACCAGCTCTCCTGCCATAATGTTGTCAAGGCCATGTACACGCGCGATACCGTCCCCTACTTGAATGACTGTACCGACATCTTTTACTTCAATTTCTGATTGATAGTTTTGGATTTGCTGCTTTATCAGCGCGCTAATCTCTTCAGCTTTGATACTCACTAAGGTTTCACCCCTTCTAACGATTTTCGCCTGCAAGCTGACGTTCAATGCGGGAAAGCTTTCCGCTGACACTGCCGTCATAAATGCGGTTTCCGATACGGATTTTCACTCCGCCTATTAGATCCTTGTCAATCACATTTTCAACACGCAGTGATGTGACTCCGGCTTTTTTGGCAAATACTTCAGATAAAGATTGAATTTCAGCACCGCTCAGCGGTTTCACTGAATACACGACCGCATCGTCTATTTGTTTCGTACGGTTTGCAAGTTTCACAAACTCAGACGTCATTTCAGAGAAAATATTCGTGCGTCCGCGGTCAATCAGTAAATACATTGTGTGCAATACATAAGTAGAAACACCTTTGAAAGCTTCAGCAATCAACTGTTTCTTTTTGTCTGCTGTAATCTTTGGATGAACAAGGAAGTCATTGAGTTCTTGATCAGCCTTTAGAACTTTTTTGATCTCATTCAGCTCTTTTTCAGTTTCGTCTACTGCCGAAGAAGCAAGAACGATGTCAAAAAGAGCAGAAGCGTAACGCTTAGAGACAATAGTTACGCTCATCGGCTTTCGCCTGCCTCTTTAAGGTACTCTTGAATCAATTTCTCTTGTGCCTGCTCATCAAGTTCTTTTTCAATCACTTTAGATGCAATCAGCACAGATAGTGATGCAACCTGCTCGCGCAGTGCAGCCACAGCTTGTTCTTTTTCTTTCACGATTTCAGTTCTAGCAGACTCTTTCAAGCGCTCTGATTCTTGACGTGCTGCTTGAATGATCTCTTCTTTTTGTTTCTCACCAATCTTTTTCGCATTTTCGATGAGTGTATGTGATTCTTCGCGTGCTTCTTTCAATAAGACACGTTGTTCTTCAAGAAGCTTTTCAGCTTGAACGTGCTTTTGTTCAGCACTTGAAATTTCATTTCCTATATAATCTTCACGCTGCTTCATAATACCTAATAAAGGTTTAAGCGCAAATTTCTTTAAAAGTGCAAGCAAGATGAGCATAGCGATAAGCTGGAATAACATATCACCGGCGTTGAAACTTAAGCCCCCTGCTCCTAAAACCACTGGTAACTGAGACATTTAGTACGGCAACTCCCTTCTTTAAATAATATGTTAAGAAACAAAACATAAAGGAATGGCGAAGTTTCGAACTAATCTGATCTTCGCCATTAAAATTCATATTAGAACGCTTCTCACATATTAACCAAAGAATGCCAAGAATGCGATAACGACAGCGATAATTGGAAGTGCCTCAACTAAAGCGACCCCGATGAACATAAGTGTTCTTAGTTCTCTACCAGCTTCTGGCTGACGAGCGATTCCTTCAACTGTTTTAGATACGATTAGACCGTTACCAATACCTGCTCCTAGTGCTCCTAAACCGATTGCAATTGCTGCTGCTATTAAATTCATTAAAAAGCTCCTCCTTTAAAATAACGTCCTTTTTGGACTCTCAATTTTTTAGTGTTCGTCGCTGACTTTATGGGAAATGTACACCATTGTCAGCATGGTGAAGATAAATGCTTGGATTGTTCCGACAAACAAACTGAATGCCTGCCATACAATCATCGGCACGATGGCACCTAATGTACCAACGATACCAAGCGCAATATTTTGCGTGTAGAAATTGGTCGCAAGTCCTGCAAGTAACCCAAGAAGAATCTCTCCAGCGAAAATATTTCCGTAAAGACGCAAACCAAGTGTTAGCGTGTTTGCAAATTCTTCAATGATTTTCAGCGGCACTAAATATGGGATTGGCCTGAAGAAGTCTTTCGTATATTCCTTGACTCCTTTTGCCTTGACACCGTAGAAGTGTGTAAGTCCCATGACCATTATTGCTAGTGTCATTGTGATTGCAGGATCAGCAGTTGGTGATTTCCACCACAAGTTGTGATCGACCGTAATCGAGAACGGCAGTCCAAGCATGTTTGAAACAAATATGTACATGAGTAATGTAACGCCAAGCGCTAGAAATGGGGCTCCTGTTTTCATGTCCATCGAACTACCTATGATATTTCGAACAAAATCAACGATCCATTCCATGAAGTTCTGCGCCTTAGTCGGACGAATAGACAGAACACGAGTAGTCAGCACCGCTATGAGAAGAACGATGATACTAGCAATCGTAATCATGAGAACATTGGATAAGTTGAACGTTAACCCTAAAAATTCTGTAGTTTTTGAACTGTGACCCAAAGAGTATTCACCTCTCTTCCATAGTAGAACGTTTAAGTTGAATGAAGGAATCTATCATAATGACAGGATATATTGTCATTAATCCTATAACAACACCTGCCAGATGAACTTCATTAGGGTAACGCCAAGCAATCGCTACTGCGAGAATCGCGTTGGCCCACCTGGCTGTACTTCCCATTGAACGAATGGATTTTCCTTTTTTAACCGCTCGATCAAAAGCGTGCATTCTCCGTATAAGTAGGAATAAATTAAAGAAAGCAAAAATTGTGCCGATAATGAAACCAAGAAACAGTGGTTTAAAACCAGGCATGGCATAGCCAAACACAAAAATTGCCAATAGATAGAACATGTATTTACTCTGTCTGCGGAAAATCGCGTTTGGATCGTTCATTCATCTGACTCCCGATGAAAAGTATTGTAAAAAAGGTGATAAATGGTGATGAAAACTGCGTAGAAGACGCTGATGATAAGCCGTCCTATTCGAAAAAAATCAATCACCCATCGGTCTAATTGCACAATCAGACTTGAAATCTTTAGATCTATGGGATGCTGCTTCATTCGTTGATACAAACCCTGATTATTAAAGGGTTCACAATGAGGATTAGTAGAGTGCTATAGGCTATGAAAACCTTACCATAATACCCTCGTTTAGCATACAATAGCGTCTATGATGTGTCAATCGGTTGAAAGTTAAAAAACTTTTCTATAGTGATAGAGCACACAAAATGTTCACAATTTCATCAAACTTTAGGAGAGATGTGACATTCATTGAAAAAAACAGCCAATGTTCAGTATACATTGATTTTTCTAAGAACGGTATCAACCGTTTGTCATATATTTCAAAAAGCCCACATGCACGTTTGCATGTGGGCTTTTATTAAGACTTTCTTATTTCGTTCCGTACATACGGTCACCAGCATCACCAAGACCTGGGATGATGTAACCTTTTTCGTTTAGTTTCTCATCTAATGCTGCAATGTAGATATCAACATCTGGATGATGCTTTTGCATTTCTTCTACACCTTCAGGGGCAGCAATCAGACACATAAAGCGAATGTTTTTCGCACCGCGTTTTTTCAAGCTGTTTAACGCTTCGACTGCTGAACCGCCAGTTGCAAGCATTGGGTCTACTACGATAAATTCACGTTCTTCCACATCAGATGGAAGCTTCACATAATATTCAACAGGCTTTAATGTTTTCGGATCACGGTATAAACCAACATGTCCCACTTTAGCAGCTGGAATGAGTTTCAAAATCCCGTCTACCATTCCAAGACCTGCTCTTAAAATTGGCACAACCCCGAGTTTCTTCCCTGAGATCACGTTTGATTTCGCTACTTGTACAGGTGTTTCTACATCTACCTCTTCAAGCGGTAAGTCTCTTGTGATTTCAAATGCCATTAATGTTGCGACTTCATCCACTAGCTCTCTAAATTCTTTAGTTCCTGTATGAACGTCACGAATATATGTAAGTTTGTGCTGAATAAGCGGGTGATCAAATACATAAACCTTTGCCATTGCTTGCTACAACTCCTTTTCTGTCATCTTCCGGTGAACTTTGCACACTTCCTACAATTCTACATAAAAAGACATCATCTTTCAATATGATTCGCAAATCCTACAAAAAAAACCCACATGCCAAAAATAGGCAAATGGGTCTGTTTTTTAATAATCTAATTCGTTATATAGAGGGAAACGGGCCGTAAGATCAGATACACGCTTTTTCGCCTCTTCTAATTTCGCTTCATCTTCATGATGTTTTAGCGCAAGTGCAATAATGGAACCGACTTCTTTCATCGCTTCTTGATCAAAACCGCGGCTTGTTACTGCTGCTGTACCTACACGTACACCGCTTGTGACAAATGGTTTCTCTGGATCATAAGGAATTGCATTTTTGTTCACTGTAATACCGATTTCATCAAGAACGTTTTCTGCAATTTTTCCTGTGATGCCAAGTGAACGCAAGTCGATGAGAACAAGATGGTTATCTGTTCCGCCAGATACAAGCTGAATATCTTCAGATAAAAGTGTTTCAGCTAGTTGTTTTGCATTATTAATGACGTTTTGTGCATATGTTTTGAAATCTCCGTTCAATACTTCACCGAAAGAAACAGCTTTTGCAGAGATGACATGCATCAGTGGTCCACCTTGAATACCAGGGAAGATCGATTTGTCGATCTTTTTACCAAACTCTTCACGGCATAGGATCATTCCACCGCGAGGTCCGCGTAATGTTTTGTGAGTTGTTGTTGTCACAAAATCTGCGTAAGGAACTGGATTTGGATGAAGACCTGCTGCAACAAGACCAGCAATGTGAGCCATGTCGACCATAAAGTAAGCACCGACTTCATCAGCAATCTCACGGAACTTTTTGAAATCAATTTGGCGTGGGTATGCACTTGCACCCGCAACGATGAGTTTCGGCTTATGTTCACGTGCTTTTTCAAGTACATCTTGATAGTCGATATGCTGAGTTTCTTTATCTACACCGTATTCTACAAAGTTGTACTGTACACCACTAAAGTTTACAGGGCTTCCATGTGTTAAATGCCCGCCATGTGATAAGTTCATGCCAAGTACTGTATCGCCATGCTCAAGAATTGTAAAGTATACGGCCATGTTCGCTTGAGCACCTGAGTGAGGCTGTACGTTCACATACTCAGCGCCAAAAATTTCTTTTGCGCGGTCACGTGCGATATCTTCCACAACGTCTACATGTTCACAGCCGCCATAGTAGCGTTTACCAGGATAGCCCTCAGCGTATTTGTTTGTTAATACAGAGCCCTGTGCTTCCATGACTGCTTCGCTTACGAAGTTTTCTGATGCAATTAATTCGATTTTGTCCTGCTGGCGTTTCCGCTCTAGTTGAATTGCTTTGAATACTTGTGCGTCTTGCTCAGGTAAATGTTTCATCAGCGAAATCCTCTCCAATCTATTTCCATTCGATGTTTTCACCATCTCATTGTACACGGTTTTTGAGTAAAATGTAAAAGTTTTTTTTGGAAAATCGACTTCTTTTTTATGAAAACCCGAATATTCAAGTGGTAAAGCGTCTTCATCATTCAACATTATATTAGAAATATATCGAAGCTATGATCTTGTATAAACGGCTCGTTCTCCGCCAATCAGCTTCGGACGCGTTTTCGCAAAAGTCACATGTGCATGTCCTAATCGATGACGACTGAGGCGGACAGGTACAGCGACTCTCTTTAAGTGCATCCCAATTAACGTATCGCCGATATCAATTCCAGCATGTGCCTCAATGCATTCAACCAATACAGGATGTTCCATTTGCTGATACGCATGAGCCGCCATCGAACCACCCGCTTTACGGACAGGTACTGCAGCTACGATCTCCAGGTTAAAACGGAAAGCCACTTCTTCTTCAACAACAAGGGCACGATTTAGATGTTCACAGCATTGAAAGGCGAGCTCAATGCCGGTCTCTCGTCTTAACTGATCCAATTCTTGATAGATAGAGGCGGCAATTTGCTCACTTCCTGCAGTACCAATATGCTCACCAGCCACTTCTGACGTACTGCAGCCAATGACTAAGATTTGCCCGGCACGCAATTCAACTGTTTGATGAAACTCTTTTAACATTTCAAGCCAATCTTGACCAATGTTCATGTTAAGCGCTCCTTATAGGTGCTTTTCTTCGTAATCAGCAATTTTGCCAATCCGCACAGCATGGCGTCCTGCTGTAAACTCTGTCGTCAGCCAAATGTGCGCAATCTCACGTGCTAATCCTGGTCCAATCACTCGCTCTCCCATTGCAAGAACGTTCGTATCATTATGTTCTCTCGTTGCTTTCGCACTAAATGTATCATGAGCCAATGCACAGCGAATTCCTTTTACTTTATTTGCTGAGATGCTCATGCCGATGCCTGTCCCACAAATTAAAATGCCGCGGTCGACTTCTCCGTTTGCCACCATATTGGCTACAGGGAAAGCATAATCTGGGTAGTCTACAGAACCTGATCCGCATTCACAACCCATATCAATGTATTCAATCTTCAATTCATCCATCAGTTGTTTGATTTCTTCACGAATATTCGTTCCGCCGTGATCGGATGCAATGGCTACTTTCATCGGGCAATTCCTCCTAAGGGTGAGTTGTTCTGTTATGTCTTACATTCATTCTTTATTCACAGTTATATTTTAACCTCTGCCTAGTGATTTGCAAACAATAGCAGAAAAACCGTTGAGGCAACGGTTTTACAAGTTATCTATTATGATGATCTTTTTTCAGCTTCTCAGCGAGCTGATACAGCAAGGCTTCTAGTTCATCTCGAGTTTCCTGATAAACAGAAAGACTTCCTCCAAACGGATCGGATACATCGCCTTCTGTTCCTGTCGCAAATTCCTTTAAAGTGAAGACCTTGCCTTTTGCATGCGCATATTGCTCTGCAATCAACTGTTTATGCTGCATCGTCATCGTGAAGACGTAATGAGCTTCGCGCAGAAGATCCTCTGTCAATTTTGATGATGAGTGATTCAGTGGAATGCTTTTCTCAAATAATGCTTCGATCGCTTGAGGAGAAGCCTTCCCTTCATCGGAGGCAAAAATGCCCGCTGATTTTACAGTGACCTCTAAACCTTTTTCATCTGCAATGGAAGCAAAAAGGGCTTGAGCCATTGGACTTCTGCATGTATTTCCCGTACAAACAAATAAGATTTTCATCTTTCGCCCTCCTTTTCTTCTATTATATAGCATTTCATTCTACATGTTATGTAAGGAGACTGGCTAGAGCGGAAATAATAATTTGATTCCAAAGGCTAGTAAAATGATTCCGCCAAGCGCGCCGCTATATGAACCAACCCATGACCGAACCTGTTTACCGAGTAATAATCCGAGCCATGTGAGGAGCATACTAAAAAAACCAAACAATAAAATAGTCATCCACACCTGGGAACCGTAAATCCCGAGACTTAAACCAACGGAGAAGCTGTCTAGGCTTACACTTGTCGCAAAAAGAACGAGACCAGCCCCAACAGGTGCGATAAAGGGCTTATCCTCTTTGCGGATAGAAGCAACGATCATTTGCAGTCCCAGCACCAAAAGCAGCGCCCCGCCGATATAGGTGGCAAGAAGACCGAGCCATCCAGATAAGAGCTGACCTGTCAGCATGCCAAAAAGCGGCATAAACATATGAAATATCCCAATGACAAGTCCAATATAAATGATCTGGCGGAACCTCAGCTGAATCATCCCCATACCAAGTCCAACCGAAAAAGCATCCATACCAAGTGCAAAAGCCATGATGCTGAGTGTCAGCAATTCGCCAGCTAGTTCGTTCATGTAAATCCCCCTTGGACACACATTCTCCTTTAACCTATGTTTGTCCAAGAAAGGTTAGAACTATTGGAACGAAGGGAGTGTACGCCCTCCTGCGGCTTTTTGCAGACGGTTCATAATGGCAGAACCAACTCCCTGCTCTGAAAAGGCTTCTGATATAATCAAGTCTACATCCGTTTCATCAAATTGTCTCAGTACACGATAGAGGTTTGCAGCAACCGTTTCAGGTTTTTCTCTATATCCACAGCTGTACACAACATCTGCCGCAAACAGCGATTTCTTTTCTTCTGTTGTCAGCACTCCGACTTTTAGCCCTTCAGCTTTGTATTTCTGTATGTGACGCTGCATGTCTTCATCACTTCCATGAAAGATATACATCTTGGCTTCAGGTGCATAATGTGTGTATTTCATTCCCGGCGATACAGGCGCTTCGTCCTTTTTTGTCAGCCCTGGGTCCACACTCACCGTCCCCACGACCTCTTCTAATGCTTCTTTTGTAATTCCGCCTGGTCTTAAAATCACTGGAGTCTCACCGATACAGGATACAACCGTTGACTCAACGCCAATACCAGTTGAACCGCCATCCACAATCCCAGCGATTCTCCCTTCGAGATCACTCGCTACATGGTCTGCTTGTGTTGGTGAAGGTTTTCCCGAAAGATTGGCACTTGGTGCAGCAATTGGCAGACCCGCTGCTCGGATGAGCTCAAGCGCAATGGGATGGTCAGGCATTCTCACACCTACTGTGGATAAACCTGCTGTAACCTGCTTTGATAAAGTGCCTGGCTTACACGGAAGAACGATGGTTAAGGCGCCCGGCCAAAAGGCATCCATCAGCGCCTTCGCTTTTTCGCTTTCTATTTGTGCAAATTCGTGAAGCTGCTGAACCTCCGCAATGTGAACAATCAACGGATTATCACTGGGACGCCCTTTCGCTTCATAAATTTTCATAACGGCTTCTGTCTCTTTCGCATTTGCCCCGAGTCCGTAAACGGTCTCTGTCGGGAAAGCAACCACTTCATTTTGCTGCAGCAGATCGGCCGCCTGTTTAATTTGTGGATAGTATGTGGATAAATCCTTTTCTAAATCCACAGACCACCTTTTTGTATTTAACATCATACAAACTCCTTTTAAAAAAGATAAAACTGTTGATATGTCTCAATTATCCTTTTGAAAGTATAAAAGATGATGATCAATAAAACAAGCGTTGTCCACAATTTGTGGATAACGCTTGTTTTGTAGTGGATAAGTATGTGTATAAGTCCATCATTTTGTGATTAACTGCCTTTTTTTTGCAGGACCACAGCCTGTTCTTTCCCCAATGTCTCTTTTGCATGTGCAGAGCTCCATATGCTTTCTGGAATTTCCTTTAAAGGTGTAAAGCCCATTAATGCCAAAAAATCATGGGAAGAGGAATGGTTTGCGACAACATAAAAAGTATCCACACCCATTTTTTCACCCAGCGTTTGAACACTTTGGAACAAAGAGACAATGTGTCCCTGACCGAGCTTATCTGATATGACAAGAGACCGCAGCAATCCCTCTTGTTCATTGAGCTTTTCAAGACCTAAGCAGCCTGCCAGCTGACCATCCGCATCTTCCATCACTACAAATGCCGTTCGCTCCGCAAGTGTTACTCCGCCTTTTGCTTGTCCCTTTTCAAGAAAAGCATTGATCGCCGGGACATCTTCTTCTCTGGCTATTCTTAATTGATAATACATGCTTTCACCTCTTTTTGATCTCTTACTTCAACTCTATGAGGCAAAAACCGATTTATACCTTTTTTAAGAGAAAAGACTAGAGACCCATTCGAACAAAAAGAACTTCACTTCACCTGTCTCTTCTTCCTCTTCTTTCACCACTTCATTAACAGACTCTTTCTTTTGCTGCGCTGTCACTTGTTTATCATCATCCCCTTCTGGTGAGGCGATGGCTTCTCCGTTTGAAAAATCGATAAAGCAGAGCGGCGGAAATAACACACACCACCAGTTGGCTCCGTCTCCTTCTCCAAGCGTAATTAAAATGGCTTCATATTTCCCAGCAGGGTAGACGAAATTTCCATAGAGCTTTGTTGGAAATGAAGCTTTTTGAAAACTGACCGATACGGATTGATCTATGTGCTGTTCCTTCAATTTCGCTTTAGCAATACGATTGATTTCTGGCAGCTTTGATCGAATGACACGTCTTGCTTCTTCAATGGATGTGAGGTCTTTCACCCACTCCGTCATACTCGCATTGACCTCGTCACGAATACTTCTTTTCACATCCTGATCCGCTGAACGATCACTATTTGCTAAAATGCGTAATCGAATCGCTTCATCTGGTATGACAACAGGCTGATTTGCAGAAGCAGCCGCTGTCTCCTCTCTGCCAAGGTTTGCAAAAGCACCGCATAATAATAGAAACATATAAAGACAAATCATCGTTTTACTTTTCAACATTGTGTGTTCCCCCCACTTTTTCTCTTCGCTACAAACATTGTGTCCAGGAAACCCATCTCATAAACAGTCAACATGAATTTTTTAATAGATTATGAGTCAAAACAAAAAAGCCGTTCTCATTAAGAACGACTTTTGAGTGAGGATTGGTAGTCAGAAGGGTATAGTCTCCCATCCCAATCTCGGCTGATTTTTAAACCAGATTCTGTTTTGATGACAGTCATGGCTCCTTTTTTCTCGATTTCTTTTTTGACTTTCCCTTTTTGATCGATAAATTGGATCACCATTTCATAGTTAAATTCAATTCTGTCATCGCTTTCATCTGAAGGCGTAAACATAATTTTTTTCAGCTTAATTTGACAATCTTGATCCTTCGCCGCTTCTAATATGCTCGGGAACATGCTGTCTTGTGTATATTCTTGATATTCATGTTCGGTTAAATAAACCTTCAGCTTCTCTTTCATGTCAGATAGGTCATCCGTTCGATTCACTGTGTATTGTGCTTTTTTATAGCTTTCTCCAAATGCTGCTGCCTCTTTTTTAAAGCTCGGTTTACCACAAGCACTCACAATCAATAGTACACTGACGATGACCAACACCATCGCATACCTTTTGTTCACACCATTCGCTCCTTCAAAACAAATTTATGTAAAAAATCATGATCAGAATGTTCATTCTTCTATATATACGTTTCTCTTTTACCATAAGTTTCATCTTTACATAATAAAATAGTCCGGCTTTCTTCAGCCGGACTTTCCGTTTTGAATGTGTGCGCAAACAGCTCGATCTTTTCCGTTAATATCTTTGACGATGCAGACATCCGCTTTAGGAAATGCCTGCTCAAGTAGCGCTGTGACATCTTGACCTTGCGTATGTCCAATTTCAAAGACAACAACTGCCTGATCACTCAGCACGCTGGGAAGATCATGAACGAGACGCTGATAAAACCACAAGCCATCACGTCCGTCCGTCAGCGCATTCACCGGCTCATGCTTCGTCACAACCTCAGACAGACTATCCATTTCTTCCGCCGCAATATAAGGTGGATTGGAAATAAATACATCTACTTTAATGCCTTGAGCTATAACCGGTTCAAGCAAATCTCCATGTAAAAAATGAACGTCTGCACCGAGCGCTTGTTGATTCCGTTTTGCTACCGCAAGCGCTTCTTGTGAGATATCAGTCGCTGTGACAGATAGTGATTTTTTTTCAAGAGCCAGCGTAATCGCAATAGCTCCGCTTCCTGTGCCAACGTCAACTGCTTTAAGCGGCTGATCGGGCGGGAAAACGTCATCTACCAAATTGAGCGCCGCCAGAACAACTTCTTCCGTTTCAGGACGAGGAATAAGAACATGCTTGTTCACCTCGAAAGGACGTCCGTAAAAGAATTCAACACCCGTTAAATGCTGAACAGGAACACCCGCCTTATGCTGTGTCACAAATTTGCTGAACAGTTGATCTTGCTCCTCAGGCAGCGCATCATGAAATCGTGCAAGAAGCTCACTTCTGCTCCAGCCGAGCACATGCATCAACAGGAGTTCTGCTGCATTTTGGTCTCTGCCAGCTTCCGTTAACAAAGAAGAAGCCCATTTAAGGGCTTCGAAGATTGTTCGCTCTTTATTTTGCATCTTGAAGCTTTCTTGCTTGGTCTTCCATAATTAGTGCATCAATGACCTCGTCAAGTTTTCCTTCTAAAATTTGATCAAGCTTTTGAATCGTCAATCCGATGCGGTGGTCTGTTACACGGTTTTGCGGGAAGTTGTACGTACGGATACGCTCTGAACGATCCCCTGTTCCAACCGCAGATTTACGTGTTTGATCATATTCAGCCTGTGCTTCACGCTGGAATTTATCATAAATTCTCGCACGCAGTACTTTCATGGCTTTTTCTTTGTTTTTAATTTGTGATTTCTCATCCTGACAGGACACAACAACACCTGTTGGAAGGTGAGTTAATCGAACAGCAGACATGGTCGTATTGACACTTTGTCCGCCAGGTCCGCTTGATGCAAATGTATCCACACGGATATCTTTTTCATGGATATCAATTTCAACTTCCTCAGCCTCAGGTAATACAGCGACTGTCGCAGTAGATGTATGGATCCGTCCGCCTGATTCTGTTTCTGGAACACGCTGCACGCGGTGTGCACCATTTTCAAACTTTAGTTTGGAGTATGCGCCTTTCCCGCTGATCATAAAGATGATCTCTTTATAACCGCCTGTGCCAGTGACACTTGCTTCCATAACTTCCGTTTTCCAGCCTTGCATTTCAGCATAACGGCTGTACATACGGTAAAGATTTCCCGCAAAAAGAGCAGCCTCTTCTCCACCCGCTGCACCACGAACCTCCACAATAACGTTCTTATCGTCATTCGGATCTTTCGGGATCAGCAAGATTTTCAGCTCGTCTTCTAAACGTTCCGTTTCTTCTGTGAGCTCTGAAATTTCTTCTTTGACCATGTCGCGCATCTCGGCATCCAGCTTCTCTTCGAGCATTGCTTTCGCATCATTCAGCTGGTCGTATGCCGCACGATATTGTCTATATACCTCAACAGTTTCTTGAATATCGGATTGTTCTTTCGAATATTCACGAAGCTTCTTAGGGTCGTTCACCACTTCAGGGTCACTTAAATATTCATTTAGCTTTTCATAGCGTTCTTCAATTGATTTTAAACGGTCTAACATGGTCTTCACCTCTGTTTTGTGCGTAACAGTCTAATTATAGTATAGCGGGGTATGACAGTCAAAAAAATTTCCAAAACAATTGAATTCCTGCAATTTTTCGCTAGAAAACACGATCTTTGGCGATTGGTTACTTGTTTTGTCTAACGTGAAGGAACAGGAACTCCTTAAAGAGAATGGTACTTGTAATTGAAAAAAGGGAGGGCATTTGGTTTGAATACAAATGAGGTTGCAAAGGAAATTGGTGTTTCTTCAAAGACGATTCAGCGTTGGGTCAAACAGCTCAACATCCCTGTCGCCCGGAATGAACTTGGACATTATGAATTTCATGAAGATATTGTACAGCTGCTCAAAGAGGTCAAACACCAAATGAGTGAAGGTGTGATCCTCCAAGATATTCAACTGCCAATCCATAAGGAAACCGTTCGTCAATCAGCACCTGCTGCCGAAGCTGATGTCTCTATACAGCGGATTGAAGCATTAGAAAAACAAGTGAAAGCGCTCATTCAGCAGCAATTACACGTCACTGATGTAGAAGACCGCCTGCAAGAGCTTGAACGGAAATTGGCTAAAAAGGCAGATGAAGGTGTATCGTATCAGCTGCTTCAGCACCGCAGAGAAATTGAAGACTTATCCACAAAATTTGACCGCCTCGCCGCAGCCTTGAAACAACCGTCACAAGTAGAAGAAAAAAAGGAAATCGCACACCCCGACATCAAAAAAAAGCGTGTACTCTTCCCTCTGTTTCATTCTTTTCGCTAAGAAAGGCTGCCTCGTTTGGCAGCCTTTCTACTATATTATACGGTAAGTGCAATAATGATCGGTAATGTAATGAGTGACATGATGGCACTGATCACAAATGCGGATGCAGTTTCCGCTTCTTGTTTTTCAAATCGTGTTGCGATCATTGCTGCAACAGCTGAACCTGGGAAGGCAACAAGCAATACAGCTTTTGTAATTTCATCAGCCGAAAGACCCATAAGAACGGCAATAAAATACATAAGTAATGGTTGTACAGCTACTTTTAGCAATGCAATACTGAAGGCTGGCAAGCTTAATTTAATTTTTCGGATACCAACAGTGACACCGACTGCAAATAGCGCAACCCCTGATGTAACGCTGCCAATTTCCTCTAACATTTCATGTCCGATTGCAGGAAGTTTAAATCCTAAAAGAACAAGAATGATACTGGCTAACGGCGCAAGTGCAAGCGGCTCTGATAAACCGTGCAAAATTGCTTTTGTCGTCATTTTTAGGAAACTTTCGCCTTCTTTGGCTTTTCCTTTTGTTTTTTCACCGACAGTTGACACAATAATAGCAATTGGATCAAGCAATGCATTTACAACTATTCCGGTAATCGCAATCGGAATTGCGACTTCTTGAGCCCCAAATAAACTGCCCAAGACCGGAATCCCCATAAATGCAAAGGTCGGTTGTGCTGAGTTTAATGAGAAAACAGAAGAATCTGTTAAATCATATTTAAAAGCAAATTTTGTAACTAAAAGGATAATGATATAAAAACCAACGATTCCGAAAATCAATGCAACGAAAAATGGAATTTGACTATAGAATTTATCTTTTGGTGTTGACAGAATACTGGCGATAAAGTGCGCTGGTAAAGCATACTTTGTAACAAGTGTACTTACACCTTTTGCAGATTTAGCGTCATAGCTGCCGAAGTTCCCTGCGAACCAACCCAGCGCGATAACGAAAAAAATCGGTGCTAGGAGGATCAAAATATTTAAAAAGTCCACCTTACTCTTCCTCCTTAAATCCTTTACGTGTTTCTTTTTTTATTGCGGCATTGCTTAAATTACCCGAAGCAATGCCGCGTTACACATTTTATTATGCTCTTACAATTTTTTTATATTCAGGAATCCACATTGCGTCTTTCACAGCTTGTTCGATGTTATCAGGTGTTTTTCTAGCGACACCATCTTTAATTGCTGCTTTCGCTACTTCAACAGCCACATGAATTGACACTTCTTGCAATTTATCAATACTTGGAAGAAGACCAGCACCTGGTTTCTCATGATCAACCATTTCAGCAATTGCATTCGCAGAAGCAACGAACATGCCTTTTGTGATGATTTTTGATTCTGTTACGATTGAACCAAGACCAAGTCCAGGGAAAACGAACGCATTGTTTGATTGTCCGATTTCATGTTCAATTCCGTTATACTCAACGTTTTCGAACGGGCTTCCTGTTGCAACAAGCGCACGGCCGTCAGTCCATTTGAATAGATCCTCTGGCACAGCTTCAGCAAGCGGTGTTGGGTTAGACATTGGCATGATCACTGGACGCTCTGTATGAGCTGCCATTTCTTTAATGATTTCTTCAGTGAATGCGCCGCCTTGACCTGATGTACCGATAAGGATCGTCGGCTTCACCCTGCGAACAGTTTCAGCAAATGAGATTTGTCCTTTTTCATCGCGTGCCCAGCCTTCTACTTCATCAGAAGTACGAAGGTATGGTTTTTGGAAATCAAGTACTTCATCTTCAAATTGATCTGTTAGCAATCCTCTGTAGTCTAATGTCCAGAATGCATTGTTTGCTTCTTCTTCTGTTAGACCTTCAAGAACCATTGTGTCACGCATTTGATCTGCAATTCCGATACCAGCTGATCCAGCTCCGAAGATGACAACACGGTGATCTTTCAATTGAGTACCAGTTTTCTTGACAGCTGCAAGAACACCCGCTAAAGTAATGGCACCAGTACCTTGAATATCATCGTTGAACGTTAAGATGTTATCGTTGTATTTTTTCATGATGTTACGCGCATTTTTGTTTCCAAGGTCTTCCCAGTGAAGCAATGCTTTCGGGAAGAATTTAAGTGCTGCTTTCACATAAGCATCAATGAATTCTTCATATTTTTCACCTTGTACACGTTTGTGATGGTTCCCGATGTATAATGGATCATTCAATAATTTTTCATTGTTTGTTCCAACATCTAATACAACTGGAATCACGCGGCTAGGATCAATACCTGCTGCAGCCGTGTAAACAGCTAATTTACCGATTGCGATATTGATACCACCAACACCCCAGTCACCAATTCCAAGAATACTCTCAGAGTCAGTTGCAACGATGAGGTCAATATCTCCAGCAGTTGCGTGTAAGTTTTCAAATGCTTTCTCGATTCCGTCAATGTCATCGATTGAAAGATAGACACCATGAGGTCTTCTGTATTCATGGCTGTATTCTTGAATCGCTTCACCAACAGTTGGTGTGTACACAACTGGAAGCATTTCACGAAGCTTTTCTGTTAGAAGCTTGTAGAACAATACTTCGTTACGGTTTTGCAAATCACTTAAGTATACGTTTTGACGAAGACGATCCGGCTGAGCTAGAAACTGCTTGTACGCTCTTTCCGCTTGCTGTTCTAAAGTTAGAACCGTTGGAGGAAGTAAGCCTTCTAGTCCAAGCTCTTGTCTTTCTTCTTCAGAGAAAGCAACGCCTTTGTTCAACGTTGGAATCGATAATACATCTTTACCTGTCAAAGTGGTTTCGAGGTACCCTTCTTTTGTTTTCTTCACGTTGTTCATCAAAAACTACCCTCTTTCTAAAATATAAATAAAGTGAACTATTAATCCAAAGAACGATTAAGGAGAAAAATCCTTAATCAAAAAAATTATGACAAGAAATCGAACTTTTCGTTTAAATGCTTTACACTACAGTTAGTCATTTTATGCCTGCTTATGACAAAACGCAAGCGTTGAAAATTAGATAATTTAATCGTAGTGTTATTTAATTTATTTAAGTACAAATGATGGGTGTTCAGCCAAAATCTCGAAAAACGAAACACAGCGGCATTTGCTATTTTTTTATTTGTCAAGTGTTGTACCAACATCAAGTCTTGGTACTTCATGGTGATGTCTGCATCGTGCTTCGTATGATTCCTGCGCACCTACTAAAATAATAGGATCATCATAGGATGCGGGTTTACCGTCGATCAAGCGTTGTGTTCTACTCGCTGGGGAGCCGCATACCGAACAAACTGCTTGAAGTTTTGTTACAAGCTCTGCACATGCCATTAAATGCGGAACAACACCAAATGGCTCTCCTCTGAAGTCTTGATCCAGGCCTGCAACAATGACTCGATAGCCTTGGTCAGCCAATTGAGTGACAATGTCAATGATTGTCTCATCAAAAAATTGCACCTCATCAATGCCAATGACATCGGTTCTTTCTGATATGTGCGTTATTATGTCTTTTGGTGAGGCTACTGCAATCCCATCTAATGATGAACCGTTATGTGACACAACTGAGCTTGTACTATATCGGTTATCAATTGATGGTTTGAATATTTTTACTTCTTGTTTGGCAAAGGTGGCCCTTTTGGCTCTCCGAATCAATTCTTCCGACTTTCCAGAAAACATACTGCCGCAGATGACTTCAAGCCAACCGCTTTGTTTCATCACATACATAAGGTCTTCTCCCCCGTTTTAAAGTTCCATCAATCCACGTAAAAAAACAGGCAAGAACGGATTCCTGCCTGTTTATTGTATCTATTATTACTTAAGACCGTATTTTTTGTTAAAGCGGTCAACACGTCCATCAGCAGAAGCGAATTTTTGACGGCCTGTATAGAAAGGATGGCACTCAGAGCAAATCTCGATGCGTACCTCTTCTTTTACTGATCCAGTTTCAAACTCATTTCCACAAGCGCATTTGACTGTAGCTTTTTTGTAGTTAGGATGAATTCCTGTTTTCATCTACTGTCATCTCCTTCCGCCCTGAATCCAATTCGGAAACAGAGTTAATATCTCAGAAATAAATTCTGAAACGCACATGATAAAATTATAACAGTGTGAGTCTATGATTGCAAATGTATTTTTTCAGAGAAACTATCTTCTTGATGCAGACATATTGGCTTGTTTCCATTCTTGCGTTAAAATATCGAAAAATTCTTGGTTTGTCTTTGTTTTTCTCATTTTGCGCATGAACTTCTCAGCGAAGTCAGGTGTATCTGACATCGATTTTCTCATCGCCCATAAACGATCAAGATGCTCTTTTGGCACAAGCAGTTCTTCTTTTCTCGTACCAGAACGGCGAATGTCGATCGCAGGGAAAATTCTTCTTTCGGCCAAAGAACGGTCCAAATGAAGCTCCATGTTCCCAGTTCCTTTAAACTCTTCATAAATCACGTCATCCATACGTGATCCTGTATCAACAAGAGCAGTGGCTAAAATCGTCAAGCTTCCGCCTTCTTCAATGTTACGCGCAGCACCAAAGAAGCGTTTTGGACGATGGAAAGCCGCAGGATCAATACCGCCTGAAAGCGTTCGGCCGCTTGGCGGAATCACAAGGTTGTATGCACGAGCAAGCCTTGTGATGCTGTCCATTAAGATGATGACATCTTTCTTATGTTCAACAAGACGCATAGCACGCTCTAAGACAAGCTCTGCTACTTTAATGTGGTTTTCCGGTACTTCGTCAAAGGTTGAACTAACAACATCCCCTGCAACAGAACGTTCGATATCTGTTACTTCTTCTGGGCGTTCGTCAATCAAAAGGACAATCAGCTCTGCCTCTGGGTGATTTTCAGAAATGCTGTTGGCAATTTCTTTAAGCAAAATGGTTTTCCCAGCCTTAGGCGGTGCAACGATTAAACCACGCTGTCCAAATCCAACTGGCGCCATCATGTCCATAATTCTAGTAGACAGGTGATTAGGCTGTGTTTCAAGAATCATTTGACGGTCAGGAAATAGCGGTGTGAGTGCAGGAAAGTGAACACGTTCCTTTGCTGATTCTGGGTCGTCCCCATTTACCGCTTCTACATGAAGGAGGCCATAGTAGCGTTCATTCTCTTTTGGAGGTCGTACCTTTCCAGACACTTTATCTCCATTTCGTAAATCAAAGCGTCTGATTTGTGAAGCTGAAATATAAATGTCTTCAGAACTTGGGGAGTAGTTAATCGGTCTTAAGAAACCAAATCCCTCAGACTGAATAATTTCAAGAACCCCTTCCATAAATAAGAGATCCTCTTGCTCAGCGTTCGCCTTTAAGATGGCAAAAATTAATTCTTTTTTTGTTAGTTTGCTGTAATAAGAGATTTTGTATCGTTTTGCTAACTCATACAGCTCTTTTAATTTCATATTTTCCAAAGATGAAATCGATACATCTTTCAATATGGACACCACACTTTTCTAGTCAATGTATTTCTTTACAAATGCATGACCATTGTATTTGATTAGCTTTTAATTCCGTTGTTGTTGGAATGACCTCGCTCTGATGGTAACGCTCCCACTCGTTTTATCGTGAAAGATAGGAACAATGTGAAATAGAGCTTTGTCAACATAGAGAAGGATAATGAGTATATCGTCATGATGCGGCAGTATTTAAACTTGTTGAAGCTTAAAAGAAGTAAATTCGCAGAAAATTTCGCAGCACTCTTTAGTTTTACCTCATTTGCAGAGAATATTCAACTTTTAAAAGAAAATGATATACATTTGACACCTATATGAAAAGCGGGTAATGAATACCCGCTTTCAGATTACGGACGAATGACAAGATTCGGTTTTTTCTTTAAGCTGTGTCTGCCGTCTACGAAACGAACCGTACCTGATTTCGCACGCATGACAACACTATGTGTTGTTCCAACAGAGCCTTTGAATTGAACACCTTTAAGTAATTCTCCGTCCGTTACACCTGTCGCTGCAAAAATGGCGTCATCTCCTTTTACGAGATCTTCCATTCTGAGGACTTTCCCAACATCCAGTCCCATTTTCTCACAGCGTCTTAGTTCTTCTTCACTTTGAGGAAGAAGCTTACCATGAATTTCACCACCAAGTGCCTTTAACGCAACAGCAGAAAGGACACCCTCAGGCGCTCCACCTGAACCAAATAGAATATCAACACCTGTGTGATCAAATGCTGTATTAATGGCTCCTGCAACGTCACCATCGTCGATCAGTTTAATTCTTGCTCCTGCTTCTCTCAGTTCAGCAATAATTTTCTCATGTCGATCTCTGTTTAAAATCGTTGCAACCACATCTTCAATATCTTTGTTTTTTGCTTTTGCAACAGCGCGAAGATTATCAATGACAGGCGCTTCAATGTCGATGCAGCCTACCGCTTCTGGACCTACTGCGATCTTATCCATGTACATATCAGGTGCATTCAGCAGGTTGCCATGATCTGCAACTGCAATGACAGCTAAGGCATTCCAGCCGCCGCTTGCCACAATGTTTGTTCCTTCTAATGGATCAACAGCGACATCCACGCGAGGTCCATATCCGTTCCCAAGCTTTTCCCCAATATAAAGCATTGGTGCTTCGTCCATTTCTCCTTCGCCAATGACCACTGTTCCCTTCATCGGAATGGTGTCAAATACATCACGCATTGCACTTGTTGCAGCATCATCCGCTTCGTCTTTTAATCCTCTTCCCATCCAACGGGCAGATTTTAATGCAGCTGCTTCTGTCACCCGTACTAGTTCCATCGATAAACTTCTTTCCATTTTTGTCCAAATCTCCTCTCACAGTCAAAGCCTTATGAATTTTGAAGTTCTTCTATTTCTTGGTCATTCAGCTTTTCACGCCAGATGGTTGCACCCAAGCCTTCAAGCTTCTTCTCAAGCAAACTATATCCTCTGTCTATATGTTCAAGCCCTGTGATTTCGGTCACACCGTCTGCCATTAACCCTGCGACAACAAGACAAGCGCCTGCACGCAGATCACTTGCTTTGACCTTTGCTCCTTGGAGCTGTGTTTGTCCGGTAATAATAGCAGATCTTCCTTCGACCTTCATGTTTGCACCCATTCGACGCAATTCGTCAATGTGCTTAAAGCGGGCTGAGTAGATCGTATCTGTGACCACACTCGTGCCTTTTGCTTTTGTTAACAGCGCCGTCATCGGCTGCTGAAGGTCAGTCGGAAAGCCCGGATACACAAGGGTTTTGATATCGACAGGCTTGAGTCCTTCGTTTCTGCCAACGATCAGCATCTGATCGTTGCTCGTTTCAATGGTGAACCCCATTTCTCTAAGTTTCGCCGTAATTGATTCTAAATGAGTTGGGATCACATTATCAAGTACAACTTCATCTCCCATCGCTGCACCAGCTATTAAAAATGTTCCTGCTTCGATGCGGTCAGGGATGATTGAATGCTTACAGCCATGAAGAGATTCTACACCTTCGATTCGAATGACATCGGTACCCGCACCTTTGATTTTGGCTCCCATGCTTGCAAGCAGTGTCGCTACATCAATAATTTCGGGTTCCTTTGCAGCATTTTCAATCACGGTTTTTCCTTCAGCCAGTACGGCTGCCAGCATGATGTTGATCGTCGCACCTACACTGACAACATCAAGATAAATCCGGGCTCCGACTAATTTTTCAGCGCGCAAATAAATCGCACCCTGCTCGTTTGTCACCTCGGCTCCAAGTGCTTCAAAGCCTTTGATATGCTGATCGATCGGCCTAGGTCCTAAGTGGCATCCTCCTGGCAGTCCGATGACAGCCTGCTTAAATCTGCCCAGCATGGCGCCCATTAAATAATAGGATGCACGCAGTTTCTTCACTTTTCCATTAGGAAGCGGCATACTGATCATGGAAACAGGATTCACAACCATTTCACCTTTTTCAAAAGTGACCTTTCCGCCAATTTCTTCTAACAGATCTCGCAATGTGTCGATATCTGATATATGCGGAAGGCCTTCAATGGTTACTGGAGAATCAGCAAGAATCGTGGCAGGAATCAGTGCCACAGCACTATTTTTCGCACCACTAATATGTACGGTCCCGCGCAAGGGATCACCGCCGGCAATGTTTAACTTTTCCATATTTGTCTCCCTTCTTAAAGAAGATCACTGTTGGAGTTATACTGTTTGTGGATGTCGCGCTTTAAAAGGTCTTGTCCAAAATTTAGCCAATATCAAGAGAAAGAATACAGGTTAAACGAAATTTGTCGGAAGAAAAATAATCGAAGCTTTGCGAGGCTGTGATGTTCTCTTCTTTGCACAAAACATTTCTTAGCGTTTATAAGGAAAACTGCGGCAAACGAGAGACGATCCCGCCTGCCACAATCATTTATTTATTCCAGTCTGCTAAAAATTGCTCAATGCCTGCATCCGTTAATGGGTGTTTCGTCAGCTGCTTGATGACTTTCAGCGGCATTGTGCCGATATGAGCACCTCTAAGCGCAGCTTCTGTCACATGCTGCGGATGACGAATAGATGCAGCAATGATTTGTGTATCTAATCCATGAACATCAAAAATAGTTTTCACTTCGCTGATGAGATCAAGACCATTTTGGCCAATGTCATCTAAGCGGCCAAGGAATGGAGAAACATACGTCGCACCAGCTCTAGCTGCTAGAAGTGCCTGGTTTGCACTAAAAATCAATGTGACGTTTGTTTTAATTCCAAGGTCTGTTAATGCTTTGACAGCTTTAAGGCCATCTGTAGTCATTGGAATTTTGACCGTGATATTCGGTGCGATGGCAGCTAGCTCTTTTCCTTCTTCAATCATTTCCTCTGCTTTTAAGGAAATCACTTCTGCACTGACAGAACCTGATACCACGTCAGTGATTTCGCGAAGGCGGTCGTGGAATGAGACGTCCTTTTCTTTCGCTACTAAACTAGGGTTTGTTGTGACGCCTGCTAAAATGCCAAGCTCGTGCGCCTCTTTGATGTCTTCAATATTCGCTGTATCTACGAAAAATAACATAACTGTGCCACTCTCCTATCAATAAATTGTCTGAAATGTAAATTTGATTGCGCTTTCTCAAGATATGGAGAAAACCGCCTGTGACTCAGGCGGCTTTCGGTTCTCATCAAATTATGCTTGGTTAGAAGAACCAAATTCGCGCATTTTGCCGATAACAGTCGCTTTAATTGCGTCACGAGCTGGTCCAAGATATTTACGTGGATCATACTCTTCTGTTTTTGCAGCAAGTGTTTCGCGTACTGCTTTCGCAGAAGCAATTTGGTTTTCAGTGTTTACATTGATTTTTGCTGTACCAAGTGAAATTGCACGCTTGATGTCAGCAGTTGGGATACCTGTTCCGCCGTGAAGAACAAGTGGAAGACCAGTTGTTTTACCAATTTCTTCCATTTCAGCGAAACCAAGGTTTGGTTCACCTTTGTATGGACCATGTACTGAACCTAATGCAGGTGCAAGGCAGTCAATACCAGTGCGTTCTACAAGCTCTTGGCACTCTTTTGGATCAGCATAAATAACGCCTTCAGCGATGACGTCATCTTCTTGCCCACCAACAGTTCCAAGTTCAGCTTCTACAGACACACCATGGAAATGTGCAAGTTCAACGACTTTCGCAGTTGTTTCCACATTCTCATCGAATGGATGGTGAGAAGCATCGATCATGACAGAAGTAAATCCTGCATGAATCGCTTTTGCACAAGATTCAAAGCTTGAACCGTGATCTAAATGAATCGCAACAGGAACTGTTACATTATATTCTTCGATTAACGCTTTAACCATTGCGACAACTGTTTTGAAGCCGCCCATGTAGCGTCCTGCTCCTTCAGATACTCCTAAGATAACAGGAGATTTCTCTTCTTCAGCAGCTTGTAAAATCGCTTGCGTGAATTCTAAGTTATTTAAGTTAAACTGTCCAACAGCGTAACCTTTTTCCTTTGCGTCTTTCAACATTTCTGTCATTGAAACTAAAGGCATGATGAAAAATCCTCCCTATGTAGCTAATTTGCTTGCTAAAAAAAGCTCTCCACCCTAGCATGACCAGAATTTCTCGCCATATGTAAACTTTCAAAGTCAGATCGCTTTCTTCTTCTTTTCTAGAATACCAATTATTCGACAAATCGGCAACAGAATGACTCGATTCAATCATTTCCATCTAGCCATTTGTTTCAAGCGGCAGGTATTCTTTAACAGCATCTCGGATTTCATCAATATCAAAAGGCTTAGCGAAGTGCGTCAATGCACCGAGTTCTTTGGACTCTTGGATCATATCTAATTCTCCATAGGCTGTCATAATGATGACACGAATGTCTTCATCAATTAATTTCATTCGTTTTAAAATTTCGATACCATCCATTCCGGGAATTTTCATATCAAGCAGGACAAGGTTCGGTCTATGGTTTTTCACAATATCTAATGCCTGAAGTCCATTGGCAGCTTGAAAGGTTTGATAGCCTTCTTTATGAAACACTTCATTCAATAATATTCTAATACCGTACTGATCATCGACAATTAAAATTTTCTCATTCATCTGTTACACCCCATTGCTTTCATTTTTCGCCATAAAAAGAGCTGTTGTTAAATAATTCTGTTTGATTTTCACATTTCCTTTAATTATAATAGTTTACTTTACGACATTTTCTGAGCATTTTTCCTAATATTCTCTTTATATTCTATTATAAAATGATCTGACCGAAGGAGGAAATGAGTCTTGTTAAAAATTTTTACGACCCAGTTATCAGGTATTTTTTCACGTATTGGAGAAAAGCAGGCTGAAGCGATTGAGGACGGTGCACGCCTTCTTGCACAGGCTGTGGTCAGTGGACATGCCGTTTATTTTCACGGAAAGAATGAACTGGCTGCTGTCGCCCTAGAGGCATCTGAAAGCAAGGAGCCATTTCCCGGTGCGAAGGTACTGCCGCTCGATCAAAAGGAGCGCAGCTTACTTCATCCAAGTGACAGGGTGCTGCTATTTTATTCAGACCCAGAAGATCCAGAAATTCAATCTCTTGTCAAAGAACTGCATGAACAAGGGACGCCCGTTGTTGGTGTAGGACCGGCACAAAAGGAGCCGTCCACGATTGAAGAGTATTGTGATGTCCACATTGATTTCCAGCTCAAGAAACCGCTTGTGCCCGCTGAAGATGGGACAAGGTTTGGTTATCCTGCTTTAATGACCTGCTTATACGTCTACCACGCTCTATCGTTTACTGTGAAGGAAATAGTTGAGGAATATGAATAAAAAAACTGCCGAGAAGTGATATTCTCGGCAGTTTTTTGTTTTATTTTGATTCAGATGCTTGAAGTGAAGCACCAACGAAATCTCTAAATAACGGCTGTGGTCTTGTCGGTCTTGAAACAAATTCTGGGTGGAACTGAGAAGCAAGGAACCAAGGGTGATCCTTCAGCTCAATAATTTCAACAAGACGTCCGTCTGGACTTGTACCTGAGAAGACAAAGCCTGCTGCTTCCATTTGCTGTCTGTATTCGTTATTAAACTCATAGCGATGACGGTGGCGTTCGTAGACCACTTCGTCATTGTATGCAGCAAATGCTTTTGAGTCTTCATTTAATTTACAAGGGTATAGACCGAGACGAAGTGTTCCGCCTAGATCATCTACATCCTTCTGTTCTGGAAGAAGGTCAATGATTGGGAATGCTGTTTCAGGATCAATTTCCGCTGAATGAGCTCCCTCAAGGCCTAATACGTTTCTCGCGTATTCGATAGAGGCCACTTGCATTCCTAAGCAGATTCCGAAGAATGGCACTTTGTTTTCACGGGCATATTGTGTAGCAATGATTTTGCCTTCTACTCCGCGGTCTCCGAAGCCTCCAGGAACAATAATACCGTCAACATCTTGTACGAAATCAGCGATATTCTCTGCTGTCACTTCTTCTGCATTGATCCACTTAATTTGAACATCTGCATCAAACGCATAACCAGCATGACGAAGTGATTCAACGACTGAAATATAAGCATCTTGCAGCTCAACATACTTCCCTACAAGACCAATTGTGACTTGTTTCGAAAGGTTTTGCACTTTATCAACAAGCGCTGTCCACTCCGTCATGTCCGCATCTTGGCAGTCAAGTTTCATATGTTCACATACAAGCTTGTCCAGCCCTTGTTTTTGTAAATCAAGCGGAATGGAGTATAGCGTGTCCGCATCCTGACATTCGATAACAGCTTTTGTATCAATATCACAAAATAGCGCAATTTTGTCCTTCATATCTTGCGTCATTGGCATTTCCGTTCTGACCACGATGACGTTTGGCTGAATACCAAGACTGCGAAGTTCTTTTACACTATGCTGTGTTGGTTTTGTTTTCAATTCACCCGCTGCACGGATGTAAGGAACAAGGGTACAATGAATGTACATCACGTTTTCACGGCCGATGTCACTCTTCATTTGACGAATGGCTTCAAGGAATGGAAGGGATTCGATATCTCCTACTGTTCCGCCGATTTCTGTAATGACCACATCTGCACCCGTTTCTTTTCCGGCACGGTACACGCGGTCTTTGATTTCATTTGTAATGTGGGGAATGACCTGTACTGTTCCACCTAAGTAATCACCGCGGCGCTCTTTCTTCAGAACAGTAGAGTAGATTTTACCAGTTGTGACGTTGCTGTACTTGTTTAAGTTAATATCAATGAAACGCTCGTAGTGACCTAAGTCAAGGTCTGTTTCAGCACCATCATCTGTGACAAAAACCTCACCGTGCTGGTATGGACTCATTGTCCCTGGGTCTACGTTGATGTATGGATCGAATTTTTGAATGGTAACATCCATCCCTCTATTTTTCAGAAGGCGGCCTAACGATGCAGCCGTGATTCCTTTTCCAAGTGAGGAAACAACTCCTCCTGTTACAAAAATATACTTTGTCATTTCGTATGCTCCTCTCTTTTTTACCCTTGCATGTCTACACATGCACAGCTTCATCCTTTTTAGAGTGTATCCCTAAATCTCTTGAAAAATAAGAAAGCTCCCTTTCAAATAAATGAAAGGGAGCGTAAATGAACGTATCTTTACGTACTCTTTTTTAGAGAGCCCAAAATACATACTACATAGTTCGCTCTCGAAAGTCAAGACGGTTTTGTCCTGTTTTGAAGACCGGTTTGAGAGGGTTATTTGTCTTCCTCATCATCGTCTAAATCGTCTTCATCAATCTCCGTTAAGCCGTCATCATCTTCATCATCATCTTCGTCGAAGTCTTCAAGATCTTCTTCAATTTCTTCATCATCGTCTAGGTCGAGATCATCGTCGTCTTCAACAAGATCAAGATCTTCTTCAAGCTCGTCGATTTCTTCTTCCTCTTCGATCTCATCGAAGTCATCTTCAACGACAGCTGCTTTTGATTTTTTCTTTTTCGCTTTTGTTTTCACAGCTGGCTGAACTTCTTCTTCGATTTGATCAACTGGATACCAGCTGCGAAGTCCCCATCTCTGATCACCTAACGAAATAAAGCGGCCATCTATATTTAAGTCTGTATAAAATTGAGCAAGTCGATCATCTAGATCGGATTTTTGTATTCCTTGCAAACGGACAATTTCATCTATTAACTCGGAAAACGTAATTGGTGTTTTACTGTCTCTGAAAATTTCATAAGCAAGTTCAACTAAAGACATTTGTTTGAGCTGTTCCTGTGAGTATTCTTTCAAACTCAAGGTCAGACACTCCCTTTCTATTACATGTATGTATCCATTTATCAGTGAAATAATAAGTACTTATACCTTATTCTTACGACAAACCATACCTCTCATTATAAACAAATTAGGGGAGTTTATGCCACCTTTATTGATGTTAATTTTTGATTTTTCTCACGGGGAGCACCTAGAGTGTGTACGGTATGCTTTTTGTCGTTCAGTTTTTTCTCGTCTGTTTTAAAATGGGATGTTCTGAATGAGTGAGACAACGACAGGAATCGTGAATAACATTCCAGCAGACATGAGTACGATTAGTTTTCTGCGGCTGTTTTCTTTTTCTTCCTGCTTTTTTGGAGATTTGGAAAGCTCCGCGGACACCATGATCCAGATCACCATCGTGACGATTGCCAAAATGCCCATAATTGTTGAGTTCATCATCATAACCTCCATATTGATATTTTCCCTAATTTTAACATAATACGATGATGATATGGATGAACATTGACAATGCGCTTACATTTGAAAACTGCATGACGAACAAAAACAGACCACCTCACGTTCAGGCGGTCTTTGCTTGTTTTCTACATATCTAGCAGTTTCCTTGAGATGACCAGACGCTGGATTTCCTGAGTTCCTTCATAAATTTGAGTGATTTTCGCATCACGCATGTATCGTTCGACTGGGTAATCCTTTGTGTAGCCGTACCCGCCGAAGATTTGAACCGCTTCTGTCGTCACCTTCATCGCTGTATCACCGGCAAAGAGCTTGGACATGGCAGATTCCTTCCCATACGGAAGACCTTTCGTTTCGAGCCATGCCGCCTGATAAGTAAGCAGCCTTGATGCTTCAATCGCTGTTGCCATATCAGCCAGCTTAAAGGCGATCCCTTGCTGCTGAATGATTGGTTTGCCAAATTGTTTACGCTCCTTGGCATAATCAACCGCCGCATCAAGAGCGCCTTGCGCAATCCCAACCGCCTGTGCAGCAATGCCGTTTCTGCCGCCATCGAGTGTCATCATGGCTATTTTGAACCCTTCTCCTTCTTGACCGAGCCGGTTCCTTTCATGAATTCGGCAATCTTCAAATCGAATTTCAGTTGTTGGCGAAGAACGTATGCCCAGTTTGCTTTCCTTTTTGCCAACGGAAAAACCAGGTGTCTCTTTTTCTACAATAAAAGCAGTTGTATTTCGAGATGAAGCTTCTTGGTCTGTTACGGCAAACACAATATAATAATCTGCAATGCCTCCATTTGTAATAAAGATTTTCGCCCCGTTCAGGACATATTCACTGCCTGCCTTGACGGCCGTTGTCTTCATTCCGCCAGCATCTGAACCAGAACCGCTCTCAGTAAGTGCGTATGCTCCCATCTTCTGCCCTTCTGCAAGCGGTTTTAAGTAGGTCTCTTTTTGTTCCTTTGTTCCGAATGTATAGATTGGCCATGAAGCAAGAGATGTATGAGCGGACAGGGTGACACCTGTAGAGGCGCACACTCTTGAAAGCTCCTCAACTGTTATGACGTAGGCTAAATAGTCACTGCCAATTCCGCCCACGTCTTCCGGCCAAGGGATACCCGTTAAACCGAGCTCCGCCATTTTGCGAAAAATAGATGGATCATATGTCTCTGTGTCGTCTCGCTTTGCTGCTGTTGGCTCCACTTCATTTTTCGCAAAGTCTCTCACCATTTTTTGAATCATTTCATGTTCATCACTTAATTGGAACTGCATCGTGAGCCACCTCGTTTCATATTAGCTGTTTACAGATGACCAGCCTTTGAATTTCACTTGTTCCTTCATAGATTTCACAAATTTTCGCATCACGAAAGTAACGTTCTGCTTGATAGCGATTCGTATAACCATCCATGCCTAGCAAATGGATCGCTTCTGTACTGATCTCTACCGCCGTTTTTGAAGCAAATAGCTTTGCCATTGATGCTTCCTTTGTGACCGGTCGATTTGCCTCTTTGAAAGAAGCCGCTTGATAGACGAGTAGTTTGGCTGCCTCAAGCTTCGCCGCCAAATCGCCCAGCCGAATGGTCGTTTCAAGACCTGCTGGATGCTTCTTTAAATAGGTCACTGCCTCGGTTAAAGCGGCTTCTGCAATGCCAAGGCTTTGAGCCGCAATTCCGATTCTCCCTGCATTTAGGCTGGACATGGCAATTTGAAAGCCCTCTCCTTCTGCACCGAGCAGCTGATCTTTTGGAATCCGCACGCCATCAAAATGAAGCGTGACTGTTTTTGAACCGTGCAGTCCCATCTTTTTCTCATCTTTTCCAATCGTAAATCCCGGCGTATCTTTCTCGACAATGAACGCCGATATATTTTTTCTCTCAGAAGCGGGATCGGTCACCGCAAAGACAAGATACAGTTCTGCTTCTCCGCCGCTTGTGATAAAGATTTTCGTCCCATTTAATACATAATCGCCGCCCATCCGCTCTGCTCTTAACTGAATACTGGAGGCATCTGATCCAGCCTTTGGTTCAGTCAAACAAAAGGCGCCCAGCTTCTTCCCGGATGCAAGCGGCGGCACATAAGTTTCTTTTTGTTCCTTCGTTCCAAAAGTCAAAATAGGCATCGTCACAACAGATGTATGAACGGACACAATGACACCGATGGTCGCACTCACTTTCGATAATTCATGGATTGCAATGATATACGTTGTAAAATCTGCTCCTAAGCCTTGATACGAAGCTGGTATTGGAATTCCTAGATAGCCTTTCCGCCCCATTTCACTTAAAAGGGTGTTTGGAAACCGGCCTTGTTCCATGGCTTCTACTTCAGGGAATATACGCTGGCGTGCAAATTCTGCTGTCTGTTCTCTCCAGAGACGCTGTTTATCCGTAAGCAAAACATCCATCTTGACTCCCCCTATGAGTGGTCGTGGTATGTGTAAAAACCTCTCTTTGTCTTTTTGCCCAGCCAGCCTGCATTCACGTATTTTTTCAAAAGAGGACAAGGCCGATATTTGCTGTCTCCAAGTCCCTCGTGAAGGGTATTCATAATAAATAAACATGTATCCAGTCCGATGAAATCAGCTAGACGAAGCGGCCCCATTGGATGATTCATCCCAAGTGTCATCACGTCATCAATGCTTTCTGCATCTGCTACGCCTTCATACAGGGTGTAAATGGCTTCATTGATCATTGGCATCAATATGCGATTTGATACAAACCCCGGGAAGTCTTCCACTTCAATTGGGGTTTTGTTTAATGTCTTCGCTGTTTCATAAACAACTTGATATGTGTCATCACTCGTTTGCAGTGCTCGAATGACTTCAACCAGTTTCATGACAGGAACCGGATTCATAAAATGCATGCCAATCACTTTCTCCGGTCTGCTCGTCACAGCTGCTAATTCTGTGATCGACAAGGAAGACGTGTTTGTCGCAAATATGGCCTCCGCCTCTGCAAATTGATCAAGTGTTTCAAAGATTTGTTTTTTCACACTCATTTGTTCTGATACGGCTTCTATGACTAAATGAGCCTGTTGCATGTCTTTTAAATCTGTGGAAACGGCAAGCCGCTGCGTAATATCTCGGACTGCCTGATGTGCCAGCTTTCCTTTTTCTGCCCGCTTCGTCAGTTGTTTGGTCATGGAGGAAATCGCTCGATGAATCTGCTTTTCTGATACATCATGGAGCAGGACTGTATAGCCTGACTGAGCAAACACTTGGGCAATGCCTGATCCCATTTGACCAGCCCCAACGACCATAACGGTCTCTTCTATACTCATCAATAAACGCCTCCCTTTTCATCTACCTTTATCATGATGGCGTCTCCTTGACCGCCTCCGCTGCAAATCGCCGCAATGCCAAGGCCTCCGCCTCTTTGTCTTAATGCATGAATCAATGTCAATATGACGCGTGTTCCGCTTGCCCCAATCGGATGACCGAGTGCGACAGCCCCCCCGTTGATATTCATTTTCCGCCGGTCGATCCCGGTTATTTTTTCACATGCCAAAGCCACAGCTGAAAAGGCCTCATTGATTTCAAACAAATCAATATCCTCTAGGCGCTTTCCTGTTTTCTTTAAAAGCTTCTCGATAGCAAAGGCTGGTGTTTTCGGAAAATCCTTCGCCTCTACAGCAACCTGAGCATGACCGAGAACGACTGCCATTGGCTTTACGTCATGCCGTGCAGCATACGTGTCTTTCATTAAAAGGAGCGCACTTGCACCATCATTGACACCTGGTGCATTTCCAGCGGTGATGGTCCCCTTCTGATCAAAAACAGGCATGAGCTTAGACAGCCGTTCATATGACGTATCACGCCGCGGAGACTCATCTTCTGTGATCAGCCGTTCTCCCGTTTTTATTTTGACGGTGACGGGGGTGATTTCATGTTGAAAAAAGCCGTTTTTTTGCGCTTCGATGGCCCGTTCATGACTTCTGAGTGCCCACAGATCCTGCTCTTCGCGCGTGATGCCGAGCTCCTTTGCAGCCATACTTCCATACTCACCCATATGAACGCCTGTAAACGAACAGGTTAACCCATCTAAAATCATCGCATCTTGTACTGCACCATCTCCCATTTTGTAGCCCCATCGCGCTTTTTTTAGCAGATAAGGAGCGTGAGACATAGATTCCATACCGCCCGCTGCGATGACCTCAGCATCTCCGGCTCGAATGATTTGATCTGCTGCAGTCACACTGCGCATTCCGGATGCACAGACTTTATTGATGGTTTGTGTTGGAACAGACCAAGGAAGATCAGCATATCTTGCTGCTTGCCTTGAAGGAATCTGCCCTTGCCCTCCTTGTAACACACATCCCATGATGACCTCATCTATTTCATGAGAACCCGAAACTCTTTCCAGTGCAGCCTTGATCGCTATACCGCCTAGTTCTGCGGCAGTCAAACCACTGAGAGCACCGCCTAGTTTTCCAAATGGTGTTCTTGCTCCAGATACAATGACCGTCGTACTCATATATGCCCCTCCCCGTTTGTTACCGCTTACATATCATTTAGGCAGCTGATGAAACAGCGCCATGGATAAGCCGATGAACATCCTATTCATCGGCCTGTCATGTTTACGACACCTGCTTTCCAGGCTCACCAAACACTGATTTTTCAAGAAGTTCGGCGACATCAAATGTGCCTACCTGCTCCTCTACTTCCTTCGCCTTCGTCCCATCTCCCAGCATCGTTAAGCAATAAGGACACCCTGAGCTGATGATGGACGGCTGTACCTGTAACGCCTGCTCCGTTCGTGCAGTGTTAATCCGGGTACCCGTCTCTTCTTCCATCCACATTAAGCCCCCGCCTGCTCCGCAGCACATACCAGTTTCACGATTGCGCTCCATTTCTTTCAGCGTCACACCAGGAATGGCTTTTAAAATGTCTCTTGGCGGGTCGTACACTTCGTTATATCTGCCTAGGTAGCAAGAGTCGTGGAAGGTAATCACTTCGTTTACTTCATGTACAGGTGTTATTTTCCCTTCTTTCACTAACTCTGCCAGTAATTCTGTATGATGGTACACTTCTGCCTCAAGTCCGAAGTCTGGATATTCATTTTTAAATAAGTTGTAGGCGTGCGGATCAATCGTGACGATCTTTGTGACGCCGTTTTTCTGGAATTCTTCAATGTTTTTTGCAGCAAGCTCTTGGAATAAAAATTCGTTTCCGAGTCTTCTTGGTGTATCACCTGAGTTCTTCTCTTTATTGCCTAGGATCGCAAAGGAGACCCCCGCTTCATTGAGTAGCTTCGCAAAGGCAAGCGCAATCTTTTGGCTTCGATTGTCATAAGCCCCCATTGAACCTACCCAGAATAAATAATCAAAGGTTTGCTCTGCTTTTTTCAGCTCTTTCACTGTCGGCACATGCACATCTTCTCTCAGTTCACGCCAATTTTCTCTTTCTTTCCGGTTTAATCCCCACGGATTCCCTTGGCGCTCAATGCTTGTCATGGCACGCTGTGCATCTGCGTCCATTTTTCCTTCGGTCAGCACAAGATATCTGCGCATATCAATAATCTTATCAACGTGTTCATTCATGACAGGGCATTGGTCTTCACAATTTCGGCACGTCGTACATGCCCAGATTTCTTCTTCTGTAATGACCTCTCCAATAAGAGAAGGATGATATATCGAGCTGACAGCCGACTCTTCCGCACCTGCTCCTCTCGCCTGCAGTGCCAACTGGTTTCCTGTTGTCTGCTTGAAGGCAAGCTGCGGGACCCAAGGTGTCTTTGATGTAATAGCGGCCCCTTTATTGGTTAAATGATCTCTTAACCTTAATATCAAATCCATCGGAGACAGCATCTTCCCTGTCCCTGTTGCCGGGCACATATTCGTGCAGCGCCCGCATTCCACACAAGCGTAAAGATCGATGAGCTGAGACTGACGGAAGTCTTCAATCTTCCCCACACCGAAGGTCTCTTGTGTCTCATCTTCAAAATCGATTTTTTGCAGCTTGCCTGGCGGGTCTAATCTGCTGACAAATACGTTCACAGGCCCTGCAATCAGATGGGCGTGCTTTGACTGCGGAACATATACTAAGAAGGTCAGCAAAATAAGAAGATGCACCCACCATGCGGCATAAAAAACAATCGCAGCCGCAAGAGGTGAAATTCCGCCCAGCAAGAAAGCAATACCAGAAGCGATTGGCTCAGTTGGTGATAGAGAGTGTCCATGCCAGATGATGTTCATGCCGTTCCCAAGTAAGACTGTCAGCATTAAGCCGCCAATAAATAAGAGCACTAGACCCGATTTGAAGCCTCGTTTTAAACGGACAAGCTTCTCCACGTATCTTCTATGGAACGCCCATACAACGGCCACTAAAATGAGAAGTGTGACAATCTCTTGGAAAAACGTAAAGACGCCGTACACCGGACCTAAAGGAAGCCCGCTGTCTGGAATAAGCCCCTTCAAAATAAAATCAAGGGCTCCGAACTGTACAAGGATAAATCCGTAGAAAAACAGCACGTGAATGATGCCGCTCTTCTTGTCCTTTAACAGCTTCTTTTGCCCAAATACATTGACCCAAACACGCTCTAAGCGTTTCTTCATGTCTTGTTGAAACTCTTCTTTTTTACCAAGACGAATATAAGCCGCTCGTGTTCGAATGAGATAAACAAACAAATACACTGCGTAAGCGGTCACCGCCGCAAATGCGATCAAGTTGATGATTAAAAGGCTATTCATCTTGCTCCCCCTTTCATTCCCCAAAACCCTCTTTGTTCCGTTTCCATGTTGTACCTCTATCATAAATAATGAATGAGTATTCAGTCAATATTTTTTACACGTTTGGGTACACTATTGAAATATGCAAAAAAGGAGGAAGTTTCATGATCGCATTGATCATCCTACTCGTACTCATTGCCATCGTTTTGCTCGTGATGTTAGACCTTTATATGGGGAGAAAATATTTTTCTACTCACGCATTTGAACGGTCTTTTGACCAAACAAGCGGCGATGCTGCCTTTTATCATGATGGCGAACCATTTTTCGATCAGCTGCTTACCGATATACAGCAGGCCTCTTCTTCTATTCATATGATGTTCTTTATTGTAAAGAACGACAAGATTGGTCAAAGGGTCTTACAAGCATTGAAAGCCAAAGCGGAGCAAGGAGTTTCCGTCTTTTTGCTGACCGACCGATTAGGCTCCTATCCGTTTGATCAAAAGGCGATTGACATGCTAGAAAGAAGCGGCATTCAATTTTACTTTTTAAATAAGCCTCGTTTTCCTTTTTTGATTTACCGTCTAAACATGAGAAATCACCGTAAAATAACGGTGATTGATGGGAAAATTGGCTATATTGGCGGATTTAATATAGGTGATGAATATGTCGGGAAGAAAGGCCGATTTGGTATTTGGAAGGATTATCATTTGCGGATGACTGGACAGGTTGTCGCAGATCTCCAGCATGTGTTTCTGAATGATTTGTACCGTTCGTCTGGCATTCATCAGCTGCAATATGAGGTTTTCCCTGCATTGGAACCGGGAACATTACAATGCACAACACGCGCGACTGCTGGCTTTTCTTTAGAAGCTTTATTTCTCCAAGATATTCAGCAGGCGAGGAAACAGATCATCATCTGTACGCCTTATTTTATTCCATCAGCCCCTCTTCTGAAGGCGCTGCTTGATGCACGAAAGCGGGGCGTCACAGTTGAAATTATCATTCCAATGAAAGCGGATCATCCACTTGTCAAAGAGGCTGGCTTTCATTATTTGAAGGACCTCATTGCCTCTGGATGTCTTGTTTATCGTTTTTATAAAGGGTTTTATCATTCTAAAGCCATTTTGATTGATCACAGCCGCTGTATGATTAGTACCGCGAATTTTGATAAACGCAGCTTGTTTTTAAACGAAGAAGTAGATGTAGCCATTGATGATCCTGCTTTTACTGTACACTTAGAAGAAAAGATTCGGGAGCATATGGAGGTTTCTGAGATCCTGACAGAAGAAACATTGTCAAAGCGTCCGCTTTTCACTCGGCCGCTTGAGTGGGTTGCCGCCATGTTCTCGTATTTTTTATAAAGGAGATGACCTATGCGTTATCGATTTGGTTATGTATCCAATGCCGTCACCTTGTGGGAAGCTTCTCCTGCCAAGTTGCTGACCTTTGCAAGATACAGCAAGCTCGCTAAGGGAGAAAGAAAAGAGGCTTTATTGCGAACAACGAAGGCCAATCTCGTGAATACATTAAGAACGCTTTATTTCGCCATTGCTCATGATATCCCGCTTTACCGTTTTTCAAGCTCGATCGTCCCGCTCGCGACCCATCCAGAGGTGCGCTGGGACTTTGTGACACCTTTTCACAAAGAATTTCTTGAGATCGGCAAGCTGGTGAAACGGCACGGCTTACGGGTCAGTTTTCACCCCAATCAATTCACCTTGTTTACTAGCCCCAAACCTTCCATTACAGAAAATGCCGTCATCGATATGACGTACCATTATCAGATGCTTGAGGCGATGAAGCTCGATAAGGAAGGCTACATGAACATTCATGTAGGCGGGGCGTACGGCGATAAAGAATCGGCTCTTCAACGCTTTGATGAAAATATCAAACAGCTTCCAGCTCATATCAAAGCGAGAATGACACTTGAGAACGATGACAAAACATATACGTCGCTCGAAACGCTTGGTGTATGTGAAAAGCATGACATTCCGTTTGTTTTTGATTACCATCATCACGTGGCAAATAAAGATGACGATGCCGCACTCGATGACATCCTGCCAAGAATGTTCGACACGTGGACAAACACTGGGATTCCGCCCAAAATCCATTTTTCTTCACCAAAATCAGAAAAAGCTATACGCAGTCATGCAGATGGAGTAGATATGAATTTTGTCTTACCGCTTTTTCAAGCATTAAAACCGTATGGCCGGGATGTAGATTTCATGATTGAAGCAAAATTAAAGGATCAGGCTCTGCTCCGTCTAGTCGAAGAGCTGTCTGCGATAAGGGGCAATCGGCGGACGGGCGGAGGAACCATTGAGTGGAAATCATAAAGAAAGGTTTACCTTTGTGCAAATGGGGGTAACAAAGCTATTGTGAGAAAGTAATTAACAGGAGGATATGAAGATGTCTCAAATCTATTCAATCCGAATCGCTGCGAAAGCGTTGAATTTACATAAGCTTATTTCTCTTTATGAAAAGTGCCAGCAGGCTCAGCATCGTATATATGTGTATTCTAAAAAAACAATGTGCAGCATTAAGAACATCGTAGAGCTTGAAACCTTCAGGCTCACTCATTTAGAGTCTGACTACTTAATTGTCGTAGAGGGGAAAAAAGCGCAAGATCTCCTTCAGCCGTTTGAAAAAGAGACGGTTTCATAAAGAAGAGCAGCCTCAGCCTGCTCTTTCAGATTGGTTGACAAATGGCTAAAATGATGTTGATTTTAGCCATTTGTCTTCTTTTCAGCGTGATAGAAAACCTTTGCAGCCTAGGAAGGACGAGTACCGGCGCGGAGCGAATTTGACATTCGTGAGCACCGGCACGCAGGCCTGACACCGAATGCGAGGATTTGTCTACATGCTGGGAGAGCAGCCGCGGGCTGCTCTTTTGCTATATCCACTCTTTTGTTAACCAAACTTGTTTGGAGGATGCATCCATTTTCACTTGTGCCCCGATTGGCATCGTAAGCATTGGGTGCGTATGGGCACAGTCAAAATCAGCGATGAGTGGTCTTTTTGTCTCTCCGAGCACCTCAAGTAAAATCTCGTAAGGTTCTTTGCCCGTTCCTTCATCATCAAACAGCTCATGTTTTCCTAAAAGAATCCCTGATACCCGTTCAAACACTCCATTTACTTTCAATAAAGAGAAGTTCTTTTCTACAACCGACGCGGTTTTCATACAATCTTCAATGAGAAGGATGTCTCCGTTTTTCACCGCTGGCATGAATTCACTTCCCCATATGCCGTACATCGCATTCAAGTTTCCGCCGATCAATCTGCCTTCTGCCTGTCCCTCTATGGCGCACAGCCAATCATTCGGACGCTGTTTTTTGTCACGCGTCTTTTCTTCCCAATTGATTCGTTCATCTGTCCAAAAAGGCGGTTTTTCAATCTGATAAGGAATGGTTTGTTGGGACATCAGGATGTCCTCAAATGACTGATATGTATTATTAACAAACGGTTCAAACTCGCCAAAAGAAGGAACAAGCGCAGGCCCGTAGAAAACAGGCAGTCCCGTTTTTTCGTACGCCGCTAGTAGAATCGCTGTCGCATCTGAATAACCGATCATGATTTTCGGATGTTGTTTCAGCAGGTCAAAATCAAGATAAGGCAGCAAACTATTTGAATTCGTCCCGCCAATCATTGACATGATGCACGCCAAGTCCTCTCTAGCCATCAGCTCATTCAGCTCATCTGCTCGTTCTTGAATTGTACCTGAACGGTAGTAATCCTCTTTCCCTGTTAATGATCCTGGAACCACAATGAATCCTTTTTGCTCAAGCCACTTCTTCGCCCGCTCATACCTAAGAGGCGAGGTTGCTGATGCAGGACTAGAAGGTGAAAATATACCGATCTTATCGCCCTTTTGTAATCGCCGAAGCCCCTTCATTCCATCAGATCCTTCCTACACGCATTTTTTCTATCCTAACAAAAAAAGCCCTTTAACAAAAGAGCTCTCAGATTGTTGACAAAGGGCTAAAATGATTTTTATTTTAGCCCTTTGTCTTCTTTTCAGCGTGATAGAAAACCTTTGCAGCCCTAGGAAGGGCGAGTACCGGAGCGGAGCGAATTGACATTCGTGAGCACCGGCACGCAGAACTGCGGGTGAATACGAGGGTTTGTCTAGCGCTGATCAATGACCAAACTGCGCTTCATGCAGTCTGCTGTACACGCCGCCCATTTGGATGAGCTCTTGGTGGCGGCCTTGTTCTTGGATGCCTTCCTCTGTCACGACGATGATACGGTCGGCGTGTTTAATTGTTGCCAGGCGGTGGGCAATGACGAGTGTTGTCCTGCCGACAGCCAGTTCGCTCAGTGCATCCTGTATAGCTTTTTCTGTTTCTGTATCAAGTGCTGATGTAGCTTCATCTAAAATAAGAATCGAAGGATTTTTTAGGAACATCCGCGCAATTGACAAGCGCTGCTTTTGACCGCCTGACAATTTGACGCCGCGCTCGCCTATCACCGTATTTAATCCTTCCGGGAAACGCTGAACGAGTTCCTCTAAATGTGCACGACGTACAGCCTCCCAAATCTCTGCATCGCTGGCTTCTAGGTTGCCGTACGCGATGTTTTCTCGAATGGTGCCTGAGAATAAAAAGACATCCTGCTGCACAATGCCGATCTGCTGTCTTAAAGAAGACAAGGTCATCGATTTTGTACTCACACCATCAATCGTAATCTCCCCTTTATCCACATCATAAAAACGTGGCAGCAAACTGCAAATCGTCGATTTCCCGGCTCCTGAAGGACCGACAAACGCAACAGTTTCTCCTTGTTTGATCTTCAAATCGATATCCTTTAACACATGGCTGTGCTCATCGTAGCCAAATGTCACGTTTCGATATTCAATTTCACCTTTTAGCCCGAATACATCACGAGCTCCCTCTGTATCCTTCACATCTGGCTCTGTTTCAAGTAAATCGACATAGCTTTTAAAGCCCGCAATTCCTTTCGGATACATTTCAATCACTGTGTTGATTTTATCAATCGGTCTGAATAAGACGTTTGTAATGAGAACAAACGCGATAAATCCACCTGCCGTTAATTGCCCTTGCAGAACAAACCATGTCCCTGCCAGAAGGACAAACAGTGTCACAAGACGGGTGAGAATGTAACTGATTGAGCCGTTGACCGACATGATTTTATATGAAAGAAGCTTCGCTTTTCGAAAGCGGTTGTTGTTTTCAGCAAAACGCTTTTTCTCGAAATGTTCGTTGGCAAAGGCTTGAACAAGACGAATGCCGCCAATATTGTTTTCAACCCTTGCATGAAAGTCTCCAATGTCATTGTTCAGCTGTGTAATCGCCTGCGTCATCTTCTTATTAAAATGAAGGGCGAGCCAGATGATGACAGGCATGATCAAGAAGGTTAAAATAGCAAGCTGCCAGTTAATCATCAGCATGACAGCAAAGGCACCAAGAATCGTCATAATTGCAATAAACAAATCCTCAGGTCCGTGATGAGCTACCTCACCAATGTACATGAGGTCATTTGTCATTCGAGACATAAGCTTACCCGTTTTGTTGTTATCAAAGAACTTAAATGAGAGACGCTGAAAATGATCAAACAGCTTCTTCCTCATATCTGTTTCAATATTGATGCCAAGCATGTGTCCCCAGTACGACACTATAAATTGCATAACCGAGCTGAGTGCATAAATGATAAACAGAGCAAGTGCGGTCCAGGCAATGACCGTCCAATTCCCTGTTGGTAATAATGTATCAATGAAGTAGTTCACGATCAGCGGGAAACCAAGTTCCATTAATCCAACTGCGACAGCGCAAAAGAAATCTAAAAAGAACAGACCGCGATAGGGCCTGTAATAGGCAAAAAAGCGTTTTAGCATATGTAAAAGAACCTCATTTCCTTTATAATTGATAATCATTTTCAATTATAGAGGAATCCTCTTCAAAATACTAGATCAGGAAATGATTTCATTGACTGGAAATCCTCATAATACGCCAGAAAACAACCGGGCAAATGATTCCTTCAACCGCTCTTTTAAGCCTCTTTTATAAAAATGTACAGGACCCATTTGCTCACATTCCTTCATATCTTCCTCATAGTGGGCCATCAATTGCTCAATTGGCTTTTTCGCAGCTGTAAAGACATTGACCTCAAAATTGAGCTGAAAGCTTCTCATATCGACATTGGCGGTGCCGACAGAGGCGAGTTCTCCATCAGCAATCATCACCTTTTGATGCATAAACCCTTTTTGATAGTGATACACCTTGATGCCCTCTTTTAGAAGCTCAGAAAAATAGGATCTTGTGGCATATTGCGTGAGAAAGCCGTCATTGATCTCCGGTACCATCACCCTCACATCCACCCCTCTTGTGGCAGCGATTTTGAGCGCAGTGCGAATCGATTCGTTTGGTACAAAGTAAGGTGTGGCAATCCAGACAAATTGTTTCGCATTAGAAATGAGAGCATCATATAAATCACTCATACTTTCTTTCATATCAGGTCCAGTTGGTACAACCTGAATGACATCATCGCCTGTCACAGAATGCGGCGTATGATACTTCGGATCATCAATTAATACTTCATCTGATACATACTCCCAATCCAGCATAAAAACGGAGTGAAGGGTCTGAACAGCCTCACCCTTTAACATAGCATGCGTATCACGCCAAAAGCCGATCTTTTCATCCCGTCCTACGTATTCCTTGCCGACATTTAACCCGCCGACAAACCCTGTCTCTCCATCAATAATGACGATTTTCCGGTGATTTCGGAAATTGAATTTTTGATTAAAGAATCCATATTTTAAAGGTAGAAAAGGAGCGACCTTGACCCCTGCCTGCTTCAAGCGTTTAATATCTTTTCGCGAGAAGCGGATGCTGCCAGCCGCATCATATATGAAACGGACCTCTACCCCTTCTTTCACTTTTTCAATCAAAATCTCCATCATCCGGTGGCCGAGGAAATCGGATTTGAACATGTAATATTCAATATGAATGAACGATTTTGCCTTTTTTAACTCTTCAAAAATTCTGGGGAACGTCTCCTCCCCATTCTTTAAAATCTCCATATCACTATTTGTGTTCACATGCATACCTGTTGCTTTTTCTGTGTAATGAAAAAAAGCACGCTGATTATCGGTTAAACGTGACTCATTCGGCTTACTCTCAAGCTCAGAGATTCTGCGTAATTTCTCGCGGTTATACATTCTCTTTGATTTGAATAAATGACCCTTTACATAGAGCTGCCCTGAGAACAGATAGAACATATAGCCAATGATCGGGAAAAAAATGAGCACATATATCCATAACAACGTGTGCTGTGATGTACGGTTCTCCAGCATGAGTGAGATGATACTAAATAAAATAATGGCGATATAAATCGCTGCGTACAGCTGAACGCTCCACGCCGGCACAGTCCACCAATACACCACATATGCCCCGAATATCATAAAATATAAAAATAAAAATTCCAGTCTTCTCTTTTTCACATTCTCCGCCCTCATTCTGTCTTTTTCTCTTCCATACCCTTTGCACAGCTTGTATGAAACGCACGACCCATTCCTTTCTCCTAGCCTTTACAGACTAACGCTATTTGATCCGATATAATGGAGAAATACGTGATGGAAAGGAAGATTTGTTTATGCATACACCCTCACCTTTAAAAAAAGGCGGGCATATTCGTGTCATCGCCCCAAGCCGAAGTGCCAGCATTTTATCAAAAGAAGGAATTTCTCAAGCGAAAAAACGTTTAGAGTCTTTAGGTTTCACTGTCTCTTTTGGACAGCATGTGTTTGAATGTGACATTCATTCCTCATCGTCTATTGAACACCGCTTGTCTGATCTGCATGAGGCGTTCAAAGATGATGAGGTTGATGGTATTTTGACAGCCATCGGAGGCTTTAACTGCAATGAGCTTTTGCCTTATATTGATTACGATTTGATCCGACAGCATCCTAAAGTCCTTTGCGGCTATAGTGACATCACTGCACTTGCAAACGCCATTACAGCGAAATGTGATATGGTGACATATTCTGGCCCCCATTTCTCAAGCTTTCAAATGGAGCAGGGACAGGAAGAGCAGACCGCCATGTTTCAAGCTTGTTTGATGAACGGCGGCGAACCGTTTGATGTGATTCCTTCGACAAAATGGAGTGATGACGCGTGGTATCTAGATCAAGCGAATAGGCAGTTTCATCCGACGAAATGGAACATATATCAGGAAGGAACAGCTGAAGGCACCTTGTTTGGCGGAAACCTTTGTACACTGAATTTACTGCAAGGGACATCGTTTATGCCGAATGTAAAGGATGCGGTCTTATTTGTCGAGGATGATGAGTTGGTGTTCCCTGAAATGTTCGCCAGAGACCTTACCTCCCTCTTGCAGCATGCACAATCAATCAAAGGGTTGATCATCGGGCGCTTTCAGAAGAAATCCAACATGACAGAGGAACACTTAAGATTCATCCTAGATAAGCATCCAATGCTCAAACACATCCCAGTGATTTACGACGTCGATATCGGACATACACAGCCAGTCTTCACCTTCCCGATTGGTGGAAACGTTCAGCTAGCGTGTACAAATGGAGACGTGAAGCTGCGCATTCATTCATAACTTAAGGCCAAAAAGCACCCGAATAGGCGGTGCTTTTTTCTATAACACTATCTTTTTTAAAATTTTTTTAGAAAAAGTGATCCAACCCTTCATTCCCTTCGTTAAGTAGATGTAAAAAGAAAAGAGAGGAGGCAAAAACATGTTTTCTGATGTACTTAGCCAATTATTTGATTCTATTTCTAACATAATTAATACGCTTGGATAATTTTCAAAACCCGCTATCTCTTAAGGATAGCGGGTTTTTTATACGAAAAAGCCCCACTCATTCAATAGAGTGGGGCTTTCTTTCATTTCATTACATCTTCTCCGGAGCCGATACACCAATTAGTTTTAATGCATTAGCAAGCGTGATTTGTGTTGCTTTCATGAGTGAAAGACGTGCTGTTGTTTTTGTTTCATTTTCTGCGTCAATGACCTTCTCGGCATTGTAGAAGCTGTGAAGGGCTGATGCAAGGTCATAAATATAGTTCGTCACGCGGTGCGGAATACGCTTTTCAGCTGCTTCTGCTACAACTTCTGGGAAGCTGCCAATGATTTTCAGAAGATCGTATTCTTTTTCCGATTGAATGTGAGAGAAATCGGCTTTTTCAAGGTTCGGTTCATAGCCTTTTTCTTCACCTTGACGAAGCATGCTGCAAATTCTCGCATGCGCATATTGTGCATAGTACACAGGGTTTTCGTTAGACGTAGAAATCGCTAAGTCTAGGTCAAAGTCCATATGTGTCGCCGCACTTCTCATCGCAAAGAAATAACGAGTCGCATCTAAGCCGACTTCTTCAATCAGATCACGCATTGTGACGGCTTTTCCTGTACGTTTACTCATCTTCATCTTTTCGCCGTTTTTGTAAAGATGCACAAGCTGAATGATTTCTACTTCAAGCTTGTCAGCTGGATATCCAAGTGCTTGGATCGCCGCTTTCATCCGAGGAATATAGCCGTGATGGTCCGCTCCCCAAATGTTAATGAGCTGGTCAAAGCCTCTGTCCAATTTGTCTTTATGATATGCGATATCTGGAAGCAGGTAAGTGAAGCTGCCGTCTTTTTTAATCAGCACACGGTCCTTGTCATCACCAAAATCAGTTGAACGCAGCCATGTTGCGCCGTCTTCTTCAAAGACATAGCCTTTAGCGCGAAGTGTTTCCAGCGCTGGTTCGATTTTTCCGTTTTCATATAAAGAAGTTTCTGAATACCATACATCAAATGGCACACGGAAATTCTCAAGGTCTACACGTAATTTTTCTAATTCGTATTTCAAGCCGTATTCGCGGAAGAACTTCATCCGCTCTTCTTCCGGCTCATGCACGAAACGGTCACCAAATTCATCCGCAAGCTTTTGTCCGATGCCTTTGATGTCTTCTCCTCTGTAGCCGTCTTCAGGCATTTCTTTTTCAAGACCGAGTGCCTCAAAATAACGTACTTCTACAGATAAAGCGAGGTTATTGATTTGATTTCCTGCATCGTTGATATAGTATTCACGGCTCACATCGAACCCTGCTTTATCAAGGATGTTGCAAAGGGAATCTCCTACAGCTGCACCGCGGGCATGTCCAAGGTGAAGGTCACCTGTTGGGTTTGCTGAGACGAATTCGACTTGCACCTTTTGACCGCCGCCTGTATTCGTTTCGCCATAAGCTTCTTTTGCCTCAAGAACAGCTGGAATGAGCTTTGTTAAATACTGATTGTTCATATAAAAGTTAATGAATCCTGGACCTGCGATATCCAGTTTTTCAATGGAAGCTTTCCCTTTATCAAACGCATTGACGATGTCTTCTGCGATTTGACGAGGTGCTTTTTTCGCAATGCGGGCAAGCTGCATCGCCATGTTGGTAGAGTAATCACCGTGAGTTTTATCTTTCGGCACTTCTAAAAGAACATCTGGCACCTGGCTTTCATCGGCAAGCCCTGCTTTGACGACTGCCGCTATGATTTCTTCTTTTAACGCATCTTTGACCTGTTCTGCGATATTCATGAACGTAAATCCTCCTTATACGAAATCGATAATGTATGTAAATGCTTTTGATCTTCTCCTGTCAGCATATCGTACGTAATGTGCAGCAGCCCCTTGTCCACATCGAGATCAATACCATGTGTGTGCACATCTAGCTGAAGTGTACCGAATGGCATCGTGTAATGTGTGACGGTCGTTTCTCCAATGAGAAAGCGCTGCTTCATTTGAATTGCCCCTGATCTCATCACAAAAATTTCTTTTTCACTCATTTTCACAACGGTTTTTACTTGACCCATTTCATGTTCTTCATGGTAAGTGAGATACGTTTTGTCATTCTTCTTTTGGTACGTTCCAGTCGTGCGGAATTCGATCGTTTCAGCCGGCTCCGTCTCTGGTTTCATCACTGACTTTACATGAATTGAAATTTGGTTTTGTGTCATTTTGCACTTCCTTTGCTAAGACCCGTTTAACTAAAATAGTATACCATAATCATGATCGTCTATCATACCATCATTTCTCTTCTTCACGGCGATTAAACTTCGTTTTTCATCTTCTGCCATCCCTTTAGAAAAAAAGAAAAATACAACTGACCACTACGACAAGTCCAGCCTTTACGCCTAAGTCTTTTCTTTTCATTAAGTAAAAAAGAGCCTGTATGCCTGAACTTGCCAAAAATGCCTGAAAAAAATCAAATGGTGCGATTTGATCCTTTTTAAATAACTGCATGAATAACGCAATGGCCGTCAGATAGAAAAAGCCTCGATCGTGAAACAGCCCCAGCATCTCTTCCTTTGCTTCCTTTTTTGAAGCAAAAACAGGCGGATCAGCTGCGAGCTCTCGTTTCAATGTGAGAAAGCCTGCCCCTAACACACATAAAGCGAGGAACACCATCAATATTGACGAAAACATGAGCTCCCTCCTTTATTTTTTGACCAATGTAAAAAAAAGAGCTTGTCCACATGAGATGACAAGCTCCTCTATCAACTGATTATTTCACAAATCCAAGCAGCATTTCGCGTAAAAGCTTACTCGCTGTATTCGCTGTTTGGTCAGAGTGATCATATACAGGTGCTACCTCGACAAGGTCTGCCCCAACGACTTGGACGTCAGATCCTGCAATCGCATGAATGGAGGCAAGCAGCTCTTTTGATGTAATACCGCCAGCATCTACCGTTCCTGTACCAGGTGCATGTGCTGGGTCAAGTACATCAATATCGATCGTCACATATACTGGACGCCCTTTTAGCTTTGGCAATACTTGCTTCAATGGCTCCAGCACTTCAAATTTAGAAATGTGCATACCCGCTTCTTTTGCCCATTCAAATTCTTCTTTCATCCCAGAACGGATGCCGAAAGAGAATACATTTTCAGCTCCAATCAGTCCTGCAACTTTACGAATCGGTGTTGAATGTGAAAGCGGCTCACCCTCATATTCCTCACGAAGATCTGTATGTGCGTCCATATGGATGATGGCCAAATCAGGGTATTTCTTATACATCGCACGGAAAACCGGCCAAGACACAAGATGCTCGCCGCCCATTCCTAATGGAAACTTCCCTTTTTCTAAAATGCTGTCGACATACTCTTCAATTAAATCTAAGCTCTTTTGTGCATTCCCAAAAGGAAGTGGGATGTCACCCGCATCAAAGAATGGCACCTCATGCAGCTCACGATCTAAATAAGGGCTGTATTCCTCTAAACCGATCGATACTTCACGAATGCGGTTCGGACCGAAACGTGAACCTGGGCGGTAGCTGACTGTCCAGTCCATCGGCATGCCGTATAAAATGACCTTTGCATCTTCCCATGTCGGATGACTTCCAATAAACACTTTTCCTGAATAAGCCTCGTCGAATCTCATGCAAGATTCCTCCTTTTACGCTTCAAAAAATGCGCAAACCGTCATTTGCGCATGTCCATTTCGCTTGATTTATTTGATTAAGTCGCTCACAAATTTCGGCAGAACGAATGCCGCTTTGTGCAATTCTTTTGTGTAATATTTCGTCTCAATATCAAAGAAACGGCTGTCTTCTACAGCAAGTGGATCATATTTTTTAGAACCGATGGTGAATGTCCAAAGACCGCTTGGATACGTTGGAATATTCGCTGTGTAAAGCTTTGTAATTGGGAAAATCTCTTTTACATCACGCTGTACATTTGTAATCAGCTCAGGTGTGAACCAAGGGTTGTCCGTTTGTGCAACGAAAATACCGTCTTCTTTGAGTGCTTTTGCGATTCCTGCGTAAAATCCTTTAGAGAACAGGTTCACAGCTGGCCCAACTGGCTCAGTAGAGTCAACCATGATCACATCATACTCGTTGTCAGCTTCAGCAATGTGCATAAAACCGTCTCCGACTTTGACATCTACACGAGGATCGTCTAGTTTCCCAGCAATAGAAGGAAGGAATTTCTTCGAGTACTCGATGACCTTTCCGTCAATATCAACAAGTGTCGCTTTTTTCACACTTGGGTGTTTGAGGATCTCACGAATGACACCGCCGTCTCCTCCGCCTACGACAAGCACATTTTCTGGGTTTGGATGAGTGAAAAGAGGAACATGTGCCACCATTTCGTGGTATACAAACTCATCTTTCTCAGACGTCATCACCATGCCGTCTAAAAACAGCATATTGCCAAACTCTTCTGTTTCCACCATTTCTAAATGCTGAAAGTCTGTTTGTTCTGTGTGAAGGGTTTTGTTCACCTTCAATGTAATACCAAAATTCTTCGTTTGCTTCTCTGTATACCAAAGTTCGCTCATTGTTCATCTTCCTCTCATCCAATAATAAACAAACATCTATTGTTAGCGCCTTATATCGGCTTTGACTATATCGATTGTCCAAGAAAAAAGTATAGTGGATTCATATCAAATTGTAAAGAACCGCATGAGTTCTCTTCATTTTTTAAAGCGCTCCTGCAATCGCTTGTTTAAAACGGTTTTCTTTGTTCCATACTGATAAAAAACCGTCAAAATGGGGGCTTTGCATGGACACAATCATGAGTAATAAAAAAATCCGCATGACCGTGAAAACGATTCGAGCCTGTTTTTTTATCGGCTTGCTCGCTTTTCTATTTGCAGGTACCGTCTTTTTGACGATTCTATTAATAGCTAAATGGCAAGGTGCCCCTTCTGTTCAAGTTCCCCAATCCACGACCATTTATGCAGCCGATGGCTCAAAGCTTGGAGAATCCAGCTTTGGAGAAAAGAGATATTGGGTGCCATTAAAGGAGATGTCTCCTCATATCAGACAGGCAGTTGTCGCTGTTGAAGATAAAACCTTTTATGAACATCATGGCTTTGATGTGAAACGGATGGCAGGTGCTGCGGTGGCCGATATTCGTGCCATGGCTAAGGTGCAAGGCGCCAGCACGATCACCCAGCAATATGCACGAAATCTGTATTTAGATCATGATAAAACGTGGAAGCGGAAGTGGAATGAAGCCTTTTACACGATTCGTTTAGAACAAAACTATACAAAAAATGAAATTTTAGAAGGATACTTGAACACCATTTATTATGGTCACGGAGCGTACGGTGTGGAAGCAGCGTCCCGTCTGTATTTCGGGAAAAAAGCAAAGAACTTAACCCTCGCTGAATCTGCCCTGCTTGCCGGTATCCCTAAGGGGCCTTCTCTCTATTCCCCTTATGTGAATGAGGAGAAAGCCGGCGCAAGAAAGAATATGATTTTGAGACAAATGCACGAGGATGGCATGATTACGAAAAAAGCAGCCGATGACGCTGCGAAAGAAAAGCTGTCCTATCGCCCTTTGCAAAAGAAGCAGCTGCAAGCAAAGCAAGCCCCGTATTTTTATGACGATGTGATTCGAGAGTTGAAACAAAGTTTGGGGTTAAATGAGGAACAGATTGAAACCTATGGGCTTCATATCCAAACGACTCTCAATCCAGAATTACAGAAAATCGCAGAAAAGACGTTAAAAAATACGATGAATTCCAAATCAGAAATCCAAATCGGCTTTGCCGCCATCCATCCTCAAACAGGGCATGTACTTGCCCTCATAGGCGGGAGAGATTATGAGAAAAGTCCATTCAATCGGGTGACACAAGCAAAAAGGCAGCCCGGTTCAACCATGAAACCCCTTCTTTATTACATTGCCTTGCAAAACGGGTTTACACCCGCAACTGTCATGCGCAGTGAGGAAACGGTGTTTGAATTAGATGATCAAGGCAGCGATGCCGCTTATTCACCAAGCAATTATCACGGCTATTACGCCAATGACGGCATTACAATGCTTCAAGCTTTAGCACTGTCTGATAATATTTACGCTGTAAAGACCCATCTATTTTTAGGAATGGAACAGCTTGTACGTGCTGGCAAGACATTTGGAATCAAGGAGAAACTAGATCAAGTACCCTCTCTTGCCCTGGGCACGTCTCCTGTGAAACCCATTGAAATGACCAATGCTTACGCCATGCTGGTCAATGGCGGAAAACGCGTCAAACCAACCTTTATTACGAAAGTAACCGATGCAAAAGGTAATGTGCTTTTTGAAGAGAAACAAAAACGAGAACAAATCCTCGATGAAAAAGCAGCATTTGTCACCACCGACATGATGTCAGGCATGTTCAATGATCAATTAAACGGCTATACAAGTGTCACTGGCCGCACCATTATAAAGGACCTTACAAGAACATACGGAGGAAAGTCTGGGACTACAGGCGCCGACAGCTGGATGATCGGCTTCTCTCCCCAGCTCGTCACAGGTGTATGGACAGGCTATGATAAAGGCCGCACCATTGACTCAGTCGAAGAAACGGCCTATGCGAAAAAAATATGGGCTTCCTTTATGGAATCAGCTCTCTCGAAGCAGCCAGCCTCTTCCTTCATGCCGCCAGACGGTGTCAAAGGGGTATATATTAATCCAAAAACCGGCGACCTCGCAGGTCCAGGATGTGAATCAAAGGTATTCACCTATTTTATAGAAGGAACGGAGCCGACAGGTGTCTGCTATGGTGCTGAGGACAAAGCCTCTGAGCAGGAACCAGTTCAAGATCAAAAGCCAAAGAAATGGTGGGAAAAGTGGCTGAAACGTTAAAAAAGACATGAAAAACCCCGAGATCTGCATCTCGGGATTCTCCATGTCCTAGCTTTAACACCAGTTTACTCAAAAACCGGAGAGAATTGGTAGCCATCCGCCAATCTTCACAAAAATTTCACAATTATTCAGGGACAGCCAATCCTTCTTTTAATTCATCTGTTGATGCGTCCCATAGCGCTTGATTATGACCTTTTAAGAAATCAGCCAGCACCTTTTTGGATACGTCATCCATATGACTAACGACAATTTTTCGCTTCATCGATTTATCCATTAAATTCACATGCTCTGGAAGTGACTTATACCCGCGGCGGATCGAACGGTCAACGGTCATTTCACAAGCCGTCACACCTGCATAATAAGGCCCTTCTTCTCTGCGATCAATCGTCACCCATACAAGCCAATACGGTTTTCCGTTCGGCACCTCTTCTTTTGTTTTCAAAAATTTAATTCCTTTTTCGACGGCACTTCTTGCATGCATGGCACCAATATCAATGACAGCTTCCTTTTCCTCTACATCAATGATGACTGGCGAGATATTATCAAGGCTGAGTGCACCTGCCCCAAAGCCTCCATGTCCGTCGGTTGCATCTGTTTTTTTAATGATGTTAAAACCAATTGGTTTCTTCTTTTTACCTTCCATTTATTAAACCTCCTAAAGCAGCGGCTTCAAAATAAGATTAAACCAGTGTATGATTTGATCCCGCATTCCGATCAATGGACCAAACACAAACTGTCCCAGCGGTGTGATCACGAATATGAGAAAAATAATGATCCCATATTGTTCAAATTGCGTCATTTTCGCCCGGATACGGGGGCTGACGACGTCCTCAATAATCCGATACCCATCCAGCGGCGGAAGTGGCAATAAGTTAAATAGGAACAAGATGACGTTTAAGTTAATAAAGATTAAAAAGAAATTATCGACTCCCGGCTCAAAGCGCATGATCCACTCCCCGCCAAATTTCTGAAGAAGCACATACACAAAAAAGCCCAAAAACGCCAGCACTAAGTTACTTAATGGCCCAGCAATGGAGACACAAATCCCTGCTAAGCGCGGTTTTTTAAAATGGTAACGATTCACCGGTACAGGTCTCGCCCAGCCAAACCCGGCCACAAAGATCAAAATCGTCCCGAATACATCGAGATGCTTCAGTGGATTTAACGTCAGTCTCCCTTGATTCTTAGCCGTCGGGTCTCCGAATCGGTACGCAACATATGCATGCGCCAGCTCGTGCATCGTAAATGCAACAACAAGCGTAATGGCGACATATGGAATAAGTTCTAATGGATAAACAAGAAATTGGTTCAAAGGCATGAATCCCTCTTTCTTTCTATACAATGATTTACTTCATTCAGTATACTATAAGAAGTCCCTTAAACTAAAGGGAAGCGTAGCATTAAAGGAAAAAGGAGGTTTTCGCCATGCCGATTGTCACCGTTCAAATGCTTGAAGGAAGAACAGACGAGCAGAAAAGAGCTCTTGTGGAGAAAGTCACTGATGCCGTTGTAGAAACAACAGGCGCAGGTGCAGAAAAAGTCTCTGTTATTATTGAAGAAATGAAAAAAGAACACTATGCCGTAGCAGGAAAGCGAATGAGCGATCTGTAAGCATATTAACAGACGACTTTTTTAAAAGGGCCTGCCTTCAGCTAGCTTGTAGACATCCCCGCAGTCCTGAGCACTGTGATCACGAGTGTCACATACTGAAAAGAAGAGAAAGGGCTAAAAATAAAGTTCATTTTAGCCCTTTCTCTTCTGATTTTTTTTATCAATTATTTTCATAATGCTTGTAGCAGCTAAAGTAGATGAAAAAACAATAATCAATTTTCCTACAATAATTTTATAACCACCTGTAAATACAACAATTGCTATGACAGTGATTGATATTATTAATAATAATATAAATAAATTCCTCAATTTAATTACCCCTAACTAGAAAAATGATTAATAAGTTTAGTGTCTTGAATTAGATAAGTCTTATCTGCTAGAGTCTCTCTCAAGTGCTCAGAATGAGTGATTATAATGATAGATTTTGCATATTCTTCTTTGTATTTTTTAATAAGATCAATTACCATTCTCTGTGATTGGATGTCCCAAGACATGAATGGCTCGTCTAATAAAAGAAGATCTGGTTGTTTCGAAATACTTCCAATGAAGAAAAGTTTATCTTTCATTCCTTCAGAATAATGCTCAATCCTAGTATCTAAATGCTGATTCATACCTAGTTTATCAGAATAGAAACTAACATTTCCCCAAAATAGTTTTTTAGGTACATCCCAAAGATTTCTGATTAACTCTAAATTCTCTTTGCCTGTAAGAATATCATATAGTAAATGATTGCTTGGAATGTAAGCAATATTTCTTTTATATTCGTTTAAATTATCAACGGGGTTATTCTTAAAATGAAGTTCACCTTGAAATTCAGCAATACCTGCGATCACCTTTAATAAAGTAGACTTTCCTGCACCATTTGCACCTAAAATACAAATAATTTCATGTGCATAGAGATCAAGATTTATGTCCTCTAATATTGGCTTACCTTTATTGTAATAAAAACAAACCTTTTTTAAACTTAGTAATTTAGACATTAATTAAGAATCCACCCCCAAAAGATACAATGTTAAAGAGGAAAAGTACAATACAAAAATTCAAGCTTGCTTTCTTAGAATATCCAACAAAATTGAGTAATCCTAAAAACAAAACTCGAGAAGCCCATACTACTGTTATGAAAGTTAAAAGAACCACCATGAACATAACAAAAGAATTCTCAAACATAAATATTAAATTTATACCGACTGAATTCCCAAAAAATATTAATGAGTTGTAAGTCAAAATGACAACAAAAAAATGACTTATTTTTAATGTAGGATGGAAAAAAATCATGACTATTAAATACACCAAAGAAATAATAAAATTAATGATTAAGTAAAAAGGTGTGAAAACAAAAGCAATAAAGACATATAGAGCGAAGAAGTTGTAATTTTCACTACTAGGGAGAATTTGCACGATAATACAAGTTACAAAAAACATATTCAATAAAATAATGATTAAGTTCTGAAACAATATTGATCTACTAGTTACTTTTTCTATATTTAGCGTTAAATAATTCTGGGGTTTAAAAACAAGTTGCATTTTTTCCTCCTAAAATGAAATTTGTTATCCTAGTTATATTCAAACCCAACTCACAAAATCTTCAATTATCGCTCCAAGAAATAAAAATGATGTTGCGATGAAGAGCATTATGAAACCCTCTCTAATCATTTTTAAATAATTAACTTTACGAATTTCACCTTGCAAAAATCTCAAAAATATCACTCCTGTAAACGTTCCAAGGACTGAAAAGGATAACAAACCAAACAACTCAATAAAAAAGTGTGGCAGTAATCCTGTAAACAAAGATTCTATATTTCCTTTAATTATCAAACTATTAATTGTATTACCGACAACATAACCATTCATACACATTACAAATATAGGAATAGCACCACACGTAAATAGTCCACCAATTAGACAAAGTAAACCAACATCTAGATTATTTAGAAATATGCTTCCATAATATTCACTATCAGAATTAGATTGAACCGAACCTCCTTTTCGGAACAATACACCACCAAAAACGCCTGCAAAAAATACTATTATGAATAAAATATAAACATTCTTCCATCTTTTTAATATGTTAATTAATCTAGTCAAAAAATACCTCTTTCTATCTTCTCAATTCCCTTTTCAACAATTTTTTTAGATATTATTTTAAACACAATCATTGATAACATGAAATAAATAAAATAGTACCAGTCAATATAATGAATCCATTTATAAATAGGTACAAATATGTTTATGAAGCTAAAAATTAAAAGTGGAACTAGTATAAAGTTTCTTGGTAGACTTTGAGACTTAATATGCAATATTTTTTCATCGTATGTACTTCCAACTTCCTGTATATCATCAAAAGAAAATTTAGAAAATAAAGGAGCCATATACAATTGAATGATTGGTGATATTTTATACACAGCAAACAACAATATAAATATTTGCAAACAAGATATTAAATTCAATTCTTTCACTAAATTGATAACAATTAAAGATATGATGATATTAATAACAAGAGGTATAAATAAACATACTTCCAACAATTTTATTTTAGATTCAAATAATTTTTCTACACCATTTGGAGACGTTTTTAACAAATGAATACTTTTACCTTCAGAACCTAAAAAGAATACTTGAGGATACTCATAAGAAACTTCAAAGCAATGAATAATTATTGTTAAAACATTAAAGAGAAGCAGCATTGCCATAATGAATGAACTGTTATCAGAGTTCTCCACTATCCCTAATAAAACCCCACAATAAAAAAAGCCTTCTAACGAATATATAATAATAGAAAAGACTCCTGGTGATACGATCCAACGTTTTCTTTCTAAATTAATAAGCTCTTTTTTAAACAGAAAATTATTCTCTGTTCTGAAAATCTTATTTACTAGTTTTATATAAAGTGTTAACCAATCAAATAATTCCTGCTTAGATTTTATTTGTTCATTTTTATAATAATTTGGATAAAAATAACGTGTGATAAAGACAATACACATCGTTAAAGCAAAGAATACCAATATTAATATTGGTAGGTTAATAGAATATATAATACCGTCGTAAATACTCCCAATAATTTTTTTAAAATAAATAAAATCCCCCTTGAATTCTTGAACAAATATATTTTTCACACGAATCCAATAGGAATCATTTAATAGCTGTTCTACATTTTTAAATGGTTCTCTTAAAGCAAATATTAGTTTTGCAAATTGATGACTCATTATGTATCCAAGAGTCATTAAAACACAGGAAAAAAACATATATATAGCAAATCTAAAGAAACCAATTTTATTTTTAATTTTATATGTTTGATACTTCCCCATTAAAAGATTCGAAATTATAAATGTGAAGAAAATAAACAAAATGAGATTGGAATTTAGCAACAAAAACAAACTTAAAGGTATTTTCAAAATAAAAAAGAGACATACAATTGCAGTTATTAAAATATTTCCATATTGCATCAAAAACCAAAGAAGTTCTTCAGTTAGTAGTAAAACATATATTTGTCGCTGACTTAGTGGAGATGTACTCAATAGATCCTGATATATTGAAAAATGGGTTCTTCTATATGTTGAAATTCCACTAGTTAGAGCTAAGAAGAATAATAAAAGGAATATCCCAAATAAGAACATTTCATTCCATCTATCAACAAAAACACCGTACTTGTTATATAAAAAAAGGATTAGGATGATTGAAAAAATAGTGTGAATAACCATCTTAAATATAGCAATATTTTTTATCCTCTTAAAAAAAGGAATAAACTTTAGTAAAAAGGAATAGTCTTTTTCAGCACGCATAATCAAATGGATTTTTAAAATATTTATGTATCTTGTTATCACATGAATAACTCCTAAAATAATATTCCCTATTGATCTCATTTCATTCTAATAAGAGGATTTCTCCTCTTATTAGAATAATTTCACCTTACCAAGCAATAAAGGCCTTTTTGCCTCTTTTTCTAAGCTCTTCTTTAAGATAGACTGTAAGTGCTTGTCTGCCGGCATTTGCAATTAGTCCTAATCCCCCGGTTAAAAAACCTGATAATATACCAATTATCACTGAAGCTGTTGCCCCCATGTCTAGATACCAAGTAATTGTACTACCTACTGCTGATGGAATACCAAACTCTTTAGTCAGATAAGCAATAGGTAAGTTCCCCATCACAAAAAAGTAAGCAAATAATAATGCAATACTCGCTAAAAGTAAGCCTGAGATTTTGAAAGCATTCACTCTTGCTGTCATTTTATTTCACCCCTTCCATCTGATTATAGATTTGAAACATAATAGAATTTAATCATAGTTTAATTTAAAAAACAAGTAAAATTTAACTTTTTTTGAAAATAAAACCTTACTGATGATAAGTATTTTTCACACCACATTATTACAAATAGTATATAGACACTTTAGATGCGAGATCATTGTCAAATTATATATTCTGAACATCCAATCAAAATATATTTATTTTCTAATAAGTATTTTAAGAGAACTCAAAGGGTTAAAATAACTTCACTCTAACCCTTTGAAAATAGTTTATGATTTGTTCTTGAATTAAATCATACTAACTCCTATCTTATCTGTACCACGCTTTATTACGGTTCACTTGATTTTTATGAGCCGCATCGAAGAAATCGACTGTGTAAGAATAATCATAATTCATTAGGCAGACAATGCCGCTTCCTTGAGGGTCGTGCGGTAAGCCAAAGTTATGACCGTATTCATGCGTAGCCGCTTTTGCAGTGTTCGCTGTCCCTTGATCAAGGTTAACGGCGAATGCACTTCCGCTTGGTGCACTATTGTAGACATAAGCGATTCCGCCAGCATCAAAGTTTGGATTTGCTGTAAATCCAGTGACAAAGTCATATCCTCTGCCATCAAAGCTGCGCGCAAGGTTAGACAAAATTTGCTCTGCATTTGAACCCGAAGACGTCCATGATCCTACTGCTTGTACGACAAAGTCCACATCATGATCACGGTTAAACGTGACATCTGCTTGCTCAATGATGCTGACAATCCGTGTTTGCCAGTCACTATATTTCGCACGATACTGCGCATCAGCAACCGCATAGACAGTGACCTTCTGACTGCCTGTACTTGCTTTTGTTGAAATTGAATCTCCTGTATTGGCCTTAAAGGTTCTTGAGCCTACCTGCTTACCAGACTCATCTAATACCTTTGTTGTCACATCTCGTTCAATTGGAGGTGCTGTCGTCAAATCTTTAAAATCCTTTGCTTTTGGCAACCCCTCACTAATATGGGTTTCGAACGGCGCATGACCATGATCATGCCCATGACCTGCACTCGCTACTGGTGCTGAAGCTGAACTTACCCCCGGTAACAAACTACCTACCAATAAAAATGACAAAAAGACTGAACGCTTTTTCATTCCTATCCCTCCTTTGTTTTTCACAAGGTTATATATTCACTGAAAATTCACTATTTTCCTTCTATTCAGTCAAAAACAGGGAATTAGATGCACAGGAAGAAAGTCGAATTACGTCATTTTCACTAATTTTTCGGATATTTTGACACACATTTCATCGAAAAATAGCGCTTTTGGTCTGGGTCATTTACTTAGTAAACACTCATGTTTTTAAGAAATAATATCATGGACCTAATGTCACATCTGAAAGAAACAAAAAATGATATTAGAAAAGATAAAGTCACACTTTACTGATACCAATTATACTTCTCTGCGGTTCTGCCTTATGATGAAGAACATAAAACATTGCTACCTCAAAACGGAAGGGACGATCGGCATGTCTGGAAAAAAGCACATACAATTTGGATTAATGTTACATGGCCCAGGGGGTCACATGAATGCATGGAAGGATAAATCGGTGCCAGCAGATGCAAGTGTTAACATTGATTATTATCAAGAGATGACCAAAAAAGCGGAATCAGCGGGTTTCCGTTTTGTCTTTGTGGCAGATGGCTTATATATTCATGAACATTCGATTCCTCATTTCTTAAACCGATTTGAACCATTAACCATCTTATCTGCACTTGCCACAGTCACGAAACAGATTGGACTTGTGGGTACTGTATCCACTTCATACAGTGAGCCCTTTACCATTGCCAGGCAATTTGCTTCCTTGGACAAATTAAGTAAAGGCCGGGCAGGCTGGAATGTTGTGACTTCCCCATTAGAGGGCTCTGCTGAGAATCACATCATCCGTTCGCATCCTAGCCACTCACTTCGATATGAAATTGCAGAAGAGTATTTACATGTAGTGAACGGGCTTTGGAGCTCATGGGAAGAAGATGCTTTTGTAAGAGATCGATCAACAGGTGTCTTCTTCGACCGAGATAAATTGCACACCTTAAACCATCATGGCAAACACTTTTCTGTCAAAGGTCCTTTAAATATTGAGCGCTCTGAACAAGGGCAGCCCGTGATTTTCCAAGCAGGCGCTTCAGAGGCAGGAAAAGACCTAGCTGCAAAAGAAGCAGACGCTGTATTTACAAATGCCGATTCACTTGAAAAGGCAAAAGCCTATTACCGCGACGTGAAAAATAGAGCGGCAGCGCTTGGAAGAAAACCATCCGAGATCAAAATATTCCCTGGCATCCACCCGATTACAGGAAAAACAGTCGAAGAAGCTGAAGAAAAATATGAAGCCATTAAACATCTAGTCTCTATTGAAGAAGCTCTGCATTATCTCGGCCGATTCTTTGACCATTTGGACTTCAGTCAATTCCCGCTTGATGAACCTTTTCCAGATATAGGTGACGCTGGGTCAAACAGCTTCCAATCCACAACAGAGTCCATTAAGAAAATGGCCAAAGATCAAAACCTGACCTTAAGAGAAGTCGCTTTACAAGTGACCACATCAAAAAGTGCTTTTTTCGGCACTTACGAACAAGTAGCTGACAAATTAATTCAATGGATCGAAGAGGACGCCGCAGATGGATTTATTTTTGGCGCTCCAATTTTAGCAAGCGGTTTATCCGAATGGACGGAGCACGTCATTCCGATATTAGTCGAAAGAGGATATTACGACCCAAATTATCCAGCTCATACCCTTCGCGAAAACTTAGGCCTGCCGATGAAGAAGAATCAGTTTCTGAAACAAACAGTAAAATAAATTTAAAAGAGGGGCTAGCATAAAGGCTAACCCCTCTTTTTATGACGGTTGGTGCTGATGCAATCGACTTTCAATGAGATCAATAAACTGGAGCACAGCTCTTCCAGGCGTATCATTTGTTTTCCTCAATAGACCAACTGGCGGGGAAACTTGAATGCCCTTTATTTCTAATACCTTCGTACCCGGGAGTGTAAAAGAATGAGCCGTTCGTGTAAACAGAGATACTCCTAAGCCCGCCTGAACATAGTGTTTATGGGACATGCTGCTAGTAATCTCTAATTTCTTGTAATTTGTCCCAATGACATCAACGATTTGTTGTTCAATTTGGATACGGATGGGGCAATTGTGAGGTGTGAATAGTATAGTCTCATTTTCTAAATCAGTTACCTCTACGACATCTTTTTCCGCCAATCGATGGGAGGACGGAACCAGCAGGACAATATCATCTTGAAAAAGCGGCTTATAGCTATTTTCCATCGAAGCTTCTGGTGCACCGCAAATCGCAAAATCAATCTCATCATGCGAAAGCAAGGAACTCAGGGTATTCGCATCTGCTACTTGTACCGAAAATTCTACATTCGGAAACCTTTCCTTGAATTCTGCAAGGAGCGCCGGGAATTCTAAACTGGCAGTAGGCTCAGAAACACCGATGCGAATGAATCCCGCAATGCCCACTTCTAAATCTTGAAGCGTTTTCGTCAGTTTCTCATATTCATTGAGTAAAGAATTGGCTCTTTCATAAAAAAGCTGTCCTGAAGCTGTTAACTTTAAGGTCTTCCCTCTCTCTAGAAGCTTCTCTCCAATTTCCTCTTCTAAATGCTTGATGTGCAAGGTAATGGTTGGCTGAGAATAATTCAGTGCTTCTGCTGCTTTTAAAAAATTCCCATATTTCACAATGGTGGCAAAGGTGCGGATCGCACGAATCTCCATAAAACCCCTCTTTTCTCTATATTTTAAATAACTGAATCGTGTATTTATGATTACTAATTATACTTTTCAATTGGTTTGCCTTATTATAATTTATATTATCAACTATTCCAAGTTGTTTAGAAGGAATTATGTGAAATGGAGGAGACGAATTGACGAAAGTAACGATTATAGCAGGCGGACATTCCGTCCAATCTCGATTAACTGGTGTTTTGCATCATGTTCAGCAGCATTTAACGATCAATGGAATCGATGTACATATCATTCAAGTTCACCAGCTGCCTAGCAGCGCACTAATACGTGCGGACTTTTCAAACGAAGAGGTTGTCAAGGCCATTGAACTTGTGAATGAGAGTGACGGTGTCATTGTGTTAACTCCTGTCTACAAAACGTCATTTTCCGGTATTTTAAAAACGTTTTTAGATTTACTTCCACAGAAAGTGTTACAAGGAAAACCCGTCCTTCCGTTTGTTTTAGGAGGAACCTACGGCCACCTGCTCGTCATTGAATATGCTCTTAAACCGATTATTCATCAACTTGGTGCAACAGTTGTGCAATCTGGCGTGTATGTTGTGGATCAACAGGTCACAAAGCAGGAGTCAGGTGATTACTTACTTGATTCAGATGCCACAAACAGGTTAAACCTCGCATTATCTCAATATCAAAGTCTGATAGGAGGAACAGCCAATGTCGTTCACCCTTAGTATTCTTGATCAAAGCCTTGTCGGTGAAAACGAGAACGCAGAGACGGGCATTCAGCATACTGTCAGATTGGCTGAAGCAGCGGATCAGCTTGGCTATCACAGGTTTTGGGTGTCTGAACATCACAATAACCCTCAAGTAGCAGGTTCTTCCCCTGAAGCTCTTGCCGGCTATCTCTTAGCAAAAACAAACAACATACGAATTGGGTCTGGCGGTGTCATGCTTCAGCATTACAGCCCGTTTAAAGTGGCTGAAACATTTCACGTCCTCGCATCATTAGCGCCTGGAAGAGTCGATTTAGGTGTTGGGAAAGCACCTGGAGGACTGAACCTATCGACACAAGCTCTTCAGGAAGATTATCAGGCGTCACGGAAGGATTTTTCTCAAAAATTAGTGGATCTCAAAACCTATCTGACAGAACACACAAATGAATTGAATGCTCAGCCCATCCCTCGTTTATCACCTGACATGTTCCTTTTAGGGGGAAGTATAGAGAGCGCTGAATTTGCAGCAAAACTTGGTATCTCCTTTGTCTTTGCCTTTTTTATTAATGGAGATGAAGCCTTATTAAAAGAAGCAAGAGAGGCCTTCCAAACATATCAGAAAGCGGGCACCCGCCAGCAATTCCTTCTTGCTATCACCGTTTCTGTAGCCGATGATCCCGAACAAGCACTCTCACATATCAAACAAAAGGAAACAGTAAAGGTCTCCTTTTCTGATGGAAGAAAGCTGAATGTCACATCGTTAGAGGATGCAGAAAAACTGGTGAAAGAAACGGAGAAGGAACAGTACAACATTCACGTGCAAAAAACCGGCTATACCGCTGGCACAAAAGAAACCGTTCATCACAGGCTGACTGAGCTAGCCGAGTCATACGATATCAATGAATTCATCGTGCTGTCGCCGATCGTAAATATTGATGAAAGGATCACGTCTATCACTTTATTAAAAGAAGCACTTGATCAAGAACAAACAAACCAAAAACCAATCAATCAAGAGGTGAACGTCTAATGTCAAACAATCAAAAAATCATATTATGGAGCAAAAATGGATGCAGTTATTGCAAGGACATTCAATCCTACTTCAACGATCAGCAGATCCCTTTTTCAACGATTGATGTCACAGAACATGATGATTACAGAAACATTTTAGAAGCAAAATACGGTGTCCGCTATGTACCTGTAGTTGAGATCAGTCATGATCCCCACGTGTATCAAGCATTGCTGAATCCAGATATCGAGACTTTAAAAAAAGCATTAATTTGACATTACATACTGAATGGAGGTTTGTCATGAGTCGAGATATTTTTCGCATCGCTACCGAAGAAGATGCGCCAGCTTTTTTAGAATTGCTGTCCAGTGCATTTAAACCGCTTGGTGAAATGGGCATCGATTGGCCCTCCACGAACGCTACACTTGAAATGGTCACAGAAAACATCACACAGTCCGCTGCCGTTGTATTAGAACGAGACGGACGGCTCATATCAACCATCACCATACGTTTTCCTTGGGAGAGCACTGAGCCGGTCTCAGGCTATCCATTTGTCTGGTGGTTTGCGACAGCTCCTGATTTAGCCGGTCAAGGAATTGGAAATAGACTGCTCGATTATGTAGAAAACACCTTGCTCCGGCAGACATATAAAGCGCCTGCTTATACACTAGGCACTTCTGGCCGGAAACACCCTTGGCTTTTAGAGATGTACGAACGAAAAGGATATACAAAATATATTGAACGCGAGGCTGAAAATGGAGATTTAGGTGTTTTGATGTATAAAGTGCTTATCCCTGAACGCTTTGATCCAGCCATTTTAGGGGCACCACCCGCAGAAGAAAAAGTCGAAACGACTTCTACATAGGAGGTGATTCAACGTGGGTGAGTTTTTCAAATGGGAGTATGTAGTCACACTTTTTCCTAAAGTATTATCAGCCCTTCCGACGACCTTGCTGATTGTTTTATTTGCCACTTTGATTGGCAGCTTTCTTGGATTCATCCTTGCTTATTTTCGAATTGAGCGCATTCCTGTCCTGCATCAACTCAGTGCAGTCTATGTCTCATTTATTCGCGGAACGCCTATCCTGGTTCAAATGTTTATTGTCTTTTATGGTCTGCCAGGTGTGCTCGCAGCAATTGGCCTTGATATCTCCATGTGGAACAAATTGATCTTTCTTTATATTACATATGGACTCAATACAGCTGCCTACTTTTCAGAAATATTCCGATCAGCCTTATCAAGTGTCCCAGCATCTCAATATGAAGCGGCTGCCTCAATTGGGCTGACGAAATGGCAGATTTATAGAAGAACGCTCATTCCTCAAGCAGGAAGAATTGCGCTCCCGAATATCGGCGTGGCCATTGTGAACTTATTACAAAACACCTCCCTCGCCTTTACACTAGGCGTGATGGATATTATAGGAAAGGTCCAAACATTAGGGGCTTTATACTATCGCGTATTAGAAGGATACTTTATTGCTGCCGTCATTTTTATTATGTTAAGTATGCTGCTGGAAAAAGCGTTTGATCTATTGGAAAAACGGATCAATACACCGAAAACGAGAAAACAGCGTCAGACGACATTCGTTTCCTTAAAAAGACCTGAAACGGCCTTCACTGTCGAAAAGCGTGCGAAGTAAAACGAGGAGGATTTCACATGAAAAATAACAAACGATTCAAAAAACATTACATCATCGGTCTGCTTACACTTGGTTCATTGCTGCTTGCTGCCTGCGGAAATACAGAACAATCGAATGAAGTCAAAGCAGAAGCAGCGAATAATGATCCAGATGCGAAAGAAATCATCGTTGGCACAGGGAACGCTTATCAGCCTTTCGTTTACTTAGATGAAAACGGTCAACTAACAGGCTATGAGAAGGCTGTATTAGACGAAGTGGATCAGCTGCTTCCACAATATAAGTTTAAATATGAATCCTTCGAATTTAAAAATATTCTGCCCGCTTTAGATGCTGGTAAAGTAGATCTCGCTGCCCATCAATATGAAATCAATGATGAGCGCCAGAAGAAATATCTATTTGGAAAAGTTGGCTACACAGATTATACAAGCTATGTGGTTGTTGATAAAGCATCCGGTCATGATTTTCAAAGCTTAGACGATTTGGCTGGACACAAAGTGCACACCTCTACAGGAAGTAATTTCGCTTATCTTTTAGAGCAATATAACAAAAAGCATGATCGGAAAATTGACATTGTCTACGGAGATGGCGGAAACGAAATTCTCGTCAAAAACCTTCAAAATGGCACAGTCGATGCGGCATTGCTCACAAAGTATGACGTCAACAAACTAAACAAACAATTCAATGCCAATCTAGTCACCTCTGGAAAACCTGTAAACGTATCTAAAACATATTATCTATATCAAAAAAACAATACAAAACTTCAAAAAGACATTGATCAAGCATTACAAAAACTGATCGATAACGGCAAGCTCGCTGAATTGTCTAAGAAAATATTGGGCGGAGACTTTACTACATCATAAGAAAGGAGCGATCTGAGTGGATTTTGATGTTGCCTTTATGCTGCAGGCCTTTTTAGCCGCACTTCATTATTTGCCAACGACGCTGCTGTTAGGCTTTCTCCCGCTATTATTTGGCTCAGTCTTTGGATTTGGTATTGCCCTTATCCGTTTTTATCAGGTGCCTGTATTGTCTCCATTGTTCAAATGGTTTGTGGCTATTTTTAAAGCAATTCCTGTTGTCCTCATTCTGCTCGTATCTTATCTTCTTTTTTCTGATTCGCTGGATCGTTTGGCTGCATCTTTTTCTCTTCAGATTCGTTTCAGTGATTTGGACAGACGATGGATTGCCATTTTCGCCCTTACTTTATATGCCGTAAGCGGGTTATCTGAAATATTTCGAAGCTCTCTTGCATCTATTCCAAAGGGGCAATTCGATGCTGCTCTATCCGTTGGTTTCACCAGCAAACAGGTTTTACGAAGGGTCATTATACCGCAAGTCTTTCCCATCGCCCTTCCACTTTTGAACAACATGCTGATCAGTTTAATCAAAGCCTCTTCTCTCGTCTCAATGGTGTCTGTGGTCGATATTTTAAACGGCGCTTTAATCAAAGCCAATGTGAACTATCGTTATCTTGAAGCCTACATCGCCGTTGCTCTGATTTACTGGGCACTGTGTGCCTCTATCGAAGCCATTACAGCCTTATACGAGAAATATGGACACAAAAACAAAAGGAGACGATTGGCATGATTGACATCAAACAGGTGCATAAAGCGTTCGGTAAAAACCAGATTCTGAGAGGAATTGATTTAACGGTAGAAAGAGGCGAAGTGGTCGTCATTTTAGGTCCAAGCGGTTCTGGGAAATCAACCTTTCTGCGATGCTTGAATTTTCTTGAGCGTGCGGATCAAGGAGAAATCAGCATTGATCACACGACCGTCAAGTTCAATCAAGCAAGGCCTAAAGACATTCTCGCACTTCGCAGAAAAACCGCCATGGTCTTTCAGCAATACGATCTATTTCTTCATAAAACAGCACTTGAAAACATCATGGAAGGTTTAGTCATTGCCCGTAAACAACCGAAAGATCAAGCCTATGACACAGCTCTCCAATTACTCACAAAGGTCGGACTACTAGAGAAAAAGGATGCCTATCCGCATCAATTATCTGGCGGACAGCAGCAGCGCGTCGGCATTGCACGGGCACTGGCTTTGAATCCAGAAGTCATTTTGTTCGACGAACCGACCTCAGCATTAGATCCCGAGCTTGTAGGAGAAACGCTTGATGTCATTAAACAGGTAGCCCAAACCGGTGTCACTATGATCATCGTCACCCACGAGATGAACTTTGCCTATGATATTGCCGACAGGGTCATTTTCATGGAGGATGGGGTCATTGTCGAATCAGGTACGCCGGAAGAAGTCTTTGAACAGACGAAAGAAGAACGTACAAAACAATTTTTAGCGAGATTCTCTTATCACCATTCATAAAATACAAGTCGATCCATGTGGTCGGCTTGTTTCTGCGCAAAATAAAAACCAGTCTGTTCTAGCCATTAGCCATCACACACTGGTTCTTCTCGTTAGTTCAATTCCTTCAACTGATCAATATAAGCAAGAGCCGCCTCAAATTCTTCGTCCGTATAGCGCTGCTTGCTTTTAATGGTGAAGACCTTTTCCTTCACCTCATCTTCTGGCAGGTTATCAAAATATAAAATCGTTGAGACAAGCTCTAGGAAACGGGATGATTGCTCGTTCATCTGCTGCGTCAGCGCTTTGAGGTCAGGCATGTCCACTTCACACTGATCGAGAAACTCTTTCCCATTGTCCGTCAGCGAATAGCGATATTGATAGTATCCGCCCTTTTTTTCCTTCATTTCGTCCAAGAATCCAAGGTTGCACAGCTCTTCAATTCTGAGCGTCAACTCCTCTGAATAGGGGCCATAAAAATGAAAATCGTATTTCTCGTAAAAAGGCAAATCTAGCTTTTTTGCTATGTAAATCATCTTTTGCAGCTTCTTCCGACCAACGATTTCCCCTGATTCAGAGAATACCTTCATCAACTTTGCATGCTCTTTCAACAAATTCCCGACATCTCCTTTTTCAGTACTTCCTTATCCCAAACCAAGCAGCTTCATGATCGCCTTTTTTTCTTCAGCTTTTTCCGACATATCTACAATTAAGTCCATCGGGAAATAAAGTTTATGATCGGTTCTTCGTTTACCGGAAATGGCGTCAACAATATCTGACTGTCTCGACAGTTCTTTAATATGACCGCTTTGCGTCAAAAGGTGGATTGGCAGCCTCTCTTCTTCCTCGCCTGGTCTGTAGAAGTCATAGGGCAAGTCAGAGGAAGAATCGACCACTAAATAATAGTCAGGATCAATTCCTGCCTCCTTGAACAAGGCGGTCAGCTTGAAATATTTCGTCATTTCTTCATTTGGATTAAACTCTGTATATTGGAACAATCGGCGGTTCATAAAACGGCGGCACAAATCAGCCAGCACGTGATCTTCTTCATCTTCCCACGCCTGAAAATAAAATAAGACAATGGATTCATCCAGCTTAATATAGTCCTCTGTGGTGACATTCCCCTCAAAGATTGAATAAAAGTGAACGGGGGCGTGTGTGAAAATATAACCCGTTTCATGCAGCTCTTTTGCACGGTGAAGAATTTTCGTTAAAATGACTTCCGCACTGCGTGTCACTGGGTGGAAATAGACTTGCCAGTACATTTGATAGCGGCTCATAATATAATCTTCAACCGCATGCATCCCGCTCTGCTTCATCACAATCTGATCTTCTCTCGGGCGCATCACACGTAAAATACGTTCCATATCAAAGTGGCCGTAGCTGACGCCTGTATAGTAAGCATCACGCTGCAAATAGTCCATTCGGTCAGCATCAATTTGACTTGAGATCAAACTGACCACCTGCTTGTTTTGATACGTTTTGGCAATGACTTCAGCCACATGCTTCGGGAAATCATCACTCACCCGGCGGAGCACTTCATTGACTTCCGTCTGCCCTAAAATAATATCTCTTGTAAACGATTCATGGTCTAAGTGGAAGACCTTTTCAAAGGAATGAGAAAATGGACCATGTCCGAGGTCATGAAGCAAGGCTGCACTAAGTACAAGCTCGCGCTCCCCTTCATCCCATTCAGGCCGCCCTTTAAACACATCATCCACAATTCGTCTCACAATCTCGTATACACCGAGTGAATGATTGAATCGGCTGTGTTCTGCACCATGAAACGTCAAATAAGTAGTTCCTAGCTGTTTAATTCGTCTCAGGCGCTGAAACTCTCTTGTTCCTATTAAATCCCATATTAATGCATCCCTTACGTGAACATAACGGTGTACAGGATCTTTAAATACCTTTTCCTCAGATAATTTCCCTTTTGGATACGCCATCGTTTCGTCCCTCTTTTTTTAAGACGTGTTTCTATTATATCGGGTAACTTTTCCCGAAAACATCCTTGAATTTGCTGGTGAATGTGTTCTCAAAGATTGCACGGACGTAAAAAGCCCGACCTGACAGGGACGGACCTCTTTTTAGGTCGACTGAACACATTCAGTGACATTTATTTGACTTTTTTTTGAACCTTTTCAAGTAATTCATCTTCTGTTGGTGCGGATAATGGGCGATTGTTCACAAACGCAAAAGCCTTTTTTCGTCCTGGACCACAATAGGATTGACAGCCGATCTCAATTTTTGCATCAGGGTCAACCGATTTGAGTCGAGGCAATAACGTCTTTAGGTTCGTCGCATCACAATCGTCACATACGCGAAACTCATTAGCCATGGTCTTACGCTTCCTTTCAATGATGATACTTCATTCTTCTATATGAAACAGTTGGACAGCCAATCGTGAATAATATACCACCCAACATTGTACATCGAAGCGGCTGGACTTGCAAGACGCTTTGCCGCACCAATCATCCGCTTACATAAAAGCTAGTATTTTCCACTATCCTTTTAGCAAACTTGTATAAACCTTCTTGAACTTGGCTAATCTAATACCATCAAATCTTATGGGGGTTTAAACACATGTCAAAACAAAGACAAGATGCTTGGTCAGAGGAAAATGATCTCCTCCTGGCAGAAACCGTCTTACGTCACGTCAGAGAGGGCAGCACGCAGCTAAATGCGTTTGAAGAAGTTGGAGACAAGCTGAACCGCACCTCAGCGGCATGCGGATTTAGATGGAACGCTGTCGTCAGACATCAATATGAAAAAGCGTTGGCACTTGCCAAAAAACAGCGAAAACAACGGATGCGCGCTCTTGGCAATGGCCAGCCAGCGAAAAAACGATTACTTTATCAGCCGCAAGTAGAAGAAACGGTGACTCAAGAGGAATTCTCACAGGAATTGGAGCCAGCAAAGGAAGAAACATTTGCACCAGCAGCTGAAACAGCTGAACAGCTTCAGTTTGTGGATCAAAGCTACAATGAAGAGTTAGCTAGTTTATCACATTTATTGTCACAGGCTGCTCCTGCCCCAAATACCGCAGAGAAAAAGCCGGAAGCAAATCCATTTAGGCAGCATCAAGAATTAACCATCGACGATATCATTGATTTCTTACGCCGTTATGAAGGCGATGGTCAGCAATCCACTGCCTTACGTATGGAAAACAGCCGCTTAAAACGAGAAAACAATGAGCTTTCTCATAAAGTCTCGCAGCTAGAAGCTGAAGTGAAGAAGCTTGAAAAGGATCAGCTCACGATTCAAGAAGATTATGAAACACTCGTGAAAATCATGAACCGTGCAAGAAAACTAGTTTTATTTGAAGAGGACGATAGTGCCGCACCAACCTTTAAAATGGACCGGAACGGCAACCTCGAAAAAATGGCAGAATAACAAAAAGTGCTCCCCGCCTCGGGAAGCACTTTTTTAAATGCCCAACAATAGCATCACACTAAAAAGGACATTGATCAAAAACACGAACATAAAAATATATCTGACCTGCCTTACTTGAAAATCACCAAACACAAAAATATAAAGACCTGCAATGCCAAGTGTCAGGACAGGCTGAAGAAATGGCACTAAAAGCGAAATGCCGTAGCCGGCTCCCATGATGACAGGAAGCCATAGTAAATAGAGGTAACCGCCGTTTTTGGATTTCAAGAAACCACTCCCTCTCTTTCTTCTATCTGCTTGATTTCAGGCTGAACAAACTTGAGTCCGGCCATTGTGCGTCCGCGTTTTTGTGATGTCCAGACTGCAATCGCCGGCTGATCTGTGAGAGATTCTGTATCAATGGTGATCAGCACTTTCTCATGTAATTCAATTGAAGCTTCAGACTCGATTTTGCACCCAGATACACTTATATCATGTATGTTCACCGGCACCTTCTCTTCTAACCGGCCCTCATAGGACAGCGTGCCTGCCACGCTTTGCAACGGTCTTCTCACCCATTTGCGCCGCAAGGCCCTTGGTACTTTCTCCGTTTCTCTTATAAAGCGGAGAAATGTCCGAACAGCATAGGATTTTTTCTCACGATCCGTTATCGATACATGTTCTCGTGTGAATAAGAAGCGGATCAGTGATAGATACTCTGATTTTTCTGTATCAGTAAAAGCAACACCAACCATCAGCTTGTCTCCATCTGGATGGCTCCAAACCACATCACACGCCACACTTTGATCCTCTGAAAAGAACAATTGCATTTGTCCTTGATTTAAAGAAGAAGCTTGATCCAATGGAATGGATAGACGCGCACCTGAATCACTCATGTCTAGTAGAAAACAAGCAATCGATTCATCTTGACGATCAGAACAGAGCTGCCCCTCTTTTTCTATGACAAACCGCTCTGATTTTCGATAACGTGGACGATCAAACGCCACAATCAGTGCCATGAATAGACCTGCACCGTTATAAAGCACCCAAAAAATATTAATCAACGTGAGATCAGCATTCATCGTCCCATTTACCTTCATATCGTATCCTATTTTCACAAGGACAAGCAATGAGAGCAGCAAGAAGATCAAATGAGGAATCATCGTTTTCAAATGAAAATGTCTCTTGTCCGTTTGAATTCCCTTCGGCGTGACAAGGAATTCAACCCTCTTCTTCAAAAACAGCTCACTTAAAGCTACACCAGCCAGATGGAATGCCATAGAACTTTCGTAAATATGACTCCAAAACATACTTCTTTTTTGATTCGACACCAGTTTAAACGCTAAATACGAACTAAAGAACGCCGGCAGCCAAAACATGAAAATGGACTGGAAATCGGCCCAGAAACTTTGAATACCAAACAATAAAAACAAAATCGGTGTAAGAATGTAAATCATTTTAAATAAACCGTTAAACCAATACACAATGCCATCTAAATAAAGAACTCGCTGCATAAGCGTTAAGCCGCGAACCTTCAATGGATTAAACTTACGGGCGCACTGAATGTTCCCTCTCGACCACCGGTCTCTCTGCTTTAACAAATCAAGCCAGCTTTCAGGTGCCAGACCGACGGCTAATACTTCTCCGACAGACACAGATTTGAACTTCCCTTGGAGAAGCATTCCGGTCGCCATGTCTTCTGTAATCACTCCAGTAGCAAATCCGCCAATTTCCTCTAAGGCCGTTCTTCTAAATACAGTATTACTCCCGACATACATCACCGCATTGAACCGATCCTTACCAGCCTGGAGGGTTTGCATGAAGAAGTCCTGTTCATTTGGAATTCGATCCTTCGAGAACATATTATATTGGAAAGGATCTTCGTTATAAAATGCCTGTGGAACTTGAACAAACGCAGTCGCTCCATCATGAAAGTAAGGCACTGTCTTTTCTAAAAAGGCAGGAAGGGGGACCATATCAGCATCAAGTGTGAGAATCAGCTCCCCATTCGTTTGAGACATCGCATGGTTTAAATTACCCGCCTTAGCAAACTTGTTATCTGTTCTTGTCAGATAATGAACGCCAAACTCAGATGCAAGCTGCTCCACAGACTCCCTCTTGCCATCATCACATAAATAAATATGGACGCTGTCTTTTGGATAAGAGAGATTCAAACAGCCTGCAACCGTGCGTTTCAGCACTTCAATCGGTTCATTATATGTAGCTATGAAAATATCAACTGTTGGCAGCCTGTCAAGATCACTGATCGTGACTTGTTTCCGATTTGAAGGCTTCCAAACAAGTGTATAAAACACAAGCAGCTGTAAAAATCCAATACATTCACAGGCAACAAGCAAGATGCCCATTATCATATTAAATGTACCTTCATGCGGCAGTGTAAAGAAGAGACGCCAGCAAATATAGGCAGCATTTGTTAACACACAGAGCACAATGATGATTTTTTTAACAGTAGAGGCAAGCGGCTGAATCCGATACATCACATACAACACAGACAAAACACAAAGCATAAACAGCGGGTAATACGTGGTGAATAATGACAACAAATTTACCTTCTTTCTTACGCCATAAATGACTATCACATATAAAATTCCATAACAAAGGAGGGGATTTTTTCATCACATTGCCCCTCCAAATCTATTCAAGCAGCCAAATCAACTATTATTTCCATAACCTATCTAATTGATTTGAATAAAAATCAATCGCTTTTCGATAACTTAAAATAGCAGGATCTTTTGTCGTTTCAGTTAAACAGTTCAGTAATATTTCCATCGCTTTGCTATGTTCCTTTAAATTATACAAAGTCATGGCATAGAACGTTTGAATGGCTTTGTTGTCCGGATAAGTTTCCATCCCTTTTAGGAATATCTGTTTTGACTTTTCATATTCTCCTAAAGTTCTGTATGTACTTCCTAACCCTAGTAAAGCGTCTTCTAGTTCTTCTGAAGACAATCCTAACTCAATGGCCCTTTCATAAAAAAAGACAGCTTGCCTTTCCTCTCCTAACAGGTCATAACTCCAGGCACATTGATAATGAATAGAGGCATCGTCTGGATACTCCTCTGTAAGATGAGACAGCAATTCATTTGATTCTTGAAGATGTCCACTTTTTCGAAGTTCAATGGCTTTTTCAAGCTTTGTTTCCATCACTTCACCTCTACTCTTTTCAAGATAAAAAGACTGATATTTACGAAAACACCTTTTCATTCCGCTCAATCATCCGCGTCATGTTTTTCTCAAATTCCAGCTGTTCTTCTGCATTCAGGCCCGAGGCTGTCAGCTGATCACTAAGCTTTTGAAGCTCCTCTAGTAATAAACGCATAAGAAGCGTACAATCAATCGGTTCACCGATTAATTCTGATAAGGATGCCATCGTATCCGGCTGTATATCAGGAAATACTGCCTTCACTTCTTGCCGTTTATCCTTTAAGGCGGCATCATAAAAACGGCGGATCAAGTCGGCACGTTCACGCCCGCTTCCATCTGCACACAAATAAATTTGCACAGCGACCCCACCGCGTAATCTACGCTGAGAAATGCCTGCAAATTTCTTTCCATTGATACTTAAATCGTAGCTGCCTGGACAATAAGAGCCGACTATTTCATAGGCTTCAATGTCCACATCATACATAGACAGCATCCGGCTGATCAATTCCACCATCGCATCATATCCGCGGTCAATATCAATGCCCTTCTTTTGTTCCGCAAAGATTAAAGACACATTCAGTACACCTTCATCCAGCACCACAGCAAGACCGCCTGAGTTGCGCACAATCACACGATATCCCTCTTCCTCAAGCAGCTTTACGCCATCTTGGAGAAATGGAAGTCTTGTATCCTGAATCCCAAGCACAATCGTATTGTGATGCACCCAAGAACGGGCTGTCGCTGGTGAAAGGCCCTTCCCCACCGACGCGCAAAGCGTATCATCCATCGCAAAAGATTGCTTCGGGTCCACATAAAGACCAAGACTCGACTGATCGATAATTCGCCATTTCGGCTGTGTCAGTAACTCAATAGGTTCATTTTTCATCTCCTGCATATCCTCTCGTTCATAAACTGTGTTTATTATACCATGGGATGAATGGGGGGAGAATGCAAAAAAGCTCTATGACATTTGGCGTCACAGAGCGTTTCAGTTGGATGATTTGGTTTTCTTGTTCTTGCTTTTCGAGATGAAATAAACAATTGCAATTAAAACGACAGGAACCCCAACCACGAGGCATGCAGCGATCAATGTATTCCACGGCAAATCGATCATCTCCTTAATAGACTAAACTTCTATGAAACAGCCCTCATTTACCCAGCTAAACAAGTCTTCAGCGACCAATTCCGCATGCTGAGGGTCCATCACACCAGCATCGACGATCCACACTTTTTTCTCCTCTTCAGCCAGCCGCATGAGAAATACTTGCCCGCCGCCATCGTCGCCAATGGCTACATATCCGCTTGCATATTGCTGAACCTCCCATGTTGCATTTCGTTCCGCAATGTCCTCAGTGCCGTATAGAAGCACCTCACCGCCAATGGAACATCCATTTGTATGTTTCAGCAGTTCCTTATAAACATGGGGCAGCAGCATGTTTAGCTGGGATTCTGCCTCTTTGATATGTATGTCACTGGCTGGTTTGTTCACGTGCAGATGTGGGATTTGGGGTAAATTGATCATTTTTAAGGCCTCCTCTATTTTAAGTTGCTGATTTTTTCATCACCCTTTTATACAAACGAAGAAGCATTTTTAAAAGAAAATAGAAAATGACCACGTCAAGTATAAAACCCCACAATAGAAATTCAAAAGCATGATGTCCGTGCAGAACTAGCCAATCAATAGGGAAACCGCGATAATCAGCATCTGAGTAAGAAACTCCTCTCAGCAAAGCTGTTCCTATAACAATCAGAACACTGATACTTAATAGCCAGTTGGATGTTTTTTTGTTTTTGTGTTGTTTATGTTCCATAGGCATTCCTTTCTCTGTTTTGCTGCCCGATACAAGACTTGATTCCAGTACTACAGACAACCGTCCTATCTATGACAGCATTTCTTTAAGCAAACTCTCTGCTTTATGTAATTCATCTAGAAAGGGGTTTAGATAGTCATTATAACTATCCATATAAGCTCTCACCCCGCCAACGATCAAAATCTTTTGGAGATCTTCATTGTTCTGAATGATCCTTTGTGCATTTTTATATCTTTTGTATATTAATTGGAGAACACCTTGATTGATTTCTTGTGGATATTCTTTTTCTAGGATGTTGATGACGGTTTGGATTTGTTTCGTTAGTTGTTGTTTTTTGTTCATTGAACGCTCCTAAAGAATCTGCAATTTTTATTCTCTTATCAATTCAACAAGCCATCCCTTAGTGTATCTGATCATTATCGTTCTTAAGCAGGTATATCGATTCAACTATTATTATATTTCAAATAACCCTTAAAAGTTTATAGACTTTCAAGGGTTTAAAGACATCATCTCTTACTAATAAATATCAAGTCGTTGACAATTAAAACTTATAAAATCGCCTTCATTTATATCTCCTGGTATATTGTAATCCAATTCTAATAAAAATCCGCCCACTCTCACTTTTTCATCACGCTTATCAATTAATTGTCCTAAGAAACTATAACTAAAATTATCATCTAATTTTTCAATTCTATACTCTGACAATTCAGCTTTCACTAGGTCTGACACATCTAAACAATAAATAGGCTCTAATAGTTCACTTTCTTCAAGGTAATTTAATGGTTGAGCAAAACACATTATTTCCAGTTCACCATCTGTTACAATCACTTCAGCTTCTGAAGCTTCTTGTGAAATCCAGTTTATTTTTTTTATTTTCAATACGATCACCCTTTTTTACTTCTTTGTTTTTATCCCTAAACTTGGTGCTTTTTTAGAAAGTTCTTTAACCGATTTTATATGAAATGTGGTAATATTCCCTGTTTTTCTATCAAGCCCAACAAAACCATATTTTGCACTTCCCTTTCCACCAACAAGCCTCACATAACCATTCAGTTCTGGTACATATTTCCCCTTCTGAATAACGTGATTTGCATCTTTAAGGTAATTTTTGATATTGTATTGATTTTTACCCATTGCATCCATTATCTCTTTACTATGCTTTTCATAATGAATAATAGCTTGATCACCTTTGAATTTAATCAGGTCACCCGCACCCTTAGCCGTCTTCTCAACCCTCTTCACATTCTTCCCTTGATCCAACCTAAAAACATATTTCCCAACCTTCACTATTTTCGTTATTGGGATGATAGAGGCGGCGGATAGAGCTTGGTCTGTGCTGCTGATATTTTGGCTGGTTTCTGGGTCTTTGCCAGTAACCGCTCGGTAGCCGTCGTAGATGCCGCTGTATTCTAAGATGATGTTTTCAGTGGTTGAGACGACTTCACCGTCTAATATGCGTTTAGCGTTGCCACGGCTGCGGCTTTCTGGAATTTTGTCGACTTCTTCTATTCTTATTTCGCCGTTTGCGATATACGTTCGGATGATTTGTTTATTGGCGTAAACGGTGTATCTTCCACCAATAAAATCAATATCCGACGGATCCGTGACGACTTCATCTGCGATGTCGAATTCTTTTAACTTTTTAATGTCTTTTACGTTGTATAGTCTACCATTTATGACTCTGATGTCTCTATGAATCTTGTTTTTCCCGTTCACAGCTTCCTTTTGTAATGTTGTAAGCGATGGATCGTTTGCTGTGACTTGTTTACGGATGTTTTTATGGTTGTCATTCCGAACAACCGTCTCCACATTCGCCAGTTGTTTCTCTTTCAATTTCTTCAGCATGATCATCAATGGATTGTCTTTTTGGTTGTCTATTTTATCTTTCAATCCACTGATGGTGCTGCTTACTTTTTCTTCTTTTCCATCTTTGAAAATAGAACCCTTTTGATAGCTCGTGATGTCGATTTTTGGGCCGGTGAACATGGTACTTAAGGTATCTATGTATTGCTTCATTGTTTGAAGGGAGCTTTTGGTTTCATGTAAAGCACTTGTCTGCTCCCTGTCAAATGCATGAAGCAGACCAATAGTTCTTGATGTCTCAAGCCATGCCTTTTGATAGTTCTGCTGAAACAATGATTCGTCTACATTTGGCAAATGAACAATATGACCAACTCTGCCGATGGCATGGTTTACCTCTGATACAATTTCAGAAATCGTTCGTTCAGCTTTTTTTAAGCCTTGATCAAGATCATGTTCGATAAATGCTTGTGATATATAGCCGTGCTCATTTGATTCTAGCGCGCTAAGAGCCTGCTTTGTGTTTTTCAATGCGGCGCTATATTCCTCAATGACGACCTGGAAGAATTGCAGGAAGGGAATATGGCATTCTGTATAAAAGGCGCGGATGGCTTGTCCCGCCTCTCCCTTTAGTGCGCCATCGAGTGAGATGATGTGATTGATTTGTTTTTCTAGGGAGCTGATTTGCTGTGACTGCTGCTTTAACGCATTCAGCGTTTGATCTATTCCGTTTATTAGCGCAAAGGCGTCAAGGGTTTTCATTGCGTTCTCCTTTATTTTCTTTTACTGCTGGAAGCAAGCGCCTTGTCCGTTTCAATCATGGTGTTCACCGCTTGTTCTGTTTGTACAAGCTGTTTCTGAAGAATGCCTATATAGGATGTACTTAATTCGTTCAGCTGCTGATTGATCTTTTCTAATGTGTCTGCCGTCAGGAGATGATTTCTCCCTTTGATGGTGGTTGGAAGGGCTGCATTCATTTGAGCGCCTGATTGCTTTGCATGCTGTAATACTTGTTTGACCTGACTGGCATCTATTTTAATTTCTCTTGTCATGTGACTACCCTCTTTTTTCTTCCAGTTGTTTCTGCTTTTCTTTCTCTATTTTTCTTTCAACCGAATGAATTTCATGTTCTAACGAATGGATATCCGATGTTAAATCACTGATTTTCTCATTGATTCGATTTAATAGATTGGTTAGCTGTACACCTTTTATTTCCTGACTGGCGGAAGCCATTTCGTCTCGAATGTCATCAAACGTGTCTGCCAAATGGCCAAACCATGTATGTGATGTCAGGTCTGGATGTGTGATTTTTTTGCTGGCATCTGACAGGGCCCACTTTGCCTCTTTGATTTCTTTTCGGCACATATTGAGTTCGATGATTTGTTCTTTTTTGATAGATATATCTGCCTTTAATGAATACAAGGCTGCTTTATATCCGATGATTGCTCCAGATATGGTCAAACACCTCTATTCCTTAAATAGTCCTCCGTCATGTTACCATTTACTAGCACAAGAGGCATATGATTGAAAGTGAACTTACCAAAAAATGAATCGTACGTATTGGGTTTTAATACCTATTTCTCGCGCGCAAAAAAGCTGGATTCATTTACTGAACCCAGCTTTTTATTGCTTATTTGAGCGATTCACCTGCTGATGCAGATGGATGATCGCTAAATGAGGTGTCTTTCTTTTCAGGAATATAATTTAGAGAGAAACCAACAAGACTGAAAAAGGCACTTAACACCAATGTTGGGTTTTTGAATAGGTTTGTACTTGCAATGATCATATCTCCCTTTTGCAAAAGAATCCCTAGTATTTGACCGAATACCAACAGGGCTCCTGACGTTAAGAACAGGACAAGCAGCACTTTAAATAAAAATTCCATCAATGCTCTCATGTGTTTCTCCTTTCTATACTGGAAGTATTCCCATTCCGATGAGCCAGCCAATTCCTACGATCGGCAGCATATAGTAGAGAATCAGCGGTATAAACGTTTTCTCCGGTCTGGCTCCTGCAAGACCAGAAGCAATGAAAATTGATCCTGATGCCGGTGGGGAAGCGCCTTCTGTTGATGAAAAAGCAAGAATGGCGACAACAGCCACAACTGGATCCACTCCGACTGAGACTAAAGCTGAAAATGAGACAAGTCCAACAGCTGTTAATGTGGCTGTAGAAGATAATGGTCCAGCCACCAGCGTGACAAGAATACCCACAATGAGCACCATGAGCCATTTCGGAATGGTAAGCACTGATGTGATTTGCGTCAAATCTTCTGCCAATCCTAATTCAGCAAGCACCTGACTAGCAGCAACAGCAAACAGCATCAAGGCACCGATCGTTGTAAACTTAGGTATAGCCGACTTGAAAAACTGAGACCAATCTAGTGCAGACGCCTTTTTTCTCCCAATTGTTAAACTAATCAACATCATGAGAATCGGAATCCACGTAATTAAAGAAATTTGATCCATTGCCTCTGGTCCAATGTTTGGATTACTTTTCAAGTAGTTTGCCAGCGGACCTATCGTGACAATGATAGGAATCAAGGCACCGAAAAAAATAAAGATCGACTTCCACCCTTGTTTCACAGCTTCCCTAAAAGGAAGAATATCATCTGGCGGCATGGCCTGAATTTTATTCTTTTTCACCAGAATATACACAAGAATAAAACGGTATACGACTTGATACAGCCCTCCTATTAACAGGGCAATATATAAATCTCCCTCAGATACAAGGGCTGCAATTGGTGCAAACCCCAGCATGATAAACATTGAAGAGTTCGGAGGCAGTGCCGCCCCAAGTCCGCCATTCCCTGCTAAAATGGTCGCTGTATGCGTTCGGCTCCAGCCTGATTTAATCATCCAAGAGGCTGTGATAGAGCCAGTGGCCGCTGTGTTTGCAGAATTTGAACCTGAAAGTGCACCTAAGACTGCTGAACCTAACGTACTCATATAAGCCGCTCCACCGGGAAGTTTTCCTACAACCGAATTTAAGATTCGCAAGAGTGCATGAATTAATTCCAGCTTTTCGATTAAATAGGCCATGAGTACAAATGCAACAGCTGCATAGAGCACCTCATATGTGGATGCAAATTTTAATCCATCCCAGAACAGTCTTAATGCATCCAATCCGCCAAATAATGTGGTTGCAATAAAGCCTAATAGCATGGCTTCTCCCATATTCCGCTTCACGACGACATTCCATATAATGATGACAGCTATGAATACAATCAACGCAATAAAACCCATATCGTTTTTTCGCCTCCCCTTCGTTAAATAAAACGCTTACAATTTATTGCCCTTGCTGCATCACGTCAATGACTTCTTCCCAGCTGGCCGGCTTTTTCCCATTAAACCGTTCAGCGAATTGAAACTCTGCTAATCTCTCTAGCTTCTGTTGTGCTGCCCGAGACATACTGGCATCAACCTCTGCTTCATCCAGCATTTCAATAGAGCCAAGAAGCTCGATCGCGCGTCTTTTCGCATGAAGTGCACTCCCTGTCACAAGACGGTTCATGGTCTCTTCAAAACTTTTGCTGTCCATTGTATCGCTAAGTGAAGAAATCACTTGATGTTCCACGTTATACTTTTTTGAAATTTCCAAAAATTCAACCATGAGACCAACGATCCCCTTCATATAAACGCTTCTGATCAGCTTCAAGGCCGAAGCATCTCCTGGCTGGTCACTGATTTTTGTGATATTCATGCCATAAGCATTCATTACTTTCATGAATTGGTCAGTTCCACTTCCGCTTGCCGTGATCGGAACCTTGTGTTTGTTAACTGGAAGAGGCCCTAGCATGGCAGCATCTACGAATAGAGCTTTTTGCTTTTCAATTTCGTTTGCCACTTGTTTTTTGATGTCTGGTGTTGATGCCGATACATCTACATATAATTGATTCTCTTTCAAACTTCCCGATACGGATTGGGCCACTTCTAAGGTTTTATTTGCTGGCACAGCAGCAATGACAATATCAGATTTCTCAATGACTTCACTAATACTGCTGGTTAATTGAACTCCTGTCTGCGATGCTTTTTCCTTCAACGCACCAGACAATTTCTCATTTTGTAAAAGTACATCATACGCATAAAACTGATCTAATCCTTCTGTTTTCAATCCTGTTGACAACTCATATGCCGCTTCTCCATATCCAATAAAGCCTATCTTCATCACCGATTCTCCCCTATCCCTGATATTTTTTCATTCTGCCTTCCAGCCATGCCGGTGCTAAAAGACTGATGTCTTGCTTTCCTTCGTCCACATACTGTTGAATCGTTTTTAATCTCTGATTTTCATACGCTTGTTTCTCTTCCGCTAGTGTCAGCAGATGTTCCGCCTTCTCCTTTGGAACGATGACGACTCCATCATCGTCTGCAATGACTAAGTCACCTGGTGCTACTTTGACACCGCCGCAAGAGATGATTTGATTCAATTCCCCAGGACCATCTTTAAAAGGTCCATTTGGCATAAACCCCTTACTGTATATCGGAAAAGCCAGTTCCTCTAAAGCGAGTTTGTCGCGAACAAGCCCGTCAATCACGATTCCTTCTATTCCTGCAACCTTTGCTACACCTGCCATCAATTCCCCTAAATATGCATGGCCCTTATGGTCTTTTCCATCAACAATCAGTACATCTCCTTCTTTCGCAGAATAGATCGCTTGATGAAGAAATAAATTATCCCCTGGCCGTAAGCTGACGGTAAAAGCTGTACCTACTATATTCATGCCTCTTGCAACTGGTTTGATTTGATGATCCATCGCGCCGGTGCTTCCCATCACATCTGCCAGCAAGGTCGAGCTCAGTTTTTTTGCCCGATCTATTAGATCATTTGACACGAATTGAACAGTACCCATTGTTTCCATCATCCCCTTTGAGTTATATTCATTACATTTAATTTTATATAAAGTAATATATATTACTTTTGTGATAAGATCATACCATCTCATTTTTATTTAGTAAAGCGCTTTCAGAAAATTTTAAAATAAAAAAAATGAGTCACCACACGACTAATGTGTTGTGTGATAACTCATTTTCGTTAACATATGATTGATTTGATCTAAACGAGGTTTTGTCCTTTCAGGGTCATTAATGGCTAAGGCACTTAAAATGTAATCTACGATAAAGATAGCAGATACGACAGAGTTATGAGAGCCCGCACTTGCTGAGGAACATGGTAATACATATTGTGCATACTTGGTTAGTGGAGAGCTGTAGCTGTCTGTAATTAAAAGCACTTCCACCCCATATGACTTCGCTGCCTCCAGCAAATCCTTTATACGCTTTGCATAGCGAGGATAGCTGACCGCTATAATGAAATCATCAGATTGAAAATGAACGAGTTCGTCGACCCAGTCACTTTTGTCTGCATCAATATATTGACAGTTCCCCAGTAGGCGATTGATTCCTTGTGACAGATACTCTCCAACAGGTCTTCCACTTCGGACACTTGTACACAGAACCTGGCGAGAGCTGGCTATTTTTTCAACAATATGCTGAAAGGTTTCTTCTGTGATATTGTCTAAAGCGTACTGGATATTTTGAAATTGCAGCTCGACATGATTATGCAGGAGCTTACTTTTATTTGAATGCTTGAGGTTCGCTTCAAGTCTCGTTTGAGGAGCAGCTTTATGCTTCATATTTGATTGAAGCTCTTTTTGAAGCTCGGAGAAACCGGAATACCCTACAGCAGCAGAGAATCTCATGATGGTCGCTGTACTCGTCCCTACTTTTGACGCCAATTTATCTACAGTTAAAAACGCAACCTCCATTGGATTTTGCACGATATAATCTGCAATTCTCCTTTGTGCCTCTGTTAATCCCGCGACCTTATGCTGAAGCTTATGTATTAAATCGTCCATTATAGCACCTGCCCATTCTATCGGCTTTATCTACGATCAAAATTTTTTCTTTTCCCCCTATATTGTACACATTTGTCATCAAAAAAACAGCCAGCACGAATCTATCGTACTGGCTGCCTTTGTCGAGATCATTATAGTGCTTGAGCTGCTGTGATAAGCGCAAGGTTGTAAACGTCTTCGGCATTACAGCCTCTTGATAGATCGTTTACTGGCTGGTTTAAACCTTGAAGGATAGGACCTACAGCTTCAAAGTTACCTAAGCGCTGTGCAATTTTGTAGCCAATGTTTCCAGCTTCGAGGCTAGGGAAAACAAATACGCTGGCGTCGCCTTTGATGACGGAATCTGGCGCTTTTTTCGCTGCTACTGAAGGAACGAAAGCTGCATCGAATTGGAATTCTCCATCAAGTACAAGCTCAGGTGCCTTTTCTTTTGCAATGCGAACTGCTTCAGATACTTTTTCTGTTTCGTCTGATTTTGCTGAGCCTTTTGTAGAGAAGCTAAGCATTGCCACACGTGGCTCGATATCAAACATTTTGGCTGTGTTTGCACTTTCGATCGCAATTTCAGCTAGATCTTGGCTGTCTGGAGCAATGTTGATTGCGCAATCAGCAAACACATATTGCTCTTCGCCGCGAGCCATGATGAAGACGCCAGATGTTTTCTTTACGCCTTCTTTTGTTTTAATGATTTGAAGTGCTGGACGCACTGTGTCAGCAGTTGAGTGTGCCGCACCGCTCACAAGTCCATCTGCAAGACCTTTATACACAAGCATTGTACCGAAATAGTTTTCATCTAGTAATGCTTTTCTTGCTTGCTCTTCTGTTGCTTTGCCTTTACGTCTTTCAACGAAAGCTTGTACAAGCTCTTCAAAACCTTCATATGTATGAGGATCATACACGTCAACACCATCAAGTGTAAGACCTAATTCTTTTGCTTTAGCTTCAACTTCTTGTTTTTTTCCTACCACAATTGGCTGCAATACTTTGCCATCTGCTAGTTTTTGAACGGCTGTTAGAATGCGTTCGTCCATTCCCTCAGGAAAAACGATCTTTACTCCTTTACCTGCAACCTTTTCCTGAACTGTTGAAAAAATATCTGCCACTTCAATACCCTCCTTGATTTTACAAAAAAAGCGTTCTCTTTTAAGCATACTCTTCTTCTACCTAAATTCAAACTACCAACTTATATTATAGCGCTTACAAATTAAATTCTTATTTTTCAAACTAATTTAATCAATTTTGAGAAAAGCTGTTTTCCTCGTTCAAGTTTTGATCACATCTCCATTTGGACAAACTATGTTATAGTTGGAACAGATGGAAAACTGTTAATAGGAGTGAAAGAAATGAGCGAACAACATACAACAAATGAAGCAGCTCAAACACTAGATGGCTGGTATGCGCTGCATGATTTTAGAACAATCGACTGGACAGCTTGGAAGCTGCTGACAAGTGATGAGCGCCAAGCCATCATTCATGAATTCACAGGTCTATTGGAAAAATGGAAAACAGCTGAGCAAGATAAAGCTGGAAGCCAAACAATCTATAGTATTGTCGGCCAAAAAGCAGATATTATGCTCATGATTTTACGTCCGACAATGGAAGAACTAGGTGAAATTGAACTCGAATTCAACAAGACACGACTAGCAGAGTTTACGATTCCAGCTTATTCTTATGTTTCAGTTGTTGAGCTCAGCAACTACTTAGCAGGAGGCGGCGATGGCGGAGATCCTTACGAGAACCCGCATGTACGTGCTCGCTTATATCCAGAGCTTCCTTCTTCTCAATACGTGTGCTTCTATCCAATGGATAAAAGACGTTCTGGCAATGACAACTGGTACATGCTTTCCATGGATGAGCGTAAATCTCTTATGAGAAGCCACGGTTTAATTGGCCGAAGCTATGCTGGGAAAGTAAAACAGATCATTACAGGTTCTGTTGGTTTTGATGATTATGAGTGGGGCGTTACCCTTTTCTCTGATGATGTGCTTCAATTTAAAAAATTGGTTTATGAAATGCGCTTTGATGAAGTCAGTGCACGCTACGGCGAATTTGGTTCCTTCTTTGTTGGAAACCGATTAGCAAACGAGCAGCTGGCGTCTTATTTCCATGTATGATAAAATCTTAAAGCTTCGGATCTCTCCGAAGCTTTTTTATGTATTTGTTTAGAAAGGTGATCACATCATGAAAAACTTCCCCATCGCTATTTTTGCGTTAACGCTCGGTGCGTTTTCGATTGGCATGACTGAATTTGTCATCATGGGACTTTTACCAAATGTCGCACACGACCTTCATGTATCAATTTCTGCTTCAGGACAGCTGATTACTGGATATGCACTTGGTGTCGCAGTTGGCGGACCTATTTTAACGTTATCGACTGGAAAAATGTCGAGGAAACGTCTCCTCATTCTGTTAATGATTCTTTTCGTTGCGGGAAATGCTGCTGCCGCTGTCTCGACCTCTTATGGTCTATTAATGGCCGCCCGTATTTTAACGTCATTTGCTCATGGAACCTTCTTTGGCGTCGGAGCCATTATGGCTGCACGGCTTGTGCCTAAAGAGAAAAGCGCAAGCGCGATCAGCTTCATGTTTACAGGACTGACAGTTGCCAATGTACTCGGTGTGCCGTTCGGTACCTTTATCGGAAATCAATTCGGCTGGCGTATGTCTTTTCTAGTCATTGCCGTCATTGGGCTCATTTCCTTAATTGGTATCATCAGCTTAGTCCCAAATCAGTCGAAAGAAGAAGTACTCGATATTCGAAATGAAGTATCCGTTTTGAAAAAACCACAAGTACTCGTTTCCTTTGCAATGACCATCTTTGGTTTTGCTGGTGTATTTACAGCCTTTACGTATATCAGCCCAATCTTGCTGCAAGTCACTGGCTTTCAGGAAAATGGGGTGACGCTCATCCTTGTCCTATTTGGACTTGGGGTCACTATCGGGAATTTAGTTGGCGGAAAGCTTGCTGACTGGAGGCTGATGCCAAGTATTATGGTGACACTGATCCTGCTCATTGCTGTCCTGTTATTGTTTACAGTCACTTCCGAATTCAAAGTGCCTGCCGTGCTGACCATTTTTGTTTGGGGAATCATTTCATTTATTCTTGTTCCTACCTTGCAATACCGCACGATGAACATGGCACATGAAGCACCGACACTCGCATCAACGCTCAGCCATTCTGCCTTTAATATTGGGAATGCCGGCGGTGCAGCGCTTGGCGGTCTTGCTATCGAAATCACACATTTACAGCTTGTTCCGTTATTTGCTGCAGCTGTGACATTTATTGGTCTTATCATTACAATTATGAGCTATCAGTCAGATAGACGAACAAAAAGGACCTGAGTCAGGTCCTTTTTTATTTCACCACGGTCATTTTTGGCTCTTCTATTTGTTTCAAGCGTTCCTGAATTGGATGGGAAAAAGAGTGCTCTGACAAGACAATATGGGAGACGGTTTTTGTAAATCCAGACACTTCTTGAATAAAGGCTTCAATTTCTTCAAGAGAAGAAACTGACAGCTTAATGAAAAAGCAAGACTGCCCTGCCACTCGATAAGCAAAAAAGGCGCGTGGATGCTCATTCATAAAAGTCACAAAACGCTGATACTCCCCATTTAACACCGTAACTTCCAGCAGGCAGTCAATCAGAAGCCCTAATTTTTTATAATTGACCTGAACAGAATACCCTTCGATAATCCCTGCATCCTCTAATTTACGTACTCTTTCTGCTACCGCAGGTGCTGATAAATTCACTCGTTTGGACAATTCCCTCATGGATAAGCGGGCATCTTCTCTCAATTCATTTAAAATATGCACATCTACATCGGTGATTTTCATTCGTACCTCTCCTATCCAAAAATCGTTCCTTTTGAAAAGTATTTTATGATAATACTTATGATGCGAAATGTAAAATAAAACTAAATAATGGTAGAATTTATTTTAACGGAATTGAATGAAAAAGCAAGTATGGAGGGATCACTTGATGAAAGAATCTTTAGACAGCCAGGCTTCTAAAACATTTCCCATCACACTTGCCATTGCACTCACACTTGGCGTTTTTGCGGCGGGATCGGAAGAGCTGGTGATTTCACCACTGCTGCCTGATTTATCAAACTCCTTTCAGCACTCTCTTGATATTCTCGCTCTTTCCATCAGCATTTATGGGTTAGCTGTGCTGGTTGGGGCTCCGCTGCTCGTTCCTTTAGGGGACCGGTATTCAAGAGAGCTGTGTTTGATTATTGGGCTGTCTTTCTTTTTGATTGGAACAGTGATGTGTGCTGTTGCCCCCAATTTGGCCGTGTTTTTTGCAGGCCGAGCTATTTCTGGGCTGGCGACTGGTGTATTTGTGCCAACAGCCTATGCTCTCGTGGGCGACCGGGTTCCATATGAATATCGCGGCAAAGTGATGGGACTCATTGTATCGAGCTGGTCTCTTTCTCTTGTTCTTGGTGTGCCCATTGGCGCCTTTATTGGTCAAAGTTTGAACTGGCGCTGGACATTTTGGATTTTCGCCATGATGAGTCTCGTTGTCCTGCTGCTCGTCATTCTTGAATCTCGAAAACAAGTCGCAGCAGCTGATCCGAAGGCATCTCAAGCTAGGGAGAAATCAGGCTCTATCTGGGGGGCTTTAAAAATCGACCGAGTCCCTGCCTATTTGACCGTGACATTTTGTAACATGCTTGGATTTTATGGCATGTACTCATTTTTAGGGGCTTACCTGCAAAGTCTGTTTTCTGGGGGGCAATCAACAGCTGGACTTCTGATCATGGCTTATGGCGTTGGTTTTTCCATGAGTATATTTACCGGGAAATTAGCTGATTGGTTTGGCAAAACACGCTCACTTTTCTTTGTGCTGGGCGGCATTACGCTCGTTCTTGCCTTACTTCCTTATGCACCGTTCTCATGGACATTGCTCATTTTCGCTTTATTTATTTGGGGTGCCATGCAAAGTTTATCCGTCACGCTTTTGAGCACCGTCCTGAGCGACTGCTCTCAAACCCACCGAGGCAAAGTGATGGCTTTTTACAGCCTTGCTTCCAATCTTGCCGTTATGCTTGGGTCCGCTCTGATGGGACCTGTTTATGTCCATTTCGGCTATCATACGGTAGGGCTTGTATGTGCACTCATTACGCTTGTTGGTTGTATCGTCAGTTTTGTCAGCTATAAACGTGAACGAGGTGCTTAGAGAAATGAAGGACTGTTGTTGTATAAAAGTAAAAAGACCTTTCTTTTCCGAAAGGCCCCCCGTTCTCTATTTAAATGTCGTTTCCCAATTAAACCCGATCGTTTCGTCATTCCAAGCAATTCGCTTTTCATCTGGGTTATTCGGGTCATACGATTCTGTTGTGAAATACACAATTTGCAGCGGCGTCTCACCTAGTACACGGTAGCCATGCGCGACACCCTTTGGGATGAGAAGCAGCATCGGATTGTCTTCCCCCATATAATACACATCGGTTTGCCCCTTTGTGGGAGAGTCCTCTCGCAAATCATATAACACAACCTGTGCATGACCTGCCGGGAAGAACCAAACGTCGTCTTGTTTTTCATGATAATGAAAGGCTTTGATCACGCCTGGAAAGCTTTTCGACCATGACGCCTGACCAAAGCGTTTCAGCATCGGTTCATCATCTCGAATGAGCTCTGCAAAAAAGCCGCGGTCATCACAATGTTTCATGAGTTTTTTCGTTTGAACACCATCAATCATGCTGTTGCCATCTCCCTTCTTTCTGCAAATATTCGTAAAGTGCATCCTTCCAATGCCTCGGCTGCCAGCCGGTGGCTTCAATCGCTTGAAGATCTAAGACAGAATAGGCTGGGCGAGGCGTTTGGAAGCCGTACTCTTCCGTGGAAATCGGCTCAATTGTAGCGGACAAGCCGCTTTTCATCACAATTTCTGACGCAAAATCAAACCAGGAACAGCTTTCTCGGTTACTGACATGGTACACGCCTGCCTTCTGATCAAACAAATGAATCAAGGCCTCGGCTGTATCCTTTGTATAAGTAGGAGACCCTATTTGATCGTTCACAATGCGCAAATGATCCTTCGTTTCAGCGAGCCGAAGAATGGTATTCACAAAGTTATGCCCCTCATGTCCGTAAAGCCACGAGGTACGAATGATTTTCACTTCGTCTGACACAAGCTGAATCAATTCCTCACCAAGCTTCTTACTCTTTCCATAAATGGTTTGAGGATCTGCTTGTGCATCGACTTGGTAAGGGGTGTCCGCCTGCCCGTCAAACACATAATCTGTACTGACATGTAACACATCAGCGCCTGCGCGCTTTGCTTCCAGGGCTGTATAGTAGGCGCCAATGCCATTCACAAGATACGCCTTTTCGGTTTCTGTTTCACATTGATCAACAGATGTATAGGCTGCTGCACTGACAACAATATCAGGCTGATAGTGTCTCATCGCATGTCTAACTGCCTGCTGGTCTGTGATATTGAGCATGTTCCTCGTTAAGGCAATGACGGTCATGTCTTTTTCTTTGAGCTGTCTGCTCAATTCTTTCCCTAATTGGCCGCCTGCACCGGTGATTAAAACTTTCATCCGTCACCCTTCTTCGCTCTGATCGTATTTGGTTCGATACCAATTGATCGTTTTTTCGATACCTTCTTCAAATGACGTCTCCTGCGTCCAGCCGAGATCGCCTTTTAGCTTACTGGCATCAATGGCATACCGTCTGTCATGTCCTTTTCGGTCTTGAATAAACGCAATTTGATCATGACTGATTCCAAGCTGTGATAGAATCGTTTTGGTTAAATCGAGATTTGTTTTCTCATTGCCGCCGCCAATATTGTATACCTGCCCGGCTGTGCCGTTTTCGAGCACCTTCTTCACAGCTCTCGCATGATCCTCTACATACAACCAATCGCGAATTTGTCGGCCGTCTCCATAAATCGGGATTTTCTCTCCATTGACTGCTTTTCTAATAATGGTCGGTATTAATTTTTCCTCATGCTGATACGGTCCGTAATTGTTGCTGCATCGTGTAATCATCGCGGGTAATTGGTGAGTGTGGATATAGGATTTCACAAGCAGGTCTGAACTCGCCTTGCTTGCTGAATAAGGATTATTCGGTGAAAGTGGTGTTTGTTCTGTGAAAGCAGGATCATCTGGCTCCAAATCTCCATATACTTCATCTGTTGAAATATGAATGAGCTTTTTCGCCTTTCCTTTTAAGACTGCTTCAAGCATACGATACGTTCCGAGGACATTTGTTTGAATAAAAGGCTCTGCCGATTCAATGCTGCGATCAACATGCGATTCTGCCGCAAAATGAATGATTGCATCATAGACTTCGTCAAATGCTTGATCCAGCTCATGCTGAAGGGTAATATCCCCCTGAATAAACCGAAAATGAGACAACTTTAATAATTCATCCATCTCGTCTGGATGACTGGCATATGTTAATTTATCAAAAACGGTGAGCCTGATATTTGTATCCTGAAGCAGCAGCTTCACAAAATTCAGTCCGATAAAACCCGCTCCACCTGTAATTAAATAAGACTTCGTCATTCGGATCCCTCTTTTTTCTTCATCGTTTCAAACATTTTCGCAGATGCTTCGTGGAGAGATTCATGTGTTCCTGCATCAATCCACCACCCTTTTAACATATCATAGGTCAGCTGGCTATTTGAGATATAGAGATTGTTCACGTCTGTAATCTCTAATTCGCCTCGATCTGACGGCAAGATTCTCTCAATATATTGAAAGACTTCTTGATCATAAAAATAGATGCCCGTGACGCAGTAAGATGAGCGCGGATACTCCGGCTTTTCTTCTATTGATAAAATCCGTTGGCGCGTGGCATCAATTTCTGCAATGCCAAACCGGTTTGGATCTGCCACTTCTTTCAACAAAACCTTGGCTCCTCTATCTTGCCGCTGAAAGGCTTCAACAAAAGGGTTTAGCGAATCCTCAAATACATTATCACCAAGCATCAGCACAAACTTCTCCCCTTTAACAAAGGGCTTTGCATAGGATAAGCCGTCTGATATCCCAGACGCTTCAGGCTGTACCTGATATACGATGTTCATCCCCAGTTCCTGATCGCTTTCAAGCAGCTTTTGAAACAGCGGGATTTGTTCTTCTTGTGATATGACCATCACATCTAAAATCCCTGCTTCCTTCAATTTGAACAATGACCAATAAATCATTGGATATGGACCAACCGGCAATAAATGTTTATTGAAAATCTTCGTTAAAGGCGCCAGTCGTGATCCCTTTCCTCCTGCTAAAATAACTCCCTTCACATCTACACATCCTTATGTTCTTTTTGGTGATGATTCATGAGGTGTATAAGAATGTTTTTCACTCGTTCAGTTCCTTTTCCATCGATGAGTGTCCGTCCATTGAGATGGATGCTCCTGCGGAGAAAATAGCTGCCGGACAGCCTTTCCACAGCACATCGTATATCTTTTTCATCCACAAGTTCACCTAATCCAAGATGACGGCAGGCTCCCTTTTGTGCAAAACGAGCGGCTGTCACTGCTTGGTGATCGACTTGTGAAAGGACAATACTGGGCACTCCGATACAAACTGCCTCGTATAACGTCATCCCGCCAGCCACTATTGCCAGATCAGCTTCCGAAAGGCGTGCAAGTAATTGATCTGTATGACGAATGAATTGAATATGCTCAGCCTCTATTTGTTCTTCAATGCGGGAGGCTTTTCCTGTAACCGCTAAGATGTGTAAGTGGTCAGCTTCGAGGAGTGCTGATACAGCCTTTGATAACAATCCGCATGGGTCACTGCCCCCAAGGCTGATGACCACCTTTTTGCATTCTTTTCGAACCTCATATGTGTCTTTTAATCGGCTTATCTCTTGATCTAACAATAAATAAGGTGTTCCATAAAAATATTCTGTCCCATCTACTTGCATGTGCTTTTCGTCCAGACCGCCATAAATGCCGTTCACGACAGCATCGGCAAGCTGACAAGCTTCTGCTCTTATTTCTTCAAATAAAACCAGCCTTGCAGAGCCGGAGGACGCTTTGATCAATCGAAGAAATTGGAGGTCACAATCAAGTACATCAATCAGCAGAAGATCTGGATTCAGCTCTTTTATGTCCTGCTCCATCTGAAGGAATGCCTTCGACTCCTGCACCAAATGAACGTGCCAATCTGGACCTGAGAGCATTTCTACACAGATCTGTTCATTTGTATAGAAAGATATGTCGTTTCCTTCTTGAAGCAGTTGATTTGCCAGCCGTTTCATTCTGACGACATGCCCCATCCCTCTTAAAAACCCACCATACACAACAATCATGATTTTCTTGTTCATTCAGCATCCTTCTGTTTCACAAATTGATTCAACCGAACAATATCAGGGTCTTGTTCGCAAATGGTGATGAGTTCAGCCGTAGGCACAGCAATGGAGCCGCCAGCTTTCTCTAGTAAACGGGTCGCAAACACATAATCTTCTTCTGTATCAATCGTGAATCGATAAGCAGGATATGCAAGTTCTTTGGGCGGTGTGAATAATTGCAGGTGAAATTGCTCAGGATGCTTTCTGATATAGAGCGTGACATGCTCACGCTCTGGCTGCGTAAGGGGAAAATTGTCGATTTCACTTAAAATCTGTGCGTCGATCATTTCCCCGGAAATACCCAGTGGCGTTCCAGCCGTATACGTGTAATCAGCCTTCTCTTGTCTATGTTTTTCAAGCATTTTCGACAAAAGGACCGGATCTATAAATGGGTTATCTCCTGTTAAACGCACAATGGTTTGCGGTTCAAAATGACGGACAATCTGCGCAAATCGCTGCAGTACATCCGTCTCACTGCCACGAAATACTTTATAGCCCTTGGAGAGACAATAATGGGCCAGCAGATCATCTTCTGCCTCAACTGTTGTGGCGATCATGAGATTCTGCGTTTTGTGATTGTAATGATCTGATTGCTTTACTCGTTCAACAATCAGGTCGATCAGCGCCATACCGCCGATCGGTTTCATTACCTTTTTTGGCAGCCTTGTTGAGCCCATTCTCGCCTGTATGACAAAAAGGACATCATTGATCATTTGACGTCTCCTTCATGAGTACATCTTTCCACGAAACCCCTGTATGGGCTGGGATATCTCTGACAGCCTTTGCGCCAAGTAAAACCGTCATATACCTTGGATGCAGACCTTGGCTTTTTTGTCCTGGACGTAACACGGCTAGATTTTCTGCGGTCAATGTCTCGCCCTTCGCAATGCCTTTTGTCGTAAAAATGCCTCGATACGCAAATTCACGAATCTTGCCTTCAATAGCTGTTGTCGTTTTATAAGAACTGCCAAGGAGCTCTTCTGGCACTGAATGAATATCAGCTTCTTTTAAATTCCGCTGCTTTTCTGCCGCTCGAATATGCTGAACCATTTCCTTCAATTCTTCAGGATCAAGCGCAAAGGAATGATCAGCCCCAGGTAACGTTTTATCGACTGTAAAATGCTTTTCAATGATTGCTGCCCCAAGCTTCACAGCAGCTACAGGCGCTTCAGTTGGATGCTCACTATGATCAGAAAAGCCAATGACTGCGTCGGGAAATGCCGCAGCTAAAGTTTGAAGCACACGCAGATTCGTGTAAGCTCTAGGTGCTGGATACTTTGCTACGCAATGCATGATAGCGACCTGCTGATTTTGCTCGCTTGTAATCGCCTCGTATGCTTCATGGACATCCGAAATGGTTGCCCCGGCTGTTGAGAATATGATGGGCTTTTGAAAAGATGCCGTGTGACGCATAAGAGGCAGATGATTGATTTCATAGGATGCCAGCTTGAAAGCCGGCGGATCGGTTTGATTCAATAGATCCGCAGATTCTTCGTCACACACTGTGCTTAAAAATATCAGCCCTTTTTCCGCGCAACGTGACAATAACACCGGGAGCCATTCTGGCGGCAGCTCCATTTGTTCCACTAAAGAAAAAATAGACACCTCTTCCCCCTCGGCTGTTTCGTACAAACCCGGTTCCTTTTGATACATCCGATCAGCTTGAAACATTTGAAACTTCACCGCATCGGCACCTGCTTCTTTTGCCACATCAATTAAAGCAAGCGCCTGATCCAGCTTTCCATCATGGTTAATGCCTGCCTCTGCAATGATAAAGACAGGCGCACCATCCCCTACTTTGCGATCTCCAATATAGAAATGCGCCATCTTACCTCTCTCCTTTTTTCGGCCACACATGGTAATACAAGAAGGCATTTTTTGTTCTAAAGCCTAGCTTTTCGTACAGCTGAATCGCGGTTGTGTTATGCATCTGAGTTCCGGCAGACATAAACCGATGCCCTCTCTCATAAGAGGCTTTTATTATCGCCATCACGAGCTTTTTTCCGATCCCTTTTCCTTGTGCATCCGGTCTAATGGACAATAAATCAAGCACTAGTTCATCTCCCTTTGTCACCCCTTGAATCAAACCAATGACTTCATCATTCACCTTTGCCGCGAGATTGATATCTGCACGTCCGAGTAAATTGTTTCTCATCCATTCCTGAAAGAAATGCTGGACGACATTCTGATCTAAAAAAGGATCAAGTGCGTATCGGCTTTTCCCAAACGCCTGATGAGCAAGTGAGACCGCCTCATCGTAATCCTTTTCATCCGGCAGACTAATAACCACATCTTCACCTGTTGATGGAAGCTCCATATGAACAGGCGGCGCCTCAAGACGAGTGAGACCTCCCACATAGTACACATGTGACAGTCTTTGAACGATACGGTTTTTTACAAGATCAGACGCTTCAAGACGTAAAAAGAAAAAATCGCATTTTTCAGTTCTCATCCAATTGATGAAACGCTCCATCAATTCTTGAAAAGAAGACGCTGACTCCGCTTCCACAAACTTCACATGAAAAATATGCTGATCAAAAATGCCGCTTTCCCATTTTGACCATTCATATAACAGGACTGCTTTGAGCTGGGCGCCATTAACAAGAGCAAACTGCTTGAAGCCGTTCATTTGTTCCGCTTGTTGACCGTATTTCTCCAGCCAAGCAGCGAGCACCTGATCATCTACAGCATGAACGACCTTCATGATGATGCCCTCTGTTCTTTTAAAATAGACAACACCGCTGTGATAACATCCTGCACATCTTCATCTGTCATACTTGGATAGAGCGGCAGTGAGAGCGTCTGCTTGTAGTATGCGAGTGACTCAGGGAAATCCTCTGGTGAATAGTGATATGTTTCCTGATAGTATGGATGCAAGTGAACAGGGATAAAGTGAACACTCGTGCCGATTTTATATTCCTTTTGCAGTTGATCAATCAGTTCATCCCGCGTGATGAATGCTTCTTTTGGATTCACTTGTAGTACATACAAATGCCATGCATGTCTTCCATCTTGATGCACAGGCGGCAGGATCAGACCCGCTTCTTTTTGAAAAGCCTGATTGTATGCTTTTGCAATCTGTTCTCTCCGTGCCTGCATGTCATCCAGACGGTTTAACTGAACAAGCCCTAACGATGCCTGCACGTCAAACATGTTCATTTTATAGCCTGGTTCCTCGACCTCGTAATACCACGTTCCTTTTTCTCCATAACGATTCCACGCTCCCTTGCTCATCCCATGGAGCGCTAGTCTTCTAATCCGAGCAGCAAGCGCATCATCATTTGTTGTCAGCATGCCGCCTTCACCAGTCGCTAGGTTTTTCGTTGCATAAAAGCTAAAAGCGGTCGCATCACCAATGGATCCAACGGGCTGACCGTGGTACGTTGTGTAAAGAGCGTGGGCAGCATCTTCAAGTACAAATAGATCATACTTTTTGGCAATCGCTAAAATTCGGTCCATATCGCACGATTGACCGGCAAAGTGAACAGGAACAATCGCTTTTGTATGTGGTGTAATGGCCGCTTCTATTTTCTCTGCATCTATGTTGAGGGTCGCTGGATCAATATCGACAAATACAGGCGCTGCCCCCGTATGGATAATCATATTAGCTGTTGCGCAGAATGTCAGAGGGGTTGTAATCACCTCATCCCCAGCCCCAATCCCTCTTGCCTTTAAGGCTAAAAATAAAGCAGCCGTACATGAATTGACAGCGATCGCATGTTTTGCACCTGTCAGTTGCTGAAATTCTTCTTCAAACTGTCTTACTTTTGGTCCAGTTGACAGCCAGCCGGACTTTAATGTTCCAATGACTTCATCAATTTCCTCCTGCTCAATGAAAGGCAGAGCATAAGGAAGAAATTGTGCTCTCTTTTTTCCCATATCGCTTGCACACCCCTATCTTCATCTCTGAAAATCCACACCAGTTTTTGTTTTGAGCAGAGAAAGCAGAACATCGATAGATCGCGCATGCGGATAATGTTGTTTAATGAACTGAGCTCCTTGCTGCTTTGCCAGTTTCATCTCTTGTTCATCCGACAAAATACGAATGGCTTTCTCAGCTAGTTCAACAGGGTTTTCCATATGATAGCTGCCAAGCGACTCGTAATATGGGTATCTTCTGCCTTCTGTCATTTTCCCGATCAGCACACTCTTTTCAAAAAGCATTGCTTCAAGACCCACTGTGGATGTGAGCGTAATCACGATATCCACATATGGCAGCAGGTCATACAGATCAATTTCTTTTTTAATCAATTTCACATGATTTCCCGCTCGTTCAATAGACACATAGTCATTTAATCGATTTCGAGCAATTTCCCAAGGATGCGGCTTCATGATCAGCTGAATGTCTTTCCGTTTGGCGATCGTTTTAAGAACATCGCCATAAAAGGCTTCAGAAAACGGCTGCGTTGCCACAAGCACGGTCTTTTTAGCCGGACTGAAATTCAATTTACGAAAAATGAGATCCTGTTGAAGCGGCGTTCGCTCCTTCACCAAATCAAACCTCGGATGACCTGTGATTTCCACCTGTTCCGGCTGACAGCCTTTGTCTACATACCAATCCTTTTCATACTTTCCAAACACCCCATGACAAGTCGTAAAAATCGGTAAAAAGGCTTCGTCTCCCATAAGCGCGCCGTGCTGAAGACAGATACTCGTAAGCTGGCGTTTCACTGTTTGCAAAGCGAGTACGCGGCTGTAGACATCCTCTGTCGTTCCAACAATAACAGCTGCAATCGGCTGCATTTGAAATAGCATTTCTATCTGGTCAATGACATCAATAAATTGCACAATGTCCTTCCGCAGTTTTTCTCTAAAAAAGACATTGCCAAAGACAGGGTGGTGAGCGTAAGGTTTAAGGAGAGCATTTGCTTTTTCAATATATTCAGCGTGGGCTTCTTTATTAACCTCTCCGGCTAATTCCGGCTTACTGATCACGGGTAATCCGTAATAATCCGCCTTCTTCCAGCGAGCGAGCACCACCGTTTGGTTTGGATGGAACCGCATGTAATTTTGTTCCGTAAAACGCAGGTGTTCAAAGTGAAGCAATACCTTTCCATTCGCCGGACGATAAGCAATACGCTTGATCTGCTGTTTATGCTGATCAAAAAATGGCTGAATCTCTTCCGGTAATGGACAAGCGGTTGTCAGTTCTTGACCGAATGCTTCATCTTCCATGCGTTCCCTCACTTCAGGACTGATATATTGATAAAAATTACTGATCAACCCAAGAGGAATTTGCTTGTAGGACAAATCCTTCATCAGATTCACATACTCAAAGTACACCTGCCAATAATGATGAATATAGTGCGACACTTCAGGTCACCTCCCATGTCTTTGTTTTAATATACTGCGAAGCTCCCAGCAGGTGGACTGCTCGGGAAGTGCTTGAATAAAGGCACTTTTCTCTTCTTCTGCCAGCTGATAATGAATGGACTGTTCTGTAATGTAATTTGTATCTAATATTTCATCAAAGGGATAGAACGGATAAAAATGATTTAAGCGGAAAAAGAAACGGGCATCCCCTATTCGGTAAAAATGCGGACTCTCGTCCCAGTAAGACCCAAATTCCTCATGAATTTTTGATAAAATGGATGTACGATGCACGACCGAGCAATGATCTATGGCGCAGGGGGCATTCCATTGAACTGTTTGCGCCGGCCGAACCGTTTCCTTCACTGGCTCTTTTTTGCTATTTAAATAGATCACTTTAGAACTAGAATAGACAATATCTTTACCTGGATGGGCATCTAGATAATGAGTGAGCTTCTCTAAACGGTCCGGGGCGTAGACATTGTCATCTGTGGCATAGGAAATATACTCCCCTTTTGCCAGTTCTAATGCTTGATTAATCAGCACGGCGTAGCGAGTTTTCGCTGTTCTCTCTTCCAGCGTTTTGACACCGCTTTGGATAAAATGAACGCGCGGATCTTTGCGAAACGGTTCAATAGCAGCAAGGGTTTTTTCGTTTGATCCATCATCCATGATAAAAAGTTCAAATTCTGACAGCGTCTGCTGCAGGACCGCTTCAATCGATCTGCCGACGTAAGCCGCCTTGTTGTAGCTCGTCATAATGACAGTTACTTTTGTCAAAGTTTTCACCTCGGTCTCTTTCAAACTATGTTTATCATATGTGTCTCCTCTTAAAGAGACTGTAGAGTGACCTATTTTTGATAAAATTGTATTTTTTTATTGATCTATCTTTGAAAAATGCGAACTTTTTGGTAATATAAGTAATCATTTGTGTGTATTAAAGGAGTAAAGAACATTGGAAGCTATGAAGAATGATCACTCCCAAGAAGAGGAAGTAAAAGGATTTTTTCGATTTTTTAAAATTTTCGTCGCAACAAAAACGATTATTCGCTCATATCAACATTCCAATATTCCCATTTGGCTGATGATGCTCCTTGCAAGTATCGCCGGTACGGGCTGGATCTATGAAGGGTATTTTAGCGAGTATATGGGCAATCATATTCCATTCCCTTTTATTCTGTTACAAGGAGCGGGATATGGTATTTTGGCAGGCAATATGATTCTATTTTTCGGTGTCCTCATCATCAAGTGGTTAGGACGTCTCTTTTTCGGCTGTCAAACGGCGTATCGAGATATACTCAAAGCGTGCACACTGACGGTCTTTTTCCCTTCTGCTTTATTTTCACTTACTTGGATTTTCACTGTTGGGATGCTTGGTCCGTATACGTTTGTTAAAATCTCACCATATTTAGATCAGCATTATGAAGTATGGTATTATCTCGATCTTTTACCTCTTACGGAAGCATATGCAAAGACGTGGATATTGGGAATGGCTGTTTTAGGCATTGTCGCTGTGATGAAGCTCAGATTATGGCAAGCCTTCATCATTGTGATCACACCGCTCGCCGCTTTTTTTCTCATCATGACACTTTTATTTGATATTCAGCACGCTATAAACTGGATCATGTAAAAAGGACGAGTACCGATAGAATACGAGGGATTGTCTTCACGCTGAGGAATTGCATAGCAGTTCCTTTTTTTCGTTCAATGTACATATTCTCCCCTCCTGTCTCATAGTGTGAAAGAGAGAAAGAATGCTATGGAAACAACAGGTGCTTTAGCGCCTTCTGTTTAGAACACCATGAGGAAAGAGGAGGAACGTTATGAAATTGAAAAATCAATTTGGGCAAGGTTCGGGTTTCGAAGGTCAAGATTTCCGCCAGCAACAATATGGAGCAAATCCGTATCCTGCGCAGCAGATGGGTTATTCAGTCCCTCCCCAAACGCAGGGTCAAATGCAGCAGGGGTTTTCACCAATGCCGTCAACCGGTACTTCACAAGGAGGCCAAGGAACGCAGGGCGGCGGTCAGCCCTATCAAATTCCTTCTGGACCGGTTTATCAGCAGAATGTCACAGGACAGCTGCCTATTGAGCAGTCCTATATTGAAAATATTTTACGATTGAACCGCGGCAAGGTAGCCACGATTTATATGACGTTTGAGGCGAGTAAGGAATGGAATTCGAAGATTTTTAGAGGCGTCATAGAAGCTGCAGGACGTGACCACATTATCATTAGTGATAATAAGACAGGAACACGATACTTACTATTAACAATCTATCTTGATTACATTACATTTGATGGAGAAATTCAATATGATTATCCTTATTCGATGTCAACATATTCTCCGAGATAACGTCAAGCATGGCAAAAGCAAGGCTCAGGCGCCCTTGCTTTTTTCTTTTGTCTAGGTTTTTGTCACCCCTCTAGAGCGCTGCTCATAAGATGCCTAGTAGTTTTTATCAAAAGCCTAGAGGTGACATCAATGACTGTTGAGCTGGATTATACATCACCAAATGTCAAATTTTCATACGATCTGAATCAAAGCCCCCTTGTGAAATTCGATGAGCATAACCTGATTAATGTATTAGGAAAAAAACAATTAAACTCGTTGGATCAAGTGTCCCTGCTGGATATATATTTGAGTAAAAGCAAAGTCGTAGAGCCTCATTATCATCAAAATGCGGCAGAGCTTGTTTATTGTATAGCCGGTTCTGCTGCCGTATCGATGCTGAATCCATTTACAAAAAAACTGCACACCTACACCATCACACCTGGACAGGTGGCAAACGTGCCTCAAGGCTGGTGGCACTATGAAGTCGCTCTCCAAGACAGAACTCATTTGTTAGCCATTTTTAACGCATCTACACCTGAAGTGATCCTAGGCTCAGACCTTCTCACCCTCACCCCTTCTCACATCATGGCCCATACTTATTGCATGAACGAAACACAGTGGAAGCAGGCGATAAAGCCTGTGAAACCAAGTGTGTTTATCGGACCATTTTGCCACCGGGAGGAAGAGTCTCAAACGCATCCTGTCCCTCCATCTCACTACGTCCCTTATTATCAAGCACCGCCCAACTATACCCCTTACTGGAGTTAAGAAAAAAACCGATGCCCCTATGAGAGCATCGGTTTATTGGCTTATAAATTTTTTGCTGCTGCAATGACAAGCATGATCCAAGAAGCGATAAATGCTACTCCGCCAATAGGAGTAATGGCACCTAGAATCTTTACCTGCGTCAATGCCAGCACATAAAGGCTTCCTGAGAAGAAAAGGATGCCTGCAAGCATCACCCAGCCAGCGGTTGGAACTAGGGAAACACCTGATAGCTTATCTGCAAGAAAGGCGACAATAAATAGTCCTATCGCATGGAACATCTGATATTGAACACCTTTATTCCATATTTCTATATATTTTTCAGGGATTTTCCCTTCTAGACCGTGCGCACCGAAGGCTCCAAGTCCAACAGCAAGCATGGCGTTAATGGCACCTAAAATGAAAAATAGTTTCATTCGTCATTCTCCTTATCTCGTCAATTATATTTATCATAGCGCGGGTGAAGGGCGACATTCAACTTTCCCTTTACGTTGACACGAGATTGTCGGATTTCTTTTTCTTTCGTAACAAGACCTGGTCGACCACGATCGCAATGAGTGTGCCTAGAACAAGACCGTTGCTTAATAATGAAATGAGCACAGGATGCATCCCTTTCAAGGCCCCCTGAGGCACAAACATCGCCCCTACGCCTGCTAAAACAGCAATCCCAAGAACAAAGCGAATCCGCGGAATTTCTTCTTTCTCATACTGATCAAACTCCGACATCGCAATCCCAATCATAGAAGAGAAGACCACAAAGTTTACAGCAAGCCCCACAGGGGATGGCAATGCAGAGAAAAAGCTCATGAGCAGAGGAAACAAACTAATGAGAACAACAAGCAGACTTCCTATGAAAAAAGGCTTTCTCGAAGGAATTTTGGTTGTCTGGATAAATCCGGCTGCCCCAGAAATAGGTACAGGCGCAATCGCCCCGATGAGCCCGCTTAATAAATGACCAAATGCTGCGACAAAACCGGCAGGGCGTGCTCTCTTCCGCTCACGCAGTTCACCAAATGCCTTCACTGAGCTTTCCACAATTCGAATACTTGCCAGCATGTTCACAATGAGTAAAATCGTTATAAAAAAGGACGTGACAAGCAATCCACTGTCAAAGACCGGCATACCGAATGGAAACAGCTTCGGAAACTCGATGATTTGTTCTGGAATTCGGACCGGCTTCGCCAATCCGAGTAGAGCGAATAACAGCCATCCGCCTGCAAGTGCGAATAACACTGAAAACTGTCTTAAGTAATGCCATTTTGAGCGGCTGATCATGAAGGTAAGGATAATGATCAAGATCGATAAGCAAAAGACAAGCCCATCTACTTGATTTCCCCGATAGCCGATGCCCATCAGCCCTTTCATAATTGGCTGACTTAGCTGCACAACAAGCAGCAGCAGGTAAATGCCTGTGACGACTGGCGTAAATAAAGACGCGAGCCAATTGATGATTTTAAATAGACTAAAAATAAAAAAGAAAACAGCACTAAAAATTAAAGCCCCTTGTAATGCTTGCAGGGTTTCAGGATACGTCGCAAAGATTGTACCTGTCATGCCGGCATAAAGGGTATACACACCCCACCAAAGCCCTGCTGGACTTTCATTAATCGGCAGCATATGGCCGCATAAACACTGCACCATTGCCACAAGACCAAGTGAAAAGAAAGTACTTTGAATCAGCTCCGCCGATTGCACTTGGTTCAATTCAAATGCTTGTGCAATCGCAATTGGTACGGCAATAGAAGCTGCGATAAAAAATGCCATCCACTGAATGGCGCCCAAAAATAGTTTCAAACCGATCACCTTCCCTTTGTCGTGACAAGACATTAAAAATCAAAAATAGAGTCGCCATTCCCGTCCTTCTCTTTTTGACCGTCATCATTTTGCTGAAATTTCTTCGCGCCACTTGTGCCCATGAGTTTCTCCAGCATGGCTTGATCTGTAGACACAGATGGCGCTGATGGTGTATGTATCGATGGAGGTGGTGAGATAACCGGCGACTGTGGTATTTGCACCTGTGATGGTGCGTCGAGAATGACATCACATAGTGAAGAAATGGCCGCTACTTGACGTTTCACCTCTTCATCATTTCCACTTTGTTTTGCTTTTTGAACCGCTTCCTCCATTTTTTGAAGCAGGCTTGATATATGAATATTCAAGGGTAGACCCTCCAATCTAAAAAAATCTCTTTTCAACATTATTTTACCAAATGAACAAACCAAATGGGTTCATTTTTTTAAAGCAGTGCGCTCACGACTCTCTTATTTGACCCGTCATCTTCATTCACACATAATAAAAGAAACAACATCGTCTATGAAAGGATTGAATAATGGACAAGCTCACTGCTCTATTTCAGAAACAAAAAGTCTTTCAGAAGCCGGCGGTTCAAGAACGCATCCGCATTCTTCAAGACTTAAAAGCAGCAATCAAACAGCATGAAAAGGATATTTTACAGGCCTTAGCCCATGATTTACATAAATCCGAACAGGAAGCCTATACAACAGAGGTCGGGATAGTGTATGAAGAAATCAATCATACCCTCAAGCACCTTCACAAATGGGCGAAGCCAACTCGCGTGAAAACACCGCTGACTCATATCGGATCAAAAAGCATGATCATCAAGGAACCCTATGGAAGTGTGCTCATCATTGCTCCTTGGAACTATCCTTTCCAATTGGCCCTTTCTCCATTAGTCGGCGCGATTTCTGCGGGAAATGCTGTGATTTTAAAGCCGTCTGAGCTGACGCCGGCAGTCTCACAAGTGATCAGCACTATCATCAAACATGTATTTCAAGAAGACCATGCGGCTGTCGTAGAGGGCGGTGTTGAAGTCAGTACAGAGCTGCTGAAACTGCCCTTTGATTATATCTTCTTTACTGGAAGTGTGGCAGTTGGCAAAGTCGTCATGGAAGCCGCCGCAAAACATTTGACCCCTGTCACACTTGAGCTTGGTGGAAAAAGTCCCAGCATCGTCATGCCTGATGCCGACATCAAGTTAGCAGCGAAGCGGATCACCTTTGGAAAATTCACCAATGCAGGGCAAACCTGCATTGCACCAGACTATTTGCTCGTTCATGAATCCATCAAAGAGGAACTTTTGCGAGAAATGACAGCCTGTATCCGTGACTTTTATGGTGAACATCCCGAAACGCATCCGCACTTTGGAAAAAATGTCAGCCAGCGTCATTTTGACAGGCTTACACAATTTCTCTCAAATGGAACGATCGTCACAGGTGGACAGCGCAATGAACAGGAGCTCAAAATCGCTCCGACCATTTTAGACCACATCACATGGGAAGATCCCGTCATGCAGGAGGAAATTTTCGGACCGATTCTGCCTGTCATGACCTTTGATTCTCTGCATGAGGCAGTTCATATGATCAAAGCAAGGCCAAAGCCGCTTGCGCTTTACTTATTTACGACAAATAAAGAAACAGAAACCTATATTCTAGACAACCTCTCATTTGGCGGAGGATGTATCAATGACACGCTTATGCATGTCGCTACACCTTACCTGCCATTCGGAGGCGTCGGCGAAAGCGGCATGGGGCGATATCACGGGAAGGACAGCTTCTTTACTTTTACGCATGAAAAAAGCGTCCTGCGGCAAACCAATCGCTTCGATTTTTCCTTCCGTTATCCAAATGCGAAAAACGGACTCGACTTGGTTCGTAAATTTTTAAAATAAACAGGACGAAGGGTCTCTCCCCTCGTCCTATTTTCATTCAATATCCTTGATACACCAATTGATTTCTTCAATCCCCATTTGCTTTAAATACGCGTTTACCTTTGAAAACGGCCGGCTGCCAAAAAAGCCGTTTCTTGCAGAAAAAGGACTTGGATGAGGTGACTCAATGATGAAATGCTTGTTTTGATCAATGCGTTCTTTCTTGTTTTGAGCATGTCTTCCCCATAACACAAAAACGACGGGCTGTTCACGCTGATTCAGCACATCAATCACGCGGTCTGTCACACGTTCCCAGCCCTTGCCTTTATGAGAATTCGCCTCCCCCTTTCTCACAGTCAGCACAGTGTTTAAAAGCAGCACACCCTGCTCTGCCCAGCTGACAAGTGAGCCGTGGTTTGGAACAGGACAGCCAAGATCATCCTTTAGCTCCTGAAAAATATTTCTCAAAGATGGCGGATGTTTGACGCCCGGCTGAACAGAAAAGCTTAATCCATGTGCCTGCCCTGGGCCATGATAAGGGTCTTGTCCTAAAATCACCACTTTGACTTTTTCATATGACGTCAAATGAAGAGCACGATACACGTCATCTGGTTTTGGAAAAACGGTCTGCGTGCGATATTCTTCCTTCATCCATTCACGTAATTCCTGATAATACGGCTGTTCAAATTCACTTTTCATCACAGCCCACCAGCTATCATTTAAAAATGGCTTCATTGTGGTTTTCCTCCTTCTACTTGCTGCGCTAGTCTGGAGATCATCGGTTTTCCATCCCACACAATCTCACTCTCTGATTCTCTTTTTTTCATCGCTGGTTCTTCTAATAATATAGCAAAGTTCGCTGTCGGCAGATCGCCCAGTTCATGCTTTTCACTTAAATCATCTAAGTAGTTTTTCCTTGTTTCACCAAGATCACTAGACTGATTTCCACCGCCGTCAAAAAAAGCATAAATCACGCTCGCAGCTGGCACTCGTTTCACTCGGGCATGCTGTGATACACGCAAAAAGAAGTCCCAGTCCCAATAATGATGCATCGCTGGATCAAAATAGCCTATCTCATCGTGTATACAGCGTTTGTACATACTGCCCGAAGGAACATATGTAGAAAAGACACGCATATCCTCAATATCTGCTGTATAAGCAAACAAACGTCTCGACAGCGGAAAACGGGTCGCGCCTTTTTCTTCAAATGATACAATTTCTGCATCAGAAAAGACAAAATCGGCATCCTCCAGCGCCTTGCTCATGCGTTCGATATGACAAGGTGTGAAGTAATCATCGTCGTCACTCAGCATGATGACGTCGCCTGTCAGCTCCCGCACCCCCACATTTCTGGCATTTACATGCTGGACATTCTTATCTAAATGAATCAAGCGGATCGGAAGCTCAGGGTAAAGTTCCCGAATGATGTCGACTCGCTCTCCTGCATCATTGACGACAACAATTTCAAAAGGCTGTACGGTTTGTCTTGTAATGGATTCAAGCAGCTCACACAGTGCGCTGAGCCGGTTATGTGTCACAATTAATAAGGAAATCTTCATATGCAGCTTACTCCTTTAATAGATTCGTCTTTTTCCATTAAAACATAAATTGACTTTCTTCTCATGATATAAAAGGCGGTTTGATTTGATGGGAAAATGGGAATTTTTGATGAAAAGGAGTGATGATGATGGAATATATCACGGTGGAGAATAGTAAAGAAGCAAAACAGACCATTGACCACATTCATTCATCGGGATCATCAAAGGACGCTGTTTTTGTTTTTGCCTACGACCCAGAACGCTCTGATACCGTAACAGAGCATACAGACGCCAAAAGCATGACAGCGGTCGATCAAGGAATTTTGGATCAAGTCGCCAATGTCATTCGCACCCGGGATGATGAACTGATGGCCAAAATGATGTCAACTGGGGCCGATCAAGAGTTAGCCTTAACCCTTTTAGACGAGCTGAAAAAAGGGAAATTGGTGATTTGTAAAAGGTAAGAAAGAGAGGCGTTCCGAAGAGAGGAACGCTTTTTTATGCCGTTTCATTGTGATAAACGGAAAAGCTGATTATAATAAGGGATAGAACAATAACTGTTACACATCACATTGGAGGTTCAGCAACTATGTCTATGAATAAAGCACTCACCATCGCAGGTTCGGATTCAAGCGGCGGTGCAGGTATCCAAGCAGATTTAAAAACGTTTCAAGAAAAAAACGTCTACGGGATGACAGCTTTAACCGTTGTCGTTGCAATGGACCCACATAATCATTGGGATCATCAGGTGTTTCCAATTGATACGGCGACAATTCGCGCGCAGCTCTCTACCATTGTAGAAGGCATTGGTGTAGATGCACTGAAAACGGGTATGCTTCCTACCGTCGACGTGATCGAGCTTGCAGCTGACACCATCAAAACATATGACCTAAAAAATGTCGTCATTGATCCTGTCATGGTTTGTAAGGGTGCGAACGAAGTCCTTTACCCAGAGCACGCGGAAGCACTGCGTGAAAAGCTCACGCCACTGGCAACCGTTATCACACCTAACCTTTTCGAAGCAGGTCAATTAAGCGGAATCGGCGAGATCAAAACGATCGAACAAATGGAAGAAGCAGCAAAACGCATTCACGAACTTGGTGCAAAGTATGTGGTTATCACTGGAGGCGGTAAGCTCAGCGAAGACAAAGCCATCGATTTACTTTATGATGGACAAACCTTCGAGCGCCTTGAAACAGATAAAATTGACACAGAATACACACACGGCGCAGGCTGCACATTCTCAGCAGCAGTCACAGCTGAACTAGCGAATGGATCAGACGTGAAAGAAGCCATTTATGCAGCAAAAGAATTCATCACGGCTGCCATTAAAGGCTCTTTCCAGCTAAACGAATACATTGGACCAACAAAGCATTCTGCTCATCGTTTTGACAAATAAAACAGAAAAAACCGATTCGCCTTGTTAGGAGGTGAATCGGTTTTTGTTTATCGAAAGCTTCGTCTCTGTGCAAACAGCCAATCTGTTAAGCCTGGCGTCTCATAAGCAGGCGTCCATGATGCATGGTCATATCCATACTTACTAGCATACTCCGTATAAAGCGGCTGGCCGCCAGCTTTTTGAATAGCTTGAATTGTATTTCTTGCATAGCTGATAGGGATAATGGAATCATCTTCTGCATGAAATGCCCATATTGGCTTGTGTGCTAAAATTCCTGCCTTGCTTGGATCTGCTCCCCCCGCAATAGGAATCATTGCTGCAAACAAACGAGGATATGTGATGTTCAACTGGTACGTGCCAAATCCACCTTGTGATAAACCCGTCGCATAAATTCTTTTCTGATCAATCTGATAAGAAGTTAACACATGCTGAAGGACATCATAAGCTTTGTGTAAATCTGGTGAAAATTGAAACACGTTTGTCAGATCAATTTCATTTTGCACATTTCTTGTTAATGCAAAGCCTCCATCGACAGCATCTCGCGCCTGAGGTGCAAGTACGTACGAAGGATGTTTCTTTTGGACTTCAGGAGAAGCCCATAAAACTGCACCATCATTCGCAAGTAACTGCTTTTGATTGTCTGGCCCCCTCTCCCCGCCTCCATGTAAGAATAGGACGAGAGGATAGGCTTTACCCCTTTTATGGTTTTTTGGAATATACAGCCGATAAGGCATTCCTTGATATTCAAAAGATAAAAAGGATGATGCGATATCCTCTCGTGTGACAAAACGATAATTGTACGTAGACGTAGCAAGTCGATACCTATTTATGTAAGCGTTTACTTTTAAAGTCGTATTGGCATCAATATGAATAGGCTTTTTATATCGCTGACTTTGAGTTGTCGGCTGGCTGCCATCTTTTGTGTAATAAAGAGAAGCTTTTGGCACCGGAGAATGGAGAACCACCTCTTGTGAGCGATAATATTCACCAGATGGTACAGAGGCAGTAGGTGCAAAAAATGACGTGTGTTGAGTTCGGGCAGATGAAACGGAAGGATTGAGAAAACTCATAGAAAATAGGACAATCATAAAGGTGATCAGGCATTTCTTGGTTGTATGGTTCATATCGTTCCTCCTGTACATGCTCAGATGAAATTTTTATTTATTATTGATCATGACAATATAAATGTCAACGCTTTCATTTAAATTTCCGAATAATCAGTCAGAATACAAAAAAGCGTACCCGCACGCAGGTACACTCTTTTATCCATACATGAATGCCTATTTTTGCTGATCGGACTCTTTCGCCATTTTTCGAATAAAGGCTTCAATGGATTCAACAAATAAAGCATATTCTTTCATTTGTTTATACGTATCTGACAGCTTCTCTTTCACTTCTTCCTGCTCTAAAGAAGGTTCACCGAGAATAGATTGAACTTGAATGAGCAATTCTTTATATTCTTCACGTTTATCTTCAACATGATCTGCCATTGTCTCCAAGCGTTTTCTAGTCGTCGGCTGCTGTTTTGAATTCAAGTAAACAACCCCTTTTTTTGTCCTACCGCATTTGGATAAACGTCAGCCTCAGCTGTATATATTTTAAAATGATACCATAATTCCACCTGTTATCATATATGTAAAACGTCATCAAACCGCTTTAGGCCAACCTTGTATATACACGCTTTAGGCTTTAAGTTACAGGCTGATCTCACTAGAAAAAAGCAGATCATTGATCTGCTTCTCTTTGTAAATGCCATGTCTTCAGTTTCAGCTTTGTTTCATTTCTGCCACTGATGGAGATCGATTTATTTCCCGGGGAAGGAAAGTAACGTGCAGTAAAAACTTCTCGGCCTCCGTTTACAAAAATCTCAATTGACGATGAGTCGATAAAGATATGAAGGTCGTGTAATTCCTCTATAAGTGCTTCACGAACTTCCTTTGATCGATCTTCAAATCGATCCCGCTCTAATGTCAGCTTCCCTTCCTCTTTATCATAGATAATGCGTGCTGCTGCACGGATACAGCATTCAAACCCTTTTTGTGTATCAATTTGATCAATGAATACCTCTGCGCTCGTAATATCCTCTACAGGGATGGAATGAACAGAACGTTTAATATGAAAAACATGCTCTTGTTCATTGGTCCGCATGGATTGAAGTTCACTTACTGGTTTTTGAATCAGATGTCCGTCCTCATCTAAATGGAGCTCTCTCGGGATCGTGAGACAGTGTATCCATTGATAAGAAATGGTCGGATGATGCTCTTCTCCTTGATCAGGCACCCCCATCCACCCGATTAAAAGTCGTCTGCCTGTTTCGTCTAGAAAGGTTTGCTGCGCATAAAAGTCAAAACCGCGGTCCAGTTCCTCAAACGCTCCGTGTGTATATTGATAGGAGTGATCATCCAATGTGCCAACAAAATAGCCTGATTGATGTGTGTTGTGATATTTTAAGCCATCCGACTCTAGTCCTTGCGGTGACACAATCAATACATCCCGGCCGTCTAATTCAAACAGATCTGGACATTCCCACATATAGCCGAAATTGTCTAAACCATTCTTTCCGCTGCCTGCAATCGTGCCTTGAAACGTCCAATTATCTAACGTATCAGAGGTAAATAAGACAAGGTGTCCTTTCAGATCTAAGCTTTGTGCACCAAGGACCATGTACCACTGGCCATTTCGCTTCCATACCTTCGGATCTCGAAAATGGGCAGTGAATCCTTCCGGCAGCGTTGCCACAACACCTTTTTTCTCAAAGTGAATACCATCTTCCGAAACAGCTAAACATTGATACGTCTCACGGTTCCCTTGTTCATCCCGAACGTTTCCAGTGTACATCACATACATCCGCCCATCGTCTATAAATGCACTGCCAGAATAACAGCCGTTTTGATCAAACCAATCACTTGGGGCAAGAGCGGCTTCTTCGTGCTGCCAATTGACTAGATCTGTCGATGTGTAATGCCCCCAGAATTTTGCACCATGCCCCGTTTTGAATGGCTGCCACTGATAGAAGACGTGGTAAATTCCTTTCCACTGAATCAGCCCATTCGGATCATTTAAAAGACCGACTGGCGGCATCAAATGAAAATGCTGCCGGTACACATCCTTTTTGACCAAATGCTCATAGTTTCGAATACGGTCTGCTATCTTTTGACGAAGTGCTGCGTCAGTTGTTGTCATGACTGTGACCACTCCTTGATTATTTTTCGACTTCTTTTATTTTAAAAATGATAGTGAGAATAAATGAAACAGCAACAGCGATTAACATACCAATCACATAATTGACCACATTCTGAACACCGAATGGTGCTGCAATCGCAATCATCGGTATGCCTGTTAAACCATAGGCATTGGCTGCTACCTTCGTGAAAACGACAAATGCCCCGCCCAATGCTCCTCCAATCATCGCCGCAATAAATGGTTGACGATAGCGGAGGTTTACACCGAATATGACAGGCTCAGTAATTCCTAAAAAAGCAGAGAAGGCAGCAGGAAGGGCAATTTCTTTTGTTTTTGCACGCTTGGCTAAGAAAAAGACAGCCAATCCTGCCCCGCCTTGGGCGACATTGGACATTGCCCAGATCGGCAGCAAATAGTTACGCCCAATATCATTCAGCAATCCTGCCTCAATCGCATGGAAGCTATGGTGAACCCCTGTGAGCACAATTAAAGAGTAAGCACCGCCGAAAATGAGTCCTGCTAAGAACCCTGCATGGTCATAAATAAATGTCAGTGCATTCGAAATTCCTGTACCAAGCATTCTTCCAAGCGGTCCAACTGCAATAAATGTCACAAATCCAGTGACAATCACGGTCACAAATGGGGTCACAAGTAAATCAATACTGTTTGGAACCACTTTTCTTAAATTTTTCTCAACAAGGCACATGATATATACGGTCAATAACACTGGAATAACCGTCCCTTGGTAACCAAGAAGAGCAATATCAACATTGAATAAATGCATATATTCAGGTTTTGCTTCCGTCAATCCCCACGGATTAAGCAGATTCGGGTGAATCATAATTCCCCCAATGACAGCCCCTAAATACGGATTTCCGCCAAACTCTTTCGCTGCACTGACCCCAATTAAAATCGGCAAAATGATAAAGGCTGCACTTGAGAACATATCAAGCATTTGGAAGATCGCAGAGCTTGGATCAGCCCATTTGAAGGCTTTCATCATACCTAAGAGACCCATTAACAAACCGCTTGCCACAATTGCTGGAATGATCGGTACAAAAATATTTGATAACGTCTTTGCAAAACGCGCAAGTGGATTCATTTTTTGTTTCACTGCTTCATCATGGCTGACAGGCTTTTGTTTCTCGTCGCCAGTCTCAAGACCAGTCTCACGAGCAAATGGTTCATATACTTTGTTGACAGATCCCGTTCCTAAAATGACCTGAAATTGCCCTGAACTTGAGAAAGCCCCTTTCACACCTTCAAGTTCTTCAATGGCCTCTTTGTCAATCAAATCCTCATTTTTCACCACCAATCTGAGTCTTGTTGCACAATGCGTTGCACTGATGACATTTTCCTTGCCGCCTAACAGTTTCATTAATTCTTTAGCTGTTTTTTGATAATCCATGATGTCTCCTCCTTTTTTAAAGCAAAAAAGACCTAAAATTCACCAACGAGTAAAGGACATACACGTCCCCTCGTTACGCAAATTTTAGGTCTTGCCTGCCTGACAGTCACAATCCCGCGATATCAATTTTTGATGACGCTTTCATCATAGTATAAGACTGTGACATGCGTCAACCTCTTTTTTCAAATCCAATGACCCATATACACTAATAAGAGTAGTGTGCATAAAAAAAAGCCTGCATGCAGGCACGATCATTTTAAACCAATTCGGCTTCCTGCAGACGCTGGACATGCAGCGTGATGTAGCCGATCTCCGATTCAGGGAGATGAAGTCCATATTCATCTTTTAACAAATCAGCGAGTCCAAGTGCACACCGGTACGCCGTATCATACTTTGTTTGGATAAAAATCAGCATGTCTTCGTCCATGATTTGAAATGCTTCATTCGATTCCAACCTGCCTAATGCATACCTTAAATGTGTCACAAGCCGCTGATAGGAAATACTATCCTCATCAATTGAATGCTGAAAATAGCTTTCAATATGCTCGATCATTTCTTTAATCATCGTTGTATATTTCACGGTCTTTTTCATGGACTCCGTATTCATTTTGGCCGTATGAATATGAAGTGCCACATATCCTGCCTCATCGTCCGGCAGTTCAACCCCAAGCCGCTCCTTTACATAACGAATGGCATACTTTCCAATCTCATATTCCTGCTTATATAAGACTTTGATCTCACCAAGCAATTTATTATATAGCACAATGCCTTTTTGAAGGCGTTCAATGGCGAAGGACAAATGATCAGTCAGTGATATGTGAATGTGATCACTGAGCGGCATCATGAGTTTCCCCTCTGCATAACTGATGATATGCTCTGCCACCTCAATATGCGCTTCTGGCAATGTGGCAAGAATTTGTTTGAATTTCTCATTTTCTTCACGCACAACAAAGATTTTCTCTATTTTTTGAAGAGGAACGACGTCATTTTTCCCCTTCTGAAAAGCAATTCCGGGTCCCATCACAATTTTCTCCTGATCGCCCTCCTTCACAACCACTGCGTTGTTATTCAATATTTTATATATCTTCAAGGGGTATCCTCTCCCAGCAGATAACATTTCTTATGTGGGATTTTACCCTGTTTCACTTTTTCTGTAAAGGTAAGAGCGGACCAGCACGCGCCTCTCGCATCGTCTTCTCTTCAAGCATCATCAGACTTTGAGTAAACCGCTTCTCTGCCCTGCGTTTCTTCTTATGTTCTTCTGCCAGCTTCTCCAGCTCTCTCTCTTTCACTACTTGAAAGAATCCAGCATCCGCCGCGGCCGCCTGAAACCCTTGATTCTTCATCATCACACCAGGGTTCACAAGCACATTCATCATGAAACCAAACCATACGCTCAACCAGCTTTTTAATTTCTTCACTGAACATCCCTCCGCTTTTCTTAGAATCTAGCAGCTCTAGCAAAACAACTGCTCCTATCATATCCCGAGAAAAAAGAGAGGTTTGTCACAATCTGGGTGAAAAAACCAACTAGTTTTCAGAAGTTTTGTTGAAAAGTGCAGAAGATCATCATGTGCCTGGATGTTTCATTGAAAATTTTATACACACGCTATCCCAAAGATAAGCACACCTTATCAACAGGATTTATCCACATATCAACACCCTCTTACTAGATTTTGTGTATGTAAATTTTTTATTTTCCATATATGTATCTGAATAATCGAGTTATCAACAGACATTTGTGAATAAGTGCGACTTTATAAACAAAATAGTTCTTTATAACTATGTAAAATAAGACCATTTTAGTAAAGGAATTGTTTTCAACGTATTGAATACTTAATAACGGGCAGTGAATCTTTCCTATTTATCCACAAAAAGAAAGGCTATCTCCCTAAAAACACAGCTAGAAAGGGGAAAATTAATGAAAAAGGTCATATCTCGTTCTTCTGTTCTATTGTTCTCCACTATTTTTATTTTATCCACATTCTTTACCGGTCAACAGGCTGCTGCTGCTCCATCTAACAAAAAGATGGAACTAGAAAAAGCAGAAATCTTCGGTGAAATCAATGTCAACTCGAGAAAACAAACCACTGTCATTGTTGAATTAAAGGAAAAATCCTTAGTTGAAGCCAAGCAAGAAGGCGAATCACAAACAAAAGCCTCCCTCAAAAAATCTCGAACAAAAGTAAAGAACGCAGCACTCAAAGAGGTAGATAAAGCGAGTGTTCGTCAAGAATATGAAAAAGTCTTCTCTGGTTTCTCTATGAAACTTCCTGCAAACGAAATCCCGAAGCTGCTCGCAGTTGATGGAGTAAAAGCCGTTTATCCGGATGTTACATATAAAACCGATGAAGTGAAAAAGGAAAGCATCCAGCTTCCAAACGAAGATGTCTCCCCGCTTATGGATAAGAGCGCTCCATTTATCGGTGCACCAAAAGCATGGGATGCCGGCTATTCCGGAAAAGGGGTCAAAGTCGCAGTCATTGATACTGGAGTAGACTATACCCACCCTGATTTAAAAGGAAACTTCGGTTTATACAAAGGCTATGACTTTGTTGATAATGATTATTCTCCGCAAGAGACACCTAAAGGAGATCCTAGAGGCGAATCCACAGATCACGGCACACACGTTGCAGGAACGATTGCGGCAAATGGACAAATTAAAGGGGTCGCAAAGGATGCCACGCTTCTTGCATACCGTGTACTGGGACCAGGTGGATCTGGAACAACTGAGAACGTTCTTGCAGGCATCGACCGGGCTGTTACTGACGGAGCAGATGTCATGAACCTCTCTCTTGGAAACAGTGTCAATAACCCTGATTATGCAACGAGCATTGCACTCGATTGGGCCATGTCTGAAGGCGTTGTAGCTGTTACTTCGAATGGAAACAGCGGTCCTAACAACTGGACTGTCGGTTCTCCCGGCACCTCAAGAGAAGCCATTTCTGTCGGAGCAACTCAGCTTCCGTACAGCCTTTACAATGTGAAATTCCCGAATTATTCTACTGCAAAAGTCATGGGCTACTACCAAGAGAGTGATTTAAAAGCGCTTGACCAAAAACAAGTCACACTCGTCCAAGCAGGAATCGGTGACGAAAAGGCATTTGAAGACATCGATGTTAAAGGAAAGGTGGCCGTAATTGAACGTGGTGCCATTGCTTTTGTGGATAAAGTCGACAATGCAAAAGCCGCTGGTGCAATCGGCGTTGTGATGTATAACAATACCGATGGAGAGATTCCAGTCGACGTACCAGGTCTCGCACTTCCTACAATTAAGCTGTCAAAAGCTGAAGGAACAGCGCTTATCAAAGCCATTGAGGCTGGAAACGATACAACGGCTTTCACCATTCAATTTGTCAAAGAACTTAGTGAGCAAGTCGCTGACTTCTCATCCCGCGGACCGGTTGTGGATACGTGGATGATTAAGCCTGATTTATCAGCACCCGGTGTCAGCATTGTGAGTACGATCCCAACACATGATCCTTCTCAGCCTTACGGATATGGTTCTAAGCAAGGAACAAGTATGGCATCTCCGCATGTGGCAGGAGTTGCAGCGATCATCAAACAAGCAAAACCATCGTACACAACTGAACAAATCAAAGCATTGCTGATGAATACAGCAGAAAAACTATTTGACGCAAATGGCAGCCCATTCCCTCATAACACACAAGGAACAGGCAGCGTTCGAATCATGGAATCACTTCAAGCGTCTTCTATCGTTTCTGATGCGAGCTATTCATACGGCACTTTCTTAAAGGAAAAAGGCGTTCAAATCAAAACGAAGAAATTTAAGGTAGAAAACCTTTCAAAAGCACCGAAAACGTATACCATTGATTACAAATTCAATGGCAGCGGCATTAGTACAAACGGAACGAAAAAAATCACCGTCAAAGGGAATTCCACTGGATCCTTTACTTCCGCAGTCCAGGTGAATTACGGAAAAACCAAAAAAGGGACGTACCAAGGCAGCATCACCATTCGCGAAAATGGCAGAAAGGTCACGGAAATCCCTACTTTATTGATTGTGAAAGAGCCTGATTATCCGCGCGTCACTTCTGTTTCCGTAGAGCCGGACAATCGTGCTGGAAGCTATGTCATTAGCAGCTACCTGCCTGGCGGTGCTGAGAACCTTGCATTCCTTGTCTACTCGACCGATGGAGAGTATTTAGGTGAAGCTGGTGTTTATCAACATGTTGATAAAGGAGAGCACCGCGTAAAATGGAATGGCACAATCAATCAAGGCCAGAAGCTTGAAGCTGGTGAGTATACAATGCTTGCGTATGCAAGTTTGAAAGGAAAATCAGATACCGTACAAACGAAGGAACCTTTCGAAATTTACCCTGAATAAATATGGATCACAAGAAAAGCCTTGTATGAGCGGATAAGCTCATCAAGGCTTTTCGATCATATATGGAGGAAAGAGAAACTCATGTTGATTTTGCTATGGATCGTTTCTTTTTTTACTGCTTTTTTTCTGACGATCACATTGGTTTATTTTCTAACCTTTTTACATACGAAGCAGCCTCGTCCTTTTCATCAAGCATGCGAGCTGACTGTTTATGCTTCCTGTATCTATCCGCTCAGCCTGCTGGTGTCAGCCGCCTTCTTCCTCACCATGATGCTCCTTTTTCCCTTGTACTGGCTCCGCAGGCGATAAATATACATACGTTATGCATCAAAGGCTTCTTTTAATAAACGATACGATGTGAGCCTGTCTTGCAAGTGATGTGTGATGGTTACAGCGATCAATTCATCTGTCCGATAAGCCTTCGCGAGTGTGGTCAGCTGCTTTTTCACAGATGCTGGTGTTCCAACGACCATCCTTTGACGATTGGCAGCCACTCGTTTTTGTTCATAAGGACTGTAGGAATACGACTGTGCCTCTTCATATGAAGGAAAGCCTTCAAGATTCAGCCCCTGTTCATTGGCAAGTAAAGATAAATCTAAGCTGACAGCCAGTTTTTCTGCCTGCTCCTCTGTTTCGGCACATAAAACAAAGACTGCCAGACTGACACGCGGCTGATCACCGAATACTGAAGGTTCAAATCGATTGATATATTGCTCCACAGAGTCTTCTCCGCCTTCACCATTAATAAAAAGCGCAAACGTGTAGCCTGCACCTGCTTTCGCCGCAAGCCTTGCACTCCCTCCAGAAGAACCAAGCATCCATACTTCTGGCGCGGTCTCTACCTTCGGAGAAGCAGTCAAATGAGGCAGCGGGTAAAATTCATCCGCTAGATCATGTAAATAGACCTTCAATTCCTCTACCTGCTCAGGATACTGGTCGCCTAGACGCTTTCGCTCACCATGATGAAGGGCAATGGAGGAAATAGGCATACCACCAGGGGCACGTCCAATCCCAAGATCGATTCTGCCAGGAGCCAGCGCTTCGAGAACCCTGAAGTTCTCTGCTACTTTATAGGCGCTGTAGTGCGGGAGCATAACGCCGCCAGAGCCAATGCGTATGTGCGATGTAACGGCTGATAAATGGCCGAGAAGCACCTCTGGACTCGATCCTGCAAGCCGGTTTGAAAAATGATGCTCTGATACCCAAAAACGGTGATAACCCCACTTCTCCGCCTGCTTCGCCAGTTCAACCGTCTGCTTCAGTGCTTCAGCAGGCGTAGCGCCTCCTATCAAAGGAGATTGATCCAGTATACTTAATTTCATTATGCTGCACCTCTTACAGAAATCCCCCTCTCTTAATGGAAAGGGGGATGTCTTATTTATTTTCGATTAAATCCCTTCTCTTTCACAAATTCTCCAAGGAAGGCACGCTTTGGCTGGCTAAAGCCCCGCAGCATCTGCTCAGACCAAGTATCTTTTCTCTCACCGTTTGTTCGTGCTTCATAATATGCGGAAATACGATCGTCGTATTCTTTTAAATAACGATCCACATGCGCTTCATCTTGCTGATATGAATTTTCATGATATATGAGTTCAACTGGCAGCCGTTCCTTTTGTGACGACTGATTAGCTGGATGGCCAACAGCCAGACCGAATAACGGCAGCACATAAGATGGCGTTTCAAGCACTTCAGAGACTTCTCTCAGCTGATTACGCAGTCCGCCAATATAGCAGATCCCAAGTCCCATTGATTCTGCAGCAACACTGACATTTTGTGCAGCCAATGCCGCATCGATGACGCTAATGAGAAAGGCTTCCGTATTCTCAAGCGCCTCCTGATGATTCTTCCCTGCTTTTTTTGCAATATGATCATGGCGTTTCAAGTCTGCACAGAAGACAAAGAAATGCCCGTTCTTCTCAACGTATGGCTGATTCCCAGCCAGTTCAGCAAGCTTGGCCTTCTTCCCCTGATCTGTCACCCCAATAATACTATACGCCTGTACATAGCTTGATGTCGAAGCAGCCTGTGCACTTTTGATCAGTGTCAGCACCTCTTCTTCTGTCAAACGCTCGTCTGTAAACGAACGGATGGATCGATGATTTAATATGGTTTCTATCGTTTTGTTCAATTCGAAGACCTCCTTCACTTCTTCTATCATAAGGCAAAGACATAGGGCTTTTCAAAAATTAAAACTCGCATCAAAAAAGACAGCCTATACTTAGACTGCCCTTACTCGTTTTATTTAAATAAATAACTTTGATATTTCGTTAATTGAACGCTTGCGTTATAGGCGATCCCGAATCCAATGAGAACAGACAAGACAGAGCTTCCTCCAAAGCTGATAAATAAGAGTGGAATCCCTGTTACAGGCATCACGCCTATGTTCATGCCAATGTTCTGGAACGTATGGATTACAATCAATGCTGTATATCCTACGCAGAAGAATGACGCAAAACGGCTATAAGGATGGATACGGTCAATCAGTACGACAAGCCGGTAAATCAAGAAGAAGAACATGATCACAACAAACGCACAGCCGATAAAGCCAAAGGCTTCACCTATAATGGAGAAAATCATATCCGTTTGTGCTTCAGGAACGTAGACCTTTAAGTTTTTAATGCCATTCCCAAAAATCTGCCCTGCACCAATGGCCATAATCGCCTGCTCTACTTGATATTTATCAGATCCAGATGCATCCTGCGTCTGTGTTTGGTTGGCTGTCGAAGAACTATCAGGCAGCCAAGCGGTAATCCGGTTGATCTGGTACTGCTGAATACCTATTGTTTTCGCAAAATCAGGGAATAAGATGATCACAGCTAAAACAGAAGCAATTAAAAGCACAACCACTGAACCGATGAGAGAGATCAGTTTCCAATTGATCCCTGATAAAAACACCATCACCACAACAATAAACATACAAACAGCCGCAGTCCCTGCATCCTGCAAGAAGATCAGTCCAACTGGTACAGCTGACACGCCGGCAATTTTTAATAGAAGGAAAATATCATCCTCTAATGTCCGCTTTCCTCTAGGTGAAGACTTTCCAATAACAGATGCGAGCATCATAATCAAACCAATTTTCATGAACTCTGAGGGCTGAAGTGTTCCAACCCCTGGTATCACAAACCAGCTTTTTGCACCATTTTTAATTGGAGCAAAATCATGACTTCCAATTTTTGCAGGAGCAACTTTCAGAAAAAGTAACAACAGTATGCCACCTATAAAAATATAGAGACTTAGCTTCTCTAATTGCTCTAAGTCAAAATAATTAATAGCAACAATACATATAACTCCGACCATATAGTATATGATCTGTCTGGTCCATGCATTAGATCCGTACTGCCCAAATTGACCCGCAGCATAAATCGCAATGACACTGATGGCAAAGAAGGCTAAAAATATAAAAATCAAATCTCCTTGATAGTAAGGAGATGTATTCTGCTTGTTCATGAACTAACCACCCTTATTACAAAACATAAAAGCCCTTATTTATATTAGATTGAAATTTTCACAAAATCAACTCACCTTAAATATGACGGAAGATACATCCGAAAGGTTCCATTCAATTTTCAAAAAATGAAATACTTTTCATCCTAACAATAGGAAAAAATCCCTCTATACACTTTTCATTCAATCGATCTCAAGTCCTTTAAAAAGTTTATTTTACAGATTTTAAGGGAAAAATTCAATGACCTATGTGGTGATATAACAAGTAAACATCCGATGAGATAAGCTGCACTGAGGAAAGAGGAATAAAACCATTTTGTATGGAATAAGGCCCATTTTCCAATTATTACGTTTACTTCAAAGTCAATTGTGGTATAATACTTGTAACAAAATGTTCACAATATCTCCTAAAAACAGACACAATTGCATCCTGACCTCTCATTTGATTTGAATATCAACTTACAAAGGAGTTGGATACGATGGATATGTTCTTTGCGTACCTATGTATTGCAACGGCTACACCCCTGTTTTTATGGCTGGAAAACAGAAAAATTGCATTAGCATCTATTCCACCCATTATGATTATGTGGATTTTCTTCGGTCTTTACATGACAAGCAGTTTATCTCCAGCAGGACATACCTTCATGATCGCATTCTTTGCCATTAACGTGATTTTGGCTCACATTGCAGCGTTCCTCATCTACGGACTTCCATTCATTCGCAAAAGATTCAGCAGCCGATAGATATCGCCCAACTATTGGAAGCGTTATCACCCATCATGATAAAAACCACTCACCTTCAAGAGATGAGTGGTTTTTTTATTATTTCTCTGAATGCTCAGACTGCTTTGGCGCAGACGGTGAATACCCGTCTTTACTGTTCTCTCCGTGGCTGTAGTGAGCCGCAAAGATCCAAACAGATCCGATGACGAAGATAATCGCACAGAACAGACCAAACAAAGTATTTCCGACTTGAACAGTTCCATTCTCGCTCTCTGTCATGTGCATAAACATGAACAGCTGCAAGAATGCTTGAATGAACGCAAAACCAAAGATAATCCATAGTTTTGCGGAACTGCCAATTTCAGCTCCAATCGCAATCCAGAATGCTAAGACTGTCAGCACAATGGATAGGATAAAGCCAACTACGTGTTTCCAAGGGAAGTGTTCGTGCTCTGCTGAGGAATGTGTTTTTCCAGCCATATCACAAAAGCCCCCCTAATCCGATCAAGTAAACAGCTGTGAAGATGAAAATCCATACAACATCAAGGAAATGCCAGTATAGACTTGAGATGAAAATCTTCGCTGCTGTTTGTGGAGTTAATCCACGCTTTTTAATTTGGAACAAGATCCCGGTAATCCAGAAGATACCGATCGATACGTGTAGTCCGTGAGTTCCTAAAAGTACAAAGAATGCAGACCAATACGCACTTGTATGGATGCTCGCACCTTCATGTACATAATGGAAGAACTCGAAAAGCTCAAATCCAACGAAGCCTGCACCTAGAAGCAGTGTGAGAATCGTCCAAATGACAACCCCTTTTGTACTTCCACGGCGCATTTCATGAACAGCAATCCCGCATGTAAATGAACTAACCAATAGCAGGAATGTCATGATCAATACAAGCTTCATATCAAACAGCTCAGCTGGTAAAACGCCGCCAGCTGTTCTGCCATGTAGAACAAAGTAGGTCGCAAAAAGTGTTGAGAACAACACGATTTCCGCGCCAAGGAATATCCAGAAACCAAGGATGTTTAAACGTCCGGTTTCAGACTGATATTCAAGCGGTGCATTTGCATAGCTGCTATCATTATGTCCCATTACTTCTGCGCCTCCTTATTCTTTTTCTCTGTTTCAATGACTTCTTCAACAGGAATATAGTAGCCATCGTCATATTCGAATGAACGTAAAATCATCGTTGCGAATACACCGATTAAGCCAATAACACCAATCCAGTACCATTCAAATACAAGACCGAATGCACCAAGTCCAAAGAATGCAGACATGATCAGCGGTCTGCCTGAATTATGCGGCATGTGAATTTTCTTGAATTCTTTTTCAGGATGAACGTCCACATTGTTTTGCTTCCAATGATGGAATGCATCTGGTGTTGTCACTTCTGGAAGTGCTGCAAAGTTATAATGCGGCGGAATTGCAGAAGATGTCGCCCAGTCAAGTGTACGTCCTTCTCCCCAGCTGTCTCCAGACACTTCACGTTTTGAGTGTCTCCAGCTGTAGTAAATGTTGTAGCAAAGGATGATGAATCCGATACCCATCATAAATGCACCAATTGTTGAAATAAAGTTGAGTGCAGTCCAGCCATCTTCTGGTCCATACGTATAAATACGTCTTGGCATTCCTTGCAGTCCTAGGAAGTACTGCGGGAAGAAACAGATGTTAAATCCGATCATGAATACCCAGAAGAACCATTTGCCGATTCTTTCGTTTAACTTGTAACCAAACATTTTTGGATACCAGAAAACAAGACCAGCAAAACAAGCAAATACAGTACCTGCGATTAATACATAGTGGAAGTGGGATACAAGGAAGTACGTGTTATGGTACTGGTAATCCGCAGCTGCCATCGCAAGCATAACCCCAGTTACACCACCGATTACGAAGTTCGGGATGAAACCAAGTGCCCAAAGCATTGGTGATGTAAAGCTGATACGGCCTCGATACATCGTAAAGAGCCAGTTAAAGATTTTCACACCTGTTGGTACAGAAATCGCCATTGTTGTAATCGAGAAGAATGAGTTAACCGCTGCACTGTTCCCCATTGTAAAGAAGTGGTGAACCCACACAAGGAAACTAAGAACAGAGATTGCCACAATTGATACAACCATCGCTTTGTAACCAAACAACTGCTTTCTTGAGAACGTCGCAAAGATTTCTGAGAAAATACCGAAAGCCGGCAGGATAACAATATATACCTCAGGATGTCCCCAAATCCAGAAAAGGTTCGCCCAAAGCATCGGCATACCGCCTGCTTCGAGTGTAAAGAATGCAGAACCGAATAAACGATCAAATGTCATAAGTGCTAAAGCAACTGTTAGTACAGGGAATGCAAACACGATGATGACAGACGTAATCAATGTTGTCCATGTAAACATTGGCATACGCATAAGTGTCATACCTTTTGTACGCATTTTTAAGATGGTCACCATGAAGTTAATACCTGTCATAAGTGTACCAATACCTGCAATTTGGAGCCCGAGCAAGTAGTAGTTCTGTCCAGGTCCTGGTGAGAAATCATTTCCGGCGAGCGGCATGTAACTCGTCCAGCCTGCACTTGGTGATCCTCCAATAACGAAGGAAATGTTGAACAGCATTGCTCCGACCATAAATGTCCAGAAGCTAAGGTTGTTCAAATAAGGGAATGCAACGTCACGTGCACCAATTTGAAGAGGAACAACGACGTTGATTAAACCAATTAAAAATGGCATCGCCATGAATAGAATCATGATCGTACCATGCGTTGTAAAGATTTCATTATAGTGGTTTGAATCTAAAAACGTATTATTAGGAAGCGCCAGCTGCGCGCGCATCATCAGTCCGTCTACCCCACCGCGGAAGAACATAATCACAGCAGCAAGGATATACATGATTCCAAGCTTTTTATGATCAACTGATGTCAGCCATTCTTTCCAAAGCCATTTCCACTTTTTAAAGTAGGTTAAAACAAACACAATGGCAATGGAAGTAAGAGCGATAGAAATTTGCGCACCAAGAATTAATGGGTCTCCAGTTACAAAAAACTCATCCCATTTTAAATGCATAACGGCCTCCTCCTTTCCTTAGTCAGTTTATTCTGTTTCTAATTTTCTTTTATAGTTCTTCACATTCTCGAAAGGATCTGTCTTGGAATGCGGAGAAACTGCTTGATAACCTAAACGTTTGCGTGCTTGGAGTGCATATTCAGAATCTTCTCCGTGCTTCGCAAAGGATAAATGTGTTGATGAGAATGTCTGCACATCTGCAGCATCAGGAAGCATCAAGTAGTCATACGTTTTCTTCGTTAACTTTGGTGCTTCTTTCTTCGTTTTGTTTACCCATTTATCATAGTCAGACTGCGTCATCGCATTGACTTTGAATTTTTGCTGAGCAAAGCCCTCGCCTGTGAAGTTGGCGTTTCTTCCTTGGTATGTGCCTACTTCATCAGCTTGAAGATATTGTTCCATTTCCATTCCAGCCATCGCATACTTCTCCCCGCCTAGCTGAGGAATCCATAGTGATGCCATTGTATCAGCGGAAGTGATTTTGAATAAAACCGGCTGATCTTTTGGAATGTTTAAGTAGTTCACTGTCTCAATATTTTCCTCTGGATAACTAAAGATCCATTTCCAATCAACAGCTGTCGCATAAACGACGAGTGGATCTTTATGGCTTGTTGCTTGAGGTGCCTCTTCCAAAGAGTAAATTGTTTTTACAGTTGGAATCGAAAGAGCAGCAACGATTAATATTGGGATCACTGTCCAGACAACTTCTAGAAGCGTATTCCCGTGTATTTCTGGGTTATAAGAGGCGTTTCCAACGTCCTTACGCTCACGGTATTTAACCAAAATGATGGTAAACAGTACAAATACCGCACCAACGATAAAGAGCATGAATCCAATAGATAAAAGGATTAAGTCTTTTTGTTGTGCTGCGACTGGTCCTTTAGGATCTAAAACAGCGATATTGCTGCAACCTCCTAATACAAAAACACTCACGAGCATCGCTAATAAAAGCATAGGTTTAATGGCTCTGAACAAGAAGATCACCATCCTTCCTTAAATAATGTATAAATTGCTGAATAATTGTGAAAAGCCATCTGCCTTCGAAAACTTTTCTTCCCTTTGTAATGCTATCAAAATCTGTTAGAGTTAGCTTCCCTTTTTTCAAAAGTTCATTTATTTTTCAACAGATTTCTCTCAAAATGTCATAAATTCGACATAAATTTATATTATTGCACACACAATAAATTTCTAGGATTTTGAAAAGTTGAGAGTTGAAGGCAAAGGACAAACAATCAAGAACTTTGTCAAATTTAGGTTTACCACAATAAAAAAGTTTGGTCAAATTTCAATTTAACTTAATGAAATTTTATCTAGGTAAACAATTTCAAAATAGGTATCCCCACATTTAACAAAAACCTTACTTATTTTAACGCAAGTTGACAAGAAAAGAAAGTATCGATCCTCTGACTATGCGGTGTAAGAATTGGCAATCATGATGAATATGTGGAATCCCGCTAAATGACTTCCAGCAAAAAACCGGCTCAGCGCCGGCATTCTGCAGTTATTCTTCTCTCACTAAAATATCAGGGCGTCTATACATGTCCCCTTCATGCTCAACGTCAATGTATGTCCACTTGCCTGTATAGGTTAAAAAGCGGTTCCCCTCTTTCTCTACGACCATCGTATCCTCTGACTTCAATCCAGGCAATGAAGGGTTCCAAGTAAACACTTGTTGCAGCTGAATTTCTTCCTTCGATGAGGGAACTGCAATGATTTCTCTAGATACAAAGCCCGTTTTTCCCCCTTGATGAAGCTTTTTCCAGCTATCAGGGAAGCCTTCTTTTTCATACTGAGCAATACCTGCTTTCAATACATCTCCCAATGTCTTACCAGGGCGCGTGGCGGCATTCATGACCGTGTCAATTCGTGCAAGCCGCTCTTTGTTCTCTTCAAGCTCCTTTGGAAGCTGACCGAAGTAAACAGACCTTGTGACATTCGCCACGAGTCCATGCCGTTCAGCGCAAAGAACAACAAGCGCATGCTTTTGAAGTTTTTTGTCTGTCGGAATTGGATGACGGTATTGATGAATCCGGTCATCTGTTGCCACAAGCAGTACTTCTATCGTCATTCCCTGCGCGATCGCTTTTTGAGCCGCAAGCGAAGCGATTTCGTGCTCCGTCTGTCCTGGAACGATTTCTTTACAGACACTCTCTACAATGACTGCTGTTTCATGACAAAGCGTTTCATATTGGCGGAGCTGTGATGCAGAAAGAATGGATCGGACTTGCGACAAATCCGGCTCGATCCATTCGAATCCATCCATTTGAATGTCTGACCCGATCCGTTTGTCTTTTGTGAGTGTTTGAATGTGTGCCGTATCATCCTCAAACCAATCCATCGTTACCACTTGAAATGGGTGATCGATATAGGCCATCTCTTCTTCAATGATCCGCTTTTCTTCCATTTGATTCACAATGAGGACGATGTCATCTTTTAACACAAGCAGCTTGCACACGCCCTCTGGTGTATTTAACACGATGTGATTTCTTCTTCCTCCTGTCAGCCAGGAGAAGTTATTACGCTTTTGAATCAAGACACCGTCGAGCTGTTTTTCTTCCATTAATGTTCTTACTTGTTCAATCATCTAATCACCTGCCTATATGAGTGTATGAATGAAACGTTTAAAAGCTGTTTTCCCTTGCTCGGTTCTTTTAAACACACCCGCCTGTGAGAGAATACGAGAAAAAATCATACCGACTTCTTTTTGTAAAATGGCTTCTGTATTGTCCTCTGTAAAGGTGTTCTCTTCAAGCAGGCGCTTTGCCCATGTTTCGTGTTTCGTGATAGCAGGGCGGGCTTTGATTTCTTCAAGGGGGTTTTTGGATAAGAGCGCTTCTTTTAATTGGCTTAATTCCTCTGCTAATCTACCAGGAAGAACGGCAAGACCCATCACTTCAATTAATCCGATATTCTCTTTTTTAATATGATGGACTTCTTCGTGCGGGTGGAAAATTCCATCCGGGTGCCGCTTGTTTGTACGATTATTGCGCAGCACTAGATCTAATTCATAGTCATCGCCATGGCGGCGTGCAATGGGTGTAATGGTATTATGCGGCGTCTCTCCAGTATGAGCTAGCAGCTCCACTTCTTGATCTGAATACATTTTCCACTTGGTTAAGATAAAGTCTGCGGCGTCTGCAAGCGTCTGCCGGTCGCTGCTTCGAAGCCGGATGACAGACATCGGCCATTTCACAATGCCAGCCCTCACATTCGGAAAGGCATTCAGAGAAAAGACCTCTTCCACCTCCGCTTTCGCCATCGGAAATTCATGCGCACCGCCCTGAAAATGGTCATGACTTAATATACTGCCCCCGACAATCGGAAGGTCGGCGTTCGATCCGATGAAATAGTGCGGGTATATATATATGAAAGAAAGCAGTCGTTCAAAGGTCTTTTTGGTGATGCTCATCGGCTCATGTTCGCCTTTGAACACAATGCAGTGCTCGTTGTAATACACATAAGGTGAAAATTGTAGAAACCAAGATTCATCTGTGAGTGTCACAGGAATAATCCGGTGATTCTGTCTCGCTGGATGGTTGATCCGCCCCCCAAACCCAACATTTTCTTTACAAAGGAGACAAAGAGGATATTGCTTTTGACTAAGCCTTTTGGCTTCAGCGATTGCTTTTGGGTCCTTTTCAGGCTTTGATAGATTAATTGTGATCTCCAGCACGCCATCATCTGTTGGTGTAAACCACTGCACATTTTTGGCGATTCTGCCTGTATGAATATAGTGTGCGTGCTGCTGCATTTCATAGAACCAGCTTGTAGCCGCCTCTGGCCCTTCATGCTGGCGTTTCTCTTCAAACTTTGCGTAGATGACACTTGGAGGCGCCACCAAGCATCCCATGATTTTCGCATCTAGTAAATCGCGATACGTATCCGTCCCCTCAGGGATAAGGCCAGTCTCAACTGCCCAATCCAGCATCGGCATTAAGATGTCTTCAAGCTCCGCCTCCCCTGAGACTGTTCTTGGCTCAGCTTCATCCAGCCCAAGCACCTCTAGCAGCCGATTTCTCGTATAATCGATATCTAGTCGTGTGATCAGCTCATGATTGATCCCGTATTGAATCAGCTGTTCCAGTTTTTCAAAAATATCAACCGCCATTCTCTCTGTCCCCTCTCTTGCCTGCCTGTTATGCGTTATTTACTCTGGTAGCCGTCTGGATGCTTCTGAAACCAATCCCACGCACTTTGAATGATGGTGTGAAGGTCAGCATATTGAGGTGTCCACCCTAATTCCTGCAACGCTTTTTCAGAAGAAGCAATCAGCTTTGCTGGATCTCCCGCGCGTCTGTCAGCCACCTGTGCTGGGATCGCATGTCCCGTGACGTTTCTAACAGCATCTACTACCTGCTTCACGGAGAAACCAGTGCCATTCCCTAAGTTATATGTTGCACTTTCTTTTCCAGCGCGCAGACGATCAACAGCTAAGATGTGCGCATCTACTAAATCCATGACATGAATGTAATCCCTAATACACGTGCCATCCTCTGTCTCATAATCATCACCGTAAATCATGATCTGATCTCGTTTTCCTAAAGCCACTTGCAGAATAATCGGAATGAGATGTGTCTCAGGCTGATGATCCTCTCCGACAAGTCCTTCTGTATGAGCGCCAGCTACATTAAAGTAACGAAGCACAACGTATTTCATTCCATATGCCTGCTCAGACCACTTCAGCATTTTTTCAATGGCCAGTTTCGTTTCTCCATAAGGATTGGTTGGATTCGTCTCATCCGTTTCAACGATCGGCACTCGCTTTGGTTCACCATATGTGGCAGCGGTTGAAGAGAAAACGATGTGTTTCACATCAAATTCATTCATCACCTGAAGTAAGGCTGTCGCTCCTCCAACGTTGTTGTCATAGTACTTTAGCGGGTCTGTTACACTCTCGCCGACAAGTGAATCTGCAGCAAAGTGCATCACCGCTTCTATTTGATGTGTTTTGAAAACCTGTCTTAAAAAATCTTGATCTCGTAAATCTCCCTCTTCTAAAACAGCTCCCTTCAAAACAGCTTCTTTGTGGCCTGTCTGCAAATTATCCACTACCACCACTTGTTCACCTTTCGCTAAAAGAGCCGCTACCGCATGACTGCCAATGTACCCTGCTCCCCCGCACACTAAAATCGTCATTACACTTCCTCCTTCGTGAGTTCTCTTGCGCCGCCTCCAATTCCAGCTGTGTAAAAAGAGGCTTGCATACCCGTCTTTTCTTGATAAATTGCACCAGTTTCTTCTATAAATGATGCCAGCTGCTTTTCTTTCACAATACTGATCGTGCAGCCGCCAAAACCTGCACCCGTCATCCGGGAGCCAATCGTTCCAGGATGGAGCCAAGCGGCTTCTGCAAGTGTATCTAGTTCAAGTCCAGTCACTTCATAATCATTCTTTAAAGAAAGATGAGATGCCTTCATGAGGGCGCCTAGCTTTTCAATTTTATCATCTTTCAAAAAATTTATCGCTCTCATCGTCCGCTCGTTTTCTGTCACTACGTGTCTTGCACGTTTGCGGCATGTTTTATCCTGAATCAAATGGGCATGTTCGACAAATTCATCTGCCGTGAGCTCACATAAGTGGGCAAGATCGATTTCTTTTCGTAAATCGTTTAAAGCTGATTGACACTCTGACCGGCGTTCATTGTATTTGGAGTCTGCCAGTGTCCGCTTTTTGTTTGTATTGGCAATGACAAGCGCCAGTCCCTCTTGCCGAAACGGACTGTATTGAAAATCAAGGGTATCGCAATTGAGCAAAATGGCGTGATCTTCTTTTCCAAGAGCAATTGAAAACTGATCCATGATGCCGCAATTGACGCCAATAAATTCATTTTCTGCACGCTGCGAAAGGAGGGCAAGACGGGCATTTGAAACACCGAATGAATGCCATTCATTGATGAAGACAGCGGTGACAAGCTCAATCGAGGCAGAGGAAGACAGGCCTGCGCCATTGGGAATATTGCCGCCGTATACAATGTCAAAGCCTTCTTCTATCTTCATCCCTGCTTCGATAAACTGATGGAACACCCCCTTCGGATAATTCGCCCAGCCATCCGATTCTAAGTAAGCGATTTCAAAAAGGTCGAATTCTTTCACACCATCGCCATCAAAGTTCAAGGAATACATTCTCACGCGGCCATCTGTCCGCTTTGCACATGCTGCATATGTACCGAGAGTGAGCGCACAAGGGAATACATGACCTCCATTGTAATCTGTATGTTCACCAATCAAGTTCACTCTTCCCGGGGCAAAAAAATAGCGAAGTTCTTCTTCTCTATCCCCAAATTGCTGGTGAAATGCCGTGCGTAACATATCGATCATATCCATTCCCCTTTTCTCTTCTGATACTCTTATTTTAGTTGCCTGAACTGCGTAAGTTCAATGGTAAAAAAATCGTTAAAAAATACCCTTTTTTTGCTGTGAATGGTACGATGTGATATGAGGTGTACCATGATTCAAAATAGAAAAAGGTTGTTTTTTGCTGTGAAGGAGGTTTTCCAATTTGAAGAAGGAAGCATTTGCATTTCGTTTTCACCATTCTGATGTTACATTGCCGGCACAAATATGGTCTGTTGGCTGGGAGGTTCAATCATCTTCGTTATACAGCTGGAATGGCGTGGAGCGGAAGGATCAGGGCAAGTGCATCTTTCAGCTCACACTGTCTGGACATGGCATGATTGAAATCGGACAGAAGCGGTTTAAAGTCTTGCCGGGGCAGGCCTTTCTTGTGAAAAGCCCTAGTGCCTATCAATATTATTTTCCAGAGGACAGTGAGCATTGGGAATTTCTCTATTTGACGCTTTATGGGGAAGCCTGTGATCTTTGCTTTGACCAATTTATAGATCAAGGAAAGCAGGTCATGCGTTTTCATCCTCATTCCAAACCGATCCGCCTGCTGAAGAAAATTTATGATGAAGCCAGTGAAAGACGGATTACCAATCCATTTGAGGGGTCTAGCCTTGCTTATCAATTTGTCATGGAACTGTATTCATATTTGCCAAAGCTTGAGGGACAAATGGAGAAATGGCCAGAGCCCATCGTCCAAGCGGCCTTGTTTGCCAGCCATCATTTTCACGAGGAAATTGGCCCAGACGATATGGCAGCTGCGGCACGTTTATCCAAAAGTCATTTTACGAGAGAATTCAAAAAGGCCACTGGCTTCACACCTATTCACTACTTAACCAATATCCGGTTAGAAAAGGCGGAAACATTACTAAAAACAACGAAATACTCGATTGAAGAAATCGCCATACAGTGCGGCTACCGAAATGCGAATTACTTGAATAAAGTCTTTCGAAAGAAAATCGGCATGTCTCCAAAGCAACTGCGGGAAACAAGCGATGCATAATAAAAAGCAGCCGCTGCATCATAGGCTGCTTCTTTTACGCTTTTGACAGGTCAACATGAATTCTCCCTTGTCTTAAAACAATGGTCATTTGCGTATCAGGGGTCATTAAATTTTCTAAAATGTCCGTTGCCGTTTGAAGCGCAATGTCCATTCGGTTGATCTTTTCCTTTTCTTGTTCCGAAAACGCTTCTGGATGTGCGGTCATTTCTTTGACTAGCCTCAGCACTTGTTCATGCTGCTTTTCTGTTTGTTGATATATGGCATCATATAAGTCGTCTGGCCTGCTGCTCATTTCACATCACCTATCTTTTTTTATGTGTTAAATCGCATCTTCTTTTGTTTTCTTGAAGACGAACCACTTACTGGCGACATAATTGACCACCACAATCACAAAGTTGACGAGAATTTTTGCGACGGTTTCATTGAGCGCCATTTGGCTCACAAATAAAATCATCAGCCCCAGATCTACACCTAGAGACATGAGACGGACACTAAAAAATGAAGAAAGCTCACGCATGAGGCTTTTTGTGTCACGAGCCTTTTGCTTGAAGACATACTTCTTATTGGTGATATAAGCAAAGAGAACAGCAAATACCCATGAAACAACCGTAGCTGTTTTGTAATCCATGGAAAACATCTCAACGAATAAATAGAAGCTGACAATATTGACAATGGTTGTACACACACCCATCACAAGATACATGACAACTTCTTGATACTTTTGAAAAAGGCTATACATGTCTTTCTTCATTCCTTCTTGGTGGTTTCTGTTTCTTTTAGAATACCATCTTGAGAAGAACTTCCCAAACGAACAATATGTATGTCCTGCAAAGATGAAATTTGTTCTACTCGATGGCAAATGTCAAAGCAATTGGTTTATATGAGTCAAATGTTTTAGGTCTTTATCATTATTTTAATTTATAATCTTTCAACTGACTTTACAATTGTTTATTATTAGAAGTAAGATTTCAATATTTATGGGTTTTTTAGTCATTTTTTTAGGGACGTGGTAGGTGATAGATTTTACAAAATAGGTTAAATGTCATCATTTTTCGACAAAATTTATTTTGCGCTGTTTTCAACCACACGTACAGTTACTAGACGGTTTGTTCAAGTCATTGGTTGCAGTGAATATGTCTTATTGAACTGGAGGATATTATGGATACGCAAGTGAAAAGAAGAGTTGACGAAGAGTGGGTTTATTTGATTCAGGAAGCGAAAAAAATTGGACTAGGCATCGAAGAAATACAAGCTTTTTTAACATCCAACGGTGATCAGAAGATGATAAACAAACCGTAAATCAACGCCGTTATCCTTTGTCTTTCAGACTGCTTTGGCTATAAGTTCTGACCTGTCAATTGACCTTTTGAAAATCCTTTCATGACGATACGCTACAATAATTGAACACCTCTCCATACCAATCCCTTCACTCAATGGGGTTCTGTCTTTCTATATTAGGAGGACAGTCCATTTCCTGTTCTTTATATGATCCCTTTTTAGCCGCCATTCATGAAAATTGTCCTTCTCTCGTTATAAAACCAAGCTGCTCTCCCATATATTAAGCATGAAAACAACGAGAAAGAGAAAGGTGGGTAGAGCGTGAGTTCAGATTCCCTTTCGTATTATCACCAAAAAAAGGATCAGTATTATCATGGGGTAAACCCGGTCATCGTCAGCCGTATTCGCGCGGAATGGACGTCTTTATTGGATATCGGATGCGGCACAGGCAAGCTTGGAAAAGTCCTGAAACAAAAGGGCCGGACCATTTATGGCATTGAGTCATTTGAAGATGCAGCAAAAGAGGCGGTACAAGAGCTGGATCATGTTCTCTGCGGAAATATTGAACAGATGGCTCTCCCTTATCAACATGAACAATTTGACTGCATTATTTTCGGAGACGTCCTCGAGCATTTATTGGACCCTTGGGCCGTTTTAAAAAAGGTGAAACCCTTCCTTAAAAAAGAGGGTGCCATCCTGTCATCTATTCCAAATATCGGCCACATTTCAACGGTTTTAGAATTACTGGCCGGCAGATTTACTTATACAGATGCAGGGTTAATGGATCAAACACATTTACGTTTCTTCACCCTTCATGAAATACATGCACTCTTTCATTCAGCGGGTTTTCGCATTCGCGAATTCGAGGCCATTCGCGTACAGCATCCTTCCTATGCAAGCGTGTTGAATGATCTACATGAATTACTCATGAAACACGGCATTCGTTCTGATTTTCACGAGTCTGCTACAGCCTATCAATATGTGGTCGAGGCGGTTCCATTTCATGAGTAATCCGACGATTCTGTTTGTTTTATGTGTGAATGATGAATCGATGTTTCAAGCTTGCTTCCGGCAGCTGGCTTCACTTCCGGCTCCTCATGGATACCATGTGGAGGTCTTACCAATCAGACATGCATCAAGTATGACCTCTGCATACAATGAAGCCATCACTCATCCAGCTCAGTTTAAAATTTATCTTCATCAGGATACCTTGATTGTCAAACAGCATATGCTGCTTGAACTCATCCCGCTTTTTTTACAAAATCCATCACTTGGCATGGTTGGCGTGATTGGAGCAGAAAACGTGCCTGACAATGGAATTTGGTGGGAGAGTTCTGATTGCAGGGGAAAAGTCATTGAATATCGTCACGACACCTATCAGCTGCTTTCGTTTGAAAGAGACCGTCAGCAGCCCGAAGCGCAAGATTATATCAAAGCTGCGGCCATTGATGGTCTATTCATGGCAACACAATACGATGTGAGGTGGCGTGAGGACCTCTTTGACGGCTTTCATTTTTATGATGTCTCGCAGTCCTTTGAATTCACTCAGAAGGGCTATGAAGTTGGGATTGCAAGACAAGAAGAGCCTTGGTGTATTCATCAATGCGGAGATCATTTTGACGCAGAAGCGTATGAAAAAGCGAGAGAAACATTTCTTGCAAATTATCGATAGAAAGCACCCTTTTCGGGTGCCTTTTTTATGATATACTGTCATAAACAGCCAGATCGTCTCATATGCATTGGAGTACCTTGTCCCTAATTCGTACAAAGGAGGAAACAATGGCAGACAAAAAAGTTCATTATAAGAAGGTTGCCGCTTCAGAGGATTTTCGAAAACTTCTTGAGGAAAAACGCAGATTTATCGTACCGATGACGATTTTCTTTTTTCTCTTTTACTTTTCACTTCCGGTTGCTACATCCTACTTCACCTTTTTGAACACGCCGGCAATTGGCGCGATCTCATGGGCTTGGTTATTCGCCCTCACACAATTTGTCATGACCTGGGTTTTATGTGGACTTTATGCGAAAAAAGCAGCTAAGTTCGACAATCATGTAAGCGCTTTAAAAATTGAATCAAGAGGTGATGACGAATGAGCATGACCGCTTTTATTTTGTTCGTAGCGATCGTAGGGCTCACATTGGTCATCACATATTTTGCTGCGAAAAAAACAAGCAATGCGAGTGATTTTTACACAGCAGGCGGAGGTCTGACTGGGTTTCAAAACGGCCTTGCCATTGCTGGAGACTATATGTCTGCTGCATCATTTTTAGGGATTGCTGGAATGATCGCGTTAAACGGATTTGACGGCTTTTTCTATAGCATTGGTTTTCTAGTAGCGTATCTTGTCGTTCTTTACGTTGTGGCTGAACCGCTTCGAAATCTGGGGAAATATACGATGGCCGATATGATCGCTGCACGATTTAAACGCCCTGCTATTCGAGGGGTTGCCGCCTTTAATACCATTACAGTTTCCACTTTTTATATGATTGCACAGCTCGTTGGAGCAGGTGCATTAATCAAGCTGCTTCTTGGCATTGATTACTGGATCGCGGTGCTGATCGTAGGTGTCCTGATGACCATTTATGTCGTGTTTGGCGGCATGATTGCGACCAGCTGGGTACAGATCACAAAGGCTGTGCTTCTCATGCTTGGGACATTAATTATTTCTCTGCTTGTGTTTGCAAAATTTGATTTTAGTCTGCTGAAGATGTTTGAACAGATGAAAACTGCAACCCCGCTTGGTGAATCGTTTCTTCACCCGGGAAATAAATATGATGTGCCTTTAGAAACCCTGTCTCTTAACCTCGCCTTAGTGCTTGGGACAGCAGGTTTGCCACATATTTTGATCCGTTTTTATACGGTAAAGGATGCGATTTCTGCGCGAAAATCGGTTCTTTCTGCTACTTGGATCATCGGGATTTTTTATTTAATGACGGTTTTCCTTGGCTTTGGCGCTGCTGCCTTTGTTGGAACAGAAGCGATCACGGCAGCAGATGCAGCAGGGAATATGGCCGCACCTCTTCTGGCACAAGCCCTTGGAGGAGATTTATTATTTGCCTTTGTTTCCGCTATTGCCTTTGCGACTATTTTGGCGGTGGTAACTGGTCTCGTCCTATCCGCCGCGTCTGCTTTTGCCCATGACTTTTATAGTCAGATTATCCGCAAAGGAAAAGCGAGTGAGCGGGAGCAAGTGAAGGCGGCGCGCTTTGCTTCAATCGGCGTGGCGATCCTCTCTATCATTCTTGCATTATTTGCCCAGTCCTTAAACGTCGCTTTTCTTGTGTCTCTTGCCTTCGCAGTGGCGGCAAGTGCGAACTTACCTTTGATTATCTTCACTGTTTTTTGGAAACGATTTAACTCTACGGGTGCCATCGCAGGAAGCTTAACAGGCCTTCTGAGCGCACTGATCATTGTCTCGCTCAGCCCAAGCGTCTGGGACCCGTCAGGAGCAGCCATCTTCACAGGAGAGCCGCTCATCCCGCTGTCGAACCCTGGGATTATCTCGATTCCACTCGGATTCCTTGCCGCATACTTAGGCACGATATTCTCGTCTGAAAAAGCAGATGAAGACACCTTTACGGAAATTCAAGTAAAGGCACATACAGGCATGCATATGGATACTGATTCATAAGGAAAAGCCGGCTGCTCAGCCGGCTTTTTAATAGATCTGTAATAACTCTGGATTTTTCCGAACGTTTTCGAAATAAACGATCTTCCCTTGGTCGTCCAGCTCTGCAATATCAATTCCTTCTGCTGTATAGACACGCCCATCCGAAAGTTTTCCACAAACAGCCCAGTTTGTTTCATACTTTCCATCTTCTCTTTTAATCCATCCATCCCACATATGCTTAATCTCTTCATGTACGTGGAAAAATTTTTCTAAAATTTGTGTGAACCCTTGGATACCAGACTTGTTGTCGCCATTTATGACAACTTTGACATCGTCAGAAAACAATGCCAGCAATTCCTCCAATTGCTCCTCTCCTCTTCCCACTTCATCATACCGGCGAAAATACGTATCGAGTACATCCATGTTCATTCTCCTTTATTTACCTGTCATTTCGATAATGATCGAACTATTTGATTATACATAACGATTCTTCTCCTGTCTATTTTCCCCGACATAAGAAAAGACATGAATTGATTCAATCCATGTCTCCTTCAGATTAAAGAGATGCTTTTTCTGATACAACAAGTGATTTTAGCTCTTCTGCTGCCTTTATTGGATCAGCACTCTGGCTAATGGCGCTAATGATGCTAATGCCATCTGCCCCTGCTTGTATGACTGGTGCAGCATTGTCGTATGTGATCCCTCCGATACCAACAATCGGAATCTGAAGGCCATGACGGCGGACTTCAGTGATCAAAGACACACCCTGGACACTGCGTGTATCCTTTTTCGTTTCCGTTGGATAGACTGGGCCCATCCCGACATAATCTGCTCCGTCCTTCATGGCTTGTTTTACTTCGTCTAGGTTATGCGTCGACACGCCTAATATTTTATTCCCGATCCTTTGTCTGACGTCTTTTGCGTTTGTGTCTTCCTGTCCAACATGAACGCCATCTGCATCAAGATCAATCGCTAGCTGTACATCATCATTCACAATAAAAGGAACATTTGCTTCTTGGCAAAGCGCTTGGATTTGACGTGCCAATTGTTTCTTCTCTTCACCTTGCAAGGCTTTTTCACCCTTCTCACGAAATTGAAACATGGTGATTCCGCCTTGAATGGCCTCTTTCACAACATCAAGCGGCAGTCTCGTTGTATTCGTTGTGCCCATAATAAAATAAACCGATAATTGCTGTTTGATTTGCTGTTGCTCAGCCTTTGTCATGTGAAATTCCCCCTATTTTTCCTAGTGTCAGCACATCTTCGCCGGTTGTGTGTGATAGCGCGTTTAACAATTCCATTTGAAAGGTTCCCGGTCCTTTATCCTTTGCATTCAGAGCTGCCCTTTCAGCGGCGACACCATAAAACAGTAATGCCGCTGCCGACGCATGAAGCGGCGGTTCACCCGCTGCACAAAATGCTCCGATGACAGACGTCAGCAAACAGCCCGTTCCCGTCACCTTCGTGAGCCATTCATGTCCATTATGAATGGACAGCACCTCATCTCCATCTGACACCACATCGACTTTCCCTGTGATCACCACTATTGTATGAAGTGCAATGGACGCTTGTTTGGCTAATGCCGATACATCTCCATTGGCGGCTTTCGCATCAACGCCTTTTGACTCCCAGCCATCCACTCCAAGTAAATGAGCCACTTCAGCAGCATTTCCTCTGACAACGGTCATTTTCACTTTCTTTAACAGCTGTTTAGCGGCATTCGCTCGAAACGTTGTCGCACCGACGCCGACAGGATCTAACATAACAGGTACACCTTTTTCATTGGCGGCTTGTCCAGCGAGTATCATAGCTTCCACCGTCTCTCTGGTCAGTGTGCCAATATTAAGCACAAGTGCATCCGCTAATTGCGCCATTTCAGCCACTTCTTCTTTGGCGTTTGCCATGACTGGCGAAGCACCTAAAGCAAGCAGTCCATTCGCTGTAAAATTCGTCACGACTTGATTGGTAATATTATGAACGAGTGGATTTTTTTCTCGAACCTTCTCCAATAAATGAGCCGCGCAGCTTGTTTTCATCCGTATCGTCCTCCCTTTTACTCTGCATCCCACACATAGGATTTCGTATGCTTTAACCATTCTCTTGCCGCAAACGACAAATAGCGGTCTTTACGCCAAATGACACCTAAATGCCACGGGATCGACGGGTTTAGGGAAATGACCTTTACCTTTTCAGGATCAAGATCACGGCAGATTCGTTCTGGCAGAAGTCCAATCCCTAAGTTTTCAGCTACCATTTCACTAATGAAATCCCACTGAGACGTTTCATAAATGACATTTGGCCGGAATCCCGCATTCATACATTCATTCAAAATCCGGCTGTGCAGAACAAAATCTTCTCTAAAGAAAATAAAAGACTCTTCCCTTAAATCAGCTAAATGTACTTCCTCACGACCAGCCATCGGATGGGATGGATGCGTCACGAGCTTCATGTTCTCTTTAATAATGGTGTACGTATGAAAAATTTTATCATTTGCAGGCAGAACAATGACACCAATATCAAGCGACCCATCCTCGACCCCTTCCTCTACTTTAATAGAGCCGTGCTCAACCAATTGAAATGTGACATCTGGATATTGCTGGCGGAATTCCCCCATGACATTCGGGAAGAAACTTGACCCAATCATCGGCGGCAGTCCGATTCGAATATGCCCTTTTTTCACATTCATTAAATCATTTAATTCGTTCGTTAAATTCTGAAATGACTGTGCGATTTCACTCGCTTGTGTATACATGGTTTGGCCAGCATCTGTCATTTCAACCTGCCGGCCATTGCGGTAAAATAACTGCACCCCCAGCTCATCCTCCAGGTTTTTGACCATCTTGGAAATGGTCGGCTGCGATACGTAAAGGGACTGCGATGCTTTCGTGAAGCTCTTTAACCTTGCCACTTCTAAGAAATATGTTAAATGTCTGATGTCCACCTGATTCATCCTTCCTATAGACAAAAGGAATAATTACTATTCGATATATGTATTTTACCTATAACTGAACGTGCTGTACACTTTAAAGTAAGCTCATCACTTGGAACGTTGTCATGTTTTTGTGAAATAGTGAACAATTTATATAGAAAAAGGAGTGAACAGAAAATGAAATTGCTCAAAAAGCCGCTGATTGCTGCCCTTCAGATTATGGCCTTGTTTATTTTTGCGAAATTCATGAATGTGCTGGCGGCCTTTTTGCATTTAAGAATCCCAGGCACGATCATAGGCATTCTTGTCATTTTCTTATTACTTCATTTTAAGATCATTCAATTAAAATGGATAGAACTTGGCGCCGTATGGCTGCTCGGAGAACTGCTGCTTTTCTTTATTCCATCAGCAGTTGGTGTCATTGATTATGGAAAACTGCTTTCTCAATCTGGCACAAGTATTGTCCTTGTCGTCTTAATTAGTACGTTTGTGGTCATGCTCTCAACTGGTATCATGACGCAAATGATTGCGAAACGAAAGGAGCGGAAAAAACTATGTTAGTTGGCGGACTATTTCTGATTTTAACAGTTCTTTTATATCTCGGATCAAAAGCGGTGTACAAACGGCATCCGAAGGTTTATGTCTCACCGTTACTTGTCACTCCGCTTGTCCTTGTCGTCTTGCTGTTAATCGTCAACATTCCTTACGATGCTTATAATCAAGGCGGGAAATGGCTCACGAATATGCTGCAGCCTGCGACTGTTGCTTTTGCCATTCCTTTATATAAGTATTTTCATATCCTGAAGAAGCATGCAGTGGAAATTATTTTGAATGTGGCTTGCGGCTCTGTCATTGCGATCTTATCAACGGCATTTATCGCCAAGTTGTTTCATCTGGACACAGGCCTTATTGAGAGCCTTGTCCCAAGATCGGTCACAACACCTGTAGCGATGAGTGTGTCAGAAATGATCGGCGGCATGCCGTCCGTTACGGCCGTATTTGTCATTTTAACCGCACTGTTTGGATCGATTATCGGTCCAATGGTGATCCGTTATTTCCGCATCGATAATGACATTGCCATGGGGGTCCTGCTTGGAACAGGTGCACACGGTGCAGGAACATCGAAGGCCTTTGAAATGAGCTCCGTCTCAGGGACGATCTCAAGTGTATCGATGATTATTTCAGCCATTATTACATTATGTGCAGCGCCTATCCTTATGTCGTTTGCCTTATAGAAAAAAGCCATTCCTTATGGGACTGACCCCATAAGATGAGACAAATAAAAAACACCTTCAAGTTTGAAAACGGATCGTTGTAATCCGAAATAAAACATGGAGGTGTTTTTTCTATGGGGACAAGAGTGAGTTATCCGGTTGAAGTCAAACAGAAGGCTGTAGAAATGAGATTGGCAGGCGTATCAATGAAAGAGATTTTGCGGGAATTGAATATCAAAAATAAAACGCAGGTTCAGACATGGGTGAGGTGGCATAAGGCTGGGGATACACACCGGTTCGAACAGCCTGTTGGAAAACAATATACCCATAGAAAGGGTCCCGAGTACTCTTCCGAATTAGAGAGACTGCAGGCAGAAAATCGCTATCTGAGTCAACAGAATGAAGTTTTAAAAAAGTACAACGAATTGGAAAGGAAGTTGATAAGGAAACGTCAATCAAACTGGTAGAAGAATTGTGCAAAACAATGACAGTACAGGACATCTGTGTCCATTTAGGCGTCTCACGCGCTTCGTACTATAGATGGAAAAAAGATCTGACTCAGAATCATTCTAAAAAACAACTAGAGGAACAAATCGGCACGTTGTGCCGAGAGCACAAGTATCGATATGGATATCGAAAAATCACAGCCATACTAAAAATGAGGATGCATATTAACCATAAAACTGTTCAACGTATCATGCAGAAAAACCAGTGGCAGTGCCGGGTTAAAATGAAAAAGCGTAAGAAGAATGGGCAGCCCTATGCCGTGGCCGGTAATATACTGGATCGGAACTTTCAATCTGATCGCCCTCTTGAAAAACTAGTAACGGACATCACGTATTTGCCTTATGGACAGAAACAATTGTACCTTTCCAGTATATTGGATTTATATAATGGAGAAGTAATTGCGTTTACGATTGGTGATAAGCAGGACACAGACTTTATTTTAAACACACTTGATCAGCTCCCAGCACTGCCTGAAAACTGTGTGTTACATAGCGACCAAGGTTCTGTGTATACATCTTACGAGTATCAGAAAGCTGTTCATATAAAAGGCATTACCATGAGCATGTCCCGTAAAGGGACGCCCGCTGATAATGCCTCCATCGAATCGTTTCATTCCTCGCTAAAGTCTGAAACGTTCTATCTTAACAGCATTGATCGAACTACAACCAACATTGTAGAACGCACTGTCAAAGAATACATTTATTATTATAACAACATTCGTATTCAAACAAAACTAAACAACCAATCACCGATCAACTATCGGCAATTGGCTGTATAAAGGTGTTTTGATCCCTGTCTCAAAAACGGGGGTCAGTCCCTTATCGGAAATGGCTTTTTCTTATGCTTGTATGAAGACAACCTTTAAATAGTTTCCTTCGGGATAATTCTTCGTTGTACGGAAATCCTCAGGAAGTGTATATTCTTCAAGTATCCGATAGGTTTGCCCTGATTCTTTAAAAGCCTGTGCTATAAACCCTTTAAATTTCTTCATGCCAAATGCACTGCTATTCGTTGATGCCACAATGACGCCTTTCTCAGCTGTAATTTGGATGGCTTCTTTTAATAGCTTCTTATAATCCTTCGCCGCACTGAATGTGTGCTTTTTCGTTCGTGCAAAGGAAGGCGGGTCTAAGATGACGAGATCATAGGTCCAGCCTTTTTTCGCTGCAAACGGAAAATATTTAAAGACATCCATGACTTTGATATCCTGCCCTTCCACATCAATACCATTGACTTCAAACTGCTCAGATGTTTTTTTCAAGCTGCGGTTTGCAACATCCACACTTGTCGTACGGCTCGCTCCGCCAAGCGCAGCTGCTACTGAGAAAGCGCCTGTGTAAGAAAACGTATTGAGCACAGTCTTTCCTTTTGCATAACGGTCTCGGATCGCTTTTCTCACATGACGCTGATCAAGGAAAATACCCGTCATCGCGCCATCATTTAAGTAAATTGCTACGTTCATGCCGTTTTCTTTCACGATGAGAGGAAATTCACCTTTCTCTCCCTTCACAAAATCATCATCTTCTATGTACTGTCCAGACGTATCAAATCGTTTCTTTTCATAAATGCCTTTATAGTCTGGATATACGTGCTCAAGTGCAGCCAATACATCTTCCTTTAATGTATAGACTCCTTCGCTATACCATTGGATGAGGTAGAATCCGTCATAATGATCAATTGTGACGCCGCCAATTCCATCACCTTCTCCGTTGAAGACACGGAAAGCAGTCGTCTGTGCATCACGAAATAAATGCGTTCTGCTTTTCGCTGCCTGCTCAAGCCTAGAGACAAAAAAAGCTTGATCTATTTTTTCGTTCGCATCAAAGGTTAGTACCCAGCCGATTCCTTTATTTTGTACACCATAATACCCTTTTCCTAAAAAAGCGCCCCGCTCATCTACCCATTCAATGAGCTCGCCTTCCCGTACACCGTTCACATGCGATACTGCATCTTTGGAAATGAGCGGATATCCTTTTTTCACTTGTTCCGCAAATGTTTGTTTTAATGAGATTTTTTTCATTTGTGTCATCCTTATCCTAAATTGACTCTCTCTATCCTACCATATGAATGTATACGTTACTTCTATTATGATAAGATGAGGAGAAAAATATCAACATGACATAGAGGAGGCACTTTCTTTGACGACATTACGCTTAGATCATACAGGTATTATGGTTTCAAATATTGATCAGTCGATTGATTTTTATGAAAAAGTGGTGGGCATGAAATTAAAGGACCGCATCACTCATACAAATGGAGTGATTGAGCTTGCCTTTCTCGGTTTTAAAGATGAAACCGAAACGGAAATTGAACTTATCCAAGGCTACAGCAGTGACCTGCCATCTGAAGGGAAGGTCCATCATCTCGCTTTCACAACAGACAATATTCATGCTGAATTCAATCGTATTCAAAAGCTGCAAATTGAATTAATTGATGAAGAAATCACGACATTACCCAATGGATATTGCTACTTCTTTTTCAGAGGCCCAGACCAAGAATGGATCGAATTCTTCCAGCGCTAATATTTCCTAGGAAATGGGGCCGCTAAATCTCTCCATTTATTCATAAAGAAAAGAGTAAGAGCATATACATGCCCTTACTCTTTTTTATAACACTTTACTAAGAAATGATTTTGTACGCTCATGTTGCGGGTTCCCAAAGAGAGCTTCCGGTTTGTCTTCCTCGACAATATATCCGCCATCCATAAAGATGACACGGTCACCTACTTCTCTTGCAAAGCCCATTTCATGTGTGACCACAATCATTGTCATGCCTTCGACAGCTAATTGTTTCATTACAGCTAATACATCCCCCACAACCTCAGGATCAAGAGCCGATGTCGGCTCATCGAATAATAGTACTTTCGGGTCCATTGCCAAGGCTCTTGCAATGGCGACACGCTGTTTTTGTCCACCAGATAATTGATTAGGAAAGCTTTGAGCTTTGTCTTTTAAGCCGACTTTTTCAAGCAAGTCTAACGCTTTTTCGACTGCTGCCTTCTTCTCGATGCCTTTTACCTTTATCGGTGCAATCGTGATATTTTCTAAAACGGTTTTATGAGGGAATAAATTAAAGTGCTGAAACACCATGCCTACTTCTTGTCGAACTTTATTGATATTCACTTTTGGGTCTGTAATCGTGTGTCCGTGGACAACGACTTCTCCAGCCGTGATATCTTCTAATTTATTGAGGCATCTTAGAAATGTGCTTTTCCCTGATCCAGAAGGACCAATGACACACACTACTTCCTTTTCCTCGATGACTGCGTTAATATCCTTTAACACTTCGTGATCGCCAAAAGATTTCTTTAAGTTTTTCACCGTAATCATACTCATTTGATATCAAATCTCCTTTCTGCGTAGCTAGCCAGTAGAGAAAGTAAATAAATGATCACGAAATAAATGACACCGACAATGAGCCAGACATTCAAAGGATCAAATGTAGCCGATGCTTGAACTTGTCCTCGCTGCATAATATCGGCAATCCCGATAATAGATAAGAGAGATGTATCCTTCAAGCTGATGATGGCCTGGTTTGTAATCGCCGGGAGCATCCGGCGGAATGCCTGCGGAAGGACGATAAAGCGCATGTTTTGCCCCCCTGTAAAGCCTAAAGAGCGCGCAGCTTCTGTTTGTCCTTTATCAATAGACTGAATCCCTGCACGAATAATTTCTGAGAAATAAGCCCCTGCATTAATCGCTACTGTAATAATTCCTGCAGGCACTCGATCAAGCGAAATGAATTCAAGTGTATTCAAACCAAAATAAATGAAGAATAGCTGTACGATAAATGGTGTACCTCGAATGGCATTCACAAAAACGAGTGCGATGAAATTTAAGATTTTAAATGGTGACAGACGGAATAATGCCACAATTAACCCGATGATAAACCCTAAAATGATGGCAACAACAAAGATATATAAAGTGGTTTGCAAACCATCCATTAAATACGGAAATGCATTAATAATAGTATCCATGTTTCTCCCTCCCTAATTCACATACGGCTGACACATAAAGAAAGCGCGCTCGGAGCGCGCCTCGCTTGTGTTATGACTTCAAATATTTATCAATAATTTTGTCATATTCACCGTTTTTCTTTAGGTTCTCAAGACCTTTATTGATCTTCTTCAATAGGTCTTGGTTTTTCCCCTTCATGACAGAGATACCATACTGGTCTCCATTCAAGCGGTCTCCAACTGTTTTCAATTTTAAATCTTGTTGTGCGATCGCATACGTAATGACAGGATAATCCTCAATTAAGGCATCTGCATTTCCGTTTGATACTTCCTGGAACATAGATGGGCTGTCATTAAATTGAACGACTTCATACCCATATTTATCAGCGTTATCAGATGCGAATTTTGCACCAGTCGTCCCGTTTTTAACAGCTAGCTTTTTCCCCTTTAAATCATTAATAGATTTGATGCTGCTGTCCTTTTTCACAACAACTGTCAGTCCAGCGTCGAAGTAAGGATCTGAGAAATCTACTTTCTTCTTACGCTCATCTGTAATACTCATTCCGCCCATTCCAACATCAAGCTGTCCTGCCTGCATCGCTGGAATGATGCCTGAGAAGTCCATGGCTTCAAGCTTCACTTTGAAACCTTGGTCTTTCGCGATTGCATTAATTAAATCAACGTCTATCCCTTCATATTTACCGCCCTTTTCAAATTCAAATGGCGGATAAGTTGTATCTATCCCAATTTTATATGTGCCTTTGCCTTCTCCCGAACCACTGTCCGATTTTGATCCACAGGCTGCCATGACAAGCACAACAATTAGTCCCATGATCAATAACATCGATTTCTTCATAAAACACGACCCCCATTGTCAGTTTTGTCTAAATATTCGCAATAACAATAATACTATACCACGCTAAAGCTATAGTGTGTGATATTTTTTATCAATACCAAAGATCCATACAATTCTAGATCAATAGTCTCTTTAAATTTTACTTTTTTGCGAATAACTCATTTTATTCTAAAAGAAGAGTGATTCACAATTATGATGTGAGATTATCTCACAAAAAACGAGTCAGCGCCTTGATAAATGAAGTTTCTCCCTTGCATACGAAGGCAAACTCAACAACTTCCTTCGTCTCTTTATTGATATTGTAATATATTTTTTTCAAAACCCTCTTTTTACCTAAAAATATGTAAGCGTATACAAAAGAGCAGTGGCTCCCTATTTCTTTCACTACTGGTTGAATTTACATCAAAAAACATGTTTTACAAACTGCACGAGAGAGCTTAAAATATAAGAAGATACTGGAATATGGGAAGTTGATTCAGAAGAACGGTTACTGATAGATGAAGAAAGGAGGATATGAATTGGCAGAAGCAGGTGTTTTGTCGTCCGTTGATGTAGCGAATATGCTCAATGATTGGTATGTCATGATGAAAAAAAGAGAGATACAAGGTGCTATCCAGTTAAAAGAAGACATTCTTCAAGCGTTTGATCGAATGGAAGAAAATCAAGACGTCTTACTTTACTATCAACTGCTAGAGTACCGTTTTAAAGATCTAATAGAAGATACAGCTTCGTTAGATCATAGTCTTTTTGTTGATGAAAATGCCATCCGTACGGATGATATGCTCAGCTATTATTTCTATTTCTTTAAAGGGATGTATGAAATGCGCAGAGGCAATCAGGATACGGCATTTCACCATTTAAAATTGGCCGAGGATAAATTAGATCTCGTGCACGATGACATTGAAAAAGCCGAATTTCATTATAAAACAGGGTGTCTTTATTATAATATTAGGTCCACGCTTCTCTCCATCCACCACTTAAAGATGGCTTCATCTATTTATGACGCAGATCCATGTTATGTGAAAAAATCAATCAGCTGTCAAATGATGCTTGCTTTGAATTATGCGGATCAGTCGAAATATGATGAGGCAGAATCGCTGTTCGAAGAAGTCATTCATTCACTAGAACAGATGGATGATCCAGATTTACTTGGACATGCCTATTGCAATGCAGCCTTTATTAAAAGTCTAAGAAATGAATACAGTGAAGCTGTGCCACTCCTAGAAAAGGCTTTAATGATAGAATCATTCGAAACTTCTTCTCCAGGCGGCTATTTACTTGCCATGTACGCCTACACAAAAGCACTATTTAAGCTGAAAAAGCCAGGTTTGTTCCACTATTATGTACAGCTTTCACTTCAAAAAGCAGAAAATTTAAAACAACGAAACATTTCACTTAAATTATCCATTTTAGAAACACTTATGATTCAGCCAGACAACATGATTGAGCAAATCAAGGCTTATTGCGATCAATTAGAATCAATGAATTTCCTTGTTGACCTTGAAGCTATTTGTCAGGATGCAGCAGCTTACTTAACAGATCTTGGGCTTCATGAAGAATCCTCTTATTTTAGAAACAAGGCGTTGTCCTTGAAAACTTGTTAAGAAAATGGAGTGATGTATGATGAAGAAATGGCTCATCACAAGTGCGATTTTAACCCTCTTGATAACAGGTGTTTCTGTTGGTACTTTCATTCAAAAAGACAGTCAATCTGCACAATCTCAAGATATTATTCAAAAGAGAGACCGTGGAACCAACCCTTAATATGAAAAAAGCAGCTGTGATCAAAACAGCTGCTTTTTGATATGCTAATCAATTTCTCGTTTAATATTCTGCATTTTTTCATCTAAGTAATGGGCAATATCTGCGGCTTCCTTCAGTTCATCAGTCAGCTGATGAGGAACATCGTTTTGCAGTTTATAATAGATTTTATGCTCTAGACTCGCCCAAAAATCCATCGCAATGGTCCGCACCTGAATCTCAACCTTCACATGCTCCACACGATTTGTTAAGTAGACAGGTATCTCAACAATTAAATGAAGGCTTCTGTAGCCATTTGGTTTTGGATGTTGAATGTAGTCCTTCACTTCAAGGATCTTTAAATCCTCTCTTTGCCTCAATACATCCATAATGTTATAGATATCTTGAATAAAAGAACAGATGATGCGGACACCTGCAATATCATGGATATACTCCTTGGCACATTGTGTCGTGATGTCGCATCCTTTTCTTGCTAGTTTATTCACTATGCTTTCAAAGGATTTAATTCGTGATTTTGTATGCTCTATTGGGTTGTGTCCATGGATTAAATTATACTCCTGGCTGATAATTGAAAACTTTGTATCCATTTCATCTAACGCAAATTTATATACTAATAGTTCATTTTTCCAGTCTTCCATGACATTTTTCAAATCTTCTACATGAGTTGCTGACATATTCATTTTCTTTTTGTCATCTCCTTTTGGGAAACGGCAGCTGCACCGCTTTCCGTTTACTAGACGGAGAGAGGACTCGAATGGTTTTAAAAAATACGCAGTTAGCCTCGTTGTTTGTAATATGTCAGCGCTAGCGCAAGGGCCAGCACAGAGCCTTTCACAATATCCATTGCATAATAAGGGACAGACATCATCACAAGCCCATTTTGTAAGATACCGATGAGTACAGCTCCGATAAAAGTGCCAAATGCGTTTGGTTTACCTGCTCCCATGACGGAAAAGCCGATAAAAGCAGCCGCTACTCCATCCATTAAATATGGTGCACCAGCATTAATTTCTGCTGTCATGACCCTTGATGCCAGTACGATACCGCCGATCGCTGCAAATAACGCAGAAAGCAGATAGGCCGCAATTTTGTATTTGTTCACATGTATGCCAGACAATCGAGCCGCTTCCTTATTCCCACCGATGATGTACATGAATCGGCCGTGCTTTGTGTAAGTCATGAAAACATGCGCAAATAGTACAATGACAGCCATAATCAGAATGATATATGGCACCTGTCCAATTTTGCTGAAAAAGGCAGGAATCGTTCCCGTTGAGAACGTGCCATCGGGAAGCACCATATTTTCAGAAATAGTCGCCCCTTTCGTATACGTTTGAGCCAGCCCTTGAATGATAAACATCATGGCTAATGTCATGAGCATATCTGGAATTTTCATTTTGACGATCATCCATGCATTTAGCAAACCAACAATGATAGAAGCTGCTAGTGCAGAGAGGATTGCAATCAGTGGGTTTTGCGAGAACCATACGAACATAGAAATGACAATCGCATTTGATAGCGTAGCGACTGATCCAACTGATAAATCAAAGCCGTTTACTGCCAATGAGATGGTTAAGCCCACCGCAATGATGGTCACTATCGAGATAGATCGTAGAATATTGATGATATTTCCTGATTGCAAAAACGCTGGATTCGATGCCGCAAATACCACAATCAACACGACAATGGTTAAGATTGTGCCATATTGATAAAAGAAATCAAACAGATGAAAGGATGGCCGCTGTTTTTTGATTTGCTGCACAGGGGCTGGAATTTGTTGTTCGCTCATGATTGTCCTCCTGTTGAATGATATAAAAGCTCCTCTTCAGTCGTCGGTGCGGTCATTTCCCGGGCAATGCTGCCATCATATAGCACGTATACTCGGTCTGCGATACCTGCAATCTCTGACAGCTCACTCGACGCATAAATGACAGATTTTCCGCGGGCAGCAAGCTCTGCAATCAGAGTAAAAATATCTTTTTTCGCTCCAACGTCTACTCCTTTGGTTGGTTCATCAAAGAGATACACATCTGCCTCAGCCAGCAGCCATTTTCCGATGGCAACCTTTTGCTGATTTCCACCAGATAGGTGCTTCACCTTTGCTTCAAGCGACGGCGTTTTGACACCAAGCCGTTTGACGATGTCGCCTGCTTCCCGCTTTTCCTTCGAACGATGTAAGAAGCTGAATATCCGTGAAAATGAGTGAAGACTTGCAGCCGTTAAGTTCCATCCCACGCTCTCTTCGGTCAGAATCCCTTCTTTTCTCCGCTCTTCCGGCACAAGAGCCATTCCAGCTCTCACCGCTTGATGAGGCGATGTGATGTGAATGGTTTGACCATGAAGCTGCACGGTCCCCGTCTTTTTTTCTGAGGCACCGAAAAGGGCTTTACACAATTCTGTTTTACCAGCACCGACAAGTCCTGCGATCCCGAGAATTTCTCCTTTTTTGACATAAAAGTGAATGTTGTTTAATTTATGTTGATCGTTTAGCTCTTTCACTTCAAGCACTATAGGTGCATCTTTCAGTGGCCTGCGAGACGGGAATTGCTCCTCTAATGGGGCACCTAGCATTTCTTCAATGACCTGCTGCGGATTTGTGTCTTTGACAAGGTGAGCTGCGACATCCGTTCCATTTCGCATCACAGTCAGTTCATCACAGATGGTGAAAATTTCAGGCATGCGGTGAGAAATAAACACGATCCCCGTCCCATGCTGTTTCAACCGATCAATCATTGAGAATAATTTGCTTGTTTCTGCATGACTAAGCGGAGCCGTTGGTTCATCTAAGATTAAAATGCTGCATTTAATGGAAACGGCCTTGGCAATGAGCACCATCTGTTTTTCAGCAAGGGTCAGATCGCTGACAAGTCGTTTTGTGGAAATGTCGATGTCCATTTCTTTTAATAGCTGAGCCGCCCTGCGATGCAGCTCTTTCCAGCTGACAAATGTTTTTTTCTCAATTTCATGCATCATCATATTCTCACCAACACTTAAGTAGGGAACAAGCGCCGTATCTACTTCTTGATGGACCGTCTGCACACCATATAAGGACGCATCCTTTGGGGTTTGAATGGTTGCCGCCTGGCCATTGATGTGGATGGTCCCGTCGAAGTGGGAATGAGCGCCAGAAAGAACCTTCATTAACGTTGACTTCCCAGCACCATTTGCTCCAATCAGTGCATGGACCGTCCCTTTTTTTAATGTGAAATTTACTTGATCTAACGCTTTGACCCCTGGGAATTCAATTGAAATATTTTTCATACGAACAAGCGGCGCTGTCATTGGTGTCCTCCTTCTCTTGATATCATCTGAAAAACGAAACACCCTCTATGAAAAGAGAGTGCACGTCACTTATTTTGTATAATGCTTCTTCAAGGTCTTCATCCAATCTTCCTCAAAAGCAGTCGATGAACCGAATCCCTTCACTTCGTCTGCAAGATTGACCATGTTAATGGCTTTTCCTGCTTGCTGAAGCTGCTTTTGCGAGATGAGAGAGGCCTCAAGGTCATAGGAAGATGGTGTTTTCTCATCAGCTATTTTCTTCGCAAGAATCCTCACGTCGACGGCGCCGATGAGCTTCGGATCAACCGCTGCTGTGTACTTCCACGGACTGTCCTTCGCCGTCATTTCTTGAAGATCCGCATTTGACACATCAATCCCATAAATCTTCACTTCTGTTCTTCCTGCTTCCTTTAACGCTCTTGCTGCTCCAATGGCAAAGGCATCCCATGTGGCAAAAATAGCGTCCAGCTCGCCCTTTGGATACTTATTCAGCATGGCTGCTACTGCATTTTGCGTTTGAACAGAGGTATCAGAGGAGGCAATACCAAAGCGGTCAAGCTCCTTGATCCCTGAATGTTGTTTAAGCGTTTCTTGATAGACCTTATTTCGTCTCACCATTGGCGGGAATCCATCTACCCACAGGTATGCAATATTTGCTTTTCCTTTAAAATCAGACACGAGCGCATCTAATGATTTTTTTGCTAGTTGTTCGTCATCTTGAGATGTCACTGTGACCCCTTTGATGTCCTTCAGCTTAGGATTCGAATCAAATGCTACAACTGGAATGCCTTTCGCTGTGATCTTTTTCACATCAGCGACTGTCGCCTCGTCGTCCCCGTGAGAGATGATAAAGCCATCGTAATTTTCTTCAAGCGCCTGAGAGATGGCATCATGAAACTTCGCTGTATCTCCATTTGCTGTGTAGACATCTACCTTAAAGCCGAGTGCCTCACCTTCTGCCTTCGTTCCAGCTAAAAATTGAGCTGTATGATCGTCTCCTCCAATTTTGCGGATGACTTTAATTTTTGCCCCCTGTCCCTTTGCAAATCGCTTCGGTACATTATCAAAGGAAACCTTTTCGTTCGTATTTGCCTTTGAGCCCGCACTTGATCCGGTGCCGCATCCTGTTAACAGGACGGTCAATGCCGTTAATAAGACAAGAAATGATGTAAAATGCTTACGCTTCATTGCTGTTCCTCCTCGAGTTGTTTTTTTCACATCGGAAAACTAGGTAAAAAAGTAGAAATACGCCTGTAAAACAGGCATTTGATTCGAAAAAGAGACGAAAAAAAGCCTCTCTTGGAAAGAGAGGCTTGATCACCGTTGCATGAAACATGTATCGGGAAGTCTTCCTCTCTTATCTGTCAAAGCTGTAACAGCTTTGCAGGAATTAGCACCAATTTCTAAAATAGAAACGGTTGCTGGGCGTCATAGGGCCAGTCCCTCTGCCTCTCTTGATAAGAGATCCGTTATGAAATTTGTTTTCGTTGAAATGTCTTCTTTACTTTAATGTGATGTCACATCAATGTCAATGACTTTTTTGAAAATTTCTAAAATATCATCAGCTTCCGATGATTTTCTTCGCAGGTGATGATTTCTTCAGACGGAAATCATATTTTTTCTCATTCACAAATTGCGGGTTGAGATGTGCTGATCCTTTATCTTGGCCGCTTTTAGAAAGATACGTTTTGTAGCCTTCCAACCATTTCCCGCGCCATACCCACTGTGATGCTTTCGCACCTTTGCGGTCATCATAAACGTTCTTCTGGAAGGTATTCTTTTGGTTCACTTGATAAAGATTCACGACTAAGTAATGCGAGGCACTAGCTGTCATGATATTATTCGTGATTCGATTGTTCACTGCTTGATATTGCATCAGCAATTGACCGCCTTCTAAGCCGGCTGTGTCATTTTTGTACAAAGTATTATGTGAAATCGTCGTATGGGTTGTACCGCCCCGCTTCTTATCATAGCCGCCAATAGAAATGCCTGTATAACGGTTTAAATATACTTGATTGTGTTCGATACGGATACGGTCCGCCATTTTTCCTTTATGTTCGCTTGTGACTTCAATCCCCAGGTCGTTGTGATGTGAGATGTTATGATCGATCACAATGTCTTTTCCGCCATCAACATAAATTCCGCCAGCGGAGATGTCGCTGCCATAGGCTGGGTTCCCTGCACTCGTAATTTCATATACTTTGTTTCTAGAGACGACCCCATTTCTCACTTGATCATACTTTTTAGAGGGTGCTACGTTCTCAAAACCAATTAAATCAATGCCAATATTATCATTGTGCCGGACCGTGTTATGTGTCACACGGAACTTTTTGACGTTTCCATTTAGCACAAGCGCTTCACTGAAGCCCAGCTTTAATTTTTCAACGGTATTTCCTTTGATTTCAATGTCTTCAATCGCTGCAGGAGCTTTTGTCCCATAGACAGCAATTCCATGTGCATTTCCATTTTTATGTTTCGTCTGAATATCATACACTCGGTTATTAAGCAATTTGACGCCTTTACCGCTTCCTTTGATGAAAATACCAACTGGTGTCAAATCTTCTTTATTCGTCTTAAGGTGTCCTACAGTCAGGCCTTTGATGGTGATGTAGCTCTTTTGATCGATCGTGACAAGACCTCCATCGGCTTGATTTCCTTTTAGGGAAGCCCCGCTAATCACAGGTTTTTCCTTTCCGTAAGCTTGAAAGACAACGGGTGCTTTCTTTGTTCCTGAATGGCGGACAATCAATTTTTCTTTGTATGTACCGCCTCTCATGTAAATGGTTGCCCCAGCCTTCGCCATACTTGCTGCTTTTTTCAGCGTGCGGAAAGGTTTTTGCTTTGTTCCCGGGTTTTTGTCGCTTCCGTTTACCGCTACGTAATAGGCTGTGCTTTGCTTAGCGCCAGCCTCATCTGTCATCGCCTGACAGCCAAAGCTGATCACGGTCATGAATAAAATGAGTAAAATGACTGGTATCGCTCGTTTCATCTTGTTGTTTGCTCCTTTCTCTTCTCTTCTTCCTTTATCGGTTAAAAAAAAGAGGATTAAAATATGACGATGTCCCTTGCAATGTACTAGTCAAAAGGTGTATGGTTGAAAGAATATCTTACAGGAAAACCACTCGTTTTTAAATTGTCAGATTAATCAGTTAATAATGTATTTGGATTTTATTTCTTTTTAAAAAGGGGTGACAGGAGCCAAACTGACAGCAGAGAAAAGGAAAGCGCTTTAACAGATTTTTCTTGTCTGAATTCCAGAAAACCTATTGCTAATATTTTTTGAAGGTATAGAATAGAATCATAATTATTTCATATTATTAGAATTTTCAAATAATCAAACAGCAAGGAGATTTACAATGCCAAAACAACCCATCCGCGTTGAACTTAGTTCAACAAAAAAACCAAAACCTCAATCTGATCAACTTGAATTCGGAAAAATCTTCACAGATCACATGTTTGTGATGGATTATTCAGTTGATAAAGGCTGGTACGATCCAAGAATTATCCCTTATCAGGCCATTCCAATGGACCCAGCTTCGATGGTCTACCATTATGGTCAATCTGTTTTTGAAGGCTTGAAGGCTTATGTTTCTGAGGATCAAAAAATTCTCTTATTCCGTCCGGAAAAAAACATGGAGCGCTTAAACAGATCCAATGACCGCCTGTGTATTCCGCAAATTGATACAGAAACAGTATTAGAGGGCTTAAATGAACTCATTCGTATTGATAAGGATTGGGTACCTGATGCAGAGGGCACTTCCTTGTATATTCGTCCATTCATTATTTCCACTGAGCCATATTTAGGCGTTGCACCGTCTAGCACGTATAAGCTGCTCATTATCTTATCTCCAGTGGGATCATACTATAAAGAAGGCATTCATCCGGTCAAAATTGCAGTTGAAAATGAGTTTGTCCGTGCCGTTAAGGGTGGAACAGGAAATGCCAAAACAGCTGGAAACTATGCCTCAAGCCTTAAAGCACAGCAAGTTGCTGAAACGAAAGGATTTTCACAAGTTCTTTGGCTTGATGGGGTCGAGAAAAAATACATTGAAGAAGTCGGCAGCATGAATATCTTCTTTAAAATCAACGGAGAAATCGTGACGCCTGAATTGAACGGCAGCATTTTAGAAGGCATCACACGTAACTCTGTGCTTGAGCTGTTAAAGCATTGGGGAATTCCAGTAACAGAGCGCAAAATTTCAATTGATGAGTTAATTGAAGCACATCAATCTGGCGAGCTTGAAGAAATTTTCGGGACTGGAACGGCAGCTGTCATCTCTCCTGTAGGAGAATTAATTTATCATGATCAGCCATATGTGATCCAAAATGGTCAAACAGGCGAAGTATCGAAGAAATTGTACGAAGCTATCACTGGCATCCAAAAAGGGACACAGCCAGACATCTTCGGCTGGACAGTTGAAGTTGACTCAGTCGTCAAGCAAGCATAAGCATATAAAAGAACCTTTCAATCATGAAGGGTTCTTTTTTGTTTATTCACCTCTCCTTTATCCCTTATAATGGTAAATGCACATACATAAGGAGAGTGATGGTATGTTTTTTACTTATCTACTAGCGTTCTTTGGGATCTGCATCGGATCGATGATCGTCGCCACTGGTTTCGACGATTCACCGTTCCTCACCCGGTTTCTATTTAAGGCGCTTGGGATTTCTATCCTTGCTCTTTCCATTACTTTTGTGAAGGTCAGACGAAAGAAGTTACAGAAAAAAAGGCGAAATAGACTTAGTTGACCCGTCTGCTTCCCATCAAATCGTGCACCAAAACAAGACCGACACCCCGACAATCGCCCCTGTGTATATCCACTGTTTCCTTTTGATGCTCCGCTTTTTTTCGATCAGTAAAAAGATCTCTGGCAAAAAGATGATCATGATTTCTAGGATAAAGACAAGATAATAAACAAGCGGCATTGGCCGGAAATCAAATTTTCTTGCATCTCCTCCAATCGTTGCAAAATACATCAACAGATTGGTCACCGGAATGGTAAAACAAACGAGCAGGCGGAGAACATAGATCCACACATATTCCTTATGCCGAATGAGGCCAACAAATGAAGCAATAAGGCCATACAAAAACAAGATCACTGTACCATAACTCATGACAGGCTGTACGACAAACCCGTAAAACATTAAACCAATTGCAACCATATTCCAACAGTCCTTTCTTTGAAGCCATACATGCTGTTTTTTCTAATCATACACTTCTTTCTCCAGTTTCCATATGGGGCAATCATAAAAAATGACCCCATGAAGGGGCCATTATGTGTTAAGCATTGACTGATTTGAAGAATTGCGGTAAATGTTCACGATGCGCTTCAAGCATTTCGTCTAAAATTTGCTTTGCAATTTCGTCAGATGGAACGAGCGGGTTGATGGTCATTGCAACAAGAGCTGTCTCGTAATCTCCTGTCACAGCCGCTTCTGCTGCCACACGCTCGAATGATTTGATTTGTTGAACGAGTCCTCTTACAGCTACAGGCAGATCACCTATCGCGATTGGTTTTGGTCCGTCCTTCGTAATGATACAGTTTACTTCAACCGCTGATTCAGCCGGAATGCTAGCAATTGCCCCTCTGTTCACTGTATTGACTGGTTGAATGTCGTGCTTATCATTATAGATGGAGCTGATTAAGTTGCAGGCCGCATCGCTGTAATATGCTCCGCCTCTTTTTTCGAGCTGCGGTGGTTTAATCGACAAATCAGGATCTTTATAGAGCTCAAATAATTCCTGCTCAACCTGCTGTACAACCTCTGCTCGTGTTCCTTTCTCTTGAGCCGCCTTTTGCTCTTCTTCCAGCATATCTTTCGTTTTATAGTAATAGCGGTGATACGGACATGGGATGACCCCTAATCCTTTCACAAAAGAAGGCTCCCAGTTTTTCGCTTCAATGTTTCTCATGGACCACTGGCTGTTCGGATTTCCTAGTTCATCAAGCACTTGATCCATAATGCTGACCCCGTCTAAATATACGTCTAATCCATAGACCATGTGGTTGAGACCGGCAAACTGTACCTCGATTCGTTCAACGTCTACATCAAGCGCCTTGGCAATCCCCATTTTGATCCCAATCGGTACATTGCATAGACCGACCACTTTTTTTAAATTCGTGTAGCGTAAAACAGCTTCAGTGACCATGCCCGCTGGATTTGTAAAGTTCACAAGCCATGCGTCTGGGCAAAGCTCTTCCATATCCTTCACAATGTCTAGAATGACTGGAATGGTCCGAAGGCCTTTAAATAAACCGCCTGGTCCGTTCGTTTCCTGACCGATGACGCCGTATTTAAGCGGTATTCTCTCATCCTTTGCCCGTGCTTCCAGCAGTCCTACACGAAATTGTGTCGTCACAAAATCTGCGTCCTTCAAGGCTTCCCGGCGGTCAAGAGTCAGATGTACCTCAATCGGCAGACCCGCTTTTTCAACCATACGTTTCGCCAGAGCGCCCACGATGTTTAACTTTTCCTGACCCGCTTTAATATCCACAAGCCATAATTCCTTTACAGGTAATTCATGATATCGTTTAATAAACCCTTCGACGAGCTCAGGCGTATAGCTCGATCCACCGCCTATTGTGACAATTTTGATTCCTTCTTTCATGAATTGACACCTCCGAGTTGCTTCATTTTTTCATGGAGCTCTATGATTTCCGCTGCTAGCTCCTTGACGGTCATTGCGTTCATAAGATGATCCTGTGCATGAATCATTAAGAGGCTAATATCCGTCTTTTCGCCCCTGATTTCTCCTTGGATCAGCTCTGTCTGTGCGTGATGCGCCTCATTTAACGCGTCTTGTGCGTCCTGCAATTTTTGCTTCGCCTCATCAAAGTTTCCTTGTTTTGCACATGTAATGGCCTCCATCGCGGAGCTTCTGCCATTTCCGCCGTGCAGGATGAGTTGAAACACAATTTCTTCCATTTCCATCGGCCGCATCCCCCTTGTTCCCTCTATTACATGCTGACGACATTTTCATCAGTTGATGCTTTTGTTTCTAGCTCACTTTCTTCTCTCAATTTCTGCTTATCCCACATTCTAAAGAATGGGTAGTATAGAGCAAATGACAGCGCAAGGTTAATCAGCTGCATGACAGCACCAGAGATTTTGCCTCCTGTGGCGAGATAGCCTGAAATGATTGGCGGCATGGTCCATGGGACAGCGATCCCGGCTGGTTTTGCCACAAGCCCTGTGCTCATTCCGATATATGTGGTGATGATCATCATGATTGGCGTAAGGATAAACGGAATGAGGAGCATTGGGTTCATGACAATCGGCATTCCAAAAATGATCGGTTCGTTGATGTTAAAGATGGCTGGCCCAATGGCAAGGCGGCCAAGCTGTTTCATTTGTTTACTTCTGGCGCGTAAGATCATGGTCAGCACCAAAGCAAGCGTTGCTCCGCTTCCGCCGACGTTGATGAAGATTTCAAAGAACTGCGCTGTGAAAATATTCGGCAGTACTTCTCCTGCTTGGAATGCAAGACGGTTCTCATCCATTGCACCGAGCCAAATTGGCCCCATGACGCCGCCGACAATGGTTGCTCCGTGAATACCACATGCCCAGAGGAGCATTTGCACACCCATCGCAACGATACTGCCGCCTAAGCTGCCACCAAGAATCGATAGCGGTGTGCCAATTAAGACCGTGATGATATTATGAATACTCTCAAAAGGTGTCATCTCAATCACAAGTCTAGCGACCCAGATCAGGGTGATGACCACAAAACCTGGAATAAGTGCAATAAACGATTTACTGACTGCTGGCGGTACACCATCAGGCATTTTGATAACAATGTTCCGCTGTACAATGAAGCGGTAAATTTCGGTTGAAAGCATGGCAATAATCATGGCAACGAATAAACCTTTACTGCCCATCAGTGTGACAGGAATTCCCCCGCCTACTAGGATAGCTTCTGTTGAGCCTTCAGGTGTGAAAGGTACTTGATATGGTGTAGCCAAAAGGAAAGCCGCAACAGCGATCGCACCTGATGATAGCGCATCAACGGCATACTTTTCAGCAAGCCTGTAAGCAATCCCGAAGGTCGCAACAAGTGCCATAATGTCAAAGGTTGCATTCACAGGATAGGATAGTTTCGTGGCCCATTCTGCTCCAAAGATACTTGCCATAAAATCGCTGTATCCTGGGATCGGAAGGTTAGCTAAAATGAGAAACAGTGAACCGACAATAATGAGAGGCATGGTTAAAACAATTCCGTCACGCAATGCTTGTAAATGTCTTTGAGCGGCAATCTTCCCTGCAAACGGCATGACCTTCTCTTCTAGAAATCGGTTGAATCCATTCATCCCCTCCGCCCCCTTTATCCGTTCACTAACTGTTCAGCAGATTTTAAAACCTCAGCGCCATTACATACGCCATAATGCACAGTATTAATCACGTCTACTGGGATTCCTTTTTCTTCTCCGAGCTTTTTCATTTGCGGTAATAAATATCGAACCTGAGGTCCTAATAAAAGCACATCGGCTTGATCAATATGATTTTTCGCAGAATCTCCTGATACTGCCCAAATACGATATTCTTTTCCTTGTTCTTGTGCGCTTTTCTCCATTTTTGTGACAAGTAAGCTTGTAGACATACCTGCTGCGCAAACCAATAAGATGTTCATGTGTAAACGCCCCCTTTTCAAAGTGTGAAGCTATTCTTTACACATTCATCATATTATGAAACCGCTTTCATAAACACCCATACTTTTTCCTTTAGGAAGCGGAAAAAGTTAGTATCACACAGTTAGTTCTTGTACGATGGAGCCTTTTTATACATGATATCAAGCATGTCTTCAAATGTATCACAGGCGATCAGATGCTGAATGAATTTCACATTATGCACAAGCTCCCCCAGCAGGCGGTACATGCCTTTTAAATCTTTGGCATTCTCTTTTTCGACACAAAGCAGGCAGACAAATTGAACCTTTTTCTCTCCCCAAATGATTGGTTTTTCTAATGTACATATCGCCCAAAACGTCTTATCTGTCAGCGGCGTCATCGGGTGCGGAATCGCTGTATAATGTCCGAAAGAGGTAGGGGCAGCCTCTTCTCTTTCCATGACAGATGGTGTGAGTTCAGCTGGCGCTAAGCCCATATCGATGACTTTTTGCGTTAAAAAGGTGATGACCTCTTCCTTTGTTTGAAAGGCGCGTTTTGTAAAAACCAATTCCTTTTTCATATATTGAGAGGCCAATGTCACCCTTGTTTCACTCGTCAGGGCTTCTTCAATTTTTAAAAAATCACCGCCTCCCAAAATGGTGTTCACTTGAATGACTGGAACCGGTAAATCCATATGAATTGGGATCGTTGTAATAATCAAATCCAAGGCATGCAAAGAGACATGCGGAAGCGAATATAGCTCTGCTGTTCCTAAAATGGTCAGCTTTGATCCAAATTGTGAACGCAAACGATCCTGCAGCAGCCTTGCACTCCCTGCACCAGACGCACAGACAATGAGACACCGCTTCGGCGGGATCTCCATTTTCCTCCGCTCTAAAGCCGCACCAAAATGAAGCGCCATATATCCGATTTCATTCTCATGAATACTCAGCCCTTCCTCTTCTTCAAGAACCCTGCTGGCGATAATCCCCGCTTCAAAAGCAAGGGGATACCCCGCTTTTATTTCATCAAGCATCGGATTTCTTAAGTTCATTCCATATTTACATCGGTTGATGGCAGGCTTTAAGTGCAGACTCAATCCAATCATTAGTTCCGTATCACCGGCTAAATCAAGCTGCAGTTTTTGATCAATAGCCTTCAGCATGAGCTGTACAAGCCGGCTCGTGTCATCATCTACAATTTGTTTTTGACCGCTCGAGGAAAAGGACTGTACCATTTTGGCTGTTCCTAGCAAATGAATGGTGATATAGACGATTTCCTCTTGTGGAAATGAGACATCCAGCAGCCCTTCAAGGCGCTCCACCATTTTTTTAGCGACCTTATATTCCTTTGCCCGGGGAATTTCACTGATTTCCTCTGGAAGAACAGATACATAGTTTCCGTGTCTAATTCGTTTGCAGGCAATGGCGACATGAACGATTAAATTATTCATGCAAATGTCTGATAGATTCATACCTTCCTCATTGATATAATTGATCATTGTTTTCTGGATCAATTCGAGTTCATGCTTTGGCAAAATGGTAACAGCTGTGTTCAGCATCGTTTGATAAGAACGACGTTCATTGAATAAATATTCTGACATACAATAACGGATTTTCATCTCTGATCCCTTGATTCGGCAGCCTTTGCTCGGCTTCGCTTCCAGCTTCAGATCAAAGGGCTCCAGCTTACGTTTGACCGATTTCACATCGTTGCTCATCGTTGATTTACTAATAAACAGCTGCTCCTGTAAATCCTCCAGCTTCACATAGGATTCTGCCAAAAGAAGCCTTTTTAAAATAAACCGAACACGCTCCTCTGGCAGCACAGCAAGCGGCTCTTCCTGCTCGACCTCCTCCTTCATAAAACGGCGAAAGGCATTCTCATCGTTGATCAGCAGCTCATAACCAGCTCCTCTAACAGCCGTTACTGCCGCTCGATAAGGGGCAAGACGGTCGTTCAGTTCTTTTATGTCTGTACGAATGGTGCGGCTTGTCACTTGTAAACTGGCAGAAAGTGCAGCGCTTGTGAGCGGGGTCTCAGCTGCCATGAGCTGACTTAAGATGTGCGCCAGTCTTTTACTCAGCATCAGATCGGCCTCCTTATGTAGGGGTGGAGAATCTGCCTTGTTTGGACAGGTTGTATACGCTTGCAGTTCTCTTCATTACTCATATTCTACTGAAAAGAAATAAAAATTGCCAACTCATATATATGACAAATGCCCCTATTTATACAACTAACCACATCTAATGTCCTATGAATCTTTTTTGAAGATGCTTTCGAAAACCACGAAAAAAAGGCGTACACCATCGTGTACCCGCCTTTTTTATGAAGAGATCAGCTGGGTAAAGACAACCAATCTTTTTTCATGCGTACCTGCTGCATGATCAAATGTCCCTGTACACAGGCTCTGTATGTTTGCATAAAAAAAAGCCGGATTATCCGGCTGATACGTTACGACGTTTAGATGCTTTTCGCTCTTTATATATTTTTCTCACCAATGGATAAATCACAGGTGCCCATTTGACAATTTGTTTCAGCCATTTTTTCATTTCTCCCGCGCCTCCTTATTGTCATTCTTAAAGGACGATTCCCCATCTTGTCATGAAATAAACAGGTGCGGGAGAGCAGGAGTTAAATCACGCCTTGTGCGATCATGGCATCTGCCACCTTACGAAATCCTGCAATATTTGCTCCAACCATGATGTTTCCTGAGTGTCCATATTCGTCTGCTGTCTCTGTACACTGACGATAAATAGACTGCATCATTTGTTTCAGCTGAGCATCTACTTCTTCAAATGTCCAAGATATTCTTGCACTGTTTTGTGCCATTTCCAGTGCTGATACACCTACTCCTCCAGCATTGGCCGCTTTTGCTGGCGCAAACAAAATACGATTCTCTTCAAATACTTTGACTGCCTTAAGAGTGGATGGCATATTGGCTCCCTCTCCTACAGCGATGACACCATTTGCCACAAGCTGCTGTGCATGCGCCTCTGATATTTCATTTTGTGTTGCACATGGCAGCGCAATATCACAAGGAACGGACCAAATTTGTTCGCAATCTTCAATTAATTCAGCATGCGGGTGAATGTCTATGTATGCCCCAATCCGCTGATTCTCGACTTCCTTGAGCTGCTTGATGGTCTCAAGCGAAATTCCTTGAGGATCATAAATCGCTCCGCTTGAATCACTGCAAGCCACAACCTTACCGCCTAATTCGATTACCTTTTCCATTGCATAAATAGACACATTTCCTGAGCCCGACACAACAACAGAACGTCCTTCAAATTGGAGCCCATGTGCTTTCAGCATTTCCTCCATGAAGTACACCAGTCCGTAGCCTGTCGCCTCTTTTCTCGCTAAGCTGCCTCCGAATCCAGGGCTTTTCCCTGTGAGTACACCCGCTTCATAAGCACCGCGCATTTTCTTGTATTGTCCGAACATATAGCCAATTTCGCGTGCTCCTACACCAATATCACCTGCTGGCACATCTTGATCAGGTCCAATATATCGGCCGAGTTCACTAATAAAGCTTTGAACGAAACGCATGATTTCTCCATCAGACTTCCCTTTAGGATCAAAATCCGATCCGCCTTTCCCTCCGCCAATCGGCATACCAGTCAGTGCGTTTTTAAAGATTTGTTCAAACCCTAAAAACTTGATAATGCTTGCATTGACGGTTGGATGGAAACGAATGCCTCCTTTATAAGGACCGATGGCACTATTGAATTGAACCCTAAACCCTCGATTGACTTGTACTTTGCCCTCATCGTCTACCCATGGCACTCGAAATACCACAAGCCGCTCAGGCTCAATGAGCCGTTCTAAAATGCCTTGTTTTTCATACTCTGGATGCTTTGCAAAAACTGGGACGAGTGATTCCAGAATTTCTTTTACGGCTTGCTGGAATTCCTCTTCTCCGGGATTTCGTTTTTCCACCTCTTCTAACACACGGTGGATGTAGCTTTGTGCTGTTTGTGCTGCTCGATCTAAGGTCAACATGTCGCATCTGCCTCCTTGTAGATATCTTCACACATTTAATTGTTAGATTTTCTAACGCATATTGAGACTAATTTAACACCAATTGTAAAATCTGATCAATATTGATAACAGATGAAAATGATGCCGAATTGAGATAGATCAAGCAGCCGCAGCGATTGTCTTTAAAAATAAGCGCTCAAGGAATGACTAATGTGCTAGAAACGAACGAGCGGATGTTTCTCGTCCCGTTTTCTTTGACAAATACATGAATCATGATGAATTTCTAGCTGGTTTTCCATTGAAAAAAGGGTCAAAAGTTTGATCGGATGCACTCAATCTTTTCGGGGCTTCCCGCCTCTTTTTCGATCAGGTAACACGACACAAAGCCAATATAAAATAGAAGACGATGGAAAGTTAATGAGACCGACAATGCCCCAAAACCACTTGTAACGCCCTCTTTTCTTTGCATCCATAAATAAAAGAAAGCCCTGTGCAAACAATAACGGCAAGACGCACAATAAGATGATCATTTCCGACTGACTCATAAGGAAGACCCTCCTTTGATATGTTGATATTCCTTGTAGCCAACAACAAAGCAGATGGGGACGCTCACTATTTGGAGAAGTATGAAGATGATAGGCAAATGGGTAATGGCAGCTGCAAAGAGTGCTAGAATAGTCAAACTGATTAAAACGTATGCCAGCACTTCTTGTTTAAAACGCCTTTTCTCTTGTTCCTTCGCCTGTTTCAGCATCATCATGACAGCCTGCTCACTTGGCTTTTCCACTTCAATTTGTTCGTCTAGCTGCTTGAGCTCTTCTTTTAAACGTTCGGTCAAACGATCTTCCTTCATAAATCCCACTCCTTTCGAATTTTCTTTAATCCATGATGAACCCTCGATTTCACAGTGCCTTCTCTCATTCCGAGCATTGAAGCCATTTCTGGATAGGTAAAGCCATAATAATAGTGCAGAATAATCGGTGCTCTCTCCTGAGCCTTTAATTCATTTAAAGCATCCCACATGTCATGCCATGTGTTCCCCTTTTGCTGAACGTCCCATTTAAAGCGGCGTATGGCTTCCTGATTCGCTTTTCCTTCTCTCATTTGTTCACGTTTTCTTTTCTTCTGGTGATCTAAAAATTGCCTAGAGGCAATCGAAATGAGCCAGGTTGAAAATAAGGCATCTCCTCTAAATGAAGAAAGTTTCATATACGCTTTCAGCATCGTTTCTTGCATGATTTCCTCTGCCAGCTCTTGTTGAAGGGTGAGCTTCAACATATATCGGTAAACAAAGGAATAGTGATGCCGATAAAGGGCTGTAAACGCGGCATCATCTCCCTGTTTTGCCCGCTGAATCAATAATATCTCTTCTGTCTGCTCCAAACACGCCCCTCCTTTCTTTTCTTCTCTTATTCATGAGACGACACGGATGATAATATCGTTTAAAATAGACCTTATTTTTTAGCATATCTCCTATGATTTTCGTTTTATATCCAATTTTTTCTTATGTAATGATTATGGCATTCCTTCTTCTCTAACAAAATGATGCGTTCGTAATCATCTTGTTTTTCTACCAAACGGAGAGCCTTCTCTCCATAATCATGATGTCATCCTCATACCTATCGTCAATGGTCCTTATCTCATGAAGATGAAAATGAAATAATCATTGGCTTAGCTTCCTAGAAAATCATGGAATAAGCTGCGCCTATCCTTAGCCGATGATACCTTTTTGCATGCTATGCTCATCCTACATTCCGAATGAAGCGATGCTTGTGAAGGAAGGAGGAGTGGTTGAATCACAGCTTATTTTGGAAACGTTTTCATTAAAATAAAATAGAATGGAGATGTTGACTTTGAAGAGAAAAATTCCAATGTTAGCCGGTGTATTAGCTGTCGGTCTCGTCACTTCGTTATTTGCACCAAACGGGGAGGCAAAGGCAGCAGCCAAATATCCAGAAAGCCCTTCTATTATGGCCAACTTTAATCAACAAGGCTTCTCCACATTAAATGGCGGCACAACAGGCGGTGAAGGCGGTAAAACCGTCACAGTCAAAACTGGAAATGAACTATTGGCTGCCCTCAAAAATAAAGGAACAAACGAAAAATTAAAAATTGTTGTAGACGGGACGATTACCCCCTCTAACACATCAGCCAATAAAATCGATGTGAAAGATACAAATAATGTCTCGATCGTCGGGAAAGGGACGAACGGCGAATTGAATGGGATTGGCATTAAAGTATGGCGTGCCAATAACATCATCATCCGCAACTTGAAAATCCACCACAGCAAAATCGGTGACAAAGATGCCATCGGGATTGAAGGCGGTGCTAAAAACATATGGGTCGATCATAATGAACTGTACAATACATTGAATTCCGGGAAGGATGACTACGATGGTTTATTTGATGTAAAAAATGACTCTGACTACATTACCTTCTCGTGGAACTATGTACATGACAGCTGGAAAACAATGCTCATGGGCAGCTCCGATAACGATAACTACAATCGAAAAATTACGTTCCATAACAACCGCTTTGAAAACCTGAACTCTCGTGTACCGTCTATGCGCTTCGGGGAAGGACATGTCTATAACAACTATTACAAAGACATCCTCACAACAGCGATTAACTCGCGTATGGGCGCGAAGATGAGAATTGAACACAACGTATTTGAAAACACCAAAAATGCGATCGGAAGCTGGGACAGCCGTCAAGTTGGTACATGGCATGTCATCAACAACTCGTATATTAACAGCACAGGCAGTCTGCCTACGTCTTCAACAGGTACGTATAACCCTCCTTATAACTACTCTTTGCTTAACGTGAACAATGTGAAATCAGAAGTGATATCAAATGCAGGTGTTGGGAAAGTAAACCCTTAAACCACAAAACGTTCGGGCAGAGATTTCCTGTCCGAACGTTCTTGTCATTTCATTCATTTAAATAGTAGAAAATGGACGATCCATTTCATACAACTTTTGATAACGCGTGTTTTCTTTTAGTAAATCCTGATGCTGACCCTGCATCTCAATGCGCCCGTTTTCAATAAACATGATGCGGTCACATGCCTCACAGCCAGTCAGGTGATGGGTAATCCAAATAACTGTTTTCCCTTTTAACACACGGAAGATGGTTTCAAGCAATTCACGCTCTGTCCGCGGATCAAGCCCGACGGTCGGTTCATCTAATACAACTACCGGCGTGTCCTGAAGCAATATCCGAGCTAACGCTATACGCTGTCTTTCTCCACCTGAAAATCGAACCCCTGTCTCCTGAACACCTGTGTGATAACCTTCTGGCAAAGACTCAATGTAATCATGCAGCTGCACTTGTCTTGCTGCTTCTTTTACCTGTTCTTCTGTCGCCTCTGGAGATCCTAAACGAATATTGTTTAAAACAGACGTATCAAATAAATAAGGCTGTTGATTGAGCACAGACACATAGGCAGACACCTTCTCTTGAATGCTTTGAACCGATTTCCCTTGAATGCTGACCGCTCCTTGATTTGGAACGACTGCCCCTTCTAACAATTTTAAAATGGTCGATTTGCCTGCACCGCTTTTTCCTAAAAGCGCGAGTGATTCCCCTTGCTTCAGAGAAAAGGACAGGTCTTGAAGGACATATCGATGCGTGTCATACCGAAAGGACACTTGATCAAAACAGACAGCTTCATCTTGAGAAATGGCTGACTGATCCACTGCCTTGCTCTCAGCTTCTCCTTCATATGACTGCTTTTCATAATGATGCAACCTGCTGACAGCATGCTGATAGACGGGAATATCACCTGCCGCATCTGACAGCGGAAGAAAGGCTTCTGTTAACGGAAACAGCACAAGCACAAAGGCTGCAATCAGTGTGTGTGACATGGATCCTGACTGAACGACCGAGCCGCTCCAATACACAACAAGCACGACAGCTCCTCCAATCAAGAGCTGTGCCAAAAATTGACGCACGCGGATAAATCGATGTTTCGCTGCTTCAAGCGCTAACAGCTGTGCTTCTTTCTGTTCATATCCATCCACAAAATCTTTCTGCCTGCCGCTGAACAGCCAGTCACTAACGCCCATGACTGCATCTGTTAAATGGCTGTACAGTTCATTTCTGCCTTTTTTCATTTGAATTTGTCTTGCCCGGTTCACAAGCACTGTGACGTATGGGAAAACGAATACGAGAAGTGCCATATAAAGCAGCATCAGTCCAGCAAAAGGCCATGAGAAAAGACCAAGTGCTCCAATGGATGCGGCATATAAAAGCAGTGCACCGATGGATGGAAAGATGGTTTTTAAATAGGCATCCTGCAATCTCTCCACATCATCTGACAAGAGACCAAGCATTTCACCTGTCCCCAGCTTTGTCCGTTTGGCACTTCGTTCAGCCATGTCATAGAGGCGTACACGCATTTTTTCAATCATTGTCAAAATGAGCTGATGACTTGCCAGCCTTTCTGCGTAGCGGGCAGCAGAGCGCGAAATACCAAAGGTACGTACAGCCACAATTGGGACGTAGACCATGAGTATATTCTCAGGTCTTGTCGCAGCTTTTGAAATGAGAAATCCCGATGTGTACATCAGCATAGAAGCAGAGAATACCGCAATGGCTCCTAAAAATAAAACCAAGGCAAACAGCTTTTGATTCTCCTTGATATAAGGTATAAACCAGCCTTTACTGACCATGTGTGACCGCCCCCATTTGCTCCTGTACCAATTGATAATACACGCCTTTTCTTTGCATTAATGATTCATGTGTCCCCATTTCTGCGACGGTTCCTTGATCCATGACAATGATTTCATCCATGTCCGGCATCCAATGGAGCCTGTGTGTCGCTAAGAACACAAGTTTATGTTCAAACAATGGAAGCATTGTTTTCTTCAGTTCATACTCTGTTTCAATATCGAGATGCGCCGTTGGTTCATCTAACAGCATAATGGACCGCTGGCCCAGCACAGTTCGAGCAAGCGCAATTCTTTGCGCCTGTCCGCCGCTTAGCTCTCTTCCCTGTTCTCCAATGACCTCATCCAGTCCATTTGGCAGCTGCGTAACCAGCTGAGATAAGCCAGCCTCATGCACAGCTCTTTCCACTTCTTCGTCTGTTGCATTCGGTTCATAAAAACGAATGTTTTCTCTTAATGTCATGTGAAATAAATAGGGATGCTGCGGCATATAGACAACTTCCTTTTGCCATTCGTTCATCTGTAAATGAACAAGCGGCTGGCCGTTTAGCGTAATTTGACCTGAAGACGGTTCAACAAAACCGCCGAGGACATCGGTTAATGTCGATTTCCCTGAACCACTGGCACCAATGATGCCGATTTTTTTCTTCCCTTTGACAGTGAGATCCACATCCTGAATGGAATAAGGGGCATGTTCATCATGCTGAACACAAACATCCTGCAGGGTGAGCACGGATTGTTCATCCCACTTATTCAGATGCACAGATTGTGTCTCCTGCGCGCGGAAGCCTTTTTCTTCTAAAATGACCTGCATGGCTTCATTCGCTTCTTTTCCATTTAACGTCGCATGATAATCATTTCCCACTTCACGTACCGGCAGAAAATACTCCGGTGCCAGCATAAGCGCCGTCAAAGCCGGCAATAACAGAAGCTCTCCTTCAATTAAACGTAAGCCAAGAAAAACAGCGACGGTTGCAATCGATAGCATGGAAAAGAAATCGAGGGCAAACGATGACAGAAAGGCGACCTTCAGCGTACTCATGGTCGCTTTTCGATATCGCTTTGACACCTCCGCAATATTACGGGAGTGTTTTTTGCTGATACCTAAGTAACGAAGCGTCTCAAGGCCCCGGAGAGAGTCAGTAAAATGATTGGATAATTTCTCATACGATCTCCATTGTTTGGCCGCTTTACGCTGAGCAACAAGGCCTAGCAAAATCATAAAAATAATTAAAATTGGCAGCGTCACAATTAAAATGACGGCTGATGTTTCATCTAATGTCCACACATAGATAAGGACCATCGCCGGAATCACTGCCATGTTCACCATTTTCGGCAAAAACAGCTGTAAATACTGACGGTATTGAGCAATTCCTTCCATTGCTAATGTGACAAGCTTTCCTGTCCCTTTTTTCTTTGCAAAGGCAGGCCCTAATCGAAAGAGTTGGTCTAGCAGCTGCTTTCTGACGTCTGCTCCAATTCGGGAAGAGTAGGTAAACATGACCTTCTCCCGAATCAAGGTGAGACCGTGCCGCACAACAAAGGCAGCAAGAAACAGCAGGACATAAGGCGTTGCCTGCGAGAGGCTTTTCCCGTCAAACAGCGTTGTAATGGCATGTGCCAGCCACTGTGCTTGGAAAATAATACTTGCTCCTTGGATGAGTGACACAATACCTAAGAGGGCAAGTAGCCCTCTCATTCCTTTTAGTTGAAGCAAACGTTTATCCATTAGTAGGTCATTGGCTCCTTACCGCTCACACGTTTACGGAAGACGTAATAGCTCCAAATTTGATACCCAAGCACAAAGGGCAGCAAAGAAACGGCAACAATCGTCATGACCGTCAGTGAATAAGATCCAGATGCAGCGTTTTGAATTGTGAGATCAAACGAATGGCTGATTGAACTAATCATGACGCGCGGGAACAATGCTGTGAAAAGCATGGCCACCGTCACCATGATGCCTGTGCCTGTGAATAAGAATGTCCAGCCATCACGTTCTTTTCTCATCAAAACAAGGGCAGCTATATAACAAACCACAATCAGCACAGTTAACGGAATGGTGATGATCGGGCGTACGGTATAAATGTCTGTTTCAATGATGGACACACCGACAAATATAACAAGAACAGGGAGTGCAATGAGCAGGACACGCTGGCCCAATTTTCTTGCACGATCTCTTAAGTCACCCTCTGTACGAAGTGTGACGAAAATCAAGCCATGCAGCAGGCAAAGAACCGTCACAGCTAACCCGCCGATCACTGAGTAAAGATTCACAAAGTCCGTAAATCCAGCGTACATGTTCATGTCTTGATCAATTGGCATCCCGCGTAAAATACTCGTGAATAACACACCGAGCAAAAACGGCGGAAGCAGACTGCCAAAGAAGATCACCCAGTCCCACGCCTTAATCCAAGAGGCTTTCTCAACCTTCCCTCGGAATTCAAAGGCGACTCCGCGCCCAATGAGCGCTAAGAGAAGAACCGCAAACGGAATATAGTATCCGCTGAACATCGTGGCATACCAGTGAGGAAATGCAGCGAAAATAGCACCGCCAGCTGTAATCAGCCAGACCTCATTCGCATCCCAGAAAGGACCAATCGTATTGATTAAAATGCGGCGCTCGTGCGCGTCCTTTCCAAGCAGCTGCATGGACATCCCGACACCAAAATCAAATCCTTCTAAGAAGAAAAATCCAACAAACAATACTGCGACAAGAATAAACCAAATCTCGTTAAGATATGCCATGATATGCGCCTCCATCAAATGGATCTGTAGACAGGTCCGTTTCATCCTTTTGATCTGTATCCTCTTCAGAATGTGCACCTTTTTTAATTTCTCGAATGAATAAGTAGGCAAGCAAAATGGCAAGAATCAGATACATCGCCGTAAAGCTAATGACTGAGAATAACAGCATGCCATACGATACATTCGGTGAAATCGATTGAGCCGTCGTCATCATACCAAAGACGGTCCATGGCTGACGCCCAATTTCAGTCATGATCCAGCCGGCTGAATTCGCAATAAATGGGAACGCAATCATCCCTACCATGAAGCGTAAAAACCATTTGTTTGTTTCGAGTTTCTTTCTAAAGCTCAAGTACAAACCAATCATACTAGCAAAAATCATCAGCATGCCGGCACCGACCATGATTCTAAAGCTCCAGAATGTTGTTTTCACTGGCGGAATATAGTCTCCGGGACCAAACTTGGCTTCATATTCTTTTTGAAGTGTCAGCATGCCTGGAACATCTCCACTGAACTTCGAATATGCCAAATAACTTAAGGCAAACGGAATATTGATCTCCGCAGAGTTTTCTTTTTTATCTGTGTCAATGTTGGCAAATAGTGTCCAAGCTGCTGGATCTCCACTATCCTTCCAAAGGGCTTCACTTGCTGCCATCTTCATTGGCTGTGATTTCATTAAGTGCTTCGCTTGATCATGTCCAGAAAATGCTACACCTAAGCCAGAAATTAAAGCGAGAACCATCGCAATCTGGAATGATTTTTTGAAAAAGGCGATTTCTTGTTTTTTGATCATTTTATAGGCACTAACTCCTGCAATAAAGAAAGCACCTGTTGCCAGCGCACCAAACAGAACGTGCGGGAACTCAACCCAAAGCTGCGGGTTCGTCACAAGAGCCCCAAAATCATTCATTTCTGCACGGCCATTTTTAATGGCAAATCCAACTGGCTCCTGCATAAATGAGTTGGCGAGTAAAATCCAAAACGCCGAAAAGATCGTACCAAGGGAAACAAGCCAAATGCACAATAAATGAATCTTCTTCGGCAGACGATCCCAGCCGAATATCCAAAGTCCAATAAATGTAGATTCAAGGAAAAAGGCCAAAAGTGCTTCAATGGCAAGCGGTGCACCAAAGACATCACCGACAAACCTTGAATAATCTGACCAGTTCATCCCAAACTGGAATTCCTGCAGAATCCCTGTTACCACACCTACTGCAAAGTTAAGTAAGAACAGGTGACCCCAAAACTTCGCCATCTTTTTATAGATGTCTTTTTTCTTGACGACATAAAGGGTCTGCATCAATGCGACGATAAACACCAAACCTATTGACATAGGAACAAAAATAAAATGAAATAATGTCGTTGAAGCAAATTGAAATCTTGCTAAAAACAGCTCACTCACAGCCTTACATCCTCCCTTACTTTCACATGCCGAACGATTCATGCTCACCATTTCACAAAATATTCACTATTTGTTCAATGTTTCACAAATAAAAGTCCATTTGAAATGGTTCACTCGGTGAAATTTTACTCTTGATTTTCATTCGGTTAGTTATTTATACCTGTACTTTACACCCATACGCTTCAAAAATAAAGTAAATTTTACCTAAAATTTGGATGGTATTGTGTCAGTTGTTTGAATACTTTGTCAAGAATATGTGACGGGAAATAAACAACTGCAAAAAAATAGCGCTGCATGTGAGCCGCAGCGCTTTGTTTCTATTTTAAGCTTTTTTCTGTAAAGCAGGTCTTGTCACTTGGACTTCATAGTACGTAATTTTGTTTTTTAATAGGCCTTCAGGTTTCGCTTTTCCATGAGCGTGTGCATCTCCAAATGCCTGAGATTTTGTCCAGTTCACAAAGTCTTCTTTTCGATTCCAGCGGGTATGAATGGTCACTTCATCGTAATCGGTTGTCTGCTGTGTGACCCAGACTTCCATGCCTAAAAATCCTTCCATGAATTCTACTTGTCCCTGCTTGTTAAAACGCTTGACGAGGTGGTCTGCACTGCCTTTTTCTACTCTAACCTGGTTGTTTACAATGATCATGTTTGATTCATCTCCCTTTTGTTGTTGGATCGAAGCGATTGGGATAATGAGCGGATGCTCTCCATCTAGGTGAACCTCTGCCTGAATCCCAAAGACCTCTTTGAAAAAGTTTTCTGTTAATACTTCCTTTGGTGTCCCTATTTGGTAAACCTGACCACGCTTCATTGCAATCAGGCGATCACAATATTTTGCTGCCTGCTGCAGGTCATGAAGAACCATTAAAATAGTGATCCCATGCGTTTCATTCAGCTGTTTGAGCAGCTCTAGTAAATCAAGCTGATGTGCAATATCTAAGTAAGTGGTAGGCTCATCCAAAATAATCGTCTCTGTCTTCTGAGCCAGTGCCATGGCAATATACGCTTTCTGCCTTTCTCCGCCTGACAATGTATGCAGCATCCTGTTTTCATTCACGCGGCTATTTGTCACATCAAGCGCCCACTCTATCGCTTCCTGATCTGTCTTCGAGCTCTTTTTCCAGATCGAACGATGCGGACTGCGTCCAAGTGCAACCAGCTCACGTACTGTCATCGATGGGATGGCCGTTCTCGTCTGCATCAGAACGGCGATTTCTTGTGCAATCTCCTGTGCTGTCATTTCTTTTTGCGGGATATCGTGAATATAAATCATGCCGCTTTCAATCGACGTAAGGCGTGCGGCCGCTTTAATAAACGTCGACTTCCCTGACCCATTCGGTCCAATAATTCCTGTTACACTTCCTTTAGGCACAGCTGCTGAAATAGACGACAATCGAAAGCCTCCTTGACTGAGGCTCACGTCATCCATCGCAATCACATCCAACTTAACCCCTCCCTTTCTTTTTTAATAAATAGAGGAAGAAAGGTGCACCAATACAGGCAAGCAGAATACCAACAGGCAGTTCAACCGGTGTAAACCATACCCGTGCTGCTGTATCAGCAAAAACCACAAGTACGCCGCCGCCAAGCATTGAGATCGGCAGCAGGTACCGGTAGTCATCTCCAATTAAAAGGCGGATAAAATGAGGGACGACAAGACCGACAAATCCAATTAAACCGCTCACGCTTACAGCTGCACCCGCCAAAAGCGCCGCCAGTGCAATTAAGAAAAATCGGGTTCGCTCGACTCTAAGGCCGAGCAGCTGTGCTGAATCATCACCAAGCAAAAGAAGATTTGCCGGCTTGATCGCAAAAAAACAAAGACACAATCCAGCAATCGCATAAGGTGACACAAAGCTCAGGTGATGCCAGCTCCGTCCATTTAATCCTCCTGATAAAAAAGGCAGAACGGCCTGCACACGCTCACTATAAAGCACCATAAATCCATTCATGACCGCACCAAGCAGGGCATTGACTGCCACTCCCGCCAGAATCAATTTCAGTGGTGAAACCCCTTGATCGAACGACAAAATATACACAACAAGTGCCGCTAATAAAGCCCCTAGGAAGGCAGCCGCTGGAAGCAGATAAGTGAATTGCGGAAACACAATCATGCTGAGTACAGCAGCTAACCCGCCGCCGGCAGTCACACCGATGATCCCGGGGTCAGCGAGTGGATTTCGGACGACTCCTTGTAAAATGGCCCCTGATGCTGCGAGACAGGCCCCGACGATAAAACCTATGAGAACGCGCGGCAGGCGTAAATCCATGACGATTTTTTCATGGACTGGCTGGCCTGATCCCGTCAAAGCAGCGATCAAATCTGGCAGCGATAATTGAACAGAACCTAATGCAAGCCCTAGACATATGCCCACACCTAGCGAGAAAAGCAGTCCCGGTATCAGCCATCTTCGTCTCGACTGTCTTTTTTGAAAATCTAACTCTGCATTCACCTTCATGATGACAATCGCTTCAATCTCTTCTCTAGTTCATCAATCGCCTTTATAACGTCTGCGCCTGGGTTCGTCCCGAATAAATCACTAGGCAGAATCTCCACGCGGCCATTCTTGACAGCTGATACATCGTGCCATGCTGCATTCTGTTTCATTTCACTCATAAAGCCCGCTTTCACATCCTCAGGATTGCTGTGTGTCATGAGCAGAATGAGATCAGGATCGGCTTCGATCACCTTTTCTGCATTAATTTGAGCGTATTGAGGAAATTTTTCGAGTGTCGGTTCATTCTCAGCAATGTTTGCACCCCCAGCGATGTGCAGCAAATCTCCGCTTAAAGATTGAGGAAGTGCCGCCATATATGTGCCAGGTGCACCGTACACAACGAGTGTTTTCACTTTTTTCTTAGGCTGCTTGACCTGCTTTTTTCGCTCATCAATTTGCTCATTGAGTGCTTTAGCCTTTTGCTGCTTTCCGAGCAACTCCCCAAATAACGAGATTTGACGCTGGATGTCCTTCACTGAATTGGCACTTGTCAAAAGAAGCTGTGAATCAATTCCTTCTATTGTAGAGATGTCCTTGCTGTTTAATTGTTCATTTCCAAGCACAACATCAGGCTTTAAGCTTGTGATCAGCTCTACATCAAATTGATGCGTTGTGCCAATCGTTTGTACGGACTTTGCCTTTTGTAAGCTGGCTGGTAGCTCAGCAGTTGGCCGGCCGACCGCCTTACCGCCTAAAGCATACAGAATACTCATGTCCCCGGTCGACAAGGCGACGATACGCTGAGGGGATTCATCAAACGACAGCGTTCTTCCGGTAAAATCCTTTATTTTCAGCGCTCCTTGCCCGCTTCCTTTCTCTACAGGTGCTGCCTGACTGCATCCGCCGAGGAGAAGCATCAAGACGAGTCCCGCTAAGATCACATCTGAAAATTTCAACCGTCTGTCTCTCCTTTTCTAGTAAACTTTCTTTAGCTTTGCCTGTACCACGAGACGCCCGCTTTTAGGTGCAAGCACATGATCACAGGTCGATAAGGTGAGGATGAGGTCATCTGTGGACACGTCTGTCTTCGTTTGATAGATTGATTTCTTCCGCACAGCTTGCAAGTAGTGCGCATATTCGCCAAGATCTTGAAAATCGGTTTGAATATAGTCAAAGTCAACCGTCGTTTCATACACAGCAAAAATCTCCGCTTCATAGCTTTGATACAGCGTATCGTACTGAAATGTCCGGTGCTCTTGGAAGAAATCTTTTTTTAGATAGTTTGTGAGTCCAGCGAACATGGATCCATCCCTCATCCGATGGCCGTACACCACTGTATTTGGGCTTTCATGCAGGACATCATTACGATAATCCATAAAGATACTGCCTGCCCGGGTGTCGTTTTTTAAATAATTGCGAGTTAAGTAGAACGCATTATCGTGAGATTGAACAATCGGATACTGAATCATCGTGTCTTTCATATTGATCCAGCCGACAATGTCCTCATTCACCTTCCGCAGCTCATCAAATGACGAACGGATCTTTCCCTGCTCCCGTTTTTCAGTCATATCTTCTTCATATCCATACATCGTCTGAGCCTTTGCAAGCACCTGGCGATTTTGATAATAACCGAAAAGTTCGAAGCCGATGGCTGTCCCGCTATAAATAAATACGCCTAAACAAACGATCGTCAGCATTCGCTGCCAAAGCCGTTTTCCTCGTTTCACACTGTCTCACCTGCTTTTTGCCCAGCTTATATACCAACAGGCACGATGTACATCCCTGTTTCTGCATCCTGTCTAATCGTGACGGACACATCATAAATGTGCCGCACGTTTTCCTCTGTTAACACATCGTTTGGCTGTCCTTCACTGATAACCTGTCCATCCTTCATTGCTATGATGATATCGCTGTAGCGGACAGCCTGATTCATGTCGTGCAGCACCATGACAATCGTTAATCCATGCACGGCATTCAGTTCACGGATCAGCTCAAGAATGTCAAATTGATAGTAAATATCCAAATAAGTTGTCGGTTCATCTAAGAAAAGGATCGGTGTTTTTTGCGCAAGTGCCATCGCAATCCATACACGCTGCCGCTCTCCACCTGACAGTGAGGCGAGCGGCACCTTTCGTTTGTCCGTTAGCTTTGTACTGGACAGCGCCCACTCTATCGCTCTCTCATCCTCTTCCTTGTCTCCTCCGCGCATCGTCTGGTACGGCGTTCTGCCGAATGCCACGACCCGTTCGATCGTTAAATCAAGCGGCGCTTCATTTTGCTGATGGACGACAGCGAGCTTTTTTGCCAGCTCCTTTGGCTTGAACGTATTCAGCGTTTGCCCGTCTAAGTGAATTTGCCCTTTATTTGGACAATGATTATTCGCCATTAAGGAAAGCAGCGTGGATTTTCCCGAGCCATTTGGACCGATAATGGTTGTGATTTTCCCCTTTTCAATCTTTGTTGTGACTGATTGAACGATGTCCTTCTGCTGGTCATATGAGAATGACACTTCACGAATGTCCATGGAGACGGTCCCCCCTTCTTAATAAAAAGATCAGAAACGGCCCGCCAATCACGGCCATGATCGTAGAAGCAGGAATCTCATTTGGCGCCACAAGCGTCCTGCCAAGCGTATCAGCCGTCAAAATAAGCAAAGCCCCGCTTAACGCAGAAAATGGAATCAGTACCCGGTGATCCGAGCCGACAAGCCTTCTTGAAATGTGCGGAATGAGCAAGCCGACAAAGGCTATCACGCCCGCTACTGCAGCTGTCACCGCCGCAAGTAAAACGGCTGTGATGGAAATCAAAAGGCGCATTCTGGTCACACGCAATCCTAAATTTTTCGCTGTCTTGTCCTGAAGAGCCAGGAGGTTGCACCATCTGCTGAAGAAGAGTGCAACGACAAGGCCGGCGACACCATAGACACCGATTAAACGGACATCTCCCCACGTTTTCATCGTGAGATTCGACTGCCCTGACTGATTAATTGTGATATTGAAATAGCTGCAAATGGTCACAAATGCTTCAGCCATTCCAGTAAACATGGCATTGATGGCAATCCCAACCAAGATCATGCGGATCGGGCTTAAACCACCCTTCCAAGACAGAACGTACACGAGGAAACACGCAATAGCTCCGCCTAATACCGAAAATAAAGGAGAGTAGAAATAAAATTGAGGAAGCGCTGTAATCGCCATTAATGAAAAGAAGCTGGCTCCTGATGAAATGCCAATGACGCCGGCATCAGCTAACGGATTCCTCATGACCGACTGCAGCAGTACACCAGAGACAGATAAGGCGGCCCCTGTAAACATCGCGATAAGCATGCGGGGAATTCTCAAATCTTTAATGATTTCTACCTGTGCATGTTGACCGGTGATGAGCCCTTCTAATAATTCAATTGGGGTGACATGAATGCTCCCAGTAATGGCTGAATAAATAAACACGCAGACCAGTAAGAGACTGACTATCAGAAATAAAATCCCTGTTTTTTTCATCTTGAACGTCCTTTTATCATTAAGATTCGCCGCTTATGACGGATACAACATACGAGTCAATTCATCTAATGCTTCTGCTGCCTTTAAATTGCCTGTTGTCCCGAATAAGCTTTCTTCGAGGTCATACACCCGGTCTTGTTTGACCGCATTGAAATGTTTCCAGATGTCATTTGTTTTGAATTCTTCATCAAACATTTGAACGACTTCGTCTGGCATCCCATGTGCGGCCCGGAGAATGATATCTGGATTGGCTTTTTGTAAATATTCCGTATTGGATGCCAAATACTCCATTTTCTCGCCTTCCACAATGTTCTTTCCTCCTGCGATACGCACAAGATCACCAATATATGAATTCTCTGTCGCCACCAAATAACTGCCTGGCACACCAAGCAAAATCAGAACGGACGGCTTGCGTTTTCCTTTCGTCCTCTCTTGAATGTCTTTCTTTTTTCGCTCAAACTCAGACACAATGCGTTCAGCCTGCTTCTTTCTGTCATACTGATCTCCAAGCTTCGTGATGGCCTTCTCCATGTTGGACATGCTCTCAAGATTTAAGTATGTAGCAGGGACACCTGCTTGCTGAAAGGGTGTCTCTAAATCATATTGAAGGGTTGTGACAGACAGGACATCTGTCGGTTGAAGTGATTGGATGATTTCCATGTCCGGGCTCATTGGGTTGCCGACTTCCGGCAGTCCTTTGTAACGAGCTGGCAAGGATTTTTGACTTGTTGGCACCCCGACAAGATCCACCTCTAAAGCATCCATGATCTCCGCAGCAGCTACAGTCGTTGCTACAATGCGCTCACTTGATTCAGCGCTTTTTTTGCCTTTTGCTGAGCTTTCTGCTGACTGTGAGCAGCCCGATAAGATCACGCACACACTGAGAGCAGCGATCAAGGTACATAACATTCGATGCTTCAAAAACGGAAGCCTCCTTTCGAAAAAAGAGAGTGGATGCGCCGACATAAATGGCGCATCTCACTTAAAATAAAACGAACTATCTTGTCCGTGTTTGATATTTTCTAACGAGTACGAATAACGAAGCGCCGAATAAAAGAATATACACCCAAAGAAGAGAGGTATCTCCCGTTTTCGGATTCAGCTGTCCAGACTCAGATTTGGTTTGATCATCTGATGGCGTAAATGTCATCTGCTCCGCACCCGTTTCCTCAGGTGCTGCATTCTTAAGTTGATTTGTTTGAGAATCGTGATCATTTGGATTTTTGACAAAGCCGATACTCTCATCGTCTCCAATGACTGTTGAAATTCCGCTTCCCTCACCAGGAGCGATTCCTTTTGTGTCATAGACAAGTTTGACATCATACTGCTCATGGTAGTTCGCAGCTGGAATATCAATTTTTACGCGTGCAGCCTGAGCTCCACTTAAACTTTTTGCTTCATATTGAATAACGCGTGTATCTGCTTTTTCATCTGTTTTCGCAACAAGAGTCTCTTCAAACTTTCCGCCTGTTCCTACTTGGAATGACGTGATGGCTGAGCTGTTCTTCACTGTATATGAAACGAAATGGCGGCCATTTTTTACAACCAGTGTCGCAGGACTCACAACGTAATCGTTCATACGAGAAAGCTCATCCTTGTCTGCTTTCTTCATTGAGAAAGGAAGCTTGTATACACCATCTTTTAGCTGAGCCGTCTCTTGATTTGCTTCGCCGTTATTTGTTTCTGTTGTTGGTGTGTTTGGTTTTGGTGTTTCTGGTACAGCTGGTTTTTCTTCCTCTACCACCTGCCCGTCCTTCACTGGAGCGATACTCTTTGAATCAAATTGAAAAAGAATATCGTAGATTTGGTCATAGTTAGCGGCTGCTACTACAATGTGTACTTTTCCTTTGACCTCGTTTTTCAAATCATCTACATCAAATGAAACCACTCTAGTATTCTTTGCCTCATCCTTGCTGACTGTTTTGGCTTCTTGATAAGAACCGTTTTTCTCTGTTTTTAAAGAAGCGACAGACTTATGGTCCTTCACCGTAAAGGAAATGGTTTGCTTTCCATTTTTGACCGTTAAGGATGCAGGGTGTGAGAAGTAATCACTCATTCGAGATGCCTCATCCGTATCCCCTTTTAGCACACTGTAATTAATACGATATACGCCATCTTTTAATTGATTTTGCGCAGAATCATCTGGTTTTGGTTTTGTGCCATTGTTATTGCCTGGTGTTGTCGGTTGATCGTCTGGTTTTGTACCGTTTTGGTCATCAGGCTTTGTTTCGTTATCATCTGGCTTTGTACCGTTTTGGTCATCCGGCTTTGTTTCGTTATCGTCTGGCTTTGTACCGTTTTGGTCATCTGGTTTTGTTTCGTTATCGTCTGGTTTTGTACCGTTTTGGTCATCTGGCTTTGTTTCATTATCGTCTGGTTTTGCAGGCGTAACGAGTGTTAGGCTGCTTTGATCAAATGCAAGCTGTACGTCATATGCTTCGTCATAAATAAAGCCGCCTAAATCCCAGTAAATTTTCACCCAGCCGTTTAATTTCGCTGATAAGTCGTCGACATTAAATTTGATCACACGTGTATTGGCTGTTTCGTCCTCACTGACCGTTTCAGTGGTAACGAGAGCACCATTTTGTTCGACCTTGAAATCTGTTATTTCTTTGCTTTGCTTCAGTGTGACATAGGCTGTTTTTTTGCCATTTTCCACAATCAGCTTAGCTGGCTTTTCTGTATAGGTATCCATCATGGACGCTTCTGTGCTGCCATTTTTTAAAATGGTGAATCCGACTGTGTATTCACCATCAACGAATGATGCCGCTTGAGCTGTTCCTTGAGGAATCTGAAACGCAGTCAACAAACTGAATAAAACGAGCAGAATGGCTGCCTTTAGATGAAAAAGACGTTTCAAATGGTGACACTTCCTTCCGTTAATGCTTGATGATCCACTTTCTTGCTAAAAACCCGCCTGAACATAAGACAAGCACAAGGAGCCATCCTATTTGGCTTGTATCACCAGTTTGAGGATTTTCTTCTTGTTTCGTTGTGGATGAATCAGCTTTGTTCGTTGATTCTTTTGATGGCTGCTGACTTTCTGCTGCACCCGCTGATTGATTTGCACTGTTAGAAGAAAGTGACTTGATGCTGCTTTCATCAAATTTCAGCTGAATGGTGTAATCATGATCATAATCAGCAGATTTCACAGTGACATGAATTTTTGACGTGATTGGTTTAGACAAGTTTTGAGCCTGGAACTGAACGAGCCTTGTATTGGCTTTTTTATTTGTTGAGAGAACGGTTGTATCGACATAGCCGCCATTTCCTGGTACTTTAAATTCCGTTACCCAGCTGCTATTTTTAATCGTCATTTGCACTGTCAGGTTCCCATTTTTCACTATCACTTTTGCTGGTTTCAGCCAGTAATCATTTGCCATTGAGACCGCATTTCCTTCAGCTTTCAGCACTGTATAATTGACGGAGTATGTACCATCCTTTAATGCGGCAGCCTGTGCGTTTGAAAAAGGCAGCATAAGTGCCAGTAAAAAAACCGCCATGAAGACTGACAGCCTCATTCTTATTTTCATCAAGCGAATTTCCTCCCTTTCTATTGAACAGATGCCGCATCAAACTTGAGACGAATGTCGTAATTGCCTGTATATCCGATAGCCGGTACAGTCACACTCACTTTTGCTGGTACGACCTCAGTCAGGCTGTTCACATTGAATTCTACTGTCCTCTTATTCGCAGCTGTATTTGTACTAATCACCTTCGCATCTTTGTAGACACCTTGATCGAGCGTCTTAAAGCTTGTGATCCAAGAGCTATTCGTTAACGTGACTTGTGCTTTGATTTTTCCATCCTTTACGACAAGCTTGGCTGGTTTTTCGAAATACGTATTCGCTGTTGAAGTCGAATCGCTATCAGCCTTCCAAACCACATATTGCGCTGAATATTGACCATCTGCTAAGCCAGCTGCTGAGGCTGAGCTAACAGGAGCTAGAGCAAATAATAGAACAAAACTAAGGAATAATAATACGGGTGATGTTGAACGAATGACTTTCATGTGAGCCCTCCTAAATGATATTGATAATTATTCTCAATAGACAATAAAAAAAATAACCTTCATAAATGCTGGAACACACTTATAGATGATTATGATAATCATTATCAATTGAGTTGAAAAAATAAATCTTTGCTTCCTAAAGTCAAAGATGTCTGCTTCTAAATGATGGATTGATAAGAGTTTTAGGCAATCTGTCCCATTCATAATACCATGGCATAACCTCCATTCCATTACAGGGAAAAGAACCCTCTTCTCCTTGATATTATATAATGGGTGAAATAATTGTCAATATCATTTTTCATACTATTGTCTTAGTTTTCTGGAAAATCACACAAAAAAATTTCGATCAGACACACTGATCGAAATGGATTAAGAAGGAACATGTTCCTCTATTTTGCTGTTTTTACGCTCTAAAGACCAAGCATACATTTCACGAATAATCGGTTCAATTTTCTTCCCTTGCACCGTTAATTCGTATTCAATCCGCACTGGAATGTCGGGATATACTTTTTTCTCAACAAGTCCCTCAGCTTCTAAATCCTTCAGCCTTTCTGATAGTAATCTTCCGCTGATGTTCATTTCATTTTCAAGCTGACAAAAACGCTTAGGCCCTGTCAGAAGCTGATTGATGATGAGAATGACCCATTTCTTGCCTAGAATCTCCATGGCATCTGTAATTGGGCAGCCATCTACTTGTGCCATATCTTACTCCCTCCTGCTTTTTTCTCTTTTTTTCATTATAACATAATTAATTACTTGAAATAAGTCACTAACTATTATATAGTTTAGTTACTAAAAGTAACAAGGTATTTATTTTTTATAGATTTTCAAAAACATTTGAACATGCCGATGCATATATCATGAAGGAGATGACCGAGCTTGAAGACAATTGAGCAGCTAAGGTTGGGTGTGACAGAATTACATGTGTCCAGCTTTGATCGTTCTTTACCTTTTTATACAGACATTTTAGGATTTTCTATATTAGAAAAAACAGATTCCACGGTGACACTTGGCAGCAATGCAAAGGAACCGATTCTTTTGTTAAAAGAAGATGCACAGCTCAAAGAGAAGCCTGATCATGAGCCAGGACTTTATCATTTTGCTGTTTTATTACCTACCAGAAAAAACCTGGGCACATGGCTGGCACATGTGATCAAAAAAGGCTATCCTTTAATTGGAGCAAGCGATCACTTTTTCAGTGAAGCCATTTATTTAAGTGATCCTGACGGCATTGGCGTAGAAATTTATGCGGACCGTCCTCAGGACATTTGGGTAGGTGAGCATGGAGAACTGAAAGGTGGCGGAAATTCACCGCTTGATGGAGATGGACTCCTGCAGGAAGCCGCTGATACCACATGGGAAGGACTCCCTGCGGGCACAGTGATGGGACACTTGCATTTCCATCTCAACCCAGAAGAAGCAGATCCTTTTTATGTCCATACGCTCGGTTTTCATATCCGAATGGCTCCACCAGCAAGCCTATTTATCGCCGCTGGTGTATACCACCACCACCTTGCCTTTAATGCATGGGGACGCGGACGAAAAGGAGCCATTGATCCACGTTTCTCAGGAATTAGAAGCTATACACTGGTTTTCCCAGAAGAAGCAGACAGACAATCCGTCATCGAACGCCTGACAAAAGCAGGCACTCAAGTCAACACGACAGGAAAAAGCAGCGAATTTGTTGATCCATTTGGCGTTCTCGTTCGTTTACAGATTGAAGAAACAGACTAAAAAGAAGGTGCAGAATATGGACAAACACACAGAGCTTAAAACAGCCATATTAAAAGATAAAATCAAACGAGTACAGCAAGAAGACGGGTATATATATATCACTGGACCCATTAAACTGCCAGTGAATTTAGACGGCAGAACCGTCATGTTTAACTGGTATTCATGGTTAAAAGATGATGGAGAAGAGCCATTGTCGGATGAAGCTTTAATTGAAAGCCTCTCGTCCCGCCAGCTTGCTGATCATCAGCAGTCAAGCGTTCTTGTATATGGGGATTTTGAGCACGCTGACGAAGCTCTTATCCGCATGCATTCCATTTGCCACACTGGCGATATTTTCGGAAGCAAGCGCTGTGACTGTGGATTCCAATTGAAGCAGTCTATGCGAATGATTGAGGACAATGGAGCGGGAGCCCTGTTTTACTTAGCCAATCATGAAGGCCGCGGCATTGGTCTTTTCAGTAAAGCCATGGCTTATATTCTTCAAGAAAACGGCTACGATACAGTAGAAGCGAACGAAGCACTTGGTTTTGAAGATGACACACGTCAATACGAAGAAGCCATTGCCGTTCTTCAAACACTTCGTACAAAGCCGGTCAGACTCATTACCAATAACCCGAAAAAGACAGATGCGATCAGCCATGCAGGTTTATCACTTTCTGGACGCATTCCGCTTTGGGGAGATGTCTCTGAATTTAACGAAAAATACTTGCAGACAAAAATCAACCGCTCAGGTCACATGAAGGCGGAGCAAGAGGTGCGTACGATTGCCACATCATGAGCGATATATGAAGCTAGCCCTTGATAATGCACGGGCAATGAAAGGTCAGACATCTCCGAATCCGCTCGTCGGGGCTGTGATTGTGCGAGAGAATGAAATTGTTGGAGTCGGTGCTCATATGAAAGCCGGTGAACCGCATGCTGAAATTCATGCACTTAACATGGCCGGGGACAAGGCAAAAGGAGCCACGATTTATGTGACCCTTGAGCCTTGTTCCCACCATGGGCGCACAGGCCCTTGTGCGGAAGCACTTGTGAAAGCCGGCGTCGAAACCGTTGTCGTGGCGGCACTTGATCCAAACCCGCTTGTCGCTGGCCGCGGGATTGCCATTTTACAAGACGCGGGTATCCAAGTCATCACGGGCGTACTTGAACAGGAATCCATTCTAATGAATGAAGTATTTAATCACTTTATTACGAAAAAAACACCTTTTGTGACGCTCAAAGCGGGCATTACCTTAGATGGGAAAATCGCCTCTTCCACGTCTGACAGCAAGTGGATTACATCTGAGACATCCCGTTATGATGCTCACCATATCCGCAGTATCAATGATGCGATTTTGGTCGGTGCTCAAACCGTCATTCACGATGACCCTTCATTAACTGCGCGGATTCCAAATGGGAACAATCCGATTCGAATTGTCTTAGACTCTAAGCTGTCAACACCACTGACAGCAAAGATCGTCACCGATCAGATGGCACCTACATGGATCTTTACAACAAAGCAAGCCGATGAGGAAAAACGAGCGGCTTTAGAAGAAGCTGGCGTCCGTGTCTTTATGACAGACAGCGACACGCGGGTTCCCCTGCAGGAAGTGCTTCAAGTGCTGGGAGAAAAAAATATCTCCTCTCTCATGATTGAAGGCGGCGGCCAGATTAACGCCTCGTTCTTAGAACAGCAGCTTGTAGATAAATTGGTCATCTATATGGCGCCTAAGCTCATTGGCGGACGACTTTCCCCTTCCTTTTTCGGAGGCGAAGGCATACGCCTCATGAGTGATGCCATTGAACTGGATCAACTCACCGTGGAACCACTCGGAAAAGATATCAAAATGACGGGCTATCCCGTTTATCAATAAAAAGCTTGTAGATCGGATCTGCAAGCTTTTTTCTCATCATTTATAATGGGGTGATTGATTTGAAAATAAAAGGAATAAACCATCTGTTATTTTCTGTTTCTGATTTAGATGCATCTATTGATTTTTACACAAAGGTCTTTGACGCCACATTGTTAGCAAAGGGCCGAACGACAGCTTACTTCGATTTGAACGGGCTATGGCTTGCCCTCAATGTAGAAAAGGATATTCCTCGCCAAGATATCCATCACTCATACACACACATCGCTTTTTCAATTGATGAAGAGGATATAGATCACATGTACAACAAATTAAAAAATTTGAACGTCTACATCTTACCAAGCCGGCCGAGAGATAAAAAGGATCGTCATTCCATCTACTTTACGGACCCTGATGGACATAAATTCGAGTTTCATACAGGAACCTTAAAAGACCGAATGGATTATTACAAGGAAGAAAAAGCTCATATGGAGTTTTTTGATAAATGATGAAAACGAAGAGGAAACAACAAAGTGCTATTCGTCATTTAATAGAAAGGATGGTAAAATATACATAGAAACGTGTAGCAAGCGATAGTCCTCCCCCCTTCTATACTAAAGGTGTTTTTATGCCGAGAAAGGAGGGGTCAGTTTGAGAACAAAACTTGTGCGTTCACGCGTTGAGAGACGCAAGAACAAAAAGAAAGAAGCTTGTACCTGCAAGTACAAGCTTTGGTTACTTATCTTAAATTCAATCCGAACTCTAGTCCAGTTCATAGCATGGATGATAGATAAGAGACCGTTCTGAATTAACCCTTAAAATGATAATGAAAAATAAAGTGGCACCTTCATTACCCCTAGTCAAGGTAATGCTGGTTCTATCTCGTTTCTGTTTTTTGGAGGGCTGCTTTATTTTTTCTATATTACTTCAGTATATTCATCACATGATAAATTTATACATAGAAAAAGCACACGGTAGTCAGCCGAGTGCTCAAATTAAATTTCTTTTCAGTTATATGGTGACGTTCAAGAAATTCACCTTGAAGCTCTCGTGCTTCAGTTTGAAAACTAGTTCAACTTAGTCCGAGTTGAACAAAAAAACTTGTGCAATTACATGTTACCATAAGTATCAATTTGTTACCATAGATAAGCATACTTTTTTAACCTTCATGTGTAAAAAACTATAAGAGCTTTAGTTACAGTAATTTTAAATTAGAGTGAGCTTAATTTATTTTTTTATTCCTGCACAATGTTTAAAATGAATGATACAGCTTTTTTGTTGTTCAATTGATCAAATAAACTGAACAACAATCTATATAACTTAAAAATCATATTTACTTTATGCCCTCCTACTTTCTATTGGCAACTGTATGACCTTGTTTAGCTAAATAAAAAAGAATCAGTATATTAAAAAACTGATTCCTTATATTGCATGAATCTATCTAAATCCTAAACAAGTTTTATTCAGGTCCCGCGAAACTTGTCGTAAAATGTTTCATGTGAAACATTGATCGTTACTTCCCTTCGACCAGCCTGCCAAAGCTTTCCGGTGAAAGTCCCGGTGAAATGCGGACGCGGTGCAAGGACATCATGCCTTGTTCCTTCTTCGCATGTCCTGGTTCAGTGGTGACAGCCATTTGATATCCAGCTTCCTTCGCCAGCTTCAACGTCTCTTCATTATAGCGCCCGACAGGATAGCTGACCATTCTCGTACGCTGAGAAAACCGCTGATCGAAGAATGTCTTTGATCCTTTTAACTCCTCTTCCTGCTGCTGCTTTGATAATCGATTGAGCTCTAAATGATGAATCGTATGACTCTCAATCGATATCCCATGTGCCATCATCTCATCCATTTGCTCATCCGTTAAGTGATTTGGACGGCCAATGGATTGCTCAATCATGAAAATCGTTGCTTTCATTCCATACTGCTTTAAAATTGGAAATGCCTTTGTATAGTTATCCGTATATCCATCATCAAATGTAATGAGGACACTCTTCTTACTTGGCATCGAATTTGTTGTGAAAACGCGGTACGCCTCTTCTGGCGACAGTGTGACATAGTCATTGTCCTTCAGCCATTTCATATGAGATGCAAATTCGCTCTTTGGCACACGTAACGAGTTGCCGCTTGAGATACTATGATACATCAAAATCGGGAGCTCGACCGGCTCCTTTTGCTTCATCCAGGTTTTTGTCTCTATCACTGCCGTTTCTTTTTTCTGCTGAATCTCTTTTGTTTGTAATGGACCCTTTTCCTCTTTGACGACTTGCTGGCTTCCTTCCGCCTGCTCCTTCATTCCCATACAGCCCGAAATGAGCAGCAGCATAAGACCAATCGTCATCAGCCTACATGTTTTCTTCATTCACCAATCCTGCTTTCTCTTTATCTACCGAATGATTATAACAGAAATTGGTTATTCATTGACAACTATTTTGACAGGGTATTCATTTTTTTACACATTTCGATCATTTCGATGGCGAGCAGATGGATGGTCTCTGTTGTGAGCATTTGATCTTCTGCGTGTATCAGCAGTAAAGAAAACGGAAGCTGTTCACCTGCCGCTTCTTTTTGAATCAGCGACAAGTGCAGGTTGTGGATGCTTCGAAACGCTTCCTCCCCTTTTTCGATCAACTGCTGCGCTTTTTCAAAATCATCAGCTCTTGCTAGACGAATCGCTTCTACATAATGACTTCTTGCCTCGCCTGCATGGGCAATGATTTGAAAGGCTGCTCCCTGCATTTCCTCTAATACCGTCATCTGCTTCTCCTCCAATTATTCAAGATTCATTTGCTAGTTTCAGTGCATGCTCTAGAATTTTTTCTCCGTTTGCTGTTCCGTATAATCTCACATTGACGACATCGACAGGGATTTGATAGGGTGCCGCTGTTTTTTCTGCTGCTTTTTTCATAAAACTAACTTGCGGTCCAAGTAAAATCGCCTGTACATCCTCTCCATGCTCTTCTAGTTCATCCGCAATGGCTCCTTCAGGTATAGCATAAATATAGTAATCCAGCCCTTTAGCTTCTGCGGCAGCCTTCATTTTGGACACCACAATGGACGTTGACATTCCTGCTGCACAAGCGAGAATGATTCGTTTCATTTCTCATCACTCCTATTGATAAATGACTTCTGTTTCAACCTGCAGTTCCCTTGTTTTGATTAATGTCTGGTACCAATACGCAGATGCTTTCAGCTGACGATTTCGTTCATTCTCCAGCTGGATTTCGACTAATCCGTAGCGGTTTTTAAAGGCATTCATCGGTGAGACATTGTCTGTAAATGCCCAAAGCATATAGCCTGTGCAATTTGATCCTTCTGCTTTCGCTTGAAGTGCCCGCTTCAAATGCTGGCTGATAAATGAAATGCGATACTGATCATCAATGATACCGTCTTCTGTTTTAAACCGTTCTTCCTTTTCGACACCCATGCCATTTTCGGCCACAAACCACTCAATATTTCCGTATTCTTCTTTTATTCTCATCCCCATATCATAGACAATCTTCGGGTAGATTTCCCAGCCTCTGAAAGGATTCATTTTTCTCCCTGGAAGCTCAAACATATCGTAATAATAGGATGGATGAAAAGGTGTTCCTTCGTTCCAAGCCTTACTCGGTGCCTTGACACGATGCGGATAGTACAAGTTAAGCCCAACGACATCCACCGTATGATTCTTGATGATCTGAAGTTCTTCCTCTGTGGAATCGAAAAGAATATCATGCTTTTTCAACACATCGATCAGTTCCTCTGGATACTCCCCTTTGATGGAAGGATCTAAGAACATTCGATTAAAAAACAAGTCATACATACGTGCCGCTTCTTGGTCATGCGGGGCAGACGATCTTGCATACGTCACTTCTGGATTGAGAATCACGCCGATTTTGGCTCCTGCCGATTCCTTCAACCCCATCTCCTGAAACAGCTTCACCACTTTTGCTGTTGCCAGAGCTTTATGATAGTTCCACTGCATCCATTTCTTCGTATTTTGCTCAAACGGATATCGGATGGCATCTAGATAAACACGTGTCTGGACAACAATCGGTTCATTAAAACTAAACCAATGCTTGACCCGGTCTCCGTAGCGCTCAAACACCTTTTCTGCATAGAGAACAAACAGCTCGACAACATGCTTTGATGACCATCCGCCGTACTTCTCAAACAAAACGGCAGGAAGCTCATAGTGCTCTAAGCAAAACATTGGTTCTACACCTGCTGCGATTAATTCATTGATCAGATCATCAATGTAACGAGCATAGGCCTCATCTACTATCCCATTCTCGTAATCTATGAGAAACCTCGACCAATTGATCGATGTCCTGTAATGTGTCAGCCCAATCTCTTTCATTAAGGCTACATCTTCAGGGTAGCGCTCGTAAAAGTTTGTCGCACCAGCAGGACCATAGCCTTCGTGCCACACGTGATATCCTTCCTTATACCATAAGTCGATGTACGAGTCCTGATGCGCCCGCTTTCCCTTCCATCCCTCGGTCTGCCAAGCAGAAGCCGCAGCACCTAGGATAAAATCACTTGGAATCTCAATTCTGTTCATGTCGCCGCCTCCCTTTTCTTCGTCTGAATGTTTATTCTGAATCTGGTGCTGCTTCTGGCTTGCGGTTAGACAAGAGAACAAACGGTAAATAGATGAAAACAGCCACCACAATACAGATAAGCTGTGTGATGACAGCGCCCATACTGCCAGCGGTGGACAGCCATGCATTCACAAGCGGCGGTGTCGTCCATGGCACCATCACGACCGCTTTTCCAGCGAATCCTGTAGCCGTCGCAATATACCCAATCGTACCTGTCACAAGCGGTGTGACGATAAATGGAATCGCCATCACAGGGTTTAGCATGACAGGTAATCCAAAAATAACGGGTTCATTGATGTTGAACAGTCCGGGTCCTGATGAGAGCTTGGCAATGCTTCGCATCTCTTCCCTTCTCCCAGCAATAAAAATCGCAATCAAAAGACCAATGGTCACACCTGAACCACCGATGCTCATATACACATCCCAAAACGGCATCGTGATGATATTCGGGATTTCTTTTCCCTCTTGAAATGCTGTCATATTCACTGCAATCGATCCTAATAAGAGCGGCTCCCGGATCGGCTTAATCATCTGGTTGCCATGGATGCCGATCACCCAGAAAAATTGCGCCACAAACATCAACGTTAAAATCCCAGGCAGCCCCTGTACAACACTTTCTAATGGACGCTGCACCACGTTATACACTGCTTCATGCAAATAAATGCCTGTCACACGATGAAATGCAAAGCCGAATGAACTAATGATTGTAATTGTAATGATCGATGGGAAAAGTGACGAAAATGATGTTGCCACATTCGACGGAACCGAATCCGGCATCTTGATTTGCAGCCATTTCACCTCGGTCAGCTTACAAAAAATCTCCACAGATACGATCGCAATGATCATCCCTAAAAATAAGCTTTTTGGATCAGAAAATTGTCTTGCCAACACGTCAACAACCTCACGCATCGATCCATCGACTTCAAGAAGAAGTGTCGTTGGAATAACAGATATAAATGAAATCAATGCCATCAATCCTGGGAACAGAGACTTGTGACCGTTGATTTTCCCAAGCTCAATCCCAATGAGGAACACAGCCCCAATGGTTAAAAAGTTCAGCGTGGCATAATTGATTGCCTTCATAATAGGCTGAAGCTCTGCTAAAAACCTGAATATCTCAAAATGAGCAAGCCCTGTCTCCGGGCTCATAATCATATTCGCCACCAGTACAGCAAAAGCTCCTGTAATGATGATCGGCATCAGTGTGACAAATGCCTGTTTAATCGCCATAATATATTTCTGGTTGGTGATGCGATAAGCCACATGCTCCATGACATCTGCCGCTTTCTCCTTGAAGCTCATGATCCGTCTCCCCCTTTGCAAAAACTCGTGATCATCCTCCTTTTTGATGTTATTTTAAAAGCGCTTTCATTAACATCTAATCTTTTTCCTCACAGATGCGGAAATGGGTGCCGCGTTTTTTCATTTGAATGCTCCAATACTTGAAGCGCAGCTGTCAGTTCTTCAAATGAAGCAGCTTTGATGAGTTGTTCCACCACTTCCTTCCGTTCTGTCAGCCGCACAAGAAATTGATAAAGCGACTGTAATTCTTTTTGATACGTCTTCTGGATGCTTAACAAGCATACGACTTGTACTCGATCTTCTCCCCACAGTACCGGCTTTTTCAACGTACAGATCGCACAAAACGTGTCATCTGTTGCCGGTTTAATTGGATGAGGAATCGCAACCAAATGACCGAAAGATGTGGGTGATACTTGCTCTCTTTCTAACAATAATTGTTCAAACTCGTCTGGGATTCGATGCTGCTCCTTTAGCACGTTCACAAAAAATTGAAGAACCTCTTCCCTTGATTGGAGATCTTGCTGAAAAAATGTCAGTGCCGGACTCACATACCGCAAAACTCCTGTATCCTGTGAATTCTGCACAAATCGTTTCAGCCGCACAATATCATCGTCACTTAGAATCGTATGTACATCAATGACTGGCACCGGCAATGTATTCTGAAGCGGAATGGTACTAATAATAAAATCAATGCTTCTTAAATCATACAAAGGAAGTTCCCCGACACTTGCAGTTCCAGCGATCTCCAGCCTTCCGTTAAAAGCTGCCGTGAGTTTATGAAGAAGAAGCTGGCTGCTGGCGACACCCGTCGCACACACAATAAGACATGTCTTTCTTACATGCTGTGATTTTGTCCGCTCGATTGCAGCCCCAATATGAAGTGCCAAATATCCGATTTCATCCTCAGGAATCTCAACACCCTCTTTTTCCTTCAGCCATCTGCCCATATAAACACCCGCCTCAAACGCAATGGGATAATGCCTTTTAATGTCTGGTAAATAAGGATTTCGGATGTTCATATCGTATCTAAAACGATGAATGGCAGAACGCAAATGAAGACTTAAACCAACGATCAGCTCCTTATCAAACTGAATATCAAGTGACATGTGCTCCTCTACATAAGCAAGCAATTGGTGAGTGAAACGAAAATGGTCTTCGTCCAGCAGATGAAATAGCGTATGGCCAGCCTCTCCATATGCCATCATCTTTGCTCCCATTAAGTGAATCGCAATGTACGCCATTTCAGATAACGGAAAATCAATCGCTAATACGCGGCGAATATCTTCTGCCATTTGTTGAGCTACCTGAAAAACTGGCTGCACTTGAATTTCTCTCAATTCCGCTTCTGGCATCTTGACCAGCTTTTTTTCTTCAATTCGTTTGCATGCGATGGCAATGTGGGTCACTAAATTACTTAAACCGATTTCTGATAGATGAAGTCCGGTAGCTTTTGTACGTGAACGCACGATGTCCTGAATCAATTGATACGTTTCTTCAGGTAACAGTGCAGCATTCGCATGCTCCTGCTGAAACACATGCTCTGCCATACAATATCTTAATTTCATTTCATCGCCTGTCAGACGAAGGCCATATTTAGGCCGGTGCGATATAGAAAGTCCATGCAATGAAAACAAGTGCCTGACAGCTTTCAAATCATTTTTCACTGTAGATTCACTCACAAATAATTCCTCTGCCAATCCCTCTAATTTGATATAGTCTTCTGACAGAAGCAGCCTTTTTAATAGATAAGCCACACGGTCCTCAGGCTGATTGGGAATGGACGGTTCCTTTTTCTCATTCCTTTCTCTCAGTGAGGTTTTCAAAAATGTACGAAATGCTCCATAATCTTCAACGCTCAATGTATACCCTGCCCCGCGTTTAATATGCAGTGCGGCACCATGTTCTTCTAAGATCACTTTAAGCGCTTTCATATCTGTGCGGATGGTTCGTGATGTGACTCCGATCACACGTGCAATTTCTTCACTTGTCAGTTCCTGCTCCGCTTGCATCAATCGTTTCAGAAGCTCCTCCTGACGTAGAGATAGCATGGGCTCTCCTCCCTTGGCATTTACTTTTGCCTATCATCATAAACGAAAATAGAACTCTTTGCCCAGTATTTCTTTCAAATCGGGAACCTAGATATGGCTCATTCGTATGAATATGAAACTAGAGGAGGGATGCTTTTATGTTTGTTGTCATTATCATATTAGCTTTTTTAGGAGCCATCATTGCCAGCTTGTTCGCATCAAATGATAAACGTGCATCTGCTAAGCGTTCTGCACATCATAGCTCAACGACGAGCACTTATACTGATTCGTATACCCATCACGCTTCTGAAGCCTCCTGTGGGAGTGATTCAGGTGACAGCGGCGGTGGTGGATGTGACTAAACAAAAAAACAGCCGCCTTTTAAGAGACGGCTGTTTCGTTTATAGTTTTAAAGAGCTTTCCAGCCCCGTTCAATCAAATGTTTAACATCCTTTGCAAAATCCTCGCCCTTTTCCATCACGTCCTGAGCTCTTCCTGCAAAGTTACTGGCAACAGCCAGCTCCATTTTTTTCAATTCAAAGTGTAAGATTTTTTGATCAATCTCTGTTATATATTTTTCATATTCATTGTTGACGACGTCGTGCATCACGCTGTAAGCATCTTTCCGGTGGCGATGAAAGTCGGTTCCTCTCTCGCCTTTCCATGACGAATCTAGTGCAGGCTTCTTAATTTCTTTGATATCTGACTGGGCAAGATCTTGTTCTGTTCGAATATTACTTTTGGCTGTCTTTAACCGAGAGATCATTTCGTCAAATTCTGCACGTTTGTTCTCAATTCCCATATGCAGATGGTGCAGCATCTCGGATAAACTCATGTCATCCACCTCTATCTGACCTCATACGAAAGCACGGCGTGAGCGCCTTTGGAAACCATCGACTCACTTGATTTTTCCAATCCTGACATTTCTATCGTTCTGCTTTCATTAAGTATAGTATAAGGCGAAAAGCCTCAGGCTTAAATAGGGAAAAGGTGTCCTTTTAGCGACGCGTTTGGAAGAAAAACGGAATAATACAAGGTCTTACACCCTGAATTTTATATGAGACTTTAATACCACAATCGCATTATGTCAATGGTACCCATAAATAAAAGCGATTGTGCTGATTATTTTGCAGCAATCGCTTCGTCTTGTTCTTTTAATGTTTTCACGTTAGAGCGTGTATCCTGAACATTTTTAATTAAGGCTTCTTTAAAGCTTGAGACCATTTCGCTCACTTCTGCTTCACGTGCCGTCCACTTGGTTACAAATTCAAGGCTGTTTTCACCCGCTTTATCTGCTGCTTTTTTCATCGCTAAAGCTTCGACGGCTTGGGAGACTTCATCTAGTTTATCCATAACTGTTTGGTAGTTTAACTTAATTTGTCCCATTGTGATATCCTCCAGATTTGTTCAGCATGAAACTCGTTTACAAGCTGCTCCATGCTTTTGAGATCAAGCGTTTTGCGTCCTCTACTGCGTCTTCTCCTTTTTCAGCAAGACGTGCGGCGTCTCCAGCTAAGGAACTGGCAAAGGATAACGCAGCTTGTTCTGCTTCTAATGTAGTGATTTTGAATTCGATGCGGCTCACGTAGCGTGGGTATTGATCATTCACGATCGTTTGCAGCGCATCATGTGCTTCATTTCGATCTGATTTGAAATCCTGGCTTCGCTCACCTTTCCAAGAGGTCCCAAGCTTTGGCTGCTTGATTTGCTTTAAATCTGTTTCTGCCGCATCTTGTTCACGTTCAACCTTGCTTTTCGCCTTTTTGAGTCGAGCGATTTTCTCTTCAATTTCTGCTTTTTTATTTGAAATGCCACCGTTAAGGGCAGACAGCATATCCGATAAGCTCATATGGGTTCCTCCTCCTGTCAAAAAATAAAAACGCTGCTTAGAGTCCCTCTAAACGAGCGTAAGGTGAATAGCACTTTTTCCAATATTGTTATTATAAGGTTCAAAGACTCATGTTTAAATAGGGATTTGTGCCCTTTTTATGGGATAAATATGCTTTCATTCAGCTTCACACTGCCCCTTTTGACCTCTTTTATAGGAGGTCTAAGTTCCTGTCCATTTGCTATTTGTCACATATAGTCTCTCGGTCCTAGGACAAACAAAGCCGCCCCGTTCAGGAGCGGCTTTTGCAAACGGCTTATGAGGCCGATTCTTCTCTTTCTTGTTGATCTTTCACGTACCAAATGAATTTACCTGTATATCCGTAAATGATCGCAAGACCAATGGCAACAAAGCTCAACCACATAAATGGTAAATAAGAGAATGTCGATACGCCAAGAATTCCTGCCATGTAAATACCGTTATCTGACCAAGGGACCATACCAGACGTAAGCGTACCACCGACCTCAGAGTTTCTGGATAAAACTCGTCTGTCTAGCTTTAATTTATCGTAGCTCTTTTCCATAATTTTCGGTGTAAGGATTAACGATACATACATCGCACAGCCAAAGATATTGGCGAAGAATGCAACAACGAGTGTAGATAGCGTTACATTCCCTGCATTATGTAATTTTTTCTCAAATGTCGCGACGATGACTTTTAATACGCCTAAATATTCTAGTACTCCACCGAAACCAAGCCCCAGGATAATCACCACTAGAGACCCTAACATATTAACGATACCACCGCGGTTTAACAATGTATTTAAGAATTCTACATCTGAATTAATAGAGAAACCATTATAAGCTGTACCAAGTGCATCGGCTGGATTCATTCCTTGGAATGCCATTGCCCAAACTGCGCCAAGAAGCGCACCAATCGCAATAACAGGCATTGAAGGCTTTTTCAAGACAAGTAATAGCACAACAATAAGCGCCGGAATGATCATCCAAATATTAATCGTGAATGTATCTTGCAGTGCTTGTTTCAAAAACTCTACTTTTCCTTGATCAATATTTTTTCCGCCATACATAAACCCGGTAATTGTAAACATAATAGCAGTTATGACAAATGCAGGTATGGATAAGACCATCATTGCTCTAACATGTGCGAGCACGTCCACTTTTGAAAGTGAGGAAGCAAGCACAGTACTATCAGATAAAGGAGATAACTTATCGCCAAAATAAGCTCCAGATAAAACAGCTCCAGCCACGATAGGTAATGGAATTCCCAAACCTTCACCAATCGCAATCATGGCAATACCTGCGGTTCCAACTGTCCCCCATGATGTTCCTGTAGCAACAGACATAATGGAACAGATAATCAGTGTAGCTAGTAAGAAAATATTAGGATGAATAAATTCCAGTCCATAATAAATTAATGTGGGTACCACTCCACCGGCAATCCATGTTCCAACAAGTGCACCTACAGCAATTAAAATCAAAACAGCCTCTAAACCATTCGATATCCCTTTTGTAATGGCATTTTGAAGATCTTTGTATGAATGCCCCAATCGAATACCTAAAGCAATAACCATAAACCATGAGATAAACAATGCTAGCTGAATATCTAATTTGAAGTAAAGAGTAAATGATAAAACAATCGCTAAAAACAAGCCAAGTACAGCTACGACTTCTAAAATAGATGGTAGACGTGGTGATTTCATTGTGTTTCCTCCCTTTGTGCGTGCGTTAAGCGTTTTCAAAATATTGTGAAAAAAGTGTGTCAATTCGAAAGAAAGTGAATTGCCTGTTTTTCTCTTTTTCACAGGCAATTCCACATATTAATAAAATAAAATTTTTGATATTATTATCGCTCTAGGAGCTCTGCACCCGCAATACCAGGCTTTGTCATCTCGTATGGATTTAAGATAATATCAAGTTCTTCTTCCGTTAAAACATCGTACTGCAAGCAAAGATCTCTGATCGATTGTCCTGTTAAAATGGCTTCTCTTGCAATTCTAGCGGCTGCTTCATAGCCTAAGTGAGGGTTCACGGCAGTGATCACGCCTGCACTTTTTTCTACATATTCTTTCAAACGTATTTCATTTGCTTCAATGTCCGCTAAGCAATGATCTGTGAATGAGCGGAATCCGTTATTCATTATACTAATAGATTGAAGCAAGTTAAAGACCAGAACAGGCTCCATCACATTTAACTCAAGCTGGCCTGCTTCAGAAGCAAGACAGATCGTGTGGTCGTTCCCAATGACTTGGAATGCGATTTGGTTAATGAGCTCTGCCATGACTGGATTGACTTTCCCAGGCATGATGGATGATCCAGGCTGGCGGGCCGGCAATGCGATTTCAGCAAGACCTGCGCGCGGACCAGATGCCATTAAGCGAAGGTCATTGGCAATCTTAGACATGTTCATCATACATACTTTTAAAGCGGCGGATACTTCTGTGTAAGCATCTGTATTTTGCGTTGCATCCACGAGATGCTCTGCGCCTACAAGAGGAAGACCAGATATATCAGCGAGCTTCTTCACCACGATCTCAATATAACGAGGATCTGCGTTTAAGCCTGTCCCAACAGCTGTTGCACCCATATTGACTTCATATAAATGCTGTTTTGATTGGTTGATCCGCTTAATATCACGGCTCAGCACACGGCTGTAAGCTTCAAATTCCTGTCCCAAACGGATTGGAACAGCATCTTGAAGGTGCGTACGTCCCATTTTGATCACATGATCGAATTCTTTCGCTTTCTTTTGAAAGACGTCCTGCATGACTTGCATCGTTTCAAGCAGAATGTCTAACTGCTTGAGCACAGCAATGTGGATCGCCGTTGGGAATGAGTCATTCGTTGATTGCGACATGTTCACATGTGTGTTTGGGCTTAAATGGATGTATTCACCCTTTTGATGTCCCATGATTTCTAGCGCTCTGTTTCCAATCACTTCATTGGCATTCATATTCATGGACGTTCCTGCGCCGCCTTGAATTGGATCGACAATAAAGTACTCGTGCAGCTTGCCTTCAATGACTTCATCAGACGCTTGAACGATGGCATTTCCAATTCCCTCATATAAACGTCCAACTTCCATATTGGCTTGAGCTGCTGCTTTTTTCACGATGGCAAAGGCTCTAATTAGTTCCTCGTGCATCCGATATCCTGTAATCGGGAAATTCTCTTTTGCACGGAGGGTTTGAACCCCATAATACACGTCTGCTGGAATTTCTTTTTCACCAAGAAAATCCTTCTCATAGCGATAAGTTGCTTGAACCATCTCTTATGACCTGCTTTCTATAGAATAGTTAAATCACTAAATCTTCTGCGATTGGCGTTTCCATAATCTTTTTGACTTCTCTTGGATCTGTTGTTTTGCCTAGTGCCCACATCAGTTTCGGCACAATAGCTTCTGTATTCATATTTCTTGAACGTGCCACCAATTCTTGATTGATCTTGCGTCCTACCTCATACACACTCATGTCTTCTCCTTCTTCCAGACACTGAGTGGTGATGACAACAGAAATGCCTTCTTCCAGCAATTCGTTGATCTTTTCTAAAAGGTTTCTTCCTTCGAAAGGAATTCCGCCGCTGCCGTAGCTTTCAATGACGACGCCTTTGTACATGCTTTTGACTGCATCTAAAAACTCAGGCTTCAGGCCTGGGTGCAATTTTAACAGACACACATCTGTGTTCAAGGATGCATCTAATTTAAGCGGTTTCATTGGTGTTCTTTTTACTTTGCTATTGTATTCAATTTGATGGTTTTCAATTGATGCAATATATGGGTAGTTAATGCTTTCAAATGCATCGTAGCTTTTCGTTCTTAGTTTGATCGCACGTGTTCCTTGGATGACCCTGCCATCAAAAACGACATACACGCCGCCCACACCGTCACATGCAAAGCGAATGGCATCTGTGATGTTTTTCTTCGCATCTGTTTTCTTAAAAGTAATCGGAATTTGTGAACCTGTAATCACGATCGGCTTATCAGGGTTTTGCAGCATATAAGACAGCGCTGCTGATGTATAGGCCATTGTATCGGTTCCATGAGTAACGACAAACCCGTCATACTGATCATAATTTTCATAAATGGCTGTTGCGATATCAACCCAGTATTCAGGCTGCATATTTGTACTATCTATACTCATTAGGGACTTTGTGTCCATTGTATATTCTGCATTAATTTCGTTTAAATAGCTCAAAAGATCCTCAGCTTTAACACCTGGAGCTAAACCATTTTCACTCTCTACAGATGCAATCGTCCCACCAGTCGTTAAAAGCAATAATTTCTTCAACAGGTCCACCTCTTTCGTAAAATTACTTCGTTTGTCACACATATTATAAGCTAGCTTGTGCTATTCTATAATATACGCTTTACGCGTACCTTCATTGCCATTATAGTCACATAACGCGAATTAATCAAGAAATTGTTACGCATAACGCGTACATTCTATGTCAAAATATGATATACTGTTGTTGTAAATAAAGGAGCGTTCATGTATGATACTCGATCGTTTAACCACCCTTAGAAAAAAGAAAAAATGGTCTCTCCAGCATACGGCAGATCGCCTAGGTATCGCCAAAAGCACCTATGCCGGTTACGAATCTGGGTACCGACGACCTTCGCTTGAAGCAGTGAAGCTGCTGGCTGATTTGTATGATACGTCCATTGATTTTTTACTTGGTAGAACGGACGAGCCAGAGATACAACGCAAAATCTCTGATATCAAAATTGAACTGACGGAAGCAAAAGAAGGAACCATTCATGTAGACGGCGTTCCCCTAAATGATGAAGAAATCAAACAGCTTGTTGCCTTTATTCGGGCGAAAAACACTCTAAAAGTATAAACACAGAAAAGAGAGGCACCTTATAAACAGGTGCCTCTCTTTCCTTTTCCAATCTCAATATGGAGAAGACAGCTGGCTTAATTCCTCTAGCCGCCGCTTCGCTTCCTCTTTATTAAACGAACTATAATAGCGATAATTCTCCTCATCTAAGATGCGGTAATGCTGACTAAGTACATTTTGCTGAAGGCGAAACGTGCCTTTTTTGACAGACGTCCTCCACCAAACCTTGCCGCCAATCGTACGCTCTACTGATAGATGTAATTCATCATGTGCCACAACTTCCAAAATCTCGAGCGGGTCATCCCCTAGGGTTCCTTTCAAAATGTCACTATCTCTGAATAATGCACATACGGCCGCGGATTGCGTCCAGTTGAGACGCAGCCTGTTTTTTTCAACCTGCTGTAGATGCCGTTTCGATAGACCAAGTACCTCCGCCATACGATCCTGCGTATAATCCTTTTCTTTTCGAATCCGTGCCATTTGTTCTGTGACGAGGTCGATTACCATCTCTTTATCCATCTCTCATCGCCTCTTTCGAGTGTTCAGTCTTTACTGACATCATACACGATTTCTTCGAAAAAGTGGCGCCTCATCCTATAGAATTCTGACAAAAACAGCTTAGTCGGTCTTCTCTTCTCCTTGGCCATGCTGCTGTCTCCAATTTTCTTGGGCTGTCTGATGTAAATATGGATAGATCTCCTGTTTGACGGTCTGCTCAAATACTTCTTCATCTAAAATGCTGTACGCCGGAATTTTGATCAATTTCCCATCTACTTTCCGAATGAGCACATCCATGAAAAGAAATCCTCTTATACTGTAACGATGCCTGCGCATGTCAATTGATTGAATATCTTGAAAAGAGATCGTTCGCTCCCGGTGCAGCACAGCGCCATTCTCTCCGCGCTGAATGCGAAAAATCACATTTCCCCTCTTCGTAAAAGCAGGCAAAATCATCAAAAAGGAGATCCAGCCATAGACAATACCTAATAGTCCGCCTAAAAATAAAAACAATGTATAGTTTGATTCAAATGTAAGAGCTTCTGAAAATAACCAAATACCGATGATACCGAAGCCGCCCGTTGCTAAGAATGCCCATACTCTTAAAAAAGGTCTGCTCCTTACTTCTATTACTTCACTTGGATTCAAGCGTCATTCTCCTTTTCTCCATTAGAATATAGAACGTAACCCGTCTTGATGAGCCGTCTCAATGCGAAATTGATTTTCTTTTATTCCTGATACAAGCCACGATTGGTTCTCACCTGGAATCACAAATATCATGGACTCCACATCAGGCGTATTATTTTTGTCATAGACGACCTTCATGAGAGAGTCCATCTTTCCTTTTCTCGTCTGTACATCAGAAACAAATGCCTTCACGAGCTCTTGATTCTCCGCTTTATTCAGGAAGGATGGCCACTCATTTTTCGCTTCGCCTGCCTGTTCTAATAGCATTTCAAATTCCTCTGCCTGCAGGCTGATGACAGGTTCAGGGTGATCATTCATCTGTATATTGAAAAAGGCTGTCACTTGCTCCTCTGCCTGCTGATCGCCTTCCAGTTTGCGAATCTGATGTACTTGTTGATCATAAAGCGTATGATGCGCATATACACCCGCCTGTGTTGTGTGAAAAGAGGTGCTGACTTCTTCATCTGTGTCTCCAAATTTAGATGCCTTGATCGTGTGAGAGGCATCATTCATCGCCTGGATGAAATGACGGTATTCCGCTTTATAACGGTATTGTCTGTTTCGAAATTCCAGTACACCTTTTGCAAGCAAAGAGCGGCACGCAATTTCAAATAAAAACCCAAGGCGCTCGTCCTCTACTTCAGGATAATAGGCCTCCTTTAAGGACATGCCTTGTTCAAAATAGCCTTCACTGTAAAAACTAAAGATGAGTTCCTCAATACTTAGACTTAGCTGATCCAACTTGATCTCTCCTTATCCAAAAGAAAATGCACCCTTAAAGAAATCGCCTGCACCCTTTATGAGCGATTCTGCGGTTTCTTTTGTTTTTTCTATCCCTTTATGTATCACCTGATTTGCCTGATCAATGGTATCATTCACTGCTTTCACACCTTGACCCGCCAGTTCGAATGCTTTTTTCCCTTTATCCACGACTGCATGAATCGGGTCCTTTAATTTCACTGCCATCTGTTCAGCAAAACCGGATGTCAGCTTGGCGACTTTTTCTCCAATAAATCCACCTACAGCTGAACCAATGGCTCCCCCAACAACGGTTCCAATCGGACCTGCAAAGCTGCCAAGAGCACCGCCGACAACGGCACCTGCGACAGAACCGCCAGCGATAAAGACCGTATTGTTCACTGCATTTCCAACAGCCTTTGCATTTTCACGCTTAAGAACTTCTGGCTGATCACCGAATTCTGCATAGTTCTCGGCAATTTTCAATCCACAGCCAACCGTTTCTGTTGCACCAGTGACAACTGTTGCAATAATGGCATTTCCTTTCGCAAATCTTGCACCATTTTTCAGAACAGACTTAATCGCAGCCGTGTCCTTCCAATTAATACTTCCTTTTGTAAAATCACGAACACTGTTTGTGAACGCAACTGTATCGTCAGGATAAAATTTTGTGAATTTCTTATGGACCAAGTCAGCCATCGGCCAGTTCGATCGTTTTAATAATTCTTTTTTACTCAGCCAAATCCTTGCTAACCGGTCAAATCTCGTTCCTTCTACCCGGCTGGTCAGATCAAGCAGCAGCTTTGAATGCTGCGCTGCATATCGGCCATTCTCTTTAATGAAAGTCGTCATCCCAAGCCCGTAATATTTCGCCTGCATCATCACGATACCAGCTAAGCTCGTGAGTGTACCATATTGATCATAGATACTGTACAATTTCCGCAATATATCATCTGCTTCGACCATTTTATCGGTTGCATGACGAATGGCAATATCATCACTGCTCAATTTGCTGATTAATGCCTGTCCTGCTCCCCATGCATCCCCGACACCAGAAAAACAGCTTCTATACCGAGGATCGCAGCCTAAAATCAGCCCGTCCAGTTCACTATGTAAATCGCGGTGCTTCGTTTCAATGGCTGACAGCTCGCCTACAAAATCATTCGCCAGCCCAGTCAGCTGATCTGGATCAACCACAATGTCACGTGCCATCACATCATCTCCCTTCTCGGTTTCTTTCTCTCCGTTCTTCTCGTCTCTTTCGCTCAAGCTCTTCCATTCTGGCAATTTCAGCTTTACGCTCCTCAATTTTGACCGCTGCATCCCGCAGTTCCTGACTTGTTTCAAGCAAATCTTTTTCAAATTGATCGTAGCGTGCCGTTGTTTCTTCAAAGCTTTGATCAAATTTATCCCTTGCTTCTCCCTGCCAGCCTGATCCTACTGCCTTCAGCCGATTTTCCAGCAGCTGCTTTGACTGCCGAATCTCATCAGCCGCTTCCTGAAACTTTTGAGCGAGTGCCAGCGTTTGACTAGAATCCAACTTTCGCACCCCTTTCTCCCAATTTAACGTACAAATGGATGATTTTATATGTCCTCATTATAAATAAAAAGACACCCAAAAAAATCACCCTAAAGAACCATTCAGCACATTACCTAATGAAAGTAGGCCTTTTTCCTCTCTAATTGCCAGAGAAAGCCTTTCTTGTTATGAAGCGCATTCAAGACGTGATAAAATGGACGTATTCTACAAAAGGAGTGACGTATAGATGAAAGAGGAAATGATTCAGCGTTTCACAAGTTATGTGAAGGTAGATACGCAGTCAGATGCAGAAAAGGAAAGCTGCCCATCTACTGAAGGACAATTGAACCTGGCAAGACAGCTTGTTGAAGAGATGAAATCCATCGGGATTCAAGAAGTGACTATGGATGAAAACGGCTATGTCATGGGAACAATCCCATCTAACACAGACAAAGACGTGCCGACCATTGGCTTCCTGGCTCATATCGACACAGCCACTGACTTCACCGGAAAAAATGTAAAACCGCAGCTTCATGAGAACTATCAAGGCGGCGACATTACCTTAAATGAAGATCTACATATCGTTTTATCTCCACAACAGTTTCCGAATTTACAAAAGTACCAAGGACATACGCTGATCACAACAGATGGCACAACCCTGCTTGGTGCAGATAACAAAGCTGGTATCGCAGAAATTATGACAGCTATGCATTACCTCATCGAACACCCAGAAATCAAGCATGGGAAAATCCGCGTCGCTTTTACGCCAGATGAAGAGATTGGCAGAGGGCCGCACAAGTTTGATGTTGATGCCTTTGGCGCTTCCTATGCGTACACAATTGACGGCGGACCGCTTGGCGAGCTGCAATATGAAAGCTTCAACGCAGCGGGCGCGAAAGTATCCATTAAAGGAAACAACGTCCACCCAGGAACAGCAAAGGACAAAATGGTCAGCGCTGCGAAAATTGGGATGCTCTTTCACAATAAACTGCCTTCTGACGAGTCTCCAGAATATACAGAAGGCTACGAAGGCTTTTTCCACCTGACGAAATTTGTAGGGGAAGTAGAAGAGGCTGAGCTGCAATATATTATCCGTGATTTTGATAAAGAGAAATTCAACAATCGCAAGGCACTGTTTGAAAAAATAGCAAATGACTTAAAAGCCACATACGGAGAAAACAGCATCACTCTCAGCATTCAGGATCAATATTATAATATGAGAGAAAAAATTGAGCCGGTGAAACATATTGTGGACATTGCTCATGAAGCCATGGAAAATCGCTCAGTAACACCGGTCATTGAACCAATTCGCGGCGGCACAGACGGCTCCCAGCTTTCATATAAAGGTCTCCCAACGCCAAACATCTTTACTGGCGGGGAAAACTTCCATGGTAAATATGAATTTATTTCCGTTGAAAACATGGTGAAAGCAACCGAGGTTATCGTTGAAATTGCCCGTTTATTTGAAGAAAAAGCATAAACATGTTTACAACCGTTCCTGTTCGGGAACGGTTTTTTAATAAAAGTTTACAATTTTCTGAAACTTTTATGACACTTATTCGTACTAATAGAGACAACCCCAGAAAAAATTCTTCTTGACGAGTGAAATAACTGGAAATATAATAGTTAAAAACAACCAGTATTTTAGACCTAAAATAGCAGATTGAATGAACCTTAAGAACTAAACCAAGTCTGCTGCTTATTTTCAGTTATAAACATCACTCACCCTGTCTACACTTAAAGAATAGGATGAATTGGAGGAATGTCATATGATGATTTTATTGATTATCGCTTCACTTTGCTGCTACTTACTATTCTCTTTCAAAAAAGATAACCGCACCCAAAAAAGAAAAAGCGCAGAGCTTTCGGAGTTTGAAATCTTTCGTATGCGCCGCCACTACAACGGAAAACGCCGTCACCCACTAAACGATGCACCTAAACAAGTATAAATCCAAATAAAAGAGCCTCATGAGGGGGCTCTTTTTGTTGAATAAACAGCAAAAAACGACCACTGAATCTGGTCGTTTTTCTTTTTATTTATATACCTTCGCAGGAACTTGAATCATAGGAATTCCAACATAATAAGGTGAAATTTCATATGGCTGGAAGACAACAGCAATTCCCTTTTTCGTGAAGTAATACTGCGTGTTGTAGTTGATTTCAATGTCGCTTTTTTTCAGGTTCGCGTAGAATTTGCTTTTATGTTTCTTTGTGTAGTTATAAATATAATCTCTTACTTTCGTACGCTTTTTCTTTGTTTTCACAACGTCTGTCAAGAACAACTGCTTTGTTTTTTTCTTTGTTAACACATAGTTCATGCTGGAAACCATTGTGTCTCCGTGCATTCCCCCATCATTCATGTAATCATAGTTTAAGATACTTAATTTCTTCCCATTGTTAAATTTCGTTTGAAACGATCTCTCGTACGTGATCTTCCCAAAGCCTTCTTTTTTCGCTTCGTCCTTTAAGTACAAGTAAGTAGAATAAGAGAAGGCGATATCTTCTTTTAAATCACGATTGATGGTTTTCATATGCGTCTTGCTTAGATTTTTCACCTGTGCATATTTGAACGTTTTTTTCTTCTTATAATAGTGTGTGCTTACTTTTGCTTTTTTTGCTTGTTTGGCATCAGCAGATCCAACTGGCGCAAACAAGGAAACAATCAGTGAGAAAATGAGCAGGCTGATCGTTAGGCCTTTTTTCATTGTCATAGTAAAAACCCCCATTTTTGTCTATTACCAAATGAGTATACCATGACAAAAGAACCAAAAGAAGTATTTTTTCCATATTATTCTTCATTTTTCCACATCGGGTTTGTTTACCGTTTTCATAAGTTCCTGTATGCTTAATGTAGAATGCTAGATGAAGTGTGGTGTTTATCATAGAAGAGAATATTTTTAGTCACATTCGGACAACGTTTCATAGTTTGTCCCCAACCCAGAAAAAGATTGCCAATTACATTTTACAAAACCCTCAGAAAGTTGTGCTTCATTCTATAAGTGCACTCGCTGCTGAATGCAGCACAAGTGAAACGACGATCTTTCGGTTTCTAAGAAAAATTGGCTATGAATCGTATCAAGTGTTTCGTGTCCATGTCGCACAGGATATCGCGACCAATACACCTCAATCCATATACGGTGAGATCGAGGCAACCGATAGTGTAGCTGACATTAAACATAAGGTCATAGAGTTAACAACAAACTCTATACAAGATATGAAGCATATTTTAGAAGATCATGCCGTCACACAATTCATTGAACACATGAAACAGGCACATAAAACCGTCTTTTTTGGAGCAGGCGCGTCCAGCTTTATTGCTGGGGATGCTTATCATAAGTTCCTGCAGCTTGGTTTTGAAGTGAGCCTATGCAGTGATCCGCATATGATGAATATGATTGCAACACACGCCACGGAACACGATTTTATCGTTGCAATCTCCCATTCAGGAGAGAGCAGAGAAATTCTTGACGCCGTACAGTTTGCAAAAGAAAAAGGGGCAAAGGTTGCTTCTATCACCAGCTATCCGAAATCTGAGCTCGCAAAGCGGTCTGACTTTCATCTGCTTAGTTCTTCAAGAGAGACAACCTATCGATCAGACTCCATGATCTCCCGTATCAACCAGCTTGTGATCATTGATGTACTATACGTCACCGCTGTTTTAGAGCTAGGATCAAATGCCATTGAAAACGTGAAACGATCTCGTTTAGCCGTAGCTAAAAATAAAACATAAACACAAAAGACCGGAGCTGATTCCGGTCTTTTTTTGTGACTTTTTTCATATTTTCCGTTGACACGTTCCTATCACGTCATGTACATTAAATGAACAATAGTTTATTTCCTACTATTAAATTTAAAAGATAGTATATATACTAACAAAATGAAAAGAAAGCGCTTTTTGTAAGGGTTTTCTATATAGGAGGCGGACAACGTGACAAAGAAGATTGGATTCATTGGACTAGGTATTATGGGAAAACCTATGGCACTCAATCTATTAAAAGCTGGTCATGCTTTGACAGTTTTTGACCTAAATGAGGAAGCGATTCGATCGTTACAAGAAGCCGGAGCAAAAGGTGCTGTTTCAGCAGCTGAGGCAGCTTCTGAAAGCGATATCATCATCACAATGCTTCCTAAAGGAGAGCATGTAGAGGCAGTCGTTTCAGGTGATCAAGGCATTTTAACGACAGCTGCACCTGGCACTGTCATCGTAGATATGAGCTCAATTTCTCCTGTCACCTCCAGGGCTTTAGCTGCTCTTGCCAAACAGCATCAGGTGGAATTTATCGATGCACCTGTCAGCGGCGGAGAACCGAAGGCAATAGACGGAACACTTGCCATCATGGCTGGCGGCGAAGAATCCATCTTTGAGCAAGTGAAGGATGTCCTGCTTTCAATGGGCACTGAAGTCGTATTAGTTGGGGCAAATGGCAGCGGGACAACAGCGAAGCTTGCCAATCAAATCATCGTCAACTTAAATATTGCGGCCATGTCCGAGGCGCTCGTTCTAGCTGCTAAATCAGGCATTGCCATTGATAAGATGTATGAAGCCATCCGCGGCGGACTGGCAGGAAGTGCCGTGCTCGATGCAAAAGTTCCTCTCATCTTAGAACGAAATTTTGAACCTGGCGGACGCATCGACATCAACTTGAAGGATTTAACCAATGTCATGGAAACTGCTCATGATATCGGTGTTCCTCTTCCGCTTTCTAGTCAGCTGCTCGAAATCTTCCACGCCCTCAAAGCGGACGGAAAATCCGGGCTTGATCATGGAGGCATCGTTCAATATTACGAAAAAATGGCTCATGTCGAAGTAAAGAAAGGATGAGATGGTCATGAAACAAAGCACTGACATACTGAATGCCATTCCGAAAGCAGATTCAAAGGCCATTCAATCAGCATACGAACAAGCACTGAGCAGCTTTCAGCATAAAGTTATTGTATTAGACGATGATCCAACAGGGATTCAAACCGTACATGGCGTCTCTGTTTTCACCGATTGGTCAGAGGAAAGCATTGAAGCTGGTTTTCTTGAAGACAGCCGCATGTTCTTTATTTTGACCAATTCTCGCAGTATGACAGAGAAAGAAACTGCCGCTGTGCACGAAACAATCGCTGCAACCATTGTAAAGGTGGCTGAACGGCTTAATCAGGACTTCGTCATTGTCAGCCGAGGGGATTCTACTCTTCGCGGACACTTTCCGCTTGAAACCGAAGTACTCAAAATGACCATTGAAAAGCAAAGCTCCCGCCATTTCGATGGTGAAATCCTTCTTCCTTTTTTCCAAGAAGGTGGACGCTTTACGATCGACAATATTCATTACGTACAGGAAGGACATGAATTAATTCCTGCTGGTGACACAGAATTTGCAAGAGACCGCACATTCGGCTTTCAATCATCACATCTTGGAGAATGGATTGAAGAAAAGTCAGAAGGAATGTTCACAAAAGAGAACACGACCTACATTTCGTTAGCTGATCTGCGGGCTTTACGCATTGATCAAATCAAACAACAGCTCATGGGTGTGAAGGATTTCAAAAAGGTGGTTGTAAACGCGGTGGATTATGATGATGTCAAAGTCTTTGTCACCGCTCTCATTGAAGCCATTCAAGCAGGACAGCAGCTGATGTTCAGAAGTGCGGCGGCGCTCACAAAAGTACTTGGCGGTATAGGGGATCAAGCCTTATTAACAAGAGATGACTTGATACAAGAAGAAAGCCCTCATGGTGGTCTTATTATGGTCGGTTCTCATGTGAAAAAAACAACAGAACAATTACAAGCGCTTGAGCAAAATAAAGAGATGGCTTTTATTGAATTTAATACCCACCTCGTGTTAAAGCCTGATGCCTTTCGCGAAGAAATTGACCGCGTCATTCAGCAAACTGAAACACTGTTGGCAGCTGGTCAATCTGTGGCTGTTTATACAAGAAGAGAACGGCTTGATCTTGGGGATGATCGCCAAGAGGAAGAACTAAAACTCTCTGTACAGATTAGTGATGCTGTGACAAGTATTGTCCAGCGTCTCACCATTCGTCCTAAGTATCTTATTGCCAAAGGTGGAATTACCTCCAGCGATATTGGGACAAGAGGACTTAGCGTGAAACGTGCGACTGTGGCAGGTCAAATCAAACCAGGGATCCCTGTTTGGCAAACAGGAGAAGAAAGTAAATTCCCTTTCATGTCTTATGTGATTTTCCCGGGAAATGTTGGGGCAAAGAATACGTTAAAAGAAGCTGTAGACATACTTGAAGGATAAGGCATAGGGGGTGTTGCACCCCCTTATGCACCACAAAGGAGGAAAGATCATGTCATTAGTGTTTATTGGACTTGGCGTTTTGTTATTGCTGTTACTCATGGTTGTCTTTAAGTTAAACGCTTTCATTTCTTTGATTATTGTCTCTTTAATTGTTGCTGTGTTAGAAGGGATGACACCACTAGAAGCGATCGCTTCCGTCGAAAAAGGACTTGGCAGTACGCTCGGACATCTGGCACTCGTTCTCGGTTTTGGAGCGATGCTTGGGAAATTGATGGCTGATTCTGGCGGAGCTCAGCGGATCGCGATGACACTTATTGACCGATTTGGCATCGGAAAAATCCAATGGGCGACGATGCTGACTGGGTTTGTGATTGGAATTGCTCTATTTTATGAAACCGGATTCATTATCTTAATTCCATTAGTCTTTACGATCGCTCAGGCTGCAAGACTTCCTGTGCTGTATGTGGGTATGCCGCTCGTCGCTGCACTCATCACCACACATGGCTTCCTCCCTCCTCACCCAGGACCGACTGCCATTGCGAATGTCTTTCAGGCAAACATGGGACAAACCTTATTGGTTGGGATTATTTTAGCGATTCCTGCTGTTTTAGTAGGCGGACTTCTGTTTACGAAACTATTTAAAAAAGATCAGTTGCACGCACATATCCCAAAGAACTTATTTAATCCAAAGGAATTCACAGAAGAAGAAATGCCTAGCTTCGGCATTAGCATTTTCACCGCTGTTTTGCCTGTATTACTTATGACATTCAGAGCTTTTCTAGAAATTTTCTTCCCATCCTCCCCATTGCTGCCAACCGCTGAGTTTTTAGGCGAACCAGCGATTGCACTATTAATCTCAGTGCTGCTTGCCATCTACACGTTTGGGCTTGGAAGAGGAAAGAGCATGCAGGATGTGATGAAGTCCATCACGGATTCTATCGGCTCTATTGCTATGATTCTATTAATTATTGCAGGTGGCGGCGCCTTTAAACAAGTGCTCATTGATAGCGGCGTCGATCAATACATTGCAGGAATCATGCAAGGAAGCACACTTTCTCCCCTGCTTCTGACTTGGCTCATTGCTGCTGTCCTTCGTGTCTCTTTAGGATCAGCCACTGTCGCCGGTCTCACGGCGGCTGGCATTTCTGCACCACTGATTGGCCTGACGGGTGTCAGCCCTGAATTAATGGTGATCGCAACAGGTGCTGGCAGTATCACGTTCTCTCATGTGAATGATGCGGGTTTCTGGATTTATAAAGAATACTTTAACCTATCAATGGCTCAAACCTTTAAAACGTGGACATTGATGGTCACCGTGCTTTCACTTGTCGGACTTGCTGGTGTTCTTGTCGCTGATTTGGTCATGTAGGAAATTAAATTGTAAAAACCATTGACTTTTCCCTGAAAACGTTGAATAATTGTGTTTATTAAGAAAATTGAATCAAAAGGTAACCTTATTAAGAGTGGTGGAGGGACTGGCCCTGTGAAACCCGGCAACCGCTGTTCCTAGGAACAGAATGGTGCTAATTCCTTAAGCAAGCAAATGCTTGTTTGAAGATAAGGCAGAGTTCTCACAGTATATGATGCTCTTCCTTATCTAAGGAAGAGCTTTTTTATTTGATTTTTTAACCTGAAGAAAGAAGGGATTCAGCATGACACAAGTACAAACCATTGGAAAGAAAACAACGAAACCACCATTCCGCGCAGATCAAGTAGGAAGTTTACTTCGTTCAGAGCGCATCAAGGAAGCACGCAAGCAAAAAGCAGACGGTACGCTGACAGCAGAGCAGCTCCGACAAATTGAAAACGAAGAAATTACACGTATTGTAGAGAAGCAAAAAGAAATTGGGTTAGAGGTTGTCACAGATGGTGAATTCAGACGTGCATGGTGGCATTTTGACTTTCTTGAAGGACTCGATGGAGTTGAAGGATTTGAAGCAGATCAAGGCATTCAATTCCATAACACAACGACAAAAGCTAGAGGTATCAAGGTAACAGGCAAGATCGATTTTACAGATCATCCAATGCTGGAGGATTATCGTTTCCTTCACAGCATCGCTGGTGATCATACGGCTAAAATGACGATTCCAAGTCCGAATATGCTCTTTTTCCGTGGAAAGCTTGAAGAAGGGGTGTATGACAGCTTAGAAGAATTCCACCATGATGTGGCACAAGCGTATAAGAAAGCCATCCGTGCTTTTTATGATGCAGGCTGCCGCTACTTGCAGCTGGATGATACGGCATGGGCGGTGTTCTTTTCTGAAAAAGGCCACGAACAAATCAAAGCCTTTGGCCGAGAAGAAGATGAACTTCGTGAATCGTTTGCGAAGACAATCAATGAAGCTGTTGCTGACCGCCCAGAGGATTTGGTGATTACGATGCACATTTGCCGCGGTAACTTTAAATCAACTTGGGCAGCTGAAGGTGGTTACGAAGCGGCAGCAGAAACTATTTTTGCCGGCTTAGATCTTGATGGTCTCTTTTTAGAGTTTGACGACGATCGTTCTGGCGGATTTGAGCCCCTTCGATATGTGAAGAACCCAAACCTTCAAATCGTACTAGGCCTTGTCACTTCAAAATACGGAGAGCTTGAGCCAGTTGAACAGATTAAAAAACGCATTGAGGAAGCGGCTCAATATGTAGACATTAACCAAATCTGTTTGAGCCCACAATGCGGATTCGCCTCAACAGAGGAAGGCAACCTGTTAACAGAAGAGCAGCAATGGGAAAAGCTGCGTCATGTGATTGAGATTGCAGATCAAGTGTGGAAATAGGCGAAAACTTACAGAAAAAGCTGACCTTCATAATAAAGAACCGCTTTTTTAAGCGGTTCTTTATTTTTTGTCATCTCAATCAACTTGATATTAAGTTTAATCGTATTACTTCTATAGTTGAGTTTAAAAAGATATTGAACATACGTTATCTTCTTAAAAACCATTTTTATACTCATAGGTTGTCTAACAAGTTAAGTGGATTGATACATTCAAGTCATCTTCCTAGCACAGAATATCTCCTACTGAAAATCCACCCTAATTATTAGAAATTACAATACTGCTTTTTCCATCGTTCCCTCAAGCAAACCTAAAAGTGTGACTATAGTTTATGGGGTCTCGAAGCTTTGGTTTAAATATATCGGTGAAATCAAATGCTAAGGCAACTCTTTTTCATACCAACTCATTGCCCCCTACAGGTGGTACTAAAAATTCGTTAAGATCCCTGCCTCCTCAATGATATTCACTTTATTAGATAGAGAGTATCGATATAAAAACTTGTCAAAAATTTATTGATCTAAATTAAAAAAATAAGAAAAATGTGATATTATGACTTTCGTTAGGGTATTAACTTGAAATTTAATACATAAATAGAAAAATGATTACAAGAATAAAGTTTATAAAACTACTCTTCTTGTTGAGTTTAGTAATGTAGTTATTGCTAATGGACATGTATTATAAACTTGTTTTTTCATACCTTAACACTTTATGAAAGGAGTGTACATTCATGGCTACCTTATGATGAATGTTATTTATATAATGATTTCGCCAAAGAAAATAAACTATCCGTCGATAGGTAATAAAATTATAAACCATACCCCCCATTACACCAGCACAGGTATTCAAATTATTCATTCCATCCTTTAGAATTCTCCGTTGAAGAGTTTATGGAAGTTATGATGAAATCGGAGATATTCCAACAAGTATGGATACAAACGAGCCAAAGCCACAATCTTGGTAACTTGTTAGAAATTACTGAAGAATATGATACAGATGTTCAAACTTGTATCGAAGACCTGCAAGCATTGAGTAAACAATTAATTGAAAAGGAAGTTGTATATGTAAAATGAATAAACTTAACAACGATATTTTAGAAAACATCTATAAAAACATTTCAACTAAGAGAAGCAAAACAATCGTTAATTACATTGCAATGCTAATGGCACTAGCGAGAGATAATGAACTAAACGAGGATGATTTAATTAATTGGATTCACAGCAAATTAAGTGAAATAGGATATTTTCAAGAAAAAAACCGTATATTTACTCAAAACAAATTAGATGAATTTGTCTTAGAGTTTATTGAAGGAAGAGCACTATTATATGATGATATCAGCATAACTGAAACAAAACAAAACGAATATGTCATCAGTAGCAAACTGTGGTACAAAAAGAATCCACCTGAGAGTTTTTTTTATTTTGGTATTGACCCTGAAGATTTTTCGAACTATGCACAAAAACTTGCTCAAATAAACGCCGAAAAACTAGGCATCTCAATCCATTTTTCTGAGGATCAAGCGCATGAAAAAGAAATAGCCCATATCCAGCTGTCAAAAAAATGTTCTCTTTCAGAAGAATTGATAATAACTCAGCCAAGTTCAAAAGACTTTTCGTGGTTAACATGGTTTTTTAATGAACATTGGGGTGGAACGACTATGGTGTCTAAAGGGACAACTTATAATGTTTTAAATGAAAACATTTTGTTGGCTAAACGTGGAGATTATATAGTAGGAATATTAGTTTACAAAATATTCAAAGAAGAGGCAGAAATCCTGACTTTGGAGGCTCTAGAAAAGTACCATGGTGTTGGAAGTAGATTACTTTTTGAGTTAGAACAAAATCTAAAAACACAAAATATACACTCTATTAATTTAATCACTAGTAATGATAACTTAAATGCAATTAGGTTTTATCAAAGAAAGGGATATTCTTTCAAAAACATCTATATTGGTGCAATTGATAAAGCAAGAATGGTTAAACCTACAATTCCCTCTATAGGAAATTACGGAATACATGTCAAAGATGAATTAGAATTTGAAAAAAGGTTGATACAATGACTATAAAAAGCTGACTGACTAGTTCCATGAGTACTACCAAGTTATTAATAGTCTATCCTGAGCTAGTTAAATTTTATAACATTGATTATGAATTCATACAGTGGAGAAAGATTCAGATGTATAATTACTGAATTGAAGACAGAATTGCTGCTGATAACCACTAGAGAATAGGATTCTTTTCTTAGACCACAATTGGGAAAGGGTTAAGTCTACTAGAATTTAATTTTAAATACCCTAATCATTGAAGATATAAAAGAAATACTTGAAGAATAGGTATTACCGAATTAAAACCATTATATGATTTATATGAACCACGCAACAATTTAAAGTGTGGTTTATTTTTTGTTCAATTTTGTCTTTTTCATAAAAAAGGCATTATCACCATCAAGCCCCTAGAGGAGACCCAATGAATGATAATGCCTGATTCAAATTGTTTTCACCGTTTCAAGACACTATATGTTCTTAAAGGAGCGAAACAATATTTTCTCTGTTTAGTAATCCAAATGTTCCCCATTTGTCGCAATCACTTGTTTATACCAATCGAAGCTTTTCTTTTTCTTTCTATCTAATGTACCGTTTCCTTCATTATCACGGTCAACATAAATGAAGCCGTAGCGTTTTTTCATTTCAGCCGTTGATGCGCTGACAAGGTCAATTGGGCCCCAGCTTGTATAACCGATCAGGTCAACTCCGTCTGCGATCGCTTCTCTCGCCTCTAGCAAATGGCTTCTGAGGTAATCAATTCGGTAATCGTCTTGAATTGATCCGTCTTCTTCTACTTGATCGACAGCACCCAATCCATTTTCTACGATAAACAATGGCTTTTGGTAGCGGTCATACAGCTGATTCAGTGTTGTACGAAGTCCTTTCGGATCAATTTGCCAGCCCCAATCACTTGCTTCTAGATAAGGGTTTTTCACACCTTCAAATAAGTTACCGCCAGTCACTTGTCCAAGAATCTCTGGATCTGTACTTGTCACAAAGCTCATATAATAGCTGAAGCCAATATAGTCCACTGTATGGTTTCTTAAAATGTCTTCGTCCCCTTCTTGGAACTCGATGTTAATGTCATTTTCAAGGAAATAACGTTTCATGTAACCTGGGTAATAACCTCTTGCCTGTACATCTGAGAAGAATAATGTTTTACGGTCTTGCTCAATTGCAGCAAACATATCTTCTGGTCTTGAGCTGTACGGATAAGTTGTCATCGCTGCAATCATACAGCCGATTTTCGCATCAGGAATGATTTCGTGTCCTGCCTTGACAGCCAAAGCACTTGCAACAAATTGGTGATGTGCTGCTTGATATTGAATGCTTTTCTCGTCATCACCCTCTTCAAATACAAGTCCGCCGCCAGTGAAAGGCGCATGTAACACGACATTGATTTCATTGAATGTCATCCAATATTTCACTTTGTCTTTAAAGCGAGTGAACAATGTTTTAGCGTATGTTTCATAAAGATCCACAAGCTTGCGGTTTCTCCATCCGCCGTAGTTTTTCACAAGTGCGAGCGGCATTTCATAGTGAGAGATGGTGACAACTGGCTCAATTCCGTGCTTATGCAGTTCATCAAATACTTTTTCATAAAAAGCGAGGCCTGCTTCATTCGGTTCCGCATCGTCGCCATTTGGGAAAATACGCGGCCAAGAAATGGATAATCTGAAGCACTTGAATCCCATTTCTGCAAAGAGTGCAATATCTTCTTTATAGCGATGGTAGAAATCGATTGCATCATGATATAAGTTAAGGTCTTTCATTGATTCATCGAATGGGTGCATAATACCATTTGGTGACACATCAGCTGTCGATAAGCCTTTTCCATCTTGATTATATGCGCCTTCAACTTGGTTGGCTGCAACAGCGCCGCCCCATAAGAAACCTTTAGGAAATGTTTTTTCTAACTTGTTCATGTTGAATACCCTCCTCTTTTTCTTCTACACTGACTGTAAGTAGTGTCTCTTTTACTGTAATCGTTCCATCTGTTTTCGCATCAACTTGTGCATAATCATTCGTGTTGGTGACAATAACAGGTGTGGTGACATCATAGCCTTCTTGCTGAATGCCCTCGATATCAAAATCAATGAGTACATCTCCTGCTTGAATCAGATCACCTGACTGCACATGACTTGTGAAATACTTTCCGCCAAGTTTTACCGTGTCAATCCCGACATGAATGAGAAGTTCTGTACCTTGTTCACTCTTCAAGCCAATGGCATGTTTTGTGTGGAAAATGGTTTCAACCTTGCCGTTGAACGGTGCTACAACACGCCCAGCTGTTGGTACAATAGCTGCTCCTTTACCCATGATTTCATTAGAGAATGTTGCATCATTTACTTGATTGAGCGGCTTTAGTTGACCTTCAAGCGGGCTTTGTACCACTTCATTTTGAAGTGCTGCTGTGTCTTTCTTTTCTTCTGGTTTGTCTGCTTTTGTATCATCTTTCACTGGTACATCTTTGAATCCGAGAACAAGTGTCATGATCGTTGCTACAACAAATCCGATCACTAAACCGATGATTGAGTAGACAAATGTTGGTCCAATGAATGTTGGTAGTCCTGGGAGGCCTGCTGATCCAGATATCACATATGATTTTACTTTAAAGATTGACATGAACACGCCGCCTGCTGCTGCACCAATAAGGGCTGCAAGGAACGGTTTTTTCAATCGCATGTTCACACCATACATAGCAGGTTCAGTAATTCCCATTAAGGCTGTGATACTTGTAGACATCGCCAATGATTTGAATGTTTTGTTTTTTGATCTTAAGAAGACACCGAATGCTGCGCCTGCTTGTGCCATATTCGCTACAAACATCATTGGAAGAATGTAGTCAAAACCGTTTAACGTAATGTTGTTGATCATGATTGGAAGCAATGCATAGTGCATGCCGGTAATGATCAATGGTGACATGAATCCGCCGATCAAGAGTCCGGCCAAAAGACCTGCATGTTTAAACAATAAATCAATTCCACCTGAAAGGCCACTTCCGATAATCCCGCCAAGCGGTCCAACCGCGATGAGCATAACTGGTACAACGACTAGAAGTGTGACCGTTGGAACAAGAATGATCTTTAATGATTTCGGACTATATTTTTCTGCGAATCTTTCAACATATGAACCAAGCCAGATGGTGAGTAGAATTGGAATCACCGATGAAGAGTACACAACGGCAACCACTGGCAAGCCTAGAAATTCTGTATTTCCCGCGCCCAGTAAAGCGGTTAACTGCGGGTGCAGTGCTGCTGCTGCAATGGCAGCCGCGATATACTGATTTGTGCCAATTTTTTTGGCTACGCTTACAGCAAGCAGAATCGGTAAGAAGTAAAAGGCTCCATCTCCGATGGCTGTTAAAATCGCATACGTACTGCTTTTATCTGATATCCACTGGAATGTGAGCATCAGTGCCAAAATCCCTTTGATCATACCGGCCCCAGCGATGGCTGGAAGAATCGGTGTAAAGACACCAGAGATAAAATCGAATAGCTTTGATATCACATTTTGTTTTGACGCTTCTTCTGTACCGCCTGACTTTACATCAGATGATAGACCTGAGTCAGCGATCATCGCTTGATAGACATTTGAGACATCATTGCCGATAATGACATGATATTGGCCTCCGCTTTGATTCACGCCCACGACGCCGTCTGTTGATTGCAGCTTTTCTTTATCTGCCTTGCTTTCATCGTATAAGTTGAAGCGAAGTCTTGTCATACAATGTGTAACTTGCTTAACATTTTTTTCACCGCCGACAAGTTCTAGCACTTCTTTTGCTGTTTGTTTGTGGTTCATTGTGTTACCCTCCAATCGTTGATTTCATCTTGATATAGAAAAAACCTAAACATCCATTAATGTCCGAGAAATAGCGATTCAGACATTAATCGATATTTAGGTTTTGCCTGCTTAACCAGTAACAATCCTTCATAGCGATTGATCGTTATTTAATTTTTATAAGTCTTTAGATATAAAAAAACCTAAATCATGCCTTATCAAAGATAGGGACAATGATTTAGGTTTTGCCTGCTTGACCAGTAACAATCCTAAAAGATTGTGGGTTATTTAGTTTATAGTTATAAATTATCATGTTAATTTTGTGATGTCAACGCTTTCTTTTTGAATTTATTTTCTTTTTATTACTCTGTCTATATGCAAAGTTAAATATAGCATTTCATCTTCTATGAGACTTCGGTTGTATTCTTTTTGAACATACTCGTTAATTTTTTCTGCGCATTGAAAAGCAGCAGTGTTTTTCTCTTTTACCACTTCATACAGAAACTCATTTTGATTTTCCATTTGTGTTTCGTTAAACAGACGCTGTCCAAAAAACTTCAAATGCGTCACAAATCGGAAATAATTTAATGATTCCTCGTCTAAATCAATTTGAAAGTGATATTTAACGATGTTTAAAATGTCTTGAATAAGTTTGGTGATTTGAATCACGTTTGGCATTTCCTCATTGAGCTCTGCATTGACAATATGCATGGCAATAAAGCCAGCTTCATCCTCAGGAAGATGGATGCTCAGCTTGTCCTCAATGATCCGAATAGCTTCTAAACCGCATTTGAACTCATCTTTATACAGCCGTTTGATTTCCCAGAGCAAGGCATTTTTGATATCCATTCCTTTTTGATGACGTTCAATGGCAAAGGTGATATGATCCGTCAGCGTCACATAGATGCTGTCATTTAAATTTTTGTTAAGGGTTGTTCTCGCATGCTCAATAATCGCCTCACACACTTGCATATACTCGATTGGAATATCATAAAGCAGGGTTTTGAATTTTTCTGATATATCTTTATTTTGAATAGAAAATACTTTTTCGATTCGTTCTTCGTCAATCGGGTCTCCGCTTTTCTTTTGAAACGCGATCCCTCTGCCCATAATGACCAGCTCATGCTGCTCGTCATCATACGCACTGACAACATTATTATTGATTACTTTAGAAATGATCAATTGATACCCCCCAGTACATTCCGCTTTTTCGAGCATTTTATCGTTGATTCATATGTCATGTTATTATTATTTTCAAAAAAGAGGACTTTAAGATGATTTTACATTTTTTTTTGATCCGGTCAACTAGAAAGAATGACATATTACCTCTCAAAAATGACGAAATAGGGGCAAAAAAGTCTAAAAACATACACAAAAACACTCTAAAAAGAGTGTTTATAGTGTGTTTTTTACAAAATCAGGAGCAATCCCAATTATAGACGACATTCTCGAAATTTTTTCGTTTAAGGTCTTCTGGTTTGATAAAAAAGTTGGCAATACCGCAATCTCCCCACATCAAATCTACTTCATCATCTGAGTCAATTTGTAATAACAGAACGGTATGTTCTTGATCTACATAGGTACGCGGGTCTTCTTGTGTAAACCCTGGGTACCCGCCCAATTTGTGACCAAAGCCACTCGCTGTTTCATAAAATTCATCCAGCAGGGCATCTGCTTCATCGCCATTAACACCTTCTGCATCTTCGAATAGGTCCCAGCTGTTCTTTCCTGTGACTTTTTCAAAGCGGAAATCTCCTACACTGATCGTTTCGCTTGATAATTCACCTGTAATTGCGCCTTCCTTCGTCACAGGAAAATAAAAATCGTCTGGAATTTTCACAAAAGAAAAATCAGTCATTAACTCTTCTTCTGCCAAGAAAGGTTCCTCAATAAATTTGATGCGAAAATCTTTTTGCTCTGTTTTATGGTCAATATTCATCCCATAAAGATCATCATGCACAGAAATAAAAACTTGCAAAAGTCCTGTTTCTGGATAATCCTTCATCTTGGGCAGCAGGCCGAAATTAATTTGCGCCAAAAGTTTCATAGGATGTCCTTCGCCGTCAACTGGATATTCGTCGTTTTTTGGAAAATAAGGATCACCAGCTATTTTGCTGTCGTATGGTCCTGTTTTTCCTTGTTTCATCTGCAATTGAATCATTGGTTTTTCCGTTTCATCTAACAACGGACGGTAGGGTGCAAGTATTTCTTTCAGCTTCGCTGATTGTGTCACGATGATCTTCCTCCTTATGAATAGGTCTAATGACAAAACTAGTCTCTCTTTTTCTATCATACAGAAGTGTATCCTGCCTGTCAGCGATAAAACGGTCATAATCCTAACAAGTTTCTCACCTTGAAATGATAAAAAAAACCTCCGATTCAGCTGGAGGTTTTGTCGTTCTTTTATTTCACTTGATAGTTTACTAAGTCGTTTGCTAATGCTTTCATCGTTTCGTTTGTTTCGTGAAGACCTTCAATAATTTTCGTAAAAGTGCCTACTAGTTCTGCTTGATGCTCAGAGGAAGCGACAATTTGCGCAATTTCTTCTTCCATTCCTTTGATCGACCCCTGTACATCTTTTAGGGCTGTTTCAATATCAGTCGTCGCCTGTTTCGCATGAGTTGACAGCTTTCTCACTTCTGTTGCGACCACTCCAAAGCCTGCTCCTGCTTCCCCTACTCTTGCAGCTTCTATTGATGCATTGAGTCCAAGTAAGTTCGTTTGATCAGAGATACCTTTGATGAGATTGGACACTTGATTGATTTTAGAGGAATTTTCGACAGTGGTTTTCGTATTTTGTAGAATTTGTTCACTTGTCGCTTGTAGTTCCTCTGAATGTGCGGCAACCTGCTGTACCATTGCGACTAGTTTTTCGGAAGCTTCGTTGCTCTCCGTCATGATGTGATCTAATCGTTGTTGATTCGTTTGGTCATATGCCACACAGAAGGCAGCAACCACTTGACCTGATTCATCATTAATTGGAACGGCTACGATATCCATTGGAATCCCGTATACTTCTTTCGGAATTTGGATAAACGATGGTTCTCTCCCATTTTTCAACATCGCAAAGTTTTGGAATCCAGCATCTAGTGCATCACCAGCTTTAAATCCTAAATCAATATTCCCATGCTGCTGATAGTAAAGAACCTTCTCTTTCCCTAAAACAGAAAAGGTTAGCTGCTCTCTCATAGCGAGTCCAATGATTGGTAAAGCGTCTATTATGTTATCGATTCTCTGTGACATTCGCTTACGTTCATCCTCTCTTTTTCTAGTACACCTTCTTTATCGGTTCGTTATATGATCTATTACAGCCTGTAATGTGTACTAATATCAATCAAATGACCTAAGACATATAAAAAGCCCACATTCTATCAAGAGAATGTGGGTGTTTTTTAAACAAAGTAAATGCACATGAAGACACTGATACCGATGAGAAAAAGATACATATAGTCAATCCATGAGGTGCTGATGATATGATAATACGTTCGCTCTCTCGTCCCTGTGAAGCCCCTGGCTTCCATTGCAATCGCTAAGCGTTCTGATTTTCGTACGCCTTGCGTAAAAAGGGGCAATGCATAACGCATAAAGGCTTTCCAGCTGTTTTTTTGCTTGTAGCCTCTGATTTTGTGTGCAGCTTTCATTTGTTTTAATTCACTTTGAAATAACGGAATAAACCGGAAGCCGGCAAGCATGCCATACGCCCATTTTGGGGACATTCGGCATTGATGAATCAGACTCATCATAAATGCCGTCAAATCTGTTGTGGACGTAAAAAGGAGACCAAATGTCACAAATCCCAGCATTCTAAAAGCGATGGTGAGCCCATTTCTTAAACTCTCCTCTGTGATATGAAACCACGCCCACTTCCAAACGGTATGATCCCCCTTGCCGAAGGCCGCCATCATCCAAAAGACGAGAATAAAAAAGAGCAAATAAGGGACAAGCCTTGTAACGAGATACTTCATATTCCATCCACCTAAAACAACTCCAATGCCAAGAGCAAACAGCCAAATGATAAAGGTAGTTTTAGGGTCAGAAATCGACATGAGACAGCCCATCGCAAGCAGATGAGCGAGTAATTTCATGACTGGATTCACAGTAGAAAGAAAGGAGTGATTACTTTGCAATCGTCAGCACGTCCTTTCTTTCTGCCACATAGCGATAATGTAAAGGAGCTCTCAGCTGATAAGCATCGACAAGTTCTTGATTTGAAAATAAATCATAAGGGGTGCCATCATAAACATGCTTCCCTTGATGAAACAGAAGCACTTGATCGGCACACTCATCGACAAGCTCCATATCATGTGTGACCATCACAATGGTCGTACCTTGGCGCTGACGCTCTTTTAAACGCCTCATCAATTCCTTCGCCGTTTTTTCATCCTGCCCGAAAGTCGGCTCATCTAACAGCAATACATCTTGATCAAAAAGGAGCATCGTGGCAACACTTAATCTTCTTTTTTGCCCTAAGCTTAAGGTGAAGGGATGTGCTTTTGCATGATTCTCTAAACCGAACTCTTTCAGCAGCTGAACCGTTTTTTCTTGTACGACTGATTCTGGCCAGTTTCGCTGTCTGCCGCCAAAGGCAATTTCATCGAATACTGTGTCTTGTATAAATTGAAGCTCTGGATTTTGAAACACAAAGCCTGCTTTTTCATATAGTTCTCGGTCTGACCACTTTTTTAGAAGTGTATCTTTTAAGAAAATGTGGCCTTTTTTCGTTGGCTCTAAACGAACCAAATGTTTGAGAAGTGTGCTTTTCCCACTTCCATTTTCCCCGATGATCGCCACCCAATCCCCTGATTTGATATCAAGCTGGAGATCACTCATAATCCTTTTTTTCCCGTAGCTTAATTGAAGATTTTCTGTACGTATCATTGTCTTTCGTTCGATTGATGGCACTTTTTTTCGCTGCTCTTTTCGTGTTTTAAAAGTTTGCATAAAGGTTTGACTCAGTGGATGAAATGGATCTTGAATGATCGTGGACCATTTCTCGGGAAATAATTTGGGCCGCCAAATACCAGCCTCTTTCATTTCTTCCTCATATGCCGTGAGCACATCTTTTGGAGCTCCATCTGCTAAAATGCTGCCTTGATCATCTAATAAAATCACCCGGTCCATCCATTCGATGACACCGTCAAGCACATGCTCTACAAAAATCATGGTCTGCTGCTGATCGGCTGCAAGCTGCTGCAGCAGTTGAAATATGTCCATTCTACCTGCCGGATCAAGCTGTGCGGTTGGTTCATCAAAGAATAGAACATCCGGCTGTAATGCGAGTAAACAAGCAAGTGCCAATCGCTGCTTCATGCCGCCAGATAAAATGTGAGTCTCTGTATGCGGATCGACATTCAGTTGGACTTTTTGCATGAGCTGCTGAATGAGGTCATCCATCTCTTCACGAGGGACGGAACGGTTCTCTAAGCTAAAGGCAATTTCTTCATTGACGCGGTGCATACAAAACTGAGAGTCTGGATCTTGAAACATCACGCCTGTATGTCTTTGCAGCACCACTTCGCCCTGCATGTCTGCTTCCACATGCTCTGGAATGATTCCAGCCAGAACCGAAATGAGCGTGGATTTCCCGCTTCCGCTCGGTCCTAAAATAAGCACCTTTTCCCCTTTTTGAATCGTAAGGGAGATTTGATGCAAAACGGGCTTAGGCTGTTCATAAAAACGGACAGAGAGTTCATTGCACGTGAGAAATGAATTCATGCTGTTCACCTTTGTTTCGTTTTTCTTTCATGATGGCATATTGATTCAGTACACCTGTTTTGGATAGTGCGTCCACCACCACTTTCGCAAGGCAGCCGCCAAGTATCATTCCACTGATAATTTGAGTCACAAGGGTCATAAGTAAAACTTGAGGCGTGTAATAACCAAAGCCATTTGCCACGAGACTGTACGCCATCGCTCCGATAGCGGCAAAGGCACCAGAGAGCATCAATGTCCACATGCGATACCGTTTATAACCAAAAAGAGCGAAGGCGATTTCTGCCCCAAGCCCTTGGCATACACCAATTAGCAGAGCTGAAAGTCCGAAGTGGCTGCCTGTCAATAATTCCACAGCCGCGGCGGCTGTTTCCGCAATCAGAGCAGCCCCCGGCTTTTGAATGATATATGCAACGATTGGACTGGCAATGACCCATATTCCAAACATGATGTTGCCTCCTGCTGGGCCAACAAGTGCTGTAATCGGTAAGTATAGCGTGGACCATCCTAAATAGATCACACCACACGCAACGGATAAAATCACCGCAAGGACGACTTCTTTCATCTTCCATGTCATGATGAATGCACCTCCAGTTGAACTGGCCACTCTTCAACAGTGAAGGCCATTTCCCAAAACTTGTACTCGAGCTGGCAGCTTAAGATAAAGTGCTGTTTCATTTTTTCCTTTTCCTTCTCACTTGCTGCTTCCGCCAACTGATCGAGCCGCCTGCAAAGCTCACCTGTAACAGAATCGGTTAATCCTCCATAAAACGTGATCCACTCATAAAACGGATGTGACGGGTCTGGCTGCACATCTGTAAGCATTCGTTTCCCTATTTCCCAATATGTCCAAGGACATGGAAGCAGGACAGCGATGATTTCACCAAGCGTGCCTTCTTGCGCAACTTGCAGCATGTGATGAATATAGTGGTGAGCACTCGGAGCCAAAGAAGCACCTTGGAGCTCATCATATGCGACTCCTGCCACTCGGCAAAGGTTTTGATGAGGGTGCGTCTCACTATCTAGTACAAACGCAATCTGCTGATGGAAAAACGCAATATCCTCCCTGTCTGTACATCTGCTGAGCGCTGCTGCATAAATTTTAATGAATGCTTGTAAGTATTCTGCATCTTGTTTGACATAATGAATGATTTGTTCCTTTTCCAGCTTTCCTGCTGCCAAGCCTCTGACGAACGGATGCTGATAAATGGCTTCAAATAACAGTTCTGCTTCTTTCCTTAATTGCGTAGAAAATGTCATAAAAAAAGCCTCCTCTTCTTCAGTTGAATAAATGAAAAAGCCACCCCAAATGGAGCGGCCTTCTTATCGATTCAATCATGAATAAGACAAGGTCCAGCTCCACTTCCCTCCGCTAGTACGAACTAGATCAGGTTCAAAGGGTCCAAGATTTTCTCTTGTCTCAGTCATACATGACTCCCCTAGTGGACTTTTGTCATTTAATTATCTTTACTCTACACATGTGGCGATTTGATGTCAACCGCCTTTCTTAATTCAACGTTCTGATTGTTGGCAGCTTCTCGATCCCTGCAGCATAGTAGAAATTCAGCACACTGAAGAAATCAATCGGCTTTCCTGTTTTTAAATCTACAGCTAAAATATGATCACCGTAATTTGTCATATCATCAATATCTAAGCGTCTTGGTGTTGTCTTCCCGAGTGTATCAACAAAGCTACTATGGTAGTACTGCCCGCTAGCAAACGATGATTCATGATACATAAATAAAGTCTCCACATCTAAGTAGACGAGAATGGCCTCAGAGGAACTTGCATATGGAGCGGAATACGACACTGGTGCCGAAATACTTTTCACTTTCACACTGTCAACAGAATGAGTTCTCTGTTCATATTTTCCATCATATGAGAAGTAAAACACACGCTCCCATTTATAATCGGCGGTCTTTGTTTGCTTATTGTACACTTTTGTACCATTTGCGAAAACATCACCGTTTGCATACTCAGCTACAAAATATTGCAAGGTGGACGAAAGGGATACAGCCCCCGTGAAATTGGGCGGGTTTTTTGCATTCACTTGTATCGTGTAGGAGTCTCCAAATTCTCCGCCGCTTGTAATACCGAATGCATAATCACCTGCTGGTAAATTGGTCAATCCAAGCAGGCTGCCTGCCGGTTGAATTAAATCTGTCGGGTAGGCTTGTCCTGTTTCATAATCAACAACAAATAATTGAACAAAATAATCAGGGTTTGAAGAGGTAATCCGGCTGATGAGAGCCTGAGGTGAAGATGTGCTTAAAAACCATAAATCAACTGGGTCGTCCTCTGTTAAGACAGCCGATTGATTAATAGCTAGTCCATCAATGGAGCGAACGGCAGACGTGCGCATTTTGCCTTCTTTAGCAGCTTTTCGTTTGATACTGATTCCTTTCTTCTTATTCACTTTAAATGATTTTTTCACTTGCTTCTGTTGAATAGCGGTTCCTTCATCCTGCTTCAAAAACGATTCTTGCACTTGCTGAATCGCTTTTTCCGTCAGTGGTGATATTTTCCCTTCTGATTTCGGTGCTTCTTCTGCTTTTAATGCTGGTGAAAACAAACCTGTTGCGACGAGTAAAACAGACAGTAAAGCTGCGGTGATTTTGACATAAAATGCTCTCACAGGAACATCCCCTTTTTCCTCATTTGGGTTTTTTACCCTGTGATTATTTTACCATTCTTCTAATTATTGTTTTGGTCTTTTTTGGGACATTTTTATAACAAAAAACCAGCCGCATGAGTTACGACTGGTTTTTGATCGTTTTATGCAATGGTTTTGACAAACAAGCGTGCTGTTTCTGCACTTGATCCCGGGTTTTGTCCAGTGATGATTTGTCCGTCAACGACAGCAAATGGCGCAAAGGCATCTCCTTTTTCAAACGCTGCCCCCTGCTCACGAAGTTTTGTTTCCAATAAAAATGGAACTTTTGATGTCAGCTGCACGGCTTCCTCTTCTTCGTTTGTGAAACCTGTGATTTTTTTGCCTTCGATAAATGATTTGCCATTTTGGTCCTTCACATCAACGAATGCTGAAACACCATGACAAACGGCTCCGATCGCACCATTTTTATCTGAAACCGCTAAAATCGCATCCGCTACCAGTTGATTAGACGCAAAGTCGATCATAGGGCCGTGCCCTCCAGCAAAGAAAATTCCGTCATAATCTGCGGGATTCACATCTGTAAGCGCCTTTGTGTCTTGAAGTAATTCATATACATCTTGATATTGCGCTGGGACACCTTCAGGAATTGAATTTTTGTCAATTGGTACAGTGCCACCTTGAATAGAGACAATTTGTACTTCTAGTTCATTTTCTTTAAAAATATGAAATGGCTCTGCTAACTCTTCTAGCCATAAGCCTGTTGGATGTCCATTCATTTCCGGGCTGCTTGTCGATACTAATAACACTTTCTTACTCATCTTGATCATCCTTTCGATTTATCCTGTGGCTATTTTATATTTTGCACAATTAATATCAAGCAATATGACTTTAGGCCAGCTCATTATGTTATACCCGATTTTCTAAAAAATATGGTATGACTCCAAATCTAATCAATATGTCACATTCTATTGGTAGGGAATTTCATGTAAAATTGTCATTGAGTGATATAATATGAGGAAAGATTGACAGTTCTCTCGTCACATGAGGGGATTTTTAAAGGAGTGGAAAAGAGATGAAAACCTATTCGATTGTGATGATCATCATCACGCTCTGTATTATATTGGCCGTCTTTTTGATGAACCTAACGGGGGTCATGTACGGAAAAATCATTTTGGCCGTTGCCGTAGCCCTTTGTCTAACATCCATTATTCGTTTGATGGGTCTTCGAAAAAGATAAAAGCCGCCCTCACTAGGGGCGGCTTTATTTAAGATTAGATCGCCAGCATCAGTGCAATGAGTGCAAGCAGTGCTGGTACTCCTTGTTTGATGATAATTGATTTATTGGATGTTACACCGCCAAATACTGCGGCGATGAGCACACAAAGAATGAAAAACAGCTGAATCATATATCCAACGTTATTCGATCCAAGAATGAGCCCCCAAATGAGTCCTGCAGCTAAAAACCCGTTATAAAGCCCCTGATTGGCAAACATTACTTTGACATTTGGATCTTTTTGCAAGTGTTCTGGCAGTTTAAAAGACCGCTTCGCCATCTTTGATTCCATAAAAAACATTTCTAATAACATGATGACAATGTGTTCTAATGCGACAATTCCTACTAAAATGATTGCTAAAATATTCAATTTAGTTAATTCCTTTCTGATAGACGTTCACGAATCTCTATTTTGTCCGTGTATAAATCAAAGTCTTGTATCAATTCTAGCGCTTCTGTAAAGCGACTTTGTGGAATGTCTTTCATTTTTCTCACACCGAATTCCTTTTTAATAAAAGCCATGATGGTATTGATATGAAGCTTACCGTGGCCAGCATACTCCAAATGGCTGCAAAAAGTCTGCATCGTCCCTCGAATCACCTTTAATTGCTTGGCAGTGACACAACTCATTGGTAACGCTCATCCTTTCCTTTGTTTTAACAGCTAAAAAGAATCATGGTTGAAAGAAAAACCTTCCAGTGTCTATTATATAATGGTTTCATTCGGATATCAAAATAAAAAAGAACAGACATTCGATTTAAAAAACAATCGTGCCCTCACAATCCTTTTCTCACATATCAAAAAGCCGGATTCAATGGTAGAATCCGGCTTTCTATTTAGTTACTTTTCGAAATTAACACCTTTCCAACAGAACGATCCTTACTTTGTCCAACGACTTTAAAGGATAACCCATATGTCGGTACATCGCGTCCTGCATCTGGGTTGTTTGGATTCACATAATTCTTTTTATCACTAAATGTACGAGCCGGGCGAATGTAGCGATCTTGCAAAGTTAAGCCCGTTGTTGCTGTATAATCTATATTCAGCTTCGTACTTGGATTCAAAGAGAATGCTGCATCATGTACTTGGAACCCTGTTGCGGCAATGGAACCGTCACTCCATTTTAATACTTGCTGATCTGCATCTACTACGCCAAGGAAGCCGTTCCCCGGATGTTTTCCTACCCAGTTATCACTGTATGATTGATCGACATACCAAACGACCAACCCGTTATTATAGCTCATCAGACTTGCCCCGCGTTTAATATGCTTTAAGCCTTTATCGACATCAGCATAAGAGCGCCACTCTAGTAAATAGTATTGTGCTGCATATTGTTTTCCATTAGATTTTGAGAATCCATTAAAGGTAAAAGTAGACGTGCCCTCGGCATCATCTGACCATACTTTCGTTCCATCTGCCGTGATGTTCAGGTCATCTACGAATAAGCCTGGAAGTGAATAGCCTGCATCAGTTGTGTAACGGAATTGTAGGTCGATTTTCTTCCCTGCGTAAGCAGACAGGTCAAAGGCTGCATCTACCCAGCCGTCTGATTTTCCGTCGATGCCATTGCCTTCGTTTGCACCTGCTTCATTTCGATCATTCGTGATGTTACCTGCGATGGTCTTCCATTGGTCAGTCCCTGTTTCACGCACTTCGACATACGCATAATCATAATCTTCTTCAATATCGTACCATGCTTTAAATGTCAGCTCTGCTTTGCTTCCTTTTGACAAATCAATACCTGTTGTCGTCATGGTTGCATTCAAATTGTCACCCGTTCCGCTGAAGTACGAATATTTCCCTTGAGCAGGTGTCGTGACGACAATCTCTTTATCTGGTAAATCGACTCGAACGGCATCATGGTTCGTTCCTTTTGTTGCTGCTTCATCAATTAATACTGTTTTGCTTTTCTTTAATGTTTTACCATCGATGGTTTGTCCAGAAAGCCAGTTGCCTCCATGCAGATTTTGAAGCATTTCTTTCGCATATGGGCTAAAGCCTGTCGGTTCCGTACCAGGAACTTTACCTGCCCAGCTTCCGCTTGACATGATCGACCAGTAAGAAACGGGCTCTCCTCTGCCTGTGTACTGTGTATCGTACTCGTCAGGAAGACCAAGATCATGTCCGAATTCATGTGTGAACACACCTGCTGCGCCATCTTCAGGCTCGATGGTGTAATCCAACGCGCCTAATTTCCCGCCTTGACCAACTTCAGATTCAGTATCCGGAATTTCAAATACATCACCAAGTGACCAGCGGTGTGACCAAATCGCATCAGCGCCAAGTTGTCCGCCGCCTGCTTCTTCACCTACGCCGGCGTGAACGACCATCAGATGGTCAATGATGCCGTCTGGCTCGTTATAAACACCGTCGCCATCAATATCATAGCGGTCCCATTGATCATACTCGCTTAGATCAATATTCGGATCTTTTGCTGCTGCTTCGAGTGCTTCTTTCACCAATTCGCGCGGTCTGCCGTCACTGCCTGAATCGTCAGGTACGTTCCCACCGTAATAAGCTGCTTCATGCTTCGCTGTATACCATCCTGCAACTGTTCCACTGACTGTGTAACTCCCGCCGGACTGCTTTTCATAATATTGCTTCATGGATACTTTCCGTTTCCCATCTGGACCGATGTAGCCATTTTTTCCGAAAAGCATATCTTGATAGTGCTGTTGATCGTACTTGTCATAGTACATATCAGTCTCTTCTTTTTTGATACTATTATGCTTATAATCTTTAAAATCTACTAATAAAACCAATACTTTATCATTGCGGACGTCACCTTTATACTTTTCCTTTTTGACCGGTTTTACTTGATTGCTTTCTTTTCCTTTATGCTTCTTTAATTTTTTCTTTTTGGCAAGTTTGTTATGTACCTCTTGTTTGTATTCTTTCAGGAATTCAGGCTCTTCTGTTAAGGTGCTGGCACTTTGTTTCATTGCTGATTCTTCTTTTTTCTTTAGATAGTTCTTTAATGCTTTTTGGGTTTCTGCTTCATTGGCATTCTTTTTGATCTTTCCTTGTTTTTTCAAGGCTTTGACAAGACGGTCTTCATTCACGACACTTGAGTCAAATGGAATACCTGAATAATGACCGCCATCAGAGGATGTTGATTTTTCTGTGGTGTGGGCAGATAGAGGGGTGCTGAAAGCTGTCAATGTGCCTAAACTTAGGACAGCGGTTAGTGCAATTTTCGTCCATTTCCCTTTTTTCATATTGGTTCCTCCCTATTTTGGTAATAAATAATATCTAATTCTAGCATATTCCAATATAGTTAAGTCGAAAAACATTTTATTTTCAGAAATTTTGTGGAAAATGCACAATACGTGAATGAAATGGGTGGAACCATATGTCGAAAATAAAAGAACCCTAGGCGATAACCGCCTAGGGTGTTTGTTGTTTTTCTATGAAAGCTGCTGGCCTTGAAAGGCAACCACGTCAAGTGGAGCGGCTAAGAATTCTTTTGCCTTCGCTACGAAAGCCTGGAAATGAGCACTTGCATTATGGCTCTGAACCGCAGCGTCATCTTTCCACACTTCTACCATTAAAAAGGTATTTTCCTTTTCTGTATCCTTGAACAGCTTGTAGGAAACATTGCCTTCTTCAGCCTGTGAAGCTTTCATTAACTCGTTGATTTCTTCTAAAAATACGTTTTCTTTTTCTGGATGAATGGTCATCCCTGCATGAATAATAATCATTTGATCGTCTCCTTTTGAAAAGATATTATTTCCACTCAGCAATACGATCAACCGGTAAGCGGTAAGATGCATAGCCTTCGTCGGCTGCTTTCCCAATTGATAGCAGCATGACTGGTACATAACGTTCTTTATCCCATCCAAATGTTTCAGCGATGACTTCTTTATCATATCCGCCAATTGGATTTGTATCATAACCGTGTGCACGTGCAGCAAGCATAAGTTGCATAGACACAATCCCACCGTCAATTAAGATGGTTTCGCGGTTCACTTGCTCTGGAAGAACCTCAAAGTGTGCAGTTAATGCAGCAATTTGTCTTTCTTTCACTTCTTGCGGCATGTAGCCATGCTCTACTGCTTTTGAATAAATTTCTTCTAAGTATTCATTGCTTTTCATATCTGCAAATACTGCAATGACAGCTGCTGATGTTGACACTTGAGTTTGGTTGAATTTTGCAAGTGGTGCAAGCTTTTCTTTTCCTTCTGGGCTGTCAATAACCATGAAGCGCCAAGGCTGTGCATTTACTGATGATGGTGCAGTTGTTGCTTCTTCTAAAATCTCTGTCATTTCTTCTTTGCTGATTTTCACAGATGGATCATAGTTACGAATAGAGCGGCGCCCTTTCATAATTTCCATAAAATCGTTTGTTTTTAATGTTGTAGCCATGTGTAACACTCCTTTAGGTTGTTTGAATCTTTTCGATGTTTTGTTGTATACGGATGAGCACATCAGTGAGAAGCCTTCGTTCTTCTTCACTTACGTTTTCAAGCATTTCTGAGATAAATCGTTCTTTTTCTATTTTAGAAGCTTCGATTCTCGTTCTGCCTTCTTCTGTTAAGCGGACAAGTGTGACTCGATTATCTTCTGGTTTTCTTCTGCGTGTGACCATTCCTTTTGTTTCTAGCTGTTTTAAATGACGCGTCACAGCTGCACTATCAATATTTACTTTTTTCTGCAAATCTGATTGGCTGATTTCATCGGCTTGGAATAACAGCGATAGCAACTCAAGTCTTGATTGGCTGATGCCCGTGCATGCTTCGAACTTCACGCCCATCATACGGTTCACGCACTGCAAACGATATAATACCTCTGCCTCTTCAGAGCAAAATGCAGTCAATGCCATCCCCTCTTTTCTATTCAGAAATCAATTACTTGATATATCAATCATTGACTCGTCAATTAATATACACCCATTGTTTGATGATTGCAAGAGGTTTGTTTCATAAAGTGAATTTTTTTATTTCAATAGAAAAAGACGAGCCTAAAATGACCATAAAAAAAGACAAAAGCGACGAATCACTTTTGTCCTTTTTCTTTATTCAGTAATGACTGTGTGGATCAATGTTGGTGCATCGGCATGATCAGCAATGCGGATGTTGTCATAAATTTTCTCCATGACATTTGCAACATCTTCACGATTCGCATGCAGAGTCACAAGTGAATCTCCTTTTTCAACACGATCGCCCACTTTTTTGTTCAGCATGATGCCGACAGATAGGTCAATATCGTCCTCTTTTGTTGCGCGTCCTGCTCCAAGGATCATCGCTGCAACACCGATTTCGTCCGCGACGATTTCAGCTACGACACCTGATTCTTTTGCAGGCACTTCGATTTTGTAAGGTGCTTGCGGCAGTTTTTCAGGCTGATCCACAATTGAGCTGTCTCCACCTTGGTTTTCTAAGAATTCCTTGAATTTCTCAAGTGCTTTGCCGTTTTTCATCACTTCAATCAGCTTTTCTCTTGCTTCATCAAGTGTGTCTGCTTTTTTCGCAAGAACGACCATTTGACTTCCTAATGTGAGCACAAGCTCGTTTAAGTCTTCAGGACCTTCGCCTCGGAGTGTGTCAATCGCTTCTTTCACTTCAAGGGAATTTCCAATCGCTAATCCTAGCGGCTGAGACATGTCAGAGATAACCGCCATTGTTTGTCTGCCTACGTTGTTTCCGATGCGTACCATGGCTTTTGCAAGCTTTTCTGAGTCTTCTGGTGTTTTCATGAAAGCACCTGCGCCTGTTTTCACATCAAGTACAATCGCATCTGCACCAGCAGCAATTTTCTTACTCATAATGGAGCTTGCAATAAGCGGAATTGAGTTAACAGTTCCTGTCACATCACGAAGAGCATACAGCTTTTTATCAGCTGGTGTCAGGTTGCCTGATTGGCCAATAACTGCTACTTTATGACGGTTCACGAGCTCGATGAATTCGTCTTTTGTAATTTCTACGTGAAAGCCTTTGACCGCTTCAAGCTTGTCCACTGTACCGCCTGTATGCCCAAGACCGCGCCCTGACATTTTCGCAACAGGTACATCTAGTGCCGCAACAAGAGGAGCGAGTACAAGCGTTGTTGTATCGCCTACACCGCCTGTCGAGTGCTTGTCTACTTTAATACCGTCAATGGCAGACAGGTCAATTGTATCTCCTGAGTTCGCCATAGCGAGTGTTAAGTCTGCACGTTCTTGATCCGTCATATCTTGGAAGAAAATCGCCATAGCCAAGGCACTTGCTTGGTAGTCAGGAATTGTTCCGTCCGTATAACCTTTGACAAAGAAAGAAATTTCCTCTGAAGTTAATTCTTTTCCGTCACGTTTTTTCGCAATGATATCTACCATTCTCATTGTTTTCACCATTCCTTTTTTTAAATTAGTAAATCAAACCGACAACGCCTGCTGTTAAGAAGCTGACAAGAGTTGCACCGAATAACAGCTTTAATCCAAAGCGTGCGACTACGTTTCCTTGCTTTTCGTTTAAGCCTTTGACTGCTCCAGCAATGATGCCGATAGAAGAGAAGTTCGCAAATGATACAAGGAATACAGAAATAATCGCTTCTGTACGAGCACTGAATTGGAAAGCATCACCGGATAGAATTTGCATTGCAACAAATTCGTTAGATACCATTTTGGTCGCCATAATGCTTCCTGCTTGTACCGCTTCGCTCCAAGGAACACCAACAATGAACGCAAATGGAGCAAAGACGTATCCAAGTACATCTTGGAAAGAAACACCGATAACTGCTGTAAAGATACCGTTAATCATCGCAATTAATGCAACGAATCCAATCAACATTGCAGCAACAACAATCGCTACTTTGAAACCATCCATAATGTATTCGCCAAGCATTTCGAAGAAGGATTGTCTTTCTTCCTCGACGACTTCAAGCATGTCTTCATCCTTAGACACTTCATACGGATTGATGATTGATGCGATAATAAATCCACCAAATAGGTTCAGCACAAGTGCTGTAACCACATACTCTGGTTTAATCATTTGCATGTACGCACCAACAATCGACATCGATACCGTCGACATTGCAGATGCACATAATGTATAAAGACGCTGCTGAGGTAATAATCCAAGCTGTTTCTTAATAGAAATAAAGACTTCTGATTGACCTAAAATCGCAGACGCTACTGCATTGTAAGATTCTAGTTTCCCCATACCGTTCACTTTACTAAGCAAATATCCGATTCCGCGTACGATAAGCGGAAGAATACGCCAATGTTGTAGGATACCGATTAACGCCGAGATAAAGACGATCGGCAGTAAGACGTTGATGAAGAAAGTGGACGCTTTATCATTCATTAACCCGCCAAATACAAAGTTGATTCCTTCGCCGGCATAGCCTAGAAGCATTTGGAATCCTTTTGCAAAGCCTCCGACTAGAAAGTTTCCAACACCTGTATTGAGCAGAATATAACCTAAAATAAATTGCAGTACAATCATGACAATTACTGGACGGAATTTCACTCGTTTTTTCCCATTACTAGCCAGCCATGCAATGGCGAGAATCACTAGCAAACCGATGATACCAATCACGTATTTCATGTTTTTCCTCCTTGAATGAATTCGTTTACATTAATGCGCTTGTATGGAACAAACCCTATTTCGCAAACAAAACGCGGAAGAAATTCCCAGAAGTGAGTTCCTTCCGCATATGACTTTTTCATCATTTATGAGTCATGAATGTTATCCTACCATAGGATCGTATGAATTAATAGTCTTTCGAAGGAGCTGATTGATCCCCTTTGATAATGGAAACGCCTGCACTTGCGCCAATACGGGTAGCACCTGCAGCTGTCATTACCTCAACGTCTTCTTTTGTTCTCACGCCGCCTGATGCTTTCACACCGATGTCAGGTCCTACTGTTTTACGCATTAATGCAATGTCCTCAGCCGTTGCACCGCCTGTACTAAATCCAGTCGATGTTTTCACAAAATCAGCGCCCGCTTTCACTGAAAGCTCACAGGCTTTGACTTTTTCTTCATCAGTAAGTAAACATGTTTCAATAATGACTTTCACTAATGCTTTGCCTTTTGCTGCGTCTACAACTGCACGAATATCTTGTTCAACCACATCATATTCGCCGTCTTTCAATGCCGCAACATTGATGACCATGTCCACTTCTGTTGCACCGTTTTCAATGGCATCCTTTGTTTCGAATGCTTTCACCGCTGTTGTGTTTGCGCCTAACGGGAAACCGATGACTGTACATACATCAACACCTGTTCCTGCTAGTTCTTTCGACGCTAGAGATACCCAAGTTGGGTTTACGCAAACAGATGCAAATTGATGAGTCTTTGCTTCTTCAAGTAACTGCATAATAGCAGCTCTAGTTGTATCTGGTTTTAGTGCTGTATGATCAATGAGCTTTGCTATCGTCATGCTTCACACTTCCTTTTAATTATGATACTTTCATCATATATGACGAGTGAACAATTGTAAACATAGTTATGAAATTTTGTTCATCTATTTTGTGACATTTAAAAGAGCCCTCGCTGTGTGCTGATCGATGATCAATACATTCGCATATTTTCCTCTTAGTGCGCCGTGTATAGAAGCCACCTTTCGATGACCGCCAGCGACAAGAATGGATCGTTCTTTTGTCCTTAAATCATCTAGCTCTACGCCAATTGTGCGATTGTTAATGGCTTCACTGCAAATGCGTCCATCTTGATCATAAAAACGCGAGCAAATGTCTCCGACACTGGATTCCTTGAGGAGCGCTTTTTCTTCTTCACGGAAATAACCTAGTCTAAACAAAAGTGCTTCATCTCTTACCGTTCCAACAGTAAACACAGCGATATTCGCCTGCTTGCCCATTTCAATAATTCGCTGAATATGTCTGTCCTGCTCCACCATTTCTTTGACAGCAGCACTATCAAATACAACAGGAAGCGGCAAATAGCGCGGTGCTGTTTGAAATGCCTCAGCAAACAGCTGGATGGTTTCCGCCGAATATGTATTCACATGAGAGTGGCTGATTCCGCCCTTGAGCTGGACAACCTCTACACCTTTTACCTGTTTAGGTTGCATCTTTTGTGCAATTTGATACATAGTCGTTCCCCAGCTCACGCCAACAATATCGCCGTCTTTCACTGTCTCTTGCAAGTAATCTGCACCAAATCGGCTCAAATAATCGGTGATGGTTGGATAGTCGTCCTTTGGCGAAAACACCACATGAGCTTCGAGCAGGTCATATTTTTCCTTGAGCAGTGAAGAAAGCTCATTTAAATCCTCAAACGGATCCATCACCGTAATCTGGACGTATCCCTTCTCTTTCGCATATTGAAGCAGCCGAGATACGGTCGGTCTCGACAAGTTGAGCTGTTTGGCAATTTCCTGCTGGCTGTAATCAGACAAATAGTAAAGCCTTGCCGCTTCAATACTCAGCTGTTGTTTCTCTCGATCCATTCATACGCCCCCTTTTTTCTTCTATCATAACAAATTGTTCACCTTATCATGCACAAATGTTCATTTAAAGAAAATTGTATAAGCGGCATGAAAGGTCTCATTCTTTTCTAATGTTTGAATGCCAAACTTCTCTTTATACTGACCATTCGTCCCTTCCCTATCGGCGATGCCATACCACGGCTCAATACAAACAAAAGGAGCCATCGTTCCTTTTTCTTGATCATAAGGCGACCAAATGCCAACGAAAGGAAAGCCAGTGAGATCGACCTCAACTCCGTGACCTGCCCCTGAAGTCAATGACACTCGATTGATATGGCTAAAGATCATCGCATCATGCTGAAAAAGCTCTGGGCGAAGCTGGATCGGTTCAAGCTGAATGCCTTTTTCTTTCTCCCTGACAAGTGAATTCCGCAGTTCATATTGCACAGGGAGATGTTCAGTGGAAGGTGTCAATGTGAGTGAATAATCTGATGTTTGCTCGCCTTCAACAAGCGGAATACGAAATGCTGGGTGTCCTCCAATGGAGAAATACATCGGATCCTCTCCGTCATGATCAATTTCCCAGGAAATCTTCAGTCCATTTTCCAATAGTTCATAACGAATTCGCACTGTAAATTCATACGGGTATTGCTTCACGTGCCGGCCTCTTGATTCATATTGAAAGGTCACCGTATGCTTCGTTTCTTCATATAAATCAAAATTGACATCACGTAAAAACCCATGCTGTGTGAGCTTAAAGGTTTGATCGTCAATCTTGTATTGATCATTCATTAATCGCCCAACAATCGGAAACAAGACAGGCGACACCCTGCTCCAATAAGCTGGATCACCAGACCACATATAGTGACGCCCGCTATCCTTGTCAAGCACCTCCCTGACTTCCGCTCCTTTTTCATGAATCTGAACCAATAACTGATCATTTTCGATGGTTTTCATTCAATACATCCCCTTTCCTTCTTCTTTTATTATGACAGGGATTTTGGTTTTGAGTATCAAATTCGACATCTCTTACTCACCAATTAAAAAAATTTTAAAAAAGACAGAAATTCGCCAACAAAATGTAATGCTGATTCGTCTAATCTTATATAAAATAAAAGAATCGTTGCTCTTTTGAATGAACAACAAAAAGAAGCGTTTGACATTGATGGGGGATTCATTTTCATGAACAGCAAGGAAAATCGTTTTCGTTATATTTTAGGATTAGATGGACTAAGAGCCGTTGCTGTATTGGCAGTCATTGCTTATCACTTACATATCGGACCCGCAAGCGGCGGGTTTCTTGGCGTTGATTTATTTTTTGTCATTTCTGGTTACTTGATTACAACGATCTTGTTACATAAGCAGGATTTAGGCTATCAAGAGCTTTTGCCATTTTGGATGGGACGGATCAGGAGGCTTCTTCCAGCCGCTTACATCATGATTTTTATAACCGTCAGCTGGTGCGCGATTGCTGGATCAAACGCATTATTGTCCATTCGTGGCGATGCCATATCGTCCTTTTTTTATGTCAGTAACTGGTGGTACATTTTTCATCAGCTTTCATATTTTGATAGCTTCAATGCCCTGTCTCCACTGAAAAATTTGTGGTCTCTGGCAATAGAAGAGCAATTTTATATCATTTGGCCGGTACTGTTAATTGCAGGGCTGAAATGGGTAAAAAACAGATCGCATCTGCCCATGATCACCTTTGGACTTGCACTTGTCTCTGCCTTATGGATGGCGATTCTTTATTCACCAGATACCGATCCAAGCAGGGTTTATTATGGAACAGATACTCGTGCATTTGCGCTCCTGATTGGATGCAGCCTGGCATTTGTTTGGCCTATGCAAAGACTGTCCAGCAAAAAATTACTTCCTGTTGGCAGACGTATTTTACATATTGCCGGGTTCGGTTCGTTTGCGATTTTTCTTCTTTGTGTTTATGCAGTGGACGATTTCGATGCCTTTCTCTATCAGGGCGGCATGCTTTTATTCTGTTTGAATGCGGCCATCTTAATTGCGTGCGTCTGCCACCCTGCAAGTCTTATAGGGAAATGGCTGTCCTTTCAGCCGCTCGTCTGGCTAGGTAAACGGTCTTATGGTATTTATTTGTGGCATTATCCCATTATCGTACTGACCACACCGGTCATTGAAATTGGACAGCCTTCCATAGCGCGTGTCACATTGCAGCTCATCGCCATTTTACTAGTTGCTGAGGCTTCCTATCGCTTCATCGAACAACCGATCCGCCAGCATGGCTTCAGACAATATTTTTCCTCTTGGTCTATTTGGAAAAAAGGAATCAAACAGTGGTCTACATCTAATAAGGTGTTCCTTGGAATCACCGCAGCTCTTTTGATCTTATTTATCATTGGCATGTCTAACTCGTCCACTTCCTCCCCATATGTGAAGGAAGTGACGCAAATTAAGACAGCACCGAAAAAAACAGCCGAACCATCGGAATCAAAAGCGAAGAAAAAGAAAGAAAAGCACGAGAAAAAAGCAGCTGATCAAAAACAATTTCACCAAGTTCTTGCCATAGGTGATTCTGTCATGCTAGACATTGCGCCGAATCTTGAAAAAGCATATAAACAAATCACCATCGATGGGAAAGTTGGCAGACAGATGAACGAAGCCATCAGCATCGCCCCTCAATACAAATCATTTAATCAATCTGATGCTGCTGTTATCATTGAACTTGGCACAAATGGTTATTTTACTGAGGAAACGCTGAAAGCATTCATTCAAAACTTTTCTAAGGCACATATTTTCCTAGTGAATACGAGGGTTCCAAGGTCATGGGAAAATGATGTGAATGCGGTCATTCAGCGAGTGGCCGATCAAGATCAAAATGTTACCTTGGTCGATTGGCATTCAGCCGCTACTGGACAGCCATCCTATTTTCAGTCCGATGGTGTCCACCTTTCAAAAAAAGGTTCTGACACATTGACACAGCTCATCACAGCAAGCATTAAGAAAAAAGGAGATGTGTCGACGTCATCATAAAAAGACTAGCAGAATGCTAGTCTTTTTTTCAGCGTGATAGAAAACCTTTGCAGTCGAGGAAGGGCGAGTACCGGCGCGGAGCGAATTTGACATTCGTGAGCACCGGCACGCAGACCTGACACCGAATGCGAGGGTTTGTCTGCACGCTGCTTTTATGCCGTCAAAAGGCTGGCCCTTATCGCTAATGTCTGCTCTTCCTTTGTTTTTTGATCCACCAAAGCAAAAAGCCCGTTCTCATATGCTAGTGAAAATAATTGTTCAATATGAAAAACTCCTGACTGAAACCGTCTGTTCAATAAATGCAGGGCCGCAGCACAGGCGACTTGAGCTGTTGCTTGAGACTCGTCGTGTCCTTTTATACCAAGCGCTGCATGATGAACCTTTTTCCCATCCGTCCCTGCCGCCTCCACTTTGACTGCATATTGATCTGTTCCCACTTGAGAAGATTGAATCATTGAAATGGCTCTGTCCTTCATCTTCGGCAGTGTAAGAAACGACGTCAGTCCAAGGCTCCTTGTGAAGGCCAATGCACCCGTCGCGAGACGTGAATCAAAACAAAGCCTTGTCGTCACAGATGGCACATGAAGTGTGGAAGGCAATGTCTGTTGATCAGAGAAGGGGAATCGATAGGCATACCGCTTTCCAAGCTGTTCACCAAAGTTGACCTGTCTGCCTCCAGTAAAGCTTTTCATTCTTTTCCGCTGATCATGCTCAGTGAGTTCATATTCAGTATGGACATGATCAATCGTCCATTCAATCGCGGCTTTTCCATGCTGATCCCCCAACCCAAGCATAATCCCAATATCTATTTGATCCACTGATGAAAGCATAGATGCCGTTTTTGCAGCTAATAAATTTGTAAGACCGGGCGCGAGACCTACACTGAGCAAAGCCGTAGCACTGATTTGCTGCTGATCCAGCTGTGCCATTTGCTCCATATACGCCCCCTTTGCAGAAATATCGATATAATCAATGCCTGCCCGCAGAACGGTTTCAGCAAATGACGTGTCATCTTGGTCGAGACACATGATCACCAGCTTTGTTTCATCCATCCAGTCCGAATGTAATGGCTGACTAACATCTAGTTTGTAAGGACGGACTCTTCTTTTTGTCTGCTGTGAAAATTGTTCGGCCTTCTCATAGCTCCTGCCCGCCGCAACAATTTGCCCTGGATACACTTCACTTAACTGAAGACATATTTGCTGTCCGACATGTCCATAGCCGCCAATTACCATCACCTGTGATCTCATCTCTCATCCGCCTCTCTACGACCTCGCTTGCAAACAAGCCCTTTGATCATTCCTGCCTGAAAATAAGGTCTGATGTCTCGAAACCCCGCCTCAATTAAATGTCCTCTCATCTCCTCCTCAGGCACAGGATATGTTGCACGTCCCAGCCTGTCATTAAAGGACGAAAACACTTCTTTTCCTAGACCTTGCCGCTTCATGAAAAGAGACAGCATATGAAGCTCCTGCTGAAATGCGCTGGAATTCATCTCTCCTTGTATAAATGCGAGTACAAACGGGGCCCCTGGTTGAAGCCTTCGGGCAATCTCCTGTAAAAATGGCAGCCGATTTTCTACAAAATGAATCACGAGCAGGCTCACTGCGGCATCGTATACAGCTTCAGCAGACACCTTGTTTAATGCGGTCTCATACCAGGTGACACGCGCCTCCATATGGAGCTGTGAAACCCGCTGTTTCGCCATATCCAGCATAGATGCAGACGGATCGACTCCTGTGATGAGCCAGTCTTCTTTTCTCTGAAGCATGTTGATGATCTCTTCGCCCCCACCCGCTCCGACAGTTAGAATACGAGAGGCCGCTCCCTTTATTTCAGTTTCTAATACATCTACTGATAACTCATGCAAAAGGTGATAGCCGGGTACTTTATGTGAAATCGTTGCTGCGTATGATTCAGCAACAGGGTCGTGCCAATGCTGGTTTCCTTTCATATGATTCTCCTCCAGTTCCTTTCCGCTTTCCATCGTTTCCTGTACACTAACGATATGACATCTTTATTGTAAAAAGAGGCACCAGAAAAAACGATCCCTAAAAGTGGGGGTTTTTGAGGAGGAGATCATGTGGTCAATCCAGCCACTCATTTTCAGCAGATAAGGCAGCACATTCGGGACAAGCTTGCTACTGTCATTGATTTTGATGCCGTCTGTATCACAACCATCGATCCAGCCACTCTCCTCTCGACAGGTTCCTACACTGATGAACCGATTGAAGAAATTCATGACCAGCTCTTTCAAAATGAATTTTTAAAAAGGGACGTGCATCAGCATGAGTTTCTAGCCAAAGGCCCTATTCATGCTGCGAGTCTCATCCAAAGCGGGGCATATTTGAACAGCGAGCGCTATCAGCATATTTTGTTACCTAACGGTTGGTCTGATGAATTGCGGGCAGCCCTTGTGATTCAAGGAGAATGCTGGGGTATCGCCAGCCTTTATCGTCAAAAGGGCAAGGAACCTTTTCAGAAACGAGATATACAAGCAGTCATCGATCTAACACCGGCACTTGCAGCCAAGCTGAGAAATGAGCTTTTCAAAAAAAGAGACACTGAAGATGATGATGCGGCGGAGCAGCAAGGATTTCTCATTCTTTCAACTCATTACAAGCTTCTTTATGGAAATGAGACAGGGCTCCATTGGCTTCGTACATTTCAAGCCTTTGAACAAATCCATGACCAAGCCGTCATGCCCCGCCCGTTCAGAGCATTAGGCGCTAAACTTTTATACGGCGGGACCGATCAAACAGCAGCAATCATCACAAGAATGCCTACGGGGGTCTTTCTTTCCCTTCAAGCCTTTCGATTGGCGCAGTCTGACAGGCAGGAGGAGGCTGTCATGATTCACATCAAACGAGCCCAAACAAATGATATTCTTCCTTATGCAGCGAAAACGTACAGGCTGACAGAAAGAGAGATGAACGTCCTCGACTGCTTATTAAAGGGCCAGTCGACAAAGGAAATTGCGAGTACGTTATATATTTCACCCCATACCGTTCATGATCATGTGAAAGCAATGCTGCAAAAGACGAATTTAAGCAGCAGACGTATGCTTGTTTACTTTTTCTCCAATATATAAAAAAGCGGCTACCGCACTGGCAGACCGCTCTTTTCTTATTTTCCTAAAACCAGCTCATGCAGGACATGTGCTACTCCGGCTTCATTATTAGATTTTGTTACAACATCAGCTACGGCTTTGACATCATCAATGGCATTTCCCATAGCGACGCCGCAGCCCGCAAACTCTAGCATTGAGACGTCGTTCCCGTTATCCCCAATAGCCATGACTTCTTCACGAGGAATTCCCAGCTCCTTCGCTAGAAGCTTCACGGCATTTCCCTTACTCACATCAGGATGCAGGATTTCAAGGAAGAAATCTGTACTTTTTACCATCATATACTTTTCCTTCACTTCAGATGGAATGGCTTGTATCGTTTTTTCCAAACGTTCTGGCTGATCAATATACATCATTTTTGGAAGTCTCATCGATGAATCTGCCTCTTCAACAGGCATATATTTCAGCGGCAGTTTTGTTAAGTAGGATTCAAGCACTGTGTATTCACTAATATCGCGATTCGGTGTGTATAAATTGGCTGAATCGAAATAATGCATCGGCGTGTCCAGCTGACGGCTCAATTCATATAACGAAGTTAAGTCATCATAGGATAATGTCAGCTCTGACACCACTTCATTTGTATGGCTGTTTTGAACAAGCGCTCCATTATAGGCGATCACATAATCTCCCTCTTGATCAAGCTGAAGATCAGCTAAATAGCGATTTACCCCGCCAATTGGCCGGCCTGTACATAAAACAATTTTAATTCCATCTGCCTTAGCCTGTTGAATGGCTTCAAACACTTCATCCGGCACCATATGTTGATCATTTAATAACGTACCATCCATATCAATTGCGACTAATTTATACATTCACTGGTCCCCTTTTCTCAGCAAAAACGTGCTGTCACTATTTTGAGCCACCATTACGATGATGACAGGTTATTTCATTACTATTTACCTATTTTAGCCTATCGTTTTTTCTTCACGCTGTCTACTTGTTCTTATCTGTAACAAATATCACATGAGTCTACTCTATTATAACGCATTCTAATCATCGTGCTGATCACCCATTTGAAACAAGTAAAACAGAACAATTGTCCACCACTATAGAATGTTTTGAAACGAGTAAATCTAATTGTATGATGAATAACAAAGAAAGGAGGTGCAGGGAATGATTACGTTTACGAGAGGTAAATTGTCAAAAATGTCTGGTGTACATATTGAAACCATTCGTTTTTACGAAAATGAGGGAGTGCTCCCAGAGCCAAAGAGAGCACATAACGGCTATCGTCTATATGATAAAAAATATGTACTCATGCTATCATTTATCACTGAAGCGAGAAAGCTAGATTTCTCCCTTAAAGAAATTCGTGAAATTATCAAGTCACTTTTCGAAAAACAGTCAAAAACAGAAGCTGAACAACTGCTCGAGCAAAAAGTCGAAGATATCCAGCACTCTATTCAAGAGTTAAAAAAAAGGAAGGCTGCCATTCAATTGTTAACAAAGCAAACATTAGCAAACATCAGCTGATTGTAAGGGCTGCCAAAGGTGTGCCGGTGTTGATCACTGGCACACTTCGCTCATGTATCTCAGTACACGTTCAATGAAAACATCGGTTATACTAGAGTCAGCTTAAACGAGTGGAAGGGGTTTTGAGAATGAACATCGCAACCATCGGAACAGGTATCATTGTGGAAGGCTTCCTGCAAGCGATTGAACAGCTCGACGGTGCTTCTTGTCACGCTGTCTATTCAAGAAAGGAAGCAACGGCAAAGAAGCTCGCAGACAAATTTGGGGTGCAGACAACTTATACGGATCTAACTGCTATGCTAGAAGATCCTCACGTAGAAGCCGTTTACATCGCATCACCGAACCGTTTACATAGCGAGCATGCAACGAAAGCATTGAAACACGGAAAACATGTGATATGCGAAAAGCCTTTCACCTCTAATGTAAAAGAGCTGGAAGCCTTAATCGCTCTCGCAAAGGAAAAGCAGCTTCTCCTATTTGAAGCCATTACGACCGTTCATATGCCAAACTATCATTTGATCAAAAAGCACCTTCATCAATTAGGTAAAATCAAACTGGTTCAATGCAACTATAGTCAATATTCAAGCAAATATAATCAGCTGCTAGCCGGCGAAACGCCAAATGTCTTTAACCCTGAGTTCTCTGGGGGAGCGCTGATGGATATTAATATCTATAATGTCCATTTCATCATGAACCTCTTTGGATCACCAGAGCAAGTCCGATATCAGACAAACCGTCATCCAAACGGTATTGACACATCTGGTGTTTTGACGTTCACTTACAATGATTTTATTGCGACAAGTGTTGGCAGTAAGGATACAAGCAGCATGAACTTTGCATTGATTCAAGGAGAAAAAGGCTTCATTCATGTGAAAAATGGGGCGAATGGGTGCGAGGAAGTGCTGTTGCATGTTGATGACAGGGTCATCTCACTCAATGCACAAACGAATCCAAATCGGCTGTTTTATGAAGCAGAAGCTTTCCAGCAGATCATTGAAACAAAAAATCATGAACAGTGCTATTCATGGCTTGATGAAAGTCTCTCCGTGATGAAAGTTCTTGATGCCGCAAGAAAAGATGCAGGTATTGTTTTCCCAGCAGATCAATTTTAATGAAAAAACCGCCTTCTATGAGAGGGCGGTTTTTGACGATTAAATACTCTTTGAATACGCCACAAGACGCTGAGACATGTGATTCACTTCATCGACTGAAGCATTCACCTGCTCTGTTAAAGCAGCCTGAGTTTGCGTGAGAGCTGTCATATTCGAGATATTTTCAAGAATTTCATCAATTTGTGTTTTCATTTCCGTTAAACTAGATTCGATATTTTCCGTTGCATTGGCACTATGTAGCGCCAGCTTCCGTACTTCATCTGCAACAACAGAGAATCCGCGGCCCTGTTCACCAGCTCTAGCTGCTTCAATTGCAGCATTTAGACCAAGCAGGTTCGTTTGGTTCGCCACTTCTTTGATTAAGTCAGAAATATTTTTCGTCTCATCAGCACTATTTTTTGCTAGGTTTGCGGCAGACGTTGACTGCTCTTGAGCAACAGCAAGCTCCTGTGCTTGATTGGTCACAGAGCTAATGCCTGATACCATCTCACTAATAGAACTTGAAAGCTGTTCTACTTGTGAAGCCATTTCATTCGCTGTTTTCTCTTTGTTTTTTTCTAACGTGATATCACGAATGGTTCCTGCCACACGAAGAGGCACACCTTTTTCATCACGAATGGTTTCACCACCGGCATGATACCAGCGGTACTCCCCATTTTTGCGCTGCAATCTGTAATCAATATCAAACGGTGTACGTCCAGAGTGATCATTTAAATGATCTGCAAAAGCTTGGAGAGCCATTTCTTGATCCTCAGGATGCAGACGATCGCTCCAGCTGCTCAGTACATTCGGGAAATCTTTTTCGTCTGTAAAGCCAAGCGTTTTTCTGAACTGCGGAGACCACCAGAATTCGTTATTTGGATTGACTGGATCGCCTGCCTCTACCACCATGTCCCAAGGAGCTTCGACAAGCGCACGGTTGATTAAGTCATATCTTGTGACAAATGCTTGCAGCTCTTCTTCTTTCAATTTCTGATCATGAATATCAAAAAGAGCTCCCGCCACACGAAGAGGGACACCATTTCGATCACGAACGGTCGTTCCAGTTGCTTTGAACCAGCGATAATCTCCGTTTTTTAACTTTAAGCGATATTCGATATCATACGGCGTACGCCCAGAATGATCCAATAAATGCGAAGAAAATGCATCTAATGTATATTCTTGTTCATCCGGATGTATTCGAGATGCCCAGCTGTCTAATAGATTGGGAAAATCATGCTCATTTTGAAAGCCGAGCATTTTGCGGAATTCATCCGTCCATGTGAATTCATTTTTTGGATTGACTGGATCTCCAGCGATGACGACCATATCCCATAAGCCAACTTGAATGGCTTTTGTCACTAATTCCACCCGCATTTGAATATTTTCATGTGCTTCCTGCATCTTTTGCAAAGCTTCATTGATTTGTGCCACTGCTTCAATCGTTTGGCTAGAAGAAAATGCAGCAGTATCTAATCTTGCTGAAAGGTCTCCTTTTTCGATTCTTTCTATTAATTGGCTGCTTTCACTCAGAAGGATTCCAGCCGATGAATCATTTGCTTTTCTCTTAAACATCTTTCATAACTCCTTTCAACTCTAACATTCTTGAAATATTTTACAGTTATAAACAATTCTTTATTAGGACTTTAGTAATACAAATGATATATCGACAAAAACTGAAAATTGTTTATGTCATAAATAAGGCAAATGTTCATTTATTTGAAGTTTCGTTTTTAGAATATGGATGAAATAAGGTAATTATGGATATAAATATATGTTTTGATAGAATCAACCTCTATTTTTGTCTGAAAAATCTCTTTTTTTATATTGACACTGACGTCTTGAAAAAAGAAAATGGAACATAAGCATTTTTAAAAAAGGAGAACGTCATGAGCGCGAATCAGGAGCAACAAGAATTAAAAAAGCTTTTATCACCGCGTCACATTCGCATGATTGCGATGGGCGGGGTCATTGGTACAGGAATCTTTAAAGGAAGTGCCGATACAATTGGTTTAGCAGGCCCTGGGGTCATTTTTTCCTATGTATTTGCCGGATTGCTGCTCCTCATTGTGATGGCAGCATTAGCCGAAATGGCCATTGTGTATCCGGGTAATAATCTTCGCGACCTTATACAAATTGCGCTTGGTCAACGTTTTTCATTTGTCGTCGGCTGGGTTTACTGTTTTATGTGGCTCACTGTATGTGTCATTGAGATTATTGCAGCTGGCAGTCTGCTTCAATACTGGCTGCCGAACGTGCCGCTATGGTCTCTATGTTTGCTTTGCTCACTGTTAGTCATCGGAATTAACTTAAATAATGTAAAATACTTTGGTGAAATTGAGTTTTGGTTCGCTGGAATGAAGATTTTCGTTATTATTGTCTTTATTATTCTCGGTGCAGCATTATTATTTGGGATCATTCCAAACGAACAAAGCACACCAGCGCTTACCAACTATCAAAACTTCGTCCCGAATGGATGGGGTGCGATCTTTGCATCACTTTTAGTGGTTATTTTCTCTTATGGAGGCTCTGAATTGATTGGGCTGACCATTACTGAAACAAAGGATGCGGAGAAGGTTCTGCCTGGAGTAGTCAAAAGTATGATGTGGCGGATTATCTTATTTTACACATTGCCGATTTTGATCATCTGCGGCCTTATTCCTTGGAATCAAATTGACCCAAATAACAGTCCTTTTGTCCAAGTCTTTTCTGCTGCTGGTATGCAAGGCGCCTCTCACTTCATTAATTTCGTCTTGATTACAGCCGTTCTCTCTGCGGCGAATTCCGGAATTTATGGAACGACGAGGATGATTCATTCTCTGGCTAAATCAGATGGCGGTCCGAAAAAACTGGCACAGGTCAACAAAAGAGGCGTACCCATTTTAAGTTTATGGGTTACCGTTCTATTTCTTCTCATCGGAACATTTTTTGCTTACTTATATCCAGACCAAATTTTCAGCTACATGCTGGCTATTCCTGGTTTTGCTGTTTCACTCATTTGGATCAGCATTTGTATGGCACATCTGAAACTGCGTCCAAAGTATCCACAGGAGCCATATTTCAAGGTGTGGCTGTTTCCGTATCTAACTTTATTTGCAGGTCTTGTACTCAGTTTGAGCTTTGTTTTGTTCCTATTCAGACAAGAAAACCTGCCTAGCTCCATTATCAGCATTGGTTTCTTAGTCGCTGCCATCATCGCTTCATTCTTAATGAAAAAGAAGGCTTAAACGCCAAAACCCGCCGAATTGGCGGGTTTTTTTATGAGCTGCTATCTTCTGTTACCTCAAAATCAATCGACGCTTTTGGAATGCCGTTGATGATAATCGTTAAAGTATGGGTTCCCTCATAGTGCTTTCTCGTCGTCATATTTTGAAAGGACTGTGATCTGATAAATTCTCTATGTAACGCTGAACTTGTTTCAAACTCTGTGATTTTAAATACCTTTTGATTGCGGGTACCCCGAGCTTTGACATAGTCTATGGCATACTCTATACGCAGCTTTAGTGGCTTAGCGGCCTGAAGTGTAAATTGAAAGGTCATTTTCTCTCCAATACGAATAGGGTCTTGCACTACCTTCAAATCTGTTACTTGAACAGATGGATCATCCCCATAGCCAAACAAAGCCATGATATCAGGATCACCCTTTTTTAGTAAGGTACGAGATGCATGTTTGATAATCCAGTTCGTATGTTCATTCGTTCCATACCAGCTTTTAGCTGTCTTCTTCATCAGATCAGGCTGAATCGCTGAAATGTCATTTAAGTGGTTCGCTACACTTTTTTGCACATAGCGCGCTGGGTCCGACTTCAAGTTTTCTAAAATAGGCAGCGTAACCGAAGGATCCTTTTTAAGTGCAGGAACAGTTAATCCCCATGGCAAACGTGGTCTGCATCCTTCACTAGCCAGCCGCCGAATATGCTCATTTTGATTCTGTGACCATACAAGCATTTGTGCCAGCATTTTGTCTTGATCCTGAATCAGAAAAGGCCGAACGGCAAATTCAGAAGTGGAAAAAGGCGTAAAGAATTCGAGCGCCTTGATCGAGATATCCCAATGTGCTAGGCCATATGTTTCGACGTAGTCTGGAAATACAAGCGCACTAAGTCCTGAAAAATGCGGGGCTGTCTGACGCAGCACCTCAATGGCTTGCTCATAATCCTTAGGCAGACAGGCATGCATCGATTCAGTGACTCTTCTCATTCTGCCTTTTAACTCAAGCTGCTGCCAATCCTTTTGAAACACAAGCCGCTGGAATTCTCCAGCATCAAACCCAGTCGACGCTTGTGCAAGTTTCTCCGCTAATTCTTCAATAAATAATTCATGATAAACATGTTTTAATGGTTCGATCGTGTCCGCCTCCCGCTTCTCAATATCTTTATTTTACCCCAATCTGAAAGAGGTGGTATTGCCAAAAGCAAAAACAGCCCAATTCCGAAGAATCAGGCTGTTGCGTTTCACTAAATAAACATATTAATGATCATAATAAATGCAATGGCACAAACGGAAATGATCGTCTCCATAGCCGTCCATGTCAAAAACGTTTCTTTAATGGTCATCCCAAAATACTCTTTGATCAGCCAAAAACCTGAGTCATTGACGTGAGACAAAATCAATGAACCCGCCCCTGTAGCTAACACTAGAAGCTCTCTGCTCACATCCGGCATAGATGCAGCAATCGGTGCGACAATACCAGCTGCGGTCATCATGGAGACCGTAGCAGATCCTGTTGCCACACGAATAACCGCAGCAATCAGCCAGCTAAGCAAAATCGGCGAGATCGGCGAGTGTTTTGCTAAATCTGCAATATAATCACCAACACCCGAATCGATGAGCACATTATTGAAAGCCCCGCCTGCTCCAATGACAAGCAGAATAGAAGCAATCGGTCCTAAGCACTCATTACTAAAGGAAAGCACCCGGTCACGGCTCATCCCTTGCACAAAGCCAAGACTGAAGAAAGAATACACCGTTGCAATCAGCAGTGCTGTAATTGGATCTCCAACGTACTTAAATACCTGATACCAAATATTGTCCTCTGGTAAAATAATATCCGCCAGTGTGGCAAGAAGCATTAGAATCACTGGCACCAAAATCGTAAACATCGTATTTGCAAAGCCGGGAAGTTTTCGATCTTCATTGCGTTCAGTAAATTGCTTTCTCAGCAGCTCTGGAACTGGTTTATGAATCCGCTTTCCAATCCACTTTCCATACAGCGGTCCAGCAATAATAGCTGTCGGCAAACCGACAATAATGGAAAAGAAAATGGTTTTCCCCACGTTGGCATGATAGATGCCGACAGCTGCCATGGCAGCTGGATGAGGCGGCACAAGACCGTGAACGACAGACAAGCCAGCAATGAGCGAAATCCCAATTGTCACGAGCGAGATGCCCGTTTCAATCGCAATCGTAAACAATAAAGGAATGAGAAGAACGAATCCGACCTGGAAAAAGACAGGTATTCCTACAATAAAGGCAACAAACATCATCGCCCAATGCACATTTTTTGTCCCAAACCGGCCGATTAATGTGTGAGCGATCCGCTCAGCTCCACCTGATTCAGCCATCATTTTCCCAAGCATGGTTCCAAGCGCTAGAACGATGGCCAGCAATGATAACGTATTGCCTAACCCCGTTTTGATGGATTGAATGATTTCCTGCAGGTCCATCCCTGTGGCAAAGCCGACTAACATAGAGGTAATAATTAAACTCACAAACGGATTCAACTTAGCAACTGTTATGAGGATGAGTAAAAGGACAATTGCGGCAATCACGATGAATAAAAGCATGCTCTCCCACCTTTTCCCTGATGTTTAATGATTTTGTTTTAATTGAAGCGCACTAATGACATCAAATTCATCCTTGAGTTTGTCATAGAGACGCTCATATAAGTAAAACAGTTCTATGTATGTTTCATTGTTCTCCATATTTGGTTCATGACGGGCAGAGATTCGAATCCAATCTTGAACCTCTTCTATCTCTTCCATATAACCTAAACTATGAAGTGCGAGCACAGCCGCCCCAAGTGCTGATGCTTCGTAGCTTTCTGGGACAAGTACTTCCCTGCCCATCGTATCCGCTAAAATTTGCCGCCACAGCGGAGATCGCGCAAATCCGCCCGACGCCCTGACATCCTTTGCTGAACCGGTTAAATCCCTTAAGGCAACACCGATTGAGAACACACTCATAATGACGCCTTCTAACACAGCTCTTATAAAATGCTCCCGCTTATGCTGAAGACCGATCCCAAAAAAAGTGCCTCTCGCATTTGGATTCCAATATGGTGCACGCTCACCTGTTAAAAATGGCAGAAACAGCAGTCCCTCTGAGCCGGCTGGAACTTTTTTCGCAATATCAATCATCAGGTCGTAAGGGTCCACTCCAAGACGCTTTGCTACCTCTACCTCCGAGGATCCGAATTCATCCTTCAGCCATCTCAGCATGATCCCGCCATTATTCGTCGGTCCTCCAACCACCCAATGCTTATCAGTCAACGCATAGCAGAACGTTCTTGACTGTTCATCTGTTATTGGTTTGTCCACGACCGTACGGACTGCACCGCTTGTCCCAATCGTGACAGCCACCTCACCTTTTCCAATCGCTCCCACACCTAAGTTCGCTAGAACCCCATCATTCGCACCAACAACAAATGGTGTATCTTCCGCAATGCCCATTCGCAGGGCGATCTCTGGCTGAAGCCCTCTCAGCTGATACGTCGTGGGAACAAGTTCAGACAATTGATCAGCCTCAATTCCAGCAATACGCAGCGCCTGCTCATCCCATTGAAGCGTTTCCAAACGGAACAGTCCCGTTGCTGAAGCGATTGAATAATCGACGACATACTGACCGAAGAAATGATAAAGAATATATTCTTTGATAGAAATGAATTTCGCTGCCTTCTTGAAGACATCAGGTGCCATTTCCTTGATCCACCGTATTTTTGAAAGCGGTGACATTGGATGGATCGGTGTACCGGTTCTTTTATACACTTGGAAGCCGTCCATTTCTGAAGTGATTCGCTTCGCTTGTTCTGCACTTCTGTTATCTGCCCAAATGATACTGTTCGTTAACGCCTTGCCATGCTTATCCATCACAATCAAGGAATGCATCGCTGTACTAATCCCGACGCCTATGAGATGTTTTGCATCAAATGCTGCTTTCGTCAATGCACCTCTTACACTTGCAATGACGGCTTCTAATATATGTTCAGGGTCCTGTTCAACCCATGCTGGCTGGGGCTGAATGAGATCATAAGGAACCGAATGCTTTGCTATCACTTTCCCCTGTGGTCCAAACAGAACCGCCTTTGTACTTGTTGTTCCAATATCCAAACCAATTACCGCCTGGTTTCCCTTCATCTGTATCACGCCCAATCATTGATTTGAAATCATATTTTATTGTTTTGATATACCTGTTAAATCCCATTATAGGAATAATTTTTTCGACATTCAACGACTAAAAAGAAAATTATTTTCACTTAAAAGCTCAAAATCGTTACCACAACGGCATTTTTCACTAATAGAAAAATTTATTTTTGAAACCATTACACCCTTTTTTGTGAAATGGTTTCTCTCATTTGTTTTAAATTTGTTAAAGTTTCCTGCTGTCTTAAGTGAGCAAGTGCAAAGTATAGTACGTCAATGACAGTGAGCTGAGCAAGTCTTGCAGACATCGCTTCTGTTCGAAAAGCCGTTTCTTGCGTCGAAGTATACAATGTGACATCGGCAAGCTGGCTCAATGGAGAGCGCTGATAACTTGTAATACCGATGGTTTTCGCTCCTTTTTCCTTTGCTGTTTTCATTGCATCGAGTAAATCTTTATTACGGCCAGAATGAGATATACCAATCACTGTACTGTGCTGGTCGAGAAGACCGGCAGACATCGCTTGAAAATGGGAATCGGTGTGAACAATACAGTTGATGCCTGTCCTCATAAATTTATGAAAAGCGTCTGTTGCAATGAGGCCAGACCCGCCACTCCCATAAAACTCTAAGCGCTTTGCTTCATGAATGATTTGTATGGCTTTTTCTACATCCTCTGGATTCAGTAATTGAAAGCTATCCTTTAATGCAGATATATTCGCCTGAAAAACCTTTTGCATAAAAACGGCCGTATCATCATCAAGACTCATTTCTTCATCTACATAATCAGGCTTTGTTTGATCTATTTCCTGGGCAATTGCAATCTTCAAATCTTGAAAGCCCTCAAATCCAAGCCTTTTACAAAGACGAAAAATCGTTGCCTCTGAACTCGCTGTTTTTTTGGCAAGCTCGACAATTGATAAATGAATAATGTCGCCAGGTTCACTCGTAATATGTTCTGCAATTCCTTTCAGCTTTGGCGGCAATCCTCTGCTTGCTGCGCGTATTTTTTCAATACTACTTAAACTGACAGAAGCCAATTGACTTCACTCCTTCCTTATTCATGTGAACGCATACATTTCCTCATGTTCCCATCTTATAAAAAAGAAGCCTGCTTGCACAGACTTCTTTTTTTATGAATTCATCGTTTTGATCAATAAATCGAAAAAAGCTTCATCATCTACATCCATACACACTTGGACATTACGCTCTTTCTCCCACTGATGCTGAAAATCACAGATCATTTGACCGTCACAAAACTCACTCTTCGTCTCCACTTCTACATGAAAAGCCTGTGTGCTTACAAGCTCCTTGTTAATGGCAAGACTTACAGCAAGCGGATCATGCATGGCACACGCCCACACACCATTGCGCTCAAAATAGCGCTGTCGGTAAATGCTTGTACTCTCTCTGATATAAGCTGCCAACGTTTCATTTTGAATGGCATCGATTCTCTCATCCGTTAACAAGACCTGTCTGGTGACATCTAACCCCACTTGAGTCAATGAAGGGAATTCAGCATCCAGCACCAATTTCGCTGCTTCTGGGTCTGCATATGTATTGAATTCCGCAACTGGTGAGACGTTCCCCTGCCCCTTCACGACACCACCCATAAAAATGACCTCTTTCACATGATGAATCAGCTCAGGGCATTTTTTTACCGCAAGGGCTAAATTCGTTAAAGGCCCTGTCAACACAAGCGTGACCTGATTCGAATACTGCAGCACTTGTTCAATGATAAAATCAGGCGCAAAACCAGCATCTGCTGTTTTCTTTGGCCGGGCATCCTTTAAAGCCCCGCCTATTCCATCCTCTCCGTGTACCCGATGTTCATAGTGAGGCGTTCTTAAAAGAGGAGTTGCTGAACCTTTGATGACAGGAATGTTATCTGCCTCAACCAGCTCAAGCACTTTACACGTATTCAATGTAGCCGCATCGACAGACACATTCCCGCATACCGTCGTAATCCCCAAAATATCAAACTGCTTACTTTTCACTGCCAGCAAAATCCCAATCGCATCATCGATTCCAGTATCTACATCTAAGATCAATTTCTTTGTATTTGCCATGGGTGAAATCTCCCCCTTAAAAGTGTTGTTAGGTGAATGATAGCATATGCCTGTTTCAACTATTTGGGGTTAATCGGAAATTACTTGTTTGTTATTACTCTTTTTCTCCAATGTCTTTAAGATATTGTTCGCGTTCTTTTTTGGGGAGGCTTTTTAGGAAATTCTCTTTTAATTCCGGTTCATCTTTATATTTTTCCCAATCCCTGAATCGAATTGATAACTCGTATGAATAACTCATTGAACTAATTTCTTTAGTTCTATACTTTAAAGATGCAGAAAAATTGAACTTCTCAGGTTCATCGTTAACGTATCCTTTAACAATAATATAGCCCATAGGACTAATGGTAACTCCCTTTTTAAAAGTTATATCTTTTATAAATTGATGGATGTCCATTTCATGAAGATCTTTTTCTATTTTCGGTTTCATTTTTTCGGCTAGTTCTTCTGCCTTTTGTTGATCACTTTTCTCTTTTTCTTGCACAGTATTCTTTCCTCCTGAATCGCTAGTTTTATTTTGCTTATCATGTTGGATTAAAAGCACTGCCAACGATATGATTATTATTACAATTAGAGAAAATAAAACCTTTAATGTATTTTTCATTAGCAACTATATCCACCTTTTAAAAATTTAAAATATATTTTTAAACTTTATACTCTTTCAATCCCAGATCATAATAGATATTTAATAAACTATATAATATAATTATTATGATAAATATTACAGGAGTGACAGTTTTGTCTAAAAAGATATCAAGAATTATGCTTAGCGACGAAGACTACAATAAAATTTCGGACGAATCCTATAAAATAGAAAATTATAGTGATTCAAACATGATAAAAATAAGTAATGGTAACAACATGTACGTCATTGATTATAAAGAGACGGAAAAAGGGCTCAATGCCTTAACTCTTGTTTCTGAAGAGGATTTCACTCGATCTAATGGAGGCAAAGACCTCACCAAAATCAAAAACGCCGTCATCGCATACCGTGGTTCTGAACCGATTGGTGCAGGCCAATATAAAGATACCATTAAAAAACATGGAAAAAAAGAGTCAGATGATCTTCTTTCTACCATTTTGACGAAGCTGCCTCCTTTTAGTAGATCGAAGGGTTCACAGGAAGTGACGACTAAGTTGACAACAGGCACGACCGCCTATACAAATGAAATTGTTCAAGATTGGATGGTTTCGGATACAAAGTATCTGATTAAAAATATTCCATTTGAGCATGGTGCAGAGAATCAAATGGTTCAAGCGGATCGATATGCGAAAGAAATACATAAGAAAATGCCGAATGCGAAAATGTATGTGACAGGTCATTCACTCGGCGGGTCAAATGCTTCCTATGTTCTTGTCAAAAACGACTTTATTCAAGGCGGGGTCACATTTGAGAATCCAAATATTTATCCAAATCTATCGGATGGTCTACAGTCTAAAGCATTAAAAGGCGATTACCGCAGTAGATTAACAGAATATATCAATCTCAATGACGGGCTTTCTCTTTTAAATCGCCATACGACAGAAATCGGTCGAGTGAAAGTGATGTATGATGCCGCTCTCCCCGAAGGTGTCGATTACTCCGAGGACTCCTCAAAAGCCGTCCAATTCATGAAAGACCTCCTCAATCGGGCAATGAGTGTGAATCCTTCACTGGATGCGAATTTATTCCTTGAAGCAATCGCTGGCAGCCATGGCTTAGATCGTTATACCTTTTCGGCAGACGGCTCCGTTCAAACCATTGATGATATGTTGAGAAAAAACCCTTCACTTACCACGGCCATGTTACATCAGTTGAGCCAATCAAATGTTGATCCTCATAGTGTGGTGGCGATTTTAATTAAATCCCACGTTCTCATGAACACAGGGCGTAAATTCTCGACATATGCCGATCATCATATGCAGCAAATCATTCGTAAAATTGAGAAACTCGATGTCAAAGTGGATCAATCTGTGGAACGGGTACGCTCAAGGTATAAACAAATTGTTGGCTTTGGTTCATATGATCAGCTGACGGCTTCAGATGTGGATACTGTGATTCGCCACTTAAAAACAGAGAGTCTTGAGAATGAGTTCTATTCGGTCAAAAAGTATGATACAGCGATTGATAACGCTATGAATTTAAAAAGATGGCTGGACTCAATATCAGATGATATGAGCGAGCTAGGAAAACAATACCACGATGCAGATACAGCCCTGGCGAAGAACATGGGTATTTCTTAAGGAGAACGACAAATGGAATTTTCAAAGAAACAACCAACAGATGCAGATCGTTTTTTGCAAAGAATGACAGATACGCATACATCAAGCTCCATCTTCTCAAAAGCAAACTTTGACACGGAAGACATGACACCAGCAGAGCTGGCAGCTTTGAAAGCAAAGATCAAAGAAGAACAGAAAACAGCACTTATCAGAGCTATCCGGCATCAGCTTCAAAATGAATTTGCAGAAGATCGCCAAGAAGCGGAAAAAATTTTAGATCTAATTGACGACCTTCTGGTCAAAGTGTATAAACAGCAACAGCGCATCCATACACACATGTCAGGTGAAGCCATAGACGCCTTAATAGAAAAAATTGAACAAAGACTCAAATTTTACGAACTGAAAGAAGATGTTCAATCTGCCATCAACTCGATTGGCATTTAGATGAGCCTTCCATCCGATGAATCTTTTCCCCGCCTCACTCGTATATACTAAAAGAGTGATTGATTTGAAAGGAGATCTGTTTGTGGGATATATTTTGTTATTTTCGGTTGTGATCGGTCTTGTCTTGACCCTTTTGCTCACACCGCTCAGGTTGATCGTTAGAAAGAAAGGAACAGAACAGCAGGTGCCGCTCATGTGGATTGCAGGCCTTGCTTTGCTGTTCATGATCGGTATTTTTGTTTTCTATTACATTACCAATTTAGACCGTAACCCTTCATCTCTATGGCTGATTGGACTTGTTGTGACAGCAGCAGGCGCCTTTTTGTCAGTTGGATTGGAGCGTAAAATCAAAGGCGTGCTGTTTCTTATTCTATTGCTGCTCGGTGTTTACATGGCGACAGCTTTTCTATTCAATGCGAATGAGAAATTCGATGTCTCCAAAATGGAGCAAAAAGTAGAAATCAAAGCATTTGATGAAAAAGAAACACCTGCGAGTGTGCCGCCTCAATTTGCCCGGAACAAAATGAAGAAATCGTTCGGACAGGTGCCAAACACAAGCTACTATGAGCTTGGCAGCTTGCAAATTCAGAAGGTCAACGGTGAGTATGTATACATCGCTCCAGTGGAGTTCTCGGACTTCTTTAAATGGATTCGTGCAGGCAGCACGCCGGGTTACTTTACATTAAGTGCGACCGACTCCTCTGCTAATCCAAAGTTCGTGAAGACGGAGATGGTCTATACGCCTTCCTCCTATTTCAACAAAGAAATTGAGCGGCATATCCGTCTCCAGTACCCAGATTTGATTTTCTACGGCGGTACACAGCTGGAAATCAATGATGACGGCAAGCCTTATTACATTCAAACGTATGGCGATTTCATCTCTGCCCGAAACGGCTTTAAAGCTTCCGGTGTGGTCGTTGTTGATGCCAAAACAGGTGCGACGAAGAAATATGCTCTAGATCAAGTACCTGCCTTTATCGACGGTGCTGTTTCACCAGAGGCGGTCAGTCTGCAAAACAGCTATTTCGGAAACTATATTCACGGGTTCTGGAACAGTATGTTTGGAAAGTCAGATGTCAAGCTGCCTTCCGATGAAGGAACGGAAGCCAATGTGAGCCCTGTATTTGATTCAAAAGGAGATATGTATTACTTCACAGATTTCACAAGTCCGAAAGAGGGCGTTGATTCCATGCTCGGATATGCCCTGACCAATGCCCGGACAGGAAAAGCGACTTATTATACTGGAAATCTTGAAGAATCCTACATGGATTCTCAGGGCGCTCTGCAAATTATTGAGAAACGATTCATCGAGAAGAAATGGAAAGGCCGCATGCCAATTCTCTATAATTTCTATGGGGAAGCCAGCTGGCTCACACCGGTTCTCGATTCAAATGGATTCCTGCAAAACTACTTTATCGTTTCTGCAGCCAATCCAGAAATCGCTGCGTATGCTTCTACACCAAACGAAGCACTGAGAGCCTATAAGACAGCTCTTCAAAAAGGCGGCGGTACCGTTAATAGTTCCTCTAAGCAGGAAAAGAAAGAAGCAGCAGGGAAGGTCAAACGAGTCTACAAAGAAAAGACTGGTGATTATACAACCGTCACCTTCCTGCTAGACGATGGAAAAAGCTACACCATGTCATCTGAAAAAGAACCTCTCGTCATTTATTTAAAAGAAGGCGATCAGGTCACGATGAAATATACAGATACAGGTGAGATTTTCCTTCCAGTCGATGAAATCAAAATTAAAGGGTTATAAAAAAAGACGTTTCTCCTACTGAGGAGAAGCGTCCTTTTTCTCTTTCCTTAACAATTCAACGAGCAATTCCTTATTTTTATTTCCCCCGGTCATCGGTGACTCGACATAGGAGAACTTTCGTTTGAAATCCATGCCTCTCACAGAAATAACAGCCAATTCACCGCCAATGCTGCCTCGCTGGAGGACATATTTAGATAAAACAGAAAGACCCATTCCATGGATCACCGCTTCTTTAATCGCTTGATTGCTGCTAAAAGTCACAAAGGTTCGTGCTTTCAGTCCATTTGATTTCAGGACATGCTGTAAATATTCTCCTGTCCCTGATCCCTCTTCTCTCGTGATCCATGTTTCGTTCTGTAATTGATCAATGGTGACATCTTTTCTCTTGGCAAAAGGATGATCTAATGGCGCCACAATATAAAGTTCGTCCTCTAGAAAAGTTTCTACAGAAAGCTCTTTGTCATTGGTCTGTCCCTCGATCAAACCGATGTCGACATGGAATAAACGGACATGTCTGGCGATAGCCTCTGTATTATCAATGACCACCTCAATATCAACATGCGGATAGAGCTGATGAAACTCCGCTAATATTTGCGGCAGCACATACTCACCAATGGTGAAGCTCGCCCCGATGGTCAGCTTTCCTCTTGCCAGGTGGTGATGCTCATAAATGTCCTGCTTCGCCTGTTCATAGAGACGAATGATTTGTTTTGATCGATGGTACAGCATATCCCCAGTTGGTGTAACGGTTAATTGCTTTGGCGAACGATTCAGCAGAACGGTCTGGAATTCCTGCTCCAAGTTCTTAATATGAAGACTGACACTTGGCTGAGAAATCCGCAGCTTTTGGGCTGCTTTTGTAAAGTTCTTCTCCTCCACCACTGTCACAAATGTCTTCAGTGCATCGTAATACATCGGTCCCTCTCCTATCAGAAATCTTAATCCAACACCTTACCTATATATATCTTACTAATTCCTTTCCAGCACGTAAAGAACCGCCTAAACGAAAACAATTTAATAAAAATATTTACTAATTTTTTTAAAGACTCTATACTAAGAGGAGATATTTTCTATAGGAGGTGCTGATTTGGCAGCTAAAATAAAGGACATTGCAGAAAAAGCAGGCTTATCCATTGCAACGGTATCTCGCGTACTGAATCAAGATCCCAACCTATCTGTCACCGATCAAACACGCGAAAAAGTATATGCCGCCGCAGAAGCTTTGTCCTACCAAAAGAAGACATTCAAACATTCATTAAAAAAAATCGCCTTTCTCTATTGGATGACCGAAAAGGAAGAGCTTGAAGATATTTATTTTAAATCCATTCGACTCGGCATTGAGGAACTCACCAATACTCGGAGCTTAAATGTCACCGCTTACAATCCGTCTGATGGGCTACATTCCATTGATTCTGCTACAGAAGGAATCATCGCCATCGGCCGCTTTAAAACGTCAGAGCTTGACCAATTATATGCGATCACTCCGCACATTGTCTTTATTGATACGACGCCAGATGAAGACCGTTTTGATTCTGTAAAGCCGAACCTGAAACGAATTGTTGAAAAGATCATCGATTCTTTTATCGAAAAAGAGCACCAATCCATTGGATTCATTGGCGGCACAGACCTTGATCTGAATACGAATGTGCACATTCCAGATATTCGTGAAACGACTTTCCGTGAATACATGCTGGCCCGCCAAATGCTTGATAAGCGATTGGTCTATATCGGCCACCATTTCTCAGTAGATGAAGGCTATTCGCTGATGATGAAGGCGATCGACGAGCTTGGTGATGATTTGCCCACCGCTTTTTGTGTCGCTAGTGACCCTCTTGCCATCGGCTGCTTACAAGCATTAAATGAGCGAGGATTTTCTCTGCCGAACCGCGTCAGCGTCTTTAGTATCAACGATATTCATGTGTCTCAATATGTATCGCCGCCGCTCACCACGTATCACATCCATACGTCATTACTTTGTGAGACGGCGATCGATTTACTTTTAGAAAGACTTGTGGACGGCAGAACACTACCTAAAACTGTTCTGATTGCCTCAGAGCCTGTCTTTCGAAAAAGCACCATATAATCAACTGGAAGTCCCTCCTAATGTGGAGGGCTTCTTTTCTCTCTATACGAGTAAAAAATTTTACTTAATAAATTTAATAAAATATGTTTACTTTTTTTACTTAAGTTGATATTCTCACATTAAGAAAGCGTTTTCTTATCATCCGTGAAAAAAGAACGAGAGGGGATTACCAATGAAAAAGGGAAAATGGGCGACATTATCAGCAGTCGTTGGTACTGCTGTGCTTCTGCTTTCAGCATGCGGGCCAGGAGATGACAATTCAAGCGGGACACAGCCAGCATCTACAGGTACAAAGACCTTGCTAGTATGGGAGGATGTCAAAAAATCTGATGGGATTCAAGACGCTGTAAAAGAATTCGAAAAACAAAACGATGTGAAAATCAAAGTGGTCGAAAAAGCGTATGCCGACCAAATCGAAGCTCTCCGTCTTGATGGAGCAGCCGGGACAGGCCCAGACGTCATCACGATGCCTCACGATCAAATTGGATCAGCTGTCACTGAGGGGCTGTTACAGGAAATCAAGCCTGATCAAAAAGTGATCAATTCCTTTACAGACGAATCCATTCAATCACAAACGGTAGACGGCAAGCTGTATGGCCTTCCTAAATCCGTTGAAACGACAGTACTTTTCTATAACAAAGACCTTGTCAAAAAGGCACCAACTACACTTGATGGCTGGTATGACCTTTCGAAAAAGCTGACAAAAGACGGGAAATACGGTTTTGTAGCGAAATGGGATGAAATTTACTATGCACAAAGTGTGTTAGGCGGATCAGGAGGCTATATTTTCAAACAGAAAAGCGATGGCTCCTATGATGTGAACAATATTGGCCTGAACAACGATGGCGCTGTTGAAGGCGGAAAATACATTCAAACATTCTTTAGCGAAGGACTTTTCCCGAAAGGCATCATTGGTGAACAAGGAATCAATGTCCTCAACTCCTTATTCACAGAGAAAAAGGCCGCTGCTGTCATTTCTGGTCCATGGTCATTTGGTCCATATAAAGAAGCTGGAATTGACTATGGCGTAACAGAGCTGCCAATACTCCCTAACGGAAAGCATATGAGCTCATTCTTAGGTGTAAAGAGCTACAACGTCTCCTCTTATTCTAAAAATAAAGACCTTGCTGAGAAATTTGTTGAATTTATCACGAATGAAAAAAATTCGAAGAAGCGATTCGAAGTAACAGAGGAAATTCCACCAGTGAAAAAGCTGATGAAGGATCCAATCATCACAGGAAACGCAAATGCGGATGCTGTTTCAAAACAAACGAAATATGCCACGCTGACACCGAATACCCCTGAAATGGCAGAAGTGTGGAAGCCGATTGACAGCGCGTTAGGTCTCATTGCAACAGGCCGGACAGATGTGAAAAAGGCATTTGATGATGCGGTCAATCAAATCGACTCTCAAATTAAAGCAAATCACTCTAAGTAATCATCAAACACGGGTAGCCTTTAAGTCTATCAAGCTGCCCGTATTTGATCTAATTTCATATGAAGTAGGTGTTAGACGTGACGGGTAACCTTGAACTAGACCGCACACACATAGTGGAATCAAAGACACACCGGAGACGGGCGCTAATGTTCTCCTTAATACCCGGGATGGGGCAAATGTACAACAAACAGTACGGCAAAGGGGCACTTTTTTTCCTGTTTGGCGTCTCTTTTTTCATCGTATTTTATGATTTATTCAATATTGGCTTTTGGGGGCTGTTCACACTTGGTACGATGCTGCCTCGTGACAACTCTGTTTTTCTTTTAGCAAAAGGGATTATTGCGCTGTTAACAGCTGGTTTTGGTATCGGCTTTTACGTACTCATGATGCGTGATGCTTTTATGAACGGAAAGAAACGTGATCAAGGGATTCCGCTTCATTCCATCCGAGCTCAATATCATCAGCTGATCGACCAAGGCTTTCCTTACTTAATGAGCACTCCTGCTTTCTTTTTACTTCTATTCTCTGTTGTCTTTCCTATTATGTTCAGCTTTGCGCTTGCCTTTACGAACTACGATTTATACCACTCGCCTCCTGCCAATCTGATCGATTGGGTAGGGATCAAGAACTTCCAAAATATCTTTTCAATTGATATTTGGAGAGACACTTTCATTGATGTACTTGGCTGGACCGTCGTATGGACGCTGGCTGCTTCGACCCTTCAATGTGCTGTCGGCATCTTTCTAGCGGTTCTGCTCAATCAGAAGGATTTAAAAGGAAAACGTTTTTTTAGAACCATTTTGATTCTCCCTTGGGCTGTTCCGGGTTTTGTGACCATTTTGGTGTTTGCTGGACTGTTCAACGATACATTTGGGGCCATTAACAACACACTTTTTGCATCGATTGGAATTGATCCAAAACCATGGCTGACAGATCCATTTTGGAGCAAAATTGCACTCATTGCGATGCAGACTTGGCTTGGATTTCCTTTTGTTTTCATTATGACAACCGGTGTTTTGCAAGCAATTCCAGAGGATCTATACGAAGCTGCGACCATTGATGGGGCAAACTTCTTTCAGAAATTCCGGTCCATCACGTTACCGCTTGTCCTTTATTCCATTGCGCCTATATTAATCACGCAATATACGTTTAACTTTAACAACTTTAATATCATCTACTTATTTAATGGCGGAGGACCGCCTGTCGCTGGCTCAACTGCTGGGGGAACGGACATCTTGGTTTCTTGGATTTACAAACTCACGATGCAGTCTTCTCAATATGCACTCGCTGCCGCTGTCACGATCTTACTTTCAATCTTTGTCATCGCCATTGCACTCTGGCAGTTTAAGAGAACGAATTCATTCAAAGAGGAGGACATGATGTGATATGGGATCAAAACAAAACAAGCTCATTCGCCTGAGCATCACTTATTTTATCCTTTTCATTGCCTCCATTTGTATTCTATATCCACTGCTTTGGACGATCGGTGCTTCCTTTAACCCTGGGAACAGCCTCATGAGTACAAGCATGTTTCCGAAGAATCCAACGTTCAGCCACTTCACCGAGCTGTTCTTCGGTCAGGGGGCACTTTATGCAAAATGGTATTGGAACTCAATGAAGATCAGTATTGCCACAATGGTTTTAACGCTCGTTCTTGTCAGTTTTACAGGCTATGCCTTTTCCAGATTCCGCTTCAAAGGACGGAAAAATGGGCTGATGCTCTTTTTGCTGCTGCAAATGATTCCTCAATTTTCAGCGCTGATAGCGATTTTTGTTCTTGCTCAAATGCTTGGACTCATTAACAGCCACCTTGCCCTGATTTTGATTTATGCAGGTGGACAAATTCCGATGAATACGTATTTAATGAAAGGCTATCTTGATGCGATTCCAAAGGATCTCGATGAATCAGCCAGAATGGACGGCGCAGGGCATTTCCGGATTTTCATCCAAATTATTATGCCGCTCGCTAAGCCCATCTTAGCTGTTGTCGCAATCAACTCATTTACAGGTCCGCTGGGTGATTTCATCATTTCCAGTGTCATTGTCCGCTCACCCGAAATGTATACGCTCCCAATCGGTCTGTACAATCTTGTGTCAGACAAAATGGGTGCAAGCTACACGACCTTTGCAGCCGGGGCTTTACTCATTGCGATTCCAGTCGCTTTATTGTTCCTTGTTTTACAAAAACAATTTGTGTCCGGTCTCACACAAGGCGGGACAAAAGGATAAGGGGAGATTTGATGAAGAAATGGTTGCTTGTCACTGTTGTCGTTTTCTTTCTGATGGGATTAGGTATTCTGCCTGAAGCAAGGGCCGATACGATTTCTGTGAAACCGATCAATGGACTGCAAGGTGATTTCATCAAGGGAGCCGATATCTCGATGCTTGCAGAAGTGGAGAAAAGCGGCGGCAAATACTACAACCAGAACGGACAGCAGGTTGATCCGCTTAAGCTATTAAAGGATAAAGGTGTCAACTATGTGCGTATCAGACTGTGGAACCATCCATATGACAATCAAGGCCGTGCCTATAACGGCGGCACAAATGATCTCAATACAGCCATCGCTTTATCGAAACGTGCAAAAGCACAAAACATGAAAGTGCTGCTTGATTTTCACTACAGTGATTTCTGGACTGACCCCGGTAAACAATTCAAACCGAAAGCGTGGGCATCCCTCTCACAAAGCGATTTAGAAAAAGCGGTCGGCACTTACACAGGTGATGTGCTCAAAGCGATGAGAGCGCAAAATGCCTTGCCGAATATGGTTCAGGTCGGGAATGAGTTGAACTCAGGTATACTGTGGCCAAACGGAAAAAGCTGGGGTGAAGGCGGTGGTGAATTTGACCGGCTCGCTGCTCTGCTAAAAGCTGGCACAAATGCCGTCCGCTCTGTCGATTCAAACATCAAAATCATGCTTCACCTTGCACATGGCGGAGACAATGGTGCATCCCGCTGGTGGTTTGATGAAATCACAAAACGAGGCGTCTCCTTCGATACGATCGGTTTATCTTATTACCCGTATTGGGACGGCGGCTTTAGCGGTCTTACGTCCAATATGAATGATATCAGTGCCCGCTATAATAAAGACGTGATCGTGGTAGAAACTGCTTACGGCTTTACGACAGCAAACGGTGACAACCTAGATAACTCATTTAACCAAGACTCTGTCAATACAGCCGGTTATCCAGCCTCACCTCAAGGCCAGGCATCTTTTATACGAGATCTATCCGAAAAAATTTCACAAGTAAACAACAACCGCGGGAAGGGGTTCTTTTATTGGGAGCCGCTTTGGATTCCAGCGAAAGGTGCTCCGTGGTCTAGTCAATACGGGCTCGCTTATATCCAAACAACCGGGACTGTCGGAAATGCGTGGGAAAATCAAGCGATGTTTGATTTCAACGGAAAAGCACTGCCTTCTCTTGATGTATTTAAACAAATGACACCGTAACTAAAAGGATAGGACGTGACAAAATGGGAAAGCGTTACCCACTCGTTCACCCAAATGTGAAAGGTTTTTTGCATGGTGGCGATTACAATCCAGATCAATGGCTGCATATGCCCGAGATCATAGACGAAGATTTTCGATTAATGAAGCTTGCACACTGTCAAACATTCTCCATCAACATTTTCGCATGGAGTAAGCTAGAGCCAGCAGAGGGTCAGTATGACTTTGCATGGCTGGATGACATCATGGACCGCTTGGCAGCACAGGGGGCACACGCCATTCTCGCAACGCCAAGCGGAGCAAGACCTGCTTGGCTGTCACAAACATATCCAGAAGTATTGCGCGTCGAAGCGAATCGTCAGCGTAACTTACATGGACTGCGCCATAATCATTGCTTCACCTCTCCGGTTTATCGAGAAAAAACGAATACACTCAACCGGCTGCTTGCGGAACGCTACAAGGATCATCCAGCACTGATCATGTGGCACATTTCGAATGAGTACGGCGGCGAGTGTCATTGCGACCTGTGCCAGGAAGCATTTCGAGACTATTTGAAGGACAAATACAACCACGATCTTGAGGCTTTGAATCAAGCATGGTGGACGGGATTTTGGAGCCACACGTATAGTGATTGGTCACAAATCGAGTCACCCGCACCACACGGGGAGCACATGATTCACGGCATGAACCTGGATTGGAAGCGCTTTGTCACAGCACAAACGATCAATTTTTATCAAAATGAAATTAAGCCGCTGCGGGAATTGACGCCTCATATCCCAGTAACCACGAACTTTATGGGCGACTATCCGCATATGCGTCCATTTCTTGGGCTGGATTATCATCAATTTGCAAAAGAGGTCGATGTGATCTCATGGGATAGCTATCCTGCTTGGCACAGCGGCAGAGAAACAACGGCCGAATTAGCATCGAACGTTGCCTTTGTACATGATTTGTATCGTTCCTTAAAGGACGGACAGCCGTTTCTCGTCATGGAGAGTACGCCGAGCCTTGTAAACTGGCATGAAGTGAACAAGGTCAAACATAAAGGCATGGCACACCTTTCTGCCATGCAGGCAATTGCCCACGGATCAGACTCCGTGCTTTATTTCCAGTGGCGGCAAGGCCGAGGCGCCTCTGAGAAATTCCACGGTGCCGTTGTCGATCATTCTGGTCATGAACATACGCGCGTGTTTCAAGAGGTAGCTGATCTAGGGAAACAACTGGAGCAGCTGCACCCAATTGCGGGCACATCCGTTCAGCCAGAGGTCGCCATCATTTATGATTGGGAAAATCACTGGGCCATTGATGATGCGCAAGGCTTAAATAATACAAACAAACGCTATGTAGAGGCTTGTCAAACTCACTATCGAAGCTTTTGGAAAAAAGGTATCTCTGTTGACATAGTCGGGATGGAAAAGGATTTCTCATCCTATCGTGTGCTCATTGGGCCAATGCTCTACATGATCAAACCAGGCGTTGCAGAAAAAATTGAAGCCTTTGTCAAAGAGGGGGGCATTTTTATCGCGACTTACTGGAGCGGCATAGTCGACGAAAATGATCTCTGTTTCCTCGGCGGTTTCCCTGGTCCTCTCCGCCATGTACTTGGCATTTGGGCAGAGGAAATCAACACATTGATGCCTGATGAACATGTGTTAATGACCACAGGGAATGGACGCACCTATCATGTCGGACAATATTGCGAATCTATACATCCTGAAACGGCCTCTGTGTTAGGGCATTTTGAGAATGGCTGCTACGAAGGACAGCCAGCCCTGACTGTCCGTTCATTAGAAAAAGGGAAAGCATACTATATGGCCTCAGAAAATGAGCAGTCTTTTTATGATGAGTTTTACGAAGACCTTATCGCAGGTATTGGCATACAGCCCGTCCTATCCACTGCAATTCCAGAAGGAGTCAGTGTACAAAAACGAACAGACGGGTCGCAGGACTATGTGTTTTTGATGAATTTTACAGAAGAGCAGCAGAACATGTCACTAGATTCAGAGGCAAGCTATGAGAATATGCTGACTGGACAGCAAGTGCCTGAGCAGCTTCAACTTAATCCTTACGAGTATGTCATCTTGAAAAATCGTTGAAAGAAGCGTCCATTTATTGGGCGCTTTTTAATTTAATAAGTCTAAATACCCATATTAATTATTGTGAACTTTAATCGTTATTTTTATCTAAATTTTTTTACAATATTTGATGCCGCGCCACGACTGGTCCATCCATCCTTTTTTACCATTTTATATGTATGAAAGCGGTTGCTTAATACTCATAAATTTGATACCCTTTTTTTCAATGCACCTGTGGGAATGCATTGGATGAAAAGTATAGACAAATGTAAACGTTTTATTTGTAGGGGGAGGGGCTTATGTTAACGTTTGTTGGATTGATGATTATTTTAACGATTGTTGTGCTGCTGATTTGGGGGAAAGCAAGTCCAATTGTCGCCATGGTCATGGTGCCTTTAATAGGGGCGCTCATTGCGGGATTTGGGATCAATGACATTCAAACCTTCTTTGAGGAAGGGATTATCAAAGTATTGCCGGTGGCGACCATGTTTATCTTCGCCATTTTATTTTTTGGTATTTTGCAAGATACAGGGTTCTTTGAACCTGTAATTAAGACTTTAATCAAGCTGACAAAAGGAAATGTTGTCACAGTTGCAATGGGAACTGCTTTGATTGGGGTTATCGCACACTTAGACGGAGCAGGGGCTACGACCTTTTTATTAACTGTACCTGCACTGCTTCCGCTTTATAAAAAATTACATATGAGTCCTTATTTACTGCTGTTATTAATCGGGACGAGTGCTGGATTAACCAATATGATTCCATGGGCTGGACCGACTGGACGGGCAGCAAGTGTCCTGAATATGGACCCCTCTGAACTCTGGGTGCCGCTCATTCCAATTCAGCTCATTGGCGTTGTACTCGTGTTAGGAATGGCATTCATTTTAGGAAAGAGAGAAGAAAAGCGAATTCGGGTGAAAATTGCTGCAAATGAAATAGCTGCGGTTCAACTAGAAGGTGCAGATTGGGATCGTGCCATTCAGTCTATTAGTGAAACGGGAGACGCCTCTTTAAAGCGTTATCATCTCATTTGGGTGAACCTTGTTCTGTTTTTGTGTGTTGTGGTGCTTCTCGTGTTGAACGTGATGCCTGCTAGTTTTATGTTTATGATTGGCCTGTCTCTCGCACTATTAATTAACTTTCCGAATGTGAATCTGCAAATGGAAAGGATCAAGGCACACGCACCTAGTGCGCTGATGATGGCGGCTGTGATTTTTTCCGCAGGGTCATTTTTAGGAATTCTTGAAGGCACAGGGATGCTGAAAGCCATTGCTGTTGACAGTATTCACATTTTACCAGCCTTCTTGCTGCCATTTTTACATATCATTGTTGGGATGCTTGGAGTGCCGCTTGATATGCTGACAAGTACAGACGCCTATTATTACGCTCTTCTGCCAATTGTTGAATCCATTACATCTGAAGTTGGCGTACCAGGCACTTCTGCGGCATATGCCATGATGATTGGGAACATCATTGGAACCTTTGTCAGCCCGCTTGCTCCCGCTGTTTGGCTCGCTGTAGGTCTTGCAGGGGTTGATATGGGGAAACACATCCGCTACTCCTTCTTTTGGATGTGGGGATTCAGTATTATCCTTCTGTTCGTGGCGATGCTGATTGGCATCATTTAAAAAGAAAGACATGCGCGGATATGCGCATGTCTTTTCTTTTATTATGAAGGATATTCACTTGTGTGAATGTCTGTATTCGGCTTTCTAATAAGAGACATTAATCCAATGATAAACAATAGAACCATTGGAGCGAATGCAAGGCCAACTGTTCCAATTAAAAGAGTCACAGCAGAAACCAAGAAAAGAATACCTGAAAGCACGGCACGACGGTCGGTTTTCAAGAAAATCACACCTACAATCGACAGCACAGCCGCAATTGCGGAAACGACCATGAACTGAGTACCAAACGCATGAACCGAAGCCTGAAGCGTTTCAATCGGCAATGTTTCCCCTTCCTCTTTTAACACTTCATTGATTTCATCATAAAATGATGGACCCACAGAAAGGATTAATGCCCCAAACCCGACACCAATGGCATTGAGGACAATACTAATAATCCCCATAATTTTTTCACCTTTACGTTTAATCATGTGTAAACCTCCTAAAAAGTTAAATTAACCTGTTTTCACTTCTCGCTTTTGAAAGACGATTAAGGCAATGGCTAAGAAAATAGCCCAATAGATGACTAGGACGATTAGTGAGAATCCTAGGGACATACCTTCGATAACAGTAACCTGTTCCATAAAGTATTGGGATGGATCGTTTGCAAATAACAGATATTTTGACCAATCAAAGAAGAGCATTAAAATACCTGTGACTGATCCACCCACAATATACGCTAACACACTAATGGCAATGGAGATAGCCTCACTTCTAAACACTGTAGAAATGGCGAACGAAAGGGTTCCCAAAACGACAAACATTGCACAATGAGCGAGATAATAATAGACCATATTGGCAAACTGTGAACGTTCAATCACTTCACCATTTTGATACACCAAATTCACATAATCAGTGTTAAGTCCAAAGAAAATAGCACCCAATATGAATGACAAGATAAATAGCACCACAACAAGTAAAAGAGCATACAGCTGCACCGTAATATATTTAGATATTAGGATCTTTAGCCTTGATGGTGGACGAATCAATAATAATTTAATTGTACCATGCTTGTATTCAGCCGATACAATGGTGGAAGCAATAATGATCACAAACACACCGACTAGCTGAAGTAAATTGGCGTTTGTTTTCACATAATCCCATACACTGTGGCTAAACTGATCAGCCGGCGGCAAGTTATGCTTGATTCGATAATCATTAATAGCGATCTCTTTTTCAAGCTCTCTTTTAAAGAAACCATTCTCTGTCTCTTTGAGCTCCTTCTTGTTTTCCTTATTCATCATTTCTAGCTGGGTTTTCCAATCACCTGAAGCTTGATCTTTGTCATTTGTTTTCACTACAAAGATCAGCGTGGCAACCATACCTAACACAAGAAGTCCAACCATAATCCAAGTTCCAACACGATAACTGATCTTCATCCACTCGTTTTGAATGAGGCGAATCATACGTCTGCCTCCTTTTTACCTGTTAAGCTTAAGAACTTATCTTCTAAGGTTTGTTTTTCAATTTTGATCTCGTACAAATGAATAGACGCGCTGCTCAAATGACGGATTAATTCTGGCATTTTTTGTTCTGGCATAGAGAAAAATAAGTACTGCTCCTCTTCTCTTACAGAGACGCCTTCCTCAAATGCATCAATGAGCTTCTGTGCTTCTTCAAGCTCCCCGGCTGCTACCTTCATTCGATAATTAACCAAATCATCCTGCTTCGTCTCAGCACGCTGATCCTCAATCGCAATCAGCTTTCCGGTTTGGATAATTGCAAAGCGATCACACATCAATTCCATCTCTGACATGAGGTGACTTGAAACAATTACAGCCAGCCCTTCTTCCTTCGCAAGCCTTCTCAAGTAATCTCGTATCATTCGAATCCCCTCAGGATCAAGTCCATTGGTCGGCTCATCTAAGATCAGCAGTTTCGGTCTATGTATGAGTGCCTGCGCAATGCCCAATCGCTGTTTCATTCCTAATGAAAATGTGCGCACACGTTTATGCTTCACATGCTGTAAGCTGACTAGCTCTAACAGCTCATCAATTCGCGCTTCATCCACTTTCCCATTCATTCTGGCAAAGTGAACAAGATTTTGTCTTGCCGTTAAATGATTATACATTTCTGGATTTTCAATAATCGCACCGACATGTTGGATGGCATGCTGATAGGATGTTTGAATACTATGTCCATTAATCAGAATGTCACCAGATGTAATGGGAGAAAGACCGACCATCATACGAATGGTTGTTGTTTTCCCTGCACCATTAGGTCCTAAGAAGCCAAAGACTTCGCCCGCTTGGACAGAAAAGCTCAAGTCTTGAACAATCTTTTTCCCGCTAATATGTCTAGATACATTATGCAGTTCTAAAACGTTCGTCACGTTACCTCTCCTTCTTTGTCTAAGTATCATCTATCATTCTATTTCCTGATAAACACCATGATCCGTCAAAAATAGAAGAACACTTCCATATGGTACAGCAATGCCCAAAAGTTGTGAAGGGGATTAGCCAAAATTTAGCGAATCATCTGCCTTTTTTAAGGTAGGGTTAAGAAAACTGCGGATTTTTATGTGAAAAGAGGCTTGATTTTTTAAAAAATGAACCTTTTTCAACAGGTATATATGTATGGAATTTTGTTTGAGATTATTCCTTTCACCTATAAATAAAGAAAAGAGGCCTCTTACAGCCTCTTTTCATACTTTATATCTTTTTCACAAACTCTGATTTTAATTTCATTGCGCCGAAGCTAGGAATTTTACAATCAATGTTATGATCGCCTTCAACTAAACGAATGCCTTTGACCTTCGTTCCTATTTTCAAAACGGATGAAGAACCTTTTACTTTTAGGTCTTTAATGACAGAGACCGTGTCCCCATCACTTAACAGATTCCCATTCGCATCTTTGACCACAAGCTGTTCCTCTGCCGCTTGTTCTTGTTCAAGTGACCATTCATGCGCACACTCAGGACAAACCAGCAGACTGCCGTCCTCGTAAGTATAAGGTGAGCTGCACGAAGGACAATTCGGTAGATTAGACATTTTTGTTTCCTCCAACTTTCTACATCATTTATAACAATTTTACCACATTTCGATAGAAAGGAATGTGATAGAAAAGGAAACATTTTTCATCGTTTACTTTTTTATTCCAATTTCTAACACAGCCGCAATATTCCGGGCTGTTCTTTCTACATGAAGAGCCGCATCTCGTATCGCCTCAGACAGAGAGGTAATACCTGGAACGATACTAAACAGTGCATCAATTCCATGATCGTGTACGACTCCACTGTCATTTGCAAGAGAGCCTGCAATACCAATCACAGGCAGATTATACTGCTTTGCTGCTTTGGCTACGCCGATTGGGGTTTTTCCATAAATGCTCTGCCGGTCAATTTGGCCTTCTCCCGTAATGACAAGGTCTGCCTCCTTGATGACGTCATCAAAATGAACAGCCTTCAGCACAATATCGATTCCTCTTTGCAAATCAGCTTTTAAAAAGCCTAATAAACTCGCGCCAAGTCCTCCTGCCGCTCCTGCCCCTGCTGCATCTCCAAAGGAGACATTGAACTGCTTTTCAGCTACTAGTGCAAAATGAGCCAGATTCTTGTCTAACACTTGAACCATTTCTTCATCTGCTCCCTTTTGAGGACCGAAAACAGCAGACGCTCCTCTCTCACCCGTTAAAGGATTATCCACATCACAAGCCGCCTCCAGACGGACGGATTGCAGTCTTGGATCGAGTCCAGATAAATTAATTGAAGCTAATTGATGAAGTGCCCCGCCGCCTGACGTCAGGGAATGTCCTGTTTTATCAAGGAAATCTGCACCTAATCCTTGCATCATCCCAACACCGCCATCATTTGTTGCACTTCCGCCAAGGCCAATGATCACGTGCTTCGCTCCTTTATCCAGCGCTGCAAGTATTAATTCACCAGTTCCTCTTGATGTCGTCCATAATGGATTACGTTTTTCTCGCGGTACAAGATGTAAACCAGAGGCTGCAGCCATCTCTATGACAGCAGTCTGACCGTCTCCTAACATGCCAAAAAAGGCATTCACTGGCTCACCAAGCGGGCCCGTGACCACTTGATGAACAATGTGTCCGCCAGTCGCATCAACCAACGATTGAACGGTCCCCTCTCCTCCATCTGCCATCGGCAGTTTGATATACTCTGCGTTTGGTAAAATAGAACGAAATCCTCGTTCAATGGCACATGCTGTCTCATAAGCAGATAAACTTTCTTTAAATGAATCTGGTGCGATCACAATTTTCATCCTAAAGCCCTCTTTTCTTATCATGTCCTCAGCCAAACAGCTGGAAAACGCCAAAAATAATGGTCGATACAACGGTTAACGTCAAACCGATTAACGATTCAAAAGGCATGAGCTTCAAACGCTCTTTAATATCCATTTGAACACTTCCTGCTGTTGCATGGAAAAAGCTCCCGTGCGGCATATGGTCAAGCACTGTTGCGCCAGCATGAATCATGGCTGCCCCTGAAAGAGCAGATACACCAAGCCCAATCAGTGTTCCGCTAAACACACCACTCGCTACCGCCGTTCCTGCTGTTGTCGAAGCGGTCGCGGCTGACATAAATATCCCGGAAGTAGGCGCAAGTAAATATGGAGGTAAACCCGATGCATCCAGTGCCTGAATAAACACATCTTTTAAGGAAGAATTCGATACGATTCCTGCTAATGTACCTGTCCCTAATAACATGATCGCTACACCTGACATTTTATGAAGCCCCGACATCGCATAATCATTGAGAAATTTCCCTTTTTTCATGAAAAGAGCACCTACAATCCCTCCAATCGGTAAAGCGATCATTGGGTCTATATTGATTTGAAAAAGCGGCCTTAAAGCCAACAATAAAATGGTAACCAGCGGACCAGCCAGTGCTTGAAAAAAAGAAGGTATTTGAACTTTACTTTGCCCAGTTTCCTCTTCAAGAACGGGTGTCCCTTTGTTTGCAAGCTTTTTAGCTAATACATATGTAACAGCCAACCCGAACACAGCTGGAATGATTCCTGCAGCCATCATTGAAGTCAGAGGTACACCAAAAGCGTCTGAAGCGGCAATGGCATTCGGATTCGGTGACATGATATTTCCTGCCTTCCCGCCTCCAATCATAGCAAGGAGTATTCCCGTTTTTGAGAGCTTTGCGCGTTTGGCAATGGCAAGTGCGATTGGCGCTACCGTGATAACCGCAACATCTACAAAAACGCCCACTGTTGTTAAAATCATCGTTGCAAGAGCGAGTGCTAATAGTGCCCTCGCCTCACCAAGCCTTCTCACGATGGCCTCAGCGATAGATAACGCTGCACCTGATTCAATGAGAACACCAGCTAGTACACCTGCGGCCATAATTCTAAGGACAGCCGGAATCATGTCCTTAGCACCTTCCATCATAACGTTGACGGTCTGAACAATGTCTACCCCGCCAACCAATCCGCCTATGAATGCACCAGCCAGCATGCCATAAGCAGGTGATACTTTTTTTAGAATGAGAACAATCGCGATCACAAGCGCCGCCATGGCTCCCAGAGTACTTACCGTCACATCTCCACCCATTCTCAATCCCCCTAAAAATATCTTTCTCCAATTGTAAGCGTTTACCCTAAGGGATTGTGTTGTGAATCTGGATGAACTTTTTTAACTGACCACTCTACCGAATTGTGCATTTGCACAATCAAGATAGTTGAGTCATTAGCTGCGCCATATAAAGCTCGATTAACTGTTTTACATGACGAGGGTCTTTTCCGGTCAATCCTTGAATTTTGTCTAAACGATAACGCAATGTATTCCGATGAATAAATAAACGATCAACAATTCTTTGCAAATCACCGCCCTCTTCAATGTAAACCCTTAATGTATGGGCGAGCTCTGCTTCTTGTGTCAAAGGCTTGTAAAAGTCAGTCCATCGACTGTTCTTTTCAGCAATTCCCACCTTCATGAATAAGCTTTCCAGCTGATACGATTCAAAGAAATACATACTTTCTTCCGGATCAAGAGCCTTCCCTAACCTCAGGGCTTCTCTCGCATGCTGAAAAGAAATTGGCAGCTGGCTGATGTCTTCAGCGACAGTCCCTATCCCCACTAACACTTGGCTTCCTACTGCTCTTTGCATTGTTTTTTGCAGATGACCTGCCGCCTGCTTTACTCGATGTTCAGGTATGGGCTGACTTAAAAGAATCAATTCATGACAAAAGGTCATGCCAAGTAAATCATCCGCATTCTTATCATATTGAATCGCATGCATCAATTTATGAACAGCATCCTCTGAGGATGGAACTGGCTGAAAAACAATAGCCATTCGGCGCTTGTCTAAATCCATCCCCAGCCAAGCAGCTCGATTTTTCAGCTGATGATCCCCAACATCAGAATATGAAATCAACTGATTGACAATTTCACTCTCTATTCGATGACGCCATTGAACCCGCTCAAGCAGAAAAGATTGCTCTAACACCAGTTCAGCTGCCATCTTCACCAGCTCGGCATGATGCCGAATGTCCTCTGGTTCACCAGTAATTCCAATCACACCAACTACTTGTTCATGGAAGCAGATAGGCAAGTTAATCCCAGGTTTCACCCCTTCTAAGCGCAAAGAGGTCTCCTGGTCAATTTCCACACTGTTCCCGCTTGTCAGCACAAGCCGTGCACCATCATGTTTATGGCCAATCCTGTTTCGTTCACCAGAACCAATAATGACACCATCTGCATTCATCACATTGATGTTTTTATGTAAAATATGCATCGTACGTTCAACCATTTCTTGAGCCAATTCACTGGTCAAAAATTGCATTTGTCATCTCCCCTGAAGGTTTTTTTCATTCAATGTATCATAACCAGCCATTGACAAAGACACCCTGAAAAGTGTTTAATCAAATCAAGAACCGACCGACAGTCTAGTTAAAAGAAAGGATGGCTTTATGAGAACCGTTAAACATCCTGAGGAACGTAAAAATGACATATTAAACGCAGCCGAAGCGCTTTTTTCAACCAAAGGCTATCAGAAAACAACGATTATTGACATATTAAAAGCCGTTGGCATCGCAAAAGGCACCTTTTACTACTACTTTTCATCCAAAGAAGAAGTAATGGATGCCATTATTGACAGGATCATCAAAGAAGATATCATCGTGGCAAAGCGTATTGCAGCTGAGCCAGACCTTCCAGTCGTTGACAAACTATTTCGTATCATCATGGCGCAATCACCTCAGCAAGGAAGCCATAAACAGGGCATGATCGATCAGTTCCATCAGCCTTCTAATGCAGAAATGCATCAAAAAAGCTTAATCAAAGCCATTAAAGAACTATCACCCGTGTTGGCAGATGTCATTCAGCAAGGTGTAGAGGAAGGGACATTCAAAACGAAGTATCCGCAAGAGACGGTTGAATTTCTCCTTGCTTCTGCACAGGTCATATTTGATGAAGGCCTTTTTCAATGGACAGCCGAAGAAAGTATACAACGCGCTTTAGCTTTTATAGATATACTCGAATCCTCATTGCATGCAGAAAAGGGGAGCTTTTCATTCCTGCTGAAGCGATTATCTGGAGAGCTGGATGAAAATAATCAGTGATTGGTCACTTCAATACCAATCCTGCATACATTATAGACTGACGGTCGGTCTAAAAGGAGAGTGATATTCATGTCTTTGTTATCCAAAAGAGGGTCATCCCACTTTATCTACCTCGTTCTCGGACAGATTATTTCCGTTTTCGGATCTTCTCTCATTCGATTTGTTCTATCTTTACACGTACTGGATATGACGCATCGAGTTGATTTATATGCCTTACTTTTCGCTTTATCCAATATCCCGCTCCTTCTCTCACCGTTAGCTGGTGCAATCGCTGACCGATTTAACAGAAGGAATTTAATGATTTTATTTGATGTCCTCACCGGCATGATGATTCTTGCCTTTTATTTTTGGTTATTTTCGGGAAATGATTCACTCTATATGATCGGAGCTGTCATGATAATGCTTGGCGTGATGAGTACGTTCTATGCTCCCGCTGTCATGTCCAGCATTCCACAGCTAGTGAAACAAGAGCAATTAGAACAAGCAAACGGCATTGTCAATGGCGTTCAGGCACTTTCAGGTGTTCTCGCACCTATTATCGGAGGAGTTCTATACGGAATGATTGGAAGCCAAGCCATCATCGGTGCGAGTGCCATCGTATTTTTTCTATCAGCCTGCATGCTTTTACGGCTAAACATTTCCTTCTCCCCTAGTCCGCTGACAGAGTCCATGAGCAAGGTACTCATAAAAGATATGAAACAAGGATTTTCTTATATTGGCAGCCAGCCATTTTTAAAAAAAGCCATGCTGCTTGCCGCAATGTTAAATTTCATCCTTACACCATTTTTTATTGTTGGGGGTCCAATCATTTTAAGGGTCACAATGAAGAGCAGTGACATCATGTATGGAATAGGCATGGGCTTGATTGAGTTCGCTGTCATCGCGGGGGCTCTGCTAGTTGGACTTGTAGCGAAGCATTGGCGCATTCCTACTTTATATCGCTGGCTTCTTGTCATCGCAGTCATCTTGCTGCCTATGGCGCTTTCAACATCCAAAACAGCTCTTCAATTTGGTACTTATCCAGCTTATTTTCTCTTTTTAGCAGGATGTCTTCCAATTGCTATGCTGCTAACTATGATCTCAATCGTTGTGATTTCACATGTTCAAAAGAAAACACCAAATCATCAATTAGGAAAAGTAATGGCCAATCTGACAATGGTTTCTCAATGTGCTGCTCCGCTTGGCCAAATGATGTATGGATTTTTGTTCAATACGTTTTCAGCCACCATGTATGTGACGGTGCTCATTGTCAGTACTTTCATGTTTGCACTAGCCTGCTTAACAAAAAATATGCTTCAGCATGAAGGAGAAGCAGCCTCATGAGATTAGCGTTTATAAAGAAAGACTTAACCCGACACCGTCTCATTTCAATCGGCTTAACCATTTGCATCATGATGACTTCATTTCTCGCAGCAAGTGCAGCTCAAATGATCGTACAGCTGAATGGTTCCATTTCTAACCTGCTCCATTCTGCCAAAGCACCAGACTTTGTCCAAATGCATGACGGCGACCTAAATGAAAAAGACATTGAAGTATTTTCAAGCAAGCAATCCATGGTAAAAGCCCATCAAATCGTCCCAATGATACCAATTGAACATGCAAACATCAGGTTCGGACATGAGCCTGCCAAAGCAGGTGTGATGGATCATTTATTTGTGAAGCAAAATCACAACTTTGATTTTCTTCTAAATGAACAAAACGAAAAGCTTACTGTCAATAAAGGTGAAGTGGCTGTCCCAATTTATTTTCAACAAAAGTATCGGCTTAACATAGGTGAAACATTACTGATTGAGAAAGGAGCTAATCAATTCATCTTTCGCATCAAAGCGTTCTTGCGAGATGCACAAATGAACCCCAGTCTTGTCAGTTCAAAAAGATTTCTTCTTCATAACGAGGATTGGGATGCAATAAATCAAGTGTTTCAACAAAAAGAGTACTTAATCGAATTTTTACTACATGATGCCGCGCAGACAGATACTTTTCAAGCAATCTATCAATCATCACAACTGCCACAACAAGGTCCAGCTGTCACACTACCTTTACTGCGTATGCTGAATGCATTGACAGATGGAATGGTCATTGCCATTCTCCTGCTTGTTTGCCTGCTGCTCATCAGTATAGCCCTTCTCTCTCTCCATCTTGCTATGACGGCTTCAATAGAAGAGGATGAACGTGAAATTGGCATACTGAAGGTGCTTGGGATCCCTTTAACAAGAATCAAGCAATTATACGTTGGTAAGTATGCCGCGCTTGCTTGTGCAGGGTGTATAGCAGGATATGTGTTAACGCTTATATTTGGTGATATGTTTACAACCAATATTCACCGATACTTGGGGAAACAGCCTTCTTTTGCTCATTGGTTAATCCCGCTTTTTGTTTCTATTGCGACGGCAATGATCGTCATCTCTTGCAGCTATGCTGTCCTAAGAAAGTTTGGTCAAATATCAGCTGCTCAAGCACTTCAAGGCGTTATCAATTCACCGAATCATAAGAAAAAAATACCTATGCACCTTAAGAAAAGCAGGTTCATACCAATCAATATTTGGCTTGGTTTAAAAGACCTGATATCACGAAAGAAGTTGTACACAACGATTACTTGTATTATTGCACTCTGTACATTTTTAATGCTCATGCCTATTCAGCTATGGCATACCTTACAATCACCGGATTTCATCACATACCTTGGCTCTGGTAAAAGTGACCTTCGAATGGATATACGCCAAGGAAATCATCTAGCGAAAAATACAAACGAAATAGAATCAATGATTCGTCAAGATCAAGGCATACAAACAGCAGCCATCTATGAAACTACATCTCTTCAGGCAAAATCAAAGGATAACACATTAGAAACGCTCTATTTAGAAACAGGTAAGCTCTCAGCATTTCCCCTCAACTATTTACAAGGACGGCAGCCTGTAAAGAATGAAGAAATTGCCTTATCCGTATTAAATGCAGATTCACTTCAGAAAAAGATAGGAGAAAGAATCACTCTCGTAACTAATGGGCATGAAATCCAAAGAACGGTGACAGGTATTTATCAGGACGTGACAAATGGAGGCAAAACAGCAAAAGCAATATCACAGCCATTTCCTCAACCAGCTCTTTGGCAAACCATTCAAATCCAACTAAAGCCAGGAGTAAATCTTGCAGAGAAAAAGACAATATTTGAAAAAAAGGTATCTCCTGCAAAAGTGACAGATATGAAAGAATACGTTCATCAAACGATCGGCAGCACAGCAGCTATTGTAAAAGTCATTGCATTTTTTGCTGCATTAGCTGCCTTTGGAACCGCCAGCTTAATGCTATTCATGTTTCTGCACATGTTAAAGGCGAAAGATTCGAGCCGAAACCACATGCTAAGAACAATTGGATTTTCTATAACAGATATAACAGCACAATATATATCGAGTTTTATCGTTGTTCTGTGTTTTGGCGCCTTTATTGGAACAATCGCGGTGAGTACCATTGGTCCTGCTTTGATGAGTATAGGTGGAGCAACATTAGGGGCATCGAGCCTCCAGTGGCTGTCACCGCAATGGGTGTCAGTTGTGTACCCCGTTACACTAGTTATTGTCAATTTAGCTTTGACCACCTGGTTATTGAAGACGTTTTTTTCTAGTCAAACGACAAGGCATACACTTTTATAAGGAGATGTTTCACATGGAACACTTGATTGAAACGCAGCAATTGTCATTGCATATCGATTCATTAAAAGGACAGAAACAAACGATTCTTAAGAATATTCATTTATCGATAAAGCGTGGGGAATTCGTGACCATTATGGGACCTTCTGGATGCGGGAAAACATCACTACTTTATCAGCTTAGCGGCATAGAAAAAGCTTCAACAGGAGAGATCAAATATAAAGGCCGATCACTATCAGAAATGACAGACAAACAGTTAACTGCTCTGCGCTTAACAGAGATGGGGTTTGTCTTTCAGCACAGCCATTTATTAAAAAATCTTAATCTATTTGACAACATCATTACTGCAGCTTATTTAGCAAAGAAAAAGACAAGACAAGAATTGAATGAACGAGCTCAATATTTAATGGAAAAACTTGATATTGATCATTTGGCAAATAGATATTTGACAGAAGTATCGGGAGGACAGCTTCAAAGAGCCGCTATCTGCCGAGCGCTCATGAATGAACCAGACATACTTTTTGCTGATGAACCAACAGGTGCTCTTAATTCCAGTACAACGAAGGAAGTGATGAATATTTTTTCAAGAGTACACGCTGAAGGAGCAACACTGCTGCTTGTCACACATGACCCTAAGGTGGCTCTTCGTTCTGAAAAAATCATGTTTATGAATGACGGAGAAATTGCAGACAGTTTACAATTAGGTAGATATGTCCATTCAACTGCCGAGAACCGAGAAATGAGATTAAATCAATGGCTGCAAGATTTAGGTTTTTAATTTGAGTAAAAACAGGCAGGAAACTGCCTGTTCTACTTTTTTTGGCACTCAAACGAGTAATCCATAGACAAACTATTTGTTTCTAAGATGATTTTGCCGCCAGCTTGTTGACAAGATTCTGTCAGCAGCTCAATTTCTTTGCTATAAAAGTATCTCTTTGACATATAAACAGTCACTAAAACAAGTAACAGAGTCGCGATAATGACTGTGATTTGTCATTTAAACTTTGAAATCTTTTTTTCATTTCAACATCCTTTCTAAAAGGTCGGAGTTTGTGTTTAATACTTACTTTTGTCGTCATCTACCAGTTTCTTATCTCATGATCTAGCAACATCATACATGATTTTCTTTCCTAGATCGACCTTCCATTTTTCCTCTGAAATAGTTAAAACTGCTTTATTCCAAATATACGAGTGATATTTTCGTTCATTATCATAAAATCCATTGTATATATCCCTTTTTTAGATTTCCAAAAAGAGATTTTATTCATTTGTGCTAACAAGCACTCACCCTTACAATATCGTACATCACATGACCTTAGGTCCTTTTTATTACCTCTTGTCAATCACTTCGCAGAAACGATTATATTTTACCAAAAATTGTGATATCGTTTTTTATGAAACAGGTGAAAGGATCTTAAAGAGGTGAAATTTCCATGGCTATCATTTCTGCTGAACAGGTGGGGAATCGTTTAAATGATTGGAGAATTGCAATTCGCAAGCATGATGTACACAGTGCAAAAGCAATGTATACAGAATTAAAAGAATTACTTCAAAAAATGGAAGAAAATCAGGAAGTCTTGACCTATTACTCATTGCTAGAAGGCAAGTATAAGCTCATGTTATATGAACGGAGAGGTACAAAACTGAAGGAACAGCCAGAGCCAGATTGCCCCTCTAAAACAAACGACTTAATTGAATACTACTTTTACCTATACAAAGCCCTTTACGCTTCATATAAAAGAGACTATGCATCAGCTATTGGACTGTTTAAAATTGCCGAGAAAAAACTACAACACATTCCTGATGAAATAGAAGTAGCAGAATTTCATACGAAAATCGCTAACTTATATATGCTGCTTCGTCAAAGCCTGATTTCTCTACACTATATTCAGAATGCTATTGATATTTTCAAAAGTCATGAAGGATATGAGAGAAGACTAGCTGCAGCCTTTGTCATCGCCGCTGCTAATTATATGGACATTGGTGACTTTATAAGAGCAGAAGACTACTACAAAAAAGCATTACACATCGCAGACAGTCTCAACGATCATTTTCTAACATCACAGCTTTATCATAATATCAGCATTTTGTACGCCGAAGCTGGCGAATCCAAAAAATGTATTGATGCCCTAGAAAAGGCTCTTAGTGATGAAGACTACCTCTCTTCGTGTTACTTTCATCACTCCATGTACATGTTAATGAAAGAGCTGCTTTCTATCGATGAAAGGACACAAGCTCTCTATTACTTCGAATTGGTGAACCAAAAACATGAATCAGAGAAATGCCCCACCTATACAGCAAAAATGAATTTGCTTTACCATCTATACTTCACTGAAGATATGGCTCAAAAAGCTCAAGCCTGTTTCGATGAAATCAGCATTCTTAAAAAATTAAAAGATGCTGAAGGAGTCTGTGAATTAAGTGCATTAGCTGCAAAACACTTTGAAGAGCTGGGAGCAATTCATCAAGCCTATCTCTTTTTAAAGGAAGCTGATCGCATGAAACATCCTATCATTGACTGGGGGAATTCTAATGAAAAAAATGAGTTTATTGATCATCACTTTGACCATCGTTGTTTTAGGACAAACAGGGGCTTTCAATACATTAAATGATGGCAATCCTGGTACAACAGAACGCCCTATCGGAACTTAATATAACATTGGTCATACAAAGAACCACTCGCCTCATCAAGGCAAGTGGTTCCACATTTATTTTAGTTGCTGATAACATATGAGGCGGTGTATATGTACCGCAAGATAAGTAAGCTCATCATTAGGAATGACGATACTATGCACCTGTTTAATATAGTCTTTGATTTTAAAAGCAACATCCATCGCTTGAGGATATAAGTGTGCAATTTGTTCAAATAACTCATTTTCTTGATCTGATAATAATTTATCAGCATAAAATCTTTCTACAAAGAATTTCACATGTGTAATGAACCGGCTGTAATGAATATTCTCTTGATCCATTTCCATATTCAACGTGTAGCGCACAAGATTGACAATACTTCCGATCATCTTGGCGTATTTCATACCATCTTTCGACTCGGACTCTTCACCTAATGCATTAATTAAGTGAAAGGCGATATTGGCAGCTTCTTCTTTTGGTAATTGTATGCCAAATGTGTCATTGACTAACTCAAGTGCGTAATTTCCTACTTCAAATTCTTCTGTATAGTAATTTTTGATTTCCCAATACACGCGATTCGTAATATTAATATTCTTTTTATGACGTTCCACTGCAAAATTCAAATGATCCATTAAGGTAAAATAAATACCTGAATTTAAATTTGAGTTTAAACGTTTTTCTGCATATTGGACGATGTGTTGAGTTAAATCGATAAATTCTTGAGGCATTGAATCTAACAGTTGAAGAAATTCTTTTGCTCTCATGTTATCGACTGACATAAAGACTTGGTCCGCTTTTTTCTCTTCTATCATTTGACCTGGTTTCTGTCCATAGCCAATTCCTCGGCCGAACAAAACCATCTCCTGTTGGTTCTGATCTTCAGCCAGGACCACGCTCGAGTTTAAAACTTTTTTGATTTTAAACATCGTCATCACCTGTTTTCATGATTGTGGTGTTCAATCAAGCGATTCACCATTTGTCTCAATGACTTTTTTGTACCAATAAAATGAGTCTTTTCGAGATCGTTTTAATGTCCCGTTCCCGTCATCATCTTGATCTACATGAATGAAGCCATAGCGTTTTGACATTTGTGATGTACCTGCACTAATAATATCAATTGAGCCCCAGCTCGTATATCCGAAGAGATCGACGCCTTCTTCAATGGCTTCTCTCATTTGACGGAAATGTTCCTTAAAATAGTTAATACGATAGTCGTCATGAATTGAGCCATCACTTTCAACTACATCCTTTGCACCCATGCCGTTCTCGACAATGATAAGAGGTTTTTGATAGCGATCATACAATTCGATCAAAGAAATTTTCAGACCAACCGGATCAATTTGCCAGCCCCAGTCAGTTGAAGGAAGATAAGGGTTTTTGACTCCACGAATGGTATTTCCTTCTGTCTCTTCTAATCCTTCTTGGGCTGATTCCGTTAAAGACATATAGTAGCTGAATGAGATAAAATCTACTGTGTTTTCCTTTAAAATGGTTAGATCATCTGCTTCCATTTGAATATGAATATCTTTTCTCTCAAGCATGCGCTTGATCAGCGGTGGATACTCGCCAAATACCTGAACATCTGCATAGAAATAGTTTTCTAAGTTTTGTTTCAAAGCTTGTTCCACATCATTCGGGTGGCACGTATGCGGATACGTTGTCAATTTAGTCAGCATACATCCTACTTGGCTACCTGGGATGATACGATGGCAATCTGCTGTTACAAGAGCAGATGCAATAAATTGATGATGAAGTGCTTGGTACACCGTCTCTTCCACTTTTCCTTCTGGACAGCGATCAGGAATAATTCCCGCTGTAATGAAAGAGTGGCGGTGAATACTATCAATTTCATTAAAAGTGAGCCAATATTTCACATCATCTTTATAACGTTCGAAACAAACATTGGCGAACTTTACAAAGAGGTCGATTACTTTTCTTTCAACCCAGCCGTTATATTTCACACTAAGGGCTAATGGCATTTCATAATGAGAGAGTGTCACGATCGGTTCTATGTTGTGTTTTTTCATTTCTGCAAATACACGATCATAAAATTGCAGCCCTTTTTCATTCGGTTCCGCTTCTTCTCCAGTAGGGAAGATACGACTCCATGCAATAGAAATGCGAAGTGTTTGAAATCCCATTTCAGCAAAGAGAGCCAAATCCTCTTTATAATGATGATAGAAATCAACACCTCTGCGCTTTGGGTATTTTTTATCGTCTGGATCTTTCATCGCACGATCTATATTTTCAGTGGTAACAGCAAGATGACCTTCATAATCTTCTACACTCAAGTTGGAACGGTACATTGCAATATCTGCAACAGACGGTCCCTTTCCATCTATATTCCAGGCGCCTTCTGCCTGGTTAGCAGCAATGGCGCCGCCCCATAAAAATCCTTTTGGAAAACCTTTGATTTTTTTCATATGATTATCCTCCTAATTGTGTAACAACCATCAATGTATCTTGACGATTGACCTCTTGTAATGGCTGTACCTTAATATCATATTGATCTGTATTTGTGACTACAGCAAGAGTTACTGGATCATACCCTGCTTCCATGATTTTTTCTAGATCAAATTCAATCAATAAATCACCCGCTTGAACACGCTCTCCAGCCTGCACCTTTGGATGGAAATACTGACCTTCCAACTGAACGGTGTCAATGCCGATGTGGAATAATACTTCAACTCCATGGTCCGTCTTCATACCAAGTGCATGGTTTGTTTCGAACAGTAAGGTTACCTCTCCATCTACTGGTGCATAAAGTGCTCCCTTTGAAGGTACAATGGCAATTCCTTCTCCCATGACCTTTGAAGAGAAAATATCATCTTTCACTTCAGATAGAGAGATCATTTGACCAATCACAGGGCTTTTGAATGTTTCTCCTGCTCCAATTTTTTCAGCAAACCCAGCTTGGGCCTTTGTCTTTTCTTCTACAGTTCGATCTTTACCTAATACAAAAGCAGCGATAAAGGCGACAATAAACGAAATGACCGCTCCAATGATAGCAAACATCAAATTTCGCGGGAGCTCATCTGATATAAACATCGACATGCTTGCTAATCCAGGGCCAACAAGCACAAAGGCTTGTATACCAACTAAACCAATGAAAATCCCGCCAACAAACGAACCAATCATAACACTTCCAAGGACTCGCTTATTTTGCAGTGTCACACCATACAGCGCCGGCTCTGTGATGCCAAAAAATGCTGATATTCCTGCCGAAATGGCTGTTGATCTGAGTACCTTGTCTTTTGTTCGAAGTGCGACAGCAAAACAAGCTCCACTTTCCGCAATATTATGCGCAAGTGATGCTGGTAAATAAAGTGCTTCTTTCCCTAGGTTCCCCATCGTTGTGACTGCATAAGGGACCATTGCTTTGTGCATGCCTGATGCCACCATGAACGGGAGAACCGCTGCTAAAATGGCGACAGCTACCCAGCCTACCGTATTAAACATCGCAAGAATAATAGATGAAAAACCTTGCCCTGCTGTAAAACCAATCGGCCCTAACAGAAGTAGCGTAACTGGTACAGTAATGACCAATGACATCATCGGAACGAAGAAAATCCGAATTGGTTTTGGTGAAAACCGCGTAAAGAATTTTTCCATTTGCGCGTAAAGCAATACAGAAAGGATTGCCGGAAACACTTGATACGCATAAGCTATATTTTTTACATCGAATGAAAGTAATTGCGCACCTTCTGTAAGCATCGCCGTCATGTTCGGCAGAAGGAGCGCACCGACTGCTGATAGTGCGACCAGCGGGTTTACTTTTAGTTTATTCGCCGTCGTTACAGCAACTAGTAAAGGCAGAAAGTAAAGTGGTGCGTCACCTACCATGTTCAGTATTTGATAGGTTTGTCCCTTTGCATCCATCCAGCCTAATAAAGAGAAAAGGAGAAGAAATGATTTTAAAATTCCTCCGCCTGCGATAGCTGGTACAAGCGGCTGGAAGACACCTACAATGAAATCTAATAGAACTGTGCCTGCTTTTCTTTTTTCTTTTGGCTGATTGGAAGGCACATCTTGGCCTGATGAGCTGCTGCCTATTAAACTTGTTACCTTTTGATACACTTCAATGACGTCATTCCCAATGACTACTTGGCATTGTCCTGACATTCTGACAGCTATAACACCTGGTGTTTTTTCTAGTGCTGATACATCTGCTTTTTTCTGATCGATTAGTGTGAAGCGAAGTCTTGTTGAACAATGCTCAAGGTGCGCAATGTTTTCTTTGCCGCCTACATGCTGTAAAACGTCTTTGGCAACTTGTGTGTAATTCATTTTTCCTCCCCCTTTTCTCATACACGAGACCTATATTTTGGCAATAAAAAAAGGACCTAAAACGACAAATAAAAGAAATTCATCGTTTTTAGATCCTGCCTGCATGACCAGTCACATGTCTAATTTATTCATATTGGATTTGCTTTTAGTATATATTGATTATATGAAAGCGTCAACATTTAATTTTCTAAAAATTATTAAGGTCTATATACCCAAATTACTCTTCTTTCATTGTTGAAGTAACCTTCCTGTTTTTTTATACAATAAATATCCTTTTATCACTCACCAAAAACTACTTCCATCTAAAAACCAGATAAGTTTAAAATGACCCATCTGGTTTATCATCATCTATTTTTTCTTTTCTTCAGCCTGCTTTTTGAATGCTTCCGTTTGTTCTTGATATTCCTCTTTCGTGACAGCTTTAAATTCTATTGTACCGCCTGCCATTTTAAAAGGGAATTTAATTGATGTTGCATCTCGATCAGTTTCCCCTAAAATAAACCCCTTTTCAATTGCAGGATAGGTACTCAAATCAAACATTATCCCATCTGAAACACCACCGGCTGTATGTTTCGTTTCTTTATATGGTTCACCACTATCTCCTGGGACCTTTCTCATCAAAAAAGAACCTGCCCATTCAGACTGCATATACATCCGTTTTACTTTTAGAAATTGCTGGTATGAACCATCCTCCGCTGTATACAGATAACCATAAGCGCCTGTTACTTTCTTAATAAAGTTTCTTACATAATCATGGAATCTATTCTCAGAGTCCTCCATCAATTCATCATATCGGTCATGAATGTCCTTTTGAACAGCACGTAGTTTTGTTTGATCAACTGCTTTATATGTGATGCTTTACTTTTCACCTTGTTTTTTCACAGAAAGATCTTTTTCATCAAGGTGAACTTTATATGTGATCGTCTCTTTCTCATGCTTCACTTGAAATTCGTAACCGTTTTCAACAGTTTTACCAGTTAATTTATATTTGTTGATAAATAGGTTGGGATCAAAGTGTCTTTTTGGGTTTTCCTCCAAAATGGTTTCATTCAGATAACCAGTGACTTTCCCTTTTCTCTCCGTTACCTTGAACCAGTTCACTTGATCCTTTGTCTTATATACAAAGGCGTAATAGTTGTTCAATACACTCTTTTTTGCATTTGCTTGGTATGCTATCCAGCTGACAGCAACGATGACTAGTACCGCTAAAATTGCTACGATCCAGATTTTTGATCTATTCATACATACCTCCTCTGATCATTGATCTGACGGATTTTTATTTTTTCTATCAATATATTGTGATGCATCTCCTAGCGATCTCTTCACCTCCTTCATTGGATTTTTTCTAAAACTTCTTGTATCACCAATGGATATCGCATAATATATATCTAAATGATATATCTTTTAGATAGGTGTGCTGATATGAAAAAATACAATGATACGACGTATGCAATTTTAGGTATTTTAACGACAGATTGTAAGTCGGGGTACGAAGTGAAGCAATTAATTGATAGAAGCCTGCATCATTTTTGGAAAATCAGTTATGGACAAATTTACCCAGCTTTAAGGTTAATAGTCGAGGAAGGGCTTGCGGAAGTTTCACCTGCTGCTGCTTCTGGCCGCTCAGACAAGCGGGAATATCATTTGACTGAAAAAGGTCTGGATACGTTAAGAAAGTGGCTGGCGCAGCCGCTCGATCAGTTACCAACAGAGCGTAATGAAGTGTTATTAAAGTTATTCTTCGGTCAGTATCTTTCGTTTGAGAAAAAATTGGTGCTTTTACAGGATTATGAGCGGCAGCTCCGTATTCGTTATGAAACTTATGTTTCAATTGAACAAAACATTCAAGAGCTTTATCCAGATGAAGCGGATGCGAAGTATTGGCTGTTTACTTTAGATTATGGAAAAAGAGTGGCTCAAGCAGGAATTGATTGGTGCGTGGAAACATTCCATTCAATGAAGAAGGAAGGGTAAATGAATGAAAAAAGACATACGTGCTGGCAGATTTACAACGGATAATTCTGATTCGATTGTTGTGTTCATCATCGGAATGAGGATCAACAAACGCTGGGCCATTCATCAATGGCTGCCTGTGTTCATGGCGATGCCTGGCATGATCAAGGAGCTGTATACTCATCAAGATGAGCTTGGGTTTCTTGGGACAGAGAATTACTTCGGGTTACGTACGACAGCGATGATTCAATATTGGAAATCAACCGATGACCTCCTTGCCTATGCGAAGATGGAGAAGCATTTGGCTGCTTGGAAAGAATTTAACCAAAGAGCACGAAATAATGACGCGGTCGGCATTTATCATGAAACGTACCAAATTCAAGCCGGCTCGTATGAATCCATCTATGTGAACATGCCTTCCTACGGACTGGGCCAAGCGAAACCCCCTATTTCAATAAGTAATGGACAACAAACAGCGAAGGAACGTCTGAATACAACAAATTCCTAGAGAGTGATTCTCTAGGAATTTCTTTTTGCAACAGTCACAAAATGCTTTAATATGCGGGCTGTTAATCCCCATATGGTGTAGTTTTCGTAATCATAAAACCATTCCTCAATCGAACGGCTTCCCCAGCTGTATTTTTCACCATTCATGATTTTTTCATAAGGGAAGTCCTCGCCTGGTGTTGGCTGAACGGATACATGATGTAAGTACGGCTCATATTGGCTGAGCCATGATAGAGGCACGGTAAAAGTCTCCTCTACTTCTTCTTGATTAAAGGAGTGTTTCACTTTTTGCTCATCAATGATACCAACATATGGGTATACCACGAAGGATGGAGAAGCGATATAAGGACTAAGCTGTCCAAGGATCTCGACCGATTCTGGCGGAATGCCCAGCTCTTCATGTGTTTCTCGCAGTGCAGCTTCCTGTGCAGTTTCGCTGCCGTCAAGCTTGCCCCCAGGAAAGCTAATATCCCCCGGCTGTTTTCTCATGGTCAGCGATCGTACCTCAAATAATATATGCCAATCTCCATTTACTTGCACCAAAGGGATAAGGACTGCTGCTTTGAACGCTGTCTCTTCTCCAATGAACAATGATTGTGATTGATGTAAGTCATTTTTTAATTGATCAATGAACACGGACATCACCTGTTTTCTGTTTCTCTTTCCTTTAGCGTATCATGGTTCTCCTTTTGAATAAAGATGATCCTTCTGACAATTATTTTTATCATTTTGACAACTTTACTTGTCAAAATGAATATAATGCTTTACAATCAAGGAAAGATTTCAAGCAAAAATGAGGTGACAGAATGAAAAATCGGTTAAAAGAGCTTCGTGCGCGTGATGGTTTAAACCAAACTGAGCTTGCAAAGCGTGCAAAGGTTTCTCGTCAAACCATCAGCTTAATGGAAAGAGATGAGTTAATGCCGTCTCTCTTGCTCGCTGTTAAGCTTTCACGAATTTTTCAGGAACCCATTGAACGTATTTTTCTATTCGAGGAGGATGAACTCTCATGAAAACTGTATACAAAATGCTCTTAGGTGCTCTCCTTGGCTTTCTCGGCGCTTACTGTCTGCTGGCAGCCGAATTTGAGATGACACTTCTTGATGTTGCATTTGAAGCGACTCTTGTCATCAGTGGATTGACGATTTTATTGATTATTTATTGTTTTTCAGGGATTTCACGTATGAAAAAAAGAGTATCTCTTTCGGTTTCTGGAGATGAGGAGGATGAACTGGAAGCAAAACAATATCGGACTTTTACTGATTTGACTTTAGCCAATACGGTAAGTACCATTTTTTCCATTGTTGCCATCGGTATCGCGATCGTCACCGAGCAGCCACTTTGGCTGATTCTCGTCAATGCTGCTTTATTTATCGTCACCGTTATCAGTTCGTATATATCAATATCTGTTCTAAAGCTTGTCTACCCTAATCGGAACCTGCCAAGTCTATCTGACAAAGACTACAGTAAAAAGCTGCTCGCCATTTCGGACGAAGGCGAAAAGCATGTGATGCTTGGCGGACTGTTTCATACGTATCAAATGATGAATATCCTATTGACCAGCGCCATGTTTATTTTGATTGTGTATTCCCTTGGAGCCAATCACTCTCAGCTGTTCTCAATCATGGTGATTGGACTTGTTTTAATCATTTTGAATGCAAATTATGTGCTAAAGATTAGAAATCGTTAAATGAACAAAAGCACAGCCTCATGCAAAGGCTGTGCTTTTCATTATGACGCGCGGCGTTTCTTTCGTGCATAAATCAATAGTAAGAAACCAAACCAGACCGGCGTTAATAAGAGCGCGGGGCGTGTTGCATCTGCAAACAGCATGATCACTAGAATCGCAGCGAAGAGAACCAAAACACATATATTCACAAAAGGGGTGAACGGTGCTTTAAAGGTAGATGCTTCATGCAATTCAGGCCGTGTTTTTTTATATTTCAAATGGCTAATTAAAATAATACTCCATACCCAAATGAAACAAATGGCACTGATCGTTGTCACAATACCAAAGGCTTGTTCGGGAATCAGCTTGCTTAAAAGAGCTCCAACCGATACCACGATCGTCGAAACAAACAGGGCATTGCTTGGGACAGCGTGCTTGTTCAAACGTCCGAAGGAAGCTGGCCCCTGCTTTTGATGACTGAGATTATACAGAATGCGGCTCGTCGAGAACATGCCACTATTACAAGCTGATGCCGCAGATGTCAGGACGACAAAGTTGATGAGCCCTGCTGCTACTGGTATCCCAATGAGTCCAAAGGTTTTCACAAAAGGACTTTCTGATGCACTGAGCTCAGTCCATGGGTTGATACATAGTAAGACAAAGATCGCTCCCACATAGAAAAATAGAATTCTTAATGGAATCTTATTAATCGCAGAAGGGATGTTTTTTTGCGGATTGGCTGTTTCTGCTGCGGACACACCGACCAGTTCAACTCCCACATACGCAAAAATCACCATCTGGAATGACAATAAGAAACCTGTGACACCATTCGGGAATAACCCGCCATGAGACCATAAATTCGTTACTGTCACCGGTCCAGCATCTGTTTGAAAACCAATGATTAAAAGAACCATTCCAACCCCGATCAATAATAGAATCGTAATTACTTTAATGAGTGCAAACCAAAATTCCATTTCTCCGAAAAGCTTTACCGTCAACAAATTCAACCCGAGTAAAATCAACAAACAAATGATGGCAGGAATCCACTGCGGGATGTCAAACCAATACTGCACATACACCCCGACCGCAATGACATCCGCCATCGCTGTCATAATCCAGCAAAACCAATACGTCCACCCTGTTACAAAGGATGCCCACGGGCCGAGATAGTCCTCAGCAATATCGGTTAATGACTGATAGCCCGCCTTCGATAATAGCAATTCTCCGAGTGCCCTCATGACAAAAAAGATAGCCATCCCGACAATTAAATAAGCAAAAATGATTGAAGGACCTGCCAATTGAATAGCTTTTCCAGATCCTAAAAACAACCCTGTTCCAATGGTTCCGCCAATGGCAATCAATTGCACATGACGGTTTGATAAATCTCGTTTTAATTCTTGTTGTGCCAATGCTAACACCCTCCTACGACACGATCTTATACTGAAATAATGAACCCTTTAAAAAAGTCCATAAAAAAAGAGATTGGATGCGCTCCAATCTCACGGTCATAAAAGAATAGCAAAATAGAGAAAAGTCATACACGGCATCATCCATGCATCACAAATACAATATTTCGTACTCTTCTGTCCTTTTGCCTGAGATTGTGAACCCTTCGGCGCCGCACACACATGCGGTCTCTCCAGAAGCTGCTCCTGCTATAGTGTGACCCACAGCATTCATAGCCTTCGTTATTTAATTAAAATGTTGCTATTTCTGAATAATTTCATATTTTACGCCTCATTCAGAAAGCTGTCAATGGTAATCTTTTATGATTTACGGCGGTACGCATATGTCTTCACTTCATCAATCCCCCCTGATTCATGTATAATAAATCAAAAGATGTTCGGCTCGTTTGATGGAGAAATCCCTCTTGATCATGAACAAAGTTAAGCAATCCATGGAAGTTGGTGAAGATAAATGAAAAAAATGAACAAACAGCGTGTTACATTACAGGAAGTCGCCAAGCATGCCGGTGTCTCGACTTCAACGGCATCACTCGTTGTTCGAAATAATCCTAGAATCTCTGAAGCCACTCGAAACAAAGTACTGCAATCCATGGAGGACTTAGGATACGTATACGACCGCGTTGCTGCTAACATGCGGTCAAAAAGCTCAAATATCGTTGGTGTGATTGTGACGGATATTTCTAACACCTTTATTTCGGAGTTTTTAATTGGCGTACAGACCACACTTGAATCGCTGGGCTATACTGTTTTACTTGGTACAACCTTTGACAGTGTCGATAAACAGGAGCGGCTCATTTCCACCATGGTAGAGCACCGAGTGGGCGGGATTATTTTAAACCCAGCTTCGAAAAGCTCTGCTCGAACGGTCAAACAATTAAATCAAATTCGCACCCCAAAAGTACTGGCAAATCGTGAATTATCAGACGTGCAATGTGACTATGTCGGCGTTGATTATGAACAAGGTACTTGGATGGCGGTTCATCATCTTCTTCAAAAGGGACATCGCCGCATCGCTTTTTTAGGCGGCATTAAGACCTCTTCGACTTGGATTGAGCGGATGAAAGGTTTCAAAAGAGCGCATGACGAAGAAAATGTGACGATTGATGAGTCGCTTATTATTGATATAGTACCTACTCGCGAAGGCGGGAAAGAAGCACTCGCCCAAGTGATGGATCAGCCCGAGCCCCCTACTGCTATTTTTTGTTTTAGTGACTTAGTCGCTTTTGGAGTCATTCAAGCACTGTCAGCACGGGGCATCCAGCCTGGTGAAGATATCGATGTCGTTGGATTCGATAATGTTCCTGAAGCGGAAATGTACCATCCGCCGCTCACCACTGTTTCCTCATTTCCCCGATCTATCGGGGTAAAAGCAGCGAACCTTTTATATCATAAAATGAACGAACAGGATGAAGAGCTGCAGCGATTGATTTTAAAGCCTCAACTTCATATTAGAGAAACCTCTCCATCATGATGAAAAAGAGAATTGTGTGCAGCAATTCTCTTTTTTTATTGATCAAGTCAACTATTTATTTGTTTCATTTTTCTTTTTTTAAATCACAAAGTCATAAACTTGACACATTTAAAATGCAGGAGTATATTTATCTCGTTGCTTCTTTTAGTATATCGTTATACCTATTTCGTCATATCATTATTTCTATCAAAAAACAGTTAAAAGTGTTTTTTTATGATTCTGATCAAATCATGAAGTTTCACTTCCTAATCAAGGCTGTTATTATTTTTTGCATTTTAGTAGAACGATGTACTCGATTGAAGAACAGATGAATATTCATTATTTTTTCATCAATCACATAAGGGGTGTTGTGATGGGCTTCATATTATTCATTTTTAAGGAAACAATAACAAAGGGTATACAAAGAATTTGACCTTAAAGGGGTTTCAAATATAGGAGTGGGAACATGAAAAATCCTTATATAAAATCGTCACTTGGCATGTATTTAAATTACTTCATGCTTGGCATGATCAACATTATTGTAGCTTCCAACATGGACAGCTTATCTGAACGCTACCATGTAGATATTCCGAAAATCAGCTTGCTTGTATCGGCGATCGGAATTGGTAAACTCATTGCGCTCTTTTTCTCAGGCCGGTTAGCCGACAGCTGGGGACGTAAGCCTGTCATTATTACAGGAAATTTTCTTTACTTATTATTCTTAATCGGTATTCCAACGACAACAAGTTATACACTGGCATTTATCTTTGCGATTTCAGCAGGTATTGCCAACTCACTGCTTGATTCAGGAACCTATCCTGCTTTGTCAGAGTCATTTCCTAAAAAAGCAAGTTCGGCTTCTGTTTTAGTAAAAGCGTCTGTATCCATTGGGGCGACTGTTCTTCCATTTATCTTGGCGTTCCTAGTGGCACATGACATCTTCTGGGGCTGGGCGTTCTTTGGACTAGGGCTTCTTTATTTACTCGTAGGGATTTACTTAATCTTTATGCCATTCCCGAACCATAAGCAAGTTTCTTCACAAGACGCTCTTCCAGTACAGGATCAGCTGAAGAAAGAACCAAAAATGCTTGGCGAAGGCTTAGCTGTTGTACTGATGGGATTCACATCGACTGCATTGTTTGTCGTATGGCAGACATGGCTTCCGCAGCTCGGGTTGAAATTAATCGGACTTGGCACAGAACAAGCCACACAGCTTCTTTCTTATTTTAGTATTGGTGCACTGGTATCTGTTCTATTGCTTTCGATCGTCTTAGATAAATTCATTTCACCGATTATGGTGGCGATCATTTATCCAATTGGGGCGTTCCTTGCAATGCTTTCACTTTTCCAAATCGAAACGTACAGCATTGTCATTGTCAGCACCTTCTTCTTAGGACTATTTACAGCGGGAATCTTCCAGCTGGCGATGAGTATTATGATGAAATTGTTCCCGACAAACAAAGCAACGGCTTCATCCTATGTCAACATTGCGGCAAGCTCAGCGTTTATTCTCGTGCCGCTCATTACAAGTGGATTGGTCAGCTCGTACGATATTAAAATGACGTTATTTTTCGATATGATCATTGCGGTTATTAGCGTATTACTAGCGGTCTTTGTTCTTGGACGCATGAAAAAATTATTTAGATAATTAAAGGAGATGTCAATCATGACAAACATACATGAACGAAATATTGATGGAAAAACAAAATTAGTCGGTCTTCTTGCTACACCAATCGGGCACAGCCTTTCACCACGTATGCATAACCTTGGCTATACACTAACAGGTATCAACTATGCTTACCTTGCATTTGAAGTAGGGAATGATGAACTAGAAGCAGCCGTAAACGGTATGAAAGCAATGGGTGCAGCTGGATTTAACGTCTCTATGCCGAACAAAATGAAAGTACTGGATTACTTAGACGAACTAGATGATTCTGCAAGATATACACGTGCAAGTAACACTGTAGTAAACAAAGATGGTAAGCTCATCGGCTACAACACAGATGGTCTTGGATATGTGAGAAATTTAATTGAACATGGCGTTGAATTAGCCGGCAAAAAAGTCACACTCGTTGGCTCTGGCGGCGCGGCAACTCCGATTGCGATTCAGCTTGCACAGTCCGGCATTCGTGAAATTAGCATTTTTGCTCGTAATGACCAATACTTTGTTCAAGCAGAAGAAAATGTAAATTACATCAACAACGAAATGAAATCTTTCGGTGTCAAAGCAAACATTTTCCCACTTGAAGACAAAGACGCGTTCCGCCGTGAAGTAGCAGAAAGTGCGATCCTGGCAAACGGGACAAGCCTTGGCATGAAACCACTAGATCAGCTCAGCATTATCGATGATACACTTGATGTACTTCGTGAAGATTTGATCGTGACAGATGTTGTGTACAACCCGCAAAAAACAAAGCTTCTTGCACAAGCACAGGAAGCTGGCGCCAAAACTATTAACGGTCTTGGAATGATGCTGTGGCAAGGTGCACTTGCTTACAAACTCTTTACTGGTGAAGATATGCCAGTTGATCAAGTAAAACAAATTCTTTTTGAAAATGACCGTTTCTAAAATAAAAAAGACAAAGGGCTAAAATGATGATCATTTTAGCCCTTTGTTTTATTTTCAGCGTGATAGGAACGGATTTAACATTCGTGAGTACCGGCGCAGAGGCCTGACAAAGGATGCGAGGATTTGCCTACACGCTGAGACGACTTCCTGCGGAGGTCGTCTTTTTTTAATCATGTGCCATGACTTGGCGGTATCGATACAGGATATACAGTGCGCCGATAATGGCCGCAACAGCCACCACTGCATCGAACATAAAGATTTGTAAAATGGACGCGTGACTCTGAATTAAACCTGTTACGACCGGGATGACGATAGCCGACACGCCGCCCGCTGTAGAGATAATCCCAGTCATCGTCCCTTTGTTTTTCCAGAAGAATTCAGCCATCACAGTTAACGTCAGCTGAAAAACTCCTGCCGTTGAAAATCCCAATACAAAAGCATTGACGGTTCCTATAACTGGTGATTTCACGACCAAGAGCACACAAATGGAAACAAGTGTAATGATTGGATAGATCAGCAGTACAGTGACCGGACGGACAAAACGGCGCAGCAGAAACGCGAGCATCACGACAGACAGCAGCCCGCCCATGCTATAGTAACTGAGCAGTTTTACAGCACTGCCCGATGTCATCCCCAAGATGGCCTCACCGTACGTAGGCAGCCAAATTTGCGGCAGCGCATACAGTCCATTTGACGTAAAGCTGATCACAATGAGCGCGATCCCTTCTCTCCAAAATGTAGGCTCTGTCGAGAAGCGCGGAAGTCCGTCATGCTCCGTTACCTGGACTTGCTCCACCTTGCGATGATTCGGAAATGGCAAGGTCCACAGCATCAAGACATTCACAAGATAGATCAGAGCAGGAACAAAAAATGCCATTCCATAAAACAAATCATGCTCTGCTAAAAAGTAAATCGCCAGTGGCAAAATGGTTGCCCCAATGGAGATAAAGGCCTTCACCATCACATTCGCAGATCCCGAGTTTTGCGGAAACGCCTCCATTAACGCAGGATACGTTCCTGCATCCATTGCCGAATTCGCAACCCCTGCCAAAATCGCAAACGCAAACGCGATTTGATAATTCGGAGACAATGGGATTCCGATGAGGAACACCGCCATCAGCACACCAGAAACCAGAATGACCGGCTTACGCCCAAAACGATCTGACAGTACGCCTGATAAACCATACGTGAGCACCCTGCCAATGCCAAGCGCCGAAATCATATAACTAATTCCCGCACTATTGGTATCTAATTGTTTGATTAAAAATGGCATATTTGAAGCCAAAATAATATTGACCATACCCAATAAAAAATAATTAATATACAGACTAGAAGCCGTTCTCACATACGGATTCCTCATCCTGACACACCCCTCAACACCATCGCAATGAAGTGACAAATAATGGTTACGCTTACAAGATCTCATATGTGAGGAAGAACAGCTTTGCAGCCTTCACGTTCATACATCTCATCATGTCATGCAGCTCACAGCTTACACGCCCTTCATGTATCAAGCATTTCTTCAATTTTTCACTGCTCTTATTTTATACGAATGCGAAAGGTAAAGATAGTGAATTGCTTAAATTTGAAGGGAATTCATTGATCAAGCGTATGACACCATCGATAGAAAAAAGGAGTGGTTCATTCCACTCCTTAAATGATGTCTCAATTCTGTTCATCGCAGCCCCCAAATACTTAGCTCATAAAAATATTCCGTTCTCTCGATGCATAATCCAAAACGGAAATCCTCTACCACTAAAATAAAATCCCCATACCCACTTAAAAATTTTGTTTGCTCAAGAAGGCGATTTAAATGAATAAAGACTTCATTCACATTCACTTTAAGTTTCATGCTCTCGATAGTGTTCTCCATGTATTTGGATTTTATGTTCTCTCGATTGAAGGAAAGCAAACACCTTCTGACAAAACAATTGATTTTCCTCGATATCTAAAAAGGGGTGTTCTGGAAGTGTCATGTAGCTTAATTCGTTTATTAAATGCTTTCTTCTGTTTTTTCTTTTTAAGGTTTCGATTTTTGTTTTTTGGTTATTATTCATACTAGTTACCTTTCTTTTTAAATCCAACAAAATTTTTACGTTTATATTTGATCTTTTAAAATGTCTCCTTTCAAGTATCACACAATCAAAAAAGTACGATCTTTTTTATTTAATCACCCTTTCAACCAAGATGAATTTTGTTTTCCTTAATAAAAAAACCTTGAAAGGATACTATCCATCAAGGTTTTTGTGGGTACTAAGATTCAAAAGCCGTTTTTTCTGGAAATATGCCACCTTCTCTTACAAGGCACACTGCTAACCTTTGAGCCGCTCGATCAAAATAAAACTCATTGGGGATATTTTGATCTGGTAAGCTCTCTAACTCTCTAAACTTCCTAGTTATTTTACTTAACTCTATCTTACCCATTACCGCTTCATTAGGTCCAAATTTGTAAACTACAGTTTCTTCATCCTCATATTCCTTTAATAATAAAACATACGAAGCCAATTTTATTCCTCCTTTGGTGGATACCATGGACGCCCAGATTCAACTGTTTTATCATGTGCGGTCCTGTAATCTGTCTTGAATATCCCTTCAAACTTTGATTCAAAAAGTTCGTGATTTAACAAGTCAATATCATTCTTTTTATAAGTTCCTTTTTGTAATCTATCCCAGGCTTGTGCTATTTGATAATCTGAATCAAAACGCCCAACCCCATGTTCTTTTATATGCTCTTTTATAAATAAATGCTCCTTTATTCTTTGTATCCTGTGTTCGGGCATTCCAGTATTCTTAGATATAGGCTTTATATCAGCTTTTGTCTTTCTAAAAGACTCATACATTTCTTCTGCTTTATCAAGTTGTTTTAGATATGCATCTATTGAAAGTTCCCTGGCACCAGTTTGAACTCTATCAGCACTCTTAAACCCTATTTTACCATGAAACCCTTTCGCCCCAAACGGCAAAAGCATTCCCAACGCCGCGTTCATACTCGCTTCCTGCTGTTCTTTTGAGATCTTGTTTCCAAACATGTCTCGGCCTGTGATCGCTTCGCTGAAGCCGTTAGTGGCTGTGAGACCATATAAACCTTTTTGAGATGTTTTTAAGGCGTCAAAGGATTTTTGTGATGTCTTGTAGATGTCGACCGCTCTGACTGCAGCTGACGTGGCTTGGGTGGTTTTATAGACGGCTTTCCCGCCTTTAAAAATGCGTCCTGCCCAGCCAACGATAGGGATGTAGCCAGCTGCTGCCATTCCGCCTGCCGCGACTCGCTGGCCTGCGGTGAGTTCTTCCCCTGTGATTGGATCAACGCCTGTTGCGGCACGTTTTGCATCGTTCACACCAGTCAGTTCATTGACGATGTTTCCACCATAATCGAGCGCTTTTTCATACCAAGGGCGGTTGGCGAGTGCCTCTTGTTCCTTTGCGATCTTGCGGGCTTCTTCTTGTTCTTTTTTGATTTTCAGATATTCAGCAGTTTGCTTCTCAATATCGCTTTTTGCCTTGTAAATTTCGCTATTTTGATACGCTTTCTTGTCAAAATTCATAGGCGAAATCGCTTTTCCGTCATTTGTCGCATTCATCATTTCAGCGTACAATGCCATTGTAGCTTGCTGTTCCGTCTCTGACAAAGCATATTCATCTTTTAAATTTTGATCAAGCTCTCTCAGGTCTTTGACCGTCTTTTTTCGTTCATCTTCCGCATCCTCTATTTTTTCATCAAAGGTTTGGCTATCAAATACCTCTAGGGAAATGAGGTCATCAATGTCTTGGAAAATCGTTTTGAGTGCCTTTTTTTGATCCTTTACAATGCTTTTGGCGTTTTTGATGCCCATATGTACTGCGTTGTCTAAAAAGTGTTCCTCTATAAAGGTATCGCCGCCAAAACTCGTATCATCCAGTGTCCCAGAAACACCTTCATGAAAGGCTTTTTGCTTATCAATGAAGCTGATAAACATGTCTACATTTCCAGCCAGCTCTTTATAAAAGCTTTTAATGTTATCGGCACCTTTCCCAGTGAAATCGTCACCGAGGTTGGCCACACCTTGTAATGCCTTTTTTAAATCGACCATTTGTTCGCGGAGTTCCTGATAGTGTTTTGCCCTTGTGTCCATGGCACTGGTTAGTGCTTTTGCATCAAGTATCTTGCCCAGAAGAAGTCACTCCCTCCATTATTGATCATAAAGTCTATTTTACCGTGACCATTAAAACGGAAAAATAGGCTAAATGACATAAAAAATGGAATAGACTCTCTATTCAACGATCAAATAAAATAAGCTAGACAATGCACTTTGTTTTGTCCAGCCATACATTCATTTTATTTATAATCATTGATCGGTCCTTTATCCATCAAAACATCAATTTCATTAGAAGACTTCATTTTTAATTTAGGTCTGCGCTCGGAATTTGGTTTGCTGTAAAGCTCTAGCGGACGGATGATCACCCCATCATTTGTATTTTGAAGCATACCTGGCACACAAGAATAAATACGATCATTGTCATTGGCATGTTTGGAATGAATCGTCACAGATGTTCCTTGATGATTGTCGATGCTCATAGATACTCTATATCTATAAAAAGAACCTGTCCCGTTTGATTGAGCAGAATAAACAACTGGAACGACAGCAAGGATATCGTCATTTAACCGTAATTTAATGACTTCTGTTTTCATCGATTCACGGTCTCTACCGACATCTCCCATATGCTCCACAGCTCCGTTTCCGTAACTTTTAAGAGCAGGAACACCTTTTGCACCAAACATGGCCACATCTATTTGTTTTCCTGACTTCGTATAGACCAATGCATAAATATCATAATCGGTTCCAGACTCCCAGGATACTGTAGCTGTAATCTCAGGCGTTTTTTCAATGATGATCGGTTTATGACCTTTGTCTAGACTTATTTTACCTTGAACTTTCTCTAAGCTGATAGGTGCAGCGACTTTCTCTTTAGCAGCTGGCTTCATTGGAGCAGGCTCATCAATTAGTTTTTCAGAAGTCATTTGGGGAGGTATAGAAACACCCTGTTCATCAGGTTCAACCTCTACCCCAAAAAGCTTACATAACCCTTCCAATCCAGAATCGAAGCCACGCCAGATGGATCGTGCTTTCGTTTCACCATTTCTGATATATAGCTCTACTACGACAATACCCTTTTCATTTGTAAAATTTACTGGTGTTAGGTATAGCACCTCATCACCTGTTCGAATTTCTGCTTGCAGATTCTTCACTTGAGAAAAGCCAATTCCTTGATCCTCTGTTAGTGTAATCGCCACCTTTGTGATTCCAGCAGGCACTTTGCTCATATCAAAATTCAATTGATGCCTTTTCAGCTGACCAGATATCTCTGCTGGTAAAAGTGTCGCGACACCCGTGGCACTCTCCGGCTGATTGTAAAAAATAATGCCATTATCTCCTTGAACTAAATCTGAATCTGTTAAGAGAAACGCTGTTAAAGAAATATCAATTGCAGATGATACTTCATAACTGATGGATACTTGTCCCTTTGGAGAGTTTAGTACGGTATTGGCACCCATTTGCAGAGTTTGATTCATTTCAACACTCCTATTCTTTATCTACCATTTATCGCTTTTATAGATCAATTATACCAAATTATATAATAGAACCTATGAATATCTTTATCTCATTTCAATCTCTGCAATGATATGAGACAATGCCAATTAAAAACAAACTACTCTCAAAAGGAGAATCATTATGTATAAAAAAATCATTCCTGCTGTTATGGTGATATTCGGCTTTTGGATCCTTCTTCAAATATCCTTGAACATTAAGATATTTCACAATCCAATGAACTATTTTGTCGCTATTACTCTCTTTTTTCTTTGTATTCAGGCATTAATAAAACTTAAACAATGAAAAACCCGAACAAGCATTTACCACGCTCATCCGGGCTTCTATTTTCCTTTATTACACTTCTTCACCGTTCGTTGCGATGACGTTTTGATACCAAGTAAACGAATCTTTTTTAAGGCGCTTCATCGAGCCGTTTCCTTCGTTGTCGCGGTCAACGTAGATCATTCCGTAGCGTTTTTTCATTTCACCTGTTGTGAATGACACGATATCAATGATGCCCCAAGGTGTGTAGCCAATAAGGTCCACACCGTCATATTCAATCGCTTTTTTCAGTGCTTCGATATGAGAAGCGAGATATTGAATTCTTTCTGGATCGTGAATAGAACCGTCTTCTTCCACTTGATCTATTGCACCAAATCCATTCTCTACGATGAATAGCGGGATTTGATAGCGATCGTAAAAACGATTCAATGTATATCTTAAGCCTGTCGGGTCAATGGACCAGCCCCAGTCACTTGATTTGATATAAGGGTTATCTACACCATGCGGCAGGGCTCCGTTGACAATGTCTCCGTTGTGATCAGACACCGTATCACTTTTAACCGTTGTCGACATGTAGTAGCTAAAGCCTAGATAATCCACTTTCCCTTTTCTTAAGCTTTCTTCATCGCCTTTTTCAAATGGAATGTGATAGCCTTCGCGTTCGAATTCTTTTAATGCATAGCTCGGATAGTAGCCGCGCACCTGTACATCAGGGAAGAAATAGCGCTGTCTCATATATTCCTCTGCGAGCATGACATCCTCTGGATTTGAGGAATACGGATAGATTGGCACGTGAGACACCATCGCTCCAATTTGGAAAGCAGGATTGATCTCTTTTCCTTTGGCTACTGCCCATGCACTTGCAAGTAATTCATGGTGTCCTGCTTGATACATGACTTCTTTGGCATTTTCGCCTTCTTTGACTGATACCCCTGAATTTGTCCAAAGGAATAGTGGGTTGTTGACATCCATTTTGTTATTGATTTCATTAAATGTCATCCAGTATGTGACCTTGTCTTTGTATCGATTGAAGCACACTTCTGCGAACTTCGCGAAATACTCAGCGACTTTTCGGCTGCGGAACCCACCGTACTCTCTTGCCAAATGAAGCGGCATCTCAAAGTGAGACAGCGTAATCACAGGCTCGATGCCATGCTTGAGCAATTCATCAAAAACATCATCATAGAACTGTAAACCTGCTTCATTCGGTTCCGCTTCATCTCCCTTAGGGAAAATCCGGCTCCAGCCGATCGATGTACGTAAGCATTTTAAACCCATTTCGGCAAACATCGCGATATCTTCCTTATAACGATGATAGAAATCGATCGCTTCATGATTCGGATAAAATGTTCCTTCTTCTATCGTCTCAGTTATTTGTCTCGGTACTCCGTGAGCACCTGCTGTCATCACATCTACAACACTTGGGCCTTTTCCTGCTTCATTCCATCCACCTTCAAATTGATGTGCAGCTAATGCTCCGCCCCATAGAAAATCTTTTGGTAATGTCATTATTCATTCCTCCTATTTCACAATTGTGATCATGACGTCTGTTGGCTGACATGTCGATTGTTCTTCTACAATCACATCTTCATACGCTTGTGTATTAGTGATGATGACGGGTGTGATTGTTTTTAATCCCTTGCTTGCAATGGCTTCTTGATCAAATGTCATCAACAAGTCACCCTTCTTCACCTTGCTGCCTTCTTTGATATGAAGAGTAAATGCTGAGCCATCTAGGGAAACCGTATCAATTCCTACATGAACGAGTAACTCCACCCCGAATTCTGAACGCAGTCCAATTGCATGCTTTGTCGGCGCAAGCATGACGACACTGCCGTCAAACGGTGCATACAGCTTATTGTCTGTCGGTTCAATCGCAAACCCTTTGCCCATCGCCCCCGAGCTAAATACGGCATCAGGCACTTCAGATAACGGGATCACTTTCCCTGCAAGAGGTGCAGGGATTGTTTCTTCATTATTCATCGAAGCATTCATTTTTTCTCCAACTTGATCTTTATCAGACGTTTCACCAGCTGTCTGTTCCACTGTATCTTCCCCATAACCAAACATTTGAATGAGCACAACTGGTAAGATCAGCGCAATTGCGATACCAATCAATATGCCGATGATCGATGTTGGATAATCTGAACTAATTCCGTTTACAATCGTCAGTGGACCAGGCAACCCTGCATACGCAAAGTAATAAGGCGTAAAGAAGCTGGCAGCAATGGCACCGACCGCTCCAGATATACATCCGAAAATAAATGGTTTCTTGAAACGGAGGGTGACCCCATAAATCGCAGGCTCAGTAATTCCAAAGAGACCAGTGATTCCCGCTGAAACCCCGACTTTTCGTGTTTCGCGGTTTCTTGCTTTTAAAATAACCCCTAACACTGCGCCGACCTGAGCGATAACAGCGATGGTTTGATATGCCTGGAAGGAGTCACGTCCATATTGTTCAAAGTTGGCGAGCACCATTGGCGTGATGCCCCAGTGAACACCGAAAATGACAAGCACTTGCCAGAATCCTCCGATAATGGCACCTGCTAAAGCTGGGACATGTTCTGCTAAGAAATTGTATCCGTTTGCAATCCCATTTGCACCGGCTGTCGAAAGTGGACCAATTAATAGAATCGTTAACGGAACCATGACAACCATACAGATAAATGGGACAAATAACGGTTTGACTACCTCGTGAATGCGTTTGTTTAAAAATCTCTCAACATATGAAAGAATCCATACCAAGAATAGCGGCGGCAAAACAGATGACGTATAAACCGTTTCAGATAACGCTATGCCTAAAAAAGTAACGCCTTCCCCTGATGCCACGCGTCCAGCAATCTCCGTCCAAGCTGGACTGACAAGCGCTGCTGTACACGCTACTGCGATATACATATTCGTTTTAAAATGCTTGGCAGCTGTGATGGCAATAAAGATAGGCAAGAACGTAAACGGCGCCCAGGAAATAAAGCTAAAGACTTCATACGTTCCGGTTTTCGAGAAGCTTGGAAATAATAAATTAATGAGGATAAGTGCACCTTGTAAAATACCTGCTGCTGCCAAAATATACACAAATGGCGCAAACACAGCAGACATGGTCGCGATGACACGATTCAGCACCGTTCCCTTGTTTTCATTTACCTGATCATCATCAGATGGCTGCAGCTGAACAAGGATGGAAAAATGCTCATATACCTCACCAACATGCTGACCGATGACGACCTGAAATTGACCGCCGTTTTCCACCACGGTAATGACCCCAGGCATTGCATTAACTGCTTCCTTTGCCTTTGGATTCGAACGTTTCAAGACCAAACGCAGCCGCGTGGCGCATCTTGCAGCACTCACCACATTTTCTTCTCCGCCAATAGCCTCTAAGATGTCTTCTGCAAGCTTTTGATAATCCCTCACTTTTGACATATAAACCCCCCCTTTATCACTGTTAGTATATGTACATTATAATTATACCGGTACAATTTATCAATACATATATAATTTAAAATAGCATATCAAAGGAAATTTGGTATGTGCTATAATACAAAGACAATAAATCGTGAAAACAAAGAGGAATAGCCATGTTAAAGTATCAACAAATTGCGAGCGATATTGAAAAATATATTGTCACCCATGAGATGCAGCAAGGGGATAAGCTCCCTGTACTCGAAACACTCATGAGCCAATTTGCTGTGAGCAAAAGTACCATTATCAAATCGTTAGAATTACTCGAAAAAAAAGGAATTATCTATCAAGTGAGGGGCAGCGGCATCTTTGTTCGAAGACATCGGCGCAAGGGCTACATCAGCCTTTTATCCAACCAAGGGTTCAAAAAAGATTTAGAGGAATTTCAACTGACATCAGAGGTTTTAATGCTAGACACCATCAAGCCGTCCGAAGAAGCTGCACTTAATTTGAATATTGAACAAGACGAGGATGTTTTTTATCTAAAACGCATTCGTTACATCAATGGACAAACGTTATGTTTAGAAGAATCCTATTACCGAAAAACGATCATTCCCTATCTCAACACAGAAATTGCCGCCGATTCCGTTTTTAAATTCGTCAGTGAAGGTCTTGGACTCAAAGTCGGTTTTTCCGATATGTACTTACAAGTAGGCAAACTGAACAAAACCGAAGCAAAGCACCTCGGCCTCAAACAAGACGATCCCGCTCTCCGCGTCGAGACGGTCTTTCATCTCACAAACGGCCAGCCCTTCGACTTCTCGAAAATCACCTATAACTACATGCAATCACAATTTTTTATTCAAGCGAATAATTATTATGGGTGATGGACGGAAAAAGCCCCTCATAAGCTGAGGGGCTTTTGAAAATATCCTATCACTTGTAATAATTATAATCATTGAACGTTGCGATCATATCTTCTTGTGTGGCGTTCTTCCCGCGATTTGTATTAAAATATAACGTTCCGTCATCGAAATCAACAGCTTCTATTTCAAAAAGAGTAAATGCACTGCTCGTAATTCGGAATGAAAGGTCTTTTCTAGTAAACAACTCTTTTGAAAAATCTTTTGCAGGTGTTTCCTTTTGCTCTTTCAGCATTTGATTAATATTTAACGGGTATGTGAGAATGACACTCACATTAGAAGCTCCGCCATTGGAGTCTGGCTTAGATAATGGTACATATAATGTTCCTTGGTAGAAAGAAATACCTTGAAGAATGTACTTAGAAACATCCACCACTGATTGATTTACAATCGCTTTCGAATCATTTAATGTAAACGTTGCCTCATATTCAAATTGTCCTTTTTGGTCATTAAAATTCCCAATAAAAAAGCGATTGCCAGACCTTACAATAAACTTGTCCGCTCCAACAGAATATGTGATACCGCTAATTGATAAATTCGCCCCTTGGTATGGAAGGACATAAGATTTAGCCACTTTGTACGTATTTTTCTTCGTGTTCACACTTAACTTCACTATCTTTTTTACATACTTTACACCATCAGACATAGGCGCTACATATAAGCTAACTTGATCATCACCTTTTTGAGCTTTCACAGCTAAGTCATTGGCATGTCCTAAGTCATTGCTAGTACTGTTGGTGTCAGAGTTTTTAAGGAGCTTCACAGTTCTATTACTTGACGAGCCATTCATTTTAATAGCGTACAATTGCGTTAAGTGATTTGACGTATTTATTTTTGCAGCATAAATCATATTATTATTACGATCTACAGCCATCCCTTGCATAGAAGTGTAGAACCCAGAACCTGACATTGCAGAATACGTTGTATACGTGTTGAAATATCCGGATTGTGCCTGAACAGTCGCGGACCACATACTGCTGCAAAGGATGACAGCCATTAGGATAAAACACTGTACTTTTTTCAATATAAACACTCTCCAATCATTGAAATTTAAATCGTTTGGCTATTAAAAATAAAATCGTCATCCTAGAAATGAATGACGATTTTTCTTAAAATTGTAAGATTGAACTCTACTTTTCAGCTTTAAACGCCTTTACCGTTTTACTGCTTTCCGACATGCCTTTCCCAGTGACGGTGAAGTAGAGTTTTCCTCCCTTAGCGCCTAGTTGTTTGAAAGTGACTTTTACAACTTTGCCTTTAGTAGCTGTTGACTTCCCCATAAGCTTTCCTGAAGAATGATAGATTTTGACAACATCTTGATTTGTGAGTTTACTAACCGTGACCACATCTTTTTTCTTTTTGTTGTTCACGATGTTGATTTGATTACTTTTTAACGAAGCAGACGGCTCACCTTTAAAAGAAATGGCTTGCTTTCCGCTTTCCAGCATTTTATCGCTGCTGCGCGTGACATACACTTTACCGCTCTTAGTTCCTACTTGTTTGACGTACAATTTGATGGATGAACTGTTAGCTGGTTTTGATATGGCTAGTAATTTCCCGCTTGTTGAGTAGACTTTAATCACATCTTTTTTCTTCAATTTACTCACTGTAATGATGTCATTTTTATTTTTAAGATTATTGATTTTGACTTGGCTGGCTTTTAAAACGTCTGACTTTTCACCCTGATAACGAATCGGTACTCGATTTCCCTCTTTTAAACCAGGCTCTTTCATACTGATATAAAGCGTTCCACTTGTTTGGCCCAATTGTTTGATGGAAATTGCCATGTTCGAACTTGAAGCAGTCTGCTGGGAAATCGCTTTACCGCCAGAGGCTTGTTTAAATATTTTGATGACTGATTGCTTTTTGATTCCTTTTATCGTCACCGTATCATTTTTCCCTTTGTTGTTCGTCACCTTCACTTGGGATGCTGCAAGTGGAGATGTGACGACTTTTTTGACGGTTACGGCAGGCAGAGCGACCTTTCTATTTCCGCTTAGCAACGTGATCGTTACTTTAGACCCTTGTTGTAATTTTCCCGTTTTCAATTTAAAATCTTTGCCCGGCGTAATGTTGAATGGTCCAAATTTCTTTTTCGTTGTGCTAGCGCTGAGTTTCGACATTGTTTTTATTGTGTTATTCGCTGAATCAGATTGCACCTCTACAATAGCTTGATTACCAAATGTACTCATGCCATTAATGGTATCACTTGAATCATCGATTTCTTCCACAAAAACTTTCTGTACATCTTCCTGAGATTGATCTGTTTCACTCGGAGTATCAGCCATGTACGACTTGACTGTAATTAAGTCACCACCGATTAACTTTGAAACAGGAACATCATAGACGCCATTAGAGTCTGTCTGACCTTCCCCAATGACTCTTCCCTCTCCATCTAAAATATTAATTATGCTTTCAGGAGTTGCGGTTCCACTCACTGAAGTTGAAAGCTGGGTAAATGGATCAATAGTTGGACCAGTTGATCTCAGTTGGAAAGTGGTCTCATGCAAAGCATTATCATAAGAGGGTTCCAACACTTGAAATTTACTTTGATTTAATGATTTTATTGAGTTTTTGTCCAAACTCAATTCAAAGTTGCCATCACCATCTGCAGTCATCGATTGAATGATGTCACTTGATTTTTGATTTTTAAAGACGATCTTTGCATAAGGAATTCCCGTTTGGCCTTTCACTGATTTAGACCATTTTGTCGTAGGAATAAGTGAGATTTTCTTAGGATTCACAATTTTTTTGTAAACGTCGATATTGCTGCCAGTCGTCATTTTCACTGTTAGGAATGTACCTGCACTTAGGGCAGGTAACTTTAAATGAATGGCATCATTGAATGTACCTGAAGCAATCACTTCGCCATCTTTCATGACCTCTACTTTTGTGTTCTTCACAGTTTTCCCAGTTAACTCCTGAGAAGTATCATATATCGGATCTAATGAGCTGAAAGATTCCTTGAAAACATACACTTTGTTTGAAGCAAGCATTGTTCCATTTTGGTCATATGTATCTAACTCCAACGTTTGACCTGAACTAAAGTTCAAAGAAAACAACTTAAAGTTTCCGTTACTATCTGCTTTTGCGTAGTGCATATATTTAGATTTCCAGTTACTCGGAACACCCCAATCTACGAGGGCAACGATTGCGTTTGGCGCTGTTCTACCTGTCAGATAATTATCACCATATTGATAACGATCCACTGTTGTTTTCGTTCCACCCTCTGTGGCACTCACACTTTCTTGTATATGAAAACTCAACATCATGACACATAGAATAGAAGCTACTAATTTCAGGACCATTTTCATAAATATATCCTCACTTTTCCTATTAATGTTTTTATATACAAATATTATATATTTCTTCTAGTATAGATACAAGAGTTAATAATATGACTAAAGACTTATCAAAATACCATTTTAATAGGTGCAGTGAACCCTCCTTCCTTACATGAACACTTCCGATTTAAACCATCAAAAAGATTCATTTTACGAATGCACCAAACAAACTTATGATAAACATAACAAAAATGTGTAGGAGGGTTCGTCAGATGAGAGACATTAGAGTGTATCATGTCGATGCGTTTACAAATGAGAAATTTGGAGGAAATGCCGCTGGGGTGGTGTTGGATGGTGAGTTTTTGACAGAGGATGACATGCAGAGCATCGCCAAGGAGTTGAATTTACCGGAATCCGTCTTCTTACTGCCCGCCCATGATCAGGAAGCCGATTATCGCGTCAAATACTTCACCCCGACGGAAGAGGTCAATTTCTGCGGGCATGCGACTGTTGGATTGACTTGGCTTCTGGCGACGGAGCTAGGACTGGCTAAAGAGAGATCAGGGGTTGTGTTAGAAACAAAGATCGGCAATGTTCCTGTTGTATGGAATGAAGAAAACGGCAAGGTCGTTGATGTGGAAATGACGCAGGTGACACCGAAGACGCGGGATTTTGTCATCGATTTAGAAGTGCTTAGTGACATGCTTGGTGTGAGCAGTGACCGCCTTGATCCTTCCTATCCTATCAAATTAGCAAACACCGGTAACTGGCATCTTCTTGTTCCGATGAAGGACCAACAGGACATTGATCAAGCGGCACCGAACTTAGCGGCTTTAGCTAAAATGAATAAAGAGCATGGCATCTCGACAACCCACCTTTATACGTTTCACCCTTCAAAAGAATGCGATCTTTATACGAGGGATTTTGCACCTGGGATTGGTATACCTGAAGATCCTGTGACAGGGGCAGCAAACGGAGCATTGGCTGGATATCTTTATTTGGAGGGTATCATTTCTCAGCAAGAAATCACTCACCTGAACATTGCCCAAGGGGATGCCATCGGCAGACCTGGCTTGCTTCGTATCACAGTCATTCCAAATGAATCAGAGCCGGTGATCAAAGTGGCAGGCGCAGCTGTCATCACGATCCGCGGCGTGTTGACTTTATAAAACATCAGCTTGAATGGGGACTTCCTGTTCAAGCTGATTCTATTTAAAATGATTTTTGACCGTTTCGATCCACCTCTTGGCCGATGGGGAAGCTGTTTTGAATGATTTGAGCGCCAAGTTGACCTCACGAAAGACGCTCGTCTCCAGTGGAATGACTTTCGTATGAGGTATGTGCGGCGGCAACACTAATTTGGGAATGATCGTGACCCCAAGCCCTTCTTGCACCATAGAAATGAGCGTATTGTTGTCTTCAATTTCAAACAGAACATGAGGCTTCACGCCGCCTCTTTCTTTTAACAGCTTCTTAACGAGTATGTCACAGCCCGCTTTCGGCATGATAAAGGCTTCATCATGTAGCGAGTCCACTTCAATCACTTTCTTCGTATGAAAGCGATGATTCTCTTGTATGAGCACCACCAACTCATCCTGAAAAAGTGGAACGGTCTCGAATTCCCTCGATGACTGCGTTAAAAAACCAACATCAACCGTGCCTGAAGCAATCCATTCCTCAATCTCCTCATAACCGCCTTCATATAACTCCAGCTTGATATGCGGATAGCTTTGCGTAAAAAGATGAATAAGGCGTGGAAGGACATTTGAAGAAAAACTGGGGAATGTCCCAATCTTGATGCTCCCCACTTCCATCCCTTGAATCAGCGCTGCCTCTTGCTCAAGCAATGCCGCATGATGCATGATTTGCCGGATATGCGGCATCACCCGCTCACCTGCGTCCGTTAACGAAAGCCCGTTTCGATTCCTCCGAAGCAGCACAATCCCGAGTTCCGACTCAAGCTTCGCAATATTATGACTCACCCCAGACTGCGTCAGCCCAAGCTTCTCCCCGGCTTTTGTAAAACTGCCGCATTCGACGACTGTTAGAAATACTTTGTATTGGAATGTGATCAGTGTGCTCACCTCGCAAGCTCATATTAGATCCTGGCAAAATTTACTTTTAGATATTTCTTTGATTTTTCGATTTAAATGTTGTTCTATCATTTGAAAACATGCCTGCTGAACCCATAAACGTTTAAATGTATAGAGCTGTTCTTTTTCATCACCATGCAAATCTTCATCTTTCTCCAACTGAAAATCCGTTAAGTCCATTTTTTCATGAACGTGCATATTAGTAAAAACATGAGCATTGTGAAAATCGTGCATATGCTCTACTAAAGATGAGATTGTGGTGATAAAATCATCAAATGTATCTTCTTCAAGCGTTTTTTTGAGATCCAGATTACTATGGACATCAATTGAAATGTAATTATCTCTTTCATCTAATTCTTCTCGGGTAGCTAGCGGGTTATCATGGGTCGTTGCTTTTCTATTTAAATCTGTAATGGAGAAATAAATAATGATTTCTTTTTTATCGAGAAATTCATACTCCCATAATTCTGCATCTCTTAATCTTATGATGCGAGTGAGGTTGTCCAATTTTTAAACCTCCAATTAATTCGTCGTTGCCGACGACGAAGACCTAGACGCTGCTTCATCAGCTTTCACACAATCAATCGCAACAACGAGCGCAATCATCACAGGCTCCATTTCTTCTTTCAAAATATCAACCTTATAGCTGTCACCCCAAGTAAACCATTCCTTCTTCACCTGACCAATCACTTCGCCGTTCTGCAGCACCTGGAAATTCATATCCCACCAGTTACCTTGCACTTCGATCCCAGCAGCATCAATTGAATATTTTGCTTTAAAGAACGTAAACTCTTTTTTAATCGTCAATACCTCTTGACCACCAACTTCTACTAAAAACTTCGGTAAAAAGGTAAACATTTTCTTCGTAATCACAGCGATTTCATCTCGTTCTGTATTCAAAATGGTAAACGTCTTCGGCATCTTCATAAAGCTGCCTTCGACCACATATACATCATTCTCCTGCTGATCCTTTACCGTAAACCTGCCGCTCAGACTAAATACTTTCTGCTTCATATAAAGCTGCTTCATATGTACCTCCGATTCAGTTCAAAAATTTATCCGTTCTTACCTTACCCCTGATTATACCAAAAAATAGAATGTACAAAAAACCACCTGCTATCAGGTGGTTTTCGATTACTGATCCATATTGAGAGATTCTTTTTCATATGTTTGAAAAGCATTTTCCATTCCCATGATGACTTCTTTAATTTTGACATAACCACTTGTGTAAGGGATAGAATCTCTAATCTCTTCCCACATAAAATGATAGAATTTCAGGTCATCCGTTTCACACATCACAAAATCTGTGTAATCTTTACCTGGAAGAGCTTCAGCATCAAAAAAGCGCACTGTCACATGTTCCTCATATTTCTGCATCAACTCTTGCAGCGAAGCCGCATGGGTTCTTCGCTCCTCTCGTGGTAAAGCAAGCCAAGATGGATAGAACTCTAATAAAACAACCATCATATATTTCATCATCATACCCTCGATTCTTCTATGATGTGATGATTGTACGTCAGATCTAGGGAGTATGCATTAACATAGGTTAATGTTCAGCTGTATGGAGCAGCCTGCTCAGCGAAACCGGAGAAATGCCAATATATGAGGCAATATGATATTGAGCGATACGTTGATGTAACCCGGGATATTTCAATAAAAACGCCTGATATCGCTCAATGGCTGGCAAATATAGCAGTTCCCTCTCACGCTCTTCCTTTCTCGTATACAGCCTTTCTACACTAACCCGAACAAACCGCTCCCACATATGACTTCTATCCATCAACATTTGAAGCAGATCATACGGAATTTCAATCACGATCGAATCCTCCATCGCTTCAATCGAATAAGGAGAAGGCTGCCCGTTGATCATACTTGCATAAGAAGTAGCAAAATCATCTTCCAACGTAAAAGCCACGTTGTACTCCCTTCCATCCGGTAACAAATAGAAGAGACGGAAAAGCCCCGTTATGCAAAAATAAGCATGCTGCACCGGATCGCCAGCCTTGATCATGCATGTACCTGCTTTTAATTGTTTAATCGTTGTTCCTTCTTTGAAGGCTTGCCAATGATTTTGTTCGATTGGATACTTGGACATTTTGGTTTTGAAAGTGTCGTAAGGGTCAGTTATTTTGTCCACCTGTTTTTTTACCTCCTAATAAGGAAAACTCAAGCCTACTTGGGAATTGTTTTTATGATCAATGCTAAAAATAAGTCTGTCACAATACGTGATGCAAAAAAGTCCCGTTTGAGGGAAATCACTCAAATGAGACTTTTTTTAGTGATTATTTAATAACCATTTACAAAGTAAGCAATGGTTTCTAATTCATCTTCTTTCAGTTCTCTGTTCACGTAATGTTGATATTCTTTCGTGATTTTTTGCTTATCTCCACCACATTGATCAGTGAATTTCGCTATCATCCGAAGTTTGTCTGTTTCCTGACGAAACTCCTCTTTTGTCCACGGTCTTTGGTGTGAAGGAATATACGTATCGGCATCAAAAGCTTCTAACTCATCTAAAAGACGCAATATTTCTTTCACCGTATAATGAACTTTTTCGGCATACATTTTCGGATAAATACAATCACCAAGAAACAGGATTTTTTCTTCTTTCACATACACGATCACGGAATCAGCCGCATGATCACCTCCAACATGCTGCACGATGCAAGTGACCCCGCCAAGATCAATCTCTATCCGACGGTCAAACGTGACATCCGGTAAAACCACCTGAATATCTCGATGACCCTGATATTCTTCCTTAATGGCCTTCGCGCAGAACTCTATCTCCGTTCCTTCCCTCACTCGCTCATCAATCGCCTCATCTGACCACGAAAACGGAACAAGCTTCTCCATTTCCTTTCTTGTCTTTGCAGAAGCAATTGAAACCGTATCAGGCAACGCTGGCAGACCAAAAATATGATCCCAATGCCAATGCGTGAGGACAACCATATCCGGCGAGGCGTTCTCGTGTTCTAAGGTTTTTTGGATGAAATAGTTCGCATGATCTTCTGAATTACCGGCATCGATCATTAATGTTTTGTTATTGCCTGCGACCATGCCTAGGATGGGGCGGTCGGTAAGTGATACTGGTGTGATGTACCAAAAACTCTGACCTATTTTTTTAATTGAGTGCAAAGGTGCTTCCTACTTTCTGTCATTATTTTTTATCGTTCCGCTGTATATGATTAAGTATATCGAATTTCATTACTCGAAGTAGCACGCGAAGCCAATATTGTTACAATGATCGCGATTGCAACGCCTAAAGCACCTGCCCAAGTAACGGAAGATAGAGAAACTTTCTCTACAAAGATACCTCCAATAGCTGCACCTGCAGCCATCGCCAATTGCATCATTGACTGATTGAGACCTAATAGTATACCTGATGAATTTGGCTCCATTGTAGCTAAGTGATATTGTTGAGTCGGGCCAGAAGACCATGCAGCAAATGACCATAATATTAAAATGAGCAATACTCCAACATAAGAATGCGTCACTAGTGAGAGCAATATGAGCATGATGACATGTAATGTCATTCCGCCAATCAGAGTAAAATTCACACCCCACCGATCGGTACTAAATCCACCAAACTTTGACCCAACTAGACTAGCAATCCCGAATACGAGGAGAACTCCACTCAGCAATTTGCTGCTTACACCTGATATATTTAAAAGGTAAGGGGATAGGTAGGTATAGGCAATTGAATAACCACCAAGCCAGAAAAAGGTGATGGCTAATCCCAACACTACTTTTGGTTTTTTAAAAAGAGCGAGTTGTTGAATTAAAGGTACAGGTTTATCCCCTTGGATTTTTGGAATCGTAAGAGAAATTATCACCATGGCTAATAATCCGAGTAAAGCAATTCCTCCAAATACAGCTTTCCAACCGAAGAAATCACTAGTCATTCTGCCTAGTGGGACTCCAATGATCAATGATGCTGTAAATCCCATTACTACTGTAGCAATAGCGGTACCTTGCTTACCTTTTGGTGCAATTTTTTCAGCAATTGTTAATGCAGTAACTACGACCATCCCCGCTCCAAGAGCCATAATAATTCTTGACACAATAAATAATTGATACCCAGGGAGGACGAATGCAAGAATATTACCTAGAATAAAAACGCTAAGTGAAAATAACATTAACTTGCGTTTATTCATTCCCGATGTTAAAGCCATTAATACTGGGGTGAAGATGGCATACACAAGAGAAAAAATCGTAATTAACTGGCCAGCTGCAGCTATCGTAATCCCTAATGATTCAGAAATATTATCCAAAATACCAGAGATGATATACTCTGATGTACCAACTAAAAAACTTACAATAGCTAAAATGTAAATCTTTACAGTGTTTGACAATGTAGATCACTCCTTATATATAATACATTTACATATCTAGAATTGTTAATATGTATGGACAAAAAAACATATTACGATAAGTCGATTTGTATTTAATAAATGAAACTGAATTCTGATGTATGAATTCAGTTCATTTATTAAATATTTTTTTCTAGAATCTCAGCAATTTGTTTTATGGCATTTTCATCTCTTTTATAATACGTGTATTTACCTATACGCTCTGTCGTAATTAATCCAGCTCGTAGTAAAATTGAAAGATATTGAGATGCTGTTGATTGCGTCATTTTCAATTTATCTGTTATTTGACTAACACATACCCCTGTAGTATTCATATCAATCCCTTCATGGGGTGTAAAATGACGATCAGGTTCCTTTAACCATTGTAAAATTTGCAGTCTGGATTCATTGGATAAGGCTTTGAAAACTTCTATTGGCTCCATACACCCCATTATATCGATAAATAACGATATGTCAACATGTGTTGTTTGAGATTCCTTACAACATTCTATTTTACTAGTTCATTCCCGCAGCTTTAGGCTTAATCGCGTTTTTTTGCGGGGTGGTTATATCTTCTATCCTGGTGCAATGGAGATGTTTGATGGAAAAGGATTAGAGTACTTTTTTTCTGCTTGTACAGCTAAATTTAGCCTTCTCACCCCTCACTAACTTATGATAAGGCTCACCGTGATGCCCTTAAATGAGGTTATTATCTACCAAGATTCTTAAAGTATTATTTAATGTTGGCAGATCTCTAATTAGCTCATGAAACACTTCTCAAGTGATAATGAAAGGAGAAACAATGAAAAATTGTCATTTTAGAACCATCAATTGCGTGAAGCGATTTGATTTTTTTGGACGAAAACAACGACCTGAAAATTAAGCCTACTTGGGATTGTTTTTATTATCAATGCCAAAAATAAGTCTGTGACAATCCGTGATGCAAAAAAAGTCTCGTTTGAGGGAAATCACTCAAATGAGACTTTTTTTAGAGATTATTTAATCACCATTCACAAAGTAAATAATGGTTTCTAATTCATCTTCTTTCAATTCTCTGTTCACATGTACTTGATATTCACTCACGATTCTCTGGTGATCTCCACCACATTTTGTCCACGGTCTTTGGTGTGAAGGAATATACGTATCTGCATCAAAAGCTTCTAACTCATCTAAAAGACGCAATATTTCTTTCACCGTATCAGCCGCATGATCTTCTGAATTACCGGTATCGATGATTAATTTTTTGTTATTGCCTACGACCATGCCTAGGATGGGGCGGTCTGTTCGTGATACTGGTGTGATGTATGAGAAGGTTCGGCCTATTTTTTTGATTGTGTGCATGGTTTGCCTGCTTTCTTAGATTGTATATTGAAGTACTACTTACGCAGCCGGTTACAAGCATTATTATAGTCATTAATAATTGAAATAGTCTTGTTTGCAACGTCACTTCCAAGAGATGCATACAATTTCTTATCACCAATAATATAAAATTCTTCTTTAGCTCGAGTGGCCGCAACATTCATTATATTGGGCTCTGAAACAGCCCACTTTGCTGCTCCACTGCTATTTGAATCTGTTCCTAGGACAAAATAGACAATTTTAGCTTCTTTTCCTTGAAAAGTATGAACAGTACCTACATTTATTGGTTTACCTTCTTTTCGTTTAGTAAAGGTTATTTCATCTAAAACTCGTGCAATTTGATAAGCAACATTTCTAAAAGGAGATATCACATAGATATCATTAGCTAAATCTGTATTTGCTTGTATCCGCTCAGTAATTTGTTTTTTCAATAACTCAGCTTGTTCTTTAACATATTTGTCATTCGCCTTTCCCACACAATGAAGCCACTCTGATCTCCCTTGCACCTCATCTTCATTTTTTCCTTGTACCATTAAACCATCATAAGAAATTTCATTAGAAATCGTGAACATTGGATAGTTTGAACGTCTATGTACCCACAGTGGAATTCCAATCCATTCGTCTTCGTTTTTTTGGAATCCATACTGACTAGTATCATCTACTATTGTTTGAGTGGATGCATTAGCAGATACAAATTTTTCGTCTACGTTATAGTGTCTTCCAATCAAAGTTAAAACATTTGGATCTAAATTTAATACGGGCCTTATTTGTGAGGGGTCTCCAACAACCATTACTTTTTTACTTCTAAAAATGGCTCCTACACTAGCCTGCGGTAATGCTTGACCAGCCTCGTCAATAAATAAGTTGCCTATTGAATTTTCCTTGAGGTTTTTAAACATTCGACCAAAACTTGCAAAAGTTGTACTGATAACTGGCACAGCGAAATTGATCCATTGCCATGCTTCTGAAATTATCTCATGGCCATTCTCTTTCGCAATGTAATTTGATTGTTTATTCCAGATAATCCTTGCTGCTTTTAAATTTCTTACGTTCTCATTGAGGAATTGCTTTCTAACTTTTAAAGCCGAAATAAATAATTCTGATTGTAAAATACGAAACTCCTTTGTAAACCAAGGATTAGACTTTTGGAGTTCTTCGTATGATAAAGAAAAGTCTATTTCCTTAATTTCATTTTGTGACTTGTTCTTTTCAAATGCATCAATTTCTTTTTTCATTTTTCCCAAATCATTATTCTTAGCATTCACCCATCGTTCATAGGTAGATTTTCTTTCCATCATTTGTTTTTGAGTATACTCTTTTTTAACAGCATTTTTAGCTAGATGCTTTTCAAGCTGTCTATAATCATTTGTAAGTGTTGTTTTTTGTTGAGTTAGATCATTTAAGTGTTCATTCACGCTGCTTAGCTTTTTGAAATAATGTTCGACTTTAGATTTATTAAATATTTTCTGAAACCATAAAAAACTAGGCTTTTGTGAAGTAAGAACATGATAATTTCGTTCAGCTTGTACTTCTGCCCTTGATAAATTTTCAAGTTCAACAGAAACATTAGATAAAACTTTTTGAAATTTTAATTCCTCTTCTCTAAGTCTCTCTAATTCAGCTTTTGCTTCTTTTTCATTACTAGTCAAAACTTTATGTTTTTCTGTTTTCTCATTTTCAAATTCTTTAACTTGATTTATATAATTGATCTTTAGTTTTCGTATTTTATATAATTTTTGGCTATATTTTTCTACTTTGTCTCTTTCAACTTTTAATTTATTATAAAGCCGTTTGAATTCCTGATATACTCCAGTATTCGATTGATCATCTTCCTCTAAATCTTTTTCAATTGTCTCTATATTGAGAAGCAATTTATTCATGTTGATTGAATTTCCACCTTCTAATGAAAAAACACCCCAATTTTTATCATTGAGCAGTTCACTTATAATGTATCGATCTTTCCCAAATCCTTCTCCTTTTAGTTGAGAATTAGAGATATCTTTGAAATAATTTGCTTTCTCTAATTGATCTTGAAAACATTTTGGAATCTCTTCTTTCACCGGTAATTCATTAACGATATTTTGGACTGCTCCATTATTTGAACTTGCCACAATAATATTCTTATCAGAAATAGATCGTGGTAACACGCCAAGTTTAGCATTTTGCCAATAGGCCAGACTGCCTTGAATCACTTTATTAGAAAGATTTGAAATAGCTAGAGCCTGTTGTACGACTAAATCAGCAAAAATATCCTTCAACAATGTTGTCTTGCCTGTTCCTGGTGGGCCGTTAATACTTCGGATATCGTTTTTGTCGTTTAAAGCTAAATTGACAGCTGCTTGTTGCATAAAATAGAGTGCATAATCAGGGTTTGATGGAAAACGTCCTAACGGATAATATTTTGGTTTTAAAGCAATTTCCTCAAAAATATAAGCGTTAAAATGTTCAGACTCTTTATGACTGTCTAGATTTCTTCTATTTCCAGTAAACCCATTAAAATATCTGTTTATATTTTCAGTATCAATTAACTTTGCCATTTTTAAATCTTCAATAAAGAATGAATGTAGATTTATATCCTCATTATCCAGATGTCGTATGAATTTATAACGGAAATTATCTATTGATACATGATACTTTTGTATAAGTTCAGAGAATACATTATGAAAACCCTCTTCAAATTTTCGAACTAATTCTTCCCTAAATAAAGTTTCAACTTTTAAAAAATCATCAGGTAAATGGCCATGTTCGCGAATATAACCGCTCATTGTTAAAAACAATTTATCAGCCACCAGATTTAGTTGATGATCAAAATATAAAGCGAAAGTAAATTTTTCCGAATTACTTATTTCCTCATAAGTTTTCTCAATATTATATTTTTCTCTCAAAATATCAACAACTTCTTGGAAATTGAAAATACCAAAGTAAAATACGATTCCAGACTTTTTAAAGGCTTTATCTGACATATTATTGTGTTGTTTTTGATAATATAAAAAATTCATAAAGAATTGTTGCCAATCTTTTTCAATACGATGAAATGTCTTTAATAATTTACCATTTTTATTAATTGAACCTTCTGCTAACTGCTCTATTGTAATCCATGCACTTAGAATATCTTCCTTTTTATTCATGCTATATCTCCTGTTATCGAGCATATTTAAATAATTATACTTTTGAATAGTTTTTGACTCTTTAATATTAAATAATAACATACTTTTCCAGTGTCACTCAATTCCATATTGCAGTTATATGAAACAGCAAAATATCAACTAAACATGTTATCAAAACGTGAAGAAGAAAGACGAAATCAATTAGAAGTAGTGGCTTTAGATGAATTAGTGCCTGATGATCATCTTGTATGGAAAATAGATTAAACAATCGAATTTGACTTTGTTTGTAATCTTGTCAAAGATCATTATAGTTCCGACAATTCCGCACTTTTTTACTTTCGGTAAAAACTACGTGAGACGCTTCCACGATACAGATTTATTCGAACAAATTTTTTATCGAATCTTCAGAGAAGCGATGAAAAAAAGGCCTCGTTGACCCTTCTGTCGCATTCATTTATTCAACTCATGTCAAAGGAAACTCCAATAAGAAAAAACTTGAAAAGAAAACCGTTCGAGTTGAGACGAGAAGTTATCAAAACCAGCTTCATGAAGAGATCAATATTGATCGTGAATAACATGAAAAAAAGCCTTTACCCCTACAGAATAAAGAAGAAACAAAAGAAGTCAAGGTCAGCACAACTGACGCAGAGAGTGGCTACTATGTAAAGGATAAACGTGAAAAATCATTTGCTTATTCATTTCATACAGCTTGTGATTCAAAAGGGTTTATTCTAGGATCACTGGTCACAGGTGGCAATCTTCATGATATTCTTATGTTAGATTCACTCGTATCAAAGGTGACAGAGAAAATGGGAAAACCAAATATAGTAGCAGTAGATGCTCGATATAAAACACCTTACATCGCTAAATTTTTAATGAATCAAAAGATCGGGCCTGTTATGCCTTACACTCGCCCAAGAACAACAGCTGGTTATTTGAAAAAGAATGAATACTTATATGATGCATATTTTGATTTTTATATTTGCCCCAACGGGCAAATTCTCTCTTATCGTAAAACGACTAGAGGAGGCTATAAGCAATATGCATCCGATTCAGAAGTATGTAAGTACTGCTCAATTTTAGATAACTGTACACAAAGTCAAACCACATCAAACAAATTCATCGGCACATTTGGCAGGATTACCTAGATGAAGCAGACAACCTGAGATTCACTGAAATAAATAAGAGCATCTGCACAACGGAAAGAAACAATTGAACGCGTTTTTGCGGATGCAAAAGAAAAGCATGGTATGCGTTGGACGAAACTTCGTGGACTAAAAAAGTTTCAATGCAAGCGATGCTTAATTTCGCTGCTATGAACCTTAGAAAGCTAACAAATTGGACATGGAAAAAACCATATCCAGCGTAAAACATATTATGTTTTTACAAAAAATGCGAAAACCCCACTTTTATTTGAAGTAAAGGTGGGGTTTGTGTACGGTCTGAGCGTCATTCAATAGAATTGAATGGCGCTTGCTTGATCTATAAATGAACTAATTCTGTTATCTTTTTTTTAGCAGATAAACCATCCATTAGCTAATCTATCCACTTGATAATCAGCTTCTCCAATGAAAACTGCAAAATCATCTGGATGGACATCAACTTCAATTTCGTGACCAATGAACGCATGATGATTAGAGAGATCCTGATAAAGTTCGATTAAAAAATGTAGCATTTGATTTTGAAGAATAAATACCCTAATTCTCCCCAGTCTAAGATGTATATTTATTCATTTTTATTAAAAGCTAAACTGGTTAACCATAGTTATCTAAAAGCTTAAGAACAATGACTTTCCTATTCAAAACTGCTTTGGTAGACTAGTTTATATTTATTAATATCATATTACTTATATTATATTTTTACATAAGATTACGTTTTTCTTGATAATATCTTTCAACTTATGTTTTTAATTATTAGAGTATTGAATTTACTTAATATTTAATTACTTTTCGTTAATCTCTTTAATTAATTTATTATCTGTTTTGTTTAAATACAATCTAATATCTTCTTTTTTTACAGTTCCTTCTTCCGAGGAAGCCAAGATTATTTGTAATTGCTTAGGATATTCATTTTTTAATAGATACAACTCATTTAAAAATTGGTTAAACGTATCTATATCTAAATTTTGCTGTCTCGGTTCATCTAATACTAATAAATATGGATGATTTGTGGAATTAGAATATATTAAGCTAGTCTTCAATAAAGCTAAATAATAAGCCAAAATTATTCTTATCAATCCGCTGCTTGAAGTAATATTATACAGGTTAACTCCGTCAATTTTGGGATAATAATCTTCTCTGTCTATCTTTATTTGTTTATATATTCTATTTATTAAACTTACTTCCTTATTCCCTTTTCCCTTAATCGACTTATCTAAATTATCAACTTTAGAAGTATCGAAACCATCTTTTAGAAAATCTAATTTAAAGAGAATATCTTTGAATTTCTCTTCAAAAGTATCAAGTTTTCCTTTATCTAAATCCTCACTGGCTTTTGCTTCTTTAATACTTTTCTTTAGATTTTTGATTTTTTTAACGATTTTATCCTTTTCAATATTAATACTTTCATATTTCCTCAATATCTCTTTATCTTTCTTTAATTCTTTAATGCTATTTTCTATTCGTCCAACTTCTCTTGAAAAGAAATCATATTGTTCCATGCTTTGCGGTTTTAGTTGGTCTTCATAAGTATCCATTGTTTGTCTCAACTCTTTTAATTCCAAACGAACTAAGAACAATTTGTTTGCAATCCCCTTTTTTGCATCTTCCTTTTCTTTCATTAATCTTTTAAAATCTTTCAGCTCATCCAATAGGTATTGTAGTGTTTGAACCGTATTACTTACATTTTTTAATTCCGAACCACATAAACCGCAACATCCAGAAGACAATTCTTCTTTTTCCTTAATATTTATGTCATTTAAGCATCTTGGGCATGTCTCAATAGGTAAAATTCCAATTAATTTTTTTGCAGTTTTAAGCTTATCATTTTTCTCAATATCTGATTCAATTTTAGTTATGTAATACTGATATTGGTGTGTTTCAGCTTCCAGTAATTCTATCGATTCTTCATGTTTCTTAGCCTCCATAATCATTTGACGATATTTAGAGCGAATTTCTTTTAGGACGTTATCGACTACGCTGTTGCCTTTTACCAACTCTGCAATTTTCTTTTGTAGGTCATTTACTTCATTTTCTTTATCTCTAATTTCTTCATCTATTTGTTCTAATTCTACATGAGACAATAATTGCACTACTTCTTGTAAATCGTTTAAAGAATTCCTCTTTTGTCTTAATTGTGAATTATAGAATTCCAATGAATGTCTATATTTAGCAACATCAGTACTAGAAAGTGCCAGTATAAATTCAAACGCAGTTTTTTTTATATCTGCGATTTCATATTTTGGATTTGTTGTTTGAATATCAGTCCAAGCTTCTTGTGGCACAACAAAAAGGGGTAATATGTTTTGAATATAAAAGATTAACCTTCCCTCATGTCTTTCAGTACCCACCTCTAAATCTTGGCTTACTTTACGAATTGGTTCTATACCTAAAAATGAAAACAAAAACTCTTGATATGTTAAATTCCCAACCATATTTTTATCTTTATTAATTTTATAAAATTCCTTTTCACTTGCTCGACTATCTAATGTCATCCCTGTATCGTGTTCTTCTAACGAAACATTCTTAAAAATAATAACTGACTCATTATATTCAACAGCATCTCTTAATACAACAATTCGATTTCCATTACTTTTTAATTGTAAATAAATTTCAGCATGTTCGAGACTTTCATCCATAAATTTTCGTAGTAACAATTTAAAATTAATAATTTCTTTCTGTTTCTTCCCATAGATAGCCTCACCGTTTAGGCCATATACAATACTTTCAATAAGTGTAGATTTCCCCAAAGTATTCTTTCCAAAAATCATATTAACTTCACTTATTTCGTTATCTACTAAAAAATTAAGATAACGGCCATACTGGATGCCACTTTTAGCTAAGATTCTTATTTTTATGGCTTCAATAAACACTTCTACTCACCTTCAATTCCAAGCATTAGAGATGGAAAATGCTTTCTTATATAATCATTTATTCTTTCATTAGTTGAATTTTTAGGAAAGATAGTATTAATAATTTCCATCCTATCTACCCAAACGGGTTCTTCTTCTATTATTTGCTCTGAAATTTCAATTCCTAATTTCGTCAAAGTTAAGCACATTGCTTTTTTATTTTTATTGAAATTATTAAATTCAACTCTAATCAAACCTTTGCTCACCATATAATTTAAAATCGCATCATACCTATGGTCCCAAGGACCTCGAATATATTTGATCATTGGTGAAAGCGCTCTTTCGGATTCAAATGATTTAAGTTTTAAATCGTCTAAGAGCTTAGTTTTTTTTTCAATATCAATCACTCTTTTTAAATAAAAAGGGTAACGAATGAGAAAATCAAAGAACGAAAATTTCCCTCTACCATATATGGTAGATTTACTAAAGAATGGTTCATTGATAATTCCGCATATTCTAATCAAAAGTAAAATTCTATATGCATGAAAATCAAAATCATCATCCGGTTGAATGTATTCCTGTTGTTCATCTAATGGTGCCGCTTCCATAATTACTTCATTTTTAATTAATATATCAAAAAAATCCTCCGTAAAATTCACTTTTTTATCCATATCACTCTTACCTTTCTCTATGCCATCTTAAAAAGCACTTCGCTGCCATATGAAACATTTGACCATATACAATATCTAGATCCACATTAAACTTTTTAATTTTCACTAGTGAATTAAATTCTTTCAAGGCTAATTTAAGTTCCTTTTTAAATCTAAGATAAAAGCTTGCTGAAGTAATTTGATTATCCATTTGCAACTCTAAAACAGCATCGTTACAAATATCTTCTATTTTCTTCTCCAACTTTTTAATTTCATCATACTCTCGGTGGAAATTTTGAAAACTGAGCATTTGTATATATAACAAGTACCTACACCTTAATTCAGTAGCTGTCTGCAGCAAATTATTTCTATTCTCTTTATCAATTCCTTCGATTTTATTAAACTTCATCTCCAGCCTACTTTGTTCCTGATTATTTTCTTTTTCTATAAATTCTTCCACTTCTTCAGGTTCGATTCTCGGCATCTCGTACAAATAATACTCTGCATCGCTTGTAGTAGATTGAAACTGATGTTCAAGCCGTGTTCCCCAAGAATTTATATCGTTTCTAATTCGATTTTCTGAATCAGAAATATTTTGATTAAGTCCAGAGAATTCTTGCCCGATTTTTAAACTAAGTATGTCAAACTCTTTTAATACTGCTTTATCAATTCCTAAGCGAATGACATCATCTGTTTCATTGAGAATCTTCCCTAATAATTGATTATCAAGAAACCTATGCTCCCTTTTTTCTTTTACAGCTTTAAAATTAATTTCCGTAAGTAATCTACCGAAATATAAATCTACTCTACTCTCGTCTTTTGAAAAATTTCTCAAAGCTTCATTCGCCTTTTCTTTTAACACTTCAATAGATTGAACAGCTTCTATACTTTCAAATATCCACCTGATTCTATTTGTAAAATCCTCCATAATATTATCATTATCAATTTTGCTCTTAAAGTTTTTTGATAGATTCTGAATAATCTCAAGTTCTTTATTGAGTTTCTCAATCTCTATTCTCATTTCCTCATTTTCTAAGGGTGCATTATTAGTTTTCTCATTACGTGTAGCTATCTTTTTTTGAATCGCCTTTTCCATAGATTTTTTTTCGTCTTCAAAAATTTCAAGTAACATTTCTTTAGTTTTAGAAACACAGGTTTTTTGTAATACTTGATTTTCACCTAAGTTTCCTTGTAGTTCCATCCACTTTTCAATAGTAGTATCTCTTTTTGAGATATGGGTGTTTGTCTCAAATACATATTCCCCGTCATACCCTTCGTATATCAAATGTAAGAGAAAATAATTATAAAGAGACTTTTTAATCTCCTCACTATTTATATTCAAAGCCGTTGAATAACACTTCAATTGGGTGAACCTAACTGTCTGTTCCATTAAATTAATTTCCTTGATATCATCATCAACTTCACAATAAATGGTAATATTCTCATTTTTTTGGTAATTATCTAACCAAAGCAACAATGTTTTTAGATACTGATAAATAAAACCTCTGTTAGAACCAGGGGCATCTGTATCTTTTTTGAAAATAATTAGTTCACTAGTGGCCATATTTTCATTTCCTCCAACCAATAATCTCTTGAAAAATAGGTAACTACTAATATTTTACCATATTTAAACAAAATGTTACTCCGATTTCATTTCGAAAATCCAACATTGCTTAAATTTATAAACAAAGTGACTTTACAAATAGCAAACATTCCCTTACTCCTATTTACTCGGCAGGTAAAAATACTTTATCTTAATACAAGTTGTTCAGATATGCTGAGTTAGAAAATTCACTTTCAATATTAAATTTATATATACTATAATGGCCTATGATAGATTAATTCACCATAGGCTCGAATGAAACAGGAGGAAATTTTCCCCTATTTATGATAAGGCTCCCCCCGAACAATCCGAAACGCCCGATAAATCTGCTCCACCAACACCAACCTCATCAACTGATGCGGAAACGTCATCCTCGAAAACGACAGCTTCTCATTTGCACGCTGCATGACAGCATCACTTAATCCAAGGGATCCGCCTATAACAAAACATACCTTGCTTTTTCCGTATGTTGCCAGCTTATCTATTGTATCGGCTAATTCTTCGGAAGTTTTCATTTTTCCTTCGATGGCGAGGGCGATGACGTGGGCGTCTGGGTTGATTTTGCTTAGGATGCGTTCGCCTTCTTTGTCTTTGATGATTTTCATGTCTTGATCGCTGAGATTCTCGGGTGCTTTTTCGTCCGCGAGCTCAATGATGTCGATTTTCGCATAGGCTTGTAATCGCTTTGTGTATTCTGCTATGCCTTGCTTTAAATATTTCTCTTTTAATTTTCCTACTGTGATAATTGATATATTCACAGGTCATCCCCACCTTAAGAACAAGTTATTCATATAAGTTATCAACAATTGTGGATAAAATTTGTGTATTTTGTGTCCGATCATTCGTTCCCCACTATATATATTGCAGGTTCATCGCACAATTCACAGGTTGTGGATAAACTGTGTGTATGTTCGATTTTTCTGAATTCCGGCGGCGTTTCATGATCATCTATGTACATGTCTAATACGGTTTCTATGTGTTCTGCACACGCATAAAATGTTTTGTTCATAAGTTTCTGATTCCTCCAATATGTTGTCTGGTTATTCACAAGTGTTTCGCTCATTGTTCAATATAACCGATTTATTCACATGTTAATAGTCTTTTACCATTTCTCACACCTTTTATCCACAAACCAAACAAAGAAGCCTCCACTCCTGTGAAGGCTTCTTTCTATAAAAATGGATTATAAAATCTCGTTCCTCTAACAAATGTAATCACTAGCGACACGATCAGCACCACACCAACAAACAATAACGCCACATAATCTGCTTTTTGAAAGTCTTTTGCCGTAAACCATGTGCGCTTTTTATGTTTCCCAAACCCCCGCAGCTCCATCGCATTGCTAATCGTCTCAATCCGCTCCAAACTGGAGAAAATCAACGGCATCACAATCGATAGCGCATTTTTGATTCGTTTCCCCAACTTTTCATTCTTCGATAAATCAATGCCTCTTGCTTGCTGAGAAATCGCGATCGTGCGAAAATCCCGCTGAATATCTGGTATATAGCGAAGAGCAATCGCTACAGCATACGAAATCCGGTAGCTGACGCCGATTCGGCTGAGAGATGAGGCGAATTCACTTGGATTTGTTGTGACAATAAATAAAAGCGCTGCTGGCATCACGGTCACGTATTTCAGCGTAATGTTCAACTGATAGAAAAGCTGTTCAAGCGTGACATTGTACCAGCCTGCGATATGAAAAAGCTCGTGCTTTGCTCCGTAGATGGCGACACCTTGCTGGGGCGCAAAGATGTAAATGGCGATGTTATTGATCACTAGGAAAATCGCCAGTACGATCACCACGAAGGAAATATCACGAAATCGTACGTTCGATAGCTGAAAGAACACGATACTGGCGGCTAACATAAAGGCTAAAACGCCTGTATCATACGTGAGCATCGCTGCGGATGACCAGAGGATAAAGCAAATGAGTTTGGTTGCACCTGTCAGCCGGTGAATCGGCGACGGGCGATCGATATAGGACAGCATGTCTACAGCCATGTCATTCGTTCCTTTCTGTCAACCTCAATGAAGCGATCCACGAGTTCATTTGGATTCGGCCAATCAGCTTTCAGCGCCAGTTCATACAGCGATGTTTCCTTTAAGCTCGCCTTTTGAACAAGCAGCTGATCTGTCAGCACTTTGGCTGGTGTATCATCTGCGATTTTTTCTCCATCTGAAATGACAATGGTTCTTGTTGTGTATTCAAGCATCAAGTGCATATCATGGGTGATCATGAAAATCGTGACACCCTGCTGGTTTAATTGCTCTAAAAACGTCATCATCTCTGTGTAATGTTTAAAGTCCTGTCCTGCGGTTGGTTCATCTAAGATGAGGATTTCTGGTTCTAATACAAGAATTGACGCGATGGTGACGCGTTTTTTCTGTCCAAAGCTAAGGGCTGAGATCGGCCACTTCCGAAATGGGTACAGCCCGCACACCTTCAGAACCCGCTCCACACGCTCCTTGATCTCGTCTTCCTTTACGCCTCTTAAAACGAGACCAAGTGCCACCTCGTCAAAAATCATTTGTTTTGAAATCATTTGATTTGGGTTTTGCATGACGACGCCGATTCGTTCGGAGCGCTGTTTGATCGTATCTCCTGTGATGTCATCACCATTTAAAAGAATTGACCCTTTCGTTGGCTTTTCAAATGCACAAAGCACCTTAGATAATGTCGTCTTGCCTGCACCATTGGCTCCTGCGATGCTGATCATTTCTCCTTTTTTGACGGTAAAAGAGATGTTGCTCAGCGTGTTTGGTCTTGTTGGATAGTCAAAGCACAGCTCGCGCACTTCTAGTAAATCCTGTGCTGCACTCTGCTCTACTGATGGCTCAGATGCTTCCATCCATTGCTCGATTTTCTCTTTTGCCTCGTCGTCTAAGGTGAGACGCTGTAAATCAGCGATTTGATCTCCTGGCGCAACCGGAATGCCTGCATATTTCATCGCCTTTACATATAAAGGCTCACGTAAATACGCCGCTTCTAATACGTTTGAGGCGAGCAATTCATCTGGTGTCATATCCGCTACAATCGTTCCTTCATTGACAACGATAATGCGGTCCACATGACGGAAGAGGACGTCCTCTAATCGGTGCTCAACCATCACGATGGTTTTTTTCGTTTGTTTTTGCAGCCGGTCAATGAGGTCGATGACTTCTTTACCTGTTGCGGGATCAAGGCTTGCAAGTGGTTCATCAAACAGTAAAATGTCGACATCGTTGACAAGTACACCCGCAATGGCGACACGTTGTTTTTGCCCGCCTGACAGCTCATGCACGGACGATGCCAGCTTTCCGTCTACCTCTGTTAATCTGGCAGCTTCCTCGACACGTGTGTTCATTTCTTCGCGTGTGACTTGATCATTTTCAAGTGTAAATGCGATGTCTTCTCCAACGGTCAGCCCGATGAATTGTCCATCAGGGTCCTGAAGCACCGTTCCGACAAGCTGTGAGAGGGAGAAAATGTTCTCTTTCTCTGCATTTTTCCCGCCGATGTGAAGACTTCCTTCCATAGAACCTTTATAAGACGCAGGAACTAGCCCATTGATACAATGGGCTAGTGTGCTTTTTCCCGATCCAGACGGGCCTGCGATGAGAATTTTTTCTCCTTCATAGATGGTCAGGTTGATATCCTTTAATGTTGGTTCTGCCTGACTGCGATACTTGAATCCGAAATGTTCGAATTGAATCATCGGTTTCTTCATTTATGTGTTCCACCTTGCTTCATGATGTTTCTTTCGATAGGCTGCCGCTTTTGCTTCTCGTTTTCGCATAAGCTGCAATGATAATGGTTCCTAGTACACCAACTGTGATGATGTTTGAAATCCCTGCCACGATGCCTTGAACAAACACTTTGTTCGCCGGTTCTGCATAGATCACAATGTCAAGTACAGGAGCAATGATAAACCAGCCTAATGCCTGTGCGCCTGCTTGTACGGCATTAAAGAGCGTGATTTTCTTCCAACCGAAGTCTCCCTCTTCTACTTTTAAACGGTTAGAAATAAAGCCGATCAATAAACCAACGACACCCGATACAATAATCCAGCTCCACCAAGGGCCAAATGTGGTCGCATCTTTAATGAGATGGCCAATAAAACCAATCAGTGCGCCTGCAACAGGACCAAATAGCACGGCCATTAATGCAAGGAATGCGTATGAGGTTTCAATTTGTGTATTCGGAATACCAGTTGGAATGGAGACGAATCGTCCTAGAATCACAAAGACGGCTGCGCCAATTCCAATGGCAACGACAGTTTTCGTTGAAAGTTGTTTTCCTGCCATGATGTATCCTCCTCTTATTCGTATATAATGCGCGGAGCTTTGCGAATCGAAAGGCGCCAGCCTGTGCCTGTACCGATGTTATAAGCCTTTGCAAATGACCCTTGATTGATCGCCACGCCTAAATGGTCGAGTGAATTGACATATACGAGTGGTTCGCCTACCTTTAAGTCGGCAAAAGATCGTCCATAGGTCATGATATTTTTATACACATTTTTCGGCCCGTTGGCAATGGTAACTTCTATTGCATCCCCATAATTAATTGAAAGCTGTTCAAATAGCGTGTGATGAATATTTGTCCATAGGTTTCCGAATCTCACATCTAAAATATCAATCGTCCCTGTGATCACATCTTCTTCCGCATAAGCCTGTACGACTGGAAGATGGATAATATCATCAATATTCGCCTTTGGCCCAACCTCTTCAAAAGAAATCACACCTGATGCAATTCTCGCCCCTGTATAAGCGTAAATATCTCTCCCATGGAATGTATGTGATTTTCCCGACTTTGGCAGTCGGTTAATGGTTTCATCTAAATAACGGGCTTCCACAATGCCAATATCCTGGGCAACGTGCGTGAGCGTCCCGTTATCTGGGGTAATAATATAGTGTGAACTTGTCGTTTTGACGACAAGACTTTTTCTCTCTGATCCAACGCCCGGATCAACGACGGAAACGAATACCGTCTCTTCCGGCCAGTATGTGACGGTTTGAAGCAGGCGATAAGATGCCTCCCAAATGTCATACTGCGGAATATTGTGTGTTAAATCAAAAATGCGGATGCTACTGCTGACCGTATTTGCCACTCCGTACATTGCACTGACAGCTCCATCATCAATGCCGAAATCTGATTGTAAAACCAATGCATGTTCACTCATGTCAATCTCCCTTTCATTTGAAAAAATGGATGTGGTGTTTCACGTGGAACATTTGAACAATTGTATGAAAAAAAGTGGACAATAAAAAATACCCCATCCTTATCTTTGAATCATAAGGACGAGGTATTTGTCTCGTGGTACCACCTTTATTTACTGTTTGCTCGCGCTAAACAGCCTCTACAAGTACAAAGCTCCAATCTGGCTCATATACTGTGGTTTTGATAACGAGTACCAACTCTCGTCGTCACCTACTAATATCATAGATATGTTCAGCACGAGGCTCAGAGACCATTTTTCGAATCATTATTTTTGCTTCTTTTCAGCTACCGAAGCTCTCTGTGGAAAAATTGATGATTGTACTTTCTCTCGTCATTGCCTGTATAACTATCTTGAATTAAAGCTATCATACATGATGTTTTTTGATAAATCAAGATATTTTTCTGAACATTTTTAAAAATTAGTCAACTGGTGCTGGAAGAGTCTTCTTTTTATGAAATTTAAACAAATGTTAAAGAGCGAGATATGGTGTCTTTCTTTTCTAGGGGTATAATAAAGGTGAAGGGAGGTACAGCGTGTGTGGACCATCTGTATGAATGAGTTTAAGCAGCTCTTCAAAAGCACAAAATCTATTTTAACAATTGTTATTATTTTCATTTTATCTACTTTTGTTTCAAGTCTTCCGTTTATCGCTGCTCATCAGGAAAAATGGGAACTGGCAAAGGATCCTTATTCTATTGGGAATGAACTGGTGATGTCTTTATTTGGTTTCTTCCTTATTTTTTTATTGTCTCATGATATTTTAAGCCGCGAAATTCATTTGAAAACCATTCGTTTTCTCGTCAGTAAAACAACCCGTTTGAACATTATCATCGGGAAATATCTAGGACTGATGCTGTTTTGGCTTAGCTGTATTATGACGACATATGTGCTGAATATGGTGATTTCACACCGTTTTCTGTTCTCAGATGCCTTAAAAATCTTAACCTTTATCAGTGTCGGTATCTCATGTGCTTTATTTTTGTCCATGCTCTTTCCAACACCGCAGAAATCAATGTTTGTCGGTATGTTATTTTCCTTTCTTTTCCCAATCGTCAGTATGATTTCTGTTCTTTCTTCAGAACGAATGATTCATTGGTTCCAATATATGACGCCTTATTATTATGCGCGCTGGAGTGAACCGCTGACCTACGTCCTAATGAACACGGCATTGACCGTTATCTTACTCATTGGAACTGCACTGCTGTTTCAAAGGAGGGATGTGTAGATGCTTCATACAAAAGGGCTCACAAAAAAATATCGTACAAAAGTCGCAATAGATCATATTAATCTTGATGTCAATCAGGGCGATATCTTCGGCCTCATTGGACCAAAGGGATCTGGTAAGACGACGTTTTTCAATATCATTACCGGGATCTCCCGCCCTACCTCTGGTACGTTTACAGTGATGAATATGCCTTCGCTAAAAAAAGTGAGACAGCATATCGGTGTTCTGCCAGAATATACGGATTTATATGAAGGTCTTACGGCTCTTGAGCATATTGCCTATTTATCAAAAATCACCGGAACACGCCAGAGAACGAGTGATTATGAAGAACTGCTCGAATTTGTCGGTTTACATCATCATCATCAGGAGAAGGTCGGTGCCTTCACACCTGGTATGAAGAAACGGCTCGGAATGGCGCAGGCCATCGCCCATCAGCCGGAATTTATTTTACTTGACGAACCTTTTGCCGATATTGATGCAGATTCGATCTTGCACATTCAGCGGGTCATTGAAACATTAAAGGATGAAGGGAAAACCGTCTTTTTAACAGCTGACCGCCCAAGGTTCACCAATAGTATTTGTACCAAAACGGCGTTCATTTCTGAAGGAAAATTAGTGTCCCCACATACTCATCCTCAAGAGAAAACCATCACATCCTCAAACATACGTGCAACCTTCAAGCATGCATGGATTGATGATGAGGTGAAACCTGTTCTCACGCAGTACCTACAAACTGTCGGAACAGATCTTGTGATCAGTGATGACGAGACCTCATTGTTAATTCGTTCAGAAGCTCAAGTTCCAGCGATCATTCGCGCTTTCGTGAAGTGTAAAGTCGATTTATACAGAGTCACGGCTCAGGATGCCATGATGTCCTCATAAAAAAGTACCGTACGCTTTCTGCACGGTACTTCTTCTTTTTTATAAAGGTTTACTCATATAAATACCGGTTTCTGCAAATCCCGTTTTCTCGTACAGCGAACGGGCGATTTGATTGTGAGCAAAGACATGGAGCGAGAGTTTTTGCACACCTAATGACTTTGCCTGCTCCTCTAATGCAGCAATGGCCTGCTTTGCAAAGCCTTTTCCTCGATAAGCTTCAAACAAAATAAAGTTATAAATAAATCCTTCGTGCTGCGGGTGATTCGGGTCATAACAAAGCCAAACCCAGCCAATCGCTTCATCTCCGTTTAAGAAATTCCACAGCTCATGATGCTCTGTCTGAAGTCCTTCTGGAAGAAGCCTGTCAAATTGTTCTTCTGCGTTCGCAAGTGATTCTTCCTTCTTCCATGTTCCTGCGAGTACCTTTTCTTCCGCGTACCGCTGAATGGCCTTCTCTATCAATACATCGTAATCGGTTTGTGACATCCGTTGTAGTGTAACCAATCTTACACCCCCCTTTCCTTCATCATATGTCAGTCATGCCAAAAAAACCAGTCCCTTACTGGAACTGGTTAGCCGCCATATCGGTCGGTTTGAGAAAGTTTGATCTCTGCTGATTTTTTCTTCCCGCTTCGGTAAAATTGCACCTTTACCTTGTCGCCGACCTTCCTTTGATATAAGTACTTACGAAGATCCACGATATTCTGTACACTCTTGCCATCAAAGGAGGTCACGACATCCAGCTCTTTTAGTCCTGCTTTTCCTGCTGGAGATAACGGCTCAACACTCATAACAACGACCCCAGATGTAACCTTAGATGGCAGTTTCAACGTTTCCTGCCAGTGGTAGCTCGCAATATCCGCTAATGATTTCATGCCGACGCCAAGATACGGACGCTTTACCTCTCCGTAGCGCTCTAAATCCTCTATGACAGGGATGACCAGATTCGCTGGAATAGACAGCCCGATTCCTTCTACCTCTGATTCAGCAATCTTCATTGAGTTGATGCCGATCACCTTTCCGTCCATATTGATCAAGGCACCACCGCTGTTTCCAGGATTGATGGCAGCATCTGTTTGCAGTACCTCTGCATTCCAATCCGTCTGTCCGTCTCCATTTGAGTCAACAGGGATCGCACGCTCTGTGCCTGATATGACTCCTTGTGTGACAGAGCCTGCGAATTCAAGCCCTAATGGATTTCCAATGGCGATGACTGGCTCACCCGGTTTCACATGATCTGAGTTACCGAAGGCTGCCGTTTTCTTAATTTTATTACTTTTGACAGTGAGAACTGCTAAATCCATGAGCTGATCGCTGCCGACAAGATTGGCACTAATTCTTGTCCCGTCATGGAGGCTCACTTCAAGCTGGTTGGCGCCTTTGATGACGTGATGGTTTGTGACAATATAAAACGTGTCACCCTTTTTTTTATAAATCACACCTGACCCGCTGCCTGCTTCTCCGCCTTCCTCCCAAAAGCTCGACTTTTGGATATTAATGACGCCGACCACCGTATCTGACATATTAGACACCACTTTCGTGACAGCATCATTGACGTTTACATTCACCGTCTTTAAAGGACCCTGTGATGCTTGCCCATCACCGTTCTGCTGCCATCCAAAGGGACTGCCGCTCTGTCCAGATACATAGGGGAAAAAGAATCCCATTAAAAAAGCTCCTACCAATACACCGATCAAACCAGAAAGAAAATATCCTTTTCTGCTTCGTCTCGGCTTCCACTCTACATCGCGATAATCCACTATGTTTCCTTCCTTTCAGTGAATAGATGATGTATATAGTGTTGGTAAGAAGCTCTTATCTTAATCATACGATTATAAAAATCATACGGCGCAAAGCGGGGTTGCTTTTTTCGGGTCCGTATCAAATAAATCAAAGCCATCCCCCACAACAAAGCCCTTCATTTCAAGCGTCTGCTGGACCGCCATACGGGCTAAATCCTTCATGTTGTTGTCTTGACTCAAGTGAGCCAAATAAATGCGTGAGGTGGCATCTCCAATGACATCTGTCATTGCAAGAGCAGCATCTTCATTTGATACATGTCCGATATCGCTTAGAATTCTGCGCTTAATGCTCCATGGGTATCGGCCCATTTGCAGCATCCCGACATCATGATTGCTCTCAAACACAAACGTATTGGCTGACTTAATAATGCCTTTCATGCGGTCACTCACATAGCCTGTATCCGTCATGAGGGCAAGTTTGCGCCCTCCATAATGGAACACGTAAAACATAGGCTCTGCCGCATCGTGTGAGACACCAAATGACTCGACATCAAGGCCGCCAAAGGATTGAACGGTCTCCATATCAAAATGGAATTTCTGCTCTGTATCAATTTTTCCGATATGAGATTCCATCGCCTTCCATGTTTTCGCATTTGCATAGACAGGAAGCTTGTACTTTCTTGCCATGACACCAAGCCCTTTAATATGATCGGAGTGCTCATGTGTCACAAAAATGCCGTCCAAGTCCTCAGGCTTGCGGTCGATTTGGCCAAGCAGCTCGACCATCTGTTTGCCGCTTAAACCAGCATCCACCAAAAAGGCATGCTCGTCTGTTTCTAAATAAAAAGCGTTCCCCGTACTTCCGCTCGCTAGTACACTGAACTGCAAGCTCATGTTCTCTCACTCCATTGAAGATTTGTCATCTTTCTCTATATGATCAAGTGTTGAGCCATCGATGGCATTGATCAAATATTCTTCCTCTGTCTTTTTCTTTGAACCTGCTGATAAGCCTTCAAGCTCCACCCGCCAAACAGGAACCATGACTTGCGTGCTTGCCCCTGGGTATTGCGTATAGTAGCCAAGCTCTACCTTTTTCACGGTCGTGTTTTGACTCAGCATATTTTGCGTATATAAGTCCTTCACGGTTTCAAGTGCTGGGACAAGGGTTTCTTTTCTCACTTCATTAATCGATGTCACCATCGATTGCTGATATGAGACGACTTCGTTTTGATCGTTGAGATTTAAGGTAATTTGCCCGATGGTTTCGGTGTCATCAAGGCCTTCTTGGAAGATGTATTTCCCTTTATACGTTTGGAAAAAGACGATTTTCCCTGTATCTTCATCTATATTCCACAGCTTATAATTCTTCCCATCCAGCAAACGCTGGTTCACAAGGTTCGTCGCCGCTGTTTTGATATCCTTTTTCGGCAAGGCAACTGGCTTGTTGAAGGTCATTTCAAGCAGCGTGACAGGATCATCTTTTTCTGTTTTCGGGAATGTGCTTTTCGCCTTTTGATCAGCTAATCCGTCGACATCCTTTTTCGTATATTGCTTCTTTTCAGCTGTAATGCGGTATCCAATCTTCGCTTCATCTGATAGATTGCCATATTTGATCCCGTCTGCCTTCATTTCTTCCAGCGTATCCGTTTTTTCGATAATCGCAAAATGATCGGTTGACCGTTTTTCAAAGTATTGAAAACCTAGAAAGATATCGAGAACGAGAAAGGCTAGGATAAAGATCGTTTTGGTCTTATTCCACTCCATGATTCTCGCTCCCCTCTGTCAAAAGATCATTCGATAGAATCACGGTTTTGCCGTTATATTTCATGCACCATACAGGCTCCAGCCAGACAAACATTGCTTGATCTTGATCTGATGGAGTTGAAGCAGCTTGATATGCAGGGAAAATCTGTTCAATTTTCTCCAGGTCATCATATTTCGTCTGCTTGATGATCAAGTCCTTCAGCTCTGTCCCGTTCATCAGCTTGACCTGTTCACTTTGACTCGCTTTATTGCCAAGAATATAGTTTGGACGCTTGTAATTCAAAATGTCATCATTCGCCCATTGGACTTCAAGGGAGGTCATCCCAAATGGATGCTTTGTACTGTTCACAATCGGCAGACCGTCCATAAACATATTAAAGGACAGCTGCTGGTTGCTGTTGATGCCAAAATATTGATAGTCATCAGTAAAGCTTCCCGTATCATTGAAATATTTCACGCTTCGCTTAATCAAATCCCCCGTTTGGAAAACAGTGCTGGAATTGATATTGCGGTGCTGATATTGAATGCGGTGGTCTTTTTGATTGGCTTCAAGGCGGCTTGTGCCATCTGTGTACACCGTCCGGTTTAAATTAGATTCCTCACCGACAAGGCTCGGGTCCGTAAACAAAGCGTCTTTGAACTTGTTTGTCTTAATCGTTTCGATAAAGAACATCTTCGCTTCAAGCTGCTTTTGCTTTCTCGGAAGAAGGAAATCTCGTTTAGAATTCGTCGAGAATGTATAAAGATCATAGCGCGGCATCTCGTTTTGAGCGGCTGCGATACTGTTCATTAGATTACGGTAATTGGCGGACTCAATTGTCAGCTCAAGCACCGTCTCCTTGCTGTATGAGACCAAATATACTTTTTTATTCGCCTTATCCTGCTGGGCGAACGGCACGATCATCCGATCAAACGAGTTGTATTCAATGGACTTGTTCGGCCATTTAAAGAGCGCTTGGAAAATATCAATCGGAATCGGATCATTGAACACAAGATCCAATGTCTTCCCTTGTCCTTCGCGTCCATAGAAGAAATTCTTAAATTTCTGCTCGGAATATTGATCTGACACATCATTAATCTCTTTGACATCCCAAAGGCTCACATCATTCCAAAAGTTTTGAAAGAGTTCCTTTTGATCCACTTTAAAATGCTCTCCATTTGAATGAATGAACATCTCGCGCGGCTTCACGACATCAATGAGACTTCTAGGCTCGTCGCTTGAAATCTTCTTCGTTTCCACGACCTGTGTGCCGGTATCTGCCTGATCCTGCATGACGGGCTGGAACATCCAGATGTTCCACGTAAATACAAGACTGATCGCAATTAGGATTGTCAATATTATGGTTTTAAAGGTCTCACGCTTCATCCCAATCATCCTCTTGTTCTTCATTGTACGGAAGGGTAAAGGTCACCGTTGTCCCTTTTCCTTCAATGCTGTCAGCCCAAATATCTCCGCCATGAGCTTGAACCATTTCTTTTGCAATCGCAAGACCGAGGCCGGTTCCGCCGAGCTTTCTTGTTCTTGCTTTATCTACCCGATAAAAACGTTCAAAGATTTTATCCATATCCTTCTTCGGAATACCGATTCCTTCATCTTTCACGCTGAATAACACAAGGCCTTTCTCTTCATCCAGATCAACGGTAAACGTGATGTGTCCACCCTCTGGTGAGTATTTCATGGCATTGGAAATGATATTATCGAGCACCTGTGTAATTTTATCTTGATCGATTTCTACATATACTTCACGCTGCGGCAGGTTGCGGATAAAATCGACATGCTGCTCCTTCGTCATTTCAAAACGATCAATGACGAGCGAGATAAACCTGATAAAGTTCGTCCACTCACGGTTGAATTGATAATCCTTGCTGTCGAACTTAGACAGCTGCAGCAGGTCATTGACAAGCCGGATCATGCGCTCCGTTTCATTTTGCGTGACACTGAGAAATCTTGGCGCAAGCTCTTTATCACCAATCGCACCTTCAGCCAGTGCCTCAAGATAGCTTCTCATCGTCGTCAGCGGTGTGCGCAGCTCATGCGATACGTTCGCTACGAATTCACGGCGTTCAGCATCAATTTTCTCCTGCTCTGTGACGTCATAAATGACCGCAATTAAGCCATCAATTTTCCCATGCTCTTTCTGAATGACGGAGAAATTAACACGCAATACAGACAGCTGATCTTCGCGCTCAATTTCGATCAGCATGGAATCTTGATTTTCGACTAAATCTTCAAATGTATGAGTTTCCTCTAAGCCAAGTAAAGACGTGATCGGCATCTCTAGTGCTGTTTCACGTGAAACATTTAACAGCTCTAAAGCAGGGCTGTTTAATAGAATAATTGCACCGTTTTGATTCGTTGCGATGACACCGTCCGTCATATAGGCAATAACAGAAGAAAGCTTTTTCCGCTCCCCTTCCGTCATCAGCTGAGCTTCCTCCAGCTCTCTCGTCAGATGGTTAAAGGTTGTCGCAAGCTGGCCAATCTCGTCATGCCCATACTTCCGGACCTTTCTGGAGAAGTTCCCTTTGGCAAGCTCGATCGCCTGCTTTCTCATATCTGAAATAGGATGAGTGATCGTTCTAAAGATGAAGATACCAAGTAGAGCAGTCGTCCCAAGTGCAATCAGTGTCCCAGTCGCTAAAATGGTGTTAATGGTTCGCATTTGGTTAAACACACTTTCCATTGAAGACACAACATAAATCACACCAACGGTCTCTTGGTTCTCATTTTTTACGGCTGTCGCAGAAATACGGACCCTTTTATTTGACTCAGGGTCATAGAATTTTTTCTCATAGTCTTTGCCAACCGCGAAAATACGGCTAATGATTTGATCAGTAATTTTCTTACCAGCAATCTCTTGGCTGCCGTTATTTACAGAGGCAATGACCTCTCTGCTTTCATCAATATAGCTGACTTCAGAGATTTCATTAGACTCATCTTTGTTGTTAAAATCGTTTAATATCTTTTGAGCATCCTCTTTTAATTCTGCCTTGCTTTTCGATGAATCTTGTTCTAGGTAATACGATAACGAGTAGATTCGCTGATTCAAGGAATTATCATATGAATTAATTAAGGACTGCTCTAGCTGCTTCACAAAGTACACGCCAATGATCTGCATGGCAACGATGATCAGCAGCACGTAAATCAAGGTCAGTTTAAAGTGAATCGAGCGAAAAAAACCTACTTTACTCATAAGAATCTTAGTCCTGTTCTGGGTTTCTTAAATAGTAGCCGACGCCTCGTCTTGTTACGATCCAGCTCGGGTGGCTAGGGTTGTCTTCAATCTTCTCACGAAGACGGCGGACTGTAACGTCTACTGTACGGACATCTCCGAAGTAATCGTAGCCCCATACCGTTTGCAGCAAGTGCTCACGTGTCATGACTTGTCCGATATGTTTCGCTAAGTAATGAAGCAGTTCGAACTCACGGTGCGTTAATTCTATCGTTTCCTCGCGCTTAGACACCACATACGCATCTGGATAAATAACAAGTGATCCAACCTCAATATCATTTGATTCAGATTCTTCCTCCGTCTGCGGAGTAGCGGTTTGTCTTCTCAAATTCGCTTTCACACGGGCAAGCAGCTCACGTGTGCTGAAAGGCTTCGTCACATAATCATCTGCGCCAAGCTCAAGGCCGATGACTTTATCAATTTCAGAGTCTTTTGCTGTCAGCATGATAATCGGCATGTCATATTTCTTTCTCACTTCACGGCATACTTCAACACCATCTTTATTCGGCAGCATAATGTCGAGCAGAATAATGTCCGGCTTGATTTCTTCTACCATTTCAAGGGCTTCGTTTCCATCATATGCACAATGAACCTCATAGCCCTCTTTCCTTAAATTAAATTCCAATATATCAGCAATCGGTTTTTCATCATCTACGACAAGAATCTTTTTTTCCATTGTGATTTCCTCCTGCATTTTTAGCATCTATGTCATTCCATTTTGCATGTATCATTACGCCTTTTCCATTTATGAAAAAAAGGCTCACTGTCTATTATAACGTTTTACGAGGCAAAGATAAAAATAATAACGGCTTTCTTTTCTAGTAAACGTTGGATAGGAAGGTGCCGCCCGAAAAAAATTGATGACTTTTTCCTTTTTTATTGAAACTTTTCCAATCACCAGCCGTCTATATAGTTGTAACGTCTTCTTCTTATGGAGCCGGGCCCTACCTAGGTCCGGCTTCTCCCTTTTTATGCCTTCTTTTCATAATAAAAACGCACCTGCGATTGCAGATGCGTTTGGAAGTGGCTCGGGACGGAATCGAACCGCCGACACACGGATTTTCAGTCCGTTGCTCTACCAACTGAGCTACCGAGCCATCATCAAAAAGATGAATATGTATAAATGGCGGTCCGGACGGGACTCGAACCCGCGACCTCCTGCGTGACAGGCAGGCATTCTAACCAACTGAACTACCGGACCTCAGTAACTTGCCCGAAAAAGCAATCGTGGTGCTCCTTCAAGCAAGTGAGGAAAAAATTAGCTTAACGCTAAAGTAAATCAATGACCCGTACGGGATTCGAACCCGTGTTACCGCCGTGAAAGGGCGGTGTCTTAACCGCTTGACCAACGGGCCAATACATGGTGAGCCATGAAGGACTCGAACCTTCGACCCTCTGATTAAAAGTCAGATGCTCTACCAACTGAGCTAATGGCTCTCGGTTTGTGAAAAGTGAATCTGAAGAAGCTGTATTGCGCCAAACCAATCGCTTTAAAAAAGCTGGAACATCGCATCCTAACAAGTTTCAGAGACCTTTGCAACAACGAGATTTATAATATCATAGAGTAATTACATATGGCAATACGTTTTTCGACATTTTTTTAAAAAAAGTGTCGGATTTAAATATCTCCTATCAAAGCCCCACTTCTGCAACCGCCTTCATTAGATACGCCTTTTCGTGTGACCTCTGCCTACTCAAACACATAGGCACGTTTCAGGCCGCTCAAAAATGGCTATACATGAAACAAGTGACATTGTCATTGAAAAAGGAGGAAGCAGTATGAGTTCATTCAAATTAGGAGATAAAATGCCCAACTTTTCACTTCCAACAATACAGGGCGATCACATTGATTTCGACAAACATTTAGAGGAGCATCAAAGCTGGCACCTGATCGTTTTCTTTAGAGGATCTTGGTGTCCGGTATGTGTAGAAGAGTTAAAAGAGCTCGAACAGCAGCAATCATATTTTCAGGACAAGGATATTCACTTGATGGCGATTTCAACGGATAACCCTGATGACTTGAAGGCATTTGCGTATAAAGAGGGACTGTCCTTCCCGATCATGTATGACCATGACCTTACGTCATTAAAAGCATATGAAGTCCACTATCACGGGGAAGATGCCCCATATGAAGACCACGGGGTGCACGGTGAACCCGCCTATTTCTTATTAAATGAAAAAGGTCAAGTGCTCTATCAGCAAAGACAAACAAGTCCGTTTGGCAGACCGCATGCCAACGAACTACGCAAAATCATTCAGTACATCCGTAAAAATTTAAAAGGCCAATATAAAAGCCTGAAGTAAGGAAAAAGCCCTAGCGATGAGGGCTTTTTTTATGAACGCTTTTTATTATATAGCCAATCTGCGGTGAAAAAAACAAAGAGACCCGCCACGAGAATGACAAAAGTGACGGGTGGTTTATTACCCTGGAAATACATGTACAGCGCATGCCCTCCTAATGCCAGAAGATAAAAGACAAATGCCGGCACAGCTGCTTTATGTGCATTCGTTTGTTCTCTTTTCGTCATTTTTTTAAAAAACATTGTGCTCTCCCCTTTATGATGCTTGTTTCATCGTCACCCTGCGAAGTGCCCGTGAACGGATATATTCCATTGGTCCAATTCTCCAAACCTTTAGGCAAACTGCTGAAACCGCGATTTGCAGAAGTGAAATCAACAGCCATGCCAATACAATAAGAGGCGCATTGATTTGACCGCCAAGACCCAATCCCCAGCTATAAAAAAGAATGGAGCAGATGACATTTTGCAGGATGTAGCAGCTAAGCGCCATTTTCCCTACATATTCAAACCAAGTCCACATGAACCATGACTCCGTGCATGCGAGGAGCTTCGCAATGACAGCTATATAGAAAATAGAGAGGAATGGTGAAAAGGCGTAGCGCACCACAAATTCCACTAAATCGTTCGGTACGAAAACTAGTGCATTCAGCGGCAGACCAATCCACAGTCCGATTCGGAACAATATTTTCCGGAGAGACTGTCCGCGTTCATTTGCATAAAATACACCGGCTCTCATCATCCGCACACCTAATAAAAACAGAAATGTGTTCATTGGAATAATAAAGACCGCTTCTTCTCGGTACATGAAGAAGTATTGTAACCGTTCTTGAACCTGCGAGATCCATGTCTCTGGCAGCTGCTCTTCCAGCGCTGGTTCACCGCTTTGATCATCGGTCGCTGACTCCATTTCAGAGAGGGAGTACAGCATCAGACATGACATCATGAGCAGATGAATCACACCTGAGAACACCATGCCCTTTTTGATGCGCCTGCTTCCTCCCCGTACAATGTAAGCCACAAGCAGCCCCGTAACGGCATAGCTCATGAGCACATCATATTCCATCACAAGCGTAAAATGGACAAAGCCTTCGATAAATAAAAATAAAAGAATCCATAAATAAGTACCCGGCCAAGGCGTGTCCTTCCTTTTTGCCTGCTGGTATTTCAGCTCCAATCCAACACCAAACATGATCGTGAGCAGCGAGAGCATTTTTCCATAAACGAACATGGAGACAAGACTTTCCAGAAAACTGCCATTTTCATATTCATCCGCAATCTGATCTGTCGCAAAGGTATCCCCTGCATACGCAAAAAACCAGACGTTCGTTCCCAAGGTGCCTAGTATGGCAAAACCTCGTAAAATATCTAATAATCGTATTCTTTCTTTCACTAGAACGCTCCTTCCTCCTATACAGTTATCATATTTTGGTAATGACCGGAAGTCCGTTCTATTGAAATTAAGGAATATTTAAACAAAAAAACACCAGTAAAATGCGAGATTTTACTGGTGCTTCATCAATCTATTCTTATGGACGGTACACGCTGCGGACAACGTTCGTTTGTGAACGATCTGGTCCGACTGAGAAAATGGAAAGTGGAATACCTGTTAATTGTGAAATGCGCTCTAAATAATGGCGGGCATTTGCAGGCAGTTCACTTAAGTTCTTTACGCCTGTAATATCCTCTGTCCATCCTGGCATTTCTTCGTAGACAGGCTCACATTTCGCTAATTCATTTAGGCTTGCTGGGAATTCCTCTGTGATTTCTCCATTCAATTTATAAGCGACACAGATTTTCAATTTTTCAATCCCTGTCAGTACATCAATTGAGTTAAGAGATAAATCTGTAATTCCGCTCACACGTCGTGCATGACGGACAACAACGCTGTCAAACCAGCCGACACGGCGCGGGCGTCCAGTTGTCGTACCGTATTCACGGCCAACCTCACGAATTTGATCGCCAATTTCATCATGGAGTTCTGTTGGGAATGGGCCATCTCCAACACGTGTTGTGTACGCTTTTGACACGCCGACTACATGTTGAATTTTCGTTGGTCCTACGCCAGAACCAATCGTCACGCCTCCAGCTACCGGGTTAGATGACGTCACAAATGGGTATGTCCCTTGATCGATATCAAGCATGACCCCTTGTGCTCCTTCAAATAGCACGCGGCGGCCTTCATCTAGTGCATCATTCAGGACAACAGATGTGTCTACGACATATTTTTTCACTTGCTGGCCATATTCATAATACTCGTCTAAAATATCTTCAATCTTGAAGCCTTCTGTGTCGTACATTTTCTCTAAAAGACGATTTTTCTCTTCTAGATTGCGTGCAAGCTTCTCTTCAAATACTTCACGATCTAATAGATCTGCGACACGGATACCGACGCGGGCAGCTTTATCCATATAAGCTGGTCCGATTCCTTTTTTCGTCGTACCGATCTTGTTAGCCCCTTTCCGCTCTTCTTCTACCTCGTCCAATTTTAAATGGTAAGGCAGAATAACATGGGCTCTATTGCTGATTCTGAGGTTATCTGTACTCACATTCCGTTCGTGAAGATACGCAAGCTCAGTGACCAACGCTTTAGGATCAACCACCATTCCATTACCGATGACACAAGTTTTCTCTTTATAAAAAATACCGGATGGAATGAGGTGTAGCTTGTATGTCACTCCATCAAATTTGATCGTGTGACCTGCATTGTTTCCCCCTTGATAACGGGCAATCACCTCTGCATTTTCTGAAAGGAAATCGGTAATTTTCCCTTTCCCTTCGTCACCCCACTGCGTACCTACTACGACTACTGAAGACATATCGTGCACCTCCGTTAACCTTTCAAAACGTTATCTCTTTCAAACACATTTATTTTATCAATGCACAACGAAAAAGTCAACGCGAAATCCGAACATTAATATCTCTAAATCAAATTTTGTTCGTTTTAAATATAAAGAAAAGCGCTTTAATCACTTTTCCAGTGCTTAAAAATGGAGATTTTGAGCAAAAACAACTTTTTATCGTTTCCAGCTGTTCATCAACATAAAAAAGACCCCCAACAATGGGCGTCTTTTTTAAACAGGTGTAATACCATCTGTGTTCATCAGCACAACTCGATACCCATCTGGATCTTCAATGGTTGCTCCTCCTCGTTCCCAATATGGATTTGTAGAGGTGACTTGCCGTCCGCCAAATGAGAGCAATCTCTTTTTCATTTGCTGAAATTCCTCTGCATCTGGAATATAGAAAACTAGCAGCTGTTCTGGATGCGGGACGGGCAGGCTGTCTTCTTCTTCATGTTTGGTGATTTCTAAATGAACATGCTGGTGAGGCAGCCCGAGCATCACACCATCGTACCCTTCATGCTGATCAAATGAGCCTATTCGTTTGAGCCCTAAGCCTTCTTCATAAAAGGAAACAACCTCTTTCATGTTGACGGTTGGGCGTGCGATACGTAATTGAGCGGCTTCAAACTGTTGAAATTTCATCAGTCTTCACTCCTTTTCTCCTTTTAGTATACGCTCTCTCTTTTTCTCTCTCCTCCTCATTTTGATTGTTTTTTCAATCATTCTTTCGATGTAGATCAATCAAAAAAGCCCAGCTTCTTGAGCTGGGCTTTAAGCACCGGGCGGAACACCCGCATCATCAAATCTTCTTTCCAGATTGACGAATTTGTTATATTCTTTGACGAACGCCAGTGATACTGTACCAACTGGACCGTTACGCTGTTTGGCAATAATGATTTCGATAATGTTCTTATTCTCTGATTCTTTGTCATAGTAATCATCACGATAAAGGAATGCCACGATATCGGCATCCTGCTCGATACTTCCTGATTCACGAATATCAGACATCATCGGACGTTTGTCCTGACGCTGCTCTACCCCACGGGAAAGCTGAGACAAGGCAATAACCGGAACTTCAAGCTCCCTTGCCAGCGATTTTAATGCCCTAGAGATTTCAGAAACCTCCTGCTGACGGTTATCGCTTGATCGCCCGCTCCCTTGAATGAGCTGCAAGTAGTCAATCAGGATCATGCCAAGACCATTTTCTTGCTTCAATCGGCGGCATTTCGAGCGAATTTCACTTACTCTGATTCCAGGTGTATCGTCAATGAAAATTCCGCTGTTTGACAGCGACCCCATCGCCATTGTCAGCTTGCCCCAGTCCTCTTCTGTCAGATTACCGGTTCTTAGGTTTTGTGCATTGATATTCCCCTCTGCACAAAGCATACGCATAACGAGCTGCTCAGCACCCATCTCTAAACTAAAGATAGCAACACTTTCGTCCGTTTTGGTCGCGACATTTTGGGCAATGTTCAATGCGAAGGCGGTTTTCCCTACTGATGGACGAGCCGCTACAATGATTAAATCATTTCGCTGGAATCCAGCTGTCATCCGGTCAAGCTCAGAGAAACCCGTTGGAATCCCTGTGATATCGCCTTTGCGATTATGAAGCTGTTCAATATTATCGTATGTTTGAACAAGAACGTCCTTAATGTTTTGAAAGGCTCCTGAGTTTTTACGCTGCGCCACTTCCATAATGGTCTTTTCCGCATCGCTCAGCAGGTCCTCTACTTCATCCTCACGCGTATACCCATCTTGTGCAATGGTTGTCGCCGTACGGATCAGACGTCTTAAAATGGATTTTTCTTCTACAATTTTTGCATAGTATTCAATGTTTGCGGCAGTTGGGACAGAGTTCGCAATATCGGTTAAATACGAAATCCCGCCTACCTCTTCTAGTAAATCTGTATTGGCAAGCTCAGATGTCACCGTGACAAGATCGACCGGTTCTCCTCTATCGCCAAGTACAAGCATCGCATTGTAAATCTTTTGATGCGACATTCTATAGAAATCCTCTGGAATTAATACCTCAGAAGCGAGCGTTAGCGCAGATGGTTCTAAAAAAACAGCACCTAATACGGCCTGCTCGGCTTCTATGTTTTGCGGCGGCAGCCGGTCATCGAGAAGTTCCGTCATGCCAAGCACCGTCCTTTCATAAAAAAATACGCTACTCATCATTTTAACATTTTCATCAATAAAAAAGTGAAAAACATCGACTATAGTCAAAATTACCATGTTGATATTTTGTGCAAACCAGCGCATTTCAATAGAAAAGACTCTGTAACAACAATTGTTATAGAGTCCTTCGTTATCGCTAATGGAATTTCGATTTGTTGCCGTTCACACATGTAATCGACGCTCCAACATGGCATGTTCGGATGCGTTTTTTCTAGTCTATCGTTTTCTTAACCCCATAATTCACTTTTTGCCCAATGTCTTGTAAAGAACCGTTTTGATAACCAATAGATAAAACCAAATCGGGAATAGAATCAAACCCGTTTTTCGCTAGATCGAATAGCTGTGCACCGTAATGTGAAGCAGCGATACGCGCATTTTCTGCTGTGTATGGATTTTTAAGAAGTTCTTCTTTGTATAGATCAAAAATATTCGTTCCGTTATCCGTTACAAATTGACCATTTACAATGCTTAAATCCTTTAAATTGTAGCCTGTCACCGTTTTGATTTGATTAACAAGATGGAAGTTGGCCAGAGAATCCGGTGTGAATTGAGTAGAATCATCATTTCTGCTTTTCATGATATGGAAAAATAATTCTCTTGTATTGTTGGTTGTATTTAATAGGTCTTCTATCTGTTTCATCAACGATTCGTCTTTTGAACCACTTACCACTAATTTAAAATTGTTCGGGTCAATGGTAAAGGTTAGATTTGTATTTTTAGGAATGGATATCCCGTTTTTAGAGAATAAATCTTGTAATTGTTCGTTGACCTTTTGACGATTGAATATTTTTTTCTCTACGCTTTCTTGGGTTGGATCGTACCGTTTTTCATTACGGAAGATGGCATCATTAAAGTCATATTGTCCACCTTTATTATTCCTTGCCCAACTCATTTCCATAATGTAAGCAGCTTCTCTTTCCGGTTTTGTTAGATCACTTCTGAAATAAGAAGAGTAAGGGTTTCTATACTTATTATATATATGGTCTTGAGGATCATTGAAACGTTTATTTTGTTCATTTATTTTTTCGTATTTTTCATCTAATATTTTCATCCGTCTATCAGATTCGGTCATCACCTCATTTGTACTTTTAATAGTTGATTGGTCTTTAGAGTCTATTCGGTTCTGATTGTTTGAAGCTGCCGTGTATGACGTATTAATATTCATTTTGATTCTCCTTTTTTAAAAAATTAGTGATTATTAAATATATCGGCATTTCAGTTAAAATTTGTTAGTTTCGATCCGATATAGTAATTATTACAAGGAGGGTTAAAATATGACAAATACTATCTTCAAACGTTTTTTATTACCTGCATTGGCATTCGTGCTTGTTACTAGTTTTTTTGCACCTCATTCAGCGGAAGCGGCTATCACGGGGAATAACAGTCCTAACACAGCCAGCTCAATGGGATATTGGAAAAATAGTCGTTCAGATACAACAATCTTACCTGAAGGTGAAAATGAAGCGTATTATCAGTTCACGATCAATAAAGGTGAAAGGGTTTATGTAAGAAGTTCGTATAATAAGCAATATACAGGGATGAAAATCGAAGTGTATAATTCGAAAAACTCTAGGACAGGGTCCGAAGTTATTAATCCTGATTCAATAACGCCATTTATTTTTGCCAACACTGGGGAAGTTACTTCAACTTCAGAAACTTATTTTGTGAAAGTGACCCGTGGTACATATACGGGAAATATGTATTTTACTGTCTCCATCCAAGATCGTATCAAATCTGGAAATGGGACATTCAATTTTACGGGGACTGCTACTAACTTGGGGAATTCTTCTTTAAATTTTTTAGGAGTTGATTCTTCAGTCATTACAATGGATTTAACTAATAATTCCACAGTTCCTAAACGTGCTGTCGTTAAATCGATTTCAACGACTAGTACCCAATCGCCTAACCAAGGAAATGTCACACACAAACTGATGGCTAGTGAAAGTAATATTTGGTACACATCACTTGTTTCATCTGCAACAAGTGGGTCCTATCGTATTTCACTGGAAGATGAATTAAAAGTGGCTCAAAAATGGAGCTTTAAGTACAACGCAAAAGCTACTGCGAGATCTACTATGAGCAATGTCAAAGCCGATATTCGTTACGAATATGATGTCACAGATGGATTCTAATTGAATGATGGTTACAGACATGTACACCGATTGATCAAAAAGTAAGGGGGCATCCCTTACTTTTTTCATTTCCGCCTTGATATTTGGCCAACTTTAAAACAGCACCGTGCTTTCATAAGAAATACGCTGCTCATAAAAAGTGAAAGTGTTAATGGTGGTTTTGCTTGAGGGCGTGTTGAAAGAGGAGGATGGTGATCATATCGGTGGCTCGCTGGTATAAATCCCATTGTTCATAGGCCGCAAATGTCATCCGTATATCATGTAATGATTGCTTCATTTCATGATATTCTTCCACTGTAAACGTATTTTTCAGTTTGAGCTGATGTTCAAGCAGTTTTAGCCTTAGCTTTCCTAATGAAGTTTTCATTCTGCCTACATTCCCTTCGATCTTGTCTTCCTTAGAAAATTGTATATGAATTTACGCATGAGATTGAATAAGTTGTGAGATATGCTCACCAGCTTTTCGGAAAATTCTCCTTTTTTTCCTAAAAATATAAGAAGGTCTATAGACTTATTTTTCCTCAAAATGATTTCAAGAAGAAAAACCTATATATATTCCTGAATCAAACAGAAGAAAATGGTAAATACCCCGTGACGGTCAAGGTCTTTTGGCATTTCTCCTCTTTTTAAATGACTCAGTCTGGCATTCCCTATTTCCATTCATTTGGTAGTTATTTAGTCCTTTATTTTCCGAAAATTTAGATCAAATTATCAATTACACCACTTAATGAACATTTGACTTCATAATTGATAACCATTATCATTTGATTTGCTTGCGTGATAATTGAGAATCATTTTCATTTGAAGGGACCATTCTTCAATCTCTACACTCATCCTATATCCGCAAGCCTGCTTTTATCAGCATATGAGAGTCAATTTGAGGAAGGGGATATTTTACACATGTCCAAACGCCCTGAAGGAATGGGTACTGAGGATTCTCTTTTCAGAGAAAGCCGTCCTTTTTTTATACCTGGGACGGAGCAGCTGGATATCACAGCACACCCTTACAGACTTTTTATATTTAAACCGAATACAACTCCTCCAGCGGCTGGTTTTCCAGTCATGTACGTGCTTGATGGAAATTCACTTTTTGGCACAATGGTCGAAGCACTTCGTTTACAGTCAAGAAGGCCTGAAAAAACAGGTGTCGTACCTGCCATCATTGTTGGAATTGGCTATCAGACAGAAGCTCCCTATCATCCGCTCAGGCATTATGATCTCACTCTTACCGGCCCTGACGCTTCCATTGGTGGCAAAAGAAAGGACTTCTCCAACCATACATATGGCGGGGCCTCTGCGTTCTTTTCTTTTTTAGAAAAGATTGTAAAGCCTTATATCGAGCAGCGCTTTCCGATCAACCAGAGTCGTCAAACACTGTTTGGACACTCTCTTGGCGGTCTTTTTGTATTACACACACTATTTGAGCACCCTGATGCTTATCAGACATATATTGCGGGCAGTCCTTCTATCCACTGGAACAAAGAATTATTTCTAGAAAAAGAACACCAATTCACCAGCCATATACGTCAGATGTCTATAAATGTCAGGCTGCTTGTAGGTGTAGGTGAGTTAGAAAAACATCATCCATGTCAAATGAATGATCATGCACATGGACTAGCAAATCGTATGCTGCCTTTATCCGCATATGGCTTGCATACGTCCTATCACGAATTCCCTGAAGAAGGACATACGTCCGTTTTACCGGTGCTGATGAATTACGCTTTTCGTTTTGCACTCTATCATGATGATCCTTTCACAACCACAGACATGAAGGAAAGGCAGTGAACACATGAAACACAATGGTCTATCTCAAAAAATTGCCTTGATCACAGGCGCAGGTCAAGGTATTGGACAAGCAGTCGCAAAAAGACTAGCCGAAGAAGGTGCGATTATTGCAGCAGTTGACGCAAATGAAGAGCAGCTGCAAAGCACCGTCAGGCAAATGAAGGATGAAGGCATACGTGCCTTTGCCTATCCAGGTGACATCACCAATCAAGCTTCTGTTCAGCACATTGTCGATCAAATTGAAAAGCAGCTTGGCCCCATTTATTTACTGGTCAATGTAGCAGGCATTCTTCGAATCAGTTCTATTGACAAGCTTAGTGCAGATGACTGGCAACAAACTTTCGCAGTCAACACACATGGTGTCTTTTACGTATCTCAAGCTGTCTCCAAATACATGATGAAAAGATCAGAAGGGGTCATTGTGACTGTCAGCTCTAACGCAGGTGCCATTCCTAGAATGAATATGGCTGCCTATGCCGCTTCAAAAGCAGCAGCTACTTCCTTTACAAAAACACTTGGTTTAGAGCTGGCTGCCTATGGCATTAGATGCAACGTTGTCTCCCCTGGCTCTACCGCAACACCTATGCAATGGGCTTTATGGCCTGATGAACAAGGAGAAAATCAGGTAATTAAAGGCTCATTAGAGACGTATAAAACCGGTATTCCTTTACAAAAAATCGCTGATCCTCAAAACATTGCTGATGCAGTCATCTTCTTTGCATCTGAGCAATCCAGTCATATTACGATGCAGAACCTCACGATTGATGGCGGCGCCACACTCGGAATCTAGCATTTCATTTAAAAGGAGGCCTTTTCATGAAACATTCATTATTGTCGTCAGAAGAAAAAATACAGTTGCTTCAAGACTATCAGCCAGGCGCTTTTTTTCTTGCTTCACCTAAACGCACGATACTTGCCGAAGGGATTTTCCAGCATATTGAAACCAATCAGCTAAATGAACTATCCACAAGGGTAGCGCATGTATTTGACGATGCTAAACAAGCTGGTATCCAAACACCGATTGTGGCAGGTGCTGTCCCGTTTGATCCGGCGCAGCCCGTTCGTTTAAATGTACCAGTCCATGTACAGTTTAGTGATCCACTCGAATTTCAACAAGGTGATGAGGAGTCAGAAGCGGCATCGCCATCCTATGAGGTGACACCTGTCCCCGATCCAGAGGTCTACATGAATGGTGTGAACGAAGGATTAGCTAAAATTGAGAACGGGGAGCTTAGCAAAATCGTACTCTCTCGATCTCTCCATCTCAAAGCAACTCGAGATATTCATACGAAAACAATACTCGAACGACTGGCTCGTCATAATACGACTGGCTATACGTTTGCTGCAAATATAGCTGACCCGGCATCTTCCCAAAAGCGCACACTTCTTGGGGCAAGCCCTGAACTGCTTCTTTCAAAAACTGGTTCATCTGTGATTTCCAATCCACTCGCTGGTTCTCGGCCGCGCAGTTCAGATCCAGTAGAAGACCAGCGCCGCCGCGATGAACTCCTTACCTCAGCGAAGGATTTACACGAGCACGCAGTGGTTGTTGAAGCTGTCACTAAAGCGCTTACTCCATACTGTCATACACTAGATGTGCCTGCATCACCATCCGTCATTCAAACAGAAACGATGTGGCACTTATCTACTGTCGTAAAAGGTGAATTAGCAGATCCCAATGTGTCCTCAATTGATATAGCGCTTAGCCTTCATCCAACACCCGCAGTATGCGGAACACCTACAGCAGATGCACGTGAAGCCATTCAAGCGATTGAACCCTTCGATCGAGGATTTTTCACAGGAATGATCGGTTGGGCAGATACAAATGGTGATGGTGATTGGATTGTCACTATTCGTTGTGCAGAAGCTGAGGGTCACTCTCTCCGTCTCTTTGCTGGTGCAGGAGTGGTCAAAGGATCAAAAGCAGAAGAAGAGCTAGCTGAAACATCTGCAAAATTCAACACGATGCTTCACGCGATGGGCATCCATCAGTGATAAAAATAAATAGGAGATGACAAAAACATGTTTGTTCAACCACCTACATGGCCAGAAGAATTTGCAAAACGCTACCGTGAAAACGGCTGTTGGCGTGGGGAAACCTTTGGCGGTATGCTTCGTGAACGCGCCGCATCGTTAGGAAATAAAACAGCCATTACATACGCTGATACACACATAAGCTACCAAGAACTTGATCAGCGCGTCAGCAGTCTTGCTGCCGGTTTTCATCAGCTTGGAATTCAGAAAGGAAGTCGAGTTGTCGTGCAGCTTCCTAACATTCCTGCTTTTTTTGAAGTCATTTTCGCTTTATTTCGAATCGGTGCTTTACCCGTCTTCTCTCTGCCATCTCATAGAAGCAGCGAAATCACTTATTTTATTGAGTTTGCCGAAGCAGATGCATATGTCATACCAGATATTGATGGCGGCTTTGATTATCGATCACTCGCACGTCAAGTGAAAGAAAAGCTTCCCTCATTACCTCATGTCATTGTTGCAGGGGAAGCTGAGGAATTCCTTTGCTTGGATGATCTGCGCAAGGACCCAGCACTTGATCCTCAAATTCATGTAGAGGCAAGCGATATTGCGTTTCTTCAGTTATCTGGAGGCAGCACAGGCCTTTCAAAGCTCATTCCTCGTACACATGATGACTATATTTATAGTCTTTGGAAAAGCAATGAGGTGTGCGAGCTCACACAAGAAAGTGTGTATCTAGCTGCACTTCCAGTTGCGCACAACTATCCATTAAGCTCGCCTGGCGTCCTTGGAACGTTATACGCAGGCGGAAGAGTCGTTCTTGCACCTGGATCAAGCCCTGATGTCGTCTTTCCACTCATTGAAAAAGAACGGGTGACCATTACCGCTGTCGTTCCACCTATCGCATTGATTTGGCTAGAGGCCGCTCCTCATCGATCAGATGACTTATCGAGTCTTGAAGTCTTACAAGTCGGTGGTGCTAAATTCAGTGCTGAGGCAGCAAAACGAGTAAAGCCTGCCCTTGGATGTAAGTTACAGCAAGTTTTTGGCATGGCAGAAGGTCTGGTCAACTATACCAGATTAGATGATCCTGAACATATCGTAATTCATACACAAGGACGCCCGATGTCTGAATATGATGAGGTACTAGTGGTAGATGATGAGGACAAGCCCGTCCCGCATGAAGTGGCTGGACATCTTTTAACAAGAGGGCCTTATACGATTCGCGGCTACTATAAAGCCGATGAACAAAACAAAAAAGCATTTACACCCGATGGCTTTTACAGAACAGGTGACATCGTGCGATTAACCAAAGAAGGAAATGTTGTTGTAGAAGGCAGAGACAAGGATCAAATCAATCGTGGCGGCGAAAAGGTTGCCGCAGAAGAAGTTGAAAACCATTTACTTGCGCATCCTGACATTCATGATGCCGCCATGGTGTCTATGCCAGATCCATTTCTTGGCGAACGCTCATGTGCCTTTGTTATTGCGAAAGGAAACAACAAACCAGCACCGCACGTCTTAAAATCATTTCTAAGAGAACGCGGGCTCGCAGCCTATAAAATTCCTGACCGCATTGAATGGATCGATGCGTTCCCACAAACAGGTGTAGGCAAAGTCAGTAAAAAAGCATTAAGAGAATTAGCTGCAACCCATACTGCCAACGTATAAAAAATGAGGAGTGAAAATCATGGCAATCCCTACTATTCCTGCATATCCAATGCCAAGCACACAAGATTTACCCGAAAATAAAGTGAACTGGATACCTGATCCGAAACGTGCTGTTCTACTGATACATGACATGCAGCAATATTTTTTAAATGCATTTCAACAAGATACATCACCGATCACAGAGTTAGTTCAGCATATTGAACAATTACGTAATACATGCAATGAACTTGGCATTCCAGTCGTCTACACAGCTCAGCCTGGTGACCAAGACCCGAAGGATCGTGCCTTATTAACAGATTTTTGGGGACCTGGACTTGGTGATGATGAAGCATTGACAAAAATCATTGATCAGCTTGCTCCATCTGAAGCAGATACAATGCTGACAAAATGGCGTTATAGCGCATTCAAGAAATCTAATTTTTTGGATATCCTTCAAGAAGGCGGGCGTGATCAACTGATCATTACTGGCGTATATGCACATATTGGCTGTATGCTGACAGCCGCAGAAGCATTCATGCTGGATATTGAAACCTTTTTTGTCGCCGATGCCGTCGCTGACTTTTCACTCAAACATCACAAAATGGCCATGACCTATGCAGCTGAACGCTGTGCAGTCACCACAACGACAAACCAAATCATCAGTCATTTAACAGGACAAGAAGCAAACAGTGATGATATATCCTTTGAGGCCATCGTTCACCAAGTAGCTGAGTATCTCCAAATGGAGCCAAATGAAATACCGCTTGATGAGAATCTCGTCTACCTTGGGCTTGATTCTATTAGAATGATGAGCCTAGCGGAAAAGTGGAGGCAGCAAGGAGTGGCAGTCAATTTCGTTGAGCTTGCAGCAAATCCAACGCTCGCTCATTGGCGGACTCTTCTTTTCCCAGAAAAGCAGCCATCTATCCCAAATATCGATTACTTGTAAAGGAGGTATACCCTTGTCGATCCAGTCAGTCGATTCATTCCCACTAACCGGTGCCCAATCAGGCATTTGGTACGCGCAGCAGCTTGATCCAGCTAATCCTATTTTCAATACAGCTGAGTATATAGATATTAAAGGTCCTATTGATCCCATACATTTTGAAGCCGCCATTAGAAAGACTGTCTTAGAAGCAGATTCCTTGTATATGCGCTTCATTGAAGATACTGACGGTCCAAAGCAATGGATGACATCTAAGAAAGAAATTCCATTCCAATTGATTCATTTACAAAATGAAAAACAGCCGATTGATGCAGCTAAAGCATGGATGAAGGCAGATCTTTCAACACCAGTCTCTTTAGAGAAAGATGTATTATTCCGTGAAGTACTTTTTCAGCTTGCTGACGACCGATTTATCTGGTATCAGCGCATTCATCACATTGCCATTGATGGATTCGCCTTTTCGCTCATTGCACGTCGTGTTGCTGAGGTCTATTCAGCCTTATCGCAAGGGACACCTGTGCCTCCTCAAACATTTGGAGCCTTACATGACGTAGTTCAAGAGGAGTCCACTTATCGACAGTCCAATCGATATGAAGCTGATCGAGCGTTTTGGAAAAATCGCTTTGCTGATCAACCTGAAATTGTCAGCCTTGCTAAGCTTGCACCAAGAACGTCGGATCATTTTATTCGAAAAACGGCTGGCTTCGATGCCGAAAAGGTAAGCAAAATGAAAAGAAATGCTCAAGCCTTCGGTGGTACGTGGCATGAAATGATCCTTGCAGCATCCGCATTATATATGCATCGTATGACTGGTGCACATGATATTGTTTTAGGGCTTCCTGTGATGATGCGCCTTGGATCGTGCGCCTTACAAACACCCGGAATGGTCATGAACCTGGTACCATTTCGTTTAACATGCAAACCAGAAATGACACTCTCAGCTCTTGTTCGGCAAGTATCTGATGAATTAAAAGCCATTCGCCCTCATCAAAGATATCGTCACGAGGACATGCGGAGAGACTTTAAACTCATCGGAAGAAATCAGCGATTATTTGGCCCACAGATCAATATCATGCCATTTGATTATGATCTCGTGTTTGATCAAAGTATTGGTCAAGCACATAACCTTTCAGCAGGACCCGTGGATGATATATCGATTAACATATACGACCGCGCGGATGGGAACGGATTTCAAATTGACTTTGATGCAAACCCTGCCGTTTACAAAGAGCAAGCAGTTGACGCTCATCAGCAGCGTTTTCTGCAATTGCTGGAGGAAATAACCGGACTAGAGGAAGATCAGACGATCAGTCAATTCAACCTTCTTTTGTCTGAAGAGAAAGAGAACATCCTCAAGCACTGGAATGATACAAAACGAGAATTACCAAAGGAATCTTTACGGGAACTATTTGAAAAACAGGTGAGCAAAACACCACAAGCAAAAGCATTACAGTTTGAAGGAATTACTTTGACCTATGAAGAGTTGAATCAGCGGGCTAATCAATTAGCTCATTATTTGAAAAAACATGGCATTGGACCAGAACAATTTGTCGCAATTGCTCTGCCTCGGTCCATCAATATGGTCGTAAGTCTATTAGCCGTCGTCAAAACGGGAGCCGCATATCTGCCACTAGATCCTGATTATCCTAACGATCGTGTCGCCTATATGCTAGAAGATGCCAAACCGGCGTGCTTGCTCACAATTAAAGAGACAGCAGACGGTTTGAACCATCCGCACATCGTTCAACTGGATGATGCAACTGTCCATCAGGAGATAGCAGACAGTCCGCATCTCAATCCGACTTGGAGCGAGGGCTCTCCACATCACCCCGCCTATATCCTGTACACATCAGGATCGACAGGCAAACCAAAGGGTGTTGTTGTAACAAAGCGAAATGTCATCAACTTTATATTGTCCATGCAAGATTCATTTTTATTAGATCAAGAAGACCAGCTTTTAGCGGTAACGACCATTGCCTTTGATATTTCCGGGCTGGAAATGTTCCTCCCGCTTTTACATGGGGCTGCTATTTTATTGGCAAAAAAAGAAACCATACAAGAACCAGCAAAGCTTTCAGACATGATTCGTTCTCATCATGTCACAATCATGCAGGCAACGCCAACGTTGTGGCATGCGTTGGCAGATGAGTACCCTGACGTGATAACAGGTATGCGTGTTCTTGTTGGAGGAGAAGCACTCCCTGCTTCCCTTTTGCACACATTGCAATCTCTTCAATGCGACATTACTAATTTGTACGGACCTACAGAAACGACGATCTGGTCTACGATGGAAAATGTCACAGCACACCGGGAGAATAGCGGGCCGGCAATCGGTAAACCCATTTGGAATACGAGCATTTACATTTTAGATGAAGGACTAAACCCAGTCCCAGCAGGATCAATTGGTGAACTTTATATTGCAGGTGAAGGAGTATCCAGAGGATATCTTGGACGATATGATTTAACGGCTGAACGTTTTGTCGCTGATCCATTCAGCACAAAAGGCACGAGAATGTATCGTACTGGTGATTTAGCCAGATGGCGCGAAGATGGTTCGATTGATTATATCAGCCGTGCCGATCATCAAATTAAAATACGCGGCTTCCGTATTGAACTAGGTGAAATCGAAACCGTAATGATGCAGCATCAAGCCATAAAGCATACATCTGTTATCGTTCGTGAGGATCAACCTGGGCAGCAGCTTCTTTGTGCGTATGTTGTGCTGACAGATGGCTCTTCTCTGCACCCTTCAGAGCTCAGACAGTTTGCGGCTTCATTACTTCCTGACTACATGGTGCCCTCTGCTGTTGTCGTGTTGCCAGAACTTCCACTTACACCAAACGGCAAAATCGACCGCAAAGCATTACCAGCACCAAATATGTCTTTAGTCAGTTCTGAGCGTACACCTAGAACACCACAAGAAGACATGTTATGTAGTTTATTTGCAGAAACCCTTGGCCTATCTCAAATTGGCATAGATGATAGTTTCTTTGACTTAGGAGGACATTCCTTACTCGCCGCTCGCCTGCTTAGACGTATACGCGATACACTTGGTGCAGACCTAAGCATGAGTACCCTTTTTGAATCTCCTCGGGTTGCTGAGCTTGCGCAGCACATTGACAAAGCGAAGGACATTCGGCCGCCGCTTCAGGTTGAAGACAAACCAGATGAAATTCCATTATCCTTTGCCCAAAAACGGCTCTGGTTCCTTCATTGCCTTGAAGGGCCAAGTCCAACTTACAATATTCCACTTGTCATTCAGCTGACAGGTACACTAGATCAAACAGCTCTCATTGGTGCTTTGGCAGATATCACTGAAAAACACGAAACCCTTAGAACCATTTTTCCAAATAAGAATGGCATGCCAAGACAGGTCATTTTACACCCGAAAAGTGTTCAGCCTGAACTCCATGTCACAGCTTCAAGCGATCAACAAATTGAGAATCAGTTAAACGAAGCCATTCGGTATAGCTTTCAGATTGAAGAAGAACCTGCACTTCGAGCTGAATTATTCACGCTTGATGCAAACCGATCCGTACTGCTTCTATTGCTGCATCACATCGCTGGTGACGGCTGGTCACTTGCACCATTGACACGAGACTTAGCTGCTGCTTACGAAGCCCGTATACAAGGAAAATCCATCTCCTTGCCAGCAGAACCTGTTCAATATGCTGACTATGCTATTTGGCAGCAGAAGCTGTTGGGCAGTGAAGAAGAGACGGATAGTCTATTTGCCAAGCAGCTCAGCTATTGGAAAAGTGCCTTACATGACTTGCCTGAAGAACTTGAGCTGCCTTATGACTTCCCGCGTCCACAGGAAGGAAGCTTCAACGGTGCGACGATAGACTTTACGATTGAATCCGCTTTACATCAGAACCTCCTTGAGCTTGCCAAGCAGCATCAGGTGAGTTTGTTCATGGTGCTTCAAGCATCACTTGCAGCATTACTGACACGCCTTGGGGCCGGTTCAGATATCCCAATCGGCAGTCCGATTGCTGGACGGAATGACGATGCACTTGACGACATTGTCGGCTTGTTTGTGAACACACTAGTTTTACGTACAAATACAGCTGGTAATCCAACCTTTAGTGAGCTATTGAAGCGAGTACGAGACATTGACCTAGCAGCCTATGAGCATCAGGATCTGCCATTTGAACGGCTAGTCGAAATCCTAAACCCAACCCGGTCCAGATCAAGAAATCCATTGTTCCAGGTCATGCTAGCCTTCCAAAATACACCGAAGGCGGAAATGAAGCTGACACAGCTTGATTCAGACCTCTACGTGAAACCAGTAGGGTCAGCTAAATTTGATCTGACCATCGAATTAACAGAACAAAGAACGGAAACTGGGTCAGCAGCAGGTTTAACAGGATTGTTTGAATTCAGTACAGATGTATTTAAACAAAGCACCATTCGAGCAATCGCTGACAGAATGAAGCGCTTTTTAACAGAGGTAGCTGAGCGCCCACATGTGCCAATTGGTCAAGTGAACATTTTATCAGATAAAGAACAGCAAACATTTCTCCCTGATAAAAAGACATTCGCTCAGTTAGATCAAGCACATAGTCTCCCGGCCTTATTTGAAAAAACGGCGCAGCAATACCCTGATCGAGTGGCTGTAACGTATGGCAATAGGCAGCTGACCTATGGTGAGTTAAACAACAAAGCCAATCGTCTTGCTCATTTATTAATACAAAGAGGCGTTGGACCAGAACAGTTCGTTGCACTTGCCCTGCCTAGATCAATCGATATGCTCGTAAGCTTATTAGCCGTTCATAAAGCAGGCGCAGCCTATGTTCCGCTTGATCCAGATTACCCAGCAGATAGACTGGCATACATGATACAAGATGCCAAACCCGTTTGCAGCATCACAACAAAAGCAGATGCAGTGCATCTTCCAGCTGATTGCGATTTGATTTTGTTAGACGAAAAGGAAACGAGCGATCAATTGCTGACAATGCCAAATCACAATCCGGCTGATATAGACAGAATTGAGCCGCTATCTTCTCTGCATCCGGCCTATATTATTTATACATCCGGTTCTACAGGGAAACCAAAAGGAGTGGTCATCCCACACCAAAATGTCATCCGTCTTCTGACATCTACTGAACATTGGTTCCAATTTGATGAAGAAGATGTTTGGACAATGTTCCATTCCTATGCCTTTGACTTTTCAGTATGGGAAATATGGGGACCACTTTTATATGGCGGCCGGCTTGTCATTGTACCTCATACCATCTCTCGCTCTCCAGAAGAGATGCTGCAGCTTCTAGTCGAGGAAGGTGTGACTGTGCTTAATCAAACACCTTCTGCCTTCTATCAGCTCATGCAGATAGACAAGGAACAACAAACACTAGGCCAAGCATTATCACTCCGCTATGTCATCTTTGGCGGTGAAGCATTAGAGCTTAGCAGATTAGAAGATTGGTACAGCCGTCACTCAGACTGTAAGCCAAAGCTCGTTAACATGTACGGCATTACAGAAACTACCGTACACGTTACGTACAATGAACTCAATCGAGATATGATCACAAAGAACTCCAGCAGTTTAATAGGCGAACCGATTCCTGATTTACATGTGTACGTACTAGATGAATACCTACAGCCTGTTCCCCCTGGGACGACAGGTGAAATGTATGTAGCTGGAGCTGGCCTTGCAAGAGGTTATCTAGGCAGACCTGACCTGACATCAGATCGATTCCCTGCCGATCCTTATGGCGCACCTGGCACAAGGATGTATCGCACAGGCGACCTTGCGCGCTGGACAGAAGAAGGGGCTCTTGATTACATTGGCAGAGCTGATCATCAAATTAAAATACGCGGCTTCCGCATTGAACTTGGAGAAATCGAAGCCGTTCTGGCACGCCACGATGCAGTTGCACAAGTTGCCGTCATGATGCGAGAGGATCAGCCTGGCGACAAACGCCTAGTCGCCTATATCGTCCCAACTGAAGAAAACCGTTTCGATACAGAGACCCTTCGTCATTTTGCAGCAGCCAGTCTTCCTGATTACATGGTGCCCGCGGCATATGTACAGATTGACGCCATGCCGCTTACAGCAAACGGGAAGCTTGATCAAAAATCACTGCCAGCCCCTCAATTGCATTTACAGCAAACGGATGGCCGCGGCCCAAGAAACCCGAAAGAGGAAATCCTATGTCATCTCTTTGAAGAGGTGCTTGATTTGCCTAAAATCAGCATAGACGATCGCTTTTTTGACATTGGCGGGCATTCACTGCTTGCAGTTCGTTTAATCAGCCGCATTCGTGATGCACTTGGTGTCAAACTAAGCATTGGAACATTGTTTGAAGCACCAAATGTGGCAAGTTTGGCAGAGAAACTAGAAACAGGAAGCGATGAAAACGCACTAGACATCTTGCTGCCGCTGCGAACAAATGGAGAAAGATATCCTCTTTTCTGTGTTCACCCAGCAGGTGGTCTGAGCTGGTGCTATGCAGGTCTCTTGAATACATTAGAGAAAGACATCCCTATTTATGGATTACAGGCACGAGGAATCGCAAGAAAAGATGACTACCCGCACACACTAGATGATATGGCTGCGGATTACATCAAGCACATCCAAACGATTCAGCCAAAAGGCCCTTATCATCTTCTTGGCTGGTCATTAGGTGGAAACGTTGTACAGGCAATGGCTACACAGCTCCAGCAGCAAGGTGAAGAAATCGCACTCGTTGCGATGCTGGATGCCTATCCAAATCATTTCTTACCGATTAAAGCAGCACCTGATGAAGAAGAAGCACTAATCGCTCTTCTTGCGCTCGGCGGTTATGATCCAGATACCTTAACAGGTGAACCGCTCACGATGAAAAGTGCCGTCGACATTTTGAAAAAGGATGGCAGTGCACTAGCAAGCTTAAGTGAAGATGCCATTAGAAATCTAAAAGAAACCTATGTGAATTCAGTTCGATTGCTTGGAGAATATCAGCCAAAAACTTATCAGGGGGACATATTATTCTTTAGATCTACCATTATCCCAGATTGGTTTACACCAATTGATCCCGAAGCATGGGCACCTTATATCAACGGAACAATTGAACAGCACGACATTCATTGCCGGCACAAAGACATGTGCCAGCCTAAACCCCTAGCAGAAATTGGTGTCATCTTAGACAACGCACTGCATCGGGTCAAACAAAAGCACTAAGAATAAAGGAGAGATGACAAATGACAAATCCCTTTGATCGTGAAGACGGTGTATTTCTTGTGCTGGTCAATGAACAAGGACAGCATTCACTTTGGCCATCATTTGCACCAGTGCCAGATGGATGGGAAAAGGTCTTTGGTGAAGACACTAGAAATGCATGCATCGATTATATCCAGACACACTGGCAGGACTTGCGGCCATTAAGTTTAACAAAAGAACCAGCGCTAGCTCATGGAAAAACGGAATAAATCATCGCACCCTGATCTCCATCAGGGTGCTTTTTTGACAGAATAAACATCACCATCTTTCAGCTCTTTCTGCTACAATTTAATTGAGAATGTTTATCAACTAAAAAGAGATCAGGTGGTTTTATGGGAAACAATAATCAATTACATACGTTGGCAAATGCCGAACAATTCATCTATCGATTAACAGATACTGAAAAAATAAATAATGCAGAGCTTCCACATACGGAGCAGCAGCTATCAGATACATTCTGCCTCCTCTTCAGCATAAGCGGCAGTGGTTTACTCACATTGAACGATCAAAAATGGCGATTGAAACATCTGACTCTCTATACGATCATGCCTGGGGAAACATTTATGTTGAAAACAGAGCCTTATCAAAAACACGAGCTCTACCTTTTTCGCTTTCAGCTCTACACGCTGCAAAATCAAAAAATAGGAGAAGTATCAATGGAACATGCCCGTTCTTTACTGAATAAATGGCAATTTATCGATATTAGCTCGATTGAACATATTCATTCTTTATTGTCCGATATGATAGAGGAATGGCAAAGACCTGAATCTATTAGCTTTTTTAGAAGCCAAACTCTTTTCCAGCAGCTCATTATGCAGCTTTTTACACTGCATAATGAAGATATTTGTGACACGGCACATGCCCTTTTCAAAACAAAACAATATATCGATCAACATTACGAAGAACCCCTCAGCCTGACAAGTCTATCTCATATGGCTGGTATCAGCGCCAATCATTACAGTGAGCTATTTAAAAAGCATTTTGATGTGAGTGTCACTGATTATATCACCAAGAAAAGGATGGCTAGAGCCAAACAATTAATGGCAAAAGGCAACGCAAAGCTCAAAGACATTGCACTTGAAATCGGCTATCAAGATCCGTATTACTTCAGCCGCATCTTTAAGAAAAAAACGGGCATGACCCCTTCTACTTATATGAAAAGCCGTCAGCGGAAAATTGCAGCCTATGGCCATTCCATACTCGGCCAGCTCACACCCATTCATATCATCCCATATGCTGCTCCCCTTCACCCAAAATGGACAGCACATGATTTTGAGCATCATGCAGAAGAAATTCCGATTCACCTGAGTGCACATCGGATCAACGAGCACGCTGAAGCCAATTTACAGCTATTAAAGGAAACAAAACCTGAGCTGATCATTGCCAATGATCATGTGACAGAGGAAGAAAAACAAGTGTTAAAAACCATCTGTCCTGTTCACTTTGTTCCATTCACACAATTGGATTGGCGCACTCAATTCAGACAAACAGCTACGTTCCTAAACGAAGCGAACGAAGCAGAAGAATGGTTGATTCATTACGAGGAACTCGTCAATCAAGCGAAAAAGGCATGTCTTTTTGATCTTCCACCAAAAACCGTCCTGCCTCTTCGTATCTTTCAAGATCAGCTTTATTTGTCTGTGAATCGCACCATGTCAGAAGTAATTTTTCAAGACATTGGCCTTCTGCCAGCTTTTCAGAATGATGGTCAGCTAATAGAAAAAAAAATCAGCATTCGCTCTATACAACAGCTAGATCCAGACGCCATCTTCCTATTCCTGCATAAGGAGCCAAAAACCATTGCTTTTTATCAAAAGTTAAAGCAGCAGGCGTCTTGGCAAAATCTCAAGGCTGTGACGCAGCAAGCCGTCTATCCGCTCACTTCTGACCCTTGGCGTGAATACACAGCAGCCAGTCATCAACGGGTCATTCAGGACCTTTTATCTTTTTTTCCGTAAAAAGTCCATCCTTTGACAGAGATTTGTCTATGGATAAAAGGACGAAAGCCTAATACAATCTTTAATTGAGAACAATTATCAGTTAAAGGAGAAAACAAATGAAAAAATGGTTCGCATTGCTTATCCTTTGTATCATGACGGTCACCGCAGCAGGCTGTGGTGCTGCAGAAAATAAACCTGCTTCAAACACAGCCAAAAGCAAGTCAGCTGAAGCAACAGAAACGAATATCAACTACTTAGATCAAACGTACAAACTCAAAACACCAGTGAAACGAATTGTCATTGCTGGAAGCCTTGAATCAATGGAAGATGCAAAATTACTTGGTATCGAGCCTATTGGTGCTTCTACTGTAGGCGGCACATTCCCTGAATTATTTAAAGACATCACAGCGAAAACGGAAGGCATCGGTGAAAAAACAGAACCGAACCTAGAAAAAATCCTAAAACTAAAACCAGATGTGATACTTGGATCAACAAAGTTCCCTCCTGCAACAATTAAAAAACTAGATAAAGTCCAAACGACGATCCCAGTATCACATGTCTCTTCCGACTGGGAAAGCAATCTTTTATTACTCGGTGAATTGACTGGAAAAAGTGAAGAAGCGAAAAACATCATCTCTGATTATCAGAAAGATCTCAAACAAGCGAAAGAAATCCTGAAAGATAAAAGCAGCAACAAAACAGCTGTCATTTTACGCATTAGACAAGGCGATCTGTACGTATATCCTGAAGACGTATACTTCAACTCTACCTTATATGGGGATTTAGGATTTAAAGTACCAAGTGATATCAAAAAAGCCAAAGCACAGGCATTGATTTCATTGGAGCGCCTAGGAGAACTCAATCCTGACTATATTTTTGTTCAGTTCTCTAAAGAGGAAAACTCATCAAATCCGAACGCATTGAAGGACTTAGAGAAAAATAAAATTTGGACAAGCCTAAAAGCTGTGAAAAATGGGCACATCAATGAAAATGCCGTTGACCCTATGCTTCAAGGAGGAACAGCACTAAGCAAAACAACCTTCCTTGACAAGGCTGTCAAATGGTTAGATCAAAACAATTAAAAAGATGCGTGATCAGATGGTTGACAAAGGGCTAAAATGTTTAGCCCTTTGTCTTCTTTTCAACGTAGTTGAAAACCGTTAGGAGAGGATACACATGAACGGAACGTTTCTATATGACGAGCTTAACGGGCGTCAGCTTGATATTTACCTTCCGCAGGACACCTCTATTGATGTCCCAGCTGTCTTTGTACAAGATGGCTCTTCTTTGTTTAGAACACACCTGCTAGAGATCGAAAGAATGATCGAAACCAAAACCATCTCGCCAATCATCATCGTCGGCATACACCCCTTCAATCGACTTGACGAATATACACCATGGAAGGCGTCATCACTGCGATCTGGGTTCCCTGACTTTAAAGGCGAGGCACAGACGTATATGTCATTTTTAGCGAATGACTTGCTCCCATATATCAAAAGAGAATATCCAGTTCAAGAGACCTGTCATGAACATAGCCACGTAGGTGCTTCATTAGGCGGGCTGTTTGCTATTTATACTTTATTCATGCACCCTGATCTTTTTAAAAACATCGCATCGATCTCCGGGTCATTTTGGTATCAAGATTTTCTACCGTTTGCTCAACAACAAAGCATTCAGTGTGTGGATCACTTTATTTATTTGTCTGTAGGCAGTGAAGAAGGGAAAGGAAAAACATCTGCTCAACAGCACATGCCTTTATTCAACAAACAACTGCATGATCTTTTATTACAAAAAGGGATGCAAGAAAGGCAGCTGCAATATCACATCGAACAAGGGGAGGGCCATCATCTGAAACAATTTCAAAAAAATTTCTTATCGGCCCTAAAGTGGTTTTATCAAAGAGAACGCTAATTTTTTATCAGCATGGCACAAAGCCGATATGATATATTGGAACGTATAGATTGAAAGAGGAGGGATTTGCGCATGAGACCTTTACAAATCTCAGCCGATACCGCACAAAAGCTTGCTGCATCACTCAATGTACCGTTAGAACAAATTATGCATATGCCGCAGCATATCTTATTAGCTAAATTAGCGGAGCTTGAACAGAAGAAAGATCGTTCTTCTTAAAGAAATAAAGGAGTTTACATTCATGGAACAACAACTAGAAAAATCAACATTACATCCTCGCAGTACTGGACAAACCATCCTGCTGATTGCTGGGATTCTGCTTATTGCATTTAATCTTCGGCCTGCCATTACATCCGTTGGCCCTGTGATCGGCGCGATTCGCTCCGATTTACAGCTTTCAAATGGACTGGCGGGTTTTCTTACGACATTACCACTGCTTTCATTCGCATTGCTTTCTCCAATTGCCCCTAAAATCGGAAAACGACTTGGCAATGAACGAACCCTCTGGCTTGGACTTGCTGTCCTTCTCTTTGGGATTGTGATTCGCTCGTTTGGCACCATCACCTTCTTAATGATTGGCACGGCGCTGGTCGGCGTTGGAATTGCGATTTGTAATGTGCTCTTACCGGGGCTTGTGAAGCATAAATTTCCTGCACATGCAGGTTTGATGACAAGTGTATATACGACTTCAATGTCCGTCTTTGCTGCACTTGCATCAGGTGTCAGTGTTCCGCTCAGTCATACAATGCCTGGCGGCTGGAATACATCATTCCTTGTATGGGCTGGACTTGCCCTTCTCGCCATGATGGTTTGGGTGCCGCAGCTTCTTCATCAGAATACAGCGGCCGTCAAAAGTATTTCTCTTACAGAGCAGCCAATATGGCGTTCACGTGTCGCATGGCAGGTGACCTTTTTTATGGGGTTGCAGTCATTCCTTTTCTATAGCAGCATCGCATGGTTTCCTGATATCTTAACATCACATGGAATGAACCTGTCGACAGCTGGCTGGATGCTGTCCATTATGCAGTTTGTTGGGCTGCCATCCACCTTCTTAACGCCCGTTCTTGCAGAAAAATTAAAAACGCAAAGGCCGCTTGTCGCCGGCCTTGTCCTTGTGTATTTACTTGGCATGATGGGACTTCTTCTCGGAGGATCAACGCCTATTCTTGTCATCTCCGTTCTATTGATCGGCATTGGACAAGGGGCCAGTATCAGTCTTGCCCTCACATTCATTGGATTACGTACAACCAATATGGAACAAGCAGCTGCCCTCTCTGGAATGGCGCAGTCTCTCGGTTATTTATTAGCTGCTGTTGGGCCGTTCATGATTGGAATCCTTTTTGATTCCACACATACATGGACACCCGCGATTATCATCTTTATTGTCATCCTATTTTTCATGTTTTTATCCGGTATGCGTGCCGGACGCAGCGTCTATATTTCAGATCCTTCATAAAAAAGAACCCGCCTCCTCGGGGACTGACCCCCGTTTTTGAGACAGGGATCAAAACACCTTTATAAAACAGCCAGTTGCCGAAACTCTTTTGGTGACTGGCTGTTTAATTTCAATTGAATTCGGATATTGTTATAATAATCAATATACTCCCTGACCGTTTTTTCTACAATGGCTGTTGTAGTGTTTGTCAGGTGGTGGAGATAGAATCCTTCTGTTTTTAAACTGGAGTGGAAGGATTCTATGGGGGCATTATCAGCGGGCATTCCCTTCCGGGACATGCTCATGGTAATGCTTTTTTCCTTTATCTCCTTTTGATAAGCATAAGAAGTGTAGACCGAACCTTGATCACTATGAAGTACGCAGCCTTTAGGTAATGTCTGTAACTGCTTCAATGTATCTAAAACAAGAGAAACATCCTGTTTATCACCAATCGTATAAGCCACAATCTCACTAGTATACAAATCCTTTATGCTGGATAGATAAAGTGGTTTTTGACCAAATGGCAAATACGTTATATCTGTCACCAGTTTTTCAAGTGGCTTTGTCGCAGTAAAATCCTGTTTTAAGTGATTTTCTGCAATATAGTAAGGTTGACCAGTCTGTTTACGCTTTTTTATTTTCACACGACACTGTAAACCGTAGGTTTGCATAATGCGTTGTACTGTCTTATGATTTATTCTCCTTTCTTTTCGCAGTAGGGCCGTTATTTTACGATAACCGTACGTATATTGGTGTGACTCACAAAGCGACGATATGAGGTCAATTAACACTTGCTGTTTTGGCAGGAGATCTTGTTTTTTCCAACGATAAAATGTTGATCTTGCGAGCTCAAACATCTGACAGAATGCACTTACACTTACTGTGTCTTTTACCGCATCATAAATCGACACGAATGCTTCTTTTTTCACTTCCTTTCCCATTCTATATACTTTTTTAATAGGTCAATTTGTTGCTTTAAATAAAGATTTTCTGTTTTCAACTTCTCGTTCTCATTTTGATATTCTGGTCCTTTCCCGTAGGTATACTGCTTTCCAACTGGTTGATGAAATCGATGGATTTCACCCTCGCGATACCATTTCATCCACGTTTTCACTTGTGTTCTATTCTTAATTCCTAACTTGTCCATGATTTCTTTTGTCGGGATTCCAGCTAACCTCATTTGAACGGCCTCTTCTTTTACACTAATCGGATAACTAACTCTTTTTCCCATACAAAAAACACCTCCAAATTGTTTTCAGATATGCTATACCCGATTTTTCAATTTAAAGGTGTTTTTATTTGTCTCACTTTATGGGGTCAGTCCCTCGTGAGACGGGTTCTTTTCTGCTTATGCCTGCTCTGTCACATGTACCTTTAACGTTGCTTGTACCTCTGGATGAAGCTTTACCGGTACATTTGTATAACCTAACGCACGGATGGCGTCATTCAGCTCGATTTTGCGCTTATCGAGTTTAATTTGATGATCTTTTTGCAATTTATCAGCGATTTGTTTGCTTGTAATTGAGCCAAACAAACGGCCGCCTTCACCTGATTTTGCAGTGAGTTCCACTGTTAACGCCTCAAGTGTTTCTTTTAATTGTTTTGCTTGTTCAAGCTCTTGGATGGCATTCTTTTTCTCTTTGTTTTTCTGCCCTTCCAATGCGCTTAGGTTCGTTGGAGTTGCTTCAACAGCTAACCCTTGTTTGATGAGAAAGTTGTGAGCGTATCCGTCAGCTACATTCTTGACTTCGCCTTTTTTCCCTTTGCCTTTTACGTCTTTTAGAAAGATGACTTTCATCTTTGAACCCCTCCTTCGAAATATTCGTCTATGGCAGCCTTTAACTTCCCTACCGCTTCTTCAATGGTTATACCATAAATCTGGGTAGCAGCGTTAGTCAAATGGCCGCCGCCGTCTAATGCTTCCATAATAATTTGAACGTTGATATCCCCTAATGATCTAGCACTAATGCATACCGTGTCGTCATCTCGTCTAGCGACAGCAAATGACGCTTCTACCTCACTCATTGACAACAGGGAATCCGCTGTCTGGGCAATCGTAATTTGATCATAATACTCCGACCTGTCAGATGGCAACGAAGCAATGGCCACCTGATTTTGATACAGCTCTGTATGCTGAATGAGTTTTGCTCGTTTGATGTAATGATCGACGGTTTCTTTTAAGAACTTTTGCACAAGGACAGGATCTGCTCCCTTTGCACGAAGGTAGGATGCTGCATCGAACGTTCTTGACCCCGTTCTCAGGGAGAAACTCTTCGTATCAACGATGATCCCAGCCAGAAGCGCAGTCGCCTCAATCATGTTAATCCGCAATTTCTTCGGCTGATACTCTAAAAGCTCTGTCACAAGCTCTGCTGTAGATGAAGCATACGGCTCCATATAAACAAGTAAAGGATCACGGATAAATTCCTCGCCGCGTCTATGATGGTCAATGACCACAACATTTTCAATCTTATTCAGCAGTCGTTCTTCCATAACGAGAGACGGTTTATGTGTGTCTACGACGACAAGCAATGTGTCATCCTTTGCAAGCTCCATTGCTTCCTCTGGTGTGATAAAACGTGACCAAAGCTCTTCATAATTCTTAATTTCACTAATTAAGCGTTGAACACTGTCGCCAATCTGGTTGGCATCAATGACAATATAACCTTCTTTTCCATTGGCCTGGGCAACCTTTAAAATCCCAATGGATGCACCGATTGAGTCCATGTCTGGGAACTTATGCCCCATGATCATGACATTACCGCTTTCAGATACAATTTCTTTTAAAGCATGAGAAATGACCCGTGCGCGTACGCGTGTCCGTTTCTCCATTGGATTTGTTTTTCCACCGTAGAATTTCACTTTTCCATTCGGCTGTTTAATGGCGACCTGATCTCCGCCTCGTCCGAGGGCAAGGTCAAGACTCGACTGCGCAAGTGCTCCAAGCTCTTTCAAGGAAGGAACAGACGCACCGATCCCAATGCTCAGAGTGAGCGTCGCACTATGTGCCCCTGTTTTCTCACGGACCTCGTCTAAAATGGAGAATTTCGACGCTTCAAGCTCAGCTAAAATACTCTCATTTAGAACCGCCATAAATCGTTCAGACGAAATTCTCTTCAGGAAAATACCATATTCTTGTGCCCAATTGTTGAGCAAAGACGTCACTTCACTATTAATCGCGCTGCGCACTTGATCATCAAGTCCCTGCGTGACATCGTCGTAGTTGTCTAAAAAGATATAAGATAACACCGTTCGTTCATTTTCGTACTGTCGTTCAATCTGTACCTGTTCCGTGACATCAAAGAAATATAAAAGGCGCTCTGACCGTTTAATAATGACTTTGAATTTCCGGTCATTCAGCGTCACATTTTCGGTCTCGACCTCTTGTTTAATAAGAGGCACAATGGACTCGAATGTATCGTACAAGGATCTGCCGACAAGTGTGCTTTCATGAAAGCATGAAGCGAGAAACGGATTGGTCCATTCGATATAATACTGGTCATTAAACAGCATAATACCAATTGGCATCTCCATTAATGCTTCTTCTCCAACCTTTTTGACTCGATAGGATAATGTTGAAATATATGAATCAATCTCTTTCTGCACTTGCTTATCTGCCCACTTTAAGAAGTAGAGCACACCTGCAAGGACGAAAAGACCAACCGCTCCTATGATCCAATTGAAATAAAGGTTGAGGAGGACTGTGACCACCGCAAGAACAATTAACGCGAAGATCGGATACTTGATGACAGGTTTTCTATAGAAGCTTGGCACTGATATCAACTCCTCAACATTCAGAGTGAATTATTTGTTTTTTACTTTTTCTCTTAAATCAAAGCCTATGTCAGCAATCCCTATAATTCGCACAATCACACCGATCGGCGGAAAGAAAACCGTTAACACAACAGCGAAAATGGGTACCGCTTTTGAGATGTTTTTTTCGTGGCAATAATAGAAGAGAAAAGAAAATCCCTGAATAAGCACCAGTATAAATAAAATTTGAAACGCACTCGTTTGAACGAGCCATAAAAAGCTGCCTTTTTCCGTCTGAATCAGCATCAAAAGCAATGTGAGTAAATAATACCATACCATGCTTTTTGGCAGCCGCATATCCTTAAATTTCTTCAAGGACGGCATGTCTGAAACAAACCGTTTGAGCAAAGGCTGCATGAACCAGTGATTCACGAAAGCCATCAGGGTGACCAAAATCAATAACGCTACAGGTAAAGCACTTAATGCCGTATCCTGCATCTCTTTAAACTGTTTGAGCTGTTTGGCTATGTCCTTTTCAGAAGCCCCGGATTGCTTTAAAACACTCTCTACCATCGGCATCATTTGCTCAATCGACTCTTTCGCAATATTCATGATATCGATTTGAAAGAGCTGAACACTGATAACAAAGGAGATGAGAATACTGAACAAATAAATCAGCGCACCTGTAATGATAGCATTCCCAGGCTGCCTTCTGCTGTAGAAAACACCCATGCCTAATCCGACGGCAATTAAGATAGGTGCACTCATGAGCCCAGCCATCGACCCAATTAAAAAGCTGATCACTATGCCAATAGCGCCAGCAGCAATTCCTTTTTTCAAGCCGTGTCTAATTGTATAGAGGATGATCGGAATCGGAGCAGCTAGAAAGAAAATAATGGATAATAGCGGCACATACAGATAAAACAACGTCATGACTGCGAAAATACTCATCATGATTGCGCCCTCTACTAACGCTTTTGTTTGTTTCACACATTCACCTCTATCCAATCCTTTTGTTTATATCTTGCTCAATGTGTACTTCTATGTATACGTGTCAGCTCCATCATGTCTTGCCCCAACCTTTATTTTACCATAGCGGCAAATCTCAAGTAAAATAAAGGCTGTCCTGGGAGCGTTTCACGTGGAACAACGATATGGAATGGCACATGCAAGTTTTCAAACAGCATGTTACAATTTTTTAGATTATTCTTAGCTATAAACCCTGAATTCAAGGTCAAAAGCTGTTAGAATAGAAACATCATCAATAAATGTAAGAAGGAGAATTCACATGGGAAAAACACTCGTATTCGGACACAAAAATCCTGACACAGACACGATTTGCTCTGCTATTGCTTACGCTGATCTGAAAAACAAAATCGGCGTTCAGGCAGAAGCCGTCAGACTTGGAGAAATTAATGGAGAAACACAATACGCATTAGATTTCTTTAAACAAGAAGCACCTCGTTTCATTGAAACGGCTGCAAACGAAACAAAACAAGTCATTCTTGTCGATCATAACGAATTCCAGCAAAGTGTAAGCGATATTGATCAAGTACAAGTAACTGAGGTCATTGACCACCACCGTATTGCCAACTTTGAAACAAGTGAACCTCTTTACTATCGTGCAGAGCCTGTAGGCTGTACAGCAACGATCTTAAACAAAATGTATAAAGAAAACCAAGTGACGATTGAAAAAGAAATCGCTGGTTTGCTTTTATCTGCGATCATTTCTGATTCCTTACTATTCAAATCCCCAACATGCACACAGCAAGATATTGATGCTGCACATGAGCTTGCAAAAATCGCAGGGGTAGATCCAGAAGTTTACGGCCTAGACATGCTGAAAGCAGGCGCTGATCTAAGCCAAAAAACGGTTCAAGAATTAATTACACTTGATGCAAAAGAATTCGCACTAGGCAAAAGCAAGGTGGAAATTGCACAAGTCAATACAGTAGATATCGCTGAAGTGACAGCAAGACAGGCTGACATTGAAGCGAAAATCAATGAAGTCATTGCAGCAAAAGGTCTTGACCTATTTGTTCTAGTCATCACAGATATTTTAGAAAATGACTCCCTTGCTCTTGCACTCGGTGCAGAAGCAGCAAAAGTAGAAAAAGCATTTAACGTCACACTTGAAAACAACACAGCTTTACTAAAAGGTGTTGTATCAAGAAAGAAACAAGTCGTACCTGCACTGACAGACGCACTTTCTTAATAAAACACGACAAGACTGCTGAATTGTTCAGCAGTCTTTTTTGTCTGTCTTCTTTTTAATGAATGTACGTATCACTAACGAGAATATCCTTTAGCACACTTGTTGGGATCGTAAATTCAACAACACCCATGTAGCCAGGCGCCACATCATATTCATTAAAGGAAATCACAAGCTTTCCTTTTGAATTGATATAGAAGTTTTGATCCGGCTTAATTTTCTTAAATGGATCTGTTTCTTCCTTGCCAATCCAGTATATTTTGTCTGAATCCTCTTTCATCTGTTTCTTCATTTGTTCTTTAATATTTTCACTAATCACATCAATATAACGATTATCTTTAAACAGGCTTGGTAATGTAATGAGGACATGGTTTTTCTTATCAACCGTATCATATGTCATTTCCTCTGCCGCAGAAGCCTGAGTCGTCACCTTGTATCGGCCTAGTGAAAGGATTTGATCATTGTTCGTTCTCACTTCATAACCGCTCTCAACACTTAAATGACCATTTTTATAACCCTTTGTTTCCTTTTCAAAATCTTGATACAGCTTTTTGTTTTCAGCTAAATATTTTTGATTCAGGCTGTCTTGTAATGTTCCGTCCCCAAGTCCTGAAACGTGTGGTGTTTTAAGATCAATATTCGTTCCTTGATCGCTCTTTTTAAATTCTGTAAACGTTACGACTTTCACCAGCTCGCCAATGACAGGCACCTCTGAAATCGCTCTTGCTGCCTGTGGACTGACATTAACAGTTGTGACAAAAAGAGCAGCAGCCGCAACAAGTCCGATGGTCCATTGCTGAAAATGAGGCTTTTTATTTTTTCTTTTTAACGTTCGTTCAACCATCGCATCATATTCCGGTGGAATAGGAATTTCTAAATATTCATCTTTTAAATGTTCCAAATACTTATCCATTTATATTTCCTCCTGTGATAATTCTACTTTTAAAAGCCGCAGCGCCTTATATAATCTTGTTTTAATGGTATTTTCATTTTCATCGAGAATCTGGGCGATGTCCTCTAATTTTAAATCTTCAAAGAATCTCAAAATAATGATGACTCGATACATCTCAGGCAAATCCTCTATAGCCCGTTTGACGTCTTGATCCTCGTATACATCTGATTCTCCCTGTGATAAGAATTCAAGCGTATCATCATCTGTCACCTGCACCCGCTTCTTCTTTCGTAAAAAGTCTAGGGCAGTGTTCACCACGATCTTATAAAACCAGCTATGCATCTTGCTCGCATCCTCTAATCGGTGAACAGATTTGAGTGCTTTATGAATGGCCTCCTGAACAACATCCATAGCATCTTCTGGGTTTTTGACATAACTATAGGACAACCGATAAAAACTGTGTTTATGCTCCATGACGTAATCCGCAAATTGATCATCTATTTTTCGTTTCTTCATTTTACAAAGAGCTCCTTTATCTTAAATGCGCATCTGTTATTTCTTACATTGGATAGACGCGCGCCTTTTGAAAATAGTTTGCGCTCGGTTATTTTTTTAACATGTCATCGCATTTACGTTCCTATACAAAAAGAGCGAACCAGATGGGTTCACTCTTTCCAAGCAGATAGTGTTTGATGGACAAACTGTTTTAGTGGAGAAAGCGGATGAATAATAGGAACGCCTGTCTCCCGCTCCACCTGCTTTGCCGCACGAACCATCGAAAGCTGCATCACACAAATGTCTCTCCCTTTTTGCTTCATACATTTTCTCAGCTGCTCCTTGATTTGTTCATCATAGGCTTGCATATCACCGTTTAGGCAGAGATGAAAGACATCCTCCATCACAACCATTTCTACTTCAAGCTGTTTGCCCCGCTCTGTGGCATATGATTCAAGCCGATGCATCGTCCCTTCCACTGTATCTGGGTTGGAAAACACCAGTTGAATAGGCCTTTGTTTCTCACAAATCAGCTCAAATAACGGTTCATCGATTGGAACAATCGGTTGTTTAAAGAGGTGCTGCTGATCACCCAAAGCGGCAATGTATTGTGTACACGTGAGAAGAATGAGATCGGCTTCAATTTCCTGTTTTAATCTGTTGATAGCATACGTTTGCTGCTTGTGTTGATCAAATGCAGGATCTTGTGTCGCGCGTTCTATAAATGATGAATCGACCGTGATGAAAATTAACATCTGTATCACCAAACGCATCTTCTATATATGACTGATTGGATGGGCGTGAAGGCAGTGTAATCGAATCATCAGGCTCGCTCCTCGTGAAAGTTTTCAATCATTATATCAATCCTTGTATGAAATAGGGAGCAACATGACCATATTGTTAGGGAGATATTAAAGGAGGGATTCTAATTGAAAGAAGATCAACAGCCTAAATCATCTTCAGAGTCAGAAGAAACCTTAACGAATCGGCAAGGTCATCCCGTAACAGATAATCAAAATATGAGAACTGTTGGGAATAGAGGACCCACTACGCTTGAAAACTACGATTTCCTAGAAAAAATCAGTCATTTTGATCGTGAACGCATCCCTGAACGTGTTGTACATGCACGCGGTGCCGGAGCTCACGGTTATTTTGAAGCATACGGCACATTCGGGGATGAACCCATCTCCACCTATACGAGGGCAAAATTGTTTCAGGAAAAAGGGAAAAAGACGCCTGTTTTCGTTCGTTTTTCTTCTGTGATTCACGGCGGTCATTCGCCTGAAACATTACGTGATCCGAGAGGGTTTGCGATTAAATTTTATACAGAGGAAGGCAACTGGGATCTCGTAGGGAACAACCTGAAAATTTTCTTTATTCGAGATGCTTTAAAGTTCCCTGATTTGGTTCATGCCTTTAAGCCTGATCCTGTCACCAATCGTCAGGACGGCGAGCGTATTTTTGATTTTGTCTCACAATCACCTGAGGCGACGCATATGGTGACATTTCTCTTTTCACCATGGGGCATCCCAGCTACATACCGGCACATGCAAGGCTCAGGTGTCCATGCGTACAAATGGGTCAACCATGAAGGAAAAGCGGTGCTGGTTAAATATCATTTTGAACCGAAACAAGGCATTCGCAACCTGACCCAAGAACAGGCGCAAGCGATCCAGGGAGAAAATTTTAACCATGCCACACAGGATTTATATGAAGCGATTGAGCAAGGAGATTATCCTGAATGGGAGGTATATGCACAGATCATGGAAGATGATGCCCACCCTCACCTCGACTTTGACCCGCTAGACCCGACAAAGCTTTGGTACAAGGATGACTATCCATGGAAACCAATCGGACGGATGGTATTAAACAAAAATCCAGAAAACTATTTCGCAGAAGTCGAGCAGGTTGCCTTTGGGACTGGCGTACTCGTAGACGGTTTAGATTTCTCAGATGATAAATTGCTTCAAGGCCGTACCTTCTCCTACTCTGACACGCAGCGATATCGTGTAGGGCCAAACTATTTACAGCTGCCGATCAATGCACCGAAAAAGCATGTCGCCACCAATCAGAGAGACGGGCAAATGGAATACCATGTCGATCAAGGCAAAGGCCAAAATCCCCATGTGAATTATGAGCCATCGATCCTCGGAGGATTAAAAGAAGCCAAACAGGATGGAAAGGATCATACGCCTTTTGTAGAAGGTGAAGTCAAGCGAGAAGCCATTGACCGCCCAAACAACTTTGGACAAGCGGGAGAAACGTATCGCCGTTTTAATGATTGGGAGCGTGAGGAACTGATTAAGAACTTAGTCAATACTCTTGCGACATGTCAAAAGGACATTCAAGACCAAATGATTGAAAACTTTACAAAAGCAGACCCTGATTACGGAAAACGTGTCGCTGACGGCTTAAAAGCCTTTAAACAAGAGCAGTCAAGCGGACCTATCGGCTCTACAGGCGCTGCTCAAGCCGTGGACGAAGCCATCAACAACAGCACACCATCAGATCCTTATTAATGAAAAAAAGAATGCAGCGGCGAGGCTGCATTCTTTTTGTATACATCTATTAAGCGTTTTGACCTTTTTTGATCCATTCTGCCACATTGACTGTACGTTTTGCCTGATGTTTCACAGCTGGTTCTGCATCCTCTTGGATTTTTCCATTTTGGTCAACAGTGACACTTACGCCATAAGGGTTGCCCCCTGCACCGTATAAGGAATCATCTGTGTATCCAGGAGAGGCAATAATGGCTCCCCAGTGGAACATCGTCGTATATAAGCTGAGAACCGTCTGCTCCTGTCCGCCATTTGCGTTTTGAGCTGAAGTCATCGCGCTGACTGCTTTGTTTGCCAATTTACCTTGGAACCACAAGCCGCCTGTTGTATCTAAGAACTGCTTCATTTGAGCTGGCAGGTTACCGAAACGTGTCGGCATGCTAAAGATGATGGCATCTGCCCACTCTAAATCACTTAATTGAACCTCTGGCACATCCTTTGTTTCGTCTAAATGTGCTTTCCATGCTGAATTTGAAGCGACAACTGCTTCTGGTGCCAATTCAGCAACCTTTAATACTTTGACCTCTGCACCAGCTTCTTTTGCTCCAGCTTCAGCCCATTTCGCCATCTGATAGTTTGTACCTGTTGAACTATAATAAATAATCGCTAATTTTACGTTTTCCATTTGTTCCAGCTCCTTTTGTTTGTTTTGCCCAAAAAGCTTCTGTAAAAATCCCACCTGTATTCCCCACCTTATTTAAAATTGACGACGATACCATAAAGCCGCAGCATCGACTTCTTCTCTCGTTAGCTGATGTCCGCGATTTTCCCAATGAAGTGTAACCGATGCGCCTGCACCCTGGAGCAATTGCTCCAGCTCCTGTGATTCCTCTGGACGGCACATTGGGTCATTTTCACCAGCTGCTATAAAGACTTGTTTCCCCGCTAATGAAGGCAACGAAACCCCGCGTCTTGGAACCATTGGATGATGCAGGATAGCTCCTTTTAAAGCATCCCCATAATGGAATAACAAGCTTCCAGCAATGTTTGCCCCATTGGAATATCCGATAGCCACCACATTGTGACGATCAAACCCATATTCATCAGCTGCTTCGCCGATAAATGTATATAGTTCCTCTGTACGCTCAATCAAATCCTGCTCATCAAATACACCCTCTGCTAAACGTCTGAAAAAACGCGGCATGCCGTTTTCTAATACATTCCCTCTCACACTAAGAACAGATGCATCAGGATCTACTATCTGTGCAAGCGGCAATAAATCTTCTTCTGTCCCGCCAGTTCCATGCAGTAATAACAGGACAGGTCTTTGTTCATTCTTTCCTTTTCGAAAAAGATGCTTCATCATGAATCTCCTTTCCCTTTAACTTCTCTCACTTCAATTGGCAGTACAATTTGTTCAATCTGACTGCGCTGTGCCTCATATTGCGGTGGCAGTTTCAATGCTTCACCCATTGTTTCCACTGATTCGTCGTGTGCAAACCCTGGAGGATCAGTAGCAATCTCAAATAATATGCCGCCAAGCTCTCTAAAATAAATAGCATTAAAATAATTTCGATCTTGCACAGGTGTCACTTGATACCCGCTTTGTGCAATATGTCTTTGCCAATCTAATTGATCCTGATCATCTGTTGCTCTCCATGCAATATGGTGCACAACTCCAACACCCATACGTCCTCGTGGAACAGGTGTGATGTTCACATCAATGACATTGCCTATTTCACCAAACGAACGGAATCTCACATAGTCTCCTTCTTCTCCGACTCGTTCAAGTCCCATCGTTTGCTCTAGCAGCTGCATTGTTTGCTCCGGATGCGAAGTTAATAAAACAGCTCCGCCAAATCCTTTAATCGCTACATCTGGTGTGACACCGTTAAATGTCCACTCGTTTTGCTTTCCTTCCGCACGCTCTACTAGCTCAATCAATAAGCCGTGTGGATCTTCAAATGAGAGAAAAGCTTCCCCAAAACGTTCAACCATTTCATAAGAGACATTAAACTGCTCAAGACGATCCTTCCAGAAAGAAAAAGCGCCTGTCGGTACGACATATGTCGTCACGCCTACTTGCCCTGCACCAATTTGACCTTTTTGTGCCCCCGGCCAAGGGAAAAACGTAATAATGGTCCCTGGAGAGCCGCCTTCATTTCCAAAATATAAATGGTATGTGCCCGGATCATCAAAATTTACGGTCTTCTTCACGAGACGAAGTCCTAAAACACCTGCATAAAAATCAACGTTCTCCTGAGGATGACCGACAATAGCTGTAATATGGTGAATTCCTTCTGTTTTTTTCACTTCTAATGACCTCCTAATCATGAAGTAATAAGCCTCTATTCATTATGTCTTTACTGACGTCTTTATATTATCTCGAATTCGAGATATTAGATCAAAAAAATATATTTATCTCGAATTAAGGATATGATGTTTTTAAGTAAATGTCAATGATTTTTGTTTTTCTTTTAAAAAAGCAGAGCTGTTTTGCATGAAACAGCTCTGCTTTTCCTTGATTATTGCAGCAATTTTTTCTTTTTTAAATAGGCTTTCGCTACCTGGAATGCATCCTCCCCCTTCACATTGACTTCATAATTCATTTCTCTCATCTCTTCGTCTGTAATTTGACCCGCAAGCTTATTGAGAGAGGTCTCAATCTCAGGGAATTCAGTTAATGTCTCCTGCCTGAGCAGCGGTGCTCCTTGATATGGCGGGAAAACATGCTGATCATCATTAAGGACCTTTAATTTGTATTGTCTCAATTCACTGTCTGTCGAATACGCATCGACTAAATTGATATCTCCTTTTTGAATCGCTCGATACCGTAGCTTCGGCTCCATCGTCACAACATCGTCAAAGGAAAATTGATAGGCTTTTTGAATGCCTCGATACCCATCCTGACGATCAGAAAACTCTAAGGTGAATCCAGCTTTTATGCGGTTTTTGATCTTACCTAGATCTGAAATGTTGGACACTTCATATTGATCAGCCAGTGACTGCGGCACGGCTAAAGCATACGTATTGTTGTATGCCATGGGCTCAAGAAGGCGAAGCTGAAAGGACGATTCCAATCCACGCCGCGCTTGCTCATACACTTTTCTTTTATCTGTGCTTTTTGCTGTTTCTTTGAGGAATTCAGAAATCGCTGTACCCGTAAACTCAGGATAAATATCGATATCACCAGAGCGTAAAGCCTGGAAAACAAAGGACGTCTTACCAAGACCGGGCTTCAGGTTCACTTGAATATCTGTATCCTGTTCAATTAAAAGCTTATACATCGAGATCAAAATCTCAGGCTCTGATCCTAACTTCCCGCCAATGGTGATTTCCTTCTTTTCTTGCTGAAACAGCACGGGGGCAGCGACAACTGCTCCTGCAATCAGAGCAAAAACAGTCACAGAGATCACAGTCTTTTTAAAGGAAATTTTCTCAAAGGTACGCAGCACCACATCAAATAGTAGAGCGAGTAAGGCAGCTGGTATCGCACCAATGACAATGAGAGACATATCATTTCGATCAATTCCCAGCAAGATTAAGCTTCCTAATCCCCCAGCCCCGATCAGTGCTGCCAGAGTGGCGGTTCCCACAATGAGAACCATCCCGGTTCGGATACCCGCCATGATGACTGGCATGGCAAGAGGAAGCTCCACCTTTAATAACCGTTTGCGATGATTCATCCCCATAGCAAGCGCCGCTTCTCTCAGAGAAGGATCAACCTCCTGAATGCCTGTATATGTATTTCTTAAAATAGGGAGTAGGGCATAGACCACAAGCGCAATAATCGCAGGTACTTGCCCAATCCCCACTAGAGGAATCAACAAGCCAAGAAGTGCGAGCGACGGAATCGTTTGTAAGACGGCCGTCACCCCGATGACCCACTCCGCTAACTTTGGAACCCTCGTTAAATAGATACCTAATGGAATAGCAATCAAAATCGCTAAAAATAAAGCAATAAAAGAAATTTGAATATGCTCAAGTAAGGCGTGTCCCAATTGTTCTTTGCGTTCCCATAACACACGGGTCCAATCATTCATGTGACTCGCCCCTCTCTTTAGGAGAATCAGCTAAATACTGAATCACTGCTTGACGATTCACTAGTCCAATCCGCTCTCCATTCTTTTCAACAGCCAATTCCTCGTGCTTTGCCAATTGAGACAAGACTTCATCCAGTGGGGCATGTGCTGAGACCGCCTCATAGGGTAAAAGAGCTTCGTGGGCTATCGGTTGTGCCAAGGTTTCCAGCTCAAAAGCTTGATGTCCCACATGACGGGCAGCCCCTGAAACAAACTCCTGTACAAAGGCATTGGCTGGATGTTGAACCAACTCCTCAGGACGTCCGATCTGCACTACTTTTCCTTCATTCATCACACAAATCCGATCACCCAGCTTCATAGCTTCCTGCATATCATGCGTCACAAAAACAATGGTTTTTTGTATACGGCGCTGCAAATCAAGCAGATCATCCTGCAATTTCTCCCTCGTTAGTGGATCTAACGCACTAAAAGGTTCATCCATCAGGACAATCTCAGGATCAGCTGCAAGTGCACGTGCCACACCGACACGCTGCTGCTGTCCACCAGAGAGCTCTGCTGGCTTTCGATGCCGATACATAGCAGGATCAAGCCCGACCATCAACATGAGTTCATCGACACGCTGATTGGTCTCATTCCGGCTCCATTGTTTAAGCTCTGGCACCACAGCAATATTTTCTTCTATGGTCATATGAGGAAAAAGCGCAATTTGCTGCAAAACATAACCGATATCCCAGCGCAGCTCATACATATCATAATCACTTATTTTTTGACCCTTTATGTAAATCTCACCTTCTGTAGAAGAAATGAGGCGATTGATCATTTTCAATGTCGTCGTTTTCCCGCTGCCACTAGGTCCAATCAATACAAAAAACTCACCTTTCTGAATCTCCAAATCAACGGATTGAACGGCATAGCGCTCATCGGAAAATTGCATCGATACCTTTTTAAATTCAATCATCTTCCCACGCCCTGACTGCAATTATTTTCTAGACTATCAATATGACAGATCAACCACATATTTGTATAGAATAAACTGTCACTTTTACATACTTCCCTTCGGTTGAGTGTCAAAAACAACTCTAGCAAAAATAGATGAGATTCACAGTGGGGAAAATAAAAAAAGCGAAGAGCTCGGGGCTCTCCGCTTTTAAGTCAACGACTTACTCACCAGTAACGTATGGAAGTAATGCCATTTGACGTGATCTTTTGATCGCTAAAGTCAATTTACGTTGATACTTAGCGCTAGTTCCTGTTACACGACGAGGTAAAATTTTACCACGCTCAGAAACAAACTTTCTAAGAAGATCAACATCTTTGTAATCGATGTGCGTGATACCGTTAGAAGTAAAGAAACATACTTTACGACGTTTCGCACGACCGCCTCTGCGTCCACCTGCCATTTGTTTTCACACCTTTCCTTTAGTCATTTTTTCAGATCAATTAGAATGGCAAATCATCATCGGAGATGTCAATCGGTTTACCATCGTTCGCAAATGGGTCATCATTAAAGCTATTTCCCTGATTACGATTTTGGTTGTTTTGATTGCCATATGGATTTTGACTTGGTTCATTTCCAAATGGATTCTGATCGTTTTGGCTACCGCCATAATACTGGCCTCCGCTATTGCCACCGCCGCTGTATCCACCTGAACCAGCACCGCCGCTCTTAGGCTCAAGAAATTGAACACTTTCAGCTTGAACCTCTGTCACGAAGACACGCTGTCCTTGCTGATTTTCATAGTTTCTTGTCTGCAAACGACCGTCTACACCGGCAAGACTTCCTTTTTTCAAGAAATTAGCCACGTTCTCGGCTTGTCTTCTCCAAGTAACACAGTTAATGAAATCGGCTTCACGCTCTCCAGATTGATTCGTAAACGTACGATTCACAGCTAGAGTAAACGTGGCTACAGCCGCACCATTAGGCGTGTAGCGAAGCTCAGGGTCTTTTGTTAGTCTTCCGACCAATACAACACGGTTTAGCATATTGAAAGACCACCTTTAAATATATATTTCAATGATTTATACTTCTTCTTTAACAACAATGTGGCGAATGATATCGTCACTGATCTTAGCTAAGCGGTCAAATTCTTGAACTGCTGCAGCGTCAGATTGAACGTTTACGATTTGGTAGAAACCGTCACGGAAATCGTTGATTTCGTATGCAAGACGACGTTTACCCCAATCCTTTGTTCCAGTGATCTCCGCACCGTTAGAAGTTAACACGTTATTGAAACGCTCGATAACTGCTTTTTTAGCCTCATCGTCAACTGTTGGGCGGATGATGTACATAACTTCGTACTTTCTCATCTGATTGCACCTCCTTTTGGTCTAAGCGGCCCTAAACGGGCAAGGAGCAATAAATTATATTACTCACAATTGTATATTATAACAAATTACTTGGCCTATGACAAGAACCTATACATTAAAACGGAAATGAATGACGTCTCCATCTTTCACTACATATTCTTTACCTTCTAGACGAACTTTTCCTGCTTCTTTAGCAGCAGACATGCTTCCGCCAGCTAGTAAATCCTCATACGCAACCGTTTCAGCACGAATAAATCCACGCTCGAAGTCTGTGTGAATGATTCCAGCACATTCTGGCGCTTTCATTCCTTTTTTAAATGTCCAAGCACGTACCTCTTGCTCACCTGCTGTGAAATACGTAGCTAATCCTAGAAGAGAGTAAGATGCTCTAATTAGCTGATCAAGCCCTGACTCATTAATACCAAGCTCTTCAAGGAACATTTGCTTCTCTTCTCCTTCAAGCTCTGCAATTTCAGACTCGATCTTCGCACAAACGACGATAACTTCAGCGTTTTCACCAGAAGCAAACTCACGGATTTGCTGCACATATTCGTTGCCCTCATGATCCGCTACTTCATCCTCACTCACATTTGCTACATAAAGGACTGGTTTAGATGTGAGTAAATGAAGCTGTTTCACAAGCTTTTGCTGCTCATCAGTAAATTCTACAGATCTTGCCGATTTCCCAGCCTCAAATGCGTTCATTAGCTTCGACAAAATCTCAAATTCAGCTACTGCTTCCTTGTCCTTTTGTTTTGCAAGCTTACTCACACGAGCTAAACGCTTTTCAACTGTTTCTAAATCAGCCAAAATCAATTCGAGATTAATCGTTTCAATATCTGCCACAGGATCAACCTTACCAGCTACGTGTGTAATGTTATCATCTGCAAAAGCTCTAACCACGTGACAAATCGCATCTACTTGTCGAATATGAGAAAGGAATTTATTCCCTAAACCTTCACCTTTAGATGCACCTTTGACAATACCCGCAATATCAGTGAATTCGAAAGCAGTGGGAACTGTCTTTTTCGGCTGCACCAATTCTGTTAGCTTTTGTAAACGCTCGTCAGGAACTTCTACAATTCCGACGTTTGGATCAATAGTACAAAACGGATAGTTAGCAGACTCCGCTCCAGCCTGTGTAATTGCATTAAATAGCGTTGACTTCCCGACGTTAGGTAAGCCAACAATACCAGCTGTTAAAGCCATTCTTTCATCTCCTCTATATCAAACGTGCTCGTTATACTGCGTAATATGAACCTAGAGCAATTATAAGTAGGTTTACATGAAAAGACAAGCTAACCATCATGCATTTTCAATAGAAGAAACATCGTTAAAAAGAATAAATCAATGCTTCAAAACGAGATAATGCACCTGGCTTTGCTGTAGAAAAGACAAATTTAATAAAAAAAGCATGAGGCCTACTTAAGCAGTTGGCTCCTCATGCTTGACGAGAATTTTCTTCATTTTTCGTTCAAAATCTCTTCTTGGGATCATCACGCTGTGTCCGCAGCCTTCACATTTAATACGGATATCCATGCCCAAACGAATGACCTTCCACCGATTGGCACCACATGGATGGGGCTTTTTCATTTCTACAACATCATGTAACCCAAACGCTTTGTCTGCCATCAGCCTTCACCTCTCCTTGCTCACTTCATTGAATCTATTGTACAAAAAAACGGCGATGAAGGGCAATGCACAAAACAAAGAGTCTCTTTCAATCGTTCATCCTATTCTTTTTTAGAGAAAAAACCCTTCTTTTAGATCATTTTATTTGTGACCAATAGTTACTTAAACTCCGTTTTTTTTCAATATTGTCACAAACACTGTAGGTCAAAAGGTTTTTATTGGTAGAACGCGGTGGTTTTTCCATATTTTTTGATTTATGATATCTGCATAAATGTTATGTGAGGGAGCAGGTACGATGGTCAATCGAAAGGATAGATTAACTGATAAAGAATATAAAATCATATCCGATCATGCTGGAAATATCGACAATTACCAGCAGCACCATACGATAGAAATTGGTCAGCAAACACTCACTGTCCACGATTTTCTAAAGATCGACCAAAAATTATATGGTTTAACGATACAGCCGGAACAATCAGATGAATTCATCGTCGCTTTTCACTGTCCGCTGCCACATCAAACGAGGGTGACATCTAAGCAAGATGTACACAACGTGGCACAGTCATTGCTCAAAACAGACTATGCCTATCCAATTGAAAGAAAGTCCCTTGACGGCAATCAAGACCATGTCTTTTTTAAAGGGAAGGAATACATAGAGAAAGTCTGTCAGAAGCATCCGAATGCAGGTATCCACCTCACTGGACAAGCACTTGCCGGTGCTGTTTGTGCTTATATTGCAACAGAACAGCCAGCTGTCAAAAAAGCCGTTACCTTTGACAGCCCAAATATATGGAGCAGCCTATCGCCTTCGATTCAGCAAAAGGCGCAGCAAGGTCAATATAAACGCATGTTGACTGAATATATTCAGCCTAGTCATTACGTCGGTTTACTCAATCGTCATGATCAAGGAGTTGGGCAAGTCAAGTACACCGTACCGCCACGGCAGCAAGACTCAGTCCAAGAATCCGTTAAATACAAAAAAAGGGAAATTGACACCTTTTTAAAATCAGCTTTTGCATCTATGAATATAGAATGGAACGAATCCTTTGATACAAATGCTTTTTTAGCTCTCGTTTCAGGTGAATTCAAAGCAAATGGATATTCGTTCCATCCAAATGGGTCTGCCCGTATTTTAGATGAACAGCTTGATCATAATACAAGTTTTACAGCCATGCTGCTGCAAGAAATTCATTCTGGACGTGCATATGCACAAAGCGGACTTGAAATTATCATAAAATCCCATTTACTAAAAAATTCATCCTATGATCTGCAAAGCATTATTGAACATGAAGTGCACACTGTATTTGAAAAAATCGATGGAATTGATGAAAGTGTAAAAGACGCCGTCCATCATGTAAAACAAGAGCTTAAAGGACTCGTAGGCTTTGGCCACTATGATTTATTAAGTCATAGTGATGTGGAAGCACTGGTAGACGAAGTGAGGATGGAACAGTCGCATTCCTCCTTTTATTCACACGAAAAACAGCTGAATGCCTTGTACACCCTGAGGGATTACGAACAAGAGCTTTCTGCTCTTTCAAGACATATGTACACAATGGGTGATGACTACGCCAAGGCAGATAGACGCCTTGCAATGCAAATGGGTATTCATTAAGAAAGGAGTCATCGCATGATCAATCAAAATAAGCCTCCTAGTGACGCCCAGCGTTTCTTGCAAAATGTGAGTGCCCGCCGCTCCATGTCTGTATTCGAAAATCAATCGGCACCACACACACAAACACAGTCTCCAGAAGAAATGGCCGCCATTCAGGCCATGCGCAGAGAAGGACAGCGAAAAGATCTAAAACGGCTGCTCAAAATGCGGCTGCACGACGAATTAGCAAATACTCGCGTGCACTTGGAGTATCAATTGGCTAAAACAGAAGACATGATAAACCAGACGACCATTGTCAAACAACACATTTCCCAGCATTTAAAGGGACAGGCCATTTCAGAATTAGAGGATCGCCTCCAGCGTCTCAAGCAAATGCCTGTCTATGATGATATCAAAGAAGCTATTGATTCAATTCAGATCAAATAAGCACAGCTCTAAAAAAGAGAGGTGCTTATTTTGTTTTATCAATATAATTTTTAGGACGAGAAAATATCTTTTTACTTAAAATCGGATACAGCATTAAACAGACGAGCAAATAAAGATTCAACAAACTATAAATTGGATACAAGAAAGCAATCAAATCAGCAAATCCAAGAGATGTTAAAGGAGCCATCAAAAGAAGCATCACCAATACAACCAGCCAGCGAGGCATTCGTACAAAAGAAAGCATCCGGCTTGATAATCCAAATAAACCCGCTGCCGTCGTCGTATAAATTGCTAGACAAAGGACAACGGTCATAAACACAAACAAAGAAGTCGGCGCCCCTTCTAATACTGTAAACAAAGGAATTCCCTCTGATGAAAGGCTTCCAGAAATATCAACCAGTATTTCGTTATACACATACGAGATGACACCAAAAATAAGACCGCTTAATATACTCGCCACCTTGGCTTCCCCAAGCCCCTTCATTTCTTTCCCAACCGAAGACAGCACTGCCACGACAGATAATATATTCAAAGAAGCAAAGACAATGCTGGCAGGCCAATTGTACTGATGCCCAAAATCAATACGCCACATATGATCATGATTCATATAATAAAAAACAAACGCATAGATGAGCCCCGCCACCAAAATTGGTATAATGAAAGCATTCACAGATAAAAGCCCTTTCACATCCCAGAAAAAAATCATAAATGAAAACAAACAAAACGCGCCGATGCCAATCCAAAAAGGCACATGATACATCTCAAGAGTCACCCCGCCGCCGGCAATCATGACCGTCGTTGTCGTGAATAAATATAGGACAATTAAAACGTCATACACCTTAGCCAGCCATGGACCGACAAGCCGTTCCAGCACTGGCACAAAGTGATCGGCACGCACCTCATAACTGATTTTTAACACCACATAGGTAGACAGCATAAACATCAATGTAAACAGTAGAATGGCTAGTCCGCTATCAATGCCAAAAAACTGCCAAATTTCCTGGCCGGAAGCATATCCCGCTCCTATTAAGCTTCCTAAAATTAAAAGCGTCCACCTTGAACCAGCCTTCCACACAATCATCACCTCATAGGTATAGAATTAAGCTTGTTTCCGTATACTGATACTAACTACTATGACAAGGAAGTGAGACCTATGAATAGCAAGAACGGTCTTTTTTTTAGAAATAGGGTAAAAGAATACGTGTCCCATACGGATACAAACGCCATTCAACAGCTTAAAAGTATTTTATTCTCGCATCTTCAGAAAGCAGGAAAAAGACCCGTTGCCATCGTCTGTATTGGAACAGACCGCTCAACTGGCGACTCTCTAGGTCCACTTGTTGGTACAAAGCTTTCAGGTCTGGATTTGAAAAAGCTTCATGTATATGGAACACTCTCTGACCCAGTGCATGCGGTCAATTTAAAAGAAAAACTCGCTGAAATTGAACAAGCTCATAAACACCCGTTTATTGTAGCGGTTGATGCCTGTTTAGGAAGAGTGAAAAGTGTCGGTTCCTTCCAAATTGGAGATGGTCCGTTAAAGCCTGGAGCTGGTGTCCAAAAGGAGCTGCCAGAGGTAGGAGATATTCATATTAATGGGATCGTCAATGTGAGTGGTTTCATGGAATACTTCGTCCTCCAAAACACACGTCTTCATCTTGTCATGTCTATGGCCAATACACTTTCTGAAAGTCTATCTCACATTGACCAAATGGATTGGACGAGAGAAAAAAGCCGGTCTCTCTTCACCCCTATTCAAAATATCACTGGAAGAATATAAAAAAGACCATCTCATATCAAGATGGTCACTCTGATGATTCCCTCGTAGAAAGCAATTCAAGGATTCTTTCTAAATCTTCATTCGAGAGGAATTCAATCTCAATTTTCCCTTTTTTCTTCTGTTTCTTGATCGTCACGGAAGTACCAAAGTAGTTTTGTAAGAAAGACTCTCTTTCTTTCAACACTCGATCCTTTGGTGCTTCTTTTTTCTTTGTTTCACGTGGAACATTTTCGTTTAACTGCTGAACAAGTTTTTCAACCTGTCGTACGTTTAACCCCTCATCCACGATTTTCTTTACCAAAGGCGCCAGCTTCTTTTTGTTCTTTAAGCTGAGCAATGTGCGGCCATGTCCCATTGATAACGTTCCATTTGCAATCAGCTTTTGGATGTCATCCGGTAAAGTCAACAGACGGAGATGGTTCGCAATATGCGGTCTGCTTTTCCCTAATCGCTTCGCTAATTCCTCTTGCGTCACACTTAGATGATCCAGCAAGGAAGCATATGCTTCCGCTTCCTCTAGTGGAGATAGATCCTCACGCTGTAGGTTTTCTAAGAGGGCAATTTCTCTCATCAGTGTTTCTGAAAACTCTCGAACGATTGCAGGAATTGTTGTCAGACCAGCTTGTTGTGCTGCGCGGAAACGGCGTTCTCCTGCTACTATGTCATATCCTTTAATCGATTTACGAACAATGATCGGCTGTAAAACCCCGTGCTGCTGAATCGATTCTTTCAGATCAGACAATGCATCATCATCAAACGTTTTCCTTGGTTGATACGGATTCGGGCGCAAATCCTTTAATTTGATTTCTTCAACCGTTTCTTCATTTGAGTCTACATTGTTAAATAGTGCATTAATACCCTTTCCAAGACCTTTAGCCATTCGCATCCACTTCCTTTGCTAAGTCTAAATAGACATCTGCACCTCTTGAACGTGGATCATACAAGATAATCGGCTTTCCATGACTAGGCGCTTCACTCAGCCTCACATTTCTCGGAATGACGGTTTGATAGACTTTATCTCTAAAGTACTTCTTCACTTCTTCGATTACCTGAATCCCAAGGTTTGTTCGGGCATCAAGCATTGTCAGCAAGACACCTTCAATGGCAAGATCGGTATTTAAATGTTTCTGCACGAGACGAACTGTGTTTAACAATTGGCTCAATCCTTCAAGCGCATAATATTCGCACTGAACTGGTATTAAAACGGAATCGGATGCAGTTAACGCATTAATCGTCAGCAGTCCAAGTGATGGCGGGCAGTCAATAATCATATAATCATAATTCTGCTTAACAGATTCAAGTGCTCTCTTCAGCCTCACTTCACGTGAGATTGTAGGCACAAGCTCTATTTCAGCCCCTGCAAGCTGTATTGTCGCAGGAATGACATCAAGATTTTCGACCTCTGTCGTCTTAATCACATCAAGAACATCTGCATCATCAACTAAAATATCGTACACACACTTTTCTACGTCGGCTTTCTCAATCCCAATACCACTCGTGGCATTGCCCTGCGGATCAATATCAACTAACAACACTCGTTTGCCTATGTATGCTAAACACGCACCCAAATTAACAGAAGTTGTCGTCTTCCCGACGCCGCCCTTCTGGTTGGTAATCGCTATGATTTTTCCCACGATGTCACCCACTTTCAACTTAACAAGTTTCTCATTCATTCATACTTTCTATTCTATCAAAAAAAGTATGAAACGTTTGCTTTTTTTGTTTCCCTATTATAAATTCGTCGGTGAATGTGCCTTTTCGTACATAAAAGGAAGAATGAAAACGCATCGAAAAAGTATATTGATATATCTTTTTGGATGTCTGAATTCAATTGTACGGCATTTGCTCACAAGGCTGGGTTATTGTTTGTCCACAAGTCATAGTTCTTCGGATCAGCTTCAGCAATCATCAAGTGGATCGTTCCCTCTTGGTGCGAATGCTGTACAGTCACTTCTTTAGACATACCGCTTTGTTTCATCATGTTTTTATCATTTCATTTGCAAAAGCAAACAGTAAATAACAAATGATAATAAAAAGATTTACAAAAAAAGCTGACGAGAGGCGCTCATCAGCTTTTTTCTATTTAGGAATTCGAATCGTTAATTGGATATATTCCTCAAACTCTTCTTCCTCGGTATTTATTTTAAGTCCGCTGTCTTCTACCATGTGGAGAGACTGACGAATGGTATTCATCGCAATTCGTGTATCACGACTAAACGCCTTACGTTTTGGCTTCGGTTTGCGATCCGTTTTTTGTTCAAGCATCTTCACTACACGCTCTTCAGTCTGTTTCACATTCAACTGCTTTTCGATGATTTCCTGCAATAGCGCGATTTGTAATTCTGGAAGCTTTAGGGGCACAAGTGAACGTGCATGCCTTTCAGAGATTTTTTTCTCTAAAATGGCTTGTTGTACCTCTTCAGGCAACTTTAAAAGTCTTAATTTGTTTGCAACAGTTGATTGTCCCTTGCCTAAACGCTGAGCAAGCGCCTCTTGTGTTAAATCATGAAGCTCTAAAAGACGTGCATAAGCATGAGCCTCTTCAATAGAAGACAGCTCTTCTCTTTGCAAATTTTCAATCAATGCCACAGATGCCGTTTCCGTATCAGTAAAATCTTTTATAATAGCGGGGATTTTCTCCCATTGAAGAGTCTGTACCGCCCTCCAACGTCTTTCGCCGGCGATCAGTTCATATTTTCCTTCTTCTTCTGTTGGTCTAACAACAATCGGTTGGATAATGCCATGGGTATGAATCGTCGTGGCCAGCTCTTGTATCTTTTCTTCTGAAAAAATGGTGCGTGGCTGAAAACGGTTTGGCATAATTGTGTCGACCGGGAGCTCCTGTATCTCTTCCTTTAATGTATCATGCTCAGCAATCTCTGCCTCTATTTCGGTTTCACGCTCAGGATGTTCTTTGTCTCCAAGCCCGAAGAAGCGTGAGAGTGAATGCTTCATGAACCTACACCACCTTTAAAAACTACCTTTTTATAATTCTATTTTCTCATGTTTTTTCCTTCTGTAAAATCATAAATATTGAAGAAAAACCGACCTTTTACATGATCAACCTTCTATTGGTGATTTATTAGGTGTTCCTGGTTTTCTAGGATATTTTTTTGGTGTTTGCTTTTTCTTTTCAATGACAATGATGTTCCGTTCGCTTTCTTCTAAAGGAAGAACAAAGGAATGCTTTTCAACAACCTCTCCTCCGAGAACAGTGACAGCTTTTTTCCCTGCTTGCATTTCTTCATCAGCGGCAGATGCTTTTAAGGCAACAAACAATCCTTCCTTTTTCACTAGAGGCAGACATAGTTCGCTCAAGACGGATAAACGTGCAACTGCTCTAGCAGTGACAAGATCATAGCTTTCACGCTTTTCCTTACGTTGTCCAAACGTTTCCGCACGATCATGATAAAAAGTAGTATCTTGTAAGTTTAATCCTTTTGCTAACTCATTGAGAAACGTAATTCGTTTCTGAAGAGAATCAACAATGGTCACATGTAGATGAGGGAAACAAATTTTAAGAGGAATGCTTGGAAAACCAGCACCAGCTCCAATATCACAAATCGTCGTCACTTTGTGAAAATCAATAAAAAATGCTGCTGATATTGAATCATAAAAATGCTTTAAATACACTTCTTCCTTTTCAGTAATGGACGTTAAATTCATTTTCTCGTTCCATTCTACAAGCATGCGGAAGTAGGTTTCAAATTGTTCAAGCTGCACAGGAGAAAGAGTGATCCCTTTCTCCTCTAGTGCTGCTGTAAATTGTTCAATGTTCATGCCGACATCCTTTCTATTCTGCTATCTTCGCAATACGCCCCTGCTCTAAATATACTAAAAGGATAGAAATATCAGCAGGGTTAACGCCTGAAATACGAGAAGCCTGTGCAACAGAAAGCGGTCGGACTTCTTTCAGCTTTTGTTTCGCTTCAGTTGCAATCCCTTTGATGGCGTCATAATCAATACGATCAGGAATCTTTTTGTTCTCCATCTTTTTCAGTTTTTCAACTTGCTGGAGTGACTTTTCAATATAACCTTCGTATTTAATTTGAATCTCTACCTGCTCACACACATCAGGAGGAAGCGGTGTTTCAGCAGGAGCTAATTTCACAACAGATTCATAATTCATTTCCGGACGCTTCATTAAATCACTTGCACGAATGCCGTCCTTCAACTCACTTCCACCGAGTGAACGAATAAATTCTTGAGTCTCTGCTGTAGGTTTAATGATGACAGAATATAAACGTTTTTTCTCTGCTTCAATGGCTTCTTTTTTCTGCTGGAATGCTTGGAATCTTTCTTCAGAAATTAATCCAATTTGATAGCCAAGTTCAGTTAATCTTAAATCAGCATTGTCATGACGTAGAAGTAGACGATACTCAGCACGTGATGTCAAGAGACGGTATGGTTCATTTGTTCCTTTTGTGACAAGGTCATCGATGAGGACACCGATATATGCATCAGATCGGCTTAAAATGACTTCTTCTTTACCTAATGCTTTTCTTCCTGCATTAATACCTGCCATAATCCCTTGACCTGCTGCTTCCTCATAACCAGACGTACCATTAATTTGGCCGGCTGTATATAATCCAGAAATTTTCTTCGTCTCAAGTGTAGGCCACAACTGAGTAGGCACAATCGCATCATACTCGATGGCATAACCCGCTCTCATCATTTGAACATTCTCGAGTCCTGGGATGGTTGAAAGCATGCGCTGCTGTACATCCTCCGGAAGACTTGTAGACAATCCTTGAACATAAACTTCCTGTGTATTACGACCTTCTGGCTCTAAGAAAATTTGATGTCTCGGTTTATCATTGAAACGAACCACTTTATCTTCAATGGACGGGCAGTATCTAGGGCCAGTTCCTTTAATCATACCTGAATACATTGGAGAACGGTGAAGATTCTCATCAATAATTTGATGAGTCTCTAAACTCGTGTATGTTAACCAGCATGGCAGCTGGTCAGTAATATATTCAACCGTTTCATAGGAGAATGCCCGCGGGACATCATCACCTGGTTGAATTTCTGTTTTACTATAGTCAATCGAGTGGCTATTCACTCGAGGAGGTGTTCCTGTTTTAAAGCGAACCAAATCGAATCCTAGTTCTGCTAAATGATCCGATAATTTAATGGAAGGCTGCTGGTTATTTGGACCACTTGAATACGATAAGTCTCCTAAAATGATGCGGCCTTTTAAGAAAGTCCCTGTCGTTAATACAACAGACTTTGCACGATAGTTAGCCCCCGTTTGAGTAACAACACCTTTACATTCATTATCTTCTACAATTAAATGATCTACCATACCTTGCAGCATTGTCAGGTTTGGTTCATTTTCCATTGTTTTTTTCATTTCATGCTGATATTGGAACTTATCTGCTTGCGCTCTTAACGCACGGACAGCAGGTCCTTTCCCCGTATTCAGCATGCGCATTTGAATATGCGTCTTATCTATATTTCGCGCCATTTCTCCGCCTAGAGCATCAATTTCTCTGACGACAATCCCTTTTGCGGGGCCGCCTACGGACGGATTACATGGCATAAAAGCAACCATATCGAGGTTGATAGTCAATACAAGTGTTTTGGCGCCCTGTCTTGCAGAAGCAAGAGCAGCCTCAACTCCAGCATGACCGGCACCCACGACGATTACGTCATAATTGCCAGCTTCATAACCCATTTCTTATGTTCCTCCCTTTACTTTCCTAAACAGAATTGAGAGAATAACTGATCAATCAAGCTTTCATGAACAGCATCCCCAATAATTTCACCCAGCTGTTCCCAGCAGCGTGTTAAATCTATTTGAACTATGTCGATCGGTACGTCCATTTCAATTCCTTCAAGAGCATCCTCAATGGATTGTTTTGCTGCCTGAAGAAGGGCAATATGCCTTGTGTTACTTACATACGTTAAATCTCCACTTTCAATTGAACCCGTGAAGAATAATGATTGAATCGCAATTTCGAGCTCATCAATCCCCTTTTCTTGTAATAATGATGTAGTAACCACCGGACGATCCTTCGCTAACTGCTTGACCTTTTCGATATCAAGCTTAGGCTCAAGATCTGTCTTATTCACGATCACAATGATATCCATGCCTGAGACGGCCTCAAATAGTTTGATATCCTCTTCTGACAATTCCTCGCTATAATTGAGCACAAGTAAAATCAGGTCAGCTTCTTTTAAGACCTGTCTAGATCGTTCAACCCCTATACGCTCAACAATGTCCTCCGTCTCACGTATACCCGCAGTATCGACTAAACGAAGCGGTACACCTCTAACATTTACATACTCCTCAATGACATCTCTCGTTGTTCCAGGAATATCCGTTACAATCGCTTTTGTTTCCTGTACAAGACTATTCAACAAGGAAGACTTCCCAACATTCGGTCTTCCAATAATGACAGTGGATAAGCCCTCACGAAGTATTTTCCCCTGCTGAGAAGTAGTTAGCAGTGACTCAATTTCCTTTTTCACTGATGTTGCCTTTTCAACTAAAACTCGATGCGTCATTTCTTCAACATCGTCATACTCAGGATAGTCAATATTGACTTCAACATGAGCCAGAGTTTCCAATATCTCACCGCGAAGTCGTTTAATCAAACCGGAGAGTCGTCCCTCCATTTGAGTAATCGCTACATTCATCGCACGATCTGTCTTTGCACGAATCAAATCCATTACCGCTTCAGCCTGTGAAAGATCAATTCTTCCATTTAAGAAAGCTCGTTTTGTAAACTCACCTGGCTCCGCTAATCTTGCTCCTTCTCTTAAAGCAAGCTGCAGTACTTTATTGACCGTTACAATTCCGCCATGGCAGTTAATCTCAATAACGTCTTCTCTCGTAAATGTTTTTGGTGCTCGTAATACTGACACCATGACCTCTTCTATGACTTGCTCAGTGCTAGAGTCCACAATATGACCATAATGAATCGTATGTGAATCCACCGATACAAGTTTTTTCTCCTTAGGACCTTTATACATCCGATCAGCAATCTGTACCGCATCAGGCCCGCTTAAACGAATAATCGCAATTGCTCCTTCACCCATCGGTGTAGAAATTGCTGCAATTGTATCCATCACTCATTCACCTCTTTCTCTACTTAATAAACAGTCTGTTATCTATTAAATGGACATTGTCCATCTCTATATCAAAAACGCTTAATCCAAAATTTAAAGATACCATAAATGAAAGCGAAGTGAAAGTATCCCATATCTAATTATCCACAGCTTTGCATCTTATCTATTTTAACACTTAACTTATCCACATGTGAATAACGACGTTTGAAACTTGTCTTCACATCTTACACCTAAATCCAATAAATTTAAACGCCCTGATCCCTATACTTACTTGTTAAATTGGCGTTTTGCACCCATATCACACACTCATTTTTTAGAAATAAAGGATGAATCCTCTATAAAAGGTAATTTTTCAATAAAAAAAGACTAAAATCCAGCTTTGCTGAATCTTAGCCTTTCTGCTATTTTTTATACAGCACCACAACATGACGTTTGCTGCCTGTATCTTCAGATGCCGTTGCAAGTTCTTTAGAGAATGCAGCAATCGCATCATGAACAATTTTTCGTTCATTCGAAGGCATTGGTTCTAAATGAACCTTTCTCTTCGTTTTTAAAACCCGATTTGCTGTTTTGACTGCATATTGTTCAAGTGCTTCTTGTCGTTTCTTCCTATAATCACCAATATCAATTGTTATATGATGATACTGATCAGAATAACGATTAAACACTAGCTGTACCAACGTTTCTAAAGAGTACAGTGTTTGGCCTCTTTTTCCAATCATTAATGACGTTTTATCTCCATCAATGTGGTAAGAAATCTTTTTCGGTTCCTGTTTGGAAATAATCTTTGCTTTAGGATCAATAGACTTAACAATTTTATCTAAATACTGTGTAGCTAATTTAAATGCATTTATCTTTTCTACTAACTTGACCACAGCTTGTCTTTTACCAAATAATCCTAAAAACCCTTTATTTCCTTCATCTACTATTGTGATTTCTACTTCTTCTTGTAGTAGCTGAATTTGTTTCAATCCGGAATCTACTGCTTCTTCGATTGTGCGACCGACAGCAGTTATTTCCTTCATTTTTTATTCCCGCCAGCTTTTTCTTTTGTATCAACTTTTACTTGAGGTGTTTTAATCACCAATGTTTGAATGATCATGAAAATGTTACCTACAACCCAGTACAATGAAAGTGCTGCTGGGAAACTAATTGCAAACACAACGATCATAATCGGCATCACCCATAACATGATAGCCATTTGAGGGTTGTCCGAAGGATTTCCAGCCATCATCAGCTTTTGCTGAATGAAAGTAGCTACACCCGCAATAATCGGTAATAGGAACAATGGATCTGGGCTGCCTAAGTCAAACCATAAGAATGTATGCTTTTTAATTTCTGCTGTTCTCATAATTGCATGATAGAAACCAATAAGGATTGGCATTTGAATTAAAATTGGGAAACAGCCTGCTAATGGATTGACGCCATTTTTTTGAAAAAGGGCCATTGTTTCCTGCTGAAGCTGCTGCTGTGTTTTTTGATCTTTAGAGCTATATTTTTCACGAAGCTTTTTCAATTCAGGCTGTAATGCTTGCATCGCTTTTGTACTTCTTAACTGTTTAATCATTAATGGTAAAATAAGCAAGCGAATTAATAGTGTCACAATAATAATCGCTACACCATAGTTTTCACCAGTTAAGTTTGCCATGTACGTGATTAATTGAGATAGCGGGTAAACAATATAAGAATTCCAGAATCCCTTACTATCTGATGTAATTGGTTCATTGATCTGTGTACATCCTGCCAATAAAACCAATACGCCAATCAAGCTAAATATTAGTAATAATCGCCTTTTCAACAAGATTCCTCCCATTACTTCAAACTTTATTTAAGTTGGAATTGATTAAGAAAGTGACTCACCTAATCAGTATGGTAACATTTTTTCTTTGTAAAGTGGTGGTTTCATTTTAATTCACTAGATGAAGGAAGCGCTTTTAAAAATTGATTCAACGAAAGTTTCTATTACGAAGACTTTTTCGGTTGTTGTTGATAAACAGCGGATTTTCTAAATAAATGTTGGAGAGACTTCTTTGTTTCTTCAAAGGTCAATTCACTCGCTGGTTTTCGTGCAATGACAATGTAGTCTTTTTCTTGCTTTAACTTATGGCCTTCCTCTAAAAACACCTGACGGATCAGACGTTTTATTCGGTTTCTAATCACTGCATTACCAATCTTCTTACTGACAGACAATCCTAAACGCAGTTCAACTTGATTTGGCTGATCCAGCTGGTAAATAACGAATTGGCGATTTGCCATTGATTGACCTTTTTTGAACACCTTTTGAAACTCTTCATTTTTTTTTAGCCTGTTTCGCTTCTTCATGTTTTCTTCCACTCCGATAAAAACTGACAGTTCATTTACGATTTTATGTAAAAAAGACCACTGACATTATTCAGTGGCCTAAGCTGATAATTTTTTTCTACCTTTGCTGCGGCGTCGCTTTAAAACTAGACGTCCGTTTTTAGTACTCATACGGCTGCGGAAGCCATGAACTTTACTACGCTTACGGTTATTTGGTTGAAACGTTCTTTTCATTTATGACACCTCCCTGAGGAATAGCTGTTTAAGACAGTCTAACTCATTATATTTGTGTAACCCATCGATTGTCAATATCAATGATAAAACTCTTATTATCAACCTTATAAGCATAACATAAGTTATCAAACGAAGAAACCTTCTTTTTTAGTTTCCAGCATTTTATTCTTTTTTTCCTCCTAAAAAACCTTCAAAACAAGAATGTGGATATTTTTCCGGCATATTTAGACTATCCACACCCATTATCGACATTTTTTTCACACAAATAACCGATGTGGATAATTATTTTTCAACAGGATGTAAAGTGTGTGGATAAGTTTGTGACACCCATTGCACCATCTTGTTTATTTTGATATTATATTTGTGTTTTAACTCTTAATTACTTATCTGGCCTATTTATATTATCCACAATTTGTGGATAACCTGTGGAAAGTTATTACACAGCCTGTTGAATTGTTTATCCACAGCTTGTGTAATTTGTCGAAAAGACGTTTTTCTACTATATTAATTGTTTTCAACAATGTATGTGCACGAATGGTGATGACCATTTGCTCTTTTTCGTGTTCTATAACAGTTTGATACTGGTCATTTTAAAAAGAAAAGGAGGGGGGAGAGGCCTTATGGAAAATATTTTGGATCTGTGGAATAAAGCACTTCAAAAAATAGAGACAAAATTGAGCAAACCCAGTTTTGAGACATGGATGAAATCGACAAAAGCCCATTCTCTTCAGGGAGATACGCTTACAATTACGGCACCTAATGAATTTGCTAGAGATTGGCTAGAGTCAAGATATCTTCACTTAATTGCTGATACCATCTATGAACTAACAGGTGAAGAGCTCAGCATTAAATTTATTATTCCTCAAAATCAGGATGAAGAGGAAGCCATGCCAAAGTCTCCTATCAAAAAAATGTCTAAAGAAGAGCCCGTTGACATTCCACAAAATATGCTGAATCCAAAATATACATTTGATACTTTTGTTATTGGTTCAGGCAACCGTTTTGCTCATGCCGCTTCACTTGCAGTCGCGGAAGCACCAGCAAAAGCATATAACCCGCTTTTTATTTATGGGGGCGTTGGTTTAGGAAAGACTCACTTGATGCATGCGATTGGTCATTACGTGATCGACCATAATCCATCAGCCAAAGTGGTCTATCTATCATCTGAAAAATTTACTAATGAATTTATCAACTCAATCCGAGATAACAAAGCTGTCGACTTCCGTAACCGCTATCGGAATGTAGATGTGCTTTTGATAGATGATATTCAATTTTTAGCAGGAAAAGAACAAACACAAGAAGAGTTTTTCCATACATTCAACACACTTCACGAAGAAAGTAAGCAAATCGTCATTTCTAGTGACCGGCCTCCGAAGGAAATTCCGACACTTGAAGACAGATTACGCTCTCGATTTGAATGGGGCTTAATTACAGACATTACCCCGCCAGATCTAGAAACGCGTATCGCGATCCTTCGAAAAAAAGCAAAGGCAGAAGGCTTAGACATTCCAAATGAAGTCATGCTGTACATTGCCAATCAAATCGACAGCAACATTCGTGAGCTGGAGGGTGCTTTGATTCGTGTCGTTGCTTACTCTTCTTTAATTAATAAAGACATTAATGCAGATCTAGCAGCTGAGGCGCTAAAGGACATCATTCCTTCATCAAAGCCTAAGGTCATTACAATTAAAGATATTCAAAGAATTGTAGGGCAGCAATTTAATATTCGATTAGAGGATTTCAAAGCAAAGAAACGTACAAAGTCAGTTGCTTATCCAAGACAAATTGCCATGTACCTCTCTAGAGAAATGACCGATTCCTCTCTGCCTAAAATCGGAGAAGAATTTGGCGGTCGTGATCATACGACTGTCATTCATGCTCATGAGAAGATTTCGAAATTAATTGTTGAAGATGAACAGCTTCAGCAGCATGTCAAAGAGATCAAAGAACAATTAAAATAATCAAGCTGATATAATGAGTACGGGAAAATGTGAATAACTAGAGCATAGTCATACACAGTCTGTCCACATGTGGATAGGCTGTCTTTCCTTTCTTTTTCTCGACTTATCCACATATTCACAAGCCCTACTATTACTTCTACGATTTTTATTAATAAAATATATATACATGTCATTAAGAAAATTTAGGAGGACCACTATGAAATTCACGATTCAAAAAGATCGTCTTGTCCAAAGTGTCCAAGATGTATTAAAGGCCGTATCCTCTAGAACAACGATTCCTATTTTGACAGGGATTAAAATTGTTGCGTCTGATGAAGGGGTTTCTCTAACAGGAAGCGATTCTGATATCTCAATTGAATCTTTCATTCCTCAAAGAGATGGAGATTTAGAGGTTATCACCATTGATCGTCCGGGAAGTATTGTGCTTCAAGCCCGCTTCTTTAGTGAAATTGTAAAGAAACTGCCTATGTCTACTGTCGAAATTGAAGTAGAACAAAATCACCTGACTATTATCCGCTCTGGTTCAGCGGAATTTAACTTAAACGGCTTAGATGCTGAAGAATATCCGCATCTTCCACAAATTGAAGAGCATCATGCATTTCAAATTCCGACAGATCTGCTTAAAAACTTAATTCGTCAAACTGTTTTTGCAGTGTCCACCTCAGAAACACGACCTATCTTGACAGGTGTAAACTGGAAGGTTGAAAAAGGTGAATTAATATGCACAGCAACGGATAGCCACCGTCTTGCTTTAAGAAAAGCGAAGTTAGATATTAACGAGGAAAGTTCGTATAATGTCGTGATTCCAGGGAAGAGTTTAACTGAGCTAAGTAAAATTCTTGATGATGGACAAGATCTTGTGAGCATCGTCATTACAGAAACCCAAGTTCTTTTTAAAGCACAAAACGTACTGTTCTTCTCAAGGTTGCTGGATGGAAATTATCCAGATACGGCCCGTCTGATCCCGCAAGAAAGTAAAACGGATGTCGTGGTCAACACGAAAGAGTTCCTTCAGGCCATTGATCGTGCATCACTTTTGGCAAGAGAAGGACGTAATAATGTCGTGAAACTGTCAGCTGATCCTGAACAAAGCCTTGAAATATCTTCTAATTCGCCTGAGATCGGTAAAGTGGTGGAGACGGTTCAAGCAGATGACATTAAAGGGGAAGATCTTAAAATCTCCTTCAGTCCAAAATATATGCTGGATGCGTTAAAAGTATTAGAGGGAACAGATATTCATGTAAGCTTCACTGGTGCAATGAGACCGTTCCTGCTGCGTACGCCAAATGATGATTCTATCTTGCAATTGATTCTTCCGGTAAGAACGTATTAATTCAATCTAAAATGGCTGCTGTGTGAGTGCACAGCAGCTTTTCTTCTCGTTTTCCATGCTTTCTTTCATCCCAGTTCGCTTTCCCCCTTTCCTTCTTGTCTTGTTTTTTAGTACAATTAGATATTAGTGATATTGAAAGAGGTCGATACAATGCCTAATCTTATAACCATTGAAACAGAAATGATTACATTAGGGCAGTTTTTGAAATTAGCCGAAGTCATCCAATCTGGCGGAATGGCGAAATGGTTTTTAAGTGAACATGAGGTGTTCATTAATCAAGAGCCAGATAATAGACGGGGACGCAAACTATACCCAGGAGATGTTGTCGAGATTGAAGGTTACGGCACATTTCAAGTTGTGAATTAGAAACGGGTGACAATACATGTACATTCAAAGTCTGGCGTTAACTTCATACCGAAACTATGAACACACCGAGCTTCAATTCGACAATAAGGTGAATGTCATGATCGGTGAGAATGCCCAAGGTAAAACGAACTTGATGGAAGCGATCTATGTATTGTCGATGGCAAAGTCTCATCGTACGTCAAATGATAAAGAACTTATCCGATGGGACCAAGACTATGCTAAAATAGAAGGTAGAGTCATTAAAAAAAATGGTCCACTCCCAATGCAGCTCGTGATCTCAAAAAAAGGGAAAAAGGGCAAGGTCAATCACATTGAACAACAGAAGCTCAGTCATTATGTTGGTGCGTTAAACACCATTATGTTTGCGCCAGAGGACTTAAGTCTTGTGAAGGGCAGCCCGCAAATCCGCAGAAGATTCCTCGACATGGAGATTGGACAAGTTTCTGCTGTCTACTTGCATGATTTATCGCTCTATCAAAAAATCCTCTCTCAGCGGAATCATTACTTGAAACAATTGCAGACAAGAAAGCAAACGGATCAAGCGATGCTGGAGATTTTAACAGAGCAGTTGATTGATGCGGCAGCGAAAGTGGTCAAAAGACGACTGACTTTTACGAAACAGCTCGAAAAATGGGCGCAGCCGCTGCATTTTGGGATTTCTAGAGAGCTAGAAACACTTACGCTCCAATACCAGACGGCAATAGAGGTATCAGAAGCGTCAGACTTGTCGAAAATAAAGAATAGCTATGAAGAATCGTTTCAGAAACTAAGAGAGAGAGAAATCGACCGAGGGGTGACACTGTGGGGACCTCACAGAGATGACCTGCTTTTCTTTGTGAATGGTCGGGATGTTCAGACATATGGCTCTCAAGGGCAGCAAAGAACAACAGCTCTTTCACTAAAGCTGGCAGAAATTGATCTGATACATGAAGAAATCGGAGAATATCCTATTCTTCTACTTGATGATGTGTTATCTGAACTTGATGATTACAGACAGTCTCATTTGCTCCATACCATTCAGGGACGTGTACAGACCTTCGTCACCACAACAAGTGTTGAAGGCATTGATCACGCCACCCTGAAAGAAGCGGAAATTTTCAGAGTAGCCAGTGGAAAAGTAATTGACTGATAAATGAGGTGTGAGTCTTGTATATTCATTTAGGTGATGATTGTGTTGTTTCTACACGAGAGATTGTCGCAATTGTTGATTACAAAATGAGGTCGTCTTCTGTTGTAGAAGAATTTCTACAAAAACAAGAGAAACATATCATTTCGTTATCACAAGGGACACCCAAATCCATTGTCGTCACAACTGAATCTGTTTATTACTCTCCTCTTTCCTCAAGCACGCTCAAAAAACGTGCTTCGTTTGTGGTTGAAATTGAAGTCTAAAAACTCAATTCATATAAATATATCGTTTAAGAAAAGTGTAGGTGAATGTACGTGGCAATGGAACAGCAACATAATAGTTATGATGAAAATCAGATACAGGTGCTTGAAGGACTAGAAGCTGTTAGAAAACGTCCAGGAATGTACATTGGGTCAACCAATGCAAAAGGGCTTCACCATCTTGTATGGGAAATTGTCGACAACAGTATTGATGAGGCATTAGCTGGTTATTGTACAGACATTACAGTGCAAATTGAAAAAGATAACAGCATTACAGTAAAAGATAATGGCCGCGGGATTCCTGTTGGAATTCATGAGAAAATGGGGCGTCCTGCCGTAGAGGTCATTATGACTGTTCTTCACGCTGGCGGTAAATTTGACGGCAGCGGTTATAAAGTATCAGGCGGTCTGCATGGTGTAGGGGCATCTGTTGTAAATGCATTATCTACTACCTTAGACGTGACTGTATACCGTGACGGGAAAATCCATTATCAGCAGTTCAAACGCGGCGTTCCAGTGGGAGATTTAGAGGTTATTGGTGAAACAGATGTAACCGGGACAACCACTCACTTTGTGCCAGATCCAGAAATTTTCACGGAAACCATTGAATTTGATTACGATACACTTGCTAACCGTGTTCGTGAGTTAGCCTTCTTAACAAAAGGTGTAAACATCATCATAGAAGACTTGCGTGAAGGCAAAGAGCGGAGAAATGAATACTGCTACGAAGGCGGTATTAAGAGCTATGTAGAACATTTAAACCGTTCAAAAGAAGTCGTTCATGAAGAACCTGTGTACATCGAAGGTGAGAAAGACGGAATCACCGTTGAAGTAGCATTACAATATAACGATTCCTATACAAGCAATATCTATTCCTTCGCCAACAATATCAACACGTATGAAGGCGGAACACACGAAGCTGGTTTTAAAACCGGTCTAACGCGTGTCATCAATGACTATGCTCGTAAAAATGGCGTATTCAAAGATGGGGATGCGAATTTAAGTGGTGAAGATGTGCGAGAAGGCTTAACAGCCATTATCTCCATCAAACATCCAGACCCTCAATTCGAAGGACAAACGAAGACAAAGCTTGGGAACTCAGAAGCGAGAACCATCACAGACTCCCTTTTCTCTGAAGCACTTGAGAAATTCTTGCTTGAAAATCCTGATTCTGCGAAAAAAATTGTGGAAAAAGGACTGATGGCAGCTCGTGCAAGAATGGCTGCCAAAAAAGCTCGTGAGCTGACAAGACGTAAAAGTGCACTGGAAGTCTCCAGCTTACCTGGGAAACTGGCGGACTGTTCTTCTAAAGATCCTTCCATCTCTGAACTCTATATTGTAGAGGGAGATTCTGCGGGCGGATCTGCTAAACAAGGCCGTGATCGTCACTTCCAAGCGATCTTACCGTTAAGAGGGAAGATCCTAAACGTAGAAAAAGCTCGTTTAGATAAAATTTTATCGAACAACGAGGTTCGTTCAATGATTACAGCGTTAGGAACTGGAATCGGAGAAGACTTTACTTTAGAGAAAGCACGCTATCACAAAATTGTGATCATGACAGATGCCGATGTGGATGGAGCACACATTCGAACGCTGCTCTTAACATTCTTCTATCGCTACATGCGTGAAATCATTGAAAACGGTTATGTGTATATTGCGCAGCCGCCTTTATATAAAGTGCAGCAAGGAAAACGTGTGGAGTACGTGTATAACGATAAACAGCTGGATGAGCTGTTAAAATCACTTCCTCAAACACCAAAGCCTGGACTTCAGCGTTATAAAGGTCTTGGAGAAATGAATGCTGCTCAGCTTTGGGAAACAACAATGGACCCTGATGCGAGAACACTTCTTCAAGTCACACTTGAGGATGCGATCGATGCTGATGAGACATTTGAAATGCTGATGGGAGATAAAGTAGAACCGAGACGAAACTTTATCGAAGAAAATGCGCAATACGTGAAAAACCTTGATATTTAGATAGATCCCTCCTGAGAACAACCTTATTTCTTGTTTGGAATAAGGTTGTTTTTCAAGAAATAGGGGCGTGTAACGAATGTCCTGGTTTTCCGTGTTTTCGTTGATTTTCTAGTAAATAAATGTGTATAAAGCCGAGATTATTGATATAATGGAGAATAGTCTTGTGAAGATAAATACATATTTTACTCCCACATAATTTATTTCATGTGATACGTAAAGGGAGGTTCTTATAGTGAGTGAACAACATACACCAAATGTACGCGAAGTAAATATTAGTCAAGAAATGCGTACGTCCTTTTTAGATTATGCAATGAGTGTTATTGTTTCGCGTGCATTACCAGATGTGCGAGACGGATTGAAGCCCGTGCATCGAAGAATTTTGTATGCGATGAATGACCTAGGTATGACAAGTGATAAACCATTTAAGAAATCTGCACGTATCGTTGGGGAAGTTATCGGTAAGTACCACCCTCACGGTGACAGCGCTGTATACGAAGCGATGGTTCGTATGGCGCAAGACTTCAACTATCGAAATATGCTGGTTGAAGGCCACGGGAACTTTGGTTCTGTCGATGGAGACGGTGCAGCGGCAATGCGTTATACTGAGGCGCGTCTATCTAAAATTTCAATGGAAATCCTGCGTGATATCACTAAGGATACGATTGATTATCAAGATAACTACGATGGCAGTGAAAGAGAACCAATCGTCATGCCTGCTCGTTTCCCGAACTTATTAGTCAACGGGGCAACAGGTATCGCTGTAGGGATGGCAACAAACATTCCGCCTCACCAGCTAGGTGAAGTGATTGATGGGGTACTGGCGATAAGTCAAAACCCAGAAATGACTACACAGGAACTAATGGAGATCATTCCAGGACCAGACTTCCCAACTGCGGGACAAATCATTGGCCGAAGCGGAATCCGCAAAGCATATGAAACAGGCCGAGGTTCTATTACATTACGTGCAAAGTCTATCATCGAAGAAACATCCAGCGGTAAGCAGCGGATTGTCATTAATGAAATTCCATATCAGGTCAATAAAGCACGTTTGATCGAAAAAATCGCTGATCTTGTGCGCGATAAAAAGATCGATGGCATTACAGATCTCCGTGACGAGTCTGATCGTAATGGAATGCGGATCGTGATTGAACTGCGAAGAGACGCGAACGCCCACGTTCTATTAAACAATCTTTATAAACAAACGACACTTCAAACGTCATTTGGGATCAACTTATTGGCACTAGTTGATGGACAGCCGAAAGTCTTGTCCCTCAAACAATGTCTTGAATATTATTTAGAGCATCAAAAAGTGATTATTCGCAGAAGAACAGCATATGAACTTCGTAAAGCCGAAGCAAGAGCTCATATTCTAGAAGGTTTAAGAATTGCCCTTGACCACTTAGATGAAGTCATTGCATTAATTAGAAGCTCTCAAACTGCTGAAATCGCGAGAAATGGCTTAATGGAGAACTATAGCTTGTCCGAAAAACAAGCACAGGCCATTCTTGATATGCGTCTTCAGCGCTTAACTGGTTTGGAAAGAGAAAAGATAGAAGAAGAATACAAAGGACTTGTTGATTTGATTGCTGAGTTGAAAGCCATTTTAGCAGACAATGAAAAAGTTCTTGAAATCATTAGAGAAGAGTTAACAGAAATCAAAGAACGTTTCAATGATACGCGCCGTACTGAAATTGTGACAGCAGGTATTGAAACAATTGAAGACGAAGATTTGATTCCTGTTGAAAACATCGTGATTACGCTGACTCATAATGGTTATATCAAGCGTCTGCCTGCATCAACATACCGCAGTCAAAAAAGAGGCGGTAAAGGTGTTCAAGGGATGGGAACCAATGAGGATGATTTCGTAGAACAGCTGATTTCAACATCTACCCATGATACAATCCTCTTCTTCTCTAATAAAGGGAAGGTTTATCGTGCGAAGGGATATGAGATTCCTGAATTCGGACGGACAGCGAAAGGGATTCCGATTATTAACCTGCTTGAAGTAGAAAAGGGAGAGTGGATTAATGCCATTATTCCGGTAAGCGAATTTGATGAAGATTCGTATCTCTTCTTTACAACAAGACACGGTGTATCAAAACGAACCTCATTGTCTCAGTTTGCCAACATTCGAAACAATGGACTTATCGCATTAAGTCTTCGTGACGAAGATGAACTGATGGCTGTCCGTTTAACTAATGGAGAAAAACAAATCATCATTGGAACGAAAAAAGGTATGCTGATTCGTTTCGACGAGACAGATGTTCGTGAAATGGGGCGTACGGCAGCTGGCGTGAAAGGAATTACGCTTTCTGAAGATGACATCGTCGTTGGGATGGAAATCCTTGAGCCAGATGCAAACGTATTGATCGTCACCGAAAAAGGGTATGGTAAGTTAACACCTGAAAAAGAATATCGTGTTCAAAGTCGGGGCGGTAAAGGTCTTAAAACATGTAAAATCACTGATAACAATGGTCCGCTTGTCGCAGTGAAGGCGACGAATGCTGAAGCTGAAGAGGACTTGATGATTATTACAGGAAGCGGCGTGATCATTCGTATGGCCGTTTCAGATATTTCAACAACAGGTCGAGTCACTCAAGGTGTCCGCCTGATTCGTCTAGGTGATGATGAACATGTCGCTACAGTGGCATTAGTTGAACAATCACAAGAAGATGATGAAGAGAATAGTGAAGAAAACGTAGAAACTATAGAGTCAGATCAAGAGCAATCTGAGTAAAAATAAAGCCGGTTCTTCACCGGCTTTATTTTTTTCTAAAAAAACATGAGTTTTTTTGAAATTTATAATGCTTTTTTCATAGATATGTGTTAATCTTTCAAAGGAGCAAAAAGAGGCTCTATTTTTTATCTCTTTTACAGTGGAAACTTCTTAAAAAAATAAAATGTTTTTCAAGAAAAATGTTGACTGTTGATAGAGATATATGATATATTTAAGTGGTCGCTTTGAGAGAGTGACACACAAGTTCTTTGAAAACTAAACAAGACAAAACGTACCTGTTAATTCGAGTTTTTATAAAAAATCCTATGATACTTCATAGGTAGTCAGTCAAACTGGCGAAAAGCAAAACTTCGGTTTTGTACTTTTTCGGAGAGTTTGATCCTGGCTCAGGACGAACGCTGGCGGCGTGCCTAATACATGCAAGTCGAGCGGACAGAAGGGAGCTTGCTCCCGGATGTTAGCGGCGGACGGGTGAGTAACACGTGGGTAACCTGCCTGTAAGACTGGGATAACTCCGGGAAACCGGAGCTAATACCGGATAGTTCCTTGAACCGCATGGTTCAAGGATGAAAGACGGTTTCGGCTGTCACTTACAGATGGACCCGCGGCGCATTAGCTAGTTGGTGGGGTAATGGCTCACCAAGGCGACGATGCGTAGCCGACCTGAGAGGGTGATCGGCCACACTGGGACTGAGACACGGCCCAGACTCCTACGGGAGGCAGCAGTAGGGAATCTTCCGCAATGGACGAAAGTCTGACGGAGCAACGCCGCGTGAGTGATGAAGGTTTTCGGATCGTAAAGCTCTGTTGTTAGGGAAGAACAAGTGCGAGAGTAACTGCTCGCACCTTGACGGTACCTAACCAGAAAGCCACGGCTAACTACGTGCCAGCAGCCGCGGTAATACGTAGGTGGCAAGCGTTGTCCGGAATTATTGGGCGTAAAGGGCTCGCAGGCGGTTTCTTAAGTCTGATGTGAAAGCCCCCGGCTCAACCGGGGAGGGTCATTGGAAACTGGGAAACTTGAGTGCAGAAGAGGAGAGTGGAATTCCACGTGTAGCGGTGAAATGCGTAGAGATGTGGAGGAACACCAGTGGCGAAGGCGACTCTCTGGTCTGTAACTGACGCTGAGGAGCGAAAGCGTGGGGAGCGAACAGGATTAGATACCCTGGTAGTCCACGCCGTAAACGATGAGTGCTAAGTGTTAGGGGGTTTCCGCCCCTTAGTGCTGCAGCTAACGCATTAAGCACTCCGCCTGGGGAGTACGGTCGCAAGACTGAAACTCAAAGGAATTGACGGGGGCCCGCACAAGCGGTGGAGCATGTGGTTTAATTCGAAGCAACGCGAAGAACCTTACCAGGTCTTGACATCCTCTGACAACCCTAGAGATAGGGCTTTCCCTTCGGGGACAGAGTGACAGGTGGTGCATGGTTGTCGTCAGCTCGTGTCGTGAGATGTTGGGTTAAGTCCCGCAACGAGCGCAACCCTTGATCTTAGTTGCCAGCATTCAGTTGGGCACTCTAAGGTGACTGCCGGTGACAAACCGGAGGAAGGTGGGGATGACGTCAAATCATCATGCCCCTTATGACCTGGGCTACACACGTGCTACAATGGACAGAACAAAGGGCTGCAAGACCGCAAGGTTTAGCCAATCCCATAAATCTGTTCTCAGTTCGGATCGCAGTCTGCAACTCGACTGCGTGAAGCTGGAATCGCTAGTAATCGCGGATCAGCATGCCGCGGTGAATACGTTCCCGGGCCTTGTACACACCGCCCGTCACACCACGAGAGTTTGCAACACCCGAAGTCGGTGAGGTAACCTTTATGGAGCCAGCCGCCGAAGGTGGGGCAGATGATTGGGGTGAAGTCGTAACAAGGTAGCCGTATCGGAAGGTGCGGCTGGATCACCTCCTTTCTAAGGATATATGGAGCAGCGTACGTTTTCGTCTTGTTTAGTTTTGAAGGAACTTGCAAAAGATCCTACAACATCATATCTTCGATATGAAAGATGGGCCTGTAGCTCAGCTGGTTAGAGCGCACGCCTGATAAGCGTGAGGTCGGTGGTTCGAGTCCACTCAGGCCCACCATCTTCTATTAAATTGGGGCCTTAGCTCAGCTGGGAGAGCGCCTGCCTTGCACGCAGGAGGTCAGCGGTTCGATCCCGCTAGGCTCCACCAACGTGTTCTTTGAAAACTAGATAACAATAAGTAATACATTCACATTGAATGCAATGCAAAGTTCATCACACATAGTGATTCTTTCTAAAGTAAGAAATGGTTAAGTTAGAAAGGGCGCACGGTGGATGCCTTGGCACTAGGAGCCGATGAAGGACGGGACGAACACCGATATGCTTCGGGGAGCTGTAAGCAAGCTTTGATCCGGAGATTTCCGAATGGGGAAACCCACTGCTCGTAATGGAGTAGTATCCATACTTGAATACATAGAGTATGAGAAGGCATACCCGGGGAACTGAAACATCTAAGTACCCGGAGGAAGAGAAAGCAAATGCGATTCCCTGAGTAGCGGCGAGCGAAACGGGAACAGCCCAAACCAAGAGGCTTGCCTCTTGGGGTTGTAGGACACTCTATACGGAGTTACAAAGGAATGATATAAGCGAAGAGGTCTGGAAAGGCCCGCCAAAGAAGGTAACAGCCCTGTAACTGAAATGTCATTCTCTCCAGAGTGGATCCTGAGTACGGCGGAACACGTGAAATTCCGTCGGAATCCGGGAGGACCATCTCCCAAGGCTAAATACTCCCTAGTGACCGATAGTGAACCAGTACCGTGAGGGAAAGGTGAAAAGCACCCCGGAAGGGGAGTGAAATAGATCCTGAAACCGTGTGCCTACAAGTAGTCAGAGCCCGTTAACGGGTGATGGCGTGCCTTTTGTAGAATGAACCGGCGAGTTACGATCCCGTGCAAGGTTAAGCAGAAGATGCGGAGCCGCAGCGAAAGCGAGTCTGAATAGGGCGCATGAGTACGTGGTCGTAGACCCGAAACCAGGTGATCTACCCATGTCCAGGGTGAAGTTCAGGTAACACTGAATGGAGGCCCGAACCCACGCACGTTGAAAAGTGCGGGGATGAGGTGTGGGTAGGGGTGAAATGCCAATCGAACCTGGAGATAGCTGGTTCTCTCCGAAATAGCTTTAGGGCTAGCCTCAAGGTAAGAGTCTCGGAGGTAGAGCACTGATTGGACTAGGGGCCCCTACCGGGTTACCGAATTCAGTCAAACTCCGAATGCCGATGACTTATCCTTGGGAGTCAGACTGCGAGTGATAAGATCCGTAGTCGAAAGGGAAACAGCCCAGACCGCCAGCTAAGGTCCCAAAGTATACGTTAAGTGGAAAAGGATGTGGAGTTGCTTAGACAACCAGGATGTTGGCTTAGAAGCAGCCACCATTTAAAGAGTGCGTAATAGCTCACTGGTCGAGTGACTCTGCGCCGAAAATGTACCGGGGCTAAACGTATCACCGAAGCTGCGGACTGTTCTTACGAACAGTGGTAGGAGAGCGTTCTAAGGGCTGTGAAGCCAGACCGGAAGGACTGGTGGAGCGCTTAGAAGTGAGAATGCCGGTATGAGTAGCGAAAGACGGGTGAGAATCCCGTCCACCGAATGCCTAAGGTTTCCTGAGGAAGGCTCGTCCGCTCAGGGTTAGTCGGGACCTAAGCCGAGGCCGAAAGGCGTAGGCGATGGACAACAGGTTGATATTCCTGTACCACCTCCTCACCATTTGAGCAATGGGGGGACGCAGGAGGATAGGGTAAGCGCGGTATTGGATATCCGCGTCCAAGCAGTTAGGCTGGGAAATAGGCAAATCCGTTTCCCGTAAAGGCTGAGCTGTGATGGCGAGCGAAATTTAGTAGCGAAGTTCCTGATTCCACACTGCCAAGAAAAGCCTCTAGCGAGGTGAGAGGTGCCCGTACCGCAAACCGACACAGGTAGGCGAGGAGAGAATCCTAAGGTGATCGAGAGAACTCTCGTTAAGGAACTCGGCAAAATGACCCCGTAACTTCGGGAGAAGGGGTGCTTCTTAGGGTGTTAAAGCCCCGAGAAGCCGCAGTGAATAGGCCCAGGCGACTGTTTAGCAAAAACACAGGTCTCTGCGAAGCCGTAAGGCGAAGTATAGGGGCTGACGCCTGCCCGGTGCTGGAAGGTTAAGAGGAGCGCTTAGCGTAAGCGAAGGTGCGAATTGAAGCCCCAGTAAACGGCGGCCGTAACTATAACGGTCCTAAGGTAGCGAAATTCCTTGTCGGGTAAGTTCCGACCCGCACGAAAGGCGCAACGATCTGGGCACTGTCTCAACGAGAGACTCGGTGAAATTATAGTACCTGTGAAGATGCAGGTTACCCGCGACAGGACGGAAAGACCCCGTGGAGCTTTACTGCAGCCTGATATTGAATGTTGGTACAGCTTGTACAGGATAGGTAGGAGCCTTGGAAACCGGAGCGCTAGCTTCGGTGGAGGCATCGGTGGGATACTACCCTGGCTGTATTGACCTTCTAACCCGCTGCCCTTATCGGGCAGGGAGACAGTGTCAGGTGGGCAGTTTGACTGGGGCGGTCGCCTCCTAAAATGTAACGGAGGCGCCCAAAGGTTCCCTCAGAATGGTTGGAAATCATTCGCAGAGTGTAAAGGCACAAGGGAGCTTGACTGCGAGACCTACAAGTCGAGCAGGGACGAAAGTCGGGCTTAGTGATCCGGTGGTTCCGCATGGAAGGGCCATCGCTCAACGGATAAAAGCTACCCCGGGGATAACAGGCTTATCTCCCCCAAGAGTCCACATCGACGGGGAGGTTTGGCACCTCGATGTCGGCTCATCGCATCCTGGGGCTGTAGTCGGTCCCAAGGGTTGGGCTGTTCGCCCATTAAAGCGGTACGCGAGCTGGGTTCAGAACGTCGTGAGACAGTTCGGTCCCTATCCGTCGCGGGCGCAGGAAATTTGAGAGGAGCTGTCCTTAGTACGAGAGGACCGGGATGGACGCACCGCTGGTGTACCAGTTGTTCTGCCAAGGGCATCGCTGGGTAGCTATGTGCGGACGGGATAAGTGCTGAAAGCATCTAAGCATGAAGCCCCCCTCAAGATGAGATTTCCCATTCCGCAAGGAAGTAAGATCCCTGAAAGATGATCAGGTTGATAGGTCTGAGGTGGAAGCGTGGTGACACGTGGAGCTGACAGATACTAATAGATCGAGGACTTAACCTATATTCTAATGTGAAGCATGAACATTGTTATCTAGTTTTGAGAGAACATTCTCTCCATCAGGTTTGGTGGCGATAGCGAAGAGGTCACACCCGTTCCCATACCGAACACGGAAGTTAAGCTCTTCAGCGCCGATGGTAGTTGGGGGTTTCCCCCTGTGAGAGTAGGACGCCGCCAAGCTTCTATAAGGATCAGTTCCAGTCGGAACTGGTCTTTTTTGTTTTTTCTTCTAACAGCATCATGATGTAAGCTGGGAACTTCTCTTCTGCAATCTCCATGTAGCGTTCAATCATGACGTAATCATCGCTAATGTATTGAGACAGCAGCTCGTACCACCATTCTGTTTCGTAGCGGGCAATCATACTAAGGTTATACATCAATAAGTAATGGCTGATGATCTCAGGAATCCCTAGAAAAGCATCTCGTGTTGACGGTATAAACCATTGATCCATTTCTAAATCATAATGAAGATGAGTAGCAAGTGCTGGGTTTTCTTCAAGAAATACATCAAACGTCAGTTTTTTAGCCTCTCTCTGTTTGAGTTTCCAGCTTGTATGAAACTCAAAGTATTCAATAAACCGTTCAGCAGACATGTTATAAAGTAATGGAATATGATCTTGAATCATCATTCCATTAGCCTTTTCTACTTTAACTAAAGTCGAGGGCTGCTTTTGAAACTCCAGAATATGACTCATTTCAGGTATTTTAGACAGGAGATGGATCATCGTAAATCGCTCATCTTCAAGACCATTTAATTGAAATAGATGCTTTAACACATGCATACATAGCCCATTTCTTTGGATTTTCACCTCATCTTCACTAAAACGGTAATGCTGTTTCTTTCTCTTCCTTGATGTTACACCATGAGCTAAAACAGAGGTTTGAGAAGGATAATGGGGGTCTACCGTCAGCAAACATGCTTTTAGCAGCTGTGCCATTCCATAAAACAATAAAATGGGTTTAAGTTCTAGAGGCGCGATCGCAGCCTGTTCATAAAACGTGTGGCCATGTTTTAGAAAGTAAATAAATCGTTCACAGTTTTTATAGGCTTGCTGGTTTGCATCTTGAATGTTCCGTTTCTCATATTGTTGAAATAGAAACTTTTGGGAGGTTTCGAGCGAGTAAAAACGTTTTAAATCCTTCCATCCTGAACTTTTCATCTTCTTCCTCAACTCTCTTTATATTTTCTAAAAATTGCAACTGTTTGTTGCTTCCTTGACATGCTGTTTGCTAGTTGATAATCTACATATAATATTTTGCCGAAAAGAGGGGGATTTACTAATGTGGGAAAGTAAATTTTCAAAAGAAGGTTTGACGTTTGACGATGTTTTGCTTGTTCCAGCAAAGTCTGAAGTACTTCCGCGTGATGTCGATTTATCAGTGGAGCTAACAAGCACATTAAAGCTAAACATTCCAATTATCAGTGCGGGAATGGACACAGTGACGGAATCACAAATGGCGATTGCAATGGCACGTCAAGGTGGTCTTGGTATTATTCATAAGAACATGTCCATTGAACAGCAAGCAGAACAGGTGGATAAAGTAAAACGTTCAGAGCGCGGTGTTATTACAAATCCATTCTTCTTAACACCAGAGCATCAAGTATTTGATGCAGAGCATTTGATGGGTAAATACCGTATTTCAGGTGTGCCGATTGTCAACAACGAACAAGACCAAAAGCTTGTTGGTATTATTACGAACCGTGACCTTCGTTTTATTTCGGATTATTCAATGAAGATTAGCGACGTGATGACAAAAGAGGAACTTGTGACAGCTTCTGTTGGTACAACATTAGAAGAAGCTGAAAAAATCCTACAGCAGTACAAGATTGAAAAATTACCTCTTTTAGATGACGAAGGAACGTTAAAAGGTCTTATCACAATCAAAGATATTGAAAAAGTGATTGAATTCCCTAACTCCTCTAAAGATGCACATGGCCGTTTAATTGTTGGTGCCGCTGTTGGTGTCACTGGCGATACAATGACACGTGTGAAAAAATTAGTTGAAGCCAATGTGGATGTCATTGTCATTGATACAGCACACGGTCATTCTCAAGGTGTTCTAAACACTGTATCGAAAATCCGTGAAACGTATCCTTCTCTTAACATCATTGCTGGTAATGTTGCAACAGCCGAAGCAACAAAAGCATTGTTTGAAGCAGGAGCAGATATTGTAAAAGTAGGTATCGGACCAGGATCTATTTGTACAACACGTGTTGTTGCAGGTGTCGGTGTACCACAAATCACAGCGATCTATGACTGTGCAACAGAAGCAAGAAAACATGGTAAAGCTATTATTGCAGATGGTGGAATTAAATATTCAGGTGATATCGTGAAAGCATTAGCATCTGGCGGACATGCTGTTATGCTGGGAAGCCTTCTAGCTGGTACATCTGAAAGCCCAGGCGAAACAGAAATTTTCCAAGGTAGACGATTTAAAGTTTACCGTGGTATGGGTTCTGTCGCTGCAATGGAAAAAGGAAGTAAAGATCGTTACTTCCAAGAAGATAATAAAAAATTCGTTCCTGAAGGTATTGAAGGCCGTACACCATACAAAGGGCCGGTCGTTGATACAGTGTATCAACTAGTTGGCGGTATTCGTTCTGGTATGGGTTATTGTGGAACAAAGGATTTACGCACTCTTAGAGAAGAAGCACAGTTCATTCGTATGACGGGTGCAGGACTTCGTGAGAGTCATCCACATGATGTACAAATTACAAAAGAATCACCAAACTACACAATTTCTTGATAAATTGTGACAATCAAATTACATTTGACAGGGTCTATGACTCTGTCTATTTTTTTTGTCTTTATTGTGATAAAATTTATACTGTTGTGTTGAGATAAGCCCTTGTGGATTACATATATATGAAAAACGTCGAAAAAAGATGAATACGGAGGTATGACGATTGAACAGCAAGATGTTGAAACAGCTTATGGTCTCTATCCTTGCATTGGCATTGATTGTTACAGCATTTACACCAATGTCCAAAGCAAAAGCTGCTGAAGATCCATTCAGTGTGAATGCGAAAGCAGCGATCCTTATTGAAGCTTCTACAGGTAAAATTCTTTATAGTAAAAACGCAGATCAAAGACTGCCTATTGCAAGTATGGCAAAAATGATGACAGAGTATCTATTACTAGAGGCAATTGCTGAAGGAAAAGTGAAATGGGATCAAAAGTATACGCCAGATGATTATGTATACGAAATTTCTCAGGACCGCAGCTTATCCAACGTTCCTTTGAGAAAAGATGGTTCGTATACAGTAAAAGAACTTTATCAAGCAACGGCTATTTATTCGGCAAATGCAGCAGCGATTGGTTTAGCAGAAGTGATCGCTGGATCAGAATCAAAGTTTGTTGAAAAAATGAACGCAAAAGCAAAAGAACTTGGTTTAACAAACTACAAATTCGTGAATGCAACTGGTCTAGAAAATAAAGACTTACATGGCCAACAGCCAAAAGGTACAGGTCCTGATGAAGAAAGTGAAGTATCTGCAAAAGATATGGCTTTGCTTGCACAGCATCTCATCAAAGACCATCCAGAAATTCTTGAAACAGCAAGTATTGCGAAAACAAAGTTCAGAGAAGGCACGGACGATGAAATGGACATGCCTAACTGGAACTTCATGCTTAAAGGACTTGTGAAGGAATATAAAGGTGTTGACGGTCTGAAAACAGGATCTACAGATTCAGCCGGTTCTAGCTTCACAGGTACAGCAAAACAAGGTGACATGCGTGTCATCGCAGTTATCTTGAATGCAAAAGGTAATCTTCATACAGCACGTTTCGACGTGGCAAAAAAACTGTTCGACTATGCGTTTAAAAACTTCACGATGAAAGAAATGTACAAAAAAGGTCAACAAATCAAAGGACATGAAAACATCGAAGTGGATAAAGGCAAAGATAAAGAAGTACCTGTTGTGACGAAAGAAGCATTTTCCGTGCCAGTAAAAAATGGTGACGAAAAGAGCTATAAAGCAAAAGTAAATATCGAGAAAAAGAACCTAGAAGCTCCTATTAAAAAAGGAACGAAAGTTGGCATGCTGACGACTTCTTATTCTGGTGATGAGAAGGACTACGGCTATTTAAATAAAGACCAATCAGGTGTTGAGCTTGTGACGAAAACAGGCGATGAAAAAGCAAACTGGTTCATCCTTGCAATGCGCGGTGTAGGTGGATTCTTCGCTGGCATTTGGGGCGGAATCGTGGACACAGTAAAAGGCTGGTTCTAATAAAAAAACTGCTCTCTATTCATGAGAGCAGTTTTTTTATCGTTAAAAGAAGAGCGATTGCTTCTGATTTTGAGGAGTGGACAAGGCTTGCTGAAAAATACCACATAACTTTTCCACGCCCTCGGTCAGTGCTTTTTCATTCACATAGGAAAAGCTGAGGCGGATATAATTCTGTTTCGGCTCTCCAGGATAGCAGACAGAGCCAGGCAGAAAAGTAATTTGCTGCTTACGTGCTTCATGCAAAAGTGCTCGTGTATCGACCCATGAAGGAAAGCTGAGCCATAAATTGAGCCCGCCCTGTGGAATTTGCCACGTTACATCTTTCGGTGCGTGCTTCGTTAACACATCCATCATCAAATCGCGTCTCACCTTCAAGGCGGTTCTTAGCTTCTTCGTATGATCAATCATTTTCTTCGATGTCAGAAACGGCAATATGGCCTTTTGTGTGAGGAGAGGGCTGCCTAAGTCATTATTGGCCTTTGCAGCTAATAAACGGTTAAATATCGAGCCTGAAGCGGTGATAATCCCTATTCTGCATCCTGGAGCCAGTGTTTTACTTAATCCTCGTAAATAAATGACGTGTCCATCATGATCCAAGCTTTTAATAGGTGCTGGCGGCTTCTTTTCAAAATAAAGCTCACGATATGGGTCATCTTCTACAATGAGACAATCTATGCTTTGAGCCAGTAAGAGAAGCTGTTTTCTGCGTTTCATCGACATACTGGCCCCTGTCGGACTGTGGAAAGTAGGAATCGTATAGATCAGCTTCGGTTTATATTTATCACAAATGCTTTGAAGCTGCTTCATGTTCATTCCTTCATGATCGACAGGGACGGTAATGATTCTTGCTCCTCTGCCCATAAAGACATCAATGGCCCCGGGATAGGTCGGTGCTTCCATGACAACCACATCATCCGGCCCAATAAACGTACGTGCCACCAAATCAAGCCCTTGCTGAGAACCACTTGTTACAAGGATATTTTCAGGGGTAGACGGCACATCCAACTTTTCTAAAAAGGACTGAATGACTTGTCGCAGCTGAAGATCACCTTGTATTTCACCATACTTCGACATGATTTGAGGATGCCTGGCTAGCACATGCTGCATTTCTTTTTCTAAATACCGGTTTGGCAAAAGACCTGGATCGATCATAGAGGAAGAAAGGTTAATGGCTTCTTCGACATAGTGATACTGGGCGAATTGAGACCGTGGTAAATAATCTGGAATCGACAACTGCCAATCGAAAGAAGTAGATGATGGAACCGGGGTCTCTGCCTGCTCTTGCTGCTCATCCACAAAAGTTCCTTTACCTTGCACTGTCGTTAAATATCCATCGTCCTTTAATCGGGTATATGCCTTAGCTGCCGTGACAAGACTTACATTGAGCTGCTTAGCTAAATCACGGACAGTTGGCAGCTTTTCTCCTTGCTGAAGCAAACCCGATTGAATGTGATCGATGATTGAAAAGTAAATTTGATTTGAAAGAGATGTATCAGAGTGCCGATGGATATCAATATGCATGAAACCCCTCCATAGAATGCAAAATTGTTATACATGATTTTTAATTGTTATAGTTGTATTATAGCATGTAAATCACACTTGAAAGAGAAAACGACATGTTTTTAGCTGGAAATCCTTTATATACAAGGGTTTATTCTTTTTTATCCGCTGGTTGAATTGTTATACTATTCTCTTTATTGTTATACTTCCTCACTTGTATGATAAAGATGTTGAATGAATCGAATAGACAAATGGGAGGAAACTATTGTGAGCAATAAGGGAACTGAACGAGTGAAACGTGGAATGGCAGAAATGCAAAAGGGCGGCGTCATTATGGATGTCGTCAATGCGGAGCAGGCAAAAATTGCAGAAGAAGCAGGTGCGGTGGCAGTCATGGCACTAGAACGAGTACCAGCTGATATCCGTGCAGCAGGCGGTGTTGCCCGTATGGCAGACCCAAGAATCGTAGAGGAAGTACAAAATGCAGTAACGATTCCAGTCATGGCAAAAGCACGTATCGGCCACATCGTCGAGGCTCGTGTTCTTGAAGCACTTGGTGTTGATTATATCGATGAGAGTGAAGTGCTGACGCCCGCAGATGAGGAATTCCATTTAAATAAAAATGAATACACAGTACCTTTTGTCTGTGGATGCCGCGATTTAGGTGAGGCAACCCGCCGTATCGCAGAAGGCGCTTCTATGCTTCGTACAAAAGGAGAACCTGGGACAGGCAACATCGTAGAAGCTGTGCGTCATATGAGAAAGGTCAATGCTCAGATTCGTAAAGTATCGGCTATGAGTGAAGATGAACTGATGACAGAAGCCAAGAATCTTGGCGCGCCTTATGAATTATTGCTGCAAATCAAAAGAGATGGCAAGCTGCCAGTTGTGAACTTTGCTGCAGGAGGCGTTGCGACACCAGCAGATGCTGCGTTAATGATGCAGCTTGGAGCAGACGGTGTATTTGTCGGATCTGGTATTTTCAAATCAGACAATCCAGCTAAATTTGCAAAAGCAATTGTTGAAGCAACGACTCATTACACTGATTACCGTCTCATTGCAGACCTTTCAAAAGAGCTTGGAACAGCTATGAAAGGAATTGAAATTTCAAATCTACTGCCAGAAGAACGTATGCAAGAGCGTGGCTGGTAATTAAGGGAGCGCAAACGAACATGCTGACAATTGGTGTACTTGGGCTTCAAGGAGCGGTGAGAGAGCATATTCAATCGATTGAAGCCTGCGGCGCAGAAGGAAAGATCATCAAACGTGTAGAAGAGCTAGAATCCGTTGACGGTTTGATTATCCCTGGTGGAGAAAGTACGACGATGAGGAGACTTATGGATACGTACCAATTCATTGAACCGATCAAAGCGTTCGCTGCTCAAGGGAAACCGATTTTCGGGACATGTGCCGGTTTGATTATGCTGGCAAAGCATATCGAAGATCGAGAAGATGCTCATCTTGGCCTGTTAAATGTATCTGTTGCACGGAACTCTTTTGGCAGACAGGTAGACAGTTTTGAAGCAGATTTAAAAGTAAAAGGACTGGATGCGCCGTTTACAGGGGTATTTATCCGTGCGCCTCATATCATCAGCGCAGATAATGACGTAGAAATCATGGCAGAATATGATGGCAGGATTGTGATGGCGAAAGAAAACAATATCTTAGGCTGCTCTTTTCATCCAGAGCTGACAGACGATCACCGGTTAACGCAGCTGTTTGTAGACATGGTGAAGTCCTACAAAACGAAGCTTGCTGTATAAAACGGTTGAAAAGAGATAAAACTTATAGTACATTAAAATCACAATCAAAGATCGAAAAAGCGTTGACGGGAAATAGTAAGAAGCCCCTCTTTCTCAGAGAGCCGATGGTTGGTGAGAATCGGTGAAAGATGCATTCTGAATCCATCCTTGAGCGAAATGCTGAAACACGAGAAGTAAGCATTTACGGTGATACCGTTACAGAGGAAAGAGGAAAGCGTGCTTCTGCATGTTTTCAATCAGGGTGGCAACGCGAGAGCTCTCGTCCCTTTCATGGGATGAGGGCTCTTTTTATTTTTCGATAAAAAAAGGAGTGTTACACATGCTTGATATTAAACAACTGCGCACGGACTTTGATCAAATCAAAGAAAAATTAGCACACCGAGGCGAAGATTTAGCGGATTTTGATAAGTTTGGAGAGCTAGATCAAAAAAGAAGAGAATTAATCGGGAAAACAGAAGAATTAAAGAGCCGAAGAAATGAAGTATCACAGCAAGTGGCCGTTCTAAAAAGAGAAAAGAAAGACGCCGATCACATTATTCAAGAAATGCGTGAGGTAGGAGATGAGATCAAGAAGCTGGATGATGAGCTAAGAACAGTAGAAGAAAGCCTGCAGCACATCCTGTTCTCAATTCCAAATATCCCTCATGACTCTGTACCAGTTGGTGAAACAGAAGACGACAACGTGGAAGTGAGAAAATGGGGCGAACAGCCAGCCTTCTCATTTGAGCCAAAACCACATTGGGACGTAGCTGATGAGCTAAAAATCCTTGATTTTGAACGTGCAGGAAAAGTGACAGGAAGCCGTTTCGTTTTTTATAAAGGGCTTGGTGCCCGCTTAGAGCGCGCATTGTATAACTTTATGCTCGATTTACATGTGGATGAGTTTGGTTTTACTGAAGTGCTTCCACCTTATATGGTCAACAGAGCAAGCATGACAGGAACTGGTCAGCTTCCAAAATTCGAAGAGGATGCCTTTAAAATACGTGAAGAAGATTACTTCCTCATTCCAACAGCAGAAGTGCCAATTACGAACATGCATCGCGACGAAATTCTCGAAGGTGAACAGCTGCCAATCAACTATGCAGCATTCAGTGCTTGCTTTAGATCAGAAGCTGGATCTGCTGGAAGAGATACACGTGGACTCATCCGTCAGCATCAATTTAACAAGGTAGAGCTTGTGAAATTTGTCAGACCAGAAGATTCTTATGAAGAATTAGAGAAACTAACAAATCAAGCAGAAAAAGTTCTTCAGCTATTGAACCTGCCATACCGTGTCATGAGCATGTGTACGGGAGATTTAGGATTCACAGCTGCGAAGAAATACGATATCGAAGTGTGGATTCCGAGCCAGAATACGTACCGTGAAATTTCTTCTTGCAGTAACTTCGAAGCATTCCAGGCAAGACGTGCAAACATTCGTTTCCGTCCAGAACCTAAAGCGAAGCCAGAACATGTCCACACATTAAATGGATCTGGATTAGCGGTAGGAAGAACTGTAGCGGCTATTTTAGAAAACTATCAACAAGAGGACGGCACAGTGATCATTCCTGAAGTACTGCGTCCTTATATGGGAAATAAAGAAGTGATGAAATAAGATGCCGTCAAGGCATCTTTTTCTTTTTACCAAAAGTCCTACAGTTTTCCTGAATTTAGCCGATAAAAAAATTAAAAGCTTCTAGGAAAGAAGGAATAACCTTGAATAGGCTTGACTATTATGTTGAAATGGCTCATTTACTTAGAAAGGTACTAGATGAAAGTATTCTTTTCGGCATCACAGATACAGAGAAGATACTTTGTTATTACCCGTCTAACACAATAGATTTTGGTATGAAAGTTGGAGACCCATTGAACCCAGAAGACCAAAATGTGGCGACGACATTAAGAGGACAAGAATATGACGGTCATTTACCAGAGCATTTATATGGTTATGAAATTGCTGTAAAAGGTTACCCGATTTTTGATGAAGATAGAAAAGTAATTGGCTCTTTTTTAGTGGCATTTTCACATCATCGTGAAAAGAAATTAAGCGGTTATATGGAGCAAATCAATAAAGTAGCGAAAGAACTCCAAGGTGGAATTGAGCAAATTGCTGCACATTCTCAAGAACTGGCTGCCACAAGTTTAGAAATAAGCGAACAGGCAGGAAGAGCGGAAGAGAAATCTGCGAATATTGAAGAAGTCGTCAAAACCATTGGCGGGATCGCTAGACAAACAAATCTGCTCGGTTTAAACGCTGCAATTGAAGCCGCAAGAGCAGGCGAGAACGGAAAAGGGTTTGCTGTCGTTGCTGATGAAGTTCGCAAATTATCAGATGGCTCGAAGGAAGCGGCTGAAACCATTAATACATTTTTAAAAGAAATCCAAGACAGCATTGGCACTTTGTCTGAAAACATCTCACAAATCAGCAGTTCAACAAATGAACAAGCCAAACAAGTGACAGACTTTACGAAGATTATCGAGTCATTAAATGACTTTAAAGTAGAGATGAATCAGTTTATTGAAGAAATTAGACAGGATACGAAATAGATCAAGAGCAGCCGTCAATGGCTACTTCAGCGTGTAGTCAAACCCTCGCATTCGTTGTCAGGTCTGCGCTTCGGTGCTCACGAATGTCAAATTCGCTCCGCTCCGGTGCTCGCCCTTCCTAGACTGCAAAGGTTTTCTATCACGCTGAAAAGAAGACAAAGGGCTAAAATCAAAATCATTTTAGCCCTTTGTCAACAATCTGGAGCAGCCATCAATGGCTGCTTTTTTATAGGCAAATATCATGCCGAAATCACATATTGAAATTTTTTTCGAAAAGATGTTGACTTCAAATAAAATGATATGGTATATTAATTCTTGTCGATACGGAGGAATACCCAAGTCCGGCTGAAGGGATCGGTCTTGAAAACCGACAGGGGTGTCAAAGCCCGCGGGGGTTCGAATCCCTCTTCCTCCGCCATATTGATTTTTTACCTTAGTTGAATTGAACGCAAGCATAAAAATTGGAAATTGTCAAACCGCTGCATTTCGCGAATGCAGCGGTTTTTTTTATTTTGTTTTAGAGCGATTTTTTTGAATAACAGAAGCTATTTCATGAAGAATGGGATCAAGTGAGCTTTCATCATGAAGTAAGTCGTAATCTTCAATATTAATTTTAATCACTGGGCATAAATCAAATTGTTCGATCCATTCCGTGTATCGAGTGTACATTTCTTCCCAATAAGCCCGGTCAGTTTGAGTTTCCATCTCTCTGCCGCGTTCCTCAATACGATGTAAAATATGATCTAAATCCCCGTGTAGATAGATGAGGACATCAGGGTGAGGGAAGTAAGGTGTCATCACCATCGCCTCAAATAGGCTTGTATACGTTTCATAATCAACCTCAGACATCGTACCTTTGTCCGCATGCATTTTTGCAAAAATGCCAGTATCCTCATAAATGGAACGATCTTGTACATATCCTCCGCCAGATTCAAAAATCCGCTTTTGCTCCTTAAAACGCTCAGCTAAGAAATAGACCTGTAAGTGGAAGCTCCATCTTTGGAAATCTGAATAAAAAGGCTCTAAATATGGGTTATCATCTACTTTTTCAAGAGAGGTTTGAAACCCTAGCTTGTCCGCTATTGTTTTGGTCATAGTTGATTTGCCGACACCAACAGTCCCGGCAATTGTGATGACTGCGTCCTTTGGTATTTCGATATTGTTCATAGCACTTGCTCCTTTATGTTCTGTACAATTTGCTGGTAATCTTGCTGTGAGGAAACGAAGTCTGTATGATCTCCTTCAATTGTAATGATAGGAAGCCCTGGCTCAGTCTGTTTTAAATGTTCAATAGCCAGCTCGTAATCTTCAATGAGTGTTTTTAAATAAGCTGGGTCAATGTCTTCTTCAAAAGAGCGTCCTCTCATCTGTATTCTTTCAAGTAAGGTGGGAAGGCTGGCTTTTATATAGATCATGGCATTTGGTTTAGGAAGATCGTCTGTTAGCAGGTGATAGATCTTTCTGTATTTATCCATGTGCTTTTTTGATAATGTTCTTTCTGCAAATATCATATTTTTATAGACGTGATAATCAGTGACAACTGGCTGCTGTTTATTCACATAGTTTTCTTCAATTGATTCTAACTGTTTGAACCGATTGCATAAAAAGAACATCTCAAGCTGAAAGCTCCATTGTTCCATATCTTCATAAAATTTATCTAAGAATGGATTTTCTTCTACAATCTCTTTTACTAAAGGAAATTGAAATTCCTTCGCAAGCATTGTAGCCAAAGTTGTTTTTCCGGCTCCAATCGGGCCTTCCACTGCAATAAAAGGGGCAGGATACATAGGCGTTCTCCTCTATCTATAAAGTTAAAGTTGTCAAACCAATGTATATTGTACCATACCCCTTCTAATAGATAGAGTGAATGGATTACGATGTCGTTCTTTTTTCAATATTAAATTGATCTGATAATAAGAGCCAATTTTGTGGGAAAGATAGACCTAATTTCCAATAAGCAATGCCGTTCAAATTTAGCTCTTTGATGAGGTTGAACTTTGCTTGAATTGATCTAGCGTCTTCGAACCAGACCTCATGCTCTTTGTTGTTGGCATCTGTATAACGAAAATGGGGTGCTTGTGCTGTTTCGTCGTATAAGATAGAGACATTGTGCTCTCTAGCAAGTGCAATTGCTTGTTGAGGACTGACGGCTTTGGCTATGGGGCCGCCCTGGACGAAAGGAAGTGTCCAATCATAGCCGTATAAATTCTGCCCCATTACAATTTTATTGGCAGGTATGACAGTTAGTGCGTATTCAATGACTTGGCGGACAGGTCCAATTGGAGAGACAGCTTGTGGAGGGCCGCCGCTGTACCCCCATTCATAGGTCATCAACACAACGTGGTCGACGATCTTACCGATCGCTTCATAGTCATGGGCTTCATACCATTTGCCCTTTTGCTGACTACTTGTTTTTGGTGCAAGTGCAACAGATATTGTCCATCCTTCTTGATGGAAACGGGCTGTTGCTTCTCTTAAAAATTGAATATAAGCATCTTTATCAGCAGGGCGTAAATATTCAAAATCAAAATGAATTTCCTTGAATTGATACTTTTTGGCAACACGAACAATTTCATTTAAAAATGCCGTTTTGACAGATTGGTTAGTTAAAAGAATACGCCCAAGTTCATCACTGAATTTTTCATTCTCTAGATTTGTCACCACCATGGTTAATACAGTTCTGTTCTGAGCGGCAATCTGGGGTAGTTGGTCTAACGGTGGTTCTCGCAGTGTCCCATCTCTTTGTGCTTGAAAACTAAAGACGTCTAAATGGGTTAAGTATGGGGAGGCCTCTCTAGCTGCCTGCTTTAAGTTTTCACTGACTTGATTTCCCCGTGGTTCAATATAAGCATTGGAATTAATGTTCCTTTTCGGTCTTTGTGGAATATAGAGCAAGAAACGAATAGGCAGTATCGCTTCAGGCCTAATTCTGTTCACGCGTGCCAATTCTTCCACTGAGATTTGAAACCGTCTACCAATTTGATATAGTGTGTCATTTTGTTTGACCTCATAAAATTGACCTCTAATTGGAATGACAATTGTTTGTCCAATGACGAGTTGATTTGGTGTTTCGATTTCGTTAGTACGGATGATTTCATTGACTGTCGTTTTAAAACGCATAGCAATGTCGTTTAAAGTATCTCCTCTTTTGACAACATAAATTTGAATAGTCAACGCCCCCTTTGTTATTGCTAACAATTTATGAGGGTTATAGCTAAATCATGTTTGATTTTCATTCGTGATTTCCTTAGCGGTAGTGATTTTGGCTAGAAGAACGTTCTCCATCATCGTTAAAGCGTAGTCGTTATCTCTGTCGTCGTTTGAAGCGATACAATCTTTAGGTACAATTAGATTGTATTCTCGCATGTATGCGTCATTTGCAGTGAACAAAACGCAAATGTTTCCGGCAATCCCAGTTAGAATAATGTCCTCAACACCTAATTCATTTAAAAGTGTCTCTAGTGCAGTACCGTAGAAGGCAGAATGCTTAGGTTTGATTAAGAAGTAATTATCTTTAGATGGTGTCATTTTCTCTAAAATAGGAGCGCTTCTTTCGTTTTTGCATGTTTCCATAACAGCTTGGATATCAGCCTTCCAAAGTCCGTAGTGATCGTTGATATAAATGATTGGCCAATTTTCCTTGAAAGCATGTTGTTTAAGAGCTAAAATTTTATTGGTCATTTGCTCTGTTTTTTCTGCAAGCACATGTCCCATTTCAAAATCAAAATCATTAATCATGTCGATAATAAGCAGCGCCTTTTTTTGCTTTGACAAAATAAGACCCCCTTTAAAAGATTGTGATAATATGTTAACCTCAATTTCCTTTTAAAAAACATGAAAAGAGAGCCGTGCCATGACGAAAGATGAAAAGTTTATGCAAGAAGCCATTTCTGAAGCCTTAAAAGCAGAACAAATAGGGGAAGTGCCGATTGGTGCGATCATTGTTGTTGATGATCAAATCGTGAGCCGGGCTCATAATTTAAGGGAAAGTGAGCAGCGTTCGATTGCACATGCAGAATTACTTGCTATTGATGAAGCATGTAAAGCGACAGGGAGCTGGCGTTTAGAAGATGCTGTGCTTTACGTTACGCTTGAGCCATGCCCAATGTGTGCGGGTGCTATTGTTCTCTCTAGAGTGAAAAAGGTCGTTTTTGGTGCATACGATCCAAAAGGTGGATGCGCAGGTACTTTAATGAATTTACTGGATGATGAACGGTTCAATCATCAGTCTGAGGTCATCGGTGGTGTACTTGAAAATCAGTGTGGTGAGCTGTTAAGTCAGTTCTTCCGAAATCTCCGTCAGCGAAAGAAACAAGCCAAAAGTAAATGAATGGATGTCGTTTGCAATTTGAGCTATAAGAAGGTATACTTATGTCTGCGTCACTAACAATTTAATATTCATTTTGCCGTGCTAAGCGGGGAGGTAGCGGTGCCCTGTACTCGCAATCCGCTCTAGCGAGGCCGAATCCCTTCTCGAGGTTCGTTTACTTCAAGGTCTGCCTTAAATAAGTGGTGTTGACGTCTGGGTCCTGCGCAATGGGAATTCATGAACCATGTCAGGTCCGGAAGGAAGCAGCATTAAGTGAAACCTCTCATGTGCCGCAGGGTTGCCTGGGCCGAGCTAACTGTTTAAGTAACGCTTGGGGTAGCGAATCGACAGAAGGTGCACGGTAAATCAATATTAAATGTAACTCATCTAGTTTAACTAGGTGAGTTTTTTGTTGCTGTTCAAAGAATAGCTTAACTGCTTTGGTTATACAAATAGATAAAAAGTCTTTTTGGAGCCATTTGTTTTTTTCACTAACCGCAAAAAGAACTGCTGTTCTGTTTGGAGTTTCAGGTCTTTTTACAAAGCTAGAAAATACGTTTTTAATACATAGAAAGTAGAAAATCTCTAGTTGAAATCATCTTTTTGGCATATTAGAAAATAAAGGTGTGCTTTTGAATTGATCGGTGCATCATGTATAATGAAAAGGATGATAAATGGAGGAGGGCGTATTTGTGAGTTATCAAGCTTTATATCGAGTGTTCAGACCTCAAGTTTTTGAGGATGTTGTTGGACAAGAACACATCACAAAAACGTTGCAAAATGCCCTTTTGCAGAAAAAGTTTTCTCATGCTTACTTATTTTCAGGTCCTAGAGGAACAGGTAAAACAAGTGCTGCCAAAATCTTTGCTAAGGCAGTGAACTGTGAAAAGTCACCTGTTAGCGAGCCGTGTAATGAATGTGATGCCTGTAAAGGGATTACAAACGGTTCAATTTCAGACGTGATTGAAATAGATGCTGCCTCGAATAACGGGGTAGATGAAATCCGGGATATACGTGATAAAGTGAAATTTGCTCCTTCGGCGGTTACATATAAGGTTTATATTATAGATGAAGTACATATGCTCTCTATCGGTGCATTTAATGCTCTCCTTAAAACGCTGGAAGAACCGCCTGCTCATTGTATCTTTATTTTGGCTACCACAGAGCCCCATAAGATTCCTCTTACCATCATATCTCGTTGTCAGCGATTTGATTTTAAACGAATCACGACTAAAGATATTGTTGGAAGAATGGAGAAAATTGTAGATGCAGAAGGCCTTGACGTACAGGAGGGTTCGCTCGAGATTATTGCTAGTGCAGCTGATGGCGGTATGCGTGATGCACTAAGTCTCTTGGATCAAGCGATCTCATTTAGTGGTGAACAATTGACAATTGATGATGCGCTGCTCATTACAGGTGCTGTATCTCAGCATTTCATTAGTCAGCTTGCTGAAGCAATTTTTGATCAAAATATTGCCACAGCGTTAGATACATTAAATGAATTGCTCCAGCAGGGGAAAGATGCTGCTAAATTAATAGAGGATATGATTTTTTACTTTAGAGATATGCTGCTTTATAAAACGGCACCAAATCTCGAGGGGGTCCTTGAAAAGGTAAAGGTCGACGAAAGTTTCGTGGCGCTGTCAGATCGTGTGACACCTCAGTTTCTGTATGAAACCATTGAAGTCCTGAATAAAAGCCACCAAGAAATGAAATGGACAAATCATCCAAGGATTTTCTTTGAGGTAGCTGTTGTAAAGCTGTGTCAGTCAACAGCAGGGTTGACACAAGGCCATGCTGACGCTGATTTAACGGCGCTAACAGATAAAATAAACAGGCTGGAACAGGAACTATCGAGGCTAAGAGCCGAAGGTGTACCAATGTCTCCATCTCATAGCCCTCAAGAAAAAAAGGAAGCGCCTCGACCACAAACGAGTAACAAAAATGGCTATCGTGCTCCTGTCGGCCGAATTCATGAGATTCTAAAAGAAGCGAAACGGCCTGAGTTAGAAAAAATTAAAGGCAAATGGGGAGAGCTCCTTGCCCAGTTGAAACAGCAGAATAAGGTGTCTCACGCTGCGTTATTAACGGACAGTGAGCCAGTTGCGGCTGCTTCGCATGCCTTTGTTTTAAAATTCAAATTTGAAATACATTGTAAAATGGTTGCTGAAGATAAAAGCGGAGTTCGGACCAATCTTGAACAACTGCTAGAGTCTATGTTAGGAAAAAGAGTGGAATTAGTTGGCGTTCCTGACGCTCAATGGGGTAAAATAAGAGAAGAATTTTTAAGAGATCATCAGCCGGATGAACAAGCAGATGGTCAGGGGACTTCTACTGAAGAGGATCCATTGATTGCGGAAGCAAAAAAATTAGTAGGAACTGATTTAATTGAAATTAAAGATTAATAAAAATGAAAGAGAGTGGTGTTCATATGCGCGGTGGAATGGGAAATATGCAAAAAATGATGAAACAAATGCAAAAAATGCAAAAGGATATGGCGAAGGCTCAAGAAGAGCTAGCAGAAAAAGTTCTTGAAGGTACAGCTGGTGGCGGTATGGTCACTGTCAAAGTAAATGGACAAAAAGAAGTCGTTGATGTAGCAATTAATGAAGAAGTTGTTGATCCAGAAGATATCGATATGCTTCAAGATCTTGTACTTGCTGCGACAAACGATGCATTGAAAAAAGTCGATGAGCTAACGAATGAAACGATGGGTCAATTCACAAAAGGAATGAACATGCCAGGTTTATTCTAGGAGGAATAACTGAAGATGCAATATCCTGAACCAATATCAAAGCTGATTGACAGCTTTATGAAATTGCCAGGAATCGGACCGAAAACTGCGGTCCGTCTGGCTTTTTTTGTTCTTAGTATGCAGGAAGATGTCGTACTAGATTTTGCGAAGGCGCTTGTAAATGCAAAGCGTAATTTAACTTATTGTTCGGTATGCGGTCATATCACAGACCAAGATCCTTGCTATATTTGTGAAGATACAAGAAGAGATCAATCTGTTATCTGTGTAGTGCAGGATCCAAAAGATGTAATCGCAATGGAAAAAATGAAAGAATACAACGGCTTATATCATGTGCTTCATGGTGCCATTTCGCCAATGGACGGAATTGGCCCAGAGGATATTAAAATTCCTGACCTATTAAAAAGATTGCAAGACGATCAAGTGACAGAGGTGATCCTTGCAACCAATCCAAACATTGAAGGAGAAGCAACAGCCATGTATATCTCCAGATTGTTAAAACCATCAGGAATTAAACTCTCTCGCATTGCTCACGGACTTCCAGTAGGCGGGGATTTAGAGTATGCGGATGAAGTTACACTGTCTAAGGCTCTAGAAGGCAGACGTGAGATGTAGGAAGGAGAAGTACGGTACATGGGTTTTCTTCGCAGAAAATCAATTCGAAAAGAATTCGATGAGAAATTAATTCAACAGCTTTTTAAGCAAAAGGAAGAATGGAACAGACAAAAAAAGCTTGTCGCAAATAGCGTTGAGCCTTCACCGGACATTCTATTCGAATTAAAGCTTGCTCAAGCGAAGTACTTTTTCTATCTGAGAGAAGCGAAAAAGAGGAATTTACGTTTAAACAACTGGAAATAGCAGGTCTATTATACATAGTCCTCTCATATGCTTGTACTATTCATATGAAGAGGAGATGAGAGGATTATGGAACCTGTTATTGTGATAGGGTCAATTTTGCTAGCTGTGCTATTGTTGTTTATGTCAGGTGTGCAGGCGAATCCATTCAAATGGTTAGGGCTTATCGGAGTGAAGTTTATAGCAGGCGCTCTTTTTTTATTTTGCCTCAACCTATTTGGCGAGAGTCTAGGATTACATGTCTCTATTAACCCTGTAACGAGTGGAATTAGTGGTTTATTGGGTATTCCGGGCGTAGCAGCTTTAATCGTTATTGAAAAGTTTATTATTTAATGAAAAATATTATTGACTTTGATTCGATAGGGTGGTAAATTAATATACGTCGCTGATGACGAAGAAACGAAAAAACATAATAACAAAAAAGTTGTTGACACTAACAACTTGGATGTGATAAGATGTTCTAGTCGCTTCTGAAGCGGTAAACAAGTTCTTTGAAAACTAAACAAGACAAAACGTACCTGTTAATTCGAGTTTTTTATAAAAAAATCCTATGATACTTCATAGGTAGTCAGTCAAACTGGCGAGGCAGGAAATGATCACATGCTAAGTTCGCTACATCGTGTAGCAACGCATGTGTGATATGCATCCTGCATACCTCGGAGAGTTTGATCCTGGCTCAGGACGAACGCTGGCGGCGTGCCTAATACATGCAAGTCGAGCGGACAGAAGGGAGCTTGCTCCCGGATGTTAGCGGCGGACGGGTGAGTAACACGTGGGTAACCTGCCTGTAAGACTGGGATAACTCCGGGAAACCGGAGCTAATACCGGATAGTTCCTTGAACCGCATGGTTCAAGGATGAAAGACGGTTTCGGCTGTCACTTACAGATGGACCCGCGGCGCATTAGCTAGTTGGTGGGGTAATGGCTCACCAAGGCGACGATGCGTAGCCGACCTGAGAGGGTGATCGGCCACACTGGGACTGAGACACGGCCCAGACTCCTACGGGAGGCAGCAGTAGGGAATCTTCCGCAATGGACGAAAGTCTGACGGAGCAACGCCGCGTGAGTGATGAAGGTTTTCGGATCGTAAAGCTCTGTTGTTAGGGAAGAACAAGTGCGAGAGTAACTGCTCGCACCTTGACGGTACCTAACCAGAAAGCCACGGCTAACTACGTGCCAGCAGCCGCGGTAATACGTAGGTGGCAAGCGTTGTCCGGAATTATTGGGCGTAAAGGGCTCGCAGGCGGTTTCTTAAGTCTGATGTGAAAGCCCCCGGCTCAACCGGGGAGGGTCATTGGAAACTGGGAAACTTGAGTGCAGAAGAGGAGAGTGGAATTCCACGTGTAGCGGTGAAATGCGTAGAGATGTGGAGGAACACCAGTGGCGAAGGCGACTCTCTGGTCTGTAACTGACGCTGAGGAGCGAAAGCGTGGGGAGCGAACAGGATTAGATACCCTGGTAGTCCACGCCGTAAACGATGAGTGCTAAGTGTTAGGGGGTTTCCGCCCCTTAGTGCTGCAGCTAACGCATTAAGCACTCCGCCTGGGGAGTACGGTCGCAAGACTGAAACTCAAAGGAATTGACGGGGGCCCGCACAAGCGGTGGAGCATGTGGTTTAATTCGAAGCAACGCGAAGAACCTTACCAGGTCTTGACATCCTCTGACAACCCTAGAGATAGGGCTTTCCCTTCGGGGACAGAGTGACAGGTGGTGCATGGTTGTCGTCAGCTCGTGTCGTGAGATGTTGGGTTAAGTCCCGCAACGAGCGCAACCCTTGATCTTAGTTGCCAGCATTCAGTTGGGCACTCTAAGGTGACTGCCGGTGACAAACCGGAGGAAGGTGGGGATGACGTCAAATCATCATGCCCCTTATGACCTGGGCTACACACGTGCTACAATGGACAGAACAAAGGGCTGCAAGACCGCAAGGTTTAGCCAATCCCATAAATCTGTTCTCAGTTCGGATCGCAGTCTGCAACTCGACTGCGTGAAGCTGGAATCGCTAGTAATCGCGGATCAGCATGCCGCGGTGAATACGTTCCCGGGCCTTGTACACACCGCCCGTCACACCACGAGAGTTTGCAACACCCGAAGTCGGTGAGGTAACCTTTATGGAGCCAGCCGCCGAAGGTGGGGCAGATGATTGGGGTGAAGTCGTAACAAGGTAGCCGTATCGGAAGGTGCGGCTGGATCACCTCCTTTCTAAGGATATATGGAGCAGCGTACGTTTTCGTCTTGTTTAGTTTTGAAGGAACTTGCAAAAGATCCTACAACATCATATCTTCGATATGAAAGATGGGCCTGTAGCTCAGCTGGTTAGAGCGCACGCCTGATAAGCGTGAGGTCGGTGGTTCGAGTCCACTCAGGCCCACCATCTTCTATTAAATCGGGGCCTTAGCTCAGCTGGGAGAGCGCCTGCCTTGCACGCAGGAGGTCAGCGGTTCGATCCCGCTAGGCTCCACCAACGTGTTCTTTGAAAACTAGATAACAATAAGTAATACATTCACATTGAATGCAATGCAAAGTTCATCACACATAGTGATTCTTTCTAAAGTAAGAAATGGTTAAGTTAGAAAGGGCGCACGGTGGATGCCTTGGCACTAGGAGCCGATGAAGGACGGGACGAACACCGATATGCTTCGGGGAGCTGTAAGCAAGCTTTGATCCGGAGATTTCCGAATGGGGAAACCCACTGCTCGTAATGGAGTAGTATCCATACTTGAATACATAGAGTATGAGAAGGCATACCCGGGGAACTGAAACATCTAAGTACCCGGAGGAAGAGAAAGCAAATGCGATTCCCTGAGTAGCGGCGAGCGAAACGGGAACAGCCCAAACCAAGAGGCTTGCCTCTTGGGGTTGTAGGACACTCTATACGGAGTTACAAAGGAATGATATAAGCGAAGAGGTCTGGAAAGGCCCGCCAAAGAAGGTAACAGCCCTGTAACTGAAATGTCATTCTCTCCAGAGTGGATCCTGAGTACGGCGGAACACGTGAAATTCCGTCGGAATCCGGGAGGACCATCTCCCAAGGCTAAATACTCCCTAGTGACCGATAGTGAACCAGTACCGTGAGGGAAAGGTGAAAAGCACCCCGGAAGGGGAGTGAAATAGATCCTGAAACCGTGTGCCTACAAGTAGTCAGAGCCCGTTAACGGGTGATGGCGTGCCTTTTGTAGAATGAACCGGCGAGTTACGATCCCGTGCAAGGTTAAGCAGAAGATGCGGAGCCGCAGCGAAAGCGAGTCTGAATAGGGCGCATGAGTACGTGGTCGTAGACCCGAAACCAGGTGATCTACCCATGTCCAGGGTGAAGTTCAGGTAACACTGAATGGAGGCCCGAACCCACGCACGTTGAAAAGTGCGGGGATGAGGTGTGGGTAGGGGTGAAATGCCAATCGAACCTGGAGATAGCTGGTTCTCTCCGAAATAGCTTTAGGGCTAGCCTCAAGGTAAGAGTCTCGGAGGTAGAGCACTGATTGGACTAGGGGCCCCTACCGGGTTACCGAATTCAGTCAAACTCCGAATGCCGATGACTTATCCTTGGGAGTCAGACTGCGAGTGATAAGATCCGTAGTCGAAAGGGAAACAGCCCAGACCGCCAGCTAAGGTCCCAAAGTATACGTTAAGTGGAAAAGGATGTGGAGTTGCTTAGACAACCAGGATGTTGGCTTAGAAGCAGCCACCATTTAAAGAGTGCGTAATAGCTCACTGGTCGAGTGACTCTGCGCCGAAAATGTACCGGGGCTAAACGTATCACCGAAGCTGCGGACTGTTCTTACGAACAGTGGTAGGAGAGCGTTCTAAGGGCTGTGAAGCCAGACCGGAAGGACTGGTGGAGCGCTTAGAAGTGAGAATGCCGGTATGAGTAGCGAAAGACGGGTGAGAATCCCGTCCACCGAATGCCTAAGGTTTCCTGAGGAAGGCTCGTCCGCTCAGGGTTAGTCGGGACCTAAGCCGAGGCCGAAAGGCGTAGGCGATGGACAACAGGTTGATATTCCTGTACCACCTCCTCACCATTTGAGCAATGGGGGGACGCAGGAGGATAGGGTAAGCGCGGTATTGGATATCCGCGTCCAAGCAGTTAGGCTGGGAAATAGGCAAATCCGTTTCCCGTAAAGGCTGAGCTGTGATGGCGAGCGAAATTTAGTAGCGAAGTTCCTGATTCCACACTGCCAAGAAAAGCCTCTAGCGAGGTGAGAGGTGCCCGTACCGCAAACCGACACAGGTAGGCGAGGAGAGAATCCTAAGGTGATCGAGAGAACTCTCGTTAAGGAACTCGGCAAAATGACCCCGTAACTTCGGGAGAAGGGGTGCTTCTTAGGGTGTTAAAGCCCCGAGAAGCCGCAGTGAATAGGCCCAGGCGACTGTTTAGCAAAAACACAGGTCTCTGCGAAGCCGTAAGGCGAAGTATAGGGGCTGACGCCTGCCCGGTGCTGGAAGGTTAAGAGGAGCGCTTAGCGTAAGCGAAGGTGCGAATTGAAGCCCCAGTAAACGGCGGCCGTAACTATAACGGTCCTAAGGTAGCGAAATTCCTTGTCGGGTAAGTTCCGACCCGCACGAAAGGCGCAACGATCTGGGCACTGTCTCAACGAGAGACTCGGTGAAATTATAGTACCTGTGAAGATGCAGGTTACCCGCGACAGGACGGAAAGACCCCGTGGAGCTTTACTGCAGCCTGATATTGAATGTTGGTACAGCTTGTACAGGATAGGTAGGAGCCTTGGAAACCGGAGCGCTAGCTTCGGTGGAGGCATCGGTGGGATACTACCCTGGCTGTATTGACCTTCTAACCCGCTGCCCTTATCGGGCAGGGAGACAGTGTCAGGTGGGCAGTTTGACTGGGGCGGTCGCCTCCTAAAATGTAACGGAGGCGCCCAAAGGTTCCCTCAGAATGGTTGGAAATCATTCGCAGAGTGTAAAGGCACAAGGGAGCTTGACTGCGAGACCTACAAGTCGAGCAGGGACGAAAGTCGGGCTTAGTGATCCGGTGGTTCCGCATGGAAGGGCCATCGCTCAACGGATAAAAGCTACCCCGGGGATAACAGGCTTATCTCCCCCAAGAGTCCACATCGACGGGGAGGTTTGGCACCTCGATGTCGGCTCATCGCATCCTGGGGCTGTAGTCGGTCCCAAGGGTTGGGCTGTTCGCCCATTAAAGCGGTACGCGAGCTGGGTTCAGAACGTCGTGAGACAGTTCGGTCCCTATCCGTCGCGGGCGCAGGAAATTTGAGAGGAGCTGTCCTTAGTACGAGAGGACCGGGATGGACGCACCGCTGGTGTACCAGTTGTTCTGCCAAGGGCATCGCTGGGTAGCTATGTGCGGACGGGATAAGTGCTGAAAGCATCTAAGCATGAAGCCCCCCTCAAGATGAGATTTCCCATTCCGCAAGGAAGTAAGATCCCTGAAAGATGATCAGGTTGATAGGTCTGAGGTGGAAGCGTGGTGACACGTGGAGCTGACAGATACTAATAGATCGAGGACTTAACCTATATTCTAATGTGAAGCATGAACATTGTTATCTAGTTTTGAGAGAACATTCTCTCCATCAGGTTTGGTGGCGATAGCGAAGAGGTCACACCCGTTCCCATACCGAACACGGAAGTTAAGCTCTTCAGCGCCGATGGTAGTTGGGGGTTTCCCCCTGTGAGAGTAGGACGCCGCCAAGCTTCTATAAGGATCAGTTCCAGTCGGAACTGGTCTTTTTTGTTTTTTAAGAAAAGGAACAAACACTCGATCTGACATGGATACATATACTAAACTACCATCTAAAACATTCTTAATTTTGTATACAATTGAAAGCGCTAGGGCATACTGAAGCTATAAGTGGAGGTGTCACAATGAGCAAAAAAGAGCGAGAAGCGACTTGTTTGATTTGTGAAGAGAAAAAAACAAAGGGAATTTATTTATATCATCAGTTTTTGTGCCGAGAATGTGAGAGAAAGTTAATTTCTACATCGACCTCGGATCCTAGCTATGCCGATTATGTTAGAAAGCTAAAAAATCTTCATACGCCGCCTTTGTATTCATAGACCATTAGATGGTCTTTTTTTATGAGCTATGGAGGATTGGGCCTGTTTTTTGGAACTTAGTTTGGACATCATCCGTAATTAATAATAAGATAAACAGAGAGCCTGATTATTCATAGGAGTCGATGAACATGAAATCAATCTTTTATACATTTATATGGGCCATCCTCTCTACTTTTTTTTCGCTTGTGATTTTAACCGTCAGTATTGGGGTTTTCCATCATCATGTTGGATTATCGATACTGTATGCGATGGTGGGGTGGGGCGTGATGTTTGCAGGGAGCAGATGGATTGCTTTCCAGTTGTTTTTAAAGAAACACGGACTGTCTCGTAGTGATTATGTATATATCAAACAGCATTTAAAAGAAGCAGGACAAAAGCTCGTACGTTTAAAGAAGGCTTTATTTGCTGTGAAGAACGTACAGACGATCAAACATAATTATGAAATTCTCCGACTTGCACGACGAATCTATACGATTACAAAAAAAGAGCCGACCCGGTTTTATGATGCACAGCGTTTTTATTTTGAAAGCTTGGATTCTGTCGTTGAACTAACTGAAAAATATGCACTATTGTATAACCAGCCTGATCGCAGTCATGAGCTGGAAATGACACTCAGTCAAACTCGAGTGACGCTGACAGAACTGCAAAAGCAATTGACGAATGATTTGCAGCAAGTATTAGGAAGAGACATAGAAGCCCTTCATATTGAGCTTGAAGTGGCAGATAAGATGATAAAGAAATAATGAAAGGAGTCAAACGTAATGAAACCAGAAGATCACATCCCAACAGCATCTGCTTCCACTACAGATCTTCAGTTTCAGGTGTTTGATACCTTATCTGATGAGGAGAAACAAGAAGCCATACAGCGTGCTGAGCAGATCCCTGACAATCCGCAAAAGCTGCTTTTCTATGGTACACGTGTGCAGGAACGATTATTGGAACAATCACAACAAATGATGAAATATGTTGAGAAAAAAGATATCGATCAAATAGGAGACGTGCTTGAGGCCTTTTTGCACCAGCTGCATGTAGTAGAACCGGAGGACTTACTGCCAAAGAAGCGGGGTTTTTTTTCGAAGTTATTTCGGCGGGAGAAGCGTTCTACTCAGGAAATCATATCGCGTTTTCAACATGCAAAATCACAGATCGAAAGATTATCAGCAAGGCTTCGTTACGCAAAAGGCGGATTAATCTCGGATCATATGTTATTAGAGCGTTTATTTCAAGAAAATCAAACTTTTTTCCAAGAGATGACGCTGCAGGTTGCAGCAGTTGAAGCGAAAATGACAACTTTAGAGAAGCAGATCATATCAGAACCGGAGCAGATTGGTAATCGGACTATAGAGGAGCAATTGATGAGTCAGGAAGTCAATGCAGAAGAATATATGGAGAGGTTGAAAGAACGGAAATATGATTTGCTGCTAAGCCGGCAAATTGCGTTGCAATGTAATGCCCAAATTCGAATGATCCAGAATACGAATCATACATTGGCCAATCACATTCAATCAACAGTTTCTGCATCTATTCCTCTATGGATTAACCAAATGTCGATTGCATTAACGCATATTCAACAGCGTGCCAATTCAGCTCTTGAGAATCGAATCCAAAAAACATATGAAAAGGTATCAAAGCAGCAGGGGGAGCTTCTTGAAGAGGCAGCTTTTGCACCTATAGATACGTTGAAAAAGGTTCAACGCCAATTAGCTGAAACCTTACAGGAAACGTTACAGGTGAAAGAGCATGGAAGCCAAGAGCGAGCCCAATTGAAAAACAGCATGTATGAGGCAGAACAGCAGCTGGCGAATCACCAGCCAATAAAGGAATGAGAATCCATCTTTCGGTTCCCTTGTATGAACGTTATAATAGACATAAGATATCGTTAAAGTGAAAAGGGTCGATTTGTTTGAAAACACCTTTATATACAGCATTAGCACAACATGCGGAAAAGAAACCTTATTCTTTCCACGTTCCAGGACATCACAATGGAGATGTCTTTTTTGATGAGGCACGGTCTTATTACGACTCAATTCTTCAGCTGGATGTAACAGAGCTTGAAGGGTTAGATGATCTCCATCATCCAACTGGTGTGATTCAAGAGGCTGAACATTTATTGGCAAAGCTATATGGATCAGATCAAAGCTTTTTCCTTGTGAATGGGACAACTGTCGGAAATTTAGCGATGGTGATGGCAGCCTGTCGTGCGGGAGATGAGATTTTCGTCCAGCGAAATTGTCATAAGTCTATTTACCATGCGATTGAGCTTGCAGGAGCCACGCCTATTATGGTAGAAGCTGAGGTAGATCCACACCTGCATGTTCCAACACATGTGACGGATGAAACAGTCAAAAAAGCCATTGCCAAACATCCTAATTGCCGGGCGATCGTTTTGACTTATCCAAACTACTACGGACATGCAGCTGATTTATCAAAACTGATACACATGTGCCACGAAGCAGGCATGATCGTTTTAGTTGATGAGGCACATGGTGCACATTTTGTATTAGGCGGCGCTTTTCCTCCATCTGCTCTTTCCTATGGAGCTGACGTGGTGGTACAATCAGCACATAAAACCCTTCCGGCCATGACGATGGGATCCTACCTTCATCTACAGGGAGGGCGAATGGATGCTAAACATTTGAAAACATTCCTCACGATGCTTCAAAGCAGTTCTCCATCCTATCCAATTATGGCCTCATTAGATGTGGCAAGGGCCTATGTCGAGGAGATCAAGAAAAAAGAGATCTTGGATGGAATCATGAAAGGGCTGGCAGAGCTGAAAAATGAGTTCAACCTTATACCTCAGCTTGAAGTGGTCGAGTCTGAATTGCTTTCTAACGATCCATTAAAATGTGTGATTCGATCAACAAAAGGGCTGACTGGTTATGAACTAAAACGAGTACTTGAATCAGTGGAGGTTCACCCAGAGCTTGCGGACGAACATCAGGTTTTACTTGTCTTTGGTTTAGAACAGAAGAAGGATATCCCTTTTAAACGGATAGAGCAGGCACTTAATCAAAGCAATTCATTGCTCAAAGGAAAAGATCATGTCCAAAGTGAGGCGCTGTCTATTGAGAACGATGAGCATAGACAGGATATAGAAGCCGTTCCATTTGAACATGCAGCAGGCCGGATTAGTGCAGAATCGGTTATACCATACCCACCGGGTATTCCTTTGATCGTTAAGGGAGAGCGTATTGAAATCGATCAAATTGCGGCTTTAAGCCGATTGCTTGGGCATCAGGTTCATGTTCAAGCCAGTCAGGTGATTCATCAGAGAAAATTATATGTTGATATAGAAGAGGAGACACTATGAGCGGTATGTTTATTACGTTTGAAGGGCCAGAGGGTGCCGGAAAAACGACAGTGATTCAAAAAGTGTATGAAGAAATGGAACGCCAAGGATATGCAGTGATGGCGACACGTGAGCCTGGCGGCATTGACATTGCAGAGCAGATTCGTGAAGTCATTTTAAATGAAAAAAACACAAAAATGGATGCGAAAACAGAAGCTTTGCTGTATGCAGCCGCAAGAAGGCAGCATTTGGCTGAGAAGGTAGAACCGGCATTACAGCGCGGGCAGACGGTTTTATGTGATCGTTTTGTCGATAGCTCCCTTGCTTATCAAGGTTATGCGAGAGGGCTTGGGATTGAAGAAGTAAAGTCAATTAACGACTTTGCTATCAATGGCACGATGCCGCAAATGACCATTTATTTTTCAATTACACCTGAGGAAGGGCTAAAGCGAATTGATGCCAACCAGGGAAGAGAAAAGAATCGATTAGACATGGAGACGCTGAATTTCCACCAGCTTGTCAGAGAAGGCTATGAACTGCTTATTGCACAATCGCCAGAACGATTCCGTGTAGTGGATGCGTCTCAGCCGATGCAGGCTGTCTATGAAGAAGTCCTTCAATTGATTCAGGACACATTAAAGCAAAATCAAATATGACCTAATTCCCAATCGTTGTTATAATATAGAGGAAGACATCGGCATGTCATCTGTGCCTAAAATAAAGGAGGCCAATCAAATGAAATTAATTGTTGCCGTTGTACAGGACCAAGATAGCAGCAAGTTGTTGAAAATATTGACTGAACATCATTTCGGCGTGACAAAATTAGCTTCAACTGGTGGGTTTTTAAAGTCTGGGAATACGACTTTTATTATTGGTTGTGATGATGTCCGGGTGGATAAAGCATTACAGCTTATAAAAGAAAATTGCCGTAAACGTGATCAAATGATCGCGCCTGTCTCCCCAATGGGCGGAAATGCAGATTCATACGTACCATACCCTGTTGAGGTTGAAGTTGGCGGAGCTACTGTTTTTATTCTGCCAGTTGAACAATTTCATCAATTTTAAGGATGGGTTGCTGTGAAAATTAATCAAGATATGCGGCTGCGTTTAGAAAAGCGTGAACTTCAAGCGATGAAAGGAAGCCAGACATCTGCCTCCTTTAAAGCTTCGATGGAAACGCAAAGCGGCAAACTGCGCTTAGAACAGCTGACGGTCATGCTGAGTGATATCGAAGTGTTCGGAAAAAAGCTCGCAAAGTCACGAAACCTAAAGGATTTGGCTAGGTTTAAAGGACTGGTGAAGCGCTTTGTGAAAGAGACAGTCGATAATGGACTAAATATAGAAACATCAAGGAGCTTTGACATTTATGGCAACACACGTACACTTGCTTTGGTCAAAGCCTTAGATGAAAAGCTGATTGAATTAACCGAGGAAATGATGGATCAAGAGAAACCATCTATTGATTTGCTTGAACGTATTGGAGAAATAAAAGGTTTATTGATTAACCTTTACACATAGAGAGTGATAACATGGCAATTAGCTGGGATGACATGAATGATTTGCAGCCGCGCGTCATGCGGCTGATTTTTAATAGTATTGATAAAGACCGACTTGCGCACGCCTACTTATTTGAAGGAAAAAAAGGAACCGGAAAACTGGATGCAGCGATGCTTTTGGCTAAGAGCTTTTTTTGTTTGGAATCAGGAGTGAAACCATGTGAATCCTGTCAAAACTGCAAAAGGATTGCATCAGGAAACCATCCCGATTTACATCTTGTGCAGCCCGATGGCCAATCAATTAAAAAGGCGCAAGTGCAGGCATTGCAAGAGGAATTTACAAAAGCAGGTGTAGAATCTCACCGGAAAATGTATATTATTCTTCATGCGGACAAAATGACGGTCAATGCCGCGAACAGTTTATTGAAGTTCCTAGAGGAGCCTAATCGGGAAACGATGGCGGTTTTAATCACTGAGCAATCGCATAAAATGCTGGATACGATTATTTCAAGATGTCAGATGCTCAGCTTTCAGCCGCTGCAGCCACAATCCTTAGAGCAGCAGCTTTTACAAGAAGGCGTATCTCAGCATCTCGCAAGGCTTTTGTCGAATTTAACCAATAATTTAGCAGAAGCACTCGAATTAAGTCGAAATGATCAGTTTGCAGAGTCTAGAGCGAAAGTGATAAAATTGTATGAAGTCTTACACCAGCGAAAAGAACATGCATTTTTTTATATACAGGATCAATGGATGCCTTTTTTCAAAGAGAAAGACCTTCAAGAAACAGGTCTGGATATGCTTTTATTTATATATCGTGATGTATTGTCGATTCAAATAGGAAATGAAGATAAAGTCATTTATCAAGACTTATTCCAGACAATGAAGCAGCATGCGCTGCATTCCACACAGCAGATGGTGACCAGCCAGATCCTTGCTGTATTAGAAGCGAAAAAGAGACTTCAATCCAACGTGAATGCCCAAGGGCTGATGGAGCAATTGGTGTTGATGTTGCAGGAGGGATAAGCTTGTACAACGTAATTGGTGTTCGCTTTAAAAAAGCGGGCAAAATCTATTATTTCGATCCTAATGGATTTCATATAGAAAATGATAGTTGTGTCATTGTAGAAACGGTTAGAGGGGTTGAGTACGGACAAGTGGTCATCGCCAACAAAAAAGTAGATGAACACGATGTGGTTCTCCCTCTGCGTAAAGTCATTCGTGTAGCAGACGAACGTGATCGGCTCATCGTTGAGGAAAACAAAGAAGCAGCGATGACAGCCTTTGATACATGTCTTCAGAAAGTAAGTGAACATGGGCTGGAAATGAAATTGGTTGATGTTGAATTTACATTTGACCGAAACAAGGTCATCTTCTACTTCACAGCAGATGGCAGAGTTGATTTCCGTGAGCTAGTGAAGGATCTTGCATCAATCTTCAAAACGAGAATTGAACTTCGCCAGATTGGTGTAAGAGACGAGGCAAAAATGCTTGGCGGCATTGGTCCTTGCGGGCGAATGCTTTGCTGTTCGACATTTTTAGGAGACTTTGAACCAGTGTCGATTAAGATGGCAAAGGATCAAAACTTGTCGTTAAATCCGACAAAAATTTCAGGCCTATGCGGACGTTTGATGTGCTGCTTGAAATATGAGAATGATGAGTATGAAACAGCGAAAGAACAATTACCGGATATCGGCGAAACGATTCAGACGTCTAATGGCTCTGCAAAGGTAGTAGGGCTCAATATTTTAGAACGAATTTTGCAAGTTGAATTAACCGGGCAAGAAAAAGTGATAGAATATACATGGGAAGAATTATTACAAGAAGGCGTTGTATCTGCACAAACAACTGAGTAACGAGGTGTGCCACCTTGGATAAAAAGGAACTATTTGATACGGTGATTAATTTAGAAGAACAAATCGGTTCTCTTTATCGCCAGTTAGGTGATTTGAAAAATCATATCGGTGAAGTGATTGAAGAAAATCATCAGCTGCAAATGGAGAATCAGCACTTGCGTGAACGTCTGGATCAGTCCGATCGAGACAAATCGTCTGAGGCAGAGAATGATTCTGCCCAGAAGCCAAGTCATTCTGATATCGGAGAAGGTCATGATAACCTGGCCCGGTTATATCAGGAGGGCTTCCATATTTGTAATGTACATTATGGGAGCATTCGTAAAGAGGGAGACTGTTTGTTCTGTCTGTCATTTTTAAATAAAAAATGAGAAAAGGCTTCCGCTGAATCGGGAGCCTTTTTCACAGGAAAAGAAAGGATACATCATGGTTTCGTTAAGAGAAGATGAACGTTTAGATTACCTGCTCGCCGAAGATATGAAGATTATTCAAAGTAAAACTGTGTTTGCCTTTTCATTGGACGCGGTGTTATTAGCTAAATTTGCGTATGTGCCAATCCAAAAAGGAGAGATCATTGATCTTTGTACCGGAAATGGCATCGTGCCATTGCTGCTTTCAACTCGTTCTAAGGCCTCGATTACGGGTGTTGAAATTCAAGAACGGCTGTTTGATATGGCAAAAAGAAGTGTGGAGTATAATCAACTTGCGCACCAGATCGAATTGATTCATGGTGATTTGAATGATATGCCGGAACGCTACGGCAACCATAAAGTTGACGTGATTACATGTAACCCGCCATATTTTAAAACACCCTCTAAGGATGAAATCAATGAAAATGAATATTTGGCGATTGCACGGCATGAAATTCATTGTACATTAGAGGATGTTATTCGTGTTTCTTCCACGCTGCTAAAGCAAGGGGGGAAACTGGCGATGGTTCATCGACCAGGAAGGCTGCTTGAGATTGTTGAATTAATGAAAAAATACCGAATTGAGCCGAAACGAATTCAATTTGTTTATCCCAAACAAGGGAAAGAAGCCAATACCATCTTGGTAGAGGGCATAAAAGATGGAAAACCAGATCTGAAAATTCTTCCGCCTCTTTTTGTTTATGGGGAAGATCAGGAGTATACAGATGAAATCAGGACGATACTGTATGGAGAAGCATAATCATTATTTCTATGTATTAAAATGTGCAGATGGCAGCCTGTATGCGGGTTATACAAATGATTTACAAAAAAGACTGATAACCCATAATAGTGGAAAGGGAGCAAAGTATACAAGAGCGAGACGGCCGGTTGAGCTTTTTTATCATGAATGTTTTGCAACCAAAAGAGAAGCCATGCAGCAAGAATATCGTTTCAAAACGTGGACGCGGAAAAAGAAAGATATTTATATAGAAGAAATGCGAATGGAAAAGGAGGCGGCACATGAAAAAGACACAGAAAAGCTTTGATGGTCAATCTGGCATGGGTATTCTTTATCTTGTCCCAACCCCGATCGGAAATCTAGAAGATATGACGTTCCGAGCGATACAAACATTAAAAGATGTAGACTATATTGCAGCAGAAGATACAAGGCAAACGAAAAAGCTTTGTCATGTATACGAAATTGATACACCCTTAACCAGTTATCATGAGCATAACAAAGACAGCAGCGGCCACAAGTTAATCGAATGGCTAAAAGAAGGGAAAAGTATCGCACTTGTGAGTGATGCCGGTTTACCGACGATTTCAGATCCAGGGGCTGAAGTGGTTCGAGATTTTACTAGCATCGGAGGCTATGTCATTCCGTTACCTGGCGCAAATGCTGCACTAACAGCACTTATTGCATCAGGAATCGCGCCTCAGCCATTTTTCTTTTATGGTTTTCTCGACCGTCAGAAAAAAGAAAAGAAAAAGCAGCTTGAAGCCTTGAAGAAACGTCAAGAAACGATCATTTTCTATGAAGCGCCCCATCGGTTAAAAGAAACGCTGACTTTAATGAAGGAAGTGTGGGGGAATCGGAACATCGCAATTACGAGAGAACTGACGAAAAAATTCGAAGAGTTTATTCGTGGAGATTTAGAATCTGTGTTGACATGGGCTGCGGAGAATCAAATTCGAGGTGAGTTCTGTCTTGTGGTACAAGGAAATGATCAAGCTGAAGAAGAGCTGAATGAAGAAGCTTGGTGGACGTCCTTATCTGAAAAAGAACATGTGATCCATTACATAGAGGAAGGATTAACGTCGAAGGAAGCCATTAAACGTACAGCTGTCGAACGTGGTGTACCAAAGCGCACGATATACGATGCTTATCATATTGAACAATAAAGAAAGGTTCTTGCAAACGGTGCAAGAACCTTTTTTATATGAACCTTATTTTTGTGATTGAAGTTGGTTTTGGATTTCGTTAATGATTTGCTCTGCACCTTCACGGCTAAGAACTAATTTACCATTAGCAAGTTTAAGGTTATCGTCTGATACTTCACCTGTTACTTGGCAAGTCATGTTTGGTTTATATTTTTTTAAGATAATTTTTTCATCATCAACATAAATTTCCAAAGCGTCTTTTTCAGCGATTCCTAGCGTACGGCGAAGTTCGATTGGAATCACCACGCGTCCTAATTCGTCAACTTTACGTACAATACCTGTAGATTTCATCTTCATTCTCCTCCCAAAAAGTTCTTATTCTTAAAATAATATTATCTTCGTCATTATTCGACAAATTCCTTACATTCCTAGCATAACAAGGTTTCCATAAATCGTCAATCATTTTGTTTACTATTGTTTGTAAAATATGACTCTTAAAGTCAAAAGACCTTGAAACTACTGGTGTATAAGGATTTTGTAGGCTTTTCCTATGAAAATATAAGAAATGACGAGATCAGATTAACAAGACTTTTGCCCTAATTTAGCCAATTGTAAATCTGGAAATAGATTTCATACGACAATATTCGACAAAATGTCGACGGGTTTGTCGTTTTTTTCGAAAAACTCATCTTTTTCGATCATTTCAGCTTGTTCTATGTATATATGCTTGATCTTAAAGGCTAAGATGGTATCATAGAGAAAGCACAAGTGCAAAATTAAATGAATTGATCTGACACATTTTCATGTAATGATGATAACCGCTCTCGTCCATTGGGCGGGAGTTTTTGACATTTACACACACGCAGGAGGTTCCGACATGCCGGAAAAGAAAAAAACGTTTTATCTGACAACACCTATTTACTATCCGAGCGGAAAATTACATATTGGACATGCTTATACGACAGTAGCAGGAGATGCTATGGCTCGTTATAAACGTCTTCAAGGCTATGATGTGATGTATTTAACAGGTACAGATGAGCACGGACAAAAAATTCAGCAAAAAGCTGAAGAACAAAATATCACACCGATCGAGTATTTAGATCCAGTCGTTGAAGACATTAAATCATTATGGAAGAAACTCGACATTTCGAATGATGACTTCATCCGTACAACAGAAAAAAGACATACGAAAATCATTGAGCAAGTCTTCCAAAAACTGCTCGATCAAGGCGATATTTATTTAGATCAATATGAGGGCTGGTACAGTATTCCTGATGAGACATTCTATACAGAAACACAGCTCGTTGATGTTGAGCGTAATGAGGAAGGGGAAGTCATTGGCGGGAAAAGCCCTGACAGCGGCCACCCCGTTGAATTAATTAAAGAGGAATCCTATTTCTTCCGTATGAGTAAGTATGCGGATCGTTTGCTCGATTATTACGAAAAGAATCCATCGTTTATTCAGCCTGAATCAAGAAAGAATGAAATGATTAATAACTTCATTAAACCAGGTTTAGAGGATTTAGCAGTATCAAGAACAACCTTTGATTGGGGAATTAAAGTTCCTAACAATCCAAAGCACGTCATTTATGTATGGATTGATGCGTTATTCAACTATTTAACTGCGATTGGCTATGGAACAGATCAAGATGAAAAATATAAAAAATATTGGCCTGCCAACGTACATCTCGTAGGAAAAGAAATTGTACGCTTCCATACGATTTATTGGCCGATTATGTTGATGGCATTAGATCTGCCTCTGCCGAAACAAATTTTCGCACACGGCTGGCTGCTCATGAAAGATGGCAAAATGTCTAAATCAAAAGGGAATGTGGTAGATCCGGTCACATTAATTGATCGCTATGGCCTCGATGCCCTTCGTTATTACCTGCTTCGCGAAGTACCATTTGGTGCAGATGGTGTGTTTACACCAGAAGGATTCGTGGAACGTGTAAACTATGACCTTGCCAATGATTTAGGTAACTTGCTTAATCGTACAGTTGCGATGGTCCAAAAATATTTTGACGGCACATTAAGCAGCTATAAAGGCCCTGTTAATGAGTTCGATGAAGAGCTGAAAGCAGTAGCTGAACAAACAGTCAAAGCCTATGAAGAAGCGATGGAAAATCTTGAATTCTCTGTGGCTCTTTCAAATGTTTGGACATTAATCAGCAGAACCAATAAATATATTGATCAAACAGCTCCGTGGGTGCTGGCAAAGGATGAAACAAAACGAAAAGAATTGCATTCTGTTATGTATCATTTAGCAGAATCACTTCGAATCACTGCAGTACTCTTAACGCCGTTCCTAACGAAAACACCTGAGAAAATCTTCTTCCAGCTTGGAATTGAAGAAGATAAGCTCAAAAGCTGGGATAGTATATTATCATTTGGTGCGATTCAACAAGCAACGGTACAAAAGGGAGAGCCTTTGTTCCCGCGTTTAGAGGTTGAAGAAGAAGTAGCCTACATTAAAGAAAAAATGCAGGGAAGTGCACCTAAGGTAGAAGAAGAGAAAGTGGAAATCGAAGAAACGGAATTACCTGAGCTGGGAGCAGAAATTGCATTTGATGATTTCTCAAAAGTTGATCTTCGAGTTGCACAGGTATTGGAAGCAGCCCCAGTGAAAAAAGCCGATCGTCTTTTAAAGCTTCAGCTTGATTTTGGATTTGAAAAAAGACAAATCGTCTCTGGGATTGCCAAGCACTATCAACCAGAAGAATTAGTAGGGAAAAAGCTCGTTTGCGTAGCAAATCTTACCCCAGTTAAACTCAGAGGGGAAATTTCCCAGGGAATGATTTTAACTGGAGAAACAGGCGGGAAATTGCAGGTTCTTGAAGTAGATCAAACTCTAGCAAATGGAACAAAAATTTTATAAATCAACAAAGGTGTTCCACGTGTAACATTTCGTCGAACACCTTTTGTTTTTTAGCAGAATTGTCGAAAGGAGCAATCAACCATGTTATTTGATACACATGCCCACTTGAATGCAGAACAATACAATGAAGACTTAGAACAGGTGATCGAAAGAGCGAAAAGCGAAAAAGTTGAGAAAATCGTGGTGGTAGGGTTTGACCGCCCAACAATTACGAGAGCGATGGAATTGATTGAAGAGTATGATTTCATATATGCAGCTATCGGCTGGCATCCAGTCGATGCTATTGATATGACAGATGAGGATTTGGCTTGGATCAAAGATTTATCTCAACACGAAAAAGTGGTTGCGATTGGTGAAATGGGTCTGGATTACTATTGGGACAAGTCGCCAAAAGATGTGCAAAAGGAAGTCTTTAGACGCCAAATTGCTCTTGCGAAGGAAGTGAATCTTCCAATCGTTATTCATAATCGTGACGCAACGGAAGATGTCGTGACGATTTTAAAGGAAGAGGGAGCAGCTGAAGTTGGAGGTATTATGCACTGCTTTACTGGCAGTCTAGAAACTGCAAAAGCGTGTATGGAGATGAACTTTTATATTTCATTCGGTGGACCCGTGACATTTAAAAATGCCAAAAAGCCAAAGGAAGTTGTAAAGGAGATACCGAGTGACAAGCTTTTGATTGAAACAGACTGCCCATACTTAACGCCAGTGCCATTTAGAGGGAAACGTAATGAGCCAAGTTATGTCAAATATATTGCAGAACAGATTGCGGAGCTGAGAGAAATCAGCTTTGAAGAGCTTGCTGAATTGACAACAATAAATGCAAAAAAAGTTTTCCGTATAAACTGACAGTATATGATGTCAATCCTTGTTTAAGCTTGTCCAATTGTGAAACATAACGAAAAAGTTCTACACGTTTGCGCCTCCTCATAGGATAAGTTGTCGATAAGTCTTTCTTCCCTTCCTTCCATAAATCTCCCATAATAGGTTTACAATCGAGCATTTTTGTACAGTGGGTGGAAGGGTTGACAGGTTTTGAGATACTCTATATAATCTCTCCGAGGAGAAGGAGGCGTTTTTCATCGTACAAAAAATGAAAAATCTGTTTTCTGTGAAGCTAGGAAAAGGCAAGATTTTGTTACTCGTTGTTTGCTTGCTTTTAGCTGGAACTGGAACGGCTTACGGTGCGCATGAGCTCACTAAGCAGTCTATTACCATTTCAATCAATGGTAAAGAGAAGACAATTCGTACACATGAAGAGACAGTAGCTCAGCTGCTTTCAGACCTTGGCATAAGGACCAAGGCGGAGGATCATATCTCTCCAAGTCTAAATACAAAGATTCAAGACAACATGAACATTGTGTATGATGCGGCTATACCGGTTCATCTGACCCTAGACGGGAAAGAGAAAACGATATGGACAACAGATCAGACGGTTGGAGCATTATTGAAGAATGAGAAAATAGATATTGGGAAGCACGATCAAGTAACTCCAGGAAAGAATGACAAGTTAACAAAGGATATGAATCTTGTGATTCAGCAGGCCTTCCAGGTCAGCTTAAATGATGGAGGAAAAGATAAAAAAGTGTGGACCACTTCGACTACGGTCGCTGACTTTTTAAAGCAACAAGAGCTAAAGCTCAAGAAGCACGATAAGATCAAGCCTGCGTTACATAGTAACCTTTCTAAAAAGAGCGCAGATATAAAGATCACTCGGGTGGAAAAAGTCACCGATGTAGTGGAAGAGAAAATTGCTTTTGATACCAAACATAAAAAGGATCATTCTCTTGAAAAAGGGAAAGAGAAGGTACTTAAAAAAGGTGAAGAAGGTAAATTGAAGAAGCACTATGCCATTGTGAAAGAAAACGGCAAAGTGGTGTCTAAAGAATTGATTAAAGAAGTGACCGAAAAAGATAGTAAGGACCGATTAGTGGCTATTGGTACACAAGTGGCCAAAAAGGAGCCTACAGCGTCCCCTGCGGTTTCACGAAGCAATGAATCGTCAGGAAAAGAATTTTATGTGGCGTCAACAGCCTATACAGCGAGCTGTGCTGGATGTACGGGCAGAACGTCTACAGGCTTTAATTTAAAAGCAAATCCAGGTGCAAAGGTTATAGCAGTTGATCCGAGTGTCATTCCGCTGGGCTCAAAAGTGTATGTGGAAGGCTATGGATATGCCGTTGCATCAGACACTGGATCTGCTATAAAAGGGAATAAAATTGATGTGTTCGTCCCAAGTAAGTCGGCAGCTTATCAATGGGGAAATAAACGAGTGAAGATTAGAGTACTCAAATAAACACATCAAATCATTTATATGAACAGAGGGCTTTGCGCACCCTCTGTTTTTTTGGTTATAATAGAAGCACTGTTTTCTAATTAATTAGACGCAAAAGCAGCATGAAAGGTTTCGTTTTTTTAACCAAAAAATGTAGATTGTTTTTGCAAGCGGAGGAATACATGAAAATCAAAGAAATCATTGTGGTGGAGGGTCGTGATGACACTGCCAGAGTGAAGATGGCGGTTGATGCAGATACGATCGAAACAAACGGATCCGCCATTGGCGATACAGTCATTCAACAAGTGCGTCTTGCGCAGGAGACGAGAGGGGTCATTATTTTAACAGATCCTGATTTTCCTGGTGAGAAGATCCGTAAAACCATCGCAGAGGCAGTTCCTGGCTGTAAGCACGCTTTTTTGCCAAAACATCTTGCGAAGGCGAAGCGGGATAAAGGAATTGGTGTCGAGCATGCTTCCCTGGACAGTATTCGGGAATGTCTTGCCCATGTCCATGAAGAAATGGAAGAATCGGAAAGTGACATTACATTAGACGACTTATTTGACGCAGGCCTTATCGGAGGCGAAGCATCGAAACGCCGCCGCGAACGACTAGGAGTGCTTTTAAATATAGGATACACCAATGCGAAGCAGCTGCAAAAGCGCCTTCACATGTTCCAAATAACCAAACATGATTTTATTGCGGCCTTAAAGACCGTCATGCAGGAGGAAGCCGATGAATAAAGATATTGCGACACCCGTCAGAACGAAGGAAATACTGAAGAAGTACGGTTTCTCTTTTAAAAAGAGCTTAGGGCAGAACTTCTTAATTGATACAAATATTTTAGATCGCATTGTCGATCACGCAGAGGTTACAGATGAGACCGGCGTCATTGAAATTGGGCCTGGTATCGGCGCATTGACAGAGCAGCTCGCTAAACGTGCAAAGAAAGTCACCGCTTTTGAAATCGATCAGCGTTTATTGCCTATTTTAAACGATACGCTTTCTCCATATGATAATGTCACGATCATTCATCAAGATGTATTAAAGGCGGATGTGAGAAAGGTCATCGAGGAAAATTTTGCTGACTGTAAAGAAGTGATGGTCGTAGCCAACCTTCCATATTATGTGACAACACCGATTATTATGAAATTGCTTGAAGAAAACCTTCCATTGAAAGGGATTGTGGTCATGCTGCAAAAAGAAGTAGCAGATCGTATGGCAGCTGTCCCTTCATCTAAGGAATACAATTCACTGTCTATCGCAGTTCAATTTTACACAGAAGCAAAAACGGTGATGGTTGTGCCTAAAACGGTTTTTGTTCCTCAGCCAAATGTCGATTCGGCTGTGATTAAGCTGACTGTTCGTGAAACGCCTGCTGTCTCAGTAGAAAATGATGCGTTTTTCTTTCAATTGATCCGAGCGAGCTTTGGCCAGCGCCGGAAAACATTGATGAATAATTTGATGAATAATCTACCTGATGGAAAAAAACATAAAGCGATCATCGAAGAAGCACTTCAAACAGCAGATATTGATGGAAAGCGCCGCGGAGAATCATTATCCATTGAGGAATTTGCCCGTTTGTCGAATGTTTTACAAAAAGCCCTTTCGTAAGGGCTTTTTTCTTTTGTTTTTCACCACTTCAACTGTTCGGGCATAGGCTAGAAAGAACAGCACATATGAAAGACGACCATGTGTAGTGCAAGACGATACCAACAGGATATGAGCCTGATTGTGGAGTGAACAGCATGCAATTTCAAATAGGAGATATGGTGACGAGGGCATCCTATCAAATGGATATTATGTTTCGAATCATACGAATTGATGAGACAGATCAGCACGAAGCCACTGCCATATTGCATGGGAATGAAGTAAGGCTGATTGCTGATGCTAAGATGTCGGATCTCGTCTTGATTCAAAAAGAGGAGCAGCTGACAAGGGAGAAGGACGACGAACGGAAAATTAACGAATCGCTCGACTTACTAAGACAGGATTATCAGCTGCTGCGTGAAAAACAAGAGTATTATACTTCTGGACAATATCAGCATCAGGAGCAGTATTTTCACATGCCTGGAAGGGTCCTTCATTTAGATGGAGATGCTTCATACTTAAAGAAATGCTTAGATGTATATGAACGAATTGGTGTGCCTGTATATGGAGTGCATTGCCATGAGAAGAAAATGCCAAGCGTGATCGATTCGTTACTTGATCAATATCGGCCTGATATTTTGGTCATTACAGGGCATGATGCGTATTCCAAGCAAAAGGGCGGCGTAAATGATATCGGTGCCTATCGCCATTCTCGTCATTTCGTTGAGACGGTTCAAAAAGCAAGAAAGAAAATTCCTCATTTAGATCAGCTTGTGATCTTTGCAGGCGCCTGTCAATCTCATTTCGAATCATTGATCCAAGCAGGTGCCAATTTTGCAAGCTCACCTTCACGTGTGAACATCCATGCGCTCGATCCCGTCTATATCGTTGCGAAGATCAGCTTCACTCCATTTGTAGATCGAATCAACGTATGGGATGTGCTTCGTAATACATTAACAAGAGAAAAAGGTCTCGGAGGCATCGAGACGAAGGGTGTTTTAAGGGTAGGTATGCCATATAAAAAAGACCATGAATCGACATAACCCGACTGATTTCAGTCTGGTTTTTTTTATGTGTAAAAAGAAATTTCAAACGGATACATAATTCACCGGAATTTGAGAAAAATAGGGAGGAGAAAAGGTAGAAGTTTGTCAAAATTATTTTGTTGACAATGGCTCGTGTTGGTTGATATAATTTAATTTTTATTTGACAAAAATGGGCCGTTGTTGTATAATTATCTCAGTGAGGTGGATGCAATGGCGAAGACTTTGTCCGACATCAAAAGATCGCTTGATGGTAACTTAGGTAAACGTTTGACGTTAAAGGCTAACGGAGGCCGCCGTAAAACAATTGAGCGTTCGGGCATTTTAGCTGAAACGTACCCTTCTGTATTTGTGATTCAATTAGATCAAGATGAGAATTCGTTTGAAAGAGTTTCTTACAGTTATGCAGATATACTGACTGAGACGGTCGAATTAACGTTCGATGATGCCGCTAGCTCAGTCGCCTATTAATGGGCAGTGAACTTCTTGTTTACTGCTTTTTGTTTTGCCTTTTTTTCTGAATGGGAGTCTGTCCATTTTTTGAAAGGGGTAAAAGAAAAGATTCGATACAAAATAAGAAAGCCACAAAAGCAGTGGCACTGATTCGAATTCTCGACTAAAGGGGCTGTTTCGTTTGGGTAGACGCCGAGGCATTATGTCAGATGAGTTCAAATACGAGCTGGCGAAGGATCTTGGATTTTATGATACCGTCAAAAATGGAGGCTGGGGAGAAATTCGTGCGCGTGACGCAGGGAATATGGTCAAACGTGCCATCGAATTAGCTCAGCAGCACATGGCTCAGGAAGAGAATCAACGATAGAAAAATGGTCAGGGATACCTCAGGTGTCTCTGGCTTTTTTTGTTGGAAAAGTCAGTGTGCTGGGCGTAAAAGCCAATATTCATCAGATCCATCAAATGTGATACAATATTGATACTTATGTTTAGATGGAGAAGTAGGTGAAATGTTTGCGTATTTTAGAAAAAGCACCGGCAAAAATTAATCTCTCACTTGATGTCCATGGAAAAAGACCGGATGGATATCACGAAGTAGAGATGGTGATGACAACAATAGACCTTGCAGATCGACTTGAGCTGACGGAGCTGGATAAAGACGAAATCCGTGTATCATCTCATAATCGATTTGTGCCAGATGATCAGCGTAACTTGGCTTATCAGGCAGCTAAATTACTCAAAACAAGGTTCGGTATTCAAAAAGGAGTATCGATTGTCATCACAAAAGCAATACCTGTTGCAGCAGGTTTAGCTGGAGGCAGCAGTGATGCTGCCGCAGCGCTTCGCGGTTTAAACCGTTTGTGGAAGTTGAATCTCACGTTAGATGAACTGGCTGAGCTTGGAGCGGAGATCGGCTCAGATGTGTCTTTTTGTGTACACGGAGGCACAGCACTAGCGACAGGGCGTGGAGAAAAACTGAAGCATATCGCGACACCGCCGCATTGCTGGGTGATTTTAGCGAAGCCGGTGATTGGGGTATCTACAGCTGAAGTTTATAGACAATATGACGCAAGCAAAGTAGAACATCCAAATGTACAGCGTATGATTGAAGCCATTGAAGCGAAAGATTATAAAGAGATGTGCGGCTCACTCGGTAACGTCCTTGAGTCAGTGACATTAAAGATGTATCCAGAAGTAGATATGATCAAAAGACAGATGAAGCGTTTCGGTGCTGATGCTGTATTAATGAGTGGAAGCGGCCCAACGGTATTTGGCTTGATTCAATATGAATCGAAGGTACAAAGAATATATAACGGACTGAGAGGATTTTGTGATCAAGTATACGCTGTCCGCATGATCGGCGAACAAAATGCCCTTGATTAAATCCGTATATTAAGTTATATTATTCATAAATTATTCGGGTTCTGGGGGTAAGTTCATGAAGTTTCGTCGAAGCGGCAGATTGGTGGACTTAACAAATTATTTGTTAGCCCACCCGCACGTACTAGTACCTTTAACTTTTTTTGCAGAACGTTATCAATCTGCAAAGTCCTCCATTAGTGAAGACTTAACGATTATCAAACAGACCTTCGAACAGCAGGGAATAGGCACATTGCTTACTGTACCTGGCGCTGCTGGCGGAGTGAAATATATTCCTAAAATTCACCTAAAAGAAGCAGATGACGTAGTAAACGATATCGGAGAGGCATTATCAACTCCTGAACGTGTACTTCCTGGCGGTTATTTATATTTAACCGATGTTTTAGGCAATCCATCGATACTTGCGAAAATCGGTAAGCTGTTTGCGACCATCTTTGCGGACCGTGCGATTGATGTCGTCATGACCGTTGCGACAAAAGGTATTCCGATTGCCTATTCTGTTGCGGGTTATTTAAATGTGCCTGTTGTGATCGTTAGAAAAGATAATAAGGTAACCGAAGGATCAACTGTCAGTATTAATTATGCGTCAGGTTCTTCTAACCGAATTCAAACCATGTCCCTTGCAAAGCGAAGCTTAGATAAAGGCTCCAATGTGTTGATCATTGATGACTTTATGAAAGCGGGCGGAACCATTAACGGCATGATGAATTTGCTTGAGGAATTTAATGCAAATGTTGCAGGAATCGGTGTTCTTTTAGAAGATGAAGGCGTAGATGAACGTCTTGTCGATGAATATGTCTCGTTGTTAAAGCTTTCTACCATTGATATGAAGCAAAAAATCATTGAGATCAATGAAGGCAATTTCCACGAGTTTTTTCATTCGAAAGCGTAAGCTTTGATTAAACATGTATTTGAATGGGAGAGATTGATATGACAAAAGTTGTTCAAACCAAACATGCACCAGCAGCCATTGGACCTTACTCTCAAGGAATTATTGTCAATAACATGTTTTACAGCTCAGGGCAAATTCCATTAACCCCAGCTGGAGATTTTGTAAATGGAGATATTAAAGAACAAACACATCAAGTATTCCGTAATCTTGAGGCTGTACTTGAAGCAGCAGGTGCTTCCTTTGAAACAGTCGTGAAAGCAACTGTTTTCATTAAAGATATGGAACAATTCGCTGAAGTGAATGAAGTGTACGGTGAGTATTTCCATACACATAAGCCAGCTCGTTCATGTGTGGAAGTGGCAAGACTTCCAAAGGATGCGCTTGTAGAAATAGAAGTAGTTGCATTAGTTAAATAAACAGGCACTCTCAATGAAAGCCGTTTGGTTTCATCATATGCAGGGAAAGACATCATCATGATGTCTTTTTTTATGCTGAGAATGTAAGCGCCGTCACGAATATGACAAATAATGTATAAATATCCCGATATTTCAAAAAAAGTTTAAAAAAAGAGCAGGAGAATCACCACGATCGTTGAATACCTAAGTAATGCTTTTATATTGGGAAAAGGTGGTGAACTACTGTGGAAGTTACTGACGTAAGATTACGCCGCGTGAATACCGATGGTCGCATGAGGGCGATTGCATCCATCACGCTGGACCACGAATTTGTTGTTCATGATATTCGTGTGATTGATGGAAACAATGGGTTGTTTGTAGCAATGCCTAGCAAACGCACGCCTGATGGAGAGTTTCGCGATATTGCACATCCAATTAATTCAAGCACTCGGGGTAAAATCCAAGATGCTGTATTAAATGAATATCATCGCTTAGGCGAAGAGGAAGAAACAATTGAATATGAAGAAGCTGGAGCTTCTTAATCATATGTGAACTTAAAAAGACGGCTTTAAGAGAAAATGAATGTTTTCTTTTAAATGCTGTCTTTTTTTCGTTCTTTCTCTTGTTTCTTAAGTCTTTCATCTGTTAGAAAATTATTGTACTTCCTTATGTATCCTTGAAATCAGTCTTTATTTAGGATATATTTTTCTATGGATAATAGGGATATTGGAGGCCAATCAATGGATAAGCGGTTCGCAGTGATTTTAGCAGCGGGAAAAGGAACGAGAATGAAGTCAAAGCTATATAAAGTACTTCATCCAGTTTGCGGAAAGCCAATGGTCGAGCATGTGGCAGATGAAGCGTTAAAGCTTTCTTTAGCCAAGCTAGTGACGATTGTCGGTCATGGTGCAGAGGACGTGAAAGAGCAGCTTGGAGACAGAAGTGAGTATGCACTTCAAGAAGAACAGCTGGGAACAGCCCATGCCGTCAAACAAGCAAAGTCGTTCCTCGCGCAGGAAAAGGGAACAACCATTGTCATTTGTGGTGATACGCCATTATTGACAGCGGAAACAATGGAAGCCATGTTAAGCGAGCATCAAAAACATCAAGCGAAAGTCACTATTTTAACAGCACATGCGGATGATCCGACAGGCTATGGCCGTATTATTCGTGACGAAACAGGTGCTGTCGTGAAAATTGTGGAGCATAAAGATGCGAACGATGCAGAGCGTCAAGTGAATGAAATTAATACAGGGACTTATTGCTTTTCAAATGAAGATCTCTTCCGTGTGATTGAGCAAGTGTCGAATGAAAATGCACAGGGTGAATACTACTTGCCAGACGTTATTGAAATTCTAAAAAATGAAGGGCAAACAGTTGCAGCTTATCAAACACCGCATTTTGAAGAAACACTTGGAGTTAACGATCGTATCGCTCTATCACAAGCAGAGCAATTCATGAAGCGACGTATTAATCATCAGCATATGAAGAATGGTGTGACCTTGATTGATCCTGAGAACACGTATATTTCGCCAGATGCTGTCATCGGTGAAGATACAGTTATTTATCCTGGGACGGTCATCAAAGGGAATGTGAAAATCGGTGCAGACGCCACTATTGGGCCAAACACTGAAATTGTTGACAGCATCATCGGAGATCGAACAGTCGTTAAGCAATCTGTCGTCTGCGATAGCGAGGTTGGAGTTGATGTGACAATTGGACCGTTTGCTCATATTCGCCCGTTGTCGAAAATTGGCGATGAAGTAAAAATCGGAAATTTTGTCGAAATCAAGAAAACAGTTTTCGGAGACCGCAGCAAGGCATCTCATCTAAGCTACATTGGAGACGCAGAGGTCGGAACTGATGTAAACCTTGGCTGTGGTTCCATTACAGTCAACTATGATGGGAAAAACAAATTCTTAACGAAGATTGAAGACGGCGCATTTATTGGCTGTAATTCAAATCTAGTTGCACCAGTCACTGTCGGAAAAGGGGCATATGTTGCAGCCGGTTCAACGGTTACAGAAGATGTACCGCAGGATGCATTGTCTATTGCTAGAGCAAGACAAGTCAATAAAGAAGATTATGTGAAAAATATTCATAAAAAATAATCCAAATACCCGGAGGTTTACCATACCATGTCTAATCGTTATGCTGATGCGAATTTAAAGATATTCTCTTTGAATTCAAACCCTGAACTTGCCAAAGAAATTGCCGATCGTATCGGAGTTGATGTAGGAAAGAGCTCTGTTAAACGTTTTAGTGACGGTGAAGTCCAAATCAATATTGAAGAAAGTATCCGCGGCTGTGATTGTTATGTCATTCAATCAACAAGTGCGCCAGTCAATGAGCATATTATGGAACTGCTCATTATGGTGGATGCGCTAAAACGCGCTTCTGCGAAAACTGTCAATATTGTGATCCCTTATTACGGATATGCACGTCAAGATCGTAAGGCAAAACCTCGTGAGCCAATCACTGCGAAGCTTTTTGCAAACTTACTTGAAACAGCAGGTGCTACACGTGTGATTGCACTTGATCTTCATGCGCCGCAAATCCAAGGTTTCTTCGATATTCCAATCGATAACTTAATGGCTGTGCCAATCTTAACAAACTATTTCGAACAGAAGAACTTGAATGATATCGTTGTTGTGTCTCCTGACCACGGTGGTGTGACACGTGCGCGTAAAATGGCAGACCGCCTGAAAGCGCCGATCGCAATTATCGACAAACGCCGTCCAAAGCCAAACGTTGCTGAAGTCATGAACATTATTGGTAACATTGAAGGCAAAACGGCGATTCTGATCGATGATATCATTGATACAGCTGGTACTATTACACTTGCAGCAAATGCGCTAGTCGAAAATGGAGCAGCTGAAGTATATGCTTGCTGTACGCACCCAGTATTGTCTGGACCAGCAGTAGAACGTATCACAAACTCTAAAATTAAAGAATTGGTTGTGACAAACAGTATTCAATTAACTGATGACAAGAAAGTTGGAAAATTCATTCCGCTTTCGGTTGGGCCTTTGCTTGCAGAAGCCATCATCCGTGTACATGAAGAAGAATCTGTGAGCTACCTTTTCAGCTAATTTTCTGATTAAAAAAGGCCCTAGGCATCAAGCTTGGGGTCTTTTTGCTATCATCATTCACGGCAAATAGGTTTAAAATGATTCGGTTATGGGTAATTATGAGAGTAGTGACAAAAAAGAAATAGGATGGTGCTGAATATGGCAACTTTAAAAGCAAATAAAAGAACTGATTTCAAACGTTCCACACTGCAAAAAATCCGTCATTCAGGACACGTTCCTGGTGTCATATACGGAAAAAATACAGACAGCCTGGCTGTTTCATTAGACAGCATCGATTTATTAAAGACCTTACGTGATGAAGGGAAGAACACAATTATCACCTTAGATGTGGGTGGTGAAACGAAATCTGTAATGGTGACAGAATTACAAACAGATCCGCTGAAAAACGAGCTTGTCCATGCTGATTTCCAAGTCGTTGACTTACAGCGTGAAATTGAGGCAGATGTACCCATACAGCTGATTGGCGAATCTAAAGGGGTAAAAGATGGCGGTGTGCTTCAGCAGCCACTATTTGAACTATCTGTTACAGCGAAACCAAAAGATATCCCGCAGAATATTGAAGCTGATATTACAAACTTAGAAGTCAATGATGTCTTAACAGTTGCTGATCTGCCTGTTCAGTCATCTTATCAAATCAATAACGATCCAGAAGAAGTCGTTGCCTCCATTCTGCCGCCTCAGCAATCAGAGGTTCCTGAGCCAGATAGCGAAGAAGAGCCGCAAGAGCCTGAGGCCATTAAAGAAAAGGATGACGATGGAGAATAACTGGTCATTTAAAGACGTAACCCTCCCGCGGTTGCGTCTTTTGTGCTAGAATGAAAAGAATTCATACGTTTTTACATGAGGCAATCTGATTGGCTCATTTTTTAGGCGTGTGCTGTGTGACAAAGGAGGTTATTGGTTTCATGATTGCATTCGTTGGATTAGGCAATCCAGGAAAAGAATATGAAAAAACAAGACATAATGTCGGGTTTATGACAATAGATGAATTATCAAAAAAATGGGACATTCCTTTAAATCAATCAAAATTCCATGGACAATTTGGAACTGGGTTTGTTTCGGGGCAAAAGGTTCTACTTGTAAAGCCGCTTACATATATGAACTTATCAGGAGAATGTGTGCGTCCGCTGATGGACTATTACGATATTCCCCTCGAACATTTGAAAGTGATCTATGATGATCTTGATTTGCCAACTGGCCGGATTCGCTTACGTACAAAAGGAAGTGCAGGCGGGCACAATGGAATCAAATCATTGATTCAGCATTTAGGTTCACCTGAATTTGACCGATTCCGTATCGGCATTGGACGTCCTCAAAACGGCATGAAGGTCGTTGATTACGTACTAGGACGTTTCTCAGAAGAAGAACAGCCTGACATCGCATCAGCCATTCAATCGTCTGTCGAGGCTTGTGAAGCGGCTTTAAAAAAGCCGTTTTTAGAAGTGATGAATGATTTTAACAAGAAGGTATAAGAATGATAAGCGAAGCACATACTGATCATAAAATCTCAGCATGGGAGGATCACGTATGGCTTTGCATTATTACTGCCGCCACTGTGGTGTAAAGGTTGGCAGTCTAGATGAATCCGCTGTCCAAAGTGAAGCACTTGGATTTCATCACTTAACAAATGAGGAAAGAAACGATATGATTTCTTATAGGGAAAATGGTGATTTACATGTACAAACCATTTGTGAGGATTGCCAAGAGGCGCTCGAAAGAAATCCTGATTACCATCAGTATCATACTTTTATTCAATAAAAAAGCTTTGGTGTAGATATTAGACCAAAGCGTTTTTCTGTTTTAAACAAACAGGGAGGAGGAGCCAAATGAAAAACATACAATCATTTATCAAACAAAGTGATGATTTTCAGTCCATTTTTAATGGACTAAAGGAAGGGTTAAAAGAACAGCTGCTTGCCGGACTATCAGGCTCCGTCAGATCTTTATTTACAGCCGCGATATCAGACGAACTGAAGCGGCCAATGTTTATTGTGACTCACAATTTATATCAGGCGCAGAAGGTTACAGATGATCTAGCAAGTGTGATGCCCGATCGCTCGGTCCTTCTTTATCCTGTCAATGAACTCATCGCTTCAGAAATTGCAGTGGCCAGTCCTGAGCTGAGAGCACAGCGTTTGGATGTCTTGAATCGACTTGCGAATGGAGAAGACCCCATTATCGTCACTCCCGCTGCTGCGGTTCGCAGGATGCTTCCGCCAGTTGAGCTCTGGAAGGAGAGTCAGATCCATTTAAAGATCGGTGAAGAAATTGATTTGGAGGCGTTTTCAAAACAGCTCGTACAAATTGGTTATGACCGGACCTCGATGGTTGCAGCGCCCGGAGATTTTAGTGTGCGCGGAGGAATTATCGACATCTATGCGTTAACGGAAGATCATCCAATCCGTATTGAACTGTTTGATACAGAAGTAGACTCGATTCGAACGTTTCATTCGGATACACAGCGTTCATTAGAAACCCTTCAAGAAATCAAAATAGGTCCTGCAAAAGAGTTAATTGTGAGAGGTCCGGAACGAGTGAGAGCCATTGAACAGCTTGATCAAGGGCTGGCGAAGAGCTTAAAGAAATTCAACTCAGATCAGCAAAAAGAACTGCTTCATCAAAATATATCTGCTGATCGCGAGAAGCTGTTAGAAGGCATCGTGACACAGGAAATGACGAAGTACCTGTCCTATTTCTATGAAAAGCCTGCTAGTTTGCTAGATTACACATCGCAGGATACGATTATTATTTTAGATGAAATCAGCAGAATTCAGGAGATGGAAGAACAGCTTGAACAGGAAGAAGCCGATTGGACAATTAGTCTGCTTGAAGAAGGCAATATTCTTCATGATTTATCTCTATCTTTCCCGTTCCAAGAACTGATCAATCAGCAATCGAGATCCATTCTGTACTACTCTTTGTTCCTGAGACATGTCCAGCAGACAAATCCGCAAAATATCGTCAATGTATCTAGTAAGCAAATGCAGAATTTCCACGGACAGATGAATGTGCTGGCGAGTGAAATTGAACGCTATAAAAAACAGCAATACACGGTTGTCTTCTTAGGTGCTGATGAAGAGCGGACAGAAAAGCTGTCGTCTGTTCTGCATGATTATGACATTGAAGCCGCTCTTGCTAAACCGGACGCTGAGCTTGTGAGCGGACAGGTGTATATTTTACAAGGTGAGCTGCAAACAGGCTTTGAACTGCCGTTATCAAAAATTGCTGTAATCACAGAAGGTGAACTCTTCAAGAAACGTGTGAAAAAACAGGCGCGTAAGCAAAAGCTGACCAATGCAGAGCGGATCAAGAGCTATTCAGAGCTTCAAGTCGGCGATTATGTGGTGCACATTAACCACGGGATCGGTAAATATTTAGGAATTGAAACGCTTGAAATCGGCGGCATTCATAAAGATTATTTAAATATTCATTATCAAGGAAGCGACAAGCTTTATGTACCGGTTGAACAAATTGATCAGGTGCAGAAATATGTAGGATCAGAAGGTAAAGAACCAAAGCTGTACAAACTAGGCGGCAGCGATTGGAAACGCGTGAAGAAAAAAGTTGAAACATCTGTACAGGACATCGCAGATGATCTGATTAAACTGTACGCAGAACGCGAGGCAAGCAAAGGATATGCCTTCTCGCCTGATCATGAGATGCAGCGCCAGTTTGAATCTGCGTTCCCTTATCAGGAAACAGATGATCAAATCCGTTCGATTCACGAAATTAAACAGGATATGGAGCGGGAACGTCCAATGGACCGTCTGCTTTGTGGAGATGTGGGTTACGGAAAAACGGAGGTGGCTATTCGTGCGGCCTTTAAAGCGATTGCTGACGGGAAGCAGGTAGCCTTGCTTGTTCCGACAACCATCTTAGCACAGCAGCATTTTGACACAATCATGGACCGATTCCAAGACTACCCTGTCAAAATTGCGCAGCTGAGCCGTTTCCGTACAAGAAAAGAAACAACTGAAACGTTAAAAGGGCTGAAAAACGGAACGATCGATATGGTTATCGGCACACACCGCCTTCTTTCAAAAGACATCGTCTACAAGGATTTAGGACTGTTGATCATTGATGAGGAACAGCGTTTTGGTGTGACGCATAAAGAGAAAATTAAGCAGATGAAAGCCAATATCGACGTACTGACATTAACGGCTACGCCAATTCCGCGTACGCTTCATATGTCCATGCTTGGCGTACGGGATTTATCAGTGATTGAAACACCGCCTGAAAACCGTTTCCCTGTTCAAACCTATGTGGTTGAGTATAATGGCGCTCTAGTCAGAGAAGCGATAGAGCGAGAATTAGCACGCGGCGGTCAAGTGTACTTCCTTTACAACCGTGTTGAGGATATTGAACGAAAAGCAGACGAAATCTCCATGCTAGTCCCAGACGCAAAAGTCAGTTATGCGCACGGGAAAATGAGTGAGAACGAGCTGGAATCAGTGATGATTAATTTTCTTGAAGGTGAATCAGATGTATTGGTCAGTACCACCATCATTGAAACGGGAGTCGATATTCCAAATGTGAACACGCTCATCGTCCACGATGCCGATAAAATGGGGCTCTCTCAGCTGTACCAGCTAAGAGGACGAGTCGGGCGTTCGAACCGTGTCGCTTATGCTTATTTCACGTATCGAAAAGATAAAGTTCTTTCTGAAGTTGCGGAGAAAAGACTTCAAGCCATTAAAGAATTCACAGAGCTCGGATCTGGGTTTAAAATTGCGATGCGTGATTTAACAATTCGAGGAGCAGGGAACTTACTTGGTGCTCAGCAGCATGGCTTCATTGATTCGGTTGGATTCGACCTCTATTCTCAAATGCTGAAAGAAGCCATTGAGGAAAGAAGAGGCGATACAACGGCTCAAGATAAGTTCGAGCCAGAAATTGATCTGCAAATTGATGCTTACATCCCAGACACTTATATTTCGGATGGCAAGCAAAAGATTGAAATGTATAAACAGTTCAGAGCAATTGGATCGATTGAAGAGAGAAAAGAGCTTCAGGATGAAATGATCGACCGATTTGGTGAATATCCGCAAGAAGTGGCTGACTTGTTTACGATTGCGACAATGAAGGTGTACGCTGTCCAAGAACGTGTCGAGCTGATCAAGATGGAGAAAGGCATTGTCAGAATGACTCTTGATGAGAAAGCAAGCAGTGAAATCGACGGTCAAAAATTATTTGAGCTCGGCAGTAAATATGGACGTGAAATCGGGTTAGGAATGGAAGGCAGCAAGCTGATTATTTCTGTCCAAACGAAAGGCAAGAAGACTGAAGAATGGCTTGAGGTTGTCCTTAACATGCTTCGAGGCCTTCAAGATGTGAAAAAAGAAACCATTCCATCTTCATAAAATTTTGTTTGTCTCTCGTGTATATTACGTTTGATGTGACGGATACTAAACTCAGGGTCAAGTGGTGAATGTTGCATAAAGTGGACGCTTTTGTTCCATTCACCCAACACATCATCAAACGAAAGAGAGGCAGCAGTGAATGAAAGCAACTGGAATTGTACGCCGCATCGATGATTTAGGTAGAGTGGTTATTCCGAAGGAGATTCGCAGAACATTGCGCATCCGGGAAGGAGATCCGCTTGAGATTTTCGTCGACCGCGATGGAGAAGTGATTTTGAAGAAGTATTCGCCGATTAGTGAGCTAGGAGACTTTGCGAAGGAATATGCTGATGCATTATTCGACAGTCTGGGTCATTCCATCCTGATCTGTGATCGAGATACGTATATTGCTGTATCTGGCAGTTCGAAAAAAGAGTACTTGAACAAATCCATCAGTGATTTACTTGAACGAACAATGGATCAGCGTAATTCTGTGTTAGAAGAAAATAAAAAAGAAATTCAACTTGTCGATGGTATTGATGATGACGTATCTGCTTATACCATTGCACCTATTGTTGCGAACGGAGATCCAATTGGCGCCGTCGTCTTATTTTCTAAAGAGCGTTCAATGGGAGAAGTGGAGCATAAAGCGGCAGAAACGGCAGCTGGCTTCTTAGCCCGTCAAATGGAACATTAGGTCTAATAACTCTATATCATCTTGATAAAATGAAAGAATGCCGATGAAATCATTTGATTTTGTCGGTTTTTTATATGGGATGAAACAAAACGAGACATGTGCCGTCTACTCCTTAGAAAGAAACGTCTTTTCATTCACGTATGTTATAATGAGTGCGTTTAACTGTAGATTTATTTTAAAGGAGTCATCCATGAAAAATGCTGTGAATCAGCCGCATTGGCTTTTCCAGGGTGCGGTGATTTTGACCATCGCAGGCTTGTTATCAAAGATATTAAGTGCCGTTTACCGTGTCCCGTTTCAAAACATCGTAGGGGACACAGGGTTTTATATTTATCAGCAGGTATATCCTTTCCTTGGCATTGCCATCATGCTTGGTACAACAGGTTTTCCTGTCATGGTGTCCAAGCTTTTGAGTGAGCATGGGGAAGAGAATCGACGGATCATTACAAGGGTATCCTTGGTCTATATCACTTTACTGAGCCTAGCCTTATTTCTTTGTCTTTACATAGGAGCAGGCACAATTGCGAGTCTTATGGCAGACAGTCAATTAATTCTGCTCATCCAGATGAGTGCTTTTGTGTTTCTATTTCTGCCGCTCACTGTGATGCTGAGGGGAGTTTTTCAGAGTGACGGTCTGATGCTTCCAACAGCTGTTTCTCAGTTGGTTGAGCAGCTCATCAGGGTAGGTGTCCTGCTTGTTTTATCCTTCTATTTCGTGAGGCACGGCTATTCGCTTTATGAAACAGGGGCGGGTGCGGTGTTCTCTTCTATCGCAGGAAGTGCGGCCTCGCTCATTTTGCTTCTTTTCCTTTGGCTGACCTATCGAAAGCAGTCTGTTGCAAGTATGTCAGGCAAACAGGCGACACTTCGAAAAAAAGATGTTATGAAGAGTTTGGTGCTGTATACATTGACGATTTGTGTCAGCGGTTTGCTCATTTTATGGATGCAAATGATTGATGCTTTTCATCTGTATGCACTGCTGCGCAGCGAGGGTCTCAGTGAAGCGGCGGCAAAGGCGGCGAAAGGTGTATATGACCGAGGCCAGCCTTTCTTACAGCTCGGAACGGTGTTTGCCATCAGCATCGGAACCTCTCTTGTGCCATTTTTATCTGCAGCCATGAGGAATGGAGAGCATGAAACAATACGGCAAAAAGTTCGCTCATCGGTTAAGACCACGTCGGTATTAGGGATAGGGTCAGCGGTTGGACTGATTTGTATTTTAGCACCAGTCAATACAATGCTTTTTCGTAATGACTTAGGCACCGATGCCTTGCAAATATTCTGTATATCGATCGTCTTTACGTCGATTGCCATTACGCAGGCGGCTTTACTGCAAGGGCTCGGGCATACTGTATATCCTGCTGTTGTGGTGGTTCTCAGCGTGCTGGTGAAATGGATTCTAACAATTGAGTTTGTACCGTTATTTGGCATCCATGGTGCCGCATGGTCAACTGTATGTGGTTTTCTCACAGTAGCCGTGCTCAATGCCGTTTATTTGAAGCATAAAGGATGGATTTCGTTGAGAGAGCTGTTCCCGGTGAAAATTCTTTTATCAGCCGCCTTCATGGCTGTGGTCTTAATAGGATATCAGGCTCTGTTTTCATGGGTCATCCCCTTTGAAAAACGCCCGTTTTCCGTTTTAGAGAGCCTGACATCAGTTTTTATTGGTGGTTTCGCCTTTTTATATAGTATTCTTAAGCTAGAAGTATTTACGGACGAGGAATGGAGACTCATTCCATTAGGAGAAAAGATTTTATATTTTAAACAGATGAGAGGGAATCAAAATGGCAGGTAAGATTACCGTCGTCGGTCTCGGGGCAGGCGACATGGATCAGCTGACGCTCGGTGTATATAAGCAGCTGAAGCAGGCGAAAGAAGTATTTATGAGAACGCAGGATCATCCGCTTATCGCAGAGTTAATGCAGGAGGTCCCATCTCTCACCTTTTTTGATGAAATTTATGAAAAGCATGATCAGTTTGATCAGGTGTATCAGGAAATTACCGAAATATTATTTGCAGAGGCAGCAGAAAAAGACATTGTGTACGCTGTACCTGGTCATCCATTTGTGGCAGAAAAGACCGTACAGCTGCTCGTCGCCGGGCAGAAAGAGCGCGGGGTTGAGGTGTCTGTCGCTGGTGGACAAAGCTTTCTAGATGCGACATTCAACTCCTTGCAGATTGATCCCATCGAGGGATTACAATTCGTTGATGCAGGGGATATGAGAGCGGATGATCTGAAATTAACCCAGCACGTCCTGATTTGTCAGGTATATGATCAGATGACAGCTTCGAATGTGAAACTCACGCTGATGGAAAAGCTCCCCGACGATTATGAAGTTTATATTGTGACTGCGGCTGGAAGCAGTCAGGAACAGATTACTGCCGTTCCTTTATTTGAACTTGATCGAGATGTGTCGATAAATAACTTAACGAGTGTTTATGTTCCTCCAATTCAAGATGAACAGCTGCTTTATCAACAATTTGACACCTTCCGTGACGTCATACGTACATTAAGAGGTCCGGGCGGCTGTCCATGGGATCAAAAACAAACCAATGAATCACTGAAACCATATTTAATTGAAGAATGCTATGAACTGCTTGAAGCGATAGATGAAGATGACCCAGATCATATGGTGGAAGAGCTTGGCGATGTGCTGCTGCAGGTGTTACTTCACGCTCAAATTGGCGAAGATGACGGTTATTTCTCAATCGATGACGTCATTCAGCATGTCACAGAAAAAATGATTCGACGCCACCCCCATGTGTTTGGTGACACGAATGTTTCTGAGGCAGCAGATGTGGTGGCCAACTGGGAAAAAATCAAACAGCAGGAGAAGCCAGAGCGTACCGGTTCTATTTTGCAATCGATTCCGGCGACACTTCCGGCACTAACAAAGGCGTATAAGCTCCAAAAGAAAGCTGCCAAAGTGGGCTTTGATTGGACAGATGTTCAAGATATTTGGAACAAATACGAAGAAGAAAAGCAGGAATTTCTCGTTGAAGTGGCAGAGAAGACGGACGAAGGTGCAACGAAGCAGATGAAAGATGAATTTGGAGATCTTTTGTTTGTTCTCGTCAATATTGGCAGGTTCTATCACCTAGAGCCTGAAACGGCACTCGCTTCTGCCAACACAAAATTCATACGGCGCTTTCAGCATATCGAACAAAAAGCAAAGGACATGGGCCGTTCGTTAGATGACTTAACGCTAGAGGAAATGGACGATCTATGGAACGATGCGAAAGGCATAGAAAGAGGTGAACACACATGAGATTAGATAAATTTTTAAAAGTGTCCCGTTTAATTAAAAGAAGAACATTGGCAAAAGAAGTAGCTGATCAAGGCAGGATATCTATTAACGGAACACAGGCGAAAGCAAGCTCTGACGTGAAAGAAGGAGATGAGCTGCAAATCCGCTTTGGTCAAAAACTAGTGACTGTTCAAGTCAACGAGTTAAAGGACACGACGAAAAAAGAAGAAGCGGCTGGCATGTATACTGTGCTAAAAGAAGAAAAAACAGCAGAATAGGGCTTGTTCTAAATGACCCTCTTATCACATACAATGCAGTAACATGCAAGTATGAGATATGGGGGATGTATAGATGAATCAATATTATAATCAACCTCAAGGCACGAAGCTGTCATCAGACGCGGAGCACAATGTCACAATGCGAAACAGAAAGCATTTAGATATTACTGGTGTCAAACAAGTGGAAAGCTTTGATAGTGAGGAATTTCTGCTGGAGACGGTCATGGGGATTCTCGCCATCCGCGGAGAAAATCTGCAAATGAAAAACCTAGACGTCGAAAAGGGCGTTGTGTCGATCAAAGGGCGTGTTTTTGATTTAATATATGTGGATGAGCAGCACGGGGAGAAAGCTAAAGGATTTTTTAGCAAGCTGTTTAAATGACGCTGACAGTCCAGTTTTATACGATGCTTTCCATGGCGGCGATGGGCATCTGGCTGGGCGCATCGCTTGATACGTACAAGCTGTTTGTGAACTGGGAAAAAACAGCAAAATGGCTTTTGGTTATCCACGATCTCCTTTTTTGGATGGTACAGGGTCTCTTATTCTTTTACGTCCTGCTGCTGACAAATGAGGGAGAATTCAGGCTTTATATTTTTCTAGCTGTTGCTCTAGGTTTCTCGATGTATCAGGCATTGATGAAACATTTGTATCTCAAGATTCTCAAGTTTATCATGATGTGTGTATATCAGACTGTTCTCTTCCTAAAAAGGCTGGTCATGTCGGTTGTCTTCCAGCCGATCCGCTGGATGATCACATTGATTATAAGTGCTATTCTGTTCTTGCTCCACTCGCTCTTACGTCTTGTTCGTTTTACGTTTCGGCTCGTGTGGAAGGTGCTGTCGATTGTTTGTTATCCGCTCATCTGGTTACTCAATGTGACCATTATTCATCGGATTCCCGAAAAATGGCGAACATCAATGAGATTGTTTTTCTCAAAAGGAGCAGGAATTTTACAAGGGGCCAAGAAATTATCTGGTACCATCAAAACGAAATGGAAACAATTCTGGACAAAGTAAGAGAGGAGGCCTTCAATTTTGAACAAGAGAAAAAGAAATATCGCACAAATTCAAAATGATTACCAAAAACAAATGGAACAGCAAGCGCAGCGCTTAAAACGCAAACGTCGCGGACTCCTTAGAAGGCTTACCGTGTTTGGTGTAATCGTGCTCATGTTTGCTGTCTTGGTGACAAGTGCCCTCTGGTCGCAATCGTCTTCACTAAAGGAAAAAGAAGAGAAGAAGGTTGCGCTCGAAAAAGAGTTGAAGCAATTACAAACAAAGCAGGAAGATATTTCTGATGAAATTAAGAAGCTGAAAAGCAAGGAATACGTACTCGAACTGGCACGACGGGACTATTATATGTCCAAAAAAGGCGAAAAAATCTTTGATGTGGGCAATAAGAGCGATTAGCCTTGTTGACACTTAAAATTCAGTTTATGTATAATTGAACAAATGAGATTTTTTTATAAGTCTAAGGAGGAGCACTTTTTTTATGTCGATTGAAGTTGGCAGCAAGTTACAAGGGAAAGTTACGGGCATTACAAATTTTGGAGCTTTTGTGGAGTTGCCAGGCGGTTCAACTGGTCTCGTTCATATCAGTGAGGTAGCCGATAACTATGTAAAAGATATTAATGAGCATTTAAAAGTCGGTGAACAAGTTGAAGTGAAAGTGATTAACGTTGAAAAAGACGGTAAAATCGGCTTGTCCATTAAAAAAGCAAAAGATCGTCCTCAACAACAATCAAGACCAAGCAGAAATGATTTCCGTCCGAAGGAATCGTTTGAACAAAAAATGAACAAATTCTTAAAAGATAGCGAAGATCGCTTAACATCTTTAAAACGTAACACGGAATCAAAACGTGGGGGGCGCGGAGCAAGAAGAGGTTAACTTGTTGCTGCTTTCTATATATTTTCACAACAAAGCATCTGCTGTTCAGCAGGTGCTTTTTTTCATGATCCATCCGACATTTTTTGAGATTTCGTCATTTAATTTAAAACTTTCTATTGACGGACAAGCGAATCCTTTGTATTATAGTTCTTGTGCTTCTTAGCGCATTTTCATTATGGCGGTGTAGCTCAGCTGGCTAGAGCGTACGGTTCATACCCGTGAGGTCGGGGGTTCGATCCCCTCCGCCGCTATCCTTTTAACTAGAACATAAAGCAAGGCCCGTTGGTCAAGCGGTTAAGACACCGCCCTTTCACGGCGGTAACACGGGTTCGAATCCCGTACGGGTCATATTCGAAACAGCTTTCTATAGGAAAGCTGTTTTTTTGTGCCTTCGTAAAATTCTGATGAAAGACATCGACTTTCATGAAAGTATGCCTCTTTGACGAATAAAGCGTCGAACGTTTTATGGAAACGACAACTTCTTTTGACAAAATTTCTTTTTCACCTTCGCTATAATGACAAGCAACGAATATCAGGTGGGGGATGAGAAGATGGAAAAACTAGAAAGAAGAACTGATTTAACAGGAGCGGGGTTTGAAAGAATCAGTGCGGGATTAAAAAAGATGAAAAACCTGTTTCTTCATCACACGCATTCTCTTTTTTTCTATAAAGGGTTTATTTATGTTGTTCTAGGCTTTTTATTAGGACGAGCCTTTATATTATCTGAAATTATGCCGTTTGCTCTGCCTTTCTTTGGCTCCATGCTGCTTATTAAAAGAGATAAGGCGATGCTTGCTTGTCTAGCATTACTCGCTGGGGCGATGACAATATCACCTCAAAATGCATTGTTTGTGTTTGCGTCGCTGCTCATGTTTCTCCTTATGTCAAAGGTGGTTTCTTTCATCATCAAAGACCCAGTGAAAACATTACCGGTTGTCATTGTTCTCTCAATGCTGATCACCCGAGGAGCGTTTGTTTACCTAGAGCAAGGTGCTGTGCAAAGTTATGATTACGTCATGGCGGGTGTCGAAGCAGGACTTGCCTTCATTTTGACTCTGATTTTTCTTCAAAGCCTGCCGATTTTTACAGTCAGGAAAATTAAACACTCTTTAAAGGTCGAAGAAATTATTTGTTTTATGATTTTAATTGCCTCAGTTTTAACTGGTCTTGCTGGGATCACATTTCAAGGAATGCAGGCAGAGCATATTTTGTCACGTTATGTAGTGCTGACATTTGCCTTTATTGGCGGAGCCAGTATTGGTTGTACGGTCGGTGTTGTGACAGGATTAATTCTCGGTCTTGCTAACATCGGAAACCTTTATCAGATGAGTCTTCTTGCCTTTTCAGGCTTATTAGGCGGATTGCTGAAAGAAGGGAAGAAAGCAGGGGCAGCCATCGGCTTAATTGTGGGTTCCTTACTCATTTCACTGTACGGGGAAGGGTCAGCAGGTCTCATGACCACACTGTATGAATCACTTATAGCGGTTGCGCTCTTTTTGCTCACGCCGCAATCAGTTACTTCCAAGGTAGCGAAATACATTCCTGGTACGGTAGAGCATGTACAAGAGCAGCAGCAATATGCTCGGAAGGTACGAGACGTGACAGCAAAAAAGGTAGATCAATTCTCTCATGTATTTCATGCGCTGTCTGAGAGTTTTGCGACATTTTACGAATCCATTCCTGAAGAGAAGAAGCAGGAAGAGGATGTAGATCTTTTTTTAAGTACGATCACAGAACGATCCTGTCAAACGTGCTATAAGAAAAATAAATGCTGGGTGCAGAACTTTGATACAACCTATGAACTAATGAAACAAGTTATGCATGAATCTGATGAAAAAACGTATGAGCATAACCGAAAATTGAAAAAGAAATTTAGTCAGCACTGCTCAAAATCAAAACATGTTGAGGAATTGATCGAAGAGGAGATCGCTTACTATAAAGCTAACCAGACACTGAAGAAAAAAGTCCAAGACAGCAGGCGTCTTGTGGCTGAACAGCTGATGGGGGTCTCACAAGTGATGGAGGATTTTTCCCGGGAAATAAAACGAGAAAGAGAGCAGCATTTTATTCAGGAAGAGCAGATGATAGAAGCACTACAGCACTTTGGCATTGAAATTCAGCAAGTAGAAATCTATAGCTTGGAGCAGGGAAATGTGGATATTGAAATGAGAATCCCATATTGCCAAGGGCATGGGGAATGTGAAAAAATCATTGCGCCAATGCTTTCAGATATTTTAGAAGAACAGATTTTAGTCAAAGCAGAACAGTGTGCAGAGCATCCAACAGGCTATTGCCACGTTGTATTTGGCTCTGCTAAATCATACCGAGTAGCTACAGGCGTGACACATGCAGCAAAAGGCGGAGGACTGGTATCTGGAGACAGCTACAGCATGATGGAGCTTGGAGCAGGCAAGTATGCCGCAGCTATTAGTGATGGAATGGGCAACGGAGCACGTGCTCATTTTGAAAGCAATGAAACGATTAAGCTGTTAGAAAAAATATTAGCATCAGGTATCAATGAAAAAGTGGCGATTAAAACCATTAATAGTATTTTATCTTTACGAACGACGGACGAGATCTATTCAACATTGGATTTATCGATCATTGATTTACAGGATGCAAGCTGTAAGTTCCTCAAGATTGGTTCAACACCCAGCTTTATTAAACGGGGTGATCAGGTGATGAAGGTACAAGCAAGCAACTTGCCGATTGGCATTATTGATGAATTTGAAGTCGAGGTTGTGAGCGAACAGATGAAGGCAGGAGACCTATTGATTATGATGAGTGACGGTATTTTTGAGGGGCCGAAGCATATTGAAAATCATGATCTATGGGTGAAACGGAAAATGAAAAGCTTTAAAACAGAAGATCCCCAAGAAATTGCTGATTTATTAATGGAAGAGGTTATTCGAACAAGAGCAGGACAAATTGACGACGATATGACAGTTGTTGTCATCAGGCTCGACCACAACACACCAAAATGGGCTTCCATTCCGACCGGCACATTCTATCTTGAGAAACAAGAGATTTCTTAAAATATCGTATAATATGAATTTCTTCTGGCGATGATGGGGATATAAGCATTCAGTTACAATCCCAGGAGGAATGAAGATGCGAAAAGGTCACGTCAACCAAATCTTATTGATTACAGATGGCTGCTCAAATCACGGGGAAGATCCGCTTGCGATTGCCTCATTGGCAAAGGAACAAGGGATTACAGTCAATGTCATTGGCATTATGGAAGAAAACAGACACGATCATGAAGCGATGAAGGAAGTAGAGGGGATTGCTCTCGCAGGGGGAGGCATCCATCAAGTTGTCTACGTCCAGCAGTTATCTCAAACAGTACAAATGGTCACGAAAAAAGCAATGACACAAACCCTGCAAGGTGTTGTGAATAAAGAATTGCAGCAAATACTCGGCAAAGACACTGAAATTGAAGAGCTTCCACCTGATAAGCGCGGGGAAGTAATGGAGGTTGTCGATGAGTTAGGAGAAACGGTTCATCTTCAAGTACTTGTGCTTGTTGATACAAGTGCAAGTATGAAACCGAAGCTGCCAACCGTCAAAGAGGCACTTATCGACCTTTCCATCAGTTTAAATTCAAGAATTGGAGAAAATCAGTTTGGGATGTGTGTATTTCCCGGGAAAAACTCAGATGCTGAAATTGTGTTGAATTGGACGCCTCGATTCGATTCATTATCATCTATTTTCCCAAAACTGACCACTGGAGGCATCACCCCAACGGGACCAGCGCTTCGGGAAGCACTTCAGCATTTCAAATCAGTTCGTTCACGCAAAGGGCTGCTTGAAGCAAAGGAAGAGCATGATGATGAATTCGGCTTCTAACATCCCGTTAGGCACGGTGATTCAAGGGAAATGGCACCACCATCATTACCGTATTGTAAAAGAGCTTGGAAAAGGGGCGAACGGTGTTGTCTATCTGGCCGAATCGCCACATGGGCAAGCGGCCCTTAAAGTGAGTGATGACAGTATGCTCATTGCATCTGAAGTCAATGTATTAAAATCCTTTTCAAAGGCTCCTGTGAAAACCATGGGGCCTTCTTTTTATGATATGGATGATGCGATTTATCCAGGTATGCCTCAAAAACGCTCCTTTTATGTGATGGAATATGTCAGAGGCCCATTACTGCTTGAATTTGTGAAACAAAAGGGTGATGAGTGGATCGTTGTTTTGATGATTCAGCTTTTATCCAGTCTGGCTCATTTACATCAGGAAGGATGGATTTTTGGTGACTTAAAGCCGGATAATCTCATTGTTTCTGGTCCCCCGGCAACGATTCGGTGCATTGATGTGGGAGGAACGACGAAAGCAGGCAGGGCAATTAAGGAGTATACCGAGTTTTTTGATCGAGGTTATTGGGGATTCGGTACACGAAAAGCTGAACCAACCTATGATTTATTTGCCCTAACCATGGTGATGGTCAACTGTGCGTATAAGAAAGAATTCAAAAAAGGAGCAGAACCAGAAAAGCAGCTTTATCGAGCCATTGAAGGACATCCTTTATTAAAGCGATATGAAAGGGTGTTAAAGGCTGCTCTACAAGGTAAATATCAATCAGCAGCAGACATGAAAAGTGCGATGCTGAAAGAAGGACAGCTGATTGCATCAAGAAAATCGCGCCAAAAGAAGCAGCAGCAAAAACCTGCGCCAAAACCCGCTGTTAATCAAAATCAACAAGTGACCTCACGATCGCGGGCTGCAGCAGCAAAAAGAACGTCAATACGTAAAAAATCAGGCGGGCTTTTTGAAACCATTCTTATCGTATGCAGTGTACTCGCCCTTTACTGTGCATATGTGGTTTTGTTCCTGTTGTAGAGCTGTAAAAAAGCAGGCTTCTTCTTTGCTTGGAGCTACTGAAAGTGATAGGATATGTATATCTTTAAATTACCTGCTCTTTGTGAGGAGGAAGTTGTGAATAGAATTGAATCTTTTTTGAAAAAACATGATGTTTACCTTGAAAATACGACAGTCATTGTCGGGGTTTCCGGCGGACCGGATTCTATGCTCTTACTGCATGAACTTAACAAGCGCCGCAAAGGTTCCTATCAGCTGATTGCAGCCCATGTAGATCACATGTTCAGAGGAGAAGAGTCCTTTGCTGATTTGGCATTTGTTGAGGCTTACTGTAAGGAGCACGAGATCCCTTTTGAATCGTCCCGCATACAGGTCACCCAATATGCAAAAGAAAACCGCTTAAACAAACAGGCAGCTGCAAGGGAGTGCAGATATGCTTTCTTTCGTCAATTGATGGAGCAATACAACGCTCAATTTATAGCGCTTGCACATCATGGAGACGACCAAGTAGAAACAATGTTGATGAGACTTGCGAGAGGGACTGTTGGTATAGGACTCGCGGGTATCCAAGCAAAACGTCCTTTTCAAAATGGGTGGCTGATTCGACCGCTCATTGGATACTCTAAGGACGACGTACTAAAAGCTTGTGAAAAAGAACATGTCCCCTATGTCATTGATCAAAGCAATCATACGGATGACTACTTGAGAAACCGGGTAAGAAGACACATTCTTCCCGTGTTAAAAGAAGAGGCACCTCATGTACATGAAAGCTTTCAGTTTGTAAGTGACATGCTGACTGAGGATGAGCAATACTTGCAGGCTTTAACAAAGGAACAAATGAACCAAGTGATAACGAGTCAATCGCCTAAGCAAATTGAGATCAAAACGAAGCCTTTGCTTGACCTGCCTTTGCCTTTACAAAGAAGAGGCATTCAACTAATATTAAACTATCTTTATGAAAACACTCAATCAGCGTTTTCAAACCAGCATATTCTAGGGACTTTAGACTGGTTATCTCATACCGATCAACCGTCTGGATCATTAGATTTGCCAAAAGGTTTACAAGCTGTCAAGTCTTATGATCACTGTATGTTTACCTTTGAACGATCGCATGTATTAGACCAGTCTTATGCTCTTCACTTAAAGGTTGAGCTCGGAGAAGAGCTTTTTCTCCCAAATGGACAGTCTATCGCCGTATCAAATCATGTTCCGAAGGATGCACGGAACGGAAACCATTTTTTCTTGCTTCAAAAAGATCATGTTCGTCTCCCTTTGATCATTCGCTCACGAAAAAATGGTGATCGAATCAAACTTAAAGGGATGAATGGATCAAAAAAGGTGAAGGATATATTTATTGATAAAAAAGTGCCTCTTGCAGAAAGAGACAGCTGGCCGATCGTCACTGACTCGGATCATCAAATCATCTGGATCCCAGGTCTGAAAAAATCCGTTTTTGAAGAAATTGATATGACAAACAGCGATCTCATTGTATTACAATATAGACAGCACGAAAATTTGTAGGGGGCAAGCAAAAGCATGAAACAAGATATTGAAAAGATTTTGATCTCAGAAGAAGAGATCCAGCAAAAAGTGAAGGAACTGGGTGCAACATTAACCAGTGATTATGATGGTAAATTTCCCCTGGCTATTGGTGTTTTGAAAGGGGCTCTTCCATTCATGGCAGACCTGATCAAACACATTGATACATATTTAGAACTTGATTTTATGGATGTATCTAGCTACGGAAAGTCTACCGTATCTTCTGGAGAAGTAAAGATCATTAAGGATCTAGATACTTCTGTTGAAGGAAGAGATATTTTGATTATGGAAGATATCATCGACAGTGGGTTAACTTTGAGCTATCTGGTAGAGCTTTTCCGATACCGTAAAGCAAATTCCATTAAAATTGTGACATTGCTTGATAAACCAAGCGGCCGCAAAGCAGACATCAAAGCAGATTATGTTGGATTTGAAGTGCCAGATGCATTTGTTGTCGGCTATGGATTGGATTTCGCTGAACGTTACCGAAACCTCCCGTATATTGGAGTGTTAAAACCATCTGTTTACGAAGGCTAATCAGCATACGTATACATGAGGTTATTGGTTGTGTTGGAATGATTTTCTATGATACTATTGAACATAGTTGTGCTTACTGTGGGAGGAGGTAAGGAATGAATCGGGTTTTTCGTAATACGATTTTTTATATACTTATTTTATTACTTGTGATAGGGGTCGTCAGTTGGTTAGGATCCCCAAATCAAAAGCCTGAGAACATGTCTTACAGCAAATTTTCGCAAAATCTAAGTGCGGGAAAAGTGGAGAGTATCTCCATTCAGCCTGTAAGAGGGGTTTATGAAATTCGTGGTCAATTAGATGGCGCGAAGAAAGATCAATACTTCATTACCCATGTTCCAGATGGTCAAGGTGTTGACCAAATTTACAGTGCACTGAAGAATACAGATGTAAAAGTAGAACCAGCACCTGAAACAAATGGATGGCTGCAAGTTCTGACAACCATCATTCCGTTTATCATCATCTTTATCCTGTTCTTCTTCTTATTGAACCAAGCTCAGGGCGGCGGAAGCCGAGTCATGAACTTTGGTAAGAGTAAGGCGAAGCTTTACACAGAAGAGAAGAAACGTGTGAAATTTAAAGATGTTGCCGGTGCAGATGAAGAAAAGCAAGAGCTTGTAGAAGTGGTTGAATTCCTGAAGGACCCACGTAAATTTGCGGAGCTTGGCGCAAGAATCCCTAAAGGGGTTTTACTAGTAGGACCTCCAGGTACAGGTAAAACATTGCTTGCGAGAGCATCTGCAGGAGAAGCAGGCGTTCCTTTCTTCAGCATCAGTGGTTCTGACTTCGTCGAGATGTTCGTCGGTGTCGGTGCATCACGTGTACGTGATTTATTCGAAAATGCGAAAAAGAATGCACCTTGCTTAATCTTTATTGATGAGATTGATGCAGTGGGTCGTCAGCGTGGAGCCGGTCTTGGCGGTGGTCATGACGAGCGTGAACAAACGCTTAACCAGCTTCTTGTTGAAATGGATGGTTTTAGTGCCAACGAAGGTATTATTATCATTGCTGCGACAAACCGTGCAGATATTCTAGACCCTGCATTGCTGCGTCCGGGACGTTTTGACCGTCAAATTACGGTTGACCGCCCAGATGTTATTGGCCGTGAAGAAGTACTGAAAGTTCATGCGAAAAACAAACCGCTTGACGAGTCAGTTAACTTAAAAGCCATTGCAAGCAGAACACCAGGGTTCTCTGGAGCAGATCTTGAGAACTTACTAAACGAAGCAGCACTTGTTGCTGCCCGTCATAACAAAAAGAAAATCGATATGCGTGATATTGACGAAGCGACTGACCGTGTCATCGCTGGGCCGGCGAAGAAAAGCCGTGTCATTTCGAAGAAAGAACGTAATATTGTGGCTTACCATGAAGCAGGTCATACCGTCATAGGTCTTATCCTAGACGAAGCGGACATGGTGCATAAAGTAACGATCGTTCCTCGTGGTCAGGCAGGCGGATATGCGGTCATGCTTCCAAGAGAAGACCGTTATTTCCAAACGAAGCCAGAGCTTCTTGATAAGATTGTCGGCTTGCTCGGCGGTCGTGTTGCAGAGGAAATTACGTTTGGTGAAGTCAGTACAGGCGCTCACAACGACTTCCAGCGTGCAACAGGCATTGCAAGAAGAATGGTCACAGAGTTCGGTATGTCTGATAAACTTGGTCCGCTTCAATTCGGTCAATCACAAGGAGGTCAAGTCTTCCTTGGCCGTGATTTTAACAATGAGCCGAATTACAGTGAAGCGATCGCTTACGAAATTGACCAAGAAGTTCAGCGTTTCATTAAGGAGAGCTACGAACGTGCGAAACAAATTCTCACTGAGAATAAAGATAAGTTAGAAATCATCGCACAAGCCCTTCTAGAAGTTGAAACATTAGATGCTGAACAAATTAAATCTCTTTACGAAACTGGAAAGCTTCCAGAGCGTGTATATGCAGATGACGAAGAGAAAAACGATGATGTGAAAGTAAACATCAAGAAAAAAGAAGATGAGGAGATCTAATCTCCTTCTGTGAAAGCTGCCGGGATCACCGGCGGCTTTTTTTATTTCGATTCATGAATGGATCGGTTTCGAATTGTTTACAAATGGAACTCAATTCGTGTATGGTATGATAGAAAGTCGAAAAATGCTCTTTTTGAGAAACTATTCAAAGTGGTGATGAAGTTGTTACTCGTGATAGATGTAGGAAACACAAATACCGTTTTAGGTGTTTATCATAATGGCGATCTAAACTACCATTGGCGAATTGAAACAAGCCGTCATAAAACAGAAGATGAATTTGGTATGTCCATCAGGGCTTTATTCGATTATGTGGGGCTGATGTTTGACCAAATAGAAGGGATTATCATTTCGTCTGTTGTCCCGCCAATGATGTTCGCACTTGAAAGAATGTGCGAAAAGTATTTTCACATAACACCCCAAATTGTAGGGCCTGGAATGAAGACTGGATTAAACATTATGTGTGACAACCCAAAGGAAGTCGGGGCAGATCGAATTGTCAATGCAGTAGCAGCAATTCACCTATATGGGGCACCTCTTATTGTGGTAGACTTTGGAACAGCAACAACCTACTGTTATATCAATGAACAAAAACAATACATGGGTGGAGCGATTGCACCGGGTATTACCATCTCAACTGAAGCTTTATATACAAGAGCGGCGAAGCTGCCGAGAATTGAAATTGTCCGTCCAGATCACATTGTTGGAAAAAACACCATCAGTGCGATGCAATCCGGCATCCTTTATGGATATGTTGGCCAAGTCGAGGGAATAGTGAAACGGATGAAGCAGCAAGCCAAACAAACACCGAAAGTCATTGCAACAGGCGGTTTGTCTACATTGATTGGAAATGAATCAGACTGTATTGATATTGTCGATCCGTTCCTCACATTAAAAGGACTGCAGCTCATTTATGAACGTAATCGTGTCGGTGTATTATAGGAGGTTTAAATCAAATGGATTACTTAGTTAAAGCGTTAGCATATGATGGAAAAGTCCGCGCATATGCTGCAAACACAACAGATACAATCAACGAAGCACAAAGAAGACATCATACGTGGCCGACTGCATCAGCAGCCATCGGCAGAACGATGACAGCAACAGTCATGATGGGTGCTATGCTGAAAGGTGAGAATAAGCTAACTGTCAAAATAGAAGGCGGTGGACCAATCGGCGCCATTATTGCTGATGGAAATGCAAAAGGCCAGGTACGAGGATATGTCTCAAACCCACAAGTTCACTTTGACTTAAATGAACATGGCAAGCTGGATGTTAGACGTGCAGTCGGAACATCTGGAACGTTAAGTGTTGTCAAAGATATCGGGCTGAAGGACCACTTTACAGGACAAACAGAAATTGTCTCAGGTGAAATTGGAGATGACTTTACTTATTATCTTGTTTCTTCTGAGCAAGTGCCTTCTTCTGTAGGCGTAGGTGTCCTTGTCAATCCAGATAATTCGATTCTCGCAGCAGGCGGTTTCATCATTCAATTGCTGCCTGGTACAGAAGATGCTGTCATTGAAAGACTAGAAAAGCGCCTGTCAACTATTGAACCAATCTCTAAACTCATTGAAAAAGGGATGACACCAGAACAAATATTAGAAGAAGTACTTGGTGAAAAGCCTCAAATTTTAGAAACTTTACCTGTCGAATTTGCTTGTAACTGCTCAAAAGAACGGTTTGCAAATGGCATTATCAGCCTAGGAAAAACCGAAATTGACGATATGATTGAACAAGACGGACAAGCAGAAGCTCAATGCCATTTTTGTAACGAAACGTATGTATTTACAAAAGAAGAGCTAGAGGAGCTGCGTGAAGAATTAACCCGCTAAGCTCTAAGCAGCGGGTTTTCTTTTTAGAATGGAAAGGAGACGAAAGATGAGACTAAAAGCAAGAGTGGTATGGACATTTATTCTCGTGTTGCTCATGATTAATGCCGTTGTCATTGCATATGTATTAACAAAGTCACAAATGTCACAGGCTTCTTCTAACGGGAAGAGTGGTGAAGAAATTGCGTCGATTGGAAAAGAGAAGGTGACGCGTCAAGAATGGCTAAAGAAAATGGAAGACCGCTACGGAAAGGCGACTCTTGAGCAAATGATCAATCAGAAGGTGGTCAATCAGCTTGCCAAGCAAAACAAGCTGGAAGTGTCTTCAAAAGAGATCAATCGTGAATTGCTCATGCTCAAAGCGGTGTCTAATAATTTCTATGAAGATGGACATACAAGTGAGAAGGAATGGAAAGAACAGATTCGTTATCAAATTTTATTAGAGCAGCTTTTAACAAGAGATGCCGTCGTTTCTGAAAAAGAAGCGAAATCGTTTTATGAAAAAAACAAGGACTTATATCAATATGATGATTCATACCGCATTCGCCATATCGTCGTGAAGACAAAGAGCGAGGCTGAAAATGTATTAAAAGATTTAAAAGGTGGGTCTAGCTTCGAAGCCGTGGCAGCTGAACGTTCAATCGACCGTTACACCTCACCATACGGCGGAGATCTTGGATTTGTGACAGAAGAGCAGGAAAGTATCCCAGCCCTATACATACAAGAAGCTCAAAAGCTTCAGCCAGATGAATGGACGAAAGAGCCGATTCAGACCAAAAACGGGTATGCCATTATTCAGTTAAAAGAAAAATTAAATGGTCGCTCTTTCTCCTATGACGAAGTCAAAGACCAGATTAAAAGGCAGATTGCCATGGAAGATCTAGGTGAAAAGGCGAATGTCAAAACCCTGTGGAAAGAAGCGAAAGTCACATGGTTTTACGATGGAGAGCAGGACTAAAAGCATTGACAAAATTTTTTGAAATTGATAATTTAATATTAATACAATAAAATTACTCGGAGATAGAGGTGTTAGTGATGGCTCGTATTGCAAATTCAGTTTTTGAACTAATAGGAAATACACCAGTCGTTAAATTAAACCGTTTAGTAGATGAAGACAGTGCGGATGTCTACTTGAAACTTGAATATATGAACCCGGGCAGCAGTGTCAAAGATCGTATTGCTTTAGCGATGATCGAAGATGCTGAAGCAAAAGGTACATTAAAAGCCGGCGATACGCTTATTGAACCAACAAGCGGAAATACAGGAATCGGCCTTGCAATGGTAGCGGCTGCTAAAGGAATCAATGCGATTTTGGTTATGCCGGACACAATGAGTCAGGAGCGCCGCAACCTTTTACGCGCTTATGGTGCGGAACTTGTCTTAACACCAGGTGCAGAAGGAATGAAGGGTGCCATCAAAAAAGCGGAAGAATTAGCAGAAGAGCATGGTTACTTCATGCCTCAGCAATTTAGCAACGAAGCCAATGCAGAGATTCACCGTCGTACAACTGGGAAAGAAATTCTTGAACAGTTTGACGGCGAGCTTGATGCATTTATTGCAGGTGTTGGTACGGGCGGTACGATTACAGGTGCTGGTGAAGTCCTAAAAGAAGCCATCCCATCCATTCAGCTTTATGCAGTAGAGCCGACAGATTCCCCTGTATTGTCAGGCGGTAAGCCGGGTCCGCATAAAATTCAAGGAATTGGAGCAGGTTTTGTTCCTTCCATCTTGAACACAGAAATATATGACGGCATCATCCAAGTGAAAAACGAAGATGCATTTGAGCTTGCAAGAAAAGCAGCGAAAGAAGAAGGAATCCTTGGCGGTATTTCTTCTGGAGCAGCTATTTACGCAGCGCTTCAAACAGCGAAGAAGCTTGGTAAAGGGAAAAAGGTTCTGGCCATCATCCCAAGTAATGGTGAGCGTTACCTCAGTACACCTCTTTATCAATTCGATTAAACCAATCACCCCAGCATTTGCTGGGGTTTTTTTATGAATTCTGAAGATGGAAAGCAAATACTATTTTCTAAATAAATTGGATTGCATTACAATAAGGTTAATGAAAATGAAAAAGGATGATAACATGACACAACGCAGGCCGATGGGCATCAAAATTCCTTTTACGAAAGATGCATTTTTGAAAAGATACGAACAATTAACTGCTCGTGAAACACATCATGTGCTTCTTGAAAGTGCGCGCGTCGGTTCTTATAGCATCGCTGGTATTCACCCGATCGCTAAAGCGAAGGGGAAAGATGGAATGACGACTATCCATTATCAAGATGAGGTGCTGTTCAAAGAAGGTGATCCATTCAGAGCCTTTACGGATTGGTTTCAAACCCTTCGAACCGAAACGAACGACGAATACCCCGACTTTCAAGGCGGAGCAATTGGGTTTTTAAGCTACGATTATGCTAGATACATCGAACATTTTAAGATGCTGTCAATTGATGATCTTCAAACACCAGACCTTTATTTCCTCGTATTTAACGATGTTGCAGTTTTTGATCATAAAGAGCACGCGCTGTGGCTGATTACGCACATAGAGGAAACGGAATCAGTGAGTAAAGCGAACCAAAGGCTTGAAGAATGGAAGCAAAAATGGACAAGCTCTTCAGAAGAATCAGCACAATCACCTGTCAGTGAACCTTCCACAGAATTTGTACCAGCAGCACCATTCACTGAAGAAACCTTTGGGGAAGCAGTAGAGAAAATTAAGCAATATATCGCAAACGGTGATGTGTTCCAAGTGAACTTATCCATCAGACAAGATGAACAGCTTCACACTCATCCGTATGATTTATACAAAACGTTACGTCAAGTCAATCCATCTCCTTACATGTCTTACCTGCATACGCCTGACTTCCAAATTGTTTGTGGATCTCCAGAGCTGCTTATTAAGAAAAAAGGAACTCAGCTAGAAACAAGACCAATTGCCGGAACAAGATCACGAGGCAAAGACGACGCTGAGGATCAAGCGCTGGCAAAAGAGCTCATTGAAAATGAAAAAGAACGCGCAGAGCATGTGATGCTCGTTGACCTTGAGCGGAATGACCTTGGACGCGTATCCACTTATGGATCCGTAAAAGTGAACGAATTTATGGCGATTGAGAAATATTCACACGTGATGCATATTGTATCCAATGTACAAGGAGAGCTGCGTGATGAATGTGACGCGGTAGATGTTATGAGAGCTGTATTCCCAGGTGGAACGATTACAGGTGCTCCAAAAGTAAGGACGATGGAAATCATAGAAGAACTTGAGCCAACAAGACGTGGGCTTTATACTGGATCTATAGGCTGGTTTGGATTCAATCACGATATGCACTTTAATATCGTCATTCGTACTGCGTATTGTACAGAAGGAAAAGCCTTTATGCAGTCAGGTGCGGGGATCGTCATAGATTCTGTCCCAAAACACGAATATAAAGAATCGATTAAAAAAGCCTATGCAGTGAAAAAAGCATTACAGCTGAGCAAAGAAGAGACTATTTTGAGTTAGAGGTGAGCAGAGTATGATTTTAATGATTGATAATTATGATTCATTTACGTACAACCTGGTCCAGTATTTAGGTGAGCTTGGAGAAGAATTGATCGTGAAACGGAATGATCAAGTAACCATTCAAGAAATTGAAGAGCTCAAGCCGGATTTCCTCATGATTTCTCCAGGGCCATGCAGTCCTGATGAAGCGGGAATTAGTATGGAGGCGATCAAGCACTTTGCAGGAAGTATTCCGATCTTCGGTGTGTGTCTAGGTCACCAATCCATCGCACAAGTCTTTGGCGGGGATGTCGTTCGAGCAGAGCGCTTAATGCACGGTAAAACGTCAGAGATTAAACATGACGGAAAAGGTGTCTTCACAGGACTTCAAAATCCGCTCGTCGCAACGAGATACCATTCATTAATTGTCAAAAATGAGACATTGCCAGAGTGCTTTGACGCAACAGCCAGCACAAAAGAAGGCGAGCTCATGGCGATTCGCCATAAAGAACTGCCGATTGAAAGTGTGCAATTCCATCCTGAATCGATTATGACGTCCTTCGGAAAAGAAATGCTGAAAAATTTCATTGAAACCTATCGTAAAAAGGGGCATGAAGTAAACGCATGATCATTTATCTGAACGGTCAGTATATAGAGGAGAAAGACGCGACTCTTTCTCCTTTTGATCATGGTTTTCTATATGGCATCGGTGTATTCGAAACATTTACCAGCCTGGCAGGACAAGTCTTCCTGTTAGATTGGCATCTTGAAAGGCTCAATCAATCATTACGTGACCTTTGCATCGAATCCACAATAGAGAAACCATTTGTACTCGACATCATTTATACTTTACTGAATAAAAACCAAATAGCCGGCGGCCATGCGAGAATTCGCTTGAATGTTTCTGCGGGCAGAGGCAATGGGTTTTCTGCAGATCCTTATGAAGAGCCTGTCGTTTTTGTCATGATCTCTCCATTCCGTCCAGAATCTATTTTAGATGAGAAAAAGGGAGTCATTCTTCAAACAAGAAGAAATACACCAGAAGGGCCAAGGCGCCTCAAGTCTCATCACTATATGAACAACCTGCTCGCGAAAAGAGAAGTGGGGAACGACCCGGCGTTAGAAGGCATCTTTTTAACGAAAGAAGATGATGTGGCAGAAGGTATTACCTCGAATGTTTTTTGGCGGAAAGATGATGTGGTCTATACACCGTCACTTGATACAGGCATTTTAAATGGGGTCACTCGTCGATACTGTATGGAAACGCTCCACGCGATGGGGATCTCGCTAAAGGAAGGACGATACCCAGTCTCACATTTGCTCTCAGCTGATGAGGTATGGATGACTAATTCTGTTCAGGGAGTTGTACCTTTCGGGAGTATAGGAGACATCCACTTGCCCAAAAACAGCCGGACCATCTCAACAAAGTTAAGAATGCAATACACAAAAGAACGTCAAGACCATAAAGAGTAGGTGGACACAATGACACAACAATTGATAAAACAGCCTAAAATCATACAGGCCAAGCATCACACCCTTAGCTATGAAGAAAAGACATTGGTCATGGGCATTTTAAATGTCACTCCTGACTCTTTTTCAGATGGAGGAAAGTTTAATCAAGTAGATAAAGCGCTGGCTCATGCAGCGCAGCTGATAGAAGACGGGGCGCATATTATTGATATTGGCGGAGAATCGACTCGCCCGGGAGCGGCACTTGTCTCGGAAGAAGAGGAGCTTTCAAGGGTCATTCCTGTCATTGAGAAGATCACAAAAGAATTAGATGTACCTATCTCTATTGATACGTATAAAGCCCGTGTTGCAGATGAAGCGGTGAAAGCTGGAGCCTCCATCATTAATGATGTATGGGGAGCGAAGGCAGATCCCCAAATGGCACATGTGGCAGCGAAGCACAATGTCCCAATCATTTTAATGCACAATCGGCCAGAACGAAACTACACACATCTGATTTCAGATATGATCGCCGATTTGAAAGAAAGTGTCCAAATTGCCCAGCAAGCGGGTGTCCGTGATGACATGATCATATTAGATCCAGGGGTAGGATTTGCGAAAAATAAAGAGGACAACCTGAAGGTCATGAATGAACTCGAACATTTTTGTCACCTTGGGTATCCACTGCTGCTAGCTACATCACGAAAACGATTCATTGGTGCTGTCTTAGACCTGCCGCCTGAAGAACGTACTGAAGGAACAGGTGCGACTGTTTGCCTTGGGATTCAAAAGGGCAGTGCGATGGTCCGTGTACATGATGTAAAAGAAATAGCAAGAATGGCAAAAATGATGGATGCTATGCTGAATAAGGGAGGCGCTTATCATCGATAAAGTATATGTAAATGGAATGGAATTTTACGGGTACCATGGTGTATTTGCAGAAGAAAATAAATTAGGGCAGCGATTCCGCGTGGACTTAACAGCTTCACTTGATTTAAGTAAAGCCGGACAAACTGATGATCTCAATGAGACCATCAACTATGCAGAGCTTTACCAAATCTGCAAAAGCATTGTAGAAGGTAAGCCGGTCAATCTCGTTGAAACACTGACAGAAAGAATTGCAAACCAAGTGTTAAAGGATTTTCCGACAGTTCAGGAATGTACAGTGAAGGTGATCAAACCAGATCCGCCAATTCCAGGACACTATCAGTCCGTTGCAATTGAAATGACGAGATCGCGCACATGAACAATACAGCATACATCGCATTAGGCTCAAACATAGGTAAAAAAGAAACCTATTTAAAAGAAGCCGTCAAAAAACTGCATGAACATCCAGAGGTTCAAGTGGAATTAATCTCATCGATATATGAAACAGCACCTGTAGGCTATGAAAACCAAGATGACTTTTTAAACATGGCCGTGAAAATTACCACTTCACTTCGTCCGGAGGAACTGCTGTCTCTTACTCAGAAAATCGAGCAGGAGTTAGGCAGAACAAGAGAAGTGAGATGGGGACCGCGAACGGCTGACCTTGACATTTTACTTTATAATCGTGAAAATATTGAAACAGAACAACTTGTAGTGCCGCATCCTAGAATGTACGAACGTTTATTCGTTCTTGTCCCGATGAGTGAGATTTGCCCAGAAATCGGCGAAGTACAAATAAATGCCGTAACAGACCAAGAAGGTGTAAGCATATGGAAAAAGACATGTGGGGTAGAAGAATTCGTGCATACCGAAAGCTAAAAGGGTATACTCAGGAAGGGTTCGCGAAAAGACTGGGCATCTCTGTCTCTGTCTTAGGAGAAATTGAGCGAGGCAATCGATTACCAACAAACCAATTGGTTGGTCAAATAGCAGATGCTTTAAATATAACGGTGGAAGAACTTTCGCCAATTCTTGAAGAAGAAAGGAGGGGGAAAAATGTTTAAAATCGGAGATATCGATATTAAAAACAAAGTAGTGCTCGCACCAATGGCTGGTGTGTGCAACTCTGCCTTCAGACTGACGGTGAAAGAGTTTGGAGCGGGCTTAGTCTGCGCTGAAATGGTCAGTGACAAAGCGATCCTGATCAACAACGCGAGAACGATGGGTATGCTATACATTGATGAACGGGAAAAGCCTTTGAGCCTTCAGATATTTGGAGGGGAAAAAGACACACTCGTCGAAGCGGCAAAGTTCGTAGACCAGAATACCACAGCTGATATCATTGATATTAACATGGGCTGTCCTGTACCAAAGATTACGAAATGTGATGCAGGAGCGAAATGGCTCCTTGATCCAAACAAGATTTATGAAATGGTCTCTGCTGTCGTAGAAGCTGTAGACAAACCAGTTACTGTGAAAATGAGAATGGGCTGGGATGAAGACCATATCTTTGCTATCGACAATGCCCGTGCTGTTGAACGAGCAGGTGGACAAGCGGTTGCGCTTCACGGACGGACACGCGTGCAAATGTACGAAGGAACAGCGAATTGGGATATTATTAAAGAGGTTAAACAATCTGTTTCAATTCCTGTCATCGGCAATGGCGATGTCAAAACCCCTCAAGATGCAAAACGTATGCTTGATGAAACGGGTGTGGACGCTGTCATGATCGGAAGAGCTGCACTAGGAAACCCGTGGATGATTTATCGAACGGTTCATTATTTAGAAACGGGTGAACTGAAAGAAGAGCCAAACGTGCGTGAGAAAATGTCAGTGTGCAAGCTTCACTTAGACAGACTCATCGATCTGAAAGGCGAGCATGTGGCTGTTAGAGAAATGAGAAAGCACGCAGCATGGTACTTAAAAGGTGTCCGAGGCAATGCGGACGTAAGAAATCAAATCAATCAAAGTGAAACGAGAGCGGAGCTTGTACAAGTTCTTGATGACTTTACGATCGAAGCCGAGGCAAAAGAGCTTCAAAGTATAAAAGTAGGATAAGATTATCTTTCTTTTTGTAGCTCACTGCTAGTGCATGTACTGGCAGTTTTTCTGCTTTTCTCTGCAAAATACATTATTGGAGTGATATAAAATGAGTAATGAAGGGCTTAATAACGAAGAATTAAATGACCAATTCCAGGTCAGACGTGACAAAATGAATAAAATGAGAGAAGAGGGTATCGATCCATTCGGTGAACGATATGACCGTTCTCATCAATCTGCGCAAATTATCGCTGAATATGACGAGTTTTCTAAAGAAGACTTAGAAGGAAAAGCGGCTCAAGTAACAATCGCTGGACGTATGATGACAAAGCGCGGAAAAGGTAAAGCTGGCTTTGCGCATATTCAAGACCTAGAAGGACAAATTCAAATCTACGTTCGTAAAGATAGTGTAGGGGAAGAAGCCTACGAATTATTTAAAAGCTCAGACCTAGGCGATATTATCGGTGTAACAGGAACTGTTTTTAAAACAAATGTAGGAGAACTTTCTATTAAAGCGACTAGCTTTGAGGTTCTGACAAAAGCACTTCGCCCGCTTCCTGATAAATATCATGGATTAAAAGATGTTGAACAACGCTATCGTCAGCGCTACCTTGACCTCATTGTAAATCCAGAAAGTAAGCAGACGTTCATTATGCGAAGCAAAATCATTCAATCCATGAGAAGATACTTAGATTCTAAAGGATACTTAGAAGTTGAAACACCAACAATGCACAGCATTCCTGGTGGTGCATCAGCGCGTCCTTTCATTACTCATCACAATGCACTTGATATACCGCTTTATATGCGTATTGCGATCGAGCTGCACTTAAAACGCCTAATTGTCGGTGGTCTAGAGAAAGTATACGAGATTGGCCGCGTATTCCGTAATGAAGGTGTATCGACTCGTCATAACCCAGAATTCACTATGATCGAGCTGTATGAAGCATACGCAGACTACAAAGACATCATGAATCTGACTGAAAACTTGATTGCCCATATTGCCCAAGAGGTGCTGGGAACAACAACCATTCAATATGGAGAAGATGAAATTGATCTCAAACCTGAATGGAAGAGACTGCATATGGTTGAAGCGGTCAAAGAAGCAACAGGTGTAGACTTCTGGCAGGAGATGTCTATAGAAGAAGCAAAACAGCATGCTGCTGATCATGGTGTTGAAATCACGAAAAATATGACAGTAGGTCATATTATCAATGAGTTCTTCGAGCAAAAAGTAGAAGAAACATTGGTTCAGCCTACATTCATTTACGGACATCCAGTGGAGATTTCTCCATTAGCTAAGAAAAATCCTGAAGATCCTCGCTTCACAGATCGCTTTGAGCTGTTTATCGTGCGCCGTGAGCATGCAAATGCATTCACAGAGCTAAACGATCCAATTGATCAAAGAGAACGCTTTGAAGCTCAATTAAAAGAACGTGAAGAAGGAAATGACGAAGCACATCTAATGGATGACGATTTTGTTGAAGCATTAGAATACGGCATGCCTCCAACAGGTGGTTTAGGAATCGGGATCGACCGATTAATCATGCTTTTAACAAATTCTCCATCAATCAGAGATGTACTGCTTTTCCCGCAAATGAGAAACCGCTAATACATCAATCAAAGCGCCATTTTATCTATGGCGCTTTTTATTTTTCATAAAATGAAACTTTTTTTAAAAAAACTATTGCAAGGAAAGATTCCAGGTGGTATATTATTATTCGTTGCCGCAAAACAGCAACGAGGTTAAAAAAAGAAATTGAAAAAAGTTCTTGACTTTAACCGATGCAAAATGGTAAGATATTAAAGTCGCTTACGAGCGATAACGAACATGATCTTTGAAAACTAAACAAGACAAAACGTACCTGTTAATTCGAGTTTTTATAAAAAATCCTATGATACTTCATAGGTAGTCAGTCAAACTGGCGAAAAGCAAAACTTCGGTTTTGTACTTTTTCGGAGAGTTTGATCCTGGCTCAGGACGAACGCTGGCGGCGTGCCTAATACATGCAAGTCGAGCGGACAGAAGGGAGCTTGCTCCCGGATGTTAGCGGCGGACGGGTGAGTAACACGTGGGTAACCTGCCTGTAAGACTGGGATAACTCCGGGAAACCGGAGCTAATACCGGATAGTTCCTTGAACCGCATGGTTCAAGGATGAAAGACGGTTTCGGCTGTCACTTACAGATGGACCCGCGGCGCATTAGCTAGTTGGTGGGGTAATGGCTCACCAAGGCGACGATGCGTAGCCGACCTGAGAGGGTGATCGGCCACACTGGGACTGAGACACGGCCCAGACTCCTACGGGAGGCAGCAGTAGGGAATCTTCCGCAATGGACGAAAGTCTGACGGAGCAACGCCGCGTGAGTGATGAAGGTTTTCGGATCGTAAAGCTCTGTTGTTAGGGAAGAACAAGTGCGAGAGTAACTGCTCGCACCTTGACGGTACCTAACCAGAAAGCCACGGCTAACTACGTGCCAGCAGCCGCGGTAATACGTAGGTGGCAAGCGTTGTCCGGAATTATTGGGCGTAAAGGGCTCGCAGGCGGTTTCTTAAGTCTGATGTGAAAGCCCCCGGCTCAACCGGGGAGGGTCATTGGAAACTGGGAAACTTGAGTGCAGAAGAGGAGAGTGGAATTCCACGTGTAGCGGTGAAATGCGTAGAGATGTGGAGGAACACCAGTGGCGAAGGCGACTCTCTGGTCTGTAACTGACGCTGAGGAGCGAAAGCGTGGGGAGCGAACAGGATTAGATACCCTGGTAGTCCACGCCGTAAACGATGAGTGCTAAGTGTTAGGGGGTTTCCGCCCCTTAGTGCTGCAGCTAACGCATTAAGCACTCCGCCTGGGGAGTACGGTCGCAAGACTGAAACTCAAAGGAATTGACGGGGGCCCGCACAAGCGGTGGAGCATGTGGTTTAATTCGAAGCAACGCGAAGAACCTTACCAGGTCTTGACATCCTCTGACAACCCTAGAGATAGGGCTTTCCCTTCGGGGACAGAGTGACAGGTGGTGCATGGTTGTCGTCAGCTCGTGTCGTGAGATGTTGGGTTAAGTCCCGCAACGAGCGCAACCCTTGATCTTAGTTGCCAGCATTCAGTTGGGCACTCTAAGGTGACTGCCGGTGACAAACCGGAGGAAGGTGGGGATGACGTCAAATCATCATGCCCCTTATGACCTGGGCTACACACGTGCTACAATGGACAGAACAAAGGGCTGCAAGACCGCAAGGTTTAGCCAATCCCATAAATCTGTTCTCAGTTCGGATCGCAGTCTGCAACTCGACTGCGTGAAGCTGGAATCGCTAGTAATCGCGGATCAGCATGCCGCGGTGAATACGTTCCCGGGCCTTGTACACACCGCCCGTCACACCACGAGAGTTTGCAACACCCGAAGTCGGTGAGGTAACCTTTATGGAGCCAGCCGCCGAAGGTGGGGCAGATGATTGGGGTGAAGTCGTAACAAGGTAGCCGTATCGGAAGGTGCGGCTGGATCACCTCCTTTCTAAGGATATATGGAGCAGCGTGCGTTTTCGTCTTGTTTAGTTTTGAAGGATCATTCCTTCAAAACATGTCTCTAGCGAGACAGGATTGTTCTTTGAAAACTAGATAACAATAAGTAATACATTCACATTGAATGCAATGCAAAGTTCATCACACATAGTGATTCTTTCTAAAGTAAGAAATGGTTAAGTTAGAAAGGGCGCACGGTGGATGCCTTGGCACTAGGAGCCGATGAAGGACGGGACGAACACCGATATGCTTCGGGGAGCTGTAAGCAAGCTTTGATCCGGAGATTTCCGAATGGGGAAACCCACTGCTCGTAATGGAGTAGTATCCATACTTGAATACATAGAGTATGAGAAGGCATACCCGGGGAACTGAAACATCTAAGTACCCGGAGGAAGAGAAAGCAAATGCGATTCCCTGAGTAGCGGCGAGCGAAACGGGAACAGCCCAAACCAAGAGGCTTGCCTCTTGGGGTTGTAGGACACTCTATACGGAGTTACAAAGGAATGATATAAGCGAAGAGGTCTGGAAAGGCCCGCCAAAGAAGGTAACAGCCCTGTAACTGAAATGTCATTCTCTCCAGAGTGGATCCTGAGTACGGCGGAACACGTGAAATTCCGTCGGAATCCGGGAGGACCATCTCCCAAGGCTAAATACTCCCTAGTGACCGATAGTGAACCAGTACCGTGAGGGAAAGGTGAAAAGCACCCCGGAAGGGGAGTGAAATAGATCCTGAAACCGTGTGCCTACAAGTAGTCAGAGCCCGTTAACGGGTGATGGCGTGCCTTTTGTAGAATGAACCGGCGAGTTACGATCCCGTGCAAGGTTAAGCAGAAGATGCGGAGCCGCAGCGAAAGCGAGTCTGAATAGGGCGCATGAGTACGTGGTCGTAGACCCGAAACCAGGTGATCTACCCATGTCCAGGGTGAAGTTCAGGTAACACTGAATGGAGGCCCGAACCCACGCACGTTGAAAAGTGCGGGGATGAGGTGTGGGTAGGGGTGAAATGCCAATCGAACCTGGAGATAGCTGGTTCTCTCCGAAATAGCTTTAGGGCTAGCCTCAAGGTAAGAGTCTCGGAGGTAGAGCACTGATTGGACTAGGGGCCCCTACCGGGTTACCGAATTCAGTCAAACTCCGAATGCCGATGACTTATCCTTGGGAGTCAGACTGCGAGTGATAAGATCCGTAGTCGAAAGGGAAACAGCCCAGACCGCCAGCTAAGGTCCCAAAGTATACGTTAAGTGGAAAAGGATGTGGAGTTGCTTAGACAACCAGGATGTTGGCTTAGAAGCAGCCACCATTTAAAGAGTGCGTAATAGCTCACTGGTCGAGTGACTCTGCGCCGAAAATGTACCGGGGCTAAACGTATCACCGAAGCTGCGGACTGTTCTTACGAACAGTGGTAGGAGAGCGTTCTAAGGGCTGTGAAGCCAGACCGGAAGGACTGGTGGAGCGCTTAGAAGTGAGAATGCCGGTATGAGTAGCGAAAGACGGGTGAGAATCCCGTCCACCGAATGCCTAAGGTTTCCTGAGGAAGGCTCGTCCGCTCAGGGTTAGTCGGGACCTAAGCCGAGGCCGAAAGGCGTAGGCGATGGACAACAGGTTGATATTCCTGTACCACCTCCTCACCATTTGAGCAATGGGGGGACGCAGGAGGATAGGGTAAGCGCGGTATTGGATATCCGCGTCCAAGCAGTTAGGCTGGGAAATAGGCAAATCCGTTTCCCGTGAAGGCTGAGCTGTGATGGCGAGCGAAATTTAGTAGCGAAGTTCCTGATTCCACACTGCCAAGAAAAGCCTCTAGCGAGGTGAGAGGTGCCCGTACCGCAAACCGACACAGGTAGGCGAGGAGAGAATCCTAAGGTGATCGAGAGAACTCTCGTTAAGGAACTCGGCAAAATGACCCCGTAACTTCGGGAGAAGGGGTGCTTCTTAGGGTGTTAAAGCCCCGAGAAGCCGCAGTGAATAGGCCCAGGCGACTGTTTAGCAAAAACACAGGTCTCTGCGAAGCCGTAAGGCGAAGTATAGGGGCTGACGCCTGCCCGGTGCTGGAAGGTTAAGAGGAGCGCTTAGCGTAAGCGAAGGTGCGAATTGAAGCCCCAGTAAACGGCGGCCGTAACTATAACGGTCCTAAGGTAGCGAAATTCCTTGTCGGGTAAGTTCCGACCCGCACGAAAGGCGCAACGATCTGGGCACTGTCTCAACGAGAGACTCGGTGAAATTATAGTACCTGTGAAGATGCAGGTTACCCGCGACAGGACGGAAAGACCCCGTGGAGCTTTACTGCAGCCTGATATTGAATGTTGGTACAGCTTGTACAGGATAGGTAGGAGCCTTGGAAACCGGAGCGCTAGCTTCGGTGGAGGCATCGGTGGGATACTACCCTGGCTGTATTGACCTTCTAACCCGCTGCCCTTATCGGGCAGGGAGACAGTGTCAGGTGGGCAGTTTGACTGGGGCGGTCGCCTCCTAAAATGTAACGGAGGCGCCCAAAGGTTCCCTCAGAATGGTTGGAAATCATTCGCAGAGTGTAAAGGCACAAGGGAGCTTGACTGCGAGACCTACAAGTCGAGCAGGGACGAAAGTCGGGCTTAGTGATCCGGTGGTTCCGCATGGAAGGGCCATCGCTCAACGGATAAAAGCTACCCCGGGGATAACAGGCTTATCTCCCCCAAGAGTCCACATCGACGGGGAGGTTTGGCACCTCGATGTCGGCTCATCGCATCCTGGGGCTGTAGTCGGTCCCAAGGGTTGGGCTGTTCGCCCATTAAAGCGGTACGCGAGCTGGGTTCAGAACGTCGTGAGACAGTTCGGTCCCTATCCGTCGCGGGCGCAGGAAATTTGAGAGGAGCTGTCCTTAGTACGAGAGGACCGGGATGGACGCACCGCTGGTGTACCAGTTGTTCTGCCAAGGGCATCGCTGGGTAGCTATGTGCGGACGGGATAAGTGCTGAAAGCATCTAAGCATGAAGCCCCCCTCAAGATGAGATTTCCCATTCCGCAAGGAAGTAAGATCCCTGAAAGATGATCAGGTTGATAGGTCTGAGGTGGAAGCGTGGTGACACGTGGAGCTGACAGATACTAATAGATCGAGGACTTAACCTATATTCTATTGTGAAGCATGAACATTGTTATCTAGTTTTGAGAGAACATTCTCTCCATCAGGTTTGGTGGCGATAGCGAAGAGGTCACACCCGTTCCCATACCGAACACGGAAGTTAAGCTCTTCAGCGCCGATGGTAGTTGGGGGTTTCCCCCTGTGAGAGTAGGACGCCGCCAAGCTTCTATAAGGATCAGTTCCAGTCGGAACTGGTCTTTTTTGTGTTTTGCATGACTTGCTTCTATATAATAGGTTCTTAAAGTGAAAATACGTTGTTCCCTCGTTGATTGCTAAATGAATCAAAATTTACGCTCTTTCAATTTAACATGTCGGTCATCATATGAACCAGCAGCTCAAATTATCAAGGGTCTACACTAAAAGCATAGAAAACCTCACCTTCGGCTAAATAGATATAGAAAGGCGATGTATAGGGCACTAAATAGAAAGACTTCATCCCGAAGGGGATGGTCAGCTATTGTTGCATTTCCAATTTAAAAAGATAGAAGAAATGAAAGAAACAATACTCATTTTATTTCTCCTGTTAAAATTATTTGAAGCAATAGAAAAATGATGTGAAACGATTTTGTTGAAAAATAGTAAAGACCAGCAGTATTTTCACACTTTTTTATGCAAAAAAGATTTCTCAGAAAAATAAAATAATAACAAGATTTCTTTTTTGAACGTTTTTATCCAGAGATATATGAAATAAAATCAAGGGTATGAAAGCTTCGAAATAGCTGTTTTCAAAGGAATAAAGCCTTATTAGTACTCTTTTTAACAAAAAAACATAAAAAAATGAAAAAAAGGCTTTTAAAATGATGAGACAAGTGGTAAACTTCTTTAGGTGCCTTAACGAAAAGATGAAAAAACAGCTTTAAAATAAATTCAAAAATTATTTTAAAAAAGTCTTTACAAACAATATCTTATCGTTATATAATACTATTTGTCAGATCGAGAGACACTTCGAAACGACACAATATGGAGGATTAGCTCAGCTGGGAGAGCATCTGCCTTACAAGCAGAGGGTCGGCGGTTCGAGCCCGTCATCCTCCACCATATTTATTCTTACATAATGTTAGGATAGATAAAGCCGGTGTAGCTCAACTGGTAGAGCAACTGACTTGTAATCAGTAGGTTGGGGGTTCAAGTCCTCTTGCCGGCACCACTTTCATATGGTAAGATAGACAAGTCGCTTTTAAAGCGAGCCATTAGCTCAGTTGGTAGAGCATCTGACTTTTAATCAGAGGGTCGAAGGTTCGAGTCCTTCATGGCTCACCATGTTTCATGCGGGTGTGGCGGAATTGGCAGACGCGCTAGACTTAGGATCTAGTGTCTTTATGACGTGGGGGTTCAAGTCCCTTCACCCGCATTGCCAAATAAAATAAAGAAATCCTGTAATGCGGAAGTAGTTCAGTGGTAGAACACCACCTTGCCAAGGTGGGGGTCGCGGGTTCGAATCCCGTCTTCCGCTTATACCATCCACGCCGGGGTGGTGGAATTGGCAGACACACAGGACTTAAAATCCTGCGGTAGGTGACTACCGTGCCGGTTCAAGTCCGGCCCTCGGCATTATAAATAAGCGCCCGTAGCTCAATTGGATAGAGCGTTTGACTACGGATCAAAAGGTTAGGGGTTCGACTCCTCTCGGGCGCGCCATTAAGATCGGGAAGTAGCTCAGCTTGGTAGAGCACTTGGTTTGGGACCAAGGGGTCGCAGGTTCGAATCCTGTCTTCCCGACCATCTTTTATGGGGCCTTAGCTCAGCTGGGAGAGCGCCTGCCTTGCACGCAGGAGGTCAGCGGTTCGATCCCGCTAGGCTCCACCAATATGATCTTTGAAAACTAAACAAGACAAAACGTACCTGTTAATTCGAGTTTTTATAAAAAAATCCTATGATACTTCATAGGTAGTCAGTCAAACTGGCGAAAAGCAAAACTTCGGTTTTGTACTTTTTCGGAGAGTTTGATCCTGGCTCAGGACGAACGCTGGCGGCGTGCCTAATACATGCAAGTCGAGCGGACAGAAGGGAGCTTGCTCCCGGATGTTAGCGGCGGACGGGTGAGTAACACGTGGGTAACCTGCCTGTAAGACTGGGATAACTCCGGGAAACCGGAGCTAATACCGGATAGTTCCTTGAACCGCATGGTTCAAGGATGAAAGACGGTTTCGGCTGTCACTTACAGATGGACCCGCGGCGCATTAGCTAGTTGGTGGGGTAATGGCTCACCAAGGCGACGATGCGTAGCCGACCTGAGAGGGTGATCGGCCACACTGGGACTGAGACACGGCCCAGACTCCTACGGGAGGCAGCAGTAGGGAATCTTCCGCAATGGACGAAAGTCTGACGGAGCAACGCCGCGTGAGTGATGAAGGTTTTCGGATCGTAAAGCTCTGTTGTTAGGGAAGAACAAGTGCGAGAGTAACTGCTCGCACCTTGACGGTACCTAACCAGAAAGCCACGGCTAACTACGTGCCAGCAGCCGCGGTAATACGTAGGTGGCAAGCGTTGTCCGGAATTATTGGGCGTAAAGGGCTCGCAGGCGGTTTCTTAAGTCTGATGTGAAAGCCCCCGGCTCAACCGGGGAGGGTCATTGGAAACTGGGAAACTTGAGTGCAGAAGAGGAGAGTGGAATTCCACGTGTAGCGGTGAAATGCGTAGAGATGTGGAGGAACACCAGTGGCGAAGGCGACTCTCTGGTCTGTAACTGACGCTGAGGAGCGAAAGCGTGGGGAGCGAACAGGATTAGATACCCTGGTAGTCCACGCCGTAAACGATGAGTGCTAAGTGTTAGGGGGTTTCCGCCCCTTAGTGCTGCAGCTAACGCATTAAGCACTCCGCCTGGGGAGTACGGTCGCAAGACTGAAACTCAAAGGAATTGACGGGGGCCCGCACAAGCGGTGGAGCATGTGGTTTAATTCGAAGCAACGCGAAGAACCTTACCAGGTCTTGACATCCTCTGACAACCCTAGAGATAGGGCTTTCCCTTCGGGGACAGAGTGACAGGTGGTGCATGGTTGTCGTCAGCTCGTGTCGTGAGATGTTGGGTTAAGTCCCGCAACGAGCGCAACCCTTGATCTTAGTTGCCAGCATTCAGTTGGGCACTCTAAGGTGACTGCCGGTGACAAACCGGAGGAAGGTGGGGATGACGTCAAATCATCATGCCCCTTATGACCTGGGCTACACACGTGCTACAATGGACAGAACAAAGGGCTGCAAGACCGCAAGGTTTAGCCAATCCCATAAATCTGTTCTCAGTTCGGATCGCAGTCTGCAACTCGACTGCGTGAAGCTGGAATCGCTAGTAATCGCGGATCAGCATGCCGCGGTGAATACGTTCCCGGGCCTTGTACACACCGCCCGTCACACCACGAGAGTTTGCAACACCCGAAGTCGGTGAGGTAACCTTTATGGAGCCAGCCGCCGAAGGTGGGGCAGATGATTGGGGTGAAGTCGTAACAAGGTAGCCGTATCGGAAGGTGCGGCTGGATCACCTCCTTTCTAAGGATATATGGAGCAGCGTACGTTTTCGTCTTGTTTAGTTTTGAAGGATCATTCCTTCAAAACATGTCTCTAGCGAGACAGGATTGTTCTTTGAAAACTAGATAACAATAAGTAATACATTCACATTGAATGCAATGCAAAGTTCATCACACATAGTGATTCTTTCTAAAGTAAGAAATGGTTAAGTTAGAAAGGGCGCACGGTGGATGCCTTGGCACTAGGAGCCGATGAAGGACGGGACGAACACCGATATGCTTCGGGGAGCTGTAAGCAAGCTTTGATCCGGAGATTTCCGAATGGGGAAACCCACTGCTCGTAATGGAGTAGTATCCATACTTGAATACATAGAGTATGAGAAGGCATACCCGGGGAACTGAAACATCTAAGTACCCGGAGGAAGAGAAAGCAAATGCGATTCCCTGAGTAGCGGCGAGCGAAACGGGAACAGCCCAAACCAAGAGGCTTGCCTCTTGGGGTTGTAGGACACTCTATACGGAGTTACAAAGGAATGATATAAGCGAAGAGGTCTGGAAAGGCCCGCCAAAGAAGGTAACAGCCCTGTAACTGAAATGTCATTCTCTCCAGAGTGGATCCTGAGTACGGCGGAACACGTGAAATTCCGTCGGAATCCGGGAGGACCATCTCCCAAGGCTAAATACTCCCTAGTGACCGATAGTGAACCAGTACCGTGAGGGAAAGGTGAAAAGCACCCCGGAAGGGGAGTGAAATAGATCCTGAAACCGTGTGCCTACAAGTAGTCAGAGCCCGTTAACGGGTGATGGCGTGCCTTTTGTAGAATGAACCGGCGAGTTACGATCCCGTGCAAGGTTAAGCAGAAGATGCGGAGCCGCAGCGAAAGCGAGTCTGAATAGGGCGCATGAGTACGTGGTCGTAGACCCGAAACCAGGTGATCTACCCATGTCCAGGGTGAAGTTCAGGTAACACTGAATGGAGGCCCGAACCCACGCACGTTGAAAAGTGCGGGGATGAGGTGTGGGTAGGGGTGAAATGCCAATCGAACCTGGAGATAGCTGGTTCTCTCCGAAATAGCTTTAGGGCTAGCCTCAAGGTAAGAGTCTCGGAGGTAGAGCACTGATTGGACTAGGGGCCCCTACCGGGTTACCGAATTCAGTCAAACTCCGAATGCCGATGACTTATCCTTGGGAGTCAGACTGCGAGTGATAAGATCCGTAGTCGAAAGGGAAACAGCCCAGACCGCCAGCTAAGGTCCCAAAGTATACGTTAAGTGGAAAAGGATGTGGAGTTGCTTAGACAACCAGGATGTTGGCTTAGAAGCAGCCACCATTTAAAGAGTGCGTAATAGCTCACTGGTCGAGTGACTCTGCGCCGAAAATGTACCGGGGCTAAACGTATCACCGAAGCTGCGGACTGTTCTTACGAACAGTGGTAGGAGAGCGTTCTAAGGGCTGTGAAGCCAGACCGGAAGGACTGGTGGAGCGCTTAGAAGTGAGAATGCCGGTATGAGTAGCGAAAGACGGGTGAGAATCCCGTCCACCGAATGCCTAAGGTTTCCTGAGGAAGGCTCGTCCGCTCAGGGTTAGTCGGGACCTAAGCCGAGGCCGAAAGGCGTAGGCGATGGACAACAGGTTGATATTCCTGTACCACCTCCTCACCATTTGAGCAATGGGGGGACGCAGGAGGATAGGGTAAGCGCGGTATTGGATATCCGCGTCCAAGCAGTTAGGCTGGGAAATAGGCAAATCCGTTTCCCGTGAAGGCTGAGCTGTGATGGCGAGCGAAATTTAGTAGCGAAGTTCCTGATTCCACACTGCCAAGAAAAGCCTCTAGCGAGGTGAGAGGTGCCCGTACCGCAAACCGACACAGGTAGGCGAGGAGAGAATCCTAAGGTGATCGAGAGAACTCTCGTTAAGGAACTCGGCAAAATGACCCCGTAACTTCGGGAGAAGGGGTGCTTCTTAGGGTGTTAAAGCCCCGAGAAGCCGCAGTGAATAGGCCCAGGCGACTGTTTAGCAAAAACACAGGTCTCTGCGAAGCCGTAAGGCGAAGTATAGGGGCTGACGCCTGCCCGGTGCTGGAAGGTTAAGAGGAGCGCTTAGCGTAAGCGAAGGTGCGAATTGAAGCCCCAGTAAACGGCGGCCGTAACTATAACGGTCCTAAGGTAGCGAAATTCCTTGTCGGGTAAGTTCCGACCCGCACGAAAGGCGCAACGATCTGGGCACTGTCTCAACGAGAGACTCGGTGAAATTATAGTACCTGTGAAGATGCAGGTTACCCGCGACAGGACGGAAAGACCCCGTGGAGCTTTACTGCAGCCTGATATTGAATGTTGGTACAGCTTGTACAGGATAGGTAGGAGCCTTGGAAACCGGAGCGCTAGCTTCGGTGGAGGCATCGGTGGGATACTACCCTGGCTGTATTGACCTTCTAACCCGCTGCCCTTATCGGGCAGGGAGACAGTGTCAGGTGGGCAGTTTGACTGGGGCGGTCGCCTCCTAAAATGTAACGGAGGCGCCCAAAGGTTCCCTCAGAATGGTTGGAAATCATTCGCAGAGTGTAAAGGCACAAGGGAGCTTGACTGCGAGACCTACAAGTCGAGCAGGGACGAAAGTCGGGCTTAGTGATCCGGTGGTTCCGCATGGAAGGGCCATCGCTCAACGGATAAAAGCTACCCCGGGGATAACAGGCTTATCTCCCCCAAGAGTCCACATCGACGGGGAGGTTTGGCACCTCGATGTCGGCTCATCGCATCCTGGGGCTGTAGTCGGTCCCAAGGGTTGGGCTGTTCGCCCATTAAAGCGGTACGCGAGCTGGGTTCAGAACGTCGTGAGACAGTTCGGTCCCTATCCGTCGCGGGCGCAGGAAATTTGAGAGGAGCTGTCCTTAGTACGAGAGGACCGGGATGGACGCACCGCTGGTGTACCAGTTGTTCTGCCAAGGGCATCGCTGGGTAGCTATGTGCGGACGGGATAAGTGCTGAAAGCATCTAAGCATGAAGCCCCCCTCAAGATGAGATTTCCCATTCCGCAAGGAAGTAAGATCCCTGAAAGATGATCAGGTTGATAGGTCTGAGGTGGAAGCGTGGTGACACGTGGAGCTGACAGATACTAATAGATCGAGGACTTAACCTATATTCTAATGTGAAGCATGAACATTGTTATCTAGTTTTGAGAGAACATTCTCTCCATCAGGTTTGGTGGCGATAGCGAAGAGGTCACACCCGTTCCCATACCGAACACGGAAGTTAAGCTCTTCAGCGCCGATGGTAGTTGGGGGTTTCCCCCTGTGAGAGTAGGACGCCGCCAAGCTTCTATAAGGATCAGTTCCAGTCGGAACTGGTCTTTTTTGTGTTTTTGAGAGGTTTGATACCATATAAATGTGGAAATAATATTGTTAGTTGAGCGATTATCTTGAAAAATCGATCGAAAAAATTTATAGTAAGATTAAAGTCAAATATAGTCAAAGTCAATGGAGGAGGAGGCGGAGTGGCACAAAATATTTCTGATATCATCGAGCAGTATTTGAAGGAAGTCTTGGATCAGAACGGTCGAGAAATATTAGAAATTAAGCGCAATGAAATTGCAGATAAATTTCAATGCGTACCTTCACAAATTAACTATGTTATCAATACACGCTTTACGAGCGAGAGAGGCTATATCGTTGAAAGTAAGCGTGGCGGCGGTGGCTATATCCGCATCATTAAAGTCAAAATGAATGATGAAGTCGACTTATTGAACAACATTATTTCCCAAATATATCATCGTTTATCACAGGCTGCATCTGATCATATCATCATGCGTCTTGTTGAAAATAACATTTTATCTGAAAGAGAAGCTAAGATGATGATTAGTGTCATGGACCGTTCTGTATTGCATATTGATTTACCTGAACGTGATGAACTGCGTGCTCGGATGATGAAAGCGATGTTAAATGCTCTGAAATTAAAGTAAAGCGGGTGAAAAGATTGATTTGTCAAGAATGTAATGAGAGACCAGCCACTTTTCACTTTACGAAAGTTATAAATGGAGAAAAACAAGAAATGCACATATGTGAACAATGTGCAAAAGAAAACAGTGATTCATATGCTATGAGTGGAAACCAAGGTTTCTCGATTCACAACTTATTATCAGGCTTATTGAATATTGATCCTAGCTTCACCACAAGTGCTAACAAGGGCTCGTCTATTTTTCAAGAAGCGAAAGAAGTGGATCAATGTCCTAAGTGTGGCTTAACCTTTCAACAGTTCAGAAAAACAGGCCGATTTGGCTGTGCAGAATGCTATCGTACATTTGATCAGTATCTGAACCCTGTTTTAAGGAAAGTCCATAGTGGAAATACAGTCCATAATGGAAAAGTCCCAAAACGAATTGCCGGCAGCCTGCATGTTCGCCGGAAACTTGAGTTAATGCAGCAAGAGCTGAAGCAGCTGATTGAACAGGAAGAGTTCGAAAAGGCAGCGGAAGTTCGAGATCAAATTCGTGCATTAGAGCATGAGCAATCTCAGCAGAGGGAGGGAGATTAACGACATGTCGCTCCAGCATTTTATTCAAGACGCTCTAAGTCAGTGGATGAAACAAAAAGGACCAGAAAGTGACATTGTTCTAAGCAGTCGTATCCGGCTAGCTCGCAATCTAGAGCATGTTCGTTTCCCAACTCAGTTTTCTCAAGCTGAAGCTGAAGCTGTTCTCCAGCAATTCGAACAAAAGTTTGCTAGCCAGGAAGTGAAGGACATTGGAAACTTTGTTCTGATTCGAATGAATGAAACGCAGCCTTTAGCAAAGAGGGTACTTGTTGAAAAGCATTTGATTAGCCCCAATTTAGCTGAATCAAGATTTGGCGGCTGTTTGCTTTCTGAAAATGAAGAAATCAGTGTGATGCTGAATGAAGAGGACCATATTCGAATCCAATGCTTATTCCCAGGTTTTCAGCTAGCCAATGCACTAAAAGCGGCTAATCAGGTAGATGACTGGATTGAAGAGCAAGTGGATTATGCGTTTTCTGAAAAGCGAGGATACTTAACAAGCTGTCCGACCAATGTAGGTACAGGTATTAGGGCTTCGGTCATGATGCATTTACCAGCATTAGCGCTCACAAGACAAATGAATCGGATTATTCCGGCCATTAATCAATTAGGTCTTGTGGTCAGAGGAATTTATGGTGAGGGCAGCGAAGCAATAGGAAACATCTTTCAAATATCAAATCAAATGACACTTGGTCAATCAGAAGAAGACATTGTAGATGACTTGAATAGTGTGACCGCTCAGCTCATTGAACAAGAGCGATCTGCACGAAAAGCTTTATATCAAACATCTAAAATTGAACTTGAGGACAGAGTGTACCGTTCCTTAGGGATTTTGGCCAATTGTCGTATGATTGAATCAAAAGAAACAGCAAAGTGTTTGTCAGATGTGCGGCTTGGAATTGATTTAGGTATCATTAAGGGGCTTTCAAGTAATATACTGAATGAACTCATGATTTTGACTCAGCCCGGCTTCCTTCAACAATATTCAGGAGGAGCCTTAGAGCCAAATGAACGAGATATAAAACGAGCAGCGATTATTAGAGAAAGGCTGCGCTTAGAAATGCATAGGAATGGACAGGAGGATGAAACGATATGATGTTTGGAAGATTCACTGAAAGAGCTCAAAAGGTATTAGCACTTGCACAAGAAGAAGCCATTCGCCTAGGCCATAAGAACATAGGTACTGAGCACATTTTACTTGGCCTTGTACGTGAAGGTGAGGGCATCGCTGCCAAAGCGTTAGAAGCACTGGGCCTTGTTTCAGATAAAATCCAAAAAGAAGTCGAAAGCTTGATTGGAAGAGGGCAAGAGGTGTCTCAAGCTATTCCTCATTATACGCCTAGAGCGAAGAAGGTCACTGAGCTTTCAATGGATGAAGCAAGAAAGCTAGGTCATTCCTATGTAGGGACAGAACATATTCTATTAGGTCTTATTCGTGAGGGAGAGGGTGTCGCTGCCCGTGTCTTAAATAACCTCGGAGTGAGCTTAAATAAAGCACGTCAGCAAGTTCTGCAGCTGCTTGGAAGCAATGAAACCGGTGCATCTGCGGCAGGCTCTAATAGCAATGCAAATACACCAACACTAGATAGCTTGGCAAGAGATTTGACAGCTATTGCAAAAGAGGACAGCTTGGACCCTGTCATTGGCCGAAGCAAAGAAATTCAACGTGTCATTGAGGTCCTAAGTAGAAGAACAAAAAATAACCCTGTGCTGATTGGTGAGCCTGGTGTTGGTAAAACAGCCATCGCAGAAGGTCTTGCACAGCAAATTATTCATAACGAAGTGCCTGAAATCCTGCGCGATAAACGAGTGATGACACTGGATATGGGAACTGTTGTAGCTGGGACGAAATATCGTGGTGAATTCGAGGATCGTTTGAAAAAAGTGATGGACGAAATTCGCCAGGCAGGAAATATCATTCTCTTTATCGACGAGCTTCATACACTCATTGGTGCTGGTGGAGCAGAGGGCGCGATTGATGCGTCTAATATCTTGAAGCCATCCTTAGCACGTGGTGAGCTTCAATGTATTGGAGCGACAACGTTAGATGAGTACCGTAAATACATTGAAAAGGACGCTGCGCTTGAACGACGTTTCCAGCCAATTCAAGTAGATCAGCCGTCTGTTGATGAAAGTATTCAAATCTTAAGAGGGCTTAGAGACCGGTATGAAGCACATCACCGTGTGTCTATTACAGATGAAGCGATTGAGGCGGCAGTGAAGCTGTCTGACCGTTATATTTCTGACCGATTCCTTCCAGATAAGGCGATTGATTTAATTGATGAGGCAGGTTCGAAAGTCCGTTTACGTTCGTTCACGACACCGCCTAACCTAAAAGAGTTAGAGCAAAAGTTGGATGAAGTACGCAAGGAAAAGGATGCGGCAGTTCAAAGTCAAGAATTTGAAAAAGCAGCTTCTCTTCGCGATACAGAACAGCGTTTGCGTGAAAAAGTAGAAGTGACAAAGAAATCATGGAAAGAAAAGCAGGGACAAGAGAATTCAGAGGTATCTGTAGATGATATTGCAATGGTCGTTTCGAGCTGGACGGGAGTACCTGTTTCGAAAATTGCTCAAACGGAGACAGATAAGCTTCTGAACATGGAACAATTGCTCCACTCTCGTGTGATCGGGCAGGATGAAGCCGTTGTCGCTGTAGCGAAAGCGGTGAGACGTGCACGTGCTGGCCTGAAAGATCCAAAACGTCCAATCGGCTCCTTTATCTTCTTAGGACCAACAGGGGTTGGTAAAACGGAGCTTGCAAGAGCACTCGCTGAGTCTATTTTCGGTGATGAAGAAGCAATGATCCGTATTGATATGTCTGAATACATGGAGAAACACTCTACATCCAGACTTGTTGGGTCACCTCCAGGCTATGTGGGTTATGATGAAGGTGGACAGCTGACTGAAAAAGTGAGAAGAAAACCTTATTCTGTCGTTCTTTTAGACGAGATTGAAAAGGCTCATCCAGATGTATTTAATATCTTACTGCAAGTGTTAGAAGATGGTCGTCTGACTGATTCTAAAGGGCGTACCGTTGACTTTAGAAATACGATTTTGATCATGACATCAAACGTTGGAGCTAGTGAGCTGAAGCGCAATAAATATGTTGGCTTTAACGTGCAGGATGAAGGTCAAAATTACAAGGATATGAAAGGCAAAGTGATGGGCGAGTTGAAACGTGCGTTTAGACCTGAGTTTATCAACCGTATTGATGAAATCATTGTCTTCCACTCGCTTGAGAAGAAACATCTCAAAGAGATCGTGTCTCTCATGTCTGATCAATTGACAAAACGATTAAAAGAACAAGACCTATCAATTGAATTGACGGAAGCAGCAAAAGCGAAAATTGCCGACGAAGGAGTAGATCTTGAGTACGGTGCGCGTCCGTTAAGAAGAGCGATTCAAAAGCATGTAGAAGATCGACTTTCTGAGGAGCTTCTGAAGGGGAATATTGAAAAAGGTCAACATATCGTATTAGATGTGGAAGATGGAGAAATTGTCGTAAAAGCGACGGCTGCTACGAACTAATATAGTAAGAAAAAAGTGTGAGGCATACCAGCAAGGTGTATGCCTCCCTTTACTTATTTTCTGACCAGTATAAGGAGTTGTATTCTTCAATCTATGGCTAAGACAAAATCAAAATTTATATGCCAATCGTGCGGTTATGAGTCAGCCAAATGGATGGGGAAATGTCCAGGCTGCGGCACGTGGAACAGTATGACAGAAGAGGTCGTTCGCAAAGAGCCGGCAAACCGTCGAAGTGCTTTTAATCATTCTGTTCAAACCATTCAAAAACCTTCACCTATATCTGCAATTGAAACATCCGAAGAACCCCGAATTAAAACAAATTTAGAAGAATTTAACCGAGTATTAGGAAGTGGAATTGTCAAAGGTTCTCTTGTTCTCATCGGCGGAGATCCTGGGATTGGGAAGTCCACATTGTTATTACAAGTATCAGCACAGCTCTCAGACAAAAATCAGAATGTGTTATACATATCTGGTGAGGAGTCCATTAAACAAACGAAGCTAAGAGCGGACCGCCTTGGCATTGAAAGCACCTCTTTACATGTTTTGGCTGAAACCGATATGGAGTATATAACGTCTGCTATACAGGAGATGAAACCTGCGTTTGTTGTGGTGGATTCGATTCAAACCGTTTATCAAAGCGATATAACGTCAGCTCCCGGCTCTGTATCTCAAGTTAGAGAATGTACAGCGCAGCTGATGAAGATTGCCAAAACAAATGGTATTCCTATTTTTATCGTTGGTCACGTGACCAAAGAAGGCTCGATCGCAGGTCCACGCCTTTTAGAGCATATGGTGGACACAGTTCTTTATTTTGAAGGCGAGCGTCATCATACGTTTCGTATTTTACGGGCGGTCAAAAACCGATTTGGTTCAACGAATGAATTGGGAATTTTTGAAATGAGAGAGGAAGGGCTCACGGAAGTATTAAACCCATCAGAAATCTTTTTAGAAGAGCGGTCGGCAGGTGTATCTGGTTCGTGTGTTGTTGCCTCAATGGAAGGAACAAGACCCGTACTTGTCGAGATACAGGCGTTAATTTCCCCGACAAGCTTTGGGAATCCGCGAAGAATGGCCACTGGCCTTGACCATAATCGAGTATCGCTGCTCATGGCAGTTTTAGAAAAACGCGTGGGGCTGCTGCTGCAAAACCAAGATGCCTATTTAAAGGTCGCAGGCGGTGTGAAGCTTGACGAACCGGCGATTGACTTAGCTATTGCCGTCAGTATTGCATCAAGCTTTAAAGATGCAGCGCCGTATCAAGCGGATTGCTTTATAGGAGAGGTCGGTCTGACGGGAGAAGTCAGAAGAGTATCAAGAATTGAACAGCGAGTGCAGGAAGCTGCAAAACTAGGATTTAAGCGAATGTTTATTCCTCAGGCGAATATAGACGGATGGAAAAAGCCGAGAGGGATTGAGTTAGTTGGTGTAGAAAATGTAGCGGAGGCACTTCGAATTTCACTAGGGGGATCATAGAAATGGAAAAAGAGAAAAAAGGAGCGAGAGAACTCGATCTCTTAGATATTGTACAGTTTGTGGCACCAGGAACACCTCTGCGGGCAGGGATTGAAAACGTCCTGAGAGCCAATACTGGCGGGCTCATTGTTGTTGGTTATAATGACAAAGTAAAGAGTGTGGTAGATGGAGGATTTCACATTAATTCAGCCTTCTCCCCAGCACATTTATATGAATTGGCGAAGATGGATGGGGCCATTATTCTTAGCGATTCTGGTCAAAAAATCTTGTATGCGAATACACAGCTGATGCCAGATGCAACCATTCATTCATCGGAAACAGGCATGAGGCACCGGACGGCTGAACGTGTAGCAAAGCAGACAGGCTGCTTAATTATTGCTATTTCTGAACGGAGGAACGTCATTACCTTATACCAAGGGAATCGTCGTTATACGCTGAAAGATATTGGCTTTATTTTAACAAAGGCTAATCAAGCCATTCAAACACTTGAGAAATATAAAACGATTTTAGATCACGCCATTTCTGCGTTAAGCGCCCTAGAATTCGAAGAGCTTGTGACCTTTGGGGATGTATTATCCGTGCTGCACCGCTACGAAATGGTACTCAGAATCAAAAATGAAATCAATATGTATATCAAAGAGCTTGGAACAGAGGGACACTTGATCCGTCTGCAGGTCAATGAATTGATTACAGATATGGAGCAGGAAGCGGCTTTATTTATTAAAGATTACGTGAAAGAAAAGATTAAAGATCCGTATGTGCTGCTTAAACAACTTCAAGATATGTCGAGCTTTGAGCTTTTAGATGATTCCATTCTGTACAAGTTACTTGGATATCCAGCTTCTACAAATATTGACGAATATGTGTACACAAGAGGATACAGATTGCTCCATAAAATCCCTAGACTGCCAATGCCAATCGTCGAAAATGTGGTTGAAGCATTCGGTGTGCTAGATCGAATTATGGAAGCAGATGTACAAGAATTGGATGAAGTAGAAGGAATTGGAGAAGTAAGAGCGAAAAAGATAAAAAAAGGTTTAAAAAGGTTACAAGAAAAACATTATATCGATCGTCAGCTTTAAGAAGAGAAATTTTCCTCTACTACGGTTAAAAATGGATGAATATGGGTATATTAATGATGGTTTTGTTTTCTGTTGCTCATGATAGGAAACTTAAACATATATCAATGTCAGATGAAGGTGGATTGACAGATGAAAAATAAAGGAGGTGAAGGTATGTTAAAAAGAATCGTTCAGGCGTTTTTTATCATTTTGGGTGCAGTTGTGGGGATTTTTATCATTCCAGAGTTATTTCTGCTTTTAAATGTAAAGGACATACCTTTCATAACAAATGCTTACTCTTCAGCACTAATAGGAGCCGTTGTGTTCTTCATCATTGGTAAATGGTGCACAGGTTATGTGGTTAATTGGGTGAAATGGATCGAGGATTCTCTATTGAAGGCGCCTCTTCCTGATCTTATATCTGGAAGTTTCGGATTAGTATTTGGACTTATTCTAGCATATCTTATTGTAAACGTGATCCCGCTAAACAATATACCATATCATATTTTTGGTACCATTATTCCGATTTTCCTGGCTTTCTTTTTAGGATACCTTGGGTTTCAGGTAGGCTTTAAGAAGAAGGATGAAATGATAGGGCTGTTCTCCCGATCTGCAAAGGTCACAAAGAAAAAAGGAGCAGCTGATGATGAACCTGAAATAGAAGATAAAAAGCTGAAAATTTTAGACACAAGTGTTATCATTGATGGAAGAATCGCAGATATTTGCCAAACTGGATTCTTAGAAGGTGTCATGGTCATTCCTCAATTTGTACTCGAGGAATTACAGCATATTGCAGACTCTTCAGATGTATTAAAGAGAAATAGAGGCCGAAGAGGTCTTGATATTTTAAATCGTATTCAAAAAGAATTGGATATCAAAGTTGAAATTTACGAAGGTGACTTCGAAGACATTCAAGAGGTTGATAGCAAGCTTGTGAAGCTGGCGAAATTAACTTCAGGTGTTGTTGTGACCAATGATTTTAATTTAAATAAAGTATGCGAACTTCAAAAAGTAGCAGTGTTAAACATCAATGATCTAGCCAATGCCGTTAAACCGGTTGTACTGCCTGGGGAAGAAATGAAGGTACAGGTCATCAAAGATGGGAAAGAGCATAACCAAGGTGTTGCTTACTTAGATGACGGGACGATGATTGTGGTCGAGGAAGGACGCAATTACATTGGAAAAGACATTGACGTGCTCGTCACAAGTGTGCTGCAGACTGCTGCTGGAAGAATGATTTTTGCGAAGCCAAAACTTCTGGAGAAGGCGCTCTAAAGGGAGAACGAACATGTATTATGAAGTAGTTATTCCGGCTGCGGGGCAGGGGAAACGAATGAAGGCCGGCCGCAATAAGCTTTTTATTGAGCTGAAAAGAATGCCGGTCATCATTCATACACTAAAGGTGTTTGATGCTCATGCGCAATGCAAACGAATGATCCTAGCGATCAATGAAGAGGAGCGTCAAGACTTTGAAAGGCTACTCAAGGTACACGCTTTTCAAACGCCTGTTTCACTTGTCACTGGCGGTGAAGAACGTCAGCAAAGTGTATACGAAGGATTAAAGGCTGTGAAAGATGCGGACATCGTGCTTGTTCATGATGGGGCAAGGCCTTTTATTAAGCATACACAGATTGACTTGCTCGTTAAAGCGGCGATTGAAAAAGGCTCCGCAGTTGTAGCGGTACCAGTGAAAGACACAATCAAACGCGTTCAAGAAGGCAAAGTGGAACAAACCATTGAACGTCAGAGCTTGTGGGCAGTCCAGACCCCACAAGCTTTTCGTCATTCTATTTTAAAAGAGGCGCATGAATATGCGGAGCGGACAGGCTTCCTTGGAACAGACGACGCCAGTCTTGTTGAACAATTACAAGGTGAGAATGTGTATATTGTCCAAGGAGACTATACCAATATTAAGCTGACAACACCGGATGATTTATTGGTTGCCAAGGCAATTATGGATGCGGAAAGAGGGTACTAGATCATGTTGAGAATAGGACAAGGTTTTGATGTACATCAATTAACAGAGGGAAGACCTCTAATTATCGGCGGGGTCACCATCCCTTATGAAAAGGGTCTGCTAGGGCATTCAGATGCTGACGTACTGCTTCACACAGTGGCAGATGCATGCCTGGGTGCGATTGCTGAAGGAGATATCGGCAGACATTTCCCAGACACAGATCCTGAGTTTAAGGATGCAGATTCTTTTAAATTATTGCAGCATGTGTGGGCACTTGTGAAAGAAAAGGGCTACACACTTGTGAATATTGACTGCACCATCATGGCGCAAAAGCCAAAAATGGCACCTTACATTCAACCAATGTGTGAGAAAATTGCAGAAGCGCTTGAGGCCGATGTCACACAGGTGAATGTCAAAGCAACAACGACAGAGAAACTCGGATTTACAGGAAGAGGAGAAGGAATTGCCTCTCAGGCAACAGTGCTTCTTCAGAAAAAGTAAAATCCATTTTGATGAGAATAGGTTTTGATGATAAAATACGTTTATAAAAAATTGGTGTCAGACAACATGATGCAGATGAAAGGAAGTTAAACTCATGGGAAATGAAGTGCGTGTTCGTTATGCACCGAGTCCAACTGGTCATTTACATATTGGGAATGCTAGAACGGCTCTTTTCAACTATTTGTTCGCACGCAGCCAAGGCGGCAAATTTATTATTCGAATCGAGGATACGGACCAAAAGCGTAATGTAGAAGGCGGGGAGGAAAGCCAGCTTCGCCACCTGCAATGGCTCGGTATTGATTGGGATGAGAGCATTGATAAAGATGGCGGTTACGGTCCTTATAGACAATCAGAGCGTAATGATATTTACAAAAAATATTATGACGAGCTGTTAGAGAAGGACTTGGCGTATAAGTGCTATTGTACGGCAGAAGAGCTAGAGGCAGAGCGTGAAGCACAAATCGCCCGCAGTGAAATGCCTCGATATTCTGGTAAATGCAGTCATTTATCAAAAGAAGAAGAGGACAAGCTGATTGCTGAAGGAAGAGAGCCAAGCATCCGCTTCCGAGTGCCCAAAGGAGAAATCATCAAATTTGACGACATGGTCAAAGGTGAAATTTCATTTGAAACAGACGGCATTGGTGACTTTGTTATTGTGAAAAAAGATGGCACGCCAACTTATAACTTTGCCGTAGCCGTGGATGATCATTTGATGAAAATGACTCACGTTCTTCGCGGAGAAGATCATATTTCAAATACCCCTAAACAAATCATGATTTTTCATGCATTTGGCTGGAATGTTCCGCTATTCGGACATATGACGTTGATTGTGAACGAGAACCGCAAGAAATTAAGTAAACGTGATGAATCAATTATTCAATTCATCGAGCAATATAAGAACTTAGGCTATTTACCTGAAGCCCTGTTTAACTTCATTGCATTACTTGGATGGTCTCCAGTAGGCGAAGAAGAACTGTTTACAAAAGAGCAATTCATTGACATTTTCGATGTAAACCGACTTTCTAAGTCACCAGCTCTATTCGATATGCATAAACTAAAATGGGTGAACAACCAATACGTGAAAGCACTTGATCTTGATCAGGTTGTGGCACTAACACTTCCGCATCTTCAAAAAGCAGGCAAGGTAAGTGAGCAGCTGACTGAAGAAGAAAACACGTGGGTACGCAAGCTTATTTCTCTGTATCACGAACAATTAAGCTACGGAGCAGAAATTGTTGAGTTAACAGAGTTGTTCTTTAAGGAGCAAATTGAGTATAATCAAGAGGCAAAGGAAGTTCTAGCAGAGGAGCAAGTACCAGAAGTGATGGCATCTTTTGCAGGTCAGCTTGAACAGCTTGAGTCTTTCACACCTGATGAAATCAAGGCTGCCATTAAAGCGGTACAAAAAGAAACAGGGCATAAAGGCAAGAAACTATTCATGCCGATTCGCGTGGCTGTCACAGGACAAACGCATGGTCCAGAACTTCCGCAAAGTATTGAATTACTAGGTAAAGAAACGGTATTAAACCGCATTAAACAAATATAAGGAAATCGTTGCGAGGGAGAAGTACAATGTACTCGTCCATCACAGAAAGAGTCTCCACCGGCTGAAAGAGACTTATGGGCAGACATTGGAAATGCACCCTCAAGACCCTTGAGGAACACGTACGTTAGTATGCAAGGGCGGTACCCTCCGTTATGGGATTAAGTTGAGAAGGCTGAAAGATAAGTAGCTTTCTAAACAGAGTGGAACCGCGTTTTCAAAACGTCTCTGTCATTTGGCAGAGGCGTTTTTTATTTGTCCAAAAAAAGAGAGCAAGTCCTAAGAGAGATTCATGGGGAGAACGGGGGGAGCATGTGTTTTTCAAAATGCTGAAAGAAGATATTGATACTGTGTTTGATCAAGATCCTGCTGCTAGAAGCTATATTGAAGTAGTGCTAACCTATTCAGGGCTTCATGCGATTTGGGCTCACCGTATTGCGCACGCATTTTATAAGCGGAAGCTGTATTTTATTGCGCGGATCATTTCTCAGGTCAGCCGCTTTTTCACAGGGGTGGAAATTCATCCGGCGGCAACCATTGGCAGGCGGTTCTTCATTGATCACGGCATGGGCGTCGTGATCGGGGAAACATGTGAAATTGGAGACAATGTCACTGTTTTCCAAGGCGTGACATTAGGGGGAACAGGGAAAGAAAAGGGAAAGCGGCATCCGACCATTTTAGATGATGCCCTCATTGCGACAGGTGCCAAGGTGCTTGGTTCTATCACGGTTGGAAAAGGGTCCAAGATTGGTGCAGGGTCGGTCGTGTTAAAAGACGTCCCAGACCATTCCACTGTTGTAGGTATACCTGGGCGAGTGGTCGTTCAAAATGGAAAGAAAATCAATCGTGATCTCAACCATCAAGATTTGCCAGATCCAGTTTCCGATCGTTTTAAAGAATTGGAACGAGAAATGGAAAAGCTAAAAGGTGAGCTGGCTTCATTGAGCAGAAAGGAAGAACAATCATGACAATCAATATTTATAATACATTGACACGTAAGAAGGAAGAATTTGTCCCGCTTGAGCCAGGAAAGGTCAAGATGTATGTGTGCGGACCAACCGTTTATAACTACATTCATATCGGGAATGCTAGACCTGCTATTGTTTATGACACTGTACGTAAGTATTTAGAATACAGCGGTTACGATGTGAACTTTGTATCAAACTTTACAGATGTGGATGATAAACTCATCAAGGCAGCCAATGAACTCGGAGAAGATGTGCCGACAATTGCTGATCGTTTTATCCAAGCCTACTTTGAAGACGTCAGTGCGCTCGGCTGCAAAAAAGCAGACCTTCACCCGCGAGTGACGGAAAACATGGATGATATCATTGCGTTTATTGCGACATTGATTGAAAAAGGCTACGCCTATGAAGCAGATGGTGACGTGTATTACAGCACACGCTCATTTGAAGGTTATGGAAAGCTTTCTCACCAATCAATTGATGAACTGAAGACGGGTGCTCGTATTCGTGTAGGTGAAAAGAAACGAGATGCGCTGGACTTTGCCCTTTGGAAGGCTGCAAAGGATCAGGAAATCTCTTGGGATAGCCCGTGGGGCAAAGGACGCCCAGGCTGGCACATCGAATGCTCGGCAATGGTCAAAAAATATTTAGGTGATACGATCGACATTCATGCTGGCGGACAGGATTTAACATTCCCTCACCATGAGAATGAAATTGCCCAATCTGAGGCTTTGACAGGGAAGCCTTTTGCGAAATATTGGATGCATAACGGGTATATTAATATCGATAATGAAAAAATGTCAAAATCACTTGGCAACTTTGTGCTCGTGCATGACATTGTGAAAGAACAAGATCCTGATGTGCTCCGCTTCTTTATGTTGTCGGTTCACTATCGCCACCCAATTAACTACTCAATGGATTTATTAGAAAGTACAAAGAGTGCGTTTAACCGACTCAAGACATCGTATGCGAATTTACATCACCGTCTTGAGAGCAGTACTAATATCACGGAAGACAATGCTGAATGGCTGGAAAAAATTGAAGAGCAGCGTGCGACATTTATTTCTGAAATGAATGATGACTTCAATACGGCAAATGCGATCTCTGTTTTATTTGAATTAGCGAAACAGGCGAATTATTATATGGAAAATGATCATACTTCGGAGGAAGTGATCAAGGCATTTATCGGCTTGTTCCAAGAAATTACGTCTGTTCTCGGCTTCTCATTAGAAGAAAAGCACACGCTTGACGAAGAGGTAGAAGCGTTAATTGAAAAACGCAATGAAGCTAGAAGAAATCGTGACTTTGCCCTATCTGATCAAATTCGTGATCAATTAAAGAACATGAATATTGTGTTGGAGGACACTCCTCAAGGTACTCGCTGGAAAAGAGGAGAATAGGCAATGTTGAATTTTGAAAAGCTGAAAGACGGTAAACAGCTGAACGGACTTGCGCTGGCTTATATGGGTGATGCCATTTTTGAAGTATATGTGAGGCATCACCTCCTCCAAACGGGGGCGACAAAACCAAATGAGCTGCACAAACGAGCAAGCAAAATTGTTTCAGCTAAATCACAGGCTGCTATTTTATTTACGCTTCAGCAGCAAGGCTTTTTCACTGAAGCAGAAGAAGCGGTGCTGAAAAGAGGAAGAAACGCAAAATCAGGCACAGTGCCTAAAAACACAGACGTTCAAACGTATCGTTATAGTACAGCGTTTGAAGCGCTCATGGGGTATTTATTTATCGAAAAGCAGGACGAACGCTTAGAAGAGCTGATTGGTCAGGCGATTGAAATCGGAACGTCAGGGAGGAAGACAAATGAGTCAGCAACATGATTATGTCATTGGGAAAAATGCAGTGATTGAAACACTGAAGTCAGATCGGGAGTTATACAAGCTCTGGATGGCAGAAAACACTGTAAAAGGACAAGCCCAGCAGGTCATTGAACTCGCTAAAAAGCAAAATATCACCATTCAGTATGTTCCGAGGAAAAAGCTTGATCAAATGGTTACAGGTCAGCACCAGGGAATCGTTGCACAAGTAGCAGCATATGAATATGCAGAATTGGACGATCTGTATCAAATCGCTGAAAAGCGGAATGAGCAGCCTTTCTTTCTGATTTTAGATGAAATTGAAGACCCGCATAATTTAGGATCTATTATGCGTACGGCAGATGCTGTAGGTGCACATGGGATTGTCATTCCGAAAAGGAGAGCGGTCGGTCTAACAACAACAGTTGCTAAGGCATCCACTGGAGCAATTGAGCATATTCCTGTTGCAAAAGTGACCAATCTTTCAAGAGTCCTTGATGAAATGAAAGAAAGAGGAATCTGGGTTGCGGGAACAGATGCGTCTGCTAAACAGGATTACAGACAATTTGATGGCACAATGCCGCTGGCTCTTGTGATTGGCAGTGAAGGAAAAGGAATTGGCCGATTGATTAAAGAAAAGTGTGATTTTCTGATTAAACTGCCTATGGCCGGGAAGGTTACTTCGTTAAACGCATCAGTTGCGGCTGGTCTATTGATGTATGAAGTGTATCGAAAACGTTATCCGTTAGGAGAATAGAGATGGATATCCTCTTAGTCGATGGATACAACATGATAGGTGCATGGCCTCAGCTGCAGCACTTAAAGGAAAACAGCTTTGAAGAAGCCAGAGACGTGCTGATTCAACATTTAGCAGAATATCAAGCATACACAGGGTATCGAGTCATTGTCGTATTCGATGCCCATATGGTCAAAGGAATTGAAAAAAAGCGGACCAACCACCGAGTAGAGGTCATCTTTACGAGAGAGAATGAAACGGCGGATGAGCGGATTGAAAAGCTGGCGCAGGATTTGAATAATATCCGGACGCAAATTCATGTGGCAACCTCAGATTTTACGGAACAATGGGCTATTTTTGGACAAGGAGCTCTTCGGAAGTCGGCTCGTGAGCTTTTAAGAGAGATTGAAGTGATAGAACGAAAGATTGAAACGAGGGTCAAAAAGATTACTTCTGATAAACCAGCATCTAAGATTGAATTGTCAGAAGATGTATTGAAAACGTTTGAAAAATGGCGGCGCGGGAATCTGGAATAGCTTGACGATATTTCAACCATTAATGTATAATATTTCTATCTAGGTGCGGTCGGGGGGATCGAAGTGAATCTAAACAACAGCAAGGGTAAGTCCATCAGAGAGCAATTTTGCCAGTTGGAAGATGAACAAGTCATTGAAAGGGTTCATGTCGGAGATAGTGATGCGCTAGATTATTTAATAACGAAATACCGCAATTTTGTACGTGCGAAAGCAAGATCTTATTTCTTGATAGGAGCGGATCGAGAGGACATTGTCCAAGAGGGAATGATCGGACTTTATAAGTCTATCCGCGATTTCAGAGAGGACAAGCTTACTTCATTTAAGGCTTTTGCAGAATTATGTATTACCCGCCAAATTATCACCGCAATTAAAACAGCTACTCGCCAAAAACATATCCCGTTAAATTCCTATGTATCATTAGACAAGCCGATCTACGATGAAGAATCGGACAGAACATTATTAGATGTCATTTCCGGTGCTAAAGCGCTTAACCCAGAAGACTTAATTATTAGCAAAGAAGAATTTGATGATATCGAAATGAAGATGGGTGAACTGCTAAGCGAGCTGGAAAGAAAGGTACTTGTGCTGTATCTTGATGGCAGATCCTATCAGGAGATTTCGGAAGATTTAAACCGTCATGTGAAATCAATTGATAACGCACTCCAAAGAGTAAAGAGAAAATTAGAGAAATATTTAGAGCTTCGCGAGATTAGTCTCTAATCAAACCTATATTGACAGCTTTTTCGACACTGTGATAAGGTACTAATGAAATGATGTCGAGAAAATAGGTGTAAATATGAGGAAAAAGATTACTCTAGCCTGTAAAGACTGCGGAAGCCGCAATTATACGACAATGAAAAGTGTTGCTTCAGCAGCTGAAAGATTAGAAGTTAAGAAATATTGCAAGACTTGTAATTCACATAAAACACATTTAGAAACGAAGTAAGATTTGCGTTCTTTAATCTGTGGAGGTCTTTTACATGCGTATTATCAGTTTCTTAAAAAGTGTCGGAAAAGAAATGAAAAAGGTCAGCTGGCCAAAGAAGAACGAAATGGTCCGCTACACAATCACTGTTATTTTAACAGTCGTATTCTTTGCCATCTTTTTCTCTTTTCTTGATATAGGAATCTCACAATTAATCGAATTAATTCATTAATACTTGAATAATGGTCTGCTGAACGTGCTATAATAGATCATAATATGACTTGCCAAAAAACCCGTTTTACGGGTTTTTTCAATTGCTTGAAAATATTTACCGTTACTCGAGATTCGTCAAATAGACATTATGAAATGTGGGGAGGGAAGGACTAAATAGTCCTGAACGAAAATGGAAAAGAATTGGTATGTTGTGCATACGTACTCTGGCTATGAAAACAAAGTAAAAGCGAATTTGGAAAAGCGTGTTGAATCAATGGGCATGCAGGATAAAATCTTCCGCGTCGTCGTACCAGAAGAAGAAGAAACGGATATTAAAAATGGTAAGAAAAAAGTCGTCAAAAAGAAAGTATTCCCTGGCTATGTCCTAGTGGAAATCGTGATGACTGACGACTCTTGGTATGTTGTTCGTAATACACCAGGTGTCACTGGATTCGTTGGATCAGCTGGATCAGGCTCAAAGCCGACTGCACTGCTGCCAGGCGAAGCCGAAACCATTCTGAAGAGAATGGGTCTTGAAGAACGCAAAACAGAAATCGACTTTGAACTGAAAGAAACAGTTAAGGTCATCGATGGACCATTTGCTAACTTCACTGGATCGATTGAAGAAATTGATTACGATAAAAGCAAAGTCAAAGTATTCGTTAATATGTTTGGTAGAGAAACACCTGTTGAACTTGAGTTCACACAGATCGATAAATTGTAATTTAAAAGAGCTTGAAATGAGTGTATAGAAGTGGTAATATAGCAAAGGTACGTCTTGAGTTCACTCAAGATCGCTAGCTAGTTATTTCGTCATTCATATAAAGAATGAAGTTGTTGAGTGGGAGGGGGATTCCCCTATTACCACATCACGGACTTTAAGGAGGTGTGTCTCGTGGCTAAAAAAGTAGTTAAAGTTGTTAAATTGCAAATTCCTGCTGGAAAAGCTAACCCAGCTCCACCAGTTGGACCTGCACTAGGTCAAGCCGGTGTTAATATCATGGGATTCTGTAAGGAGTTTAACGCTCGTACAGCTGACCAAGCTGGTCTTATCATTCCTGTTGAAATTTCGGTTTTTGAAGACCGTTCATTTACATTTATTACTAAAACTCCACCTGCTGCAGTTTTACTTAAAAAAGCAGCTGGTATTGAGTCTGGTTCTGGTGAACCTAACCGTAATAAAGTGGCAACTGTTAAGCGTGATAAAGTACGCGAAATCGCGGAAACAAAAATGCCTGACTTAAACGCTGCTAGCGTTGAATCAGCTATGCGCATGGTTGAAGGTACTGCACGCAGTATGGGTATTGTCATCGAAGATTAATTTTTTGTCTTGTTGGGTTGCGAGTTTGGTTTTGACAAGTTCGCAACCCTTATTCGTGGGAGGTTATTCCGCTAAAACCACATAAGGAGGATTTTTATAATGGCTAAAAAAGGTAAAAAGTATGTAGAAGCTGCTAAGCTGATCGATCGTACTAAAGCGTATGATGTAGCTGAAGCTGTTTCTCTTACAAAAAAAGCAAATACAGCTAAATTTGATGCGACTGTAGAAGTTGCTTTTCGTTTGGGCGTAGACCCTCGTAAAAACGATCAACAAATCCGCGGTGCAGTTGTACTTCCTAACGGAACTGGTAAAACTCAACGCGTTCTTGTGTTCGCTAAAGGCGAAAAAGCAAAAGAAGCAGAAGCTGCTGGAGCAGACTACGTTGGAGATTCTGATTACATCACTAAAATCCAACAAGGCTGGTTCGAATTCGATGTAATCGTTGCGACACCTGACATGATGGGTGAAGTTGGTAAGATCGGTCGTGTACTTGGACCAAAAGGTCTTATGCCAAACCCTAAAACAGGAACTGTAACGTTCGAAGTTGAAAAAGCAATCAATGAAATCAAAGCTGGTAAAGTAGAATACCGCGTTGATAAAGCTGGTAACATCCACGCGCCAATCGGAAAGGTTTCTTTCGAGGACGAAAAGCTTGTTGAGAACTTTGCAACAATCTATGACACAATCCTTAAAGCAAAACCTGCAGCGGCTAAAGGTGTATACGTGAAAAACGTTTCTGTTACATCTACTATGGGCCCTGGCGTGAAAGTGGATCCATCTTCTTTCTCTGCAAAATAATTCTTGACTTATGACAACCATTTTGATAATATCAAAATGTTGTAAAATAGAATAATGTCCATTTATACCGTAGACAGCAGGGGCCTTATGGCTTAATTAACCCGCCGAGGTGTATATGTCACAGTCTTACGTTAACGTATGCTTGTATATACAGCCTCCATGTCTTAGTGGAGGCTTTTTATATGGAGAACCGTTCGTTAGGAACGTGATGGCCTGATCGGTATAAGTGTTACACAAAGAATGTACAGGAGGTGTAACCATGAGCAATGCAATCGATACTAAAAAAGTTGTCGTTGATGAAATTACTTCTAAATTTAAAGATAGTATGTCTACTGTCATTGTAGATTACCGCGGTCTTTCAGTTTCTGAAGTGACTGAACTTCGTAAACAGCTTCGTGAAGCTGGCGTAGAATTCAAAGTTTACAAAAACACTTTGACTCGCCGTGCAGTTGAACAAGTTGAACTAACGGGTTTAAACGATTTCTTAACAGGTCCAAACGCTATCGCATTCAGTAACGAAGATGTTATCGCACCTGCGAAAATCATCAACGAATTTGCGAAAAGCCACGAAGCTTTAGAAATCAAAGCTGGTGTCATCGAAGGAAACGTAGCGACTGTAGAAGAAGTGAAGGCTCTTGCGGAACTTCCGTCTCGCGAAGGCTTACTTTCTATGTTGCTTAGCGTTCTTCAAGCTCCAGTTCGTAATCTTGCTCTTGCTACTAAAGCAGTTGCAGATCAAAAAGAAGAACAAGGCGCTTAATGCGTACTTTACGTTTACGTAAAAAAACTTAAAATGGAGGAATTACAAATGGCTTTAAATATCGAAGAAATCATTGCTTCAGTTAAAGAAGCAACTGTACTTGAGTTAAACGACTTAGTAAAAGCAATCGAAGAAGAATTTGGCGTAACTGCTGCTGCTCCTGTAGCTGTAGCTGCTGGTGGCGGTGCTGCTGCTGAAGAAAAAACTGATTTTGATCTAGTACTTGCTGGTGCTGGAGACCAAAAAATCAAAGTTATCAAAGTGGTTCGTGAAATCACTGGTCTTGGCTTGAAAGAAGCTAAAGAACTTGTTGACAACACTCCAAAACCACTTAAAGAAGGTATTGCTAAAGAAGAAGCTGAAGAACTTAAAGCTAAGCTTGAAGAAGTTGGCGCTTCTGTAGAAGTTAAGTAATCTTCGCCTAATCTTTTGGGAAAGCTCGCTTTTACTGGCGGGCTTTTTCTTTTCTAATCTCCTGAAACGATTGAATCCAGAGGAGGTCCATTCACCATGAGTGACCACTATTATACGGAAAAGCCATCAGTGAAAAGCAATAAACAGACATGGGACTTCACCTTGAGAAACCGTACCTTTACTTTTACAAGTGACAGTGGAGTGTTTTCTAAGAAAGAAGTCGACTTTGGTTCAAGGCTTTTAATTGAAGCTTTCGAAGAACCTGACTTGGATGGCGATGTCTTAGATGTCGGTTGCGGTTATGGACCGATCGGCTTATCGTTAGCAAACGAAATGACTAGCCGTACCATTCATATGATTGATGTGAACGAAAGAGCAGTCGAACTTTCAAAGGAAAACGCTAAACATAATCGCATTGATAATGTTCGCATCTATCAAAGTGATTTGTTCTCGAATGTTCATTCCTCAGCTGCTTTTGCCTCTATACTGACCAATCCCCCAATACGGGCAGGGAAGAAAGTTGTACATGCGATCTTTGAAAAAAGTGCTGATCATTTATTGCCGGAAGGTGAGTTGTGGGTGGTTATTCAGAAAAAGCAAGGTGGACCATCTGCGATTGAAAAATTAGAGAAGCTCTTTGGAGAAGTCGAGGTTGTGCTGAAAAAAAAGGGCTACTATATCATCAAAGCTAAAAAAGTTTGACGCAGTTTCCTAGCTGTGTTAACATTATAAAATGCCAATGTGTATATTTTGCTTGATAGGCTTAAAAAACAACTATTTTGTATAAATTATGCATACTTGGGAAAACTAATAAAATCGGTATTTGTTTTTGGATGTGGTTTTCTTATTTTAGAAACCCTTTTTTCTTTTGTCTTGTAAAAGTATTTCTTTACTGACATTTGAAAGACAGAAATACTTTTTACACATATAATACGCATGATTTGAGGGGTGAATCAGTTGACAGGTCAACTAGTTCAGTATGGACGACACCGCCAGCGCAGAAGCTACGCACGCATAAGCGAAGTGTTAGAATTACCAAATCTCATTGAAATTCAAACCTCTTCTTATCAGTGGTTTCTTGATGAGGGTCTTAGAGAGATGTTTCAAGATATATCCCCAATTGAGGATTTTACTGGTAACCTTTCTCTTGAATTCATTGATTACAGCCTAGGGGATCCTAAGTATCCTGTAGCAGAATCAAAAGAACGTGATGTAACTTACTCTGCTCCACTAAGAGTAAAAGTTCGTTTAATTAACAAAGAAACTGGAGAAGTAAAAGACCAAGATGTGTTCATGGGTGATTTCCCAATCATGACAGACACAGGTACTTTTATCATTAATGGTGCGGAACGTGTAATCGTTTCTCAGTTAGTGCGTTCTCCAAGTGTATATTTCAGTGGTAAAGTAGACAAAAACGGTAAAAAAGGTTTTACTGCGACTGTCATTCCAAACCGTGGCGCATGGTTAGAATACGAAACTGATGCGAAGGATGTAGTCTATGTACGCATCGATCGCACACGTAAGTTGCCGGTTACGGTTCTTTTGCGTGCTCTCGGCTTCAGCTCTGATCAAGAGATTCTTGACCTCATTGGCGAGAATGAATACTTACGCAACACGCTGGAAAAAGACAATACAGAGAATGCGGATAAAGCACTTCTCGAAATCTACGAGCGCCTCCGTCCTGGAGAACCGCCAACTGTTGAAAATGCGAAAAGCTTGCTAGACTCTCGCTTCTTCGATCCTAAGAGATATGACCTAGCAAATGTTGGACGCTACAAGATTAATAAGAAGCTTCATATTAAAAATAGACTGTTCAATCAAAAATTGGCTGAAACGCTAGTTGATCCTGAAACAGGTGAAATTCTAGCAGAAAAAGGTCAAATTTTAGACAGAAGAGTTCTTGATAAAGTTCTTCCATACTTAGAAAACGGCATCGGATTTAGAAAGCTTTATCCTAATGGTGGCGTAGTAGAAGATGAAGTAGAACTTCAATCTATTAAGATTTATGCACCGACTGATCAAGAAGGCGAGCAAGTGATCAACGTGATTGGAAATGCATATGTAGAGGAAGCTGTGAAAAACATCACGCCTTCTGATATCATTGCGTCAATCAGTTACTTCTTCAACCTTCTTCATGGTGTAGGTGACACAGATGATATCGACCACCTTGGTAACCGTCGTCTGCGTTCTGTAGGTGAACTTCTGCAAAACCAATTCCGTATTGGTTTAAGCAGAATGGAGCGTGTTGTCCGTGAAAGAATGTCAATTCAAGACACAAACACGATCACACCTCAGCAGCTGATCAACATTCGTCCTGTGATCGCTTCTATCAAAGAGTTCTTTGGTAGTTCTCAGCTTTCTCAGTTCATGGATCAAACAAACCCGCTTGCTGAATTGACGCACAAACGTCGTCTGTCAGCGCTTGGACCGGGTGGTTTGACACGTGAGCGTGCAGGAATGGAAGTTCGTGACGTTCACTACTCTCACTATGGACGTATGTGTCCGATTGAAACACCAGAGGGTCCAAACATTGGTTTGATCAACTCTCTATCTTCATTTGCAAAAGTGAATCGCTTCGGATTTATCGAAACACCTTACCGCCGGGTTGATCCTGAAACTGGTAAAGTGACACCGAGAATCGATTACTTAACTGCTGATGAAGAGGATAACTACGTAGTAGCACAAGCGAACGCTCAGTTAGCTGATGATGGTTCGTTTATCGATGATAATATCATTGCTCGTTTCAGAGGGGAAAACACCGTTGTTCCTCGAAACCGCGTTGACTACATGGACGTTTCGCCAAAGCAGGTTGTTTCTGCAGCGACAGCATGTATCCCATTCTTAGAAAACGATGACTCTAACCGTGCTCTAATGGGAGCGAACATGCAGCGTCAGGCTGTGCCTTTGATGCAGCCAGAATCACCGATTGTTGGTACAGGTATGGAGTACGTATCAGGTAAAGACTCTGGTGCTGCTGTCATCTGCCGATACCCAGGTGTTGTAGAACGTGTAGAAGCAAAAAATATTTGGGTTCGCCGTTATGAAGACGTTGACGGACAACAAGTCAAAGGAAACCTAGACAAATACAGCCTGCTGAAATTTGTCCGCTCTAACCAAGGGACTTGCTACAACCAGCGTCCTATCGTAAGTGTTGGAGATGAAGTCGTTAAAGGGGAAATCCTTGCAGACGGTCCTTCTATGGAAAAAGGTGAATTGGCTCTAGGACGTAACGTCATGGTCGGCTTCATGACTTGGGACGGTTACAACTACGAGGATGCGATCATCATGAGTGAGCGCCTTGTAAAAGATGACGTCTACACGTCTATTCATATTGAAGAATATGAATCAGAAGCTCGTGATACAAAGCTTGGACCAGAAGAAATCACTCGTGATATTCCAAACGTTGGGGAAGATGCTTTACGCAACCTTGACGAGCGCGGAATCATCCGTATTGGTGCAGAAGTAAAAGACGGAGACCTTCTTGTAGGTAAAGTAACGCCTAAAGGTGTAACTGAACTAACAGCTGAAGAACGTCTATTACATGCAATCTTCGGTGAAAAGGCTCGTGAAGTTCGTGATACGTCACTACGTGTTCCACACGGCGGCGGCGGAATTATCCACGATGTAAAAGTCTTCAACCGTGAAGATGGAGATGAATTACCTCCAGGTGTAAACCAATTAGTCCGCGTATACATCGTTCAGAAGCGTAAGATTTCTGAAGGTGACAAAATGGCCGGACGACATGGTAACAAAGGGGTTATCTCTAAAATCCTTCCAGAAGAAGATATGCCTTATCTTCCAGACGGAACACCGATCGATATCATGTTGAACCCTCTAGGGGTACCATCTCGTATGAACATCGGTCAGGTACTTGAGCTTCATATGGGTATGGCTGCACGTTACCTCGGCATCCACATTGCGTCACCAGTATTTGATGGTGCGCGCGAGGAAGATGTTTGGGAAACGCTTGAAGAAGCAGGTATGTCCCGTGATGCGAAAACAGTCCTTTATGACGGTCGAACTGGTGAACCATTCGACAACCGTGTATCTGTCGGAATCATGTACATGATCAAACTGGCTCACATGGTTGACGATAAACTTCACGCTCGTTCAACTGGACCATACTCACTTGTTACGCAGCAGCCACTTGGCGGTAAAGCACAGTTTGGTGGTCAGCGTTTCGGAGAGATGGAAGTATGGGCACTTGAAGCTTACGGTGCAGCATATACACTTCAAGAGATCTTAACAGTTAAATCGGATGACGTTGTGGGTCGTGTGAAAACATACGAAGCCATCGTCAAAGGGGATAACGTACCTGAACCAGGTGTCCCTGAATCATTCAAAGTGTTAATCAAAGAACTTCAAAGTTTAGGTATGGATGTGAAAATCCTATCTGGCGATGAAGAAGAGATAGAAATGAGAGATTTAGAAGACGATGAGGAAACGAAGAAAGCAGACGGATTAGCGTTATCTAATGACGAAGATGCTGCAGACCTCGCACCTGTCGATCTTGAACGTGACGCAGTCACAAAAGAATAGCAGAAACGATTAGAGCAAGTGACTAGGGTATAACCCGAAGATTAAAAGGGAGGTAGGCCCCTTGCTAGATGTGAACAATTTTGAGTATATGAACATCGGTCTCGCATCACCTGATAAAATCCGTTCTTGGTCTTTTGGTGAAGTGAAAAAGCCTGAAACGATTAACTATCGTACACTGAAACCTGAAAAAGATGGTCTCTTTTGTGAACGTATCTTCGGACCGCAAAAAGACTGGGAATGTCATTGTGGGAAGTATAAACGCGTTCGGTATAAGGGTGTTGTATGTGACCGTTGTGGTGTAGAAGTAACACGGGCAAAAGTCCGTCGTGAGAGAATGGGGCATATCGAACTGGCTGCCCCAGTTTCCCACATTTGGTATTTCAAAGGTATCCCAAGCCGTATGGGTCTTGTTCTTGATATGTCACCACGTGCGTTAGAAGAAGTGATCTACTTCGCTTCTTACGTTGTGACAGATCCGGGCAATACACCGCTTGAGAAGAAACAACTTCTTTCTGAGAAAGAATTCCGTGCTTATTTAGATAAATACGGTAATACATTCCAAGCAGCTATGGGTGCAGAAGCAATCAACAAACTTCTTCAAGATATCGATCTTGTAAAAGAAGTAGATACACTGAAAGAAGAGCTGAAAACTGCTCAAGGACAGCGCCGTACACGTGCGATCAAACGCCTTGAAGTGTTAGAAGCCTTCCGTAACTCAGGAAACAAACCATCTTGGATGATTCTTGATGTACTTCCGGTTATTCCGCCAGAATTACGTCCAATGGTTCAGCTTGATGGTGGACGTTTTGCTACTTCTGACTTGAACGACCTTTATCGTCGTGTCATCAACCGTAACAATCGTCTGAAGCGTTTATTAGATCTTGGCGCGCCAAGCATCATCGTTCAGAACGAGAAGCGTATGCTTCAAGAAGCTGTCGATGCCTTGATTGATAATGGACGTAGAGGCCGACCAGTAACAGGACCAGGAAATCGACCATTGAAATCTCTTTCTCACATGCTGAAAGGGAAACAAGGACGTTTCCGTCAAAACTTGCTTGGTAAACGTGTTGACTATTCTGGACGTTCCGTTATCGTCGTAGGACCACATTTGAAAATGTATCAGTGTGGACTTCCGAAAGAAATGGCTCTTGAATTATTCAAACCATTCGTGATGAAGGAGCTTGTTGAAAAAGGATTAGCTCACAACATCAAGAGTGCGAAGCGTAAAATTGAGCGCGTGCAGCCGGAAGTATGGGATGTTTTAGAATCAGTTATTCGTGAGCATCCAGTCTTACTAAACCGTGCACCGACTCTTCACAGACTTGGTATTCAAGCGTTTGAACCTACACTTGTGGAAGGACGCGCAATTCGTCTGCATCCACTTGTATGTACAGCCTACAACGCTGACTTTGACGGTGACCAAATGGCGGTTCACGTACCATTGTCTGCTGAAGCTCAAGCTGAAGCTCGTATCTTAATGCTTGCGGCTCAAAACATTTTGAACCCGAAAGATGGAAAACCAGTTGTTACGCCATCTCAGGATATGGTGCTTGGTAACTACTACCTTACACTTGAGCGCAAAGGTGCTATCGGAGAAGGTATGGTCTTCAAAGATACTGACGAAGCCCTTCTAGCTTATCAAAATGGTTATGTGCATCTTCATACACGTGTAGCTGTTGCAGCTAGCTCGTTGAAGAATGTGACATTCACAGATGAACAGCGTTCTAAATTGTTGATTACAACAGTTGGAAAACTGATCTTTAACGAAATCTTACCGGAATCATTCCCATACATGAATGAGCCGACAAAGAGCAATATTGAAGAAAAAACGCCTGATCGTTTCTTCCTTGAAAAAGGTGAGGATGTAAAAGCTGCGATCGAGAAACAAGAAATCAATGCGCCGTTCAAAAAAGGTATTTTAGGTAAAATCATTGCAGAAATCTTTAAGAGATTCCATATCACTGAGACATCTAAAATGCTTGACCGCATGAAAAATCTTGGTTTCAGATACTCTACTAAAGCCGGTATTACGGTTGGTGTGTCTGATATCGTCGTATTAGATGATAAGCAGCAAATTCTTGAAGAAGCACAAGCAAAAGTAGATAACGTCATGAAGCAATTCAGACGTGGTTTGATTACTGAAGAAGAGCGTTATGAGAGAGTTATTTCAATCTGGAGTTCTTCTAAAGATGTGATCCAAGGTAAACTGATGAAGTCCCTTGATGAAGTCAACCCAATCTACATGATGAGTGACTCTGGAGCGCGTGGTAACGCATCTAACTTTACTCAGCTGGCTGGTATGCGTGGTCTGATGGCCAACCCGGCTGGACGTATCATCGAACTTCCGATTAAATCTAGTTTCCGTGAAGGTTTAACCGTATTGGAATACTTTATTTCCACTCACGGTGCGCGTAAAGGTCTTGCCGATACAGCCCTTAAAACAGCTGACTCAGGTTACCTCACGCGTCGTCTCGTTGACGTTGCACAGGATGTCATCATCCGTGAAACAGATTGCGGTACAGACCGTGGAATCTTGGCGAAGTCTATTAAAGAAGGAAATGAAATTATTGAGAAACTTGAAGAACGTCTGATCGGACGTTTTGCAAGAAAACCAATTGTTCATCCTGAAACAGGCGAAGTCATTGTAGCCGAAAACGAACTAATTGATGAAGATAAAGCACTTGAAGTAGTTGAAGCAGGAATTGAGGAAGTATGGATCCGTTCTGCATTTACATGTAACACGCCTCATGGTGTATGTAAACGATGCTACGGCCGTAACCTTGCAACTGGTACTGACGTTGAAGTCGGTGAAGCAGTTGGAATCATCGCTGCACAATCAATCGGTGAGCCAGGAACACAGCTTACAATGCGTACGTTCCACACCGGTGGGGTAGCAGGAGACGATATCACTCAAGGTCTACCTCGTATCCAAGAGCTATTTGAAGCGCGTAATCCGAAAGGGCAAGCGACAATTTCTGAAATTGATGGTGTCGTTGCTGAAATTAACGATGTTCGTGACAAGCAGCAGGAAATTGTGGTTCAAGGCGAAGTTGAAACTCGCTCATACACAGCTCCTTACAATGCGCGTCTAAAAGTTGTTGAAGGTGACACAGTTACTCGTGGTCAAGTACTGACAGAAGGTTCGATCGATCCGAAAGAACTTCTTAAAGTGACTGACATGACAGCTGTTCAAGAATATCTGCTTCATGAAGTACAAAAAGTATACCGTATGCAAGGGGTAGAAATCGGAGATAAGCACGTAGAGGTAATGGTTCGCCAAATGCTTCGTAAAGTGCGTGTCGCTGATGCAGGGGATACAGACGTATTACCAGGCACACTTCTTGATGTACATCAATTCACTGAAGCGAACAAAAAAGTACTATTCGAAGGCAAACGTCCTGCAACAGGCCGTCCAGTTCTTCTTGGTATTACAAAAGCTTCGCTTGAAACAGACTCATTCTTGTCTGCGGCATCCTTCCAAGAAACGACTCGTGTCCTAACAGATGCGGCGATCAAAGGAAAACGTGATGAACTGCTTGGCTTGAAAGAGAATGTGATCATTGGTAAACTTGTTCCTGCTGGAACGGGAATGCCAAACTACCGTAAAGTTAAGCCGGTTTCGCAAGTGCAGCCGTCTGACGATATGGTTCCTGTAGAGTAATCTTTCTCGTGAGATTCCTATAAAATCATCAAAAATGGTGAAGGATGTCAAGATAATCTGTCATACGATATTGACATCCTTCTGCCATGATGATAATATAACCAAGGTGCTCAAAATAAAACCTGTTACTTTGGAGGATATTCGATGTCTTATGATAAAGTATCACAGGCTCAATCCATTATTATCGGTACGAAGCAAACAGTAAAAGCTCTGAAACGAGATTCAGTAAAGGAAGTCGTCGTAGCGAAAGATGCTGATCCTGCTTTAACTGCTAGTGTATTGAAACTAGCACAAGAGAAGGGTGTAGACATTTTAGTGGTAGATTCCATGAAAAAGCTCGGCAAGGCCTGCGGAATTGAAGTTGGGGCAGCAGCTGTTGCCATTATGTTATAACGTACTTGTTTTGTTTTTGCATGCTTAAAATGCAAAAGCATTGTTTTTTGCCTTTTGATGAACCACCTGGGTATGTGGGTTATAAAAAAAGTAATGAAGGGAGGAATAACAACATGCCTACAATTAATCAGCTAGTACGCAAAGGACGCGTGAGTAAAGTTGAAAACTCAAAGTCACCTGCACTTAACAAAGGATACAACAGTTTCAAAAAAGAGCACACTAACGTAACATCTCCACAGAAGCGCGGGGTTTGTACTCGTGTCGGTACAATGACACCGAAAAAACCAAACTCAGCACTACGTAAATATGCTCGTGTACGTTTGTCTAACTTGATTGAAGTAACAGCTTACATTCCTGGTATCGGACATAACCTACAAGAGCACAGTGTAGTACTTATCCGTGGCGGACGTGTAAAAGACTTACCGGGTGTACGTTACCACATCGTTCGTGGTGCGCTTGATACTGCCGGAGTTGACGGTCGTATGCAAGGACGTTCTAAATACGGAACAAAACGCCCTAAACAAAGCAAATAATACAAACAAACATAAGGGTTTTTAGAAGTTGATATCAGATCAGTGGAGTCAGGAAGCTGACAATGATATTGAGATGAGAGACAGATAGAAATCCTTTTAAAAGAGAAGGGAGGCTATTCAGATGCCACGTAAAGGTCCTGTAGCAAAAAGAGACGTATTGCCAGATCCAATTTACAATTCTAAACTTGTATCTCGTTTGATCAACAAAATGATGATCGACGGTAAAAGAGGAAAAGCACAAACAATTCTCTACAAGTCATTTGATATCATCAAAGAACGTACTGGTAATGAAGCGATGGAGGTTTTCGAACAAGCCTTGAAAAACATCATGCCAGTTCTTGAAGTTAAAGCACGTCGTGTAGGTGGAGCTAACTACCAAGTTCCTGTAGAAGTTCGCCCAGACCGTCGTACTACTTTAGGTCTTCGCTGGTTAGTAAACTACGCTCGTCTTCGTGGAGAAAAAACGATGGAAGAGCGTCTTGCTAACGAAATCCTTGACGCAGCTAACAACACTGGTGCTGCTGTTAAGAAACGTGAAGATACACACAAAATGGCAGAAGCGAACAAAGCATTCGCTCACTACCGCTGGTAGGATTTATACCAAACTAAAAAAACTATTCCCTAATGAGGAAGGAGAAATTACCCAATGGCAAGAGAGTTCTCCTTAGACAAAACTCGTAATATTGGTATCATGGCTCACATCGATGCCGGTAAAACGACAACGACTGAGCGTATCTTATACTACACTGGTCGTATCCATAAAATTGGTGAAACTCACGAAGGAGCTTCACAAATGGACTGGATGGAGCAGGAGCAAGAACGTGGTATTACAATCACTTCTGCTGCTACTACAGCACAATGGAAAGGTTACCGTGTAAACATCATCGATACACCAGGACACGTAGACTTCACTGTTGAAGTTGAACGTTCTTTACGTGTACTTGATGGTGCGGTTGCTGTTCTTGATGCACAATCAGGTGTAGAGCCACAAACTGAAACAGTTTGGCGCCAAGCAACAACTTACGGAGTACCTCGTATCGTATTCGTTAACAAAATGGATAAAACCGGTGCGGACTTCCTTTACTCTGTAAGCACATTAAGAGATCGTCTTCAAGCGAACGCTCATGCAATTCAATTGCCGATCGGCGCTGAAGATCAATTCGAAGGAATCATCGACCTTGTAGAAAACGTAGCATACTTCTACGAAGATGACCTTGGAACTCGCTCTGATGCTAAAGAAATCCCTGCTGAGTATAAAGACAAAGCTGAAGAGCTTCGCAGCAGCCTAATTGAAGCTGTCGCTGAGCTTGATGAAGAGCTTATGGAAAAATACCTTGAGGGTGAAGAAATCACAATTCCTGAATTGAAAGCTGCAATCCGTAAAGGAACATTGAATGTTGAATTCTACCCAGTTCTTGTTGGATCTGCTTTCAAAAACAAAGGTGTTCAGCTTGTACTTGACGCTGTGCTTGACTACCTTCCTGCACCAACTGATGTTGCTGCAATCAAAGGTATCCTGCCAGATTCAAATGAAGAGGTTGTTCGTGAGTCTACTGATGACGCACCATTCGCAGCTCTTGCATTTAAAGTTATGACTGACCCTTATGTTGGGAAACTAACTTTCTTCCGCGTATACTCTGGAACACTTGATTCTGGTTCGTACGTGAAGAACTCTTCTAAGAACAAGCGTGAACGTGTTGGACGTATCCTTCAAATGCACGCAAACAGCCGTGAAGAAATCTCTACTGTATATGCAGGGGATATCGCAGCAGCTGTAGGTCTTAAAGATACTTCAACTGGTGACACTCTTTGTGACGAGAAAAATCTTGTTATCCTTGAGTCTATGGAATTCCCAGAGCCAGTAATCGATGTAGCTATCGAGCCTAAATCTAAGGCTGACCAAGATAAAATGAGTATCGCTTTAGCTAAACTAGCTGAAGAGGATCCAACATTCCGTACACAAACAAACCCTGAAACTGGTCAAACGATCATCTCTGGTATGGGTGAGCTTCACCTTGATATCATTGTTGACCGTATGAAGCGTGAGTTCAAGGTTGAAGCTAACGTAGGTGCTCCTCAGGTTGCGTACCGTGAAACATTCCGTTCTGGTGCAAAAGTTGAAGGTAAATTCGTACGTCAGTCTGGTGGACGCGGTCAGTTCGGACACGTTTGGATCGAATTCGAACCAAACGAAGAAGGCGCAGGATTCGAGTTTGAAAATGCAATCGTCGGTGGGGTTGTTCCACGTGAATACATCCCAGCAATTCAAGCAGGTCTTGAAGATTCACTTGAAAATGGTGTATTAGCTGGATTCCCATTAATCGACATCAAAGCAAAATTATTTGATGGATCTTACCACGATGTTGACTCTAACGAAATGGCGTTCAAAATTGCTGCATCTATGGCATTGAAAAATGCTGTCAGCAAGTGTAACCCAGTTCTACTTGAGCCAATGATGAAAGTGGAAGTTGTTATCCCAGAAGAATACATGGGAGACATCATGGGTGATATCACATCTCGTCGTGGACGTGTAGAAGGTATGGAAGCTCGCGGTAACGCTCAAGTTGTTCGCGCTATGGTTCCACTTTCTGAAATGTTCGGATATGCTACTGCACTCCGTTCTAACACACAAGGACGCGGTACTTTCACTATGCACATGGATCACTACGAAGAAGTGCCTAAGAGCATCAGTGAAGAAATCATCAAAAAAAATAAAGGTGAATAATTGATTTTGCCTTTAAACTAAAGTATAACTACTATTGAAGATCAGAAAGTGAGAGGTAACTCTTCACTTTCTATCACTCTATACCAAATACAATGAACCTTTAAGGAGGATTTTTAGAATGGCTAAAGAAAAATTCGACCGTTCCAAATCGCATGCTAACATTGGTACAATTGGACACGTTGACCATGGTAAAACAACTCTAACTGCTGCTATCTCAACAGTTCTTCATAAGAAATCTGGTAAAGGTACAGCTATGGCTTATGACCAAATCGATGGTGCTCCAGAAGAGCGCGAGCGTGGAATCACAATCTCAACTGCACACGTTGAGTATGAAACTGAAACTCGTCACTATGCACACGTAGACTGCCCAGGACACGCTGACTATGTTAAAAACATGATCACTGGTGCTGCTCAAATGGACGGCGCGATCTTAGTAGTATCTGCTGCTGATGGTCCAATGCCACAAACACGTGAGCACATCCTACTTTCTCGTAACGTAGGTGTACCATACATCGTAGTATTCCTTAACAAATGTGACATGGTTGACGATGAAGAGTTACTTGAACTTGTTGAAATGGAAGTTCGTGACCTTCTTTCTGACTATGACTTCCCTGGTGACGATGTACCAGTTATCAAAGGTTCTGCTCTTAAAGCTCTTGAAGGAGATGCTGATTACGAAGCAAAAATCTTTGAACTTATGGATGCGGTTGATGAGTACATCCCAACTCCAGAGCGTGACACTGAGAAGCCATTCATGATGCCAGTTGAGGACGTATTCTCAATCACTGGTCGTGGAACAGTTGCTACTGGTCGTGTTGAGCGTGGACAAGTTAAAGTCGGTGACGAAGTTGAAATCATCGGTCTTCAAGAAGAAAACGGTAAAACAACTGTTACAGGTGTTGAAATGTTCCGTAAACTTCTTGACTATGCTGAAGCTGGTGACAACATCGGTGCACTACTTCGTGGTGTATCTCGTGAAGATATCCAACGTGGTCAAGTACTTGCTAAACCAGGTACAATCACTCCACACAGCCGTTTCAAAGCTGAAGTTTATGTACTTTCTAAAGAAGAGGGTGGACGTCATACTCCATTCTTCGCTAACTACCGTCCGCAGTTCTACTTCCGTACAACTGACGTAACTGGTATCGTACATCTTCCAGAAGGTACTGAAATGGTAATGCCTGGCGATAACACTGAGATGGAAGTTGAACTTATCTCTACTATCGCTATCGAAGAAGGAACTCGTTTCTCTATCCGTGAGGGTGGACGTACTGTAGGTTCTGGTGTTGTTTCAACTATCGTTAAGTAATAAATATACAAAAGAGACTCCTTGCAAAAGGGTCTCTTTTTTTGCTTTTCCAGATCAGAACGGCTACTATAAGCTATAGAATCTAAATGGAACCGAGAGGATCGCTGGAATGGCAAAGACATATTTGAAAAAATGGTCGATCGGCGGAATTGACCAATGGATTAGGATGAAAGAAGATCAGACGAGTGAAACGAAGCCTGTACTTTTATTTTTACACGGTGGGCCCGGCTCAGCTCAAATCAGTTATATTGATTCCTTTCTCGAGGAACTTGATCAAGACTTTACAGTTGTCCATTGGGATCAGCGTGGCGCAGGACTTTCCTATCAAGAGAATCTTCCCGATGCATCGATGACCATTCAGCAATTTATTGAAGACACGATTGAATTGACAGAGAAGATCCTATCTTATCTAGGTCATTCAAAATTGTATATCGCAGGATACTCGTGGGGATCATTAATTGCCATACAAGCAGTACATAAGCGTCCGGATCTTTATCATGCTTATTATGGGATTAGTCAGGTAGTAGATGTGTTAAAGGAAGATATCGTATCGTACGAGCTCCTTTTGAAGAAATACCATCGCAATCGGCTGTTTGCTGGGTGTCTGCGATTACTGACACCGCCTCCATGGAAACGGACATCAGCTCATGCCTTGTTTTCTCTATATAAAGAGTTTGCGAGCGTAGGTCTCACACATAGATGGAAGCCGGTTTTTCAAATACTAAAAGGGTTTCTTTTTAGTAAGCGATATCAGCTGAAAGATAAATGGAAGTTCATAAAAGGGCAGAAGTTTAGTCAAGACAAGTTATGGGATCAGCTCATGAATGAGAGTATTCAATACCGAGTTTCTACTATATTAATACCGTGCTACTTTCTCATTGGCGATCACGACATGATTACACCAGCTGCTGTATCAAAACCATATGTTGATCAATTAAAAGCACCAATCAAAGAATGGTTTACCTTTAAAGACTCTGCACATTCTCCGCATATCGAAGAGCCAGATGAATTTATACGTATCATAAGAAAGACTGCTATACATCATCTTCAGGGAAAGCTTGATTTATAGGCTGAATCCCTGTATAATATGAAAAGTGTGCAAATCATAAATTTATCCGATTTATTATTGCAACACGCAGGCCAATTTGGTACAATAGTGCATGTTGGTCTTTGACTGCGATGAAGTGAGAGGTTGCTGACACACCCGGCCGCTTTGCCATGGCGAGGTGATCAGGTTTTTCTCACGGAGAACTGTCTAACGTAAGTAGGCGAAAAGGAGGGAAAATAATGGCAAAACAAAAAATTCGTATTCGTTTAAAAGCATATGATCATAGAATTCTTGATCAATCTGCTGAGAAGATTGTTGAAACGGCTAAGCGTTCTGGTGCTAGTGTATCTGGTCCAATCCCGCTTCCAACTGAAAAATCAGTTTACACAATCCTTCGTGCGGTGCATAAGTACAAAGATTCTCGTGAGCAATTCGAGATGCGTACTCACAAACGTCTAATCGACATCGTGAATCCAACTCCGCAAACAGTTGATGCACTTATGCGTTTAGATTTACCATCTGGTGTAGATATCGAAATCAAACTTTAATTCAAATAGAAAACACATATTATAGGAGGTGTGACTAATGACCAAGGGAATCTTAGGTAGAAAAATTGGTATGACGCAAGTATTCGCAGAAAACGGTGATCTTATCCCTGTAACTGTTGTTGAGGCTGCTGCTAACGTTGTTCTTCAAAAGAAGACTGTTGACACGGATGGCTATGAAGCAATCCAAATCGGTTTTGATGATAAACGTGAAAAGCTTTCTAACAAACCAGAGAAAGGCCACGTTGCTAAAGCGGAAACTGCTCCTAAGCGCTTCGTAAAAGAATTACGCGGTGCGGAGTTAGATGCGTATGAAGTTGGTCAGGAAGTCAAAGTTGATATTTTCGCAAATGGAGATATCGTAGATGTAACAGGAACATCAAAAGGTAAAGGATTCCAAGGGGCTATCAAACGCCACGGACAATCACGCGGACCAATGACTCACGGTTCACGTTACCACCGTCGTCCTGGTTCAATGGGACCTGTTGATCCAAACCGTGTATTCAAAGGTAAACTTCTTCCAGGTCGTATGGGCGGAGAGCAAATCACTGTCCAAAACCTTGAGATCGTTAAAGTTGATGCAGAACGCAATCTTCTATTGATCAAAGGAAACGTACCAGGAGCTAAAAAATCTCTAGTAACTGTAAAGAGTGCAGTTAAATCTAAATAACTCTCTTAGGAAAGGAGGAAACAAGTCATGCCAAAAGTAGCATTATATAACCAAAACGGTTCTACTAACGGTGAAATCGAATTAAACGCTTCTGTGTTTGGAATCGAGCCAAACGAAAGCGTAGTATTCGATGCTATTCTTATGCAAAGAGCTTCCTTACGTCAAGGAACTCATAAAGTAAAAACTCGTTCTGAAGTACGTGGCGGAGGTCGTAAGCCTTGGAGACAGAAGGGTACAGGTCGTGCTCGTCAAGGTTCTATCCGTTCACCACAATGGCGCGGAGGCGGTATCGTATTCGGTCCAACACCACGCAGTTATTCTTATAAATTACCTAAAAAAGTTCGCCGCTTGGCTATCAAGTCAGTATTGTCTTCTAAAGTAATCGACAACAACATCATCGTTCTTGAAGATCTGACTCTTGATGCAGTGAAAACGAAAGAATTCGCAGGCATCCTTAAAGGATTATCTGTTGAGAAGAAAGCGTTGATCGTCACTGCGGATGCAAACGAAACAGTTGCTTTATCTGCTCGTAACATCCCTGGAGTAACAGTTGTTGAAGCTAACGGTATCAACGTTCTTGACGTTGTCAACCACGACAAACTTCTGATCACTAAAGCAGCGGTTGAAAAAGTAGAGGAGGGACTTGCATAATGAAAGATCCTCGTGATGTTCTAAAGCGCCCTATCATTACTGAACGTTCTGCTGATCTAATGACAGAGAAGAAGTACACGTTCGAAGTTGATGTCAGAGCTAACAAAACAGAAGTGAAAGACGCTGTTGAAGAAATCTTTGGAGTGAAAGTTGAGAAAGTCAACGTTCAAAACTACAAAGGAAAATCAAAACGCGTTGGACGCTACACTGGTATGACTAGCCGTCGCAGAAAAGCGATCGTGAAATTAACTGCTGACAGCAAAGAAATCGAAATTTTTGAAGCGTAAATCTTAAAAAGAAGGAGGGAAATTCAAAATGGCGATTAAAAAGTATAAACCAACCAGTAATGGTCGTCGTGGCATGACTACTTCAGATTTTGCTGAAATCACGACTGACAAACCAGAAAAATCGTTGCTTGCACCGCTACACAAAAAAGGCGGACGTAACAACCAAGGTAGATTGACTGTTCGTCATCAAGGTGGCGGTCACAAACGTCAATACCGTATCATCGACTTTAAGCGTGATAAAGACGGTATACCTGGACGCGTTGCTACAATCGAGTATGATCCAAACCGTTCAGCTAACATCGCTCTTGTAAACTATGCAGATGGTGAGAAACGTTACATTCTTGCTCCGAAAGGAATCCAAGTTGGTACTGAAGTTACTTCTGGACCAGAAGCTGACATCAAACCAGGTAATGCTCTTCCACTTATCAACATCCCAGTTGGTACAGTTGTGCATAACATTGAATTAAAACCAGGTAAAGGTGGACAATTAGTTCGTTCTGCTGGTACTTCTGCTCAAGTTCTAGGTAAAGAAGGTAAATACGTTCTTGTACGTTTGAACTCAGGAGAAGTTCGCATGATTCTTTCTGCTTGCCGTGCGACTATCGGTCAAGTTGGAAACGAGCAACACGAATTAATCAACATCGGTAAAGCTGGACGTTCTCGCTGGAAAGGCGTACGCCCAACAGTTCGTGGTTCTGTAATGAACCCTAACGATCACCCACACGGTGGTGGTGAAGGACGCGCTCCAATCGGACGTAAATCACCAATGTCTCCATGGGGTAAACCGACTCTTGGATTCAAGACTCGTAAGAAAACCAACAAGTCTGATAAATTCATTGTACGTCGTCGTAAAAACAAGTAACGGGGTTGTCTACGGTTCATTTAGGACCGTAGTTCAATCACGAAGGGAGGTTCCACAATGGCTCGCAGCTTAAAAAAAGGACCATTTGTTGATGATCATTTGATGGCTAAAGTCGAGAAATTGAATGAAACTGACAAAAAGCAAGTCGTAAAAACTTGGTCTCGTCGTTCTACAATTTTCCCACAATTCATCGGTCACACAATCGCTGTCTATGACGGACGCAAACATGTACCTGTTTTCATTTCTGAAGATATGGTAGGTCACAAATTGGGCGAATTCGCACCAAGCCGTACTTACAAAGGTCATGCTAGTGACGATAAAAAAACAAGACGCTAATGAGAGGAGGCTTTTAAATGCAAGCTAAAGCTGTCGCAAGAACAGTCCGTATTGCTCCTCGTAAAGCACGTCTAGTAATGGACCTGATCCGAGGTAAGCAAGTAGGAGAAGCAGTTTCTATCTTAAACCTTACACCTAAGGCTGCTTCACCAATTATTGAAAAAGTATTAAAATCTGCTATCGCAAACGCTGAGCACAACTACGAGTTGGACGCTAACAGCCTAGTGATTACTCAAGCATTCGTTGACGAAGGTCCAACACTTAAGAGATTCCGTCCACGTGCTATGGGTCGTGCGAGCGCAATTAACAAACGTACTAGCCACATTACAATCGTTGTATCAGAAAAGAAGGAGGGATAATCCGTGGGTCAAAAGGTAAATCCAGTAGGTCTTCGTATTGGCGTCATTCGTGATTGGGAATCTAAATGGTTCGCAGGAAAAGATTACGCTGACTTCTTACATGAAGACTTGAAAATCCGTGAATTCATCAGCAAGCGTTTGTCTGACGCGTCTGTTTCTAAAGTAGAAATCGAACGTGCTGCAAACCGCGTAAATATCACAATCCACACGGCTAAACCAGGTATGGTAATTGGTAAAGGCGGATCTGAAGTTGAAGCACTTCGTAAAGCTCTTAACAGCCTAACTGGCAAACGTGTACACATCAACATTCTTGAAATCAAGAGAGCAGATCTTGATGCTCAGCTAGTTGCTGAAAACATCGCTCGTCAACTTGAAAACCGTATTTCATTCCGTCGTGCACAAAAACAAACAATCCAACGCACAATGCGTGCTGGAGCACAAGGAATCAAAACAATGGTTTCTGGTCGTCTTGGCGGTGCAGATATTGCTCGTTCTGAATATTACAGTGAAGGTACTGTTCCATTGCACACACTTCGTGCTGACATCGACTATGCTACTGCTGAAGCTGACACTACTTATGGTAAGCTTGGCGTAAAAGTATGGATCTATCGTGGAGAAGTCCTTCCAACTAAGAAGAATACTGCGGAAGGAGGAAAATAATATGTTATTGCCAAAACGCGTGAAGTATCGCAGAGAACATCGTGGAAAAATGCGTGGTCGTGCAAAAGGCGGTACTGAAGTACATTTCGGTGAGTACGGTATCCAGGCTCTTGAAGCTTCTTGGATCACAAACCGTCAAATCGAAGCTGCTCGTATTGCTATGACTCGTTACATGAAACGTGGCGGTAAAGTTTGGATTAAAATTTTCCCTTCTAAGCCATACACAGCTAAACCTCTAGAGGTCCGCATGGGTTCCGGTAAAGGTGCTCCAGAAGGATGGGTAGCTGTAGTAAAACCGGGCAAAGTTTTATTTGAAATTTCTGGTGTGTCTGAAGAAGTTGCTCGTGAAGCTCTTCGTCTTGCATCTCACAAATTGCCAATTAAAACGAAGTTCGTAAAACGTGAAGAAATTGGTGGTGAATCAAATGAAAGCTAATGAAATTCGTGACCTTACCACTGCTGAAATTGAACAAAAAGTAAAGTCTCTTAAAGAAGAACTTTTCAATCTTCGTTTCCAATTAGCGACTGGGCAGCTTGAAAACACTGCTCGCATTCGTGAAGTGCGTAAATCAATCGCACGCATGAAAACTGTGATTCGTCAAAGAGAAATCGCTGCTAATAAATAATAATTAGAGGGGAGGCCCCGCAAACATGAGCGAACGTAACCAACGTAAAGTGTATCAAGGTCGTGTTGTTTCTGACAAAATGGATAAAACCATCACTGTTGTAGTTGAAACATACAAAAAGCATTCACTTTATGGCAAACGTGTAAGATACTCTAAAAAGTTCAAAGCACATGATGAAAACAACCAAGCAAAAATCGGAGACATCGTAAAGGTCATGGAAACTCGTCCTTTATCTGCGACTAAACGCTTTCGTCTAGTTGAAGTTGTCGAAGAAGCCGTTATTATCTAATAAAGTTCGGATTTCTTTTTCCGAAAGGAGGTAACATTAATGATTCAACAGGAGACTCGTTTAAAAGTAGCTGACAACTCTGGCGCACGCGAAGTACTAACGATTAAAGTTCTTGGTGGCTCTGGACGTAAAACGGCTAACATCGGTGATGTCATTGTTTGTACGGTTAAACAAGCAACACCTGGAGGCGTTGTCAAAAAAGGTGAAGTTGTGAAAGCAGTTATCGTTCGTACTAAGAGCGGAGCTCGCAGAAACGATGGATCTTACATCAGTTTCGATGAAAATGCATGTGTCATCATCCGTGACGACAAGAGCCCACGTGGAACTCGTATCTTCGGACCAGTAGCACGTGAACTTCGTGAAAACAACTATATGAAAATTGTTTCTCTAGCACCAGAAGTACTTTAATGAATACAATCCGCGACTCAAGGAGGTGCGATTAAATGCATGTTAAAAAGGGCGATAAAGTAGTGGTTATCTCTGGTAAAGATAAAGGTAAACAAGGTGTCATCCTTGCTGCTTTCCCTAAAAAGGAACGTGTTTTAGTAGAAGGTATTAACCTTGTGAAAAAACACTCTAAACCAACCCAAGCTAACCCTCAAGGCGGAATTTCTGAACAAGAAGCGCCGATCCACGTATCAAACGTAATGCCGCTTGATCCTAAAACGGGTGAAGTGACACGTGTTGGGTATAAAGTTGAGGACGGAAAGAAAGTCCGTGTAGCGAAAAAATCTGGGCAAGTTCTAGATAAATAGTAAATAAGGAAGGGAGGTCTTTCTCATGAACCGCCTTAAAGAAAAGTATGTAAAAGAAATTACACCTGCATTAGTTTCTAAATTTGAATACACTTCAGTAATGCAAGTGCCAAAAATCGAAAAAATCGTGATCAACATGGGTGTTGGTGACGCTGTTCAAAACGCTAAAGCAATCGATACTGCTGTTGAAGAATTAACGTTTATCGCTGGTCAAAAACCTGTCGTTACTCGTGCGAAGAAGTCTATTGCTGGATTCCGTCTACGTGAAGGAATGCCAATCGGTGCGAAAGTAACACTTCGCGGAGAGCGCATGTATGATTTCCTTGATAAACTTATTTCTGTGTCTTTACCACGTGTACGTGACTTCCGCGGGATTTCTAAGAAATCTTTCGACGGTCGTGGAAACTACACGCTTGGTATTAAAGAACAGTTAATCTTCCCAGAAATTGATTACGATAAAGTAACAAAGGTCCGCGGTATGGATATCGTTATCGTTACTACTGCCAATACGGACGAAGAAGCACGTGAGTTATTAACTCAAGTAGGTATGCCGTTCCAGAAATAATCAATGAAAGGGAGGCGAAATCGTGGCTAAAAAGTCTATGATTGCGAAACAACAACGCAAACAAAAGTTTAAAGTTCAAGAGTATACGCGCTGCGAACGTTGTGGACGTCCACATTCAGTTATTCGTAAGTTTAAACTTTGCCGTATTTGTTTCCGCGAACTTGCATATAAAGGACAAATTCCTGGCGTTAAAAAAGCCAGCTGGTAATCCCCATAAATGGGAAGGAGGTTATTAAATAATGGTTATGACAGATCCGATTGCAGATTTGCTGACTCGTATTCGCAATGCGAACATGGTACGTCATGAGAAGCTAGAAGTACCGGCTTCAAAAATCAAAAGAGAAATTGCTGAAATCTTAAAGCGTGAAGGTTTTATCCGTGACGTTGAGTACGTCGAAGACAGCAAACAAGGAATTATCCGTTTGTTCCTTAAATACGGCCAAAACAACGAACGTGTTATCACTGGTCTTAAAAGAATCAGTAAACCTGGTTTACGCGTATATGCGAAATCAAATGAAGTACCACGTGTACTTAACGGACTTGGAATCGCAATTATTTCTACATCACAAGGTGTTTTATCGGACAAAGAAGCCCGTGCTAAACAAGCTGGTGGAGAAGTACTTGCTTACGTATGGTAAAAAAAGTTTAAGATGAATGGAGGTGCTTGGTATGTCTCGTATAGGTAAAAAACTAATCGAGATCCCTTCAGGAGTAACTGTGACAAACAACGATAACACAGTGACAGTAAAGGGACCAAAAGGTGAACTAACTCGTGCATTTCACCCTGATATGGAAATTAAAATTGAGGACAACGTCTTAACTGTAAGCCGTCCGTCTGAAAATAAAGAACACCGTGCATTACATGGTACAACACGTAGCTTGATTGCAAACATGGTTGAAGGTGTATCTAAAGGTTTCGAAAGAGGTTTAGAACTTATCGGTGTCGGTTACCGTGCAGCTAAATCTGGAAACAAACTTGTTCTTAACGTTGGATACTCTCATCCAGTTGAAATCGTTCCTGAGGCTGGAGTTGAAATCGAAGTTCCATCTCAAACGAAAGTAATCATTAAAGGTATCGATAAAGAGCGTGTAGGAGCTCTAGCTTCTAACATCCGCGCTGTCCGTGCTCCAGAGCCTTACAAAGGTAAAGGAATTCGTTACGAAGGTGAATTCGTTCGCCGTAAAGAAGGAAAAACTGGTAAGTAAGATCGCTTAAAGTGAAGAAAGGAGTGACTCGGATGATTACGAAAACTAGCAAAAACGCTACTCGTCTTAAAAGACATGCTCGTGTTCGTGCGAAACTTTCAGGTACTGCTGAAAGACCTCGCCTTAACGTTTTCCGTTCTAACAAGAATATCTACGCTCAAGTAATTGATGATGTTAACGGTGTAACACTTGTAAGTGCTTCTACTCTTGATAAAGAGTTAAAGATCGAGAATAGTTCTGACACTGCAGCTGCTACGAAAGTTGGCGAACTTGTTGCAAAACGTGCTGTTGAAAAAGGAATCTCTAACGTGGTATTTGACCGCGGAGGATACCTATATCATGGACGTGTAAAAGCTCTAGCTGAAGCTGCTCGTGAGGCTGGACTTAAATTTTAATAAAAGAAGGAGGGACACATCCGAATGAGTCGTATTGACCCAAGCAAATTAGAGTTAGAAGAACGCTTAGTTACGGTTAACCGCGTAGCGAAAGTTGTTAAAGGTGGACGTCGTTTCCGTTTTGCAGCTTTAGTTGTTGTCGGTGACAAAAACGGTCATGTAGGTTTCGGTACTGGTAAAGCACAAGAAGTACCAGAAGCGATCCGCAAAGCTGTTGAAGATGCGAAAAAGAATTTAATTGAAGTACCAATGGTTGGAACTACAATTCCACATGAAATCATCGGTCGATTCGGTGCAGGAAACGTTCTATTGAAGCCTGCTTCAGAAGGTACAGGAGTTATCGCTGGAGGCCCAGTGCGTGCGGTACTTGAGCTTGCTGGTCTAGCTGATATCCTTTCTAAATCTCTAGGTTCTAATACACCGATCAACATGATCCGCGCAACACTTCAAGGTTTAAGTGAGCTTAAACGTGCTGAAGATGTAGCGAAGCTTCGTGGAAAATCTGTAGAAGACCTGTTAGGATAAGGAGGGAACAATAATGGCAAATAAATTAGAAATTACCCTCAAACGCAGTGTAATCGGTCGCCCTGAAGATCAGCGTGTCACTGTTCGTACTCTTGGTCTTAAGAAAACAAACCAAACAGTCGTACATGAAGACAATGCAGCGATCCGCGGCATGATTAACAAGGTGTCTCATTTAGTTTCTGTTAAAGAACAATAAAACATTTTTAATCGATAAGGAGGTGCCCAAATGAAACTTCATGAATTGAAGCCTTCAGAAGGTTCACGTAAAGTACGCAACCGTGTTGGTCGTGGTATTGGATCAGGTAACGGTAAAACTTCTGGTAAAGGTCATAAAGGTCAAAACGCTCGTTCTGGCGGCGGTGTACGCCCTGGTTTCGAAGGTGGTCAGATGCCTTTATTCCAACGCCTTCCAAAACGTGGTTTTACAAACATCAACCGTAAAGATTACGCGGTAATCAACTTAGACAGATTAAACAGTTTTGACGAAGGAACGGAAGTAACTCCTGAACTTCTTCTAGAGACTGGTGCAATAAGCAAGTTAAAAGCAGGAGTAAAAATTCTTGGCAACGGTAAATTAGAAAAAAAATTAACTGTAAAAGCCAATAAATTCTCTGCTTCTGCGAAAGAAGCGATTGAAGCTGCTGGCGGTACAGCCGAGGTGATCTAACTTGTTTAAGACAATCTCCAATTTTATGCGCGTGAAAGATATACGGAATAAGATTATATTCACACTTTTAATGTTAGTCGTCTTTCGTATAGGTGCTTTCATCCCTGTGCCTAATGTGAACGCCGATGTTCTCCAGGCACAGGATCAAATGAGTGTTTTCGGAATCCTCAACACGTTTGGGGGCGGGGCACTTTTCCAATTCTCCATTCTTGCAATGGGGATTATGCCGTATATCACTGCTTCGATCATCATTCAGCTCTTGCAGATGGATGTTGTGCCGAAGTTTACTGAGTGGTCAAAGCAAGGAGAGGTTGGCCGCCGAAAATTAGCACAATTCACAAGGTATTTTACAATTGTTCTAGGATTTATCCAGGCGTTGGGAATGTCATATGGATTCAACAATATGGCAGGAGGCATGCTGATTGAAAACCCTGGTGTTTCAACGTATCTCTTAATTGCGGTCGTACTCACTGCGGGAACAGCATTTTTAATGTGGCTGGGTGAGCAGATTACTGCTCACGGTGTTGGTAATGGTATTTCGATTATTATCTTTGCCGGTATCATCGCTGGTATCCCTCAAACATTAAAACAAGTGTACGCTCAACAATTTGTAGGTGGAGATGGACAGCTGTTCATGCAAATCCTTAAAATTGCCCTTATTGTCATTGCCATTCTTGTCATTGTTATCGGTGTTATTTACATTCAAATGGCAGTGAGAAAGATTGCAATTCAATATTCAAAAGGAACTGGCCGTGCACAAATGTCTGCTAGTCAAGCAACGCACCTTCCATTGAAAGTGAATCCAGCAGGGGTGATTCCAGTCATCTTTGCCGTTTCTTTCATTATTACTCCGCAGACGATCGCATCGTTCTTCGGAACCAATAATGTGACAACTTGGATAACCAACAACTTTGACTATACTAAGCCAATCGGTATGACGATTTATGTAGCACTGATTGTTGCTTTCACATATTTTTATGCCTTTGTCCAAGTCAATCCTGAACAAATGGCTGAAAATCTGCAAAAGCAGGGTGGCTATATCCCGGGAGTTCGTCCAGGGAAAATGACTCAAGATAGAATTACGAGCATTTTGTACCGACTCACGTTTGTGGGCGCCATTTTCTTAGCCGTGATTTCAATACTTCCTATCTTTTTCATTCAATTCGCTGGATTACCTTCCGCTGCACAAATTGGCGGCACAAGTCTTCTCATTGTTGTAGGTGTTGCACTTGAAACAATGAAACAGCTTGAAAGCCAATTAGTGAAACGAAATTACCGTGGATTTATGAAATAAAACAGAGGGCTGGGCAGCTGCCCAACCTCTCTAAGTAAGGAAGGGGAAATCCGAAATGAACTTAGTCTTAATGGGGCTTCCGGGTGCTGGTAAAGGCACTCAGGCAGAACGAATTGTTGATGATTATGGGATCCCTCATATCTCAACAGGAGATATGTTCCGCGCTGCTATGAAAGAGGAGACACAACTTGGGCTCGAAGCAAAATCCTTTATCGATAAAGGAGAGCTTGTTCCTGATGAGGTCACAATCGGTATTGTTAGAGAAAGACTTGGCAAAAATGATTGTGAACAAGGTTTTCTTCTGGACGGATTTCCGCGAACAGTCGCTCAGGCTGAAGCTTTAGAAGAAATTCTAAAGGACCTTGGCAGAACGATTGATTATGTCATTAATATTAAAGTCGATAAAGATGCTTTGATGGAGCGTCTGACTGGCCGAAGAATTTGCAAAAATTGCGGAGCAACATATCATTTAGTATTCAATCCACCTGCGAAAGAAAATGTTTGCGACAAGTGCGGAGGCGAGCTTTATCAACGTGCAGATGATAATGCAGAAACCGTTTCGACTAGACTTGAAGTAAACTTAAAGCAGACTGAACCTTTACTGAACTTCTATTCAGAAAAAGGATATCTTGCAAACATTGATGGTGCGAAGCACATTAACGATGTATATGCAGATATCAAGGACCTGCTTGGAGGATTAAATAAATGATTATCTGTAAAACTCCTCGCGAGCTTGAGATTATGAGAGAAGCTGGACGTATTGTCGCACTGACTCATGAAGAGCTGAAGAAACACATAAAACCAGGTATTTCGACAAAAGAATTGGATCAAATTGCCGAACGTTTTATTACAAAGCAGGGTGCAATCCCATCTTTTAAAGGGTATAATGGTTTTCGCGGGAGCATTTGCGTTTCGGTGAATGAAGAACTCGTTCACGGTATTCCTGGTAAACGGGTTTTACGTGATGGTGACATCATTAGTATCGATATTGGCGCAAAGTTAAATGGCTATCATGGTGACTCTGCTTGGACTTATCCAGTTGGGGTAATCAGTGATGAAGACCGCAAACTACTGGAAGTCACAGAGGAATCTCTATATAAAGGCTTACAGGAAGCAAAGCCAGGCGAACGTCTGTCGAACATTTCCCATGCCATACAAACGTATGTTGAAAATGAGAATTTTTCAGTTGTTAGAGAATATGTTGGACATGGGGTCGGACAGGATCTTCATGAGGACCCTCAAATTCCTCATTATGGTCCGCCCAACAAAGGCCCGCGGCTAAAACCTGGAATGGTGTTGGCCATCGAACCGATGGTGAACGCAGGCAGCCGATATGTGAAAACATTGGCTGATAACTGGACGGTTGTAACGGTTGATGGGAAAAAGTGTGCTCACTTTGAGCATACGATTGCGATTACAGATACAGGTTTTGATATACTGACTAAGATTTAGGTCTTCACTGAAGCCTTTCAGGCCCAAATCGGGCAGGTTGTCTGTATAGTCCAAAGAAAGAACAAGATCAGTATACAGGTGTCATCGGCATATTCGTTGACTGCCATGTACTAATCGCAGACGGAGAAAAGCGTAAATTTCATTCTCCTAAGAAAAAATATCAATCATATAACCTTTTATGATTGCGTATCTCCGGAAGTTCAGAACAGTATATTCAAAACAGGTCGGGTGATAGATGAACAATTGAGAGATTCTCATTTGGACATTTGTCAGAGAGCAAGTTACTGATTTGAAGAAGGGAGAACACTTGAATGGCGAAAGACGATGTAATTGAAGTGGAAGGTACTGTAGCAGAAACTTTGCCAAACGCAATGTTCAAAGTTGAACTAGAGAATGGTCATACAGTTTTGGCTCATGTATCAGGAAAAATCCGTATGCACTTCATTCGCATTTTACCTGGAGACAAAGTTACGGTAGAATTATCTCCATATGACTTAACTCGTGGTAGAATTACGTACCGTTACAAATAAAGCAACTCCGGAAGAAGGAGGTTGGAAACACATGAAAGTGAGACCATCTGTTAAACCTATCTGTGAAAAATGTAAAGTGATTCGCAGAAAAGGAAAAGTAATGGTGATCTGTGAAAACCCAAAACATAAACAAAAACAAGGCTAATAACAAGGAGGTGCCCAAATCATGGCTCGTATTGCTGGTGTAGATATTCCACGTGATAAGCGTGTTGTCATTTCTTTAACATATGTTTTTGGAATTGGTCGTACGACTGCGCAACAAGTCCTTAAAGAAGCAGGTGTTTCTGAAGACACTCGCGTTCGCGATCTAACTGAAGACGAACTTGGTAAAATCCGTGATATCATTGACAAACTTAAAGTAGAAGGTGACCTTCGTCGTGAAGTTTCACTTAACATTAAGCGTCTAATTGAAATCGGAAGCTACCGCGGAATCCGTCATCGTAGAGGACTTCCTGTTCGTGGACAAAACACAAAAAACAACGCGCGTACTCGTAAAGGTCCGCGTCGTACTGTAGCTAACAAGAAAAAATAAGTAAAGGAGGTAGTTAAAGAATGGCTGCTGCTCGTAAACAAAATACGCGTAAACGTCGCGTGAAAAAGAATATTGAAGCTGGAATCGCTCATATCCGTTCCACTTTCAACAACACGATTGTAACGATTACTGATGTTCATGGAAACGCAATTTCTTGGTCAAGTGCTGGTGCATTAGGATTCAGAGGTTCTCGTAAATCTACTCCTTTCGCTGCACAAATGGCTGCTGAAACAGCTGCTAAAGGTTCTATCGAACACGGTCTTAAAACACTTGAAGTAACTGTTAAAGGTCCTGGTTCTGGTCGTGAAGCTGCAATTCGTGCACTTCAAGCTGCAGGTCTTGAAGTTACTGCAATTAGAGACGTAACTCCAGTTCCTCATAACGGATGCCGTCCACCAAAACGTCGCCGCGTGTAATTTGTTTGTATAGATTTTGTGTCCCTGTCAATAATGGGTTATGATACAGTTATTTATGAGACGAATACACGACTCGTTGCCTGAGCACATACGGGACTAAACAATGAGGAATTTCGGATGGAATCTCATATGATTCTATTCGAGGTTTCGACGTTTTGAAGGAGGGTTTTATTAGATGATCGAAATTGAAAAACCAAAAATCGAAACGGTTGAAATCAGCGACGATGCCAAGTATGGCAAGTTTGTCGTAGAGCCACTTGAGCGTGGATATGGTACCACTTTAGGGAACTCCCTTCGTCGTATCCTTTTATCCTCACTTCCTGGTGCAGCTGTAACATCGATCCAGATAGATGGTGTCTTACACGAATTCTCAACGATCGAAGGCGTGGTTGAAGATGTTACAACGATTATCTTAAACATTAAAAAGCTTGCACTCAAAATCTACTCTGAAGAAGAGAAGACGCTTGAAATTGATGTACAAGATGAAGGTACTGTAACAGCTGCTGATATTACACACGACAGCGATATTGAAATCTTAAATCCAGATCTTCACATCGCAACTCTTGGCAAGAATGCGAGCTTCCGTGTTCGCTTAACTGCACAAAGAGGTCGCGGGTATAATCCTGCTGATGCAAACAAAAGAGACGATCAGCCAATCGGTGTGATTCCGATCGACTCAATCTATACACCTGTATCTCGTGTGACTTATCAAGTGGAGAACACCCGTGTTGGGCAAATCACAAACTATGATAAACTAACACTAGATGTATGGACTGATGGAAGCACAGGACCGAAAGAAGCGATCGCTCTAGGTTCTAAGATTTTAACTGAACACCTGAATATTTTCGTTGGGTTAACTGACGAAGCTCAGCATGCTGAAATCATGGTTGAGAAAGAAGAAGACCAAAAAGAAAAAGTGCTTGAAATGACAATTGAAGAGCTTGATCTTTCTGTTCGTTCTTACAACTGTTTGAAGCGTGCGGGTATTAACACTGTTCAAGAGCTTGCTAACAAGACAGAAGAGGATATGATGAAAGTTCGTAACCTTGGACGTAAATCTCTTGAAGAAGTGAAAGCGAAACTAGAAGAACTTGGACTGGGTCTTCGTAAAGACGATTGACTAGTTTCATTGTGAACTAGGATTTTCGTGTGTTTTTTATTCATACAGCATCTCTAATTAAGGAGGGGACATCACATGGCATACAGAAAGCTAGGACGCACTAGTGCACAACGTAAAGCAATGCTTCGTGACCTAACGACTGATTTGATCATCAACGAACGCATCGAAACAACTGAAACACGTGCGAAAGAACTTCGCTCTGTAGTTGAAAAAATGATCACTCTTGGCAAACGCGGAGATCTTCATGCTCGCCGTCAAGCTGCAGCTTACATTCGTAATGAAGTAGCTAACGCTGAAACAAACCAAGATGCACTTCAAAAATTATTCGCTGACGTTGCAACTCGCTACGAAGATCGCCAAGGTGGATACACTCGTATCATGAAGCTTGGACCTCGTCGCGGCGATGGCGCACCAATGGCTGTCATTGAATTAGTTTAATCACATATCGTGTATCTAAGAAAGGGCGGGACAGTTCATAACTGGATCTATGCCCTTTTTTAGGTACTACGGCTTTTTTAGGAATAAGCAAAGAAGAGGTTGAGCTGAGAGGAGGTCCGGTAGAGATGGGGAAGACATTAATTGACGTAAAGGACATTGTATTTCGTTATCACAAGGATGCGGACAAGCCCGCTTTAGATCAAGTGTCACTGCATGTGAATCAAAATGAATGGCTCGCCATTGTTGGTCATAACGGTTCAGGTAAATCCACACTTGCCCGTGTGCTGAATGGGCTCATTTTACCGGATGCTGGTACGGTCAAGGTTGGAGAGATTGAGCTCAAAGAAGAAAGTGTTTGGGATATTCGCAAAAAGGTCGGAATGGTCTTTCAAAACCCAGATAACCAATTTGTGGGCTCAACGGTTCGTGATGATGTGGCTTTTGGTTTAGAAAATAACGGGGTTGAGCGGGAATTGATGATAGAACGTGTAGATTGGGCTGTCAAACAGGTCAATATGCAGGAGTTTCTTGATCAAGAGCCGCACCATCTATCAGGCGGGCAGAAGCAGAGAGTCGCTATTGCAGGTGTGCTTGCCGCAAGCCCTGACATCATGATCTTGGATGAAGCAACATCAATGCTTGATCCGATTGGCCGTGAAGAAGTGTTAGAGACTGTTAGACTTCTGAAGGAACAAGGTACAGTCACAGTCATTTCCATCACACATGATTTAGACGAGGCTGCCAAGGCAGACCGCGTCATTGTGATGAATGGCGGGAAGAAATTTGCCGAGGGAACGCCAGAGGAAGTATTTGAACTAGATGAACAACTGGTTCAGATTGGACTTGATCTGCCATTCTCCTATCGCTTGAGCAAGCAATTGAAGCAGCAAGGTGTGCCGCTTGCAAATGCCCATTTGACACAAGAAGGATTGGTGAAAGAGCTATGGACATTACGATCAAAGAATTAGAGCATCGTTATCAAATGAAAACGCCGTTTGAGCGTCTCGCTTTGTATGATGTCAATGCTTCCATCAAAGAGGGCAGCTATGTCGCTGTCATTGGTCATACGGGCTCTGGCAAGTCTACATTGCTGCAGCATTTAAATGGATTGCTCAAACCAACGAAGGGGAGCATTGCGCTTGGAGAGACCATTTTACAAGCCAATAAAAAGCAGAAGGATATGAAACCCCTCCGGAAAAAGGTAGGCATCGTGTTTCAGTTTCCTGAGCATCAGCTCTTTGAGGAAACCATCCTCAAGGATATCTGCTTTGGTCCAATGAACTTCGGTGCTCCTCAAGAGAAGGCAGAAGCGAAGGCGAAGGAGATGCTGAAACTGGTTGGTCTTCCTGAATCCCTATTATCTCGATCTCCCTTTGAACTAAGCGGCGGTCAAATGAGACGTGTGGCGATTGCAGGCGTTTTAGCGATGGAGCCAGAAGTGCTTGTGCTTGATGAGCCGACTGCTGGGCTGGATCCACGCGGACGGAAGGAAATCATGGACATGTTCTATGACCTTCATCAAAAGGCAAACCTCACCACGATCTTGGTCACACATAGTATGGAGGATGCCGCTCATTATGCGGATCAAATGATTGTGATGCATAAAGGGACAGTGAAGGCCACAGGCACGCCGAGAGAGTTGTTTGCCAATCGTACAGACATGTCTTCGTTTGGTCTCGACCTCCCAGAAACGATTAAATTCCAGCAGACTGTAGAAGAAAAGCTTGGTATTACGTTTCCAAGGCCGCTTCTGACGATGGATGAGATGGCAGAAGCCTTAACAGCTCTTTATCAGGAGGACACGACATCATGATGGATAGTATGATTATCGGCAAATATGTGCCAGGCTCATCCTTTGTCCATCGTCTTGATCCAAGGACAAAGCTGTTATCAATTTTCTTTTTCGTCTTTATTGTCTTTTTTGCTAATAATTACATCACTTACGGGCTTTTAGGTGTCTTTACCATCCTTGTGGTGATGGTTTCTCAGGTGCCGCTATACTTTATTCTCAAGGGAATGAAGCCGATCCTATGGATTGTCCTGTTTACCTTTATTCTGCATATTTTCATGACGAAGGATGGCGCCTTGCTATTTCACTTTGGTTTTCTGAATATTTATGAAGAAGGTCTAAAGCAGGGGATCTTCATTTCACTCCGTTTTGTCTATCTCATTATGATGACGACACTTCTTACGTTAACGACAACGCCTATAGAAGTGACAGACGGGATGGAGAAGCTGCTGCACCCGTTCCGTAAAATCAAACTGCCTGTTCATGAGCTTGCTCTCATGATGTCCATCTCTCTTCGGTTTATTCCGACGTTATTAGAAGAGACAGACAAAATCATGAAGGCACAAATGGCACGAGGCGTTGATTTTACAAGTGGACCTTTAAAGGATCGCCTGAAAGCTATCGTTCCTTTGCTTGTTCCGCTTTTCGTCAGTGCGTTTAAGCGTGCAGAGGAACTGGCGACCGCGATGGAAGCGAGAGGCTACCGCGGGGGAGAAGGACGGACGAAATACCGTCAGCTTGTCTGGGGCATGAAGGACACGTTCACGCTGCTTCTATTCATCCTGTTAACAGCACTCCTTGTGCTGCTTAGAAATTAGGTGATTCCTAGATGAAGGTCAAATGTACCGTATCCTACGATGGGACACATTTTAAAGGCTATCAGGTGCAGCCAGGGCAGCGAACCGTTCAGACGGAGATTGAGTCGGTCCTTGCAAGAATGCACAAACAGGATGAACTGATTCCGATCGTGGCTTCCGGCCGGACAGACAGCGGTGTCCATGCAAAGGGACAGGTCATCCATTTTGAGACCCCGCTCTCGATCCCGATGGAGAGATGGCCTTTTGCCCTCAACAGCCTGCTGCCGGATGATATCCGTGTTCTAAAGGCTGAGGAGGTCGATGATTCGTTTCATGCCAGATTTGGTGTTGTTTCGAAGGAGTACCGTTATAAGGTCTCAACAGAAACACACCAAAATGTGTTCACGAGACAGTATGCCTGCCACTATCCTTACCGGCTGGACATCGATAAAATGAGAGAAGCCGCAGAGCACCTGATTGGGACACATGACTTTACAAGCTTTTGTGCGGCCAATACAGAGGTTCAGGACAAGGTGAGGGTTATTTATGCCCTTGAGTGGAAAAACGTCTCAGACGGCCTTGAAATGCGTGTGAGAGGGAATGGTTTTTTATACAACATGGTGCGGATTATCGCTGGAACGTTGCTTGAAATCGGTTCTGGTAAATTTCACCCTGATGAGATAAAAGCCATGCTTGCCGCCCGAAATCGCGAAGCGGCAGGCAAGACTGCGCCTAGTCACGGACTGTATTTATGGGAAGTTTTCTATGACAACTAAACCAGGTGTAACATGTTCTTGACACAGGAAGCAGAAAGTTATAAGATATCATATGGTATGTATTTCAACCCCACAAATAAGCCCCGGAAGACTTATCTGTGTTTTGAAATAGAACGTAGCATTTGATTCAAGGAAAATTTATTGATTTATTTAGGAGGGAAACTCATGCGTACAACACCAATGGCGAACGCAAGCACAATTGAGCGCAAATGGCTAGTTGTTGATGCGGCAGGCAAGACTCTAGGTCGTCTTTCTACTGAAGTAGCATCACTTTTGCGCGGTAAGCACAAACCAACTTATACACCACACGTTGATACAGGTGATCATGTGATCATCATCAATGCTGAGAAAATCGAATTAACTGGTAAGAAATTGACGGACAAAATTTACTACCGTCACACGATGCACCCAGGTGGTTTGAAACAAAGAACTGCTCTTGAGATGCGTACAAACTACCCTGAAAAAATGTTGGAGCTTGCTATCAAAGGTATGCTTCCAAAGGGTCCACTAGGTCGTCAAATGTTCAAAAAATTAAATGTGTACCGTGGTTCTGAGCATCCACATCAAGCACAACAACCTGAAGTTTACGAACTTCGCGGTTAATTATAAGGGAGGTTAACAATTTGGCACAGGTTCAATATTACGGTACAGGTCGTCGTAAAAGTTCTGTAGCGCGCGTTCGCTTAGTTCCAGGTGAAGGCCGTATCGTCGTTAATAATCGTGAAATTACTGAATACATTCCATTCGCTGCTTTAATCGAAGACGTGAAACAGCCTTTGAACATCACAGAAACAGCTAACAGCTACGATGTTCTTGTAAATGTTCACGGTGGTGGATTCTCTGGTCAAGCTGGAGCAATTCGTCACGGTATCTCTCGTGCTCTTCTAGAAGTAGATCCTGAGTACCGTACACCACTTAAACGTGCTGGACTTCTTACTCGTGACTCTCGTATGAAAGAGCGTAAGAAATACGGTCTTAAAGGCGCACGTCGCGCACCTCAGTTCTCAAAACGTTAATTCTATTACGTTTCTCAAAGGCTCTCAAGCTTATGCTTGGGGGTCTTTTTTTAGGCTCTAAAATAATAGGACCAAGAGAAATTTATTGCTGGTTATAACTCTATACCTTTGAAACTTTTGAGTGGTTTGATCTTTTAGAGTTTCTGTTACGTGTTTATAAATGTTCATAGTCATTGGATGCCTAATCGAGCCTGTACATCTTTAATGCCTGATCCCGCTTCAAATAAACTTATAATATGAAAATAGGTCATTACTGCTATTGCCTCAGAGCGGTTGTATTTTCCGTAATCAGCAGAGGCGAACTCCTCACTATTGAGACAGCATTTATTCCATGGTTTGATGAGTTCTCGTGTAGCAAAACTCGCCAATTTTTGTTAGCCAATTTATGATGTATGGTAAGAGGAAAATAGGGAAAATAATGTGTTTTTGCTATATAATTTGCCTAAAGGTCTTTGAATCACCTTTATTGACCACTATGTTGAACTGTAGATGCGATCTAGGAATATTTATTATTACGTATTACGTGATGTTATTAAATTATAGGTAGGTGCAATAGTGAGTTTAGTGAAAATAGAACCCATAAGTACACTTAATAATAGTGAGATAACTGAAATTTTTAAATGTGCTCCTCAAGGAGGTATGAGGCGCTCGCTTGAAACGAATACCTTAGTTTTAGTATCGGATCATACCAAAGCATTGTATGAAGACCGGTGGGACGGAAATGTTTTTCATTATACTGGTATGGGTAGAACGGGAGATCAGACATTGACATCTCAAAATAAAACTGTGGCTGAATCATTAAGTAATAAAGTGGAGATGCATTTGTTCGAAGTGTTTGAAGCGAAGAAATATGTGTATCGTGGGGTAGTGAAACTAGCTGATGAACCTTATCAAGAAGAGCAGCTAGATGATAATGACCAACTGCGACAAGTATGGGTCTTCCCTCTTGTGTTGGCAGACGATCAAAAGTTTATCATTCCAGATAAGTTGATAAAAATGAAACAAGTGTTGAGGGAAAAGAAGGTAAGAAAACTGGGTGAGACCGTTTTAGAAAACAGAGCTAGAACCGCCAGAAGAAAAAGTAGTAAACGTAAGACTATCTCAACTACATATGAACGTGACCCATATGTTACAGAATTTGCAAAACGCTGGGCAAAGGGAGTTTGTCAGTTATGTGAACAACCGGCTCCATATTTAAATATGAATGGGGAGCCTCATTTACATACCCATCATATTAAATGGCTATCACGTGGTGGAGATGATTCAATATACAACACTATTGCTCTTTGTCCTAATTGCCATGATAAAATGCATATTTTAGATTTGGAAGAGGACGTAAGAAAACTTCAAGAGAAAGTGTTAAAGTGCGTAGAAGTGGAAACAATCAAAATTTGACCCAATGGGCACAGGTTAATTTTGATCACATTTTGACGACAAATATACAGAATGACATTCTTTCTTTTTGGCTGATGCAAAAATAGCCCGTTAATTAGCGCGTCTCGCACTTCGTTAATCAATTTTATATTGTATGGACGTTTTACAAAGGTTTGTTACAGACAAACCATATACGAAAAGCATCAGCATCCTGCTGGTGCTTTTTTTCTGTATGGAAACATATAAAATAGGATCATAGCAAGGTTTCTGTTTAAAAAACGAAGTCTATGGAGGGGGTGTCATATGAATCTGACAACAGAAAGGTGTATCATTCGCTCATTTGCTGAAGATGATTGGCAGGATGTCTATGCATATACTTCTGATCCGGAAGTGATGAAGTATATTCCGGAAGGTGTTTTTTCTAAAGAAAATGCGCAGGAATTTGTTAAAAATAATCGTCTTAAAACAGCCAAGAATTTTGCTGTTCTACTAAAAGAAGACCAGATTTGCATCGGGCATATCGTGTTTCATTCTTACTTTGGTGAGCACACATATGAAATTGGCTGGGTTTTCAATCCTGCCTATCAAAACAAGGGCTATGCAACAGAAGCGGCGTATGCTGTCTTACATCATGGTTTTCACACTCTGAACTTACATCGAATCATTGCGACTTGTCAGCCTGAAAATGTGCCATCGTGGAGAGTGATGGAGAAATTGGGGATGAGGAGAGAGGGGTATTTTAAACAGTGTATACCCCAAGGAAATGAGTGGTGGGATGAGTTTTACTATGCCCTCCTACAAGAGGAATGGTTCGAGAAGAGAGCTTGATCAGTTTTCATGATATGAAGTACTTTGATGAAAAAGCAGCTGATCAAATTTTTATATGAGAACGCTCTTAACTGGTATTTTAGTAAGTGAAAAACAGTCTTCCATCTATCGTAGGAGGTGCTTTCATTGAATTTAAATCAATTGACATTTAGAGAAGCTGTGCAAGAAGATCTCGACAAAATCGTCTTCATGCTTTCAGATGATAAGTTAGGTCAAAAGAGAGAGCGTTACACTCGCCCATTATTAGAAAGCTATATCAAAGCCTTTCAATCAATCGATGCTGATCCAAATATTGAACTCATTGTTGCGTGTGACCAGAAAGAAGCCGTTGGTGTTCTTCAGTTAACCATGACGCCATTTCTTACTTATCAAGGAGGATGGAGAGCATCCATCGAAGGAGTTCGTACGGCTTCGAGTCATAGAGGAAAAGGAGTCGGTTCGCTGCTTATAAAGTGGGCCATTCAACGCGCAAGCGACCGCGGCTGTCATATGATTCAGCTGACAACAGATAAACAGAGGCCAGAAGCACGCCATTTTTATGAGAAATTAGGGTTTGAAGCCACTCATGAAGGAATGAAGCTGCATTTGCCTCATGAATAAGGATATCAAGAAGCGGAGGATTCACGTACCTCTGGCTTTTTTGTGCCTTTATTAGAAATATTTGCCATATTTAATATGTAAATCCTCTGTTATTTGGAAAGGAGAAACATGTTACTCAAAATCGGTCTAGTTGTTGTAGGTGTGGTCGTACTTTACGTAGGGGTTCAAGTTTTGTTGTATAAAAGAGATATGAAAAAAACAAAGGAAGATCTTTTGACATTTGTCGCAAAAAACAAAAAGGACGTTTCAGTGACAATCATTGAAAATGATGATGTGATGTTAGAGTGGAATGCTGATCAAAAAACGCCACTTGCAAGTACGGTGAAATTAGTGGTTTTATTTCATTTTGTTAAAGCTGTATCGAGCGGCGCCATCAAGCTAGAGGAAAAAGTGGCATTGCCTGATATAGAGCGGTTTTATATTGATAGAACAGACGGTGGTGCGCACGCGTACTGGCTGGAGGTCAATGATTTTTCTGAGCATGCGACTTTATTAGATGTTGCCAAAGGGATGATGCAATTCAGTTCGAATGCTTGTACGGATTATTTGATTGACCGGCTGGGCTTAGAAAAGATCAATGATCAGATGAAACAAGCAGGTCTTACAGAACATGATGAACTCATGCCGCTGACGCCAATGATTTTGTGGTCCGCTTATGTATCTGATCGTCGGCGGGATGCATTCAAGAAAATGAGCGGTGTATCCGAAGAACAATACAAATCTCTAATGAATGAGATTTTTAATATCATGAAAAATGACCCAGAGTATAAAAAGGCGTTAGAAGAAAAAATGAAAAAAAAGAACTTATTAGGCTGGCGTATACAATCATTACTGACGCAAAAGCTGACAAAGTCTACAACCAATCAATATGCACAATTTATGAAACGTCTTCATGACGAGCTGTTAACAACAGAAGAAAAGGGTCTTTTTAGCCAAATCGTACTGGGAGAAACATTGAAAAAGGAAACAGATCAATATTTTTGGTATAAAGGTGGAGCAACATTGTTTGTTTTCACAAGTGCTTTATATCGAAGAACAGATACATCCTCTATCTCCATCTCTCTTTTTATCAATGATCCAAAAGCGAACAATTCTCACTGGATTGGGGAAGTATTCAACGAATTTATGCTTACTACAGCAGTGGATCAAAACTTTCGACAACGATTGATACAGGCTTTCACTACATAAACATCAAAAAACAGAGGGAAACACCCCTCTGTTTTATTATTTCTGCATTGGAAACGCTTTGTATACATCTTGGCGTTTCTTTTTTGACTTCACAACTCCATCAACCAGTTCCTTTTGCCAAAGTGTTGTATCGTCTTTGTACTTTTTAAAAGGGTGAGGGAGTTTTTTTTCTAGCTGTTTTCTTTTAAACGTGACGGACGGCTCGTCTTTAGAGCTCATGTTAAGTGTCACTTGCTCTACGTTATCGACAAGAATAAAAAGTGCGATGGCGTTGTATAAATACGTTTTTTCGATCGTATCCTTTTGATCAAACCAGAAGGCGTCAAACTGTTCTTCTGTATAGCCTGCATTTTCTTTTACTCCATACGTGACGTCTAATGCTTTTCTATCGATGATTTCAAATTCACGTATTACGCCTCCAGGAAGATCTGATAAGATTTCACGAATGGCTGAATTGTCACCGAGATACGTGTTTTTGTGTGTTGAAAGTTGTTTTAAGGATATGTCTTCTATTCCTTTTATGCTCTTTTTCTCTGTGGCTTGACTGCTGCATGCAGATAAGACGACTGTTAATAGCAGCAGGATATACATCCATTTCTTCATTGATTTTGCCCCTTTATTGTTCTTTCTATATGTAAATGTCTATTTTATCACAATTTTCCATTCCGATCGTTCACAGGCCGTCATTTCCATTTACTGAACTGCATGTTTTGTTCAAACCAACGAACAATACAAAGAAAAAAGGAGTTCAGTCCATGGCAGAAGTGCTTTCATTTTATCAATTGAAAACAAAACGAGATGTCACGCTTGAAAAGAAGCTTTTGCGTACATTGTCTCTTCAACAAGTAACGGCCGCTTCTGAGAAATTCACAAAGAAGCTGTTTCCATTTGCAGATGATCCAGCCGGTATAATGAGTGATGGCTGTATCGATTTCGCCATTGAAGCTTTTTTAGCTGGCGGGAGATACGGTGAGTCGAGTAAATACGGGGAATCGTTCGACGATATCAAAAAACGGTCCTCCCAGGAGGAAGCTGAGCTGATTGAAGAGCTGGCAGGATGCTTGCAATCGTGGGGGAATATGTTCCGTATGGAGCGGAAGATGTCATGTTTATATCCATTTGCGAAGGATTTTTTAAGCATGTGGTGGCAGGAAGGCTTTCGTGAATCAGAAAAAAGACACAAGCTTCGGCTGCACTAAGCATATTTCCAGCCCTTGTCCCATATCTATAAAATAATGGTGTATGGGAGGGACAGGGATGAAAAGAAAGCTGAAGTGGACAGGGTTTTTAATCGGGTTTATTGTCCTCTTATTCTTATTCAGGTTTCAATTTCTAAATGATGATTCTTGGAAATCGTGGAATTTACCTCTAAGCGGGAAGATCATCTATTTAGATCCGGGTCATGGCGGTCCAGATGGCGGGGCTGTAGGAGGAGAGCTGCTTGAGAAAGAGATTGCACTGGATGTATCCATGAAGATACGTGACTATTTGCAGGAGCAGGGAGCACTTGTTCTCATGACCCGAGAGGATGATTCTGATTTATCATCAAAGAATACAAAGGGTTATGCCCGGAAGAAAGCGGAGGATTTAAGGAACCGCGTTAAAGTTATCAATGAATCTGAAGCGGACCTCTATTTAAGCATTCATTTAAATGCGATACCATCAAACAAATGGAGCGGGGCGCAGACGTTTTTTTACGGAAAGTATGAAGAAAATGAAAAGGCAGCGAAGTTCATTCAAGATGAATTGCGCAGAAACCTTGAAAACACAGATCGAAAGGCGAAGCGGATCAACGGCATTTATTTAATGCAAAATGTCACAAAGCCAGGAGCTCTTGTGGAAATTGGATTTCTCTCCAATCCAAAAGAGGCTGGCCAGCTGGCAACACCTAAATATCAGGATCAAATTGCCGCCTCTATTTATAAAGGGATTTTAAGATATTTAACAGAGCAAAAAGAGCCGCCTGAATAAGGGGCTTTTTCCTTTTGATCGCAGGCAAACAGGACAGACATTGTAAGGATATGTATGATATACTTGGATTGTAAACGAATTCAATAAAGGGTGAGGTTCTGCTATGATCGGACAAGATGATGTGAGAAAACTAGTTGGGAAGATGGACGAACCTTTCCTTCATATACCGCTTGGTGAGCTGGATGCCATCAAGGAAATCAGCCTAAAGCCTGAGAAAGAGCATGTGAGCCTAAAGGTGGCTATTGCCAAAACAGGCACTGCTGAGCAGATGAAGCTGCAGCAAGACATCGTACAAGCCTTGAAAGCAGCTGGCGCTAACACAGTAGGACTTCGTTTTGAGGAACTTCCTCAGGAAACACTTGAAAAGTTTATGCCATCACAAGATGAGGAAGAAACCCTGCTTAACTCTAAAAATCCGCCTGAGTTCTTAGCGATTGCGAGTGGAAAGGGCGGCGTTGGTAAATCGACGGTTTCTGTTAACCTTGCTGTAGCGCTTGCTCGTCTAGGGAAAAAAGTCGGGCTGATTGATGCTGATATTTATGGCTTTAGTGTACCGGATATGATGGGAATCACTGTCAGACCAACAGTTAAAGGGGAAAAAATTATTCCTGTGGAGCGCTTTGGTGTCAAAGTGATTTCAATGGGCTTTTTTGTTGAAGAAAATGCACCGGTTATTTGGAGAGGACCGATGCTTGGAAAAATGTTAAATAACTTCTTCCACGAAGTTGAGTGGGGAGAATTAGATTACTTACTATTAGACCTTCCGCCTGGAACGGGAGATGTAGCGCTTGATATTCATACAATGCTGCCTAGCTGTAAAGAAATCATTGTCACTACACCGCATCCAACGGCTGCCTTCGTTGCAGCAAGAGCAGGCGCAATGGCACTGCAAACAGATCATGAGGTGCTCGGGGTCGTTGAGAATATGAGTTATTATGAAAGCAAAAAAACAGGTGAAAAGGAATACGTCTTTGGAAAAGGGGGCGGGGACAAGCTGGCTGAAGAGCTGCGTGTATCAGTCCTTGGCCAAATTCCTTTAAGACAGCCTGATTGGAATGAGGATGATTTCGCGCCTTCTGTCTATGATGCAAGTCATCCGACAGGAGAAGTGTATCAACACATTGCGAATAAAGTCATTGAACAATTAGCAGTGAAAGCATAATGAAAGCCCGAGTGGATGAATGCCACTCGGGTGATGTTTAACTGTCGCTTCCTTCGCTGCCTTGCGATCCGGAATCACTGCTGCTTTCAGATGCTGCCTTTTTGAGCTCATCTTCGAATTTCTTCTTATAAAGAGGGCTGCTCAATGTTTCCGTAATGACTTTTTCTAAGTGCTTTCTAAACTCTTTACTTTTTACCAGTTCACCATATTTCTTTTCCATCTCAGGATCCTTGAGAATATCCATCATCAGCTGTTGATAGTCAGGATCCTTCATTAACTGTTTTAACATTCTTTCATGCTGTTGCTGCATGGATTTTGCGAAAGTCTCGGCAAATTTAGAATCCTCAAAGACCTTCTTCCAGAACTCTTTGCCTTTATCAGAAGTCAGTGTTTTCTCTATCGTTTTTTTCACAGTTTGTTCATCCATTACCAAAGCTTCATTCATTGCCTCGTCATTTAATAACTGTTGAATGGCCTTTTTACCGTCATCTGTCTTTAATATATCGACGACCATTTTTTTTGTTTCGTCATAGTCCATATTAGATGAGGATTGGGTTTTGGGAGCACAAGCTGTTAGAGATAAAAGAAGAAAACAGCTCATTATACGCAAGATGCCTTTTGACATACTGTGGCTCCTTTCGTTACATGTCTTACTTTTAATATGAATGTTTCACGTAAATTTATACATAACAAAAATAGGGGTTGGATCAATTCAATGAAAAGTCGGGATTTAGTTCGTTTTTTCTTCTCTGTGCTAGCTGTTGGAGCGGTCATTACAAGCGTGGTAGGCTTTGCGCTGGAGTGGGGGAAATATCAGAAGCTTTTTATATCATTTGAAATTCTAGAGATCGCATCTGTGTTGTTTTGGTTCATTGGTGTAGGGATGATCTTTAGTGTCATTAGCCAGATGGGGTTTGTTGTCTTTTTGACGGTGCACCGGTTTGCGTTAGAGATTTTCCGGTCGCATTCTTTATGGAATACCATTCAGCTGTTTCTTGTGATTTTTGTGCTGTTTGATTTAGCTTACTTGCGATTTTTGTTTTTCGGGGAGAATGAATCATTTTTTCCATACTTGTGGCTGCCTTTATTTATCGGTGTGTTTGCATTGATCGTGGCTTACTTTAAACAGCAGCAGTCCTCTAAGAAAACATTTGTTTCTGCAATGTTTCTCATGGTCGTCATCACGTCGTTAGAATGGTTCCCGGCGCTCAGAGTCAATGAAGAGGACTGGCTGTATTTAATGCTATTCCCGCTATTAGGCTGTAATGCGTTTCAGCTGTTAGCGATGCCGCGGTTTTCAAAAACGAAAGCTACTTAACTTCAGATGACTTTGTTTTCGTATTGGAGATCAGTTCGCCAACCGTCACATTTTTTAAATGCTTTTCTTTTATTTGTTTCAAAATAGCGGGTAAGGCTTGAGCGGTTTGGGTTGCTGAATCTGAGGCGTGAAGGAGAACAATGTCTCCGCTTTTCATTCGATCATTTACATTCTGAACAATCTGGTCGACACCCGGATTCAGCCAATCCTGTGAATTGATGCTGTAATGAACAACGGTATAACCGTACTGTGTGGCTATTTTTAGTGCTGTTTCGTTAAACTGTCCAGTTGGCGGTCTTAATAGTTGAATGTCATCTAGTCCAAGCTTTTGAAATGTATTTTGTGCACGGACAAGATCTTGCTTGATTTCACTATCTTCAAGTTGGCTATAATTTTTATAAGCATAGCCGAGGCTTCCAATTTGATGGCCGTCCTCCCTAATTTGTTTCACGATATCAGGATGACGCTCAGCCCAAGAAGCAGACAGAAAGAAGGTGGCGTTCTTTATACCGTACTCCCGAAGGACATTTAAAATAGGAACAGCCTTCTCATCTCCCCAGCCAATATTAAAAGTGAGAGAGATATGCTTTGATGAAGTCTCGCCTTTATAAATGGCTCGGGGTCCATGTTCAGTTTTAAATACCGACAGCGGCGGTGCCTTTTGTACATAAAAAAAGGTTGCAGCTGCAAGGGCTGCTACAAGAATAATGACAACTTGCTTCAGCCGTTTAATAGGCAACACATATAATCGACTCAATTCAAACACTCCTGCCTTGTCCAAGATTGTTACTTGATTGTATGCAGGACAAGGGTTTAAGATGCTTAATAAAACTATTTCAAAAAAAGTTTTGAAAAGGCGTTGACCAAGAGAATGCTTTCGTGATATATTATTAATCGTCGCTGACACACAGTGACAAACACAAAACGCTTCGGGAAATAAACTTGAAAAAAGTTGTTGACATAAGATGAAGCGAAATGTTATATTATTAAAGCCGCTAAGAACGGCGGAGATGATCTTTGAAAACTAAACAAGACAAAACGTACCTGTTAATTCGAGTTTTTATAAAAAATCCTATGATAATTCATAGGTAGTCAGTCAAACTGGCGAAAAGCAAAACTTCGGTTTTGTACTTTTTCGGAGAGTTTGATCCTGGCTCAGGACGAACGCTGGCGGCGTGCCTAATACATGCAAGTCGAGCGGACAGAAGGGAGCTTGCTCCCGGATGTTAGCGGCGGACGGGTGAGTAACACGTGGGTAACCTGCCTGTAAGACTGGGATAACTCCGGGAAACCGGAGCTAATACCGGATAGTTCCTTGAACCGCATGGTTCAAGGATGAAAGACGGTTTCGGCTGTCACTTACAGATGGACCCGCGGCGCATTAGCTAGTTGGTGGGGTAATGGCTCACCAAGGCGACGATGCGTAGCCGACCTGAGAGGGTGATCGGCCACACTGGGACTGAGACACGGCCCAGACTCCTACGGGAGGCAGCAGTAGGGAATCTTCCGCAATGGACGAAAGTCTGACGGAGCAACGCCGCGTGAGTGATGAAGGTTTTCGGATCGTAAAGCTCTGTTGTTAGGGAAGAACAAGTGCGAGAGTAACTGCTCGCACCTTGACGGTACCTAACCAGAAAGCCACGGCTAACTACGTGCCAGCAGCCGCGGTAATACGTAGGTGGCAAGCGTTGTCCGGAATTATTGGGCGTAAAGGGCTCGCAGGCGGTTTCTTAAGTCTGATGTGAAAGCCCCCGGCTCAACCGGGGAGGGTCATTGGAAACTGGGAAACTTGAGTGCAGAAGAGGAGAGTGGAATTCCACGTGTAGCGGTGAAATGCGTAGAGATGTGGAGGAACACCAGTGGCGAAGGCGACTCTCTGGTCTGTAACTGACGCTGAGGAGCGAAAGCGTGGGGAGCGAACAGGATTAGATACCCTGGTAGTCCACGCCGTAAACGATGAGTGCTAAGTGTTAGGGGGTTTCCGCCCCTTAGTGCTGCAGCTAACGCATTAAGCACTCCGCCTGGGGAGTACGGTCGCAAGACTGAAACTCAAAGGAATTGACGGGGGCCCGCACAAGCGGTGGAGCATGTGGTTTAATTCGAAGCAACGCGAAGAACCTTACCAGGTCTTGACATCCTCTGACAACCCTAGAGATAGGGCTTTCCCTTCGGGGACAGAGTGACAGGTGGTGCATGGTTGTCGTCAGCTCGTGTCGTGAGATGTTGGGTTAAGTCCCGCAACGAGCGCAACCCTTGATCTTAGTTGCCAGCATTCAGTTGGGCACTCTAAGGTGACTGCCGGTGACAAACCGGAGGAAGGTGGGGATGACGTCAAATCATCATGCCCCTTATGACCTGGGCTACACACGTGCTACAATGGACAGAACAAAGGGCTGCAAGACCGCAAGGTTTAGCCAATCCCATAAATCTGTTCTCAGTTCGGATCGCAGTCTGCAACTCGACTGCGTGAAGCTGGAATCGCTAGTAATCGCGGATCAGCATGCCGCGGTGAATACGTTCCCGGGCCTTGTACACACCGCCCGTCACACCACGAGAGTTTGCAACACCCGAAGTCGGTGAGGTAACCTTTATGGAGCCAGCCGCCGAAGGTGGGGCAGATGATTGGGGTGAAGTCGTAACAAGGTAGCCGTATCGGAAGGTGCGGCTGGATCACCTCCTTTCTAAGGATATATGGAGCAGCGTACGTTTTCGTCTTGTTTAGTTTTGAAGGATCATTCCTTCAAAACATGTCTCTAGCGAGACAGGATTGTTCTTTGAAAACTAGATAACAATAAGTAATACATTCACATTGAATGCAATGCAAAGTTCATCACACATAGTGATTCTTTCTAAAGTAAGAAATGGTTAAGTTAGAAAGGGCGCACGGTGGATGCCTTGGCACTAGGAGCCGATGAAGGACGGGACGAACACCGATATGCTTCGGGGAGCTGTAAGCAAGCTTTGATCCGGAGATTTCCGAATGGGGAAACCCACTGCTCGTAATGGAGTAGTATCCATACTTGAATACATAGAGTATGAGAAGGCATACCCGGGGAACTGAAACATCTAAGTACCCGGAGGAAGAGAAAGCAAATGCGATTCCCTGAGTAGCGGCGAGCGAAACGGGAACAGCCCAAACCAAGAGGCTTGCCTCTTGGGGTTGTAGGACACTCTATACGGAGTTACAAAGGAATGATATAAGCGAAGAGGTCTGGAAAGGCCCGCCAAAGAAGGTAACAGCCCTGTAACTGAAATGTCATTCTCTCCAGAGTGGATCCTGAGTACGGCGGAACACGTGAAATTCCGTCGGAATCCGGGAGGACCATCTCCCAAGGCTAAATACTCCCTAGTGACCGATAGTGAACCAGTACCGTGAGGGAAAGGTGAAAAGCACCCCGGAAGGGGAGTGAAATAGATCCTGAAACCGTGTGCCTACAAGTAGTCAGAGCCCGTTAACGGGTGATGGCGTGCCTTTTGTAGAATGAACCGGCGAGTTACGATCCCGTGCAAGGTTAAGCAGAAGATGCGGAGCCGCAGCGAAAGCGAGTCTGAATAGGGCGCATGAGTACGTGGTCGTAGACCCGAAACCAGGTGATCTACCCATGTCCAGGGTGAAGTTCAGGTAACACTGAATGGAGGCCCGAACCCACGCACGTTGAAAAGTGCGGGGATGAGGTGTGGGTAGGGGTGAAATGCCAATCGAACCTGGAGATAGCTGGTTCTCTCCGAAATAGCTTTAGGGCTAGCCTCAAGGTAAGAGTCTCGGAGGTAGAGCACTGATTGGACTAGGGGCCCCTACCGGGTTACCGAATTCAGTCAAACTCCGAATGCCGATGACTTATCCTTGGGAGTCAGACTGCGAGTGATAAGATCCGTAGTCGAAAGGGAAACAGCCCAGACCGCCAGCTAAGGTCCCAAAGTATACGTTAAGTGGAAAAGGATGTGGAGTTGCTTAGACAACCAGGATGTTGGCTTAGAAGCAGCCACCATTTAAAGAGTGCGTAATAGCTCACTGGTCGAGTGACTCTGCGCCGAAAATGTACCGGGGCTAAACGTATCACCGAAGCTGCGGACTGTTCTTACGAACAGTGGTAGGAGAGCGTTCTAAGGGCTGTGAAGCCAGACCGGAAGGACTGGTGGAGCGCTTAGAAGTGAGAATGCCGGTATGAGTAGCGAAAGACGGGTGAGAATCCCGTCCACCGAATGCCTAAGGTTTCCTGAGGAAGGCTCGTCCGCTCAGGGTTAGTCGGGACCTAAGCCGAGGCCGAAAGGCGTAGGCGATGGACAACAGGTTGATATTCCTGTACCACCTCCTCACCATTTGAGCAATGGGGGGACGCAGGAGGATAGGGTAAGCGCGGTATTGGATATCCGCGTCCAAGCAGTTAGGCTGGGAAATAGGCAAATCCGTTTCCCGTAAAGGCTGAGCTGTGATGGCGAGCGAAATTTAGTAGCGAAGTTCCTGATTCCACACTGCCAAGAAAAGCCTCTAGCGAGGTGAGAGGTGCCCGTACCGCAAACCGACACAGGTAGGCGAGGAGAGAATCCTAAGGTGATCGAGAGAACTCTCGTTAAGGAACTCGGCAAAATGACCCCGTAACTTCGGGAGAAGGGGTGCTTCTTAGGGTGTTAAAGCCCCGAGAAGCCGCAGTGAATAGGCCCAGGCGACTGTTTAGCAAAAACACAGGTCTCTGCGAAGCCGTAAGGCGAAGTATAGGGGCTGACGCCTGCCCGGTGCTGGAAGGTTAAGAGGAGCGCTTAGCGTAAGCGAAGGTGCGAATTGAAGCCCCAGTAAACGGCGGCCGTAACTATAACGGTCCTAAGGTAGCGAAATTCCTTGTCGGGTAAGTTCCGACCCGCACGAAAGGCGCAACGATCTGGGCACTGTCTCAACGAGAGACTCGGTGAAATTATAGTACCTGTGAAGATGCAGGTTACCCGCGACAGGACGGAAAGACCCCGTGGAGCTTTACTGCAGCCTGATATTGAATGTTGGTACAGCTTGTACAGGATAGGTAGGAGCCTTGGAAACCGGAGCGCTAGCTTCGGTGGAGGCATCGGTGGGATACTACCCTGGCTGTATTGACCTTCTAACCCGCTGCCCTTATCGGGCAGGGAGACAGTGTCAGGTGGGCAGTTTGACTGGGGCGGTCGCCTCCTAAAATGTAACGGAGGCGCCCAAAGGTTCCCTCAGAATGGTTGGAAATCATTCGCAGAGTGTAAAGGCACAAGGGAGCTTGACTGCGAGACCTACAAGTCGAGCAGGGACGAAAGTCGGGCTTAGTGATCCGGTGGTTCCGCATGGAAGGGCCATCGCTCAACGGATAAAAGCTACCCCGGGGATAACAGGCTTATCTCCCCCAAGAGTCCACATCGACGGGGAGGTTTGGCACCTCGATGTCGGCTCATCGCATCCTGGGGCTGTAGTCGGTCCCAAGGGTTGGGCTGTTCGCCCATTAAAGCGGTACGCGAGCTGGGTTCAGAACGTCGTGAGACAGTTCGGTCCCTATCCGTCGCGGGCGCAGGAAATTTGAGAGGAGCTGTCCTTAGTACGAGAGGACCGGGATGGACGCACCGCTGGTGTACCAGTTGTTCTGCCAAGGGCATCGCTGGGTAGCTATGTGCGGACGGGATAAGTGCTGAAAGCATCTAAGCATGAAGCCCCCCTCAAGATGAGATTTCCCATTCCGCAAGGAAGTAAGATCCCTGAAAGATGATCAGGTTGATAGGTCTGAGGTGGAAGCGTGGTGACACGTGGAGCTGACAGATACTAATAGATCGAGGACTTAACCTATATTCTATTGTGAAGCATGAACATTGTTATCTAGTTTTGAGAGAACATTCTCTCCATCAGGTTTGGTGGCGATAGCGAAGAGGTCACACCCGTTCCCATACCGAACACGGAAGTTAAGCTCTTCAGCGCCGATGGTAGTTGGGGGTTTCCCCCTGTGAGAGTAGGACGCCGCCAAGCTTTTTGTTTATATCCTTCCAATGGAAGAAGTTACTTTATCATTCCGCAGTAGCTCAGTGGTAGAGCTATCGGCTGTTAACCGATCGGTCGTAGGTTCGAGTCCTACCTGCGGAGCCATGCTTCCATAGCTCAGTAGGTAGAGCACTTCCATGGTAAGGAAGAGGTCAGCGGTTCGAGCCCGCTTGGAAGCTTTCCTCTATATGTTGATATGACAAGGTTTCTCGATGATGAGAAGGCTTTTTTTGTTTGTTTACATATATATTGAACTGCTCGATGATCAGTAGACTGAAGACATTAGGAAAGAGAATGAAACGGCTTGCACAGAAGTGTTGCATCGATTTTTTACTTATCTCCTTCTTTTTGTTCTTGATTCTTCATTCTCTTTCTTTTATTCTTACTAAAGTGATATCCTCTATATTAAAAGACTCTGTACGTTCCTCTTTTCCCCCGAAAGTGAAGTATCGTTTGTTTTCCCTTTCTTTATCTCCAGGTATAGTTGATCTTCTTTTTCCATGTACGGTATGTATATAAAAAGGAGTAGATGGTTTGAAAGATTTATTTGTAAAGCAAGAATGGTTTGGACATGTACGTCAGGACGTGCTTGCGGGTATATTAGTCGCACTGGCTTTAATTCCTGAGGCAATTGCGTTTTCGATTATTGCGGGCGTTGATCCGAAGGTCGGCTTGTATGCATCATTTTGTATCGCGATTGTGATTTCGTTTGTTGGTGGACGCCCAGGCATGATTTCGGCTGCAACAGGGGCTATGGCTCTTGTCATGGTTAACTTGGTCGCTGATTATGGGTTGCAATATTTGTTTGCAGCTACGATTTTGACGGGTTTGATTCAAATTGTGTTTGGATTGTGCCGAGTGTCTCGTTTGATGAAATTTATTCCGAGGTCCGTCATGGTTGGCTTTGTCAATGCGTTGGCTATTATGATCTTCATGGCTCAGCTTCCACATTTCATTGGGGAATCAATGGCTATGTATATGATGACAGGGGGCGCCTTGCTGATCATTTATTTATTGCCTATGGTGATAAAGGTGATACCTTCCCCACTCATTGCCATTATTGTAATGACGATATTGGCCGTATTTGGACATATTGATGTTAGAACAGTTGGAGATATGGGAGAGCTTCCTAGTTCTTTGCCTGTTTTTCTGATACCTCAAGTTCCGTTTAACTGGGAAACACTTGCTATCATTTTTCCTTATTCTTTAGCACTTGCGATGGTTGGTTTACTTGAGTCTCTTTTAACCGCACAGATTGTCGATGATATGACAGAGACGTCTAGTAATAAGAACAAGGAAGCAAGAGGTCAAGGGATTGCCAATGTGGTTGCGGGATTCTTTGGTGGTATGGCTGGCTGTGCGATGATTGGCCAATCTGTGATTAATACGAAGGCAGGAGGACGAGGCCGGCTTTCTACCTTTGTAGCGGGTGCTTTTTTAATGGTGCTGATTTTTGTACTAGGTGATGTCGTGGTTCAAATTCCGATGGCTGCTCTAGTGGCTGTGATGTTCATGGTTTCCATTGGCACATTTGATTGGAGTTCCTTTCAGCAGCTAAAAAAGAATCCGAAAACAGATTCTATTGTGATGGTTGTCACGGTCGTGACGGTGGTGTTGACTCATGATTTATCAAAAGGCGTTTTTGCAGGTGTACTGCTTAGTGCGGTATTCTTTGTCGCAAAGATATCGAAGCTTCATATTACGTCTAAAGAAAGCCAGGCAGGTACTTGGGAATATCGAGTTAAAGGACAAATTTTCTTTGCTTCTGTCACTGATTTGATCCAAGCTTTCCATCAGGGGAAAGAACTCCAATCTGTTGTGATTGATTTGTCTGAAGCACGTATATGGGATGAATCAGGCGTAGCAGCGATAGAACGTATAAAGGAAAGGTATCAAGCAAATGGCGTCCAGGTGGACGTAGTTGGAATGGATACATCAAGTCAAAAGCTTGTGAAACAAGTGAATGGTTCTTAAAAAGACCTTTCTGTCTGTTACAATAGAAAAGGTAAGAAAGTGAAGGGATGGAGGTGGCCGGCATGCTTGTGCGTTTGAATCAAGTGCTCGGCCGGATGATGCCGCTCATTACACCTTTTAGTGTGTTACTCGGTGTTTTGTTGGCGGCCTATTTAAAGGATTTTACGTTTTTGGTGCCATGGGTATTTGCTGTGATGACCTTTGCAGGGAGTTTGTCTTCTACTTTTTCGGCTTTAAAGCATACGGTGATGCACCCATTGCCTTTGATTTTATCGTTTATGATTTTACATGTGTTGATGCCTCTTTATGCTTGGTCAGCGGGACATCTCATATTTGCGGGTGATGCCATGACGATCACCGGTTTGACACTTGCAATGGTGATTCCCACAGGAGTTTCTAGTTTAATATGGGCGGCAATGTATAAGGGGAATGTTGGATTAACGTTATCCATTATTTTAATTGATACATTGCTTTCGCCATTGATTGTGCCAGCCAGTTTGTCACTTTTAGCCGGTACACAGGTTCATATGGACATGGTCGCGATCATGAAAGGGCTGTTTTGGATGGTGGTGCTTCCATCTATTTTAGGGATGCTCGTTCGTCACTATGCAAAGCCTGCTGTGACGAAAATGATCAGTCAGACACTGTCACCTTTTTCAAAAATAGGCTTGTTTGTAGTGGTGTCGATTAACAGTTCTGTTGTTGCGCCATACTTGCGTGAACTGGATGCCGCATTTTTTAGCAAGGCAGCGACTGTGTTTCTCATTGCGATGAGCGGATATGCGTTTGCATGGTTGATTGGAAAGACGATGAAATGTACTCAAGGAGAGATTGTGGCCATCGTGTATACGGGCGGTATGAGAAACATTAGTGCGGGGGCTGTGCTTGCCATTAGCTTTTTCCCGCCTGCTGTCGCTGTTCCTGTGGTGATTGGCATGCTGTTTCAGCAAGTGCTTGCTGCCTTGTTTGGTTTCTTACTCAATCGTTTTGAGCTGAAAGCACCTGCTGTGACCAAATCTTTCTCATGAACAAAACCTCCATCCTTTGATAGATGGAGGTTTTTTCTGTGATTTAATAGATGAGATATTTTTTTCGCTTCTTTTCGAATGTTTTAAGGTCGTGATGATAGCGTTTCATAATTTGTTTGACGGAAGTCCCTTTATTGATTTCTTCTTTCATCCAGCCATTCCCGATGAGTTTGTCAAAGCTGCCTGTTTGAAGGAACTGAAAGTCATTAGGGTATAAATCATGTATTGCTTTGATAATAGATAACCCCGTTTTCACTGCTTCGAAGGATGAGCGGTCTGTGACGTATAACTGCACACCATGAGATAGTGTACCGGCATGTTTAGAAAATGTGGGGGTGAATGACACAGGTCTAAATTGAACGCCTTTTAGTTTTAGCTGATTTAAGTGATCTGCCAGCTCGCTGCTATTGATATATGGTGCACCAATGAGCTCGAATGGTTTTGTCGTTCCTCTGCCTTCAGAGACATTTGTGCCTTCAATTAATCCTGTGGCAGGATATACAAAGGTACTATCCACTGTTGGCATGTTAGGAGAAGGAAGGACGAACGGCAGCTTTGTATCATCGAATGTCATGGACCGCTTCCAATTTTTCATTTTGATGACTGTTACATCAGCATTGATATGAAACTCTTTGTTAAACAGTTTTGCAAGCTCACCAGTGGTCATTCCATGTCTTAATGGGATTGGATAGAGCCCTACAAATGAGGCGTGTTCAGGCTCTAAAACAGGTCCTTCTACTTTTAGTCCGCCAATGGGATTTGGGCGGTCTAGGACAACAAAGGGAATGTTGTTTTCTTTAGCGGCTTCCATCGCATAGGCCATTGTGTAAATATAGGTGTAATAACGAGCACCAACGTCTTGAATATCAAACAGCAGGACATCTACATTTTTCAGCATTTCAGGAGTTGGTTTTCTTGTTTTTCCATAAAGAGAGTAAACAGGAAGACCTGTTTTTTCATCGGTATAGGATTCGACGCCTTCTCCTGCTTGTGCATCGCCACGCACGCCGTGTTCAGGTCCATATAAAGCAGTGAGCTTGATATTTGGATGTTCAAATAGGAGATCGACACTGCTTTTCATATTTGCATCAATGCCAGTCGGGTTGGTAATGAGACCAACTCTTTTCCCTTTTAGCCATGAAAGGTTGTTTGAGAGAAGTGTTTCAATCCCTGTTTTGACTGCTGCTTTTTTTCCCTTTGTATCTGTTCGTTCTTCTGCGGGAGAGGCGGCGGTCAATGTGCTCATCATGAGAAAGCTTGCGAGTATGAAACTGACTGTTTTCTTCAAGAGAATCCCTCCTATTTGATCTGTTTCCCTTTCAAGTTGAGGCCATAGCCGAATGGGTAAAGGGTTTGATTTGGATGAGTGACAGATGGGATATCAACTGGCAGTTTCCCTTTAGATGATGCAGCTCCAAATATCACTTCTAGTCCAGCAGGAATATTTGGCTGATTGAATTGTCCGTTTGAGTAGCCTTTAAAACCGTACACAGCTAGTAAGGCATCGGCTTCTTCAAAATTTGCCGCATCATAAGGATTTCTAAGGCTCATGATGACCATTTTTTTGTTTTGTGCTGCTGCTTCTTTCATGACAGCACGAGGGAAGGCAGTAGCCCATTTTTTCGGATCCTGGACATTGTCATCAATTACGCCATCATTCACAGCTGGATCATTTTGGACAACGTAAGAGCCAGTGATGACATAGTCAGCTTCTTGAATCAGTTTGGCTGTATCTTTGGCGAACGTTTTATCCGCAAAAGCATATGACTGGATGCGTACAGGCTTGATCTTTTTTTGTTTCACGAGAGATTCGACTGTGACAGACATTGCTTTTGTCTGATCTTCGTAAGGTGCCATGACCACGATTTTGTCATTCTTTTTAGGCTTGAAAGGTAAGGTCTTTTTGTTGTTTTTAAGCAGGGTGATTCCTTCACGTGCCATTTTTTGTTCTGCTTTAAGGTGCGACTTTTTCCCGACGACTTGAGTGGCTTTTTTGATTTTTTTCTCAAGACTGATTGGTTTTTTGGAGGAAATAATGCCGCGTTTGATTTTCAATTGAAGAATTTTTTCGACAGATTCGTTAATCTGAGATATCGGAATCTCTTTCTTTAAAATCGCTTGTTTGACAGCATTGAATACATTCTCAAGGTTTTTCTCTGTTTTTAATGAGGTGACTGGTGCTGGCATGAGAGCGATGTCGACACCTGCTTTAATGGCCATCACTACGGCTTCTTCCTGTCCGAAATTATCTGCAATCGCTTTCATGTTTAGAGCGTCTGTCACAACAACACCGTGAAAGCCCATCTCTTCTTTTAATAAGTTTGTGATGACTTTTTTTGATAAGGTTGCTGGAACCATGATGTCCTCGCCATCTTTTTTGCTTCGATACGTTGTGTCATCAATGGCAGGAAATTGCACATGAGCGGTCATGACCATATCTGCACCAGCATTGATTGCTTGTTGGAACGGATACAGCTCAACCCTTTTTAAACGATCTAGGTCATGCTCTACGAGCGGCAAGCCGTAGTGACTATCGACGGCTGTATCACCATGTCCCGGGAAATGTTTTAGTGTGGAAATGGTCTTTTCCTTTTGAAGTCCTTTCATGGTTTGAAGGCCAAGTCTAGAGACAAGAGCAGGATCAGAGCTAAAGGAACGGACACCAATGACGGGGTTGTTTGGGTTATTATTCACATCAAGCACAGGAGAGAAGTTTGTATTGATGCCTAAGGCGTTTAATTCTTTTCCGATGATTTTTCCTGTGTCATATGCATTTTTTTTGCTTCTAGAGGCACCAATCGACATATTTCCTGGGAAATGTGTTCCCTTTTGTAACCTTGTGACGATTCCGCCTTCTTGATCAATGGAAATGAGTAAAGGAATGTTTGGTGATGCTTTTTGAAATTCATGGGTGAGTTTCACGGTTTGTTCCGTATCAACGACATTTTCGGCAAATAAGATGACACCGCCTAGATGATATTTTTCTACAAGATGAGATACTTCGTTATTCATCTTTGTGAAGCCTGTAGGTGTGGATTCATCTTTTGTTTGCCAATTGCGAAAGTCCGGCATGAGCATTTGACCTATCTTTTCATCCAGTGACATGTCTTGAACCATTTGTTTAGCGGTTGGCAGAGAGGCAGAGCTAACCTTTTCCGTTGGAATGGAAGAGGTTAGCAGGGCTAAAACCAGTGCAGCAGGGAAGAGAGCTTTCAACATCGAATTCCTCCTTTTACTGAAAAGATTCGTAGATTGCGGTCATGATGCTTCCATAAGTACCAGTTGGGAACAGGTCGCCTTCAAATTGATTAGGATTTGTTTCTGGTGAAACAACGGGTGAATGTTTCTTATTCGTCAGCAACACGACACCTAAATTGTGTTTAGGATCAATCAACGTCATTGTGCCGGTCCAGCCAGTATGCCCATAGGCTTCGTTACTTGCATATTTTCCAAACATCCATTCCATGTCAGTATGACCGTTTTTTCGCCAGCCTAGCCCGTAAGTTGGGTTCGTATCAGATGAGGCTGTAAAGAGATCGATAGAAGCCTGATCAAAAATGGTTGTTTTTCCATAGCCTCCTTTATTAAGCATCAGCTGAAGCAGCACGGCCATATCTGAGGTGTTCGAGAAAAGTCCAGCGTGGCCGGAGATACCTGCCATTGAGTAATATGCTTTCTCGTCGTGTACTTCACCTAGCAGGGTGTACCGTCGGATGTTTTCAAAATCGATGACACCGTCTCGTGAATTGCCTAAACGTTCAGTTGCTGCAAAATGCTTCGGCTTGAACCCTTTTTGCAGCGGATTGAACATTGTATGTTTGAGACCTAGCGGCCGATAAATTGTTGACTCGACATATTGATCAAGAGGCATGCCTGTTTTCTTCTCGATGATCATGCCTAGCAGCATGTAATCAATGTCACTATAAATGTGCTGGGTACCTGGCTTGTATTGCAGCGGTACCTTTGGCAGCCATTTCATCGTTGTTTTTCTGTCTTGAGAATAAAAAGAGCCAGCTGATTCTTTGCTATAAAATAAGACACTGGAAGGGAGACCCGCAGAATGGGTGAGAAGATCTTTTACCCGAAGCTGGTCTTTACCGGTTACCTTTGCATCAGGTTCATCCTGAAAATCTGGAAGGATGGTCTGTACTTTTTCGCTGACATCAAGTTTTTTCTCGTAGACAAGCTTTTGCAGGGCATAGTTGGTCGCATACATTTTTGTATTGGATGCCAAATCGAATAGTGTATCTTTTTTCATTTTTTTATACGATTTGAGTTCTGTTGTGCCATCATATTTTTGCCGGTAGCCATAGGCTTTTTGATGGACGATCTTTCCGTCCTTGATAATGATGAGAGCGGCTCCTGGAAATCCTGCTTTGATGTCATTTTGAATCATTTGATCAACCTTCCTCAGCTGCCTGGAAGAAACACCTACTTGTTCCGGTCGTTTTGCTTTTTTTAAGACGGGATATTCTTCATGAGCTGTTTTAGACAAAGACGATACAGGATGGGAGCTAGTTGCAAATGTTTGTACTGGTAACCCAAGGAGCATGAGCAGACATGTGATCAAAAGAAAACATTTCTTCAAGGTCTAGACCTCCTTATTGATTGTGATCCTCGAATTCAACAGCCATATCATCATGAAACCCAAATAAGTATGTGAAGAAAAATCCAGCAACATATGCGATGAATAGTCCAATTAAGTAAAGAAGCATTTGATGTGTGTGAACAATAAAGGTTAATGGAAGACCGGATACCCCGATGGCTTTCGTCGCAATTTGGAAGTAGGCTTGAAATGCGCCGCCGATTCCTGCACCAAGACAAGCGGTGAGAAATGGTCGTCCCAGCGGGAGTGTGACACCAAAAATGAGTGGTTCGCCAATGCCCAGCATCCCTGAAGGAAGTCCACCAGCAATGGCTCTTTTGAGCTTTTTCTTTTTTGTTTTCATATAAATGGCGAATGCAGCGCCGACCTGTCCTGCACCGCCCATAGCGAGAATTGGCAGAAGCGGGTCATCTCCAATTGAATTGATGAGTTCCATATGAATCGGTGTCAGCCCTTGGTGAAGTCCTGTTACAACAAGTGGGAGGAAGGTAGCACCAAGAACAAATCCTGCGAAAATTCCGCCCATATTCAATAGATAAGTCAGTCCTGAGGTTATGGCATCAGATATAAATCCGCCGACTGGCATGAAGACAACGTACGTGAAAATGCCTGTAATGAGTAGTGTGATGGTTGGTGTGACGATGATATCAAGTGATTGCGGGATGAAGCGTCTAATTCGGGTTTCCACAAGTGCCATAAAGATGGCGGCTAGAAGAACACCGATGAGTCCGCCTCTGCCTGGTAGAATATTTGTGCCAAATAACATAATGTCTGCGGAGGCTGGGTTAATAATGAGGATACCAGCTAATGCGCCTAATGCAGGAGAGCCTCCAAATTCCTTTGCGGCATTTGTTCCGACTAATATCCCGAGATAAGCGAAAAGTCCAGAACCGATAACCGTTAAAATAATCGCAGCTTGAGATTTTTCGTCAAGCCAGCCTGCTTGCACGATTGCTTTTGTTATCCCGGTAATCAGACCTGAGGCAACTAGTGCCGGAATAATTGGAATGAAAATGCTGGCAATCCGCCGTAAGAACAGCTTGAATGGTGTGCGATTCTTTTGTGAAATGGCTTGCTTGTTTTTTTGTGCTTCGTTGTTTAAATCATAAGAGCCAGAGGCATTTAGCAGCTCTTCAAACGCACTTGATACTTGGTTGACAACGCCAGTGCCTAAAATGATTTGAAGCGTTTCTGCTTCGACGACGCCAATGACGCCATCGAGTTCTTTGATTGCTGTGACGTGAACTTTTTCATTGTCCATCGGTGTAATTCGGAGCCTTGTCATACAATGTGTATGGGAAGAGATATTTTCAGAACCACCACAGAGTGAAAGAATGTCTTTCGCCAACTGCTGATATTTCTTTTGATGACTCATGTTGAATCCCCCTTTGATTTTCGTTTCATGGAGCGGATGGCATGTCTTGTTTTGTCAATATATTGGGCTGTCTCTTCATATTGACGAGAAGCTAAACTGAGGAACAAGACATCAATTAAGTAGAGCTGTGCCATTCTAGAGGAAGTGGCAGCACTGCGAAAAGGTGCTTCATTGGAACCGGACGTCGATAGGTGAACATCACATAAAGCAGAAACGCTTGTATGACCTGGATGTGTTAAAGCAATGGTTTTCACTTGATTGTCTTTTGCGAGCTGAAGGGCTTGAATGATGTCTAACGTTTCTCCTGAAAAGGAGATCCCAAACACAATGTCATTCTCACCCGCATTTGCAATGACCGTAGATGCAATGTGCATGTCAGTGAAGGCTGTGGCTGCATAGTTAATTCTGAGAAATTTCTGCTGGGCATCAGCTGCGACGATGCCAGATGCACCAACACCGATAAAATGAATTTGGTTTGCATGCAGCAGTAATTGAACAGCCTTTTCTAAAGCATCTGCATTTAAAATAGAAGCGGTGTCCTTAATCGATTGAATCGAGTTTCCTGCTGTTTTTTGAATAATGGATTGAAGCGGTTCATCTTGTTCGATATCTCTGTAGCCTTGTTTATCGTCATGTATCAAGTCTCCAGCGATCCGCATTTTTAAATCTTGATAGCCATCCAGCCCGAGAGATTTACAAAGGCGGATGACTGCAGAGCTGCTTGCGCCGGCTGCCTGACTAATTTCATGTACTGTGCTTTTAATGACTTTGTCAGGATGGGCAAGGATATAGTCTGCAATGATTTTTTCAGATTGGGGAAGCTTTGATTTGATTGTGTGTAGTAGGGTAAGTCCACCTGCTGACATGAGCTCTGCCTCCTTTAGGATTGATAACGTGAGATCGCTTTGTCAATATGGCCATTCGTTTTGTTGAGTAAATCTTTGGCTGTTTTCTTATCTGTATTTGTTTGGAGCATGACGATGGCCGTTTTGACTTCTAAGTCTGCTGCTTCAAGAGTCTTCACGGCTTGTTCGTAGGAAGCATTTGTCACATGTTGAATGATGGTGATGGCGCGTTCTTTTAATTTATGATTGCTGACTTTTACATCAACCATCAGGTTTTCATATACTTTGCCTTGTCTGATCATGACTGAGGTGGAAAGCATATTTAAAATCATTTTATGAGCGGATGCTGCTTTCATTCTTGTTGACCCAGTGATGGCTTCTGGTCCTACAATAACCTCAATGGCGCAATCTGCAAGCTCGCTAATTTCTGCTTGTTCATTGCAGCTGAGTGCTACTGTTTTAGCTCCAATTGACTTTGCGTAGTTTAAAGCGCCGATGATATAAGGTGTCCTGCCGCTTGCGGCAATACCGACGACTGTATCTTTTGATGTCAGGTGGATGTGTACTAAATCCTGTTTGCCGGCATCTTCACTGTCTTCCACATCTTCGGCAGCTTGAGAAAAAGCGGAGTCTCCGCCTGCCATGATGCCAACAATGACATCAGGTGAGACGCTATAGGTTGGCGGACATTCGACAGCATCCATTACGCCAATTCTGCCGCTTGTTCCGGCGCCTAAATAAACGAGTCGGCCTCCATTTGAGATGGATTCATAAGCAAAGTCACTTGCTGTTTTGACATGTGGAAGTACAAGGTTGACTGCTTGAGCGACCTTCATATCTTCTTCATTGATCATCTGGAGTATTTCAAGCGGATCTGCTTGAGAAATTCCCATTGTGTTTGGGTTTCTTGATTCTGTTGTCAAAGAACGCAGTTGAGATGGCTGCATGTGACATACCTCCTTATTTCTTCATTTTCAGTATATTGAGTATGATATGAAATTTCAATATTATATTTGAATATTGAAATTATATTTCAGTCAAATTGTTGAACGAATAGGGAGTAAATAGTTAGAAAATAAAAAAAATAAAAATCCCCTTTACAAAAGGGGGACAACCTGTATATAATAACTTTTGTCAGCTTCACGGAAACAACAAACTTGACAAACTGGCCCGTTGGTCAAGCGGTTAAGACACCGCCCTTTCACGGCGGTAACACGGGTTCGAATCCCGTACGGGTCACCATGATGTGGAGGATTAGCTCAGCTGGGAGAGCATCTGCCTTACAAGCAGAGGGTCGGCGGTTCGAGCCCGTCATCCTCCACCATATGCCGGTGTAGCTCAACTGGTAGAGCAACTGACTTGTAATCAGTAGGTTGGGGGTTCAAGTCCTCTTGCCGGCACTGTTTTTTCTTTATCAATTCCATATGTGGAGGGGTAGCGAAGTGGCTAAACGCGGCGGACTGTAAATCCGCTCCCTCCGGGTTCGGCGGTTCGAATCCGTCCCCCTCCACCATTTTTGGGCTATAGCCAAGCGGTAAGGCAACGGACTTTGACTCCGTCATGCGTTGGTTCGAATCCAGCTAGCCCAGTTAAGACACCTTTTTCAAAAAGGTGTCTTTTTTTTATGTTGGCAGAGGGACTGTATAACTATTCAAAATGTTGTCGAGTTGAGTCAGAAGGCATCAAGAAAGTAAAATATAAGCATGAACGGAAAGGGGATGTACATATGGGAGAGCAAAAGAAGGTCACGATTATTGGAGTTCCAATGGACTTGGGTCAAACGAGAAGGGGCGTCGATATGGGCCCGAGTGCGATTCGTTGTGCAGGCGTAAAAGAAAAATTGGAAACGCTCTCATTTGATGTAGAGGATCTTGGAGATATTCCAGTTGAACAAAGAGATGATGAGAAAGGTTTATATACAAGTGAAAAGCTGAAAAATTTGACGGAGAATGCTGGGGCAAATCAGCTGCTTGCTGAGAAGGTTGACAGTATTGTGCAATCTGGTTCGTTTCCGCTCATTTTAGGCGGTGATCACAGCATTGCGATTGGCACACTTGCTGGGGTAGCCAAGCATTATGAAAACTTAGGGGTCATTTGGTATGATGCACACGGGGATTTGAATACGGAGGAAACCTCTCCTTCTGGAAATATTCATGGCATGCCGCTTGCTGTCAGTCTCGGTTTTGGGCATGCTGATTTAACGAACATTGGCGGTTATTCGCCTAAATTGAAGCCTGAAAATGTCGTTATAATTGGTGCTCGATCTTTAGATGAAGGAGAGCGGGCATTGATTCGAGAGAAAGGCATTAAAGTGTATACGATGCATGAAATTGATCGTTTAGGGATGACAAGGGTGATGGAGGAAGCGATTGCGTATCTAAAGGAGAGAACAGATGGTGTCCATCTGTCGCTTGATTTAGATGGATTAGATCCAGCGGAATGCCCTGGTGTAGGTACTCCGGTAGCAGGGGGCATTAGTTACCGGGAGAGTCATCTCGCAATGGAGCTTTTAGAGGAGGCGGGTATTTTAACGTCTGCTGAATTTGTTGAAGTAAATCCGGTTTTAGATGAGAAAAACAAAACTGCTGAAGCGGCAGTTGCGTTAATTGGTTCATTAATGGGTGAAAAGCTATTGTAGAGCGGGACTTGTTCCCGTTCTTTTTTTGTTTTGGGAAAATTTAAGGATATGTTAAGGTTTTTACCGGTTGATAAGCGTAACACACTGTCAAAAATTTGTTACACTATTTTTTAGAGGAGAATGAAACCTTTTGGAAAGAGGTTCGTATACATAAAGACCGGTGAAGGCAGAGGTTGAATATACTATGGACACAATGATTAAAAAGAGAATTAAGCAAGTGAAAAAAGGCGACCAAAACGCATTTGCAGACATCGTAGACCTGTATAAAGACAAAATTTATCAGCTGTGCTACCGTATGCTTGGGAATGCACATGAAGCGGAGGATATTGCGCAGGAGGCGTTTATTCGTGCTTATGTGAATATCGAAAGCTTTGATGTGAATCGCAAGTTTTCCACGTGGCTGTACCGCATTGCAACCAACCTGACCATCGACCGTATTCGCAAAAAAAAGCCGGATTATTATTTAGATGCAGAGGTGGCAGGAACAGAAGGATTAAATATGTATTCTCAAATTGCTGCTGATGGCATTTTGCCAGAGGATGAGGTGGTGTCTCTTGAATTATCGAGTACCATTCAGCAAAAAATTTTAAGATTACCCGACAAATATCGTTCGGTCATCGTATTAAAGTATATTGATGAACTCTCTTTAAAAGAAATTAGTGAGATTCTGAATATACCAGTTGGTACGGTGAAAACGAGAATACACAGGGGTAGAGAGGCTCTCCGGAAACAGTTGAGAGACCTTTGAGTGAGGTGATTTTGATGAGCTGTCAGGATAGAATCGTCCAGCTTATGCATCAGTATTTAGACGGGGACATTGAGCCCCAAGACGAAAAAGAATTAAAAAGCCATCTGCAATCGTGTGAGGAGTGCCGTACTCATTTTCAACAAATTGAGAAATCCATCGCGCTAGTGCAGAGTACATCTCATATAGAAGCACCATCTGATTTCACTGCAAAGGTGATGGCAGGTCTTCCAAAGGAGAAAAAGCGTGTGTCGGTTCAAAGATGGATTAAAGCTCACCCGCTGATGGTAGCCGCTGCCCTCTTTCTCATTTTAATGGGAGGCAGTCTGTTTACGAGCTGGAATACCGATCATAATTTCAGTGTGTCAAAGCAGCCGAATCTCGTCGTTGAAAATGATACAGTGACCGTACCTAAAGGGGAAACCGTAAAGGGTGATGTCACTGTCAAAAATGGCAAGCTGATTGTAGAAGGCAAGGTTGATGGAAATGTCACCGTCGTCAATGGGGAACAGTTGACTGCTTCTGCCGGACAAGTCACTGGTCAAATTAATGAAATTAATGAAGTATTTGATTGGATCTGGTACAAAATGAAATCAACAGCACAAAACGTAATGCGGGTCATTGGGCCAGAGGAGCAAAAGTAACTCAATCGGCTTAAAGAGCAGTCTCTAAGGGGGCTGCTCTTTTTCTATACATTGGTGGGATTCACGCATACTAGCAACTTAGCCAGATATGGCAACTATTTTCCTTGCTGAAACAAAATGTGGTATAATAGCCACGCTATGTATTGATACATAGGCTATTTTTATATTAAAAAATGCATCAAACGAAGAATAACTGAAAATTCTGGAGGACGAGGAAATGGCTTTAGGGGATATTCCTTTTTTGCAGTACCTCGGTAATGCTGTTGATATTCTCGTTGTTTGGTATGTGATATATAAATTAATGATGGTCATCCGCGGAACAAAAGCGGTTCAGCTTTTAAAGGGAATTGTGGTCATTGTTCTCGTCAGGATGGGAAGTGCGTATCTCGGTCTTAACACACTTCAATGGCTGATGGATCAAGCGATTACGTGGGGATTCCTTGCGATCATTATTATTTTTCAGCCAGAGCTAAGGAGAGCGCTTGAGCAGCTTGGGCGCGGCCGTTTCTTCTCAAGAAGCGGGACACCTGTAGAGGAACAGCAGCAGAAAACGATCGAGGCAATTACAAAAGCAATTAACTATATGGCGAAACGCAGAATCGGCGCACTGCTGACAATTGAGCGCGATACCGGAATGAATGATTACATAGAGACAGGAATTCCTTTGAATGCAAAGGTGAGTTCAGAGCTGCTCATTAATATTTTCATTCCGAATACACCGCTTCATGACGGTGCTGTCATTATGAAGCGGGATGAGATTGCAGCTGCAGCTTGCTATTTACCGCTATCAGAAAGCCCTTTTATCTCTAAGGAGCTGGGGACGCGTCATAGGGCGGCAGTCGGAATTAGTGAAGTGACAGACAGCTTAACTGTCATCGTTTCTGAGGAAACTGGCGGTATTTCTGTCGCAAGGAATGGTGATCTCCACCGAGAATTGACAGAAGAAGCGCTTGAAGAAATGCTGATTGCTGAATTTAGTAAGAACAGCAAAGATGCTTCCTCGACCAAATGGTATTGGAGGGGCAAGAAAAATGGATAAGATTTTGAATAATCGCTGGGCCGTTAAGCTTCTTGCATTGGTCTTCGCTTTATTGCTGTATGGTGCAGTCAATTCAGCGCAAGCGCCCACGCCGAAAAAAATCGGTGAATCCTTTTTCCCAACATCGACGACAGATGAAGCAACTTTAACCGACATTCCTGTTAAAGCGTATTATGATGACGAGAAGTACGTCGTCACTGGTGTGCCGCAGACAGTCAATGTCACGATTAAAGGATCAACTAGTGCTGTGAAAACAGCAAGACAAACAAAGAATTTTGAAATTTACGCAGACATGCAGAACTTATCGACAGGTACACATAAAGTGGAGCTGAAGGCAAGAGATGTATCAAAGGGACTCACACTATCGATTAATCCATCTGTGACGACTGTAACGATACAAGAAAAAACGACAGCTGAATTTCCTGTTGAAACCGAGTTTTATAATCAAAATAAAATCAAAGACGGCTATTCACCTGAACAGCCCATTGTGAATCCGAAAAAGGTCACAGTTACTGGATCAAAGGACGTCATCGACAAAATTTCTGTCATTAAAGCTTTTGTGAACTTAGAAGATGTCGATCAGCAAATTGAAAAAGAGGCGAAGCTCACTGTGTATGATAGCAGCGGGAATGAGCTGCCAGTTGAAGTAAGTCCGTCCGTGGTGGATATTACGGTCCCAATCTCGAGTCCAAGCAAAAAGGTCCCTTTTAAAATTGAGCGGACGGGCAGCTTGCCAGAAGGGATCAGCATCTCAAGCATTGAGACAAGCCCGAGTGAGGTCACAGTGTACGGCTCTCAAAAGGTGCTGGATGCCCTTGATTTTATTGATGGCGTCAAGCTGGACCTAAGCAAGATCAAAGATGATACGGAGATTGATGCCGATATTCCCATGCCAGATGGTGTGAAAAAGGTATCACCCGAAACCGTTAAGATCAAAGTGAAGGTTGCAACAGCTGAAGAAAAAAAGATCGATAATGTACCGATTTCTGTCGTGGGTTTGAGCAAGGATCTCACATCTGATTTTGTGAGCCCATCTTCTGGACGGATCACGTTAACAGCAAAGGGATCAAAGAGTGCGATTGATAAACTAAAGGCTTCAGATGTTGAAGCCTATATCAATGCAGGGGACTTGAACGAAGGAACCCATGAGGTCAAAGTTCAAGTAAATGGTCCTCAAAATGTGACTTGGACATTATCGAGATCAAAGGTCAAAGTGAAACTCACTTCTACTGATACAGAGGATCAGCCGGCTTCGACGAATGATCGGAAGGATCAAAAAGATCAACAAGATCCATCCACTGATGACGATGATCAGGGTGAGAAGAGTAAAGAAGAATCCACGCAAGATAAAGCAAAGAAAGAATCGAGTCAAAGACAGCGGGTCAAAGAAGATAAAAAAGAGGACGATGCGTCCTCTTGAATGGTAAAAAAGGAGCGATTGAAACATGGGCAAGTACTTTGGAACTGATGGTGTAAGGGGTGTAGCGAATAGCGAATTAACGCCAGAGCTCGCATTTAAAGTTGGGAGATTTGGCGGCTATGTGCTCACGAAGGATAAAGAACGTCCAAAGGTACTCGTTGGTCGAGACACACGTGTATCTGGTCATATGTTAGAAGGAGCGCTTGTTGCAGGCTTACTTTCAATTGGAGCTGAAGTGATGCGTCTAGGTGTGATCTCAACACCTGGTGTGTCTTATTTAACGAAGGCAATGGATGCTGAAGCGGGTGTCATGATTTCTGCTTCACACAATCCAGTTCAAGACAACGGCATTAAATTCTTCGGCGGTGACGGCTTTAAGCTGTCAGATGAACAGGAAAACGAAATTGAGCAGCTGATGGATCAGCCAGTCGATCAATTACCACGCCCAGTTGGAGCCGATCTTGGAACGGTGAACGACTACTTTGAAGGCGGTCAGAAATACTTGCAATTCTTAAAGCAGACAGCGGACGAGGATTTCACAGGTATTCACGTGGCGCTTGACTGTGCACATGGTGCAACCTCTTCTCTAGCGACACATTTATTTGCAGATTTAGATGCTGATGTGTCCACAATGGGAACATCTCCAAACGGATTGAATATCAATGATGGTGTAGGCTCCACTCATCCAGAAGCACTTTCTGCTTTTGTGAAGGAGAAGGGTGCAGATATTGGTCTTGCGTTTGATGGTGACGGTGACCGTTTAATTGCAGTCGATGAAAAAGGTGATATCGTAGACGGCGATCAAATTATGTACATATGTGCACGTTATTTGAAGGATGAAGGCCGATTAAAGGATGACACCGTCGTGTCAACGGTTATGAGTAACCTTGGTTTCTATAAAGCGCTTGAGAAGCAAGGCATTAAGAGCATTCAAACTGCTGTTGGTGACCGCTATGTGGTTGAAGCGATGAAAAAAGACGGCTATAATGTCGGCGGCGAGCAGTCAGGTCATTTGATTTTCCTTGATTATAATACGACAGGTGATGGCATGCTTTCTGCGATCATGCTTGTGAATACGCTCAAAGCGACAGGGAAAACATTATCAGAGCTTGCAGCGGAAATGGAAAAGTTCCCGCAGCTTTTAGTGAATGTGAAAGTGTCTGATAAATATAAAGTAGAAGAAAATGAAAAAGTAAAATCGGTGATCCAAGAGGTCGAAAAAGAGATGAATGGTGACGGCCGTATCCTAGTTCGTCCTTCGGGGACAGAGCCGCTTGTACGTGTCATGGCAGAGGCGAAAACAAAAGAGCTGTGTAATGAATATGTGGCTCGAATTACAGCTGTTGTGAAAGAAGAAATGGGTATTGAGTAATAGGTGAAGGCAAACCGCTGGCAGCGGTTTGCTTTTTTTTGAATAAACGACATAATTGGATGGATCTATACGAATGATATAAGTGAGGGCAACTTGAAGCTGCCTTCATACATAGGAGAGCACATCAAAGGTAGAACGTGACAAGCCTCATAGCATATAGTGTATGGAGGTCTCACTTTCTCAAATGAAGGGGATCACCCGCTAAATTGTGATTGACGGAGGTCAGACCTTATAGTACAATCATCCTTGTGTTACTGGATTTTTATTCTATCAGGAAAGGCAGGGTAGATGTTCAGAAACTCTCTTATAATTATAGCGCCCGAACTAAGCGATCGGACGAAAGATGCTTAGTTGACGAGGATGGAGGTTATCGAATTTTCGGCGGATGCCTCCCGGCTGATCAAAAAAAGAGATCACAGCCGTAAGTGTTTCTTTAAACCAAAGAGGTGACTCTTTGTACAAAGGGAATACACATGATCTCCCAAAATAAACATGTAGAGAGGGACGAAGAAATGTCCCTTCTATTTTAGTAGGCTTTCTTTGTCCCTTTCACATGATCGGGAGGAAGAATATTTATGTGTGGAATCGTAGGTTATATTGGTCAGAATGATGCGAAGGAAATCTTATTAAAAGGTTTAGAGAAGCTTGAGTACCGCGGGTATGACTCAGCAGGTATCGCTGTGGCAAACGAAGATGGCGTGCATGTGTTCAAAGAAAAAGGACGTATCGCTGAGCTTCGTGAAGTCGTGGATGCAAACGTAGCATCTTCAGCAGGAATCGGACATACACGCTGGGCAACTCACGGTGTACCAAGCCATCTAAATGCGCATCCGCATCAAAGTGCTTCTGGCCGTTTTACGCTTGTTCATAACGGTGTCATTGAGAACTATGTACAATTGACACGCGAATATTTACAAGACGTCACACTAAAAAGCGACACAGATACAGAGGTTGTTGTTCAAGTCATCGAACAATTTGTCAGCAGAGGTCTTGATACAGAAGAAGCTTTCCGTCAAACGCTTCTTCAACTAAAAGGCTCTTACGCGATTGCCCTTTTCGATAACGAAAACAAAGAAACAATCTATGTGGCGAAAAACAAAAGCCCATTATTGGTTGGTTTCGGCGAAGGATTCAACGTTGTGGCTTCTGACGCAATGGCGATGCTTCAAGTAACAAACGAATATGCGGAATTAATGGATAAAGAAATGGTCATTGTCACAAAAGACGAGGTCATCATTAAAAACCTTGACGGTGATATCATGACACGTCCTTCTTATATCGCTGAGCTTGATGCAAGCGACATTGAGAAAGGCACATATCCTCACTACATGTTAAAAGAAACGGATGAACAGCCGCTTGTTATGCGCAAAATCATCCAAGAATATCAAGACGAAAACGGCAAACTGTCAGTCGCTGGCGATATCGCAAGCGCAGTAGCAGAAGCAGACCGCATTTACATTGTGGCTTGCGGAACGAGCTACCATGCTGGACTTGTCGGTAAACAATACATTGAAGACTGGGCAAAAGTACCTGTAGAAGTCCATGTAGCAAGTGAATTTTCTTACAACATGCCGCTTCTATCGAAAAAGCCGCTGTTCATCTTCCTTTCTCAATCTGGAGAGACTGCGGACAGCCGTGCTGTACTTGTTCAAGTCAAAGAGCTTGGTCATAAAGCATTAACGATCACAAACGTACCAGGATCTACGCTTTCTCGTGAAGCGGACTTCACATTGCTTCTTCATGCAGGACCAGAAATCGCAGTGGCTTCAACAAAAGCCTACACAGCACAAATCGCTGTCCTTGCAATCCTTGCATCTGTTGCAGCTGAATTAAACGGTCAATCTCTTGACTTTGATCTTGTGAAAGAGCTTGGTATTGTAGCAAACGCAATGGAAGCCCTTGTCGATCAAAAGGATGAAATGGAACAAATCGCTCGTGACTTCTTCACAGTGACACGTAACGCATTCTTTATCGGAAGAGGACTTGACTACTATGTGTGCCTTGAAGGTTCACTAAAACTAAAAGAGATCTCTTACATCCAAGCAGAAGGCTTTGCTGGCGGAGAACTCAAACACGGCACAATTGCTTTAATTGAAGAAGGCACACCGGTCATTGCCCTTGCAACACAAGAGCACGTGAACCTCAGCATTCGCGGTAACGTCAAAGAAGTCGTTGCACGCGGAGCAAACCCATGTGTCATCTCACTAAAAGGCCTAGAAGACGAAGGCGACCGTTTCGTCCTTCCAGCTGTACACCCAGCACTTGCACCACTTGCATCTGTTGTCCCATTACAGCTAATCGCTTACTATGCAGCACTTCACCGCGGGTGTGATGTGGATAAACCACGTAACCTTGCGAAGAGTGTGACGGTGGAGTAGGTTTAAATAAAATCGGATTTTTGATACCCCTTTAGATATCGTTTCTAAAGGGGTATTTTTGTTTCATTAGAACTGGAACGTACGAAGATTTTTGATTAAGGGTACAATATTAGAAGATTTACATGGGTTATAATGTGCTAAGTACATTATAAATAGAATGCCAAACGCACCTTGCGCAGGTAATACAGGTTAAATAATAAAGAAAGAGAGCAGACACATGACCAAACCTAAAATTTACACAATGAGCTTTGCAAAAGTCTATCCTCTCTACATCGCAAAGGCAGAGAGAAAAGGACGAACAAAGGCTGAAGTCGATACGATTATTTGTTGGTTAACAGGGTACAGTCCAGAAGAGTTGCAGGAACAGGTGGATAAAAATACAGATATAGAAACATTTTTTGCCGAGGCTCCTGAGCTTCATCCTTCCCGCAGTTTAATTAAAGGAGTCATCTGTGGTGTACGGGTAGAGGACATTGAGGAAGAAACCATGAAGAACATTCGTTATCTAGATAAGCTGATTGATGAGTTAGCGAAAGGAAAGAAGATGGAAAAGATTTTACGAGGTACATCATGAGAATAACAAGCAAGCCCAGTGAACTAACCTTCACTGGGCTTTTTTATATTTATAGATCATTCGACCAATAAAAATAAAATCCATTTGAACGAATTCACTCTTCATGTCGTCAAAAGAAGTAATACCAAAACGAATTGGCGTTTGGAAAGGGAGTGGCGTGGATGGATATGAAGATGATATTACCTCTTATTTTGCTGCAAGCGATTTTGATGGTGATTGGTTTGTTTGATTTGCTGAAAAGAGATCCATCGAGGATCAGAGGAGAGGTGAAGTGGATTTGGGCGTTGGTGATCGTGTTTGTGGCGAGTGTCGGTCCTATTGTCTATTTGATTTTTGGTCGTAAATCATCTTAAAAGGGGGGGATTTGCTTGAATATGTTGGAGTGTTATGGGCTGACGAAATCGTATGGCCCGAATGAAGTTTTAAAAGATGTTTCGTTTTCTGTTGGGGAGGTTGGATGTGTTGGCTTTTTAGGAGCCAATGGCGCGGGGAAGACAACGACGATCCGGATTTTGACAGGGCTTGCTCGTCCTACTTCTGGGGTCGTGAAGGTGGCGGGTATGGATGTCACAAAGGACATGGATGACATTAGTCATGTGATTGGGTATTGTCCGCAGCATCCTGCATTTTATCAGGATATGACGGGGCAGGAGTGGATGCATTGGGTTGGCGGGTTATTTCATTTAGAGAAAAAAATCATTCGCTCCAAAACAGAGGAGCTGTTGAAGCTTTGCCGCATATATGAGGCGAAGGATCGTGCCATTGGCAGCTATAGCGGAGGCATGAAGCAGAGGCTTGCCATTGCGCAAGCGCTTATCAACAGCCCGAAGGTTCTCATCTTGGATGAACCTGTGTCTGCACTTGAACCCATGGGGAGAAAAGACGTTCTGACATTGATTGAGCATCTGAAACAAGAGATGTTGATCTTTATGTCGACTCATATTTTAGATGACATTGAACGTGTGGCAGATCATATTATCATGATCAACAGTGGCAAAATTGAGATGTCTTCTTCCATGAAACAGATCAAAGAAGACTATATCCAGCCAGTGATTGAATTTCAATTAGAACAACAGAATACGAAACTAGTGGCTTTGTTAAAAGAGCGGAATTGGGTGGAGGAATGCTTTGAGACAGGAGATGCTTATCAGTTGCGAGTGAACGATCAACAAATAGCATTGAAGGAGCTGCCTCGTCTCATCACTGAATCTGGGGGTGTTCTCCTCCATTATCGACTATCTAAGCTGACGCTTGAAGATATTTTCATGAAGGTTGTGAATGCATGATGATGTTGAAAAAGGAATTTAGGGAGTTATTCACTAGCTATAAAATCTTATTTGTTCCTATCATTTTTACGATTTTAATGATTACGCAGCCTATTACGCTCAAAATGCTGCCGGATCTTCTATCGAAATCAGCTAATTTACGCTAGGTGTGTTTATCCTGATTATGATCGTGATGGGGACGATCGCTGGAGAGCGTGCCTCTGGAGTGACTGCGATGATTATGGTGAAACCGATTAGTCGAACGAGTTACTATGTCTCGAAAATATGTGCTTATGCCTGTTTGACTTTGTTTAGTTTGGTGGTGGCGGTGCTTGCCTCTGTTTATTATGTGGACATTCAATTTGGGCATGTGGATTGGGTCAATGTGTTAAAAGGAACACTTCTTTATTATCCAAATTTATTGCTGATTGTGGTATCGACCATTTGTGCTTCGGCGTTCTCAACGTTCTGTCACAGCTGGCGGTGTGTCGCTTTTAATCAACCTTATTCTGTTTACCGTACCTTCATTTTATGAAGAGACATTAGGGAAGTTTGCGCCTAAAGGCGTGACAAGTGCAGCCGAAGAGATGATTCATAAAGGGACTTATTCGGATCAGGCACTTACAAGTTTTCTAGGTGTATCGGTATTGATTGGTTTCTTTTTTCTTATCGGATGGATTCTTTTTAGAAGACAAGAATTATAGCAGTATCTTCAGGTTTACTATGAGCATAAAAATCTGAATACGGTTGAAAATTTGATATGATGATAAAAATTGACTGTATTTTCAGAAAAGGGGTTTTTATCAATGAGAACATCACGTAATCCTGAGACCATTCACCCGCCAGTTGCCCCATATACCCATCAAATAGAAACAACTGGACCACAGCGGTGGTTAACTCTATCAGGTCAGGTGGGAATGGAAGCGGATGGGACAATCCCCGAAAGTCCGTTGGAGCAGCTCGAATTAGCGTTAGAGAATGTGAAACGAAATATAGAAGCGGCAGATATGGCTGTGGAAGATATAACGAAACTAGTATTTTATCTCGTGGGAGAGTTCGATGCAGAGAGCAGGAAACGAATCATGGGGCAGTTTTTAGGTGATCATCTGCCTTGTATGACGATGATTTATGTGGTGGCATTGGCTTCACCTGCTTTAAAGGTAGAGGTGGATGCTTGGGCGTGTCAGGAGATGGTATAGGGTTAATAGATAAAAGATTGGGATACTGCAACCCAATCTTTTTTTATTTTGTACATAATTATAATTTCTTTTTCCGTTGTTTATAGAATAGATTATCTCATTCCTATTACCTTGTTATTCTCTATATGGTAATATTAGGTTAAGAGATTAGTGGGTCTATTGACATTCGTTTTTTGATTTTATAACACACCATAGATAAGCATACATCACTCTAATCAAAAGGAGAGATTTGATGCCATTCATGGAGGTTCAGAATGTAAGCAAACGATATAGCAATGGTGATGGGATAGAAGGTCTGTCATTTTCCATCGAAGCAGGAGAGGTTGTGGCGCTGCTTGGGCCTAATGGTGCTGGGAAGACGACAACGATTCGATGTTTAACGGGTCTATATAAACCAGATGGAGGGGAAATTCTCATAGAGGGTTTCCCGCCTGGTCATGCCCATGTCCAAAAACAAGTAGCTCTTATTCCTGATCAGCCGTATTTGTATCCAGATTTAACGGCTGCTGAACATGTTCAATTCCGTGCTCGTGGATATCATAAGGGCTTAAAACAGATCAAGGAAAAGGTATATGAAGCGTTGAAAGAAGTACATATGGAAAAGAAGATGAATGAACTGTGTGGAAGGCTGTCAAGAGGCCAAAAGCAGCGTGTCGTCTTAGCAGGAGCCATTGTTCAAGATGCCTCCCTTTTTATATTAGATGAACCGACTGTCGGGTTAGATATACCGTCAAAACAGTGGCTGTCGGATTGGCTGAGACAAAAAAGCAGTCAAGGTGGGGCGGTCTTTGTGTCGACTCATAGTCTGGAGTTTGTCCTTGATACGGCTAGCAGGGTTGTATTGATTCGAGACGGTGCCATCATGAAGAGTATGGATGTTCCTCAATTAAAGGAAGAACAGGTTGAGTGGAGGGCAGAAGTTATTCAACTTTTGGGGGAGTGGTCAAGTGAATAACACACTCTCCCTTTTATGGATGAAATCTCAAAGGCGCTTGATCAGTAAAAATCAAGAAAAGAAAATGCCTTTTCTGATCTTACTTCTTTTCATAGCGGCAATTGGTTTTCAGCTAAGTGCAGTTTCAAGTATGGGTGATTGGAATACGGGTACAGCTGGATGGATCATTATCTGTTTGTTTGTTCTTTATACGGGGGTTGGTTTGTTTACGAACCGGCTGCCTAGCCAAATGAACGATATCATTTGGTTATATGGAAATGGCGTTTCTTTATGGACGGTTGTTATCAGTGTGTGGATGTATCACATTTTCTGGAGAGGGGCTCTTCTCATTTTCTCTGCTGTAACTGCCGATCTACTCCTGTTTTTTATGACGCAGCAGTACCCGTTTCTGCTTGGCAAATCACTCATTCTGACAGGGCTGTTATGTTTGGTCGAAACTTGGATGATTGCGGTTTCTTGTGCTAGAACCATTCGAGTATACAAGCGTTTGCTCTTACTCAGTTTTGTCTTGATGTTTTTCAGCTTTGCACTACTTGTTTTGAATCAATTGGTGATGAAACAGCCTCCATTGATGAACTTTGCTGATTCTTTGATGTTTCAATCTGGACGTATGATCGAAGAGTTCTCCATTCTTTCTGTCTTCATTTTTATTGGAGTGATGTTTCTATCTTTCATGATGATGTACAAGGCTAGTCATCGTTTAGAGATGAAGGAGTCTTTAGTCAAGGAAGCAGTATTTTGGGAGGAATTTGAGGGAAAACATATTCAATCAAGTCCAATCGTTCAAAAAAAGAGCAGGACATGGTGGGGACTTCCGGCATTAACGGGCATTTGGGCTTTTCTTTGGATTGAATTATTGCTGATAAAAAAGTATATGATTTTCCATGTACTATCTACTATGCTGTTAATTGGTACTTACTATGTCGTCTTTACTTATTTTTCAGATTGGCTGAATCTATTCTTGATCGTCATCGCGGCATCCGTTCTTTTTAGTTCATATTATGCAGGGATTGTAAGACACGCACAAACGGGAGTGCTCTACCTTTTTCCAGGTGCTTTATATCAAAAAATCATTCTGTTAGAGGTGTTTCAAACCTTTTGGCTGTATGCTTTCTACTTGATTTCTCTTTATTTGGTTGAGATTCAGGATGTTTTGTATTGGACCTTTGGTGGAGAAGTTTATATATGGTTTTTGGCCATACGGCTCTTTGCCTTTATGCAGCCTCTGAGACGAGAAATGAGTTTTGCTTTAGCTGCCTATTATCGATCATTGCTATTTGCGTTTGTGATCAGTGCGATGGTCATGATTAGCATTCATCTCATCACTGATGGCTTGTTGACTACAATTGTATCCCTAGCTGCTGGGGCTGGATTTTATGTGCTTTGTTATCGATACCGTGCGGTTCATTAAAAAGAGGAGTTGATTGTAAATGAAACCAGAAAATAAGCTGTCTCAATCCATTCAACAATTGGCCAATACAAATGAAGTAACGATCGTTCAAGCAATGGGAGATTTAAGAAAATATGGAAAAGATGCAGTGCCCGTCCTTGTTGAGGCTTTAAAAGAAAAAGGCTCTCTGCGGAACATTGCAGCAGCTGTACTTGGTGAATTTGGAGCAGATGCGGGGGACGCAGCAGAACCGCTAGCTCGGCTATTAGAAAGTGACGAAGAAGATACAAGAATGGCCGCTGCCATGTCACTCATGAGGATTGGGCAACCTAGCTTGCCATTTCTTCTAGCACTTGCTAAACGTTATGAGGGACCTACTTGTTTCTGGGCATCATGGTGTATCTCTTGGATTGATCCATCAAAAATTGAAAAAAACATGTACGAGTGCTTAAAACAAGAACAAGAAAATCCAACAGGCAGCGTCACTCCTTTTGCTGCTGAGGAAGCATTAGGAAAAATCATCGCCTTTCAGCTAAAAGATAAGGGGGATGTATAGTGGGAACGCAGAAACTCAACTGGCCTGAGCATCTTCCTTGGATTTGCCCTTAAGATCAAAGGAGTTTTAGGGTCAATGAATAGCTTGGAAAATGGGGATATCGGCTGGTTAGAAAAACAATCAATTGGTTAGTAAGTATCAAGGAGGAGAGAGTGTTGTTTCAATCAAACAAAGAATTAAAAAGAAACGTCATTTTTTTCGCAGGTGTTGGAGCGGTTTTGCTGATTTTAATGATGCTGAAATGGTTGCCGATTTCTGCAGACTTGGAAATGGCGTTGATTTTATTCGGTTTGGGAATTTTGTTTTATTTGAAGCGTGTGCTGCGGGAAGAAGAAAGTCATAAGTCATAAGTATTTAGTATGATACCTAGAATATAGATTCTAGGTTTTTTTATTAAATTTACCTTAAAACGCACTTTTTCACATGGGGATGGAAACCATTTTTTTAAAAGTGTGGTAGGATAAATATGCTTTATCTTTATATTGTCCGAAGGAGCTGTCGTCTTGAAGGGATCTAGGGTTGAGTTAATTGATAGTTTACGTGGTTTTAGTTTATTAGGTATTTTGATTGTGAATATGCTTAATTTCCAATATGATTATGATTTTGAGAAAATGTTTGATTCGAGTTTTTGGGGACAGGAATTCGGTGTATATGTGACGGAAATTTTGTTCCAAGGGTCTTTTTATCCGATCTTTTCCTTTTTGTTTGGGTATTCTTTTATCAAGCTGATTGAATCGACGAAGGCCAAGGGATTAAATACGAATGCCATTGTCGTTCGCCGTGGTTTTGGTTTGATTGTGCTTGGGATGCTGCATTACATCTTTATTTGGAACGGTGACATTCTTCTTTATTATGGAGCTTGTACGTTTTTCTTGATGATGTTTTTGAGCAGCCGGATTAAAACAATGCTTATTTGGTCGGGTGTGTTAGGTGCGTTGTCATTAGTCGTTTTGCCATACATGATGAAATTTGTTTATGGAACTGATGATTTATTAACCGATGTGTATGCAAAAGGTGATTATGGGGATATTTTGCTCAGCCGGATTACGGTTGAAGACGATATGATGATTGTGACCATGATTCTGGCGATCGTGACCATTACGCTTATGCCGATATTAGGGTTTCTTTTCGGTACGATCATGGTTGGCCCGTTTGCACTGCTTGGCATGGCGATCGGGAAAAAGGGTCATTTGACAGAAGAAGATCGAGGAATGGCTTATCGTAAAGGCTGGGTTTGGATGATTATCATCGGGTTCGTTTTAAAATGTGCGACGTTCATTGATGCTCCTTGGAGTGAATTGGTGATTACGCTGGGTGCCTATGTGCTGACGATTGGGTATATTCAAGCCTTTATTGTTTTCTACTATTCGAAGGCAGCCCAAGGTTTCAAACGCCTGCTTGCAGGGCTTGGCCGTTTGTCTCTCTCAAACTATTTGGCGCAGTCGATTATTTGTACAACGATTTTCTATTCTTATGGACTTGGTCTATTTGGACAATTGGGGTCAATGTTTGGGCTGCTGCTTGCTGTCGGACTGTACACAGCACAGCTGTTCATCAGCTATCTCTATTTGAAAAAATGGAGAAGAGGTCCTGTGGAGTGGCTTATGGGAAAATGGGTGTATTGGAAATAAAGCATATTCTTAAAACATGAGTCTACTATTAAGAATTGAGCACTTTAAGAATGTAATCTCCTCTGACACTTTTACAGGTCACCTTTATATAACATCCAGTATATTTTAAATCGGAAAGAAAATTTGAAAAATCCATTCAAATTCCTTTTTATTTTTGAGATAATGACATCAAATTTACATATTTAGAATAAAAAGAGAGATGGATTGCATGTCACAAATGAAAGCTAATCATGAGGGGAGCTATAGATGGGTTATACTCATAATAGCTACCTTTTCACAAACGTGTGCAACATTTGTAAATTACGGAGTAGGTCCTTTAGCAACATTTTGTCAAGAAATATATAACTTATCACAATTTCAAACAGGTTTAATTGTATCAGCTGTAAATATTGGTCCTATATTCTCTATGCTAATATTCGGTAACATAATGGATAAATACGGTGAACGTTGGGTTGTAGGAATAGGGTCAATTTTATTAGGACTTACCATGTTAATAACAATTCCTATTAATGAATACGTATACCTTTTGATTGTTCTCGCTTTTGTCGGGGTTTGGTATGGGACGGCTCAACCAGGGGGGAGCAGCGCAATCATCAATTGGTTCCCAAAAAACAAAAACAGAGGACTTGCAATGGGGATTCGTCAAACAGGAATACCACTTGGTGGTGCATTAGCTTCAACAACTCTACCTTTTTTCTTTTATAATTATGGTTTATCTTCAGCTAAATTAACACAAGCTATTGTAGCAATTGCAGGTGGTATAATCTTTTCAATTTTCTATAAAGATCATGGAATGACTGCGCAAAGACAACAGAATGATCGTTTTTTGGAGAAAATTAATAAGATTAAAGCAAAATCGAGTCTTTATCCAGTATTTTTTATTGGAATGAGTATGATTTCTTTACAATTAATCATATTAGCTCATCTGATGAGTTATCTAAGCAATACGTTAGATATATCATTAAGTATTTCTGGAACGTTGTTAAGTGTGGTTTTAATTGGCGGTGCAATTGGAAGGATATTGTTAGCATGGATTAGTGACAATTTGTTCAATGGAGATAGAAGTAAGCCATTACAACTTACAATATTATTAACTGTTATTATTTTAATTGTTCTAGTCTATCTTTTGAACTATCTTCCCCTATGGGGAATTTATATAATTTGTTTCATTTTAGGTTTTTTAGGGGTGGGATGGTACAGTTTATTTATTGTGCTAATGTCTGAAAAAGCAGACAAAGAGTTTATTGGATTAACTGTAAGCTTTGGATTAACTTTAAATCAAATGTTTATTGTGCTGGCACCCTCCCTATTTGGCTTATCAGTGGACTATTTTAATGGATATAAACTACCGTTCTTCCTATTAATATTGTTTATATCAATAGGGGGTATATGGCTTAACTTATCCGAAAGAAACAATAAATGTCAAACGCAAAAAGAAACTGAAAACATACCTTTAAAATAGAAAAAAGAAAACGCCATAGAATGATCATTCTATGGCGTTTTCACATTCATAAGTGATTTAAAATTATTAGAAAATTCCACATTGCGTATACCAACATGCGCATTCATTACACCCATTGCTTGGCGAATGAATGCAAATCCAAAAGATAAAAGAACCGTATGGCTTAAGGGCTGTGCGGTTTTTTAATTGCATTCTATTTTTAAAAAATAAGGAGAACATTTTTAAAATGGTTGAATATTCTTTTAGTGTGTATATAATGTATATATAGTGTATATACAATATTTTCTGAAAAAAAGAGGTTTTTATATGCAAATTACGATTTCAAACCATTCTAAGGAGCCTATCTATGAGCAAATTACGAATCAAATCAAATCGATGATTTTAACGGGTGAGCTTGCGGAAGGTGCAGCGCTGCCGTCTATTCGAAAACTGGCGAAGGATCTACAAATTAGCGTGATTACAACAAAGCGAGCGTATGAAGAGTTAGAGAAGGCGGGATTTATTTATTCGATTGTCGGCAAGGGTTCATTTGTTGCGGAACAAAACCTAGAAGTGATGAGAGAGAAGAAATTGAAGGTGATCGAGGAACAGCTTGGAGCGGTTGTTACAAACGGGAAAGAATTAGGCTTATCTTTTGATGAATTGCAGCAGTTATTAAAGTTCTTATATGAGGAGTGAGATGAGTGGAGCATGTGATTGAATTTTTCCGTTCAGGAGCTTGATTTACAGGTTAAGAAAGGCTTTGTCACAGGGTTTATTGGAGAGAATGGAGCGGGTAAGTCGACCACCATTAAAATGATCATGAATTTGTTAAAGCCCGATTCAGGTGACATCAAGGTTTTTGGATTGGATTATCATACTCATGAAAAAGAAATTAAGGAACGAATCGGATTTGTTTACGATGCCAATGTTTTTTTTCCAGGGTTGAATTTAAAGGACATCAAACGGATTGTGGCTCCTGCCTATAAACGCTGGGATGACCAGCTTTTTAATCAATATATTGAACAGTTTGGTCTGCCGCTGAATAAAGCGATCAAAACATTTTCAAAAGGGATGCAGATGAAGGCGTCACTTGCGATTGCGCTGTCGCATCATGCAGAGCTGATTATCATGGATGAACCAACTGCTGGTTTAGATCCGGTTTTTAGAAGAGAGCTGCTCAGCACGTTACAAGAATTGATGATTGATGGAAATCGGACGATCTTTTTCTCGACGCATGTGACGACTGATTTAGACCGGATCGCGGATTATATTGCGTTTATACAAAATGGAAGATTGGTCTTTCAACAGTCGATTCATGAAGTGGCAGAAAGTTATGCGCTTGTGAGAGGGAGCCTGGAGTTGTTGGATCGAGACACAGAAAAGGCGTTTATCCATATTCAGCGTACATCAGCAGGTTTTGAAGCATTATCAGATCGAATTGATGAAGTGAAACTTATTTTTGGGGATGCTGTTGTGATTGAACCGGCGTCGCTTGAGGATATCATGTTTTATTTGAAAGGCGGGGCTGCGCATGTTTCATTTAATTAAGCGTGATGTGATTTTGCAAAAGAAGCAGTTACTTATTTTTATTCCGTTTATCTTATTTTTTATTTTCATGGATGTCCATCCAGTATTGACGTTTATAGTCGCTAGTGTCTTCATTCCATTTAACACATATGCGTATGATGAAAAGGCAGAAACGAATATCCTTTTAAATTCTTTGCCTTATACCCGGAATGAAATTATTGCCTCCCGTTATCTTGGTGCCGTTTTTTATATGGTCATTTCGATCGGGCTGACAAGTGCTGCATTACTTGTGTTTGGGAAACTATTTTCGCTGTCAGATATTGCGATTGGCAGCGGGTTGTTTTTATTGTTCGCGGCGTGTACGTTTCCATTGTTTTATATCTTAAAGCCTGGTTATATCACAACGGCAGTGATCATTGGCTTTATCGTATTATCTGCTATGGGACCGCCTGTTGTCCTCTATTTAGCAGAGCAATTTAGTGGGCTCACTAATTTTATCATGAATGTATCGATCCCTGTTTTATATACGGGGTCAGCTGTGCTGATTATGCTCTTCTACTTGTTGTCTTGGGGACTTTCTACTGTGATTTACCAGAGGAAAGTGTTTTAGGAAAGCAATTACCGAAGTTCCTATAAATTTACAGTTTGAGCTTAGAAGACCGTGTGAGCGGTCTTTTTTTGAAGATTTTTCTGGTTATTGATTATATCAATATAAAATAATTTGAACTTACTTTTATGTCAGAATATTTTGTTAATAGTGTTTTCCTCAAAAAAACAATTGTTTTTTAAGGGTAGATTTATTATGATAATATACATCGAAAGATTGATGTTTCTCAATCAGAATGAAAATTCTGATTTTTATTTTTTATGTTGTTTGTTGATGAGGGGGAAGAAAAGTGGCTCAAAAGGAATTAAAGAGAGGGTTAAGTGCCCGCCATATTCAAATGATCGCTCTTGGCGGCACAATCGGTGTTGGCTTATTTATGGGGTCAGCGAAGGCCATTCAGTGGACAGGTCCATCCGTTCTTCTAGCGTACGCAGTGTGTGGTATTTTTATCTTTTTTATTATGCGTGCGATGGGAGAAATGTTATATCTTGAGCCGAGTACAGGGTCATTTGCTACATTCGGGCATCAATATATTCATCCGCTTGCAGGGTATATGACGGCTTGGAGTAACTGGTTCCAGTGGGTCATTGTCGGAATGTCTGAAATCATTGCGGTTGGGGCTTATATGAAATATTGGTTCCCAGAGCTGCCTGCGTGGATTCCAGGGTTAATTGCGATGATCATTTTAGGAGCAGCCAATTTGATTTCGGTTAAGTCGTTCGGTGAATTTGAATTTTGGTTTGCGATGATCAAAATTGTGACGATTATCTTGATGATTGTTGCAGGTTTAGGCATTATTTTCTTCGGTTTTGGAAATGGCGGAACGCCTATTGGGCTGTCTAATCTTTGGGCGCATGGTGGGTTCTTTACAGGTGGGTTTAGCGGATTCCTGTTTGCATTGTCTCTAGTCATTGCTGCTTATCAAGGTGTCGAGCTCATTGGGATTACAGCGGGTGAGGCGCAAAATCCACAAAAGACGCTGACAAATGCCATCAAAAGTATCATCTGGCGTATTTTGATTTTCTATATCGGTGCGATCTTTGTCATTGTGACTGTGTATCCTTGGGATCAGCTGAATACCCTTGGCAGTCCATTTGTGGCGACGTTTGCGAAGATTGGGATTACAGCAGCGGCTGGTATTATTAACTTTGTTGTCATTACAGCAGCGATGTCCGGCTGTAATAGTGGTATTTTCAGTGCGGGCCGTATGCTTTATACATTAGGTGTGAATGGTCAGGCGCCTGCTTTCTTTACAAAAATTTCGAAGAACGGTGTACCGTATTTTGGGACATTCGCTGTGCTGATTGGTTTAGCGATAGGAGTGGTCCTGAATTATGTTTCTCCGCCAAACATTTTCGTCTATGTGTATAGTGCGAGTGTACTTCCTGGGATGGTGCCTTGGTTTGTCATTTTGATTAGTCATATTGGCTTCAGAAAGGCGAAGGGGGCAGCGCTTGATCAGCACCCGTTCAAGATGCCGCTAGCACCGTTTTCTAACTATCTTACAATCGGATTTTTATTGATGGTTCTTGTGTTTATGCTCATTAATCAGGATACGCGTATTTCTCTTATTGTAGCAATTGGGTTCTTGATTTTAGTAGCACTTAGCTTTTTTGTATTTGGGATTGGAAAACGGAAGCCGATTGAAACAGCTTCTTCTGATCAAACGGTGAAATAATCAAAGGCCTTGCGGGATGGACCGCAAGGCTTTTTATATTTAGAGTGAAGCTTTTACACGGTTAAAGACATCTGGAAAGTTGGTGAAAAGACCGGTGACGCCGTATTGCAGTAGACGGGTCATATCTGCTTCGCTGTTGACTGTATATGGATGAAGGAGGAGTCCATGGCTTCTGACCTGCTGGGCGTTTTCAGGTGTTAATGCTCTAAAATTCGGTCCGACCCCTACAGCGTACGTTTTGATAAAGTCGAGCTGATCGTCTGTGATGGATGTCATTTGGTTTCTGTCTAATAGCTGTACTTTTGGCAGGCGTGGGGCTAATTTCTGTAGCTTTAGCAGGCTGTCTTCACTAAAGGATTGTATGATAACCTGCCCTTTTCTTGTGTGTTTCCCAAGAAGGTGATGTTTCTTTAAGGCGGCCAATAGTTTTTCTTCCATTTGCGGATAAAGGTCTGGTTTTTTTGTTTCAATATAATAATTCTCTCGTTTGCCGAAATAGCGCAGCACCTCATCTAATGTAAGGACTCTCTGTCCGATATAGTTGGCATTTTGTCTGTCGGGATTGGCTTCGTTAAACCATGTACCAGCATCAAGCTGTTTGATTTCAGCAAGTGTGAGGTCTTTGACCCAGCCTGTTCCGTTTGTGGTTCGGTCAACGGTTTCATCATGCATCACGATGAGATGTCCATCCTTTGTCATTTGAAGGTCGAGTTCGAGGTAATCTGCATTCATCTTTGTGGCGAGCTTGTAGGAAGCCAGGGTATGCTCTGGTGCATACCCTGATGCTCCGCGGTGTGCAACGGTTAAGATGCGATCTGGAGATAAAAGGTTTTCATGTGCCGATACGGTGGCCGGCACCCACGCAAAAGACAGTAAAGCAAAAGAGAGCAACACGAAAGCAAGTAATCTACTTTTCTTCATATTTTATCCTCCTTTTACGGTAACTGCCTCCATCATAAGAAATAGATGTAAAGAGCATGTTGGGCGGATATGAATCTTTTATGTGATTTTCATTAAGCTTGCTCTACGCGTTTTCCTGTATTCCATGTCATGGCGAGGAAAACAATCGCAAGCACACAAGAACCAATCAGTAAAATGAAGCCTCCTGTCCAGTCATAGTGATCGACGACGACACCCATCATGGCATTGGCAAAGGCAGAGCCGCCAATGTAGCCGAAGAAGCCTGTCAGTCCGGCAGCAGTGCCAGCTGCTTTTTTCGGAGCGAGATCAATGGCTTGAAGTCCAATGAGCATGACCGGGCCGTAAATCAAAAAGCCGATGCTGATAAGGGCAATGTTATCGACCATTGGATTGCCAGCAGGGTTTAGCCAGTAAACAAGAACGGCAATTAACACCCCAGCCATAAAGATGACGCCAGCTGGTGCGCGGCGGCTTCTAAAGAAGCGGTCACTGATCCAGCCGCACAATAATGTACCGGGAATGCCTGCATATTCATAAAGAAAATAAGACCAGCGTGAATGCTCTGGTGAAAAGCCCTTTGCTTCTGTTAAGTAGGTTGGCGCCCAGTCAACGACACCGTAACGGACAAAGTACACAAACACGTTGGCAATGGCGATATACCATAGGAATTTATTGTTGAGTACATATTTAAATAAAATCTCTTTCACTGTTAATTCTTTTTCTTGATCCTCATAGTTTTGTGCCGGATAGTCATTTCGATATTCCTCGATTGGCGGAAGACCAGTGGATTGCGGGGTATCCCGTACGAGAAGAATGATCACGAAGGAGACGATAATGGCAATGATGGCAGGGAAGAAAAAGATACTTTTCCACGTCGCAAACAGCACAATCCCTAATGTGATAAGCGGTGCAAGAATCCCCCCGCCGATATTGTGAGCGACGTTCCAAATGGACATTTTCGTACCACGTTCACTAACTGAAAACCAGTGCGCCATCGTACGTCCGCATGGCGGCCACCCCATGCCTTGAAACCAGCCGTTTAAGAACATGAATAAAAACATGATCCATACACTGGACGTAACCCATGGAAATGAGACAAATAGGATATTGATAAGAGCTGATAAAAAGAGCCCGGCAGCTAAAAAGTATCTGGGGTTACAGCGGTCTGAGATCATCCCCATGATGAATTTACTAAAGCCATAAGCGATAGATACAGCTGCGAGTACAAAGCCTAATTCACTTTTCGTGAACCCCTCTTCCTGTAGATATGGAATGGCAAAAGCGAAATTTTTGCGCAGCAAATAGTAGCCCGCATACCCGATAAAGATGCCTAAAAAGACTTGCAGCCGCAGCCGCTTATACGTCTCGTCTGTTTTGGCATCATCAAGCCTGTCGATATGCGGAGCAGGTTTAAACCATTTGAACATAAAGATCCTCCTTTTGTAGATGTCCGATTGACTGAAGCAAAAGTACGAGAGCAAAAGTACGAGAATGGCTTTTGATCCTGTACCTTTTCAGAGACAAAAGAATTGTTAGCGCTTTCTTTTGTACTCCCATCATATCGGATGGAAGAGACGTTTATGATGAGGCTTTTGTCATAAATTTGGAAAAATGGTTCGTGAAGTAACAAAAAAATCCGCACAATGGCGGATTTTTTCTTAGCGGTTACAGAGTCACATTAATTTTCGCAGATTTCTTTAGTTTTTCAATTTCTTTTTGTACTTCTTTTTGCTTTTCTTGAGATTCTAGCTGTTTTTTTATTTGTGATTTAACCTCTTTGTATTCTGGTGCTTTTTGCTTTTGTTTTTTCATTTGATCTGCGTATTGATCATAGTACGCTTTGACGTCTTTCTCAGAGACGGAGGCTGATTTGATTTCTTTGTCGACATATTGGCTGTATTTGATGCTGTCGGCAATGTCACTTTTCAGCTGATCCAATGTGAGTCCGCTCTTTTTCAGTGCTTCTTCGAATTGAGCGTTGTCTTTAAACTGTTTCTTTTCTTCCTTTAGCTGCTTATCTACCTCTTTGTCAGAGGCTTTGAAGCCCTTCTTCTCAGCATCTTGCAAGATGAGCTCTTGTCCTACGAGCGCATCAATGGTTTGTTTCTTGACTGCTTTTTCGCCTTCTTTAGAAGTGGGGTCTTGCCCGGACTGCTGAAGCTGGCCTTGAATGGTAGATAAGGCGCTATTGTATTCACTGCCTGTGATTTTGTCTTTGTTGACGGTCGCAACGACCTTTTGATCATCGATTTTTTGTGCGTCTAATTTCTTTTGCATTTCTTCCATTTGCTTTTGCTGCTCTTTTTGATCAGCCTGTGTTGTTTCCTTGTTTTTGGCTGAATCGTTTTGCTTATCTTGTTTGGCATCGTTTGACGAGCAGGCTGCAAGCCCAACAGATAACAAACAAGCGATGAGTGTATATGATACCTTTTTCATCATTTTCTCTCCCTTCGGTATGAGAACGTCTAGTGCGCATTCTAACCGTTTTTTAGGAAAAATAAAACCGTACAGACAATTTGTTAGCGGATTGACATGTTTTTTATCTGTTTGTCCTCATTTTGTCTTCTCATAGTCATCTCATGACAAACTCAATTGTGGAATAATTGTTCCATCACTTCGTCGATATCGGTGATTGGCTGGCGGCAGCTGTAGTTTTCACAAATATACACGGTGGTTTTGCCATCGATTGTTTTGTAATCTTTTGTAAAGGGCGCGAGCTTGGCTAATTCTTCCCCTGTTTCGGCAGTCAATATGATATCAAATGGCACGAAGCGTTTTTGAAGCGCCTGTAAAAGCTGTTCTTTTTGAGGGTCGCCGTTTTTTCCGAGAATGATGATTTCTCTTTTGGTTGCATATTGACTTAGGAGCCCTTGCAGAAACGCTGTGTGTCCGCTTGGGTAGGAAGAGACATCGACATAAAAGGCTTGGAACATCTGCTGTAATGTGTCTAGCCAATCCTGACGTCCGGTCAGTCTGCTTAGCATGAGAAGGTGCTTGAGTGCAGTGCTGTTACCAGAAGGCATGGCGCCGTCGTACACTTCTTTTTCTCGAACGAGGAGCGATTCCGCGTCTGATCCTGAGAAGAAAAAGCCCCCTTTTTCCTTGTCCCAAAACAGCTCAAACATGTTCTCGGCAATGGCTGTGGCTTTTTCCAGCCAATCTAATTCAAAGGTCGCTTCGTATAAAGACATATAGGCTTTTAACATATGCGCATAATCCTCGATAAAGCCGAGATGCTTCACGTCACCTTCTCTATAGCGGACCATGAGCCGCTCATGTTGAACAAGATGTGTTTCTAGAAAAGACATCGCCTGCTTCGCCATATGGATCGCTTCCTCTTCATCAAAGACCCTTCCTGCTTTGGCGAGAGCTGCGATCATCAGCGCATTCCAAGATGTAAGCACCTTGTCATCGACAAACGGTGCAGGGCGCTGCTTTCTGACTGATTGTAGAATTTGCCGGCCTTCTTGCAGCTTAGACTGAAGGGTTTTATCATCGATCGAAAAAGAGGCTTTGATGTCCTCAAAAGAGGTAGAAATGGTATGAGGGATGTTCTCCCCTTCAAAGTTCCCCTCTTCTGTGATGTGATAGACTTCGCAAAATAAAGCGCCAAGCTCCTCTCCTAAATGGGTGATGATCTCATCTTTTGACCAGACGTAATATTGCCCTTCTTTCCCTTCAGAATCTGCATCTATCGCTGAATAAAAGGAGCCACCCGGATTCATCATATCTTGTTTGATAAATTGGATCAGGTGTTGGACAAGCTTTTTATACTCAGGTTTTGAGGTGAGCTGATACGCTTCTGTGTAAGCTTCCATCAGCAGCGCGTTATCATACAGCATTTTTTCAAAATGCGGCACAAGCCATTTTTCATCCGTCGAATAACGAGAAAAGCCGGAACCAATATGGTCATATATACCGCCATTTGCCATTCCATCTAACGTTTTCGTGACTGCATACAGCGCATTCTCCTGTTCAGTCCATTCGTAATAGCGCATCAGAAATGAGAGCATATGAGGTGCAGGAAATTTTGGTGCGGAGCCGAATCCGCCATACAGCGTATCAAAGCTGCTCATGAGCTGATAATAGGCTTTGTGAACTGCCTCTTGAGACAGTGTGTTTTCTGTCTGCCCAGCTGCTTTAATCCGCAAGTTATTTGTCGCTTTCTCAGCCAATGATTCAATATGATCCCGGTCGTTATGGTACGCATCCAGCAGTTGTGTCAGTGCCTCGATGAAGCCAGGACGTCCGTATGCACTTCTCTTTGGGAAATATGTCCCCGCATAAAAAGGCTTTTGCTCCGGCGTGACAAACACGTTGAGCGGCCAGCCGCCTTGCCCCGTCATCATCTGACAAACAGACATATACATCGAGTCGATATCTGGACGCTCTTCACGATCGACTTTGATTGAAATGAAATGCTCATTTAAGATGTCAGCGACTTGTTGATCTTCAAAGCTTTCGTGTGCCATGACGTGGCACCAGTGACATGTTCCTTTGGTTATCCATACCCAATAGATACGAGAACAGGCTTGTTTTCGCGTTTCGCTTTTTCAAATGCTTCTTCTCCCCAAGGGAACCAGTCCACAGGGTTATGAGCATGTTGAAGTAAATAAGGAGACTTCTCAGCGATTAATCTATTGGGTTTACTTTTGTTTGGCATGGGATCACCTGCTTTCTATTAATTTGTACGTTTAACATACCATAATTCCCTAAAAAAATTCATACACTCCATTTTGTGAACCAAACCCAAGTTATTAAAAAGGAGAACTGCTTATGACTCTATTTTCAGGGTTAACTTCATCACCTTATTGCTTTTTAGATAAGAAATAAGGAATTAAAATCTTTATCTTTTTATTTACTGTTAGATAGGAGAAACACACCCCGATGACTGTAACCATCCCGCCTGTCAGTGCAATAAACGTAGGTACTTCACCTAACCATACCCAAGAAATGGCCAAGGCTACGGCTGGTGTTAAATAAAGTGAAATTGTTGCTTCTGAAGCACCGACAAGTGAAGTTACATACGCAAGTGCAAAGTAAGGCACAACCGTTGGTAATAAACCTAAATAAACGATAGACAAAGTTGAGTTCATTGAAGCGTTCAAAAACTCTTCCCCTAAGCCAGGCAGAAATACAAGCATAGGTATTGTCCCGCCCCAAATAGTGAATGTAACGAATGGAATAAATCCATATTTTTTTATATAGCGAGCTTGAAAAACGAAATAAATACTCTCTGAAAATGCTGCCAGCAGGATTAACAAAATGCCGTTCACTGAATTTGTATAGTTTCCCGCCCCAAATGAAATGATCGACACACCCAATAAACTTATAATAGAGCCGATCCATTTATAAGAACCAAAATGTTCACCAAAAAACAGACGAGATAACATTGCAGAAAAAATAGGTGTCATGGTCACGAGTAAGCTTGCTACCCCTGCGCTGACTGTTTTTTCTCCGATATTCAGCAAAATGTGATATAGTGTAAAACCTAAAAATCCTAAAGATAAAATAGCAGGGATATCCTTCATGTCGGGTAAATGCATATGAGTCAAAACAGCAAAAACCAACAATGCCATTGACCCAATCAACAAGCGAAACAAAGCGAGGTGTTCCGGCGTATAACTCTCCAAACCCGCGCGAATTCCCGGGAAAGCTGATGCCCACAACCCAATCATCAGACTGTAAGATATGCCGATTCGAATTGTTTTCTTTCGCATTTTTCTCACTCCTCTTTACAAAAACCAACCAGTTATTTAATGTATTTCTATACTAATAAAGATTTGATGATATGACTTCAACCAGTTAAATAGATTTTGACCCAACCACTTTAGTTTTTAAGGAGGATACTTTTTATGAGCGCTTCAGAAGAATGAAGGATGAGAAAGCTTCCTAAGTACATACAAATCATTCAATTTATAAAAGATAAAATAGGAAATGGAGAATGGCCGATTGGAAGTAAGATTCCAAGCCAGCGCACGCTTGCCAAACACTTTGAGGTGAATAGGAGCACAGTAATTACAGCTTTAGAGGAATTGATGGCGGACGGATTAATCGAAGGCAGAATGGGAAAAGGGACAGTTGTTACGAACAATACATGGACACTTTTGGCTAAGAATTCCGCCCCCAATTGGGATCAGTATGTAACCTCTGGAATCCAGCGGCCAAGCCAAAAAATCGTTCAAGAGATCAATAAATCAGAATCAAACTCTGATCTTATACAGCTCAGTAAAGGAGAACTTTCAAAGGAGATTTTTCCTTTAACTGCTATGAAAGAGATGATGGGAAAGGTATCTCAAAACATAGAGGCATTCGGATATGAGGAACCAAAAGGATATTTACCTTTGAGAGAGGCATTAAGTGGCTATTTAAGAACATTGGGAATTCAAGGCTCATCTTCTTCCATTCTTATTGTTTCGGGTGCACTGCAAGCCTTACAGCTAATATCAATGGGGCTTTTACAAAGGGGATCGACCGTTTATCTTGACCAGCCGTCCTATCTTTATTCATTACACGTATTTCAATCAGCCGGTATGAAGCTGACTGGAGTTCCTATGGATAATGATGGACTTTTGCCGGAACATATCCACGTGGCAAGGGGGGAGCGGGGGAGGGCTATATTATATACAAATCCCTGTTTTCATAATCCAACCGGTATCTCAATGTCAGAACGGCGACGGGAAGAAATACTTGCGGCAAGTGAGAATGCACAGCTTCCCATTATTGAAGATGACATATATCGTGAGTTATGGATCGATGAGATTCCTCCAAATCCTATTAAAACAATAGATAAAAATGGACATGTGCTTTACATAGGAAGTTTATCTAAGACATTAAGCCCCGGCTTAAGAATTGGATGGATCGTCGGTCCAGAATCAGTGATTGACCGTTTATCCGACATAAAAATGCAAACAGATTACGGCTCCAGTTCGTTATCCCAAAGAGTAGCGGCAGAGTGGTTTACATCCGGTGAATACCAACAACATCTAGAACAGGTAAGAAGTCAATTAAAGGTGAGAAGGCAATTGGTCATGAGTCTTTTAGAAACCAATTTGAAGAATGTTGCTACATGGAATATTCCGAAGGGAGGATTCTTTGTCTGGGTAAAAATATTGCCTCCACTATCTATGAAATCACTTTATACAAAAGCTTTGACAAAAGGGATACTTCTCAATCTCGGCAGTATCTATGCTCAAGAAAAGGGGAACTATATTCGCTTATCATATGCTTATGCATCTCTTGAAGACCTGCAAAAGGGAATTTATGAATTGGGTTTAATGATTAAGGAATTGGCAAGCAGATAAATATATAATGAATACTAAAAGACAGTGACATTCCGCCAGTGACAAGTGGCATAACCGATGCTGACAAGCACTGGTTTATTTTCACGTTTGGCTTTGTTGAAGGCTTCTTGCCCCCACGGGTACCAGTGAACTGGGTTGTGGGCGTGTTGAAGGAGATACGGTGATTTTTCATGGATGAGTGGGTTGGGTGTCTCGTTGTTTGGCATGGGTCACCTTCTTTCAAAAATGTTTTTAAGTATTCTCTTTTCTCCATTTAATATATCAGATTGCTGAGGCTCGTCATCATTTGTCTGTGAGGTATTTACAAAATGAAAAAAATCAAGGGCTATACACCCTTGATAGCTACTTCAATCGTAATGCTTTAACAAGATGGCTGAATTATGTCCTCCAAAACCAAAAGAATTGGATAGCCCATATTTCAATGGAAGCTGTCTCGCTTCTAATACAACATCTAAGTTGCAGTCTGGATCTTGATTCTCTACATTAATAGTTGGCGGAATCATTCCTCGTCTCAAACTTTCCACTAAAGCAATGGCTTCGACTCCGCCGGCAGCACCAAACATATGCCCTGTCATTGATTTGTTTGCCGTTGTTGGAATTTCACCTGAACGTTCACCAAATAATTTCTTAATAGCTAGAACTTCTGAACGATCACCTACTTGTGTACTTGTTGCATGTGCACTAATAACATCAATATCATCTGTTGATATATTTGCACTTCTCAACGCCTTTTTCATGGCTAAGTAGGCACCTTTACCTTCTGGGTGGGATGCTACCATATGATGAGCGTCTGAACTAGCTCCGTACCCAACTACTTCACATAATATCGGCGCATCTCTAAGAATCGCGTTTTCTAATGATTCTAATACTAAGATACCTGCGCCTTCACTCATCACAAAGCCATCTCTATCTGTATCGAAGGGACGGCTGGCCCGGCTTGGGTCTTGGTTTCTAGTAGATAGTGCGTGTGCGTTTCCAAAACTGGCCAAAGATATCTGTGAAACAGCAGCTTCTGCTCCTCCGGCAAATATAATATCTGCATCATCATTTCGGATCGCATTGAAAGCTTCACCAATAGCGGTGTTCCCAATAGAACAAGCTGTGACTGGTGACAATGATGGCCCTTGTGCCCCTAATCTAATGCTGATTTGGGCCGCAGCTGCATTTGAAATCATCATGGGGACAAGGCTGGGGCTTACTCTTGAGGGACCTCGTTTATCTAATACATTGACATGATCAACAAGCGATTGGATTCCCCCGATTCCTGAACCAACATATACGCCTAAACGTTCAAGATCAACTTGATCTAACTGTAATTGCGAATTTTCTAATGCTTGTTCGGCTGCTGCTAAGGCAAACTGACTAAAACGGTCTAATCGTTTTGCTTCTTTTCTTCCCAATATTTCATCTGCATCGAAATCACGAACGATTCCAGCTATTTTTGTTTTATAATCAGTTGTATCAAAAGAATCAATGAGAGATATTCCCGATTGTCCTTTGATTAGTTGATTCCAAAAGCTATTTACATCATTTCCAAGTGGAGAAATAATTCCCATTCCAGTAATGACAACTCTTTTCATGATCATTCCCTCCTTGTTTTTATTAACTTTAGCCATTGTGTTATCCTATTACAAGTTGTTGTTTATCCTAGTATAATTAATACTCTTTTAAAGGGAGATCTAAATGAAACCTGAAACTAGACTTCAAGCATTATCAGAATTTCTAAAAAACCAACGTTCGAAAATTACGCCTCAAATGGTTGGTTTACCTGTAGGAACCCGCAGAAGAACACCAGGACTGAGAAGAGAAGAAGTGGCTCAACTAGCCGGTGTGAGTCTTACTTGGTATACATGGTTAGAGCAAGGCAGAGATATAAAAGTATCGACTTCGGTATTAGATGCGATTTCTCGAGCATTACAATTAAATAACGATGAAAGGAGATATTTGTACGCTTTAGCGTTAGAGGAAGGAGTGAAACAATCCTTTATCATTGAGAATGAGAAGGAAATCAGTCCGGCTTTAGTGAAAATTTTGCAGGAACTTCGTTATTGCCCGACGATTGTATCGGATAGAAGAAGCCAGATTGTTGGCTGGAATCAAGCAGCAGCTAATGTATTTTTGGACTTTGAACAAATCAATCCGGCAGAAAGGAATATCATACGCTTACTATTCGCAAGAAAGGAATTTAAAAGTTTAGCGGTGAATTGGGAGCATTTTGTTAGAGGATATATCGCCATATTTAGAACGTATTATGGACAGTATGTGGCAGATGACTGGTATGAGCAATTTATAGAAGAAATGGAGCAGGCATATCCTGAGTTTCGTAAAATCTGGAATGAAAATGAGATCAGCTATGCACCTGAAGTATTAATTGAATTTCGTCATGCTAAGGCAGGTAAAATGTTGTTTAATCTCACTTCATTACAAGTGTATGGGGATACTGATCTAAGATGCAGCGTCTATACTCCAGTTGAGGATACTGATACGGAGCTTAAGTTAAAACGTTTGATTGAAGGCTAGGTTTCGTTAATATAAAATAGATCCCAAGCCGTCAGTGACAAGGGACATAACCGATGCTAACAAGCACCGGTTTATTTTCACGTTTGGCTTTGTCGAAGGTTCTTGGCCCCAAGCCTATATCTTTTCTGGTAAATGGTGTTGATACATCTCAATAGCGTCTGTATGTTCTTTTAAAATACTCATTGTTTTTGGATGGGGTCTTACATATATCAAAGGATAGTCGACTTCATCTAATTCTTGTTGGGTATGAAAAGCTAATCTTTCATGATCCAGTGAGAATTGAGCATCAATTCCTGTTTTGTTGCCACGAGAGTCTAATCGAATCCATTTATTAAGTGATTGCAGAAATACTGCATTTAATGCGTGAATACAATATCCTTTATCTGGCGTATCGAACAACATTAATCGCTGGTAACAGAAACCTGTGGGTATTCCTTGTGAGCGCAATAGAGCAGCCAATAGGTTCGATTTTGCGTAGCAAATTCCCTCTTTATAAGTTAATACCTCTGATGCATGACAAGTCACTCGTTTGGATTGGATATCCCATGTATGGGGAATTTCATCTCGAACAAACTCATAGGCTGCTTTTGCTTTTTCTATTTCTGTCTGCAAAGGGTTGAAAAGTTCATTTGCAAGTGTACAAATAATAGGATTAGAATAATCAACTTCATTTAATTCAAGTAAATAATCATTAAAGTTTTTCGATTCACATTTCAAATTCATTTCTTCACTCCCATATTCTAATAAATGTTACTACATTATAGAACATGATCAGAAATATATTAAGAAAGAATAAAAGAGATTACTACTCAGTAAAGTTTGAATATTTATAGAGTGCTATGAAAAGATGTAACACAAATTATGATTAGTTCTCTGCCTTAAAAATATGTAGTGACATCAATTTCAGGTCTTAACCTCACTAAAGTTCCTTCGTAAAAATTCATTAGTTAAACCCAGGAGAATTTGAAAGGTCTGAGACACTGTTTAAAAATAAGATAATGGCAAAGCTATCACTATAATCATTATCATGTTTTTAAATGGTTTCTTAACGAGCACCATTGACAAGGTTCCGACTATAGTAAAAATTACAATCAAAAGTGAACCTAACAATAACCGATAATTAAAGCTACTGCAGTAACTAATTCTTAGATACCTGTAAACACACGAACCCATTGTGGTAGTCTCAGCGTTTTAAATTCTTCGATAGCTGTTTTATCGCTTGTTAATTTTCTATAACTTGCATAAGAAACATAAATATCAAAAACGTTTGCATAATAATCATGACAATATGCATTGTGATTATTAATAGATATTAGAATAGTATGATTTAAGATTTACGTATGGTTTATAATGATATCCCTTTTAGGCTGGAATCCGTACGTATGAGACCTGCTAAGAGGACAAAAATCAAATTAATTGCCCATAAGTTCCGCACTTACTAGTACCATAGCTATATTCGGCTCCAATGCGCCCCCATTTTAATTAAATATATCTCTCGTACTGTCATCGCCTATTCTTTCTCGCACTCTACTGCCTGTTACTGATAGATAAAAAACTTTAAGTCGGTTAGTTATTTTTTTGCATAGGATCATCTGCCCTCGTTACGTCTTTATTCTTCTTTAATGTAACATAAGTATTTAATAAAATACCTCCATCTAGATGTAACATGGGTATGTTGTTTTTTGTGGAAGTGAGTAAAACATTTAGCAGTGAGATATTATTTATAGGCTGGAATTTGGATTTTATGAAAAGTTTGAATCATTAAAGGGCTTCAAGAACCTTAGTAAATAAAGAGAAATCCCCTTTATATTACTGATTATCGTTGTGTGTAGATCGTTGATCCTCAGCTTTGATAATCATGATAATTTGCCTACAATCTATAGCTTTTAAATTATGGGGAGTTTCTACTTTGAAAATAATGAATTAGTAACAATAAAGCAACAACTTAAATAAATATTAGACTTGTGACTATATTTGTTGTAAAATTGTAAAAACTAAGAAAAATACCCATTTAATAGTTTGGATATTTAGACTTAAATTCAAGTGAGACTTTTATTTTTTAAACAGTTTCTTTTGGGAGGGTACAAAGAGTGAGTTTCGAAGAGATAAAAACTAAATTTATTGATAAGGCAGCTAATATTGGTGTAATAGGCTTAGGGTATGTTGGTTTGCCATTAGCTTTGGAAATCGCTGATTCTGGATTTTCTGTATATGGAATAGATGAAGATGTAAGAAAGATAAATAAACTATATCAAGGAGAATCTTATATTCAAGATATTCCTTCCTGCAAAATTAAGGAGAGTATTGTTCAAAAAAAATTTTTCCCGACTAACGATAAAAGTATTATAAAGAAACTAAATGCAATTATTATTTGCGTACCTACTCCTTTAACTGAAAATAATGAACCAGATATTACTTACATAACGTCTGCTCTTTATTATATAAAAAAATTTATGCAAGAAAATTTATTAATAATACTAGAAAGTACTACATATCCAGGAACTACTGAAGATATTATTCAAAAAGGAATTGAAGAGTTGGGTTATGTGGTAGGAGAGAATTGTTTTTTGTGTTACTCTCCTGAACGAGTAGATCCAGGCAATTTAAAATATAATACTAAGAATACGCCAAAAATTTTAGGTGGGACTACAAGAAAATGTGAAACTTTGGGTATATTGTTGTATGAATCATTTGTAGATGAAGTTATTCCAGTATCGTCACCAAAAATTGCTGAAATGAGCAAGTTGATAGAAAATACATTTAGAAATGTTAATATAGCTTTTATTAATGAAATGGCTATTTTAGCAGAAAATTTAAAAATTGACATATGGGAGACAATTGAAGCAGCAGGAACGAAACCCTTTGGGTTTATGAAATTTTTTCCTGGTCCAGGGATAGGAGGGCATTGTATTCCTCTTGATCCTATGTATCTATCATGGAAAGCCAAAGAATCAAATTTCACTTCTAAATTTATAGATTTGGCTTATGAAACAAATAAAAATATGCCTAAATATATTCATGACAATATCAGTAAAGCCCTTTTTAAATATGGGAAAATAATAAAGGGATCAAAAATTTTGATTTTAGGGATCGCATATAAGGCTGATATAAATGATTTAAGAGAGTCACCAGGAATAGAATTGTATGAATTATTAAAGAAAAGTGGAGGATTGATAGATTTTAATGATCCTCATGTAATGGAGTTTGAGGATAAGGAAGGAAGGCTATTAATATCTAAACCTCTTAACTATGACCTGTTTAATCATTATGATTGTGTTGTATTAATAACTGATCATAGCGAATATAATCGTGAATTGATCTTACAAAACACTAAACTCATAGTAGATACTAGAAACTTCTTTGAAAATTATAGAAGTGAGAAAATATTCAAGTTTGGATCTGTATTCCAAGAAATAAAAGAAAAAACAAAGCAATGAAGATACTCTCATTACTTTGTTCTAGTAATTAGTGACGTTGTAAAAACTCCAATCGATTACCGAATGGATCATTTACATAAAAACGTGTAGCTCCCTCTAAAGGTTCATCTTCTGTTATTTTAATATTGTTTTCAATTAATCTTTGTTTTAATTTATCTATATCTTTTAGCTTGAAAGCTGGATGTGCTTTAATTGCGGGGATAAAGTTTTCCTGAATACCAATATGAAGCTCATGGGTGCCGCATTGAAACCAAACTCCTCCGCGCTTTTTGAGATTTTCCGGTTTGGGTATTTCATCCATTCCGAGTATTTTTGAAAAAAATTCTCTGCACTCATCTTCACTACCTTTAGGAGCTGCAATTTGAACATGATCAATTCCAACAAACATAAGTTTCTCCTCCACAACGTTATTTGATATTCTTGCAATATAAACTTACCATATTTTTTTAATTTAAACAAAAAATTGACAAAAAAATAAATGCAGGTTAGAATTTTCGGGAATAATCTGAAAATTTGGCGGTGGGCAATATGATTCTAAAGGACATAACTGTATCCTTTGGTCCGACGGGTGAAGAAAATATTGTATTGGCAGCTTTAAACTATACTGTGAATGAAGGGATTGTGCAGGGGATAATAGGGTCTAGTTCGAGCGGGAAATCGACTTTAGCAAGAATTATGATTGGAGAAATTGCCCCATTGACTGGTGAAATAGTGAATACTAAAAAAGGTAAATCAATAGGTTTATTAAGCAAAAGACGAAAAAGAAGGTTAAGTTTAATTACTTTTAAAAGAAGGGGTAAGTGTTTTAGTGCCATTGAAAGAATTAAAAGTAATCCTCCTCAAATATTGATTATCGATGATATTGAAGATTTTGATTTTAATAAGTTATCGGAACTCTTGTATAACAGAAGAGCAAATTGTTTCACAACAATTCTTTTATCCAATAACTTTATGATTCTTAAAAAACACACATCAAATATCGTTTATCTAGAAAACGGTAAAATCAATGTCTAGCTTATACATTATGGAGGTTGTAATGTCTAAACAGTCAGAGTTAATAAATGCATTTTGTGGATCCGCCCCCGGATGGCCTTTAGTACTGTATTTCCACCATGTACATCCAACTTTAAAACACTATACCAGTATTACACCTAAAGACTTTGAGGAGGGTTTAAACTTGTTATTGAACAATTTTAAAGTAATAGACCCTTCCGTTATAAGTAAAAGGTCTTTCGATTGGAATCCTAAAGAACCATCAGTATTAATTACGTTCGATGACGGGTTTAGAGACACATATGATTTTGCATTACCTTTACTTAATAAGTATGAGGTAAAGGCTATCTTCTTTTTGACAACAAATAATATAGGCATAAAATCTTTATGTTTAAATCCCTGGAAAAATTATTTGTCATGGACTGAAATAATTGAATTGCATAGTATGGGACATACTATAGGTGCACATACCTTGTCACATTCAGCTTTAAATAAATTATCAATGAAAGAGGCTAATAATGAAATTATAATTTCAATAGATACCTTAAAAAGTAAGTTTAATAGTGATTCTATTCATTTTTCTTATCCTTACGGATTATTACCCCGATCGGAAATAATCTTCCCTGAGGATACTTTAGCATTTGGGACAGTTAAAGCACCAGCACAATCGTGGGAAAAAATAGATACTAATATTCGCAGGACCTATCTTCCTGCTAGGCAAAATCATGAATGGAAAAGGTTGGTATATAAATGGAGAATGCAATGGTACGGGTAACAGTGATCATCCCTACTAAAGATAGGGAACATGATCTTAAAAGGTGTTTACAAGGATTATTAAAAAATAATGTTGCATTGATTGAGGAAATAATCATTATCGATGATAATTCTAAAAAGCCTCTTACGATAAAAGAATTTGATTTACCTTTAAAAATAATTAGAAACAGCAAATCAATTGGTGCAGCTGCATGTAGGAATAAAGCTGTAGATTTGGTTAAGTCTAAAATAATTGCTTTTCTTGATGATGATGCTATACCAACTCCCGATTGGATAGCTACTGCAATTTCTTTTCTCGAAAAAAGAAAATGTGGGATTACAGGAAGAGTACTCCGCTTTGACCGTGGTATTGTATCAAAAGCAAGACAGGAGAGATATAACATGAGGTACAAAAATCTAAGAAGAGGAGATAAAGTTGATTTTTTTTCGGGCGGTAACAGTGCGATTTGGACTGATATTTTTAAAAGGGTTAATGGGTTCAGTCGCTTATCTAGCGGTGGAGATAACGAAATAGTAGGAGATTTAGATGCTATTGGTTATGAAATTTGCTTTATTCCCGAATTAGTGATTTTACATAGGAATAGCAAAGGTGTAAAGCAGGCTGTTAAGGAGGCTTTTAAATCTGGAAGAGAAAAATCAGATGCTATTTGCTGGAAAACCTTTATTAAAGAAATAGTAAAATTCCGAAACTTATATCAAGGATCTTTAATCGTTTCATTATTTAATGGATGTTTGAACATTATCCATTTAACTGCTCGACTATCCGCTAAGAAAAAAATATAAGGAGAATAGATTAAATGTCAATAAATTTAGCATTAATTGGTTATGGGGCGGCAGGAAAGCAGCATGTTGAAGCTATCAACAGTACCGAAGAAGTAAATCTTATAGGTGTTTTTGAACAAGATAAAACTAAACGAATAGACAATTATAAATCATATTCTAGTTGGCAAGATGTTTTAGATGATCCAAAAGTTGACGCAATAGCTTTTTGTGTTCAACCTCAATTTAAAACAAAAATGGCTATTGAAGCTATGAAAAAAGGTAAATCAATTTTATTAGAAAAGCCCCCGTGTCTTAGTGAAAAAGAATTAGATGAATTAATTGAATACTCAAATATTTATAATAAGGTTATTGGAGTAATGTTACAACATCGTTACCAGTTACCAAAAGAAGTGTTTGATATTGAGTGGGGACCTGAAACAATAGCTACATTAGAAGTATCAAGACCACGAGAGATGAAAAGGTATTTTAGGTCTTGGCGAGAAAATCCAAATTCAGCTGGGGGTGGAATTACGACTCATATAGGTATTCATTACATTGATATTGCATCAATTTTATTAGGGAAACCGGTCTCCTTTTTATTTGAAGGTATACGTAACTATCAATATGGCTTAGATATAAGAACAGCAGGAATAATAAAATTTAGTAATGGATCTGTACTTACCTTAGCAGTAACAGCTGAGGCAAAAAAAAGAAACGAACGAATAATAATATATGATCGAGATAATGTATTTACTTATATAAACGGAACTGTATATTTAGAAAGCGGTATAAATCAGAAGCAGATTTATCCTAAGAAAACAACAGATGATTTAAGAAAGTTAGTGTATGAGGATTTCTCTTACTCAGTAAAAATAGGGAAACGCCCAGAAATATGTAATATTGAAAATTTTAGAGGAACGATAAAAATTATTGAGAAAATGAATTCTAATATAAGGGCACTAAAATGAGTGGATATGTGGGGTTTTCAACTAATTGTTTTCCTGAGAAAACTGCAGATGAAATACTTGCTTATTTAAAAAAACTTAAATGTAATACCCTAGATTTAAGAGTAGGTAAAGGACAAAAATGGGAGGAAAAGGGATGTGATTTTTTTATTGAAAATGGAATAAAAATTGCATTTATAGGATTAGATTTAGTTCTGGGAAAACAATTTTTTACTAAAGAGCTAATAAAGGAACTGTTAACTCCCTATAAAAATTTAAATGTAAAATTAAAAATATTAGCTCATAAGTCTTGTATGAGTGAACACAACAAGATGATTACAATACAGCAAATTTCTGAAATTAAAAAAAATATATTGAATAAGAATATTTTAGTGGAAACTCATTATGGTTACGCTGATATAGATACTTTGCTAACATTACACCAAGAAACTGGCGTTGATATTCTTTTGGATATTATGGGCCTCTTTAAAATTTGCAATGATATTGAAAATATTAGTTTATTACGCTTGAAAAAAGCTGTAAAAGCAATGCAAATAAAAGGATTTGATTGGTGTAATCCAATAAATTCTCGGCATTTACCTTTAGAGAAAATAAATTTAAATCCATTAAAAAAAATTCTTGAGCTGTTAGATAATCCATCTATGTTTATTACAATTGAAACGCGCTCTAACTCCTACGAAGAAGATTACTTAATTACTAAACAACTACTTAATCAAATAAATACTTAAGATTGGAGGTATTGACGGTGAATTTGGCCATAATCGGAGATGAAATCGATCAAGATTTAGATAATGTTATTTCCACAGTTCAGGAATGCGATTACAAAGGAATTGAGGTTAGGTCTGTATGGAATATAAGACCAGATCAACTTAACGATGAACAATTGGACTCTATTAGATATAGTATTGAAAAAAAGGGTTTGAGTATTGTTGGTTTTGATTCCCCTGTTTTTAAAACGGCAATTCCCAAGACAATAAAGCAGATAGAAGAAGCGAGAGATAGTTTTTTACATGCAGTTCATCAAGCGAGAATTTTAAAAGCCCAATTCATTAGAGTCTTCTCATTTTATAGAAAAGAACAACCTGAGCCAAAAGAGGCGGGAAGAATAATGAAAGGTATTATTGAAGATATTATACCAAAGGATATTATGATACTTGTGGAAACTGGAATGAGAACGAATACACCTTCAATAGTACAAATGATCGATTTGTTAGAAGTATTAAATAATAATAGAGTAGGTGTACTTTGGGATCCTGGAAATACAGTTTATTCTGGATTTAATAAAAATCCATTTCCTAATGATTATAAATTAGGGAGAGATGTTATAAAGCATATTCATGTAAAAGATTCCAAAGGTCAAAAAGAATACGTCAATATTGGCGATGGAGATGTCCCATGGAAAGATATCGTGAAATTTTTAACTAATGACGGTTATGATGGTTGGTTTTCACTTGAAACTCACTGGAGACCAGATCGTATAATTCCTCAACAGATAAGAGATAATCCTTGGTATGATGAATTTTCAAGAGGAGGGTATGAAGCAAGTTTAAAAAGTATGAAAGAGTTTGCTTCATATTTTAAATAAAAATATGAATGTCTTACAAAAAAATAATCCTGTATTTTTATTGGGAGTGCAACGGTCAGGTACAACAGCATTATCGTATTCCTTGAACCATGAGTTTAACAAACATGGCGGTCTATTTACCATTAATGGGAAATTAATTTACTTTTTACAAAGATGGCTTACTGATGACGATATCGCTTTTGGACATTTTAGATCTGATGAAATTTCTTTCGCATTAAGAAGAATTATGCCCAGCGGAATTGGAGTGGAAAATTGGTTAAAGAAAGTTGATCTCGCTCTTCATGAAGCAGCAGCTTTGGTAGCTAACGGGACTGATTTGGATGCTGTTAGTTTGTCACGTCAAATCATTATGAAAGCTTATGAAGACTATATATTATGGGGCGATAAGTATAACGAGTATATGCATCAAATACCGTATATTGATAAATTGTTTCCGGATGCCAAATATATACTGCTAATTCGCAATCCATTTGACGTTTCAAATTCCATCTTAAACTGGAATAAAAATAAGCCATGGCGTCCATTTAACTCTACCAATAATTTAATAAAATGGAAGAGTTGGCATGAACCAATTATTTCAATTATGCGCAAGTGGGAAAAAGATAAGTATCTTATAATTGAATACAATGATCTGTGTGAAGGAAAAGAGACAGAACGTTTAACAAACTTTTTGAACATGTCATTTCATAATACGCTCAATAATTTAAAAATAAATAAAAAAAATTCCGATTTTTCAGTTGATTTATTACCGCCTACAATAAGAGACATTTGGCTTGAATTGATCAAAAATAGATAGTTTTCAGAATATAACCCCAATTATATTTACAATCTTTTTATATAATGTTAAAATAAACCACGGAAGTATTATTTTAACTATAAAGGAGGTGAGATAATATGAAAAAGAAAAAAATCGAAAAACTTTTAAATATTAAAGGAAGTGTATCTGTAATTAGCAAATAAGTAGTTTTAAAGAAACAAATAAGGCAAATTATTTAACATTTGCCTTATTTGTTGTTTGGATCAATATATAAGGGGCTGTCTACTATGGTTCAAATGGTCAATTCAACAAACTTAAAAAAATTCATTTCTCAAGTTTTGCAAAGAGTAGGTTTACCTATGAGAGATGCCGAAATTACATCAGATGTTTTGGTTAGTGCTAATCTTTGTGGTATTGATTCTCATGGAATTTCATTAACTGAGACTTATATTAAGCGAATTAAAGAAGGTGGAATTAGGATTAATCCTAAAAGGAATATTGAAAAACTTAATGACATGTTAGAAATGATAGATGCTGATGGAGGAATAGGTCCGGCAACAGCATCTCTAGCTACAGAAAATGCTGTAAAAAAAGCTAAAGAAGAGGGGGTTGGGATCGTTATGGTTAAAAACAGTAATCATATTGGTATGCTTGGATATTATGCTAATATGATTGCTGAAAATGAAATGATAGGTATAGTATTGACGAATTCAGGACCAAACGTAGCAGCTTGGGGAGGGGCCGAGGCTGTATTGGGTAATAATGCAATGGCAGTTTGTTTTCCTGGAAGGCAAGAGAATTCTTTTTTACTAGATATTGCTTCTGGGGAAGTTGCTTGCGGTAAAGTAAGAGCAGCTGTAGAAAAAGGAGATGAAAAAATACCTTTGGGCTGGATTGTTGACAAAAATGGTAAAAATACCGATAACCCGTTAGATTTTTTAAATGAGGGGGTAGTTTTGCCATTCGGTAAACACAAAGGATACGGCATTGGCATGTTAATCGATTTGTTTACTGGCGTATTAAGTGGTGGGCTATACGCTTCTCAAGTAAAAAGACAAAGGGCAGATTATTCCTCAGTTGCAGAATCTTCACATACTTTTATTGGAATACGTATAAATATTTTTATGGAATTAGAACAATTTTTTTATAGAATGGAGGATTGGATTTCCTTAATTAAATCTTCAAAAAAAGCAGAAGGAACTGAGGAAATTTTAATACCTGGTGAACGTGAGAAAAGATTTTATCAAAAAAAAATAAAAGAAGGGATAAGTTTAGATCAGAAGCAAATAGAGACATTAAATAATTTAGGGAAACAATATAACATAGATACTCGGATCTTGCAAAAATAAGATAGGAGTGGGTAATATGATTCCTTTAGTAGAAGAGCGATTAAATAAGAAAATCAAAATTAAAAATAAATCCAGGAGTGATTTTTCTTTTAGAATGAAAGTTCAAGAAGAGAGGTTGCAGGAGCTTTTGAGTTATGCAACACAAAAAGTTCCGAAATTTTTAAATTTAGAAAAAGAAAATTCGGTAAATCCAAGAATTCTATTGAATGAAATATCTCCAGTAGATAAAGAACAAATTATAGATAGTTACGAAGATTATGTATCGGATGATATAAATAATATAAATGAAAATGATTGTTATGTTACAAATACCTCAGGCTCTACAGGAACCCCCTTTTCTTCTATACATAATATTGAATCCTATTATGAGGGACTAGCTAACCTTATGTTCATTTTAGATGAATATAACATAACGGAGCATCCAAGGATTTTAAGAATTGCTGGAAGAATTAATGGATTTTCAGATAAAACAGAAGAAACTTTACCATTTTTCAGTTTAGGTTTAATAGGTATAAATGGTTCTTTAGGTAAGTTTGAAACAAGTATACTGAATCAAATTATAGACTTTAAGCCAAATATTATAAGTGGTCATGGTTCTGAAATCCTCTTATTATACAAAATTTTCGAAAAAAATCAATTACTTCATAAACTAAAGGGCATTAAATTACTAATATGCGGTGGAGAATCTTTAACAAGTCAAACCCGAAATTACATAAAAAATGCCTATAAGTCGAAAGTAGTTGATACTTATGGGATGCAGGAAATAGGAGATATAGCAGTCCAGTGTTCGTCCAAAGAGGATCATTATCATATTTATGAGGAAAGTGTAATTATTGAATTAATTGATGAAGATGGAAACTTAATAAATGAAAAGAATAATCAATCAGGAGAATTCGTGGTTACTGGATTAATAAACAAATATATGCCATTTATGAGATATAAAACTGGGGATACGGGTTTAATATCAAGTAAATGTCCTTGCGGATATAAAGGTGAAACAATTAAATTACTTGAAGGTCGAAAAATGAATCCGGTTGTTTTAAAGGATGGTGATTTATTAAATACGTATGTTTTAAAGAGAGATTTGGAAGATATAAATGTTGTTTGCTTCCAATTAAAGCAGTCAATTCCAGGGGAAATTGATATTAATATTGTAATTAATGAAGAAAAAAACAAAGTAGATATATTTAAATACAGAGAAAAGTTAAATTTAGAATTAGGATGTAAATTAGACATCAGGTTAAATTTTTGTAATATCGAAGATTTAATAGGGAGTAATGGGAAAATAAAGTCTTTTTTATGTAATGTTGAAACGAGTTAAATCTGGAGGAATTACTATGTTAAATAAATATAGTTCATGGTTATACGTATTAACCGTTCTTTTTTCCTCAACATCTTCTTCAATGTATATAATTGCTTTAACTTGGATTCTATATGAAACATCAGGTAATGCATTCTATTCTGGCTTAATAGTTGGAATTGGTTTTATCCCAGGATTGTTAGTAAATCTCTTTTCAGGAGTTATTATTGATCGCTTAAATAAAAAAAAAATTATCATTATTTCTTTATCAATTCAGAGTTTAATGATTTTATTTCTGACAATCTTTATTGCTACCAACTCATTAGTTGTTTGGACAATAATTACATCTCACGTAATAGTCCAATTGTTGAGTTCAATTATTAGACCTGCTATGCAGGCCCTTATTGTACAAACTTTTTCGAAAAAAGAGTATACAAAGATCATAGGAATTTCAACAAGTATCGGTGAAATAGGATGGATTCTTGGGGTTAGTTCCACAGGATTTTTATTAATATTTTTAGATGCAGTATATATTTTTTTGATAATATTAATAATTAGCCTCCTATCTTTATTATCTTTATCTTTTATAAAATCTATTAATGTTAATTCAATTCAATTAGAACGGGAGAAAAATTCGATATTATTCGATCTTAAAGATGGTTTTAACTATTTATTAAAAAATAAGATCATATTAGGACTTTTTGGAATTGGATGTGTTGGTCAGCTAGTATTGCATTCAAACACCGGTCTACTTTCTGTTTATACTAAGACATATCTTGGTAAACCAAGCTTTATATTTGGTTTACTGGAAGCAGCCTTGTCTACTGGGGCGATACTTGCTGGTTTAATTATTTCATGGTTATTTTTAAAAACAAAATCCTTTGTCCCAACTATATCTATAGGTGTTGTTATTTTAGGACTTTCTCTCCTTTCTTTTAGTAGAACTATTATTTTGTCTTTTTTTGGTATTTTCTTTTTAGGCTTTGGTACTGCTTTGTTAAGAGTAGTTACACAATCCATACAACAAATGATTACTGATTCATTATATCATGGTAGAATGGCCAGCTACAGAATGTTTATTAACCAAGGATCTGTAGTTATAGGAAGCCCAATACTAGGACTAATAAGTGAAACTTATGGAGCTAATTTCGCTTACATGGTTTTACTAATACCAACCATTATTGCTTTGATATATACCATAGTTTTTCTCAAACAAAAAAGTACTCATCAATTAATCTCATCAGTTATTTCTAGATAAAGAGATATTAATAAATATAAAAAACAAAACTTTTTATTAATATTACAGTTAATCTGACACTATTTTTTGCAAAGGATGTGTTACATATAAGAAAAAAATTCATTTTATTCAGACGGTTATTTAAAATTTATATGAAAGAATAATGGCAGGAGGTCTATTTCTTCACCAACACATATTGTAAGTTTTCTAATTCAAACATATCAATCAGTTCATCGATCTCTTTAAAATCGATATGTTTTCCAAACCGTTTTTTGCTTAGGTCAATTTCTACGTCCAATTGATTATTCTTTTCTTTCGTTTCGAGTCCATCTACACAAGAATAGATTTCGATGCTTTCTCCTTTTGACAGCTCTTTTTCAATGAATTTAAAAAGTGCACGAAGAGAATGAATGATGTCTAATTCATAAACAAAAGGATGCGTGAATTTGTTTCTTACCGCTTCATAGACGGGATCTAGATAATCAATGTGAATGCCTTCGAAATCCTCTTCTGTTTCAAATACTTTTATCAAAAGTTCTTCTTTTTGATAGCTTTTTAGCTTTTTTTGTTTTTTATCAAACATGTTGATATTGAGTTCAGAGAATGGTTTATAGGTAGGATTTTGACCAATGGTACCAAGCGGCAGTTCTTTGTTTGATCCAATATAATGATGTAAAGTCATGAGTTGCCCTCTTTTCTTCAATGATTTCTCGTTCGTTGATTATTTTCTTTTTATCAATAAATGGTGGAATGTGCAATTCTTTTCACATACATTCTCTACAAAAGAGTAGGGCAAGTCGTTTGACTAAATACCTCTTAGGGTATACTATCTGTTCATAGAAAGAATAGAAAGGGGTACTTGTGCATGGAATATAATCAGCAGATGAAGAACCGTCTTCGCCGGATTGAGGGGCAGATTAAAGGGGTTCTTGCGATGATGGAGCAGGGAAAGGATTGCCGCGAGGTGGTGACGCAGCTGTCTGCATCACGCAATGCCATTGATCGTGCAATGGGTGTGATTGTGAGTACAAATCTTGAGCAATGTGTTCGTGAAAGTCTTGAACAAGGCAAGGATACGGAAGGTCTTGTGAAAGAGGCAGTTGAGCTATTGGTGAAGAGCCGGTAAGAAATTCTTCAGCCTTTGAAGGTTGACGGATTTTTTTACTTGTTATAATATACCCTTACCGGTATGTGTATATATTTTTTGTTTTCTATATACCCCCATGGGTAATAATGAAGGAGGAGCAGAATGGAAGAACAGAAAAAACGCACGACGATTGTGCTATTTAGTGGAGATTATGATAAAGCGATGGCGGCTTACATTATTGCAAATGGTGCAGCAGCCTATGATCATGAAGTGACGATTTTTCATACCTTTTGGGGGCTGAATGCCTTGCGCAAGGATGAGATGGTGCCAATGAAAAAAGGTTTTTTAGAAAAAATGTTTGGCAAGATGATGCCGCGCGGGGCTGATCGAATGGGCATTTCAAAGATGAATTTTGCTGGAATGGGCCCAAAGATGATTAAGCACGTCATCAAAAAGCATAATGCCATGACCTTGCCGCAGCTCATTGATATGGCGAAGGAACAGGAGATTAATCTCGTAGCATGTACAATGACGATGGACCTTTTAGGGCTGCAGGAGAAAGAATTATTAGATGACATTCAATATGCTGGTGTGGCGGCGTATTTAGCAGAGGCTGAAATCGGGAATGTGAATTTATTTATTTAGTGAGGTGATGAAATGATTCAAACGATTTTGTTCATCCTGGTGATTGGCTTACTCGTGAGCCGGTTCCTACCAGTACGAGGTGTGAACCAAATGGATGCTGCCGATATGAAGAAAAAGCTGAAAAACAAAGATCAACAACTAATTGACGTACGATCTCCAGTAGAATTTCAAACAAACCATATAAAAGGATTTCGAAACATTCCTTTACCTCAGTTAAAAGAACGAGCTTCTCAGCTTGAGAAAAATGAAGAGATCTATGTCATATGTCAAAGTGGAATGAGAAGTATGCAGGCAGCGAAAATATTGAAGAAGCAAGGATTTACTCATATTACAAACATCAAGGGTGGTATGAATGCTTGGCATTAAGCACGCATAAAAATATACCCCCACCCCTATATAAAGGAGGACATCACATGCAGCAACCAACATTCATTTTAGATGCAAAAGGATTGGCATGCCCGATGCCGATTGTGAAAACAAAAAAACAAATGAATGAGCTTTTGCCAGGAGATGTGCTTGAAGTGCAAGCTACCGATAAAGGATCAGCAGCGGATTTAGTGGCTTGGTCAAAAAGTGCCGGTCATGAGTTTTTAGGAACAAGAGTAGAAGGACAGGTGCTTTATCATTTGATTCGTAAGGGCGGAGCGCAAGAAGAAGAGGGGGAGCCCATGATTTCGGAAATATCTTTGAATGCCTTTCAACAGAAGGTAAAAGAAGATCAATCTCTGTTTATTTTGGATGTAAGGGAGCTGGATGAATACGAAGCGGGGCATATCCCAGGAGCCGTTCATATCCCGCTTGGTGAGGTGGAAGATCGTGCAGAGGAGTTAACAAGAGAATCGGACATTTATCTCATCTGTCATTCAGGCAGAAGAAGTGAATTAGCTGCGCAAAAGCTAAAAGAGAGAGGATTTCAACAATTAATCAATGTGGTGCCAGGCATGAATAGCTGGACAGGAGCCATTGAAAAATAGGAGCTGAATAAAACATGACGGTAAAAGCCATGACTGCAGAGCAGTTAACAAAAAAGATCGTGGGCAAAGAGCCGCTCTTTTTGCTAGATGTGCGAAACCAAGCAGATGTGCAGGACTGGAAGATTGAAGGGGAAGCAATCGTTGATATGAATGTGCCTTATTTTGATCTGCTTGACGGAGTAGAGGGCCTTTTACAGCACATTCCTAGTGACCGTGAAGTGCTGGTGGTTTGTGCCAAGGAAGGTTCTTCTATCCTGGTGGCGGAGATGCTGTCAGAGGCTGGCGTGCCTGTTCGTTATTTACAGGGCGGCATGAAGGCATGGAGTGAGCATCTAGAGCCAGTGAAAATAGGTGATTTAAGCGGCGGCGGAGAGCTGTATCAATTTGTACGGATGGGCAAAGGGTGTCTGTCCTATATGATCATGTCCAATGGAGAAGCCGCGGTTGTGGATGCAGCTCGAATGGCGGAGGTCTATATTGATTTTGCGAAAAAGCATGATGTCTCTGTGACGCATGTGCTGGATACTCACCTTCATGCGGATCATATTTCTGGTGGGAAAAAGCTGGCTGAACTAACGGGTGCTGCCTACTGGCTGCCGCCAAAAGATGCAGAAGAGGTAACCTTTGAATATGAACGTCTTGAAGAAGGACAGCGGATAACGATTGGAACAGCTTCTATTGATATTCAACCCATTTATTCCCCGGGACATACGATCGGCTCAACATCTTTTATCGTAGACAATCAATATCTTCTTTCAGGTGATATTTTGTTTATTGATTCAATTGGAAGACCTGATCTTGCTGGAATGGCGGAGGACTGGGTAGATGATTTGAGAGAGACGCTTTATGAACGGTATATGGCGTTTTCAAAGGAATACATCGTTCTGCCTGCGCACTTCATGACCAAAGAAGAAATGAATGAAGACGGCAGTGTTTGGAAGGAGCTCGGCTCACTTTTAAAAGAAAATCATGGGCTTCATATTGAAGATCAACATGTGTTTAGAAAGATGGTGACGGAAGGTCTGCCTGCACAGCCGCATGCATTTCAAGAGATTCGTCAAGCCAATATGGGGAAGCTGTACCCAGATATGGAAGAGCAGCGGGAAATGGAAATGGGTCCAAACCGTTGTGCGATTCGGTAATGTCCAATAAAATAAGAGAAGAGGAACAATCAAATGACATCAGATCAAATTTTAGACGTAACAGGGCTCGCATGCCCAATGCCGATTATTCGAACGAAGAAAAAAATGAACGACTTGGCGGAAGGTCAAGTTTTAGAAATACATGCAACAGATAAAGGGGCTAAAGCTGACTTGGCCGCATGGGCGAAGTCAAGCGGACATGAATTGATCACGCAGACAGAAGAAGGTCACGTGCTGAAGTTCTGGGTGAGAAAAGGGTCCTAAAGGATGTAGGGGTATCTGCTGAAGATCCCCTTTTCCTTTTGCAAAGGAGGAGACCAGCGTGGATTTTGCATTTTTGATTACACTTTTTATCATCGGATGTCTTGGTTCCTTCTTATCAGGAATGGTGGGGATCGGCGGATCTGTGATCAACTATCCCATGCTGCTTTATATCCCGCCTCTTTTTGGTGTGATGGCACTATCAGCACACGAGGTATCAGGGATTGGCGCCATTCAAGTGCTTTTTTCGACGCTGGGTGGTGTACTCGCTTATCGGAAAAGCGGATTTTTACATCGCTCGCTGATTTTATATATGGGAAGCAGTATATTGGCGGGCAGCTTATTAGGCAGTTATGTATCACATTTTATGCCGGAGAAAGGGATGAACCTCGTCTATGGATTACTCGCCATTGTGGCGGTTATTCTCATGTTGATTCCGAAAAAAGGACAGCGTGCAGACGCAGAGGGAGAAGTTACTTTTCATAAAGGGCTGGCATCAGGTATTGCCTTTGTGATTGGCAGTGTTTCCGGGGTATTAGGTGCAGGCGGCGCATTTATTTTAGTGCCTGTGATGCTGTCTATTTTAAAAATTCCTGTACGGATGACGATTGCGTCGTCACTTGCGATTACGTTTCTTTCTGCGATAGGCGCATCGACTGGAAAGGTATTGACGGGTCAGGTCATGCTTCTTCCTGCTGTTGTGCTGATGGCGGCAAGTTTAATGGCAGCTCCGATTGGTGCGAAGGTCGGTCAGAAAATCAACGCCGTCTACTTGCAATGGGCACTTGCTGTAATGATTACAGCGACAGCGGTCAAAATTTGGCTGGATATTTTATAAAGAAAAGACCAACAGAGCAAGGGACTGACCCCCGTTTTTGAGACAGGGATCAAAACACCTTTATAAAACAGCCAGTTGCCGAAACTCTTTTGGTGACTGGCTGTTTAATTTCAATTGAATTCGGATATTGTTATAATAATCAATATACTCCCTGACCGTTTTTTCTACAATGGCTGTTGTAGTGTTTGTCAGGTGGTGGAGATAGAATCCTTCTGTTTTTAAACTGGAGTGGAAGGATTCTATGGGGGCATTATCAGCGGGCATTCCCTTCCGGGACATGCTCATGGTAATGCTTTTTTCCTTTATCTCCTTTTGATAAGCATAAGAAGTGTAGACCGAACCTTGATCACTATGAAGTACGCAGCCTTTAGGTAATGTCTGTAACTGCTTCAATGTATCTAAAACAAGAGAAACATCCTGTTTATCACCAATCGTATAAGCCACAATCTCACTAGTATACAAATCCTTTATGCTGGATAGATAAAGTGGTTTTTGACCAAATGGCAAATACGTTATATCTGTCACCAGTTTTTCAAGTGGCTTTGTCGCAGTAAAATCCTGTTTTAAGTGATTTTCTGCAATATAGTAAGGTTGACCAGTCTGTTTACGCTTTTTTATTTTCACACGACACTGTAAACCGTAGGTTTGCATAATGCGTTGTACTGTCTTATGATTTATTCTCCTTTCTTTTCGCAGTAGGGCCGTTATTTTACGATAACCGTACGTATATTGGTGTGACTCACAAAGCGACGATATGAGGTCAATTAACACTTGCTGTTTTGGCAGGAGATCTTGTTTTTTCCAACGATAAAATGTTGATCTTGCGAGCTCAAACATCTGACAGAATGCACTTACACTTACTGTGTCTTTTACCGCATCATAAATCGACACGAATGCTTCTTTTTTCACTTCCTTTCCCATTCTATATACTTTTTTAATAGGTCAATTTGTTGCTTTAAATAAAGATTTTCTGTTTTCAACTTCTCGTTCTCATTTTGATATTCTGGTCCTTTCCCGTAGGTATACTGCTTTCCAACTGGTTGATGAAATCGATGGATTTCACCCTCGCGATACCATTTCATCCACGTTTTCACTTGTGTTCTATTCTTAATTCCTAACTTGTCCATGATTTCTTTTGTCGGGATTCCAGCTAACCTCATTTGAACGGCCTCTTCTTTTACACTAATCGGATAACTAACTCTTTTTCCCATACAAAAAACACCTCCAAATTGTTTTCAGATATGCTATACCCGATTTTTCAATTTAAAGGTGTTTTTATTTGTCTCACTTTATGGGGTCAGTCCCGCAAACATGTTGGTCTTTTTTATTTGACGTCATCGTGCTCGATATACGTTTCTAGTGCGGGGTGGTACTCTTTTTGATAATGAAGGTTGGGACATGTTTTCACGACTTTGCCTTGCAGGGCATTGGACTTTGAGACTTCTAATGCTGTTCTACATTTAGGGCAGCGTTCGGCAAAGAATGAGGGCCAGCGTTTCATATATCACCACTCCAGTTAAAGTCTTAAAAACCGATTATATTAATATGAATTATAGGGGATCATGCAGGTGAGGTCAATGGGTGTTTGGGTCTTTTTAACAAAAAAGAAGCATCATGAGAGATGCTTCTTTATCGTTCATATTCTTAATAGGCTTTCGCCCAGAACACCATATCAGATGCAGGCTTTCCGCAGCAGACACATGTGTCAGAAATGGTTTCCTGTTCGAATGGAATACAGCGTGAGGTCGCACCTGTTCTTTCTTTAATGTCGTTTTCACAGGCTTCGTCACCACACCACATGGCTTTAATCAATCGGTTTTCTTCCGCAAGAATTTGCTCGATGTCTTCGATTGTGAGGGCTTGTGATGTTTTTTCATGTAATCGTTCCTTCGCCTTTTCGAACATGGTCCGCTGGATGTCTTCAAGCGTTGCTGTGATGGTTTGTTCAAGTGCATCTAATGTGACAGCTTGCTTTTCACCAGTGTCTCGTCGTGCGAGCATCACTTGTCCTTTTTCGATGTCCTTTGGTCCTACTTCTACACGTAGCGGAATACCCTGCATTTCACATTCGTTGAATTTCCAGCCTGGCTGTTTATCGCTTGCATCGATGTCAGCACGTGCGATGCGGGCGAGGCGATCCTTCAATTCGTAGGCATGATCCAGCACCCCTTCTTTATGAGAAGCGATTGGCACGATACGCACTTGGGTTGGTGCAATATTTGGTGGGAGGACGAGCCCTCTGTCATCGCCATGCACCATGATCATAGCGCCGATAATTCTTGTTGTGAAACCCCAAGAGGTTTGCTGGACATGCTCTAGTTTTCCTTCACGGTTTAAGAATTCGATGCCAAATGCTTTGGCAAATCCGTTCCCGAAGAAATGAGAAGTGGCAGTTTGAAGCGCTTTTCCGTCATGCATCAAGCTTTCAACCGTATAGGTGAAGCGAGCGCCAGCGAATTTTTCCTTCTCTGTTTTTCTCCCTTTAATGACAGGAATGGCGAGGAGATCTTCGCAAAGAGAAGCGTAAGTGTGAAGCATTCTTTCTGTTTCTTCAATCGCTTCTTGCTCAGTCTCATGGCACGTGTGTCCCTCCTGCCATAGGAATTCAAGGGTTCTAAGGAAGGGACGTGTTGTCTTTTCCCAGCGGACGACATTGGCCCATTGGTTATATAGCTTTGGTAAATCGCGGTAGGAATGAATAATGTTTTTGTAATGCTCAGCGAACAGCACTTCAGAGGTTGGTCTGACGCAGAGCCTTTCTTGTAATTCGGATTCACCGCCATGTGTGACCCACGCCACTTCAGGAGCAAAGCCTTCGATATGATCTTTTTCCTGCTGCAGCAGGCTCTCTGGGATAAAGAGCGGCATATAGACATTCTCATGACCCGTTTCTTTAATCTGGCGGTCAAGTTCGTCGCGAATATTCTCCCAGATTTTAAAGCCGTACGGCTGAATGATCATACTGCCTCTTACGCTTGAATAATCGACGAGCCGCGCCTTTGTGACAACATCTGTATACCACTGGGCAAAGTCGTCTTCCATGCTTGTAATTTTCTCAACAAATTGTTTTTTTGACATTGCAGGTTCCTCCTTTTTTAAAACAAAAAAGCTGTACTTTAAGTTAGGGACCATTCCTGGTGGTACCACCCTAATTTAAAGCACAGCTTTACACTCAATCATGATAACGGTATGAACCGCTGTATGAAACAGAACTAAATCGGCAGGTTCACTTGAAGATGTCAGTAGGAACTTCTCAGCACCGTTCCCTCTCTGTTAAAGATCGATTCAAGCTACTATTCCAGATCTACGTTGATCCTTGTTCGTTGATTTTTCATCAGTTTACCTGTAAATGGGGGAGAAAGCAAGCTGTTCTGATTCCTTTTACAGCGCCTTTTGTTTAGGTAACGGAATGGCAGTATTTTTCTATTTTTACAGCTTGCGAGTTATGTAAGGCTATGCTAATATATTTGAAGAAAAAAATAGACTTGTATAACCTCAATAATATGGTTTGAGGGTTTCTACCAGGATCCGATAAATCCTGATTACAAAAGCGCGCTTTCCTTTTTTGTAATCAGGGTTTTTTTGTTTGTCTGCACCCTGTATCAAAAATGAAAGCGATGATATACAGAAGGGATGTTAGACATGAACTGGAGAGTATATTTATTAGCCGTTTCTACTTTTGCAGTTGGATTAGTTGAGCTTGTGGTCGGGGGCATTCTGCCAAGTCTTGCAGAGGATTTGAATGTGTCTCTTGCAACAGCCGGACAGCTCATTACGGTATTTGCGATTGTGTATGCCATTTCAGCACCCGTGCTGCTGACCGCTACAGCCAAAATCGAACGAAAGCGCCTTTATTTAATCGCGTTATTGGTGTTTACATTAGGGAATGTGTTCACTTATTTTAGTTCGACCTTTGCCCTTGTCATGATATCAAGGGTGTTGATTGCCATGAGCACAGCGCTTGTGGTGGTATTATCTTTGACGATCACTGCCAAATTGGTGGAACCAGCGCATCGTGCAAAGGCTTTAGGGCTGATTTTTATAGGAATTAGTTCTTCACTTGTTCTCGGTGTACCGATCGGTATTTTTATTACAGAGAGCTTTGGCTGGAGAGTGATGTTTTTAGGAATCAGTATTCTTTCTGCCATATCGATGGTTCTGATCTATTTTCTATTGGAGAAAATGCCTGTTGAAAAAGTGACGCCTCTTAGAAAGCAGATTCGTTCTTTAGGACATCCGAAAATTTTTAGTGCACACTTGATCAGTTTGTTTATGCTTGCAGGCCATTATATGCTTTATTCTTATTTCACTCCATTTCTGATGGAAGTTCTGCATATGACCCCGTTTTGGATTAGTATTTGTTATTTAATCTTCGGACTTGCGTCGATAGGCGGGAATGGATTTGGCGGCTGGCTGAGTGACAAACTGGGTTCAGGGAAAGCCATTTTGCTTGTGACAATCGCGTTTGCGGTTGTCATGTTTACCATTCCTTATACAGCGGGGGTGTTCGCGCTCTTTATGGTGATGGTTGTCCTTTGGGGTGCGCTCAGCTGGGCACTGACGCCTGCTTTGCAGAGTTATTTGATTCAAACAGATCCTGTCACGTCTGATATTCAGCAAAGTTTAAATACATCGGCCTTGCAAATCGGCATTTCGATTGGATCAGCGGTTGGCGGAGTCATGTTTACGATGACCGGTTCATCTGTTGATCTGGCTAAATTCGGTGCTGTGTTTGTACTGATTGCCTTTAGCTGTGCGGTGATTTCGCTGAAGAGACCGCCGCTTTATATGGATCGTCAGCATCATGCTGAAATGAAGACAAAGAGCTAAAATAAAGATCATTTTAGCCCTTTGTCAACAATCTCTAGCTGCCTAACATTAGGCAGCTTTTTTATGTTCATTTCAAATTCACACGAAAAGTACTTTCTATTCAAAGACGGCCATTTCGCCGATTGGTTGGAAGCCGGCACGTTGATAAATGTTTTTGCCGTCAGCTGAAGCTTGTAGGATGACACACTTTTGTTTATTCTCTGTCTGGGTCAGAAGGTAATGGAACATGTCACTGCCAAGTCCTTTGCCGCGGTGTTCTTCCCTTGTCATGACATCATAAATACCGTAGCTGGCGTTTGTCTCGAATAATAAGCCTGTTGTGACCGGCTTGTGGTGTTCATATCCCACGAACATGCGAGCTTTTGAGTGCAATGCTTCAATCGAAAAACGCTGGAAATAGTCTTCTAAGGCGGCGGCCTCAGTCGATCCTTTGAATAGTTCTATAAAGATATGTTTGTAATCAAAGAGTGTCTGCTCATCAAGTACTTCCTTGATTGTAAGTGATGAGGATGTGACTGGATCAATGTCACCTGTATGCTCAAGCATCATGATGGTATTGCGTTCGACCTCTTGAAGCTGATATTCCTTTAATAAATCAGCCCAATCAGGATGGAGTAAACGGTGATCGACCCATGTGCTGAAGATGAGTTTCTGTGACCGCATGTGTTCAATGGCTGCTTTCACTTTATTCGGATCTTGGATTTGAGCTGATGTTGGTAAGAGCAAATTGAACGTGTCAGTCGATATATGAGTATTTGATAGAACGAAATCGTCCGATGCAAGGAAGGCTCCGTTCACAGCAGAGGAAAACAGATGTATCTTTTCTTCTAACTGGTGAATGGCCATTTGTTGTTCAGGATTCATTTAGATCACCTTTTCATTATGATAAATTGGATGACATCCCCATGATTATAGCATGTGACAGGATGAGGAGAATCTAGTAAAAAAGTGCATATGCAATTTTCAGGTCTGATGTCCTATTATTTTACTCACATCGACATTTCTTTTGACTCCTTTCTTCATTATTAGTACCATTTTATTAACCAGTTAAGAGTGGAGGTTCAGATGGAAACAAAAGAGCAGATTGTATTAAAAGCGATTCAAGATCTGATTATGCATAGGGAAAAGAGACGGAATGATCCAACAGATCCACTGATTACCACGACTGATACACTCAAACAAGAATGGACACTCACACAGCTTCACATTTTATCGATGATTCAAGCCAATCCAAACGAATCAAACAATACATTTCTATCTCAACAGTTAAAACTATCAAAGCCAGCTATTACAAAGGCTGTGAAAAAACTAATTGAAAAAGGCATGGTCGACTATTGCCACCGGCAAGGTGATAAGAAATCTGTCTATTATTCTTTGACAGAGGAAGGCAAGCAATTGGCGGCGCTGCATGATGAACTACATGATAAAGCAGTCACGTCCTATTTAGAATTTCTCCACCAGTTTCATGAGGATGAATTACAAGTGATTGAGCGCTTCTTAAAGGCTTGGAAAGAAAAGATATAGTTAAAAAACCGAAACCATCGTACAAAAGGAGATGGTTTCGGTTTTTTTATGGTAAAATTAACATATATTGACGTTGTTCTTAGCCGTGATGAAAGGGAGGGAGCTCATTGGAGAAAGAAATGATAGAAAATTATAAAAAATACGCATTCATCATGCCATTCGTGGGATTGTTTGTCAGCTTGCTATTATTTGTTTATTTTTTTGGTATTGCAGGACCTGGAGAACCAATTTGGGCTGCTGCTTTGTATTGTGCTCTGCCCTTTTTGGTGAATACGATATGTTTCTTGCCTGTATGTATTTATTTTAAAGTCAGCAAAAAAAGTGAGGAACATACATGATTGTCGTTAGTGCTTGTCTTGCTGGGTTGAAGGTTCGTTATAATGGCAGCCATCGATTAGATCAGCGAATTGAGGAGCTTGTTCAGGAGGGAAAGGCGGTCACAGTTTGTCCTGAGCTGCTTGGAGGCCTTTCCACGCCAAGGCCTCCCGCAGAAATCATTGGCGGAGACGGACATGATGTATTACAGGGCCTCGCCTCTGTGATCGATGTACATGGAAATGATGTCACGGAGATGTATGTAAAAGGCGCGAAGGCCGCGCTGGAACAGGTTCAGTCTCTGAAAGCGACGGCGGTTGTGTTAAAAGAGTACAGCCCTTCCTGCGGCAGCCGGATGATTTATCGCGGAGATTTTAACGGGGGGACAAAAGCTGGAGATGGAGTGACATCCGCCTTGCTTAAACAGCACGGAATTCAGGTATTTTCTGAGGAGGATGATTGGACTTCACTGTTTTTATAGGTGTGGTGTGAATAGAAGGAGGAGTTAGGTTGAAAAAGTGGATGATTGGTTTAGTCGTCATTATTTTATTAGGAATTGGTATTTATTTTATAATCAATGCAAAAACATACTCTTTTGATGATGTGGCCTCAATTGATCAGAACAAGGTGACTTCGATTCAAATTGAGCATGATAATGAGCGTGTTAAAGTGGAAAAGAAAGAGGATATTCAAAAGCTGCTGAAGGAATTTTCGGGTATGAAATTAAAGAAGGTGAATGACTCTAAAAAAGACACAAAAGAGTCTTATTGGATCAGGGTGTTAGAGGATGGCAAAGCGACATACGGATTCATCTTTTACGATCAAGCTTATTTAGAAACATATGATGGTTCTAAAACAAAAAATCGGATCAGCGAATATCAAATCGTTGACGCCAATCAAGTTGATATGGGAAAATATATCAAATAACTCAGTCAGAATGTCATGCATGATCAATCGAAAATTCGGGTATAGTGCTTGGTAAGTAAAAAGGAAGCGGAGGTTTGTTTGATGAGTGGATTAACAGATACAGTCACATTAGCAAACGGAGTAAAAATGCCGAAGCTAGGCTTTGGTGTATGGCAGGTAAAAGATGGGGATGAGGCTGTAAATGCAGTCAAAGACGCTCTTGAAGCGGGCTACCGCAGCATTGATACAGCAGCCGCCTATCAAAATGAAGAAGGGGTAGGCAAAGCCATTCAGCAATCAGGCATCTCTCGCGATGATCTATTCATTACGACAAAGGTCTGGAATAATGATCAAGGCTATGAATCAACACTCGAAGCCTTTGAAACAAGTATGAACAAGCTGGGGCTAGATGTATTAGACCTTTATTTAATTCATTGGCCAGTTGAAGGCAAATATAAAGAAACATGGAAAGCGCTAGAAAAACTATATGAGGATGGACGCGTTCGAGCGATCGGAGTGTGTAATTTTCATCAGCATCATTTAGAGGATTTATTGGAAGAGGCAGAAGTTGTGCCAATGGTGAATCAAATCGAGTTGCATCCGAAGCTGACGCAGGAGCCTTTACGAGACTACTGCAAATCGAAAGGAATTCATGTTGAGGCGTGGTCGCCATTAGGAAGCGGGAAGCTTCTGAACCATCCTGTTCTCCAGGATATCGCGAAAAAACATGACAAATCAGTAGCGCAAGTGATTCTTCGCTGGGACTTGCAGCATGGCATTATCACCATTCCAAAATCTGTGACAAAGAGCCGAATCATCGAAAACACACAAGTCTTCGATTTCGAGCTGTCCGCACGTGAGATGGGTGTCATTGATCAGCTCAATGAAGATGAGCGCACAGGTCCAGATCCAGATAACTTTGATTTTTAATCGAAAGAACAGCACAGGTGTGATGCCTGTGCTTTTTTATGTGCAGTTTTTTGATGTTGAAAGGCCTCAATGAGTTGAATGGCGTCGATAATCTTTTCTTTACATAGTCTCCAATCAAACCATCGAATATATGAGAAGAAAGGCCCTTCCGTTTTATGGAATTGAGCCGCCGACATTGCCTTTAGGTATGTATTTCCTGTATGATAAAGAATGGTATGTTTTGATTAAATTTAAGAGGTGTTTATATAGATGGAAAAACAATATCGCGTTTTACTTTACTATCAATATGTCCCCATTGAGGACCCAGAGACGTTTACAGCAGAGCATTTAGCATTCTGTAAGGAGCTTGGTTTGTTAGGCCGTATCCTTGTATCAGCAGAAGGCTTGAACGGAACGGTTTCTGGAACCATTGAGCAAACGGACAAGTACATGCAAGCGTTAAAAGAAGATCCGCGCTTTGCGTCTATGCCGATCAAAATTGACGAAGCAGATGGACATGCGTTTAAGAAAATGCACGTCCGCCACCGGAAGGAACTTGTGAACCTCAGCCTTGAGGATGACGTGAATCCGTTAGAATTAACGGGGAAACATCTTAGCCCGGTCGAATTTTACGAGCAAATGCAATCACCTGATACGGTTGTGATTGATGCACGTAATGATTACGAGTTTGATGTTGGTCACTTTAGAGGGGCAGTCCGTCCTGATATTGAGACATTCCGTGAATTACCTGAGTGGATTCGTGACAATAAAGAGATTCTTGAAGGGAAAAAAATCCTGACTTATTGCACAGGCGGTGTACGCTGCGAGAAATTCTCAGGCTGGTTAAAGCGTGAAGGCTTTGAAGATGTCTCTCAGCTTGACGGCGGAATTGTCACTTACGGAAAAGATCCAGAAGTGCAAGGGAAGCTATGGGACGGTCAATGCTATGTGTTTGATAATCGCTTAACAGTACCAGTGAATCAAACAGAGCATGTGGTTGTCGGAAAAGATTTCTTCACTGGTGAGCCTTGCGAGCGTTATGTGAACTGTGCGAACCCTGCATGTAACCGTAAGATGATTGCCACTGAAGAGAGTGAGCATAAGTATATGCGCAGCTGCAGTCATGAATGCCGCACAAGCGAACGGAACCTGTATGTGAAACAGCACAATTTATCTGAAGAAGAAGTACAAGAAAGACTAGCTGTCATTGAAAAAGAACAAGCGATTTCACAAGGATAGAGGGAATCCCCTCTATCCTTTTTTCTATACATGACGGGGGTTAGAAGATAGAGGAAGTCATTTCCTCTATCTTTTTTGTTTTGTTTTTTTCAAAATAAGGGTAAAGGTAGTTATTCAGTCTAATAGATTGAACAGGTGAAAAAGCGCTTTCTTTTGAAATAAGCATGTTCGACTATTTCAGAAAATGAAGAATTGAGAGATAATATAACAGATGAAAAAATGAACAAAGGTAAAGGTTCATTAGAAGAAATATTTACCAGTAAAATGAAAAGTGAGCTGCTTTGAAAGAAAGACGCTTGCTTGACACATGCTCTGTATTTTAATCGAAAGGTGTTATGAACATGAATCATTTGCATCGTAGGATGGGAACTTTCGCTTTAATGATGGTAGGTCTTGGCTCAATCATTGGTTCAGGATGGCTCTTCGGTGCTTGGCGTGCAGCTCAAATCGCCGGTCCTGCTGCTATTTTATCCTGGTTGATTGGGATGGTTGTGATTTTATTTATCGCTTTGTCTTATAGTGAACTCGGATCGATGTTTCCTGAGGCAGGCGGAATGGTCAAATATACGCAATATTCACACGGATCTTTTATTGGGTTTATTGCAGCTTGGGCGAACTGGATCGCCATTGTCTCTGTGATACCAGTTGAGGCGGTTGCTTCTGTCCAGTACATGAGCTCTTGGCCTTGGGAATGGGCAAAGTGGACATCTCATTTGGTCACCAAAGGGGTATTGACGACAGAAGGTCTTATGGTTGCCAGTGTGCTTCTTGTGATTTACTTTCTGCTTAATTATTGGACAGTTGGGTTATTTTCAAAAGCAAATACATTCATTACCGTGTTTAAAATTGTCATTCCAGGATTAACAATTGGTGCGCTCTTATTCGTAGGTTTTCATAGTGAGAATTTTACTTCTGGAACAAGTATTGCCCCTAACGGCTGGGCGAGTGTGTTGACAGCTGTTGCGACATCTGGGATTGTGTTTGCCTTCAATGGCTTCCAAAGCCCGATTAATATGGCCGGTGAGGCAAAAAATCCAGGCCGGTCGATTCCAATTGCCATTGTCGGATCGATTTTCATTGCAACTGTGATTTATGTCCTTTTACAAGTCGCCTTTATCGGTGCTGTTGATCCATCTATGATTGTGAACGGATGGGGTCATTTGAATTTCAACTCGCCATTTGCGGACCTTGCCATTGCGCTTGGGATTAACTGGCTTGTTCTGATTTTATATGCGGATGCGTTTGTGTCACCTTCTGGTACAGGAATTACGTATACCGCAACGACGTCTCGTATGATTTATGGAATGGAAAAAAACAAATACATGCCAAGTGTGCTTGGCCGTCTGCACCCTATTTACGGCGTGCCTCGTCCAGCAATGTTTTTTAACTTAGCCGTATCGTTTATTTTTCTGTTTTTATTTAGAGGCTGGGGTGTACTTGCTGAAATTATCTCTGTCGCAACACTTATTTCGTATCTGACGGGACCAGTGACCGTCATGACGCTGAGAAAGACAGGGACAGATTTATATCGTCCGCTTCGAATAAAAGGACTCAGCATCATTGCTCCTCTCGGTTTTGTCTTTGCCTCATTGACACTGTATTGGGCAAGATGGCCGTTAACAGGTCAGGTGCTGTTCATTATTCTCATCGGTCTCCCTATCTATTTTTACTATCAAGCAAAAGCGAAGTGGAAAGGCTTCGGCCGCAACTTTAAGGCGGGTGCTTGGATGGTTGTGTACCTGCTTGTCATGATGACGATTTCCTGTCTTGGCAGTGACAAATTCGGCGGTTATAACATCATTCATTATGGCTGGGACATGGCACTGATTACAGTGGTAGCTCTGCTATTTTATATGTGGGCACTCAAAAGTGGATATGAAACAGAGTTTTTAGAGGATGCGAAAAAAATCAATGATGAGCTGCGTGCTTCTCAGAAAGAAGCTGCAGCAACCAAAGAATAAAGAAACGGCTGCCTGAACACTCGGGGCAGCCGTTTTTATTTGGATGAAAGGTGCATCACATGCCGTTTCAGCCAAGTGGTGACGCCGCGCAAAACGGCCGCTGTGACAAGTGAAATGAGCACATATCTCCAAAGCTGGCCTAAGCCTTGTCCACTCAGCCAGAACACGATGCCTAGGATGATGAGGGTGAACATGAGCAAGAATAAAAATGATGCAGACCAGAAAAAAGCTTTCACAGAAGGCCACCTCCTCAGGAGTATTGTATGCAGGCTGATGCACGATCAGACCAGCAATGAAGAGGTTGACTATTGATGAGAACTATTGCTAAAGTCAGATAAAAATATCAAGTGATTTGACAATTGTGTTAAGATGAGAGCATATTTTGAGTAAAGTTGTTGGTCATAGACGGAGGTGTTTGGAAATGCAGATTCAAAAGGTTCTAAACAATAATGTCATTAGTGTCATAGATGAACATGGAAAAGAAATCGTTGTCATGGGCAGAGGCATCGCTTTCCAGCGACGTCCCGGGGACCCGGTGGACGAATCGTTGATTGATAAAGTCTTCCGCCTGGAGGATCATTCCGTTCACGAGCGGATGAAAATGCTTCTTCAAGAGGTTCCGTATGATGTGGTCAAAGTGACCGAAGAAATGATCCAATATGCACATACAAAGCTGAACCGAAGATTAAACGAAAGTCTGCATGTATCGCTGGCAGACCATATTCATTACGCCATCGAACGGCTGAAGAAAAATCATCTGATTGAGAATTCGCTTATTTGGGAGATTAAACGCTTATACAAAGATGAATTTCTTGTGGCAAAGGACTGTCTTGAGATGATTGAAGAGCGTCTTCATATTGAACTGCCTGAGGATGAAGCGGGCTTTATTGCCATGCATATCATTAACGCAGAGCTCAATGAGGATATGAATACGACGGTCAATATCACAAAGGAAGTCAATGCCATTCTCACCATTGTGAAATATCATCTCAACATGGAATTTGATGAAGACTCACTTAACTTTTACCGTTTTCTCACGCATTTGCGCTTTTTCGTCCAGCGTCTGATTAACGAAACACTGCTTGTCAGCGAAGATCAGGACTTATATCAGCTGATCAAAGTGAAATATCCGAAAGCATATGATTGCGCAAAGAAAATCGCAGAATATGTCTATCAAACCTATCATCGGGATCTCACATCAGAGGAGATGCTGTATCTATCCATTCATTTGAATCGACTGATCAAACGAGAAAAATAAAGATAGATTTTAAAAGAAAGCGTTGACATGAGAAAAGGTGAGTGGTACTATTTGCTCATAAACATAAAAGAATACGGTTTCACAATGATCGTCTTAGAGGATTGTGACTGTTCGGCAGGCAAAACCTAAACGTTCACTGAAAAAGCGCAACAGCAAGCTGCGACTATTTTTGGTGCCCGTTTAGGTTTTTATTTTGCCCAAAAACGTATTTTTTTGAAAAAAAGGGGGTTTTTGCATGAGTTATCGTCAATTAGCAGAAGACATTATTAAACACATTGGTACAGAGAAAAACGTCCATTCATTGGTGCATTGTGCCACAAGGCTTCGCTTCACCTTAAATGACAGATCAAAAGCAGATAAAGCGGCCATTGAAAAATTAAATGGCGTCGTTACCGTTATGGAAAGCGGCGGCCAATTTCAAGTGGTCATTGGCAATACCGTACCAGAGGTATATCGAGAAATTGGAGAGTTTACGAATCTCTTAGAGGATTCCACTGCTTCATCTGCAAAATCAGGTGAAGAGAGCACAAGCCTTTTCGGGAAATTCGTCGACATTGTATCGGGGATTTTCACACCACTTCTCGGTGTCATGGCGGGTGCAGGTATTTTAAAAGGTCTATTAGGCATCTGTATCAACGCGAAATGGTTATCTCCTGAAGATACATCGTATCAAATTTTATTTGCAGCATCTGACAGCTTGTTCTACTTCCTGCCATTATTGCTCGCATTCACTTCTGCTAGGAAGTTTAAAGCGAATCCGTTTGTCGCTGTGACGATAGCAGGTGCACTGATTTACCCAACCATTCAAGAATTGTCAAAAGGCGGCGGAGATGTGACATTCTTCGGGATACCAGTCGTCTTAATGTCTTATACATCTACGGTCATCCCAATCATTTTGGCAGTGTTTGTCATGGGATATATCGAACGTTTCTTTAACAAAGTTATTCATGAAAGTGTCAAAAACTTTATTACGCCACTGATTTTACTTATCACGGTTGTTCCGCTGACACTCATCGTATTCGGACCATTTGGTGTGTATGCAGGGAATGGCATTGCAGCTGTTTTGCTGAAAGTATTCTCCTTTAGTCCTACACTTGCAGGTGCTTTAATTGCGATGGCTTGGCAGATTCTTGTCATCTTCGGTATCCACTGGGGACTTGTGCCAGTCATTTTAAATAATATCGCAGTCCATGGGAAAGATCATATCAAGCCGGCCACTGCGCCAGCTGTATTTTCACAAGCAGGTGCTTCCATCGGTGTTATGCTGAAAACAAAGAATAAAAAACTGAAATCACTGGCTGGATCAACAGCAGTTTCTGCTGTGTTTGGGATCACAGAGCCAGCTGTATACGGGGTCACACTTCGTTTGAAAAAACCATTTATTGCAGCCGTTATCTCTGCTGGGGTCGGCGGTGCGATTATCGGTTATTCACAAAGTATTGCAATTGCGTCAGGCCTTCCAAGTTTACTGACACTGCCGATTTTCTACGGTCAAGGATTTACAGGGTTCATCATCGGAATCTCGGTCTCGTTCGTCCTTTCGATCATCTTAACTTATTTGATTGGATTTAAAGATCCAGTAGATGAAGATGAAACGCCAGCAGCAGCTTCTGCACCGGTAATTGAAAACGAACATGGGGTCAAAGCAGCTCATGTGAAAAGTCCTTTAAAGGGCGAGGTCATCAAGCTGGAGGAAGTGCAGGATAAAGCATTCTCATCTGGTGCATTAGGAAAGGGCGCAGCCATCATTCCATCAGAAGGAAAGCTGTTTGCACCAGTATCAGGAGTTGTGACAACGGTGTTCCCAACTGGACATGCGTATGGTCTAACCTCAGAAAGCGGAGCAGAGGTACTCATTCACATCGGATTGGATACCGTACAATTAGGCGGAAAGCATTTTACCCCGAAGGTTGTTCAGGGGCAAACTATCACAGAAGGCGAACTGCTTGCTGAGTTTGACATAGAAGCCATCCAAGCTTCAGGCCTGTCAGTCACAACACCCGTTATTATTACCAATTCAGGTGAGTTTAGCGATATCATTGAAACAGAAGAGAAACAAATCACACCAGGCCAATCATTTTTACATCTAGTTTAATCAAAAGGAGGAAGAAATCATGAGATATTCAACACTAGCATCATTTCCAAAAGACTTTTTCTGGGGCGGATCTACTTCCGCCTATCAGGTAGAGGGTGCGTGGAACGAGGATGGCAAGGGGCCTTCTGTCATTGACATGAGAGCAAGTTATCCTGAAGGGACAACGGATTTTAAAGTGGCAAGCGATCACTATCACCGTTATAAAGAGGATGTGAAGATGTTTGCGGAAATGGGCTTGAAGGCTTATCGCTTTTCCATTGCGTGGACACGGATCATTCCAGATGGAGATGGGGAGATCAATCAAAAGGGGATTGAATTCTATCATTCACTCATCGATGAATTGCGCCGCTATGGCATTGAACCAATCGTGACAATGTATCATTTTGATCTGCCTCATGCGCTTCAAGTAAAGGGCGGGTGGTCTAACCGCGGGACAGTGGATGCGTTTGAACGCTATGCAGAGGTGCTATTCAAGGAGTATGGTCAGAAGGTAAAATATTGGCTGACCATTAATGAACAAAACATGATGATCTTACATGGATCAGCGCTAGGTACACTTGATCCAAATTTAGAAAATCCGAAAAAAGAACTGTATCAGCAGAATCATCATATGCTTGTTGCACAGGCAAAAGCCATGACGCTTTGTCATCAAATGCTGCCTGAAGCGAAAATTGGACCAGCGCCAAACATTGCGCTCATTTATCCGGCTTCTCCAAAGCCTGAAGATGTGCTTGCTGCGGCGAATTACAATGCGATCCGCAACTGGCTTTATCTTGATATGGCGGTGTTCGGGCGTTATAACAACCTGGCTTGGGCGTACATGAAAGAAAAAGGCATTCTTCCTGTCATCGAAGAGGGAGATATGGATATTTTGAAAAGCGCGAAGCCAGACTTCATTGCCTTTAACTACTACACCTCACAAACGGTTGAAGCGAGTAAAGGAGATGGCAACGACGAATTTGCACGCGGCGGAGATCAGCATTTGAAATCAGGTGAAGATGGCGTCTACAAAGGCGGCAACAACCCATTCTTAAGTAAAAATGCGTTTGGCTGGGAGATTGACCCTGTCGGCTTCCGTTCAACGATGCGGGAGATTTATGACCGCTATCAGCTGCCACTTATTATCACGGAAAACGGATTGGGTGCATTCGACAAGTTAGAAGAAGATGGATCAATTCAGGATGATTATCGAATTGATTATCTAGAAAAACATATCGAGCAAATCAAATGGGCGATCACAGACGGCGTCGAGGTATTCGGATACTGCCCGTGGTCAGCCATCGACTTAATCAGCACACACCAAGGATGCTCCAAGCGCTACGGGTTCATCTACGTCAATCGCGACGAATTTGACCTAAAAGACCTTAAAAGAATTCGCAAAAAGAGCTCTTATTGGTATGAAACCTTGATTCAGCAAAATGGAGACAACATCGGGAAATAACGATAAAAAAGCCAATCACCTTATGCGGGTGGCTGGCTTTTTTTCGTTCATTTTATTGGAAAGATCATATTGTTCGAGTTGTTCTAACATGATAGTCTGATGATATATTGTAAAAATTGGGTAAAAATCCATTATCAGAAAGGGGTTGTTTATATGATGACGATTTTTTTTATGTTCTTCACATTGTTTTTGATTTTTTATGGTTTGAATTATATAGGACAGAAATTAATTGCGAAGGAATATCCAATGAACCATGGATTGATTGTGACGCTGTCAGCTGTGGAAGGTATTCTTGTTTTCGTCATTGTTGGTGTGAATGCGAAATTTCCGTTTTTATTTACAGTACTTATGTCTGTTCACATCTAACTCTCTACTATTATTATACCCCGAATTTAATGAAATTTATAGACTGTTTCTCGCCCATATCTAGCCGTATACTGTTATACGCAAGTCAAAAACGATGAGGGGTGTGGCTGTATGAATGACAAGCAAAAGGTGTTAGATCCCGGGCCATTTTTTCATGGGACCAAAGCGGAATTGAAGATTGGAGATCTGCTTGAACCGCTGCATTTATCCAATTATCAGGATAAAAAATCGAACCATATTTATTTCACCGGAACACTAAATGCGGCCAAATGGGGTGCTGAATTAGCTAGGTCTGATGCGAAAGAAAGAATTTATATTGTAGAACCGTTAGGCGAGTTTGAAAATGATCCAAATGTGACTGATAAAAGATTTCCCGGCAACCCAACACGTTCTTATCGATCGAAATCTCCGTTGAAAATAGTCGCAGAATTAGGTTCTTGGGAAAGACATTCCGATGAAGAAATCAATCATATGCTGAGCTCCTTAAAAAAATTAAGTGAAGAAGGAAAAAATGTCATCTACGATTAATGATATATATCTAAATAAAAAGGTCGCCTCATGAATTGGGCGGCCTTTTGTTTGATCTTATTGAAACAACGCATCCATCAGCTCATCAAATGTGTTGGCTTGCTTGAGGGCGCGAATGCGGTCTGGATTGTCTAGTAAATCGACGGCCTGTTCAAAGAATTGGTTCATGCAGGCAGCGTCATCCTTATGAATCGCTAATAAAAAGACAAGTGATACTTGGTCTCCCTGCCAGTCAATCGGCTGTTTTAAGTGTGCGATGGCTACAGAGGAGGTGCTTTCATTTGTGATGAGCGGGTGCGGCATTGCAATGCCGCTGCCAAGATAGGTAGACGACATTTGCTCCCGCTCAAGCACCGAGGGCCGAAAAGAAGACGATACTAGCTGATGCGCCTCTAAATGGCTGCATAATATATCTAATACCTCATCCTTGCTGCTTAGATCAGCATTCATGAAAGTCAATCGCTCTTGAAAAAACGCCATCAGCTCTTTTGAGGGTGCCCCGTGTCCATTTAATAAATGAATGACTTCATTTACACGCTGTATATCATGATGTTCAAAAAAGGCGCTGACCTGAATGACTGGTTTCCCCTTTGATGTGAGAGGCACGGTTGTGATGATGACGTCACACGGCAGAGAGGAGCTCATGAGATAATCCTGATACGAATAGAGCTCAACAATGTCAAGCTCGTGCTGAAAGGCTGCCTTCAATTTAATTTCAAGCAGTCTGGCCGTCCCTAGTCCAGACCCGCACACGATAATCGCTTTCTTTTTTTGCGAGGTGTCGAGCTGACTTCTTTCAAATGAAGCAGCGATATGCAGGGCAACATATGCCGCTTCATCTTCATTTGGCGTCCGTACCAGCTGTAATGCATTCAGCCCGCTGACAGCCAAATCAAACGGGTAAGGATAGGACGTTTTGATCTCATGCAAAAGCGGATTTTGTAATGATACGCCATATTGGATGCGATTTAATAACGGCTTCATATGAAGCATCAAGTCTTGCTGTAGGATGCTGTCATCAGCAAAACGATGACCGCTTATTTTTTCAATGTGCTGTAAAAAGACTGTAACCGCCTGCTGAACTTCCACTGTCGTCTGATGCTGGGCGGCTTCTTTCCACGTTTGATTCGCCAATAGATGCATGACTAAGTAATCTGTTTCATCCTCTGATAAGGTCACACAAAAAGTGTCACTCACCTGCTGTATGATTTTTTGTGCAATTCTCATTAAAACGGGTGATCTTTGTGTACGGGCAGTACTAGCGGATATCCGCTGGTTTTTTCGTGTTTGCTGAATCGCAATGGCTAAGTGAATGACTAAATTTTTTAAGGCAATGTCTTTAATGAGCAATGACTCTTGATGCAGGTTCGTCAACACAATAGATCGAATGGTTTCAAGAGAAATATCAGGAAAATGGAGCTGCTCCCGCTCGGTGATATGAGAGAGAGCAGGCTCTTCTTCAAGAAGTAAGTCTGCATAGCACGTTCTTTTTTGCAGCTCATCTCCTTCAATCTTTAAGCCAAATCCAGGCTTTGATACAAGGGTCATGCCGTAACGGGCTAACAGCTCTCGTCCTTTTTTTAAATCGCTACTGACCGTCATGCGGCTGATAAACAGTTCTTCAGCCAGCTGGTCAATTTTTAAGTAATCTGATTGAAGCAGCAGCTTTCTCATCATAAATCGTACACGCTCTTCTGGCATGACGGGGACAAGGGAGCGGGCAGGAAGCTTTTGCTGATGAAGCCAAAGTAAGAAAGCATCTTGGTCACTCGTTAAAAGAGTATATCCCTTCCCGCGAATCGTTTTAATCATGGCCCCAGTTTCCTTTAAATACTCATTTGCTTCCTTGATTAAATTGCGGATAGAGCGGTCAGATAAGCGAAAAGAGGCAGTGAGCTCCTCCAGCTTCACGAACCCCTTCGTTTCAAATAGCCGCTGAATCAGCTGATAGGTTCGAGGATCTGCCGTCATCATCATTGCGCGGCTCCTTGCGCCTGTAAGGCATCAGTTCCAAGAGCGATGGCGCCCATTAAACCAGATAGTCCATCAAAGGATGGTTTTGTGATAATTTCATGTAAAGGCTTTGGCAGCTGCAAATAGCCGTGAAGCCGTTTGTCTGTTTCATCAAGAATAAGCGGCAGCATAGCCGGCTGTTTCATCACGCCTCCACCTAGAATGATGCGTTCAGGTGAAAGGGTGAGCAGCAGGTTAGCAGTCATTTGCCCGAGATAGTAAGCATGAAGTGACCAGGCTGGATGATCCTCTGGCAGCATTTGTGCCAGTGTATGATAGCGTCCTTCTATGGCAGGACCAGATGCCAGTCCCTCTAAACAGTCATGATGTATAGGGCAGCAGCCTCCATAAGTGTCATGAGGATGCCGCTGAACGGTGATATGACCCATTTCTGGATGCAGCAATCCGTGAATCAGGCGATGTTCAATATAGGCACCGCCGCCTATTCCAGTCCCAACAGTAATATAGACCAAGGAGGCAGGCTTTTCTGCTTCAGTTGAAAAACGGGCTTCTCCGAGTGCTGCACAGTTCACATCGGTATCAAGCTTCATCGGGATCCCGAGGGCTTGTTTTAAGGTAGAGAGGAAAGGGAATTGGCGCCAGGCTGTTTTTGGTGTGTCTAAAATCGTCCCATAGCTTAGGCTTTGCTCTTTCACATCGACAGGCCCGAATGCCCCAATTCCAATGGCATCGACACGATGCTTTGTAAAGTAATCGATCACTTGCCGGCATGTTTCAACTGGATTCCCTGTTGCAAAGGAAGTCATGTGTTCAATCGTTCCGTCTGTTGTTCCGTAGCCGCAGACAAATTTCGTTCCGCCTGCTTCAATGCCTCCAATTCGCATGATCAATGCCCTCCATTAAAGAGGGGCGGAATCCAATGGATCCCGCCCCTACATGTTCATTTTTTCTTTACAATGTAGGTTTGTACCTGACAAGGTGTAAGCGGTTCAATGTGTAATGATCCATGTTGTGCTTTGAGTCTATGTCCTTCAGGTGTTTCTCCTAAATTCGCTGTTTCTCCGTGTTGTAGAGATGAACTATTGATTGAAGCGGCTGTTTGACGCGTTAAATATGGATTGAAGAGACGAATGACAATGCCTGTTCCATGCTCTTCTTTTTTCAGAGCGCTTAGAATGGCTCCATCTGTCTCGATGTCAAGCAGGCTATAAGTAGATTGTAAGTCTTCTTTTTCATCTCGGAAAGAGAAAATTAAACGACCGTTTAAAAAGTCTGCCCGCTCGTAGCATTGAACAGGGGTGGTGTACCGTTTGGCAAGCTGTGCTAAGTGTCCCTCGCTGACTGCGTCCTTGCTATAGTGCATTCCAAATGAGAATGACAGTGCACCTTGCAGCTGAGCGTCAGGTGTATCAACAATTTTTTCCCCAGATGCGCGTCCTGGACGGTAAAGAAGGTTTTCTTTCCCCATTTTTCCGAAGCAGCGGAAGAGCGTATATGCAATCGTTGTATAGCCTTCTCCTGTGATCTGATATTCTCTCACGCAGTCGGTCAACAGAGCGGCACCATATGCTTCATCACGAAGTGCGACAAAGGATTGCATCGGTTCAATGGTGATCGGTTTTTCTTCCCAATGTTCATTGTTCCACCATTCTAGCTCTTGCGTCAGCTCTGTTGGGCGTTCGATTGTACCAAACTGTTGATCGCTCAGTGATACGTTTGATGCGATGCCTGTATCAAAAAGAACGCGCAGGCGATGATCTAACGCATGGTTGTCCACATCTACATGAAAACGGATGACAGCATCGTCTTTGTTTAATGCTATCTTCGCTGTGATCGGAAGTGAAGTCGCAGCCAATTGCTTAGAGCGCTCCTCTAGGTCGTAAGGGACAGTGAGCTGAAGCTTGATGATCAGCTCTTGCTGCAGGCCGCTTTTAGCCACTGAGATGTCTGCTGATGAAAGATCCTTTGATGACACATACAAGTCCTCACGAGGGGGTGAATAGTTGTAGGAATCCCCATCATCTCCGTTGTCTTCAAAGATCATTTGCTCAGAGAATGTCCGGCCAGTTTGTTTATCTGTGATGTCCAGTGATCCGTTGTCATTTGCCGCAATGCGGTAATACATATTTTCAATCACGCGTCCTTCAGTTTGTTCCCATGCCGATTCGCTTGATTCATCGAAGACCATGCTGACCTGTGTATAACCAACTGACGGTAAGTCGAGGGCTTCAATCAGCAGCACAGCTTTCCATACTTGCTTTGGCATGTACACTTCTTTACTTGGGTTAAGAGAAATTTGCTGTGCCAGCACATAATCTGTGACATCGGTTTTGCTTTTCACTGTGTACTGAAGCGTTCTTCCATTAGCATCCTTTAACGTAAATGGACGTTCCGTGATAAAGGTTTCGACTTCAATGACTTCAGAACGCTTTGAAGGCAGGGTATTGAACAACGTAAATGTGATTTCTTGCTCTGTTTGCAGTCGAATAGCGATGAGACGCATGTGTAAGTCCACAAGATTCTCAGCGATTTCCTTTGCCTGTTTGTAGCGGAAGAAGACGTCTTGATTCGTCGTGTCACTATTACAGCCGCCAATGCTGTCATGCGCTGCATTTTCAAACATGAGGTACCAAATATCACGAACCGTATCATGCGGATAGTCGTGTCCGAGAGAATAGCTGATCGTTAGGATGGGCTCCATCACATTCACGAGATAGTTTTCAATTTGATTGTTTAAGATTTTTAAATCCGCTCGTGTTGAAAAGATCGATTTGTGAATCCTCATATGCTTCGCGTGAATAAGCTCTCCTTGTAACGTCTCAAAAGATGTCCGCTCTTTTTTCACGGCTGCAATATAATCTTCTAAACTGCTGATTTCATAGTGATGCTCGTCAAGTTCATTGGCTTTTTCTAATAAATCAGGCAGGTTTTTGCGAATCGGTGCTTGGTCAAAACCATTCGGGAAATAGACATTCTTTGTGGTGGCCTTTGCTTGCAACGCACCGATTTTTTCAGATAAAAAGGCTTGTAAGTCCTCATCCTTCTCAGGGATATTACCACCGTAGTAGTAGCCAAATGGCAGATTCACAGCAAAGACTTCACTGCCGTCAGCGCCGCGCCAATTGAATTCAGTATGGTTCGTCATATGGTCAGAAACGCCGCGCCAAAATGCCGTATCGACAATGCCGAAGCCGCGATAAATTTGAGGCATTTGTGCGGATTGACCGAAGGAATCAGGGACATAGCCGACTTTCATCACGTGGCCGAACTGCTGACAGCGTTCAATCCCATATTGCAGGTTCCGCACAATCGATTCACCTGAAATGACGAGCTGGTCGGTTTGGGTATACCATGGGCCGATGATGAGACGTTTCGCTGTGACAAGCTTTTTGATTCGATTTTCATCCTCTGGCCGCCATTTCAGATAATCATCTAATAAGGAAGCCTGGGCATCGAGCATGAAGTAATGGAACCTTTCATCTGTTTCAAGGGTATCTAAGATGTCCATTACGCTTTTCATTAAGTAAATACGGGAGCGGGAGGTGGTGAAATACCATTCCCGGTCCCAGTGAGTATGTGGAATCACATGTACATTGACAGTCATTGATCAACGACACCTTTCTTCGTTCAAATTATCCTTCTAGCACAAGGTCAAAATCGTCTTCTTCTTTCTGCTTCTGATCATGTTCCGGCGTTTTTGGCTCTTTTTTCTCAGAGAAATTCACAAGTAGGTTGGCGCCAATACCGATGACGAGTGCGCCAGTTAGAGCTCCAATTAAATAAGCCCACCAGTTTCCGACTGAGAAGAAGCCGTATAGCCCGCCAATTGGCGGCATGATGTCATGAACTCCTAATAATGCAGCGACCCCGCTTCCAACAGCACATGCGACAACATTGAGCGGAATCAATTTCAAAGGATTGACGAGGGTAAAAGGGATCGCCCCTTCCGTAATACCGATAATGCCCATGACAAGGCCGCCTCGTCCGGCTTCTCTAAAGGTTGGGGAGAAGTTGCGTTTTCGAATCAATGTCGCAAGCCCGTATCCAAGCGGTGGAATGACAATCGCAATATTGACGAGAATGGCAGGGAGGTAGACACCTGATAGGAAGAGGGCGTTACCAGCCATCCACGCTGATTTATTCACCGGTCCGCCAAGATCGAAGCCAATCATCGCACCTAAAATGAGAGCGAGCGCGAGTGTGCTTGTTCCATCAGCGACCATGCCTTTGATCCATTCAATTAATGCCGTGTTCAAAGCGCCTAATGGGCCGCCCAGCAGAACTGACATAAGAAGTCCGGTTAAGCCAACGGTAATAAGCGGAAGGATGAGCAGAGGGACGAGCCCAGCTGCAGAGCCTTGAATTTGAATTTTTCTTTTCACAAAAAGAGCAACATATCCTGCGAAGAAGCCTGCGATGACGGCACCTATAAATCCGGCATTTGTTGAGCTGGCAAGGGCCCCGCCGATAAAACCAGCCGCAAGACCTGATTTATCCGCAATCGAATAGGCGATAAATCCAGCGAGCAGGACGTTCATTAAGCCAATGCCTGTCCAGCCTACCTGCTCCATTAAATAGGCACCGTGCAGTATGCCGCCAGCATCCTTATAGGTGTTTAAATCTGAAACACCAAACCCTAATCCGACCAGTTTTGCTAAACCAACGATAAGTGAGGCGCCGATGATTACAGGAAGAATATAAGAAATACCGGTCATGAGATGGCCTTCAATGACTTTTAATTTTGCTTTCATTTTCTTTGCTCCTTTCTATATGGCATTGCTCATGTTTATTGAGATTCAGACTTTTTCTTTTCAACAAGTGCTACAGCTTTGGTGATAATTTGTTCGGCATTTTTTAAGGCACGTCCGATCTCGACACGTACAGTGGGAATGCCTGAGAAGCGTTCCGCATCGTTGATATGCTGATTTGAGGCAATGATGCAGAGGTCTGCCTGCTGCGCTTCTTCTGCTGTAATGCCGTTCACCTGTCCCATAATCCCCTGCTGTTCGATTTTGATCTCGTGTCCGAGCTGTTTACCTGCATTTTCTAACGCTTTGGCTGCCATTGGAGTATGAGCTAACCCTGCTGGACATGAAGTGACACCGACAATTTTCATTGTGTAATCCCCTCTTTCAATTGTTGTTCAATGACGTCGTAATAGTAATCAGCTGTTTGACCTGGTTGAATCTTCTCGATAAAAGCAGGTTCCATTAGACTGGTCGCAATACCTGACAGTAATTTCAGATGTGTGACATTTGCTTCTTCTAATGGAACGAGCAGTGTAAATAAATAGCTTGTGGGCAAATCGTCGAAGCTTCCCCATTCAATGGGTTGTTCAAGTTCTAAAAAAAGAAGTGAAGCCGTTTGTACAGCGGAGCTTTTTGTATGTGGAATGGCGAAGCCTTGCTGAAGTCCTGTTGAGACTTCGTCTTCGCGTGTCAACAAATCTGCTAATAGCCCCGCCTGATTGTTTGTAATCTGAAGGTCTTCAGCTTTCTCGGAAATGTATTGTAAAATCTCATTCTTTGATCGTCCGTTTACTTGTGTGAAAACATGATCTTTTTGGAACAAGCTGATCCCTTCTCTCTTGTTTGTTAAGCGCTTACAAGTTGATTGTAATGTACTTTTCCGCATGGTTAAATAGCATCATTTTCCGTTTGAAATGGCAAAAAGTTTATGAAGCTATCCGTCTTGCTGACTGAATATCTCAAATCCTAGCTTAAAACGAGTTTAATTATATAAAAAACAGATTCTACTAAATGTCTTTCTGTGATATTCTTCCAAGGTATCATAAAAGATAAGGGGGTCTTTTCATGTTCAAAAAGCAGGTCAAATCCTGTGTGATCGTACTCATGGTCATCATTCTATGTATGGCAGCATTACCTGGATACGAGGCAGCAGCTGCCAGTCATGGAACAAGTGTCAATGAAGCCATTGGGTTAAAAAATGGTGAAGTCATCTCAGGTACATTACAGAATGAAAAGGAAGAGTCTTGGTATCAAATCACGCCATCTGCACAAGAGGTGGCAAAACATACACACATGCAAATTTCTGTGAAAAGTAAACAAGTGCTGTCTGTATCGGTCTATCCAAGCAAGGACAGAGCGATGAAGGATGACACATATTCAAGATATCGCGTGGACACAGCAAGCGGAGAGACAGATATCAACTTCCCGCATGCATGGTCAGGTCCCTATTATGTCAAAGTGCTCTATTTAGGGTCAGAGGAAGACAGCCGTGATGAGGAAGAGGATGCGGCATATACAATCGGATATAAAGGAGCTAATCTTCCGCCTTCTGAACCTGTTTTTCCTGAAGAAGATGAGCCTGAAATCATTATTATTGAGAAAAAGTACGGGCGTGAAATTCTTCAATCGATTCGTACAATCGAAGATAAACGATTCAATGAAACAGCAGAAGGTCAAAAGCTTTCACGTCTGCTCCAAAAGACAAAGCCGTTTCTCAAATCAAAGCTCATCAAACATCAAAAAGAGCAGCAAAAGGTTTACAACCATCTGCTCACATTAAAAACACTGCTAAGTGACGTAGAGAAAAATGGTGCATTTAGTGGTCATATCGTAACAGAAAAAGAACAACAGGCGATCGGCTCCCTTTTTGATATGCTCAAAGAAGCAAGTCCGGCATATTTAAAAAAGGAATTAGAAGCCGTCAGTCAAAAAATTGGCTTCGATCAGCTTGAAGGAAAGTCAGTTGGTTATGTATTAGAGAAACAAAAGCTTGTAAAAGAAGAGAAGGTTAAAACGAATAAGATCATTTTTAAATTAAAGGATGGCCAAACACTTCAATCTGCGAAAAAGAAAATGAAAAGCTACGGCATTCAAGAAAACCGTGTGACATCACAGTCAGTTAGTCCTTTATTCAAAGGAATGTATGTCTATGATGTGCCAGCAGGGCAAGAATCAGCTGGAAAGACACTAAAAGCAGGCAAAGCGGCGATCAAGAGCACGGCAAGAAAGCTTTCCAGCATGCCGAATGTTGAATTTGCAGAGCCTGTTCAAACGTATCGTGCGCTAAGCAACGACGCGCAGTATGGTTATCAGTGGCCGCTGAAAAACAGTGCGCAAAACAGCGGGAAAAAAGGCGCTGACGTCAAATTTGAACAAATGAATACACTGATTGGCACAAGCAAAATGAAGCAAACATTAATTGCTGTTGTGGATACAGGTGTAGACAGCCGTTTGACAGATTTAAACGGGACTGTTCGTACAGACTTAGGTGCGAATCTCATTGGACGAAACAAAGATGCGATTGATGACAATGGACACGGTACGCATGTGGCAGGCATCATTGCCGCAAAATCCGATAATCATTACTCAATGGCAGGTCTCAATCAACATACGGGCATCATTCCGGTGAAGGTGCTGGATGCCTATGGCTTTGGCGATACAGAGCATATTGCACTTGGGATCAAGCATGCAGTGGACAAAGGCGCAAAGGTCATCAACATGAGCCTTGGCGGCTACTACAGCAGAGTGATTGAATATGCCATGAATTATGCTGCTCAAAGAAATGTACTAGTCGTCGTGGCAAGTGGAAATGATGGCGTACCAGAAATGGGCTACCCTGCGACATCAAAATACGCAATGGCGGTTGGCGCAAGCAACCGTATGGATATTGCCGCTGAGTTCTCAAGCTATGGCAAAGGACTGAGCATGTCAGCACCAGGGTCAGATATTCCGAGCCTCATGCCTGATGGGAATGTCTCATACCTGAGCGGGACCTCAATGGCGACACCATATGTGGCAGCAGCAGCAGGGTTACTGCTTTCTAAAAATCCATCCTTAAAGCCAAATCAAGTGAGAAATCTTTTGCAAAGGACAGCAGATGACATCTCATTTAAATCTATTGATGGAAAAGACGACGTTTTCTATGATGAAAACGAGGAGCCAATTGTTGATCCTAAAATCCCAGGAATTGATTGGATGACAGGACATGGCAGACTGAATGCATTTGCTGCATTAAGTGCTGTTGAATTGAATGCATCAGTGAACAAAGTGGAAGATCAGCATCAAAAGGTGACAGGTAAAGCAAAAGCCGGTGCTGCTATTTCTGTGTATAGAGGCAAAACGCTGCTTGGAAAAGGCACAGCAGGCAAAAAAGGAACCTTTAGCGTGAAGATTAAGCATCAGAACAAAAACAAGGTCCTTCACATTAAAATGTCAAAAGGAAAGGCCGCTACGACGCTCAAAACCGTCGTGAAAAAAGGCAAAGCACCAGCTAAGCCGAAAGTCAGCAAAGTAACCGTCAAAAGTAAAGCCGTCAAAGGGACTGCGGGTGCAGGTTTGACCATTAAAGTGAAAAACAAATCAAAGAAAGTCATCAAAACAGTCAAAACCAATAGCAAGGGCGCATTTACTGCCCAAATAAAACCACAAAAAGCCAAAACGGTTTTATATGTGACCGCATCAGATGTGAGAAAAAGAGAAAGCAAAGCGGTAAAAGTGGTTGTGAAAAAATAAAAAATGGACTTCCCTTTCTAAAAAAAGGGGAGTTTTTTTGTTTTTAACTGGAAAAATACCAATTCCTGTCGATAGTAAAATAGTAGGAAAAAAAAGGAGGATTTATCGATGAAAAAAATCATGTTTGCTTTCGTTCTATCATTACTTCTCGTATTCCCAACCTTTGCACATGCTGAAGAAACAGGTGCAGTACCAGCATCAGTAGAAGTAACAAGTGTCACAGCAGCCGATAGTGGAATAGTGAATTACGGCTATGGCAGTAAATATCGCGTGGGTTCTTATTATCCAGCTACGTTTAAAGGGACACTAAAAGATGCAAGCGGAAACTTCATGCCTAATCAGCCGATCAAGCTTTATTTTGAAGCAGCCATCAAATCATATGCTCAAACAGCGACAGGCACAACAGATGAGAATGGACAGTTTTCGCTGACGTTTCAAGTTCCTGCAGGTGCAGGCTACCAATCATACAATAATGCAGGCTGGTCAACACATTACTACGATATCGTTCCAGTGACGTTCACGTCAAACGACATCAAACTATCTTCAAATGTCACAAGTGTGTACCATTTGGCGTATACATCACGTTACTAATCTCATAGAAAAAAAGGATGTCATCAGGTGACATCCTTCAGCGTGTAGACAAACCCTCGCATTCTGTGTTAGATCTGCGCTCCGGTACTCACGAATGTCAAATTCGCTCCGTTCCAGTGCTCGTCCTTCTTAGACTGCAAAGGTTTTCTATCACGCTGCAAAGGGCTAAAATGAAAATCATTTTAGCCCTTTGTTTTTTGTTAGCAAACCTGCTGGGCGGCAACCGAATGAGTCGATAAACAAACACTCATCAGCCGTTATTCCCAGATTCGATCGAGCGTTTACCTTTTAATCTTGAGCTTTGATAGATAAGAACTTTCACACTTGAACTTTGATCCTTGAACGTTCAGCTTTGAGCTTTTATCAAGGATCATCCTAAGATGATCATCAGATGAGGAGGGAATGACCTTTCCCTCGGAGGTGTTTAGTCCTCTCGATTTTCGGCTCACTAACAAAATCAATTAATCGATCTGTATTTTCGTTAGTGTATTGCTTTCAGACAAGGAAAAATCAACTTCCATTTGAAAATCTTCAATTTCTTTCGAAAGCTGTTCAATTTTCACTCGAAGGCGAAGCGGATCGATGATCACCGCCTCATTTTCAGCTAGAAAAGACTTCACGATCTCTTGGTTGGCGGCCGCTTGTGTCTTTCCATCTTTCCCAAACAAGGTCTCTAAATGCTGATCAAGTCTCATTTTCACATCTTCATTCGTTTGTTCAGCTTTGTCGACCAGCTCTTTGTACACCTGTTTCATTTTCCGTAAATAACGAATATCGTAGTCTATCGACGTCTTTCGTTCAATCGCCTCTGCCACCGTCATACGGACACCTGCCACATCAATCATTGTGGTCGCATTCGATACAACGATGGCTGATTTGATGGCATTCCGGCGTTTGATTAAAGCTCGAATCGATTGATCATCAGCCTTTGCCTTTTTTTCAATCTCTTCTTGATTCTGAAATCCGTGCTGTATATGTTTCCCGATCATCAATCCACCAAGTACGGCTTCATCAACGGTTCGGTTGATTCTTTTATCTAACATTTTCAGTTCACTTAATGCTCTTGTAATGGTCATTTCCATATTCACGACAACTCCCTTGGTTCATCCTGAAAATCATAGATTCCTATCATATACCAAAGTGTGCTTCTTTTACTAGCGATATCCTTTTTTGTCAATGAAAAAACCCTGATGTTTATACACCAGGTTTTTCTCGTTTTTTCTGAATCCAAGCTGTCACGTAATAGGCAGCATAGCAGAGCGCAATGAAAGGAATGCCGCAGATGAGGGCAATCCGCTGATTTGGATCAAAGGCAATGCCAATGACAGATGCAAGACATAGGAGGAAGGCTGCAATCGGAACTACTGGATAGAGCGGTGTTCGAAAGGATAAATCATGAAGCTGTCCGCCTTCCTGTAAAAATCTTTTCCGAAACATAAACTGTGAGGCAGCAATCCCCATCCATACAACCACAACGGCCAGTCCAGAGATTGACACTAGGACAAGATATACCGTTTCTGGTGCGATCACGCTCGATAGCAAAGAAAGAATACCACCGATCATACTTAAAATGAGTGCATTCAAAGGAATGCCTTTTGACGTCAGCTTCGCCAGTTTTTTAGGAAGTGTCCGTTCCTCAGAAAGCGACCAAAGCATACGAGATGATGCGTATAATCCTGAGTTTGCGGCAGATAAGATCGCGGTCAGGATGACAAAATTCATGAAATCTGCGGCATAAGGAATCCCGATACGATCAAATACCACGACAAATGGGCTTTTGATCACCCCGGCTTCTTCTACTGGAATCAAGCCAGCCAACACAACGATCGTTCCAACGAAAAACAGGACGAGACGCAGGACGGTTGTGCGAATTGCTCTTGGAATGGTCTCGTCAGGATTGACGCTCTCACCCGCAGCAATCCCAATCAACTCCGTACCTGAAAAAGCAAAATTGACCGCAAGCATCGTCATTAAAATCGGTAAAAAGCCGTTTGGGAAAAGTCCGCCTTCCCCAGTGAAATTAGAAAAGAACGGAGCGGCCTCACCGCCCTTTAATGGGATCAAACCAAACATTGCAGCTCCGCCAAGAATAATAAAGAGAATAATAGCCATCACTTTAATACTGGAAAACCAAAACTCTGATTCTGCAAAAAACTTGACCGTAAATGCATTCAGTAAAAAGATGAGAAGAGCAAAAACGCCACTCCACATCCAAACCGAAGTGTCTGGAAACCAGCGCTGCATTAATAGTCCTGCCGCTGTAAATTCCGAACCGAGTGCCACTGTCCATGTCAGCCAGTATAGCCAAGCGACCGTATAGCCTGTACCAGGTCCAATATATTTTGTTGCATACGTATGAAAAGCCCCTGTGACCGGCATTGCGACAGACAGCTCGCCTAAACAAAGCATTACGAGGTAGACAATTAAAGCCCCGACAAGATAGGCAAGAATGGTCCCCGCAGGTCCGGCCTGATTGATGGTATACCCAGAGCTTAAAAAGAGCCCGGTTCCAATGACGCCGCCTAGAGAAAGCATGAACAGGTGCCGGCTCGTCATTTTTCGTTGATATTGTTGTGACTGATCTTTTGCTTGTTCCATGTCTTCCCGCCCTTTTGCTTAAAAGTATGTGTGATGATTCATGATGCTATGATGTGGTTCTTTTTAAGATGTCATTGATATCTTCTGGAGTCGTGCGGCAGCAGCCGCCGATGATATGCGCGCCGTCTTTGTACCATTGATGCGCACATTCCCCAAAAGTAAGATGAGACGTATCTCCGCTCCATACCTTTTCTTCAGGATCATATATTTCACCTGAGTTTGGATAAACCACAATCGGTTTGCTCGTTCCCTTTTTCATCTCTTGAATAAGAGAAGTAATAAATTGCGGCGGCGTACAGTTCACGCCGACAGCAGCGATTTGTTCATAAGGCTCAAGCGCCTGTACACATTCTCGTATGGAATCACCTTCACTAATGTGCAGACCATCCTTTGCACTGAATGTAATCCAAGCAGATGTCCCGCTGAATTCATCTTGCAGCAGCTTTGCAATGGCAGTTGCTTCAATCAGACAAGGAATCGTTTCGCATGCTAGAATATCTGCACCCGCTTCTACTAATGCCTGAATTCTTGGTCTGTGAAAATCAATGAGAGCCTGCTCTGAAAGCCCATAATTTCCTTTATATTCTGAACCATCAGACAAATAAGCGCCGAATGGCCCCACAGATCCAGCGACAAATGGTTTTGTCCGTCCTTCACGACGCGCTTCATCCTGCCAAAAAAGATCGCGTGCCTCTTTCGCTAGAGTGACAGAGCGTTTCATGAGTTCAATCGCTTCTTCTTTTGTATAGCCTTTTTCAGCAAAGCCTTCAATCGTTGTTTGGTAGCTGGCGGTTGTTGCGCAGTCAGCACCTGCTTGGAAGTAGTCCAAGTGTACTTGCTGAATCAATTGTGGCTGTTCAATAAGTATTTTGGCTGACCATAAACGATCGTTTAAGTTACAGCCCTTTCGTTCAAGCTCTGTTGCTAATGCACCGTCTAAAATCAAAGGTGCGTGAGCCTGTAAACGGCTTTGAATAGGATTCATCGGAATCAAACAGCCTCCTTTTTAGATCGGAAATGATGGATATGATATGAGGCAGTAGTTTAAATGACTAAAGTGTTTTTGTCAAGGAGAGGAAAAAGCATCGTAGGGCGGAAAAACCCTGAAAACATGCGGGTTTTGATGCATAAAAATGCAGTCAAAATAATAGAAAACCAAGTCATTGACAGCCTCTAAAAAGAGATATATATTATGGAAAGATTGATTTCAGAAAGCTTCATCAAAAGGCGCCGTCTTTTGATTTTTATGTTGTCCAACGACTGTCTTCTTTCGTGCAGAAAGAGGGTTTTTTATATGCTCAAAAAAGGAGGAAAGAAGAAATTGAAAAAATGTGTAAAAGATATAGCGATGATTCTAGTTGGTTCTTTTTTATTTGCCGCAGCAGTGAACATGTTTGTCATTCCGCTTGAATTTGGTGAAGGCGGCGTCACGGGGCTGTCCATTATTTTTTATTATTTGTTTGAAATAGCACCGTGGCTGACGAACCTTGTATTGAATGCCATCTTATTACTTGTGGGATATAAATACTTGGACAAAAAGACCACGATTTATACGGTGGTTGCCGTTGCAAGTAACTCTCTATTTTTGCACCTGACTACAACATGGGTCGTGAATGTTCATGAATTGATTATTGGAGCGATTTTTGCAGGTATTATCATCGGAATTGGGATTGGTCTTGTGCTCAGAGCCGGTGGAACAACGGCGGGTTCTGCCATTCTCGGAAGAATTGCCAACAAGTATTTAGACTGGAACGTGAGCTATGCCATCTTGTTCTTTGATCTGATCGTTGTATTTGCTTCATACTTTATTATTGGTGCAGAAAAATTAATGTTTACCATTGTGATGCTGTACGTGGCGACAAAGGTGATGGACTTCGTGATAGAAGGACTTAACACGAAAAAGGCAGTGACGATTATTTCTTCATGCAAAGATGATATTGCGGAAGAAATCAATCACACCCTGGACCGAGGCGTAACGATTTTAAACGGACGCGGTCATTATTCAAAGGAATCGAAGGAAATTCTTTACGCGGTCATTCAAAAGCAGGAGCTCATGCGCCTTAAGAAAATTATTAAGAAAATAGATCGAGACGCATTCGTTGTTGTCCATGACGTACGCGATGTGTTCGGAGAAGGATTTGTGAATATATAAAAATGAAAGACCCTAAAAAGGGTCTTTCAGCGTGTAGACAAACCCTCGCATTCTTTGTCAGTCCTGCGCGCTGGTGCTCACGAATGGTTACATTCGCTCCGCGCCAGTGCTCGTCCTTCCTAGACTGCAAAGGTTTTCTATCACGCTGAAAAGAAGACAAAGAGCTAAAAGACCCGAAAAAGGGTCTTTTTTTATTCTCTATACCTCTTGTCACACAATACTATGTAATGTATAGTATAAAGAGTTAGGAGTTGTAAACATGAATGCACAATTAAAAAAAGGATTACTGGAATTTTGTGTACTGGCGGTATTAAAGAAAGGCGATTCCTATGGTTATCAAATCATTAAAGATATGTCCCATTGTATTGAGATTTCAGAATCGACATTATATCCGATTTTAAAGCGTTTAGAGCAAAACAATTATGTGGAGACCTATTCCCAGGAACATAACAGTCGATTAAGAAAATACTACCGCATGACAGAAAGCGGGCGGGAGCATATGGCGCAGTTTTTAGAGGAATGGGATCAGGTGATGGCGATTTACGACTTTATTTCTGGAGGACAGGGCAATGAATAAAAAAGAATTTTTGAGCAGCCTAAAGAAGCATCTGCATCTTCTAGGCGACAAAGATAGTGATCGGTTTATCGAATACTACGATGAAATGATTGAGGATTATCAGGAAGATGGCTACAGTGAAGAGGAAGCGGTTCATCAAGTAGGACAGCCTGCTATGATCGCTGAAGGGATTATGAAGGAACAAGGAATTAAAACCGTTCAGGTGCCGACGTTTGGAGAAAAGGCGACGAGACTCTCCATTCTCATTTTAGGCTTTCCGTTATGGGGCAGTATTCTAGCAACAGTCTTCCTGCTGATTCTTTCTGTGTATATGGTGATTTGGTGCATTCCACTCGTGACAGGTGCATTGACGCTTACTGGTCTGCTCGGCGGTTTTTGGAGCATCATTGGTTCTCCATTTATTTTTCAGGACGGTTTGCATGTGGTGGTGACGCAGGTTGGCGTTGGTATTCTTCTATTAGGTGTCGGATTATTAAGTGGCATAGCCACAGCGTATTTGACAAAGCTATTTGTGCAAATGACTATTCAAACCACTAAGGCATTCATGGGAATGTTTAAAAAGAAGGTCGTGAGAGTATGAACGTGAATGATTTAAAAAAGCAATGCATCAAATGGGGGATCATCTTCACCGTTGCCGGAGGAATTGTCATGGCAATTGGTTTTGGAATATCAGGCTTTGATTTAGATGCATATCACAACAATGACGAGAGTAACGTGTTCCGCACCATCAATTGGAGCAAGCCATAATAAATGAAAAAACCCGCTTATGCGGGTCTTTTTTTCGCTCGGGCCACAAAGAAGAAATAACAGCAAAGTGCGCCTAGATCACAAAGCATAATGATTAGACCCATTGGAAAGGCTGTTTGGCTTCCGGCTAGTCCGACAAGAGGGGTCATGCAAGCGCCTAGCAGCATTTGTGCCACACCGATCAGTGCAGCTGCACTTCCTGCATGCGCTCCGTGATGCTGCATCGCAAGAGACGGCGCAGATGTGCCGACAATTCCAACGCTTGAGACAACAAAGAACAGCGGAATCAGAATACCGTACAATCCTGCATCAATTGAGATCATGAAAAATAAAGTGACTCCCCCTAATGCAGCTGTCAGCAATCCAATACGAAGAACTTTCTCTTCACCGATTTTCGCAGCGACTCGGGCAAATACTTGTCCAGCCGTGATAATCCCAAGACTATTTACCGCAAAGGCCGCACTAAATCCTTGTGGAGAAAGGTTAAAAATCTCCTGAAGCACAAACGGTGAACCAGAAATATAGGCAAACATTGCTGCGAAGACAAGACCTTGTGATAGGGCATATCCAACAAAGAGACGATCGCTCGCTAGAATTTTCATCGCACCTAGGATCTGTTTGAAGCCCCCAGTCTGTCTGCGTTCTGCAGGTAAGCTTTCTTTCAATGAAAACATTGATCTTAGGAGCATTAGCGCTCCGAGGATTCCTAGAAGAACAAACACACCCTGCCACGTCGTGAACCGTAACATTTGTCCGCCCACGATAGGCGCGGCTGCCGGAGCAACCCCGTTGACTAACATCAGCAGTGCAAAGAATTTCGTCATTTCTGATCCTTCATAATGATCTCGGACAATGGCTCGTGCAATGACAATGCCAGCTGAACCAGCAAGTCCTTGAATCAATCTAAGAAGAATGAACGTCCAAATCGATGTGACCACTGTACAAAGAAGGGATGCCGCAATAAAGATGATCAACCCAATCATGAGCGGCTTTCTTCTGCCGACTGTATCACTGATTGGACCTGCAATCAGCTGTCCAAGAGCAAGTCCAATCAAACAAGCCATGAGACTTAACTGAGACAGCGCCGTGCTTGCTTCAAAGTCACGGGCGATATTAGGTAAAGCAGGTAAATACATATCCATTGCCAGCGGAGCAAGGGCTGTTAAAGATCCGAGCAATGCGGCAAGGAGAAATCGATTTTTTTTCGATTCTTGGGGATAGGATAAAGAACTCATATGATGACAACACTCCTCGTATACTTCCTCAACACAGCATAATGAATCAAGCGTTCCTTTTCAATGAAAAATTTTCAGAGATGATTCCGTGCAAAATGATTGATCTTTCGAATGAGACTCTTTACATTGAATGAGTAGAGAAAAGAGTAAGGTGATCGCATGCAGTGATTGCATGATACGTATACCCACTAATAGAGAGCAGGAGGTGCTGACATGAAGCAGCAAGAGCTGATTATTCGTCAAGCAGTCAAAGAAGATCATGAGGCCATCACACGCGTGCTGATCAAATCCTATGCACAGTATGAGCCGCAATTTACAGAGGAAGGCTGGCAAAATTATTCTGCCGCGCTTGCAGCAGCTGTAGATAATCCGAACATGGAGCTGATGCTTGTGGCGGAACATGACGGCAAGGTCGTGGGGACGCTGCAAATGTTCCGTTCATCAGAGCAAGCGTATGACAAACCCGAAATGGGCATTACATCAGCCATCGTCCGGTTTTTAGGAGTAGATCCCGATGTGAGGGGAAAAGGCATTGCAGAATCATTGCTGCGTAAAAGTATTGAACTGACGCAATCATGGGGCGAAAATGTCCTGTATCTTCATACATCTGATAAAATGCAGGCCGCCATTCGCCTATATGAAAGAATGGGCTTTGAGCGTGCGCTTGATAAAGAATTTGTGAACCAAAATGGGACACATGTCAAGAGCTATCAATATGTGATCAAGAAAGAACAGCCGGCAGGTTCATAGTATAACGTGCAGCAAAAGGAAGAGCTTACCTCCATGACAAGCTCTTCCTTTTTTCAATTTACGCCCACAGTGCCAGCGCCCAATAGGATACCACCCACGAGATGAAACCGAACATGACAAAGAGTTTTAACATGCGTTCATAAGGAGACAGCTTTCGTTCTTTCTTCGTTTTCACCAGCCGCCAATAAAGGACATAGCCGCAAATCATGAGGATGATTTGTCCAAGCTGTGTAAAGTTTTCAAGAATCGTGATTCCGTTCATTTCTTTCACCTCATCATAGGGCTTCCATAAGTAAATGAGGCAATCCTTTATTTCTTCAGAAAAAATCGGTGTATACTGGAAAGAAAAGAGATGTTTAGAGGGAGTTGTGACATGTTGTTTTCGCTGCATGTGGATCGTTGGGATGAAGTCATCGAGAGAAAAATCAAATACGATCAGAAAGTTGTGGAACATACCTGTCAGCTGTTAGATGCACAGGGACAGCAGGCTGTGCTGTTTCATAAGATTGAAGACCCGTTTACGATGAGGGCAGGTGCTGGTTTTCTAACCATTCCAAAAGGGAGCTATACGACCGCTTATTATTGGAAGGATCGTCCATATAACATATATTTCTGGAGAGATGATCAAGGGAAGGAACTAGGATCTTATTTTAATATTGTGGGAGATACACAGTTCAACGCCCAGCTGGTCATGTTTGAAGACCTCATTATTGATCTTCTCGTTCTTCCGACTGGTGAAGTCTATGTACTGGATGAAGATGAATTGCCGGAGAGTTTAGCGGATTTTGAGAACGGCGCAGTACGCCGGGCATTAGAAGGCGTGACGTCTTCGATAGAAAAAATTCTCGATCAAGTGAGGGCAGATGCCGAAGGGAAATATCATCACAGCTTGTTTGAGCCGATGTTGAGATAGAAAAAACGATTCCTCGCTGAAAGGAATCGTTTTTTCTGTTAGACCTTAATACGGTTTAATCGTTTTTGTAAATTGGTTTTTGTTTTGGAGGCTTTTAGCTGTTTGACAGCGCTTTGAGCCGCTGCTTTTGTTTTCTTTGTTCGTTTGGCTTCCGCTTTTTTGACCTTTTGTTTAGCGTCCGTCACTTTCTTTTGATAAGCGACTTGTTTTTTGACTTTGTCAAGCCGGTTTTGCAGGCTTGTTTTTTCTTTGCCTTTATTTAGTTTTTTGATGGCCGTTTGAGCACTTTTAATAGCGCCCTGTGTTTTGTTCTTTTCGGCTGTTTTGACCTTTGCACGTGCCGAGCGGATATCAATGGCTGCTTGGACTTTCTTCACCCGTTCTGTGAGTGCTGTTTTTTGCTTGCTTGCAGTGAGCCGGCCAATTCTTGTTTTGGCTTGATTGACATCTGCCTGCTTTTTAGATGTTTCGGCTGTTTTGACAGCACTGGCCGCAGCCTTTAAAAAGGTGGATTGCGGCACATATTGCACGCGGCCATAGCCGAATTGCGGATCCTTCCCTTTTGCACCAAGATCCACTGTATAGCTGCGCAATAAAGTGCGAAGCTGTGCATTTGTTTTCTTCGGATGAAGCTGCTTTAACAGTGCCAGCATTCCTGTGACATGCGGTGCAGCTTGTGATGTCCCCGTTGCATACCAATATTCATTTTTTAAATAAGTGCTGATGACGTTCTCGCCAGGGGCAGAAAATTCAATCCCTTTTCCTGTATTCGAGATAGACGCGAGTTTGTCTTTGGAAGTTGTTGCAGAAACGGCAATGACACTATTGTAAGCGGCAGGGTAGCTAATATAATTCTTTTTCCCATCATTTCCGCTTGCAGCGACTACAAGCAGCCCTTTTTTATAGGCTTCATCTACTGCTGAACGCAAGATGGGGATATTGTCTTCAAAGCCTAAACTTAAATTAATAATGTCCATCTTGTTGGTAATCGCCCAATCGATGCCTCGAAGCAGACTATACAGGTCGCCTTCTCCCTTTTTATCTAACACTTTCACAGCATACAGCTTCACACCGGAAGCGACGCCGACTGTTCCATAATCGTTATTAAGCGCACCAATCGTGCCGGCGACATGTGTGCCATGTCCTTCATCATCTTTATAAGAGGATGTGTAGTTCACGAATGATTTACCGCCGGCTACCTTTAAATCCTCGTGTGAGAAAATGCCAGTATCTAATACGGCGACTTTTACATTTTTACCAGTGACGCCTTCTTTTATTGCTTGCTTGATATTTAGTTTTTGCAGATTGTAAGATTTTTGTACCAATGCATCCTGATTAGTAGTAGCGGCTGTTTTCTTTACAGTAGAAGCTGCGAGTTTGACCTTTACGTTTTTTGAGACGTAAGCGATGTTTGGGTCTTTTTTGAGTGAGGTGACCGCTTGTTCATCTGTTGTCACAGCGACAGCGGGAAGATGTATGTACTGTGCGTTCACTTTCTCACTTTCCTCAATAGCTGTTTGTTTTCCTTTTTGATTTTTATAGACGATGATGACATCTGTTTCTTTTGGCGGTGCAGCTGCCTGCGAATGGAAGGGCAAAGCAGTTGTCAACGCAAGAAGAAACGCAATGACGATAAGTAATTTCTTTTTCAATGCGTGGCTCCTCTCATCCGATGACCTCGGTCTTTTTTTCTCTATTATATCGGAGAAAGCAGAGGGATGGGATAGTAGAATTGTCGTCTTGTTCAGAAAGTTATTTTTACAAGTAACCTGAAATTGAAATTCATAGAATTCTAGTAGACAATAGAGACATCATGATAAGAGAAAGAAGGACATGCTGATGAACGTAAAAGAGTATATGACGTATGATGCGACTGGCTTGGCAGCACTTGTGCGGAATAAGCAGGTAACGCCCAAGGAGCTTATGCAGGCGGCATTTGATAGATTGAATGAGGTCAATCCAGAACTAAACGCTGTGATACGGACAAGACAAGAACAAGTTTTAAAAGACATCAAGGAGTTACATGAGTATCAGCCATTTGCGGGCGTTCCGTTTGTGCTGAAAAATATATCACAAGGAATAAAAAATGAACCGCTGACAGCAGGAGCTTTGCTGTTAAAGGATGTAAAAGCAAATTCGGATTCGCACTTTGTTGATCGGTTGAAGCAGGCTGGTTTTCTCATGATCGGACATACAAATACACCGGAATTCGGTTTAAGAAATGTAACGGAGCCTGCGTTACATGGGCCAACGAGAAATTCTTGGAATACGGACTATTCTCCAGGCGGCTCAAGCGGCGGGACAGCAGCAGCTGTTGCAAGCGGCATTGTACCTGCTGGCGGAGCAAGTGATGGCGGTGGTTCCATCCGGATTCCAGCATCCTTTACCGGTTTGTTCGGCCTTAAGCCTACGCGGGGAAGAACGCCGGTAGGCCCAGGCGCAGGAAGGCAGTGGCAAGGGGCTTCCATTGACTTTACACTCACAAAAACAGTGCGGGACAGTGCAGCCCTTCTTGATCTTCTTCAAGTCATTCAGCCTGAAGCTGCTTTCCAAACCCCATTATACGATGGCAGTTACCAAGAGGATCTGGTGAAACGTACATCTTCTATGCGAATTGCTTACAGCGTAGAATCTCCAGTTGGCACGAAGGTCAGTGAGGAGGCGAAGCAGGCGGTTCAGCAAACAGTGAAATGGCTGAGTGAGCAAGGTCATCAAGTAGAGGAAGCCAAGCCGGAAATTGATGGGATTCATCTCATGCAGCAATATTACGTGATGAACAGCGGAGAAATGTCTGCGTTATTCACTTCCTTGGCTCGTTCGTTAGGGCGTCCAGTAAAGCCGGAGGAAACGGACATCGTGGCATGGGTGCTGGCGGAGGCTGGCAAGAATGTGACCGCTGCTGCTTATACAGAAAGTCTTGATGCGTGGGATCGGGCTGCTGCACAAATGGCATCATTTCATCAAACCTACGATCTCTATGTGACACCAGCTACTGCCTATTCAGCTCCAAAGGTTGGTGAGCTTATGCATTCAGATCAGGAAACAGCCGCACTTTTACGTGTGTCATCTCTTTCCATGCAAGCGCAGCAGGATCTTATTTATGACATGTTCCTCAAGAGCTTGACCTACACCCCATTTACACAGCTTGCCAACTTAACAGGTCAGCCATCAATGAGTGTTCCTGTTCATCTGACTAGCGCGGGCATGCCTTTAGGGGTACAGGTGACAGCACCTAAAGGAAAAGAGGACTGGCTGCTCAGGCTTGCGGCGGAAATGGAGACATCCTCGATTTGGAAAGGAACTAGTCAATTAAATCGATAACGCATGATAAGCGACTTTGGTCTATGGAGGGAAAAGAGTGTCACACGTGAGTACGAAGGACAAAATCATTCAAACGGCAGCACTTCTTTTACGTAAACAGGGATACCATGCGACAGGATTGAATCAAATTATCAGAGAGAGCGGCACACCTAAAGGCTCTCTTTATTATTACTTTCCAAATGGAAAAGAAGAGCTGGCCATTGCATCTGTTGAATACATTAGTCAAAAGGTCATCAATCAAATTGAAGAAGGCTTTGCCTATTCGGATGACCCTTATATCGCCATCGATCGTTTTATGACAAAGATCATTCGAGGATTTATGGAGAAAGAAAGTGAAAGAGGGATTCCAATTGTCTTGCTTGCGGCAGAGTCCAAGCCTGAAAACGCGCAGCTTCATGCTGCATGCAAACAAGAAATGATCCGCTGGCAGGAGCTTGTAAAAGAAAAGCTAATGAACAGCGGGTATGAAGAAAACAAAGCGGATGAGCTGGCTTCTCTCCTTCACTCAATGGTCATCGGGGGTTTATCGATGACCACTGCACTCAAACAAACGACCCCTTTAGAACACGTAAAAAGTTACCTTAGACACTTATTTATGCGAGAAGAGTAAAATCTCTCGCATATTGTCTATCTATTATATCAATTGGTCTATATAATATAGATAGTCAATTTGTCATGAGGAGTGATGGGATGTCGGAGCAACCGCAATCGATGAAGCAATCCGAAGGTACCTCTTTTTATACCGTGTCTGGTTCCGGAAAGCTGTATGGGCTGGAGAATCAGCTTGTTCATATGCTGGCAGAAGCAAATCAAACGAATCAGCTGTTTGAGCTTGCCTTAATCACAGGTGGGAAAGGAGCTTATTTCCCGCTGCACTGTCATGAGCACTTATTTGAAACCATTTTTGTGCTGGAAGGAAAGCTTGAAGTGATGCTGGACGGTAAAAAATACATGGTCACAGCCTTTGATTATATTCATATCCCGCCCAAAACGATTCATGGCTACAGAATGCATAGTCATAAAACAAGATTTATTTCATATACGCTGGGTGGAAAAATGACAGATGTCTATCAGCAAATTGGGAAGAGGCTTTTTCAGAATGAATGGTCTATGACTCATCATGCTTTCGATGCATCCTGTTTTCAGCAGGCTGAAAAAGAAAGCGATATCATCCTGATGCATGGAATCAGAGAACTGTCTAATACAACGAGGCCCTCCGTTTTATTTCATAGTCAGCTTCCTCACGAGGTACAGCCTTATGTATTAGAGGCTGGTGAAGGGAAGCAATACATCATTGATGGTCAGATTCATGAGCTGATTGCAACAGTAGAAACAACTGGAGGCGGATTCAGTCATTTTGTGGTTGAAGGAGCGAAGGAGAAATATTTCCCGCCGCATTATCATCAAGTTCATACAGAAGCAATCTATTGTGTTGAAGGGAAGATGAACCTTCATTTGAACGGAGAGGAGATTTGCTTGATGCCGGGTGACTTTGCCTATATCCCGCCAGATACGATCCACTCTTATGAATTTGTGTCTCATTCAAATAAAATGTTGGTTTTGCTGCTTCCAGGAGAAATTGAGCAGGTGTATGAGCAGTTTGAAGAATCTCCAAGCCCAAGTATATGCCCCTATTTTATTCAAGAAGGGAATTTCATGTTCAATCGGGAGACTTCAACTCAATATGATTTGTTTTTTGTCGAAAAGGAATAAGTGTGTAACGCGTTACACGACATCATGAGTCTGTCGAAACAATCGACAGGCTTTTTTTGTTTTTTGCCTCCTCCACATAAATTTCTCATTTGATGAATGAACCATTCATTCAAGGTGAAGCTATGTAAAGATGACTTGAGCTAAAGGAGGAAATCCATGTGAGAGCTGTTACTTATCAAGGGAAAAATAGCATTGCAGTGAAGAAAGTAGATGCACCGTCGATTCAAGATCGGGAAGATGTGATCATACGTATTACATCAACAGCAATTTGTGGATCAGATTTACATTTGTATCAGGGGAATTTCCCGCTTCCAATCGGCTATGTGATTGGGCATGAACCAATGGGGATTGTGGAGGAAGTTGGCCCGGATGTCACAGCCGTAAAAAAGGGAGACCGTGTCGTCATTCCATTTACAGTTGCATGTGGTAAATGCCAATATTGCGATCATCACTTAGAAAGCCAATGTGACAACTCAAACCCGCACTACGATTCAGGTGGACTTTTTGGCTATAGTGAGAAATATGGGAATTACCCCGGAGGACAGGCAGAGTATTTACGCGTACCTTTTGGCAACTATACACCGTTTAAGATTCCAGAGGATTGTGAGCTGGAGGATGAACAATTGCTGTTCTTATCAGATGTCCTGCCAACCGCCTATTGGAGTGTAGAGCACGCAGGTGTGAAAAAAGGCGATACGGTCATCGTGCTAGGCTGCGGACCTGTTGGGTTAATGGCACAGCAATTTGCTTGGCAAAAAGGAGCAGAACGTGTGATTGCCGTCGATTACATTGATTACCGCCTGCGGCATGCAAAACGAATGAGCGGCGTTGAGGTCTTTGACTTTACAGAAGATCCCGACATGGGAGAAACATTAAAGGAGCTTACCAAGGGCGGGGCTGATGTTGTGATTGATTGTGTGGGAATGGATGGAAAGAAGTCGCCGCTTGAAAAAATTGAGCAAAAGCTCAAACTCCAAGGCGGAACGATTGGACCCATTCAAATTGCCACAAAAGCCGTTCGCAAATGTGGAACAGTGCAGATGACGGGTGTGTACGGCGGCCTGTACAACATGTTTCCATTAGGCGCTTTTTTCGCAAGAAACGTCACCCTGAAAATGGGCCAAGCCCCGGCGAGAGGATACATGTCAAAGCTCTATCAAAAAGTGACAAGCGGTGAAATTGATCCCAGAGCCATTATCACTCACAAATTACCATTAGATGAAGCAGCTCATGCGTACCACATCTTCAATGACAAACAGGATGATTGTATAAAGGTCGTTTTAAAGCCATAAAAAAGAAGGCTTAGGAGTATTCCTAAGCCTTTAATGTGTGCTCGTCCATCATTTTTTCGATTAATTCAAAAAATGTTTTTTTATCTTCCTCTGAAAGGTGGTTGAACAATTGATTCACAAGCAGCTGGCGATTGTCGATCATTTGTTTAGCAATTTGTTCACCCGATTCAGAGAGTTCAATCCATACAGTACGGCGGTCATTATTATTTCGAGAGCGGATGATCAGCCCTTCGTCTTCTAAGTGATTGAGAGCGGTTGTTGTTGCAGAGGGAGATAATGAAACTTCCTGCAGAATATTTTTCACAGTACATGATTGATGGCGGTAGATGATACGTAAAATAAACCCTTTAACATTCGTGACGTTTTTCGGAATATTTTCTTCATCTATTTGTTTCGTCGCCTTTAAATACTTTGTCAGTGCATGGTCTAACAAACTTGCCTCTAGCTCGAAATGTTGCATTCTCCATACCTCTTTTCCTATTGCATTCGCATTTCCGATCAATTACTAGGTCTATCTTATCATAATAATCAACATGATTTAAACCAAAATGGAAGACGGCTATAAAATTACCTATATTATCAATTAATATAAAGAACAATTCCAAAATGAAATGATTTTACTTTCAGCTGTTTTTATTTTAGAATGTGAATGAGATAAAATCTGCCAACCCAATTCGCTGGAAATTGGCTATTGGAAATCAAACGTTTGGAGATGAAGATATTGAATACTTTACAGGCATTACTAAACGACAGAATGGAGCGCTCTTCACAAATTGAGGCGGTAACTGGCGGAGGGGTGTCTTATACATTTGAAGAATATGCAAAACGCATCGACCAGCTTGCACATTACTTAAATCAAAAAGGAATTCGAAAAGGTGACCGCGTTTGCTTTATTTGTCAAAACCATCATCACTTTTCAACGATTATGCTGGCAGCCATTAAAGCAGGTGCAGTCGCAGTTCCGCTTAGCTGGCAGCTTACTTCTTTTGAGCTGGAAGGTATTTTGAAAAAAGCAGAGCCAAAGGCTTTATTTTTTGACCGAGAATTCCGTGATGTGATTGCTGCGGTGAATGTGTCTTTAGACAACTGCCTCATGGTGGAATCTGGTGTAAATGCGAAAACAACGCAGCTGTTTGAAGACATATTGGCTTCAAATGATGGCAGTGATCTTGCGGAAGAGGTATCAGAAGAGGATCTAGCGATGATCTTATTTACCTCTGGGACAACGGGGAATCCAAAAGGCTGTATGGTCGGACATGGACGAATCTATCAATTTTTAACAAGACGCGGGAATCGAGGATTTGACTTGAAAGGGAAACGGTACTTGGCGAGTCACCCTCTCTATCATATGAGTTCAATTAATCATCTGATCGCTGCTGCCATTGAAGGGTATACACTTGTTTTCTTACATGATGCAACGCCGAAGCGCATTTTAGAAACGATCGAAAAAGAAAGAATAACGTTCATGATGGCTTTCCCATCAGCTTATACGTACATGCTGGAAGAAATGAAGCGCGGTTCGTATGACCTTTCATCCTTTGAAATTGCGATTTCTGGCGGTACGAAGGTGCCGGTCCGTTTGATTAAGGACTACAAAGAAGCAGGCATTCAGATGATGCATGGCTACGGAAGCACGGAAGCATGGGTTGTCAGTGCGTGGCATCCTGCGATGGGCGAGGATAAAATGGGCTCTGCTGGTAAAGTGGATCCAGATGTAGAAGTGAAAATCGTTCATCCTGAGACTGAGGAAACACTGCCAGCTGGAGAAATTGGCGAAGTCGTCATGAGAAGCCCATTTTATTTCTTAGGCTATTATCACCAGCCTGACGCTACTGCGAAGGTGCTCAAAGATGGCTGGTTCCATATGGGAGATGCAGGCTATCTAGACGAAGACGGTTTTCTATTTATCACAGGCAGATACAAAGATGTGATTTTATACGGTGGAGATAATATCTATCCTGATCAAGTAGAAGAAGTCATTGAACAAATTCCAGGTGTGATTGAATCAGCTGTCATCGGGGTGCCGGACGAATTATATGGTGAAGTGCCAAGTGCATATATCGTAAAAGACGAATCCGCCGATTTCTGCGAAGAAGATGTGGTGAACTATTGTCAGGAACGTTTGGCAGATTACAAAGTGCCATCCATTCATTTCATCAGTGATCTGCCAAAAAACAAGCTTGGTAAAATTATGAAGAAAGATTTACGTGAATTGGTTGTGAATGCTTAGTACCTATTCTGCTATAATGAAATTTGAATGATTTTTTGTTTTTCTAACGTTTTGGAGGGAAAGGGTTTGCGACATATTCTTCGTAAGAAACACGTTCACGATTTGTTGGAACAGAGCAGACAGCAAAGGGTAAAGAAAACACTGGGCGGGCTAGATCTCACGCTTCTTGGTATAGGGGCAGTGATTGGCACAGGGGTTATGGTGTTAACTGGTATAACAGCGGCTAAGGATGCAGGACCGGCTGTTATTTTCTCCTTTGCGATTGCAGCCATTGTGTGCAGTTTGGCAGCACTTTGTTATGCAGAAATGGCTTCAGCGCTTCCTGTATTCGGCAGTGCGTACATTTATTCATATACGACCATGGGCGAGCTTGTAGGCCATTTGATGGGCTGGACCTTATTGTCTGTTTATATGCTGACTGCTTCAGCTGTCGCCAGCGGCTGGTCGAGTTATTTCAACAGCCTGCTTGAGGGATTTGGAATTTCGATTCCGCATCAATTTTTAGCGGGGCCGGAGCAAGGCGGATATATGAATCTGCCGGCGATTATCATTGCTTTACTGATTGCGTGGATCTTATCTAGAGGAACGAAGGAAAGTAAAAAATTTAATAATATCATGGTATTTGTGAAACTCGGTATTATTGTTCTTTTCATTGTAGTAGGCGGCTTTTATGTACAGCCATCCAATTGGCAGCCGTTTATGCCGTTTGGCGCAGAAGGTGTCATTGCCGGTGCTGCTGCTGTATTTTTTGCCTTTTTAGGGTTTGATGCAATTTCTGCTTCAGCAGAGGAGGTGAAAAATCCGCAGCGGAACCTGCCAATTGGGATCATAGGTTCATTACTTATTTGTACGATCATTTACATTGTCGTTTGTTTGGTCATGACAGGCATGGTGCACTATACACAGCTGAATGTCACAGAGGCTATGTCCTATGTCCTGCAAAGTGTACATCAAAATAGCGTGGCTGGTATTATTTCTGTTGGTGCAGTCATTGGATTGATGGCTGTGATTTTCGCCAATAATTATGCAGCAACTCGAATTGCCTATGCGATGGGCCGAGACGGACTTTTGCCTAAAGTGTTTTCAAAAACAAACAAAAGCGATACGCCTGTTGCTAGCATATGGATGATTGGCGGAATGACAGCTGTTATTTCAGGCTTTATTGAATTGAAGGATCTGTCCAACTTAGCGAATATCGGTGCGTTATTAACGTTTGCCATGGTCAGTTTATCTGTGCTTATTTTGAGAAAGACACATCAGCAGCTTGAGAGGGGCTTCAGGGTTCCTTTTGTGCCGGTTTTGCCGATTATTTCAATGGGCTGCTGCTTGTTCCTTATGCTCAACTTACCAGGCCGGACGTGGCTTTACTTTGGGGTTTGGCTGTTAATCGGTGTCGTCATGTATGCAGCGTATTCAAACAAACATAGTGAATTAGCGAAATCTTCATGAGAAAAAGGTGCAAATCCGTTGACGATTTGTGCCTTTTTTCATACGATTTGGGATAAGCTATAAAAGAGATGATGAACGGAACAAGAGGAGGATGAGGGATATGATTAGTGTTAGTCCTTATATTGTTGTAGAAGATGTGAAAGAATCTCTTCAATATTATCAAGGGATTTTTGGTGGGGATATTCATATCTTAAATGAACACCAGGACCGTGTCCTGCATGCTGAATTGCATCTTGGGGAATCACTGCTTCATTTTTCAGATACATTTGGACGCACGCCAAAGCCAGAGAATCTCAGATTGATCATGCAGTTTGACAATGAAGAAGAACTAAAGGCTGTCTATGAAGCGCTGGAAGCTGATGGAGATGTACTGGTCGAATTACAGGATACCTTCTTTGGCGCACTTCACGGACAAGTACAGGACCGGAAAAATGGGTTGATCTGGGTTCTGAATTATATGAAATAGACGAAGACCTTCACGAGTGTGAAGTTTCAGCGTGTAGACAAACCCTCGCATTCGGTGTCAGGTCTGCGCTCCGGTGCTCGTCCTTCCTAGACTTCAAAGGTTTTCTATCACGCTGAAAGGAAGACAAAGGGCTAAAATCAAGATCATTTTAGCCCTTTGTCAACAATCTGTACCTTCACGAGTGTGAAGGTTTTTTTGTGAGTGTTTTTATTTTCTGAAAAATGGAAAATATGCTATGTTGGAAGAATAAAAGGACAAGGAGAAGGGTGGCAAAGGAATGGAACAAATTGAGTTTCAATCAATCCAAACAAATGGTGTAACACTTCATACAGCAATGGCTGGACCAGAAAATGGCCCGCTGCTTGTGCTGCTCCACGGGTTTCCTGAGTTTTGGTACGGCTGGAAAAATCAAATCATCCCCTTGGCTGAGGCAGGCTATCGTGTTGTTGTTCCTGATCAAAGAGGCTACCATCTAAGTGACAAGCCAGAAGGAGTCGAATCCTACGTATTAGATAAACTGAGAGATGATATTGTGGGTTTGATCAAGACGCTGAGCCCGAACCAAAAGGCGATTGTCGGCGGACATGACTGGGGCGGAGCTGTTGCTTGGCATTTGGCTTCAACCCGTTCTCAATATGTCGAGAAATTAATCATTGTCAATATGCCGCATCCGCGGGTGATGATGAAGGTTCTTCCTTTTTATCCGCCGCAGTGGAAGAAAAGCTCCTATATCGCTTTTTTTCAGCTTCCGAATGCTCCAGAGGCAGCACTTCAAGAAAATCATTTTCAAAAGCTGGATGAAGCCATTGGGCTGACGGCAAGACCACATTTGTTCACGAAGGAAGATGTCTCAAGCTACAAGCTCGCTTGGACACAGCCAGGCGCCTTGACCTCAATGCTGAATTGGTACCGAGCCATCAAAAAAGGCGGCTTTGAAAAGCCAATTTCCAAACGAATTCTCGTCCCTGTTCGCATGATCTGGGGGATGGAGGACAAATTTTTAAGCAGAAAGCTAGCGAAGGAAACGATAAAGATCTGTCCAAATGGCCAGCTGATCTTTGTCGATGATGCCTCTCATTGGATCAATCATGAGAAACCAGAGGTCGTCAACAAACTCATACTTGAATTTTTGACATAAAGAAAAAAGCTCTGATCAATGGGACTGACCCCCGTTTTTGAGACAGGGATCAAAACACCTTTATACAGCCAATTGCCGATAGTTGATCGGTGATTGGTTGTTTAGTTTTGTTTGAATACGAATGTTGTTATAATAATAAATGTATTCTTTGACAGTGCGTTCTACGATGGTGGTCGTAGTTCGATCAATGCTGTTAAGATAGAACGTTTCAGACTTTAGCGAGGAATGAAACGATTCGATGGAGGCATTATCAGCGGGCGTCCCTTTACGGGACATGCTCATGGTAATGCCTTTTATATGAACAGCTTTCTGATACTCGTAAGATGTATACACAGAACCTTGGTCGCTATGTAACACACAGTTTTCAGGCAGTGCTGGGAGCTGATCAAGTGTGTTTAAAATAAAGTCTGTGTCCTGCTTATCACCAATCGTAAACGCAATCACTTCTCCATTATATAAATCCAATATACTGGAAAGGTACAATTGTTTCTGTCCATAAGGCAAATACGTGATGTCCGTTACTAGTTTTTCAAGAGGGCGATCAGACTGAAAGCTCCGATCCAGTATATTACCAGCCACAGCATAGGGCTGCCCATTTTTCTTACGCTTTTTCATTTTAACCCGGCACTGCCACTGGTTTTTCTGCATGATACGTTGAACAGTTTTATGGTTAATAAGCATTCTCACTTTTAGTAAGGCTGTGATTTTTCGGTATCCATATCGATACTTGTGCTCTCGGCACAACGTGCCGATTTGTTTCTCTAGTTGTCTTTTAGAATGATTCTGATTCAGATTCTTTTTCCATCTATAGTACGAAGCGCGTGAGACGCCTAAATGGACACAGATGTCCTGTACTGTCATTGTTTTGCACAATTCTTCTACCAGTTTGATTGACGTTTCCTTATCAACTTCCTTTCCAATTCGTTGTACTTTTTTAAAACTTCATTCTGTTGACTCAGATAGCGATTTTCTGCCTGCAGTCTCTCTAATTCGGAAGAGTACTCGGGACCCTTTCTATGGGTATATTGTTTTCCAACAGGCTGTTCGAACCGGTGTGTATCCCCAGCCTTATGCCACCTCACCCATGTCTGAACCTGCGTTTTATTTTTGATATTCAATTCCCGCAAAATCTCTTTCATTGATACGCCTGCCAATCTCATTTCTACAGCCTTCTGTTTGACTTCAACCGGATAACTCACTCTTGTCCCCATAGAAAAAACACCTCCATGTTTTATTTCGGATCACAACGATCCGTTTTCAAACTTGAAGGTGTTTTTTATTTGTCTCATCTTATGGGGTCAGTCCCCAGTTGACCAGAGCTTTTTTGATTTATCCGATTTGATTCTTTTTCAATGCAGCAGGTTCGTCGTCCCAGCATTCAATTTTCTCATTGTTTGGAACGGCATTTTTATAGAAAACAGGATCTTTGCCTTCTTTTTTCTGTCTCGTGTAGTCCTTCAGTGCTGCGAAGGCGACCTTAGACAGCATGGTAATGGCGATGAGGTTGACGATGACCATGAGTCCCATGAAGAGATCGGCTAGACCCCAAACGAGAGGAACAGTGGCAACCGCACCGAACAGAACCATTCCAATAACGGCAATTCGATAGATGTTAAGCCAAATTTTGTTCGCTCCAAGGAATTCAATGTTCGTTTCCCCATAGTAATAGTTACCGATCAATGTACTAAACGCGAATAGGAAAATCATGATGGCAAGGAAGCCAGAGGCCCATGGTCCAATATGCTGACTAAGAGAAGCCTGTGTTAATTCAATTCCTTGCAGGTTTGTTGTTTTATACGCATCAGAAAACAGAACAAGGAAGGCTGTGCTTGTACAAATAATTAACGTATCTGTTAACACGCCGAATGCTTGGATTAATCCTTGTTTAACAGGGTGGCTTGTGACAGCCGTTGCTGCTGCGTTAGGTGCACTACCCATACCGGCTTCATTTGAGAAGAGACCGCGTTTAATCCCTTGTAATAAGGCACCGCCTAGCGTACCGCCAGCAAACTGTTCAAACCCGAAGGCGTGTTTCACAATCGTGCTGATGACACCAGGAAGTTCCGTGATATTTGTGACAATAACAAAGAACGCAATTCCGATGTAAGCAACCGCAAGCACAACGACAATGTATTCAGAAGCCTTTGCGATCGCTTGGATTCCTTTGAAAATGATCGCTGCAAAAATGACAGCCATCACAATACCGACGGTTAAACGGTCTAAACCGAAGGAGTTTTTAAAAGCGACAGTGATCGTATTTGATTGAACCGCATTAAAGACGATTCCAAAAGAAATCGTAATCAGGATCGCAAATAAAATCCCCATCCAGCGCTTGTTTAACCCTTTTTCCATGTAATAAGCAGGTCCACCGCGGAAACCTGTTTTGTCTTTTACTTTATATACTTGAGCTAGTGTACTTTCAACGAAACTTGAAGCAGATCCGATAATGGCTACGATCCACATCCAAAAGATGGCACCAGGGCCGCCAATGGCAATAGCGATAGCAATCCCTGTGATATTCCCTGTCCCTACACGTGCTGCCATACTGATGGCAAATGCTTGGAACGGTGATATTCCCTCTTTTTCTTTTCTTCCTTCCTTCAGGACACGCAGCATTTCTTTGATCATTCTCACTTGCAGGAAGCGTGTTCTATATGTGAAGTACACCCCAACACCAAGTAACAGAGCAATCACAATATAAGTCCAAATAAAATCATTTGTATGTGTTAAATAAGATAGCAAAGCTTTTTCGTTCATAACATCACCTCTTCGAATTCATCACTGTTCTTTTTAAAAAATACTGAGATCCCACTCTTTGGCGAGCTTTTTCAGCATCATGACACCGGTAATACTATTTCCGCAATCGTCAATGGCAGGACCGTAAATGCCAATTCCACAGCCTGTCTGAAACGGGAACTCTCTTCTTGCGCTTGGCGGAACGCAAGCCATAATTCCTCCAGACACACCACTTTTGGCTGGAACGCCTACAAAAGCAGCAAAATTCCCAGACGCATTATACATGCCGCATGTCAGCATCAATGCCTTTGTTAGTCTAGCGATATCCTTTGGGATGACTTGGACTTGTTTAAAGGGATGGTAGCCATCACTTGATATAATCAGTCCAATCAAGGCGATGTCCTCTGTTGTAACCTCGATGGAACATTGCTTTAAATACACTTCTAACGTGTCCTCGACATCCGATTCTAAATAATTGGTTTCCTTTAAATAATAAGCAAGTGCCCGATTTCGATGTGCAGTTGCCCATTCTGATTGATAAACCTCTTCATTAACAGAAGGACGCTTACCTATTAAGTTTTCGATTAAATCGAAAATATATGCTAGCTTTTCTGTAGAAGTCTTTCCGGGAAGGATGGAGGATACGGTAATAGCTCCAGCATTAATCATTGGATTAAAGGGCTTCCCTGGTTTATGCATCTCAAGACGGTAGATGGAATTAAATGCATCACCAGTTGGCTCTACATCTACCCGATCCAAGACGTAAGGTACGCCTCTTCCTAAACAGGCAGCTATAAAGCTGATGACTTTTGAGATACTTTGCAGGGTAAAGGGAACGTCCCAATCACCATATCGTACAGATGATCCATCTGGGCCTATCACGCTGATACCAAGTTGAGAGGAATTCACTTTTCCAAGTGCTGGAATGTAGCCAGCATTCTGCCCGTTTGTGTAATACGGACGTATTTCTTCTGCCCATTGATCAACAGAAGACTGGCATGCGTGTTGTGTATTTTTAGAAATTGCTGTTTTCATACGATTCCTCCAATCAAAAATCAAAAAGTACCCTATTGAATTGGCGGATGACAAAAAATGCGATCAAATAGGCACGAAAACATGTTACACATCTTCAAAGAACTTGTCATGCGCTGCTTGCACCACTCCTTTACACCTAAATATATGTACAAATGAAGGCATTGTCGGCGGAAAAACAAAAAGGGTTTTTAGTGAAAATTCAGAAAACGCTTACATATAGTTTCACTAAAATTGTTCATTCAATTTATCTTGGAAACTACACAATCTGACGTAAATCTACAGAAAAACTTACAAATAAAAATCAGTCTGTCGATGATTGTCTAAACAATTCCTATTATTGTCGTCAATGATCAAAACAGTGAATAGCTGAAAGGTCACCTTGCTGCCCCGGAGAATAGTCATAAAAAAGGATTTTGAGGATAAAAGGAGCAGTGAAAATTATTTTTTTGTACATTGTGGAGAAAAGAGTCTCCTTGTATACTGTGGCTATGCAACCAGGGGAAGGGATGTCAGTCATTTGAGTTTAAATCAGCTTGTCAAAAAGGACGCATTCATTTTAATTTTTATGATAGTCATTGTGCCGCTTGCAGGAGAGCTGAAGTTTTATCCTGTGAATGAGACGTTTCGCATCAGCTTTGGCGCACCTGCGTTTTTCTTTTGCTTATTACTCTTAAGAAAATCTAGACCGCTATTGCCGGGATTTTTAACAGGCGCAGCCATTGTGCTTTTTCGGGTAGGTTTAGATTTGATTCAGCAGAATGCTGATCTGGCTTCATCATTTTATCAGCAATTCCCAAGCTTCTTTTTCTATTTCACTTATGCTTTCCTGTTTTTTGCCGTCCGTACGGGACGCTTTAAACAGCGCTCTATTTTCATTGGGATCATCGGCCTGATGATCGAATTAGTTGCTGATTTTGTCGAGCTGTTTGTACAATTTCTAGTGTTTGATACAACGATGACCTTATCAAAGCTGAGCGATATGTTCCTCATTGCGTTTGCTCATAGCTTTGTGGTGATCAGTTTTTTTAATATGATGAAGCTGTATGAGGCTCAATCAAGAGAAAAGCAGATCATGAAACAAAATGAGCATATGATGATGGTCATTTCGAATTTATATGAAGAAACGGTGCATTTAAAGAAAACGTTAAAACATACAGAGCATATTACACAGGAATCATACCGGCTTTACCGTTTGCTGCATGAACACGAAGCAGGGAAAAAAGTGAGTCAGGAGCTGTTAAAGCTCGCAGGAGAAATTCATGAAGTGAAAAAGGACAATCAGCGTATTTATGCTGGGCTTTCAAAGCTGATTTCGAAGGAAAATATGCAAGACTATATGAAGGCGGAAGAGCTTGTTCAAATTGTGATCCGCATTCAAGAGAAGTATGCTTTATCTCTTGGGAAAAACATCTCCTTTACTTCTGATATAAGGGGCATTCATCTGCATGATTATCATGTGTTTATTTTCTTATCGCTGATTAATAATTTAATGGCCAATGCAGTCGAAGCAATAAAAGATACCGGGATGATCTCACTCGAATTGAAAGGAAGTCATGATAAAATAGAGATTCGGATTGAAGATGACGGACCAGGGATTCCTATAAAAATGAGAGAGATTGTGTTTGATCCAGGGTATACCTCCAAATTTGATGCATTTGGAACACCGTCTACAGGAATTGGCTTATCCTATGTGAGAGAGCTGGTTCAAGAGCTTGGCGGTCAGATTCAAATCGAACAAAAAGAAACAAAAGGTACAGCTTTTCTGCTTGTCCTTCCTATACAAAATTTAATACAGAGAGGGTGAGTGTATGCGATTCTTCATTGCAGATGATGATCGTGCAATACGCTCGATTTTAGGTCAAATCATAGAGGATGAGGATTTGGGAGAGGTCGTAGATGAAGCGGGTGACGGAGTTGGATTAGAGGCACATTCCCTGAACCTCAAGAAAGTAGACATCCTTTTGATTGATCTTTTAATGCCTGCTAGAGATGGCATTCAAACCATCCGCCATATCCACCCTGAATTCAAAGGCAAGGTCATTATGATTTCCCAAGTAGAGGCGAAAGAGATGATGGCAGAAGCCTATGAACTAGGGATTGAATATTATATCCATAAGCCTGTCAATCGCATTGAAATCGTCAGTGTGATTCGAAAAGTCATGGAGCGTATCAAGCTGGAAAAATCGATTTACGATATACAAGCCTCTCTTCGCCACGTGCTGCCATTAGAGCCTGTCATTTCTCAAGGTGCGGGCGCTGGGGCGAAGAGAAGAACGATGAAAGAGGCTGGGGAATTCCTCTTATCTGAGCTGGGAATTGTCGGCGAGAGCGGCTCTAAGGATTTACTGGAGATACTCATCTACTTACATGAAACACAGTCAGCCAATTCTCATGAGGTCAATTTCCCGCCGCTAAAGCAGCTGTTTATCAAAACAGCAGAAAGAAAACTGGATCATGGTGCAACCGATGTAGAGGTGATGCGGGAAGTGAAAGCGGCGGAGCAGCGGATTAGACGAGCTATTCATCATTCCTTGAATCATTTTGCCTCACTAGGATTAACAGATTTCTCAAATCCTAAGTTTGAGCACTACGCGTCGAAGTTTTTCGATTTTACCGATGTCAGTCAAAGAATGAAAGAAATGCAGAAGACATCTTCTCCCTCAGGATCGACAGGCAGAGTCAATACGAAGAAATTCGTTCAAATCTTTTATTTTGAGGCAAAGCAGTTATTCGAAGGAATGAGCTGAGGGAAATCTGTTGGTATGATTGGAGAAAATAAACAGAGAAAGTCTGTCTTTCCTATGATCTATCGTGATCTTCAGGTGATTTTATAATTTAACTGATCATTCAGATTTTTCTTTTTTCTTGAAAATAAAACCCTCCTGTGCAATCGTTTGTTAAAATAGTGAGGTTAGACTAGAATGTCGGAGGTTTTATTTTGGGAAAAATTAAACGAAATGCGCTCTGCCCATGCGGAAGCGGAAAAAAATATAAACATTGCTGTGGTCAAAAATCAGGCGGAGAACAAACGTCTGAGCTTGTGTTTAAGGAAGCTGTACAAGTTCAAAAGGATTTAATGAATTATGCTTTTTCTAAGCATCAGAGAGCGATCAATCAATTCATTAATGAGTTTTCTTTCCTTGCAGATATGGATAAAGAAACGCAACAAATCTCAGTTTTCCATTTGAGTGTATGGGGCATCTTCTTCCGTCCATTAACTGATCAGAAAGAGACCATTTTCCAAGAGTTCCTGACAAAGAAAGCAGAAGATATTACCCGTCCGAAAACAAGACAAGTGGTCCAATCTTGGACAGACATGGAGCCATCTTTGCTTTTATTAAATGAAAAAACGGACGAGTCTCTTTACTTTGAGAATATGGTAACAGCGGAGAAGGTTGAAGTAGATGTAAAACCTGATCAAACGGTACTGCCTGAAAAGGGAAGTCTCGTGCTTGGTTTTCCTGTTCAATTTGAAGAAAAGGCAGAGTTTTTCATTCAATATACGATGTTTGCGAAAGAGTTTACAGATACTCTTCTTCTTCAAGTTCGCCAGCTTGTTGACGCATATGAAGCAAATGGAGGGGCGCGCAGCACATTTATGAGAGAATCATTCCCTGATGTGCTGAAGTGTATGTTTGCGAAGCAAGAAGTAGAAGAATCAGAAACACCTGCTCAAACAGAAGGCGGTGCAGGTCTATCAGCAGATCGTATGGACTGGGCAAGTGACGTCCAGCTGGAAACTGCTAAGCTGATTGAAGACGGAATGAAGGAGCACGGTGATCAAAGCCTGACAGATGGTGCTTTAACGGTTTGGAAAGCCTACTGTGATCAGAAATCACCTGTGATCCGTAAAGCAGCGTCATTTGCTGCCGGAATCGAATACTACATTCATTCACTTGCAAGCGATGCCCCGCTTTCTCAAGCACAAGTAGCGAAAAAGTATGGCATTAGTGCGTCGACTGTATCGAGCCGTTTTAAAGATATCGAAAAAGCGGTGAAAGAAGAGCAAGAGGCGACAGTATAAAATCTAAAAAAGACGCGGCTCCTTCAGAGGCCAGCGTCTTTTTTTAGATTATCTCGTTTTAATAAAACCACTCATGTACTGCTCTGTATTATAATCATTGAGGTCAATTTTCCATTGACCATCCCCATTACGTTTCATTTTCACTTCATATTCAGCTGGGCTGGAAACGGGAGCAAGTTTTTCGAATTCAGATGCGTACAAGTTTAAGCTTTTTTTATACAATTCTTCTTTAGAACGGATTTTCCCGTTGTAAAACTCGTCTCTTTGCTTGTCTAGCTTGTCTTTTAAGTTAGAAGCATCAATGCCTGTTACTTGAGCGACAACCTTTGCTTCGTCATCAGAGATGGTTTTCACACTTGTTTCTACTTTGGCTTTATCCTTCATGGTGTTTTGAATGCGTTTGTACATCGACAGAATATCTCGGTCACTCACTTCATTTCCGTATATTCCTGCACTTCTTTTGAAGTCTTTTACAAACATCTCATGGTATTTATTGACGACATCCGATTGGTTGTCACCCGTTAAATCTGCGAATTCATCGTTCTTTTTATCAAAAACAATAATATCGGTATAAGCGGATAACGCTTTTGCTGGGTTATCCAGCTTTTTTGCTGAATCGAGTATTTTGTTTCCATCTAGGTCGATTTGGATGGAATCACTGTTTTTCTTGATACTGTCCTGATAGACGAACTGATATTTCTTCCCTTTGTCTACTAGGAAATAAAGAGCTCCTGAAAGTGACTTGCCTTTGTTCAATGAACCAAGGTCAAGACGGTCTTTGCTGCCGTAGAATTTTAAATCAGATACTTTGGCGTCGTCCTGATAAAGGGAGAAGTCAGAGTTATATAATGAAAGGGCTTTGTCACCTTTGTTTGTGATCGTCAGATTGACTTTTAGCACCAATTCATTGTCTCTCAAGGTAGTTGTTGAGTCTTCTGGTAACGTATATTCGTAGCTATTGACTTTTACCTCTGCTGTTTTCGTTGACTTTTGATCAGCGTCGGTTGATTTGGCTGAGCCCTGGCAGGCTGCAGAGATGATCATCACGAATGAAATCATGAGGAGTGCACTTAATTTTTTAAGATTCACAGTTGAAGCTCCTTTGCTTTTCTTTCGTCATTTCATTCCCGCTATCTGACTAAGAAAAAAGAAACAGATAGATTGGTATATTCGGGTGTTAAAGGGGAAAATATCCTAATGACGATTTGCACTATTCATTCTATCGAAATTCATTCATGATGAGGAATAGGTTTTAGTCCCTATTTTTGATAGTTTTTAACACAATAACCTATAAAATAAGGAATTAAATAAGCATAATATACTAGTCAATAAGTATTGATTTATAGATTTATTTTAGGTTTTAAATGTTTTTTGTATAAAAATCTTGAAGTGAAGGTAGTTTTTATTTCACGAGGCGGTGCCGGATGGCGAAGACGACAGCCTGTGTACGGTCTTGTGCATTGAGCTTTTGTAAAATACGGTGCACATGCGTTTTTACCGTACTTTTGCTGATAAATAATTGATCAGCAATGTCTTCATTCTTTAAGCCATAGGCCATTTGCTGTAATACATCGCGTTCACGTTCTGTGAATGATTCGTGAAGCAGATGAGTGTGATGTGTATCATTTGCCTGCTGAAGAGCTCGTGTCATCATGTGCTCAGAGGCTGCCGTTCGAAATACAGATTCACCAGCAAAGGCGGTGCGGATGGCCTCAATTAATTCCTCAGGCATTGTATCCTTCAGCAAATAACCGACTGCCCCTGCACGAATTCCGTCAAAGACGTATTCTTCCGTATCAAAGGTCGTGAGAATCACAACTTTTACATCTGGATGCTTTTTTAAAATGTGCTCTGTTGCTGTGATGCCATCCATTCCAGGCATTTGTACATCCATCAGCAGTACGTCTGGTGTGTTGATCGAGCAAAGCTCAACCGCCTCCTGACCGTCTGACGCCTCCCATATGACGTCAATATCCTCTTGAGCGCTTGCAATATAACGAAATCCTTGGCGGATCAGCGGCTGATCATCAATAATGCCAATCTTAATAGGGTTTGTCATGTCTCGGAGTCCTCCTTGATAGGAATGTGAACATGGATACAAAAGCCGTGCGGCTCGCGTATGGACGTCTTGAGGGAACCGCCTGCTGCGTCACACCGTGCCTTCATGCCTGACAGTCCAAAGCCAAATGAAATATCTTTTTCGCTGGTCAAATATCCATCGTCTTCAATGTTCATCATCAGCTCATGCTGGTCGTTAGATAGTGTAATGGTCATTGCGGTGGCCTTGGCATGGCGAATTGTATTGGTGATGGCTTCTTGTAAAATGCGGTAAAGCAGTTCAGATACGGAGAGCGGCCATTTTTTATACGTAAGCTGCTCTGTATGAAAGTGAATGTCAAGCTCACCCGATATCTCTCCTTGCTTGATGAGGCTGCGAAGTCCGGCAAGTCCGAGACCTGCATCATCTGACGCCATATGATGAACCACAGAACGAACTTCGGTGAGACAATTTTTAGAAATATGGATCAGCTCCTGAAACGTCTGCGTCATCTGCTCTGGTTCTTCCTGCTTTAAACGGTAGGGCAAAGACTGCAGCTGGACAATCATCGAGGTTAATTGGTGACCGATACTGTCATGCAGGTCACGTGCAATTCTGCTTCGCTCCTCGAGCACTGCAAATTGGAGTGACTGAACGGTCGCTTCTTCAAGCTCCATATGCGCCTTTTTCAATTGTTCATGGGCTTCTGATAATTCCTTGTGAACCAATTGCAGTTCTCCGAAGTGTTCTTCCTTTAATTCCTGTTCACGCCGACGCATTCTAGAAATCAAAACAAGTGTATACACAAGCAGCTGGAATAGCGGGAGAGTGATCACCATGTTCCAAGAAAAATCGTTTATATAATAGCTGATCCCACTGGTGAAAAAGATGATAGCAAATAGATAGGGATGATGCGCCTCTGAAAAACGAAAAGCGATAAAGCCGATCATAAAAAAGGTCAGTCCAATACTGTCTTGAATCTGACCTGTCACCAGCCACAAAAGATGTGTCAAAATCCACATCAAGAGGAGCATAGAAAATTGCTTTTTAGGTGACAGCTTGCTTTTTGGAAAAAGACAAAGGAGAAACACCAAATAGACGAAGGTGCGAAACACCAATTCGCCTAATGAAAGGGGCTCATACATTTGAATATACATATAGGTCAAAACAAGGCCTAATACGAATTTCCGCCTTATTTGACCTAAAAGCTTGAGTGGCTGCTGAAGGTTCATATCAAAAACTCCTGTCTGTCAGTTAATAGCAGCAGATGCCTTGATGTTCATATATCTTTTTAAAAGAATAAAACGTAAGCCGATCATACTGCCGATTGGAAGGAATGTCAGGCCATTTGCGAAAATGATCAGGGAATGACCGCCATCCTGTACAATTGAACCTACTGTCATCCGGATAAGGATGATTCCGATGAAAAAAAGTGTTCCATAAAGTGAGCTGGCGGCGGTGATACGCCCCGACTGTTGATCATATGTTACTTTGTATAGTTTACCTCTCCATAGCCCGATTGCAAAACCTGCGAGTGCAAAGACAATCATTGCAAGCAGGCTCATCGCCGTGATTTCAATATGCTGGGTAAAGGAATAAGAGAGTGTGCCTAATAAAATGAGCGGTCCTATGAGAAGCCTGATGGGGCGGATTTCTTTTTCCTTGCCTGTTCTTAAAAGCAGAATAATCATAATGATGACAATTTGAATGGTCATGACAAGATCTCCTTTTCGTTTTAGTCTATCTTCATCATACGCATCTTCTATTTTCGCCGCGTCCACCTGCAGGTTGATTTTAGAGAGCGGTATACTTGAATGTTGGAAATGATTCGTGGGAAAATAAGGATGATTATGTAGATAAGGGAGATGAGCTTTTGAAAAAGGTAACGCTTGGACGAACTGATTTGCAGGTAAATCCGATAGGGCTTGGTACGAATGCAGTAGGTGGACATAATTTATTCCCGAATCTTAGTGAGGATGCTGGACGGGAGCTTGTGGAGACGGCTCTTGATCAAGGTGTTAATTTCTTAGATTCTGCTTTTATTTATGGGCTGGGCCGTTCAGAGGAATTAATCGGTGAGATCATTGCCAAAAGAGGCGGCAGAGAAAAGCTTGTCCTTGCGACAAAAGGAGCTCATAAGGAAGTAAACGGGCAAATTGAACTTGATAACAGCCGTGATTTCTTAAGAGAGCAGGTTGAAAATAGCCTGAAACGACTGCAAACTGATTATATTGATTTGTACTATATGCATTTCCCAGATGGACGTACGCCGCTCGAAGAAGTAGCAGGCACATTAAAGGAATTGAAGGACGAAGGGAAAATCAGGGCAATCGGTGCATCAAACCTTGATTTTGAACAGCTTCAAGCCTTTAACCGAGATGGTTACTTAGACGTGCTTCAATCAGAGTATTCTCTACTGAAACGTCAGGCAGAGCAGGATCTTCTTCCATACTGTGTCGAGCATGGGATCTCCTTTATTCCTTATTTCCCATTGGCGTCAGGCTTGTTGACTGGGAAATTTACAAAAGATGCGACATTTGATGATATTCGAGCAAAGGACCCGCTTTTCCAAGGCGATGCTTTCCTTTCAAATCTCGAAAAAGTAGACAAGCTGAAGGCCATTGCTCAATCAAAGAATGCAGAAACAGCACACGTCGCACTCGCTTGGCTCTTAGCGCAGGAAGGCATTGATGCTATTATTCCAGGGGCAAAACGAGCAGACCAAGTGCTGCAAAACCTAAAAACAAACGATGTTCAATTAACAGAAGAGGAAATCAATCAAATCGATAAGATCTTCTCTTAACACTAAAAAAGGTGCAGCTATGCACCTTTTTTTTATGACATGGTGAGAGGGATTTTGATGACGAGCCGCAAATTTGGAGAACGGTAAGTGAAATCAAGCGTACCGTCTGCCTTTTCAACAAGCTGTTGAATGATATACGTCCCCATGCCTTGATGATCGCCGCCTTTTGTCGAGCGGCCAAAAGTTTTGAACAAATGATCTAGCACGTGTTTTTCCATACCTTTTGTGCTGTTTTCACAATGGATTAAAAATAGCCCGCTCCGAATAGAGGTCGTGACCGAAATGCTTCCCTCTTTTCCGGCTTGCTTCGCTTCAATCGCTGCATCTAGAGCATTATCAAGCAGGTTGCCAGTAAAACTAACCTGATCCGCCTTTGAAAAAGGAAGCGATGAAAAGGGTGCTTGAAGGTCTAGTGAAAGTGCAATGTCCTCTTTCTCAGCCCGCTCCAAAAAGGGATGTAGGGTTGAGGCTAAATATGCATTTTCTCCTTTAATCCATGGGAAATGTTTGACGTATTGCTGAATCAAATCTTTGATTTCATGCTCGTCGTTCGATGCGGAAAAGGCATTTAAATGTCTGGCTGTTTCATGATGTTTACTGCGCAGCTCAAGAAGTAATTCGTTGGTTCTTGATTCTGCGTTTATGAGCTCTTGAAGCTGTCCATTTAACTGTTTCTCTGTCTGCATCACCTTCAATGAGAGGATATCGATTGTCACCATCATGATGAGCGCCAAAAGACAGCTCAGTCCATTCGGTTGCGTTAGAAACAGCAAAAGACCTGTGCAGGTAATGAGTATAAAAGCGCCTAATATCACATCACCGCTCGTATGAGGCAAAAATCTTTTGTACATGAAAAATGTATAAACACACACCGCGCAAAAGGTAAGAAGCCACAACACAATGGATGAAAGCGGCAGAAAGGCTTCAGCAGCTGCATGAAACGCAAGACCTAACCATATGAGAGCATAAATGCGAAATCCAAGATAGAAAGCGTTCACGTTCGTTCTCCTTAAAAATAGTATTTCTTAAAGAATTCTAATTGCTGCTTGGTCATCATGGCTTTTTTATCTGTCCCTTCAAAAGACACGATATACGAATTTTTAGCATACGCCGAGAAATTCTTAATGTAATGAATATTAATGATAAACGATCGGTGGGAGCGGATAAAATCCTTTTCAGCTAGATCGCCCTTTAGCTCATTTAATGTCTGATAGGTCTGGATATCTCCTGTCGTTGTTACGATAGTTGTTGACCGGCCTGTTCGCTCAACAAAAATAACATCCTTTTTCTGGAGCACATGAATATCTGACTGCTGCTTAATGAGAAGCCGTCCATGAATGCTCTTCTCCTGTTTGGTGGACATATAACGCTCTAAGCATTTGGCAATTCGATCAGCTTGGTAGGGCTTCATAATATAATCATGTACATTCAAATCAAACGCATGGACCGCATATCCACTGTTTCCTGTCACAAAGACCACATCGACATTCAGTGCGTGAGAGTGAATGAGGTCCGCTAATTCATAGCCGGACATTCCAGGCATTTCAATGTCAGCGAACAACAGATCAATGTCTCCTTTTTTGACCTTCTCATATGCATCCTCTGCTGACTGCGTGACAAAGATGATGTCCACAGCCTCCATCCTGCCTACAATGGCGTGCAGCTTTTCTAAATCTACTCGGTAATCGTCGACGAGACCTACTTTTATCATAAAAATCACCTATGACCATTCTTATTATTTGTCTATTTTACCATTTGTTTTTTTGAAATAGATCATTTCAAGACAGAAAAAGGACGTTTCGCGACATTTTTATATCAGGCAAGCGTTATTTTTTCTATCATAGACTTAGAAAGTTGAAAGGGGCGAACCACATGATTACTCTCAGCGATTGCAGCTGCTGGTTTAAAGATAAGAAAAAAGTCGTAAAAGCGATGAAACACATGACGTTCTCCGTGAAGGAAGGGGAAGTCGTTGGCATTCTAGGAGAAAATGGTGCAGGAAAAACAACATTATTGCGCGCCGTAGCCACATTATTAGAGCCTACACACGGAACAGTCACTGTCGCAGGCTTTGATACAGTGAAAGAAGCAACAGAAGTGAAAAAGCGAATTGGTGTCTTGTTTGGCGGAGAGACGGGGCTTTACGATCGTTTGACGGCAAGAGAAAACCTTGAATACTTTGGCAAATTATATGGCTTAGATCAGCATGAAATCAAAGCAAGAATAGAGGATTTGGCAAAGCGTTTTGGGATGAGACAATACATGGATCGCAAGGTGAAAGGATTCTCAAGAGGAATGAAACAAAAGGTGGCGATTGCCAGAACGTTAATTCATGATCCTGACATTATTTTATTTGATGAGCCGACAACAGGCTTAGATATCACGTCGAGTAATATTTTCAGAGATTTTATCCATCAGCTCAAGCAGCAAAATAAAACGATCCTCTTTTCAAGCCACATCATGGAAGAAGTCAGCCAGCTTTGTGACAGTGTGATGATGATTCATCAAGGAGAGCTTGTTTACAAAGGGACACTTCCAGAATTATATGCACAGGAACAAAGTGAAGACTTGAACTATATCTTTATGTCGAAGCTCGCTAGGGGGATTTCATAATGTGGAAAACCGTCTTTTTGAAAGAAATGACAGATGCGCTAAGGGATCGAAAAACGTTGCTCTTAACCGTACTGATTCCTCTTTTGACCATGCTTGGGCTGGTGTTCTTTTATGAAAGCATGATTGCAGATCCAGGGGATAAAGCCTATACAGTCGCCATCAATGAACAGCTTCCAGCCGAAATGAACCAAATGATCAAAGAGGTCAAAAACCTAAACCTTGAAACATTTGATGATCCGCAGCAAGCCGTCAAGGATGGGGAGGCAAATGCTTACCTGGAAATGCCGAAAGAGGCAGGCGATATGCTCAAGCATCAAAAGCCATTCGCCATTAAAATTCATGGATATACGACAGATGATGATTCGGTGATCACCGTTCAAATGCTGCAATCATTGCTGGAGCAGTATCAAAACCAGGTGGTCGAGAAGCGTTTAGCAGCGGATCAAATCGATACGTCCGTTATTCATCCGTTTGAAGTGCAGTCCGTTGATGTAGAAGAAGGTGATGAAGGGGAAAACGGAGTGACCGCTATGCTGTTGTCGATTCTCCTTCCAATGATTTTGGTGACCTCCGTGATCTCAGGAGCTTTGCCGGCAGCGCTTGATATTGTAGCAGGTGAAAAAGACCGAAAATCAATTGAAGCCTTATTCCTGACGCCGGCCAGCAGACTCCAGATTCTCATCGGAAAATGGCTCGCTGTCTCTATGTTCGGTATTTTAAGTGGGATTGTGGCGATCGGCATGCTGCTTCTATCCACTTTGCTCTTTACAGAAAAGCTGAAGCAAGCTCTGAACTTTGGTGATCAAATGTGGAGCATTATCACCGTCATGTTTGCGGCGCTTATCATCTTCTCCTTCATGGTATCCATGATTGAACTGCTGCTCAGTGTCGTTTCAAGCTCAGTGAAAGAAGCTCAGTCGTACATGTCCATGATCATTACACTAGGTGTGCTCCCAATGTTCTTTACCATGAGAGCAGGTGCTACGCAGCTAGATACGTATTACTTTGCCATCCCATTCCTCAATATTCATGCGTTGTGTAAGCAATTGATGTTTGGTATCATCGATCCAACGTCCATCGCCTTGACACTCGGCTCCTCAGCTCTCGCAGTTGTCATCTTGTTTATTATCGTGAGAAGCTTGTTTATGAAAGAGAAATGGATGCTTGCGAAATAAAGAAACGCCCTCTTTGATAGAGGGCGTTTTCAAGTGAATGCCGATCATCGTATTTTTCAGTTTAAGAAACCGAATTGATCCAAGTTCTCTAAATAAAATTGAAAATACTCGTCATGAATACCATCAGGATATTCTTCTAACCCATTTTCGATAAGTGCACCTTCAATTAAAGCATTTATATACCTATTAAGCTTTTCGCAACTATCTCTTACGGTAAATTCTGAAACATATAATCCATCTTTACTTTCTAAAATGATATCAATTCTTCTACCTTCTTGTTCATCAAGCAATAAGTGATTATACTCCCATTCTTTTACTCTTTTAGGGTTTAACGGATGAAGACGATTATGAAGTACTTGTTCACGATGATCCTTTTTTTCCTCATTCGAAAACAATTGAATCAATATACTCGGATCATCAATGACAAAACATTTAAATATCTTAGTATATTCAAAGTGATCATCATCTACTAAATCTAAAATCTTTGTTTTTGAAAATTCTCTAGCTTTAAATTTAGACGTTATCATTTCAACGACTTGTTCTTTAGTAAAAATCAATTGATCTTTTTTATATAAATATTGTTTATATAGCTTTTCGTAATTGAACATTATTCACCTCTATTAACTATTTAACAGGACCTCCGTAGAAAGCATGAGCTTTTGAAGTTCTTTTATGGGGATGCCAGTAATAATAATACCCTTTCTTGATTTCATTCTAGCAATTGCTTGTGACTTACTTATTCCTTTTCCAATATATACTCCGCCTCGGATAATAGCTTCATAATGGTTATACTTTTTATTCCTGTGCTTGCTGGCTTCTGTAGCAATTACATAACCAGCTCCTGCAACAACAATCACCGCACCAGTATGAAATAAAGAATGAGGAGTACCTTTTTTACTTCGAGTTTACACTACATCTTTAACTCAAATAAGCAGAAAAAAATCTTAAGTACAAAAAAGAATAATCAGGATTGAATATCTCAAAGTGATCAAGCTAAAGAAATGGAACACTGATTATAGAAAGAAATGTTGTCAAGGGTAAGATAACTTGACTATATTCTGGTTTTTGATGATAGAGGGGGTTCACGATCACCAAACCAGGTGATAAATCATAACAAAAAACCCCCGGGATCGGGGGTTTTTCTTTAGTTCTTGATGAATTTCTCAACTAATGAGCTTGTTTTGTAGTCGTTCAAATCAAGTTTCCATTGGTCGATATCATTTTTCTTCATGTTGACTTCTACTGTTTCTTCAGAAGATGATGGTCCTAATTTTTTAAACTCATCTGGGTAAATTGATAGTAAGTATTTTTGCGCTTCATCATAAGAAGCTGAACGGTTTTTGCTGTAGAACTCAGTCGCTTTCTCTTTCAAACGATCGACAAGCGGACTTGCATCGATTGGTGTCAGAGTCACAGTCACGACAGCTTTATCACCACTGATGGATTTTGTTTTTGTTGAAACTTTTGATTTTTCAGCTAATGTTTCTTTCACAGCTTTTAAAAGCTTATCAAGGTTTTCGTCCTTCGCTGAGCTAGAAGAAATACCTGATGAAGTGATGTAACCTTGTTTGAATGATTTATCAAATTCGTTCACAACAGTTGATTTGTTATCACCTGTTAGTTTTTCGAAATCATCGTTTTTCTTACCAAAAATCATCACATCAATATAAGAAGAAAGAGCTTTTGCAGATGCTTGTAGTGTATCTGCTTTTTTCATTAAGTCTTTTCCTTTAATATCGAATTCTAATGTCTTGTCATCTTTTTTCGATCCGCTTCCTGGCTCTGTGTAAACAAGCTGATAGTCTTTGTCTTTGTCAACAACAAAGAAAAGACCGCCTTTAGTCACTTTGTCTGCATTTAAAGAGCTTGAAGATAATACTTCGTTATAGTCATCTGGAGAGATTGTAGATACCTGTGCGTCATCTTGGTAAAGCGTGAAGTTGCTTTTATCAACATTGAGAGGCTCTTTGCTGATATTTTTTACAGATACATTCACTTTTAGTACATACTGATCATCTTGTACAGATGTATCGTATTGAGGTGGTAATGTGTATTCAGCACTTTCTACCTTTACCTCTGCTGCATCAAGAGATTTTTTGGTATCGTTTTCTTTCGCAGCTGTTTTGTCTTTTCCACCACTACAAGCAGCAGCGACAACAGTTACACACAAGATCAGAAGAAACAGGGATAATTTCTTTTTAAACATGGCGTGTTTTCCTCCTCGGGTTTATGGTGAATTTCATTGAAAAGCTGTAGTTCATATCATTCTTTTTGCACAAAAAGAAAAATACTGTATGTTTTTTACTGTAGAATGAAGCGAAAGTACTGTCAATACCTCAGTGCGTTTCCGAGGTTGATTGGCTTCAAGTAGTAAAAATGACACTAAGTTGAGAGGAGAAACTTGTAATTTATTATTTGATATCTCCTGTAGAAACTCAACATTTTATATTTTAAGGTTTTGAGTCGGATTATTGAATAGGTTCAAATGACTGTTTTTGAAGATGATGTCGCAATTAGAAGGATTTTTATGACTTGTAAATGAGTATATAGTAATGAATATTTCTTCCTGTTATGTATATGGTCACTTGGTTTGAGTGTTGTTGGCAGCGAGACACATGTCCAGCAAATTTAGACAGGCTGCCGACACTGAACGTGCTTTTTCATGTCAAAATGGCAGTCATCTACACAGAAACGCTACATAAAATAAAAGAGAAACGAACTGGAGGTGGATGTATGGCAGTGGTAAGAGCGACAAGCTCTGATATTGATTTAATGGCCAGACTGCTGAGAGCGGAGGCAGAAGGTGAAGGGAGGCGAGGGATGCTGCTCGTAGGAAACGTGGGCATCAATCGTTTGCGTGCCAACTGCTCTGACTTTAAAGGGCTGCGTACGATTCCACAAATGATTTATCAGGAGCATGCATTTGAAGCGGTCACGCATGGTTACTTCTATCAGCGAGCACGAGAAACGGAAAAAACACTTGCGCGGAGAAATATTAACGGAGAACGTTTTTGGCCGGCAAAATTCAGCCTTTGGTATTTTAAACCGCCTGGCGATTGTCCGGCGACTTGGTACAATCAGCCGTTTGTGGCAAGGTATAAGTCACATTGCTTTTATCAGCCAACCGCCGAAACGTGTGAAAATGTTTATAACACCTTTTAGCTTGATGAAACGCACAACCCTCTTCGAGTACAAATGCAGAGGGTTGTGTTTTTGTTTTTTCCAAAATGGGTAACCATTGTGTATCAGCAAGATGAAGCACGTGAATGGAGGAAATGAAGATGTATCAAGATTTAAAAGGGAAAACAGCCATTGTCACAGGTTCTTCAAAAGGAATTGGACAAGCGATTGCATTGCGGTTTGGACAAGAGGAAATGAATGTGGTTGTAAACTATAAAGGCGATGAAGATGGAGCTGAAGAGACCGTACAAGCCATTCAGAGGCACGGAGGTGGGGCGGTGAAAGTACACGCAGATGTCTCCAAAGAGGAAGGCATCCAAGCCATCATGGATACAGCACTGGAGCATTTCGGTACAGTAGATGTATTCGTCAATAATTCAGGCTTCAACGGCGAAGAAGCGCTGCCGCATGAGATGACGCTGGAGCAATGGCAAAACGTCATCGATGTCAACATAACAGGTGCATTTTTAGGCGCAAAGGCTGCGCTCGCCTATATGATGGAGCATGACATCAAAGGATCGATTTTAAATATTTCCAGTGTCCATCAGGAAATTCCGCGCCCGTTTAATGTTCATTATTCCACTTCAAAGGGCGGAATGAATATGATGACGAAGACGCTGGCTCTTGATTATGCCGAAGCAGGTATTCGAATCAACGCGATTGCGCCGGGTACCATGGCAACCGAATCGAATGATGATTTACAGGATGAATTGAAAAAACAAAAGCAGCTTGAGAAAATTCCGATGAGAACCTTTGGTGAACCGAAGGAGATTGGGGCCGCTGCTGCATTCCTCGTTTCTAAGGAAGCGGCGTATATCACAGGCACCACCTTATTTGTAGATGGTGGAATGACACTTTATCCTTCTCAAATCAATGATTAATCCAAAAAACATCCGCCTGTTCATCCGGCGGATGTTTTTTGTTCGTAGCGTTGAGCGACTTTGGCTGGTTTGCCGAGCAGCATCGGGTATTTGCTCAGGAAGGAGATACATGGCACCATGAGCAGCAATGTGCCAATCGTATAAAAAAGTGTCCAAGAGAGCTGTGCTGTATCAGCAATATTGATACCGAGTCCATAAAAAACAAATGCTTTCATGATATCGATACCGGCAAACTGCAAGACAAGAATGACAATAGAATTACGTCCTAGATACGTCAAAATAGGGGATGTTTTCAATTTAAAGCTTAAATAAATCACGGCAGCTGAACCGAGCAGAGCACATGCGTAGAAAATAAAGAGATCACCGTAGTCGTTGACGCGCATATCGATCCGTGAATTAAAGCTTTGCATGTAAGCCGTTAGCACAAGCAGACCTGTACATAAAAGAAGGGTTGGATCTGTTTTTAATTCCACAAACCATTGCTTTGCTAAAAATCCAATCGAATAAAACACAACAGCTGTCAAGGCGACATTGGCGTTCCAAGGAAGACTTTGATCTAAAAGCAAGGTAGAGGCATATCCAGCACCTCCGCAAAGAACAGTCAGCAAGATCACGGCAGCGGGTTTTCCTTTAGAAAGACGATGCATAAAGAAAAATAAAATTTCCACTAAAAAGAGCGTCGTTAAAAACCAAATCGCTGGGTTATGTGTGAGTCTTGCTTCATCTGCATTGGATATGAAAATACCTGTAAACGGAACGAAAGGATCAATATCCGTTTGTCCCTTGAATGCGAAAAAACGGGTAACGGAGAACCAAAATACATACGTAATGATGGAGAAATAGAGATAGGGCAAGAGTAAGCTTTTGGCTTTTTTCTGAATAAATGACAGAGCAGGGGATGAGGATGATCGAAACATCATGCCTGATAGTAAAAAGAAAAGCGGCATATGAAAAGAGTAAATGAATTGCTTGAGCGAATCTGGAATGGGCACATGCGCCATGACCACGAGCAGAATGCCAATTCCTTTAGCTGCATCAACCCAATCGAGTCTCTTTTTCATGTCTGTCATCTCCTTCTTTCTCAGCGTTGTAAACCGTTCATTGAATATGTACCTCTACTATATAAAAGGTACACCTCTTATGCGTTTACAGTTCGCTAACGATTAGAAGACACATTTGCGATCAGATGACAGACGGAAGGATTTTGACATCTTGATGTTACATTTCCCATTTTTTATGACAATGTAAAAAAGAAGCCTGGAAAGCTGGCTTCAAAATAATTCTGCTATTCGCTTGAAGGAACGTTGTTTTTCGATCGTATCAAAGGAATTGTTCAGAATCATGATGTCATCCGTTTGATAGCGGTCCATCAAGGTCTGTAATTGCTCTTTCACCGTTTTCTTCGAGCCGACAATCATCCGCTGGCGGTTTTGCAGCACTTTTTTCTTTTCCTGTGTGGTGTAGTGATAGGCGCTTGCTTCTTCTATAGAAGGAACGCGGCTGTCCAGTCCCTTTTCAACACGAAGCAGCCATAAATCTGTACTGCTGGCGATCCTGTCTGCTTCTTCATCTGTTTCACCGCAGATGACAAAGACGGCAAACATAGATTGTGGCTGCCTAGAAAAGACAGATGGAGAAAAGTGTGATCGATACGTCTCAAATGCTTGTGTGCCGCGTGCAGGATGGATAAAGTGGCCGAAAATATAGTTGATTCCAAGCTCCGCCGCCTGCATGGCACTATTTTCTCCCAGCCCAAGCAGCCAAACCGGCGGATGAGTATCAACAAGCGGAGCAGCTTTCACGCCTGTATGCGGATGACCAGAAGGCAGTCTGTCTGATAAGTAAAAAAGAAGATCCTTCAGCTGGCGGTCAAACTGAGACAGATCTTTAGGCACGCCGTCTGTCAAAGCGAGCCTCGTCCTTTCGATCCCGCCTGGAGATTTGCCGACACCAATCTCAATCCGTCCAGGATAAAGGGCTTCAAGCTGCCGCGTGACCTCTGCTACTTTAAAAGGACTGTACTGAGGAAGTAAAATACCGCCAGATCCGGTACGCAAGGTCGTTGTATGAGCCGCAATATGAGCCATTAATATTTCAGGCGCTGTACTAGCGAGCCCTCTTGTGCTGTGGTGTTCAGCGAACCAATAGCGCTCATACCCAAGCGTTTCAGCCAGCTGAGCCAGCTGCGTTGTATGAATCAATGTCTCCTGAGCAGACTGACCTTTAGGAATGGCGACTTGATCTAATATATGAAGTGATGGCATCATCAACATCCTTTCATCAACATGCTGAATATAAGTATAAAGAAATCCTTAGGTGGAAGGAAACGAAAGGGTTTATCCTTTGATCCTTTGCTTTTATCTTTTCTATATCAACATATGAAACCACATCAATACACTCCTTATCAGCAAGAGCTGTTCATCGGGAACTTTCGACAATGTTTCACATGAAACACTTCATTAACGACATGAACCATTTCCAATCTGCATCTTTCGTTAAAAAAATATAAAGTGTTTGAAACCTATCTTGAACATAGATCGTATATACTAGTAAATAGAAAAAAGAGTAAGAGGCTCCAATGTCATTTCATGAATTTTGTCGAATTTTCATGTATGATGATTTTAATAGGGTCCATCGCTTAATAAATAGATTTTTATTATGCTGGAGGAGTGATTGATTTGGCGATTACATTAGAAAAAGGTCAACGTATTGATTTAACAAAAGGGAAAACAGGGCTAACAAATATTCTTGTTGGACTTGGCTGGGACCCTGTATCACAAGGCGGCGGATTTTTAGGAAAGCTGTTTGGCGGCGGAGGCGGCGCTGATGTTGATTGTGATGCTTCAGTGCTCATGCTGAAAAATGATAAGTTTACGGAAAATAAAGATTTGATTTATTTTGGCAACCTAAAAAGCAAATGCGGCAGTGTGGAGCATACAGGTGACAACCTGACTGGTGAAGGAGACGGAGATGATGAACAAGTCCTCGTCAACTTGAGCAAGGTGCCGGGTAATGTGAATAAATTGGTGTTTGTCGTGAACATTTATGATGCCCTTAGAAGAAACCAACACTTTGGTATGATTCAAAATGCTTACATTCGCATCGTTGATCGTTCAAACAATCAAGAATTAGTGAAATATAATTTAAAAGATGATTATGCAGGAAAAACATCATTAATCGTCGGAGAGCTTTATCGTCACGAGAATGAGTGGAAGTTTGCGGCGCTTGGAAATGGAACAAATGATGCGAAGCTTGCAGATATTACGAGAAACTATATTTAAACAGAAGGGAGAGGTTCCTAGTGGGAATTTCTTTAGCGAAAGGTCAAAAAATTGATTTAACAAAAACGAATCCGGGTTTAACAAAAGTAGTCGTCGGTCTTGGCTGGGACGTCAATAAGTATGACGGCGGACATGACTTTGATCTGGACGCAAGTGTATTCCTTTTAGATGCGACAGGTAAAGCAAGCTCTCCATCTGACTTTGTCTTTTACAACCAAACAACTGGCGGAGGCGGCAGTGTCGTACATACAGGCGATAACCGCACTGGTGAAGGGGACGGGGATGACGAGCAGGTCAATGTTGACCTTGCAGCTGTACCAGCAAGTGTTGAAAAGATTTCATTTGTCATTACAATTCATGATGCAGAAGCGCGCAGTCAAAATTTCGGACAAGTGTCTAACGCATATGTACGTATTTTAAATGCAGCATCGAATGAAGAACTCATTCGCTACGATTTGGCAGAGGATTTCTCAATTGAGACAGCCATTATTGTAGGTGAATTATACCGTCATGGCGGGGAATGGAAATTCTCAGCTGTCGGATCAGGCTATCAAGGCGGTCTTGCCCGCATTGCAACGGACTTTGGCTTAGATATCGGATAACGCAATAGTTTCCTATTTTCAAAGACAGGAGAGATACGAATATGGCGATTCAGCTTTCAAAAGGACAACGTGTCGATTTAACCAAAACCAACCCAGGGCTGACGAAAGTGATGATCGGTCTTGGCTGGGATACGAATAAATATTCTGGCGGAGCCGAATTTGATTTGGACGCTTCGGCTTTCTTGGTGGATGCAAACAATCGTTGTCAGCAAGATACAGATTTTGTGTTCTATAATAACCTTCAGCATCCGAGCGGCAGTGTCACTCATACAGGTGATAACCGTACGGGTGAAGGAGATGGAGATGACGAGCAAATTCTCGTTGATTTCTCGAAAATTCCTGCTAACATTGATCGTATCGGAATTACAGTTACGATCCATGATGCAGAGGCGCGCAGCCAGAATTTTGGACAAGTCTCTAATGCATTTGTTCGTGTTGTAAATGAAGAGGGCGGGGAAGAATTGATTCGCTTCGATTTAGGCGAAGACTTCTCAATTGAAACAGCTGTTGTGGTATGTGAATTGTACCGACACGGAAGTGATTGGAAGTTTAACGCGATCGGAAGCGGATTCTCTGGCGGACTTGCAGCTCTTTGTCAAAATTATGGGTTAGAAGTGTAAATAAGAGAAACAAATCAGTTCAAGAGATGCTGTCAAAAGCTCATATGAGGGCCTTTTCCTAAGTGAGAAAGAAACAGCGATCAAGAATAGCAGCAGGCGAAAGCCTGCTGATGCTTCTACACTTATAGGAGGAAAACCAGTTGGACATTTTGAAACATATGTTGGATACATATGCCTCGTTTTTTGATTGGCATATGTGGGCAGAGGTATTAACAGACCCTGTCTCTTGGGGGCTTATTGGGACTCTTGTCGTGCTTGAAGGATTGTTATCAGCAGATAACGCACTTGTATTAGCTGTGATGGTGAAACATCTACCAGAAAAGCAGCGTAAAAAGGCATTAACCTACGGATTAATTGGCGCTTATTTCTTCCGTTTTCTATTCATTGGCGTAGGGATGCTGCTTATTAAGTTCTGGTGGATTAAGGTCCTCGGAGCTGCTTACTTAGCATGGCTTGTTATTAAGCACTTCTGGTTAGGTGACGGCGATGATGAAGCGAAGGAACTGAAAAAAGAAGGCTGGTTGATTCGAGTCTTTGGTGTGTTCTGGGCAACTGTTATTTCTGTTGAAATTATGGACCTTGCCTTCTCGGTTGATAGTATTCTTGCAGCATTCGCTGTATCTGAGGAAGTATGGATTCTACTATTAGGCGGAATGCTTGGAATTCTCATGATGCGTACAGTCGCACAGTTATTCCTTGTTCTCATTGACCGTATCCCAGAGCTTGAGAATACAGCGTTTATTCTCATCGGGATCATTGCGATCAAAATGGGCTTGAGTGCTGCTCACATTGAAATCCCGCATCTTGTATTCTTTGCGATTATTATCCTAGCATTTATCGGAACGTTTATCGTTCATAAGATCAATAAGAAGAAACATCAAGAAGTGACAAACGAAGCTGCGGCTTCAAAAGAAGAATAGGACGATCAAAAAGGAATGGAGTTGATTAGCGGCTCCATCCTTTTTTGAATCATCAAGTCATTTGTTCGATTTTCTCTCAACAACAGGAGGTGGCACAGCATGCGGTATTTTCAGTTTTTATCAGAGGCGAGGCAGCACGATATTTTTTTCAAACGGCCGGGGTCGATGCATTTGATGACGCCAAGGCACGTACTTGCGCATGCATTAGGTGCTACTTTGTATATGCCTGCGACAAGACAGGATATAGCAGACATGCTGCTGTCGCAGAAATATGAAGCGCTTTGCTCTGTTGTATTTTGTTTAGAGGATGCCATCGGTGATCAAGAAGTGGAAATGGCTGAACAGAATCTAGTGGTACAACTCGCCAAACTGTCGGACAAATTAACGCATACACCTGAAATGGCTGAACAAATGCCGCTTTTATTTATTCGGGTTCGTTCGCCGAAGCAGCTGCTGAAAATGGCAGATTTGCTTGGTCCATCTCTTCGTTTATTGACGGGTTTTGTATTTCCAAAGTGTTCTATTCATAATGCGAAGGATTATTTGGACAGCTTGAAACAGGCGTCCGCACAAACGAAGACCACGCTGTACGGTATGCCCATTTTGGAAACACCCGATTTATTAGAAAAAGAAACAAGATATACGGTGCTGTCTAAGTTAAAGCAGATCATGCTGAATGATGAAGAATATATTTTGAATATTCGTATTGGGGCAACGGATCTTTGCGGCTTATATGGCATTCGCCGTGATCGCGACACCACCATTTATGAAATCAGATTGATTGCTGATTTGATCACAGATATTATCAATTATTTTGGCCGTTCCTTTGTTGTATCAGGTGCTGTATGGGAGCATTTTGGTCCTGCACGAAAGGAACAAAAACCATTCATCCGTGCGCTTTCTAAGGGCGGTGAGCTGTCCTTATCTGAATTCGATGATGTACAAGGTTTACTCAAAGAGACAAGACTCGATGTAGCCAACGGCATACATGGAAAGACAGTGATCCATCCAACACATCTCAAGCCAGTGCAAAGCATGTACGTTGTGACAAAGGAAGAGTACTTGGATGCATTAAGCATTCTGGAACATGCCGACGGCACAGTTGGCGTGATGAAGAGTGCTTTCTCTAATAAGATGAATGAAACGAAGCCGCATTACAGGTGGGCAGAGCACATTTTAATTAAGTCAGACATTTACGGGGTGTTTCATGAAAATAGAAGCTATATCGACATACTCACAGAATCAGAAGCGGCATACGCTGAACATCTTGGAACATATGGAGGTTGAGCTTGACCTCAAAGAAGGTGCGCTCCAGCTTGAAAAAGAGCATCTTTTTGAGATGGCGGCAAGGGTGAACAAAAAAAGAGCCTTTTTATTCGTGAGTAAGGTGCTTGGAAAGCATATTCCTGTTCATCCAGTAAAACCGCTCCTTGTCTCGGGTCTTTTAGCGATGGCATATGCCAAAGAGCAAACGGGAAAGACGCCCCCGCACCAAGATCTTCTTGTAGAGGCACTCAAGACGGATGATCACACGGTGTTAACGGCAGCCTATGAAACACTCAAAGAAGAAAAGCTTTCAGCTGGCAATAAGCCTGTCGTCATCGGCTTTGCGGAAACGGCAACAGCCCTTGGACATGGTGTGTATGATGTGATAGAAGGCGCATCATACATTCATACGACACGTGAACAGCTGCTGGATCTTGACCCGTCATTGGTATTTGAAGAAGAACATTCGCATGCAACAGATCAGCTTTGTTATGCAGACGAAGCATTCCTTCGCACAGACCGCCCCATCGTGTTAGTAGATGATGAAGTCACAACAGGTCGTACCAATATCAACATCATTCGTGACCTTCATGCAAAGTATCCAAGGCATTCTTATACCATTCTTTCCATTTTGGACTGGCGGACGGAGGAGCATGAGATAGCCATGTGCCAGCTTGAAGAGGAGCTTGGAATTCACATCACATCATTGTCTTTATTAAAAGGGCAGATGATTTTTCGAGGCAAAACGCTCGATGAGCCAGCTTATTCGTATGAGATTGCGGAGCAAGAGAAGCAGCCAAGTCTCTCTTTTCACTCTCTTCAATCTTTCTTTAAGCAGGTGCCCTATTCACTTTCTTATGCAGCAAATTCGGCTGGTCATTCGCCATATATACATGAAACGGGTCGTTTTGGTTTAAATGCAGCAGATACGGAAGCGCTCGACCAAGCAGCTGCTGAAGCGGGATTGAGGCTGCGGCAGGAACGCAAAGGAAAACAAACACTCTGCTTAGGGACAGGTGAGCTGATGTATGTGCCGATGAGACTGTCTGCACACATGGGGGAAGGCGTTCTCTTTCATTCAACAACGAGAAGCCCTATTCACCCAGTCGAAAAGGATGGATACGCTGTCCAAAATGGGTTTACCTTTATGAATCCAGAGGATGCCCGAATTCAGCACTACGTGTACAACATTCCAAAAGGTGAATATGATGATGTATTTCTCTTTTTTGAGAAAAAGGTCTCTCAGGAGGCATTGCTTCCGCTTGTTCACTTATTTGCTGAGCGGCATGTGAAGCATGTGCATATTGTGACTTTATCAGACGAGGTGAAGGTGAATGGCTAATGTGTATACAAAGATGGGGAGCTATCCAGAGCAGGATGTAACCTTCTTACTCAAAGATTTATCCTCTATTGAGATGGAGAAAAGTACAGAAGAGCGGGAGCGTTCGATTCAGAGCGGTGCGCATTATTCAGAAATGCTGCCAATTGAGTACAAACCAACGGCATCTTATATGACTTTATTCTATCAATCTCTTGAAGAAAGTAAGGAAAAGGTAGCAGAAGCAGTAGCTGTTGTAGCAGAACAGATTGTGAAGAAACGAGGCTTCCAAACCGTGCTTTGCAGTTTGGCGCGTGCGGGGACACCGATCGGGGTGCTGATCAAACGATATATTCGAAAGACGTATCGTGTCGATCTGCCTCATTACAGCATCTCTATTATTCGCGACCGTGGAATAGACGAGAATGCACTGCATTACATGCTGAAAGAACATCCAGGTTTTGAAATTGCTTTTATCGATGGATGGACTGGAAAAGGGGCGATTTCGAAAGAGCTCCAAAAAGCTGTTCTTGATTTTGAAAAAAAGTATGGTGTACGTCTCTCGAGTGAGCTGGCTGTGCTGGCAGACCCCGGCTATTGTACACATGTATACGGAACGAGGGAGGACTTTCTCATTCCAAGTGCCTGCTTGAATTCGACAGTATCAGGGCTTGTCAGTCGTACGGTATTAAACAACCGCTGGATCAATGCCGATGATTTCCATGGGGCAAAGTATTATAAAGAGCTGCTTGATGAGGATGTGTCCAATCTATATGTGGATACAATTGAAGAAGCATTTTCAAGCCTCGGACCAAATGTACAAGAGAAAGCAGAAACCATACTCTCGCAAGGGACGCCGGCAGATTGGCGGGGAATGGCATCCATTGAAGCAATCGGTCAGGTGTTTCAAATTGAAAATACCCATTTGATTAAGCCGGGAGTTGGTGAGACGACCCGTGTGCTGCTTAGAAGAATCCCTTGGAAAATCTTGATTCAGCCTGGATCTCAGGAAAAGCTGAAGCATATCTTGCTTTTGGCAGAGGACAGAGGTGTTCCTGTCATTGAATATGCCAATATGTCTTACACGTGCTGCGGGTTAATTCGTCCGCTGGAGCAAACGTCATGAAGACATTTGCATTTGCTAGTGATTTAGACCGGACGCTGATTTACTCACATCGAGTGCTTGACCAGTATGCGTATGAAGGAGAGTATGATTTAGTTGAGGTGCTGGACGAACGGCCGCTTTCCTATATGTCTGTTAAAACGAAAAAATCTTTGCAGACGATTCATCAATCAGGCTGGTTCATTCCAGTGACGACAAGAACAACCGCACAGTATGAACGAATCACCTTCTTTGAGCAAGAGCTTAAACCGGAGTATGCTGTCACAACAAATGGGGGCTGTATTCTTCATCATGGCAAGCCGCTTGAGGATTGGCAGGCCATTGTTGATGAGAGACTTAGGGAGTGTATGCCAGTCAGAGAGATGCTGAGGGCGATCTCGGAACTTCCAGTTGCGGCATGGGTGAAGCGTACCCGTACAGCAGAGGGAAGATTTCTTTATTTGATTATGAAAGAGGAGTATCTATCTCACATTCCGCTTGCTGAATTGAAGCTGTGGGGCGAGGAGAGAGGCTGGCAGGTTTCTCTTCAGGGACGGAAGCTTTATTTTATTCCACAGCCGCTTAATAAGTGGGATGCTGTTGCTTTTCTAAAGGACAGGCTGCAGCTTGAATACGTCTATGGTGCGGGTGATTCTCTGTTAGATGCAGGGCTCATTCGTCAATCAGATATGGGCTTTGCCCCAAGGCATGGAGAAGTTCTGGACTTTGACCCATCACTTGAGCCGACAGCAGCATCTGGCATGGCCGCAGCAGATGAGATCACCGCTTGTGTCATCGAGCAGATGATGAACGCAAAAAAGCCTTCGATTCGATAGCAGAAGTAGAAGGCTGAATGATATGATAGTAGTAGCTTTCGAGAAAATATAGGAGAAAGGAAGGAGCGGCGTGAGTTATAAAGAAATCAATGTCACCCATACACGGGCGGAGCAGGAAGCCTGGAAAAATGTGCTGAAAAAGCCGCTCCCTGAAAGAGACGGTTATGTAAAGGACGAGCATATGTTGTCCTTGCCGCGTCTCGCCGCCCGGGTCCTTGGAACTCCGCATGATGCAACCGATTATTTTATTTATTTACATGAATTATACGAAACAGACGGCATGCATATTTTAAGTGAAACACTCAATCGTCATATTGAGCCGGAGCATTTTCAAGCGCTGCAGCGTATTCATTTGATTAACCAAGAAGAAAAGGGATTGTCCGTGAATCGCTTTGTTGCTTTTTTAGATGGTGAACAGCTGATTGTACGCCATCCAAACCCTGTGATGAACCGGCATATCCGTCTTTCATTGATCAAGGTATTTGAGCATTTCAAGCAGCTGCACGAGGGTGGATTTCAGCATCCTGATTTCCGCCGGGTCCTGCTGGATGTCGTGAAGTTTTCAAATAATCATCTAGGTCCATGGCTGAAGGAAGTCAAAATCGAAGAAAAAATGCCGGTTGTCATTTGGTATGGAGAGGCGAATAAAAGTCAGCTTTATTTTCTTTACTATGTCATGCTGATTGGCTGTGATGTTGTGCTATTTCATCCAGAAGGCGAGGATTCGTTCCGCGAATTAGATCCAGAAGAAAAGCTGACTTTTATTGATCAGTACCCGGGAACTTCAAAGCTTGAGCCGTTCCCTACTGAAAAGCCTGAGAGGAAATCAACGGTGGCGTACCGCTCGACAAGAGAGCTTGAAGAGGTGCTTCATACGGAAGATTCAATGCTGTATAAGCCGTGGCAATTCAGAGATCATACTCCTCATTCTATTACACTGAAGACCACGTATGATGAGCTGTTTTTAATTGCAAAGGAACGATCCTTTATCCGCCCGAATTTTAAAGCAGACCGGGACACGATACAGATTCCGAATCTTTTTGCGAAAATGATGGGTGTCACACGAGACAAGCGTGAATACTGGGATCGCATTCACACGTTAATGGAGGGGAAAGAGACGAAGACCATTCGCCATTTTCCTTTTACGAAAGAAGTGACTTCGAATTATCAATTTCATTATCAGCATGCACTTTCTTCTGCTGGAGAGATTGATCCTGACTTATTAATGAAAAGCAATGTGTGGCAGTTTTCTCATCTATATGAGGGCACGCAGCGTGCGATAGCAGAGGCGATATCTCGAATCTGTCAGCATCCGAAGCTATTAAAAGAAGGCAATGAAACCGAATTAGATGTCCGTATTTATTTATTCAAGCAGGTTCTGCATTTAAGCCAGGATCTCATTGAACTGATTCAAACCTTTGATTACGCACAAACCGTACCGAAAGTGATTTTATACCATACGGAATATAATGGAGAGCTGACTCGTTCTGATGCGGCCGCCCTGATTTTCCTAAATGAAATGGGTGTGGATCTCTTCGTATATCATCCGGCGGGATATCAGTGTATCGAACGGTATATCGATGACCAACTATTTGATACCCATTGGCTTGATGAGATGGTCATGAACCAGGAGTTTAAAGAGCCGTCCATCGTTAGAAAGTTATTTCAATCCATTAAAAACCGATAAGGAGATCAAAGCTTATGACAAATACAAACGGAAATGACATCATTTCAATTGATAAAGAGGAAATCACGATTGAGAAGGCAGACGATATTCGCGTTCAGCTTCGAAACGAACCAGAAGTGCAGAATATTGCGAGACAGATCGATGCGAAAAATCAGCTGGAACTGCTTGAATACGGGAAACAGCCGGCCGTTGAAATCTCTAAGTTCTCTGATCGTATCCTTTCAATGATGCGTTCAACAAGCGTCACTGACTCAGGAACAATGCTGACGCAGCTTGGTAAGATTATGGATCGCTTTGATAAAAATGATTTTGACGAACCGAAGGGTGGTTTGTTGTCAAAAATCTTTAAGCGCGGCGGCAGCATGATCGAAAAGATTTTTAGTAAATATCAAACGCTCGGTGCAGAAATTGAAAAAATTAATGTGGAAATTAGTAAATATAAAGATGAAATGACCAAATCGACTGTGACGCTTGAAGAAATGTATGAGCATAACATTCAATACTATTTGGAGCTGGAAAAGTATGTCGTAGCCGGTCAAATGAAAATCGAAGAATTAAAGCAATTGGTTCCTTCATATGAAGAAAAAGCAGCTAGTGGAAACCAGCTGGCACAAATGGAGCTTGATACGCTTCGTAATGGCATTCAAGCGCTTGAAGAGCGTGTGTATGACCTTGATATGGCACGAATGGTGGCGCTTCAAACGGCACCGCAAATCCGTTTGCTTCAGCGTGGGAATACGAAATTAATCGGTAAAATCAACTCTGCCTTCATCATCACGATTCCAATTTTCAAAAATGGGATCATTCAAGCTGTTACAGCGAAGAGACAAAAGCTTGTGGCTGATTCTATGAGTGAGCTGGATAGAAGAACAAATGAAATGCTGAAACGAAATGCTGAAAATATTTCAAGTCAAAGTGTGGAGATTGCCAAATTATCTGGCCGTCCAAGCATCGACATTGAAACGATCGAATCTTCCTTTAATACAATTGTACAAGGGATGAAAGAGACGAAACAGATCGAAGAAGAGAACAAGCGATTACGCGAAGATGGAACAAAACGTATGCTTGAGCTTCAAGATAATATTAAGCGGGCTGCCCTAGAGTCCTAAAAAAACAAGCTGTCTGTAACTAAAGTTGCAGGCAGTTTTTTATGAATTTAAATAAAATTTGAGGAAAAAGGTTTTTATGTGACCATTTTCGGGTAAATCCTGTTAAGGGGAATGGTTCGCCCATGATTCAAAAAACCGCTATGACGAGGATTCGACTTATTTTTTAGCACAATTAGGAATTTCCAGTAAAATATTGTCTGATGAGAGGAAATACCCCGTAAAATATGTAGTTTATGAAGCATTCTATAGGATTTACGAGTAATACGGCGTATAAACTCTAATGACCAGACCTCTATATGGAATTCATACATATTGTGGGGAAATAAGCGAATTCTAAAGATTGTTCGCATCATAACGCTTATGTTACGGTTATAAAGATGCTAATTTGGAGGGAAAATATGAATTCTGAAGAGAGAAATATCAAAATCAAGATAAATAATGTATCTAAAATTTTCGGTAAAAATGCTAAAAAAGCATCTCAAATGCTTGAAAAAGGGAAAACAAAAAGAGAGATCCTAAAAGAGACCGGCGCAACAGTTGGTGTCAATCGAGCAAATTTTGATGTTTATGACGGCGAGATATTTGTCATCATGGGGCTATCAGGGAGCGGAAAGTCCACACTTGTGCGGATGCTAAACAGGTTAATTGAACCAACCTCCGGTGAAATATATATTGATGGGGATATGATAACAAATATGTCAAAGGATCAATTGCGTGAAGTCAGACGGAAAAAGATCAGCATGGTTTTCCAAAACTTCGCATTGTTCCCGCACCGTACAATTCTTGAGAACACTGAGTATGGTCTTGAATTGCAAGGTGTCGATAAAGAAGAGCGCAGACCAAAAGCGCTTGAATCTTTAAAGCTTGTTGGACTTGAAGGCTTTGAAGAGCAATATCCAAATCAATTAAGTGGTGGTATGCAGCAGCGTGTTGGATTGGCACGTGCGTTAGCAAATGACCCTGACATTTTATTAATGGATGAAGCATTCAGCGCACTAGATCCATTAATTCGTAAAGATATGCAGGATGAATTGCTTGAGCTTCATACATCTGTAGGAAAAACGATCATTTTCATTACCCATGATTTAGATGAGGCGCTTCGTATTGGTGACCGCATTGTACTCATGAAGGACGGAAATATCGTTCAAATCGGAACACCAGAAGAAATTCTGATGAACCCATCGAATGAATATGTTGAACGCTTCGTTGAAGATGTTGACCTTTCTAAAGTATTAACCGCTGGTCATATTATGAAACGTGCAGAAACAGTTCAGATCGATAAAGGGGCACGTGTTGCGCTTACGCTCATGAAAAACCTTGGGATTTCGTCTATCTATGCAGTAGATAAGAAAAAGCATTTATTAGGTGTCATTTCTGCCCAAGCAGCGAAAAAGGCAGCAGAAACGGGAGCGTCACTTGAAACGGTGCTCGATAAAGAATTTACGACAGTGTTGGAATCTACGTATTTGACAGAGATCTTTGATGCGGTGTCTGATGCGAACATTCCGATTGCCGTTGTTGATGAGAAAAACAGAATGAAGGGCATTGTGGTCAGAGGTGCATTGATTGGTGCATTATCAGGAAATGATGAGTATATCAACATGTCTTCTAACAAGCTAGAGGAAATTAAAGCACAAGAGCCTTCTGCACAGGAGGTAGAATAAGATGTTTAGTATGAGTGATTTACCTAGAATTCCGTTTGCGGAATATATCGATCAATTTGTTGACTGGTTAACATTAACGTTTGGTGGTTTCTTTGATGGCATCACAAATGGATTAGCAGGAACAGTAAATGGGATTGTGGCAGCACTTGGCGTCATTCCATCCATTATTTTAACCCTTATCTTTGCCGGCATTGCTTGGTGGATCAGTACAAGAGGAGTTGCTCTTTTCACACTTATTGGATTTTTACTGATCGACTATTTAGGCTACTGGCATCCAATGCTTCAAACACTTGCACTCGTTTTGACCGCTGTGGTCATTTCCATTGTGATCGGGGTTCCGATCGGTATTTGGGCTTCACAGAAGGAAACTGTGCGTAAAATTGTGACACCTATTTTAGATTTAATGCAGACAATGCCTGCATTCGTTTATCTATTACCAGCGATCTTCTTCTTTAATATTGGGGTTGTTCCTGGGGTTGTGGCATCGGTTATTTTCTCCATGCCGCCAACGATTCGTATGACCATTCTTGGTATTAAACAAGTACCGGCTGATTTAATTGAAGCAACTGAAGCATTTGGTTCAACGACATTCCAGCGTTTATTCAAAGTTCAGCTTCCACTTGCAACAAAAACCATCTTAGCTGGTATTAACCAAAGTATCATGCTGGCTCTATCAATGGTCGTCATTGCGGCGATGGTAGGTGCACCAGGACTTGGTTCAGAAGTATATAGTGCGGTAACGCAGCTGAAAACAGGTATTGGTTTTGAAGCAGGTATTGCCATTGTGATTGTGGCGATTACACTTGACCGTATTACCCAAAACATTAAAACGAAAAAATCCAGGGGGAATGCTTAATGTGGAAAAAGTCTCTCTACATTGGGATGACCGCCCTGCTTGTCTTTTTACTAGCCGCTTGCGGTGCGCAGACAGATTCAAATGCGAGTGCTGCTCAGCAGGTGAATAAAACCATTATCGGAATCGATCCTGGTTCAGGGATTATGGCACTGACAGATCAAGCGAAAAAGGATTACGGCTTAGAGGATTGGACGGTTGTGTCTGCATCAAGTGCAGCCATGACGGCAACGCTCAAAAAATCTTACGACCGTAAAAAGCCAATCATCATCACTGGCTGGAATCCACACTGGATGTTTTCCCGCTATGATTTAAAATATTTAGATGATCCAAAAAAATCTTACGGTGAAGCGGAAGAAATTCATACGATTTCACGTAAAGGATTTGCGAAGGATCAGCCGGAAGCAGCCAAAATGCTTAGTCAGTTTAAATGGTCTCAAGATGACATGGGCGAAGTCATGATTGATATCCAAGATGGTGTGAAACCAAAGGATGCCGCCTTAAAATATGTAAAAAAACATAAAGACCAAGTAGCGAAATGGACAAAAGGCGTGAAAAAGTCGAATGGTGGAAAAGTCAACCTTGCCTACGTTGCATGGGATAGTGAGATTGCAAGTACCAATGTTGCAGCAGAAGTATTGCGTGAACTTGGGTTTAAAGTAACTTTGACTCAGGTTGAAGCAGGTCCAATGTGGACAGCAATAGCAACCGGAAGTGCGGACGCATCATTATCCGCTTGGCTGCCAAATACGCATAAAACGTATGCAGCGAAGTTTAAAGGAAAATATGATGACCTTGGTACAAGTATGAAAGGTCTTCGAATGGGGCTAGTTGTTCCAACATATATGAAGAACGTAAACTCCATTGAGGATTTGAAAAAATAGTCAATGATATAGTGGTTCCCTTATAATAGAAGGGAGCATGTTGAAAAAGCAGTCTGCTCAAAAAGCGGCTGCTTTTTTCTTATATAGAAGGATGGAGTTGTCGGACGATGGATAAGTCAATCATGATTTTTCTGCATGGTGGAGGAGTAAGCAGCTGGATGTGGCAGGAGCAGGTTGAAATATTGAAGGACACGTATGAATGCTTTGCTCCTGATCTCATTGGACACGGGACAAGAGCAAAAGAACAGATATTTTCAATGAATGAAAGCACCCGTGAAGTTATCTCATGGATCAAGGAAAATGCGAATGGCCGTCAAGTGATTCTGATTGGATTTTCTTTAGGTGCGCAGATTGTCGTTGATGTGTTATCAAGAGAGCCGGATATCGTAGACATAGCCGTCATCAATAGCGCCCTTGTGATGCCTTTGCCATGGCTCCATTTCATGGTGAGACCCCTCTTGCCACTGACGTATCCATTATTAAAGAAAGATTGGTTTATCCAGCTCCAAGCCGAAAAGATGGGGCTCTCGCAACATGTACTGCATCATTATGCGGCGGAATCGAAACATCTGCAAAAGAAAACCCTTCTTACGATGTTTCAAGAAAACCTCCATTACAAGCTCCCTGACACGTTTCAACAAGCGAAGGCACGCATTCTTGTCACAGTGGGAGAAAAAGAAAAAGGCATTATGAAACGGTCAGCAAAAAAAATAACGAATTCACATCCGAAGGCAACAGGCTTCATCGTTCCCGGTATTGGACATACATTTACTTTTGAGAAGAAAGAACTTTTTACAGAAATGATCAAATGCTTTATAGAGGCACGTGCATTACCAGTCGAATTAAAGGAAATCCAGTAGCCGCGCCAATCAATAAGTGAAGACGAGCATAAAAAGGGCGCCAGTCTCTTAAAATCTGTATGATATAGGTGTAGAGCGCTTACAGTTTGTGTTTCCTAGAAGGAGGAGCTATGAGTAAAAACTATATCATATTCGGTGCAAGTCAAGGATTAGGAGATGCTTTTGTAAAGGGTCTCCCTTCAAGTGGAGATACAGTTTGGATTGTATCGCGAAGTGAACCAAGCAGTTTGAGCATAGATGACGGTGTACATAGAATTTGGCTGAAAATCGACTTATCAAGCCAAACGCATATCTCTTATATGCTCGAAGCACTGGAGAACAAGACGATTGATGTACTCATCTATAACGTCGGCTTATGGGAAAAACGAGGCTTTGAAGACGATTATTCCTTTGATCACGATCAGCCAGAGGATATTGCACATTTAATCAATGTGAATGTCACCTCAACCATTACATACATCCAGGCACTGCTTCCGCACGTAAGGAAATCAGAGAATGGGAAAATCATCGTGATTGGCTCAACGGCCGGACTCGACCATACAAACCTGCCTCAGGTCTCGTTTGTTGCATCTAAATTTGGCCTGCGCGGAATTGTAAATGCACTGAGAGAGCATGTGAGGAAAGATAAAATATCCGTCACCTGTATCAATCCAGGAGAGCTGGCGGCGGAGGTTCCATATGAGGATGGAGCCGAAAAGGCCATCACTCTATATGATGAAACGAGAATCCCTGTCCAGGATATTGTGGAGCTTGCGAGATGTGTGATTCATTTATCAAGGGTATCTTGCGTAAAAGAAATCAACGTTCCCGCCATGGCAGATCTGAATGCATAATATAAAGCAGACCACCCGCTTAATGAGAAGGCGGGTGGCTTTTTCATTTATGATGAATGCTGCTGGAGTGTTTGATAGACAGCTTCGGTCAAAATCTCAATGCCGGTAAAGATTGCCGAGCGGTTGAAGGTCATATACGGATGATGAAGACCAGGCTTTAAATCACAGCCTAAACCGAGCATTGTGGATTTGATATGCGGAAGCTTTGCTGCATAAAAGTGAAAGTCCTCTCCACCTGTTGTGACAATCGGGGGATCAAGCTGTTCTTTACCTAAAACCTGTTCAATTGCATGAGACATGATCTGGACAGCTTCCTCATTTAAGGTGGCGGCAGGCAGACGATGGTCTGTTGAAAGTGTAATGGAAGCGCCAAAGGCATCCGCTACAGAATGAACGGCTCTTTCAATTTCTTTTTCTAGTTCATCCATCACTTCGTTTGTTTGCGCCCGTACATCTAATGTAAAAGAAGCTTTACCTGGGATGATGTTTGAGCTGCCCCCGCCAGCATGTAAATTGGTCATTTTGACAGAATGCGCAACTCTTGGATCGACATGGATATGCGCGAGTCTCTGCACAAGGGTAGAAGCCACTTCTATTACGTTGATGCCAAGGTGTGGACGTGCACCGTGCGCTTCCTCGCCAATAATGGTGCCGACATAATGATTACTTGATCCGTGCAAAATAGCAGGAGCGCAGCGTCCGTTTAATGTTTCTTGAATTGGACGCACATGTACGCCATATAAGTAATCGACATCTGCCAGCACACCTTTTTCAATCATTTTCAGCGCACCGCCGCCTCTTTCCTCAGCAGGCTGAAAGATGAAACGGATCGTGCCGTTTGGTCGTTCTTTTTCCTTTAATGCCATGAAGGTGCCAAGAGCCATTGTCATGTGTGCATCGTGGCCACATGAATGATTGGCTTTAAACTCACCATCTACTTCCTGCCAAAGTGCATCAATATCAGCTCTCACAGCGACCACTGGTGCGCCTTCTCCAATTTCACCGATCACCCCTGTACAGTCGTCAAATGTTTGAGTTTTGCAGCCCAATTTTTTCAATATATCTTCAATATAAGCGGTCGTTTCTGTTTCTTCCCAGCTGATTTCTGGGTGGGCATGCAAGTGTTCAAAGATGTCTGTCACGGTTTGTTTCATTTCGTTTGTCAAAGTTGTCATGAGAATCCTCCTTGCTGACAGATAATCTGCCAAAACATTATTTTAATGAAATAATATTGCTCTTAAATATCAACAGTGTTTATAATATAACACATCATTTGATTATTCTGAAAATTAAGTGAAATTCCGATCGGGACAAAGGGGTTTTGACACATGAAAACAGCGACAGTATCAGCACCAGAGAAACAAAAACGAAAACTTCAAATGCCAGATGCGTATGTTCTCTTATTTATGATTGCACTGATTTGTACAATAGCAACGTATTTTGTACCAGCGGGTGAGTTTGACCGAAAGACATCTGGGGAGATCACAACAGCCGTTCCTGGCAGCTATCACCGTATTGATCAATCACCAGTGAGTCCAGTTGGCTTTTTTACAGCGATACAAGAAGGAATGGTAGGGTCCTCTTCTATTATTTTTCTGATTCTATTTACGGGCGGAACCATTGCCATTTTGGAGAAGACAGGTGCTATTAACGGGATGATTCACCATGTCATCAGCCGGTTTCAAACGAAGCAATTATTGTTTATTTGTATTGTTGGGGGATTATTTTCAGTCCTTGGAACGACCGGAATTGTCGTGAACTCTGTCATTGGATTTATTCCAATCGGCATCATTGTAGCACGATCCTTGAAATGGGATGCTGTAGCAGGAGCGGCTGTCATATACATCGGCTGTTATGCAGGATTTAACGCAACGATTTTATCTCCATCTCCATTAGGTTTATCACAAACGATTGCAGAGCTGCCGATCTTTTCCGGAATTGGCCTGCGTGTCATTATTTATCTTTGTTTTCTTATTTCTAGTATTGTGTACATCTATTTATATACAAGACGTCTGAAGAATAAAGAAAAGGGAAGCATTCTTGGCGATCAATGGTTTCCTGCTAAGGGGCTTGGCGGAGCCGATGCGGAATCTGTGGACAAGCCTGCATTTACTGGCAGACATAAGCTGATTTTAGCAGTGTGCGGATTGTCACTTGGAGGATTCTTATATGGCGCACTTCAGCTTGGCTGGACCGATAAGGAAATGGCGGGTGTGTTCATCTTTATGGCTATCGCTGCTGGACTGCTTGGCGGTTTAGCGGCCAATGATATTGCGAAAACGTTTATTATTGGGTGCCAAAGCCTTGTATACGGCGCACTTATTGTTGGGATGGCACGCTGTATTTCGGTCATTTTAGAAAATGGGAAGCTGCTTGATACAGTGGTCAACGGCTTGGCGAGTATGCTGACAGGCTTTAGTCCAATCGCTGGTGCGATCGGGATGTATATTGCGAGTGCGCTTCTTCACTTTTTGATTTCATCAGGATCAGGAGAAGCTGTTGTCTTTATCCCGATTCTTGCGCCGCTCGCTGATTTAATGGGTATCACAAGACAGGTAGCTGTAGAAGCAGTGATGCTTGGCGAAGGGGTAGTCAACTGTATCAATCCGACTTCTGGTGTATTGATGGCTGTGCTTGCTGCAAGTGGTATACCTTATGTAAAATGGCTGCGTTTTATGGTGCCGCTTGCCCTCATTTGGTTTGTCATCGGTCTTGTATTTATTTGTATCGGGGTCATGATCAACTGGGGACCTTATTAAATATGTAGGAAGCTGCCGACGAGTGTTTGGCAGCTTTTTTCTTGTGGAAATATGTATGGATCCAGCGCTTTGAAAGCACAATAAATGTGTTCACAAATTCGCTACATATTTTTTTTGAGCAGTCCCCTTGCAAAAGTTTGTGAAATGTTGCACAATATGAATGTGAAATACTTCACATAAGAAAAACAGCCTAGTTTTACTCAGGAGGATGAGATAAATGACAAACGAAAAAGTAAACAAAGTAGCCCTTATTGGAGCAGGTTTCGTCGGCAGCAGTTATGCCTTTACATTAATAAATCAAGCAATCACAGATGAATTGGTTGTCATCGATTTGAATCAAGACAAAGCAATGGGTGACGTGATGGATTTAAACCACGGAAAAGCATTTGCCCCGCATCCTGTGAATACATGGTATGGAGATTATGAGGATTGTAAGGATGCAGATATCGTCTGTATCTGTGCTGGTGCAAACCAAAAGCCAGGTGAAACAAGACTTGATCTTGTTGAGAAAAATTTAAATATATTTAAAGGCATTGTAGAAAACGTAATGAAAAGTGGATTTGATGGCATTTTCTTAGTTGCCACAAACCCAGTCGATATTTTGACATATGCGACTTGGAAATTCAGTGGACTTCCAAAAGAACGAGTAATTGGCAGTGGTACGACGCTTGATACGGCAAGATTTAGATACATGCTTAGTGAGTATTTTGAAGCAGCGGCACACAACGTGCATGCTTACATCATTGGCGAGCATGGAGATACAGAGCTTGCTGTTTGGAGTCATGCGAATATCGGAAGTGTACCAATTACAGAATTAATGAAGAGAAATGATCAATACAAACAAGAAGACTTAGATGAAATCATGGAAAATGTTCGTCATGCAGCTTACCAAATCATTGAGAAAAAAGGCGCCACTTATTACGGCGTAGCAATGAGTTTAGCCCGCATTACAAGAGCGATCCTGCACAATGAAAACAGCATTTTAACTGTCAGCACTTACTTAGATGGAGAGTACGGAGCAGAAGATGTCTACATTGGTGTACCAGCCCTTGTGAATCGAAATGGTGCAACAGAAGTGATGGAGCTTGCACTGAACGACACGGAGAAAGAAAAATTTGCACACAGTGTAAATGTGTTAAAAGAGATTTTGGCTCCTCATTTTTAATCAATCAAAAGCAACCTATCTGAGCAGAAAAGGATGAATCACTATGTGGCAGCAAATATATGATCCGTTTGGTAATGAATTCGTCAGTGCATTGGTGGCAATGCTCCCAATCTTGTTTTTCCTTCTTGCATTAACCGTTTTTAAGCTAAAAGGTGTTTTAGCCGCTTGTTTTACCTTAATCGTCAGTTTTGTAACAGCTGTTTTCTTCTTCCATATGCCAGTTGAAAAAGCATTATCTGCTGTGCTGCTCGGTATATCTAATGGGCTGTGGCCGATTGGATATATCGTCATCATGGCGGTATGGCTCTATAAAATTGCCGTGAAATCTGGTAAGTTCGATGTCATTCGATCTAGTATTGCAGGAATCTCTCAAGATCAACGTCTTCAGCTCTTATTAATCGGTTTTAGTTTTAACGCATTTTTAGAGGGCGCTGCTGGGTTTGGTGTACCGATTGCGATCAGTGCCGCTCTCTTAACAGAGCTTGGGTTTAAACCGCTGAAAGCTGCGATGCTCTGCTTAATTGCCAATGCTGCGTCTGGTGCATTTGGGGCGGTGGGCATCCCGGTGATTACAGGGGCGCAAATGGGCAATATGACGCCGCTTGCGTTATCTCAAACCCTTGTATATACGATCCCATTTATTTCATTCTGTATTCCGTTTCTCCTCATTCTGATTGTAGATGGATTGAAAGGGATCAAAGAAACTCTGCCAGCCTTGCTTGTTGTGAGTGGTACCTATGCCATTTTGCAAGCTGTCACAATGGTGACGATGGGTCCTGAGCTTGCCAATATTATTTCTGCTTTAGCAAGTATGGGAATTTTGGCTTTATTTCTTCGGAAATGGCAGCCAAAACACATTTATCGTGAAGAAGGAGCGCCAGATATTGAACAGAAACAAACGTATCGCGGCGTTGAAATACTGAAAGCATGGTCTCCGTTCTATATTTTAACTGCTGTTATTACGGTATGGAGTCTGCCGGCATTTAAAGCATTGTTTGCTGTAGGAGGACCGCTTAACTGGACGACCATTTTAGTGAAAATGCCATTTTTACATCAGCAAATTGTGAAATTACCACCAATTGCACAAACGGAAACACCTATTGATGCGATCTTTAAAATTGATGTCATCAGTGCAACGGGGACCGCCATTCTGATTGCGGTCATGCTGACAGGGCTGTTTAGCAGACATATTACATTAACAGAAGGCGCTGTCTGCTTAAAAGCAGCGGTGAAAGAGCTTTGGGTTCCTGTTCTTACTATTTGTTTTGTTATGGGCTTTGCCAACCTAGCGAACTTTGCTGGACTAAGTTCAGCGATTGGACTTGCTCTTGCCAAAACGGGCGATTTGTTCCCGCTTGTCAGCCCGGTGCTTGGCTGGATCGGCGTGTTTATTACGGGGTCTGTCGTGAGTAACAACGCCTTATTCGGTAACCTTCAAGCAGTCACTGCTTCTCAAATCGGTTCACAGGCAGGTTTGTTAATTGGGGCGAATACGACCGGTGGTGTGATGGCGAAATTAATTTCTCCACAATCAATCGCTATCGCTACAGCAGCTGTTGGAGAAACAGGGAAAGAATCTGAGCTCTTCAAAAAGACCGTGAAGTACAGCTTCATCCTGCTCGGTATTGTATGTATATGGACATTCATTCTCGCTCAATTTGTATAGGTTGATAGACTAAAAAAGACTGAGAGAGATCTCAGTCTTTTTCTTTATGTAGATTCTCTTGTCACGAGCCGGGTAGGCAGCTGGATATGTTCGCGCTGTAATGGTTTTTGATCTTGCAGGAGTGCGATCATTTGCTGTACAGACCGCTGGCCAAGCTCTACGATCGGTATGTCAATTGTGGTGATCGTTGGAGCTGTCACCTCACAAATGTCTTGGTTGTCATAGCCGATGACCGCTAGATCCCCGGGGATTTGATAGCCGTATGAAATAGCCTGTTTAATGAGTCCTGCTGCGACTTGATCATTGCCGGTGAAAATGGCATCAGGCGCTTCCTTCATGTGATGGATGACCTCCATTAAGCGAAAGCCGTCTTCAATGGTAAAAGCCTCTCCAAACAGCCAATCATCTTGCAGCGGCAAACCGTGAGCAGAGAGTGCATCAAGATAGCCCTGTTTCCTTTGTTTCTGCGCTTCACTGCTTTCTGTATCAAAGCAAAACCCAATCGATTTTCGCCCCGACCGAATCAAATAGTCCACCGCTTTATAGGCGGCTTCCCGTTCATCGTATCCAATAATCGGGATGTTTGCTGTTTGGTGATATTCATTTGCCATGACAATGGGGCCGTTCGTTAAAAATGGCTCAATTTTCTCCCACGTATTTTCTAACGCACCCAATATAACCCCATCGACTTCTTTTCTTTTTAATAATTGAAGCCCTTCAAGCTCTAATGCTTCTTGATAAAACGTCTGGAGCACGATGGCTTTATATCCTTGATCCAGTGCTTCCTTTGAAATGCCTTTAATCAATTGTGCAAAAAAAGGATGGTCCACAGCTGGAACAGACACAGCAATGGTTTTTGTCTGATGTGACCTTAGTGTGCGGGCTGCTGAACTCGGTGTATATTCCATTTCTTTCATCACCTGTAAAATGAGCTGCCGCTTTTCTTCTGACACATATGGGTGATGGTTTAGCACTCTGGAAACGGTGGTGGTTGAAACCCCGCAGCGTTTGGCAATTTCATAAATTGTACACATATTAACAAATCCTTTACACAAAGTTATTGTTCTGAAATCGATAACATCATTTACAATGTGAAACAAGTTAAATATTAACAAAAGGAATTGATTAATTGGAGGGAATGGAATGCAAATATTGACGAAGATATCAGGTAAAAGCAAGGATTATCTTCCTTTGCTGGATATGATCAATCAAGGTGTTCAAGTTAAGGCTGATTCAGTTGAAAAGCATCTAGCAAATGAAAAGCTGGTGACGTTCCTTGAGCAAGATATAGAGCGCACAGGTTTGGAAAAAATTCTCTTCCATTATAAACAAAATAAGGAAAAAAAGATACCGTTTCTGCCAGTTGACAAACTGATTTCAGAAGATGAAATCGATGATATTATGCAGGTGCTGAAGGAAGTATTGAGCTCTGGCCGTTTTACTTCAGGGCCATATATTCCGACATTTGAAAAGGCGATTGCTGAGTACTTAGGGAAAAAATATGTCATTGCCACGTCAAGTGGAACAGATGCATTAATGATCAGTCTCATATCAGCAGGCGTCCATCCAGGAGACGAGGTGATTTTGCCGGCCAATAGCTTTGCTGCAACAGAAAATGCAGTGCTTGCCATTGGGGCTGTTCCGGTATATGCCGATATTGATCCTGAAACCTACTGCCTCTCACCGAGTGAAATAGAGAAACATATCACAGATAAAACGGTATGCATTCTACCGGTTCATTTATATGGAAAGCAAGCGGATATGAAGGAGATTTCGGCGATTGCGAAACAGCATGGGCTGAAAATCATTGAAGACGGCTGTCAGGCGATTGGCAGCAGCGGCCTTGGCGCTTATGGAGATGGACTTGTTCTCAGCTTTAATCCATACAAAAACCTTGGGGTCTGCGGAAAGGCAGGAGCCATCGCTACAAATGATGAGGCCTTAGCGGAAAAATGCATGGAGATCAGCTATCACGGCTTTGAAGCTGGAAAGAAAAATGTCAAACGCAGTGACTATGGCTTTAATTCGAAAATTGATAATTTGCAGGCAGCGATTGGACTCGAACGAATGAAGTATTTAGGACTGCAAAATTTCAAACGTTTTTACTTAGCCAAGCGATACATTGAACAGCTGCAAACGCTTGAGGATGAAGGATATATGAAGCTCCCGACGCTGACAGATGATCATGTATGGCATCTATTCCCGATTAGAGTGCTGAAGGGAGAACGAGATGAACTGGCAGCGAAATTGCTGGAAATGGGCATAGAGACGGATGTCTATTACCCGGTTCTATCGCATCAGCATCAAACAAATCTTGTTTCTCAAAAATATAGACAAACGACACTTCCACACACGGAAAAAGCTGCGCAGCAATTACTTCACTTGCCGCTTTATCCAGGAATGCCGCTGCAAGATCAGGAGAAGGTCATCGAGGGGGTTCATCATGTTATCAAGTCTTCCATTCAATAAAAAACTGCTGAATCTGCCGAAGAATCCGCAGTGGATCGTCTTCTGTGATTTTGATGAAACGTATTATTCTCACGGAATGACAGAGGAGCAGAGAGCGGATGTCAATCGGCTGGAAGCCTTTGTAGCAGAAAAGAGTGAAGCGGGACAGCTCTTGCTGGGCTGGGTGACGGGAAGCAGCCTCGATTCTGTCACGAGCAAAATGGAAAAAGGAGGGTTTCATCAATTCCCGCATTTCATTGCGTCGAACTTAGGGACTGAGATTGTATATACGTCGGATGCCCATTTTGGACAGCCAGATGCAGAGTGGATGAAGCGGCTGGATGCACAGGGCTTTTCAGATGAAAAAATCGAAGACATCCTGGAAACCATCCGAGAAAAGGGCATTTCCCTTAGACCGCAAACGCAGCTGGGCAGTTCAGGGTATAAGAAGAATTTCTATTATCAGGAGCAGGATGAACGGACAGATCTTTATCATCTATCATTTATCCAAACACTGGCTAAAGAGCGAGGCGTGGCAGTCAACATCAATAAATGCAACCCGCTTGCTGGAGATCCTGCGGATTGCTATGATGTCGATTTTTTACCAGTCGGAACAGGGAAGGATGAAATTGTCCGTTTTATGCTGAACCAATATGATTTATCGAAAGATCAAGGCTTTGCCTTTGGTGATAGCGGGAACGATTTGCGGATGCTTCAATCCGTCACACACGGCTTCCTTGTCCAAAATGCGACAGCTGAAGCCAAACGGCACCATCACCAAATTTGTCATCATGGGTATGCAAAAGGAATCTATGAAACACTGAAAACAGTGATGTATAAACATGAGGAGGCACATTCATGAAGAAAATTGGAATTGTTGGAGCAGGGAATATTGCAAAAGCACATGCAAGAGCATTATCAACGATCAAAGGTGCAGAATTATCCGGTGTCTATGATTTGCATGAGTCGGTCGCACAGGGATTCATTAAACAGTACGGCGGACGTGTGTATTCAAGTATCGGGACACTGGCAGATGCATCTGATGGATTGATCATTGCATCCCCTAATTTTTGTCACAAGGACCATGCCCTTCAGTCGCTAAGAGCAGGACAGCCGATTTTATGTGAAAAACCGATGGCTGTGTCGTTGAAGGAAGCGAAGGAAATGGTGGAGACAGCCAAACAGTTCCAAGTTCAAGCCAGTATGGGCTTTAACTATCGTTATTTATCCTTTGTGAATATATTGAAAAACTTGATTGCCAACGGTGAATTAGGCCGCATTTTGACCGTCAGAACTCATTTTAAGAAAAACAGTGCCCTTAGAAGAAAGACTTTTTCATGGAGAGACAGCGGTGAAAGTCTGCGTACGAGCGGTGCACTAGGGGATCTTGGCATTCATTTGATTGATATGCTGTGGTACTTATTTGGCAGTGAAATGAAGAAAGAATCACTTAACACCAAGATGCTGACACATGTAAAGGAAAAAGAAGAGAAAAAGGTTCAGGTGGATGATCATACCGAAATTTTCGGGCAGATGGAGAATCAAGTGTTCTTTCATTTGGTGACATCCAAAAGCACGCAGCCTGAGGAATGTGGATTTAGTGTAGAAGTCGTTGGTCATGACAAGGTATTCAAATACCATACGAACATGAAAAACGAATATGAGATCAGTGATGGATTGTGTGTGGAGCGTCATCAAATGCCGCAAACTTTGCTGACAGATCCGCCAAATGAATTTTACGGATGGTCCGATACATTCCGCGATCAGCTGATGCATTGGGTGAATACTGATCCATACCCATCTCATATGAAGGTCGCTGATTTTGAAGATGGTTATCGCGCTCAGGCTGCGCTCAATACATGCTTTGAAAGGGAAGAGGCAGTTGTCTCTGCCCAGGCATATTAAAGAGGTGGAGCGGAGGATATCATGACTCCGCTCCTTTTTAGAGGAAGTGAAAAGATGAAAAAGGTATTTTATTTTGGCTGTGTCTTTTATTTTTTTATTGGGACCATTCATGTATTTTTTGGCAGCTTAACACCTTATTTGCTGTCGAGTTACGATAAGGGTCCCGGGGAATTATCATCTTTAATTTTTTTTCAGTTTATTGGTTTTTTGACAGGTGTTCTGCTATCTCCCATTCTAGTGAGAAAAAAAGGCTATGGCGCTGTGCTGACCATGGGTCTTTTGCTGATGATCGGCTCACTTCTGCTGGGGCTATTGGTGCCCGGATGGACAACGCTTGTGCTGGCAGGTTTTTTTCTTGGGAGCGGCGCAGGCAGTCTTGAGACAACAGCCGGAGCGTATGTCATTTCGATGGCTAATAGTGCAAAGCGAATCAGTATCATGGAGGTCTTTTTTGGATTAGGTGCGCTGTTATTCCCGCTAGTGATTCTGCTGACTGTCACAGAACAGACATGGCAGTATGTGTTTTTATTTCAGGTGGGTGCGCTGACATTTTTCCTCATGCTCTGGCTGGTTTTTATGAACAAACTGCCTCATGGACAGATGGATGCTCCCACCACAAGGGGGACGAGGAAACCGTCTTTACTTGTTGATCGAAATAATCGAATGATTGTGGTGATCATGATTTGCTTTGCCTTTTTCTACGCAGGGATTGAAACGAACTTTGCGAATTTTTTGCCGTCGATCATGCTGGAAAAAGGGGGAGAAAATTGGGGACTCTTTGCGGTCTCTACTTTCTGGACAGCGATCGTCATCGGCAGAACCATGATCGCGAGAAAAGCTGATCAGCTGCATCCGCTGCGTTTTTTAAAGCTAAGTGCATCTCTGATGATTCTGCTGCTTGTGATATTTGCTCTGACAACCCACATCGCCGCGCAGCTGATCCTCATCTTTTTCATCGGTCTTTGCGCAGCTGGCATGTTCCCAATCGCACTGACAGCATCTGCCTTAATGATTGAAAATGCCATCGATGAGGCGACGAGTTATTTTATTGCAGCCGCAAGCTTAGGCGGAGCCTGCTTGTCCTTTTTGATTGGATTTAGTCTGGAATGGGCAGGAGCGGCTAGTGCCGTCTTTGTATTTGCTTTCTTAGCTGTTCTTCTGTTTGCAGCTGCGATTCAAATGAATCGTTCTAAGAAAAAAGAAACGGTACACGCGCAGCAGTCAGCACTGAAAGCAGACCGCTAAGCCTCCACCTGAAATGATGACAAAGGACTTGTACTAAAACGCAGAAAGTTTGAATAACATGTACAAGTCAGCATCAAAAGGAGGACGTCTATGTGGCGGTGTTTTTTGGTTATATCTTTTTAGGGTTGTCACTTTCAGCGCCTGTTGGGCCAGTCAATGCAGCCCAAATCGACAGAGGGATTAAAAGTGGATTTTGGCATGCGTGGATATTTGGCGTGGGGGCTATGGCTGCGGATATTGTCTATATGCTTCTCATCTATTTTGGTGTCGCCCAGCTTTTGACTGCACCTCTTGTAAAGACCTTTTTGTGGCTGTTCGGCTTTTTTGTTCTGACCTATACCGGCATTGAAAGTCTGCGTAAAATCAATTTGCAGGAGAGTCCGAAAAAGCATAGTGGAAACACATCAGTTGGCCAGTCATTCATGACCGGATTTTTCATTTCTCTATCTAATCCGCTCAGTATTTTGTTTTGGCTTGGCATCTACGGCAGCATTTTAGCCAATACGATCGAAAAGTATGGAGCTTCCCAAATGCTCATGTACAGTATGGCTATTTTTATCGGCATGCTGATCTGGGATTTCAGCATGGCGCTGCTTGCTAGTTCGTTTAGGCGTTATTTAAGTGAACGTGTTTTACATGGCTTATCTGTTCTGGCAGGTCTATCTTTACTTGGTTTCGGCGCCTATTTTGGGTATCAAGGAATCATGGCGTTGATTGGGTAGAAAAACAGACTGACACATCCAGTCTGTTTCAGCGTGTAGACAAACCCTCGCATTCTTTGTCAGGTCTGCGCTCCGGTGCTCACGAATGTCAAATTCGCTCCGTTCCAGTGCTCGCCCTTCTAGGGCTGCAAAGGTTTTTGATCACGCTGAATAGAAGACAAAGGGCTAAAATAAAAAATCATTTTAGCCCTTTGTCAATAATCTGAATCAGGCTGACACATCCAGTCTGTTTTTTTGTAAGGATTGACAGACATAACACATTCTTGAATAATGGTGGAATATTAAATGGTTTGAAGGAGCTTCTGCTATGCGTATGTTTCTGCCAGTATTCAACTATGTGTGTATGCTGATTTTATCAGTCATCACTGCAACATTCGTTTATACGTTTTTATTCATGCAGCCTGAAGTGGGCTTTAGTTATGTGGAGATGACCAGTCTGTTCATTTTGCTCGCTTATGTCATTTTTGCTGCACCGATTCAGTTTGTTTTACACCGGCATCCTAAGAGGTTTCGAAGCCGTGACTTATTGATTTATTTTATTGCGGCATGGGTGGTGTGTTCGGCTTTGGCTTTATGGATTGATTATGGGCTTGTTGTGTTCATCAGCTATAAAGTCTATCTGTTTAGCTTCTGCGCAGCCCTTATTTATTGGGTGCTGGATTCCGTCTTTTTGATGAAGAATCCATCGTAGGTATGATGAAAGGCTCTCTATTAACTTTCACTAGTCTGATCATAGGAAACCCATCTTGTCATACGCTAGGAAGTCGTGGAGGGACAGTCACCACAGCCATTTGCACCTCATAGGCTATGGAGAAGACGCTAAAACGAGGTGTAGGAAATGGCCCAGCTGTATGCAAAAAGTTGCCTTGATCAAAATCTACGATCACTAGAAGAATGGAAACAGGATGCTTTCACACAATTTGGCGAGATGGTAGGAGATGAAGCCGATACATTCCCTTGTGTACCCGGAAGACAGGGATTTTTTCTCGATCATTTACGCTATGGGTTTGTTGGTGACCCGAGGGAAGAGGAAGCGGTGGATGAATTAGCCCAGCTCCTGAGAGAATATCAAGGCTGTGCGAAAGAAACCGGTCAATATGCTTCATTTATCTGTTTTTTTGAAACACCGCAGGATTTAAAGGAAAGTTCGCTTGAAGAGTTTGAGCAGCAGTTTTGGTCGCTGCTTCAACGGCTCCATCATAAAGATGAAGAACCGTGGCCTGAGGAGATTCCGCTCGATACTCATCATCATGAGTGGGAGTATTGCTTCCATGGTGAAGCTTATTTTATTTTGTGTTCCACACCTGCTCACAAACTCAGAAAAAGCCGCCACTTCCCTTATCTCTTGATGGCGTTTCAGCCTAGATGGGTGTTTGAGAAATTGAATGGGTCGACCAAGTTTGGACAAAAAATGAGCCAGCTCGTTCGCAAGCGGCTCAAAGCATATGATGAGGTCAGTGTTCATTCATCATTAAAATGGTACGGTGACCCGGCCAATCATGAATGGAAGCAATACTTTCTCCCAGATGAAGAGGCGGAGAAACCAGCCTCCGCCAAATGTCCATTTACTGCATTAAAAAACATGATGAAATTATGATGCGGTCTGATCCTGCTTCCACTTTTTCCTCATAAATAGCACCATGATGGCAATCACTGCAATGATCCCTAGGCTGATAAAAAAGCCAGGTCGTCCGCTTGCCTCTGTTAATGTGCCTGAAACGGCGGCTCCAATTAAGAGCAGCGCAAGAATCATTTCGCACGTTTGGCGAGTGGATGGCTTGGATAACTTTTTACTTGAGAACAGAATAAAGATCCATGTGTACAGCAGGGTAAGACCAGCTGCTGTTGTGAGATGCTCGTAGATGTGTTTTGACAAAAAGAGTGCAAGCAGAATTGAGACAATTAAGCCAGCAGCAGTTAAGATAATCGAAGACCACCTCACATGAGATGGGTCTTTTTGTTTAAAGCAAGCAGGTGCATCTTGATGCTCTGACATTGTGCCGAGCAGTGTTGTGACCGCATAGAGAGAGGCAACCAATGTCGAAAAACCGGCAATGATGAAAATGCCATTAAAGATATGAAGAAAGATTGATAAATGAAACGGCTCTAATGATGTAATAAATGGACTGCTGTTCTCATTAAAGGCTGTCACTGGGACAAGCAAGAGAGCAAGTCCGATTGAGACGATATAGATGACCGCTAGAATGATCAGCATGACACGTCCAGCTTTTGCCGCATCCTTCGGGTCTTTTAAATGAACCGCCATCAGCCCCATGACTTCAATTCCTCCAAATGCATAAAACGCGTAAATCAATCCATTCCAAAGACCAAGCGGGCCAAGCGGCATCCATTCGTGATCCTTGTTAGGCAGATGCAGGGTCGGTTTATGTTCTGTCAAAATGCCGAATAACACAAGCACGGCAAGAATCATAAACAGAAAAATCGCCGCTGTCTTCAGTACCGCAAGAACATTTTCTGTCTTTTGAAAAGAAGAAAGCCCAATGATAATGACGAGAAGGGCAAGAGCGGAATAAATCGTAGAAAACACCCAAAGCGGAACAGAAGGAAACCAGTGGCGGGTAAATAGAGAAATGGCTGTCAATTGACTCCCTGTAATCAGCATTTCTGCAAACCAATATACCCAGCCATTGCTAAACCCTGCCCAGCGTCCATATGCTTTACGAGCATAGGAACAAAACGACCCTTTATCAGGGTTATCAGCTGTCATCGCAGCCAAATGTTTAAAGACGAGATACGTTCCGACCGCAGCAAGCAAAAAGGAAATGCAGACGGAATAACCGGACTTTGTAATGGCGATGCTGGAGCCAAGGAAGAACCCAGTGCCAATTGTACAGCCGACTCCGATGAGAGAAAGCTGCCACCAAGATAAAGATTGTTCTTCTTTCAATGCAAGTGCAACACCTTTCTATTTCAATGACATTAGCTTGTGACCGCCTCTTTTTTTTATACATGATCAAGGGGACATTTTGGGCATACTGTCATGGAAAGGAGTGCATGTGATGAACGGAGAATACGTCATTTTACCAAAGGGTAGACTCGGCTTTCGTTTAGGAAAAGGCCAATGTATGCGAGTGGTTGATGTCGAAGGCCAGCAAGTAGCAGATGTGATGGCCTATCATGAAAAGGATTTTTATGAAAAATTTGACCAAGGTGCGACAATGGACAGCCTATTTTCATCCAAAGTGAAAAAAGGTGATAAGCTCTATTCTAATTTATATAAACCGATGTTTACGATCATTGAAGATACAGTGGAATGCCATGATTTATACATGCCCGCCTGCCGCCAAGAGATGTATCAGCTTTTATACGGCAGGACGCACTTAGAGGTCATGCATACATGCTACGATAATTTGCGGACTGCCTTTGAGCCCTTTGGGATTCCAAAGGAGGATATGTACTATCCTTTTAATGCCTTTATGAATACAGTCATTGATGAAAAAGGAAAGCTGTCTGTGGAGCAGCCAAAATCGCTGCCCGGTGACTACATTCGCCTTCGGGCTGAAATGGACCTCATTGTGGCCGTTTCTGCATGCCCTGCTGATATTGGGAAGTGCAATGGATCAAGCTGTACATCCATACGGGTAGAAATCGATTAAAAAAGAAAAGGACCAGTCAATCAAGACGTGGTCTTTTTCACTTGTGAATGTTTGATCATCTCAGAAATAGGGGAACGTCTAACAAAATGTTCTTGATGAAAACATGGTATAATGAAGATTCAAAAAACGTTGTTAAATCAATGAATTGTGAGTAAAACCTGTTCTCTTCATGTAGAGGATGCTTAGGAGGAAAAGTGTATGAGTTTGCAGAAAAAGATCAGCCAAGAGTTGCATGTGCAGCCCTCAATTGACCCAAAGCAGGAGATCGAAAAACGGGTTGGATTTCTAAAAGAGTACTTGAAAAAAACCGGGGCAAAGGGATTCGTACTCGGCATTAGCGGCGGGCAGGATTCAACGCTTGCCGGACGTCTTGCACAGCTTGCTGTCAGTGAGCTTCGTCAAGAAGGAAAAGAGGATGCGGTCTTTATTGCGGTACGCCTTCCGCATGGTGTGCAGCAGGATGAAGATGATGCACAGCTCGCCCTATCATTTATTCAGCCAGACAAGTCGTGGAAATATGATATTGCACCTGCCGTGTCAGCATTCAGTGATCAATATCAAAAGGAAACGGGCGGACCATTGTCTGATTTTAATAAAGGGAATGTCAAAGCACGCATGAGAATGATCGCGCAATATGCTGTCGGTGGTGAGGAAGGATTGCTTGTCATCGGTACAGATCATGCAGCTGAAGCAGTAACCGGCTTCTTCACGAAGTATGGTGATGGCGGTGCAGATGTTCTTCCGCTTACAGGTTTGACAAAACGCCAAGGCCGTGCGCTTTTAGAAGCCCTAGAAGCACCGGAACGCTTGTATTTAAAGAAACCAACAGCCGATCTGCTGGACGACAAACCTCAGCAAACGGATGAAACAGAACTCGGCATTACGTACAGTGAAATTGATGATTACTTAGAAGGAAAACCAGTGTCAGATCAAGCCGCCGAAGCGATTGAAAAGCGTTATGTTCAATCAGAGCATAAACGCCAAGTACCCGCTTCCATGTTTGATGACTGGTGGAAATAAAAAAGAGACCTCTCCAGATGGAGAGGTTTTTTTATGTTGAATTTCAATTGGGTTTGACAAAATAACCAAAAATTCATTAAATTAGTAGAACGATCTACTTAAGTCCATTTAACTAAATATCAATTTTTTTGATCAAAAAAAGCAAACATAATTAGTTCGATTCACTTAATTTCATTTCTGTTGACAGTATTTTCAGAAAAAATAATTGACGAATAAAAAGAATGCGCTTACAATGAAACCACATTCCGAAAAGTGAAATTAGATTCCACTGGATGGAATAAAGGGGTGGTTCACCTCCAAATAAGAAGCTAAAGGAATGATTCACACAATGAAAAATCGAAGTGCACTGGAAATTTACAAAGAGGGAGGCGCTTGGTGGGAGACTGAGATTAGTCATATTCAAAAAAATTCAATTGAAATTCGAGGGTATCCGATTGAAGAACTGATTGGTGAATTGTCTTATCCACAAATGCTCTATTTACTGCTTGTTGGTGAATTATTGGATGATTCAAAAGCAGCTCTTTTTGAAAGTGTTCTTGTCGCAGGTGCGGACCATGGACCAAGAGCACCATCTATTGCAGCAGCTAGAATGGCGGTGACTTGCGGCATTTCGTTTAATTCCTCTGTAGCAACAGGGGTGAATCTATTAGGTGACATTCATGGCGGAGCTGGAGAGAAGGCCATGCGCATGCTATACGAGGCTAAAGCGATCTACGATGATCAAAAGGATATACACTCTGCGGCAAAGCAAGTGTGTCAAACATGGTTAAATCGCAAGGAAAAAATCCCGGGAATCGGCCATCAGCTTCATGATGATGATCCGAGGGTGAGACGTCTATATGAGCTGAGTCACAAACATGTCCAGCAAGGTCTTATCAGCGGCACATATTTACGGTTAGCCGAAGCGATTAGGCATGAGCTTGAACAACTGAAAGGGAAGAAAATCACGATGAATATAGATGGTGTATCTGCTGCCATCCAATGTGAATTAAACATTCCAGCAGAAGCAGCAAAAGGCATTTTTTCCTTATCCAGAGGAATGGGAATCGTGGCGCATGCATATGAGGAGCTGACAAAGGGAGCCCTCGTGAAAGGACCTTGTCCGAATGAAGAAAGATTGGTTCGTTATGCAGGACATGGAACGCGGCACTTGAAGGAGGGAGAGAAAATTTGAGTAGTTTGAGAGCGTTGTCATATATAAACGGCGAGTGGCTGGATACCGGTCGTGTGAAAACAGATATCATCAATCCTTACTCAGGAGAAAGGATCGGTACATCCTATCTCGCCTCATCAGAAGACATAGAACAGGCACTTTCTAGTGCGCAGCATGCTAAAAAACAAATAGCGGGAATATCGGCAATCGACCGCTCAAGGCTTCTAACAAAAGCAGCCACCTTGCTTGAAGAACAAAAAGACCATTTTGCAAAATTGATTTCGCTAGAATTAGGCAAACCGCTTAAAAATACAAGAGATGAAGTTTCGCGGTCAATCGAGACGCTGGCGCAATCGGCGGAAGAAGCGAATCGATTAATAGGTGAGACCATTCCTGGCAATGTATCATCGCGCGGACAGGGAGCAATGGCCATGACATTTAAAGTACCAGTCGGAGTTGTGCTGGCGATTACCCCTTTTAATGCACCGCTCAACTTAATTTGTCACAAAGTCGGTCCGGCCTTTGCGGGAGGGAATGTCATCATTTTGAAGCCTGCACCGCAAACATCAGCTGTTGCCACAGCGTTTGTCGAACTCCTTCTCGAAGCAGGATTTCCTGAGGCTGGTTTGCAGCTTGTGATTGGCGGGGTCGACGCCGGGAAACAGTTAGTCACTGATGATAGAACGAATCTCATCTCTTTTACCGGCGGGGCTGCCGGAGGCGAACACATTACAACCTCTGCGGGATTAAAAAAGGTACTGCTCGAACTCGGAGGGAATGGAGCGACGATTGTTCATCACGATGCAGATATTGAACAAGCCGCATCCATGTGTGCCAAAACAGGCTTTAGTAATTCCGGTCAAAGCTGTATTTCTGTTCAAAGAATTTATGTCCACCAGGAAATGATGCCGTCGTTTACTGAGGTATTAAAACAAAAAGTAGAGCAGCTTGTTGTTGGAGATCCGCTGTCCAGTGAGAGTGATATCGGCTGTATGGTCGATGTTCAGGCCGCGCAGCGTGTTGAGACATGGATACAAGAGGCAGAGAGCATGGGTGCCCAGCTTTTATGCGGGGGGAAAAGAAATGGAGCGAGCATCACACCGGCTATTTTGCTAAACCCTCCGAAACAGGCCAAGGTCGTCTGTGAGGAAGTGTTCGGCCCAGTTGTCAGCATTCTCCCTTATGAGGAGCTGGAGGAAGCGATTAAAGAAGCAAATGATAGCCGATATGGTTTGCAGGCAGGGATCTTTACGAATCAGCTGGATGTGGCATTACACGCAGCAAAAGAGCTTGAAGCTGGCGGGGTTGTCATCAATGGGACATCGAATTTTAGACTGGATCATTGGCCTTATGGCGGGATTAAACGAAGTGGCCTTGGAAGAGAAGGTCCGCGTTTCGCCATCGAGGAGATGACCGAAACCAAAATGGTCGTGCTTCCAAATGGTCTGTGAAAGGGGCGTATGGATGTGAATGCATTTCAGCAAAAGGTAAAAAGTGTGCAGGCAGGCGGTCAGCCAATGATTTGTACGCCGCTCATCGGACAAACAAAGGAAGAATTGTTTCATGAGATAGAGGTGTTAACAGAGAAGAAGCCTGATGTGATAGAGTGGCGGGCGGATTTTTTTCATCACCTTCATGACAAGGATCAAGTGATAGAAACCCTTAAGGGAATGGTAGAAAAGGCAAAGGGCATCCCATTTTTATTCACCATTCGTTCTGAAAAGGAGGGAGGCGAAAGGATATCACTCTCAGAATCTGAGAAGGTTTCTCTGCTTGCCGAACTTTGTTCCACACAGCTTGTGGACGCCGTTGATTATGAATTAATGCATGATGTGACACATATACAGCAAGTCAGTCAGGCAGCTAAAAGACATGGCGTTACCTTGATTGTGTCGTATCACGATTTCGATCGCACCCCTGAGGTGGATCGCCTCGTGCAGCTATTCGTCAATGCAGAATCAGTCGGCGCCGACATCGCAAAGATCGCAGTGATGCCGCATTCCTATGACGATGCATTAACACTGCTCTTGGCGACCAGCCATGCGAAAAAGCAGCTGTCAATTCCCGTTATTTCGATGGCAATGGCGGAATACGGTGCTTTTACAAGAATGATTGGCGGGCTTTTTGGTTCTGTGATGACCTTTGCTGTAGGGAAAGAAAGCTCAGCTCCCGGGCAAGTGGCGATACAGGATTTGAACAATGTTCTATCTATTGTGTTTTCAAAGAATAAGTGAGTAGCAGATTCATAGCTGCACCGTGAGAGGAGAGAAACATGAAGAAGAATATTTCTACACAGGTTATTCAGTACTTAGAAAATCGGGGAGTCGAGCATATTTTCGGCCTCTGTGGTCATACGAATATTGCTTTTTTATCAGCGCTTGAAAAAAGCTCGATTCAATTTGTAAATGTCAGACATGAACAGATAGCGGCACATGCAGCAGATGGTTATGCGCGGGCGAAGAAACAGACGGCTGTTGTTCTCAGTCATCTAGGACCTGGACTCACCAATGCCGCAACAGGGGTAGCGAATGCAGCACTTGATTCCATTCCAATGGTTGTTATTGCAGGAGATGTCCCAAGTCACTATTACGGAAAGCACCCACACCAAGAAATCAATCTTCATTCCGATGCCTCTCAATACGAAATTTACCGGCCGTTTGTGAAAAGAGCATGGCGAGTCGATATTCCAGAATTATTTCCAGAGATTTTATCAAAAGCATTTCAGTTAGCTGAAAGTGGCCGTCCTGGCCCGGTGCTTATTTCTGTTCCAATGGATGTGTTCTCAAAAGATTTAGATGTGTCCCTGTTTGAACAAATCAACCATCATACACACACCATTGAAAAACCTTCTATTGATGATCAAACGGCCAATCGAATATTAGATCGATTGCTGCAGGCAGAAAGGCCGCTCTTATATGTAGGGGGAGGCATTTTATTAGCTGATGCAGCTGAAGAACTAAAGGCATTTTCTGACCATCTAAGTATCCCTGTCGCCCATTCTTTGATGGGGAAAGGAGCCATGCCGGATGATCACCCAATGACCCTTGGAATGACAGGGTTTTGGGGGACAAAATTTATCAATGATCAGTGCAAAGAGGCGGATTATATATTGGCTTTAGGCACTCGTTTTGCTGAAGCTGATGCGAGCTCGTGGGAATCGGAGTATACGTTCAATTTCCAATCAACCAAGCTCATTCATATCGACATAGATCCGAATGAAATTGGCCGGAACTACCCTGTTGAAATTGGAGCGGTAGCCGATCTTAAGCAAGCCTTGACTGTACTCAATCGAGTGGCGAAAGAAAGGCTGCCAAAAGGACTGAATCGTCCTGAATTGAAAAAGGACATTGCGGCATATCGTAAGGATTTTCAGGCTAACAATCTGACGAATGTTCAAGATGAATCCTTCCCAATGAAGCCGCAGCGTATTTTGCAGGAAGTGCGGGAAGTATTGCCGCCAGATGCCTTTATTACAACGGATGTTGGCTGGAATAAAAATGGGGTTGGACAGCAATTTCCAGTGTTGACGCCAGGAACCATTTTAACGCCAGGCGGCTTTGCAACGATGGGATTTGGAGCCCCTGCCGCACTTGGGGCGAAGATTGCCCAGCCTGACCGTGTTGTTGTGTCACTCGTTGGAGACGGCGGCTTCGGTCAAAATCCATCCGTTCTCGCAACAGCCGTTGAAGAGAACATTCCTGTTGTGTGGATTGTGATGAATAACAGTGCATTTGGCACAATAGCCGGCTTGCAAATGGCGCACTATGAAACGACGTACGGCACTGTTTTTAGAAAAGATGGAGAAAGCTATTCACCAGATTTTGCTGCCATTGCGAGAGGTTATGGAATGAAGGGGATTAAAATCACCTCTGCTTCTGAATTCAAAGAAGCTTTAGCTGATGCCATTGCTTCTCAGGAGCCTTGCGTTATTGATGTAGCAATGAAAAATGATCCTGTTCCTACGGATGGACATTGGAATATTAATGACATTTATTCACCAAATTCAAAGCGCTCACATGTCAGCGTGAATTAATCAAAACGAGGGAGGAATTAACAATGAAAATTAAAGTATTGAATCCGTTTCAAGATGGGAACCCATTATGGTTAGGTTTAGATCGTCCAGAGGAGCAAATGGTTCGAAAGGTATTTCAAACCATTACACCGGATACAGTTGGTTCAGAACATATGATGGCGGGTCTCACCATTTTTGAACCGGGGGAAGCAAGTTCAGTGCACAATCACCCGGGTTCAGAGGAATTTGATTATGTGATTAAAGGATCTGGCGAAGTCATTTGTGATGGAGAAAGGCAGTCCTTTAAACAAAATGATTTTATGTTCATTCCTGACGGTGTCCCGCACCAGCATGTCAATACAGGAGATGAACCTTTATGGCTCATTTGGCTCTACACACCGCAAGGGCAGCTTCCGAAGGATTAAAAAATTGCACCGGTAAGCCCTCCTTTTGAATCATCAGGGCCTTCCAGGTCAATCAGAAAGATGAAAAGGGCTAAAATTAGGAATGATTTTAGCCCTTCATCACATGAATGAAAGGGAGTCAAGCAATGAATATGAATACACCGCTCGAAGGAATAAAAATATTAGACGTCTCTACGATGATTGCTGCACCCTATGGCGCGGTGCTTCTAGGGGATTTTGGAGCAGAGGTCATCAAAGTCGAGATTCCTGGCAAAGGCGATACGCTGCGGCATGTCGGCCCTTTTGCAGATGGAGAACCACTTAGATGGTCAGGTCTCTCGCGGAATAAGAAATCCCTTACACTGGATCTGCACAAAGACGAAGCAAAGGACATTTTTAAAAAGCTTGCGGGTCAGGTCGATGTGCTGATTGAAAATTTCCGCCCTGGAACACTCGAAAAATGGGGCGTTGGGTACGATGTGTTAAAAGAAATCAACCCTCGTTTAATTATGATTCGTGTATCGGGTTATGGGCAAACGGGTCCGTTTAAGGACAAAGCCGGATTTGGAACACCAGCGACAGCGTTTAGCGGCTTTACATATATTCAAGGGTTCCCAGACCGGCATCCAGTCAGCCCTTCCTTTTCTCTTACTGATTATATTGCTGGCATCTATGTGGCGTTTGCTACTGTGACAGCGATGTATTACAGGGATACACATCCAGAAGGAACTGGGCAAATGGTGGATTTGGCCCTCTATGAATCTGTGTTTCGTATGTTAGAGTTTTTGGTTGCAGAATATGACAAGCTTGGGAAGGTGCGTGAGCGTTCACCGGGGCTAAGCGGACATTCAAGCCCTGCCGGTACCTATGAGACAAAGGATGGTCATTATTTGGTTCTTGTGACGAGTACAGATTCGACCTTCAATCGATTGGCAGAGGCGATGAATCGATTAGATTTACTAGAGAATGAAAAATTCGCGGTCAATGCATCCAGGCTGAAGCATAACAAAGAAATGGATGCGATCGTCTCTCAATGGATCGCGTCGAAAACAAGGGATGACGTATTAGAAATTTTAGATACACATGGTGTTCCTGTGAGCCCAATCTTAAGTATTCGGGATATTTTTGAGCATCCGCAATTTAAAGCACGAGAGAATATCGTCGAGGTGCATCACCCTCGTCTTGGAAAAGTGAAGGTGCCTGGGATCATTCCGAAGTTTGAAAAAACACCTGGAAGTATCCGTCACATTGCACCTGATTTAGGCGAACATAATTATGAGATTTTAACAAATATGCTTGGCTTAACAGAAGAAGAGTGTAAGCAGTTAGAAGAAAAAGGGGTTATTTAATACGCTCAACCGAACCGCACGCTGCGGAAACAAAGGAGGATGGTTATGAAAGTGCATTCAGAACTGAAGGGGAATGAATTGCAGCCCGCATATGTGAAACCAACGAAAGCCCGTTTTGGCATATTGATTCTGTTGTTTTTTATTACCGCTATTAATTATATTGATCGAGCTAGTGTATCCATTGTTGCTCCTGCAATTCAATCTTCATTGCAATTAAATCCAGCCTTATTAGGCTTGATTTTTTCGGCATTTAGCTGGACATATACAGCAATGCAAATACCAGGCGGTTTTATTCTCGATAAATTTGGCTCAAAGGTAACGTATGGGATATCACTCGTTACTTGGTCTATTTTCACAGGCTTACAGGCGTTTGCGAACAGCTTTGCCTTTTTATTCGGCTGCCGTTTGTTTATTGGGATTACAGAATCTCCCGCTTTTCCTGCAAATAACCGTATTGTCACCACATGGTTTCCAAGGCGGGAACGGGCTTTTGCAACAGGTGTTTATACTGCTGGAGAGTATGTGGGTCTTGCATTTGCGACACCTCTTCTATTTTGGATCATGACGACTTTCGATTGGAGAACCGTCTTCATTACGGCAGGTGCGCTCGGTATCATATTTGCTTTCTTTTGGTACAAGTATTATCACGAACCGAAAGAGCATCCGAAGATAAATGAAGATGAGTTAGAAATAATCCGGCAAGGCGATGGGCTGACAGTCGCATCACAGGAGAAGCTGAAATGGGCAGACTTTGCCGCCCTTCTAAAATATCGTAAATTGATCGGGCTTTATATTGGCCAATTCTCTGTTGCGTCTACCCTTTTTTTCTTTTTAACATGGTTTCCGACCTATTTGGCAGAGGCGAAAAATATGGCGTTTCTCAAGGTAGGTTTTGCTGCTTCTCTTCCTTATATTGCTGCCTTCTTTGGGGTCTTGTTTGGAGGTTATGTATCTGATTGGCTGCTTAAAAAGGGCGTATCAGTGAATGTAGCGAGAAAGCTGCCAGTAGTGGTTGGCTTGCTGATGACGAGTACCATTGTTTTAGCAAACTTTACAACAAATATCCCACTTGTGCTGACCATTTTATCCATCGCTTCATTTGCACAAGGACTGTCTAATATCTCTTGGACGATGCTGTCTGAGGTGGCACCACGGGAAATGGTTGGGCTGGCTGGCGGCGTATTTAACTTTTTTGCTAATTTAGCTGGGATCATCACTCCGCTGATTATCGGATTCATCGTGTCGGCGACAGGCTCTTACAATGGAGGCATTTTATTCGTCAGTTTAGTCGCTTTAGGCGGGGCATTGTCGTACATCTTTATCGTAGGTAAAATTGAACGTATTCAATTAAAACCATAGAGAGAAAGCAAAAGAGAACTCAAGGGTGAGTTCTCTTTTCAGCGTGTAGACAAACCCTTGCATTCGTTGTCAGTCCTGTGCGCTGGTGCTCACGAATGTTAAATTCGCTCCGCGCCCGTGCTCGTCCTTCCTAGACTTCAAAGGTTTTCTATCACGCTGAAAAGAAGACAAAGGGCCAAAATCAACATCATTTTAGCCCTTTGTCAACAATCTGAAAAGAGAACTCAAGGATGAGTTCTCTTTTTTATGTATAAAAGATAACGGTGATGATCGCTGCACATGCGATACCCATGCTGATATAAAGGCTGGCAAACCATATATTCCAGCGAGTGATACGGTAAGGGTTGACCTTCATCAAATCAGCTAATAGGGAGACAGAAACATTAAAAGGGCTAAACATAACAGTTGATGTGCCAGCAACGATCAGCATGATGGCAATGGGAAGAGCAGGCAGTTCATGGATGACTGGTGCCATCATACTCACTAACAAAGCAAGTGAGACGAGCGGGTGAAAACCGCAAAGGGCGGTGATCAGAAAATACAACCCAATGACACAATAAACCCAAATGGCATGGTCTGATATACTGACAATAAATGCTTGAATCGGCTGCATACTGTTTGTCGCAAGGAGCATATCGACAAAGAAGCCTGCACTTAAAAATAGACACATATAGTTGGAGAGCTGACGGGTTCTTTCTTTCCAATGAGGTACAGAGACAGCGATATATTGTTTTCTTTTTTTGATAACAGAAGAGAATAATAGAGCAAATGGAATAATCGTCAGTACTACAGCGAATAAATAGCCTTTCCCAATCCATGCATCGACAAGTGAGACGACTGTCATAAAACCTAGCAGCATGAAAGCGAGCTGAAGGGTTTTTCGCTTAATTCGATGAGGGTTGGCGCTTGTTTTTGAAGACTGAATGATGTTTGGTAATCGTTTGCTTTGACGAGAAAAAAGCATCCAATCTATCGCCAGCACGAAGACCATTAAACCAAAAGTAATAGGTGCAATTTGATAATATTTTAGTTTGGTTGCATCAATGGTGACGCTTACCAGCACTTCAACAGGACTCCAGCTTAAACATAATGCATATGACCTTAAGAGGTTGCGTGTATAAAGATGTTGTTTCACTTGTTCTTTTAGGGATTCAAGCGACGGTTTGAGCGATGTATAGAGTAAGGGAATCGTCGCGATATTTAAAAACATGCCAAGTATATGAGTGACAAATGAACTCTTGCGATAAAGCTGATTTGAGCTCGTTGTATGCAGTGTGAGCAGTTTATTTAATTGTGTATCGAAATGTCCAACATGTATGAGAGAATGAATAAAAGGCAGCATGAAAAAGAGAGAAAGCAAGCCCAGCATGGAATGAAAGTGAAGAAAAAACGTGTGCAAAGGCTGGCCGGATAAGAAGAATAAGAACAACCCAATGATGAGAAATACAGCACCTGTTTTCAAATAAAGCCCGCTTGCTTTCTTAAAAGAAATGGTGAGCGAAGCAGCGGCCAGCAGACCAACAAAATAGGAGAGTATAGGAGCAGGAAATAGTTGATGAACTATATATAGACTGATAAGCAGTGTAAAAACGAGCAGGTACATTCAAATATCTCCTCCATCAAATATCTTCAATTGATTTTATTCCGTCTGGTGGAATTTGTTTTCTTTTAATGGAACGTTTAAAATGGATTATAGCAAAATCGATCGTTGATGTCGATAAGAAATCAAAGGGGAAAAGGAGAAAGTGAATATGGCTGATAAAAAGTCAAAAGAAGAATCAGGACTGCGTACAGTTCAGCGTGCTTTGGATATTCTGTATTGTTTTAGTGAAGAACGTCAAGAGCTGACGCTAACGGATATTTCAAAAGAGATGAATTTAGCAATGTCTACGACAACGAGACTGCTCAAGGCACTTGAAATGAATCATTTTGTGGAGAAGAATCAAGAAACAATGAAATACCGATTGGGTCAAAGGCTTTATCTCCTCGGATACATTGCAGGGAAGTCCATTAAATTGAGGGAACTGGCTAAGCCACTCATGTACTCACTTCGTGATGAAACAAAGGAAACCGTCAACCTGTATGTACTGGATTCAACAAGCAGGGTTTGTATTGAACAAGCGGAAGGGCTGCAATCGATTCGGCATCTTGTCAAGATTGGTGAAAAACTGCCATTGTACGCAGGTGCAGGCGGAAAGGTATTATTGGCATTTCAAAGTGAAGAATTTCAACAAAAAGTATTAGCGTCTGAGGCTGATCATGTGATGAAGGGTGACTGGCAAAAGGAACGTGAACATATTCTTGACACATATACTTCTTGCAGCATCGATGAACGCGAGGTAGGATCTGCGGCAGTAGCGGCACCAATCTTTAACATTCATGGTGAAGTGAAAGCCTGTTTATCCATATCTGGTCCAACCCATCGGTTTACTGAAGAAGTCATTCCTCAGTTGCAGCAAAAAGTGAAAGAACAGGCACAGCGGCTTTCTGAACAGCTCGGCTACGTCGTCAAACACAATTTTTAAGATTGCCTATCTTTTCGAGCTCCATTTATCATATAATAGAAACATTATGTAGCATTCCTTGTCGTAGGGAGGACGTGTCACGACCATGAAAATCAATAGAGAAATTCCTGTAAGACAGCGGAATATTGTCCTCATTGGCTTTATGGGTGTTGGGAAAACAACCATTGGGCAGTTGGTTGCCAAAAAGCTATATAGAGATTTTATTGATGTCGATCAGGAGATTGAGAAAAAGTACAACATGACGATTCCAGAGATGTTTCAGCAAAAAGGAGAAGCATTCTTCAGGCAGGCTGAAAAGGATTATATCGTCGATTTATGTGAACATACACAGCTCAAGATCGTTTCCCTTGGAGGCGGTGCATTCAAACAGGAAGAAATCAAACGCGCCTGCTTGAAGCATTGTACCGTTCTTTTCCTTGATCTATCGTGGGAGAATTGGAAGCAGCGGCTTGATATTTTAATCGAAAACCGCCCTGTTCTTCACAACCGGACACTTGATGAGATGAAAGAGCTGTTTGAAGAGCGCCGGGAGATTTATTCTCTTCATAACTCAAGAGTGGAAACAGATCATTTAGAGGCTGAGGAAGTCGCCAATTATATTGTGGACACACTCAAGCTTGGCTGGGATTTATATTCGAAATAAAAAAAGTCTACCGTTGAGGGTAGACTTTTTTTCTATTGAATTCTTTTCCTTCGTACATATGATGATGCTTTGACAACCAAAATGTATTTATCCTTTTTTTGGTGTGCAGCCGTTTGGAAAAAGCGGTGATCCTCCTTCAATCAGTTCATGGTGATGAGGCTTTTGATATAGATCATTTTCTTTTTCGGAAAAATAAAATAGTATCTAAATTTTAATAAGAGTTTTTTGAATTATGATAATATTTAAAAAATAATGTTGACATCTTCCGTGAGCACATTCTATGATTGTTTACGTAAACGCTTACGGTAAACGTTTACTATAATCGAATGGGGAGGAATTTGTTGATGAAAAATAAAGAAAAATGGAGCGGTGTATTCCCGGCGGTCTTAATTCCTTTTAAAGATGACTATTCAATTGATGAACCTGCTTTTCGTAAGCTTGTTCGCTGGGTGGCGGAGCACGAAGGAATTAACGGGATTGTTGTCAATGGACATACTGGCGAGATTATGACTTTGCTGCCACATGAACGAGCTGAGGCTGTGCGTATTGCAGCTGACGAATTAAAAGGGGAAGTACCTGTCATTTCCGGGGTTTCAGCTGAAGGGACAATTGAAGCGATCCAGCATGCAAAAGCAGTTCAAGAAGCTGGCGGAGAAGGTATCCTTCTCATGCCGCCGCATTCATGGCTGAGATTCGGTATGCAACCTGAATCACCTGTCCAATTCTTTAAAGATGTTGCAGAAGCGATTGACATTTCAATCATCGTCCATCAATATCCAACTTGGACAAAAACCTCATATACAACGAATCAATTACTAGAAATGTCGGAAATTGAAAATGTTGTCTCATTCAAAATTGGTCAAAGAGACATGGCACAATATGAAGTCGATGTGCGCGCACTGAAAAAGCATGCACCAGATGTATCGCTGCTCACATGTCACGATGAATATTTATTGCCAACATTAGTTCAAGGGATTGATGGAGCGCTTGTCGGTTTCGGCTGTTTTGTACCAGATTTGATCGCTGAACTTGTGAAATGTGTGAAAGAACAAGACCTTGCAGCAGCTAATAAAGTGTACGATAGAATCTTTGAATTAAAGCATGCTGTATATAAAATGGATGAACCTTCCTCTACCTCTCATCTGCGAATGAAGGAAGCGATGTTCCAGAGAGGTTTGATCAGCAGTTCACTTGCTAGAAAGCCGGTATTACCTTTAACTCAAAAGGAAAAAGAAGAGATTCGCCAAGGCCTTCAAAGTGTTGGTTTGCTTAAGGAAAACGTCAGTAGATAACAGACCATTGATTTCATGATGAAGGTGAGTCAGGTTATAATAGGGTATAAAACAACAGACTCCCGGAGGTATGAAATGTGTCAGTAAGTATTAAAGATGTCGCATTGAAAGCAGGAGTGTCTATAGCTTCTGTTTCCCGAGTATTAAGTGGTAAACCAGGAGTAGGCGCTCAAACGGCTGAAAGAATCAAACAAGTGATTGATGAGTTAGGCTACCGCCCTAATTTAGGAGCGAGAGGACTCGTGAAAAGAAAGACTGGGAATATCGCTGTAGTGGTTCCCCGCGGTTCATATATTTTGAATAATCCATTTTTTTCAACGATTTTAGATGGCATAGCGAAGGAATTAGATGAGACCGAATTCAATATGCTGATGTCATTTACATCTGTGCAGCAGCAGCGGTTACTTGAGACGCAGGCTGTAGATGGTGCCATTTTATTTTCTCCAAGAAATGAAGAATTGAGCATGGATTGGCTAAAAAGTTTGGCTATTCCCATTATCGTTGTCGGAAGTTACTTAGAGGATTCACCATTTCCATGTGTCAGGCCAGATGATGAAGAAGGTGTTTGTCAATCTGTAACGGCCTTATTTGATAAAGGTCATCGAACCATTGGGCTGGTCAATGGTCCAATGAGTTCGATGCATAGTGTGAGGTATTACAAGGGGTATGAGCGCACACTGAAACGTTTAGGATTAACATTGAACAAAGAGCTTGTGTTTGAGTTAGATGAATTTGATGGGGGAAAAGTAGTAGAAGTGGTTTCTCAATTTCTCCAAGGAAACCAGCACATGACTGGAGTTGTTTGCTCTTCAGATTTTTTGGCGATAGGGGTCATGAAAGCGGCAGAAAACGCACATGTGTCAATACCTCATGATTTGTCTGTCGTTGGTGCCGATGATGTGCCCATTGCAAGTTTCCTAACCCCTTCTTTATCTTCTGTTCATGTTGATTTAGTTGGAATGGGAAGAAAAGCTGTTTCTTTACTAACACAGTTATTAGAAGGAGAACAGTTAGAGGCGATGGAGCATATCTTCCCTATGTATTATATAGATCGGGGCACCACGGGAACGCCAAAAAAGATTTGATAGATGCTGAAAACTCGTAAGATCGCTTGAGAATTCCTCTTGATTTAAAATGTAAGCGATTTCTTCAGCGCTCTTCGGCATGTACTTTTGCATCATTTCCTCTAATAAGGAGGAGATACCATGACGTTAGAACTCAGCGGAAATTCAAATTCTCAAGGTGGGCAAGTTGTTGATAGAGCTTCACAACTATTGACTAGGATGGAAAGTGTACCTTTTTCGAGGTGGCATTTAAAACCTCGGATCATTATGGGATCTGCTACCTTTTTTGATGCTTTTGATGCGCTATCTTTAGCGTTTGTTCTCCCGGTCCTCATCGGCATGTGGAATTTATCACCTGCTCAAATTGGCCTTCTTATTGGGTCTGGTTATATAGGACAAGCGATTGGTGCTATTTTCTTTGGGTGGTTAGCAGAAAGGCGCGGCCGTGTATTTAGTGCAAAGTGGACGGTGTTCCTCATGTCTATTATGAGTATCGCATGTGTATTTTCAGGTAATTTTATGGCCCTTTTTATTTTCCGCTTTATACAAGGGATTGGAGTTGGAGGAGAGGTGCCGGTAGCAGCCTCATATATTAATGAGTTGTCCCGAGCCCAAGGAAGAGGTAGATTTTTTATGCTTTATGAGATGATTTTTCCATTAGGATTAATGATCTCAGCTCAAATTGGCGCATTCGTCGTACCTAGCTTTGGGTGGAAATGGATGTTCTTGATTGGAGGCATTGGAGGTTTAATCGTCTTTGGATTCTTTTTCATGCTGCGTGAATCGCCAAGGTGGCTTATTTCGAAAGGCAGGTTAGATGAAGCCGAAAGAATTATTGAAGAAATTGAAGCTAGTACTGACAAACGAATGCCTGTCGCAAATCAAGTATCCAGCAGTACTGAAAAAGGCGACTGGAAAGAGCTATTTTCAACTTTTTACCGTAAAAGAACATTGGTCGTATGGGGACTATGGTTTTCTGCCTACTTTGTATCGAATGGTTTAAATAACTGGTTACCGAGTCTTTATAATACTGTTTACCATTTGCCAGTCGGAGATTCATTAAGGGCAGCATCTCTCACAAATATTTTACAGACCATAGGGGTATTCGCTTGTGCATTTTTAATTGATAAAGTGGGACGGAAGCGCTGGGCAACCATTGCATTTGTATTAACAGGTGTTTTATTAACGGCTTTATGGATCAGCGGAGCGACTTCACCAGAAAGCGTCATCTATTTAGGATCTGCTGCTTACGGAATGATGGGGACAATTACAGTTCTCCTCTATCTATATACACCTGAAATTTATCCGACACGTATGAGGGTGATTGGAACGGCATTTGCTACAGCGTGGCTTAGACTAGCCTCAGCGATCGCTCCTATTATGATAGGTTTTATTTTAGAGGTAAGCGGTGTTTCAACTATATTTATTCTTTTTGCAAGTGTGACGGTAGTGGGAGCAATTCTTGCTTTTAAAATGATCGAAACGCGCGAGAAAGTATTAGAGGATATTGCACCGTAAGTTACGCATGCAGTAAAGAACTTATTCCAAAGAGGGTAGGTTCTTTTTTTATTCAGAGGATCTAAAATGCATCACCTATCTTCGTTCAATTATCATATAATAGAAACATAATCTAGTCGTGTAGAGAGACGAGTCACGAACAAGAAAAGCCACCTGTGAAACAGTGAAGATTAAAAAAGTCTACCGGCGATGGTAGACTTTTTCTATCAGTTCAATGCTTAATTCCTTGAAGCAGTGCAGCTTTTAAACAGAAGGAAATGGGCTGATGCTGTGCATCGAATTGAAGCTGAAACAGCTGCTTTGTGTCAGGGTCTGCGGCTTGAAGGTGGGAAACGATCTCCTTTTGAATATTCTCTGGCGTGCGTCCGCGTATAATCCAGTCCTGATAATCAATATGCAGATCCCAGTAACGAATCTCTTTCTGAGTCAGTTGGTTGTCATCGAAAAGCTCTTTCCATTCTGATAACGAGCTTTCCCGCACATGAGAAGGGTCTCTCAGTCTATTTAAGTGATTAATAAATGAATCCTGTGCAGGGTTTTCAGGTGCATAATGGTCGACGAGCAGAAATTGGCCGCCTTTTTTTAAGACTCGGCTGATTTCAGACATGGCTGCCGGAAGGTTTGGAAAGTGGTGAGCAGCAAATCGGCACGTCACTAAATCAAATGATTCATCAGAGAAGGGCAATGCTTCTGCGGCTGCATGCTCAAAAGTAATGTGGTTCAGGTGGCGTTCTTCCGCTAGTGCTGCTGCAATCTCGATCATTTTTTGCGTGACATCAATGCCTACCCCTTTAGAGATAACGTCTGAAAAGGAAAAAACGGTATGTCCTGCCGCGCAGCCAATATCAAGTAAATGCTCATGTCCCTTCGCATTTGCTGTTGTTTTCATCCATTCCAGCTCTTCTCCGGCTGCAAATATAGGTGAATCTCGATAGTTCTCGGCATTTTGTGAAAATTGGTTCTCGGCTTTAGCATATGGATTCATTTCTTTTCCCCCTTTGTGGTCTCTTTATCGTAGAATTCCTTCTGTTATTTGTCTAAGACATAAAAGATATGACATGGATAGTTAAAACCTATGAGGTGATGAAAGTGGATATACGAATGATGGAATATGTCATTGAAGTGTACCGGCAGCAAAGTTTTACAAAAGCAGCGGATCAACTTCATATTGCACAGCCTTCTTTAAGCCAGCAAATGAAGAAGCTGGAAGAGGAATTAGACACACCGCTATTTATTCGAAAGTATGGACAAGTAACGCCCACACCTCAAGGGAGACGATTCATTAAAAGGGCTGAGAATATTTTGAAGGAAAGAGATGATTTGCTGCGTGAAATGGGAGAAGCAGCTTATGAAATCGGGAAAGAGCTGAACATTGGAGCGCCAGCAGTGACTGGGGGATATGTCTTGCCCGGTTTATTAAAAACCTTTTGTCAAACGTATCCTCATGTTCACGTTCAACTGATAGAAGAGTCTCCTCGTGAGCTTGAAAAACGTCTATTGGCTGGAAAACTGGATTTGGCTATTTTATCTATGCCTGTCGAGCATGAATCATTGAAAACGAAACAAATGCTGACAGAGCCGCTCCTTCTTGCAGTTCCACAAGCTGCTCAGTCTTGGTTATCAGAGGAATTGAACGAGATCATCAAGCAAGCAGGGCAAGAAGAGTCCGGTCACGAAATCGTTCCCTTTCAACTTCTTGAAGGTATCCCATTTATTATGCTGAAAGAGGGATACGGTTTTCGGCATGTGGTCATGGAACTGTGCCGTCATCACGGTTTTCAGCCAAAAACGGCTTTTGAAACAAGCCATATTCAAACAGCACAGGCATTGGTCAAAAACGAACTAGGTGTGACCGTTGTGCCGAAAATGGTGGCACAAGAGGATAGGAACCAAGTTATTTATTTAAACATTGATTCATGCCCAACCCGAACACTTGTATTTGCATATGTTGAAGAAAGGTATTTAACGAAAGCCGCTCAAGCCTTCATGGACCTTTATCAGAACCAAGGAAAAGCTTAAACAAACGTTTAATTAAACGCAAACAGCAGGGGGGCACCCTGCTTTAAGATTGGTGACAAAGGGCTAAAATGATCTTGGTTTTAGCCCTTTGTCTTCTTTTCAGCGTGATAGAAAACCTTTGCAGTCTAGAAAGGGCGAGCAGCGGAGCGGAGCGAATTTGACATTCGTGAGCACCGGAGCGCAGACCTGACACCGAATGCGAGGGTTTGTCTACACGCTGAAAGCAGGGGAGCACCCTGCTTTTTAATATAAGTCCAGACGCTGATCCGTCATAACCGGAATTTGCTGTCTGACTTCACCCACTAGCTGAAGATCAATTTCCGCATAATAAATGTCTTCGTCATCGCTTGTTTCAAGCAGGATTCGGCCGAGTGGATCAATCACCATAGAGTGTCCAGGGAATGCCGTGTCCCTGCTTGTGCCAGTTCTGTTAACAGCAATCATAAATGACTGGTTTTCAATCGCTCTTGCGATGAGCAGGCTGCGCCAATGGTCCACTCTTGCTGACGGCCATTGTGCCGTATTGACGAGCACCTTCGCTCCTTTATTCACAAGTGTTCTGGAAAGCTGCGGGAAGCGGAGGTCATAGCAAATCATCGCACCAATTGTTACATCTTCACCATAGTCAAATAAACCAAGCTGATCACCAGCGGTTAAATAGTTGTGCTCATCCATTAAGCGGAATAAATGAATTTTATCATAATCTAACAGAAGCTCACCTTGGCGGTTAAAAACATACATTGTGTTGGTAATGTGTTCATCTTCTGTCCGTTTATTTAATACACTGCCTGCGATGAGATACACTTGGTGCTTCCGTGCAAAGGAGGAAAAGAGCTGTTTTGTGCGTTCACCGTTTATATCCGCAAGCTGCTCGGCTTGTTCAAGGGCGTAGCCGGTATTCCACATTTCGGGTAAAATGATCAGATCAGGCTGCTCGCGAACTGCTTCTTCTAAAAACGCTTCTGCTTTTTTAAAATTCACTTCAGGTTCTCCAATTTGTACGTCCATTTGGACAAGGGCGATTTTCATATGGGTTCCTCCTTTATTCGCTATATGTCATGTGAAAATCATGAATGTATGTAATGGTTTATTTTAGTCTTCAAGGCCAGTTTCTTTATCATAAAGGTTTCCATCATCTTTGCCAATAGAAATGTCAGAAGGTTTTGTTAAATGACTTTCTCAATCAAGAAATGAGTGGTATGATACCTATAACTAATAAAACAAAGGGGAATAGTATGATATGCAATTGTTCGATTTATCACTAGAAGATCTAAAAAAATATAAACCAAAGAAAACTGCACGTCCTGATTTCTCAGACTTTTGGAAGAAATCGCTCGAAGAACTGCGCCAAGTGGAGGCAAAGCCAACACTTGAACCGTATGACTATCCAGTGAAAGGCGTTAAGGTGTACCGCCTGACGTATCAAAGCTTTGGACATTCTAAAATTGAAGGCTTTTATGCTGTACCTGATCAATCTGGCCCGCATCCAGCGCTCGTTCGTTATCATGGCTATAATGCCAGCTATGACGGCGGCATTCACGACATCGTCAACTGGGCGCTCCACGGCTATGCAATTTTTGGTATGCTCGTCCGTGGTCAAGGCGGCAGTGAAGATCAGACAGTGACACCAGGCGGTCACGCTTTGGGGTGGATGACAAAAGGCATTTTATCAAAAGAGACCTACTATTATCGCGGTGTTTATTTAGATGCGGTTCGTGCACTCGAAGTCATTCAGTCCTTCCCAGAAGTGGATGAACACCGGATCGGCGTGATTGGTGGGAGCCAGGGAGGCGCATTAGCGGTTGCAGCTGCAGCCCTTTCAGACATTCCGCAGGTCGTCGTGGCAGATTACCCTTATTTATCAAACTTCGAGCGTGCAGTGGACGTTGCATTGGAGCAGCCTTATTTAGAAATCAATTCATACTTTCGAAGAAACAGTGATCCGGAAGTGGAGAAAAAGGCATTTGAGACATTAAGCTATTTTGATTTAATCAATTTAGCTGGATGGGTGAAACAGCCAACATTGATGGCGATCGGTCTGATTGACAAAATAACCCCGCCATCTACTGTGTTTGCGGCATACAACCATTTAGAAGCAGATAAAGACCTTAAGGTATATCGCTATTTTGGACACGAGTTTATCCCGGCTTTTCAAACAGAGAAGCTCTCCTTCTTACAAAAGCATTTACTCAAATAAAAGAAAAAAGAGGCCGCTCTAGGAGGGCCTCTTTTTTAATAACTCGTATTCTGTCTCGTTTTTTCATCAGGCACTAACGCGGTGATAATAAGGGCAAGAGCTGTGATGATATGAAGGATGAATCCAAGTATCGGAATCCAGGCGAGGCAGGATGTGATAATCCCAATGATGCTGCCAATCATTGGTCCTTGGTCTCGCTTCGATAAGACGAGTGTGATAATATGCAGAATAAGCATGACCATGAGCGGTGAATAGCCATTGCTAATAATAAATAGTCCTCCGATGACAGGGATGGCAAGACAGGCTTCAAAAATCCCGGTGATCCATTTCATGATGCGAGATATAGACATGAGATCCAACTCCTTTTTCATATATGTCTTATTCGTATTTTACCAAAACGTGAAGAAGTCATGCAGATTTCTATAGAAAGAGTTGATGGATGATGAGAGAGAGAATCAAGGAAGAGCTGAAAATCATCGAAGAAACGTATGACGTAAAAATTTGCCTCGCGGTTGAATCAGGCAGCAGAGCATGGGGATTCCCCTCGACTGATAGTGATTACGATGTCCGTTTTTTATATGTTCCTCGAAAAGAATGGTATTGGGCAATGGAAGAACATCGTGATGTCATTGAACGGCCGATTGATGATGTGCTTGATATCAGCGGCTGGGAGCTTAGAAAGGCACTTCGCTTATTCAATAAATCGAATCCGTCCATCATGGAATGGCTGTCGTCTGACATCATCTATGCTGAATCTTTCTCTTTGGCAAAGCGGCTAAGAGAATTAAAGGATCGAGCGTTTTATCCTGCAGCATTGATGTATCATTACCTCAATATGGCGAAGCGGAATGAAAGCCGGCATTTACGAGGAGAGCAGGTGCGAATCAAGAAGTATTTCTATGTACTTCGTCCGCTGCTTGCCTGTCAGTGGATTGAACGATACAGGACGGTTCCGCCGATGGACTTTCATGAACTGCTCGAAGAACTAGTGGAGGAAGGTCCGCTTTTAGCGGAAATCCATGAGCTGCTCAAACGTAAAATGGACGGAGAAGAAATGGATGTAGAAAACCGTCTCGCTTATGTCCATCCATTTATCGACAAAGAGCTCGCGCGATTTGATGAATTGGTGAAAAGCTACAATCAGCCGAAAGACAACCTGTTGCAAGAATTAAATGAGCTGCTGCAGTCTACCCTTGATGAGGTGTGGGCGTAAGCAGGGAAGAGCCAGCCGGATCACGGCAGGCTCTTTTTTATCTCTTATTGTGATAAAACCACAAAAAAAGTCAGAATTTTTGTCATCTTCAAATATTGTAGCGGACAGCTTATGAGCTTTACAATAAAGACATAGCTTACAAAGAGTGGGAGGTGCCCTTTATGGAGTCGGTCACAAGAAATTTCTTCTTGTTTTTGTCAAAGAGCAGTCTCTTGAACCATATTGCTCGTAATTGGGGAAGTGCTGTTGCATCTAAGAAAATCATCGGAGGGAAGGACTTTGAGAGTGCCATCCCTGTTATCAAGCGATTAAATGACCAAGGAATGGCTGTGACAGTTGATCACCTTGGTGAGTTTGTTACAAAGGCAGAGATTGCCAATGAACGGACGACTGAGTGTATTCAAACCATTCAGCGGATTGCTGAGTCGGGACTCAATTCCCATGTGTCACTCAAAATGACATCACTTGGCCTGGATATTGACGATGACCTTGTGTATCACAATATGAAACGTATTTTAGATACGGCAGAGAAACACCGTATCATGGTGACAATCGATATGGAGGATGAACAGCGCTGTCAAAAAACGCTGGACATTTTTAAAGAGATGAAATCTCAATATGAGTATGTCAGTACGGTCTTGCAGGCGTATTTGTACAGAACAGAAAAGGATCTTGATGACCTAAATGAGCTGCAGCCATTTTTAAGACTTGTAAAGGGTGCCTATAAGGAATCCGCCGAAGTGGCGTATCCAAACAAAAAAGATGTCGATCTGAATTATCAAAAGCTGATCGAAAAGCAATTGCTCTCAGGGAACTATACAGCCATTGCGACACATGACGATCAAATGATCGAGTTCACAAAAAATATTGTGAAAAAACACAATATACAGACAAGTCAGTTCGAATTTCAAATGCTGTACGGCATGAGATCAGAAACGCAGCAGGCACTTGTGAAAGAAGGCTATCAAATGAGGGTCTATACTCCGTATGGACGAGAGTGGTATGGCTACTACATGAGACGCCTTGCAGAACGGCCGGCAAACATTGCCTTTGCTCTAAAAGGGATGACGAGAAAATAATTTGAAACGGGAGCGTGACAAAAATGACAACACCTTACAAGCATGAACCATTCACGGATTTTAGCCAGGAAGAAAACCGCAAAGCGTTTGAACAAGCATTAGCTAAAGTAACAGAATCACTTGGTCAAACCTATCCGCTCGTGATTAATGGAGAAAGAATTGAAACGAAAGACAAGATTGTTTCGATCAATCCAGCGAAAAAGGATGAAGTGGTTGGAACCGTATCAAAGGCCGGGAAGGAAGAGGCAGAGCAGGCGGTTCAAGCAGCAGCGAAAGCATTCGAAACATGGCGCTACACGTCTCCAGAAGAAAGAGCTGGCGTATTATTCCGAGCTGCGGCAAGCATTCGCCGTAAAAAGCATGAGTATTCAGCCCTTCTTGTCAAAGAAGCAGGTAAGCCGTGGAATGAAGCAGATGCAGATACAGCAGAAGCGATTGACTTCCTAGAATATTATGCCCGTCAAATGCTGGAGCTGGCGAAAGGCAAACCAGTAAACAGCCGCGAAGGCGAACGCAATCAATATGTTTACACACCAACTGGCGTGACGCTCGTGATTCCGCCGTGGAACTTCTTGTTTGCGATCATGGCAGGAACAACAGTAGCCCCAATCGTCACTGGGAATACAGTTGTTTTAAAACCCGCAAGTGCGACGCCTGTCATTGCAGCCCGTTTTGTGGAAGAGCTTGAGCAAGCCGGTCTTCCAAAGGGTGTTGTCAACTTTGTACCAGGAAGCGGAGCAGAGGTCGGGGATTACTTAGTAGATCATCCGAAAACAAGCCTGATTACATTCACTGGATCAAGAGAAGTAGGGACACGTATCTTTGAACGCGCAGCAAAAGTGCAGCCAGGCCAGCAGCATTTAAAACGTGTCATTGCTGAAATGGGCGGTAAGGATACAGTGGTTGTCGATGAGGATGCAGATGTTGAATTAGCGGCCAATGCCATTTTCACATCAGCCTTCGGATTTTCAGGTCAGAAATGTTCAGCTGGATCTCGGGCTGTCGTCCATGAGAAGCTGTATGACCAAGTCGTTGAGCGAGTGAAGGAAATCACAGAAACGAAAACAACAGCCAATCCACTTTCTGCGGATGTTTACATGGGACCTGTCATTGATCAAGCGTCCTTTGACAAGATCACGGATTATATCGAGGTTGGCAAACAGGAAGGCCGCTTAGTCACTGGCGGAACGAGTGATGATTCGGAAGGATACTTTATCCACCCGACCATTTTTGCAGATCTTGAGCCAACTTCCCGTTTAATGCAAGAAGAAATCTTTGGACCAGTCTTGGCTTTCTCGAAAGTCTCTAGCTTTGATGAGGCACTTGAGGTAGCCAACAACACAGAATACGGTTTAACAGGTGCTGTCATTACGAATAATCGTGATCACATCAACCGTGCGAAGCAGGAGTTCCATGTAGGGAACCTTTACTTTAACCGTAACTGCACAGGTGCCATCGTTGGTTACCACCCATTCGGCGGCTTCAAAATGTCAGGAACGGATTCAAAAGCAGGCGGTCCAGATTACCTAGCTCTGCACATGCAGGCAAAAACGATTAGTGAAATGTTTTAATATGGAAAAAGCATGAACCTGCACTGATGGGTTCATGCTTTTTTTGCCTGCTTGCGACTTGTTTCTATACAAATCTGACTGGAAAGAAGTATGATAAATGTATCACTTAATCAGGGAGCAATCGGGATGGAAGAGATATTAGAAAAGCTTCATACATTTTTTGATGTCGATAAATTAATTGCATTTATTAGCGGCTATTTAAAAAAACCAGTCATTTTAGAAAGCACAGAGTGTCAGCTCCTTGCTTATAATTCTTACAGCATTCAGCAGTTTGACCCAGTGAATCAGCAAACGATTTTCTCCAAGGAATGTCCGGGGTCTGTGGTCGATTGGTTAAAGAAAACAGGGGTAATTGAGCGGCTTCACAAGGAGTCAAAGCCTTTTTATGTGAGCGGCCATGACGAGCTCGGATTTAATCGGCGGGTGGCTGTGAGCGCCAAGCATAAACAAGAGGTAGTAGGCTTTATTTGGGTGCAGGACATTGAGGACTCCCTCTCTCAGGAGGAGCTGCAATTTTTACACGAAGCTTCCTTTCAGGTTGGAAAAGTGATTTATAAGAATAAGAAACAGCTTGAGAAAAAGGAAGGCAAGATTGAAGAGTTTTTCAAAAAGGTCATGGATGATCATTTTTATACTGAAGAAGAGCTGAAATGGGAGGCTGAGAACTTAAGCATTCCACTGCCAGCCGTATTTACCGTTATGGTCGTGCACGCTGCCGATAACAAAAGTGAGACGGCAGAAGATGTGAAGGATGTCATTCGAACGTATTTGCAGCTAGAGGATAAAGTGAATCACGTCTATTCGGTTCAAGCAGATATTGTCGTTATATTAGGCAGCCTGTCAGACCGGCACTCACCGAAAGCGACTGCCGCTGATGTCATCGCACATCTGCAATCAAAAACGAATGCCCATCCTTCCCCTTTGTATATTGGGATGGGAAGAGAGTACCGTGATGTCATGAAAATGAGTACAAGTCGATTTGAAGCGATAGAGGTCGTCAAGGCAGTAAAAATTGTCGGAGGGCAAGAACTGATTCCATATGATTATGAGAATTTAGGGGTCTTCCGGTTTTTAGACTCTATTTACAGCCATCAAAAAAAGAAAAACGACTTCAATCCAGATTTGTTACGCTTGAAGGAAAAAGACCGCGAGAGTCAAACCTCGTTTTTAAAAACGCTGGAAGTCTACTTATTGAATAACTGCAAGCTAAAGCCAGCAGCGGAGCAGTTGTTTATTCATCAAAATACATTAAACTATCGAATGAAACAAATTTTTGACATGACTTCGATCGACTTAAGTCATTTTAGCCAGAGATGTGAGTTATTTATTGAATTGATGCTGATGAAAAAAGATCAATAATGATGATGGAATCCGCAGGTGCATAGGATCACCTGCGGGTTTGCATGTGAAATTCGAAAATGGCATACAACTGATGCATTTCGTTGTATGATAGATAAAGATTTTATGAGAAAAGTGAAAGGGGGGCCACCTTTGGGATCAGTCACCTTAGCCATTTTGATTTTCATCATGACCCTCGTCCTTGTCATTTGGCAGCCAGGACGTGTCACCATAGGATGGTCAGCGTGTGGAGGCGCCATTCTTGCACTTGCCTTTGGTGTCGTTCATCTAGGCGATGTGTGGGAAGTCACGCAAATTGTATGGAACGCGACCTTTGCCTTTATTGGCATTATTATCATTTCGTTAATTTTAGATGAGATCGGTTTTTTTGAATGGGCTGCACTGCATATGGCAAAAGCCGCAAGAGGCAACGGTGTCCGCATGTTTATTTACTTAACATTGCTCGGCGCTGTTGTGGCTGCTTTTTTTGCCAACGATGGAGCGGCATTGATCTTGACCCCAATCGTTTTATCTGTGGTGAGAGCGTTGAAGCTGGATGAGCGCATGGTGCTGCCTTTTGTGATGGCAAGCGGCTTTATTGCAGATACAACCTCCTTGCCATTTGTCATTAGTAACCTGGTCAATATCGTATCAGCCGACTATTTTCATATTGGTTTTCTAGAATATACATTGAATATGTTCGTGCCAAACCTTGTGTCGCTTGGAGCGAGCATGCTGGTTCTGTATGTATTTTACCGAAAGCTTATCCCAAAAACCTACGATCTGTCACAGGCAAAGGAACCGGCGTCAGCTATTCGAGATATCCGTATGTTCCGTGTGTCTTGGTATGTGCTCGGCTGTCTGCTTGTGGGTTATTTTGCGGGGGAACTGATCGGTATTCCAGTGTCCATCATCGTAGGCGGGATTGCCCTTGCTTTCTTGTGGCTGGCGAGAAGAAGTCCACAAGTAGCGACAAAGCGAGTGATCAAAGAAGCGCCGTGGTCCATTGTGTTTTTCTCAATCGGTATGTATGTCGTCGTATATGGACTGAAAAATGTCGGTCTTACAGAAATATTGGCGGCATGGATTGAACAAGGGGCTTCACATGGCTTGCTTGCAGGAACGATGTTTATGGGCGTGCTTGCCGCAGTGCTGTCCTCTGTGATGAACAATCTGCCGACCGTTTTAATTGATGCGATTGCCATTGGACATACAGATACAGCAGGTGTCATGAGAGACGGACTGATTTATGCCAATGTCATCGGCTCCAACCTTGGACCGAAAATGACCCCAATCGGCTCATTGGCGACATTGCTGTGGCTTCATGTCTTAAAGAAAAAAGGCGTCCATATCTCTTGGGGGGCGTACATGAAAGCCGGGATCATCCTGACCATCCCAACCTTGATTCTCACATTACTCGGGTTATATGTATGGTTATGGCTTATTCATTAATTATCGTGTAGACAAATCCTCGCATTCGCCCGCAGGTCTGCGCTTCGGTGCTTAGGGCTGCAAAGGTTTTCTAACACGCTGAAAAAGAGCAGATCCATGAGATCTGCTCTTTTTTTGCTACAGATATTTCGCATAGCGTTTTTCTAAAAAGTCCTGAAGCAATGAGACGACACTACAAATGCCCCAGTAAATGAGTGCGACCAAAATATACATGGTCATATAATCGAATTCTCGTCCGCCTACAATTTTTGCTTGCTGGAAGAGCTCTGGTACAGTAATCATTGCTGCCAGTGAGGAAGCTTTGATTAAATCGAGCATGACATTGGTCAATGGCGGCAGGGCGATGCGGACGGATTGAGGCAAAATGACACCACGCATCGTTTGCCAATAGCTGAGACCTAATGATTTAGCAGCTTCCACCTGTCCACTTGGAACAGAGGAGAGAGCCGCCCGGTTAATTTCTGCAATATAGGCAGCACTATTAAAGCTGAACCCAATAATGGCGGCAGTGACCGCTGTGAACTCAATGCCGATATAGGGGAATCCAAAATAGAGAATAAACAAAATCACTAGAATGGGCACGCCTCGCATGAATGAGATATACAGTCGTGCAGGCAGCCGAAGAATCCATGAATTCGCCATCCTGGCAAGAGCGATAAAAAAGCCAAGAATGGTACCAAAAAACATGCTCACAAAGGAAATGAGCAGCGTCAGCCAGATGCCTTTCATAACAAACGGAAATGACGCCTTTGCCAGTGCAGGATTAAATATATATTCTAAATGAATATCTCCCACGATTGCAGCTCCTTATTTGGAAATGTCGACATCTTCGACATCAGCATCAATTTTCTTAGAGACGTCTGCATGATTAAAGAATTTCTCAGAAATCTTTTTCATTGTTCCGTCTTTTTTCATGTCGCCTAATACACGATTTAATTCTTTTTGAAGCTCTTTGTTGTCCTTCTTCATAACAAAACCTTGTTCATTCGGCATGTACTTCAAGTCAGGGTGAATTGTAATATTTAGTTTAGGAAATGCAGCAAGAGCCAGTGTCTGCAAGTAATAATCATTTAGAATGACATCTGTACGGCCGTTTGCAACATCTTTTAAGTATTGCTCGTTTGTCGCATTATCATAAATGACTTCCTTTGCACCGTACTTACGAGCAACATCCATATAAATCGTTGTGGCAGCCCCTGCTGCTTTCTTTCCTTTTAAATCTTTTAAAGTTTTAATGCCAGATAAATCATCTTTCCGAACGATAGCCGTTCCGTAGGAATATTTATAAGGGGTTGAAAAGGCAAACTTGTCTTTTCTGTCATCTGTGATGTCGATATCATTCGCAGCGGCATCCACTTGACCAGAATTAATGGCGCTCAGCATCCCATCATAGCCCATTTCTTTAAATTCTACTTTCACATCAAGACGTTTAAACGCTTCTTTGACGACTTCTACTTCATAGCCAGTTAATTGATCCTTGCCATTAGAAGTATCATGATAAGAAGTTGGATAAAGGGTGCCTGAAGTTGCAACCACGATTTTCCCTTTCTTTTTAATCTGATCCCACTTTGTGTCTTCAGATTGAGATGAGCCTGATTGACTGCAAGCAGACATAATAAGGATGAAAGCAGATACAACAAGCATGATCCATATAGGTTTTTTATGATAAAAACGACTCATTTAAGAATCCTCCTCTATTTTTTATACAAAACAAAACATAGCACGCTTTCTCTATAAGGACAACGTTTTCAGAAGAAAAGTGAAAAAGTAAGAATATTATAAGCAATTTGCGTGTTAGAAATAATGTATAAAAAAGGAAAGCGAGCGCAAAATAAAGGCGAATAAAGGAGGGAACAACAATGATGAAAAAAATAAGTAGTTTGATCATCTTGTCGATGATGCTGTTATTTGGTTTTCATATAGAAACGGCTCATGGAGAAACACCTCAAATGGAAAAGCGCCCGGTGACACATCAAGTGAAATTAACAGCAGAACAACAAAAACAAATTGAAATCCTTGAGCAGCAAATTCTTTCTAAGCGAAAAGAAGTCATTGAGAAATATGTACAGTACGGCGTGTTAACAAAGGAACAAGGCACACACATCACGAAACGAATGGATGAGCATTACACTCATTTGAAAAAGAACGGATTTGTTCCATTGCTGAAAAAACCACAGCACCATCGCCCATGATAATGATGAAACCGGCAGCTTTAAGTGCCGGTTTTTTATTGTCGATCAGAAGGTGAGACTTTCCCCATCTTGAGGGACAAAAATGGCTTGATCTGCATGATGCTCTTGAACGTAAGCTTCTAAAGCAGCTCTTGTTAACAGGCAATGATTCACTGCCTCAAGATGACAGACGACAATTTGAGCTTTTGGCTGAGAACGGTGAATGTCTAGAATCTCTTCCTTGGTCATTGTAATAGGATCGCCTTCTAAAAATTGAGCAGCCCCGCTATTGACCACAATGACGTCTGGCTTGCTTGTATTCACAACCTCTTTCGGTTCATCACACCAAATGGTATCACCTGCAATATAAAGGGTAGGTTCATCAGGGTGAGAGAAAACAAAACCGCTCACCTGCCCCATCCGCTTCGCCGTTTCTCCCGTCCCATGCTGTCCGCCTGTACGTTTAATATGAACGCCGCAAATGTCCATTTCATCTTCAATGCATGTGACATGCTGAAATCCAGCTTCTTCAACTTCTTTTCGATCCTTCTCCGATTGAGTATAAATTGGTTGATCCTGAGCTAATTTCCTTTTGGCCTCGTCGTCAAAGTGGTCCACATGTAAATGAGAGAGTAAGACAGCATCTGGGTGTAACAGACTGTCTAAATCTATATTTACAGGAAGCTCCACAATAGGATTGTTCAAATGTTGATTGGCTGTATGAGGGAACGGTGGATATGTTCCTTTTGCTGCTAAAAAGGGATCGATTAAAAAAGTTGAATGACCATAGTGAAGGTATAAAGTCGCATTGCGAATGAGTGTAATTTTCATAAAAAGGCCTCCTTTTTTTCTGATTAAGTTTACAGTATATTAAAAGAGTTCTACGTGACAGAGGATTATGAAAGTCTTTTGGCAGAAGGGCTTGATTTTTGAAAGAGGTGAGCCAATGCTAGACCAAACAGATATGAATATTTTAAAAGAACTATCAAAGAACAGCCGATTAACGATGAAAGCTCTAGGTGAAAAAGTTCATTTAACCGGCCAAGCTGTTGCAAATCGGGTGTTAAAGCTAGAAGAAGAAGGCGTGATTGAAGCATATACCATTTCAATTGATTGGCAGACACAAAAGACGATTCAAACCTTTTTGCAGCTATATACCCGTAGTCATCATCATGAACCACTTCTGTCGTTTCTTTATAAAAAGGAAGAAATCAAGAATTTGTTCAAAATAAGTGGTGAAGGCTGTTATATGGCTGAAGGACATTTCTCCAGTCATGATGAACTTGATCAGTTTTTAACGGAGCTGACGAATTACGCAAATTACAAACTGTCTATTGCGGTTAAACGTCTCATTCATCAGTAATAGAAGAGACGCAGGAGGAAAAGGAACGATGCAAAAATTAATCGAAAATCAAGCTGAACCGATGACAAAGGAAAGAATCAAAGCAGACTTGGTTCAACTTGGTGTGAAAAAGGGCATGATTTTATGTGTTCATTCATCTTTATCATCAATCGGCTGGGTAAACGGAGGCGCTGTAGCCGTCATACAAGCATTGATGGAAACCTTAACAGAAGAAGGGACACTGATTATGCCGGCACAAACGTTAGAGCTTTCTGATCCCGCCGATTGGATCGATCCGCCTGTTCCTTATTCATGGTGGAAATCGATCAAAGAAACAATGCCCGCATTTGACCCAGCTTACACGACACCAGCAGCAATGGGAAAGGTGGCGGAAACATTTTGGAAATACCCAGGCGTGGCGAGAAGCAATCATCCCCATTTTTCATTCACCGCCTGGGGGAAAAGAAAACATGAAATTCTGCAACACCATGCACTTTCCTTTGGATTAGGAGAGCAGTCGCCTCTTGGCCGCATGTATGATCTTCATGCTCAAGTGCTGCTGCTTGGCGCATCATTTGAGAGCATGACAGCTTTTCATCTAGCTGAATACCGAATCCCTCAGCAGGACCTCATGACAAGAGGAGCCCCTATTTTAGAGAATGGGTGGAGGGTATGGAAAGAGTACCAAGATATCATCACAAGAGAAGAACTATTTGAACAGATTGGCCGTGATTTTCTGCAATCAGGAGGCATCCATCAGCACAATCAAATTGGACTTGCCAGTTCATATTTACTGCCCATGAGAGAATCGGTAGACTATGCGGAACAGTGGCTTGATCTATACGATCAGTCGTAATCTACACTGTTTGGAAATTTACATAATAAACGTCTTGATCAGGCTGCTGTGAGGTGTAGCAGGTAAGCTGATAGTTTCCTTTTGGAATGGAAAAAGACAGCACATTGGCCATGACGCTTGTGATATAAACTTGGTCACTTGTAAGCGTAAAGGGAACTGTTATGGCTCTATCAACCGAGACTTGGGGCTCATCGCTATTTAATGTCACAATAATAGACGCCTTTCCATTATTGATCCCTTCAAAGGAAACTCCTTGATCTCCTGTTGCAAATCCTTGAAGAATGTCCTCATCTGTCCAATCAATAACAGGTGGTGTTTCGCTTCCGGTGTATACCGTGATTTGGTGGTAGGAGATAGATAGGGAATAGGCTTGATTTAAGTGATTCATATAAAAAACTCCTTTATTTATGGATTTTCGTTGGAACGTGAATGGTTAAAGAGTGATTCTTGAGGAGAAAGTTAGGCAGCAAGACGATTGTCGCCGTCTTGCGCTATTTGGTGTGGGATCTAGATGTGAAATTGCGAGACCATTGCTTTTAAATCTCCTGCTAAATGGGCAAGCGCTTCTGATGAAGCTGTTACTTCTTCCATTGCAGCAAATTGTTCTTCTGTTAAACCGGCTACTTGCTGTGAATGTTCACTCGTTCGTTTCACGCCTTCTGTAATAGACGCAAAAGACTGTTTCGCATCGTTTGTATAAGCTGCGATTTTTTGTGATGCACTTGATAAATGCTTAATGCCATTCGCCATTTCTCTCATCGACTGCTGGATATCATGAAATGATTCCTCTGTATGAGAGATAAGTACAGCCCCTTGAGCCGCTTCCTCTCTTACTCGTTTGATGGCATTCGTCGAATGAGTCATCTCTTTTTGTATTTCAGAAATGAGATGGGAAATCATGTTTGATGATGCTTGAGATTCTTCTGCAAGCTTTCTCACTTCGTCTGCGACAACAGCAAATCCTTTTCCGTGCTCACCTGCCCGTGCTGCTTCAATTGCTGCATTAAGAGCTAGCAGGTTTGTCTGGCTGGCGATATCTGTAATGACTTTGGAAATATGATCAATTTCAGCTGAACGTGTTTCCAACGCTTGAATCGCTGTACCGTTTTCTTCAATTGATTTTGCAATAGACGTCATTTGTGAATGAACTTCACTGATATTGTGTACACCTTTTTGGGCCACTTCTTGTGCGGAGTGACTTCTTGAAGCCATTTGTCCTGCATTTTCAGTGATGTTTGCCAGCTCGTTTGATACTTGAATCATTGTGTGCTCACTGGCTGTCATTTGAGCTGATTGTTCTTCTGATGATTGTGCTACTTCTTGGATCGTGTGGGTGATTTTTTCTGACGCTGCACTCGTTTCTTCTGCGCTAGCTGACAGCTGCTCAGAGGATGTGGCCACTAATTCAGACGTGTTCATGACATTTAGAATGGTTTGATTTAATTTTTCACGCATCTTATTGAAATGGCCAGCCAGATCAGACAATTCATCACCAGCAGTATCCGTCACATTGATGGTTAAATCACCTTCGCCTGCACTCTTAATGGCAGAAGCCATATGCTTGAGACGTGCCTGAATCCGTTTAGTGAAAATAGAAATAATGATGACCGAAACGATCAGACTTAACAAAAGGACGATGACAAATTGTATATAGAATGACTGAAGCATTTGTGAAATCATGCTTTGATTGGCGCCAGTATAAAAAATACCAATTGTTTCGCCTGCTTCATTTTTGATCGGCATATAAGCCGTTTGATAGTCTTTCCCGGCAACATTTGCAGTGCCGTAATAGTTTTCTCCTTTATCTAAAACAGTGGTCTTCACTTCAGGAGAGACTTCTGTACCTACAGCTCGTTTCCCGTTTAACATGACATTCGTAGCAACGCGGGTATTTCCTTGAAAAATCGTGATTGTATCACCGGTATATTCGGCTAATTGGTCAACCAATGTGTCATGATCATTCATTTGCGTATTTCCTTTGAATAGCTTGTTCTCTTTAATCTGCCATGAGCCTTCTACTTTTTCATTCAGGTAGGCGTAGCCTAGTTTTAAATCACCTTTTGCTTTTTCAGTTGCCATTTGCTTGATGTTTTCTGTCATCTCGCGATTCACCACATAACCAACAACTGCGGAAAAGATGATGAGGACACTTAAAAAGATCAGCAAAATTTTGGCGCCAAGCCTCAGTTTTCCCTTTTTCTTCATGCTTTTTAACTCCTTTAGGTATAAGGTAGGATATCCCTCCTTAAGGATTATCGGCATGAAAAAAGTGTTTAAAATACCTGCATGCAGTCATGTGAAAATTTTTTTAATATAGAAAAGGGAAAGGCTGCTAATCAATGATAAATTGAATTCTTGTGCCGTCAGGATCATCCGATAATTGATGACTTACCCACGAGCCTGCGCCTCTATTATCAGAAGGGCGTACATATTTGACAGAAGCTCCTGTGCCTCCTTCTTTGCACATTGCCATTGGCCATTCGTCACGATCATACCCGCGCTTTGTTGGAACGCCATGTAATGATCGATCCCTTTGCTCATCACTATGTTTACGGTCAATTGTGCAAATGGATGAATGACCTTCATCAATGGCTTCTTCTATGTGCTTGGCTGTTTCGGGATAGCGGTCTGATGGAAAATGAATCGTTTTGTCATAAGATGAATTCGCTGTCTCTTGTTTCCCTTGCTCCAGCTGGATATAGCCTGTTGCTACACCAATAACAATCAATAAAAGCAAGAGAATCATTTTAAGAAGTTTCATAGGTGCTGGCTCTCTTTCTTGTTTGCGTATTTTGTAAACAGAAGTATAGCAGAATTACTTACCAATTTCTCCTGGTTTTGAAAAAACGCCTTTTAAAATTCAAAAAACAGATTTTACTTGATTTCTTGTTTTTCATTTTTGTAGAAATTCATAAAAATTTTAATTTTGTAGATCATAAAACGATTATGCTCATCCAAAATGGCTGTATCACTGCTTTTTGAGCTAATTTCAAGAATTTAACACACAGAAATTTCAAAAAAATAAAATTGACTAGACCGATCTGCTTTAATAATATGGAGTCAAATATCAAAAAATGTCGTAATTTATCAAAATATGATTCTAATTACATTGTAGGAGGGAAGTACAAATGGCGGATGTCTCATACCGGCTCGGAATAGACATAGGCGGAACATTTACTGATTTATCGTTGATAAATGAAGCAACAGGGGAGCTGACTGAACTCAAGACACCCACAGTGACTGATGACCCAGCCCAAGGTATTATCAATGGGTTAAATCTTCTAAAAAAAAGAGGTGTTGATTTATCCAACATCCAATACCTCGTTCACGGAATGACAATCGGTCTTAATACATTATTGCAGCGAAAAGGAGCAGATTTAGCCCTTTTTGTGACAGAAGGATTTCAAGATATATTGTCACTTCAACGTTTACGACTACCCATTCCTTATGACTTCAATTCTCGTTTGCCAGAACCATTGATACCTCGGAAACATGTATATCCAATCTCTGAAAGGTTGATACACGATGGTACAATCAAAAACCCTCTCCATCTGCAGCAGTTAGATGATGCAGTCCAGCATGTTATATCTAAAAATCTAGCAGGTATCGTCATTTCTTTTTTACATAGTTATCAAAACCCAGTTCATGAATTACAGGCAAAAGCCTATATCAATCATCATTATCCACAGTTAGAAGTCCTTACTTCATCTGAATTATGGCCTCAAATGAGGGAATACGAGCGTACAGTGATGTCTGTTGTTAATTTGTACATTCAACCAAAGGTGAAACAGTATTTGCAAACACTGAAAAGTCGTTTGAAGGAAGAAGGTGTACCAATTTCTCCATACATTACACAATCAAATGGTGGTTTAATGGATGCAGAAAGTGCGGCAACTTCGCCTGTTAAGACTCTCTTTTCTGGTCCGGCAGCTGGTGTCATCGGTGCGGCGAGAATTGCAGCATCAGCTAGTGAACCCAACCTGATCACTTTTGATGTCGGGGGGACGAGTGCAGATATCTCGATTATTCAAAATGGACAGCCTACAATGGCGCAATCAAATCAGCTTTCAGGCTTTCCAATTATTCTCCCATCTGTTGCGATGTATTCAATAGGAGCAGGAGGAGGTTCGGTAGCATGGATTGATCAGGGCGGACTTCTAAAAGCGGGGCCAGAATCAGTTGGCTCAAATCCGGGACCAGCTTCGTATGGAAAGGGAGAAAAAGCAGCTTTAACTGATGCGTTTCTTATATGCGGTTATCTCAATCAAGAACGTTTTGCCGGAGGACATTTACAATTACAGTTGTCTGCGGCGAAAAAGGCCTTTCAGCCAATTGCTGAACAGCTCAACAAAACGGTTGAAGAGGCTGCTGACCAGCTCATTCAAGTAGCCGTAGCCAATATGTACACAGAATTAAGCAATGTGATGGAGCAGCAAGGATTTGACCCTAGAGATTTTAGTTTGCTGGCGTTTGGCGGAGCAGGGCCGGTTGTAGCGAATTTTCTTGCGAGAGAAATTCATGCGAAAAATGTGGTTGTTCCTCCGAGTCCGGGTACATTATGTGCATTAGGTGCTCTGACCGCTGACTTTATTCATGATGCGGTGCTGTCGAAGAAAATATGCTTACAAGACTATTCGATCAACCAACTAAAACAAGATTATGAGAAGCTGTCGCGAAAAGCGACTGATTGGGTCAGCCAGCAGGACATTCAGCATATCAATCAGACATCCATTCTATTATTAGCAGACGCACGTTATCAAGGACAGGCATTTGAGATTGAATTGCCATTATCGATTGATTGGCTAAAGCAAGAACAAGACATCCACCAACTCATTGAAGCATTTCACAAATTGCATCAGCGTCAATATGGTCATAGGGATGATCAGGCAAACATCGAGTTTACTCATTTGCGCGTTCGAGTCATAGGCGAGACGCCTCCGCTGCCTTTTTCACCTGTTCATGAAAGCAGCGGACAGTCTTTGAAACCATATGAATATAGACGAATCTTTATAGAGGAAAAAGAATACGAAGCATCGGTTTATAACCGGGATACTCTGTCAGTAGGTTCTATTGTAAATGGACCAGCTGTTATTGAGCAGGATGATACAACAACATTAATTTTGCCAAACTGGGCAGGCAGCATTGATCTATCAGGTAACTTAGTGATTTCAAAGGAGGCAGCTTTACATGAGAACTGATCCAGCAAAGCTTGAGATGATGCGCAGTTATTTTAATGCGATTGCATCAGGCATGGGACATGTCATTGAACGAACGTCATTTACGACCTTCGTCAAAGAATCTGCTGACTTTGCGACAGCATTAGCCACGCCTTCTGGAGATTTCTTTGTTTATCCGAAGACAGTGGGTGTGACGATCTTTTTAGGGCTGAGTCTAAAAAAAGCGATTGAAGAAAGCGGACCGATGCAGCCAGGAGACATTATCATCACTAATGATCCTTATACGACAGATGGTTTGGCGACTCACCTGCCAGATGTCCATATCATTAAGCCGATTTTTGTAGATGATGAAATCGTAAGCTATGCTTGGTCTTTTGTTCATGTCAGTGATGTGGGTGGACTTGTGCCTTCGAGTATTTCACCGACAGCAACGGATGTTCATCAAGAAGGATTAAGAATTCCGCCAGTAAAAATTTATGAAGGCGGGAAAGAGAATCAGGTCGTACGTACCTTTTTAAGAGCTAACAGCCGCGCTAGTCATCTAAATGATGGTGATATCAATGCGATGATTGCTGCAGTGAATACAGCAGATATTCGGTTAAAAGAAATGATTGAGAAATTCGGAAAAAACGAAGTGAAACAAGGAATGATAGACTTGCTGAAGCAAGCCGAGGATCGTGCTGGAAAGGTCATTGAAGCTATTCCGGATGGAACGAGTGAATTTGCTGATTATTTAGATGATGATATGATCTCAGGCGTCCCTATTCGGTTGAAAATCAAGCTAACGATCAAAGGGAAACGGCTGACGCTCGATTTTTCTGAGTGTGATCCCCAAGTAAAAACAGCCTTTAACCTTGTTACCAATGGTCAGAAACATTCCTTTCTTTATCAAGGGTTGATTAATTACATCATTAGTAAGGATCCTTTTATACCGATTAATGGTGGAATAACGTATCCAATTGACGTAATCTCTCCTAAAGGAACGCTGGTGCATCCAGAATACCCGGCTTCTGTCGGGATTCGACATTCGATTACGATGAGGCTGTACAATGTCGTGCTAGGCGCGATTGGTAAGCTGCTGCCTGAAGCAGTGCCGGCAGCAGGTGCAGGTCAATCTGCCATTGTGGTTCTCTCTGTACCTGATGATCAAACGGGTGGCAGGAAAATGTCCGTTGTCGAACCATTAGGAGGAGGTGGCGGTGCTCAAAATGGTACTGATGGAGTGGACGGTATTGATCATTCGTCAGGCTTTTTGAAGAATACCCCAATTGAGAGTTTGGAACAGCATATTGATATTCATGTTCACCGATATGAGCTTCTGCCGAATACAGGTGGAGCTGGTGAAAATCGAGGCGGACATGCGATTGGTTTGGAATTTGAAATGATAAAGCCTGAATCGATGGTGACAGCACGAGGAATGGAACGGATGAAGTTTCAGCCTTGGGGATTAATGGGCGGCCGAGCAGGAGCGGTTGGTGAGGTCAAGCTGATCACAGCTAATGGTGAGAAACAAGACCAGCCCAAAATAGATGTCTTGCGACTTGATAAAGGTGATATCGTTCAATTGATTTCACCAAGTGGAGGCGGCTGGGGGAATCCATTTGACAGGAAGAAAGAAAAAGTCCTTCAGGAAGTGGAAGCAGGTCTATTAAGTGAAGAAAGAGCGCTGCAGCAATATGGTGTGAAAGTATATTTAGACCAAAATGAATGGAAGATTGATGAGGAGCAGACGAGCAGGGTGCGTGAAAAGGTTAATCATTCTCCATCTACTGACGTGTGGGATTTCGGAGAACAAAGAGCAGCTTATGAGAAAGTATGGACGGACGAAGCCAGCAGTGAGCTTGCCGTTCAGCTTCGTTCCTATCCGGCTAATGAACGTACGCACTATAAACATGCAGTTCATCAACATTTCAGTCATAGAAATGAGCCGTTAACAAAGGAAGATATTACTCAAGCACTTCGTCAAATGAATGGACAAAAAGGGGGAAATGAATCATGAAAAGAAGATTAATCGCTATTTTTGCAGGGATCCTATCAATCGTTGTACTGCTGACCGCTTGTGGTGGAAATGGAAAGGATCAAGGCAAACAGCAGCAGACTGTGATTGTTGGCGTATATGGAGGCGATTGGGAAAAGAATATCAAACCAATCCTCGAAAAGTTTGAAAAAGATACAGGAATTAAAGTGCAAACCGTCTCTGGGGCGGATTCTGAATGGTTTACAAAATTAAAAGCGTCAAATGGGAAAAATCCACCATATGACTTACTAATCTTACAGCCTGATACGATTCAAAGAGGTATCGCGGCAAACGTTCTTGCGCCTATTGATGAAGATCAAGCGCCGAACGTCAAAAAGCTTTACCGTTCTGTCCAAAAGAAGCTTACTGTGAATGGAAAACAATATGCAGCAGGCTTTAGTATGGGGCAGCTTGGTATTGCTTATAGAAAAGACCTCGTCAAGCAGGAACCAAACAGCTGGACTGACCTATGGAGCAGTCAGCTGAAAGGGAAGGTAGCCATTTCATCTCCGACTTATTCAGCCGGTTTGCAATTTTTCTCTGCACTTGTTCATGCGCAAGGGGGGACAGAATCAAATCCTAAGGATATTGATAAAGCATTTAAAAGTCTCGCGCAGTTAAAAGGTCATGTTGCTGCTTTTCCAGATAACCCAGGATCGATTCAAACCTTGTTAGAACGTGGGGATGTTGCGGCTGTTCCATATTGGGACGGGCGAGTATTTGCACTTGAAGAAGAAGGAATGGATATTGGTTTCTCATATCCGAAAGAAGGTGCTGTTGCAGCTGTTGCGAGCTGGGCTTTAACGAAGGGAAGTCCGCATGAAGAAGCGGCGTACAAACTATTAAACTACTTAAGTGGAAAAGAAGCTCAGGAGGCTTTCTCGGAAAAATCTTATTATGGCATGTCGAATTCTGACGTGAAATACGATGACAAGATTAAGGGGAAAGTGAAAGTTGGAGAAAATTATTACAGCAAGCTGACGTGGGTAGATTATGAAACAGCGACCTCTGAGCTTGGCAATTGGACAAACCGATGGAACGAAGTATTAGGCGGAGGAAAATAGGTGATCGCATGAGTGGAATTCATTTAGAACACATCAGTCAGCACTTCGGTGAGCAGATTGCTCTCAACGATGTCAGTCTTACGGTGAATGAGGGAGAGTTTTTCTCCCTTCTTGGTCCTAGCGGCTGCGGAAAATCAACATTATTAAACATCATTGGCGGTTTTTTAGAACCAACAAAAGGCGTCGTCTATATTGGTGATCAGGATGTGACAGCTTTGCCGCCTTACCAAAGAAAAACAGGTATGGTCTTTCAAAGCTATGCACTTTTTCCACATCTGACTGTATTTGATAATGTGGCGTACGGGCTAAAGGTTCAAAAGAAAAAGAAGGCGGAAATTAAAGAGAAGGTGATGGAAAGCTTGTCTCTTGTTCAATTAGAGGCATTTGCGAAACGGATGCCCCACCAATTAAGCGGTGGTCAGCAGCAGCGGGTAGCGATTGCAAGAGCGCTGGCGATTCAGCCGTCTGTTCTCCTTCTTGATGAACCGCTCAGCAACCTAGATGCCAAACTAAGAAAAAACATGCAGACAGAGCTGCGAAATATTCAAAGGAATGTCGGGATTACAACCATTCTTGTGACACATGATCAAGAGGAGGCCTTAAGCCTTTCTGATCGGGTTGGAATTTTAGGAGAGGGAAGAATTCAGCAGATTGGGACGCCTTTAGAGGTGTACCGCCAGCCAAACAATCGATTTGTAGCTGAATTCATCGGACAGGTGAACATCTTTGAGGCCGTGTACAATGAAGCTGATGCGGCATTTACAGTTCCGAATGTAACCCATTCAAACGGTCAGCATCTTCAGCTGCAGGCTGCGGCACATCAAGAGAAGAGGGAAAAGCAACTGCTTATGCTGCGTCCTGAAAGAATCAGCATCTCTTCTGAGCGGGAGGAAGTAAAGCCGAACCATGTATCAGGCGTGCTGTCAGATGTGAGTTATATTGGGCATTCATTACGTTTGGTTGTGGGGCTTGATAATGGTGAAATCATTGTCCATGCTTCTGATGCGGCATTTCCCGAGTTGCCTGAAGTTGGAGAAACCGTCCATATCCATTGGCAGCCTGAAGATATCGTTTTCTTAGATTCGAAGGTGCATACGTGATGCGAATCAAGAAAAAGAATCAACGATTTCATTGGTTTATGCTGCTGCCAGCCTGTTTGTTTCTTGTAGTATTTTTACTAGCTCCTCTGGTGATGATGCTCGTTCTCAGTTTTCGCGATGTCGATTCGATGATGAATACATTACAAACGTATAGCTTTTCTCAATATATTCATGTGTTCACGACAGATGCATATGTAAAGGCGATTGGAAGTACTGTGTGGGTGGCTTTGCAGACAACGGTGATTTGTTTATTGATGGCATACCCCGCAGCATACGTGCTCGTCAAAGCACCTAATCCGCGTCTGCGGGCATTTTTCTATATCCTACTTGTGTCGCCGCTTTTGACAAGTGTTGTGATTCGGACATTTGCATGGATTGTTCTTCTTTCGCAAAATGGTCTGATCAATGGCATGTTACTAGATTTACAGGTGATTGAGAAGCCGCTCTCGATGCTGTGGAATATGAATGCGGTCATTATTGCCTATGTCCAAGTCATGCTGCCATTTGCAGTACTGCCGATCGCAACAAGCTTAACCGATATGGATCGTCACTTAAGACCGGCTTCTATGAGTCTTGGAGCTGGCCGGATTCGAACCTTTTTTCATGTCACCTTACCACTGACCATTCCAGGCATGGTGACTGGCGCGATCATCGTCTTCTCACTGGCAGCAGGAAGTTATATCACTCCGCTGTTAGTCGGCGGACGGATGCAGCCGCTGCTGCCGCTGTCAATTTATCAGCAGGTCATGCAGGTGTATAATCTGCCTCTTGCTGCGGCTATGTCCTTTACATTATTGGTTTGTGTGCTTGTGGTAGTCAGTCTATTAAGCTATTTATTGAAGCGTTGGGAGGCGAGGATGCATGCGTAAAAAGTCAATAGGTGACCGCTTGCTTTCCATCCTGATTTGGACTGCTGGGTCATTGGTTTATCTTTTTTTAACCATACCTGTTCTTGTGATCGTCCTATCTGCTTTTAGTCCAAATGCCTTTCCTGAATTTCCACCGACTTCGTTCTCTGTGCGCTGGTTTCATGAGGTCGTGTCAAATCCAGAATGGATGGAATCTCTTCGGATCAGTGTGATTCTGCTGTTCATCGTGACGCCTCTCACGGTTCTTTTAGGGACAATGGCTTCGTATGCTTTAGCAAGGCTTTCCTTTAAGGGAAAGGAGGCCGTCCAAGCTTTCATTCTGTCACCTCTCATGATTCCTCAGGTGGTGTTAGGGATTGCAATGCTTTACTTGTTTACGGCTATGGGTTTTACAGGGTCTTTGTGGGCGCTCGTCATTGGTCACGTCATCATTGGTTTTCCCTATGTGGTTCGAACGGTAGGCGTGAGTGTTTCGAATTTAGATCCGCGGCTTGAGCTGGCTTCAATGAATCTCGGCGCAGGACCCATTCGCACGTTTTTTCGAGTCACATTACCTTTGATTAAGCCGGGAATCATTGCAGGAGGGGTGTTTTCAGCTGTGACGTCATTTGGGGAAATATCGATCAGTTTGTTCGTTTCCTCTCCTCAAACCATTACAATTCCTGTCAGGACCTTTAATTACATTGAGCAGACCTTTGATCCAAGTGTCAATGCGATATCTGTCATATTTATTATCATTTCTATCATTGCGCTGCTCATTATTGAAAAAACGATTGGTCTGTCTAAGGTGATGTAAATATAATGAAGAAACAAGGAGTTGTCATTTGAAATGACAGCTCTTTTTTTTGTTGTTTTTACAGTAAAAAAATTCATTTTTTTAGGGAATATAGTTCTTAAGATTTAAGAATTTGCGGGGAACGCAAGGAGACCTCTATCCTACATTTTCGGTCATATTTTCAAAATTTAAGGGAAAATATGAAATTTTTGCGGTATTTAGTCGATTATTTTCGGTTGAACGCAACTATTATTAGTTATTTTCGGTAAATATCGTCAATTCTCACAGGATCCCTTCGGTATAACGCATGAATCTTTACACCCATTTTTCGGTGAAAAAAACAATATTTTCATATAAAGTGGACGTAAATAGAAAATATCTAAAAGAAAAGAAGAAAAAGGCAAATCTATGGAAACATAGAGACGCAAAGCCATGTCCTAAGGTAAATGATTCTTTTTTTGCTAAGGTCGGCAGGCTACCGAATGAAAATGGGAGTCCCTCCGTTTTATTCGGGGTGGGCTCCTTTTCGGTTTAACCGTCTATTTTAATGAAATAGACTTGGTTCTTTTGATATAGAGGGTGCAGGGTGAAATTGGTGGAGAAAACATAGAAGAGGCGGAGGATGAGAATGAATACAGTTTATTACCCCTTAACACATGCGCAAAAGCGAGTATTCTACACGGAAAGATTTTATCCAGGTACAAGTATTTCTAATTTGGGTGGATTCGCCAGGTTGAGATCAGCATCTGGTCTCGATCCTTCTTTGGTCGTCGATGTGCTTCAAGCGTACATTCGACAAACTGACTCTCTTCGGCTGAGGCTCGTGTATCGAGATGAAGAGGAGGAGCCTGTTCAATATATCAAACCTTATGAAAAACAGCCGATTCGCATGGAAAAGGGCTGGAGTGAAGAGGAAGTAAGGGTTTGGGCAAACGAGCAGATTCGTGAGCCAATGCCATTGATTGACAGCCCTTTGATTGAATTTACGGTGTTTCAAATCAGTGATCAAGAGTGCTGGCTGTTCTGTAAAGCACATCATATTGTCGCGGATGGTATTTCCATCATTTTAATGGGAAATCGCATTATTGATTTATATCATGACATGCTGCAAGGAGTAGACATCTCGCCAGTTGAGGAGATTTCCTTCGTTGATCACATCATGAGTGAGCAGACCTATGAATCTTCTAAACGTTTTCAAAAAGACCAAGCTTTTTGGAATGAGCAATTTGCTCATATTCCAGACTTCGCATCTTTAAAACCGCATAAGGGATACGAGATGAGTTTGCATGCGGAGCGATTTTCAGGGGATGTTCCAGATTCTTTAAAGGAGAAGCTTCGTGTTTTTTGTGAAGAACAGAAAGTCAGTATGCTTTCAATGTTTATGTCCACTGTCTATATTTACTTACATCGCTTTAGCGGTATGGAGGATGTCGTTCTTGGAACCTTTATGGGCAACCGGACGAATGCCAAAGAAAAAAAGATGATTGGAATGTTTGTATCGACGATTCCAATGCGTGCATCTGTTCAAGGGTCGCAATCGTTTCTTGATTTCGTAAAACAGGTCATGGCGGATCAAATGAAGATCTTGCGACACCAAAAGTACCCTTACAATTTGCTCATGAATGATTTGCGGGAAAGAGAAGGGTTTACAGGACGCCTTTTTGATATTTCTTTAGAGTATCAGGTGATGCAGTGGCAGAAAAAAGAGAATCTGTCGTTCATTACTGAACCGATTTTTAGCGGGAGCGGAATGAATGATATTTCAATCCATGTGAAAGACCGCTGGGATACTGATACATTGACCATTGATTTGGATTACCGTACAGATGTATTCACAGAAGAAGAAATGAGTAAGATGTTTGATCGATTCTTGATATTACTAGAAGCGGCCGTCTCTCAGCCTGATCAGCTGATCGGGACACTGCCTTTACTTTCAGCAGGTGAACAAAAGGAGCTGCTGCAATTATCTGAAGGAGAATCGTTTGAAAGGCCAGCCGCAAAACCGGTTCATCACCTGTTTGATGAGACAGCCAACAAATATGCAGACCGGACAGCCGTTGTAGCAGAAGATGGAACAATTACTTATGGAGAGCTGCAACAACAGGCAGAAAAGCTGGCACGTTTTTTACAAATGAAAGGTATCTCACGTGATGTGCCTGTTGCTGTTTTGATGGAGCGGAAGACAGATGCCATGGCAGCAGTCTTCGGCATACTAAAGGCTGGCGGGGCATATGTACCAATTGATCCGGCATTACCTGAGGAGCGCATTCAATTTATTGTGGAGGATTCAGGTGCTTCTATTGTGTTAACAGAGGAATCGTTCATTCAAGATTACCCAGCCCTTTCGGAAAAATTGATCGTGCAGCAGCAAATATTATTAGATGATGGCCGGCTGCCTGAGCTTGTAGATCAGACGGCGCCGGATGATTTAGCCTACATGATTTATACATCGGGTACAACTGGAAAGCCGAAGGGCGTCATGATTGAGCATCTTCAGCTTCATCATTTGGTCCATGCTTTGCATCATGAGATTTATCAAGGGGCGAATGAGCTACAAATGGCGCTTCTAGCCCCATTCCATTTCGATGCATCGGTCAAACAAATCTTTGCTGCCCTTTTATTTGGACATACGCTTCATATCATCCCGCGAGAAACGACGAGAAATGGCATGCAGCTAGCGGCTTATTACAGAAAACATCAAATTGAAGCGGCAGATGGAACACCGGCGCATGTGCAGCTTTTACTTGCTGCGGATTTGGACGGGCTGTCATTGACGCACATGTTGATTGGGGGAGAAGCGCTGCCTGCGAAAGCAGCACGTTCACTCATTGAAGCAGTTCGTATGAGTCAGCCTGATTTTACTCTGTGGAATGTGTATGGTCCAACTGAGACGTGTGTGGATGCGGCGGTGCATCGTCTAGATCTCAGTGAGCTGAGCGAATCAACTGAACAGCGTTATGTGTCGATTGGAAAACCGCTTGGTCATCATCGTGTTTATATTTTAAATGAATATGATCAATTACAGCTGCATGGGGCTGCTGGAGAACTGTGCATTGCCGGTATAGGTGTTGGGCGAGGCTATGTGAATCAGCCTGAATTGACGGAGAAGGTATTCACAGCAGATCCGTTTTCTCCGCATGAGCGGATGTATCGAACGGGGGATCTAGTCAGATGGCTTCCGAATGGCACGATTGATTATCTTGGCAGAATGGACGATCAAGTGAAAATAAGGGGTTACCGGATAGAAACAGGCGAGATTGAAGCTGTGATGGAGCAGGTAGATGGAGTTGATAAGGCTGTCGTGCTAGTGGTTGACGAAGCGGATGGAGAAAAGGCGTTAAGTGCTTATTATCAAGCTCGTCATGAAGGAGTGTCTGTTGACATGCTGCATGCGGCTATCAAACATCAACTTCCAGCGTACATGATGCCTCTTTATTTCAAAGAGCTCGATGCTTTTCCACTCACAGTCAGCGGCAAAGTCGACCGTCGTGCACTTGCTGCGTTAAAAGGTGATAGAGCGGTACATGCTGTTTATACGGCACCTAGAAACGATATAGAAACGAAGCTTGTTCATTTGTGGGAAGACATTCTTGATCAAGAGAAAATCGGTGTATATGATTCTTTCTTCGATCGAGGCGGGCATTCGCTCAAAGCAATGACCGTACTTACCAAGGTTCAGCGAGACTTTGAAGTGGAGGTGCCGCTCTCCGTTTTATTTGAACAGCAGACAATTGCTGCTCTAGCTGCTTATATTGAGCAAGCAGATAAGTCTTCTGAAACGGTGATACCAAAAGCGCCGGCTGCTGATCATTATCCATTGTCGCCTCCACAGCAGCGCGTATATATGGTGAGTCAATTGGAGCAAAGCACTGCATATCATATGCCTGCTGTTGTGAGGTTAAAAGGAACTCTGCAGCTTGAGAAGCTGACTGAAGCCTTTGACAGACTGATCTCACGTCACGATGTGCTGCGCACTTCTTTTCATACGATAAAAGGTGTTCCTCGTCAGCGGATCGTTTCATCAGTGTCCTTTCAAATAGAACAGCTGACAGGCGGTACGATGGAAGAAAACATGCAGCAATTTGTCAGACCTTTTGATCTTGAGTGTGCGCCGCTTCTTCGAATTGGTTTGCAGTCATTGCATGATCAGGAGCATTTGCTCTTTTTCGATATGCATCATCTGATTTCAGATGGTCTTTCGATCGATTTGATGCTGCGTGAGCTGTCAGATGCTTACGAGGGATCGGTTAAAGCACCATTGAAGCTTCAATATCAAGATTATGCTGTTTGGCAGCAGCACCAAGGCTTTCAAAAAGAAGAGGCATTTTGGCTGCAAGAATTTTCGGGTGATATTCCTTCTTTACAGCTGCTGACCGATTATCAGCGTCCAGCTGTCCAGTCTTTCGCAGGTGATCGTGTCATCAAAGAAATAGATGAAGCGTTAAAGAATCAATTACAGGAGCTTGCAGCAAACCATCACACGACACTGTATACGGTCTTGCTTTCTGCTTACTATACATTGCTTGCCAAATATACAGGTCAAAAGGAATTCGTGGTCGGAACACCGGCGGCAGGGCGTGTGCATACAGATTTGAATGACATGATCGGTATGTTTGTCCAGACACTTGCTTTGCGGTCTGAGGTAGATCCGAATGGAACCATGTCTCAGCTGATTGAGCAAGTAAAGAAAAAGACAATGCAGGCATTTGAGCATCAGCAATATCCATTTGAACGGCTGCTTGAAAAGCTGAATGTGCCAAGAGATTTTAGCCGTCATCCATTGTTTGACACCGTCTTTACACTCGCGCCGGATCATGGAGCATCTCAGCATATTGGAGATATGCTGGTCGAGGTTGAAGAAACCAATTTCCATATTGCGAAATTTGATTTAACACTGCAAGCGATGGAGTCAGATCAAGGTTTATCCTTTGTACTTGATTACAGTACGGCGCTATTTAAACGAAGTACGGCAGAGCAGATGATGAAACATTATGTTTATCTGCTAGAGCAGATGGTTCAAGCGCCGCAGGAAGCTATTCAATCCTATCGATTACTGTCTGAACAAGAAGCAGAAGCTCAGTTAAATAGGTGGAATCCGTTACCTTCGCCTTATCCAGCAGAAGAAACCATTGTAACGGAGTTTGAAAAACAGGTGCAGCAGCATGGTCATCAGCCTGCATTGCAATGTGAAGATGTGGTTCTTTCTTATCAAGAGCTGAATGACCGAGTGAATCAGCTGGCTCATTATTTGCGTGAAAATGGTTTTAAAAAAGGGATGAAAGCGGCCTTATTCTTTGAACGATCCAATGAAATGGTGCTCTCTGTTCTGGCTGTGCTTAAGGCTGGCGGTGTCTATGTACCAATTGACCCCGATTTCCCTGATGAGCGCGTGAAGCACTTTTTAACAGACAGCGGTGCACAATTTTTACTGACACATCAAGTGCTGCGCCATCGCTCGGTGCTCACTGCATTTGAGGGAACCATCATAGAAACAGAAGATCAAGCGATTGCTCAGCAGTCAGACAGCCCTATAGATGCTCATATTTTACCTGAGGACTTGGCGAATTTGACCTATACATCAGGTACAACCGGTAAGCCTAAAGGAAATATGGTAACACACCGGAACATTTTGAGAACGGTGAAGCAATCGAATTATCTCACCATCCATCCTGAAGACACGGTGATGAGCCTCTCAAACTATGTATTTGATGCCTTTATGTTTGATGTGTTTGGTGCATTATTAAACGGAGCGAAACTCATTGTTCTGCCAAAGGATCATATTTTAAACATGAATGAGCTTTCTGGAGCGATTGAGAAGGAAAAAGTCAGTATTTTAATGATCACAACAGCTCTTTTTCACTTACTCATCGACATGAAAAAAGACAGCCTGAAAAACGTAAGAAAAGTGCTGTTTGGCGGAGAGCGAGCTTCTGTGCCTCATGTAGTGACTGCACTTGAGACAGTTGGGAAAGACAAGCTTGTTCATATGTACGGACCTTCTGAGAGCACAATTTTCACCACATATTATCCTGTGAATCATATTGAGAAGCAGGCGTTATCTATCCCAATCGGAAAGCCAGTGAGTCAAACGGCTGTTTATATTGTAGATGAGTTTGGACATGTTCAGCCGCCGGGTGTGGCGGGAGAGCTATGTGTCGCTGGTGATGGACTGGTGAAAGGATATTATAAGCAGCCAGAACTAACAAGCGAAAAGTTTGTCAACAATCCTTTCCGTCCTGGAGAGGCCATGTATAAAACGGGCGATCTTGCACGCTGGCTGCCGAATGGAGATATTGAATTCATTGGACGGATCGATCATCAAGTGAAGATTCGCGGACAGCGTATCGAGCTTGGGGAAATTGAACACCAGCTGCTGCGGCATCCTCAGGTGAAGGAAGCTGTCGTCATTGCTGCTTCGAATGACACCTTATGTGCGTATTTCACAGCGGAAGGATCTGTTTCATTATCTGATTTGCGCGAGCAAGCAGGACGTGAACTGCCTGTATATATGATGCCGGCATTTTTCATGCAATTAGACGAGCTTCCTTTGACGAATAATGGCAAGGTCGATAGGCGAGCGCTGCCGACACCTGATCTCAGTGAGCAGGGGGCAAATGAATACACCTCTCCTCAAACAGAAACAGAGCGTCTACTGGCGAACATTTGGGAGGAAGTTCTTGAAGTGCCGCGAATCGGCAGGCACGATCATTTCTTTGAATGCGGGGGCCATTCGCTGCGCGGCATGAAAATGCTGAACAGGCTATATGAAGAGATGCAGGTGGAGCTCACATTGAAGTCTTTATTTGAATCCCCAACATTAGAAGCGTTCGCCCTTGCGGTTGATCAAGCGGATCAAACGGAGATCAAGCGAGTAGAAGTTGCCAAAGAGGCGTCCTATTATCCAGTGACATCTGCTCAGAAAAGACTGTTTGTTTTGGAGAAAATGACTGATGCGGAGCAAAGCTATCATATGCCGGCTGCCTTAAAGCTAGAAGGAGCCTTTGATGAAAAACGATTTGAAAAGGCAATTGATCAGCTAGTCCAACGTCATGAAGCTTTCCGAACGAGCTTTGATTTTGTTCAGAATGAACCTGTTCAACGGATTGAAACAAATGTCTCTATAGACATTGAAAAAATTGAACAGAACGGCCGAGACATACAGGAATTAATGAATGACTTTATCAGGCCATTTGATGTAGAAAAAGCGCCTTTACTCAGAATAGGGCTGGTTTCCGTCTCCGTAAATGTCCATTATTTACTGATTGATATGCATCATATCATTTCAGATGGTGCGTCTGTTGGCATTTTAATTGAGGAGCTATCAGCCCTGTATCGAGGAGACAAACTAGAGGAATTACCTGTTCAATATAAGGATTATGCAGTTTGGTCAAAAAGTGAGGCATCTGCTGCGCAAAAAGCAGCTGAAGAGGCTTTCTGGCTGGATCAATTACAAGGGGAGCTGCCTGTACTGGCACTGCCAGAAGATCTGCCAAGGCCAAAAGTGCAAACATTCGCAGGAGATCGTGTCTCATTTACAATCGAAGGTTCGCTTAAAGCGAAATTGGACGAACTCGTTAGAGCGCTCAACAGTACGACCTATACAGTCCTGCTTGCTGGCTACAGTATTCTTTTGAGCAAGCTTTCAAGACAAGAAGATATCATCATTGGTTCTCCGGTTGTTGGCAGAACCCATCCTGATATTCAATCTGTGATCGGCATGTTTGTGAACACGTTGGCACTTAGAACAAGACCATCAGGACATCAGACAGCTGCTGAATTTGCTTCAAATGTTCATCAGCTTGTGTTAGAGGCAAATGAGCATCAGCTGTACCCATTTGAAGAATTGGTAGATCAGGTGCAAACGGTTCGCGACACAAGCCGTCATCCAATTTTTGACGTAGTATTCTCAATGGAAAATGCGGATATTCGTGATTTATCAATGGATGGGCTTCACATTGTTCCACAGCCATTCGAAGAGAATATTGCCAAATTTGATTTGACCTTAACTGGAAACGAATCCGCAGATCAAATTGAGCTCGTGTTTGATTTTAATTGTTCTATCTTTCAAAAGACGTCAATTGAAAAGTGGAAAGAATATTTTCTTCATTTGCTGGAACAAATGGTGTCAGCGCCAGATCAATCGTTAGATCAAATGCAATTATTGTCACCGCAGCAGCAGCAAAAACAGCTGAACGAATGGTCAGGTCCTGTTCTAGACGTCCCGTCAGATCAAACCGTTCATGCCTTGATTGAGGATAAGGCACAAGAAGCACCTCATCAAAAAGCGGCAACCTTCTGCGGAACGAGCTGGACGTATAAAGAACTGAACAGCCGGGCGAATGTAGTCGCTTCAAGACTCATCGCAAACGGCACAAAACCAGGCGGCCGCGTCGGCATTCTCACCCGCCCATCCCTTGATATGACAGCTGCTGTCCTTGGCGTTCTCAAGGCAGGTGCGGCATTCGTTCCAATTGATGCAGACTATCCAGCGCAGCGTATTGCATACATGCTAGAAGACTGCGGGGCAGAGGTACTTCTAATGCAAAAAGGGCTTACTGCACCACCTTCCTTTACAGGTCAAGTGCTGTTCATAGAAGATGCCGTAGAAGGAGAAGCTCACGAGATTCAGGTTCAGATCAAACCAACGGATCTCGCTTATATGATTTACACGTCTGGGACGACGGGGCAGCCGAAGGGTGTCATGGTCGAGCATCAGTCCCTTGTAAATCTTGCATTCTGGCACAATGAAGCCTTCCAAGTGACGAAAGACGATCGAACTGCGAAATATGCCGGCTTTGGCTTTGACGCCTCCATTTGGGAGATGTTCCCGACGTGGATCGCCGGCGCAGAGCTGCACATTATCGATGAAGCGATTCGTCTCGATATGATCAAACTCAATGCGTATTTCAATAAAGAAGACATCACCATTGCCTTCCTGCCAACTCAGCTATGTGAGCAGTTTATGTCAATGGACAACCATTCTCTACGTTATTTACTAACAGGCGGAGATAAGCTGAAACAGGTAAAGCCAGTCCCATACAAACTCGTCAATAACTACGGTCCAACTGAAAATACAGTCGTAGCGACAAGCGGAATGATCGATCCAGAACAAGGCACGATTCCGATAGGAACAGCCATTGCCAATACACGTTTTTACATCATGGGTTCTTTATACGACCTGTCGCCGCCAGGCGTACCAGGTGAGCTCGTGATCGCAGGAAAAGGACTGGCAAGAGGCTACTGGAATCTTCCAGATGAAACCGACAAACGATTTGTCCCAGATCCATTTTATCCAGGCGAGCGCATGTACCGCACAGGCGATCTAGTGAAATGGACAGAGGATGGAGAGCTGATTTATCTCGGCAGAATAGACCATCAGGTCAACATCCGCGGCTTCCGTATTGAGCTGTCAGAAATTGAAGCCCAGCTCCTGACGCTGGATTCGGTCAAAGAAGCCGTCGTGACAACGGTCAAAGATGCGAGTGATCAAGATGCACTTATCGCTTATGTCATCGCGGCTGAAGAAACAACAACCCTGAAAGAAAGCCTAAAACGAACGTTGCCTGAATACATGGTGCCATCATGGATCATAAAACTAGACCAATTTCCAATGACGGCCAATGGAAAGGTCGATCTGAAAGCATTGCCAGCTCCTGATATCGAAGCGAACCAAACGGTATACGAAGCACCAAGAGACGAAGTGGAAACACTGCTTTGCGGCATTTGGGAAGATGTCCTTGGCGTTAGCCAAGTCGGCATTCATGATCACTTCTTCTTCCTTGGCGGAGATTCGATTAAAGGTATCCAAATGGCAAGCCGACTCACGCAAGCAGGCTGGAAGCTCGATATGAAACTTCTATTCCAGTATCCGACCATTGCGGAGCTTCGCCCATATATTGAAGAAGCCGATCTTCTCACAGCCGACCAATCACCTGTCAAAGGAGAAGTCATATTAACACCGATTCAACGCTGGTTCTTTGAACGAAACTTTACGAATCAGCATCAATGGAACCAATCGATGATGCTTCATGCGCCAAATGGTTTAAATGAGAAAAACGTTCAGCAAGTACTGGAGCAGCTCATGATTCATCATGATGCATTGCGAATGGTGTATCCACTCGAAGAAGGGCGCGTCATCCAGCGTCATCGAGGAATCGAGGAAAATAATGTTGCAATTGATGTGGTGGAAGTAAAAGGAGAGCTGTCGCAGCAGATCCAGCAAGTAGAAAAGCTGGCAAATGAAGTGCAGGCGAGTATGTCGTTAACGGAGGGACCACTAGTGAAACCTGCCATTTTCCGAACAGATCAAGGAGATCATTTATTGCTCGCTGTACACCATCTTGTCATTGATGGTGTGTCATGGCGCATTTTCCTTGAAGATTTCATGGCTCTTTATGAACAGTCGAAGCGCGGGGAAACTCTTACCCTTCCTGAAAAAACACACTCCTTCCAAGAATATGCCCAGAAGCTGACTGAATACGCTGTGTCAGATGAGCTGCTATCGGAAAGAGAGTATTGGAAAAAGTTGCTTGCACATTCCGTTTCTCCGCTTCAAAAGGATCATGTCACGGAGGATCAACGAATGCTTCATACACAGACCATTCGTTTTGCATTGTCTGAAGAGGAAACACGCAGTCTGTTGACGGATGTACATGAAGCCTACCAAACAGAAATCAATGATATTTTGCTGACGGCATTAGGATTGTCCATGAAAGAGTGGACAGGTGAAGACAGACACTTTATTCATCTTGAAGGGCACGGGAGAGAGGACATCCTCCCTGCGGTTAATGTATCACGGACCATCGGCTGGTTTACTAGTATGTATCCTGTGTTATTGGATATGTCGCATGCAGACGATCTTTCTTATCAGATCAAGTATTTAAAAGAGGAACTCAGACACATTCCGAACAAGGGCATCGGCTATGGCGTTTTAAAATACTTAACGCCTGACAAGATGAAGGACGATATCGATTTTCAAGTCACACCAGATATCAGCTTTAACTATCTTGGTCAGTTTGATGAACAGATCGGCGGCGGTGAATTGAGGCGTTCTCCATGGCATGCAGGACAATCGCTGAGCCCTGAATCTGAGAAACCTCATGCGCTGGATATTGTTGGTTTCGTAGAACAAGCCATGCTCCATGTGACGATTTCCTATCATCACCTTGAATTCGAAGAACGTACGATCGAACAGTTTAAGGAACTCTTAGAAAAGAATGTGAAGGCACTGATCTCACATTGTCTATCACAGGATGAGAGTCAGATCACACCTAGTGATGTGGGGGATGAGGATCTCACTATGGACGAACTTGAAAAGCTAATGGATCTATTTTAAGCAAAAATGAAGAGGTGGACTTATGAGCAAGCAGAAAATTCAAAAGGTATATCCTTTAACACCAATGCAAGAGGGCATGCTGTATCATGCCATGCTAGACCCTAATTCCTCCTCTTATTTCACACAGCTTGAGCTTGGAATAAGCGGAGATTTTGATCTCGATCTTTTTGAAAAGAGTCTCAATGAACTCGTACGGACATATGACATTCTGCGTACAGCCTTTGTCTATCAGCAATTACAAAAGCCTCGTCAGGTTGTACTGGCTGAACGTCATATAGATGTGTATAGAGAAGATCTATCTCATCTGAATCATCAAGAGCAGAAAAAGGTATTGGATCAATATAAAAAGCAAGTGAGAAAGCAAGGATTTCACTTAACGAATGATCTGTTGTTGAAAGTCGCTGTTTTTCAATTAAATGAAACAAACTGGCACCTGATTTGGAGCAACCATCACATTATTATGGATGGTTGGTCCATGGGTGTTTTAATGAAAAAACTGTTTCATTACTATGAGTCTTATCGGAACGGCCGAACGCCGGATCGCTCACAAGGTAAGCCTTATGCGGACTATATCCAGTGGCTTGGAAAGCAAAACAAACAAGAAGCGGAAGACTATTGGACGGAGCGGCTGGATGGTGCTGTTCAGCACCAAGGGCTGCTGCAGCAAAAAGAAGCGAACGGACAATATGACCATCAGGAATGGACGTTTACATGGGACGCTCAAACCGTACAAGCCATTCAAGATGCGGCAAGACAATGCCAAGTGACAGCACCGAACCTTTTTCAGGCTGTCTGGTCCGTTCTTTTAGGCACCTATCATGCAGCAGATGATGTCACATTCGGAACAGTCGTATCAGGCAGACCTCCAAGTGTGTCTGGGATTGAGCGCATGGCAGGGCTGTTTATCAATACGATACCTGTTCGAGTGACATTGGATCAGGAGCAGACCTTTAAACAGCTGTTTCAAACGGTTCAGCAGCATGCATTGGAAGCGGAAAACTATGATTTTATGCCGCTTTATGACATTCAGCAGAAAACGGCTGCTGGAGGAAAGCTCTTTGATCATTTGGTTGGGTTTGAAAACTATCCTTTAGATCAGGAGCTGTCCGGTGACACCATGTCTGCACGTCTCGGTTTTGCCATTGATGTAAAGGACGGATTTGAACAAACGAATTTCGATCTCAACGTCCTTGTCTATCCTGGTGAAACGTGGACATTGAAATTCAAATACAATGCGATGGCTTTTGAAGAAAAGATCATTGAAAACATATCCAAACATCTGACCAACCTCATGAAGCAAATCATTCACAATCCTGACGTACGTCTTCATGAAGTGACATGTATTACAGAAGAAGAAAAGCAGCAGATTGAAGCATGGAACCAGACGGAGCGAGATTATCCGAAGCATCTGTCCATTCCTGAGCTGCTCGATGAACGTATCAAGGCGCAGCCTGACCATCCGGCATTAGTCGAAGGCGAGCGAACATTCACATACGAAGAGCTTGGACAGGAAATCCGTCGTTTAGCGAGCAGCCTTGTAGAAAACGGCGTTCAGCGGGGGGATGCTGTCGCGGTATATATGAACCGATCAGCAGATGCGGTGATCTCTATTTTAGCCATTTTACATGCAGGGGCTGCTTATGTACCGATTGATCCAGCTCAGCCTGAGGAGAGAATCCGTTGGATGCTTGAAGACAGCGGCGTATCCGTTTTGCTCTATGCTGACAGCCAGCCGCCAGTTGATGAAAGCATCAAAGCTGTTCATGTGACCGGCATGTCTCATCACTCACAAGCGGAGTTATCAGTCGAGACGTCTCCATCTCAATTGGCATATATCATGTTCACTTCGGGATCAACTGGACGGCCAAAAGGAGTTCAAATTGAGCATCAGCATATTGTGAGGTTAGCATGCTCTCAGGAAAAAATAGGCTTGAACACGTCGGATCGTATGGCGCATACAGGAGCTGTCAGCTTTGATGCGATTACCCTTGAAATCTTCACTACGCTTCTGAATGGGGCGACGCTTTATCCTGTTGACCGTGATACTTTATTGGATATTCACCGATTTGAACAATTTATCCAAACACATCAGATCACAGCGCTCTTTTTAACGACTGGTTTATTTAATCAGCTCGCTCAGCAGCGGCCGCAAATGTTCAAAGGGTTAAAAACATTATTCACCGGCGGTGATGTGATCAATGTGAAAAGTGCGGAGCTTGTGAAAAAGCATCATCCATCAATTACCTTGCTGAATGTCTATGGCCCAACTGAAAATACAACCATTTCGACCATTTACGAAGTAAGAGGAGATGAAATGGGCCCGATCCCAATTGGTCAGCCGATCAATCATACGTCAGCTTATATTTTAGATGACTATCAAAGACTTCAGCCAATTGGAGCCCCAGGAGAGCTGTATGTGGGCGGAGATGGTGTTTCAAGAGGGTACATCAAACGTCCAGATTTGACTGATCAAGTATTCATGGCAGATCCTTTTAAGCCGTCAGGACGGATGTATCGAACGGGGGACTTGGCTAGATATGGTGCGGATGGTCAGATTGAATTCCTCGGCCGTGCCGATGATCAGGTGAAAATTCGTGGTTTCCGTATTGAGCTTGGTGAAATTGAATCAGTGCTTCACCAAGAAGTGGGCATAGAGGAAGCAGTTGTACTTGTTCAGCAGCTTTCTTCAGATGAAAAGGAAATCATCGCTTACTTCACAGGGACACTGACAGAAGAAGAGGTACGAGATGCATTCAATCAAAAACTGCCAGCTTATATGGTGCCGCACCATGTGATGAAGCTGGATACCTTTGCACTGACATCGAACGGGAAAATAGATCGAAAAGCTTTACCTAAGCCTGACAAAGTGCATCGCGAGGAAATCAAAATCATTCTGCCTGAGACCGAGACAGAAAAGGCACTCGCTGACATTTGGGAGGAGCTTCTTGGGAAAACGATTGGGATAGACGAGCATTTCTTTATGGCTGGCGGGCACTCACTCAAGGCGATGATGATGTCTGCGAAGGTTCAAGAAGTGCTTCAAAAGGAAGTGCCGATTCAAGTGATTTTCGAGAAGCCGACGATTCGCTCATTAGCGGCTTACATCGATCAGGATGGTCAAGAAGAAACCGGACATCCTATTTTGCCAGCAGAGCAGGCGGACGAATATCCGGTATCACCAGCTCAGCGCCGTTTATATATTTTGCAGACACTTGAACCTGACAGCACGAATTATCATATTCCGATCGTCTTAACGCTTGAAGGAACACTCGAATATGAGCGGCTCAAATCAGCATTTAATCAGTTAATCCAAACACATGAAATCTTAAGAACGAGCTTTCATATGAACGGGGAAGACATTGTCCAAAGGGTGCATGAATGGACTGAATTTGACCTTCCTGTTCATGACATCAAGGAAGAAGAGGCGGAGGCATTTCTTACAGAACGTCAATCGCCATTTGATTTAACAGCAGCACCCCTTTTGCGAGCTCAGCTGCTGAAAGTCAGTGAGAATCGTCATCTTCTCGTCTTAGAAGCACATCATCTCATTACAGATGGCAGCTCCATGAAGACGTTCATTCAAGATTTGGCGAAGGCTTATGATGGAGAAGCTCTTGCTGAACGAGCCATTCATTATAAAGATTACGCTGTCTGGCAGCTAAGTGAAGAAGAAACGGAGAAACAGAAGGAACATGAAGCGTATTGGCTGAAGCAATTTGAAGGAGATTTACCGGTTTTAGAGCTGCCAACTGATTATCCTCGTCCAGCAGAACGTGATTTTACTGGAGAACGATTCATGTTTGGCTGTGATCAAGCAACGACTCAGCGCATTCAGGAACTGCTTCAGAAAACTGATACGACCATGTATATGTTCTTGTTATCCGCCTTTCAAGTGCTGCTTGCCTCCTATAGCGGGCAGGAAGATATCATTGTGGGTTCGCCTGTTGCTGGACGGACACACCCTGATATTCAGGACATGCCGGGGATGTTTATCAACACCATTGCGATGCGCGGAAAACCAGAACAAACCAAAACATTTTTACAGCTGCTTGAAGAAATAAAAGAAACAAGTGTTGATGCTTTTGCACATCAAAGCTATCCGCTCGAAGAGTTAATTGCACATCTTCCATTAGACCGTGATACAACTCGGAGCCCGCTTTTTAGCGTGTCTTTTAACATGCAGAACATGGAGGTACCAGCGCTAAAGCTCGGCGATCTGCACATTTCGCCTTATGCCATTCAGCATCACTCGGTCAAATTTGATCTATCTTTAGAAGCATTTGAACGCGAGGGAGCATTAAAGTTGAGCTTTGACTATGCAGCGGCATTATTTAAAGAAGAGACCGTCCGCCGGTTCGGAACTCATCTTCTGGCGATTATTCGTGAGGCGGTTCGTCATCCAGAGGAACAGATCGGCTTGCTCCATATACTGGATCCGCATGAACAAATAGAGCGTCTGGAGAAAAAAGCCGAAGGACAAACGAATCGTCATGAGCCATTCCATGTCCAATTTTCACGTCAGGCGAAGGAAACACCGGATGCTATCGCCGTCATGGATGATCAAAGAAAACTCACCTACCGCGAGCTTGAGGAAATGTCATATGCACTTAGCTGTGAGCTTAAGAAACGAGGCGTCGAGAAGGAACAAACTGTGGCACTGATCCTTGACCGCTCTGTCTATGTCATCGTCTCCATGCTTGGTGTGATGAAAGCAGGAGGAGCGTTTGTCCCGATTGATCCGGCCTTTCCGGCTGAACGAATCCGCTACACATTAGAGGATTCAGGTGCACAAGTCATCGTGACAAATGAGTCTCTAGCAGATTCCTATCAAAATCATAAGTCGATTCAAGTGGTGCAGGTTGAACAAGCAGTGCATCAAAGCCATCCAATAGAATTGCCGGAAGTATCGGTTGATCAGCTTGCTTATGTCATTTACACATCTGGGACAACAGGGAAGCCGAAGGGTGTACAGCTCACGCATCGCAATCTATCACACTATGTCAGCTGGCTGATAAATGAGGTGACATTGCAGGAATGTGATCGGACGGCACTGCTTTCTTCTTATGCATATGATCTTGGTTACACAAGCATTTTCCCTGTTTTAAAAGCAGGGGGGACACTCTATGTTCCTCGTGAAGACGTGTATACAGACCCTGTACGTCTGATGCGGTTGATTGATGAACAAGAGCTGACTTATATCAAAATGACACCATCCTTATTTCATATGATGGCAGATTCTAAGGAACATTCATTTAATGCTTTACGCCTGGTGGTACTTGGAGGAGAACCGGTGATCCCTGAGGATGTTGAAACATTTATGATGCAGCATCCATGCGTGGCAGTAATGAACCATTACGGTCCGACTGAGACAACCATTGGTACAGTGACCAAGCTGATCACACCGCAAGAGCTGGACGCTTTGAAGGAACGATCTTTGATCGGACAGCCAATTGCTCACACAAGAGCGCTCGTATGCAATCAGCAGCAGCGGCTTGTTCCTTATGGCGCGCCGGGAGAGCTTTATATATCTGGAGAAGGCGTGTCGAGAGGATATTTGAATCAGCCTGAATTAACAGCAGAACGTTTTCTTGAAAATCCATATGATCCTCAAGAGAGAATGTATCGCACAGGGGATTTGGTCAGACAGCATGCAAATAGAGATATTGAGTTTCTTGGACGAGTAGACGATCAAGTGAAAATCCGCGGCTATCGCATTGAGAAACAGGAAATTGAGCATGCCGCACGTGCTCTGGCATCTATTCAAGAAGTCTATGTAAAAGTCCTGCACCTGTCCCGTTTGCCGGAGCTTGCACTCTATTACACAGCGCCTGAACACATTGGAACACTGATGTTTAGAGAAAATCTTGCGGAGACACTGCCGGATTATATGATTCCAACGTACTTTGTGAAAGTCGATCACGTTCCACTCACCCAAAACGGAAAGGTGGATGCGAAGTCTCTGCCGCTTCCGCATGAGGTGCATATGAACCATGCGGCGCATGTGGCACCAGAAACGGAACTTGAGCAGGCGCTGTGTGACATTTGGTCAGAAGTTCTTGGGGTTGAACAAATAGGCGTTCTTGACCACTTCTTTGAATTGGGAGGTCATTCCCTCAAGGGCATGGTGCTCATTTCGAAGGTGCAGGCAAAGCTGAACAAGCATGTGCCGCTCAAAGTCCTTTTTGAAAAACCAACCATACGGGCAATGGCAGCCTACTTGGAAGAAACAGATTCTTCGGTGGTGACATCCATTCAGCCAGCGGAAAAGCAAGATTTCTATCCCGTCTCTTCTGCTCAAAAGCGTATGTATGTACTTCAGCAGTTGCATCCAGATGCAGTCACTTATCATATGCCAGCCGTTTTAATGATGGAAGGCAGCCTTGATGTGAAGCAGCTGGAAGCAGCGCTTCAAGCCTTGATCGACAGACATGAATCACTTCGGACAGCCTTTGTAGAAATTGACGGCGTACCCGTTCAAAAAGTCTATCGCCAAGTACCGTTTACATTAGAGGTTGATGAAATAGAGGGCGATCAGGAGCAGTCTGTCATCGATTCATTCATTACACCATTCTCATTACATCAAGCACCATTAATGAGGGCAAAAGTGGCGAAGTTTTCTGATGAGAAATATGTATTCATGATGGATATGCACCATATCATTGCAGATGGTGTCACACGCGGCCTGCTCATTCAAGAACTCGCAGAGCTGTATGAGAAAAAGACGTTACCGCCAGTTCAGCTGCATTACAAGGATTTTGCGGTATGGCAGCAGGAAGAAAAGCAGCAGGCGCTGCTTGAGAAACAGCGGCAGTATTGGCTGGAGCAATATGCACAGCCGCCGGAAGACTTAGCACTGCCCCTTGATTTTCCGCGCCCTCAAGTTCAGTCATTTGAAGGGGGCCGAGTCGATAGATGGTTGTCTGCTGAAAAGGTGCAGTCCATCAAAACGCTCATGGCGGAAAAAGGTGTGAGCTTGAACATGGTGATGCAAACGGCATTTGCCATTTTCCTTTCCAAGTTAACGGGGCAGACAGATATCGTCATAGGCGCTGTGACCGCAGGACGTACGCATGCTTCGATCGAACGGGTTCCAGGCATGTTTGTCAATACACTGGCTCTTCGAAACGAAGTGCAGCCAGAAGAAACGACAGCGCAGCTGCTTGAAAAAATGAAAGATCGCAGCCTATCAGCCTATGAACATCAAGAATACCCGTTTGAGGAATTGGTGGCTCAGCTAGATCTTCCGAAAGACACAAGCCGCAATCCATTGTTTAGTGTCATGCTGACAACAGATGACCGTGACCTGACGTTACCGGATTTGCATGGACTCAAGCTGTCGCAAAAGCAGCAAGATACCGTTCATGCAAAATTTGATATAACGCTCGGTGTATTTGAAGAAAATGACCAAGTGGGCTTGCGCTTTGAGTATGCAGCGGCCCTGTTTAAAAAGAGCACCATTCAGCGCTGGAGCATGTATATTGAAAAAATCATAGATGATATGCTGGCTAAGCTGAATCAGCCAATTTCAGCGCTATCTCTCATAACTGAAGAGGAAAAACGAGAGCTGATCAACGAATGGTCAGGACCTGCCCTAGACGTCCCGTTAGATCAAACCGTTCATGCCTTGATTGAGGCTAAGGCACAAGAAGCACCGCACCAAAAAGCAGCGACCTTCTGCGGAACGAGCTGGACGTATAAAGAGCTGAACAGCCGGGCGAATGTAGTCGCTTCAAGACTCATCTCAAACGGCACAAAACCAGGCGACCGCGTCGGTATTCTCACTCGCCCATCTCTTGACATGACGGCAGCTGTTCTTGGCGTTCTCAAGTCAGGTGCGGCATTCGTTCCAATTGATGCAGACTATCCAGCGCAGCGTATTGCATGCATGCTAGAAGACTGCGGGGCAGAGGTACTTCTAATGCAAAAAGGGCTTACTGCACCACCTTCCTTTACAGGTCAAGTGCTGTTCATAGAAGATGCCGTAGAAGGAGAAGCTCACGAGATTCAGGTTCATATCAAACCAACGGATCTCGCTTATATGATTTACACGTCCGGGACGACAGGACAGCCGAAGGGTGTCATGGTCGAGCATCAGTCCCTTGTGAATCTTGCATTCTGGCACAATGATGCGTTCCAAGTGACGAAAGACGATCGAACCGCGAAATATGCCGGCTTTGGCTTTGACGCCTCCATTTGGGAGATGTTCCCAACGTGGATCGCCGGCGCAGAGCTGCACATTATCGATGAAGCGATTCGTCTCGATATGATCAAACTCAATGCGTATTTCAATGAAGAAGGGATCACTATTGCCTTCCTGCCAACGCAGTTATGCGAGCAGTTTATGTCAATGGACAATCATTCTCTGCGTTATTTACTAACAGGCGGAGACAAGCTGAAACAAGTGAAGCCTGTTCCATACAAACTCGTCAATAACTACGGTCCAACAGAAAATACAGTCGTAGCGACAAGCGGAATGATCGATCCAGAACAAGGCACGATTCCGATAGGAACAGCCATTGCCAATACACGTTTTTACATCATGGGTTCGTTATACGACCTGTCGCCGCCAGGCGTACCAGGTGAGCTCGTGATCGCAGGAAAAGGACTGGCAAGAGGCTACTGGAATCTTCCAGAAGAAACAGACAAACGATTTGTCCCAGATCCATTTTATCCGGGCGAGCGCATGTACCGCACAGGCGATCTAGTGAAATGGACAGAGGATGGTGAGCTGATTTATCTCGGTAGAATAGACCATCAGGTCAACATCCGCGGCTTCCGTATTGAGCTGTCAGAAATTGAAGCGCAGCTCCTAACGCTGGATTCGGTCAAAGAAGCTGTCGTGACCACGGTCAAAGATGCAAGTGATCAGGACGCCCTTGCCGCTTACGTGATTACGGAGAACGATACAGAGGACTTAAAAGAAAGCCTGAAACGCACATTGCCTGATTACATGGTGCCATCATGGATCATAAAACTAGACCAATTTCCAATGACGGCCAATGGAAAGGTCGATCTGAAAGCATTGCCAGCTCCTGATATCGAAGCGAACCAAACGGTATACGAAGCACCAAGAGACGAAGTGGAAACACTGCTTTGCGGCATTTGGGAAGATGTCCTTGGCGTCAGCCAAGTCGGTATCCACGATCACTTCTTCTTCCTTGGCGGAGATTCGATTAAAGGTATCCAAATGGCAAGCAGACTCACGCAAGCAGGCTGGAAGCTCGATATGAAACTTCTATTCCAGTATCCGACCATTGCAGAGCTGCGCCCATATATTGAAGAAGCCGATCTTCTCACAGCCGACCAATCACCTGTCGAAGGAGAAGTCATTTTAACACCAATTCAGCGCTGGTTCTTTGAACGAGCATTCAGCGATCAGCACCATTGGAATCTCTCGATGATGCTTCATGCGCCAAATGGATTTGACCTTTCCATTACAGAACAAGTCATGCAAAAACTGCTTTCACATCATGATGCACTGCGTATGGTATACAAGCAGGAACATGGCGGCATCCTGCAATACAACCAGCGGGAGCTCACGGAACCGCTGGCGATTATTTCTCAAGATGTCTCAAAAGAGCACGACGTGAAAAAGGCTATTTCCACATATGCCAATGAGTATCAGCGTCAGCTGAACCTCGAAACAGGTCCGTTAATGAAAGTGATTTGTTTCCATGCAGAAGATGGCGATCACTTACTCATCGTGACACACCATTTAGTCATTGACGGTGTCTCATGCCGAATTTTACTAGAGGACTTTATGTCTCTATATCAGCAGGCAGCTCAGGGACAAAAGCTTGTCCTGCCGCTGAAAACTCATTCCTTTAAAGAATGGGCAGAGGCCATTGAACGTTATGCACAGTCACAGCCATTAAAAAATCAGCAGGAGTATTGGGCAGAAATTGAAAGCAAACCATTAACCGCATTACCTGTTGATCATGAAGTGACAAAAAGAAAAGTTGCCAAAACCAAATCGGTTCAAATGCAGCTGACAGAAACAGAAACTGAACATCTTTTGACCGATATTCATCTGCCGTACACAACGGAAATGACCGATATTCTTTTATGTGCTCTCGGTCTTGCTGTTCAAGAGTGGACAGGTGAGTCCCATGTTCATGTGCAGCTTGAAGGTCATGGTAGAGAGGATATTTTATCAGGGCTGGATGTCTCTCGCACGATTGGCTGGTTTACGAGTATGTATCCAGTTGTACTTGAAGCGAAGCCGGATCAGACCATAGCTGATGCTATTAAAGGAACGAAAGAAATGCTGCGGCGTGTGCCAAATAAAGGAATCGGCTACGGGATCTTAAAATACATGACAGCCACTGAACCGTCAGGGCAGCACGTACAGCCTGAAATCAGTTTGAACTATCTTGGACAGATTGATCAGGAAGTGACGACAGAACTCTTTGGGCCGTCGACTTATGATATGGGACGACAAGCAAGCCCTGATTCGGAAGCTGTTTATAAGCTGAACCTTAGTGGTCTTGTTCAACAAAATCGATTCATTTTGTCTTGTTCCTATTGTGCAAGTGAATATGAAGAACAGACGATACAGCAGTTCATGGCATTGTTGAAGGGGAAAATTCAATCCATCATCACCCATTGCTTCACGCAGCAAGAACGGGAATTTACGCCAAGTGACTTCTCTGCGGCTGACCTTGAAATGGATGAAATGGACGACATTTTTGACATGCTTGAGGAGAAATTGACTTAACAACACGAGATGAATCATAAAAAAGGAAGGGAGGATGAAATAGATGAGTCAATTTAAAAGGGATCAAGTTCAAGACATGTATTATCTGTCACCGATGCAAGAAGGAATGCTGTTTCATACCCTCCATCATCAGGAAAAGGGCTTTTATGTAGAGCAAATGGATATGAACGTTAAGGGCACACTGCGTTATGACTTACTTGAGAAAAGCATGAATATCATCGTGGAGCGGTACGATATTTTTCGTACCGTGTTTCTCCACGAAAAAGTAAAGCGCCCTGTCCAAGTTGTACTAAAAGAACGTCCTTTTACACTTGATGTTGTGGACTTGCAAGATCTTTCTGAAGACGAACAGCTTGAACGTATAGAGAAATTCAAACAACAGGATCAGCTGAGAGGATTTGACCTCTCGAAGGATTCTCTCATGCGGGCGTCTGTTTTCCAAACGGGCCCTGCCAGCTATCGCTGGATATGGAGCTATCATCATATCCTTCTGGATGGCTGGTGCTTTGGACTTGTGGTGCAGGAGTTATTTGCGATTTATCATGCACTTTTACATGACGTCCCTTACAAGTTAGAGCCGGTCAAACCATATAAAGAATATATAAAGTGGCTGGAAAAACAAGATAAGCAAGCATCACTTCAATATTGGCAGCAATCATTAGCAGGGTTTGATGGACAATCGACCTTTAAAGAGCAGCGGAAACAAACGAATGAACATGAATTAGGCGAAATTGAGTGGTCCATGAGCAAAGAAGAAACGGCCGCTTTATCAGAGTTAGCGCTGCAGCAAAATGCAACGTTAAGCAGTGCGCTTCAATCCGTTTGGTCGATTCTGCTGAGCAGGTATCAGCGGTCAAATGATGTGCTGTTTGGAACAGTTGTGTCAGGACGTCCGGCAGACTTGGCTGGCGTTGACAGGATGGTTGGATTGTTCATTAATGTCATCCCAAGAAGAATTCAGCTGACAGATCACATGACATTTCGTACACTCCTTTCAGAAACACAGCAGCAGTCTCTTGCAGCCGAGCCGCACCAATATATTCCGATTTATGATATTCAGGCAAAGACAGGTCAGCAGCAGCTCATTGATCATATTGTTGTGTTTGAAAATGTTCCAGCCGCAAAGAAGGACGAGCAAGAAGCACGATTAGGGTTCACGGTGGAGGACATGAATGTCTATGAAAAATCAAACTATGATCTCAATCTGCTCGCATCGCCTGGAGAAGAATTACTATTGAAGCTGGCCTTTAACCAAAGAGCGTTTGATCCTCAATTTGTTCATAAGTTAAAGGAACAGCTCAGCCTATTGATACATGAGGCGGTCAAGCATCCTGATCAATCGGTTCATACACTCCCATTCGTCACAAAACAGGAAAAACAGCTGATTCTTGAGGAATGGAATGCACCTGAGCTTGAGCATGACCAGCTGTATTTATCGAAATGGTTTGAGCATAATGTCCGCAAACAGCCAAATGCAGTGGCGCTATCAGCAGAAGAGCAAACGATGACATATGCTGAACTGAATGAACAAGCCAATCGATTGGCAAGGCATTTGCAAAAAAATGGAGCCGAACATCAAACGGTCATCGCCATTTTAGCCGATCGAACGCCTGAACTCATTGTCAGTCTGCTTGCTGTCTTAAAAGCAGGCGCAGCCTATGTGCCAATTGATCCCGACTATCCAGAAAGCCGCATTCAATACATGCTTAAAGACAGCGGAGCGACGCATCTTCTGACTCACTCATCCTTTATTGGTCAGGCGAAGGGACTTGGGTTTGCTGGCACGTATCTGTTTGCAGATGATCAGGAGATTTCACTAATGAGCTCAGAGAATCTGCCGCTGGAAGCAGGTTTACACGATACGGCATATATCATGTATACATCAGGCACAACGGGTCAGCCAAAAGGCATCATGACAACCCATTCCAATATTGCCCGGGTGGTCAAAAATACGAACTACTTAACCATTTCAGAAACAGATACACTACTGTCGCTATCCAACAGCGTATTTGATGGCTTTACCTTTGATGTATACGGTGCACTTTTAAACGGAGCAAAGCTTGTCCTGCCGAAAAAAGACACCATTTTAGATATGCATGAGCTGACGGAGCTGATTAAAAGAGAAAGCATTTCTGTCATGTTTGTTCCAACTGCTTTATTTAATCTTCTTATTGATGAAGAAACCGATTGGATGCGCAGTGTGCGCAAGGTGCTGTTCGGAGGTGAGCGTGCATCTGTACAGCATGTGAGAAAAGCCTTTGGTGTCATGGGGAAAGGCAGACTAATCAATGTCTACGGCCCAACTGAATCAACGGTTTTCGCCACCTATTATCCTGTAGATGAAGCTCCGCCGATTGAAGCGTATTCTATTCCAATCGGAAAGCCGATTAACCAAACGGGTGCTTATATATTGAGCCAGCAAGGACAGCTTCAGCCGATTGGAATGGTTGGAGAACTTTGTCTCAGCGGCAAAGGGCTTGCGAAGGGGTATTTGAATCGTCCTGATCTGACAAAAGAAGCCTTTATCACACATCCATTTGCTACGGGAGAAAGGCTGTATCGTACGGGAGATTTGGCTTATTTTCGAGCAGATGGTCTGATTGAGTATGCAGGCAGAGTGGACGATCAGGTGAAAATTCGCGGCCACCGAATTGAACTGACAGAAATTGAAGCCCACCTTCTCATGCATCCAGGCGTAAAGCAAGCTGCCCTTATGACGGATCAGCATGGCTCGCAGCATACAAGACTGCTCGCCTATATGACGTGTGAGGAGGAGTGGAAGGACAAAGTTGATGTGATCAAGTCAGGGCTGAAGGAGAAACTTCCGGCTTACATGCAGCCTCATGAGCTGATCAGACTTGAGAAAATGCCGCTGACACCAAACGGAAAGATTGATAAACGTCAGCTGCCAAAGCCGGAGACGCCTCAAGGAAACCGCCATGTGAAGCTTCCGGCCAATGAGGTAGAACAAAAGCTGCTTGTCATGTGGCGTGAAGTACTTGAACGAAATGATATCAGTACAGATGACCATTTCTTTGAGCTTGGCGGACATTCTTTAAAAGCGATGTCGCTTTTATCAAAGGTGTCGAAGGAATTCGATGTTCAGGTGCCTATTCACTTGCTGTTTGAGACGCCTACAATCGAAGCCATCAGCCGTTATATTCAACAGCAGGATCATGAAGCTGCCGGCTATCTTGTATTCAATGAATCTCAAACGCCAACAGTCTTTGCTCTTCCGCCATTACCGGGCTACGGCTTTATCTATCAGGAAGCTGCCAAAACGCTTGATAGCGTTCGTTTGATCGCCTTTGACTTTATTGAAGCTGATCAACGCATGACGCAATACGTTCAGCATATTCAGCACCTTCAGCCTGAAGGACCGCTGACTTTGATGGGCTACTCTGGCGGGTGCTATCTGGCCTTTGAGCTCGTTCAATCGCTTGAACAAGCAGGACGGACGGTGGAAAAGGTCATCATGATCGATTCCTATAAGAAAATTGGTGAAAGTGATTTAGAAGGACGATCCATTGATGACGATATCGCAGCGATTGTCCATCAATCAAAGCAAAGTGAACTTGCCCAAGAAGAGCTCGTTCAAGAAGCGCTTGCTCAAAAAACGCGGGCCTATTATGAAACATTTGTTAAGGGGGTGAATCAAGGAAAGATACAAGCAGATATTGATTTCATCCAATCAGAAGAGCAAATTGATATTCCAGACTGGATGGATCATTGGGAAGATGCGACGACCGGTGCTTATCGCTATTATCAAGGCTATGGTCAGCATGCTGACATGTTCAAAAACAAAGAATGTGCAGCCCAAAATGCCCAGCTGATCCAAAAGATCGTCAATCAAAAAAATAGAGAAGCCGTTTTGTAAACTTTAGATCAGGCAGGGGTGCACATTGGCAGCTCTGCCTGATAAAAAAGGAAAGGAACTCATATGAAACCATCAATTATGAACCAATCAAATGTACATGAATCAATGGATACGATTTTACAAGATGTACAGAGAACCATTTTACAAACCAACGAAATCGAACGCTTCGCTGTTTTTTCTCGTGAAAAAACCATTCGACCGCGGCCATATCACCTCTCTCATTTATTTCTCGACAATCACATGGAGCAGGAGGCCGCAGCTGAATCGATACAGACGCAAACGGCTTCCCTTGCTTTAGCGGACATGCCGCCCGCCCTTTCCTATGGAGGGGATCTAGATGTTAAGGCAGGAGCCCAAACCTTGCAGGACGCCTTAACGGAGGCGGCAAAAACGACAAATGGGCTGACTTATATCGTCAATAGTGAAAATGAACTCACACAATCCTACGCGCAGTTAAAGGAGGATGCTGAGCGGGTTTTGACAGGTTTGAGGGCGCTCGGACTTGAACCGGGTGATCCTGTGTTCTTTCAGTTTTCATCCAATCATGCGATGGTAACAGCCTTTTGGGCGTGTGTGTTAGGGGGATTTGTTCCAACATTAGTGTCGGCTGCACCGACCTATCGGGAAATGAATGCCTCTGTGAAGAAGCTTCATCATGCGTGGAAGCTGCTGGAGCATCCGCTCATTTTAACAGATGACTCGCTGGTTGATGAGGTGCAAGGCTTAGCTTTATTGTGGCATACAGACAAGTTACGTGTCGCAGCCGTTGAGCCGATGCTTTCTTTAGAAAGAGATATAGAAGCTTATCCCGCGTCACCGGATGATTCAGTCTTTTTTATCTTAACGTCTGGAAGTACAGGGATGCCCAAATGCGTAGAGCATTCTCATCGAAGCGTGCTGGCGAATGTCAAAGGAACAGTGGCAGCCAATGGGTTTACACAAGAGGATGTGTCGTTAGACTGGATGCCTTTAGATCATATTGGCGGTATTGTGATGTTTCACCTTGTCAATGTGTACACGGGCTGTGAACAGGTTCGGGCAAGAACAGATGATTTTATCGCTCAGCCGCTGCGCTGGCTTGACTGGATGGACCGCTACCGTGCAACGAAGACATGGGCGCCTAACTTCGCATTTGCGATGATCAATGATTATGAGAAAGACATCTCATCAGGATCTTGGGATCTTTCTGCTATGACCTGTATGATCAATGGGGCTGAAGCGGTCGTACCGAAGACGATTCACCGATTTTTACACTTGCTTGCTCCGCACGGCTTAAAGGGAGACGTCATGAGACCGGCATTTGGCATGTCTGAAATCTCTTCAGCCGTTGTCTTCTCTTTTGCGATAGAGCGGGGAGATGAAAGCAGCGGGGTTCTAACCTTTGAGGAAACATCACTCACAGAGCAGCTAAGACCAGCGGAGGCACGTGAGACAGGAACTGTCAGCTTTACAGAGCTGGGAAGACCAATTCCTGGTATCACGATTCGTATCGTTAATCATCAGCATGAACTTCTTCCCGAAGATCATATTGGCAGTGTGCAAATTAAAGGGCCGACGACAATGAAGGGCTATTACAAGAATGACGAAGCGAATCAAGAAGTCTTTCAAACAGACGGCTGGTTTCACACGGGGGATTTAGGTTTTCTGCACAAAGGAAGGCTGACATTAACCGGAAGAGAAAAAGACATGATCATCATCAACGGGAAAAATTATCACAACTATGAAATAGAAGTCATTGCAGAGGAAGTACCCGGCGTCGAAACGAGCTTTGTAGCCGCTTGTTCCGTCCGGATGGAAGCATCTGCATCCGACGAGCTGATTCTCTTTTTTACACCGAAGCTGTATGAACCTTCTTATATCATGAGGGCAAGTCAGAATATCAAATCCCATATTGCAACAAAAATGGGGTTGTCTGCATCGCGTGTGATCCCTGTCCAGAAGCACGCCTTTCCGAAAACAAGCTCTGGAAAAATAGAAAGGGCACAGCTCAAGAAGCGATGGCAGGAAGGCGAATTCGATGAAATCATCAAGGAGCTGGACATCAGACTTGAAAATGAATACACCTTGCCTGATTGGAGTTTACAAAAGAAGTGGACACCTGCTCCGCTTCATGAAGCGGAAAAACAAACAGAAGGGAATATGGTGATCTTTGCAGACACATTAGGGCTGGCAGATCAATTAAAATCTCTTTCAAGCAATGAACAAACATATATTACGGTTGAACCGGGGCAAGCATTCACACAACTTACACATACACACTTCATCATCCACCCGAATCGGCCGTCTGACTACGAACAACTCTTTGAGACGCTCCGTTCGTATGGCGTTTCGGTGAAACAAATCATTCACCTTTGGAACTACACAACTCAAGAAGACACACTTCATGCAGCGTTGGCGAAAGAAGCGCAGAAAACAGGCAGTATGAGTGCATTATATGTAACTAAAGCGGTCGCTGCCTATGATGAGCCGGTAGAGATCACCTTTGTCTCTGCCAATGCGATGAATTTGCCGGAAGATCAAACACATGATGTGGAGAAAGCAACGACAGCAGGATTGATGACAGCTGTTCAGCATGAATGGCCGTTTATCAAGGTGCGGTGTCTTGATTTTTCTCAGGCAGAACCGGACGCTGGCCGTTCTCATGCATCATCGATCATGACAGAGCTCACACATGACACAAGCCATCATATCGCCGCTTATCGTGAAGGTGTTCGTTATACTCCTCTTTTAACACCGCTTCATCTGGAAAAAGAACAAAGGATGAAGAAACCGCCATTTGAATCATCCGGGCTTTACGTGATGACAGGCGGGCTTGGCGGCATTGGGAGGATGCTTAGTGAGTACCTGCTGACATCCTATCAAGCGCATCTAGTGCTGGTTGGAAGAAAAGCGCGGGAGGCTTTATCTGCGGAGCAGCAAGACGTATTGATTTCACTTGAGAAACTAGTGGAAAAGCACGGCGGTACAGTTCTATATGAAAAGGTGGACATCACTGACGCACAAGCCATTGAAGACCTGATCTCAAGAGAGGAGACGGCATTAGGTAAAAGGCTGCATGGCGTTATTCATTTCGCTGGCATCATTCAAGAAGAGCTGCTTCGTGATATGACGTCTGTGTCATTACATGCGATGTACGAGGCGAAGGTATATGGCACGATTGCGCTACATGAAGCAGCCTCTAAACGGGAGAATGTCTTATTCCTTTCTAGCTCGTCAGCTCGAACGTTAAAGGGCGGGATGACCGTTGGCGCTTATTGTGCGGCAAATGAGTTCGTTGAACAATTTGCTCATTATCAGAGGCTGACATCTACAGTAAAACCGTATTGCTTTAGCTTTAGCATGTGGGATGAGACCGGAATGAGTGAAGGTTCGATGATCAAAGGCATGCTAAAAGAAAGGGGCTATCTCCCGATTCCAAAGCGGGCGGGCATTCAAACAATGCTTGCATGCATGATGACAGAAGTTCCCCTCATTTATATCGGGCTGGATCGATCGAAGCAGGAAATTCAAGAGATGATACAGGGGGAGACTCAAACAGAGCAGGTCATATATGTCTTTTTCAAAACCGATCAAACAAAGGCTGTTGAAGAAAGGCTGTATCAGTCCATTTATACGTTTATACAGTCTCGTCTCTCTGGTGAATATTCCGTCCATCTATATCCTGAAGAATACTGGAAAGAAACAGAGGATGGGATGCAGGACGAAGTGCATTTCAATGAATTAATAGAAGAAAGTGGACAAGGTTCAGAGGACAGAGCACCTCAAACTAAGACGGAAAAACTGTTGGCACACATTTGGTCCGAACTGCTTGATGTCTCAAACATCAGCTGTGGTGATCATTTCTTTCTACTCGGAGGTCATTCGCTCAAGGCAACGCAAATGCTGTCTGCTGTTAGACAGAAAACGGGATTTGATGTGCCGCTCGCTGTTCTTTTTGAGCATACGAGACTTGGAGAGTTAGCGGAGTGGATTGATTCACATGCCAAAGCCGATGAAGCGATTCTGATACGGAAAATAGAAAAGGGTCAGGAGCTTCCGATGTCCTATGCCCAGCAAAGACAGTGGTTTCTCTATCAATTACAGCCTGATCTGCCATTATACAATAATACGATTTCCTTTCGGATGAATGGACCTTTAGATGTAAAGGTGCTTCAGCGCAGCCTGCAGCAAATGGTGCAAAGGCATGAATCGCTCAGAACATCCTTTGCGATGAACGGCGATGAACCGGTACAGATCATACATGAGCATATGACTCTTCCAGCGCTTGAGGTGGTCGATGTATCAGATTTGGCATCACAGGAAGAAAAAGAACAAAAAGCGGCTGAGTGGGCGAAAAAAGAAGCGGGCACGCCTTTCCGCTTAGAGCATGATGCACTTTTTCGCGCGAAATTAATTCGGCTGTCAGAAACAGATCATTTGCTGCTGATGTCCATTCACCACATCGTGTCAGATGGCTGGTCGATTGGCATTGCCGCAAAGGAGCTGTCCGAATGGTATACAGCGATCATCGAAGGGAGGGAGCCTGATCTCTCACCGCTGCCGATTCAATATGCAGATTACGCACTATGGCAGAAGGAGTATTTGACGGGAGAAACGCTTCAGAAGCAGCTTTCCTATTGGAAGGAGCAATTTGCGGTACCTGTTGAAGAGTTGATGCTGCCGTATGACTACACGCGTCCGGCCGTTCAATCCTATAGGGGAAAAACGAAAAAATACCGCTTATCGAAGCCGCTGTCTGACCAGCTGGCTGCTCTTTCTCAGAAAACAGACAGTACCCTTTATATGACATTACTTTCGGCTTTCTCTACCTTGCTGCATCGATTGTCTTCACAGGATGAGTTTGTCATTGGATCCGTCATTGCCGGGAGAAATCGGACGGAGATGGAGCAGCTCATCGGATTTTTCGTGAATACGCTGGCACTTCGGATCGATCATAGCGGGAATCCGGCTTTCACAGAGCTATTAGAGCGAGTGAAGGAAACAACAATGGGTGCCTATGCGCATCAGGATGTGCCGTTTGAGATGGTCGTGGATGAGCTGAATATTGTACGTGAGGCTGGGAAGCAGCCGCTGTTTCAGGTTATGTTCGTTCTGCAAAACCTGCCCCTTGAAGCTTCTCCGATGGGTGAGGTGACATCTGTTTTAGCTATTGAAGATAATGATACAGCCAAATTCGATCTCTCTCTGTTTGTTTTTGAAGGGGCGGAAGGTCTTCAATTAAAACTAGAGTATGATGCAGACTTATTTTCTGACGACACGATAGAACGGTTCCTTCGATACTACGAGCAGCTGCTTGCATGTATTTGTGAAAATCCAGCACAGCCGATTAGACAAATGAATTACCTGCCAGAGAAAGAGAGGAATCAGCTGCTCTATGAATGGAGCGGCACAACAGATCAACCAGCAGGCCCGCTTCTCATCACAGAACGGTTTGAAGCGCAGGTGAAAAAGACGCCTCATGCGATCGCCCTCGAATCAGGGGAAAATAAGTGGACGTATCAGGAGTTACAAGAGAAAGTCGATCGGCTTGCTGCTTATCTGCAGCAGCGAGGAGTGAAGCCGCATGAACCAGTAGGGCTTCTGATCGACAGGTCGCCTGAAATGATTTTTGGGGTGCTGGCGATTGTGAAAGCAGGCGGGGCCTACGTCCCAATTGATCCTGAATATCCAGATGCACGCATTGATTATATGCTGAGGGATACAGGTATTCAGCTGTTACTGACAAAAAATGAATGGCTGAAACAAGTCTCGATCAGTCAAACCGAGCTCATTTGTCTTGATCAGGGGTATGAAGAGTTTTTATTAGAGGCAGAACTCAAGTCTGCTGCTTTAAAACCTGATGGACTCGCTTATATCAATTACACATCAGGATCAACCGGTCAGCCAAAAGGGGTTTTAATTCCGCATCAAGCGGTCATCCGGCTTGTATGCGAAACAGATTATGTCACCCTTAATGAACAAACGCGTATTTTACAAATCGCGAGCTTTTCCTTTGATGCCTTTACGTATGAAATATGGGGAGCCCTGCTCAACGGGGGAAGGCTGATACTGACCGATCGAAATACGATCTTATCAATGGATACACTGGCTGACACGCTGACATCTTACAAGATCACAACAGGATTTCTGACAGTGCCGCTGTTTAACCGATTAACAGAGGAACATCCAGAAGCTTTATGTGGATTCGATGCCTTATTGGTCGGCGGTGATGCTTTGTCAGCTGCTCATATCCGTAAAGCGCTGCCGTATTTACCTGAAGGCCTTTTAAACGGCTATGGACCAACTGAGAATACGACGTTCTCCTGTGTGCATCACATTCGGGCAGTGGATGAGGGGCAGGCAACAATTCCTATCGGTCAGCCAATTGCGTATTCTCAGACCTATGTACTAGACGACCAGCTACAGCCGGTTCCGCAAGGTGTTATTGGAGAGATTTACGTAGGCGGTACAGGGCTTGCACTCGGATACCTTGGAGATGAAGAAAAAACATCGCAATCATTTATCCCGCATCCTTTCCAAGAAGGAGCGCGTTTATATAAAACAGGCGATATGGGCCGCTGGCTGCCAAACGGCATCATCGACTGCCTTGGAAGAATCGATCATCAAGTGAAAATTCGCGGACACCGCGTCGAATGCGGAGAAATTGAAGCTGCTATGCTGCGCTTTGAAGACATCATAGAATGTGCGGTCATTCCGCATCAGCATGAGAGTGGTCATAAGCGATTGATCGGTTATTTTGTCCAAAAGGGCAGCATGACCACGCAAGACATTCGCCATCAATTAAAAGAAATACTGCCAGATTATATGGTGCCAAGCCTATTAATAGAGCTGGAGGAACTCCCGCTCACACCAAATGGCAAGGTAGACCAAAAACGTCTCCCGCCGCCAGAGTGGAGACAGGAAGAAGTGGACAAACCGGCTGACAGGGCACTCAGTGAGGAAGAGCGTGTACTGGAAAAAGTATGGACTCAGCTGCTCGGTACGCCTTCGATTGGCGTACATGATAACTACTTTGAGCTTGGCGGAGATTCGATTATTGTCATACAAATGGTGGCGCGCTTAGCACAGGAAGGCTATGTCATTCAGCCGAGAGATGTATTTGAAAAACAGACGATTTCACAGCTGGCACTTGCTATGAAAAGGTCAGATGCTGCTGCGTTCTATGACCAGTCACCTGTCACAGGAGCTGTTCGTCTGCTTCCAATCCAATCATGGTTCTTTGAGCAATCAATGACAAACCAAGATTATTGGAATTTATCAGCGCATATGGAATTCAAGCAATCCATACAGCTCAAGCAGCTGACACAGGTTCTCTCAAAAATTGTCGATCATCACGATATGCTGAGAGCGATGTATACAAAAACAGCAGATGGATCATGGATTCAAACCATTCGTGCGCCTGGCATCACCCCTTGTGTCACCTTCTTTGATCTGACGGGTGTTTCTCAGGAGGAAGCGCTGGAACAAATCCGCATGGAGACCGCCGCTTGTCAAGGAACGTTGTCATTAGAACGGGGAGAAGTGATCAAAGCCATTCTTTTTCACACAAGTGATGGTACGTCTGAACTCTTTATCGCTGCCCATCATCTTGTAATGGATGGAATCTCATGGCGCATCATACAGGAAGACCTATTAAATGGACTGAAGCAGCTTGCGGCAGGGCAGGAAATCGCGCTTGCAAAGAAAACTGCGTCCTATCAGCAGTGGGCAGATGCTCTTTATGAATATGCACAAACCGATCAATTACAAGAGCAGGTTCCTTTTTGGCAAAATATCATCAGTCAAGAGGAAGAGGGTTCTCCTTTTCAAACACCTGCGCTTTTCAATATAGAAGAACATGCAGAGATCCTGTCTATTCAATTGACGAAGGATCAAACAGATATTTTATTAAAACAGGCATCACAAGCGTACCGAACAGAGGTAAACGATTTACTCTTATCAGGACTCACACAAGCCGTAGGAAAGCCGCTGCTCATCACGTTAGAAGGGCACGGACGCGAGGATTTATTTGAACAGATGGATTTGTCACGAACAGTCGGCTGGTTTACAAGCTCTTATCCTATTTTTATTCCTTTTATTCAAACCGATATTGAGAGACAAATCAAAGATGTCAAAGAAACCTTAAGAGCTGTGCCGCAAAAGGGAATCGGCTATGGCTTGCTTCAATATATGACAGCATCTCGTTTCCTCAAAAAGGCAGCGCCGCAAATGAGCTTTAATTATCTTGGACAGTTAGATCAAATAGACGGTGAAGCACATCTTTATTTAGCAGATGAACGAAATGGACTTGTACATGATCCAAAAGCAGAAAGACAGCATTTGATCGATGTGTACGGATATGTTGTGAACGGTCAGCTTCAGATGAATTTTATGATAAACCGTGAACTGCTTCAGTATGAAGAGGTGCGCCTGTTACCTGAACGGTTCAAAGAAAAAATGGAGGATATTCTGACGCATTGTGTAGAGACAAAAGGCGGCTTTACGCCATCTGATTTTCCAATGGTTCAGCTGACGCAAGAGCAAATCGATGAGCTTCCAGACAATGTAGTGGATGTGTATCCACTATCTCCAATGCAGCAAGGGATGCTGTTTCATGCTCTATTAGATCAAGCGTCACAGGCGTATTTTGGTCAAGTGCATATGACGCTCGTAGGCTTAACGGACGGCGCAGCCTATGAAAAGGCCTGGAATCTGCTTGTAGAGCGTCATTCGATTTTACGGACAACATTTGCTTGGGAAGGGCTAAAGGAGCCTGTTCAGTTGATTCAATCAGAAGGAAGCATTCATCTCACTCAGCACGATGTGCGCCACCTGAGTGAAACGGATCAGAAGGAAGCCATCCAGCAATATTTGCAAACAGATCGTTTAAAGGATTTCAAACTAGAAGATACGGATGAACCGCTGATTCGTATTGCTTTATTCCATCGTGATGAAAACACATGCACGTTTATTTTTAGCTTTCATCATATTTTAATCGATGGCTGGAGCTTGTTCAGCTTTATTGAAGAATCCTTTTCTTTATACCGCTCTCTTGTGGATGAACGGGAGGTGGATCTTCCTGCTGTACGTCCATATAAAGATTTTATCGAGTGGCTGCAAAAGCAGGATCAAGAGAAGGCGCTAGAGTTCTGGAAAGGTTATATGTCAGGAGTAGAAGAGGCTACACCACTTCCAGGAGACGGCGGGCATGCTTCGGATGAAGATGCAGGTGTTGATCAGCTAAGTATCAAACTAACACCCGAGATGCAGGAGAAACTCGAAAAGATGACAGGCGCGCAGAAGGTGACAATGAGCACATTGATTCAAACAGCATGGGGGCTGCTTTTGCATCTTCATTCAGGATCAGAGGATGTTGTGTTCGGAGTGACAGTATCAGGACGGCCGGCGGATTTACCACAGGTTGAAAGCATGACAGGGCTCTTTATAAACACATTGCCGCTCCGTTTGCCGATTACGCCAGAGTGGACCATTTCCAAGCTGCTGGCACATACGCAGGACACAGTTTTTCAGATGCGGGAATTCGAATATACCGTACTGCCAGATATTCAGCAGCTGACCCACATCCCGAATGGAGATTCATTGTTTAACAGCATTGTCGTGTTTGAAAACTATCCGATTGAATCTATCGAGCCATACGGGGTACGCATTTTAGACATTGCGAGTCATGAAGAAACGAACTATGACCTGACCCTTGTGGCAGTTCCGGGAGATACGCTGGAGCTTCGGGTCACATATCGCTTCAATCAATATACAGAAAAGCAAATACAATCGCTGATGCAGCAGCTGATCCATACACTTGAAGCGATGACAGAACAAATGGAGACACCCCTCTCTTCCTTCACGATTGTGACGAATGAAGAAAAAGAGCGGATGATCACCGATTGGGCGAAAAACGCACAAGTCAGCGTGCTGTACCCAGATCAAGAAGAGGTCTATTCAGGTGTGCATGATCCTTCCTGTGAGACGGAAATATATGTCCTGAGCGAAGAGCATCAGCTCATGCCGGTAGGATTTTCTGGAGATATTTTTATCGGTGCAAAGGATATCAAAGCAATTTGCGGGGAGCTTGCCGATTGGATGGAGACGCATAAAATTCCGCATCCATTCAAACATCAAACTGGCGAATACCTCTATCCGACAGGGGATGTCGGCGTTTGGACTGAAGAAAACAAGATTCAGATTTTGGATTGGATGTAGGAGGAGAAGAACGATGCTAGTGAGTAGACGAAAAGGACATGCAGCAAATCATATCGTCAGAATCAACGGAAAACGGATAGATCTTAAAGCATTAGAGCAAGTCATGATGCTTCATTTTCCGCTAAAGGAATGTGCAATCATTCCGAAGAAAAATCAAGAAGGCAGTCTATCGCTTGTGCTATTTGCACAGGCGAAGGACGCTTCGTTGACAAGAGAGGATCTGAAGAAAGGTCCGCTTCATCCTCATGAAGTGCCAGCCGCTCTCGTCTTATTACCTTCTTTGCCAAAGACAGAAAGTGGAGCAGTCGACAAAGAGGCACTGCTTTCAATTGAAATCATAGATCAAGATGAATTAAGAAAGATAGAAGAGCGCACCAAAGCTATAGATGGAGTAGCGGAAGCGGCCGCTTTCATTGAAAGTCAGTCAGAAAAACAAACGCCCTATCACTTAGATGACCTGTTTCCTGATCGACAGCGTACTCAAGGGAACGGACCGATTTCAAAAAGTGAAGCGGGCAAAACAAAACAATCATCTGTCCATGAGAAGCCGCCCGCACTTGTGTATGGCGGAGATGTGATCAAAAAACCAGGCACACCTGTCACACTGACAGAGGTGCTGATTCGATCAGCCTTTATGTCACCAGACCGCGGGGTGACTTATTTGAAAGAAGGCGGGCGTACGTTGACCCAAACCTATCCTGAATTACTAACTAGCGCTGAACGGATTCTGTCCGGCTTAAGGGCAGCAGGACTGTCAAACGGTGATCAAGTGTTACTTCAATTGAAAGATCATCAAGATTTTATCACGGTGTTCTGGGGCTGTATTCTCGGAGGAATCATTCCGACCCCAGTCTCTGTGCCGCCTGTTTATGATGAAATGAATCAAGGTGTGAATAAGCTGAAGGGCGTGTTTCAGCTGCAAAATGAACCTTTCATTATTACGAATGAAGCAAGTGCTGAGGACATTGCTGGGCTGCGTGAGACATTTGAAGCAAAGGTCGTGCCTATCTTAACAATTGAAGCATTGCTGGCGTATGAACCAGATGAACAGCATTATGAGCCGGAGCCGAATGAGCCTGTGCTGCAGCTGCTGTCTTCAGGAAGTACGGGTGTACCAAAGTGTATCCGTCATCATCATCAAAGCATTTTATCTAGAATTATGGCCTTTGAGCAGGTAAACGGCTTTACACATGAGGATGTGTCACTTAACTGGATGCCGCTTGATCATGTTGGTGGAATTGTCATGTTTCATGTACATGACGTCTACCTTGGCTGCCAGCAGATAAGTCCATCCATCGATCAATTTATCGAGCGGCCGATGGTGTGGCTGGATTGGGTAGAAACATACGGTGTCACAAGGACATGGGCACCAAACTTTGCCTTTTCCATGATGAATGAATATGAAGACGACATTCGTAAGGGAAACTGGGACCTGTCCACTCTGACTTATATCATGAATGCAGCCGAAGCAATTGTTCCGAAAGTCACGCAGCGCTTCATGCACATTATGGGGCAGCACGGATTAAGCCGTCATGCGATGGTACCTGCTTACGGCATGTCAGAAACATCCTCTGCCATTGTTCAGTCAAAGAAATTTATGCGGAACAGTGAACAGGATGGACAGCTGACGATTGATCAGACCTCGTTAACAAGTGAGATCGAATATGTGACGCACGATCATCCGAACAAGATGACGTTTACAGAAGTCGGCACGCCGATTCCGTCTGTATGGATTCGAATTGTAGATGAGCATCACGAGGTGCTGCCAGAAGATCAGGTTGGGCGCTTGCAGGTGAAGAGTCCAACAATTATGATGGGCTACTATCAAAATGAAGAAGCCAATCAAGAAGTTTTTGCGGAAAACGGCTGGTTTCACACAGGGGATTTAGGTTTTATTCATGAAGGGCGTCTCGTTCTGACAGGTCGAGAAAAAGACATCATTGTTATCAACGGCGCTAACTATTTGAATTACGAAATTGAAGCGGTTGTAGAAGAGGTGGACGGGGTCGAAGTCACTTTTGCCGCTGCGTATGGCATTTATAATTCCGAATCAAGCAATGACACGCTTGCCGTCTTTTTTGTCTCACAAAGGGATTCAATAGAGGAACAAATCGCGATGATTCAACAGATTAGAGAGGCTATCATTCGAAAAATCGGCATAGAGCCTGATCACATCATTCCAGTGAAAAAAGACCAATTTCCAAAAACGGAGAGTGGGAAAATCCAGCGTGCCCAGTTAGGCGCAGCACTAAAAGATGGAGCCTTCCGTGACATTGAACAAGCACTGGATCTTGCTTCTGAAAATGAACAAACACTCCCAGACTGGTTTTTCAAACGCATGTGGGCTAAGGAGCATATCGGTCCAACTCAGCCTTTTACTGATCATGTACTCGTTTTCGAGGATGAAAAAGGGCTGTATCAATCGCTTTACACACAATTTGAGCAAAAGAAACAGCCATATATTTCTGTGAGAAAAGGTCATGAATTTTTGCGTCTGTCCAAAGGGATGTACCAGATAAATCCGAGAATCAAGGGGGATTACGTCAGGCTCGTTGCCGCACTTGAAGCAGATGAACTAAAGATCGGGCGTATGCTCCATCTTTGGAATGTGTCAGACAAAGAAGACATCGTTGATCCTGCGCAGTTCAAAGAGCTGCATGCCAGCACCAATCAATCCATTTTGTACTTGTATCAAGCATTGAGACAAGCAAATAAAGAGCCCATCCGTCTTGTCGTTGTGACAAAAGGTGGTCAATTTGTGAAGCCTGAAGACGATCTTCATGTGGAGAAAACGCCGCTTGCAGGTCTGCTAAAAACCATTCCGCAAGAATGGGAAGGAGCAGAGGTGTCTCATCTTGATATTGAAGCGGAGAATGTAGAACAGGATGCCAAGCATATTGCGGAAGAATTGTCTGCGATTCATATAAAAGCAGAGGTTTCTTACCGAAATGGGGACAGGTTCGTACCAAAGCTGGAAAAAGTCAATATGATCGAAGCGCCTCAAACAGAAGGATTTTTAGAATATGAAGGTCTTTATTTATTGACTGGAGGACTTGGCGGGATTGGGTTTGAGCTGTCTAAGCAAATGCTCCAATTTGGCTTAAAGCTTGTCTTGATCGGACGGACATCTCTAGAAGACAGCTCGGAAAAGAAAGAAGCCTTGTCACAGCTAAAAGATGCTGGTGACGTCATTTATATCCAAGCGGATGTGACCGATTTACGTGAAGTTGAACAGGCGATTTATGAGGCGGAAAAGCACTTTGGACAATCGATCCGGGGTGTGCTGCATTTGGCCGGTGCTGGTCATGTGTCTGAGCATTTTCAGCAGGCGGACAAGTATACACTGGCTCATACGTCAGAAGAGGATTTCACAAAAGAAATGTCAGGGAAAGCAGACGGAGCATGGGTCCTGCAGGAAGCCTTTAAGTATGATCCGACAGTACCGCTTGTCTTTTTTGGATCGGTCAATGGCTTTTTTGGCGGCACAACATTTGGGGCATACTCTGCGGCCAACAGCTTTTTAGATGGACTCGCGCACGCTCTCAGCTTTCAAGAAGGAAGACGAGCAATCTCTTTGAACTTCAGTATGTGGGATAATCTCGGTTTGTCTAAGGGGCATACCGGAGCAGCTCTCACCGTTCGCAAGGGATTTCAATTGATTGGAAAGAAGCAAGGTCTCCATTCATTATGTTTAGGTGTCCGGCTCAATGAAGCGCATCTATTTATCGGTCTGGACGAAGCAAATCCAGACATCGCCGGGTATCTTCAGCCAGCTCCAATACCGGTCTTTGAGAAAAAGCTTTTTTACACCGTTCAGCCTGGCAAAGAAGTGCATGTTGAAGAGATCACGAGCGTCTCAAAAGGCAAATGGGGCATTCAGCAAGTAAAGGAAATACCGAAAAAGCAAGATGGCTCTATTGATTATGAAGCACTCAAATTGAATCATGACAAAAACGGACAAAGCCTTGAAAAGCTATTGCCAGAAACGAAGACAGAGCAGCTTCTTGCCGCCATATGGGAGGACATTTTAGATGTAGATCGCGTGTACAAAGAGGATCAATTCTTCGACCTTGGCGGGCATTCACTAAAAGCGACTCAAACCATTTCCCGGATCAATCATGAATTTTCAATGAAGGCGCCTTTAAAAATATTATTTGAAAGTAAGCATCTGGCACATCTGGCGCAAATGGTTGATGACATCAAAGGGGCGCCAGCCGTTCAGGAAGCTAAAATTCCAAAGCTTGAAAAGCAAACAAGCTATGAACTGTCACATGCCCAGAAGCGTATTTGGTTCTTATCCACATTAGAAAAGAGCCATCATTACAATATATTAGGTGCTTGGAAGCTGACAGGACCATTACACGTTCAAGCATTAACAAAAGCGATTGGCCTTTTAACAAAGCGGCATGAAGCACTTCGGGCAGTATTTAAATCACTTGGCGGCAAGCCGGTTCAACTTATTCGCGAAGACCTTCCGCCATCTGTGACTGTGGCAAATTTCTCGTTATTTAATGAAAAAACAAGAGCGAGAAGACTCAAGCAGCTCATTCAGCAAGAGGCAGACCGCGTTTATGATTTAGAAAGAGGACCTCTTGCGCAGTGGACGATAGTAGATATGGGCAAGGAGGAGTATTATCTCCTTTGCGCGCAGCACCACATCATTTCAGATGCATGGTCACTCAGCCTGCTCATTCAGGAATTAGAAGTGGCATATGACGCGCTGCTTGCAGATGAAACGCCGCAGCTCCCAGCCTTAGAAATCGAATGGACAGACTATGTACATTGGGAAAATGAACAATTAAAGCATCATCAAGAAGACCAAGCCTATTGGCTCAATACGTTACAAGGTGAACTTCCAGTGCTGGAGCTGCCGTTTGACCGTCCTCGTCCGCCGGTTCAAACATTTAACGGTGCTACAGAGCAAATCGTACTGGATGAACCGCTTATCCGCCGCTTGCAGGCTTTGTCCAAGAAGCAGGGCACGACATTGTTCATGACGATGCTGTCCGCGTACTACGTCCTGCTTCACAAGCTGTCCGGACAGACAGATATCATCATTGGATCGCCTATCGCGGGCCGGGATGCCAAGCAATCAGAGCAGCTCGTTGGGATGTTTGTGAATACACTTGCGCTGAGACAGGACGTCTCAACAGCAGAGACGTTTGCCGATCTTTTGGAAAACGTGAAAGAGATGACATTAAAAGCGTTTGAGCATCAGCATTATCCATTTGACAAGCTTGTCGATGACCTTTCGTTAGATAGAGATTTAAGCCGGTCCCCTATTTTTCAGGCGGCCATGGGGTATGTCACCGATTCGCTCGATGTAAACCTTAAAGGGCTGACAAGTGAACATGTGATGGTCCATCATACAGTATCTAAATTTGATCTCACCCTGCATGTATTTGAACAGGAAGAGCAGCTGTCGATTCAGGTGGAATACAATACGGATTTATTTGATCAAGAGACCATTCATCGTTATATGAACTATTATCTCCATGTGCTAGATGGCATGACGGCACAGCCTGAGCGTACATTTGCGGATTATTGCTTAATGGACAAAGCGGAACAGGCGGCCATGATTCTAGGCAAAAATCAAACGGAAACGCCATATCCAAAGCGAACGCTTCAAGAATTGTTTGAAGAACAGGTGCAGCGTGATCCGCATCGTATTGCCTTGTCCTATATGGATGAGCATATGACGTATGAAGCTTTGGATAAGAAGGCGACAAAGCTTGCTGCGTACTTGCAGTCAAAAGGAATTGGACCAGGCTCCCTTGTACCGATGCTATTTGATCGCTCCTTTGACATGATTGTGTCGGTACTAGGAATCATCAAATCTGGTGCTGCATATGTTCCAATGTCACCTGAATATCCTGATGCACGCATCCGTCTCATCGTTCGTGATACGCAAAGCGAAGTGATCATCACCCAGTCTCATCTTGCAGATCGTCTAGTAGGCTTTACAGGTACAAGGATTATCATGGACAAGCCAATACCAGAAACAAATGCAGGTTATCAAAGAGAATCATCGATTATAGGTGAAGACCAGATCGCCTATGTCAATTACACATCAGGCTCAACAGGTACACCAAAAGGCGTGATGCTTCCTCATGCAGGAGTTGTCCGCTTAGTTAGAGAAACAAACTATATCAAGCTCGGTCCAGATGACAAAATGCTTCAGCTCTCAAACTATGCTTTTGATGCTTTTACATTTGAATTATGGGGGATGCTGCTGAATGGCGGTCAGCTGATTTTACTCCCAAAATATGCAGCACTGAATATGGAAGAATTAACGCAATTCATCAAAACGTATCAAGTGACAGCCAACTGTCTGCCAACCGCTTTATTTAATCGACTGGTAGAGCACGATCCGAAAAGTGTGGCAGGCTACCGCACATTACTCGTTGGCGGGGAAGCCATGTCTAGTGAGCATGCACGAAAGGCACTGCCGCATATGGAAGGTGCGCTCGTCAATGCTTACGGTCCAACAGAAAACACGACATTAGCCACAACACATCAAGTCACACATGTGCCAGCAGGCGCAAAATCAGTTCCAATTGGTGTGCCAGTGTCGAATTCAACTGTCGTCATACTGGACGATGCGCTCAATCCAGTACCAGCAGGCGTCAAAGGAGAAATTTATATCGGCGGAACTGGCCTTGCGAAAGGCTACCTTCATGATCCAGAGCAGACAAAGGAGCGGTTTATTGACAATCCTTTTCCTGAACTAAAGGGAGACAAGCTGTATCGTTCAGGCGACCTTGGTACATGGCGATCAGATGGCACCATTGAATATCTCGGCCGAAAAGATCACCTAGTGAAAATTAGAGGCTACCGAATTGAATGCGGAGAAATTGAGACAGCCCTGCTCAAGCATCCACAAGTCAAAGAATGTACAGTCATCGCCAAAACGTATGGCAGCTCAAAACGGCTGGCGGCCTACCTTGTGACAGATGGAGAAAATCCTGTTCCGGGCTGGAAAGCCTTTTTGCAGGAAAGCCTGCCAGGCTATATGATTCCAAGTTACTTTGTCGTACTGGATGAAATGCCGGTGACAACGAACGGGAAGGTTGATCAAAAAGCACTGCCAGAGCCAACAGAAACAATTTCCCTTTCCCGTGATGACGACAAACCGGTCACCGAAACGGAGGAACGGATTGTCGCAGCTTTCAAAGAAGTGCTTGGTGTGAAGCAAGTAGGTATGCATGACTCCTTCTTTGATCTGGGCGGCGATTCCATTATGAGTATTCAGGCTGTGGCCAAATTAAAAGAAAAAGGTGTTCGTGTTGATCCAAAATGGATTTTCATGCACCCGGCGCCTGCGCAATTAGCCGCCCATTTGGACGCAGTGCCAGAAGCCGCTGAGAACGTTGAAAGGTCTCCGAAGGACTACGTGATCGAGCTGAAAAAAGGCGATCCAGCCGAACCGAGAATATTCTTTGCGCCGCCTGCTGGTGGAACAGTGATGGGCTATATTGATGTTGCTAAGCTCATGACACATCAAGGGGCTGTGTACGCCTTGCAGTCTCCTGGCCTATATGAGGATGAAGAGCCGCAATTCCTCCATTACACGGAGCTTGTAACCCTTTTTATTGAAGCTATTGAGACGTTCTACCGTCCGGGGATTGACTATCTCGCAGGGCATTCAATGGGCGGGCATCTTGCCTACGGAATGAATCAGCGGCTCTGCCATGCAGGAAAAGCACCGAAAGGACTCATCATTTTAGATACGGTGCCAGTGCTAAGAGATGAGGCAGATCAGGCACTTCATGCCGATATGAACGAAGAAGAAGTAAAAATGCTCGCACTTGTCCTTGGGATGGGGAACCTGGTCGGCATTCAGCCAGAAGCTTTACAAGGATTGAGCTTCCAAGAAGTGAAGCAGAAAATACTCAAAGAGGCAGAAAAGGATGAAGTTGTTCATCAATTCATGAATGATCAATATTTAGATAAATATTTGCAAATGCAAACGCATAATACGATCATGTCACAAGCCATTGAATTAGAAAAAGAACCATTCCCTGTGCCATTTTATATTGTTCAAAGCAGTGATCACGCAAGCGATTTCCAGAAGAAGTTCGCAGATTGGGAGGCTTATACGAAAGAGTCGTGCTCGTATTACCACATCAAAGGCGATCATGTCACCATGATGAAAAGACCGCAGGCAGATGAACTGGCACGGATTCTTCAAACGATTATAAAGGGGTAAAGACGTATGAATCAGTTATTGAAAACCTTTGAAAAAAAATCAGATCTCATTCAGCTTATTTGTTTTCCTTTTGCCGGCGGATATTCCGCCTCATACCGTCCACTCTTTGAACAGCTAAAAGACGTGGCCGAAGTCACAGCAGCAGAGCCCCCAGGGCACGGTACCAATCTCATGCCGCTTGAATCAAGCATTGACCGGCTGGCAGAGCTGTATAAAGAAGGACTTACGGACAAATTGAACCGCCCATTTATTCTGTTTGGACATTCAATGGGAGGGCTTGTGGTATACAGACTAACCCAGCTGCTAGAAAAGGAAGGAATTTATCCTGCAGCAGTGGTGATCTCAGCCATTCAGCCTCCGCAAACAAAACGGCAGATGCTGACGCATTTATCCAACGAAGCATTTGTACAGCATATTGCCGAAATGGGCGGGATTCCAAAGGAATTACTAGAGAACAAACCAATGATGGATTACTTTACGCCATCATTGCGTGCAGACTACAAGGCACTAGAAACCTTCCAGCACACAGATCAATCGATTATCGACACACCTGTTTATTTATTCAATGGAAGGCAAGATGAGAAATGCATGCAGGATGCAAGCGGCTGGTTAAAATGGGCAAAAACCATCGAACGCACCATTTTCGATGGAGGCCACATGTACATCAACACACACCTCAAGCCATTTGCAGAGCAGATGAGACAGGTGATTGAGCTAACAGCCAAGCAGCAATTGATCAAGAATTAAGAAAAAACGACCCATCAATAGGGTCGTTTTTTACTGAGGAATAATACTTGAAAACGCTGATATAGCTAATGAAAATAAGAATAATAAAACGAATGGGAGGTAAAATTTATAACTTCTATTTTCTTGATCTTTTAAGTAAGAATAGCACCACACACTAAATGCGACTATAACGAAAATGTTGATGTTCCATAAAAATGGAAGTGTAATCGTGCGTTCAGCATTAGATACCTTAAATAGGTATAAAATAATAACAATCAAGTTGCCTAGTAAAATGTAATAGTAAGCTAATATCCCTTTTTTAAAAATATTTTTATAGGAATCTTTTATTCCAAAAATAATAAAACTTAAAAAAATGACTAATGAAAAAAATAAAACTTCAATCATTGGCTTGAATATTTCTCCAATCACAGCAAGTGAAATACCTATCCACTTACTAACTTCAATTACATCTTGATTCCCATCAAGTTGTAGTTCTAGTAGATTTTTATTTATTTCATCCATTTTTAATATAGAAAGGATGAAAGCTATTATACCAGAAAGCATACATACTAATAAAATGTGTTTTTTCATAATAGCACCCTTTAACAATATCAAATTTTTATAAAATAAAATTCAACCATCGAAGCAATAAATAATAAGAAAACACCGGTTATAAGCTGACTAGCATAGATTTTCCCTTTTGTTTTAAATGAAATTTTGTTTTTAGATATGATATATCCTATAATCTGTCTTGATATATCAAAAGAGACAAAATAAAAAAGGAACAAACCGACAATCTCCATCGGAGCGTGGAAAATAATATAGTATAATGCTATATCAAATCCATATATATAGGTATACGATATAAAAAATGCACCTAAGAAAAAACCATTTAGAAAAATAATCATGCTAGATAACAAACCTAAACTAACTATTCCAGATATTAATATTAGGAGTGACACAAAAAGATTATTAAAAAAAATGTCTAGATAGCTATGAATCTCAATGTTGTTTTTAAAATCTATACTATCTATAAATGTTGAAGCAAAAATACTTAAACTAAAACCTCCTAAAAATAATATGATAAAAACTGAAAAATTTTTAAGATAATTTTTCAAAAAACTTCTTTTCGAGCTGATCTTCATGAAAAGTCACTCCTGAAGATTTTTTTTCTGAGTGAATAATACTACCATTATCAATAAAAAGGATTTCATCACATAAGTCTGCAGCAAATTGAATGATATGTGTGGAGAGCAAAATGATTTTGTTGGCATCTCTGAAATTTCTTAAATGTTTTTTCATGTCAGCCATGTTAGTAGGATCAAGACCTGTAAATGGCTCATCTAATAAAATAATGTTTGGATGATGTAATATTGTTAATATAAAAGACATTCTTTGTCTCATACCTCTTGAAAGAGCAGAGGAACGGCGGTGAATTTGTTCTTCTAATCCATATTTGCTCAATAAATCCTTGATTTGTTCATTTTCTAAAGGTTGTTCTACAAGCATAGATTGATATTTTACAAGTTCAAAACAGGTTAAGTTTTCAAATAGAGTTGGATCGTCTTCCATATATCCGACAGAAGAAAAATTTTGCTTACTATGATTTATTAATATTTGACCTTCATCAGGATTTATCAATCCAGCTACCATTTCTAAAATAGTCGTTTTTCCAGCACCATTTTTACCTAATAGTCCGATAATTCTACCCTCTTGGAAATGCATCTCAGGGATCATAACTTTAAAGTTAGACTCTTTGTACTCTTTAATTAGACCTTGAATTGATAACATACAATCCCTCACTCAAATAATGTTTTAAATGATTTGTAGTTTTTGTTGATTGTTCTATCCCAAAATTTAATCATTAAAAATAAAATGATGAATGAACAAGCAGCCATAACAGAATTTGTTAAAATGAAATATACTGTGCTGTATGAGGAAATCACTGATAAAGCTAGAATGAAACCATAACAAATATTTAAAGTCAATTTACTAAGAGAACTTGGAACTTGATAAACAAATTCCCAATTAAAATAAGGAAATACAACAGTAGAACCGACAGTACAAATACCGACGAGAATGCAAGTGTTTATTAAAGTAATCATCACGTAAAAAGGCTGATCTAGTTTTAATACAAAGCTTGAAAAAATGATATATAAAATACAAAAAAACAAGTGTAGTATAATAGATAAAATTATCTTATTTTTAATTTTATTTTTCACTAAGTTAGGTAGATTCTGTTTTAAAGGAAGAATGGGTCCATCAATATCAAAAGAGACATATGGTTGTATTGCATTCGATATAATAATCATTGGAAAAATCACACTAAAAATAAACAAAAAATCATTTTCTATATTCAATGTTTCAAGCTGATTTGTATTAACACCATAAAGAATTAGACCAAATAACCCCCCAGATAAGGTTAATATGAATAATAATACTGACCATTGAATAGGGGGATTTCTCATGAGAAGCGTAATTTCATAAAACAAAATATGATTAAACTCTCTAGATGTTCTTTTTCGTTTTTCTTTTAATTCTTTTTGGGAATTAAAAATTGGTACATTACGAACATTTTTCTTCCAATTCATCAATAACAATAAACTAATGAATGTGAAGGTTAAAATAAAATATATTGAATAACTAGATAAAGAATTTGTTAATAAATTGAATCTAAATACAGTGAATACCCATAGAGCAATGAGGCCTGTAGTTATATAACCAATGCTCGATGAAATTGAGAAAAACTTTGGATTAGAAAGTAGCAACAAGACGTGTAATCTAAGTAAGTAACCTAAAATAAAAGAAGTGGCGGCGAGAGCTGCTATTGTAAAAGCTCCCTCATACCCATTTATAATTAAGTTTGCTAAGTAGGACCCTAATATGAAGAATAATACACCCACAATAGTGCTGAAAAACTTACTCATATCTTTGCCGAAAATGTATTGATCAAGATGAACTTTTAAAATAGCCATCTGTTTTTTATCAGAGGAGAAAAGTATTCTCATCAAACTCTTATCAATATTAACTGTAAACATAAATATAAACAGCGATAAATAAATTATTGATAAATCCTTAACGAAAAAAGGAGTTAATATACCTAGTAATAGTGGTGTTATTATGTATAAAAAAGAAAAAAATACAAAAATGAGAGCATTTTTTCGATGATGTCTTCTTAAATCATTGATTAACAAGATTTTTGTATATGTTAAATATTTATGCATTTACAACACTTCCATTTTAAAGGTGTATAGAGAAGGCTGTTACACCTTCTCTATTAAATCTTTTTTAGAAAGAAATAGCGTATTTCACTCCGTATTTTCTAGCATAACTAATGACCAGAGAAGCAATAGCACCAAGTCCAAAAGTACCTAAGACAGCAGCAACAGCACCCACTGTACCTGCAGCATTTAGAATTGCACTAACAGAAGTTATAGCCCAGCCAGGTATTTGAGGATAGTTTGCTACTAGATTTGCAAAAGGTGTAACTGGTTCAAGAGTCAATAAAATCATAGTTGTCAAAGTTAGAGTGAAAATAAGACTCAAGCCTACAATTGCAAAAAATCTATTTTTTAAACTCAATTCCATAATTAACACCTCCTCCCTTGCTTATATGCCCATATTATACAAAAAAAGGATATTTAATAAATGGGTTTTTTATACTGTATTTTATTTCTCTGTAACGAAAGATTTAGTAGTAGTTTGATGGAATATGAGAAAAGGTAGTAAAATTACTCGAGAATTAATAGCCCATAAATCTATTTTTTATATTGATAATGACATTACTTCAGTAACTAGCTATGAAATACAAGGTGAAATCACTTATTTTATTAAATATGATATTTAATTTGGACGAAAAAAGAAGCTTATACAAGACTATCAACAATTAATAGGACATAAGAAAAGCGGCTCTTTTTAAAGAGGCCGCTTTTTCTTATGAATGCTGTTTCTTCACCACATTCCCGCCAATCACCCCGCCAATGACCAGCACCCCTCCGAGGAGATGATACCAATCAATCGTTTCGTGTAAAATGAGAACTCCGGCGGCGACCGTGATAAACGCGGATAAATTGTTAAAGATGCTGACCTTTGCCGCTTCTAGCTGTGAGAGTGCATAGTTTGATAAATATGCGGTAAGAAGAGATGAAAGAATACCTAAAAAGAGCATCGACCATACAAAGGATGCTTCTGTAAATGGACTAAAAAACTGAGGCAATGTTCCATTGATCGAATGCCGGATAAGCGCGGCGGCATTGAAAAAGACAAAGCCAAAGAAGGTCATCACAAAGGTGAGTTCGATCACATGGAATCGTTTTGTAATCACTCTGGCAAACACACTATATGCACTGGATGACAAGGCTGAAAGTAAAATCAGCACATAGCCGATGAAGTGAGAATGCTTGACATCGATTCCCTTCATGACAAAGAGAAGCATCACCCCGCACACAGAAAGAAAGGTAAACAGCACTTGTATCCATGTCGCACGTTCCTTTAAAAACCAGGCTGCCAGCAGCATCGTCAAAAAGGGAATCGTCGCTTGAATGATGCCAGCTTCTGAAGAAGATGTATACATCAATCCCCACACTTGAAAAGCAAAGAACAAAACAGGGTAAAGCAAGGAAAACGGTACGATGTAAATGAGATCACGCCATTGAATGGATATGCGATACTTTTTTCGTAGAAACGGATACAGCAATAGAGCGGCTGCAAAAGAAACAGTAAAGCGGTGTGCCAATAAATCGATTGGATTTGCTGATTCTAATGCTATTTTGACAAACAAAAAGGAAAAACCAATGATAGAGGCGTATGCGATCGCGGCAGCATACGCTTTTTGTTTTGACATATTCATAACGTGACTCCTTACATGAGCATGCATGCTTCAAATGAATTGACCGGTTCTGTTCTTCTATCGTAATCGGATCATCTAACGTGTACAATAAGAGAACATGATATCTGTACCGGTACAAGGAGGAAAAGGCGTGAGGAAATATGATCAGCTTGTCTCGAGTTTAAAAGAAAAAATGGATTCAGGTAAGTACAGCGCTGGAATGAAAATTCCCTCCATTCGCCACTTAGCGGCTCAATATGCAGTGAGTAAAAGCACTGTCATCAAAGCGCTGGACACATTGGAGCGTGAACATCTGCTGTATTCTGTAGAAAGGAGCGGCTATTATGTCGTGAAAACGAAGCAATCAGCAGCTAAGCAGGACGGCACATGGATTGATTTTGCTTCATCTGCGCCTGATCCCGTTGTGTTTCCATATGTCGATTTCCAGCACTGCATCAACCAAGCGATCGATTTATATCAAAATGACTTATTTATTTACGGCACATCCAGCGGCTTACCATCACTGCTGCCAGTCATTTCAAAGCGATTAATGGATTATCAAGTGTTTGCTCATCCAGAACAGATCGTCATGACCTCTGGTATTCAGCTCGCGTTATCCATTTTAAGCACCATCCCTTTTCCGAATGGAAAACAAACCATACTAGTCGAACAGCCGGGGTATCACTTATATCTCCAATATTTAGAGAAAAACCAATTGCCTGTGCGCGGAATTCAACGGACGGAAAAAGGGATCGATCTGATCGAATTAGAACGTATCTTTCGAGAAGAGGAGATTCGTTTTTTCTATACGATGCCAAGATTTCAAAACCCGCTTGGAACGAGTTTATCAAAGCAAGAAAAAAGAGCGATTGCAGCCCTTGCTGAGAAATATGATGTCTACATTGTTGAGGATGATTATCTGGCAGATTTAGAATTCGACACAAAAAGAGACCCGATCTATTCATACGATCAGGCAGGAAAGGTTATTTATTTGAAAAGCTTTTCTAAAATCATTTTTCCGGGACTGCGAACAGGAGCTGTCGTCTTACCTGAAGAACTGATTACACCTTTTAGCGAACACAAACGGCTGATTGATATCGACAGCTCCATGCTGTCCCAGGCAGCCTTAGAAATCTATTTAAAAAGCGGGATGTTTGAGCGGCATAGAGACAGGATGCGGGCGAGCTATCGAAACCGCTCCAAGCAGCTCGTGGCAAGTTTAAAAAATGATCAAAGCGCTTATCAGCTGGGAGAATGGGAACCAGCTACCCATACACATGTACGTGTCGACCGGTCGATTCCCATGAACCAGCTCATTCAGCAGCTGAAAAAGGCATCTGTTTCCATTCAGCCAATTGACCGCCATTACCTACAGGCCTATCAAAAGGACCCCATTCTTCAGCTGAACATCTGGCAGGTGAAAGAAGAGCAGATCACACGTGGAGTCGATCTATTAAAGACGGTATTTCAGCAAAGCACGCGTTATTAAAGACGGGACAGCACATCACTGCAAGTGATTTTCTCTACGCTTTCAGCCGCAGCAGACTTTCGTGTGCATACCGCCATTTGGTAGGCAGGGTCAAGTGAATAAGTTTGAACAAAGCAAGGTGTTTCATGATCAGGTAATGTCAACGCAGCCTGTCCATCCTCTGACAGACGGGCTGTAAAGGACGAAAGCCCATAGGATAAGCCTTTTCCAGTGAGCTTGATAAAGGCCTCCTTCATTGACCATAGATGAAAGAAATACGCTTCCTGCCGTTCTGCCGGCTGTGAGAGTAAATCCTGATACTCATCCGCTGAAAAAAATCGTTTGGCAATCGCCAGATCAATAGGTTTGATTTCCTCAATATCAATGCCAACAGGTGCATCATCTACTGCGCAAACGACCCAATCGCCAGAATGAGAAAGATTAAAATGAAAAGAAGGAAGCTGCCGGACAACAGGCTTGCCATTGCCCTCAGTTTCAAAAACGATCCGATCCATAGGCAGATCGTACATATCATGGATCGTTTGACGAACCAGCACCTCACCTAACAAGGTTCTTCTTGCATCGATCAAAAAACGAAAGCGTTCAGCCGCAGCACGCTTTTCAGATGACACAAAGGGTTTCAGCCGCTCTATTTGTTGTTGTGCATCAATTTCATCTAAGTGTTGTAATTTGATAGCAAATATCTTCATAACGAACCTCTAATTTTTTACATTGATTGTACCATTGAAGAGTGCCGCTTAAAAGGGTCCATTAACGTAAAGAGGCAGCGAGCCTCGCTGTTTTACGTCTGTTTCACGATGTGAACACCATTCGGATCAGTTGTATCAACTCCATCATCATCTGTCATAATCACGTTAAGCAGGGAAAGCTGTTCACCTTTTTGCCAGTGAATGGGCTGATGCAAAGGTGATAGCAGCTGATCCACTTTAGGTGTCTGTGACAAATCAGGAACAGCAATTGTCATAGCGTGCAGCGCATCGGTTCCCGTTTCAATGACATCTGTACGCCGCTGTAACTCAAGCCTTAAACGAAGAGGTGTCGAAAGAAACGTTCTCCGTTCCCCAGCTTGGATTGGCCAGTTTAGTTCTTTAGCTTGTGCAAGCAGCTGAGCATATTCTTCGTCTGAGACAAGAAAGCCGATGTGATCAAAAAGGACTTTTTTGCTATAGCCAAAAGTGATATTGATCTGACCTTTTCTCATTTCGATGATCCGAAAGGTCGGCTGCTCTTCTCTAAAATCTTCCCAAGTGAGCGGGGGATGAAAGGAGCCACTTTTTGTGAAACGACCTTTTACCTCAAAGCCTAGCGAACGATATGCTTGCTCTGTCTCTTCAACAAATGGTGTCCAGTAATGATAGTGGAAAAGCTGCATAGGTCTCATCTCCTGTGTGTGAATATTCTGTTTATTTATTTTAGCACAAGAAAAGCCATTCTAATTATAGAATGGCTTGTTCTCATCTAGTCAGGGTTTGAACAGGTTTCTCGGCTGTTTTTGTAATGAGCAGCTCCAGAAGCCGTGTTGATTGAGGCAAGGAGAAACGAAGGACAAGACCTGTGAAGATCGCAGTCAAAATCGTTCCAATGCCAATCGGTCCACCGAGCATCCATGCAAACAAAAGCACTGTTAACTCAATGCCATTTCGAACCCACTGTACGTTCAGTCCCGTTTTCGCTGAGATGAGCAGCATTAATGAGTCCCGTGGCCCAGCGCCAAGATTAGCTGAAACATAAATGCCAACGCCATATCCAGAAACAACAACACCTGTAATAAATACATATAAGGCCGGTAAATATCCGTGCGGCGCAGGTAATATCGCATTAAAGAAATCAATAAACACGCCAATCAGCACCATATTCAGTAAAGCGCCGATCTTTGGAAATGATTTCGTAAAAATAGAAGTCAGTGTCACAATAAGTGCACCAATAATAATGGACCATTGTCCAATTGTGAGTCCAAAATGCTGAAACAGTCCGTAGTGGAAAGCGTCCCAAGGACCAATCCCAAGGATCTTCCCTTTCACTGTCAGCGATAGTCCAAAAGCTAGTACGATCAATCCAACAAAATAAAAAAACCAACGTAAAAGATGTTCCCGCTTCAAAAGCATTCCCTTCTTTCTTAAACACTCGAGTTCCATCGTAACATACTCTCACACCCCTTTAAATGGCTTAGTCTAATTGTAATCGCTTACTTAAAAAATAATTTTTTCGAATTGTAAAGGTCAAAACGGCAAAACAAGCAGTATGACTTTCGGATTGTTTTTTTTGACAAACCAAGCCATTAATTTCCTATCTTTAAGAAAAAAAGAAAATAATTCAATATATTTTGCCAAAAAAATAATCTACACCCAATTAAAGAATATTTATCTTTAAATAGAAAGGATTGTATGTAATTCACATCATAAGACCTGTTTATAAAGATAGATATATGAGGGGATTTAAGATGAAAAAAGGCTATTTTTTTGGAAAAAACATAGACAGATCAAATGACGAGAGGTGTATAGTTCTAAAAGTCTATTTTTGTCGAAAATAGTCATTTAGTCATGTTGAGGCATTTCAAATGTTACTGATATTCTTTACCAAAGTGTGGGAGGTGAACTGGTACATACCATTATGAAATGAAGCAGGAAAAAGGGGAGGTCAAAAAATGAATATATTAAAAAGAACGAGTCAATTATTTCTTATATTGGTGCTGATCGTTGGAAATTTATTAACGGTCTCACCAGCTGTTACGAAAGCCGCTGGGACGGTGGTTGTCAATAACACGGATTCATATATTATTGGGAGTAGGCCGCTAGTTCTTCAGCAACTTGATGGAAATAATCCAACAAATGTAAAAGCTAGTGTACAGGTGAAGGGAATCGATATAGGTGCAGTGAATGGTGTTGCTGTAAGTGATCGAGAAAATGTTATGTATGCATTTGCGAATAGCACTACCCCTACTCTATATAAAATAAATGCGACATCAGGACAAGCAGAGAGTGTAGCCCAATTACCAGAAGGTGCTTCTAATGCCGTTGTGTATCAAGATAAATATATCTATTCTTACGCTTCTAATGGTGAGTATTTCCTTGGAACATACGATTTAGTTACGAAGAAAAAAACGGCCAAAAAAATTGTAGGCTATGACATTGGCTCTGGCGTTGGCGGAGATCTTGTCGTTGATAAGGACGGCTATCTTTGGTTCGCATCAAATGGCAGTGGAGCCATTGCGCAAATGAACCCTGATACAGCAGAAGTCATTCGTGTCATTCCAATTAAAAATGCGGATGGCAAAACGATTGACGGAGGCGTTCGGGGGATTAGCTTCTTGCCAAATGGACAAATGCTATTACAGTCAGGGTTAAATGAATCCATTGGCCATTCCACTCTTTTTACACTTGATGCGAAAACATTAAGTACAACATATATGGGCACTGTAGGTGATTCATTATCTTACGACTTAGCATCACGAGTAAAGCCAGAATTTGATCCATATCCTCCAGAGCTTGAATCTGAAAAATCAGTTATCTTACAGAAAAAAGCAGAGGGCAACACAGATGAGAAGCATCCAGAAGTAGGCGACACGTTACTTTATACAATTAAAGCAAAAAATACCGTGCAATATGGTATTGTCAAAAATCTGATCATATCTGATAACCTGCCAAGCAGCTTAACGTATGTGTCAGGGTCGCTTAAGGTGGATGGAACAAGCGTAACAGATGCAAAAGATCAAGACAAAGGTGATTATACAAACGGCACTGTTTTAGGTCAAATAGGTGACGTGAAAGATACCGATTGGCACACAGTGACATTTGAAGCGACGGTAGGCAAAGGTCAGGCAGGAAAAGATATTCAAAATACCGCGAATGTCAAAGGGGAAAACACACCACCGGACACACCAACAACAAACATAGAAATTTACCCGCGTGACCCAAAGCTTGAATCAGAAAAATCAGCCGTCTTACAGAAAAAAGCAGAAGGTAACACAGATGAGAAGCATCCAGAAGTAGGCGACACATTACTGTATACCATTCAAGCCCGTAATGCTGTTGAAGACAGCGTCATTGAAGATCTGGTGATTTCTGACAAGTTACCTCAAGGGTTATCATATGTACCAAATTCTCTACAGATAGATGGAAATCCAGTCACAGATACAAAAGATGATGACAACGGTGATATGACAGACGGAACTGTCACTGGAACGTTCGGTGAAGTGAAAGATGCAAAATGGCATACAGTGACGTTCGAAGTGACGATTAACAAAGGGCAGGCAGGCAAAGACATTCAAAATACAGCCAATGTCACAAGCGGCAACACACCGCCAGATGAACCGACAACGAATGTAGAAATTTATCCGCGTGACCCGAAGCTGACCTCTGAAAAATCAGCCGTCTTGCAGAAAAAAGCAGAAGGTAACACAGATGAGAAGCATCCAGAGGTTGGTGACACTCTTCTTTATACAATTAAAACAAAGAATACGAAAGAAGACAGTCTCGTTGAAAACTTAGTGATCTCAGATGAACTGCCGGAAGGATTGGCGTATGTACCGAATTCACTACAGGTGGATGGAGATACAGTCACAGACGCAAAGGATGACGATAACGGAGACTTTACAAACGGAACCGTTTCAGGACAATTTGGCGACATTAAGGATACAGATTGGCATACGGTGACGTTTGAAGTGACGGTTGAAAAAGGACAATCTGGTAAAGACATTCAAAATACAGCCAATGTCACAGGCGGCAACACACCGCCGGATAAGCCGACAACAAAAACAGAAATCTATCCGCGTGATCCAAAGCTTGAATCAGAAAAATCAGCGGTCTTGCAGAAAAAAGCAGAAGGTAACAAAGATGAGAAACACCCAGAAGTAGGCGATACCCTTCTTTATACAATTAAAACAAAAAACACGATAGAAGACAGCCTTGTTGAAAATCTAGTAATCTCAGATCAATTACCAAAAGGACTGAAGTATGTCACGGGATCTCTTCAGGTTGATGGAGAATCTGTCACGGATGTAAAAGACGACGATAGCGGAGACTACACAGATGGAAAGGTTACAGGTTCTTTTGGTGATGTGAAGGATACGGACTGGCACACGGTGACGTTTGAAGTAACAGTTGAAAAGGGACAGGCTGGTCAAGACATTCAAAACACAGCCAGCGTCACAGGCGAAAACACACCGCCAGAAGAGCCAACAACAGAAACAAAAATTTACCCTCGTGACCCAAAACTAGCATCAGAAAAATCAGCGGACATTCAAAAGAAGGCAGAGGGCAACACAGATAAAAAGACACCACAGGTAGGCGATACCCTTCTGTATACAATCAAAACAAAGAACCTTGAAGAAGACAGCATCGTCAACAATCTCGTGATTTCCGATGAATTGCCAGAAGGTCTTCAATATGTCGAAGGGTCATTAAAAGTAGATGGACAAGTTGTTACAGATGCAAAAGATGACGACAACGGAGACTACACAAAAGGCACAGTAACCGGTCAAATTGGCGATATCAAAGATACGGACTGGCATACAGTGACCTTTGAAGCGAAAGTCGCTAAAGGCCAATCAGGTAAAAGCATTCAAAACACAGCGAAAGTAACAGGCGAAAACACACCGCCAGATGAACCAACGACCGAAACAAAAATTGGACCAAGAGATCCAAAGCTTGAATCAGAGAAAACATCTGAAATCTCTCAAAAAGCAGAAGGCAATACAGATGAAAAACAAGTACAGGCAGGCGACACTCTTCTTTACACCATCAAAACAAAAAATAGTGTAGAAGACAGTGTCATCAAAGATCTAGTCATCACAGATAAGCTGCCGGAAGGTCTTCAATATGTCGAAGATTCATTAAAAGTAGATGGACAAACCGTCACAGATGCAAAAGATGACGACAACGGAGATTACACAAAAGGCAAAGTAACTGGTCAATTTGGCGATATCAAAGATAACGATTGGCATACCGTAACGTTTGAGGCGAAGGCTGTCAAAGGATCTGAAGGTAAAACCATTCAAAATATTGGAGTCGTGAAGGGTGAGAATGTAGATGAACCAGACAAACCTGAAAACTCAACGACAGTAGAACCACCGAATGTGCCAGAAGTGCCAGCAAATCCAGATCAACCTTCTGATCCACAACAGGATACACCTGGACATCATCTTCCGAATACTGCAACTGCGATGTACAACCTTTTACTAGCAGGATTTGCACTCGTATTAATAGGTGCAGCCCTGATTTTTTGGAATAGAAGAAAAAGAAACGGATAACCAGTCATGTTTCAAAAATTCATCTCAGCGATAATGATCATAGCAGGGCTTTGTCTTGCGATTGTAGGATATTTGAATATCGTTGATGGACAAAAAGAAGTAGATCAGTCATTTCAGTCTGCACAAGCAGCCATTCAGCAAAAGGGGCAAACAGATTCCCCTTTTGCGCCGCAGACTGGTGAAGCGATTGGGCTTTTGCACATCCCAAAGCTAAAAGCTGAGTTACCGATTGTAGAAGGAACAGAAGCAGATGATTTAGCAAAAGGCGTTGGTCACTTTCACGAGAGTTATTTTCCAAACGAGCACGGACAAATCGTTCTATCAGGGCATCGTGATACGGTGTTTAGACGAACAGGAGAACTTGTGAAGGGAGATCAATTGATTATCGAGCTTTCATATGGACGTTTTGTCTATGAAATCGAGAAAACAAAGATAGTGAAGAAAGATGATCAAACAATTATTACTTTACAACAGGAAAAGGAAGAACTTGTCCTCACCACATGTTACCCTTTTTCCTATATTGGTCCTGCACCAAACAGATATATCATATATGGGAAGCGTATTTAGTCACTGGAACAGCCTGCAGATTAACCGATTTGATCGCTTAATCCCTTCATAAAGAGGGAATCTTTTATATCATATCTAGAGATGCAGGAGGGGGCAATTTGTTAAATAACGATTATGTTAAATATATAGATAAATTTGGAAGAATCGTCCTGCCGACAGAGATGAGAAAACGGTTGAACATTCATCCGCAAGATTTTATGGAGATTTATCGAGAAGAAGACCAAATTGTGATGAAGCCGTATTGGCAGGACAAACCTTGCATCGTAACAGGACAAGTGACGTGTTCCAATAAGGTGCTATCCGGCGGGCTAGTTATCAGTCCAGAGGGAGCGAGACTGCTTCTGCAAGATTTACTGGCACTTCGCCTGCAAAAAGAGATATAAAAAAGGCTGTCCTCACCACGTGAGAACAGCCTTTTTTCATCATACTGGATTTAATATCCGGTTTAAGAATTGTTTTGTTCGTTCTTCCTTTGGTCGTTTGAAGATTTCTTCCGGGGGACCTTGTTCGACGATGACGCCGCCATCAATAAAAATCACTTCGTCTGCTACTTCTTGGGCAAACTTGATTTCATGTGTGACAACTGCCATGGTCCAGCCTTCCTTCGCTAGATCCTTCATGACCTTTAAGACTTCCCCGACAAGCTCAGGGTCAAGCGCAGAGGTTGGTTCATCAAAAAGCATGAGCTCTGGCTGAATGGCAAGTGCACGGGCAATCCCGACACGCTGCTTTTGACCGCCTGAGAGCTGGAATGGATACAGATCCTTTTTATCCTCAAGACCGACCTTTTGCAAGAGCTGAATGGCTTCCTTTCGAACCGTTTCCTTTGGACGGCGCTGCACCTGAACAGGACCTTCCATCACATTTTCAAGCACTGTACGGTGAGGAAACAGGTGATAATCCTGAAACACCATTCCTGATTTCCGGCGTAACTTCAGGAGATCAGCTGATTTATTTTTTTTCGAAAAATCAATCGAGAAATCATCGAAGGTAAAGGAGCCGCCATTTGGTATTTCAAGTGCATTTAAACAGCGAAGCATCGTTGTTTTTCCTGAACCAGATGGACCGAGAATGGCCACAACCTGCCCTTTGTTGATCGAAAAATCAATCGACTTTAATATTTCGTTTTCACCAAAGGATTTCTTGAGACCTTTGACTGTTAGCATGTCGTTCCCTCCTTACCTTGCGACATATCGATCAAGTCGTTTTTCAATTTGATGCTGAACGAGCGATAGAATGAAGCAGAATACCCAATAGATGAGGGCTGCTTCCATATAAATAAACAAGATTTGATCCAAGTTTGCCGCAGCAATTTCCTGTGATTTACGGAACATCTCTGCCACGAGAATTTGGGAGGCAAGGGATGTATCCTTCACCAAACTAATAAATGAATTAGAGAGCGGTGGAATCGATACACGCACAGCCTGCGGTAAAATCACGCGGACGAGCGTTTTGCGATGCGTCATTCCGATTGAATAACCAGCTTCCCATTGTCCTTTTGGAACAGACAGGACAGATGCACGGATAATTTCCGACGCATACGCACCTACGTTTAAAGAAAAAGCAATAATGGCACTTGGATATGGATCAAGTGTGATATTAAATGTCGGAAAGAAATAGAAAATAATAAACAATTGCACAAAAAGCGGCGTTCCGCGAACGGCCGACACATAGATGGAGAAAATCCATCTGAGGGCTTTAATCTTAGACATTCTAGCAAGAGCTGTCACAAGCGCGATAAAAATACCAATAATAAAGGCAATGATGGCGAGGGGAATTGTATAATAAATCCCCTGCATCACCATTGGCCAAAAAGATTGCTGAAGAAGATCCCAAGGAATGACGACTCCTAGGATATTATTTTGTAACATCTTCACCAAACCATTTCTTAGAAATCTTAGCAAGTGTACCGTCTTTCTTCATTTCTTTTAATGCGCCATTCACTTTGTCAACGACTTCGCCGCTGCCTTTTCTGAATGCGAAATACGTTTCTTGAGGATCTCCTGTTTCAAATGCAACTTTTAGGTTTTTGTTACCGCTTGTTTTCAAGTAATTTAATACAGCTAATTTGTCATTGAACGTTAGATCAGCACGTCCTTGCTGAATCAATTGAATGGATTGTGCAAGACCTTCAACGCCTTCAATCTTAGCGCCAGCATCTGTTGCTAGTTTATTGTAGTTACTTGTTAACGATTGTGCTGCTTTTTTGCCTTTGACATCCGATAGCTTCTTGATGTCGTTGTTATCTGATTTTGTCACAACAATAGCTTGAGAAGTCGTGTATTTATCAGAGAAATCATATTGATTTTCACGTCCAGTTTTCCCAACTTGGTTTGCTACCACGTCAAAACGTTTTGCATTCAGTCCAGCAAACATACTGTCCCATTGTGTTTCTTTGAATTCAGGTTTTAAGTCAAGGCGTTTTGCTACCTCTGTGATGACTTCTACATCATAGCCAGTTAATTTATCTGTCTTTTTGTCATGGAAGGTGAAAGGAGCATAAGTTCCCTCTGTTCCGATGGTTAATACACCTTTATCCTGAATGGATTTCCAAAGGTCTCCTGATTCCTTAGACCCAGATTGTTTATTCGCGTTGTCGCTTGCACCAGATCCACATGCCGTGATCAATGCAACACAAACGCCTAAAATAATGGCAAAGAACATTTTTTTCATTTTATTCCCCACTTTTCTTGTTGGTATTTACAACATATGATCTTACAGAGAAGCAACCTAAAAGTAAAGCATTTGAAACTAGCTTGAGCGAATCTCACCAACTTTATGCCCTCAAACGGTCGAACGGACAAACGATAGAACTATACCCAAGTTAAAAGGTGAATAAAACCAATCACAAGTTCAAGATGATTAAGATGATTTGATTGGAGGAACGTTAGATAAACGATTCGGGTAAAATATGCAATGATCATCCCAACGAAATTTTCCAATCGATTCAATTGACTTCTAAGAAACAAAAGGGAAGTGTGAACATTTGCATACATCGAAACAAAAACCTGTCATGATCTTAATACACGAAATATACGGAATAAATGATCATATGAAGAGTATGATCCATTATTTCGACACAGCTGGTTTTGAGGTTTATTGTCCTCATTTATTGGGACAGGCGAAGCACTTCCCTTATGTCAGTGAAAATGAGGCTTACGACTACTTTATGAATAAAGTTGGTTTTGATAAGCCGGTAAAGAGTGTACTGAATCTGGCAAAAGAGTTAAAAACGAAGAATGCCGCGATAGACATATTTCTGCTAGGTTTTAGTGTGGGGGCAACAATTGCCTGGCGATGCAGCCAAAATGATCAGCTGTTTAGAGGAGTTATTGGATTTTATGGTTCAAGGATCAGAGATGACGTCGATCTTGTGCCCGCCTGCAAAACGCTGTTATTTTTCCCGGAGATCGAAGCATCCTTTCATCCAAGGGAGATTGCGAGTGTTTTGGAGAAAAAGGAAAAGCTTTGCGTGACAATAGTAGAGGGTGAGCATGGATTCGCCAATTCATATTCTGCGGCCTTTCACGCTGAATCTAAAAAGCGCTGCTTTCAGAAAATAGATGAATTTATCAAAGTGTGTTTGTTAAAAGCAGAATGACTTGTGACTAAAGTGATCATAAGAACTGTCTAAAATGAGACTTGAAAAGAATGAAACGAAACCAGTGTGCAACGATAAAGTTTCATGCTGGTTTTTTTGTGCAATATTTTAGATATATGGCATCCTATCAAATGGTTTGATCCACCACATAGTTGTGCGAACATTACTAAAATAAAGACTTTGAGACAGTGACCATAGAAGGAAGCATATTTATTATAAAAGATGTATAATTAGTAGGTTGTTTTGAAAATGGAATGAATCACATGGAGACATGTTTTGATAACAGAGCATCTTAGAAGAAGGAGGGCATCATTGTGGATGTTGGACAAAATCAGCCTGAACAATTGAAAAGGGCGATGACCTCCCGCCATTTATTTATGATTTCACTTGGCGGTGTCATTGGGACAGGCTTTTTCTTAGGAACGGGCTATACGATTGGACAAGCAGGGCCAGTCGGAGCTGTTCTTTCATATATTGTGGGCGGATTGATCATGTATTTAACCATGCTGTGTCTTGGTGAGCTGTCGGTTGCACTTCCTGTGTCGGGGTCGTTTCATACGTATGCGACGAAATTTGTCAGCCCTGCAGCAGGTTTTGCTGTCGGCTGGATTTATTGGCTCGGCTGGGCAGCAACGGTCGCCCTTGAGTTCTTATCAGCAGGGCAGCTGATGAGGCGCTGGCTCCCGCAAGTGGATGTGTGGATTTGGTGTCTCATATTCGGACTCTGTCTTTTCTTATTAAATGCCCGGTCAGCGAAAGCGTTCGGGGAGTCGGAGTTTTTCTTTTCCACCATTAAGATTATTGCGATTTTACTCTTTATTGGCGTAGGTGGAGCGGCGATGTTTGGGTTTATTGAAACAACGAGCGGTGAACCCGCCCCATACTTCAGCCATTTTGTGAGTGACGGGCTGTTTCCAAATGGCCTGCTCGCTGTTGTGGTTACGATGATAACAGTAAATTTTTCGTTTCAAGGAACAGAGCTGATCGGGATTGCGGCAGGAGAAAGTGAAAACCCTGAGAAAACCGTTCCCCGCTCGATTCATCAGACCGTATGGCGTACACTTGTCTTTTTCGTCTTATCGATTTTCGTCTTAGCCGGTATGGTGCCTTGGAAGGAAGCTAGTGTGCTGCAAAGCCCATTTGTTACTGTGTTTGAGAGAACGGGCATTCCTTTTGCGGCAGACATCATGAACTTTGTCATTATCATTGCTTTATTATCTGTTGCGAACTCTGGCTTGTATGCATCGACGAGAATGCTGTATTCCTTATCGAAGGAAGGAATGGCAGGAAAAGCGTTTAGACGCGTCAATCAGCGCGGTATTCCGATGAATGCCTTACTGCTCACGTTCCTGTTTACAGGGATTTCGCTGTTATCCGGGTTTTTTGCAGAGAAAACGGTTTTTGCCTGGATCGTGTCCATTGCCGGCATGAGTGCCCAGACAGGCTGGATCACGATTACATTATCACAGCTGCTTTTCCGTAGAAAATACTTGAAAGCAGGCGGAAAGCTGGAAAACTTAAAATTTAAAACGCCTCTTTATCCGGTGCTGCCAATCATTGCGATCACACTGAATACCATCGTATTGGTCAGCCTTGCCTTTGATCAAGAGCAGCGCATCGGGCTATATGTCGGTGTACCGCTCATGATCATTGGGTATATTGTCTATCACCGCTATGTGAAAAAGCATCAGGCACAAAGTGAGCCACTGAAGCTGCAAATCCATGGAGATGATGAGATCCGGTTTTAAAATCAAAAAACACTAAATGTAAGATATTTAAAAACACCTCTGATATCAATCTGAAGGTGTTTTTTTTTGAAGTGCAACTAACAACAAAAGTTAGTTCATATCCTGTTTAAAATCTTGTTGTTCAAAATGTTGGCGCTTATTCTGATATCCTACGTTATTATTACCCCAAAGCTTCTCGTAATCCCATCCTGTTAGCGCTTTCAAAACACTTCTCGTTTCATCATCAGCCTGTTCCATTGAACCATTATTCTTTAACCTATTAATTTCATTAATCATAATGGAATGAGTTTTCTTAGATAATTTAAATTTAAATGAAATGACTAAACTAATACCGACTAGCCCTACAGTTCCGAAAAACAGAATACCTACAATCCCATTTATTGCTGTCGTAGACTGTGTCGTCGCGCTTGCAACGAATCCACTTTCCTGTAAAATAACTCCTACCAAAAATGTGGCTAAAGCTGTAGTACTTTTGCGTGTAAACGTCATAATACCTGCAAATATTCCTTCTCTTCTTTTACGAGTGACCATTTCATCTACATCAGGAATGAAAGTGTAAATATTCCATGGTATATAATATAACCCACTCTTTCCGATGCCTAAGATAACAGAGAAAGCATACAGCGCTATAATCATATAAGCTGGTTGTGTGAAGTATAAAAATATATAACCGCTGATACATGTAATAATCGCAATATAAGATATTTTCAAAGATGGCGCAGGGCCTATTTTAATCACGAGCCAACCAAACAATATTGTACATACCATTTGAAGTAATGAACCAATAGATAATAAATCAGCTGCCAGCACTGCATCTTTATTTAAAGAAAACACAACAAAGTAGACAAAGACAGCGTTTAAAATATCCATGGCTGTAAACGAACAAATATACATCGTGAGGTGCTGACGGAAACTTCTTATTCTAAAAGTAGATGTTAAGTCAATGATGACTTTTTTGATGGATTCTATAGCAGGTACTTTTTCTACACCATCAGGTTCTATCATGTCTTCTTCTATTTTACGTTCCCATGTTGTTCTATGTGTAATTAATAATGCAGCCATAAAAATAAAGGTGAAGATAATCCCATTGTAAAGAAAAACTTGAGGTGAATCTTTTCCGAATATTTCGAATAATCTGCCTGGAATAAAGGTAGCTAAAAATGTTCCTAGTCCTGAATAGATTAATCTTATTGTTGAGAGCTTGGTCCGTGCATTAAAATCATTCGTCATTTCAGCTCCAAGTGTTTCAAATGGAATTAATACCATTGCTGCAAGGAATTCTAACAAAATATAAACCGTTAAATAGTACCAGTAATTCATATCAGAAATCCAAAGAAGGGAATAAATAATCATCAAAGGGCTTCCAACTAGCAAAAAGAACCTGCGTCTTCCAAATTTTTTCCCAAGTTTTGTACGACCAAAATTATCAGTGATATGGCCCATAATTGGGCTTGCTATCGCATCAATAATACGAGCAATTGCAATAATAGATCCTGCTTCAACAGGGGTAAGACCGCAGTATGTAATGAAAAAATATAACATCCATGCGCCTATTATAGCGAATGCTCCCCCTCCAAATAAATCCATTGTTCCATAACCAATATAATTTTTGAGTGTTAGTTTCCTATTCTCAGTCTGCATTCTTATTTCTCCTTTCCAAGCCTACTTATAAATTTAAAAAAACATATAAAATAAAGATGTATGACAAGGAAAAAAATAAAAATATTAAACACCTGAATACGCCATAAAACCTCCATCAACAGGAATTGTCACGCCGGTAACAAATGCTGACATATGATCATCAACAAGCCATAATAGGGTACCAAGAAGATCTTCTGGCGTACCAAACCTTCTCATTGGTGTGTTCGAAATAATCTTATAAGACCTCTCTGTATAATCTCCATCTTCATTTAGGAGAAGTTTTTTATTTTGTGAGGTTAAAAAGAAGCCCGGTGCAATAGCATTTACTCTAATTCCTGCCTCAGCCATATGAACAGCTAACCATTTGGTGAAATTTTCAATTGCTGCTTTTGCCGCGCTATAAGCAGGCACTTTGGTCATTGGAGAAGGGGCACTCATAGATGACATGTTGATGACAACTGCTCCCTTTTGATAAACCATATGTTTAGTGAAAATTTGTGTAGGAATGAAAGTCCCCATAAAATTTAAATCAAATACATTTTGTACACTATCTGTACTTAAATGAAAAAAAGTATTTACATTAGGATTAGTAAGATCTTCTGTTTGAAATATTTCGTTGGTTGTATTTGCACTGGAGTGGTTACCACCAGCTCCATTTATCAATATTGTACAATTGCCTAATTCCTCTGTTACAATCTTCTCGGCTTGTTCCACACTATCTTTATTCAGAACATCACATTTAATCGCAATCGCTTTCCCACCCATAAGGTTAATTTCTTCGGCTACCTTTTCGCCCTTTTCGACTGTTCTATTTAAAATAGCCACAGACACGCCATGTCTAGCAAGTTCCTTTGCCATGGCGCTGCAAAGTACGCCACTGCCTCCTGTGATGACAGCTACTTTACCAGCTAAATTTTTATTTTCTTGTATGTTTACCATGTAGCTTCCTCCTTTGCTTCTTTTCGTACAGACTGTTTATTTTTTAAAGCATCCCAAGCTCCCCACAAATACATAATTCCAAGTGCTCTATCATAAAGACCATATCCAGGCCTGCATTGTTCATCCCAAATGTGTCTTCCATGATCGGGTCTGCAATAACCTTTGAATCCGCTTTCATAATAAGCATGTATAATGGCTGAAACGTCTACTGATCCATCTTTTGATCGATGCGATGTTTCAACAAAGTCCCCGTTATCATATACACGTACATTTCTTATATGAGTAAATGGTATTCTATCAATAAATTCGTGAATCATAGAGACTAAATCATTTTCTAAATTTGCTCCTAAAGATCCTGTACAGAGCGTTATACAATGAGATGGGCTGCTATTTAGTTGTAAAATTTTTCTGATGTTTTTTTGGTTAGTTACTATTCGCGGTAGACCAAAGACAGGCCAAGGTGGATCGTCAGGATGAATAGCCATCTTAATATCATGAAGTTCTGCAATTGGAATAATCTGATCTAAAAAATATTTCAAGTTGGCCCATAAATCATCTTCTGTTATATTTTTGTAGGCTTCAAAAAGTTGGTGGAGGTGATGTAACCGCTCTGGTTCCCAACCTGGCATGGTTAAACTGGAGTTTTCACTAATTTTATTTACTAATTCTTTCGGATCAATATCTTTAATTCGACTATGTTCATAAAATAGAGCTGTAGATCCATCAGAAAGTGTTTTATTTAAGTCTGTACGGATCCAATCAAAGACAGGCATAAAGTTATAACATATGACTTTAACACCCACCTTTGCTAGCTTCTGAATTGTTTTCTTATAATTTTCTATGTATCGATCTCTAGTTGGAAGTCCGAGCTTAATGTCTTCATGAACATTCACGCTTTCAACTACTTCAATATGAAGGTTATGTTTATCAGCTAATTTTTTCATTTCTAACATTCTTTCTATTGGCCACTCTTCTCCTACGGGCACATCATGCAGTGCCCAAACAATTCCTTCCACTCCTGGAATCTGCTTTATTTGTTCCAGTGTGATCGTATCGTTTCCTTCTCCAAACCATCTGAATGTCATCCTCATCTACCATCACCCCTAATGTTATTTAAAATAATTTGGATATTCTTTCTTCAATAATTCTTTATCAACAAGTGCAATTTTCAAATGCTCTTCCATGATTTTTTCAGCTTTATCAGCATCTTGATCTTGTATAGCTTTGAATATATCCACATGTTGGGAAAGAATATTATCCCAATTATAATCTGTTACTAGCCTTAACATGCGACTCCTATTAAAGTGTACATTCATCTGTTGAATAACTAACCATGTTTTTTCTTTTTTACACCGTTTGAAAATAGTTCTATGAAACTCCTCATCTAATTCAAACATTTTTTTATAGTCTTTTTTCTTAACGCAAATTTTTTGCATACTTAAATTCATATCTAAATCATTAATCAGCTCTTCAGAAAATCCCTGACAGGCTAGTCTAATCACTGCCTTCTCGAGATGTTCTCGCATAAACCGTGCTTCCTCCACAAGGTTCAAATCAATTAAAGAAACAAAAGTACCTCGTTGAGGATAGATACTTAATAATCCTTCTTGAGATAATTTTAAAAAGCTTTCTCTTACAGGAGTTCGACTAACATTAAATTGAACGGATATTTCTTTTTCAGAAATATTTGTCCCAGGTGGAAGCTTCAGGCTTAATATTTGATCTTTTAGCATATTGTAAACTTGTTCCCTCGTAGAGAGGTTTTGGTTTTTAAAATCAATATTCATTATTCTAATCTCCTTTCTCTAACATACTACCATACAAGTAGATTAGAATGGTAGCCATTAATTTCATTTTTCTGAATACTTCACTGTGAGCATCTCTTGATGATTCCACTATGTAAGCCATAATCAATCATAAAAGTGGGGGATATTAAAAAGAAAATTCAAAAAACTATACAAAATTCAAAAAGATTAAGTTATAATGTTTTTGAGCTACCATACTAGTATAACTAGAATATTAATAAAACGAACGGTACTCTGATCTATCAGCTAGGTGAATTATTCAGTTTTTTGAAAGCGCTATCTCATTATTAGAAGTGAAAATTTATCTTATTGCAGAAGGGAAAGATTGATATGTCCAACATCGCCATTATAGGAACTGGATCTATTGCAACTGCCCATATCGAGGCTTATCTTGCAATGCCTGAAATCAGTAAAATTGTAGCTTTAGCTGATATTTATCCTGAAAAAGCAATGTCTGCAGCAACAAAATATAACCTGGAAGCACGAGTTGTCGCTAACTACCAAGAATTATTGAATGATCCTACGATTGATGCCGTTTCCATTTGTACACCTCCTTATATGCACGCAACCATTGCCATCGATTTTCTTAAAGCAGGCAAACATGTTTTAGTAGAAAAACCTATGGCTTCTTCTCTAAAAGAATGTGACGAAATGATAAAAGCATCTATTGAAAGCCAAAAGCTTTTATCTGTTGTTGCTCAAAACAGGTTTATGACGCCCATTATGAGATTAAAACATGTCCTTGATCAAAACCTAATTGGAAAAATCGCTCATACTCAAGTTGATTCTTTTTGGTGGCGTGGTCATAGTTATTATGATTTATGGTGGCGCGGTACATGGGAAAAAGAAGGTGGAGGTTGTACACTTAATCATGCTGTCCATCATATTGATATGTTGCAATGGATGTTAGGATTGCCGACTGACATTTTTGCAGCAACTAGTAATACCTTGCATGATAATGCAGAGGTTGAAGACCTTTCTATTGCTGTACTTCGCTATGGAAATGGTAGCTTAGCACAAGTAACCAGTTCTGTTGTTCATCATGGAGAAGAACAACAATTGATTTTTCAAGGTGAAAAAGCTAGAGTATCTGTCCCATGGAAAGTAAATGCTCAAATAGCTAAAGAAAATGGGTTTCCTCAAGAGAAAAATGATGAGGATTTAGAAAATCGTATTCAGGAAGCTTTTCATCAATATCCGGAATTACTATTTGAAGGGCATAAAGGACAAATAAATAATTTTTTAATGGCTATCAAGGGTAACCAGAAGCTTTTAATTGATGGAACAGAAGGAAGAAAAACACTAGAACTTATTACAGCCATCTATAAATCTGCAAACCAAGGTGTTCATGTGAAGCTTCCTCTTTTAGCAGACGATCCTTTTTATACACGTGAAGGAATGCTCGCGAACGTTAAGCATTTTTATGAAAAACAAAGCAGTGTAGAAAATTTTTCAGACGATACGATAACCGTTGGAGGAAATTACGAGAAACTATGAGTCTAACGTTATTAAATTATTAAAAATAAACTGGAAGCTAGCTAGAGGAGGAACAATCATGCAGAAAAGTGATGGAATGAATTATGCTCCTAAGGGAAAAAGTGCCCCTGTCGTTACAGAAGGACAATTCGTCATGGCGGCTATAGGTCTTGATCATGGACACATCTATGCAATGTGCAATGGATTAACTGAGGCTGGGGCTACATTAAAATGGGTTTATGATCATGATCAGAAAAAAGTACAAGAATTTTGTAAAGCATATCCGGAGGTACAGGCAGCCAAAAGTGAGAAAGAAATCCTCGAAGATCCAGATGTTAGGCTCGTGGCAGGCGCAGCCATTACATCTAAACGCTGTGATTTAGGGCTGCGTGTTTTAGATCATGGTAAGCATTACTTTACGGATAAATCACCTTTTACAACGTTAGAACAATTGGAGCTTGCTCGTAAAAAAACAGCTGAAACGGGACTTAAATGGGCTGTTTATTATAGTGAACGTTTGCACGTGGAGAGTGCCGTATTTGCTGGTCAATTGATTGAACAAGGAGCCATTGGAAAAGTGGTACAAGTTCTTGGAACTGGCCCACATCGTAGTAATGTAGAAAGCAGACCAAGCTGGTTTTTCGAAAAGGAATATTATGGAGGTATTCTATGTGATATTGGCAGTCACCAAATTGAACAATTCCTTTTCTATTCTGGCGCAAAAGATGCAAAAGTTGTACATAGTAAAGTGGGCAATTATAAGCATCATCAATATCCAGAATTAGAAGACTTTGGTGATGCTACTTTGATTGCTGATAATGGGGCTACAAACTACTTTAGAGTAGACTGGCTGACTCCTGATGGCCTTAGCACTTGGGGGGATGGGCGCACATTCATTCTTGGAACAGATGGGTATATTGAAATTCGCAAATACGTAGACATCGCAAGGGATAAAACAGGAGACCATTTATACTTAGTAAATCAACAGACAGAGCAGCATTTTTCTCTAAATGGAGAAGTAGGATTCCCTTACTTTGGTGAACTTATTTTAGATTGTTTAAACGGTACTGAAAATGCTATGACTCAAGAACATACTTTTAAAGCTGCAGAACTTTGCTTAATTGCACAACGAGACGCAATCTACGTAAATACGGAGTTTGAATTAAGTAAGATCTAAAAAAGTGAGGTGTTATTTTTGTTAATAACACCTTATTTCATTTAATTGATTTTCTAAACATAAGTATAGAGGTGACGATATTGTCTACATTCCTAAGCGAAGATATGATGCTTAATCATGAAAGTTCAAAAGTTCTTTATCATGATTACGCGAAAAATATGCCAATCTATGATTTTCATACGCATTTAATGGCTGATGACATTGCTGCTAACAAAAAATATGAAAATATGACTGATATTTGGCTTAATGGAGATCACTATAAATGGAGGGCGATGCGATGGTTAGGCGTAGAAGAAAGATTGATCACGGGGAATGCAAGTGACAAGGAAAAATTCTTAGCTTGGGCGCAAACGGTTCCATATACAATAGGAAACCCTCTTTATCATTGGTCACATTTAGAATTAAGTCGTTATTTCAATATAAATGAGTTGTTCTCAGAAAAAAATGCACATCAAGTTTGGGATATTTGTAATGAGAGATTAAATGAAAGTAACATGTCCACAAATGGAATTTTAGAAAAATTTAATGTAAAAGTTGTGTGTACGACTGATGATCCAATCGATACTTTAGAAATTCATCAAATCATACGTAAAGATGTAGGAATTAAAACTATGGTCCTACCTACATTTAGACCGGATCATGCTTTAAATATTGAACAATCAAATTTTGTAAACTATATAGAAAAATTAGGTGATTCAATCAACGGCGCTGTTTTAACATATGAAAACTTTATCGCTTCATTACATTCGCGAATTGATTATTTTCACGCGAATGGATGCAGAATTTCTGATCATGGTTTTGAAATATTTCCATTTTCACCAGCTACTGAACAAGAAGTGTCTTCTATATTTGTACGTGCTCTGCAAGGAAAAACACTATCCCTAGAGGATATCAATAAATTTAAAACAAACACTCTTCTTCACCTGAGTAAAAAATATCATTCTCTTCATTGGACCATGCAATTACACATAGGTGCTTTAAGGAATAATAACACACGAATGTTCAAGTTAACGGGGAAAGATAGTGGGTACGACTCTATGTCTGACTTCCACCTAGCAAGACATTTAAATGGTTTTTTGAATGAATTAGACAAAGACAACCTTTTACCTAAAACCATCATCTATAATTTAAATCCCGCTCATAATGCGATTGTGGCCTCTACTATAGGGAATTTTCAGTCTTCTGATGCCAGAGCAAAAATTCAATTTGGATCCGGGTGGTGGTTTAATGATCAAAAAGACGGCATGCTAGATCAAATGAAAACATTATCTAATATAGGTTTGCTTAGCACTTTCGTAGGGATGCTTACAGACTCCAGAAGCTTTTTATCGTTCCCTCGCCATGAATATTTCAGAAGAATCTTATGTGATTTATTTGGGACTTGGATAGAAAATGGTGAGCTTCCAAGGGATTACGAATTTATAGGAAAAATAGTCAAAGATATTTGTTATCACAATGCCGTGAATTATTTTAATATTGAAATAAATGAGACAGTACCAATGAAAACGAATGAATAATGCAGTAAGATAATGATCATAAATAAAGTAAAAAACTGGACATGATGTACTCATGTCCAGTTTTTTATTAATGAACGCCTTTCATCGCTTTCTTAATCACTGGTGTCAGTAATAGCATCACAATGCATAAAACGATGGCCAGCAATCCGATGATACCGAAATAGACGGTTTCCGGCACTTTATCAAACAGTTTGACTACTTGCGCATTGATCGCCTGTGCCATTGCATTTGAAAGGAACCAAAGGCTCATCGTTTGCGCTGAGAAGGCAGCAGGGGCCAGCTTTGTTGTCGCTGACAGTCCAACTGGTGATAAGCAGAGCTCTCCGATCACGACGAGGAAGAAGCTCAGAACGAGCCATAATGGGCTCACAAGTGTGTTCGGACCGGACATGTATGCAGGAATGATCATGATGATGAAGGATAACCCTGCAAACAGAAGACCGAGTGAGAATTTAATCGGGGTAGACGGCTGTTTCTTCCCAAGTCTGACCCATAACCAAGCAAACACTGGAGACAGCAGCACAATAAAGATTGGGTTCAATGATTGGAACCATGAAGACGCTAGTGTCATCCCAAGGAAATTCAAGTTTGTTCGTTGATCTGCATATGTTGCTAAAATGTTTGAGCCCTGCTCTTGAATCGCCCAGAACATCACGGCAGCAAGGAACAATGGAATATAAGCGAGAACCCTGGATTGCTCCACTGCGCTCGTCTTTTTACTGAAATACATGACAATGAAATAAACAATCGGAATGAGTACACCAAGGGCACTAACAAACCAAGTGAATAGATTAATTGTGAGTGCGCCTGTTTGAATGCCAATGACAGCAAAAACTGCGAGCAAAATCACAACCAATGATCCGTAAATTTTGAAGTTCTTACGTTCGGCAGCTGATAATGGATTTGTCACATACGTGCCGGCAAGACCAAGGTTCGGTTTTTTTGTGACCACAAATGTAATAAGTCCAACAAGCATCCCCACGGCAGCGAGTGAGAACCCGAGGTGGAAATTCACTTTTTGACCGAGTGTTCCGACAATTAATGGGGAGATAAAGCCACCCATGTTGATCCCCATGTAGAAAATACTAAATCCAGAGTCCCTGCGAGGGTCTGTTTTTGTATACAGGTCACCAACAATGTTTGAAACGTTTGGCTTGAGAAGACCTGTCCCGATAATAATCAGTCCCATACTAATAAAGAGCGCTGTTGCTCCGCTTGGCAAAGCCAAAATCACGTGGCCGAGCATAATAAAAACTCCGCCATAAAAGACCGTACTGGATGATCCAAATACCCGGTCGGCGAGCCATCCGCCAATCACTCCTGACATATAGACAAGCGCACCATAGACAGACATGATCGAATTGGCTGTCGTCTGGTCAAAGCCTAGACCGCCTTTTGTCACCTCTGTGTACATATAATAAATAAGCAGTGCACGCATGCCATAATAGGAGAAACGCTCCCAAAATTCAGTGAAAAACAGTGTGTAAAGTCCTTTAGGATGTCCAAAAAACCCTTTTTGAGGAACACTTTTAACAATTTTATCGTGATCAATTGTAGACATGGCATAGATCCTTTCTTAAAAAAAGAGATATGAGAAAAATGATATTCTTGTATAGTTCTTGTGTCAATATAAAACTATTCTAAAACAGGAAAATGTTAGTTCAATAGGCGTAAAGACTCAAAAAATTGAAAAATTCTTTGAAGTGAAAATTATCGGAAAGTTATTCCGAAAGAATTTATTTAAAATTTGAAGGAATGTACAAGCAAACCTTTACCACATGCATAGGATGACAAGAGAACATGTGTGAAAAGGAGTGATTAGGTTGGGGGAATTGAATGAATCTGATCTAAAAAAACCAGTTGTCAATGTACTAGATTTTGGCGTAATTGCTGACGGGAAAACGGATTGCACAGCTAAGCTCAATGAATGTTTAGAGTGGACAAAAGCACAGGGATATTCCCATATCTGGCTGCCGAGCGGCACATATTTAATCGATGCGGTGTACAGAGGTGATCCATTTTTTCCTTTCCGAGGTGCAGGTATACGGGTGCCAAGTCATATATGCATTGAGATGGCGTCAGACGCTGTAATAAAGGTAAAACCAAATGATTCATGGGGATATGCAGCTTTTTATATAGGAAAGGTTGAGCATGTGACCATTCGAGGCGGGCGTATTGAAGGGGATCGTCATGAGCATGTATACAAGCCGCTCCCCGCTGAACGAAAAACCCATGAATGGGGCTTTGGGATATGTATTGAAGGTGCCTCCCATGTAGAGGTCAATCATGTCCAAATAAAAAATTGTACGGGAGACGGCATCATTGTCAGTCCCCACGGTTTGTTGACAGAGGGGGAACCATACTCGCCTGCTGCATCTATTGATATTTCTGGCTGCACCATCACAGATTCGAGACGCAACAATATTTCGATTACAGGCTGTGATGGGGTTATTGTGGAGGACTGTCTCTTGGAAAGAGCAGGAGTAAATGGGGTCGAGCCAAGAATGGGTATTGATATTGAAGGCTATGGAGAAAATGCCGTTAATATGGAGGAGCCTCTGAATATTCAGATTCGCAACAACATCGTCAGAGGAGGTGCAGCGAGCTCCATCTATAACTTTAACGGTTATGGTGTGATCATTGAAGGCAATCATACAGATAGCAGTATCTCCTATGGCTTCTCCACCGAAACGATCATTGCCAACAATATGATTCGTGCAGTGGGAGGAGGTGTGACAAAAGCAGGGATTACGAGCTTAGGCGTCTCACTTGGTCAAACGGAAAACAATGTGGTGATTATTGGCAATATGATTGAGGGGTTTGAAAAAGGGATTGATGTGAGGGGAGACAGTGTTCACATTACAGGCAATAAGATTAGTCTTTTTGAAGATGCGGCTGTGTCCGTTTATATGGCGAATCGTATTCTAATAGAAGGAAACCATATTGAATCAGGAACGAATACCGGAAAAAGAAGCGCCTCGCTGCGTATCTATCAATCGGATAGTGTCGTCTTTTCAAACAATACGGTCTACTCTGTAATCGATGCGGCCGTGGTGAGAGGAACGAATATTCTCATCCAGCACAATCAATTCAAAGAATTCAGCAGAGGCATCTGGGTGCAGGAAGGGGAAGTCGGGATCAACGGCAATCACTTTATTCAAGAAGGACACCCGGAGCTAGATTCTTCGTATACGATCAGTGTCACTGAAAATGCAAAGGCTTTCATCTGGCAGAATCGCTTTAAACACTATCAAAACTACGCTGTATACAGCAGCACGACGGGGGCATTAGAGATTAAAGATAATTCCTTTGAAGAAACATCCTTATATGTGGTGATGTATATTAAAAATGGTTCGCCACAAATTGGAGATAACCGTTTCTATTTAAATCGATCGATCGGACAGCCGACGGCGATCTTTATTGACCAGGCCGCCTCAGCCCGTGTGCTGCGCAATAACATCATCAATCTATCTCCTCAAAAAGCGATTGCTGTCCGCACCGCAAATTCCACTCATTCTGTCATCGCTCACAACATGCTGGAACGCAGTCAATTGTTGACACATACCACAGATCGGCTCATCGGAAATATTGAGATTGATACACCATCATGAGCGTTTGAAATCCCTTATTTTGGAGGTTCAGAAGGCGGTTGACAATCCTGTAAAAAGGGCATATAGTAATAATTATTTTTCATTTTTCGCAACATTTGCCCTTTTTTTATTAATAAAACCGATTAATTCAATCAGAAAAATGTATCTTCTAAGACTTCAGTTTGATACATGTAGGATATAGAAAGGATGAAGAACAAGTGTCACAGCCGAAAAGGAAGCTCAAGCTAGGCGTATTCATCGCAGGAACTGGACATCACGTTGCCTCTTGGAGACATCCGAATGCAGTACCAGATGCAGCCATGAACCTAGATTATTTTAAACAATTAGCGAAAAAGGCAGAGGAAGGAAAGCTGGATTTGCTCTTTTTAGCTGACAGTTTATCCATTAATCAAACCTCTCATCCGAACGTATTAACGAGATTTGAACCGCTCACGCTGCTTTCATCGATTGCTGAGTCTACTTCAACCATTGGTTTAGCAGCAACAGCATCCACTACATACAGTGAGCCTTTCCATATTGCAAGGCAGTTTGCCTCCCTTGATCATTTATCAGGCGGAAGAGCAGCATGGAATGTGGTCACATCTTCTATTGAAGAAACAGCGAAAAATTTTAGCGGAGAAGAGCATTTAGCACACCATAAACGATATGAGCGTGCAGAAGAGTTCGTCGAAGTCGTCAAAGGTCTCTGGGATTCTTGGGAGGAAGACGCCCTTGTCAGAAACAAGGAAACGGGAGAATTCTTCGAATCTAGTAAGCTTCATGAGCTCCAGCACAAAGGTGAGTTCTTCTCAGTAAGAGGTCCTCTCAACGTATCACGCACGCCGCAAGGGCAGCCCGTGATCATTCAAGCAGGATCTTCTGAAGATGGCCAAAAGCTTGCAGCAAAAACAGCAGAACTCATTTTCACTGCACAAAACGATCTCGATAAAGCGAAGGAATTTTATCAAAGCTTGAAGGGGAAAGTAGAGGCTGCTGGCCGTGCTAGAGAGGACGTCAGCATCATGCCGGGTATCTTCCCGATCATTGCTGATACAGAGGAAGAAGCCCAAGCGAAATATGAAGAATTACAGGAGCTGATTGTTCCTGAGATTGGACTGAGCATTCTGCAAAATTACTTAGGCGGGATTGATCTGTCTCAGTATCCTTTAGACGGGCCGCTTCCAGAGATTGATCCGAGCACGTCAAATGCGGTGAAAAGCCGTTTTGATCTCGTGATGAATATGGCGAGAAAGGATAACCTGACCATTCGCCAGCTTTATCAATCGGTTGCTGGCTCACGCGGTCATAATATTTTCATTGGAACGCCGCAGCAGCTGGCAGACGTGATGGAAACATGGCTTCGTGAAGAAGCAGCAGACGGCTTTAATGTCATGCCGCCGCTCTTGCCAGAAGGGCTGGATGTGTTCGTAGACCGCGTCGTCCCAATCCTTCAGGAACGAGGCTTATTCAAAACCGATTACACAGGACAAACCTTACGAGAAAATCTTGGATTAACAGAGCCAAAAAATCGCTACACGACATAAGGGTGAGGTGACTAACGTTGGGATACACGTTTCGTCTGGCAACAGAGGCAGATATAGAGGCGCTGCTTGAACTGACAACAAGAGCCTACGAGCCAATTCGTGAGCTAGGCATCCAGTTCCAAGCAGCACATGCTGATTTCGCTCTCGTTCAGAAAAATGTACAAAAGAATCTTTGCTATGTGATGGAAGAAAACGGAGAGCTTCTATCCACCTTATCACTCCGTATGCCTTGGGGAGAGCAGCCAGGACCATTCGGCGTCCCTCACATCTGGTGGTTTGCCTCAGAACCAGCTGCCAAAAAAGGCACAGGCTCAGCCTTGCTGGAATGGGTTGAAACCGAAGTGCTAAGGGATACACTGAAGGTGCCGTACGTGTCGCTCGGTACAGCTGATAAGCATCCATGGCTCATAGAGATGTATGAGCGTAAAGGCTACGTCAGAGCAGGTGAAAAGGATTTAGGCAAAGGTCATATCACGGTTTATTTCAAAAAACAATTAAGATCAGATATCACACAACCATAAGAGGAAGAAGGGTTTACAAACATGAAAAACAAAAAGTGGCTAGTCGTTCTATTTGCAGCAATGCTGGCAGTTTTAGCAGCTTGCGGCGGCAACAATCAGAGTGAAGGCAAAGACGAAAAGGTGTTAAAAGTAGGCGCTACAGGACAAAGCTATCCGTTTGCTTATAAAGACAATGGCAAGCTTGTAGGATTCGATGTTGAAGTAACAGAAGCCATTGCGAAAAAGCTTGGCTACAAACTAGACTGGCAGCTGAGTGAATTCAGCGGACTGATGGGACAGCTGACGTCTGGTAAGCTCGATACAGTGTCAAACCAAGTTGCCATCACAGACGAGCGTAAACAAACATTTAACTTTACAGATACGTACGCTTACGCAGGAACACAAATCATCGTGAAAAAAGACAACAACGACATCAAAGGTCTTGACGATTTAAAAGGAAAAACAGTGGCGGCGGTTCTTGGCTCTAACCATGCTAAAAACTTAGAGAGCAAAGACCCTGACAAGAAAATTAAGATCAAAACATATGAAACGCAAGACGGCGTATTAAATGAAGTGGCAAATGGCCGCGTAGATGCTTATGTCAACGGACGCAGTGTATTACTTGCTCAAATTGAAAAAACAGGTCTGCCGCTGAAAATCGTAGGCAACCCAATTGTGTATGAAGAAGTAGGCTATCCATTTGCGAAAGATAAAAAGCATGACAAACTAAGAGAAGAATTTAACAAAGCCATCAAAGAATTAAGAGAAGACGGGACACTTAAGAAATTGTCTGAGAAATATTTCAAAGACGATGTCACAGTGCCAATTAAAAAATAACGACAGCGGCGGTGAAGAGCAGACATGAACAAAATTGATTGGCAGTATATGGTGACGGTGTTTCCGACATTGCTTCAATACTTGCCGATAACGATCTTCATGGCGATTGTCTCCATGGTATTTGCCATTATCATTGGTGTGGTATTCGCTCTCATTACGAAAAACCGGATACCTGTTTTATACCAATTTGCCAAGCTGTATATTTCTTTCTTCAGAGCGGTTCCAACCTTGGTTCAGCTCTTTCTCATTTATTTTGGTCTCCCGCAGCTATTCCCTGCGATGACCTCAATGGATGCTTTAACAGCGGTCATTATCGGATTAAGTATTAAAAACTCAGCATACTTAGCAGAAATTTTCAGAGCGGCTCTGAACTCAGTGGATGAAGGGCAGCTTGAGGCATGCTTATCTGTCGGTATGACAAGATGGCAGTCTTACGTTAGAATTATTTTCCCGCAGGCCATTAGAAATGCAATTCCAGCGACGGGGAATACCTTTATCGGTCTTTTAAAAGAAACATCTCTTGCCTTTACGATTGGTGTGGCAGAAATGTTTGCACAAGGGAAGATGATTGCATCGGCGAACTATAAATACTTTGAAACCTATTTAGCCGTAGGGATCGTGTATTGGGTGATGACGATCATTTATAGCTTCCTGCAGGACCTGTTTGAACGAAAAATCAGCAAACCTTACCGGAATTAAGGAGGTGTGGACATGATCAAGCTCACCAATTTGAAGAAATCATTCGGCGACCTTGTCGTCTTAGACGGAATCAATCTCGACGTGAAAAAAGGGCAGGTTGTGGCCATTATCGGACCTTCTGGCTCCGGTAAATCCACCTTGCTGCGCTGTTTAAATTTATTAGAAACACCTGATGAAGGCACGATTGAAATTGGCGATGCAAGGCTCGATGCGTCCAAATATTCACGTAAAGAAGCTCATCACCTGCGTCAACAAACGGCCATGGTGTTTCAAAACTATAATTTATTTAAAAACAAGACAGCACTGCAAAACATAACAGAATCACTGCTTGTGACGAAAAAAATGACGAAGCAGCAGGCGAATGAAATCGGTATGAAACTGCTGAAGCAGGTAGGGTTAGAGCAAAAGGCTGACAGCTATCCAGTCACATTATCTGGCGGACAGCAGCAGCGGATTGGGATTGCCCGCGCGTTAGCGGTTGATCCACATGCGATTTTGCTGGATGAACCAACGTCAGCGCTTGATCCAGAGCTTGTCTCAGGTGTGCTTCAAGTCATTAAATCCATTGCGATTCAAGAAACAACAATGATTATCGTCACACATGAAATGGCATTTGCAAGAGAAGTGGCAGACCATGTGATTTTCATGGCGGATGGTCATATTATCGAGCAGGGGACGCCAACTGAGCTATTTGATGAAACAAAGAATGAACGAACGAAACGATTTATCCAAAAAGAAGCAGCGGCTGAAGAAGCATAAGCTGCTTTTTATTCTTTAGAGGGGTGAGTGTCTAGTGAAATCAATAGGAAATGAAGCTTTAAACAAACGTTTGATCAACATTCGCCGAGCGCTTCATGAGCATCCAGAGCTGGCGTTTGAAGAATATGAAACGACAAAGAAACTGCGCCACTGGTTAGAAGAGGAAGGGATCACTGTACTTGATATCCCAGCCCTTCAAACAGGCGTTGTCTGTGAAATCAAAGGAGAACAAGAGGGGCCAACAATTGCTTTGAGAGCCGATATTGATGCACTTCCGATTGAAGAGGCATCTGGCGAACCATTTTCTTCAAAGGTACCGGGTAAAATGCATGCATGCGGTCATGATTTCCATACAGCTTCTATTTTTGGCGCGGCTCTTTTATTAAAAGAGCGGAAACACGAGATCAAAGGAACGGTGCGTATTTTGTTCCAGCCGGCTGAGGAAGTTGCTCAAGGGGCGAAACACGTCATAGAGGCAGGCGTTTTAGATGGAGTCGATGCGATTTTCGGTATGCACAACAAGCCTGACCTGCCAGTTGGCACGATTGGCATCAGAGAAAAAGCATTGATGGCGAGTGTGGACCGGTTTGAAATCGATATTAAAGGAACGGGTGGCCACGCCGGTATTCCAAATCACACGGTAGACCCCATAGCCATCAGCGGGCAGATCACAAGCGCCCTTCAGCAAATCGTCAGCCGCCGCATCAGCTCCTTGCATCATGCGGTTGTCAGTATCACACGTATCCAAGGCGGTACATCATGGAATGTCATACCCGACCGTGTTGAGATGGAAGGAACCGTTCGGACGTTTGAGCCTGAAGTAAGAGCGATGATTCCGGAGCTTATGAAACAAATCGTCAGTGGAATTGCAGAAGGATTTGGAGCAGAGGCTGAAGTAAGATGGCATCCTTATTTGCCATCTGTCATGAATGATGAGCGTTTGACAAAGGTAGTAGAAGAAACGGCTGGCTCACTTGACTTACATGTCGTGCAGGCAGAGCAGTCACCGGGCGGAGAAGATTTTGCTCTTTATCAAGAACGCATTCCAGGCTTTTTTGTATGGATGGGGACTAGTGGTACGAAGGAGTGGCATCACCCTGCGTTTACATTAAATGAAGACGCACTTCCAGTTTCCGCTGCCTTCTTTGCTGAGCTTGCCGTACGGGCATTGGAGTCTCGATCATGGAATTAACAAAACATCTGGCAGAAGCAGTGCTTTCTGCTGATCCGCTGCAGGATGAGCGGGCCATTCAAATGGCTAGAAATGGCCTGTTAGACGCTGCAGCATCAGCGCTTGCTGCGAAAGAGGATGAAGGGATCCAAAAGCTGATGCAGCTTGTTGAACAGGAAGGCGGAGCCGCTCAGATTCCTGTCATTGGACAAGGAAAGAAGGTGAGCCGCCAATCTGCAGCAATGCTGAATGGCTACCTCATCCATGCCCTGGATTATGATGATGTGCACTCAGATGTGAGAGGACATCCGAGCGCAGTCATCATTCCAGCGCTGCTATCACAGCTGACAGACGGCAAAGGGTATGGCGAGCGGTTTTTAGCTGCCTACATCACAGGTGTTGAAGTGATGGCAAGACTTGGCGAATCGATCGGTAAGGCGCATTATGAGCGGGGCTGGCATAATACAGGAACACTCGGAGCCATTGCGGCAGTGTGTGCGATTGGCTATTTGAAACAAGTCTCCAAGGAAGAACTGACGAAAGCAATCGGCTTTGCCGGAGCGCAATCAGCCGGAATGCGAAAGCAATTTGGCTCTGATATGAAACCATTACAAGCCGGCTTAGCTGCTAAAACAGCCGTTTGGTCTATGGATTTAGCTTGTTCAGGTTTTGGCGGGAATGACTCGGTTCTTGATGGCGCGCTTGGTTTCTTTTCACTCTATGGAGATCTGGAACTTGCGAAAAGCCGTTTGCTAGAGGGCTATGGTTCTACATGGCGTATCGTTTCGCCGGGGCTGTGGTTCAAAGTATATCCATTCTGCTCAGCAGCCCACCATGCAGCAGATGCGATCCAATCCTTAATGAAAGAGCGGTCTTTCTTGCCGGAGCAGGTAAAACAGGTCGATGTCATATTCCCGCCAGGCGGAGATGCAGCGCTTATTGAGCGGACACCTTTAACCGGGGAAGAAGGACGATTCAGTGTCGAATATGTCATCGCACTTGCAGTGTTTGGACAGACGCTTACGCTGGATGCCTTTACGAAAAAAAACATTCCATCAGACATGCGGACATGGATGAAGCGGGTAAACAGAGGATATGATCAAACGACAGTACCCCATCCCGATGCTGTCCCAAAAGGACGCTTTACGATTGTGAAGCTCACCTTAACTGACGGCACCACCATGAGCAAGCGGGTTGATATTCCGCAGGGAGCACCAGGCTGTGCGTTATCGAAAGAAGACATCATACAAAAGTTAAGCAGCATCACAAGCGCATCTCAGGCACAGCAGATTTTACAGGCGGTTGAAGAGGAAAATGACACTGCTTATTTGAAGTTGCTGGCATGATAAAAAAGCTCATCGATATAGGGGACTGACCCCATAAGATGAGACAAATAAAAAACACCTTCAAGTTTGAAAACGGATCGTTGTAATCCGAAATAAAACATGGAGGTGTTTTTTCTATGGGGACAAGAGTGAGTTATCCGGTTGAAGTCAAACAGAAGGCTGTAGAAATGAGATTGGCAGGCGTATCAATGAAAGAGATTTTGCGGGAATTGAATATCAAAAATAAAACGCAGGTTCAGACATGGGTGAGGTGGCATAAGGCTGGGGATACACACCGGTTCGAACAGCCTGTTGGAAAACAATATACCCATAGAAAGGGTCCCGAGTACTCTTCCGAATTAGAGAGACTGCAGGCAGAAAATCGCTATCTGAGTCAACAGAATGAAGTTTTAAAAAAGTACAACGAATTGGAAAGGAAGTTGATAAGGAAACGTCAATCAAACTGGTAGAAGAATTGTGCAAAACGATGACAGTACAGGACATCTGTGTCCATTTAGGCGTCTCACGCGCTTCGTACTATAGATGGAAAAAGAATCTGAATCAGAATCATTCTAAAAGACAACTAGAGAAACAAATCGGCACGTTGTGCCGAGAGCACAAGTATCGATATGGATACCGAAAAATCACAGCCTTACTAAAAGTGAGAATGCGTATTAACCATAAAACTGTTCAACGTATCATGCAGAAAAACCAGTGGCAGTGCCGGGTTAAAATGAAAAAGCGTAAGAAAAATGGGCAGCCCTATGCTGTGGCTGGTAATATACTGGATCGGAACTTTCAGTCTGATCGCCCTCTTGAAAAACTAGTAACGGACATCACGTATTTGCCTTATGGACAGAAACAATTGTACCTTTCCAGTATATTGGATTTATATAATGGAGAAGTGATTGCGTTTACGATTGGTGATAAGCAGGACACAGACTTTATTTTAAACACACTTGATCAGCTCCCAGCACTGCCTGAAAACTGTGTGTTACATAGCGACCAAGGTTCTGTGTATACATCTTACGAGTATCAGAAAGCTGTTCATATAAAAGGCATTACCATGAGCATGTCCCGTAAAGGGACGCCCGCTGATAATGCCTCCATCGAATCGTTTCATTCCTCGCTAAAGTCTGAAACGTTCTATCTTAACAGTATTGATCGAACTACGACCACCATCGTAGAACGCACTGTCAAAGAATACATTTATTATTATAACAACATTCGTATTCAAACAAAACTAAACAACCAATCACCGATCAACTATCGGCAATTGGCTGTATAAAGGTGTTTTGATCCCTGTCTCAAAAACGGGGGTCAGTCCCATAGTGATGAGCTTTTTTAAATAGATCTATCCTATAACTGTCAGGAAGTTCTTTCTGTAAATATATGCAAATGACGCTATCCTATTTCAACTAACATCTTGACCATCTTCTGCAATGCCATCATAAAAAAACCTCATGTGATTCACCGCAGTATTAGTTCTTTCAAAAAGTATGAATAAAAGATGACCAAACGATGATAAGTTCATAAAAACAGTGGGAATCCAATTGAGATTTGAAAGGGAACATGTAAAATAAAGCTACATAAAGAAAAACAATGGTAGCAGCGGAGGCTGATCATGAAAATATTAATGATTGAAGATAATCAGAGCGTTTGTACAATGACGGATATGTTTTTTCAACGAGAGGGATTTCAAGCGGAATTCGTTCATGATGGATTAGAAGGATTGAATCGCTTTAAGCAAGAGGAGGATTGGGATCTGCTCATTTTAGATGTCATGCTTCCTTCGATGGATGGTCTGACCATTTGTCAAAAAGTGCGCCAGATCAGTGACATTCCGATTATCATGCTGACAGCCAAGGAAACCGAATCTGATCAGGTGCTTGGTTTTGATCTTGGGGCAGATGATTATGTGACCAAGCCCTTTAGTCCACTAACCTTGATGGCAAGAATTAAAGCGGTGAAACGACGCTTTGCTCATACAACGACTCAAGAAAAGGTGAATGAGGGCGAACGGCTGGAGACAGCACATTTTCAGTTGGATAAAAAAACGAGGGAAGTTTTCCTGGATGGAGAGCGAATAGAGAACCTCACACCGAAAGAATACGATCTGCTGTGCTTTTTTATTCAGCATCCTCGGCAAGTATTTTCACGAGAACAATTGCTTGAGCAAATTTGGGGATACCAATTTTATGGAGATGAACGAACGGTAGATGTTCATATTAAACGGCTGCGTCAAAAAATTGGGGACGGGCCTAAGCCCTTTTTGTATACAGTATGGGGCGTAGGGTATAAGTTCGATGAAGATTAAATATTTTTATCAGCTGCTGATCAGCCACCTTGGGTTATTGCTCATCGCCATTGTCATTATCAGCACCCTTTTATCTCATTTTGTGAAAGATATTGCCTATCAAAACAGAGTGAATGAAATGAGCTCCTATGGGAATGAAATCTTGCAAGATTATAAACGACTCCCTAAAAGCGAGATGACCTTTCGTCTGCGGCCATTTGAAGATATTCTTTCGACGAGGCAAATTCGTTTTTTCGTGTTTGATGAAAAAGGAGATATTCTGTCTCAGCAGCAAGTGATGCCGCCGCATGAAGTATTATTGACAAAGGATTTATGGGCCAAACTCTCAAAAGGAGAGCAAATCATTGTGAAGCGAAGTGATTCACGCCGCCTTGATCAAGAGGCATCACTTGTGGCGCTCCCTGTCATGGAGGATGGAAAGCTAAAGGGCGGAGTTGTCCTTATTGCCCCGATTCAAGGCGCTGAACAGCTCATCGCCCAAATGAATCGTTATCTGTATATCATCGTATTTGTGGCGCTGACGATCACCTTTATTCTCAGCCTGTTCCTGTCTAAATTTCATGTGAACCGCATCAAAAAGTTGAGAGAGGCGACTGAAAAGATTGCGCAAGGTGATTACAACATCAAGCTTGAAAACAAACACCTTGATGAAATTGGCACACTTGGTGAGGATTTTAATATGATGGCCAAGCGTCTTCAGCAATCAAGAGAGGAAATTGACCGGCTCGAAAAGCGCAGACGTCAATTCATCGCAGATGTGTCTCACGAATTGAAAACACCGCTGACCACCATTCGAGGACTGGTGGAATGGCTGAACACTGCGGATGTGTCAGCAGAAGAGAAAGAGAAATGCTATGCCTTAATCACTGATGAGACAAAACGTATGTTGCGCCTCGTCAATGAAAATATGGATTATGAGAAAATTAGATCGAATCAAATTACCCTTCAGAAATTTCATTATCCACTCATTGACACATTTGAAGTGATGAAAGAGCAGCTGAGCCGAATCGCCGAAGAGAAAAACAATCAGCTGATCGTGGACGTTGATCCCGAGCTAAAGGTTTATGCAGATTATGACAGGCTCATTCAAATACTTGTCAATATCACAAAGAACGCGATTCAATTCACAGAAGACGGCCGTATTTACTTAAGAGGAAAACAAGAAAATCAAGAGACGATCATCGAAGTGGAAGACACAGGCATTGGCATTGCGCCAGACGAAGTCAAACACATATGGGAACGTTTTTATAAAGCGGATATCTCAAGAACGAATACACCGTATGGAGAATACGGATTGGGCTTGTCTATCGTGAAGCAGCTTGTGGACCTGCATGAAGGGCATATTGATATGAAAAGTGAAAAAAACAATGGAACGACATTTACCATACGACTGCCGTTTCCAAAAGAAAAAGGCTAAAATGAAGTTCATCTTAGCCTTTTTTGGTGAATCACCACTTATTCATTTTTGGTAAACGTCAACCCAATATGAGCAAGTGCCTGCGGCAAGTCTTTCCGGATGGTGATGTCTTTAAACGATATATTGGATTGAATCGCACTTAAAGCAAGGTCTTGCTTAATACCTGTTAAAACTGCCGAAATTCCTAAAAGTCTCAGCGTTTGTGCGTAGCTGACCAAATATTGAATGCTTTGTTCATTCAGGCTTTTGGTTCCCGATACATCAATGACCAAATGAGAGAGCGACAGCCTGTAGCTTTCCTGTAAAATGGTTTCTAAAATATGCTGAGCACGTGTCTCTTCGATATCACCAAGCAGAGGAAGCACAGCGACACCGTCAACAACTGGTACGATCGGTACAGACAATTGCCGAATTTGCCGGTTGGCACGGTCTAGTTCGAGGACATAGCTTAATAATGAAGCCATCGTTTCAAACATATACACATGCTCTTCTGTGAACTGCTTCGGCCTCAAATCAAGTCCGCAAATCGTTCCGTAGTTCGTCCCATCTGTGAAATTAATGGGAACTCCAATAAACGAGCCGCCTTGAAGATTTTTCGTAACCTCTAAGTATTTAAAACGGTCATCCTTCGAAATGTCAGGAATCACAAGTGTATCCCGATGATCGACCACAAGCTTGCAAAATGTCTTTTCGTAAGGAAGTTCTTCTCCTTCTTCAAGAAGCTGCTCGTCATGATTTAGCACCTTTACAATTTGATTGGTGTTTTGATCATTTTTAGCAATAAACAGTGTATTCACATCAATGAATTGACTCATCATGTTTAAAATACTAGTAGAAGCATCATGAAAATTGCGAAACTGTTTTAATAGTTGTTGACGAGGCATTGTTTTAGGACTCCTTGTAGCTCCGATCATAGGCCGGAACGGATAGTTGATTTGTCTCTATAATACAAAATCAAACAAGAAATAGATACACTTTAATGCGCAAAAACACTCTGATCGTCGAGATGAAAAAAGACTGCCGATCCAAAGATCTGGCAGCCTTCTGATTAAAGAGAGACAGGGACAGTAGACATAGAGAAAAATTCCTCATACAAGGCTTGAACAGCTTCTTTTTCTTGAGCCGCTTTGACGCCAAACATCATGCTGACCTCTGAAGAGCCTTGATTGATCATTTCAATATTGACCTTGGCTTTTGACAGCGCCTTTGCCGCTCTTGCTGTTGTGCCAACATTATGACGCATCGCTTCTCCTACAACCATAATCAGCGAAAGATTTCGCTCTAAAACGACCTCATCTGCATCAAGCACGACCTTCAAGCGGTCTAGCAGCTCCTCTTCGATATGCTGCTCCTCCAGCTGATCCTGACGTAAAATAATGGTCATATCGTCAATGCCAGAAGGAACATGCTCATACGTAAGCCCATACTCTTCTAGTGTTTGCAGCACCTTTCGTCCAAAACCGACTTCTCTGTTCATCAAATATTTACTAATGTAAATACTGCAAAATCCATTGTCTGAGGCGATTCCAACAACAGGTCCATTTGTATGGTCCCGCTGATTTACGATTTTTGTCCCTTTTGCCGACGGGTTGTTGGTGTTTTTAATCTGAACCGGAATGCCTGCACGGAAGGCAGGAATAAGTGCTTCATCATGGAACACAGAAAAACCAGCATAGGACAGCTCGCGCATTTCCCGGTATGTCAGCTCTGTAATCTCTTTCGGTTCATGAACAATCGTTGGATTGACGGCATAGACAGCATCGACATCTGTAAAGTTTTCATATACATCTGCCTTCAAACCGTTCGCCAAAATGGAGCCGGTAATATCGGAGCCGCTTCGCGAAAAGGTGACGATGTCTCCCGAGAGACTAAAGCCAAAAAAGCCAGGGAATATAATAATGCCAGAGCGCTCTCTTAATTTGTACAAATGATCATAAGACTCCGGCAGAACTTGTGCTTGGCCAGGCTCATCGCTCACAAACAAACCAGCTTCCTTTGGATTCACATAATGAGCTTCCACACCTTGGTGGCGGAAATAGGCGGCAATGAGCTTAGCGTTATTGTCTTCACCGCTTGCTTTAATGGCATCAAGATAGCACTCAGGGCGGGATGAATCAGCCTGTAATAATGTGTCTAAATCTTGCCTGATGGTATCGATAATGTCTTGACCTAATCCGAGTTCATCCGCTATTGAGGCATACCTCTCAATGACTGCTTCCTTTAAATCATGTGCTTCGCCTAAACGTAAATATTGTTCACCGCAGCTAATTAATAGATCGGTGACCTTTGTATCCGTTGAATGCCGTTTTCCTGGTGCGGAAACAACGACTGCTTTTCGAGCTGGATCTGCTGTTACAATGTCAAATACCTTTTGCAGCTGCTTGCCAGATGCAAGTGAACTGCCACCAAATTTAACGACCTTCAATGCATACATCTCCTATAGTAAAAATTTTCTCACAAATTGAATAGTTCCTATTATCAACTCTTTTCTTTAAATTATCAAGGTTTTTCTTCACTAGAAATACAAATGTGTTTACAGAGAGGACGATATTGTATGAGTATATGAAAAAAGAGCCGGCCATATGCCGAGCTCTTTTTCTTATGAAGAAGACGAGGAGGAAGATAGCTCCTGCTTCATCACTTTATTCTCACGTTTTTTTTCCTTTAAGAAAAAGGAGAGGACGAGACCAATGACGGCAATCAGACCAGAAATGAAGAATGACGTATTCATTCCATGAACGGCCGATTTTAATGGATTGGCCAATTCTGCATTTGCAGCAGAGCTGCTCATGATAGAGACAAGCACAGCCGTTCCAATGGAACCGCCTACTTGTCTCATCGTGTTATTCATCGCTGTCCCATGAGGGATCAAATGAGGCGGTAAAGAGTTAATACCTGCGGTTGTCAGCGGCATCATGATCATCCCAACCCCGATTAACCGAAGCGTGTAGGCGACCGTAATGAGGGCGATCGATGAATCAAGGGTGAGCAGCATAAATGGCAGGGTGGTAACGGTGAGTATCGTAAATCCGCCTAATGCCAGCCCTTTTCCGCCGACTTTATCAAAAATCCGTCCAATAATCGGTGACAGGAGTCCCATGAAGAGAGCACCTGGCAATAAGATAAGCCCTGTATCAAGTGCAGACAGCCCTCTGACATTCTGCGTATAAAGCGGCAGAATCGTCTCTGTCCCAATTAATAAAGCAAAGACAAGCATGCCGAGGAAGGTTGTTAAGCTAAAGATCGCAAATTTAAATACGCCAAACTCCAGCATCGGTCTTGTTAAGTTCGACTGGCGCAGGATAAAGAAGAACAAGCTCACGGCGCCGACAATCAGCGAAATGAGAACAGTCGCACTCGTCCATCCATACGTGCCGACACTAGAAAATCCGTAAAGCAGCCCGCCGAAACCGAACGACGACAAGATGACAGATAAGACATCAATACGTGTTTCTCTTTGCTGCGTCACATTTTTCATTAAGAAGAAAGCAAGAATGAGATCAATGATACCGATTGGCAGAACAATATAGAACAAGAACTTCCAGCTGAAGGAATCAACAATCCAGCCGCCAAGTGTTGGCCCAAGCGCAGGTGCGAACGAGATGACAAGTCCGACCATGCCCATTGCCTGCCCGCGTTTTTCTTTCGGGAAAATGGTTAAAAAGATCGTTTGCATCAGCGGCATTAAAATCCCTGCGCCTGCTGCCTGTACGATACGCGCTGCAAGTAACACCGGGAAATTCGTTGCAAATGAAGCAAGAATTGTACCGGCTGTAAAGATGCTAAGTGCCGTTAAAACTAAAGAACGGCTTGAAAATTTCTCAATGAGGAAAGCCGTAATGGGGATGAGAATCCCGTTTGTCAGCATAAAGGCTGTTGTAAGCCACTGTCCTTTGCTGACCTCAATATTGAAATCTTCCATGATATGCGGGATCGCTGGAATGAGAAGCGTTTGGTTTAAAATCGCAACGAATGCCCCAACGAGGAAAATCCCAACAATCACAGATCGATTATACGATGTAGTTGATTGATTCATGTTATCCCTTCTTTATCTATAAAATGATGTTTTTCAACTGTGACACGTTTTGTGATAAAACGCTGTTTTTGCCTAAATAATCGAGCAGTGAGCTGACTAAAAAGGTTCTCGGTTCATCCTTTGATAATTCTTGATTGAGCAGCTCATAAGCAGAGAGGAGATCGTCTTTTTCTTCTCCGTTTGACAGTGCGTGAAGCTCTTGTTTGATCTTCGTTAAGTACGAGATGACAAGTTTTTCTTCATCATATCCGTCCTGTGAGGAAAACAAATAAGAGTCCATGAGCTGATCTGTTAACACAGGCTCAATTGAGCAAGGCTTTTTCGATACACGGTCCATCACACCGATAATCATCTCAGCAGCATTTTCTAATTTGATGTTCTTGTGCTCAATCGCCAGCATTAAGATGAATTCTCTCATTAATCCATTGAGAACAATCACGAGATCCCAGACATAAGGAGCGACAGATTCACCATATGTGCTCAAAATAATGTCCCTGTGCCGCTGCATGATAATGGAGCGTGTCTCGCGTAAGTGTTTAATGACAATAGGCGAATGCTGAGAAAAAGCTTCAAAGGACAGCATGTTCAAAAATTTATGATTCTCTTTAAACTCTTCAAGCTCAAGCTTGATCTTCTTTGTGAATTTTTCCTTTTTGGACAGCGTCGTTTCTGAATGAATGATGCGGGAAATCTCTCTCATTTTGCGCTGATTGTATTTAATCAGTTCTAGTAGAAGAGCTTCCTTTGAATCAAACAGTTTATAAATAGACGCTTTTGATATTTTACAGGCATCGGCAATTGACTGCATGGAGACACTCATATAGCCTTTTTGAGAAAATAATTTCTTTGAAACCCGCAAAATCTCTTCTTGCTTTTCGTTCATCTTCATAAGTCCTTTCCGAATCGGCAAAACCATATGGTCACAATGGAAACCGAGTGGTCACTTTTGCTATGATAACAAAACCAATGACCCATGACAAGAAAATGAACTTAAAAAAATACCCGTCTGCATGACAGGTATTTATCCTTCCGCATGTGCGGTATATATTTTTGTTTTGCCGTGAAGTTCGACGACCAACATGTCTTCTCTCTCTTTCACAGAGTAAATAGCGGTCCCTTTTTGCAGCCTAGAAGCTGTACCATGTTCAAAATTTTTGACGGCTGTTTTCTGAATGACACCTACTTGCTGATGTTTTGTGACGTGTAAGGATGTCGTCCAATCTACATTTGTTTCATAGACCGTTCCTTCCCATTGAAATAAATCTGCCTGCTGATCCATAGCTAATAACTCTTCAGCACTAGGTGGTTTTGACTGAGAATATTGGACGGACTGGCAGGCGCAGAGGAAGATCGCGAGAATCATCATCAATAAACTCATCCATATATTATGTTTCAAAATGGGTTCCTTCCCTTCAGACAGTCTCATGAATAATGGACGTTTGTGAAGTCATATCGTTACTTGACTAGTCAGCTCCAGGTGAATGAGATTGTATGTTGGCACAAAATACGATACATTTATTGTATGACGAATCCAAACCATCCAAACAAAGAAGATATGAGACTGATTTCTGTGCTGCACGCATTGGCTGATCCAATCCGGTTAGAAATTGTCCGCTGCTTAGCGGAAGCGGGGGAGAGGACATGTGGCACGTATGAGATGAATATTGCCAAATCCACGCTTTCCCATCACTTCAAAGTGCTGAGGGAGGCAGGCGTCGTGAAAGTGAGAATTGACGGGAAGCACCGTTACTATTCTTTAAGAAAAGAAGACATCGAGACCGCTTTTCCTGGACTCATGTCATCGATTCTAGCTATAGATAAAGAACGGTGGTAAGCCAGCTGTCTATGAAGAACAGCTGGCTGTTTTATTTCCCGAAAATGGCGTCATACAGCCGTTTCACTGCCGGCTGAATATCTTCTTGCTTCATATGTGAGAAGCCGAGGACGAGCGGAACAAAGCCTGGCTGATGCCCCGGCAATTGCTCATCAAGGGTAAAACGATCCATTCCGTACATTTTCAGCTTTCTTTCTTTCGCTCGCTGTAAAATCTCATGCTGCGTTCGATTTGAGCGGAACTCTGCAATAAAATGAAGACCGGCATTTTCTCCAATAATCCGCACATTGTCAGCAAAAACCGTATTGAGCTCTTCAATGAGCTGCTTCCGTTTTTCCTCATATAAACCATTCATTCTTTTAATATGCCGTTGATACGCCCCATCTTTTATAAAATGAAGAAGGGTGTATTGTGTAAAAAGATTAGCTGTTTGAATGAAAAAATGCTGTTCCTCCTTATAGCGTCTCAATAAATGCTGAGGCAGCACCATATAGCTTAGCCGCAAGCCAGGCAGCAATGATTTTGAAAAGGTGCCCATATAAATGACTTTGTCATATCGGTCAAGACTTTGCAGCGCCGGAATGCTGTCTGTGCCATATTTAAATTCACTGTCATAATCATCCTCAATAATATAACGATCTGGCTGATCGGCTGCCCAGTTTAACAGCTGAATACGCCGGGAAATCGGCATAATCACCCCTGTTGGAAATTGATGTGAAGGGGTAATGATCAACACATTTGGCTGTTTCTTATGAATGTCGCTCATCCGCACACCTTTTTGGTCAATGCCAATCGTTTCAATTTGGTGATGATTGTTTTTCAGCATTTGATAGAGCCGGCGGTAGCCAGGGTTTTCTAACCCATATATTTGATCGGCCGGAAGAATGCTTGATAACGAATGGATCAGTGACTGTGTGCCTGCACTTAAAATGAGCTGTTCTGGATAGCATTTGACCCCTCGTGCAAGTCCGATCAACCGGGCAATCGTTTCCCGCAGTTCATACACACCTTGTGGATGCGGAAGCTCACCGAAGGCTTCTTGGTGGAGATGGATCGCCTTTTGTTCACTTTTCAGCCAGCTTTTAAATGGAAAGTTCGCTGTATCGACGGAGATATGTGAAAAGGAATACCAGTCGTCTCGTGCAATCGGTTCTTCCTTTAAATCTACAGGAAGAGAAGAGGGTTTCAGCTGCCCAGATTCATGAAATGTTTCTAGTGATTCCACGAAGAAACCTTTGCGTTCAACCGAATATAAATATCCCTCAGCAAGCAGCTGCTGATAGGCCCCATTCACTGAATTAACGCTGACGTTTAATGTATCGGCTAACTCTCGTTTAGATGGTAATTGATCGTGTGGCTGTAGGTTGCGATTTAAGATTTCTTCTTTAATTTTCATATAAATTTGATGATAAATATATCCGTTTTGTCCTGTTTGGTCTAGTTGAATTGTCAGCATCTCACCATTCCATCCTCTCTGGTACCATGAAAAAAATGATATTGGTACTTTCTATCATACCAAAAAATATTCAGAATAATAAAAAAGGATATAAAGGGGATGGATGACAATGAGTCAAACGACAACAAACCGTTTTTCAACCGAAGAATGGCAGGGGAAAAGAGATCAATACGTCGCAAGAGGCGTGAGTAATGGCAACCGTCATCTTGCAGCGAAGGGGAAAGGAGCCGAGCTGTTCGATATTGATGGGAAACGATTTATCGATTTTGCAGGCGCCATTGGCACATTAAACGTAGGACATTCACATCCAAAGGTCGTGGAAGCGGTCAAAGCACAGGCAGAGAGCCTGATTCATCCAGGTTTTAACGTGATGATGTACGAATCGTATATCGAATTGGCAGAGAAGCTGTGCCATCTCACACCAGGTGACCATGATAAGAAAGCCATTTTTCTTAATTCAGGTGCAGAAGCTGTTGAAAATGCGGTGAAAATTGCACGTAAATATACGAAAAGACAGGCCGTTGTGTCGTTCACAAGAGGTTTTCACGGCAGAACGAATATGACAATGAGCATGACAAGCAAGGTCAAGCCATATAAATTTGGCTTCGGACCATTTGCGTCAGAGGTGTACCAAGCACCGTACCCTTATTACTATCAAAAACCTGAAGGATTAAGCGATGCCGCGTACGACGAGTATATCATTGACCAATTCAATCAATTCTTCGTCGCAGCCGTTGCACCTGAAACTGTTGCTTGTGTGGTCATGGAACCAGTCCAAGGGGAGGGCGGATTCATAGTGCCATCGAAGCGTTTCGTTCAGCATGTCGCTTCCTTCTGTCAGCAGCACGGGATTGTCTTTGTTGCAGATGAAATCCAAACCGGTTTTGCGAGAACAGGGAAATACTTTGCGATTGAGCACTTTGATGTGGTACCGGACTTAATTACTGTGTCAAAATCTCTTGCAGCTGGCTTACCGCTGAGCGGAGTCGTTGGCAGAAAAGAAATGCTTGATGCGGCAGATCCAGGGGAGCTTGGGGGAACATATGCAGGAAGTCCGTTAGGCTGTGTAGCTGCACTGGCTGTCCTTGATATCATTGAAACAGAACAACTGAATCAACGATCTGAACATATTGGGAAAGTCATTGAGGACAAAGCAAATGAATGGAGACAGGCGTATCCATTCATTGGGGAAGTCCGCCGGTTAGGGGCAATGGCGGCAATTGAAATTGTGGAAGATCAAACAACGCGTACACCGGATAAGAAAACAGCCGCAGCGATTGCAGCATATGCAAATGAGCACGGGCTGCTTCTTTTAACGGCAGGGATTAATGGGAATATCATTCGCTTCTTAACACCACTTGTCATCACAGATGAGCTGCTTCACGAAGGACTAGGGATTATCGAGGACGCCTTCAAAGCACGCTAAACAACAAAGGGGGATGGTTGTATGCAAAAACAACAAATGGCAAAAACGATGTCGCAGTCTGACGTGCTGTTTTTGTCCATTGGTGCAATGCTTGGCTGGGGCTGGGTTGTACTTTCGGGAGATTGGATTTTAACAGCTGGATTTTTAGGCAGTGTGATTGCTTTCATTATAGGCGGGATTCTCGTCATCTTTATTGGACTTACGTATGCTGAGCTTTCGTCTGCGATTCCAGAGACAGGCGGAGGGCTCGTTTTTGTCCAGCGGGCATTTGGGATGAAAGCAGCGTTCGTCTCAGCATGGGGCGTATTATTTGGTTATGTGTCTGTGATTACGTTTGAAGCTGTCGCCTTGCCGACCGTCATTGATTATGTGATTCCAACACAGCATGCTGGCTTCTTATGGAATATAGGAGGATGGGACGTTTATTTCACATGGGTATTGATTGGATCTGGCGGGGCATTGTTTTTAACAGCGCTGAATTACATTGGAGCGAAGCCTGCTGCCATTTTTCAGTCCGTGTTCACAGTGGCGATTATTCTGACAGGTTTTCTCCTTTTAGGCGGCGCAACATTTAATGGAGATTTTGCAAACCTTGAGCCGATGTTTCAAGGCGGGGTTGGGGGGCTTATGGCGGTGTTAGTCATGATTCCCTTTTTATTCGTTGGGTTTGATGTCATTCCGCAAGTAGCGGCGGAGATTAACGCACCAAAAAAAATCATTGGGAGAATCTTGATTATCTCCATCGTGAGCGCAGTCGTTTTTTATCTGCTTATTGTCTTTGGGGTAGCTGCTGGAATGTCAAAAGGACAGCTCGAAGCTTCCTCATTAGCGACCGCAGATGCGATGGTACAGCTTCTCGGTCATCAAGCGTTTGGAACAGTGCTGGTCATTGGCGGTGTAGCAGGAATTGTGACGAGCTGGAATGCTTTTATTATCGGTGCAAGCCGTATTCTATATGCTATGGCGGAAAGAGGTATGATTTCCAAATGGTTTGCGTATATTCATCCAAAGTATAAAACACCGACAAATGCCATTTTATTTCTTGGAGTTTTAGCTTTTTTCGCTCCATTATTAGGGCGTCCTGCCCTCGTATGGATTGTCAATGCAGGCGGTGTCGGAATCATCGTCGGGTACTTAATCGTGTCCATTGCCTTTATGAGGCTTCGCAAAACAGAACCTGAGCTGGAGCGTCCATACAGCATTAAATATTGGCGGACGACAGGTGTTTTAGCCATCGGACTGAGTCTTCTTTTCCTTTCATTTTACTTTCCAGGAATGCCGGCTTCCTTATCGTGGCCAGCTGAATGGATATTGCTTTTAGGTTGGGTACTCATTGGGTATATACTATATGTAATGAATCCAAGAACGAAGGAGACGGTAGAGCATGACAAACGAACTCAGAGTATATAATCCTGCAACAGGAGAAGAAATTGCTTCAGTTGCTCAGCATACAAAAGAACAGATCGAAGATGCAATTTCCCGTTCACACAAAGCATTCAAATCATGGGCAAAAACGTCAGCGCATGAACGTGCCAATATCATTCGTAAGTGGTTTGATCTGATGATTGAGCATAAAGAAAGGCTTGCGAAAATCATCACAGAAGAAAACGGAAAGCCGTATCAAGAAGCATTAGGAGAAATCGTCTATGCGGCTGGTTATATTGAATGGTACGCAGAAGAAGCAAAGCGAATCTACGGCAGAACCATCCCGTCACATACGACGAACAAACGGCTTTTCGTCACAAAACAGCCAGTTGGTCCTGTTGCTGCCATTACTCCGTGGAATTTCCCTGCGGCGATGATTACGAGAAAGGCAGCTCCTGCGCTTGCAGCAGGCTGTACGTTTATTGTAAAACCTGCTGAAGACACACCGCTGACAGCCATTGAACTAGTAAAATTAGGTCATGAAGCTGGCATTCCAGAGGATGCACTGCAATGGGTTGTGGGAGATGGCAAAGAAGTGGGTGAAATCTTCACAGATAGTCCATTGATTCGAAAAATCACGTTTACAGGCTCAACGCCCGTCGGAAAGCATTTGATCAAAAACAGTGCAAGCACAGTCAAACACGTATCAATGGAGCTTGGCGGTCATGCTCCGCTCATCGTAGACAAGGATGCGAATCTTGAACTAGCTGTCAAACAGGCAGTGGCATCTAAGTTCCGGAATGCAGGACAAACCTGTGTCTGTGCCAACCGCTTAATTGTGCATGAAGACATTCATGAAGCATTTGCGCAAAGCTTCAGCAAAGAAGTAGAAAAGCTGAAAGTAGGCAATGGCTTTGAAGAAGGTACATCCATCGGTCCAATTATCAACAAGCGCGGCTTTGATAAAATTGTCGGTCAAATTCAAGATGCTGTGGATAAAGGGGCGAAAGTTCTTGTCGGCGGCGATACGCATTTCGACGATGACAAATCATATTATTTTGTCCAGCCAACGGTTCTTACACATGTGGATCCTTCGATGAACATCATGCATGAAGAGACATTTGGTCCAGTGGCACCAATTACGACATTCAAAACGTTAGACGAGGCAATTGAATTAGCCAACGATACACCTTTTGGCCTAGCAGCTTATTTCTTTACAGAAAATTATCGGAACGGACTCTACATTTCAGAACATCTCGATTATGGGATTATTGGCTGGAATGATGGCGGTCCATCGGCTGTCCAAGCACCTTTTGGCGGTATGAAAGAGAGCGGAATTGGCCGAGAAGGCGGCATCGAAGGGATCGAACCTTATTTAGAAACAAAATATGTATCCATTGGGTTAGACGAATAAACGTGAAAAAGACTGTCAGAGGAAATCTCGGCAGTCTTTTTTATGTTAAACAGCCGGCGGAAAAAGCTGATCCACCGTTTCTTTCGTTTCTTTCAAAATTTCATGTATGTAATCTGCAGATGCCTGCTCCATGCTGCTGAACAAAAGCCGTTCGACAGGCTGAACGCCAATAAAATTGAAGACTTCAGTATCGGTTGTCATGTGATGAGAGGAGCTGAAGACTTTATTGGAATCAAGAAAAGTCCTCGGTGCATCGTGGGTGTTGATAATGACACCTTTTTTGTGCTGAAGCAGATTTTCAATCTCTCCATCTTCACTGATCTGATAAGCAAAACCTTCAGAAAACACGCGCTCTACATATCCTTTTAGCATGGACGGCAAGCCTGTCCACCATATTGGAAAAATAAACGTCAGCACATCCGCTTGCTGAATCAGTGTCTGCTCTCTTTGAATAGCAATCGGGACATCACCGCATTTGATGGCAGCCTTTTCTGCAATGGTGAGCTCTGGCGAAAAACCTAGGGCATAGACATCACGAACAGTCACTTTATGACCATTGTTCAATAGAGTGCTCACAACAAGATCTAATAAGGTTTGATTTAAGCTTTGCTGGGGATGAGCAAATATAATTACATGGTTCATCTCATAGCCTCCTATGTGGTCATCTGTCTCATTATGTCACGCGGCTTTATCCTATTCAATCCTATATTGGTAATAACAAGTTGGGAAAATGGAAAATAATTGATTTTTAATAAAAGTAAACAGTCTGTGATGCAAGAAAAAGCGATCGTTTCTGAGAAAACGATCGCTCATACAGCTTTTATTTCTTTCTAAAAGCAAGTCCAAGTGCAATCAGTGCCACCACTAGAGCAGCAATGGACAGACCAAGGACAAGTGGTGAGGAAGAAGCAGAGGCTGTTTCAGAGGCCTTTTCTTCTTTTGGTTTTTCCTGGCCATGTGAATCCGTTACAGTATTAGATGCCACAATGTTTGTGATGGAATGAGGTTTATCAGCATCTTTATCGCCAGTCCATTCAACGACAGTTCCATCTTTATAATATTGATACGCATCCCAAGCAGCTTCACCTGCTTTTTCAGGGTTTTTCGCTACAAAAACGAATTGTTGGAATTGTCCAGCAAGCACACCTTTACCTGTTGCTTCCCAAGTCACTCTTGTTACCTTGCCATCTTTCTCTTCAGTTGATGTTTTCCAGCCAGGTACTGGCTCATATTGCTGGAATTCTACGCCTTTAGGTATTGACAAGACAACCTTTGTCGTCGGGCTGTCACTCTCAGAAGGAACCTTTAATGTATAGGTCTCCCAAGCATTTGTCGCAGATGTATCAGGCTTGACTGTTACGTGCGCACTCACAGGAATTGCTAATAAAAATGAAGCGAGAAGCATTGGTAATAAAGCTTTAACGTATTTTTTCATATGTGATGAACTCCTTTTAGTTTCTTCTAATAAATGTGGTATCGATATTCTTAAAAGAACCAGTTAACGCATGGATTTCAATCTTCCATGTGCCTTTTTCATTTAATAAGAGATTTTCAGCAGAGAAATGACCATTTTTTAATCGTTTCAGCTGAAATTCACTCGGTGTCTCATCACCGAATAAAGCCACCTTATGGATCTTGGCTGTTACAGATTGAATATCAGTGATCGTTTCGCCATTCTTCTTTGTAAATGCCACTTCGAATGAGTTTTTCCCCGGGGCATTCGGAGTAATGCTCAAGGACACAATATCACGATGCTCGACCTGATTTGCACCAAAGAAGGGCTCAGGTGCAGGCGGAGGAGGGCTCGGAATATTGGTAAAGACAGCTGTTAATAACAAAATGGCGATCCCGATCATCCATTCGGCTCGTAAGGAAATGCTGCGTTTCTGCTTCTTTTCCCATCTCAGCATCAAGTAATGCATAAGCCCAAGAAGGCCCATGATGATAAATAAACCAAGCTTGATTAAAAAGGTGCGTCCGTATGCTGATTGGAAAAGAGCGTCAAACGATTGCAAAATAAAGATGGCATTCACAAATCCTGAAAACACAATGAGTCCAACAGAGAGCAGTGCCCAAGGATGAAATGCTGCTAGCGTACTCCGAATGAGCGGCTGATCTTCATTTGGCAGTTTCTTCATCAATAGAAGGACAATGGCTGTTAAACCACCGACCCAAATCGAAGCAGAGACGAGATGGATGAAATCAAGTGATGTTGTGAGTATTCTATTGTCTGTTGCGGCTGGATGTCCGATTTGTGCCTTCAGCCAAAGGAGCACTGTGAAAAGGAGCAGTGGAAACAGCCAAACCCGAAAAGAAGAGAAATCCCCTTTTCTCACCGCTACAATCGTCCAGATGGTGAGAAGAACAAATGATGCCATAAGCATCATCCACAGACTACCGCCAGAAGTGGACGCAATCGTTTCTTGTAAAAGCGAAGGCTGAAATGCCCCCCAAAAGGACACATCTGCCGCTGATTTTGTCTGAATCGGCAGCTGGAACAAAAGTGCTCCGCCCATCATCATCAATGACACGGTCAAAAGCCGCTTCATTCGTTTCGCCAATACAGGTGAAATCGCAGTCTTAAACCAAAGCAGTCCAAACAAAATGGTCCCAAGGAATAAGCTGAATGACGTATAAAGAAAGGCTTTATCAATAGTTGAGGCCACATCAATGGATTCATTCGTTTGACCTTGCTCTAATTGGTCAAAACCGCCATCCGCTTTTCCAATACTAAACGGAATCATGCCAGAGACAGAGTGTCCGTCCGCTGATACCGCATTCCACTGGATGGTGTAAATTCCTTTTGGTAAATTCTTTTTCAAAGCCGCTTCCATGATCTTTTGATCTTTAATGACCGTATCTCCTTTATCCACACGATCACCTTTTGCATTTAGCACCTTAATGGCATGAAATCCGCTTTCAATCCCTTCACTAAATGTGATCGAGACTGAAGGAGGCTGCTGATCCAGTTCTTCATTTGCCGCCGGGTTTGAGCTCACGACGTATGCGTGAGCAAATGCTTCCTTTGGAATGAAAAAAGCGAACATGACCATAAGAAGCAGAAGCCACTTACTATTTTTATACAAGGTGAATAACCGCCTTTCTACCTATGAAAATGTCTCATGTATCAGAAAGAAAGCGGCAGTAAACTGTGAGTCACAGAAAAAACCGCTCTTCCTATTGTACCGCCCTCTCTAAAAGGTAAACGAAACAAACAGCAAGATGGTTCACTTTTTCTGTGTCATGTCTGCGCAGACATTTCTTAATTGAATAGGTTTGATCAATTATAAGCCTATTCGATTTAAGAAGAGGAAACAAGAAGAGACCATTTGAAAGTTGTGAAATTCCCATGAATTTTGCTTCAAAACAACGGAAGATCAACCTTTACTCCCCTTTTGTATTGGGATCTGAAGGTGATGTCACATCATTTTTCAATTTTGTCACACACTATGTGACAAAGTGACATTTAGTTTCAATTGAAGAGAAAGTGAAAGCGTTTTACGATAGGCATAAGGGCTTCACTGAATCTTGTTCTTATATCTTTTGACCTATAAAGCCCTAAATAAAGGGAGAGAAGAAAGGAGTTTTCATAGATGCAGGAAAAAAGCGGATTTCGCGTAAAAGTACAGCGCTTCGGAAGCTATTTAAGCGGTATGATCATGCCGAATATTGGAGCGTTTATCGCTTGGGGACTCATCACCGCATTGTTCATTCCAAGTGGTTATTTTCCAAATGAACAATTAAATACACTTGTTGGACCAATGATCAACTACTTGCTGCCGCTCTTAATCGGTTACACAGGCGGGAAGCTCGTATATGACCATCGAGGCGGGGTACTCGGTGCAACCGCTACGATTGGGGTTATTGTCGGTTCGGACATCCCAATGTTTCTAGGCGCAATGATCATGGGGCCGCTTGGCGGTTATCTCATTAAGAAAATCGACCAGCTGTTCAAAGACCGAATCAGATCAGGCTTTGAAATGCTGATTAATAACTTTAGTGCAGGTATTCTAGGTGCCATTTTAGTCGCCATTGCTTTCTACGCCATCGGTCCAGTGGTACTAGGCCTGAATAAAGCCCTTGCGGCAGGTGTAGATATCATTGTCAATGCACATTTACTTCCGCTGGCAAGTATCTTCATTGAACCAGCGAAAGTATTGTTCTTAAACAATGCCATTAACCAAGGGATTTTAGGTCCATTAGGAGTAGAGCAAGCGGCGAAGACAGGCCAGTCCGTTCTGTTCTTGCTTGAAACAAACCCAGGGCCAGGTCTCGGTGTTCTTCTAGCTTACATGTTCTTTGGAAGAGGGACGGCAAAGCAGTCTGCACCGGGTGCGATTGTCATTCAATTTTTAGGGGGAATCCATGAGATTTACTTCCCATACATCTTAATGAAGCCAAAGCTCATTTTGGCGGTTATTGCTGGGGGAGCAAGCGGCGTTCTGACCTTTACACTGTTAAATGCAGGCTTAAAGGCTGTGCCTTCACCAGGAAGTATTATCGCTCTTATGCTCATGTCACCAAAAGGCGGCCACCTTGCCGTTCTAGCAGGTGTTGTCGTGGCAGCGGTCGTATCGTTCCTTGTCGCTTCTGTCATTTTAAAAGCATCTAAAGCAGTGGACGAAGACTTAACAGCAGCAACAGAAAAAATGCAAGACATGAAAGGCAAGAAAAGTGCAGCAGCTGCTGCTCTTACAGCACAAAAAGAAGGTGCTGAAGCAAGCGAGCAAGCAGCATCTCCAGATGAAATCAATCCAGATAACGTGAACAAAATCATCTTTGCCTGTGATGCAGGAATGGGCTCAAGTGCGATGGGCGCATCCGTCTTAAAGAATAAAGTCAAAAAGGCAGAGCTTGATATTGATGTGACAAATACATCCATCAGCAACATCCCAGATGATGCCGATGTGGTCTTTACTCATAAAGATTTAACAGATAGAGCCAAGGCAAAACTGCCAGGAGCTGTCCATATCTCAGTTGATAATTTCTTAAACAGCCCGAAATATGATGAGCTGATTGAGAAATTGAAAAAATAACATGACGAAACGGGTTGAGTCCAATTTTTCCTAATTGAACTCCCCGTTTTGGTTGTTTTCTGATTTTCTATTCTAAAAAAGGTGTGTGATCTTTCATGAAACAAGTACTTTCAAAAGACAATATTTTTCTAAACGAACAAGCGGGCTCTAAAGAAGAAGCCATTAAAAAAGCAGGCGAAGTCTTAGTGGCAAACGGTTATGTCACAAGTGATTATGTGGACAAAATGTTTGAAAGAGAAAACATTTCTTCTACATTTATGGGCAACGGAATTGCCATTCCTCATGGGACAGAGGATGCGAAAGCGGCTGTCCTTCATTCAGGAATTTCCATTATCCAAATTCCAGATGGCGTTGAATATGGCGAGGGGAATATTGCTAAAGTTGTATTTGGTATCGCTGGTAAAAACAATGAACATCTCGATATTCTTTCTCAAATTGCGATTGTCTGTTCAGAGGAAGAAAACGTAGAGCGTATCATTCATGCAAAGGATCAGGATGAACTGATTGCCATCTTTAACGAGGTGAACTAACATGAAGGCACTTCATTTTGGAGCAGGAAATATTGGCAGAGGGTTTATCGGATCTTTGTTAAAAGCATCAGGCTTTGAGCTCGTTTTTACCGATGTAAATGAAGCGGTGATCAACGAGCTGAATGAAAAAGGAGAATACACGGTTGAACTCGCAGCACCAGGGCAGCAGCAAGAAGTGGTTGGTCCTGTGTCAGCCATCAATTCCGCAAAAGATCCAGCCGCATTAACAGAGGCAATTGCAACAGCTGATCTCATTACAACAGCTGTTGGACCAGCTGTTTTGAACATCATTGCTTCATCGATTGCTGAAGGTTTAAAACAGAAAAAATCTGATCATATCATCAACATTGTGGCATGTGAAAATATGATTGGCGGCAGCTCTCATTTAAAGGAAGCCGTTTTCTCTCATTTAACAGCTGATGAACAAGAAGCGCTGTCACACACAGTTGGTTTTCCAAACGCTGCGGTTGACCGCATTGTCCCCATTCAGCACCATGAGGACATTTTGAAAGTATCAGTCGAGCCATTTTTCGAGTGGGTCATTGATGAGACAGGCTTTATTGGAGACGTTCCTCAGATCGATGGAGCGATCTTTGTACAAGATTTGACGCCTTATATTGAGCGTAAGCTCTTTACTGTCAACACAGGACATGCACTAGCTGCTTATGTCGGGTATGAGAAAGGCGTGCAAACGATTAAAGAAGCTGTCGATACACAAGAGATTCGTCAAGTGGTCGAAGGTGCACTTCACGAAACGGGCAGTTATTTAATCGACACATATGGTTTTCAAAAAGAAGAACATGATGCGTATATCCAAAAAATCATCAAACGATTTGAAAATGCCTTTATCTCTGATGAAGTCACACGCGTCGCACGTTCCCCGCTTAGAAAGCTTGGAGCAAATGACCGTTTAATCGGTCCAGCGAAAAAAATCAGACAGCCACAGTATTTAATTAAAGGCATTGTGGCAGCTTTGGCTTACGACTTTACTGAAGACGAAGAAGCTGTTCGTCTGCAGGCATTACGAAAAGAAAAAGGCATTGAAGGTGTGCTGGAAGAGGTATGTGGACTCTCGCCAGCAGACGATCTTTATCAAGCCATTCTTAAAGAAACAGCCCATTAATCAGAAAATCCCTTTCCAACGTGAGAAAGGGATTTTTTCTATGACTTTTTTAATACTTTTCCCTGCTTGACGATATATAAAGTAAGGGGGAATTTGTACATGAAAAAGAAAGCGTTTGCGTCAAGGAGTGTCTTTTTTCAATTAATGTCTGCCATTATCGTGATCACGATTTTAACGGGTGGACTTGTTGGAACAACGGGGTATTTGTTAGCGAAACATGTATTAATTGATGCAGGGAAAGCAGATTTAAAGCACATCGTCAGCGGAGCGATGGCCACACTTGAACAGTTGAATGACCGTGTGGAGAAAAAAGAACTGACGCTTGAGCAGGCGCAAGAACAAGCCCGGCTTTACTTGAGCGGACCCAAAAATGAAAACGGGAAGGGATACCAATCTCAAAAATCAGATTTTATCTATAAAAATAAAGGCTATCTGATCGCTTATGGCACTGACTATTCTACCCAGGTTCATCCGGTCAACGACATTGGCGTCATTCCAGATAACACGACCAATCGTGAAAAAATGGTCGCTGGCGCTAATGCAAAAGGTGAGGATGCACACTATGTGACCTATATGGATAAGGACGATGCAACCGGCGAAGAAAAAGAAAAGCTCGCCTATATGAGCCAGTTTACGCCGTGGAATTGGAGTGTAGGTATCGCTGTCTTCCAGGACGAATTTTATAAAGAATTAGAGCAGATGAAGCTCTATATTATTCTCATTACAGCAGGTGTCGCCCTTCTGAGTCTAGGCGTCTTTTATTTAGCTGCTCGAGGAAAAGTCAGACTGCTGAAGCAAGTCACTGCTGCTTCAAAGGAAATTGCGGCGGGGAATATTGAACGCACGAACTTAAAGGAAACAACGGATGAAATCGGCCAGCTGGCAAAAGGCTTTAACCATATGTCAGGAGAACTCAGAACACTGGTGAGCGGTTTACAGGAAACGAGCAGTCAGCTTGTTGAATCAGCGACAGATTTATCGGCGATCTCTGAAGAAACCTCAGCCAGCAGTGAAGAAATTGGACGAGCCATCGGAGACATTTCGACTGGAACACTTCATCAAGCATCCGATCTTGAAGTAGCCAATCAACAAATGACCCAGTTTAATCAATCTATTGAGAATGTCAAAGAACAGAGTGATCAAATTAAACGGATTTCCGACCAATCAAGTCAATCATCACAGCAGGGTCAGCAAATCGTACAGCAATTAAAACAATCGAATGAACAATCGATTCAGGCATCTCAAGGCATTAGAGCAGGAATCGAGCAGTTAACTACAAAAGTACAGGATATTTCTCAAATCACAGATACGATTGAAAGCATTTCAAATGAGACGAATTTACTGGCGCTGAATGCAAGTATTGAGGCAGCACGTGCAGGAGAGCATGGCAAAGGCTTCTCAGTTGTGGCGAGTGAAGTGCGGAATTTAGCTGAACAGACAAAACAATCAGCCGTTCAAATTCAGCAAATGATCCAAGGCATTAAAGAAGAAACGACGGCAACAGCCGGCATCATGTCGAGCACAATGGATCGTTTTGCCGAGCTGGATGAAGCGGTGCATGCAACAGAACATGAGTTCAATGCCATCTCTACATTGATTTCACAAACCATCGTTGAAACAAACGCGATGGCAAAAGAGCTGAATACACTGCTGGAGCAAAACGACCTCATCACTAAAGCCATGCACGGCGCAGCACATGTTTCTCAAGAAAATGCTGCGGCGATCGAAGAAATCACTGCATCCACAGACGAACAAGTGACAGCCATCTCTAATGTGGCTAAAGCAGCAGAAAGGCTCAATGAACTAAGCATGCGATTGAATCAGGACATTGCACGTTATCGTCTATAAATCATTTTGACGATGTATCACTTGTCAGGTACGATGAAGTTAATCAAAACCTTGCTCACGCAAACAAAAGGAGTGTTCCGGTCATGAAAAAGAAGATATTGATGTTCTTACCTTGTGGCTATGGATACTCATTTTGGTTTTATTTTTCACTAATACAAAAAGCTATCCATAATAAAGGATAGCTTTTTTAAGGATACGAATATAAATCGCTTATGGAAATATATTAAATAAATTTCCCTTGACTTGGTGTTCACTCCAAGTAGTAATCTGTGTTTACTATCGGAAACACAGAAAGGAAGAATAAAATGAACGAACAAAATAAAGTGGTATTGATTACAGGAGCCAACTCTGGGATTGGATTGGAACTGACGAAAAAGATTCTATCTCAAGGATGGGAAGTAATTGCTGTAATTCGTTCTGACTTTCCAAATGATCAACCGATAATTATTGATGCTCTTAAAAAGAAGCTATTAAGAGTATATAAAGCTGATTTAGCCGAATTCTCCAGCCTTAGAAACGTACTTAGCCAGATTAAGAAAAGCGAGACCAAAATTGACTTGATTTTTAACAATGCAGGAGTCAGTTTTGCTGAATACAAATATTCCAAACAAGGGCGTGAAATTCATTTTGAAATTAATACATTAGTGCCTTATATCGTTACAATGGAACTTAAAGAACTGTTACTACATGGGCAGGAGAAAACGATCATCAATACGTCTTCCAATTCTTTATTATTTTTGAAGCAATTTGACTTAAATACAGTAATCGATCCTAAGACAATTCCATTTAAAAAGATTATAGGTCCATATGCGAACAGTAAATTAGCCCTTTCCCTGTGGACGAATGGAATTGCTTCGAAGCTATTGACCGAGGGAATAAAAATTCGCAGTGTCTGCCCAGGGCCAAACAGGACGAAGTTGACCAAAGGAAAAAGAATGCCCAGTTATATTCTTCCCATAAGGAACCTTATTTTTTCTCCTCCAAGCAAAGGGGCATCTCGCTTATATGAAGCTGCTTTCAATTTCAACAACGAAATTACCGGGATTTTTGTAAACAAGGGCAAAGAAACTGCATCAAATTCTCTGGTTATGAGGCACAAGTACTTAATCAACTGATTGATATTTACCAAAACGAGTTTCTCGTTTAGATTTTAATTAATCTATCTGTAAACAAAATTAGTAGGTGATGATTTGAATGCTTATTCTATCAAGCAAGCTTCCAAGAAAACCGGATTAACTGAAGATGCGATCCGCTATTATGAAAAAATCGGATTGCTTCCTTATGCAAAAAGAAAACGAAATGGACATCGAATATACGATGAAGAAGACATAGAGCTAATGGAACTAATCATTTGTCTGAAAAAAACAGGAATGTCATTAAATGAAATGAAAAATATTTTACAATATCCTGTAAAATATAAACCTAGTTCTGTTCCCGAATTAAAAAGAACCCTTTTAGAATATAAAGAAAAAGTGATGAATCAAATACACGATCTTCAACGTATTGTGGAGTTTATTGATTCTAAGCTAGAAAACGATGAGACCCTTTTTCGGCCTCAAAAAAATAAAGGTAACAAAAACGCTTAGTGTATGACTGGTATTTTACCTGTAGTTTAGGTATGAAGCTATCCTTATGGGCTATTACTTAATATTTTGTTTAAATCAATAAGATGCTTCAATATAAGAGTATTTTAGTGTAAATTAGCACTTAAATGAAATGAAAAATAGAGCTCCTAAAGTGATCGACTGGGACCATCTATACCCTCAGTGGGATACGATCTTCAAAACAGCTTACCCATCAATGACGGTTGCTTATGTATCAGCTTTAGGATGGCCTGAGCTGAAAATTGAAATTGAACTATGGTGTGCGGATATATGATTCAAAAAAAGAACAGTGGAAACTGTTCTTTTTTACTTGAGCCGCTTTGTAATCCACCCAGCAAAGAATGTAAAGACGGTATAGACGATGACCCAAATGAGAAAGGATTCATTCCCGTCAATATAAGTGAACATGAAGATCATGCTCGCTAACAGCACAATTAAAGTGGGCATCCAAACATTCTTCAAAAAGAGCGTGCCCAAAATGCCAATCAGCACAGAGAGAATAGGAAAGCCAAATACAATGAATAGAATAAAAACAGCCATATTGCGAACTCCTTTTAACAAGTGTTTACATCAAAACATAAAAGACTGACGCAGCCATGTGTGGAAGTGCAAAAATGATTACAAGAAAAGCCGTATCAAGACGCCACATGCGGTGTTCTTTTGTTTCAGAATGATAGGCTGTTCGTGTCTCTTCTCCACTTGTCCAAGCACCCATTAGCACCCCAGACATCACGACTCCAATAATTGAGATGCCGCCACTGACAAACCCAATCCATTCAAGGTGCTGCAACAGGATAGCGGCGCTGCAAATCACAATCATTGAGCAAACACCGGCGAAAAAAGCATGTTTTTTTCTCATTCTGGTTCACTCCCTTCAAAGACAATTAGGAGACCGCATCACATATTTCAATGAAATGACCATCAGGATCAGACACATAAGCGACTGTTTGACCCCATGGTTTTTTGGCAGGTTCTTTGATGATCGAAACCCCTTTTTTCTTCATTGATGCAATCGTTTGCTCCACATCATCCACAACAAAGCCAATCTCAAACGTGTGAGACGCTTGATTTGCTTCAGGGACAGGCAATCCGAGTGCTTCTTTGACATCCTGGCGTGAATTAATCGATAACGTCACGTCTCCAGTGTCAAACTCAACATAGGATTCAACCCTCAATTTTATTGGGAAACCAAGTACATGCTGATAGAAATGAATACTCGCCTCCACATCGTTTACATATAAAATGGTATATTTCATTTTCATGTGAAAAACTCCTCTCTTCATATACGTGTCAAAAACGGAAAGGTTTCCCACTCATTGTACCATATAGGATATAAGGTGTATTTCATGCCAAAAAAATCAAAATATTTAGCTCAATAGTCTTGAAAAACAAAAAGTGGTGACATATGATAAAAATGTAAAATTAGAAAAAATAGGGGGATCTTACATGTTGAAAAAAATCATGGTGGCTGTCTTGTCTTTAGGACTTTTACTAAGTTTTACACAAGTCGACACCCACACAGCAGATGCAAAAACGGTCAAGTCTTACAAAAACTGCAAAGCGCTGAACAAAGTGTATAAAGGCGGCGTAGCAAAAAGTAAAAACACGAAAAACAAAGGCGGAAAAACAAAATACAAGCCTTATGTATCTAAAGCACTTTATCAAAAAAATAAGCACCTTGACCGCGATAAAGACGGCATTGCGTGTGAACGCTAAGCACATGTGAAAAAGACCTGTCACAAGGTCTTTTTTCTATGGGATCAAACTCGTCCCTTTGTGCCTTCTTCCTCTTTATATTAAAATAAAGATAGTTTCAAAAATCGATACAAAGTGGGGTACTCAATTTGTCAACACAAGCTCATAAGAAAGACATCCGATTGATTGCCATTGATATGGATGGCACGCTGTTAAACAGTGAGCACATCATTCCAGAGGAAAATAAACAAGCCATTAAAGAGGCTGAAGCAAAAGGGGTCCATGTGGTCATTAGCACAGGGCGGACACTGATGACATGCCGAGAGCTGGTTGAGCCGCTCAAGTTATCGTCTTACCTTGTGACAGCAAACGGAAGTGAAATCTGGGATTCAAACTTCCAGCTGATCGAACGGGATCTGCTGCATCCTGATCATGTCCAAATGATGTGGGATTTAAAAAATAGGTACGAAACCGATTACTGGGCTTCAACTGTGGATAAGGTGTGGAGAGGTGAATTTCCTGAACGAATTCATGACCATGAATGGCTGAAATTTGGCTTTGATATTCATGATGATGACGTTCGTGAGGAAGTACTCAATACATTGAAAACAAATAAGCACCTAGAGATCACAAACTCAAGTCCAACGAATATTGAAGTCAATGCAGCCGGCATTAACAAAGCGGCAGCTCTTGCAAAAGTAGCAGAACGCATTGGCTGTACGATGGACAACGTCATGTCACTTGGCGACAGCCTCAATGATATGGCCATGATTCAAGAAGCCGGGTTAGGCATTGCGATGGGAAATGCCCAGGAAGTGGTGAAAGAGGCCGCTGATTGGATTACGGCTCCTAACACAGAACACGGTGTGGCAAAAGCCATCCAACATTGGGTGCTGTCTAAATAAGGTGCATTTCATGACAGAAAAAGTGAGAGGATTTTGCCTCTCGCTTTTTTTGTTTTCTCCTAGTTCGATTGTTATATTTTCTGACAATTTCATGTGCAGTCTATCCAAAGTTGGTATAATCAATATAAATTCGAATATTCGGACTTTATATTCCGTATTTCGGAACAACAAGGAGGGATTCTATGTATCAAGTGGATATCAACTGTGATTTGGGAGAAAGCTTTGGTCAATACACAATCGGTGCAGACGAACAAATCTTAGAATATGTCACCTCAGCCAACATTGCTTGCGGTTTTCATGCAGGAGATCCAACGGTTATGAGAAAGACGGTCAGAATGGCATTGGATAAAGGGGTCAAAATTGGTGCACATCCTGGTTTGCAAGATTTGGCCGGCTTTGGCAGACGTCCAATGGCTATCTCCGCAGAGGAAGCCTATGATCTTGTCATCTATCAAATTGGCGCTCTATCAGCCTTTCTCAAGGCCGAGGGTGGTACGATGCAGCATGTCAAACCACACGGCGCCCTCTACAACATGGCGGCTGAAAATACTGAATTATCTGAATCGATTGCGAAGGCTGTGTATGATGTGGACCCAAACCTTGTGTTATTTGGTCTGTCAGGCAGTGAACTTGCGTTAGAAGGTGAACGAATAGGTTTGCAAGTGGCACATGAAGTGTTTTCTGATCGGACGTATCAAACAGACGGGACGCTGACATCGCGCCGCGAACAACATGCACTCATTGAAGAGGATGAACGGGCCGTTCAGCAGGTTGTTCGTATGGTGAGAGAAGGCAGGGTTCGTACAGTTCAAGGAGAAGATATCGAGCTCAAAGCAGATACGGTCTGCATTCACGGAGACGGCAGCCATGCGCTTCAATTTGCGAAGACCATTACAGCGAAGCTAAAAGAAGCCGGGATTCATCTCAAGGCCTTTCAATAAAAATCGTCATCAAAGGGGGAAACAGCATGAAAACAGAGAAAGTCAAACAAATGAAGGCACCAAAGGGGAATCGGTCTATGCTGATGGGCGCTGCCTTTTTAATGGCGACGTCCGCGATCGGACCGGGATTTTTAACACAAACAACCGTCTTCACACAGCAGCTTGCGGCTAGCTTTGGGTTTGTCATTTTGATCTCAATTTTATTAGATATTTTTGCACAAACAAATGTATGGCGCATCATTGCCGTTTCAGAAAAACGAGGTCAGGATATAGCGAATATGGTGCTCCCGGGTCTCGGCTATGTGCTGGCCTTTTTGATTGTCATTGGAGGACTTGCCTTTAACATCGGAAATATCGCTGGAGCTGGTCTCGGTTTCCAGGTAATCTTCGGAGTCGATCCGCGAATCGGCGCAGGGATCAGTGCTGTGATTGCCATTCTCATCTTTGTGATCAAAGAGGCTGGGAAAGCGATGGACCGTTTCACACAGGCAGCTGGTTTTGTCATGATTGGCCTGATGCTGTATGTGGCGATTTCAACAGCGCCGCCAGTTGGAGAAGCGGCCGTGAGAACATTTGTCCCAGAGACGATTGATATTTTATCCATTGTGACACTTGTGGGCGGAACGGTAGGCGGCTATATCGTCTTTGCTGGCGGGCATCGCTTGCTGGATGCAGGTATTAAGGGGAAGGAAGCACTGCCGCAAGTGACGAAAAGCTCTATTTTCGGTGTGTTAATTACATCTGTCATGCGTGTAGCACTTTTTCTTGCCACATTAGGAGTTGTCTCAAAAGGCTTGCAGATAGATCCATCCAACCCGCCTGCCTCTGTTTTTCAATTAGCTTCAGGAAATATCGGATATAAAATGTTCGGGATTATTATGTGGGCTGCGGCGATTACATCCGTCATTGGAGCAGCATACACATCTGTTTCCTTTTTTAAAACCTTCTCACCAAAAATTGAGCAAAACCAGCGTGGTATCATCATTGGCTTTATTGCCCTCTCGACCATTTGTTTTATTACGATCGGAAGACCAGTGAACATCTTGATATTAGTTGGAGCAATCAATGCATTGATTTTGCCGCTCGCCCTTGGCACATTACTCGTTGCGGCGTATAAGAAAGACATTGTCGGAGATTATCGTCATCCATTCTTTTTGACAGTGACTGGTGCATTTGTTGTGGTCATTATGGCGATGATGGGCGGCTATACCATCATTAATGAAATCCCGAAACTATGGAGCTGATTCAGATGAATACTTATCAAACATATGAGCCATCACAGATGAGAGAATTGATTCGCGAAAAAAAGATCACAGGACCAACGGCTGGCTTTGCAGAAGGGTTTGCTCAAGCCAATTTAATGATTGTCAAAAAGGAACTTGCCTTTGATTTTCTTTTATTTTGCCAGCGGAATCCGGCTGCATGTCCCTTGCTTGATGTACTGGACCCAGGTGATCCAGTGCCAAGACGGTCGGCGCCTCAAGCGGATATTCGTACGGACTTTCCTAAGTACCGTATTTACCGAAAAGGGATTCTTGAAGAAGAGGTGACAGATATCACGGCTTATTGGGAGGATGATATGGTTGCCTTTCTCATTGGATGCAGTTTTACGTTTGAGCACGCGCTTATGCTGAATGACATTCCTGTCCGCCATATTGAAGACGGTCATAACGTTCCCATGTATCAAACGAATATAGCTTGTGAAAAAGCAGGAGTCTTTCATGGCCCGATGGTGGTCAGCATGAGACCCATTCCGGCGCATCAAGTCACAAGAAGTGTTCAAGTGACATCTCGATTTCCATCAGTCCATGGCGGACCGATCCATATAGGGGACCCAGCGGTGATTGGCATTTCCGATGTGAATCATCCTGACTTTGGAGAGCCATCTGTGATCAAAGAAGGAGAAGTCCCGGTGTTTTGGGCATGTGGTGTGACGCCGCAAGCGATTGTCATGCATACAAAACCCGACATTGCGATCACTCATGCACCCGGGCATATGTTCATCACAGATCGAAGAGATCAAAAGCTCGGTGTACTGTAGAAAGAGAGGTGTCCTCAAGTGGCTTTTTCAACGATAAAAGATTCCATCACCTATCACCCGCTGGGAGATGCAGCGATCGTCATCCAAGCAGGAGCTGACATACGTGAGGAGATTCATGCACGTGTTGAGCAGCTGTTTGCATGTATTGAACAGCACCCATTTGAAGGGTATGTAGAAGCAGTTCAAGCCTTTACAAACGTGACTGTTTTTTACGAGCCTTATACCGTACATCAATCGGCCCAGCTGCAAACACAAGATCTGTCTCCGTATGAATGGGTCAAAGGCTATATTGAACAACTTCTTGAAGACAAATGGCAGGAGGGAGTTCAGGTAAAGCGCCGCACCGTTGACATTCCAGTCTGTTACGGGGGAGCGCTGGGCCCTGATTTAGAAGAGGTTGCCCGTATCAATGGTTTAACGCCAGAAGAAGTCGTGCGTATTCACACTGCCGGCACGTACCTTGTCTATATGATTGGATTTGCCCCAGGGTTTCCGTTTTTAGGCGGGCTGTCTGAAAAGATCGCGGCACCACGCAGAGAAACACCAAGGATGTCCATTCCAAAAGGCTCTGTTGGTATTGCAGGAAAGCAGACAGGTGTTTATCCAATTTCCACACCCGGGGGCTGGCAGCTCATTGGACAAACCCCGCTGCCGCTTTTTCGCCCAGACGAGGAAATTCCGAGTCTATTGAAAGCAGGGGACGAGGTCAGATTTGTCCAAATGTCTGAAAAGGAATTTTTCAGCATGAAGGAGGCAGAACGTTGAGTATTCATGTCATCAAGCCAGGAATCTACACAACCATTCAAGATAAAGGGCGGCAAGGCTATCAAAAGTATGGTGTCTTAACGAGCGGCGGCATGGACCCGCTCTCACTTAGAATCGCCAACATTCTCACTGGCAACCAAGAAAACGAAGCAGTGCTGGAAGTGACGTTGATGGGGCCGGGGCCTGTGCTCACATGTGAGAGGGATCAGCTCATTGCAGTCACTGGTGCTGATGTAGAGATTGATATTGATGGGGAGCGGGCACCATTATGGAAGCCGCTCTTTGTTCGATCAGGAAGTACGATCACCTTTGGTCTTTGTAAGAGAGGCTGCCGCGTTTATCTTGCTGTGGCAGGTGGATTTGATGTGGAACCAGTCATGCAGAGCAAAAGCACCTATGTCAGAGCAGGGATCGGTGGACTGAAAGGACGACCGCTTGAAAAAGGCGACGTTCTGCCTGTTGGAGAGCCGTCTCTCGTAGCGGATCATTTGTTTGATAGGCTGAAAAATAAAGTGAAACAGGCGGGATACGGCGCACCCGATTGGACAGTGAGTCATGATCATTTTTTACCGCTGCGGAAATCACCAGTGATTCGTGTGCTGGCAGGCAGGCATCTTTCTCATTTTCAAGAAACATCTCAAACCGCGTTTTTTGAGCAGCCTTATCAGGTCACACCCCAATCAGATCGCATGGGCTGCCGGCTAAAGGGAGAGCCGGTTCATTTAAAAGAAAAGCTGGAATTGATCTCAGAAGCTGTCGCCTTTGGATCTATTCAAATTCCACCCGATGGCCAGCCGATTATTCTGCTGGCAGATCGGCAGACGACAGGCGGATACCCGCGTATTGGAGAAGTAGCGACTGTTGATTTGCCGCTTATTGCACAGGCGATGCCTGGGGCAAAGCTGTATTTTGAACAAATAGATCATCGGGATGCAGAGCAGGCGTTATTTAAGCAAGAAGCAGAACTGAGGGAGCTGGCCGCAAGAATCAAGCTGGAAGCATTCTCGTTTAGAAAAGGTGAAGAAGATGCAAAACACAAATAAAACGGTTGTGAAATCAATGGAGATTTTGCGGCTGTTTATCGCTCACGATCAATTAACATTAAATGAAATGATCGAGCTTTCCGGTATGCCGAAAACATCTGTCCATCGCATGGCGAGCTCTTTAGCCGATATGGGACTGTTAGAAAAGCAAGAAACAGGTGTTTATCGATTAGGCTTAATGTTCCTTGAATACGGTCAGCTTGTGGCGGACCGCCTTGATATTCGAAGGATTGCAAGACCATTTATGGAAAGCTTACGCGATGAAGTAGGAGAGGCTGTACAGCTCATTGTTCGTGAGGGCGACGAAGCCATTTACGTGGAAAAGATTGAAGGTACGCAGCCTGTTCGTCTCTACACCGCCGTTGGCAGACGGTCTCCCCTATATGCGGGTGCCTGTGCGAGAAGTATTCTCTCCTTTTTGCCAGAGAGCGAGAGACTTGCCTATATTGACTCAATTGAGCTGGGGAAGATCGGAATTGGGACCATCACAGATAAAGAGGTTTTAAGAAACATGCTGGAAGAATCAAATGCGAGGGGATATACGCTAAGCTATTCTGAGCTTGAAAACTATACAGCTGCGATTGGAGCTCCTATTTTCAATCATCTGGGGGAAGTGGCAGCAGGTATTAGCATTGCAGGATTTGAAGCAGGATATCAAAAAGAACGCTTACCTTACTTAATTAAACAGGTGAAAAAAGCCGCCAGTGATATTTCGAGAGAATTAGGCTTTTCTGAACAAATAAAAAGCCAATGACCGTAAAGATCATTGGCTTTTTGTGTGCAGTTATTAGAAAGTTTTTCCTAAAGCTTTCGCACGTTCGATTGCATCTGCTTTAATTTGCTCTGCTTTTGCAGGCTCAGCATTGTGACCTTCAACGATAAGACCTTCGAAAGAAGGAATTCCGAAGAAGTTAGCGATTGTACCAAGGTAACGGTGACCTGCTTCAAGTTCAGCAGCAGGACCCTCAGAGTAGTATCCGCCACGTGCTTGGATGTGAAGAGCTTTTTTGTCTGTTAATAATCCAACAGGACCTTGCTCAGTGTATTTGAATGTTTTACCAGCTACAGCAACAGAGTCGATGTATGCTTTAAGAACTGGTGGGAATGAGAAGTTCCAAAGTGGTGAAACAAATACATATTTGTCAGCAGAAACGAATTGATCACTTAATTCGTTTAGACGAGCAACTTTCGCTTGCTCTTCAGCTGAAAGTGTATCGAAACCAGCGCCAGATTGAAGTTTGCCCCAGCCAGCGAATACATCTGCATCAATGTGAGGGATGTTTTCTTTGTACAAATCGATATGTACAACCTCGTCACTTGGATTTGCTTCCTTATAAGATTCGATAAATGCCTTAGCAGTAGCCATACTGTAAGAAACTGTTTCATCATGCGGATGTGCAGTGATGTATAAAACTTTTGCCATGTTCATTCAATCCTTTCTGTTTCGGTTATTTTTTTAGCGTATCCCAAAGGTACACTGAATATGTGGCATCTTTAATCATATTGGAATGCTATGAAAAAGATGTAACAAGCACAGTTACATGAAAACTGATATTTTCATTGTAATCACTATGTAGTTTGAAGTCAAGGTAAAAAGTCTCGAAATCAAGATAAAAAGTTTGTAAATTTTTCTGGAACGCGTAAACACGCAGTTTTCAGCGCAAAAAACCTACTCTTATTGAACAAAAAATTGATCGATATCGCAAGTAAAGAGTTTGTAAAGGCGCTGCATCTCAAAAAAAGATGGATGCCCCTAAGTCATCTGCTACAAGCATCTGTTCTCCGGTTTCGTATATATAAGAGAAGGCAGGAGAGAGTGAGGGATAAGAGTGGGACGATCCTATGTTGCGATTGGAGATTCCTTAACAGTTGGGGTGGGGGCACGTTTATTTGGCGGAGGATTTGTTCAGCGGTTTTGGTGGATGCTTGAAAAAAAGACGCATGTACCTGTTGAGTTGTCCGTATTTGCAAAATCAGGGTTAACGACTGAGCAGATTTTACAGCTCTTCAAACGGTCAGAGGTGAGACGTTCGATTGCGGCAGCTGACATCATCACCATCACAGGCTGTGGGAATGACCTTGTTCAAGCTGTTCAGCAGTATGAAGAAGGTGAAGATGAAAAGAAACTGCTGCAAGCGGTCACGCATTGCCAGGCGAATTTTAGCAAGATGATTCAAGAAATCGCTCAGATCAAAAGAGGGCAGCATCAGCCCTACTACGTGTATTTCATGAATTTATATAATCCATTTCCGCAAATACCAATAGCCGGGCGTTGGCTTCAGCAATATAATCAACAGCTTCGTTTGCTTGCTGCGAATCCGCATGTAGAAGTTGTGGATGTGTACCGGGCGTTTGAAGGACATGAAAGAGCCTACTTATCGATTGATCAATTTCACCCGAATCCTAAGGGTTATGAAGCGATGGCAGAAGCATTGTTTAAGGAATACTGTAAACAGCTGTAATCCGGTGGGATTGCAGTTTTTTTCATCCTTTTCAATAAATGACGGTTTCGATATGATAAAAGAAACGAAGGCGAAAGAGGTGTGCAGGCATGGAGGAAATCAGTGCGTTTTTTCAAAAGATGACAGGAACGGCTTATGAAGTAGGAAAACAGCAGGCTGTCTGGCTTAAGGAGAACCCGCTGCTAAAGACACAATATATTCGGACAGAACCGGTAACACAACAGGCTGTGAAAGAAACGAAGCAGCTGATCCGTCCCTTTCTTCCTCAATTAGATGAAGAGTTTGCTGGTTTTTGTGATGAAATGCAATTAGATGAGCGTTATTTGACCTTTTTCTATTCATCTCATCTTCAGCCAGGCTGTTCCCACTGTGTGAGGCAGGGGAATATGGCGGCAGGTCAACAAACGGTCATGCTTCGTAACTATGATTTCTCCCCGATTTTTGATGATATGCGTCTTGTGACGACACATGTAAAAGGCTCGGCATATCATACAGGCTCGTCGCTGCTCTTGTTTGGCAGATCTGATGGGATGAATGAGTATGGTCTTGCTGTGACTTTCTCTGCTTGCGGTCCGCCGGTTGGCAATGAACCCGGTTTAAAACCCCCAGCAGTGGCTGGTTTGCAGGTGTATCATGTGATTCGCTCTGTTCTGGAATCCTGTCAAACGATCGAGGAAGCCATTCGCTCTATCCAGGAAATGCCCGTTGCCTCAAATGTTCATATCATGCTTGCCGATCGAAAAGGAGAGGCGGCTGTGATTGAAATCATTGATGGTCAAAAAAGGGTGAGAAGACCGGAGAGAGGTTATATTGCGGCAACAAATCATCCGGTAGCTGATCAAACAGCAAAAGGGATGACCAAACATCATTCTGTGGTCAGATACGATATGTTAATGGAAGCGTTAAAAGAACAACGATCAAGTGATTCTCTTGTGAAACTGTTCCAGACAGAATATCCTGATGGTCTGGCTGTGCACAATTATGAGGAGCTGTTTGGAACGATGCGAACCGTCATGTTCCATCCGGAAGAAGGCACAATCGATTATTGCTTTGGCTCTCCAGTATACAATCCGACTTATTCTTTAAAAGCGGGGGGTTCACTGCCTTTTCAAGAACAAAAGGTTCAATTTCATCAAAAGGATTATGGACCGTCATTTTGGAGAAGTGTCTGATGATCCCTTGTTTATATTTGTCACAGCCGCTGTGCCAAATTCAGATCAACTTAAGATTGCAACGCTCGTTGAAAGCGTTTTATATTAAGGTGTGACAATAGACCTATTTATACAGAAGGAGGCATTTCATGTACATAACGGCACGAGAACAGAAAGTCATTAAATACATCATTCAGCAAAATCGTTATGTCACCATTCGTGAGATAGCCGATTCTGTTCAGGTGAGTACTAGAACGATCCATAGAGAACTAAAATCCATTAAACCAATATTAAAAGATTATCATCTTTCATTAGATAAACAGCCGGGGAAAGGCTTGAAGGCAGTCGGCGAACAGGAGGATAAACAGCGGCTTCTTGCTCATATGTCAAATGAGGATCAAATCGAATATAGTTCAGATGAACGAAAACTCTTAATCCTATGTGCGCTGCTTGAAGCGAAGGAACCGGTGAAATTATACACACTCGCAGCTGACTTGCAGGTAACAAATGCGACGATCAGCTATGATTTAGATGAACTGACGGAGTGGATTGCTCCATACGGTTTGCAGCTTATCCGCAAGCGCGGGTACGGCATTGAATTAAAAGGGCCGGAGGAAGCAAAACGGAAAATTGTCGGCAATCTCATTGTTGACCGGCTCGACATTCAATTATTTTTAGAAACGATTGAAATGAATATCAAACATCGAACGAAAGCGACAGAAAAGGTGTTTGGCGTTGTCAGCAGAGGGCAGCTGCTTAAGGTAGAAAGGCTGCTCTTTCATTTGAAAGATCGACTGTCACTCTCCTTATCTGATAGTGCCTATATTGCACTTGTTGTTCACTTAACCTATGCTATCGAACGTATTCAGCTTGGGGAAACCATTCGAATGGAAGAGGAAGAGCTGCTGGAATTAAAGCGGACGAAGGAATTTGAATCATCACTTCGAATGGCAAGAGCACTTGAACGCATGTTTAATGTGGAAATTCCTGAAGCGGAGGTCGGTTATATGACCATCCATCTTCGCAGTGCAAATCGCAGCTTTGGGGCAGAATACCGTATTGATGAAATTGAGCTGGATATAGCGCTGAGAACGAAAAAGCTCATTGATTTTATTTCAAATAAAACCGGCTATCATCTCAATGAAAATGATTCATTGTATGAGGGGCTCGTGTCTCATCTTGAGCCTGCCATGAACCGTCTAAAGGAAAAGATGAGAATCTATAATCCGCTCACACAACAAATAAAAAAAGACTACTTTTTGCTGTTTATGGCGATTGAAGAAGGAGTCGAGCGTTTCTTTCCAGAGATTGAATTTCCAGAGGATGAAATTGCCTTTCTTGTGCTTCACTTTGGCTCAGTGCTTGAAATCAAAAAAGAAGAAACAAAAATTCATGCGCTGGTTGTTTGCTCAAGCGGGATTGGTTCATCTAAAATGCTCGCCTCCCGATTGAAAAAAGAATTGCCGGAGATCGCCAAATTCGATCTATCCTCCTTGATGGAGCTAAAGGAAATCGATGCATCGAGCTATGACATGATTGTCTCGACCGTTCCGATTCCCTATGAGCATATCGATTACATTATGGTCAGCCCCCTTTTAAACGAGGATGATGCCATGCGTGTGAAGGCTCATATTAAACGGAAGATTCCTTATATCATCGAGAAAAAAAGAACAAAAGAATCTCCTAAAGAATTGGTGCAAGAAACTGTTGATATGATGGCGGTTGCAGAGCAGGTGACGAATTATATGTTTGTAATTCGCAGCATCCTGTCCCATTTTACCATCGAAAAAAGAAAGACGATGCCGCAGCATGATGAAACCCTCAGGCAGCTGCTTTGTCAGCTTGAAGAGGAAGGGTTTCTCATACATGCGGATGATGTAGCGGGCGGCCTTCTGGAACGTGAACAGCAAGGCGGCTTAGGCATACCTGGCACTGAGTTTGCTCTTTATCATTTAAAGCATGCATTCATCAAGGAACCAATCTTTCATATTTATGATCTTGATCAGGCATATGAGGTTAAAAGCATGGATGGCGGGCAGCAGCAGATGTCACGAATGCTCATGATGCTGGCACCGCAAGAGCTTGGCAAGGAAGGGTCAGAAATGTTTAGTCTGATCAGTTCATCCATCATTGAAAGTGAAGAAAGCATGGCGCTTTATGGACAAGGAACAAAGGAAGACATTGAACAGAAATTACATCAGCTTTTCTATCAATTTGTCAAAGAGGCAAAGTGGTAAGAAAAAGGCCGAGAGCTTAGTCGCTTCTCGGCTTTTTTGCTGTGACACAGACGGCAAGGGTAGGACGAATTTCTTCATACTCAATAGACAAATGGTCAAACCCGGCAAACTTCAAGTCGTTTAATATGTTTTCACCCATCTCTTTTGTCCGATTGGCATCAGCTCCTTTTTCTCTTGGCTGCATCACAATAACGAGTGTTCCGCCTGGTTTCAAGGTGTGATAAAGATTGAGTAAGCCCGTTTTTGGAGCATCCCAAATCGTAAAATTGTTAGCAGACAGCACTTTGTCATACTGCTCTCCGGGAAGACGTGTTTTCTCGATTTTTCCGACATACAGCCGAACTTGTTTGTCTTTTGCCCGTTTGCTGACGCGTGACTGTGCTTGCTCCTGCATGGTGGAAGAAGCATCAAGCCCATCAATATGAAGATCTTGATAATGCTTGAGCATATGTTTAATACTGTAGCCGGGTCCATAGCCAATTTCTAAAATGTTTTCACCATCTGTCAAATCTAAGTGGCGGATGGCCCACTGATTCAATGCTTTATTTTCATTTGCCATAATGAGTCCAGCAATGCTTCCGAGCCAGCCTTTTGGTCTGCTAAAGGTTTTCGAAATAGACAGCATGTGAGAACGCTCCTTTTTGATGATCATGTAACCGATTTTTCCCCTCTTCAAACATGCTGATTTTCGGGAACACATTTGTACAGCTTCATGATGTTTGAGTGAAAAAATGAGGTGGTAATGAAAGGATACATCAACAAATCAAGGAGGAGCTTACACATGGATTTACGTGAATATTTAACAAATGGCATTCCGCGCCAAACGCAGGATCAGCAGCCAGGCAGTGAAAGAGAAATGAATCCAGCGCCGATCTTTGAGGATGAATCATATCAAGGTTCTGGCAAGCTAAAAGGAAAAGTGGCACTGATTACAGGTGGAGATAGTGGAATTGGACGGGCAGTATCTGTTGCCTATGCAAAGGAAGGTGCACATGTTGCCATTGTGTATTTAAATGAACATGAGGATGCAGAGGATACGCAAAAACGTGTAGAACAAGAAGGCGTTAAATGCTTAACGATTGCAGGAGATGTCGGTGACGAAGCCTTTTGTGAGAAAGCAGTAGAAAAAACAGTTGAAGCCTTTGGTCAATTAGACATTTTAGTAAATAATGCGGCTGAACAGCATCCGCAAGAACGTATTCAAGATATTTCGAGTGAACAGCTTCACCAAACCTTTAGAACCAACTTCTATTCCTATTTCTATTTTACGAAAAAGGCACTGGATTATTTAAAACCGGGAAGCTCCATCATTAATACAACATCAATTAACCCATATCGGGGTAACCCAGTGCTGATTGATTATACGGCGACAAAAGGAGCCATTAACGGCTTTACGCGTTCTATGGCACAATCGCTTGTGAAAGATGGGATTCGGGTGAACGGTGTAGCGCCAGGTCCAATTTGGACGCCTCTCATTCCATCTACATTTGATGAAGACAGTGTGGAAAGCTTCGGGGCAGAAACCCCAATGGGAAGACCAGGACAGCCTGTAGAGCATGTCGGCTGCTTTGTCCTGCTGGCTTCTGACGAATCGTCTTATATGACAGGACAAACACTTCATGTCAATGGCGGTTCCTTTATGAATACATGATCTACCGCGGCACCGCCCAGCTTTGATTGGGCGGTGTTTTTAGTATTTCTTGCGATTTTTCTGCACAGATATGACAGACCATACGATAATGCCTACAACAACTGCCGCAATGACAAGTGAACTCAAATGGAACATCGTTTCATGATGCATGTTCAATTTCTCCCTTCATTGAACCTGTTTTCTATAGCATCAGCCAGAAGATCGCTTTTTATGAAAAACACATTTCTTTGTTTAATGAATGGGCTGTCGTGGAAACCTACGTATACGGATGAAATTTTGAAGGAGTGAAACGATATGTCTCAAGAAGAATTAAAACAAAAGGTATTAAACCTATTAGATGAACAAAAGGTCGGGACACTAGCGACTGTTGAACAGGATAAGCCGCATACCCGCTATATGACTTTTTTCCATGAAGGGCTGACGTTATATACACCAACGAGTAAAGAAACACATAAAGCAGAAGAAATTGAAAAAAACCCGAATGTTCATATTCTTATTGGATATTCAGGCGAAGGATTCGGTGATACTTATGCAGAGATTGCAGGCACCGCCACATTAACCGATGATCGGGAACTGATCGACCGTCTTTGGTCTGATGAGATGGAGAAATGGTTTAAAGGAAAAGAGGATCCGAATCTAGTGATTCTGAAGATTGAGCCAACCTCCATTCGTTATATGAATGAAGGAAGCCGTACACCAGCAGAATTATCACTTTAACACTTGCGTAAGCAGGGGGAATGTGTTATAGTTTTATATTAGTGTTGAAATAAGCAAATAAATAAAGAAAGTAAACTTTCTTTTTTCTATGACATAATGAGAAGCAATAGAGCTTCTACTTGATAAGAACGAGACGCTGTCAAAGCGAACAAACTTATTCTTTTCCTTCTGCACCCGCCCCCTATAAAAGCGGAAGAATGGAAAAAAGACGTTTTGATTTACAATTCACACTGGCGCGGCTTCGGAGCCGTAAGGACGAATGAGAGGTAGGGCTTTCGTTGTCTTGTTATCCAGAACTTCCATGGCGTTTACTTTCAAACGTAGGTTCACTCGGAACACATATGACACACTGATATGATCGAATCTTAATTCATACACTCCGTAACGGAGATTAAACATTGATTATTTATTTGCATGAAAAGAGTAAGGAACAGGCTGCCATCTATTTGGCAGCCTTTTTCATTAGGTCAAACAATAGAACCCCGAAACCAATGAGCACAAGAAAAGGAAAAACAAAGGTCGTAACCATTCGCATAGCGTCCGCTCCAAAAGGGTTCGATACTAACAGCAGGCCGATAAATGCACAGATCATCAGAGTGAATAAAGCGGGCTTCATGATCATTTACTTTGTCCTTTCTTCTGATACTGCCAAATTCGCTCAATAAAAAAGAACATCACCGCAAACAAAATAGAAAACATGAACATATCCAGCAGGGTCACGCCTCTATTTGGGTGCACAAGACCAAACCAAACGAATTGCAGAACAAAAGAGATCGCAAAATATAGAATGGATTTTTTCATCATTGTCCTCTTTTCACTTGTTTTTTTGTCCCTTAAGCCACATCAGCCAAATGATGAAGGAACCAATCACACATGAGAGCAAAGTGACAGGCGGCAAGGTGTGCCAGCTAGTCAGCCCCTTTACAAAACACATATAAAAAAAGAAAATGGAAATGGATACGAGTACCCATTGCTTGAACCAGCGAGGGACACGCAGCCAAGCTGCTAGAATGATTGATGATAGCTTATCCAATGAGATAACTCCTTTTTTGAATCTGATTGGATTTTATCGTAAACAACAAAGTTTGTAAAATATGGATTTTAGAGGCTTTGATGGTATTCTTCTAGCATGAAACATTTTCGCTGTACTGACGTATAAGTGAAAGGAACCTCAAGAAAGGAAGCGATCAAGTGAAAAGAGTACCAGTCATCTTCCTCAGATATATTGTCTTCTTTATTCCAGCAATCATTCTTAGTTTCTTGGTGTGGAACCATTACCAAGATGATTTGTCAGCAGGGAAAGCGACGCAATATGACGTCAGACGAATATTTACATTTGATGAAGGGAAACGAGTGGTGAGTGCTGTATCAAAAGACCAGCAACTCCATTTTGTAATGTATGATCCTCAATCAGGAAAAATAATCAGTGAATGGACCACGGAAAGCGATACGTTTAATGAAATGCTGCCATCCATTCAAGGTAACAATCTCTTACTTGCTTTAAAAAATAAAGAGGGGCAGCTTTTGATCGAGAAACTAACGCCTAGCGGAGAAAGGAAAGAGCTCATTAAACAAAACTTGCAGATACCCTCGTTTTTAAAAACGAATACATATCAATGGAATGGACGGCTTGTGTTTACAGGAGAAATGGAAGGCGCCGCTACCGTCCTAGGTGAGCTAAAGAATGGTCAGTTTTTTCATGTGCACAATCTCAACAAACTGAAGCTGCCAGCAAGACCCGTTTCCATCGATGCCGTCATGAACTCCTTTAGAGGCCAGACGCCTATACCTATATTTGAATTGACTTTAAAAAATGACCAGAAAGCATATGTCAGCGGAGTCTCAAACGATAAGCATCAGCTTGGGGTCTATGTCTCCAAAAACGCTGAACCGTTTAGCCTCATTAAAGATAAAGTGGAGAAGCAGCTAGCAAAAACAATCGGAACATCCCAAAACTTTGCCGTCGCTGTCGAATCTAACTATCCAAAAAGACCAAGGAAAGTGAATGCAGATGGAGGGCTTGGTGAAGTCGTCCCAACACCAAAACCGATTTATCAAACCTTTATCTACCAGCTTAATGAAGAAGAAGTTCTTCTTGTAGGCTCTACAGCAAAGGACGAAGCAAAAGGCAAGCTGACTGGTTATATTTACAACCACCGCACGAATAAGACGACGTCTGTCAGCAAGCTTTTTCAGTCGTTTTCATATGAAAATTTAAACCGAGAAGGACTATTTTTCCATAAAAATGTGAAAAGTGATTGGATCTATTATTCATTCGAAAATCAATTAACGGGTGCATTTGAGACGAAAAGCAAACAGCTAAAGGAATTTCCTTTGCAAAAAGTCATCTCAATCGAAAACGCAAGCCCTGCTCACCAAACATCATTTGACACCTTTACGCAATATGTAATGAAGGGCGGACCGCTCATTCTTAACTGGGCGATATGGATCTTGATCCCGCTGTTATTATTTGTACTAGCGATCTTCCTGCCGCCGATTTTGAGACTGGTGAGAAAGAACAAGATTAAGGACAGTGTCACATTAGAAGCCAATATTGTGTCTGTTAAAGAAACGGGCACCTACATCAACGAACAGCCAGTTGTCAGCATGCGGCTTCAATTTGAATATGAAGGGCAGCGCATAGAAAAGACGGTTAAAACGGTTGTATCCTACACCCAGATACCGCAGCCAGGCCAGCGTATTGTCATTCACTATGATCCGAAGAAGAAAAAGGCAATGCTCTTAAAAGAAGGTGACTTCTCACAGCCAAGTCAGCCAAAGTTCATCAAAGGCGCTGTTTTAAGAAATATAGAATCATATGGAACCGTAGGACGAGGCACGGTCTTATCGCTTACATTTGAAGCAGATCAGAAAAGGTATACCATTCCGATGATTCAAGCGGCTGGTTTTGAATTTACAACAGGAGAAAAAGCCGATCTTGTCGACATCAACGGCCAGCTCAAAATGGCAGCCTATGGCCATGAAGTGCGGAATCGATCGGGGAAAGATGTGACGTTAACAGGAACGATCCAGCGTGTGAAGCAATATCCAATTGCCATCCATGAACAAAAGCCTATTCAGCTCGATGTGACGGTTTCAAACGGAGATGAGTCCATCACAAAAACGGTCAGCCAGTTTATCCCTGATCATATGCAGGTCGCAGCGGGCACTCAAATCACGATCCAGACAAAGAAAGAAGAGCTGGATAGAGAAATGGGTCTCATGCAAGAGAAACAAGGAAGTGCAAAAGTGACCAATGTTGAATTTGCAGGCGTCATCGGCAATCTGCCGTTAGCGATCATTCAGGTTGAGAGAAATGGCATGATGTATGAAGTGAAACAGCCAATCGATCCAATCACCAGCGTCTTGCCTGGTGATGAATTATGGGTGGCATATCACGACATGACGCGTCGAGCAGCCATTGTGAAATATGCATCAATATAAAAAAGCGTTCCTTTATCAGGACGCTTCAGCGTGAAGACTAAGGGCTAAAACGAATGTCGTTTTAGCCCTTTTTGATTAAGCTTTTGTATCATATTGGCGGAGCACCTTATCGTAGGCGAAGTTACCGAAAGGAATGAAAGCCGCAAAAAAACCAGCGATGGACCATTTCAAATGCCAGCGAACTTTAAAAGTCACATATGCCAAAATGAGCATATAGATGACAAACAATGCGCCATGAAGAGAGCCTACAATAGTGACTGCCATCGGAATATCCGCAAAATATTTTAGAGGCATGGCAATTAAAAGAAGGGTTAAAAGAGACATACCCTCAATAAAACCCGCCTGTCGAAGACGGCTAATACTTGTATGCATATACAAATCCTCCTGTATAAAAGCTAGTTTCTCATCTTCTAATATAAACGAAAGATCGTCTGGACATGCTGAAATCTACGAAAAATTCAAAATATGTTCATGGAATGCTTAAAAAATGGGAAAAGTCCTTTACTCTTTGTTTGTTTTAGAGAGTACTTGCTTTAAGTGCATGACATCATGTAATAAATGCTCCCTCATTGCTTGAACGGCTTCTGTGGAGCGGCGCTCTTTTATTTCAGAATAGATGGCTGCATGCTCTCTTTGAATGGTTTCAGCACGAGCTCCGCCACTAAAATGAAAGATGCGGCAATAGTGAATGAGTGCATTCACGTGATTTAATTGTTTGGATAAGCGGTCATTGTGACTCGCCAAAATGATTTTTTGGTGAAAGGCTTCATGTAATTGGACGATCTCTTTAGATGGCAGCTGCTGCTTGATCGCTTCGTCCGCCTGCGTGAGAACCTGCTCAATTTCATCCATTTCTCTTTGCGAGGCTTCCTTACAGGCAAGCTCAACAGCAAGTGTTTCTAAGGCCACCCGAATTTGATAAAGCTCCTCGACATCTTTTTCGGTCAACGTATAGACGGAATAGCCTGATCGATGATCTGCGATTAAAAGCTCGTCTTTTTCTAACAGCCTCATCGCCTCTCTGACCGGTGATCGGCTTACACCAAATTGCTTGGCAAGCTGCGTTTCATTGATGCGCTCCCCTGGCTGAAACTGGCCATCAAATATCATTTGCTTCAGTTGTTCATAAAATTGCATGTGGTACGGTGTTGGTCTTTCCATATCGAATGAATTCATCCCATCATTCCCTCTTTTATACATCATCTTTTGTCTCATGTTATCCAAGTTCTTCCCTCTAGGCAAGCCTGCATCGCAAAGTCAATATCGTACAATCCAAGAGAAAAAGGGTGTGCTACACTAATGATGAGCTCAGTGAAAAGAGGGGATCGACATGAGAACACTAGAGGAACGAAGAGTCCATTTTGACCAGGACTTGCAAATAGAGGCGTATCGCTTTCATGCCATCATCAAAAAGTTCCCAAAACATTTTCATACATACTATGTGATTGGATTTATTGAAGGCGGTCAAAGACGTATGTTCTGCCAAAATCAAGAATACATCATTGAAAAAGGAGATATCCTTCTTTTCAATCCGTACGATAACCACGGATGTGAACAATTTGATCACATGCCGCTAGATTATCGCAGCTTAAATATTGAACCAGAGTTGCTGGAGAAGGTCTTTCAGCACAAGCCGCATTTTAAAGCCCCTGTGGTTTCACAAAGTGAACTAGCAAAGCAATTATATGATCTTCATCAAATGATCACAGAAGAAGCTCCTGCTTTGAATAAACAGGAAGCCTTTTACTTTTTGATGAAGCAGTTGATCGAAACCTATTCTGATACACCAGAGGAAAAAGCATCAGCAGCCAATGCCAATGAACAAAAAGTCCAAGACGTACAGCAATATATTGAAACACATCTCACGGAAAATATATCGTTAGATGACTTAGGTGAGCTTGTGTCCATGAACAAATATTCATTGCTGCGTGCTTTTACAAAGTTCAGAGGAATTACCCCGTATCGTTATTTACAGACAATCAGGGTGAACTATGCGAAGGAACTACTCGCCCAAGGAATGAAGCCAATAGATGTAGCTGCTGCCGCTGGATTTTCTGATCAAAGTCATTTGACTCATTTCTTTTCGGAATTTATTGGGCTTACGCCAGGGCAGTATCAGCAAATTTTTGCAAAGCAGGTAACAGCAAAATGAAAAATAAACAGCTTCTTGGTCATCTAGCAGCCATGTTCACCATTTTTTTATGGGGATCTACCTTTATATCAACCAAAATATTATTAACGGCTTTTTCTCCAACAGAGATTTTATTTTTTCGTTTTTTCCTTGGGTACCTTGCCCTGATGATCATTTATCCAGTCACCATGAAGGTGCAGTGTAGAAAGCATGAAGGGATGTTTGCGCTCGCAGGGTTATGCGGTGTGGTCTTATACTATTTTTTAGAAAATGTTGCACTTACTTATACGTTCGCTTCGAATGCAGGTGTCATCAGCTCCGTTGTCCCATTCTTCTCTTTTCTATTGTCTTATTTTTTATTAAAAGATGAGCCGCTGCACAGCCGATTTTTCATAGGCTTTTTCATCGCGATGATGGGAATTGTACTGATTAGCTTTAATGGGATGACGACGTTCCAATTGAATCCGCTTGGTGATGCTTTAGCATTTATGGCTACCATCGTCTGGGCATTTTATTCCATTTTATCGAAAATGATCAATCAATATGGCTACCATATTATTCAGGTGACAAGACGTGTCTTCTTTTACGGATTGCTATGGATGATTCCACTGATCTGGCATTTTAAGATTCGTTTAGACTGGGAGCGGTTCACGAATCCATCGTTTACCTTCCACTTGCTGTTTTTAGGCGTCTTTGCATCTGCTATTTGTTTTCTGACATGGAGCTTTTCCGTGAAGACGATCGGTGTGGTGAAATCAAGTGTGTATATTTATGGAGTGCCCATTATTACGATGGTCATCTCAATGATCGTTCTTCACGAAAGACTGACCTTCATGTCGGCGCTAGGAACGATACTGACCTTAGGAGGTTTGCTGCTTTCAGATAAAAAAAGTGCGGGAAGAAAGAAACAGAAGCCCCGTGTGCTGATGCAGGATAAAAAGGCGCTTTGATCATAAAAGCGTCTTTTGTCCATTGTAAGAACACGCACTCTTTAGTAAACTCGAATTAAATGGTCGACGGTCGACCGATGACGAAGGGGGAAAAATCAATGAAGCATGTTTCAATTGCAGCAATACCAGGAGACGGGGTTGGAAAGGAAGTTGTACCTGAAGCCATCCGAGTTTTGAAAGCGATATCAGATGTGCATGGCGGTCTGTCTTTCACCTTTCAGGATTTTCCGTGGAGCTGTGAATATTATTTAGAGCATGGCGAAATGATGCCAAAGGATGGATTGGAACAACTGAAAGCCTTTGACAGCATTTTCTTAGGGGCAGTCGGAGATGCCAATTTAGTGCCGGATCATGTATCGCTTTGGGGATTGCTCATTAAAATTAGACGTGAATTTGAGCAGGTGATCAACGTTAGACCTGCAAAACAGCTGAGCGGCATTCGCTCACCGCTTGCTCAGCCAAAGGATTTCGATCTTCTTGTTGTAAGAGAAAACGGTGAAGGTGAATATAGTGAAATCGGAGGCCGCATCTATCAAGGGGAAGATCAGCTTGCCATTCAAAATGCTGTTTTCTCCAGAAAAGGGACAGAGCGAGCCATGCGTTTTGCTTTTCAATTAGCAGAAAAAAGACGAAAGCATGTGACAAGTGCAACCAAATCGAATGGAATCGTTCATACAATGCCATTTTGGGATGAAGTGTTTCAAGACGTAGCAAAGGATTATCCAGAGGTGACAGCAGACTCGCAGCACATTGATGCGCTCTCAGCCTTCTTTGTGACAAGACCAGAGAAATTCGATGTGATTGTTGCCAGCAATTTATTTGGCGATATTTTAACTGATCTTGGGGCTGCGATTATGGGAAGTATTGGCGTGGCGCCTGCCGCCAACATCAATGTGAATGGCAAATATCCATCCATGTTTGAGCCTGTACACGGATCAGCCCCAGACATTGCAGGAAAAGGAATCGCCAACCCAATCGGTCAAATTTGGACCGCTAAACTCATGCTTGATCATTTCGGTGAGGAAGAACTGGGTACACACCTGCTCGAAATCATCGAATCAGTCACAGCAGACGGCTTTTTAACGGCAGACATCGGCGGGGCTTATCAAACACAAGAAATCACAAACGAAATCATCCAGCGCTTGAAGAAATAATCCGTCATTAGAACCACATCTCCACGTCTGCTATAATAAAAGGATGGATAGAAGAAAGAGATGTGAAATCTAGTGTCAAAAACAGTTGTATTAGCAGAGAAACCTTCAGTAGGACGTGACTTAGCACGTGTGCTGAAGTGTCATAAAAAAGGAAATGGTTTTTTAGAAGGAGATCAATACATTGTAACGTGGGCCCTTGGCCATTTGGTCACACTGGCTGATCCAGAAGGCTACGGAAAAGAATTTCAATCCTGGCGTTTAGAGGATTTGCCGATCATTCCAGAGCCGCTAAAGCTTGTCGTCATGAAAAAGACAGGTAAACAATTTCAAGCAGTAAAAGCACAGCTTGCAAGAAAAGATGTAAAAGACATTGTCATCGCAACAGATGCTGGACGTGAAGGGGAGCTTGTCGCAAGATGGATTCTTGAAAAAGCGCATGTGAAAAAGCCCCTAAAACGACTATGGATCTCATCTGTTACGGACAAAGCCATTCAAGAAGGCTTCAAACGACTAAAAGACGGCAGAGAATATGATAATCTGTATCGCTCAGCGGTTGCACGTGCAGAGGCAGACTGGATTGTGGGGATCAACGCAACAAGGGCGCTGACGACCAAATTCAATGCACAGCTTTCCTGCGGACGGGTACAAACACCAACGATTGCCATGATCGCCAAACGAGAAGAAGACATTCAGCAATTCCAGCCGAAGCCGTTTTATGGAATGACTGCACAAGTAGATGGACTTACCTTGACGTGGCAGGATGCCAAAACAAAGCAAAACCGCACATTCCAAGAGAATGTCATAAAAGAGCGTTTGGCAGGCTGCAAAGGAAAACCAGCAGTGATCGATGCATTGAAAAAAACAGCGAAAAAAGCTTTTGCTCCAGGTCTGTACGACCTCACTGAATTGCAGCGTGATGCGCATAAACGCTACGGCTTCTCAGCGAAAGAAACCTTGTCTACGCTTCAGCGGTTGTATGAGCAGCATAAGCTTGTGACATATCCGCGTACAGATTCACGATTTATTTCAGCGGATATCGTTCCTACATTAAAAGATCGATTAAAAGGAATGAATGTCAGACCGTACGCTCAGCATGTGAACCGCATTTTACAATCAGGCGTGAAAGCGCATAAAGGCTTCGTCAACGATGCAAAAGTGTCAGATCACCATGCGATCATTCCAACCGAGGAAGAGCTGTATCCTGGTGCATTAAGTGATAAAGAGCGTAAATTGTATGATCTTATTGCCAAACGATTCCTTGCTGTACTCATGAATCCTTTTGAATACGAGGAAACAACGGTGATTGCCAAAATAGGCAGTGAAACATTCACAGCAAAAGGAAAAACCGTGCAATCAGCCGGCTGGAAAGCCGTGTATGATGAATCCTATGAAGACGAGGAATCAGCCGAAGCAGATCAGCATCTGCCGGTACTTTCCGAAGGGCAATCACTTGAAGTGCGCCAGCTGAAAGAAACAAAAGGAGAAACGAAACCTCCTGCTCGTTTTAATGAAGCAACCTTGCTATCTGCTATGGAGAACCCAGCGGCATTTATGCAAAATCAGGAAAAGGACTTAGTGAAAACCCTTGGTGAAACAGGCGGACTAGGGACAGTAGCCACAAGAGCCGATATCATTGAAAAACTGTTCAACAGCTTCTTAATCGAGAAAAAGGGCAAAGATATTTTCATCACATCGAAAGGGAAGCAGCTGCTCTCCTTAGTGCCTGAAGACTTAAAGTCTCCAGCATTAACAGCAGAGTGGGAACAAAAGCTTTCTAAAATCGCAAAAGGACAGCTAAAGGCTTCTCAATTCATGAGTGAAATGAAGTCCTATGCAAAACAAGCCGTATCTGAAATCAAACAGACGAACCAAACCTTTAAGCATGACAATGTCACTGGCACCCATTGTCCCGACTGCGGAAAACTTATGCTAAAAGTAAATGGAAAACATGGCACAATGCTCGTGTGCCAAGACCGAGAATGCGGCCACCGTAAAAATGTGGCGAAGAAAACAAACGCACGCTGCCCGAACTGCCATAAAAAGCTCGAGCTGCGCGGAGAAGGCGATGGCAAAATCTTCGCTTGTGTGTGCGGCCATAGAGAAAAACTGTCTGTTTTCGAAAAACGCAAATCACAATCCAATCAAAAGAGAGCCAGTAAGCATGATGTGTCTAAATATATGAAGAAACAAAAGAAAGTGGAAGAACCAATCAATAACGCACTAGCTGAGCAATTAAAGAAATTAAAATTAGATCAATAGTATTATAAAAACCCATGCGGAAACGCATGGGTTTTCCAATGTAATCAAGCATATCGACATATTGTTTTTCTGAAAATGGGAATGTCTATGCGAAAAGACTCGTAATTTGGTATAAAATATTTATTTAAATTTAAACAGAAACAATCTATAATAAATCGTTGGAATGCTAAGAGAACGGGAGTTGAAAGGGGACACGAATGGATACACCCATACATCGCATAGGTATTGTTTTACTCATTGTCATTCTACTAGGCGGATGTACCTGGAAGCAGCAGAAGGAATCAGCTTATCCAGTATCACCACAGCCTGTATTGCCTGGAGAATATTTTATTACTCATCACCTCATGACAGATCAAGGCATGATTCGCACTTCATTTGCAGAGCAGCATATCTACTTATCTGAATCGCTTGGGCTTTGGATGGATTATCTTGTTCGAAAAAAAGACCAAAATTCTTTTGACCAACAATTTGGTGTCCTGCAAGATGAATTTTTACTAGACCATCATCTTCTCAGCTGGCAAATCGAATCTGATCAAAAAAGTAAGGCCAATGCTCTAGTTGATGACTTACGGGTAGTGGCGGCACTTCAAAAGGCAGATCGTTTATGGAAGAATGCAGCGTATCAAACCACAGCAAAAGAAATCGCACAAGCGTTAAAAGACAAAAATATGTATAGAGGCATCTTGTCCGATTATTATGATGCATCAACAAATCGAACTTCACACACAATCACACTCTCATATTTAGACCCAAAAGCAATCAAAGAATTGGAATCCCTCAAAATATTCACGAAACAAATGACGAGTAACCAATTGACCATTCTAAAACAAGCACCGAGAAAAAAAGGATTCTTTCCTAAATCCTATGATATAAAGAAAAAAGCCTATTCATTTGATCGAGAAATCAATATGATTGATCAACTCTATACGGCTCTACATGCTGATCGTGCAAAGGTGAATACGTCCGCGATCATGAAATGGCTTAAAACGACTTTTAAAAAAGAAGGAAAGCTGTACGGTAGATATAAACTGAGCACATTGCAGCCATCAGTGACGTATGAATCGCCTTCTGTATATGCGCTGGTCATCTTGTATGCTCTTAAACGAAACGAACCGGAATTCGCAAAAGAGGTGTATGACCGCATGAAAGAATTACAAATTCAAGATCCTCTCAAGGATTATTATGGAGGATACATGAACGAAAAAGACACACACTCATTTGACAACTTATTGCCTCTCATTGCAGAAAGGGAGCTTTTTAATGAATCGGTTATTCAGTAATACGTATCGTTTATATTATTCTCTGCTCCTCACGTTTGCAGGTCTTATTTTGTTTATGGGCTACCTTGGCGTACATGATGCAGAGAGCTTTTTGATGATCACACTGACTTTTGTCGTGTTAGGATGCGGGATTTTATTTGGCATCTTACCAGCATTAATTTTTACCTTGCTGATGCTGTTCTTTATAGGAAGTGCTATGTTCTTTACAGAGCTTGGCCACACAAATCCCTTCTTTTCCAATCAAACATTGCAGGATGTGGTGGTTTGGGGCGCAGCTCTTCTCTTTTTCGCGATTTCAGCAGGAAGCTTGCATGAGCGAATCAAGACGATGCGTCACACCATAGAACAACAAAAGCAGGCGATGAAACAATTTGTGGCGATTGACTCGACAACTGGATTTGACAATGCAGATCGGATGAAGCTGGAATTATCCGAGGAAATGAAACGGGCAGAACGCTACAAACAGCCATTCGTTTTTATCCTTCTTCATATCCATTATGCAGCGGAATTCAAATCATTATATGGAGAAAAAGAAATGCAGCACCTATTTCAGCAATTAAGTATCAAGATTCGCGAAAGTGTCAGAGAAACTGATAAGAAATTTCGATTATCCGAAGAACGAATAGGATTGCTGCTTACTCACACACCAGAAGAGAATGTCTCTGTCGTCCTTGAGAAGCTAAAAGATAAATTGCAAAAGCATGTGCTGTTAAACGGTCGTGAAGTCACCCTGACTTTTCATGTCTGTCATTTAACAAGCAGTTCGGATTATCGTACGCCAGAGCAATTTTTAGAAGAACTAGAAAAAGAGATGATGATGAATGAACTTTAATTCTATAATGAAATGCTGTTTGATGATCGCTCTTTTTTTCATTCTTTCGTTTCAATACATGGCTTCAGCCGACGCTCTTGCCAAGCCAGATACCCTGATCGTTTATTCAACAGAATCGGGAGAAGCGACTCCAGCAGTGCATATGCTGGATCTACTCGCCGGACATTTTTCCAAACAGACGACGATTGTATCTGATGAACATTTGGCTGAAAAGAAGATCAGCGAATTTCAGCAAGTCATCTATCTAGGGGAAATAAAGAGAACCTTACCAAAACAGACCATTCGTGTAATGAACGAAGCACAGAAGATCATAGCCATTGGATACAATGCGGACCAGCTGCGCCCATTTTCCAAGCTTACTTTTCATAAACAAGAACACACGAGTCAAATCAAATATACAGATGATCCCACTTACCGTCAGCTAGAGAAAAGGATCATTGCGTTAACGGTTCAAGGGGCAGACTTGCAAAGGGAATTTCTATTGAAGAAGCATGAAGCTGATCTTCCATTTGTGATTCAAACAAAGGAAGGTGCGGCCTATATTGGAATCTTAAATGTCGTGCAGCATAATGAGCTTCTTGCAGAAGTGCTAGAAAAACACCTGCCTTCTTCTGATCAGCTGACCACAAAGTACTTAAGGCTTGGGAACATCAGTCCTGTCACTGACGAAAAGAAGCTGCTTGAGCTTGGACAATATGTATCCACTCGGCATATCCCGTTTCTGATAGCGGTAACCCCTGTTTGGGTGGATCGAACAACAGGCGATGAAGTGACACTGAGTGACCGCCCGAAGCTCGTAAAAGTGTTAAAACAATTGCAAAGTAATGGAGCCAGCATTATTCTTCATGGATTTAGCCGTACGTATCGAACAGAGGATTCTGGTCAGGACTTTGAGTTCTGGGATGCAAAGAATGATCAGTCCATTACGTCAAATGACCCAAAAAAAGCCGAGAAGAAGCAAAGTGAAAGTCATTTTTCGAATGAGAAAGACTTCCATGCTTATACGAGATCGAATCAGCAGCAAGAAACCATCTATACAGAAGAAAAACTGACAAAAGGTATTGAGTTTCTTGCGCAGCAAGGTCTCTATCCACTGGCATTCGAGGTGCCGCATGATGCCATATCTCAACAAGGCTATGAAGTGATATCAAGGCATGTGTCCAGTCTGTTTGGACAGGTACAGCTGTCGGACCATACGTGGAAAACAGCCGGTGCTCCGCCACTCGTGACGAAACCCGCCATGCTTCATGGTATGACCTTATATCCTCAGCAATCAGTAGAGCCAGCGTCTGACCAAGAAGGTTCAAATATTTTAATAGAACAAAAGATTCAATCCATCCAGCATCTTCAATCAGCCGCAATCGGGCTGTCCTATGATGTGGAATCCGGAATAACTGGATTGCAGAATCTGATGACGCTGATGGATGCAATTCCTTCTAGTGAATGGCTGGATTTAAAGAAAACAAAACAAACAGTCCAAACACCACATGTACAAATCAAAACATCAGGAAATGGACATATTCAAGTAGAACAATCCAATAGAGCAGAAACCAAAACAGTTAAACGAAGCGGCATGGAAAATATGCTGCGAATTCTAACAGTCGTGGTGATGCTGTTTATTGCGGCATTTGCTTTTTACACATTGTATTTAAGGCTGACAATGAAAAAACGAATTTTTAAGGAGAGAAAATTAGGTGGCTGATGTCTTATTTTATCTTTCATTAATATTGATTTGGATCATGCTCCTATACCACATGTTTCTCATGCAGGGCGGCTTTCAGCACTACCTGACCTACGAAAAAGTGCTGCCTGAATGGACGAAACAAGGGAAAGAGCTGCCGACCGTCAGCATTCTAATTCCTGCTCATAATGAAGAAGTTGTCATCCGGCAAACGCTAAAAGCAATGGTCCAGCTATCCTATCCTAAACATCTTCTTGAAATCATTGTGATTAATGACAATTCCTCTGATGGCACAGGGGACATCGTGCAGTCATTCAGTGAGCAATATGATCATGTCCATATGATTGAAACGAAGCCGCCATTTGCAGGAAAGGGAAAATCCACTGCACTGAATGAAGGCTTAAAGGCTTCAACAGGAGAAGTCATCTGCGTATACGATGCAGATAACATGCCTGAACAAAAGGCCGTCTATCATTTGGTTCTTGGTTTATTGAATGACCCAAAGGCAGGCGCTGTTGTCGGGAAATTCAGGGTCATCAATGCAGCCAAAAATCTACTAACCAAATTTATTAATATTGAGACCATCTGCTTCCAATGGATGGCACAGGGCGGAAGATGGAAGTGGTTTGGTATTGCGACAATACCAGGCACCAACTTCGCCATCCGCCGGCACATTTTAGAAGAACTTGGCGGCTGGGATGTTCATGCGTTGGCTGAGGACACCGAATTAACGATTCGAGTCTATAACCTTGGCTATGTCATTCGATTTTTCCCGGCTGCGATTACATGGGAACAAGAGCCTGAGACGTGGAAAGTCTGGTGGCGGCAAAGAACGCGTTGGGCACGAGGCAATCAATATGTTGTACTCAAATTTTTAAAACAGTTTATGAAGCTGAAACGAAAACGAATGATTTTCGATTTGTTTTATTTCTTCTTTACGTATTTCTTATTTTTCTTCGGTGTCCTGCTCTCAAATGGGATCTTTATCGTGAACCTATTTGTTGACCTTCACTTATCTGTAGGAGCTGTTGCACTGATCCTGTGGGGATTGGCTTTCTTCCTCTTTCTAACAGAAGTGATGATTACATTAAGCATTGAGAAAACAGAGCTCACCAAACAAAATATACTCATTGTGGCGCTCATGTACTTCACTTATTCTCAAGTATGGATTGCGCTAGTCGTGTACTCCTTATGTGTAGAGGCAAAGAGCCGATTATTCAAACAAGAAGTGAAATGGTACAAAACCGAGCGTTACGATCAACAACAAAAGAAAAGCGGGTGACAAATTGAAATCGGTAAAATGGATGATTTTTATATTGATGATATCCCTTGCCATTCAGCCTTTTTTCATGGCGGGTCAAGCAATGGCGCAATCAAATCGAGTACAAGTGAAAGATGAATGGATTCGCTCATCTAAAGGAAGCCAGACAGAAACGCAGCACTTATCAGAAGATGTAGTGACCTTGTATGGACAAGAAGACCGCACTGAATTTTCCTATCAAATAGAGAAAGAAAAAGTAGAGTCTAGCATCCTTACATTGAATATAGAGGCTTCACCATTACTCATTTCGCCATCTTCGTTCACAGTCATGATCGATGGAGAGATTGAAAAGACCATTCCCGTATCAGGGAAAAACCAAAAGAAATCAATTCAAATCAAATTGAGCAAATCGCAATTGAAAAAAGGTTCTCATCAAATTCAGCTCGCATTTTATGGCGTGTTAAAAGAAGGTGTGTGTATCAACCAAGAGACACCTGCCAACTGGCTGAAAGTATATCCTGAAAGTGAGCTGGCTTTCAAAGGAACTCAAACGAAAGACGTGACGTTAGACAGCTTCCCTTCACCTTTCATTCAAACAGGTGATCAGAAAGAACAAACAGATATTGTGATTCCAAATTCACCGCAAGCAGCTGAATTAGAAGCGGCTATGAAAGTATACCGTACATTGAAAAACAAAGACCGCCAAGCAGACCTCAAAATTGTCCAAGAAAAGGACATCAAGCAAATCGCGCATCCAACCATTGCTGTGGGAGCAAAAGGAAACTGGGATGGACGAGTGAAATCGATCGAGCAAGCTGCGAAAATGAAAACAGCAAGCAATCAGCTCACATTAGCGGTGAGAGCCTTGACAGGAAAGAAAAAAGAACAGCCTATTTTATTTGTCACTGCTAAGCAGCCAAAAACAATTGCTGAAAAAATCAATGTCCTAACTCAACCAGAACTGACTGGTCAGCTCACTGGTAGCGATTTACTGCTTCAAAAGGTTACGGCTAAAGCATCAAAACCATCTCATCAAATTCGTTTAAAAGATTTCGGTGGAGAGGATGTCACAGTTGGAACCAAGAAAACGTCGTCTGAACATTACTATTATCCGAAGGCATTGATCGCTAATCAAAAATCAGGTGCAAAGCTAAATCTATCATTTAAAAAATCTGATATAGCGAACAAAGCGGAACGCTTAACAGTCATGATCAATAACGAACCACACGATGTACCGTTAACAAAACTAGGAAACAAAGATGAGAATGGATTCTATCATGTGTCAATTCCAGTAGATTCACAAGTACTCCAAAAGAACGAATATATTGATTTGCAATTTGTTACTACAGGCTTTAAAAACATGGAATCCTGCAGACATACGGATGAAGAAGGCTGGATTTACATTGATAAGAACAGCTCTCTTCAAATACCAGAAGGTACGACTAGTGATACACCGGATTTAGCCGCATGGCCGCTTCCTTTCACATCGCAGCAAGGAAAAACATTGATCGTCATTCCAGATCAAATCAAGCAAGAAACGATCAATCAAATGGCGATGCTGACAGAATCATTTAGTCAGCCGGAAGCTGCCCAATATCATTTGATCAAAGCTTCAAATGTGACAAATGATCAATTAAAAGATCACTCTCTCATTTTCATCGGGGGCATTCAAACGTTCTCTCTTTTAAAAGAAAAGGCAGACGATCTCATCGTTCCAGTGAAAAAGTATCAGTATGATGTATCCTCCTTTGGCATGATCAACGAAACGACTGCTCGTATCGTATGGACGCAGCCATCTGTATGGAATAAAGAACAGACAATGACCGTCTTTTCAGGAATGAATGCAGCTGACGCTGATCTTTCACATGAAGTGCTTCATTTCCTGCAAACAAATACGGAAACGGCAACAGTCGCAATCGAGAGCAAAAACAAAGACATGTTCTCTAATCATCAAACGGTCAGCAGCACAACAAATGATCTCCAAAAAGATGAAAAGCAAGGCATCGATGATTCTTGGATTTACTTTGCATGTATCGCTGCGCTGATTATTTTTGTGGTGGGGCTGATTATTTATTTCGTGCGAAAAAACCGCAAAAAGACTGATTGATAAACGATCAAAAGACCTTGAAAAAATGTCTTTACTTTGGTGTCAAACGGGAGTATGATCTCTTTTATAAAAGACCAATCGCTGAATCATTTCAATGAGCGGGGGAACCATTAGTGGTGCAGGACACCACGTGGGGTGAATCCTTTTTAGGTAGGGCAAAGTCTCATGCGCCCGAATCCGTCAGCTAACCTCGTAAGCGTTAAAGAGAGCAAAGACCAACCTGTGATCTAAACAATAGACGCAGGGGCATTCTATTGCCTCTGTGTCTTTTTGGCGATCCATCTTTTGTAACTTAAATCGTTTTGACACTAAAGGAGCGGGCATCACATGTACAGTTTGATGAAGCGTATTTTAATTGGGAAACCATTAAAATCACAGGCAGCAGGAGAACAAAAACTATCAAAAATCAAAGCGTTGGCATTATTGTCATCAGACGCATTGTCATCCGTTGCATATGGTACAGAACAAATCTTGATTGTTCTTTCAGTCGTTAGTGCAGCAGCATTTTGGTACTCACTCCCGATTGCAGGTTGTGTATTAATTCTTTTAATGGCGTTAATTTTATCTTACCGCCAAATTATTTATGCTTATCCAGAAGGCGGAGGGGCTTATGTCGTCTCTAGCAGAAACTTAGGTGAAAAGCCAGGACTGGTCGCTGGCGGATCATTGCTTGTAGATTATATTCTGACTGTAGCAGTGAGCATATCAGCGGGTACTGATGCCATCACATCGGCTTTTCCGGCACTATATCCATATCATGTGCTGATTTCAATTGTATTGGTCATTTTGATCATGGTGCTTAACCTTCGTGGATTGACAGAATCGGCATCTATTTTGGCTTATCCCGTATACTTGTTTGTATTATCACTCCTTATACTAATTGGAGTCGGCGGCTTTAAATTATTAACAGGAGGTGTGCCTCCAGCACCTGAGCATACAGCGATCGGCACACATGTACCTGGTATTACATTATTTCTTTTATTAAAAGCATTTTCATCTGGCTGTTCTGCACTAACTGGGGTAGAAGCCATTTCAAATACCATTCCATCCTTTAAAAAACCAGCTGCACAAAATGCAGCGAGAACATTATTGATGATGGGTGGATTACTAGCCGTATTATTTGTTGGTGTGACATTGCTTGCGTTTGGTTTTGGCATCTCACCAAAGCCAGAAGAAACGGTTGTATCACAAATTGCATCAGATACATTTGGACGTACATTTTTCTATTATGTCATTCAGGCTGTCACGGCTTTAATCTTGATATTAGCGGCAAACACCGGCTTTTCCGCCTTTCCTTTATTGGCGGTCAACTTAGCAAAGGATAAATATATGCCGCGCATGTTTACTGTAAGAGGGGATCGACTCGGTTACTCTAATGGCATTATCTTTTTAGGTGTAGCTTCCATGCTGCTCATTTGGTTGTTTGATGGGAAAACGGAACACCTCATTCCGCTATATGCTGTCGGTGTATTTATTCCATTTACCTTGTCACAGACCGGTATGTGTGTGAAGTGGATTCGTGAAAAACCGCAGGGCTGGAAAACGAAAATGCCTATCAATATAGTCGGAGCACTGATTTCTTTCACGGTTCTCATGATTCTCATTTTGACCAAGTTCCATCTTGTATGGCCAGTATTTGTTTTCATGCCAATTGTGCTATTGATCTTTCATTCCATAAAAAAGCATTATCTGTCTGTCGGAGAACAACTGCGTTTAATGAATGAAACAGAGCCTGTTGAGATTAAAGGAAATGTGGTCATCGTGCCAATAGCAGGAGTAACACGAGTCGTCGAGCAATCTGTTCAATATGCAAAATCCTTATCAGAGCAAGTCATAGCAGTTCATGTATCTTTTGATAAAGAAAAAGATAAGAAAATTGAAGCGGATTGGGAAAAACTGAACAGCGGTGTGCGGCTTGTGATATTGCATTCGTCTTATCGAAGTCTTATTCATCCGCTTGATAAATTTCTTGAAACGGTTGAGGCTAAAGCAAATGCGCATCAATATAAAGTGATGGTGCTCGTGCCTCAATTTATCCCGAAAAAAAGATGGCATACGATCTTGCATAACCAATCTGCCTTTTTATTAAGGTTCCGTCTATTATGGAAACGGGATATTGTGGTCGCCACCCTTCCATATCATTTTAAAAAGTAGCAGCAAGTTGAAACGTTTGATCAAAAGGGTGCGGTGGTATGGAGTAAGAAAAAAGGAGTTTTCTCACATGCCGCAAAGAACCGCAGGAAAAGAAGTAACAGCGCTACTGGAAGAGTGGGGCGTAAAACATATTTATGGAATGCCCGGCGACAGCATAAACGAATTGATTGAAGAGCTTAGGCATGAATCAAGCCAAATACAATTTATACAAACGAGACATGAAGAAGTGGCGGCACTCTCAGCGGCGGCTGATGCCAAACTAACAGGTAAGCTCGGTGTCTGCTTATCCATCGCTGGACCGGGTGCTGTCCACTTATTAAATGGACTATACGATGCAAAAGCAGATGGCGCACCCGTTTTAGCAATTGCAGGGCAGGTTGCGTCGAATGAAGTAGGAAGAGACACATTTCAAGAAATCAAATTAGAGCGGATGTTTGACGACGTCGCTGTCTTTAATCAGCAGGTACAAACAGCAGAAGCGCTGCCTGATTTATTGAATCAAGCCATTAAAGCAGCTTATACCCATAAAGGGGTGGCTGTTCTCACCGTATCAGATGACTTATTTTCTCAAAAAATTAAGCGTAAGCCAGTTTATACATCTCCTCTTTATGTTGAGGGAGAGGTACGGCCAAAGAAAGATCAACTGCTAAAGGCAGCACAGCTAATTAACAATGCGAAGAGGCCAGTCATCTTAGCAGGTAAAGGATTACGAAATGCAAAAGAAGAGCTTCTTTCATTTGCAGAAAAGGCTGCTGCACCTATCGTCATCACACTTCCTGCAAAAGGGGTTGTGCCAGACAGGCATCCGTACTTTTTAGGAAACCTAGGTCAAATTGGAACGAAGCCAGCTTATGAAGCGATGGAAGAGTGTGATCTCTTAATTATGCTTGGAACTTCCTTTCCATATAGAGACTACTTACCAGAGGACACACCTGCCATTCAACTGGATATTAAACCAGATCAAATCGGTAAAAGATATCCAGTAGACGTAGGAATCGTGAGTGACAGCAAGAGTGGTTTGCAGGAACTGACCTCCTACATTGAATATAAAGAGCAGCGTGGTTTCCTTGAAGCTTGTACAGAGCATATGATGAAATGGCGAGAAGAAATGGATAAGGAAAAATCCGTTGCCACATCACCACTTAAACCGCAGCAAGTCATTGCTAGACTAGAAGAAGCAGTTGAAGACGACGCCATTCTTTCTGTAGATGTAGGGAATGTAACCGTATGGATGGCCCGCCATTTCGAAATGAAACAGCAGGATTTCATCATCTCCAGCTGGCTTGCCACAATGGGCTGTGGTTTGCCTGGAGCGATCTCTGCTAAGTTAAATGAACCGAATCGTCAAGCGGTTGCTGTCTGCGGAGATGGTGGCTTCACAATGGTCATGCAAGACTTTGTGACAGCGGTAAAATATAAACTGCCGATCGTTGTTGTGATCTTAAACAACAACAACCTTGGAATGATTGAATATGAACAACAGGTAAAAGGAAACATCAATTATGGTATAGAGCTGGAAGATATTGATTTTGCTAAGTTCGCAGAAGCATGTGGCGGCAAAGGAATCTCTGTGTCATCACATGAAGAACTAGCTCCAGCCTTTGATACAGCCCTTCAATCAGATAAACCCGTCATTATTGATGTTGCTGTCACCAATGAACCGCCGTTACCTGGGAAAATTACGTACACACAAGCAGCTGGTTTTAGTAAGTACTTACTGAAAAAATTCTTTGAAAAAGGCGAGCTGGATATCCCTCCACTCAAGAAAAGTTTAAAACGCTTTTTCTAAACAAAATGTAGTCGGTCCTCTCAAAAGAGGACTGACTTTTTTTGCTGAAAGGAAAAAACATTTCAATTATCACTTGTTTTATTCCCTCTAAAAATATCTGGAAATTATTTTTGTAACTTAAAGCCTATTTTTCCAATTCGCTGAGAAAGGTAAAATAGACTTTATGATCAATAATGGAGGGAGTGACTTCTTCTGGGTAAGATACTTGATGCAAAAGCACTAACCAGTGCCATGGATACAAGGGCAAAACACTACCAGGAACTCCGCGAACAAATGGTAGATTTAAAAAAGGCATTACAAGGTGTTGCCAATCTCGGTGATGATTTCACTGGGAAAGGAGCCGATAACATTAAAAGCTTTTATAAAGAGCTTGCTGGAAATGTAGACATGTTTATCAGCTTCATTGATAAGCAAAAAGTCTTTCATGAAGGTGTTTCTGGGACACTGGATGATACGAGCTTTGGCGGCGATACCTTTGTAGAAGAACACTTTTTAGACAACGCAGTACATATGGGCATCAAGAATGCCAAAAGCATTGTGAAAGATCAAAAAAAGGCACTCAAAACGATTTTTCAAGACATTGATGACCTCATTTCCCTAGAGGTATTTGATAGCCAAACCTTTGATGAAAAAATAGAAGATGCGGAAGATGAACGAAAAAAGACGGTCAAAGAACTAAGAGAGCTTGATCAAAATTTAAAAGATGAATATGCTTTGTCAGAGACGGAGCAGCAAGCTACAATGGCATTGTACGCTGAAATGATGAATGCGACAAATGACGGAAAAGCGATTTCGCCTATGAATTTTGACAAGAAAGCGTATCAAAATAGCGAAATCTACAAGGCAAAGAGCGATATTGAGAAGCAAACTTCTGAATATCTGAAAATCAAAAAAGAACAAGAAGAAGCCCGTAAGATCGCAAAGGAACAAGAAGCCCTCGCCAACCGCCCTTGGTATGAAAAAGCCCTCGATTATGGTGGAAACATCGTGAATGAACTGACTGGCGTAAACGATGCAAAACGTGCCGCAACAGGCGTTGATCCAATCACAGGCGAGGAACTCACCGCAGGCCAGCGAGTCGCGGCAGGAGGCATGGCAGCAGCAGGCTACATCCCAATCCTCGGCTGGGCAGGCCGCATTTTCAAAGGCGGAAAAGCTGTCTATAAAACGACCCAAGCCACATCAGCCGCAGTCAGGGCAGTCGATATCTACAAGACATCACAAAAATCCTTTGACGCCCTGAAAACATCGCAAAAAGGTTTATATGGACTCACCGCCACCAACGGCTTCAGCGAAGCGATCACAGGCCGAGACATGTTTGGAAACAAGATCTCAAAAGAACAGCAGGAAGCGAGCATAAACGCGGCGCTTGGTATGCTTTTGCCGTTTGGAGCTAAAGGGTTTCATGGGAAGATGGGGATTAAGAGTACAGAAAAAACTTTGAGTAATAAAAAAGTAGCAGTAGGTGAAGAAATTATTGCTCAGAGGGTACAGAAAGTAGAATTAGATTTAACTACAAAAGTTACACCTTACAAATCGTTAAGTCGGAATCAACAGAAGAAAATAAAGGAAAAGATTGAAAATCGTACTGTTACAAAGGAAGAGTATAAACGATATCAATGGGATAAAAGATTCTCCAAAAGAAGGGCTGCAGGGGTTACTGAATTCTGGAAACAAGAAAAGAAAAGAATTTTAGATGGAGAATCTACAACAAGGAATTGGACTAATGAACAAAAACAAGAGATTTTAAAAAGCAAAAAACCACAATATAATGGGAAATCCATTATCGGACACCATACTTACAATGCTATGAATTATCCACATATCAGTAATAGAGGAGAATTAATTTATCCTGTGACTGGAAGAGAACATTTAAAGGGTTGGCATGGAGGAAGTTATAGCAAAAATGCACCTGGTAGACCTGTTAATCCAGATTATTTAGAGGAATTTTAATAGGGAGGAAAAATATGAGTAAGATAGCTATTAAGATAAGCTCAAAAGGTCCAATTAATAAATATGTATTACCTTTAAGAAAGTACACCGGTTTAGGAATTACAGATATAAAAAGTGGGATTGAAAACAAGGACTTTTTTTCCGAAACGGATGCAAATGATATTGATAGTATGGAAAGTTTAAAGGAATTAGTTGATGCTTTACTGAATTTGGGAGCGGATGTGAAAATCTTTGATAGTGATGAATATGGTGAAGGAATATTTAATTATCAAGAAATTTCTTACGATGAATTGATCAATAGTATTGAGCGATTAAAAGAAATAATGGAAGAATTACAGGATTACGACGATGCTATGTCTGATGAGTGAAAGTGAACAATTAATAAAAGAATAATGAATGGAGCTTTGCCAGTAAAAGAACCTATGTAATTTTAACGTCTAAATGATGACATAAAAACTAAAAGATTACGATACTATGTTAACCTTGATTTTTTTACGAAATATCAAGGTTTTTTAAACTGAAAATGCACTTGCAAACTCAATCACCCACTCATAATTGGAAATTACATGTTAAACTAATCCAATCACCACAAAAAAGGAGCTAAAACCATGCTATGGATTTTCACACAAAACCAGCAAAGTTTCGTTCATGTCCACGAAATCACAGTAGCCGGCAAAAAGATTGAAGGGATGATCGCAGGAAGCGATACTTGGGTCAAGACGCTCGGTAAGTATGACTCAAACGATCGTGCAGCAGAGATCCTTCAAGACATTGTGAAAGTAATTGAAGCCAATCAAGATGCCACTGTGACTTACAGAATGCCAAATCAATAAAAAAGAAACCACCTTTCCATTGCGAAAAGGTGGTTTTTGTTTATGATGGTGTTTTTGTAAAGGCTAAAAATAAAGGGATGCCTGTGCCGACAAGGGTGGTGGCAAATAGGAACATACCGCAAATGAATAGAAAATGGCTGGCTGAAAAGACAAGTGCCAGAATGAGAAAAACGATGCTGAGTCCTGCCATGCTATATGATGGGACAAAGCGGCGTTTGTATGTGGCTTTCTTTGTTAAGAATGAGAAGAAAATGCCAAATAATAAAGGGACAATCCATAAGTAAAATAAAATAATAAGAGACATACTTCATACCTCGATTTTTCCTTCTATTTTATCAGATGCTGATCGCAATCGATACTACAAAGCTTCACTTTGTAAAATAATTCATGCAATCGACACAATTACGTGGGCTGATTCATAGAATGCGTTTTTTCTTTCATATATTCAGGCTGCAAAAGGGCGTATACACAATGATCCGTAAAGCGGTCGCCCAGCCATTCACATTGTCTCAAAATGCCTTCAAGCGAAAAGGATAATCGCTCTGCGATGCGTCTGCTCTTCAGGTTATCGACAGCAGCCCTGATTTCAATGCGGTGCAGTCCACAATCTTCAAATAAATAATGAATGACTGCTTTGCACGCTTTTGTCATGATGCCTTTTCCTTGATAGCCTTCTCCGAGCCAATAGCCAATTGAAACAGTCCTGTCGATCCAATGAATTTGGTGGGTGCCGATGATCCCGACAAGTTCTCCATGTGACCAGATGCCCGCTTGAAAACCGTTGTTCTGCATGGCTTGCTGCATTGCGCCTTGAATGAACGCCATGCTGTCTTCTTCTGTTTTCGTTGAATCCACCCAAAGCATCCATTCACGTAAATGCTCTTTTGACCGCTGAATGAGCAAATATAGACTTCGTGCGTCTCTTGGCTCAAGCAGCCGCATGGATATCTCTTGATCTTGATAAAAAAACATGTGCCCACATCCTCTCAGGGGAATTTTACCATAACCATATGAAAAGAAAAAGACAGCATCACTACTGTCTTTTACATAAACGTATCCACAATTAAAAAGAGATTGAGTGCGACAACAAGAGCTGCTATCACCCAAGATATTCCTGTTACCCAGCGGGCATTCGTTAATTCGCCCATAATTCGTTTTTTACTTGTAAATAAAATGAGCGGAATTAAAGCAAAGGCAATACCAAAGGATAAGACCACCTGACTCATCACAAGTGCGGATGTCGGATTCACCCCAGATGCAATGATCACAATAGGGGGAATCATAGTAATCAGCCGGCGGACATACAGTGGAATGCGGTATTCAATAAAACCCTGCATAATGATATCGCCTGACAATGTACCGACAGAAGAGCTTGATAGTCCTGCTACAAGCAGGCCTACACCAAATAAGATAGCTGATACAGGACCTGCGAGTGTGCTAAAATGCTGGAACGCAACATCCAGATCTTCAACAAAGAGACCATTTTTATAAAATAGAGCGGCTGCCACAATCAACATACTGGCATTGATGGCTCCAGCGACTAGCATCGCAATGAGGATATCTAAAAACTCAAAGCGGAAAATCTGTTTTTTCTCCTTTTCCGTTCTGCCGACGACTCTTCTTTGGGTTAATGCTGAATGTAAATAGATCGCGTGCGGCATTACAGTGGCACCTAAAATTCCAGCTGCAAGCAGTACACTATCTGTGCCTTCAAATTTTGGAATGAAAAGCCCGCCTGCGACACTTGCCATATCAGGCTTGGCGACAAAGGTTTGCACAGCGAAAGCGATCACGACAACGAACAACATGCCGGTGATGCCGGCTTCTAATGCTCGATATCCTCTTCTTTGCAATTCTAAAATCGCAAATGATCCGATGGCTGCAATAATAGATGCTTCAAGCAAAGGAATCCGAAAGAGCAAGTATAAACCAAGTGCCGCTCCAATAAACTCAGCTAAATCTGTGGCAATAATAACGAGTTCGCCCTGAATCCATAAACCAATGGAGACGGGTTTCGGAAACTCTTCACGTGCGATTTCAGGTAAGTTTTTCCCTGTCGCTATTCCAAGCTTTGCGGATAAGGATTGGATGAGCAGCGCCATGAGATTTGATATAAGAATGACCCATAAGAGAAGATATCCATATTTAGAGCCAGCCGCAATGTTGGTGGCAAAATTCCCTGGATCAATATATGCAATGGCAGCGATAAAAGCAGGGCCTAGAAAAGGAAGAAGCCTTCTAAATCCTTTGACCTTACCTTCAAGTGCACGCTCAGCTGCCGCTGACATGTGTGCCTGTGCCTCGATGTATTTGTTTGTCATATGTCATCACCTAGATTCTACAAAGTTTTGCTTGGGCACAAAAAGTTTCCTTCATGCAATTTTTAATCATCATATGCCCATCTTCATGAAAAGTCAACTATCTGAACTAATAGGTTTGTTTATCATATGTAAGTGAAAAAAATAGATACCTTGTCAACGCGCAACATAAAAAACACCGCCCCTTAGACGGTGTCCCTACTGCTTCCTCTGTTATTTGTTTTTTTAAGATACCCTTGATCCCACGCTGCGGAAGATCAGGCTTAAAATAATGACAAAGATGGCTGCTCCTAAGATCGCTGGAATGATCGCAAAGCCTGCCAGACTAGGACCCCACGTTCCAAGTAATCCATGACCAATCCAAGCGCCTACAAACCCGGCAATCATTGAGCCGATCCATCCTCCTGGTACACTGCCTCCAGCGAGTGCACTCCCAATGAGACCAATGACAATCGCCACAACTAATGAAATTAGAAATCCTAACATGTTGATCACTCCTCTTTTGTTTGTTTATTAAGCAATAACCGTTTTGAAAAAGATTAAAACCTTTCGGAACCGCTTCAATGTTCTATACGTATGATGGACAAGGATTGTGTATAATAACAGACAAATACTTCAGCGGCATCTAAGGAGGCATATGGCATGGAGGAAAGAGAATGGCTAAAAGCACAATTAAAGGAGATCGAAAAGTGGGAGAAAGACCAGCAAAAGGTATGGTTTTGGGAGAAGCTCAGCCGCCTTCCATTTCAAATGCTGGACAAGCTCACGCCTGCTTTTATTCAGAAAAAAATCGGTGTGCTGCTAGACGAAATGGGTCATTACATTCAATCTGGCGGTGCCTATTTGACGTCGGAAAAAGGCATCATTCATCAATTTCAAAAGAAATGTGCAGACGAATCCATTCAGCGCATAGAGGATATTGGAAAGGCCCCGATCGAAATGATGGATGCCATTAGTGAACATATGGGGAAAAACAGAACGAATCTCGCGACGGTGCAAGGGGCGACAACTGGTGTCGGCGGAATGTTTACGCTAGCCGCTGATATCCCTGCGGTCCTGGGTCTCTCCCTGAAAACATTACAGGATATTGCCGTTACCTATGGCTATGATCCTAAAAACAAAGACGAGCGGGTCTTCATCATTAAATGCTTGCAGCTGAACTCCGCGGATGTCGTTGGAAAGAAATCGATTCTAAAAGAACTCAAAAGCTATCATGCATCCGAAGGTAAGCATGAAAACATGATTTCCCAAATCCAAGGGTGGCGTGAGGTCGTCTATAATTACCGGGATTCGTTCGGCTGGAAGAAACTATTTCAACTTGTTCCCATCGCCGGAATTTTGTTTGGTGCCGTTTCAAACCGCTCACAATTAAAAGGAATTGCTGAAACAGGCATGATGCAATACCGAAAGCGAAGAATTTTAACAAGATTAGAAGAGCTCACGCAGCAAGAACAGAGTGAGTCCGGCGCATAAAAAAATCCCATATCAAAGGGATTTTTTATTTGCTCTCATCCTCTTCCTGAAAAGCATGAATAGGTGAGTGTTCATAACGTGCACGCAGTTCGCGGATCTGTTTGATGAGGGTGGAGCCGATCGTTTTTTCGGCTTCATCATACAAAGGATCAAGGGCTTTCATCCATTTTTGTCTTTCAGCTGGCGTCAATTCATGAATGGCAATCTGCGATTCACGTTTAATGTCCTCCAGCTGATCTTTGTTCATCTGTTCTGCATGCTTTTCATTCCAAGCCGTTGTTTCCTCCATGGCTTCAAGTAAAATTCGCTTCGTTTCGGGTGTCTGGCGGTCAAAGAAGGATTGATCTGTTAAGACCACATAGCCTAAATACCCGTGATTGCTTATCGTCATATAGTCTTGTATATGATAGAATTTTTTTGAATAAATATTTGAAATGGTATTTTCTTCACCGTCTACTTTTTTGGTTTCTAATAGCTGAAACGTTGAATTAAATGATTCCTGATAGGGCTTTGCGCCAAGGAGTTTGAATTGTTTTTCAATCATGTCGCTTTGCATAATGCGGAGAGACTGGTTTTTTAAATCAGCCGGCTGTTTGATTGGCCCTTTATTAGAAGTAATTTGCTTAAAGCCATTTGTCCAATAAGCCATTCCCTTTAACCCATCTTTTTGCAGCGTGCCAAACAACCTTTGTCCAATTGCACCTTGCAGGCCTTCTTGAACCGCATTGTAATTTGAAAAAGCAAAGGGAAGATCAAGTGCCAGCCACTCAGGGGACAGCATGCCGAGCTTCGAGGTAGACGGAGCAATAAATTGAACTTGATTCTCTTTGAGTGCATTTATTTCTTCAATATCAGAATAAAGGCTTCCATTGGAGAAAATTTGAATGCTGATCTTTCCATCGGATTTTTCGTGCACGAGCTCAGCAAATTTCTTTGCGGCAAGTCCTTTAGGTGTATTGTCTGCCACGACATGGCTGAATTTGAATACAAGCTGGTCCTTCAGCCCTGTCTGTTCATCATCAAAGGTTGTCGCTGATTTTGGCATCATATGATAAAAACCAAAGTATAAAGCGGTTACAAAACCGATCATGAGCAATAGTGTATAAGCGAGTAAATTCTTCATGCGTCAGATCCCCCTTATGTCAAGCATACTTGACAGAGGAAGAATCCGTAAAGATACAGGTGAAAAAAATGATGAGAAATCGATTGAAATTACAACAATTATCTATTAGATGGAAGCTTACCATCCTCACATATTTCGTTGTCATTTTCGCCCTTTTAATCGGAGGAATTGTTCTCGTTGGGGGAATTCAGCAGACAGAGGAACGGGAGCTTCGAAAAAGACTCATGAACACGGCGAGAACCGTGGCTGAGATGAATGAGGTGAAGCAGGCGTTAGCTGATCAGACAAAGGATCGTGATCAATTACAGCATGCAATCGAAGAGATTCGGATTATTCAAGATGCTGACTATATTGTCGTGATGGATATGGATCATGTGAGATTAACGCATCCAGTGAAAACGAGGATTGGCCAGCGCTCAGAAGGAACTGATGAAGAGCCGGCTTTTGCAGAGCATATTTATTTCTCAGAAGCAGAGGGAGAGCTTGGAACAGCCATCAGAGCTTTTTATCCAGTCAAGGATGATCAATTTAATCAAACAGGGGTTGTGCTTGTAGGAAGAACTCTGCCAAGTATGGCAGATATATTAGGAGAAATGAAGCAGGATATCCTCATGATCCTCCTGCTGACGCTCAGCTTTGGGCTTGTGGGTTCATTTTTGCTCGCCCGTCATATTAAACAGCAAATGTTTAAGCTGGAGCCGCATGAGATTGTCAGAATGCTAGAGGAACGCACTGCAACCTTTCACTCTATTAATGAAGGGGTCATCGCCATTGATAATCAGCACATGATCACCATTTTTAATGAGAAGGCGAAGCAGATTTTTGGCGTAACAGGTGATGTCGTGGGCCGGAATATTTGGGGTGTGCTGTCTGATACGAGACTTCCTGAGATTATTGATCGCGCAGAACCCGTCTACAATGAAGAAATTCATATGAGCGGAAAGCGGATCATGAGCAGCCGGATTCCGATTGTCATGAAAAAGAAGATCATCGGAGCGGTCGCCATTTTTCAGGACCGGACAGAAGCAGCAAAATTGGCGGAGGAGCTCACAGGGGTTAAGAACTTTGTGGACGGTTTGCGGGTGCAAAACCATGAACATATGAATAAGCTTCATACGATTGCCGGGCTGATTCAGCTTGGTAAAGCCGATCAGGCGCTCGATCTAGCCTTTCAAACGACAGAGGAGCAGGAACATGTGACGGACTTTCTTCATCGCGTCATAGAGCATGATGCTGTCGCAGGGTTATTGATGAGCAAAATCAGAAGGGGCAAGGAGCTTGGCATCATGGTCGAAGTAGATGAACATAGCTGTCTGCGTGATTTCCCTGAACGGCTTGATCAGCATGATATGACAAAGCTGCTCGGAAATCTCATTGAGAACGCCTTTGCTTCGTATGATACTGTAGAAAGAGACACAAAAGTCATTTCCATTAGTATCGATCAAACGGAGGATGTTCTCGCAATTTTAATTGAAGACAATGGATCCGGGATCGAAGAAGAAATGATTCCTTCTATTTTCGATAAAGGCTTCACACATGGCAAAGAGGGCGGAACAGGCTATGGCCTGTATATTGTAAAAACGATTATCGACAAAGGGATGGGAAATGTAGAGGTCACATCAAGCATCGGCATTGGTACCACCTTCTCAATCGAATTCCCAATGACCATAGAGGAGAGAGACAGATGACTCAGATTAAGGTGCTGTTAATTGAAGATGACCCGATGGTGCAAGAAGTGAATAAAGAGTTCATTATGAGTGTTCCTGGCTTTCAAGTAGCAGCTGTCGCTGGGAACGGGGAGCAGGGCATCCAGCTGATCAAAGAAATTCGTCCAGACCTCGTGGTACTTGATGTCTATATGCCAAAAAAGGATGGCGTCAAAACGCTGCAAGACATCAGAAAACAGAAGATGAAAGTGGACGTGATTGTCATTTCAGCAGCGAAGGACAAAGAGACCATCGGCATCATGCTTCAAAATGGTGCGCGGGATTATATTATTAAACCATTCAAATTTGAACGAATGAAAGAATCACTTGAAAGCTATAAGGCGTTTAAATCAAAAATCCAAACTGCAGCAGAATTCTCTCAGGAGATGCTCGATGATATCATACGAAAGCCTGCTGTTAAGCAGGAAGATACTTGGCTTCCTAAAGGGCTGAATGTGCATACGATGAACGAAATTAAAGCGTATATGGGCTTGCAGGAAGGCGCGCAGTCTGCAGAAGAAGTCGCCAATGCACTTGGCATTGCCCGCGTCACGGCACGTCGGTATTTAGACTTTCTCGTTAAAGAAGGCGAGCTGAAATTAGATATGCAATATGGCGGGGTAGGACGGCCTGTGAATAAATATATCGTACATTCTGACTAAGAGACCAAAAAGACCAAAATGTACGATATGTCCATAAGCTTCACAGCCTTTGATGAAATCGCTATCATTTATCTACAGATAATAGTTAAGCGTTTACATCAAAGGGTGAGGGAGTTGATTTTTTATGAAAAGGATTTTTAAGAACCTGACATTTCAGGTAATTGCAGCTGTCATTATCGGGATCATTGTCGGGATGGTTTGGCCAAACGTCGGAAAAGAAATGAAGCCGCTTGGTGACACCTTTATCAATGCCGTTAAAATGGTCATTGCACCAATTATTTTCTTAACCATTGTTCTTGGTATTGCCAAGATGGGTGATATGAAAAAGGTTGGGAAAGTTGGGGGAAAAGCATTTATTTATTTTGAAGTTGTCACGACACTTGCTCTAGTCATCGGTCTTTTTGTGGTGAATATCATGAAGCCAGGTGCTGGTCTTGACTATAGCAAGCTTGAAAAAGGGGACGTTTCACAGTATACCCAAAATGGGGGACAGGGTATCGACTGGATGGAATTCGTCACACACATCGTTCCTTCTAACATGGTAGACGCCTTTGCGAAGGGTGATATTTTACAGGTCTTATTCTTCTCTATTCTATTCGGTGTCGCGCTCGCTGCTCTTGGCGAGAAGGGGAAAGGCATCATCGAATGGCTTGATAAGCTGTCACTTGTTTTCTTTAAAATCATTGGTTATATCATGCGTGCTGCGCCTCTTGGTGCATTTGGGGCGATGGCTTATACGATCGGACACTTTGGTTTGGCATCGATTAAACCGCTGGCGAGTCTGATGCTCTCCGTTTATTTGACCATGTTCTTGTTCATTTTCGTTGTACTGAACATCATTTGTAAAATGTATGGCTTCAGCCTGCTCGGTTATCTGCGGTTTATCAAGGATGAAATTTTAATTGTACTTGGCACAAGTTCTTCAGAATCCGTGCTGCCAAGAATGATGGATAAAATGGAACGCTACGGGTGCTCTAAGTCTGTTGTCGGTCTTGTCATTCCAACAGGTTATTCCTTTAACCTAGACGGAACTTCAATCTATTTATCAATGGCTGTCGTCTTCTTGGCGCAAGTGTTTGGTGTAGACCTGTCGATCGGTCAGCAGATCACTATTATCCTTGTTCTGATGCTTACATCAAAGGGAGCTGCTGGGGTGACAGGAAGCGGATTTATCGTGCTTGCATCTACTCTTGCGGCATTACAGGTCATTCCGTTAGAGGGTCTAGCACTGCTGCTTGGGGTTGACCGCTTCATGAGTGAAGGAAGAGCGATTACAAACCTCATTGGAAATGGCATCGCAACAATTGTTGTCGCGAAGAGTGAAGGTGAATTTGACGAAGCGAAGAGCAAAACAGCACTTCAGGAAATGCGGAATATGAAGCAAGCTGTTTAGTATAAAAACAACCAAAAACCGAAACCTTATGTTCTACATGGGTTCGGTTTTTTTGTGTAAAAAAGAAAAACCAATAAAATTAATTCAAATCGTAAGACCTCTTTGACCTTTTATTATATAATTTACAGAAAGATCCGATATAATGTATATCAGATACGATGAAAAATAGACTTTAGTCCTGGCAGGTGTGTAACGTAATGACGGCATTTTTAAAATTGTTCGAAAAACCCGGTGTTAAGCGGTTTTCAGTATTTGTAGTATTAGCTACAGCATTATATCTATTAAGAGGAATGATGAATTTAATTCTTTTGACCTTCATTTTCACCTTTTTGATGAATCGGTTGGAAGAGGTCATTAGAGGCTTTTTAAATCGCTTCCTGAAAATAGGACAGAAATCGGTCATTACCATTTTGTATATTCTTCTGGCTGGTGGATTGACATTTGGCGGATTCGTTTTTGTACCAATCATCGCCAAACAGGTAGAGCAGCTATTCCATTTAGGAAAGAAAATTGCAGATCACCCACAAGATTTACCCTTCTTTGACGTCATCACGAACGTATTCGGAGATTTCAAAATATCAGCTTTCTTTGAGAAAGGGTTTAATTTCCTCTATACATACATAACCGATTTCAGCACGTTCAGTATCCAGGTCATTATGTCCTTAATATTAAGCATGTTCTTCCTGTTCGAAAAAGAACGCCTCATTCAATTCATGAACAAGTTCAAAACGAGTAAAATCTCCGTATTCTATCATGAAATTGCCTTCTTTGGACGTAAATTTTCCCGAACGTTTGGAAAAGTACTCGAAGCACAGTTTATTATTGCAACCGTTAATTGTGTGCTAACGACCATTGCGCTAGGCATTATGGGCTTCCCGCAGTTATTTGGATTAGCGGTCATGGTCTTTTTGCTAGGATTAATCCCAGTAGCGGGTGTGGTTATCTCTCTTATTCCACTCAGCATCATTGCGTATACACTCGGAGGCGGAATGTATGTCCTGTATATTGTGCTGGTGATTGTGATTATCCATGCTATTGAAGCATACTTCTTGAATCCGAAGCTCATGTCAGCTAAAACAGAACTCCCTATTTTCTTCACGTTTATTGTGCTGATCTTCTCTGAACACTATATTGGCATTTGGGGACTTATTATCGGTATCCCAATCTTTGTGTTTATTTTAGATATTCTTGAAGTGACAAATAGGGAAGAAAGTAATTAAAAAGTTCATATGAACCTGTTTACAATTTTCTAAAAATAAGGTATAAATGGTATGAAAATATCATATTACCACACGCTTAATCTTTCTAAAGGAATGGGGGACCCATGTTTTTGGGGTGAATTTTTCTTATCTGAGAAAAAAGGACATCTCTTCGTCCTAACCCGTCAGCTAACCTCATCAGCGTGAAGAGAGTAGACAGTGGTACATGTATGGACACGCAGGCCCACGAGAAGACTCTCTCGTGGGCTTTTTGACGAGGAAGGGGAGATTTTATTGAAGCTGGCGACGAAAATTATTATTGCCTTGTTTGTAGGTGCAATCACAGGATTGCTGCTCAACCTTTTTGCTCCAAATGTATTCAAAGTGTTAGACCCTTATTTATTTACACCTCTAGGTCAAATCTTCTTAAACCTGATTAAAATGCTTGTTGTGCCCATTGTATTCTTTTCGATCACGCTCGGTGTAGCAGGCCTTGGCGATCCGAAGAAGCTAGGCAGAATCGGCGCAAAAACCATTACTTATTTCCTGCTCACTACGACTTTTGCCATCATCATTGGCATCTCATTAGCCTTATTGATCAAGCCGGGAGCCTTCGGCGATTTTGATACAAAAGCGGCTGATTATTCCGCAGAGGAAGCCCCATCAATGGCAGAAACACTACTCAACATTATTCCAACCAATCCAGTCCAATCGTTAGTTGAAGGAGATATGCTTCAAATTATCGTCTTCTGTGTATTTTTAGGTCTTGGCATAGCCATGCTTGGTAAAAAAACGGAAGGCTTACTGAAGCTGTTTGAACAAGGAAATGAATTAATGATGTATCTTGTCGGTGTTGTGATGAAATTTGCACCGTACGGGACATTCGGTTTGATTGCAACGGCAATCGGCAGTCAGGGGCTGGATGCCATGAAAGCGATGGGACTTTACTTCTCGGTCGTGTTAATTGCGCTTATCCTGCATTTCTTCCTGACATATGGATCAACCATTGCTATCTTAGCTAAACGAAATCCAATGGCATTCTTTAAAGGATTTTCACCAGCGATGGTTGTTGCGTTTAGTACATCAAGCAGTAATGCAGTACTGCCGGTATCAATGGAAACAGCGCAAAAGCGTTTAAAGGTGCCAGAGCCTATTTCAAGCTTTGTGCAGCCGCTGGGTGCAACCATTAATATGGATGGCACAGCCATTATGCAAGGTGTTGCGACCATTTTTATCGCTCAAGTGTATGGGGTTGAACTGACGCTTGTTCAAATGCTGACGGTTGTCTTAACAGCTGTTTTAGCAAGTATCGGTACAGCAGGTGTCCCAGGGGTAGGACTCATCATGCTGGCCATGGTGTTAAATTCCGTGAATCTTCCTGTTGAGGGAATAGCGCTGATCCTTGGCATAGACCGCTTATTAGATATGGCAAGAACCGTAGTTAATATTACAGGTGACGCAGCATGTGCGGTCATTGTTTCTGAAACCGAAAAGAAACACGAGAAAGAAGCGCCGACACCTAACTTATCACTGTAATAAGCAAGAAGGGCTGAATGGATCAGTCCTTTTTTTCATGGATTGATTTGTCTCGCGTGATATACTTTTTACAGGATGAGCGGTCATAACTGCCGCCACAGGCTTTACATCAGAAGGAGGAACCACTTTGCAGTCTGCTGTTTTAAAAGTAGAGAAAGTCGATAAACAAATTGGCCGGAAAATGATCTTGCAGGATATTTCTATAGACATTGGGCAAGGAGAAATTGTTGGATTACTTGGACCCAATGGGTCTGGAAAAACAACTTTGATTCGATTGATCGTTGGCTTGATGAAAAAAAACAATGGCAACATCATGATCAATGGATATTCACAAGATGAGGATTTTCTTAAGGCGATGTCATCTGTTGGTGCGATCATAGAAAACCCAGAATTTTATTCGTATTTAACGGGCTTTGAAAACCTTGAAATGTATGCAGCGATGCACGATGGCGTGACGGAGGAACGCATTCAGGAAGTGGTGGAAAGAGTTCGTCTTGAGGATGCCATTCATCAGAAGGTCAAGACGTATTCACTAGGGATGAAACAAAGGCTTGGGATTGCACAAGCTATTTTGCATCGTCCGAACCTGCTCATTTTAGACGAACCGACAAATGGACTGGACCCTGCAGGAATGAAGGAATTCCGGGAGCACTTACAAATGCTTGTAAAGGAAGAAGGAACCTCGGTGTTATTTGCGACGCATTTATTGCATGAGGTAGAGGAGCTATGTGACCGAATGATTATCATTCAAAAGGGACAGATCAAAGCTAGTACTCATCTCCGGGATATGGAGGGGAAAGAGCAGGTGCTGATGAATATTCAGCCAGTAGAAAAGGCGGTCTCATGGCTTGACGCACACGACTATACATATGAACGAAATGGAGCGCGTGTACTGCTTCAACTGAACAAAGAACGTGTGCCAGAGCTGAACAAACAGCTTGTGCTGGCGGGGTTTGATGTACTTGAAATGATGCCTCAAAAGCAGTCAATTGAAGAGGCATTTATGAAATGGACGGAAGGCGGGACGACAGATGCTTAACCTCATCAAGAATGAGCATAAGAAAATCATGATGAAAAAGATCACATTCATTGCTCTTTTATTGATCGTTGTATTTCAACTGGCCATGGCTCTAACCTTGAAACGAGTCATATCAAGCTTTGGTGGACAAGACACAGTCGCGAACTATTTTGCTTATTCCACGAACGTCGTGTTTATTTTGCAGGTACTTGCTGTTGTTATTGGTGCGACCTTGATCTCAACAGAGTTTCAGAAAAGGACGATCAAGTTTCTATTGATCCGGCCAAAAACAAGACTGCACATTTTTCTGTCAAAATACATCACACTTGTACTGACAGTCATTTATTTGTTTGTTTTTTATTATGTTTTGGCTTTTCTATTTGGTCTTATTTTCTTCGGTACTGATTTTGATGAAAGAACGGGGCAATTATTTCAGCATACGTTTGCCGTCATTGGATCTCAGTGGGTGGAAGTGATCATGATGGCAAGCTTTGCTTTTATGTGTTCCAGTTTGTTTAGAAACAGTCTTGTTGCCCTTGTGACCTCGTTTTTTGTTTTATATGCGGCGAAATCACTTGTACCGATCATGTCTCTCTTAGAAAATCAGTGGGGGAAAATCCTCCTTTTCGCGAATACGGACTTTACTCAGTACAGCTTTCAAGGACCGCCGCCTTTTCATGGGATGAGCATTTTGTTTTCTCTATTTATAATAGGGGCGCATTTTGTTTTCTTTATTGGATCGGCTTGGATTCTTTTTTGGAAACGTGATGTAAATGTGTAAAAATTGTGTCAAATAACAAGAAAAATTCGTGACATCTTTGTGAAAACGAGTCTGTATTTCACGATAACCGGCTGATTTTGTCTTATAATAAGAAGGAGTCATGGAGGTGGCACTATCGTGAAAAATTTCATTACGGCTTTACCAATTTTGTTGCTGCTGTCGTTTTCGTTTGTGTCTTTTGCCTTCCAGTTTGATCACCTTGTTTATTTCAGACTAGCGCTGGGGATCTTTTCGTTAGCGGGTCTTTTCTTTCTGTATACACTTAAAAGAAACATGAAATGGTTCATGGTCTATTTATATGCGAGCTGGATCGTTCTTGCTGCCGTCACGACATTTGAGGAACCAGTCTTTTCTCAATTTTTCTTCGGTGGTTTAACGATGACAATGGGTTATCTCACATATATGCTCATTTATTTAGGAATGAAGCAGGACCGTGTAGCGAAATCACATTAAAACAAAAGCCGATAAAATCGAATAACAGATTTTATCGGCTTTTTTATTTTGTTGAAGCAGACAAAAGAGCAGTCAGTGATGACTGCTCCTCTTGTACTTATGATTCACGCCCAGCAGCTGCAAGTTGCTTCTGGTGTTTTTTGTCAATGGTTTCGTAAATACTTTCCATCATTTGAGGATCGCGCATGATGGCCTTTTTATTCTCTTCAATCAATTGCTGATAGGTTTTAATTTTCTTCTTAGACATGTGACTTATCGCTCCCTTATTAGAATGGACGTCTATAATATTTCACATAGATGAAATTGATAATCATTTTCAATTAGCAACTACATTATACAAAGACAAATGTCAGAAGTAAAGATTCAATTCAGAAAATTCACGTAACCGACATATTCCAAGCTGGTTCGACGCTGCATTCTTTCCCAGGAAATAATTTTGTCATGACTTGTCGTAAGTGAAACATCAATTTGAAACGTTTTGGCTGTGAAGCTCGTCTTATGAAGAGATTTAAAAAGAAAAAAGACATCAGCAAGAGTTTGCTGATGTCCTTCGTTTCATCAATTAAGAAACGTGCTCTTGAAGAAATTCTGTCACTTCTTCAGGCGATTTTGCATTTGCACTGTGTAAATGACCTGTTTTTTCACCATTTTTGAAAATTAACAGGCTTGGAATACCCATTACCTGATACGTTTCAGCTAATTCTGGGAAATCATCTTTATTTATTTCAAACCATTCATGGTGAGCATAAGCTTCTAGGATGTCTGGAATGAACATGTCCATTCTTGTACAGTCAGGACACCATGTTGCAAAGAATTTAACGATGACTTCTTTGTCTGATTGAATAATTTCATTGAATTGTTCAGTACTTGTGATTTTTTTCAATTTGTCACAACTCCTTTTCAATGTCATTTTAATATAAAATAAAGGCGAATGACATACAAATGCTCGGGAGGCGCTTACAACCTTTACAAATCATTTCAATTACGTAACAACAAAAATTAATTAGAGCATTTTTGCTTGAAAGTGATAAGATAGTAAAGATGAATTTTAGTGGGGGGAGTATCCATTGAAAATAAGTTTAGGATTGATTTACGGCGGAAAGTCAGCCGAACATAATGTATCACTGCAAACAGCCCTTGCAGTTACAAAAGCACTTAACACTGAGAAGTTCGATATACATCCAATTTATATTACAGAAGAGGGTGAATGGTTAAGAGGAGAAAAACTCACTGAACCAGTATCAAACGTCAAAATGCTTCAATTTGAACAGAACGCAAAGACGTTTTTACCAACTTCTTTAAATGAAAGCATGTTTCCACAGCCTGCATCGGCTGATGAGAAAATTGATGTTGTCTTCCCGTTGCTGCACGGACCAAATGGAGAAGATGGCACAATGCAAGGATTACTTGAACTGTTAAATATCCCGTATGTCGGCAACGGCGTTCTCGCGTCTGCCGCGGGTATGGATAAAGTCATGATGAAAGATGTTTTTGCACAAGCAGGACTTGCACAAGCAAAGCACCTTTCTTTCAATAAAAAAGACTACGAGAAAGCGACACCAGTCAGCTTAGAACAGGTGGAAAAAGTACTGGGCTATCCATGCTTTGTGAAACCTGCCAACATGGGATCAAGTGTTGGAATTAGCAAATGCCGCAGCGAAGAAGAACTGCAGACTGCATTTGACCTCGCTTTCCAATATGATCGTCGTGTGGTCGTAGAAGAAGGCGTCGTTGGAAGAGAAATCGAGATTGGTGTATTAGGCAATGATGAGCCGAAATGCTCTGTCGTTGGTGAGATTGCACCTAAAACAGATTTTTATGATTACAAAGCAAAATATGAAGATGGCGATACAGATTTGATCATTCCGGCGAGTGTGTCAGAGGATGAATATAAGACGATTCATGACATGGCGATTAAGGCATTTAAAGCCCTCGATGGATCTGGTCTCGTACGTGCAGACTTCTTCCTGACAGAAAAAGGTGAAGTGTTGATCAATGAAGTGAATACAATGCCTGGATTCACACCATTTAGTATGTTCCCATTACTTTGGAAGCACACTGGTGTAGAGTATCCAGAGTTAATTGAAAAGCTGGTGTCACTTGCAATTGAACGCCATCGAGAAAAACAAACCATTAAAACAACTTTTTAATGTGAGCAGCAAGCAGACACTATCCTTAGGTAGTGTCTCTTTTCCTTCAAACGTGAAATGAGAAAGAGAGGCGAAAAATCATGATCAAACGTACAGTGAAACAAATCGCCCAAATGGCTGGTGGAACCCTATCTAATCAAGCTTTTGGCGAAGAACAGATTCACGGAGTGACAACAGATACACGAAAAGTATCAAACGGCGCCCTGTTTATCCCGCTTATCGGAGAACATTTTAACGGTCACACATTTGCTTCAAAAGCAGTGGAGCTAGGAGCCTCAGCTGTTCTTTGGAATCAAAAAGAAGCCAATCCGCCAGAAGGCGTTCCAGTAATTCTTGTAGAGGATACACTAGCTGCGCTTCAACAGCTGGCGAAATCATACTTAAAAGAAGAAAACCCTCGTGTTGTCGGTATTACAGGAAGTAATGGGAAAACCACAACGAAAGATATGATTCATTCCGTCTTGCAGACAGCGTATCGAGTTCATAAAACAGACGGTAACTTTAATAATCATATCGGTCTTCCGCTCACCATTCTTGCAATGCCAGAAGGAACCGATATTGCGGTTTTGGAGATGGGCATGAGTGCAAAAGGCGAAATCGAATTTTTATCAAATCTCGCTGAGCCGGATGCGGCAGTCATCACAAATATCGGGGAATCTCATATGCAAGATTTAGGATCAAGAGAAGCCATTGCTGATGCCAAATGTGAAATCGTCAAAGGGTTAAAAGAAGACGGCATTTTTTATTACTTAGGTGATGAGCCTTTGCTTCGCGAAAGAGCAAGTTCACTCCCTCAGCGGGTAAAAACCTTTGGAGAAGCAGAGGACTGTGATATCAAGGTAACGCACATCAACCAGCTTGCAGAAGGAACAGAATTTCAGGTCGAAGGGTATGCCCAAGGTTTTCTCATTCCTGTATTAGGGAAACATAATGTGAAGAATGCACTTGCTGCTATTGCTATTGGCCAGCATTTTGGGCTGAATGAAAGACAAATAGCCCAGGGACTGATGCAAACGAAGTTGACGGGGATGCGTCTTGAGCTGTTTAAAACAGATAAAGGAATCACTGTCATTAATGATGCGTATAATGCAAGTCCTACTTCTATGAAAGCAGCCATTGATCTTGTGGGAGATATGGACGGCTTCGCAAATCGTATTCTTGTACTTGGAGATATGCTCGAAATGGGCAGCGAAGAAGAAACGTATCATTATGAACTTGGCCGTTACATCAAGCCGGAATTTATTGATCATGTCATGACGTATGGCCGTCTAGGTGCATTCATTGCTGAAGGAGCGAAAAAATCATTCGGGGCTGAGCACGTATTCTCCTTTATGGACAAAGAGGACCTGAAGAAAAAACTAGCTGAAGTGGCAGGGCCTGACGATGTTGTGCTTGTCAAAGCCTCACGCGGTATGAAATTGGAAGAAGTCATTACTGCACTATAAAAGTGAGAAGGTGACAGAATGATTGGCTGTTTATGTATCCACGGTTTTACGGGTGCCCCTTATGAAGTAGAACCGCTGGCGCAATATTTAAAACAGACGGCAGATTGGGAAGTGCAGTCTGTCACGCTTCCGGGGCATGGGGATGAGCTTCAGTTAAAAGGCATTCTTTATCAAGAATGGATAGCGACAGCTGAACTCGAACTTCTATCCCTTTACAGAACTTGTGACACCGTGTATTTGATCGGCTTTTCTATGGGCGGAATGATTGCTTCTTACTTAGCAGCGAAGTACCCAGTTGCCCGTCTCGTCCTATTAAGTGCTGCGGCTAAATATGTGAACCCAAAACAAATGATGCAAGACACAAGGCAGATGGTGAAGGAGTCCCTGTCAGGGATCATTGATACAAACCCTTTATATGATCGATATCGCCATAAGCTCACAAGCACGCCGCTCTCAGCTGCGATAGAATTTATGAAGCTGGTAAAGCAAACGAAGAATTCGCTTGAGAAGCTTCATCTGCCTGTGTTAATTGTTCAAGGTGAAAGCGACGGGATTGTGCCTGCTTCAAGTGCAGAATTTATTTATCATAAAGTCCCGTCTCGCCAGAAAGAAATGTTTTATTTGCCCGATTGTAAACATCATGTTTGTCATGAGCCATGTGCCCAGCAATTGTTTGAGAAAGTAGAACATTTTCTAAAAAAAGCAATTTAATATATAGAAAAGCTAAAATGTGGCTAAACTAATATAAATTGAATCCCACTTGTTAAAATTTGCATCATTTTTGTCGAATGAGTGACAGGCATATGGTACAATAGGAAAGAAAAGGTGGTTGATTCGGTTGTTTCAATATGACGGAAAAACCTTTATCCCGCAGTCTAATTCGAGTAACGGAGAAGTATCAGCAGGAACCATATTTCAATATCGTCAGGACGGGAATATATTAACGGGCACATATCAAGGCGGCAGTATTATATCTGGCGTACTTGTAGGAACTGTGAATGAGGATGGAACACTTCATTTTAGATACCACCATGTAAGCAAGGACGGCAGTATGAGAAGCGGGACTTGCAATTCCACTCCAAAGCAGCTGGATAACGGAAAAATTCAACTGTTTGAAAAGTGGAAATGGATGGACGGAGATCAAAGTGAAGGTGAATCTGTCATTGTAGAACAGTAGATATATCCATTTCTGTCTTGTTGAAAAACAAATAGTGTAATGGTAAGATATAAGGTAGGGTAATTCGGGCTTTGTATATAATGGACCTGTCCTTTCAGAAAAGGGCAGTTTTTAATGATCATTCACGAGATTACTGAAACAGCAATTAGAAGGAGTTTGAATAAATTGACTATAACGTTTCAAGATTTTCAATTAAGCGAAAGTCTCATGAAGGCTATTAACCGCATGGGATTTGAAGAAGCAACACCGATTCAAGCAGAAACGATTCCTCTCGGTCTTCAAAATAAAGATGTCATCGGACAAGCACAAACAGGAACAGGAAAAACTGCAGCATTTGGTATTCCTCTGGTTGAAAAAATCGACCCAGCGTCTCCAAATATCCAAGCGATTATCATTGCGCCAACAAGAGAATTAGCGATTCAAGTATCTGAAGAGCTATATAAAATCGGCCAAGACAAGCGTGCACGCGTACTTCCTATTTACGGTGGACAAGATATCGGCCGTCAAATCCGTTCGCTCAAGAAAAATCCTCATATCATCGTAGGGACTCCAGGACGTTTACTCGATCACATTAACCGTCGTACAATGCGTCTTCAAAACGTTGAAACAGTTGTGCTAGATGAAGCAGACGAAATGCTAAACATGGGTTTCATCGAAGACATTGAAGCGATCCTTTCAAATGTACCAAGTGAACACCAAACACTTTTATTCTCTGCGACAATGCCTGCACCAATTAAGCGCATTGCAGAGCGTTTCATGACAAACCCAGAACACGTAAAAGTAAAAGCGAAAGAAATGACTGTATCTAACATCCAACAGTTCTATTTGGATATTCACGAACGTAAGAAGTTTGATACATTGACTCGTCTTCTTGACATTCAATCACCTGAGCTTTCAATTGTCTTCGGCCGTACGAAACGCCGTGTTGACGAATTGACTGAAGCACTTAACCTTAGAGGTTATACAGCTGAAGGAATTCATGGTGACCTGACTCAAGCAAAACGTATGGTTGCGCTTCGTAAATTCAAAGAGGGTTCAATCGATGTTCTTGTCGCAACAGACGTTGCAGCACGTGGACTTGATATCTCAGGCGTAACACACGTGTATAACTTTGACGTACCGCAAGATCCAGAAAGCTACGTGCACCGTATTGGACGTACAGGACGTGCTGGACGTACAGGTATGGCGATGACATTCATCACACCACGTGAAAAAGATATGCTTCGTGCGATTGAGCAAACGACTAAACGTAAAATGGATCGTATGAAAGAGCCTACACTAGATGAGGCGATTGAAGGACAACAGCAAGTAACAGTTGACCGTCTACGCACAATCATCAGTGAAAACAACTTGAACTTCTACATGACAGCTGCTGCTGAATTGTTGGAAGATCATGATTCTGTAACAGTGGTTGCAGCTGCTATCAAAATGATGACAAAAGAGCCGGATGCAACGCCTGTTCGTTTAACAGATGAAGCACCGATGATTTCTAAACGTCATCGTAACAACCGCAGCTCTTCTAAACGCAGAGACGGTGGCGGAGGCGGAGGCTACCGTGGAAAAGGCAAGAACAGCCGTTCATCTTATGGTGATAAAAAGCGTTCTTCAAATGACCGCAATCGTTCTTCTAACGATCGTCGTCAAAAGAAATCTTATAACAACTAACATACAAGAGCGAATCCTTTGCAGGGTTCGCTTTTTTTTAACAAGCTGAAATTGAAACTTTTTAGGCTTTGTTACGTAATATATTGATAGAAAAGTAAGAGAATGGGGGAAGAATGTGAGAAAACAGCCGCAACGTCAAATTAGTTTAAATGGTTTAAAGGTATGGCGTCTTCAAAATGGAATTATCTCATTGATTTTCTTACTCATCATCATTGGGGTATTTGTTGCCAGCTACTATTTTCAATGGCCATATTGGATTGGAGCGATTCTTTCTGGTTTATGGGTCTTACAGGTCATTTTTGGCATTTGGCTCATACCAAAAATCCGCCACCACATCTGGCGCTACGAAGTATTCGAAAATGAAATTGAAATACAGCATGGACTCATTCGCGTCACACGTGTCATTGTGCCAATGGTTCGTGTTCAGCATGTTGATACATCTCAAGGGCCGCTTTTAAGGCGCTACCGTTTGGCATCTGTTCAAATTTCGACTGCTGCCACAGTTCATGATATACCGGCGCTAGAATTAGAAGAGGCAGATGAGCTTCGTGATTACATATCTCGTTTAGCAAGGGTGACGGAAGATGATGTCTGAACCAAAACGTGTACATCCCATTTCGATGTTCATTGATTTTATATCAGATGCTGTATCCATGATCAAAAACTTCATTATCCCTTTTTTCGTGTTGATTTTTGTGAACTCGAATTCGAGCATTCGCTTTTATGCATTTATTATTCTTGGTGTGCTTCTTTTGTGGAAAGCCGTTTTTACCATTTTAGAATGGAGACGATTCACTTACCGGATGGAAGACGATGAATTTCGTGTGGAATCGGGTGTGATTACGAAAAAGAAAAAATATATCTCGTTAGAACGAATTCAAACGGTTAATACAAGTGAAGGCATTTTCCAGCGGATTTTCGGTTTAGTGCGGGTTCAAATCGAAACGGCAGGCGGAACGGATGGTCCAGAAGTGAGCCTGACCGCGATTACAAAAGCAGAAGCGGAACAATTAAAGCAGTCGATTTTCAACCGGAAGAAAAGCTTGCAGGAAGAAGAAATGACGGATGAAGCAGGTGATCTGAATGGCCATTTGACTGCGCAAAAACCTATGCAGGAAGAAATCAATGTCTCCTATCGTATGGGTGTGCCAGAATTGCTTTTGGCTGCGACCACTTCAAGCGGTATCGGTGTCATTATCTCAGGGTGTCTCGCCATCTACACGCAAATAGATGAAATTCTCCCTTTGGACGGGTTCTTCAAGCAGTTCTCTTTTTTAAGCCATGCGAGCATTGAAATCTATGCGATTTTGATATTTCTTGCCGTATTGATCGCTTGGATCTTGAGTGTTGGGGTAACAGCACTTCAGTATGCGAATTTTGCTGCAAAACGAAAAGGGAATGACATCATCATTACAAGAGGGCTCATCGAGAGACATCAAATGACCATTCCACTTGCGAGAATTCAAGCAGTGAAAATCAAGGAGAATATTATCCGTGAGCCTTTTGGTTTTGCGACCGTGATGCTTGTTAGTGCAGGAGGTTCAATTACAGAGAAAGAAACCTCTTCCGTCTTATTTCCGCTCATTCGGAAGAAAAAAATAAATGAATTGCTGTCACAATTCACCGATCATTATCATGTAGCACCAGAAACAGAGCTGAAAAAAGTGCCAAAGCGTTCACTCAAACGCTACCTGATCTCATATGGCTTTGTGCCGTTACTTGCAGGTGTCATCCTGTCGGTACGCTTTCCACCATGGGGGTATTTGGGACTCATTCCGTTACCGCTTGCTCTATTCTTCGGCTATTTAGCTTATAAACAATCAGGATATACAATCAAAGATTCATTGATTCAAATGACATCAAGAGGCATTGGCAAGACCACTGGCATTGTCTTGAGAAAACGAATGCAAAACTATACGATGACGCAATCTTTTTTCCAAAAGAAAGGCCGGGTCGCAAGTATTCACACCTTTGTGAAATCCTCTGCGCTGCTTGATTCCTTTGGTGTGCATCACCTTGAGGAAGAAGATGCGGCACGTGTATTTGATTGGTATTCATATGAAAAAAATCAATCGTCCTAAACGAAAAATGTCGATCAGCTCCTGCTTGAGGAGTGATCGACATTTTTTATGAGATTAATAGCGTCTTTTTTTCGAATGGAAAAGCAGCGTAATCGGTGCTAGAAGCATACCGCCGATCAATCCAAATAAGTGAGCCATGATATTGATGTTCGAATTGACGAACGTCATAATGACAGAAACAGCAAGAATCGTTAAAATCACTTGTGAATTCCCGCGGTCCATCATGTGCGGTTTAAACAGGACAAGGTATAGATAAACCCCAAACAAACCGAAGATCGCACCAGAAGCGCCAACATGTACATACTCTAAAGGCTCCACCCAATAGGTTCCGAGATTGCCAATGAATCCTGCACCAAGATAAATGATCAGAAATCGAACCTTCCCAAGCAAATGTTCAAGCGCTGGGGCGAATAAGAAAAGGGACATGGAATTAAATAAAATATGCGTGAGACTTCCGTGAAGAAAAATAGGTGTAACGAGCCGCCACCATTCCCCAGCCGCTACACCATAATTGAAACCGACGAGATGATCCTGTCCAAGCTGTATAATAGGGATAGGAACCGCAAATATAAGCCACAGGCCAATTTGTAAAGCAAGGATCGCTGTTACGATTGGATACGATCTAATAAATTGTTGAAAGCTCTCCGTTCGAATAAACATAACAAACCCCTTTTGACTAGATATTGGTAAGTTTATAGTAACACGTTTATGAAGCGAACACTTAAATTAGTACGAGTATCATAGGAGGTACCTCATGATTAAAGGCATAGGCATTGATATTGTAGAGATCGACCGTCTTTCGCGAGTACTCAGCAGACAGCCTCGTTTACCGGAACGCATTTTGACTTTAAGTGAGCAGGACGTCTTTCGTACACTCAATGAAAAAAGACAGCTGGAATTTTTGGCAGGGCGCTTTGCGGCAAAAGAAGCTTTCGCTAAAGCATACGGAACAGGAATCGGTCAGCATTTAAGCTTTCATGACATAGACATTCAAAAAGACGATAAGGGAAAACCCTTTATCAAAAGCAAGAAAGCGGAGGGAGATCAGGTTCATGTGTCCATTACCCATACAAAGGAATATGCTGCTGCACAAGTTTTAATTGAAAGGTTGTCAAGCTAGTCTGCATATTGTTTGTCCCCCCTTCATATATTGGGTAGTGCGATAAGGAAGGGCGAGTTGCTAACAGGCTTTGATGGTTCGCGGTACGCAGTTAACTCTTGAGGCGTACTGTTAAAGTCAAACAAGCGGTTTCTTCCTTTTAACACAATTAACGAAGGGGTTGAAAAGGGTGAGAAAAAGCTTTGTTTTGCTTGTAACGGGAATCCTTTTTGTACTGATTCTCTCCGCATGCGGTCAAAAATCTCAGCAAGATATCGTTGGAGATTTAAACAAAAAGGCAGAGGAAATGACATCATACAAAGCCAAAGCAAAAATGACCATTGAGACAGGAAATGACCCGCAGGAGTACCAGGTAGAAATTTGGTACAAAAAGCCGGAGCTTTACCGTGTCTATTTAGAAAATCCGAAAAAGGATCAGAGTCAAGTCATTTTAAGAAATGGCAATGGTGTGTTTGTGCTGACACCTTCATTGAACAAGAGCTTCCGTTTCCATAGTGATTGGCCGAATAATAGCAGTCAGGTCTATTTATTCGAATCACTTGTGAAGGATATTAAAAATGACAGCGCAGCTCAGTTCAAAGCGAAAGAGTCAAAGTATGTGTTCGAAACGAAGACCAATTATCAGCACAACCAAATGCTGCCTACCCAAGAGATTACCTTTCATAAGAAAACAATGGCGCCTGCCAGTGTGAAAGTGCTGGATAGCGACAAAAAGCCAATGGTGAAAGTGGAATTCTCTCACTTTGAATTCAATAAATCCTTTGACAAAGATGCATTTGATGAGAAGAAAAACATGACACTCTCTCAAATGGATGTTGCCACAAGTGCAGACCCATCTGACAGCTTTGCGGTGAAAACACCAGTTGATATGCCAGAAGGCGTGAAGAAGATGGAAAAGAAAGAAATGACGACAGATGCTGGGAAGCGTTATGTGATTACGTACGGCGGCAAGAAATCCTTCACACTCATTCAGGAAAAAGCGCGAGTAGCTGAAGCATCTACGCCTGTCACGATGAACGGTGAGCCGGTCGATCTTGGTATGACAGTAGGGGTTCTGACAGATCAATCCCTCTCATGGACATCTGACGGAGTTGACTACTTAATTTCCTCAAGTGATCTATCGAAAGAAGAGCTTTTGATGGTTGCAAAGAGTGTAGAAGGCCAGTCAGCTAAATAAATGAGATTCTCAGGCGGAAAGCCTTGATAAATGAAGCATCAGCCCTGTGCAAGGGCTGATTTTCTTTGATTTGTTTCACATTATTCTTGATTTTTAGTATCATATGAAGGGATTGAATCATTCAATAGGGAAGTGTGACTGATGGACACAAATGCCTTTTATAGAGACACATGGGCAGAAATTAATTTAACCGCAATCAAGCACAATGTTTCACATATGAAAGATCATATTGGTCAAAATGTTCAATTGATGGCTGTTGTGAAAGCCAATGCATATGGACATGGAGATATAGAAGTAGCAAGAGCTGCACTCGAAGCAGGAGCAGACTTGTTAGCTGTCGCCTTTTTAGATGAGGCCATTTCTTTAAGAAATCAAGGCATTAAAGCACCAATTCTTGTACTCGGCGCAGTACCGCCGGAGTATGTCAAAACCGCTGTTCGATACAATGTGATCATGACCGCTTACTCCATAGAGTGGCTGAGGCAAGTCGCCCATATGGTGAAAGGGCAGATGGGACAACCCATTCGTTTTCATTTGAAAATAGACAGCGGAATGAACCGTTTAGGTGTGAAAACGTTGGAGCAAGTCAGCGAAGTAAAGAAGCTTGTCAGCGAGCATGCTTATTTACAGCTGGAAGGTGTATTTACTCACTTTGCGACCGCGGATGAAAAGGATGAGAACTATTTTGATCGGCAGGTCGACACCTTTCAAACCCTGCTTCAGCCGCTTCATACGGAGAAGCTGCTCGTTCATTGTGCCAATAGTGCAGCGGGTTTAAGGTTTAAAGAAGTGTTGTTTAATATGGTTCGTTTCGGCATCAGTATGTACGGGCTGTCACCATCAGAGGAAATCAAAGATGAACTTCCTTTCAAGCTGGAAGAAGCCATGTCTCTTCATACAAAGCTCGCCCATGTGAAGCTCATTCAAAAGGGTGAGAGTGTCAGCTATGGGGCGACGTATACCGCCAATCAAGATACATGGATCGGTACGGTACCAGTCGGCTATGCAGACGGGTGGATCCGGAAGCTGGCAGGCACGGAAGTACTTGTTGGCGGAAAGCGCCGGAAGATTGCCGGAAGGGTATGTATGGATCAATTCATGGTTGAACTGAAAGAGAATTTTTCAGCAGGGGAGCCAGTCGTTTTGATTGGTGGACAAGGTGAAGAAATGGTATCAGTCGATGAAATTGCAAAAAGGCTTGAAACCATTAACTATGAAGTCACTTGCTCCATTGGCCACCGCGTCCCAAGAGTATATATAGAGGACGGCAAAAGGGTGCATGTGCGGAATCCGCTGCTTCAAGGCGGGTCAAGCTTTTTCTAAGCAGCTTTCACAGGAACGATCGTCAAACTGACATCGTTCCTTTTTATTCTACAAAGAAGGGGTAAACATTCTCCCTTTTTTAGAGATTTTGGAAATACCGTATGATTTTCGGAAAAAAGCGTATAATGTGAAAGAGGAACTCCATTATCATCTTTGATTTACGGGTGAACAGCCGCTTCATGTTCTAATAAGAAATCATGAAAAAACAGCTTTGCTTGCGCATTGAATAATGGTATGATTAGTCTTGGAATGGATCGAAACGGTATCCGTAAGTTTTGTGGAGGTGTATGTTTTTTGTCTGAATCCAGCGCAACAAACGAAATGAAGATTCGACTACCGGAGGCTTTGATGTCTGAAATCGAACGAGTAGCAGAGCAGGATAAGGTAACAAGAAATGAATTGATCTACCGAGCGACAAAAACGTATATTCGTGAACGTAATATTCGACAAAATCGTGAATCGATGAGACGCGGCTACATGGAGATGGCGAAAATTAATCTGAATATCTCTTCAGAGGCACAATACGCAGAATTTGAGGCTGAGAATACAGTTGAGCGATTAGTCAGCGGGGGTTAAACATTTGATTGTTAAACGCGGTGATGTTTACTTTGCTGATTTATCTCCTGTTGTTGGCTCCGAGCAGGGCGGGGTTCGCCCAGTATTGGTGATTCAAAATGACATTGGAAATCGCTTCAGCCCGACTGCTATCGTTGCAGCCATAACAGCCCAAATACAAAAAGCGAAATTACCGACTCACGTCGAAATTGATGCAAAGCGCTACGGCTTTGAGCGAGATTCTGTCATTCTCTTGGAGCAGATTCGTACAATCGATAAACAAAGATTGACAGATAAAATCACACATCTTGATGATGAGATGATGGAGAAGGTTGATGAAGCCTTACAAGTTAGTTTGGCTCTTATTGATTTTTAATATGGTGAGATTTGGTTGCTCTCTTGGGAGCAACTTTTTTTTGTGTTCAATTTTTATTAACGTTATAATGAAGGAAGACTAAAAGAAGTGCTGTTTATGTACGTAGGGGGTAAAACATGTCGAATCATATCGTGTTAGCTTTTGCAAGAGAGCATCGAGAGGAATTACAAAAAGAGTGGACGGAAATACTGAAACGACTCGGAGAAAAAGAAACGGACATGATGCTGAACGACAATATGTATGAAACCATCTGTTCGGAATATGTTCAATTAATCATTACATCTCTTTCAGAAGGGTATGCTGAAGATTTTGAAGAAAAAGTGCAAACTTTTGCTTTAAAAATTGTTCAAATGGGTATATCACTTAAGTTACTGGCAAATGGTCTAACAGAAATCCGTTCACATTTATATCAAAAAATGAACGATGACAAAGATACAACAGAAGAAAGTCATGACCTCATCTGGCAAATTGATCGATTCATCACACCTATTCATAACGAGATCTTAAACCAGTATTCCATCTCATGGGAGAAAACAGTCAACCTTCAAAAAATTGCGCTGCAGGAACTTTCTGCCCCGCTGATCCCAGTATTTGAGCACATTACCGTCATGCCGCTTGTTGGAACAATTGACACAGAACGTGCCAAAAAAATTATGGAGAATCTGCTCAACGGTGTCGTCAAACATCGCTCACAAGTCGTCTTAATTGATATTACGGGTGTACCTGTCGTTGACACAATGGTGGCGCATCATATCATTCAAGCATCAGAGGCTGTGAGATTAGTAGGTGCGAAGTGCTTGCTTGTCGGTATTCGTCCAGAAATAGCCCAAACCATTGTGAACCTTGGAATTGATTTATCTCAAGTTACAACAAAGAATACCCTTCAAAAAGGAATTCAAACTGCTTTGGAAATGACAAATCGAAAAATTGTTTCATTGGAGGGATAACCCAGTGAGAAATCACCCGAAGATTCCAATCTTAAAACTATATAACTGTCTTCTGATTTCGATACAGTGGGAGCTTGATGACCAAACAGCTCTCCACTTTCAAGAAGACTTGCTGAATAAAATTCATGAAACAGGAGCAAACGGTGTTGTCATTGACCTCACATCCGTTGACATGATTGATTCCTTTATTGCAAAGGTATTAGGTGATGTGATCACGATGTCCAAGCTCATGGGGGCAAAAGTTGTATTAACAGGAATACAGCCGGCAGTCGCTGTGACGCTGATTGAACTTGGAATATCGCTTGAAGAAATTCAGACAGCACTAGATCTTGAACAAGGGCTTGAGACACTGAAGCGGGAATTGGGGGAATAGATATGAAAGACCAATCCTGTGTAAGAATATTGACGGAATGGGACATAGTCGCAGCAAGACAATTGGGGCGCAATGTTGCAAAAGAACTTGGATTTGGAACAGTTGACCAAGCAAGAATTACGACGGCCATTTCAGAATTAGCTCGAAACATTTATTTATACGCTGGTAAAGGTCAGATTTGTATAGATGAAGTGATGGAGCGCGGAAAGCGTGGACTCAAAGTCATCGCAGCCGATGAGGGGCCAGGTATCATGGATATACGTAAAGTAATGGAAGACGGATTTTCAACATCAGGCGGACTCGGAGCAGGTCTTCCGGGCGTCAGACGACTGATGGATGAATTTAAATTAGATTCTGCACCAGAACAAGGAACGGAGATACAAGCTGTTAAGTGGCTTCGCTAGGAGGGAAACCATGGATTTTAAGGAGGTAATGGAGCAGCGGTACCATCAGCTGCTCAGTCGTTATATCAGTGATTTAACTGAAACATCGCTTTATCAAGCTCAAAAATTTAGCCGTAAAACCATTGAGCATCAAATACCTCCTGAAGAAATAGTGAGTGTTCACCGAAAAGTGATTCAGGAGCTTTACCCTGATTTGCCGGAAGATGTTTTTCATTCACTAGACTTCTTAATTGAAGTCATGATTGGGTACGGACTTGCCTACCAAGAACATTTAACACTCAGAGGCATCCAGCAAGAAATAAAATCTGAAATCGAAATTGCTGCAAATGTTCAGCAAACCCTTCTGGAAACGAAAATTCCAGAAGGAGATACCTTTGATATTGGTGCAATTAGTGTACCGGCAAAACAGATGAGTGGAGATTATTACCACTTTGTAACGGATCACGATACAATCAATATCGCGATCGCAGATGTCATTGGAAAGGGAATCCCGGCTGCGCTCTGTATGTCGATGATTAAATATGCGATGGATTCCTTGCCAGAGTCAGGGAGCGGCCCAACAAAGGTGCTGAAAACCCTGAATCGTGTAGTCGAGCAAAACGTAGACCCAAGTATGTTTATCACGATGTTCTATGGCAGCTATAATAAAGAAACGCATGAGTTTAAATACGCATCGGCTGGTCATGAGCCGGGCTTTTTCTATTGCAAAAAAGAGAACACATTTTACGATTTAGATGCAAAAGGGCTTGTCCTTGGGATCGCACCAGACTTTGACTACAGACAGTACGAGAAGCATTTGGACGCAGGAGACATGGTGATCTTATTCTCTGATGGGGTCACAGAATCCAAGTCAGAGGATGGTTTCTTAGAGCGGGAGGACATCAAAACACTCATATCTGAGCACCTATCCTACTCAGCTCAAGAAATGGTGGATGCCATCTACGCCAGCTTACTCAAACTGCAGGATTTTCAGCTGCACGATGACTTTACTTTACTTGTTCTCAAAAGAAAGGTTTAGAAAGTGAACATGCGGGTATATAAAACTTTAGGAAACAAGAATTTCGAGGTGAATGCATAATGAATATGTCTGTAAAAGAGCATCAAATAGATCAAAAAACGAAAATCAGTGTCAGCGGAGAAATTGATGTGTACTCCGCTCCTGAGCTAAGAGAAACGCTCATGCCTAAAGCTGAGGCGGGAGAGCATCTTGAAATCTGTCTAAAGGATGTTACGTATATGGATAGTACAGGTTTAGGTGTATTCGTTGGGCTGTTTAAAGCTGCTCAAAAAGCAGGTGGCACATTAAAGCTTGAGAACTTGTCAGAACGGCTTGTAAGGTTGTTTGAAATCACTGGATTAAAGGACATCATTGACATTTCTGCAAAGTCAGAGGGTGGGGTACAATGAACGAATCAGTAGATCTAATCGAGATGAAAATACCGGCAAAACCAGAATATGTAGGCATCATTCGCTTGACTCTGTCAGGCGTAGCGAGCCGGATGGGCTATGCCTATGAAGAGATTGAGGACTTAAAAATTGCCGTCAGTGAGGCCTGTACAAATGCAGTTCAGCATGCCTACAAAGGTGAAGACGGCGAAGATGGAGAGGTGGCTGTTCGCTTTCTTGTCTACGAGGATCGTCTAGAAATCATTGTCGCTGACAAAGGCGGTAGCTTTGACTTTAAGCAAAAACAGGAAGACCTCGGACCGTACACATCTGCTCATACGGTGGATCAATTGGCAGAAGGAGGTCTTGGTTTATACTTAATGCAAACATTGATGGATGAAGTCGAGGTGCAAGCAAACTCCGGAGTTACCGTAGCGATGACAAAGTTTTTAAACAGGGAGCGAGTTGACCATGACACAACCATCCAAAACTATGAAACTAACTAAAGATGAAGTAGACCGCCTCATCCAAAGCTATCAAACCAATCAAGACGAGCAGGCGCAGCTGACGCTGGTCGAATGCTATACAAACTTGGTTGATATGCTGGCGAAAAAATATTCTAAAGGAAAAAGCTTTCATGAGGACCTTAGACAAGTTGGAATGATAGGTTTACTTGGCGCTATTAAACGATACGACCCGCTCGTCGGTAAATCATTTGAAGCCTTTGCTATTCCAACCATCATCGGGGAAATCAAACGCTTTTTACGAGATAAGACATGGAGTGTCCATGTACCAAGGCGGATTAAAGAGCTTGGACCAAGAATCAAAATGGCAGTTGATCATTTGACAACAGAGACACAGAAATCACCTAAAGTCCAAGAAATTGCAGAATACCTAGATGTAACAGAAGAAGAAGTACTTGAAACCATGGAGATGGGCAAAAGCTATCAAGCACTGTCTGTTGACCAAGGCGTAGAGGCTGATTCTGAAGGAAGTACTGTGACGATTTTAGACGTTGTCGGCTCACAGGAAGAGGGCTACGAACGTGTGAATCAAAAAATGATGCTTGAGAGTGTGCTTCATGTGCTGTCGGATAGAGAAAAAGAGATTATCAATCTGACTTACTTGCAAAATAAGAGTCAGAAAGAGACAGGCGATTTGCTTGGTATATCCCAAATGCATGTATCGAGACTGCAGCGAAAGGCAGTGAAAAAACTGCGAGATGCATTATCAGAAGATGCGTCTATGGAGCTAGGGTAATGAAGCAGATTGAACAGCATGAGCATGTAAACGCCATTATTTATCAATCGAATAAAGAAGGAAAAGCATGCTGCGGGGACAGTTTTTTTATTAAAGCAGATGATGAAGAACTAATTTGTGCTGTAGCAGACGGATTGGGCAGCGGCCAGTACGCCAATGAATCATCTTCTTTAGTCAGCGAAATTGTCGAAGAATATGGACATGAGGATGTGGCGGCCCTCATCGACAGATGCAATCAGGCTATGAAAAATAAACGCGGGGCCACTGTGGCCATATTAAAGGTGAATTTTTCCCAGCAGCAATTTACCTATTGTTCGGTTGGTAATATTCGGTTTATCTTGAATGCACCTTCTGGCGACTATATTTATCCACTTCCGACATCAGGATACTTATCAGGGAAACCTAGAAAATATAAAACATACACCTATTCCTACGAAAAAGGATCGATATTCATTATGTATTCAGACGGACTGAATGTGCCAAACATGCGCATGTGTTTAAAGCATGGACATTCAGTTGAAGACATCGCCAAACAGCTTGAAACATACACACAAGACAAAAAGGACGATCTCACCTATGTACTTGGTCAGCTCACGTAAAATAGCTGACCTTTTTTCTGTTTTGCCGGTTTTTTTGATACACTAAAAGAGAAGACACAGTGAGAGGATGCAAAGTATGAAGACATCTGACTTTTTATTGAAACAAATTGCGACAGAATTAAAGCTTTCAACAAAACAAATTGAAAGTGTGATCAAGCTTTTAGAGGATGGCAACACCGTCCCGTTTATTGCCCGTTATCGGAAAGAGCAGACAGGCTCACTGGATGAGGTGCAAATTCAAACCATTTCAGAGCGCTATACATATATCCAAAATGTCATGAACCGAAAAGAAGAAGTCATTCGTTTAATTGCTGAACAAGACAAACTGACTGATGAATTAAAACAGAAAATTGAACAAGCGCATAAACTGCAAGAGGTCGAAGATTTATACCGGCCATTCAAACAAAAGCGCAAAACAAAGGCGAATGTAGCCAAAGCAAAAGGGCTGGAGCCGCTGGCAGAATATTTACTCACGCTGCCAAGCGATCAGATCGAGAAGAAAGCAGCTGCTTTTATTAACGAAGAAAAAGAAGTGGCAAATGTAGAAGAGGCACTTGAGGGTGCGCAGCACATCATTGCTGAACAGCTTGCAGATGATCCTGATATGCGAAAATGGATTCGCAGTGAAACGTACCAAAAGGGTAGTCTGGTCACATCAGGAAAAGACGTCGAAAGCGATGAGAAAAACGTCTATGAAATGTATTACGATTATCAAGAGCCAATCAAAAAGATTGTCCCGCACCGTATACTAGCGGTCAACCGCGGGGAGAAAGAGGGCATTTTAAAGGCAGCCATCGAACCACCTGCTGAAAATATTCGCTTCTATCTCGACAAACAAGTTCTAAAAGGCAAACAGACGACGGCGAGACCGTTTATTGAAGCGGCAATCGATGATGCGTATAAACGCCTCATTCAGCCTTCCATCGAGCGAGAAATACGAAAAGAGCTGACAGAAAAAGCAGAGGAACAAGCGATTCATATTTTTGCTGAAAACTTAAGAAAACTGCTGCTTCAGCCGCCGATGAAAGGGAAACGTGTACTTGGAGTCGACCCCGCATTTCGGACAGGCTGCAAATTAGCCGTCGTGGATGATACAGGCAAAGTCCATCATATTGGCGTCATTTACCCGCATCCGCCCGTGCAGAAAAAAGCGGAAGCGAAACAAAAAGTCAAAGAGATCATTCAATCATCAAACATTGAAGTCATTGCGATTGGAAACGGTACAGCCTCAAGAGAGACAGAACAATTCATTGCAGACTTGATTCAAGAACTGGATCAGCCGGTGTCTTATTTGATCGTGAATGAAGCTGGAGCAAGTGTTTACTCCGCATCAGCGCTGGCACGAGAAGAGTTTCCAGATCTGCAAGTCGAAGAGCGAAGCGCCATCTCAATCGCTAGAAGATTACAAGATCCTTTAGCAGAGCTCGTGAAAATTGATCCGAAGTCTGTCGGTGTGGGCCAATACCAGCATGATGTCAGCCAGAAGCAATTAAACAGCTCGTTAACCTTTGTGGTAGAAACAGTCGTCAACCAAGTTGGTGTAAACGTCAATACCGCCTCACAGGCGCTGCTGCAATATGTATCAGGCCTTTCAAAAGCCGTCGCAGGGAATATCATCAAGCGCCGCGAAGAGATTGGGAGATTCACAAGCAGAAAAGAATTGAAGGATATCCCAAGGCTCGGTGCTAAGACATATGAGCAGTGTATCGGTTTCCTTCGCATTACAGACGGACAAGATCCGCTTGATCGTACAGGTATTCACCCTGAGAGCTATAAAGAAACAAAACAGTTTTTACGCATGATCAACATGACGCCAGACGATCTTGGCACAGAGCAGTTAAAAGAGAAAATTGCTGAAGTGAAACTGGACGAAGCAGCCCAGCAGCTGGACATTGGGACAATTACACTTCAAGATATCATTGATCAGCTGACAAGACCTGAGCGTGATCCACGGGATGAAGTGCCAAAACCGCTGCTCAAAACAGATGTGTTGAAATTGGAAGACTTGAAGCAAGGAATGGAGCTGCAAGGAACGGTGAGAAACGTTGTGGACTTCGGTGCATTTGTTGATATTGGTGTAAAGCAGGATGGGCTTGTGCATATTTCCAAGCTAAGCAATCGTTTTGTGAAGCATCCGCTTGACGTTGTATCAGTTGGTGACATTGTGACCGTATGGGTGGACTCCGTTGACCAGACGAAAGGCCGTGTTGCCCTCTCCATGCTGAAACCAGAGTAACAAAAAAACGAGGCGCACCTTAGGATGGGGTGTGCCTTGATGTGACTGAATGTTTTTTTCTATAGAAGTACCAGCATTGATTCAGCAATTTGATTTGATAATGATTTTTCTCATAAAATGCCTTCTGCATCTGATTTTTCAGCCAGTTGGGCATCGCCCATTCCTCCTTTGATCGAAACAGTGGATGTACCTTCAATGTATGCATAGGGGAAATTGTCCCGTTCGAGGTTTTTATAGAAAGGAACGATCTTGATTGAACGAGAGAGAGTTACAGCAGTTAACAGAGCACATTTCCCAGCAGTTCTTTGGCAAGGCATTCCGCCATCAGGCTGTTTTTAATGACCGTCTAAAAACGACAGGCGGACGATATTTACTTGGTACACACAACATCGAACTGAACCGCCGATACCTAGAGGAGCATGGACGAGAAGAATTAATCGGAATCATCAAGCATGAGCTGTGTCATTATCATCTGCACCTTGAGGGAAAGGGCTATCAGCACCGTGACCGTGATTTTAAAGCGTTATTAAAACAAGTAGGAGCCCCGCGTTTTTGTACACCGCTAAAGACCGTACAAAATAAGCGCCGTGCGGAGAAACGTCATGAATATATTTGCACAGGATGCGGCCGGTCTTTTATAAGGAAAAGACGGTTTGATACCTCTCGTTATGTATGCGGCGTCTGCAAAGGGAAATTAAAGTGGCAGCGTACAACCGATTCATTGTGACAAGCATTCCTCTATGGGGGTGCTTTTTTTGTTTCTATAGATGTGTGGACATATTGAGACAAAAAGAGACGCATGTCTCATTTTGTCTCTTTTTTCATCGGTATGATTCGTTCAAATCCTAAGTGTTCATGCGTCGTCATGTTGGCACGATTTTTGCTTGTATAGTAGTGCAAGCAAAAAAGATAGGAGGTTTTACTAAATGGAAATGGCATTGACTAAAGAAAAAGCCGTATGGATGTATCAAAAGATGCAGGAAATCCGCCAATTTGAAGACCGAGTGCACACGCTTTTTACAAAAGGAATCTTGCCGGGGTTTGTCCATCTTTATGCTGGCGAAGAAGCTGTTGCCGTAGGAGTCTGTGCTCATCTGAATGAAAAAGACAGTATTACAAGTACACACCGGGGCCACGGCCACTGTATAGCGAAGGGCTGTGATCTAAAAGGAATGATGGCAGAAATCTATGGGAAAGCAACAGGTCTCTGTAAAGGCAAAGGCGGATCCATGCACATTGCAGATTTTGATAAAGGAATGCTTGGTGCCAACGGAATTGTTGGAGGGGGCTTTCCTCTTGCGTGCGGGGCAGCCCTCACAGCTAAATATAAAAAGACAGAAAATGTAAGCGTTTGCTTTTTTGGAGATGGTGCAAACAATCAAGGGACTTTCCACGAAGGAATCAATCTCGCGGCCATCTGGAAACTGCCCGTCATTTTCATTGCAGAAAACAATGGGTACGGGGAGGCGACACCATTTTCCTATGCTTCAAGCTGCAAATCAATCGTAGATCGAGCCGCCGGTTATGACATTCCTGGGATTCAAGTAGATGGAAAAGATGTGATGGCCGTTTATCAAGCCGCAGAGCAAGCAATTGAACGAGCAAAAAATGGAGAAGGTCCGACATTGATAGAATGCATGACATATCGAAATTATGGCCATTTCGAAGGAGACGCCCAGCGTTACAAAACCAATCAAGAAAAAATAGAACATCAAGAAGAGAGAGATGCGATCGCTCTTTTTAAAAATGAATTGATCAAGCAGCAGCTGCTGACGAATGGGGAGCTATCAAATATTGAAGCGGCTGTAGCAGAAGCGATAGATGAAGCCGTTACATTCAGTGAAGAAAGTGAATATCCAGATCAGGCCGAATTATTGACCGACGTGTATGTTTCGTATCAATAAATCAAAGGGGGAGAGGAAAATGACAAGAGAAATCAGCATGTCTAGTGCATTAAATGAAGCGATTAAACTTGCCATGAGAAGAGACGAGGATGTCATTTTAATGGGGGAAGATGTTGCTGGAGGCGCTCATGTCGATCACTTACAGGATGATGAAGCATGGGGCGGTGTGCTTGGTGTAACGAAAGGAATCGTTCAGGAGTTTGGGCGTGAGCGAGTTCTTGACACACCGATTAGTGAAGCTGGCTATGTAGGTGCGGCCATGGCAGCAGCTTCCACAGGGCTAAGACCAATTGCAGAACTCATGTTTAATGATTTTATCGGCACCTGTCTGGATCAAGTGCTGAATCAAGGAGCAAAATTCCGATACATGTTTGGCGGAAAAGCAGAGGTACCGATCACGATCAGAACGACACATGGGGCGGGTTTTAGAGCAGCTGCTCAGCATTCGCAAAGCTTGTATGCGCTATTTACAAGCATCCCTGGATTGAAAGTGGTGGTGCCTTCTTCACCATACGATGCCAAAGGATTGCTGCTGGCAGCCATCGAGGATCAGGACCCTGTCATCTTTTTTGAAGACAAAACGCTTTACAATATCACAGGAGATGTTCCAGAGCGATACTACACGCTGCCGCTTGGCAAAGCAGATGTGAAAAGAGAAGGCTCAGATGTGACCATTTTTGCAGTAGGTAAACAAGTTCATACAGCACTCGAAGCGGCCGAGCAATTAGCTGCCCAAGGAATTGAAGCAGAGGTGATTGATCCAAGAAGCTTGTCACCGCTCGATGAAGAGGCCATTCTAACTTCAGTAGAAAAAACAAATCGGCTTGTCATTGTAGATGAAGCAAATCCGAGGTGCGGAATTGCCGCAGATATTTCTTCTCTGGTTGCGGATAAAGGGTTCGATTTACTTGACGCTCCAATCAAAAAAGTGACGGCTCCTCATACACCGGTTCCGTTTTCACCACCGCTTGAAGATATCTATTTGCCGACACCTGAAAAGGTTGTGAACACCGTATTAGAGATGGTTGGAAAGAGTCATGACAAGATCTTGAACTAAAGAAAGGAGAGAGGGAGATGGCTGTCGAGGTTGTGATGCCGAAATTGGGCATGTCAATGAAAGAAGGAACGGTATCTGTCTGGAATAAAGAGATCGGAGAGACCGTAAATAAAGGGGAAAGCATTGCAAGCATCAACTCTGAAAAAATTGAAATGGAGATAGAATCACCTGCAGAAGGAACCATATTGGATATAAAAGTGCCTGAGGGAGAAGGTGTACCGCCTGGCACGGTCATCTGCTATATCGGTGAAGGAAATGAACAGGTCGAGGAAAAGAAAGAAAAAGACCTGCCGCCAAAACAAAAGAAAGAGAGAAAGAAAATCTCCCCTGTGGCACGTAAGATTGCTCAAAGCGCTAATCTGGATATTCATACACTAGTGGGAACAGGTCCAGATGGGAGAATCACGAAAGCGGATGTGCTTCGGGCACTTCCTGATGAAAAAGAAAAACAACACAATGAACCAACAAAGCCTCAGCCAGTCAGCATGATGCGGAAAACCATTGCCTCGCGAATGATGGAAAGCCTGCAAACAAGTGCACAATTAACAATAACGATGAAAGCGGATGTGACAAAGCTGACAGCATTACAGTCTGAGTTGAACGAAACAGCCGCAGGACGACACGATATGAAATTAACCATGACCGATTTTGTAGCCAAAGCAGTGGTTCTTTCCCTGCTAGAGCATTCTGCAATGAACAGTCAATATCAGAATGATAGAGTCGAAACTTTTGAGTATGTTCATCTTGGAATCGCTGCTGCTTTAGATCACGGTCTGGCAGTGCCTGTTATTCAGCACGCGGAAAAACTTTCACTTATTGAGCTGGCGAAGAGCATCAAATCGTATGGCAAAAAAGCACGTGAAGGCAAACTTCTCCACGATGAAATTGAAGGCTCTACCTTTACAATCACTAACCTAGGCGCCTATGGTGTGGAACATTTTACACCGATTTTGAATCCGCCGGAAGCAGGTATTCTTGGCGTTGGTAAAGCGGATCACATGCCTGTATATCATGGGAATGAATTATGTAAAGGGACGATCCTGCCACTCAGTCTGACATTTGACCATCGCGTGCTGGACGGGGCTCCGGCATCACAATTTTTATCAACTGTTAAAGCGTATTTAGAAAATCCAGTATCCATTCTTTTATAGGAAGAAGGTGAAATGAATGACGCTTGTCATTATAGGAGGCGGGCCAGCAGGATATGTGGCGGCAATAACAGCCGCCCGTTTTGACAGAGAGGTTTTACTAATCGACCAAGGCCTGTTAGGAGGTACCTGCCTGAATGAAGGCTGTATTCCAACGAAAGCACTTTTGCAAAGCGCTGATATGTACGAGCATGTGAAATCAGCTGGACACTTTGGAATTGAGCTTCCAGGGAAGGAGCCTGTCATTCATTGGGATGCCGTTCAAAGGCGGAAACGGTCAGTCGTCAAGCAGCTGACTGATGGCGTTCGTTATTTGATGAATAAAAACAAAATCAGCGTGTTAAATGGGAAGGCATCATTTCTTTCAGCACATGAGCTATTGATAGAAAGTGAAGGGAAATCTGAAATCATTCAGGCAAAACAAATCATTATTGCTTCAGGATCAGAACCTGCTGCTTTACCTTTCGCCCCATTTGACAGAGAGTGGATCATTGATAGTAAGGATGCGATGACGCTCCCTTCAATACCAGATTCGCTTTGTATCATTGGTGGAGGGGTGATCGGCTGTGAGTTTGCAAGCATCTTTAGCCGAATGGGATCAAAGGTTGTCATGGTGGAACAGGCAGCACACATTTTACCTGAAGAAGATCACGATACGGCTAAATGTCTTCACGATCAGCTTCAAAAAGCAGGTGTGGAGATTTTGACATCAGCAGCAGTCAAACAGCTTGATGCAATTTCAAAAAAAGTGGTCATTGAGAAGGATCATGGGGAGCGCTGTGACATCCAGTCTGATCATTGTTTAGTCGCCATTGGCAGAAAGCCGAGGCTGGGAGAGCTGAATCTTGAGCAGATCGGCATTGAATTTGACAGGAACGGCATCTGTGTGAATGAGCATATGCAAACCAATCTCCCGCATATCTATGCGTGCGGTGATGTGACAGGCGGCGTTCAGCTTGCTCATGTTGCTTTTCATGAAGGAACGATTGCGGCATCACATGCATCAGGTGAAGATGTAAAGGTCAATGAACAAGTGATTCCAAGGTGCATCTACACGTCTCCAGAAATCGCTAGTGTCGGTTTAAATGAAGAGAATGCTAGAAAACAATATGGGGAGATTCGAATAGGGAAATTCGCATTTTCTGCAAATGGAAAAGCATTAATTTTAAATCAGCCAGCTGGTCAAGTAAAGGTCATTGTTGAACCGCAATATCAAGAAATTTTAGGTGTATCCATCATCGGGCCGAATGCAACAGAACTGATTGGACAAGCGGCGGTAATGATGCATACAGAGTTGACAGCTGATACATTAGAGCAGTTTATTGCGGCACATCCGACACTCTCTGAGGCGATACACGAAGCCTTGCTGCAAACAAATGGACGAGCGGTGCACTGCTGATAGATAAACTTTCTATCTGAATGACTTCCTGGGTCAGCCAATAATTGAAAGCGCTTTTATAATTATCTATAATGGATAAAAAGCCCCCAGAGGAGAGGATGGAATGAATCCGACGCCTTGTTATTTAAATACTTGGAAACGTTTTGTTCATGAAGGTTTGCTTGATAGGTCTCGTCTGGATAAGAGAGTGATGGAGTCATGGCACAGATGTAAACAGGCAAATGTGAACCCGTATTTAGATAAAGGACAGTCGTTGTTAGAAAAGGAATTATTCAGTATTCAAAAAAAGAAGTACTCACTATTCCTAAATGCTGCTCTTCCTTACTTAAATAAAATCAGTCAGCAATTAAAAGAATCAGACATGATGGCATTACTTATCGATGCAGATGGTTATGTGCTAAGTCTGACAGGAAGCCAAAGGACGCTGGTCGAAGCGAAAAAAATAAATTTTATGGAGGGCGCGCGCTGGACCGAAGCCGATGTGGGAACGAACGCTATTGGAACGGCACTGGTCATTGGGGAAGCCGTAGCGATCAACGGAACTGAGCATTTTTCAGTCGCTTCCCACCATTGGAGCTGTTCAGCGGCCCCTATTCGTGATGCAGACGGCACGATCATAGGAGTCATTGATATCTCCTGTATGGCGGATCAAAATCATCCTTTTATGCTTGGAATGGCTTCAACAGTTGCATATGCCATCGAGAGAGAAATTCAGGTCCAGCAAAAAAGGAAAGAGATGGAGCTGGTCAGTCTTTGTCTCCAGCAGGTAGAAGTGGACGAGCCGTATGTTGTCTGTAATGAGAAAAAGCAGATTGTTTTGGCAAGCAAGCCGATTAGAGACCGGTTTTCAGACTGGTACGGAATGGATGTTGAGCTGCTCATGGCTGATACATTTGTTACACGGGGCAAGCAGATCATTCAGTCAGAACAAGACGGAAAGCTGCTTGGGATGTCTTTTTCTCTTGAAGAAGCAGCGAAGAGTAATATAACCGTTTCTTTTGCTCAATTTCCCGGGGAATCTGGAACAAGTACAGTATTTCAGCAGACGCTCAGCGAATTGAAACGAGCGGCACAAACAGATGTAAATGTATATATTTGGGGAGAAACTGGTACAGGGAAAGAACTGGCCGCTCGAGCGATTCACTTAGCTAGTGAAAGACATAAAGGACCGTTTATTGCCGTTAATTGTGGAGCCATACCAGAAAGCCTGTTAGAAAGCGAACTATTTGGTTATGCTGAAGGAGCTTTTACAGGGGCAAAACGTCATGGAGGAAAGGGGAAATTTGAACAGGCGCATAAAGGAACGCTCTTTTTAGACGAAATTGGCGAAATCCCTTATGCGATGCAAGTGGCGCTTCTTAGGGTCATTGAAGAAAGAAAAGTCGTACCGCTCGGCGGGACACACGAAATCCCTTTGGATATTAGAATCATTACAGCGACACACCGAAATATGAACGAACTGATGAAGGAAGGTGAAATACGAGAAGATTTGTATTACCGACTTCATGTCTACCCAATCAACATCCCGCCGCTTAGAGAAAGAAAAGAAGACATTGTTGATTTATATCGTTACTACCAAAAGAAACACCAATGGAATGCAGCATTTCCTGAATCCTTTTTTCGTAAGCTAGAAGCGTACCATTGGCCTGGAAACATACGAGAGCTTTTTAATCTGTTTGAACATATAAGGGTTCTGTTTCCTAAAGGAGGATGGATTGGTGAATCGCAATATACGGCGGTATTAGAGACGATGGATCAGAAAAAGCAGAAGCTGCCTCCAGTAGAATGTACCGAGATTCCAAAAGAGCTCACGTTTAGGGAACGCATTCAAAAGCAAACAGTGATAGAAGCACTGCACAAAACAAAAGGTCATGTGTCAGAAGCAGCGAGGTCAGCAGGGGTGCCAAGAAGCACCTTTTATAAGTGGATGCGAAAGTATAAGCTGTCATGAACCTATAGGGAGCGCAGCAGCAAGGAGACCTTGGTCTTTCAGTTAGAGGTCGGGGTCTTTCTGTCATGTCTAAACAGAAAACAAAAAGGAAGGAAGAAAGGCTTGACTGTTATATTAGTATATGTTAAATTATAAAAGCCGTCGCTAATGAGACAGGAATGAAACACTTAAAAATTCTTGACACATTTTTCTGGCATAGATATAATGAAACATGTCTTATTATTCCGCAGTAGCTCAGTGGTAGAGCTATCGGCTGTTAACCGATCGGTCGTAGGTTCGAGTCCTACCTGCGGAGCCATAATGGAGAAGTACTCAAGTGGCTGAAGAGGCGCCCCTGCTAAGGGTGTAGGTCGCGTAAGCGGCGCGAGGGTTCAAATCCCTCCTTCTCCGCCATTATTGTATGGCCCGTTGGTCAAGCGGTTAAGACACCGCCCTTTCACGGCGGTAACACGGGTTCGAATCCCGTACGGGTCATGTTTTGTTTTTTGATTCGTTGGGCTATAGCCAAGCGGTAAGGCAACGGACTTTGACTCCGTCATGCGTTGGTTCGAATCCAGCTAGCCCAGCCATTTTTTATATATGTTTTTCTGCATAGCAGATGAGCCATTAGCTCAGTTGGTAGAGCATCTGACTTTTAATCAGAGGGTCGAAGGTTCGAGTCCTTCATGGCTCACCATTGTCACGCGGGTGTGGCGGAATTGGCAGACGCGCTAGACTTAGGATCTAGTGTCTTTATGACGTGGGGGTTCAAGTCCCTTCACCCGCATTGTTTTTTCAAACAGTGCACTTATGAATATATGAGCACATCATACACGCGGTCGTGGCGGAATGGCAGACGCGCTAGGTTGAGGGCCTAGTGGGTGAATAACCCGTGGAGGTTCAAGTCCTCTCGGCCGCATCTAAAACACCAAAGGTTTACGGACCTTTGGTGTTTTTTATTTCTTTCAAAGAATGTGTTTTGTGACCAAAAGCGTCCACTAACTTATAGTATGTCGTCTTATTTGTCGTCTGTTTCTGTCTGTTTGTTAGGATATAGATGATGGTGTATCCTTATATTGAAATATATAAGTGTTTTTTGAATGAGGAATTATCAACGATTTGAATAATTTTTTTGATGTCGTTTCCAATGTTCTAATTTTAATTTAGTAACAATAAATTCACCTTTTATAATAGTGGCTGACTTTCAAATGTCCAATTAAAGGTATTTAAGAATATTTTAGGGGTTAAACAAGCAAACCCGTTAGAGTTTCAAAAATGAACTGGCGCAAGCTGCAATAAATGCTTTGATGAGAGAGAAACAAGAAAAGATGTTGGGTCTAAATCTTGCTTGAGGTGAGGGACATGGTCGTTTAAGGTTTTAAATAGACTGCTATCGCTCTTAAACAGAAGCGATTAAAGTATGTGTGAACGATACCAGAACGGAGTGAGGATAAGGAGTCGACATATTCAGCGCACCCAAAATCCTCCTGGTATTGAACAAACAACCGTTTGTTCCTGCATAACGGTGAGGGAGTCCCCTGATGATTCTGGAGAATAGAGCTGAATAATCAGGAATAAAAAATACAATTCAATACTTTATTTTACAAAATTCTTCATTAATAGGATTGTTTGCTTTATAATATAGCTAAAGAAATATTAGATTTAATATTAAATTAACAGGACTATTTATCTAAATAGAGAGAAGATTTTTTTGAAAAAGAGTGGTGAGTTGAGGATTGATAGACTATGAGAAGTATTTGGTTTTGAAAGAAAGAAAAGAAGAATATAACGTATTAAGATTAAAGTTAAGTTCAGAAGAGCCGGAAACTGATGCTGAGATTAAAGAGTTTGCAATAAAGACATATTCGGTTGAAAAAAGGTTAGCAGTAATAAAAAATTGTCCTTCAGTAACTTTGACTACTCAGTTGGAAGAAATTCATAGAGAATGGGATACTGAAAATCTTGATTTAGACAAAATAATGAAGTTTATTGATGCGGATATAACATTTAAAGAAATTGAACAAAAATATAATTCGGGGTTTCTTAAGAAGTTGACTAAATATGTTCTAGGAGGATGGGATTGAATGAACTATTCTTTTACATTAGTCTTAGAATCCAATTTTTTGAAGTTTAAGAAACTACTTAGTGAATGCGAAAAATTTTTAAACATTAATATGAAAAAAATAAATAAATCAAATGCTAGCGGGGTTCAAGAAGATCTAGAATTATTTCTTTTTGTTACCCCTAGACAGTTAGAGTTTAGATTGCCAGAAAGTATTGATAGCAGGAAGTTAAAAAAAGTGATTGACCAGACAAAAAAAATGATCATTACTTTATTCTCTAACAGATCATTAGGAGTAATATATCATAGTGAAACGAAAAAAAGTTTATTTGAAGAAATAACAGAAGTTAATATTATAAGGCTTGTATGAGTAGGGAGTTGTAGAAATGACAAAAATTAATTTAATGTTAGATAATGTTTTGAATAAATTAAAAATAAAATATAACTACAAAGAAGAGATGAATGCATATTTTACGAAGGTGAATTTACCTAATGATGAAATAATGAACATTGCATTAGTTGTAGAAGATAAAATAGAAGCAATAAAGTTAATAGCACCGACTTTTTATAAAATTTCAAATAATACATTAAGGCAAACAAAGAATTATATTGCTGAATTTAATTTAAATAGTATTGTATATGGTACTTTGAGTGTTCATGAGTTTAAGAAACGCAGATCCGTTACATATACAACAGGTATCATGATAACAAAGAGTAAAAGTGAGCAGGTTTTATTAGAAGAATTACAAGAAATATTTTCATATGTAGGTTTTCTTCATAAAAGGATTGGTATAGATTTAGATAAAAATAATAATGCGTTAGAAAAAAGCAAAAAATGAATCCAAAAGAATCATATGCTATAGCTCAAATAGTTCTTTTCTTTTTATTTTTAACCCTAGGTATTGTACGATTCTTTTATTTCAATCCTTCCGTTGTATTTGTTGTAAGTGTATCGTCATTTTTGATTTCTGTAATAATGGTTCTAATTGCTGCAGCTCATGAAATCCATTCTCTAAAAATTATACATAGATTAAAAAAAGAGAGTATTTCCTATCGCTTGACCATAATTGCGATTATGATTTCTTTAATTGGATTCGTTACTCTAACTTTACTTGTATCATTAAATAGAATCTTTCCAACTGCAGGCGATGCGTTATCTATTATTGGTTTTGGGATATCTATATCCACTAACTTTTTAAAAAGAGTTGTAATCTTTTTATTAGTTCAGGGAAGTATTCCAGCAGAGAATTCGTTGAAGAAACCCTCATAATCATAAAGGATGGTATAAATATGTATTTTCGAGTCATGGAAGAGTATGAAGGTTACATTGAAATGATGAAGTTTTTGTGGGGTTTTTTATGTATGACCCGGATGTAGTATATAAAGAGGGCGTGTGTGTCTGCTATATAATACTATGAAAAAGGTAAATGAAAGCGAGGAAAGGTACAGATGCCTACCGATGGAGATGAGGGTTGGATCGATTTATATAAGAACCTGGTTACGAAGAAGTTAAATAAACAGTAACAAAGTTGGAAGAATAGTTTTATGTCTGCTCTTTTATTTGCTACTAATATCTGGAAATAAACAAAAGACTTACAATAAAGGACGAAACGCAGCTGAGAATAAGAATATCGTAAAATTAAAATTTTACAAATGATGAATATGAATTAATTAATGAAGCATTTTCTTATTTTATTGACAAGGAGAAGGGTAAGTAGAGCATCCAAAAACCAAATGCTTGAAATGACAGGTTTTATAACTAGTGTTATGCTATTATTTTAGTAAGAACCTAGTGGGTGAATAAACTGTGAGGTTTAAGTTCTCTCGGTCGCATCAATGATACCAAAGGTGGTAAACCTTTGGTTTTTTGTGCTTCCTAAGTAATTTACACAGTTATATATGATAGTTTGCGATGATATCAAATTCAGTGAATCAAATAATTTTTTAAAAATTGTGATAAAATGTTGAGGTTACTAGGAAAGGGGAAATAAATACATGTCAATTTACCATAAAGTCATTGGAGATGGGTATCCAATCGTGATATTGCATGGTTGGACACTTGACCATCAAGTAATGTTACATGCATTGGAACCGATATTCGAAAAACGAAGCGGTTGGAAGAGAATTTACATAGATTTACCAGGTATGGGACATTCAAAGCCACATCCGTCAATTCAGAACTCTGATGATATGCTAGAAGCGATATTGAGACTTTTGGACGAGGCTATCCCTGATGAACAGTTTATTGTTTGTGGTTATTCATATGGAGGGTACATAGCCAGAGGCATCGTTCGTTCACGTCAGGAAACTGTTCGTGGATTACTGCTTGTGGCGCCAATGACTATACCAGAATTCGATAAAAGAGTCGTACCAGAGGCGACGGTTTTAAAAAGTGACAGCAGCTTCATATCACAATTGTCTTCAGAGGAGGCAGATGAATTTTGCTCCCTGGCAGTTGTGCAAGGAAAAACGGAATGGGAAAGATTTCGAGATGAAATTTACCTTCCTTCTAAACAAACAAATCATGACTTCATCAACAACATTCAACAAAATGGTTATGGTTTTACCTTCGATGTTTCATCTGAACTTAAGTATCCAACGCTCATTATCACAGGGCGTCAGGACAATGTAGTGGGATATCACGATGCGTGGCGGCTCATCGAAGATTATCCAAGAGCCACTTTTGCGGTGCTTGATATGGGTGGTCACAATCTTCAGATTGAACAACCCGATGTATTTAACTCATTAGTCGATAATTGGTTAAATAGACTTGAGTCGGAAAATGTAAAGAAATAGATTTTCTTGTGCAAAATATGTGCAAATCGGAGTCAGGGGTGAATAACCCCGGGAGGTTCAAGTCCTCTCGGGCATCTCTAAAAAATACCAAGGGTCGTGTACCTTTGGTATTTTTTTATGTGCTCTTTTACTATAAAGAGATAACAAGATACAGCAATTGTATGCTAAGTGGAAATATGCCCGGTCATTTTAATATTAATTTCACTTTTGAATGAACGATTCCACATCAGATTATCTTAGGTATGAAATCATATTGCAACTTTAATTACCTCTAAAGAATCGTTGACAATCATGATGCGATTGTTGTCCATAAAAGAACTGAATAAGCTCTTTTATTAAGAGTTTCCTTTCATCTTTTATATTGTTAAATGAAGGTAATAATGAGATAATTTTAAAAATAAATTAGGTCGCATAAGATCAACCAAAGGAGTTATAACATGATAAAAAGGCTTTCTCTTGTTTTACTTACTCTCATGATGTCTATAGTTGTTTTGCTAGTAGCTGCCAAAAATTCTCCTGGAGATAATGTTATTTCATTTGATCAGCCTCGCATCTTAATAATATCATTTGGAATATTGGTATTTTTATTCATTCCTCCTTTGGTGATGTCCTTTTTCAGTAACTTGATTGTGAGAACTATATCTGGTGTATACCAGTGTTTTATTGTTCTATCTTTTCTGATGCTAATTCCAATAGGGTTTCTTATTCCAGATGGCTTTTTGACAATTGTTGTTTCTATCGCAGGAACTATAGTCAGCATAGCTAGTCTTATAGTAACTTTAATAATAGATAGGAATAAAAATGTTAAATCTTAGCTGAAATAAAAATGATATCAATTTTCTAAGAGTACAGTAATGTTTTCGTTATACCCATTTTTAAATAAAGCTGATAGGTGTCTGAAAACGGATTGACGTTATAAACTTGTTTATTCCTTTCGGATTGAACACCCTTTTTGCAAAAATATCTTAAAGTCTGAGAAGAACAAAATTATGTGGGATTGTTGATTTTGTTCTTTTAAATCCTAAATTGCAATTATTTCCGATTCATGCTACAATAAGAATAATTATTTTTGTTCGGCGTAAAGGATAGCATGAAGAAAGACTTTTCGTCTTGAGGATACTTTGGGCAAGGATAGTATAATACATTGTGTGGTATACGCACGAGGAGGCAACAAACATGGAACAAGGTACAGTAAAATGGTTTAACGCAGAAAAAGGTTTTGGATTTATCGAACGTGAAGAAGGCGACGATGTATTCGTACATTTCTCAGCTATCCAAGGTGACGGATTCAAATCTTTAGACGAAGGTCAAAAAGTAACATTTGACGTAGAGCAAGGTTCTCGTGGAGCTCAAGCTGCTAACGTTCAAAAAACTGCTTAATCTTTATCCTTTTAAAACAGGTTCTCTGTAGAGAGCCTGTTTTTTTATGCTTTCACGCATTTTTTTAATAAAAAACCCTACTCAGCGTACAAGTAGGGAGATGTTACAAGGTAATCGTAAAAAAATTCATGCTTCAAAGGTTTATCAACAGTATAGCATATTGGATTTACAATATGCGGAATTTGCCTAAATAAATTCTTTTTTAAATAAAATGAAGGGTGGAAATGTTCGTAGAGAACATGTATTCAAAAATGGTGAGCGTGGAAGAGGTTCTTAACAGAAACTTTTTATTTGTTTTTCTGTAATCCCTTTGATGACTTCTAATTCACTTAGCAAAAATTCATGGGCATCATCCAGCATTTTCTTTTCACTAGCATTTAGTGCTTTCTCTTTCTTCATACGCATAAGATCACGCACAACTTCAGCACCGTCTTGGATGTTACCCGTTTTTATTTTGTTTGTGTTGATTGTATGTCGTTCTTTCCACGTCAGTAATTGATCTGATTTGCCATGCTGGAAAATGTGCATCACATTCTTTAAAGCCAGTATATCTGTAACAGGTCTAATACGTGAACCTGACATTTTCCGTGTTGGAATCATTACTTTCATATGACTGATTGACATTTTAATCACATAATACTGTTGTTTTTCATCAGAGAATTCTTTTTCTTCTATGGCTTCAATTATGCCTGTTCCGTGCATTGGATAAACAATGTTATCACCAATTTGAAACATTTCATCCACCTCCATAAATTGTATCTACTATAAGGGTATCACAAATGAAGGTGTAATAACCAAATTTTTAATAATAACATGGTTTTTATTTTTATGTCAATATTTTTTGTGCGAATTTCAGAGGATTTTTGCTGTGAAATGTCCATTGCATACACCTGTGTAAAAGGAAAAGGTTGAAACATAACAAAAGACCAGCCAATCAGGCTAGTCTCTTAAAACAAATATCAATCACAACGTAGCAATATCAATCACAAACCGGTAACGCACATCACTTTTCAGCACACGTTCATACGCTTCATCAACTTGATTCGCGTTAATCACTTCAATTTGTGGTGCGATGTTGTGAGCAGCTGCGAAATCGAGCATTTCTTGTGTTTCTTGGATGCCGCCAACGAGTGAACCAGCAATGCTGCGACGGCCGGAAATTAATGAAAAGACGTGGAATTGATCCGGCTTAGGCGGTGCACCGACGTTCACCAAGGTTCCATCTACACGGAGTAAGGACAGATAGGCATCCACATTAATGTTGGCAGAGACCGTATTGAGAATGAGGTCATACTGACCGGCTAGTGTCTGAAACGTTTCAGGATCACTTGTAGCAAAATAGTCTTTTGCGCCAAATGATAGTGCTTCTTCTTTTTTATTCAAAGAGCGGCTCAATACCGTCACATCAGCGCCCAGAGCACTCGCGAATTGAATGGCGACATGACCGAGTCCGCCCATTCCGACAATGGCGACCTTTTTTCCAGGACCTGCCTTCCAGTGTTTTAATGGAGAATAAGTGGTAATGCCAGCACAGAGAAGAGGACTAGCGGCATCAAGAGGCAGTTGATCAGGAATGCTGACGACAAATCGCTCTGTCACGACAATCTTTTGACTATAGCCCCCATAAGTCGGTTTCCCGTCATAGTCAAGGTTGTTATAGGTTTGGACGACCCCTTTTGTGCAATACTGCTCGTCTCCATTTTGACAATATTCACAAATGCCGCAGGAATCCACAAAACAACCAACACCTACACGGTCTCCGATCTGAAACTTCGTCACATCATCACCTACAGCTGCAACGACCCCAGCAATCTCATGACCCGGAACCATCGGGAAAATGCCGCCGCCCCATTCATCAAAAGCGCTGTGGATATCTGAATGACAGATCCCGCTAAATTGAATATCAATTAAAATATCATGTGGACGAAGCGCTCTTCGTTCAATGGTCGTCCGTTCAAAATTCGCTTTTGCGCGTGAAACACTTAAAACATTTGATTGGTGCGTCTGACACATTCTTGATCATCCTTTCAAAAATAAGATTCGATTCTTTCTTCTATACTGTACTTCTTAAAGTGAACTATAAGTCAACAAGAAACCTTCTGTAATAACGAATTCAACATTCTTGAATCGAGAATTGAGCCAAAAGCATCTTGCTTTCTTTTTCAAAATGGAGATGATGAGGAAAGGGAGATCGGAAGGTAAGAGAAAGAAGGAGGGCGTAATGAAAATAGCACAAGCAGCAAAACAGCTCGATTTATCCACTGCGACACTTAGATATTACGAAAATATTGGTTTGATTAGGGAAATCAAACGTGACGATCATGGGATTCGTGATTATACAGAGGATGATCTTCAATGGATTGAATTTATCAAGTGTATGAGAAATGCAGGGCTCTCGATTGATGCGCTTAGAGAATATACAGCCTTATTTTTTGAGGATGATGATCATACGTTATCTTCGCGAAAAAACATTTTGGTCAATGAACGAGAAAGACTCGTCCAAAAACAAAAGGAAATCGAAGAGACCATTAAGCGATTGGATTTCAAAATAGAAAGTTATGAAGATATTATCCACAATCATGAGAAAAAACTCGCTCATCAGCTGAAAACTCATTCTAATTAAACGAAGAAAAACCTGTGACTTGTCACAGGTTTTTTTGATAGAGTTATCTTTTTGTGTAACGCACCCAGTTATAATGTGCGTGGAGCGGGGTAACACCGTTGTAGGAGCCAAGCCATTCATCGACACCTGCACCATTCCACAGGTTCATCATAATTTTCCCTGGTGTTTGAGGAATTTGAGTGGTGGCGGTATGTTTTAATTGTCCATCGACATACCATTTGATAGAGTTTGGCTGCCAGTCAAATGCATACGTGTGATAAGAGTTCGCTGCATCGAAACCAAGGTTGACGATCTTTTCATGATTTCCTACACCATTGGTATAGTAGTTAAACTGTACCTTTGTCGTATCTTTTCCTAGAAATTCAATGTCAATCTCATCCCAAGGCGTGCCATCAGTCGGTCCCGTATAAGTGAAGAAAGAAGAGACGATCCCCACATTTTTGGCTGGCTTCATGTTGACTTCATATAGCCCATAGCCGTACGTTTGAACGGAGCGGTTTTCTCCGCAGTCAAACTTGTTATAGGCGGGACTTGTAAGCGATAAACGCATTTCACCTGATGATGTCATCGACACGTTATTTGCACGCCACGTACAGTTAAACATGTTTCCATTCGAGTATCCATCGGCTTTTTGCCATAACCCCGTATTATAGTTATTAAAAGGTTCATAAAACGATCCACCCGTTTGTGCCGAGGCACCCGGTGTAAATGTGGACAAACTCAAGACTAATCCAGTGACAAGCAGCATCAACATTCGTTTCATACGGTACATATTCGCATTCTCCTCTCCTTTTATGGAAGCGCTTTCTTTATTGATCATACATGATTCTTTCAAAAGGGAAAATCGGTCTAAATAATGATAAACAGTGTGCATTATTTAATAGAATTGAAAGAAGGATTATAAGTGAAAAATAATGATTGACATTGCGGACAGTTGTCCGTAAGATAATATCGGGATAATTGTCCTAAGAAAAACCTAAAGTGTTTTGATTTAACACATAGAGATAAGTGTCATGTGGATGAAGGTAAAGAAGGTGAGCATGGTGGAAAAGGATATTGGGGAGGAAATTGAAGAGATCGCATTCTCCTTGTTTCAAGAATTTGGTGTAGAAAATGTCAGCATGCATAAAATTGCGAAAACAGCTGGTGTTGGGCAGGGCACTTTATACCGCCGCTACGCCAATAAAAGTGATTTGTGCCTTTCTATCCTTGGGGAGAGATTTGAACAGCTGATCCCAGCTTTGCATCTTTACTTGAGCAAAATAAGTGATCAGCCGGTTCGTGAACGTTTGCGCTATGTTCTCGAAGAAATTCATCTGATCGTCGGTCACCATCTAGACTGGATTCGGATGCTCACAATCTCTGGGAATTTAGAGCAGACAAGTAAAGTGTATGAGAGTCATTACAGTCAATCACTTAGACAAATCATTCGTGATTTGCTTGAGGAAGCGAGAGAAAAAGGAGAAGCAAATATACAGGATATAGAACTGACAATGTTATGTATGTCCTCTCCAATGACGCCTGAGCTCATGTTTTATATACATGAATCTGGCTATTCAATCGAAAAAATTGCTCAATTTGCTGCAGAAAAACAGATTTTATCCGTCTTTCAATAGACATGAAAGTGGCTCATTTCTGACCACCCTGACTTCCTAAGGTTCATCTAAATTGAAAAAGAAAAGGAGCCAACTTAATATGGACAAACAGAAAGCAGCAGCTTCTGAAATTCGAACGCTGCCCATTATTATTTCTTTTATCACGGCTGGATTTATTGGCCTGTTCAGTGAAACGGCATTAAACATGGCGCTGAGAAGTTTAACGTTAGACTTTGGAATTGAAGCGACGACTGCTCAGTGGCTGACAACAGGATATTTATTAACACTTGGTATTCTCGTACCGATTTCAGGACTCATTCTTCAATGGTTTACGACAAGACAGCTTTTCATTACATCGCTCGTCTTTTCAATTATCGGAACATTTATTGCGGCGGTTGCGCCGGTCTTTAGTATATTAATGGTAGCACGTGTCGTGCAGGCAGTCGGCACAGCATTGCTTCTGCCATTGATGTTTAATACGATTTTGGTCATCATCCCGCCTCATAAACGAGGCAGATCAATGGGGATTATTGGTCTTGTGATCATGTTTGCACCAGCTGTCGGCCCAACCGTCTCTGGTCTTATTCTGAAATCGCTGACGTGGCATTGGATTTTCTGGATTTCACTTCCTTTATTAATTGCTGCACTCGTATTTGGTTATATCTTTATGCAAAATATTACAGAACCAACAAGACCGAAAATCGACATCTTATCAATTGTGCTTTCAACCATTGGTTTCGGCGGAATTGTGTATGGCTTTAGCAGTGCTGGAGAAGGCGGCGGCTGGAGCAGTATGCATGTCATCGTTGCTATTGTAGTTGGTGTCATAGGGATTCTCGTGTTCTCCTTAAGACAGTTGAACATGAAAGAACCAATGCTGAACTTAAGCCCGTTTAAATATCCGATGTTTGTCATTGGGTTACTTTTGATTTTAGTGTGTATGATGGTGATGCTGTCTGCTATGATGATTTTGCCATTGTATCTGCAAACGTCCTTGGCGCTTTCTACATTTACAGCAGGTTTAATGCTATTGCCAGGTGGAATTATCAACGGACTGCTATCCCCAATCATGGGTGGTCTATTTGATAAATTTGGTCCAAAATGGCTTGTCATTCCAGGTCTTGTCATTGTCGCAGCGACGATGTTTGGCTTTACGAATCTAAGTGTGAATACGTCGATTGGATTCATTGTAACCCTTCATATTACATTAATGATCGGAATTGCGATGATCATGATGCCTGCTCAAACAAATGGATTGAATCAGCTGCCGCCAGAGCTATATCCGCATGGTACAGCGATTATGAATACATTGCAGCAGGTGGCAGGAGCCATTGGTACTGCGATCGGTATCTCGATCCTTTCATCAGGAGCCCGCAGCTTTATGGAAAATGTGTCTGATCCCGCAAATCCGATGAATCAACTGCTTGCCTTTACAAATGGCGTCCAGCATGCATTTATTTTTGCAGTGATCATGACGATCATCGGTTTGGTTATTGCCTTCTTCATTAAACGAGTGAAGGTAGAACAGCAAGTATCATAAGAGAAATGAAAAGCACTGTGGACATAGCGCCGCAGTGCTTTTTTATTTGTTCAATGGTTGTTTCAAAGAGAGAGAAAAAGGGGAGATAGGTAAAAAGTGAACAAATGAAAATTGCTGCTGATTCAGTAGGAGGAAAAGGAAACGAATGAGTAACTAAGAAATGAATAAGATAGGAGTCTGAGATCATGAACTTAGAAGAACAAATCAAAATCGCTGCTTCATTACGCCAGCCATCTGAAGATTCATTAGCGAGTCAATCGGAACTAAAGCCAGTAAATCCTCCTGATGTGAACAAAATGGAATATGACATTCCAACAAGTGCTGGCGAAACAAAGGTGTGGGTGTTTAAGCCAGTGAACACATCAAAGCAGCCGCTTCCTGTTTTTGTGAATTTACATGGTGGCGGATTTATCATGGGCAGTGCTGAAATGGATAATCCATGGTGTCCAGTCATTGCAGACCGGGCGCAATGTATCGTCGTCAATGTCGAGTATCAGCTTGCACCTGAGCACCCTTTCCCAGCCGCTCTTCATGAATGCTACGATGTACTGAAGTGGTTGTATGAACATCCTGACGAGCTTCAAATCGATCGGAATGCATTAGCCGTTGGCGGACATAGTGCAGGAGGAAATTTGGCAACGGCTGCTTGTCTATTGAATATTCAAAAAGGAAATACACTCCCAATTGTTTATCAGGTGCTTGATTATCCGCCGCTTGATCTAGCCACTGATCCAGCACAAAAGCCAGCGTTTGAAGAAGCGATTCCAGTTGAATTGGCGAGACTCTTTAATTCCTTCTATCTGCAAGGCCAAGATCCGCGCAATCCGCTCGTTTCTCCGGTTTTTGCAGATCGTTCATCCTTGGCACAAATGCCTCCAGCTCTCGTCATCACAGCAGAGAAGGATTCGCTGGCTGAAGAAGCTGAGCAATATGCTGGCAAGTTAAAAGAAGCTGGGATAGACGTCACGTACAGACAATTTAAAGGCGTTCCACACGGCTTCACGCACGCCGGAGATTTAGCCATAGCTGAAGGGGCTTGGCATCTGATGGGGGATCAACTAAAGAAAGCGTTTGAATAAAAAAGCAGAGTGATTCAAAAGCACAGGAGACAATGAGCCTGTGCTTTTATTACTGTTTCTGAAAAAGAAAAGTGAATGTAAAAAGGGTCAGATATCTTTCCTCAAGGAATTATCCCTGGCTACTATATGAATAAGACTCATTGGAATTCCATTTACCTTCATGCAGACATTCCATCCTCATTTGTAGTGGAGGTAATTGAACATTCCTACCAATTGGTTTTTCAAAAATGAACAAAAAAATCTCAACATGACATCCTCCAAAATGATTCAAAAGGAAGTGACTGAGGAGCTGTATCTCAGTTAGACATAATGCCCTTTGACTCTCTTCAAAATTGACTTGAGCGAAACGCTGTCGTTATAATTTAACCAGTTAGAAGACACGAATAGGGGGATATAAAATGGGCTATACAGTCATTACAGGAGCAAGCTCAGGTATTGGATATGAGGCGGCTCTCGCCTTTGCAGCACGAGGGGAAAATCTTATATTAGCTGCACGCCGGCTTGATAAACTCCAAGAATTGAAGATGAAGATTCATGATCAATATCCCGATATCAAAGTAGTCATACAGTCAGTCGATTTAACAAACAAAGAGCAAGTGTATTCATTTTATGAATCATTATCAGATTATGAGCTGGATACGTTTATAAATAATGCAGGGTTTGGTCACTTTGGCTCTATAGGAGAACAAGATTTAAGTAAAATTGGGGACATGCTTCATCTGAATATCGAAGCATTAACGATTCTATCCACTTTATTTGTTCGTGATTATGAGCAAGTAGAGGGAGCGCAGCTCATTAACATTTCTTCACGAGCCGGTTATACAGTCGTCGGCAATGCCGTCACCTATTCAGCAACGAAGTTTTACGTGAGCGCCTTTACAGAAGGGCTGGCCCTAGAGTTGAAAGGAAAAGGAGCCAAATTACAGGCAAAAGTATTAGCGCCATCCGCGACAGAATCAGAATTTGCAAAGCGTTCATTGGATGTTGACGAATTTGAATATGAAGGCAATTTCAAGAAATATCATACATCAAAAGAAATGGCAGCTTGTATGCTTGAGCTTTATGACAGTGAAAAAACAGTCGGTATTGTGGACGGAAAGACATTCGAATTTGAATTAAAAGATCCGATCTTTTCACACGCTGGTACAGTTATGAAATAAAGATTCCATCACTGAGGTAGATATCCTCAGTGATTTTTTTATGGTGTGATTGACTGTGTGGTCAAGCAAAGGAGGAATGTAACAAGTGAAGGCGATGAAGCATCACAAAATTGCCCTTCATTACTATACAGAACAGGATTTTGTACGTCCTAGGAAGATCGCTCAAGATGGATACCGATTATTTGATGGGAAAAAGATAGACATGCTTTAAAGAAAATGAAAAAACACCTTCGCGTTAGGTGTTTTTTTCATGCATTCTTTGATAAAACAAAGAATCACAAGTCCAGTAGATAAGACTGCTCATGATGATAATTGGTAAAGACGCCTGGCTCCCAATACCATCGATGAAAAAGAGCATGACAACCATTGCAATCAGTAAATACGCAGCTAAATAAAGAGGATGGAAAGCCTTTGGCTGCAAAGAAAACAATAACTGCAAAGGAACCGCAAAGACGAAATAAAAAACAAAAAAGATAGGAATATAAAATATCAGAAACGCAGGTTCAGCTTGAATAGGTGGAAATAAGCAGACAAACAAGCCGAGTAAAATAGAGCTGATGAATAGTGTGATGAGGATTTTGTAAAAGGGTTGAAGCGAATGCAAAATGTATACTCCTTTTTTGTAAAATTTACTATATTTTATCATAAATTCATTATCAAGCATCGGTTATTTTTAAAATACGCTACCTTCAATACTCAACTGAATTACAGCAAATTTAGGTAATAAGAATTGAATAAATCATTAATATAACGACCTTTTTACCTTTATTTGGTTCTATATCTTTAGCCTCATGTCGATGAATGAAGGTATGGTATAAAGTAAAGCCTATAGAAAGAGATTTAGCCATGAAATCCATCAAATGAGGAAAAGAGATGATCCAATGAACATGACAAAATGGTTAGGTGCTGTCCTTCTTTCTGTTTTATTATTGGTGACAGCAGCCTGTGCGAACACAGGCACTCAAGAGAATACTCAAAGCGAAAAAGAAAACGTATCCAATGAAACAAAAGAGAAAAACAAGGCGGTTGAAACAGGGAATAAGTCCTTATCAAATATTAAGGTATTAGCCACGGGCGGGACGATTGCTGGCAGTTCAGACAGTGATACAGATACGACGGGCTATAAATCTGGTTCACTCGGCATTGATAAAGTCATTGCTTCCGTTCCACAGCTGAAGGATATTGCAAATGTCACGGGTGAGCAGGTTGCGAATGTCGGCAGTGAAAATGTTGATAACGCTCTTCTTTTAAAATTAGCCAAGCGAGTGAATGAACTATTAAAAGATGATCAAGTAGATGGCATTGTCATCACGCATGGAACAGATACACTTGAAGAAACAGCTTACTTTTTACATCTGGTTGTTAAAAGTGATAAGCCTGTGGTGGTCGTTGGCTCAATGAGACCAGCATCCGCAATCAGTGCGGATGGTCCGCTTAACTTGTATCATGCGGTGAAAATTGCATCAACCAAAGAAGCAAAGGGCAAAGGGGTCATGGTCACATTAAATGACCGAATTGCATCAGCTCGATTTGTTACGAAAACAAACACGACCACAACCGATGCGTTCAAGTCACTTGAGCAAGGATACATCGGAGAAGTTACTGGTGAAGTGGTGTCCTTTTATAACGAACCGACAAGAAAACATACGACTGAAAGTGAATTTGATGTATCAAAGATAAAAGAATTACCGCAAGTCGATATTTTATATGGCTATCAAAATGATCAAAAATATATGTATGATGCAGCAGTAAAAGCAGGTGCGAAAGGGATTGTCGTCGCTGCAGTAGGAAATGGAACGATGTCAACAGAAGCCATCAAAGGGGCAACAGATGCAGTGAAAAAAGATGTGGTTCTTGTGAGGTCAAGCCGTACGGGTAATGGAATTGTCACCCATGAAAAAACGGATGATGAACATCACTTTGTGTCGTCTGATTCATTAAACCCGCAAAAAGCACGTATTCTGCTCATGCTGGCACTAACGAAGACAAAAGATCCAGTTAAAGTGCAAAGGTATTATGAACAGTATTAATGAAGAAAAAGACCCAAGTCATATTGGGTCTTTTTTTATGCATGTTCCTGAAGTTCAGCACGCTCCTTTAAAGAGAGTAAAATATCTCGCCAAATATCGTCTACATCAGTAAGAAAGTGCCCTGCTTGATCGATATAATGGGTTTTGACGTTTGGAATCGCCTGAGCTATTTTTTCTATTTCTACAAATGGAGCCATTGTATCTTCTTTTCCGTGCCAGACATCAACAGGGATTTGAATATCTTTCATATCGAATGCCCATGGTTTCGAGAGTAAAATGGGTTCACGAATACATTCATCCACCGATTGACGAGTTGCTTCGTATAAATGGGTCATCATCATCTCTAACTGCTCATCGGTTTGAAGGAATTGCCGATCCCACGGATGTAAATGCTTGTTACCGTTTTTGGCCAGCTTCTTAAATTTCTCTGGTTTGTTCTCAATCATTTTCTTTTGGGAATGATAGCTTGCTTTCAATAGCCAAGGAAACTTCTTACTAAGGAAAAAGGCTAATTTATTTTCTTTCAGCATGTTTTTCGGCGGTTTCCCGTTCTGAAAAGGGGTTGTACTTGAGATCAGTGCAGCTGAAAGGACGCGATCCGGCAATTGATAGGCACAACCAGCAGCGAATGCGCCGCCTCCAGATACACCCATCACTGAAAAATGTTGAATACCAAGATCATCTGCCACTTCTAGCACGTCTTTTGCCCAGTCTAAAATTGTACGGTCAGGTAGAGGGGTAGATAAACCAAATCCAGGTCGATCAACACAGATGAGACGAATGCCGAGTTCTTGAGAGATTGGATCATCATCTAAAAACATCACTCTTGATCCAGGTGTCCCATGAAAAAAGAATACTGGAAACCCTTCAAGATCACCGTATTGAGTCAAACCGATGTACCGGCCATCTTGTAAATGAATGCTTTGCATATTTTCATCCCCTTAATAGTTTAGATAACTTAAGTGTTGATGAGAGAAACACCGTATTAAGGCGCTTCTTTTGCAATCTGATAGATTTTTTCGTATAGAGATAGTAATGTTTTTAAATCTTCTTTTGGAAGCTTTGCATAATATTTTTGTATAAGGTGCAGTTGAATGTCTTCCGTATTCTTGTGATAGTCATGGCCCTTTTGAGCAAAATCAACAATGATTTCTCTTCGGTTATGTGGATTAATTTCTCGTTTGACATAGCCGAGCTTCTCAAGCTTTGATACAAGCTGGCTAGCTGCGCTCGCAGAAATCGAAAAGTAATCAGCTAATTCATTGATTGTTCTCGTTTTCGTGCGCAATAGCTCAAGTGTCAGCTCTTGTTTGGCTGATAAATCTGCATACTCATGTTTTAAAAATCGCTGATACTCTTCTACATAAATTGAGCCTAGAGCATTTGAGTATTCAATGATCTTTTTACCGTAATGAATGATTTCCTCATCCAATGACATCACCTCTTTTCTATTATAGGCAATCTTTATATTTAAGTGAAGTTAAATATAAAGAAAAGTTAAATGAATGACGGATATACTGAAAGGGAGATCATCGGTATATCCACTTTTTCATCAAAAAGGGACAAAGAATACTTCCCATGATTCCCGCACATTCATAAAATGTCGTTGGCTTGAATTTGAACACGTAGTACGCCAAAGTAGCCATGAAAAGGTCGCAGAAGAAAAATACGTATAAGTCCTTTTTGGTGATAGCGCAAATGACTGTTCTGTTTGTTTTCACATGAATCACTCCTTATGAAGTCAATGCCTTTTTCATTGTATTATGATAAAAATCCATTTATAATAAAAAAATAAACCAACTGGTCGGTTTTATTTTGTCCGTATGAAGAAATGCAGGGTAGAAAGGGATTGTGACACATGACAAGTACACAAAGCGGGGCTGGAAAGAGTGAGAAGACGAAGCAAAAAATCGTCACCGCTTCTCGTGATTTATTTGCGAAAAAAGGATATTCAGAAACATCCGTGCGCGATATTTTAGAGGCTGCTGAGGTGAGTAAAGGCAATCTCTATCATCATTTCAAAGGAAAAGAGTTTTTGTTTCTTCATATTATGGAAGAGGATCACCGTTTGATGATGGAAACGTGGCATGAGGAGAAGAAAACACAGCACCGGGCTGTCGATAAGCTCGCTGCATTTGCAGAGATGCTCAGTCAAATGGGCATTAACTACCCATTAATGAGAGCGAGTGAGGAATTTTGTGCCAGTGCTTTTACATCAGACGAAGTCATGGAGCGGCTGAACAAGATTGATGTCGATTTTGATGATGTGATGAGAGATATCTTACTTGAGGGAAATGAAGATGGCAGCTGGTCGATCCAGCATGTGGAGTCAAAAGTGAAAATATTACTTTCCGTTTTTTATGGATTAGACGTGTTATATAAAAATGACACCATTGAGCAGAAGAAAGAGTTACAAAAAGAGGCGATCTCATTGTTTATTCACGGGATCAACCATCATGAGTAACAAGTGAGTCAGTAAAGGGGAAACAAACATCATGCAAAAACCGATTCGTGAGCAAAAAGCAGTACTCGTGATTTTATTAAGTAATATATTTATTGCGTTTTTAGGCATTGGTCTCATTATTCCTGTCATGCCGCTATTCATGAATGTCATGCATCTAACAGGGAGTACAATGGGATACCTTGTGGCGGCGTTTGCCGTTGCCCAGCTCATCGCATCACCTATTGCAGGTAGATGGGTAGACCGCTACGGAAGAAAGATTATGATTGTGTCTGGGCTGTTTCTATTCGCGTTATCAGAACTCGTTTTTGGTCTTGGTACACACGTGTATGTTCTGTATTTTGCAAGGCTTCTAGGCGGTATTAGTGCGGCATTTATTATGCCGGCTGTCACTGCATATGTCGCAGATATTACGACCGTTCAAGAAAGATCAAAGGCGATGGGCTATGTCTCTGCGGCCATTAGTACCGGTTTTATCATCGGCCCGGGAATTGGCGGGTTTATAGCAGAATACGGCGTACGCCTGCCATTCTTCTTTGCGGCAGGAATTGCGTTTATTGCCGTCATTTCGTCTATGTTTATGCTGAAGGAGCCTTTAACAAAAGAAGAGCGAGAGAAGCAAATGAATGAAGTGAAAGAATCGACTTTCTTTAAAGATTTGAAAAAATCAATTCATCCAAGCTACCTCATCGCCTTTATCATTGTGTTTGTCCTCGCATTTGGACTATCTGCATATGAAACAGTCTTTAGCTTGTTCACAAATCATAAGTTTGGATTTGGTCCAAAAGATATTGCCGTCATCATTACCGTCAGCTCGATTGTGGCAGTCATCATCCAAGTACTTGTGTTTGGTAAACTGGTAAATGCCCTAGGAGAAAAAAGAGTCATTCAGCTATGTCTGATTATCGGGGCTGTCCTTGCTTTCGTTTCAACCGTTGTTTCAGGCTTTTTGGTTGTTCTGATTGTCACATGTGTCATTTTCCTTGCGTTTGATTTATTGCGTCCAGCATTAACGACCTTCTTATCCAAAATCGCTGGCAACCAGCAAGGATTTGTAGCAGGGATGAACTCCACCTACACAAGTCTAGGTACGATTTTCGGGCCGGCACTTGGCGGCATTTTATTCGATCAAAATATTCATTTCCCATTTTTATTCGCAGGTGTTGTCTTATTTCTTGGATTAGGCTTAACCCTTATTTGGAAAGGGAAGGAAACGGTTGAATCTGATTAGATTAGGGGCTCTAACTAGGGCTCTTTTTTTTGTTCCTTTTGGATAGATTTTTGAATATAATCACAAGGTCCCTGTTGATAAGGTGTTATTCATGTTAATCTAATACATGTTTTACCAAATACAGGAGGGGGATTTTCAATGCAAATTAAAGAGATTTTTTTTATTCGGTGTATCTCGTGTTTGAGTGTTGTGCTCATTCATGCAATAGCCATTTTATCTAGTCCTCAATCATCATCGATTCTTGTAGCACTACTCATGTTCAGTACACCGAGTTTTATTTTCATTTCTGAGTTTTTATTGGCGCATGCTTATCCAAATGGTACACCTAAAGGATTTATGTGGAAGAGAGTGAAAGCCATCTTTTTCCCATTTGTATTTATTGGGATTGTCGATGGATTTATGCATTCGGCATCGTTAAATGGAGGGGCAGCTGACTTTTTTAAAAGAGCTTCAGCAAATGTCTTATTGGGAAATTATATTGGTTATTTTGTTCTGATTATTTTTCAATTTTACTTTTTGCATATGTTTTTTCACAAAATTGCTAAGCGTACCTCAGCCAAATGGGTATTGCCGATCTCCTTTATCATCACAGTTGGTTATTTAAGTGTCATGAACCTCGTCAAAATCCCACAACCTCAATTACCTAATCCAATGTTTGGCTTAGAATGGATTCCATTTCCAGGGTGGTTATTCTATTTTTGTTTAGCCTATTATTGTGGAGTGAATTATCAGCAGTTTATCACAAGACTTCATCGTTTTAAGTATGCCGTGTATGGACTTGTTTTGATTTCCGCAGCGACCCTTCTAAGCAATTCATATGTAGGCTTTTTCGAGCCTTCTTCTAAGAGGCCAGACGTTGTTCTTTATACAATCAGTATTGTCTTCTTATGTTTTCTCTTGTTTTCTAAAGTGAAAAGCGTTCCACCTTTCGTAGCTGTCATTAGTCAATATTCATTCACCATCTATTTGCTTCACGGGTATTTTCTAGGTATCTCTGTGTTGCTATGGGGACAATTAAAAGATTATCCATTCTTTGTAGGGACAATCATAATATCAGCACTAGCAATTGCTGGATCTATCCTATTGTCATGGTTAGCGAATCATTATAAATATGGCTATATGTTTGTCGGTAAAATCAACAGAACGAGACGAAAAACAGTCGCTTAACCCTGATTTGGAAGGGGAAGGTGACAGAAGAAGCATGAGTAGAATAATATCATCCAGAATGTAAGAGACCTTTTAAATGAGGTCTCTTTTTTAAAAAAATTGCGCCTTTGCAAAATCCCTTTTTTTGCAAAGAATTCTCTATGTCAGCTGCTTTTTCTTTATAATGGAAGGATAGGAGGGAGCATCGTGCATCTATTGAAGCAGCAAAAGACACCATTAATGAAAAAAGGAATTAGACAGATCGATCCGGCATATCCAGTGTTTGTAGATGCGGTCATGGATGGCATGATACAAGGACATCTTTATGTAGATGATGAAGCGCATCCGCTTGTTTATTTTCTCGAAGCTTCATGCGGCATTTATTATGTAGCAGGAAGGAGTGAAGCGGAGCTGTTACGCTGCTCAGCCTTCATTGTGGATGTGTACGAAAGGCAGAAAAGACAAAACGGCCGATTCACCTTATTTTCAGCAAATCCATTAACAGATGCAATGATGAAAAAATGTCTTGGGTTACATCTGAATGAAATGGAAAGACATGCGTACGTTTATTCACAGGCATATTCTCATGCCACTCAGCCTCATCCAGGCTATAGAGTAGAGCGGACAAATGAGCAGGTGATGACTGCAAGCAGTGCTTTCCCTCCTAGCTATTACGAAGCCTATTGGGGAGAAACAGCTCGTTTTCTATCAAAGGGAATCGGGATTGCCATTTTAAATGGAGAGAACGTGGTAAGTGAATGCGTCTCTATTTTTTCAAGTATGGATCGTGCGGAGATAGATATTTGGACAGATGAGTCTTATCGCGGAAAAGATTTGGCGCTGCTGGCAGCTCAGCATATGATCAGCATCTGTCTTGAAAAAGAGAGGACGCCGCATTGGGATTGCGATGTCCATCACCTAGCTTCAATCAAACTAGCAGAGAAGTTAGGCTTTCAGAGGCTCAAAACCTATCGATTGTTTTATGGTTCAAGATGAGAAGGTTTTGAGAAACCAAGCATCCATTGCAGAATGCTCAGAGCCTTCAAGCGGTTCTGAAAGAAGAGAAAAGCCATATCGCTGATAAAGGCCTATAGCTGCTGTTAATTCCCGGCGGGTTTCTAAATAACACGCTTCGTAGTATGCAGAGGCATATTCCAGTGCCGTATCCATCAGTTTTTTGCCCGCACCTTTTCCTTGTGCTTTTGGACTTAAATAAAGCTTTTGTAATTCACATACTCCCTTTGTAAATGGAGCAATCCCTACACCGCCCACAATCTCACCCTGCTCTTCAGCAATCCAATAGGCTGCATGAGTCAATGATTGATAGTATTCGAAAAGCTGGTCAAGTTGGGGATCAGTGTAGGCTGTTCCTTCAATCGCTAGATTCGCTGATTCTAGTGACTGGCGGATAATCGCTGCGATATACGGGTTGTCTTTTTGCTCAATGGGTCTAATGTTCATTTGAAGTACCTCCATTGTTATGGGTTAGGAGTTGATATCACATGTTCTGGCTGCAAACCGCCTTTTTTACAATCGTTGTCTTGTGTCTCTCGTGGTGGGCAGGGAAAAGACGCCGGCAGCGCCATGCGGGGTTCATTGTCCCAATATGCTTGATTTTATTTGGTTTGGTTTTATTGATTGTTAGTTTTTTTATTGGCAGATGGGAAGGCATGGTGCTTAGTCTAGCGAGTATCTCTATCGTTCTCTCTTCCATCATTTGTTTAATCATCGTCACTGGGATTCAATTTTTTAAAAAAGATGACCCTTCTTAAGCAGGAGCATCTGTATCCATCATGTTTTTATATTCTTCACGAAGGATGCCCATGATGATGACATCTGAGTATGTACCGTTGAAATAGAGCGCTTGGCGTCTTTTTCCTTCATATTGAAATCCGGCTTTCTCATAGCTTCGAAAGGCTCTTGGATTGTGGGAAAAGACTTCAAGCTCTAGACGGTTGAGTTCTAATGTGTCAAAGGCAAATGCTTGAACCATCCGAACAGCTTCAGTGCCATAGCCTTTTTGAAAATACTCTGGCCCGTGAAGCGCAATGCGGAAGCTTGCCGTATGATTGATTGGATCAATGTCCACAATCGCCGCATCTCCAATCATCTCTTTCGTGTCTAGTAGACAAATGGCGAAATCTCGTCTGCTGTCATCCTGCAAAAAGCGGGTATAGGCGGAGCGAATTTCTTCTAGTGTGAACGTTTTGCGTGTGCCAGTCATATAAAGTGTTTCTGCATGCTGGCATCCTCTTTGAATACCAGGATAATCTTGCTCTTCAATCGGTCTCAAAAATATACGAGTCATGACGGATCACCCTCCTCTATATATCGAGAGATTTCAATTAAATTCAGATCAGGATCACGGATATAAACAGATTCAATAGGACCTAATGTACCTGTGCGTCTGACCGGCCCCTCTTCAATGGGGACCACTTGCTTCCGGAGGTGCAGCAGCAAACTGTCCATGTCTAAATCGGTGATAAAGCACAAATCATGAGAACCAGGAAGAGGATGAGCCGCTTTTGGCTCAAATTCATGACCAGCTTCATGAAGGTTGATCTTCTGTAAACCAAAACGAAGCGCTTTACGGCCTTCACCAAAAGTTTCTTCCTTCATCCCTAATACGTTTGTATAAAAGCGAATGGTGTCCTCCATATGTTGTACAGTCAACACGATATGATCAAGTCGTCGTATCATCAGTCTCTCCTCCAAGTATGATCATTGATTGAACTGACTCTATTATATCATCACCTGAAGAGGATACCTTATTTAATCACGGTTTTATAGCTCCAGCTTTCCAAGGACATTTCCTTTCCGTGCAGTACCCTTTCATCAAACTCCATCCAGCCATTTTTTCGGTAGAAATGACGATTGGCCTCGTTGTGTGTCATCAGTGTAAACAGTCCGCCGCCTTGCCGGGCGATAAAGGGAAAAAGGCATTGCTTTAACATGCGGCTTCCGAGTTTTTTTCCTTGCTGGTCTTTTGCCACGACAAGTGCTTCTAAATACCAGTAAGGCTGCTTTAAGGAAGAACATGCCTTTTTCGCCTCCTTTAACACACGGAACACATGCTGAACCGCCGATATACCGCCAATGAAGAGCAGCTTTAACCCACCTGATAACACGTAATCCATGACGCTTGGTTCAGGAAGACGCGGATGCTTTAAAAGGGCAGCAGACACAATGTTCTCGTTTTCAACCCCGACCAAACAGATTTGATGCTGAAAATACACCTTTGTATTGACCAAATGCAGCTGACGAGCGAAAGCAGACCGGTTTGAGACCTTTTCACATAATAGGTCAAAAAATGAATAGTCCTGAAACGAATCATCTAACAACTCTGCCACTTGAGGCAGTTCATCCTCTCTAGCAAGTCTAAAATGAAACATATATTGGTCCTCCTTTACTGAACACATATAGATTATTGAACATGTGTTGAGTATAATAAGAAGTAAACCAATCGAACATCGGCAATGGATGAGATCCTGTTCATAAATAGACATTTGGCGCCTGATTGTTCAACAATGGAGGGGTTGTCATGAAGGACAGACGAACAATCAAAACAAAAAGAGCCATTCGGGAAAGCTTCCTTGAGCTGTTAAAGGAAAAGGAAGTGCAGCAGATTACGGTATCAGAGCTATCAAGGAAAGCGGATTTAGGCAGGGGAACCTTTTATTTGCACTATCAAGATGTGTTTGATTTATATGAACAGCTTGAGAAAGAACTATTCGATCAGCTCGGAGGGTTATATGATGAAACCTTTCCAAGTCAGGACCCTCTTGATATGCTTTCCTTTTTAAACAAAACGACGGAGTACTTGAAAGAGAATCAATATATGTTGACGTTATTTGTAAAACCAAATGGTCCAACAACAAACCAATTCAAAGCATTTTTCAAAGAAAAAATCATGAAAGAATGGCAGCTTGATCAGCGGCCGATTACAGAGAATGAGCAAATAGAGGCCTCTTTTGTCGTGTCTGGTGTCGTGGGTGTACTCGAGGAATGGATTCACGAAGAAATGACCATTGATGCCGGCAACCTCGCGCATAAATTATACGAGCTTCTCCTCAAGGTGGAACAGGAATCGTAAAAAGTTATGTAGCTTTTGTCTTTCCTTTTTGATAAAATAGAATATATGTTCTTATTTGAAGTAAGGGAGTGGTGGGAGTGAGTGAGAAAAGGAAGCTGCTTTTTTATGGGGCGATGAGTATCGATGGATATTTAGCGAGAGAGGATCATCGGCTCGATTGGCTGATAGGGACAGAGGGCGAAGAAGAAACGAGCTACGACACCTTTTATGCGTCAGTCGATACGCTGATCATGGGGCGCAATACATATGAACAAGTTCTTCAGCTGTCACCAGATGAGTTTCCTTATGAAGGAAAGACATGTTATATCATGTCACGTACGTTACAAGACAGTCTGGAAGGAACCCATATCATTCGCGAAGATGTCTTATCATTTGTGAAAAAATTAAAGAATGAAACAGGCCGGAATATTTGGATTGTCGGCGGCGGGGGACTGCTTCAATCTTTCATAAAAGAAAGATTGGTTGATGAGCTTTTTCTTCAAATCGTACCTGTCATCATTGGAAGAGGAATTCCTCTCTTTTCGCCGGCGGATCTGGAATCCAAGTTTTCATTACAGGATGTACATCAATATAAACAAATTGCTGAAATGCATTTTATCTTAAAAGAAGAGGATCACTGAACCAAGGTGGTCTTTTTTTTATGAAATAAACTCGTTGACAAGAAAATATCCTAGTGTTAGGATAAATTTATCCTAGTTTTAGGATTTCTTGAAAAAGGAGTAGTTGCCATGGTGCAGCATGATCATGAATTAGATTTAAGGCTATTCCGCGTGTGGATGAAAGCCTATCAAGCCCTTTTTACAAATATCCAAAAAGACATTGAACGTTATGATATCGGATTTGAAAACTTTCAGATCCTTGAATTGCTCTACAGTAAAGGGCCTCACCCTGTTCAAAAAATTAGCGATATCCTCTCAATCCCAAGTGGAAGCATGACATATGTCGTGAACAAACTAGAAAAACAAGAACTGGTGAAAAGGCAATGTGCGCCTTCAGATAAGCGGGTATTTCATGTACGGCTGACGGAAAAAGGGAAGCAATTGTTTGACGATATTTTCCCTAAACACACAGAGGTCATTTCGCAAAATCTAGCCTTTATTGAAAAAGAAGAAAAAGAGCAGCTCATTGAATTACTGAAAAAAATCGGTTTAGGTGCAAAACAACTTCGCGAAAAGGGGAAACAAGATGACACTCAGCTTTGATACGTTGGTACGTGAAAGACGATCCGCATCAAATTTTTTGCCTAATATCTCGATTTCGAGAGAAGAGCTTAACAGCATATTTGAAGAGGTCAAGCTGGCACCATCCGCTTTTAACTTGCAGCATACACAATATGTTGTCGTCCAAACAGAAGAGCTGAAAGAACAAGTAAGAGAAGCGGCATTTGGACAATATAAAGTGCACTCTGCTTCAGCAGTGATCATCGTACTCGGAGATCCAAAAGCTTATGAGCACGCAGGGAACATATATGAAGGCCTAAAAATGCTAGGCATTATCAATGCGCAGCAATATGAAGAAATGGTCAGAGAGACCATGAGCTTTTATGTGCAGAGAGGAGCCGATTTCCAGAAGGAAGAGGCGATCCGCAATGCTTCCTTATCTGCCATGCTGTTTATGCTTGCCGCTAAAAATAAAGGCTGGGATACTTGCCCGATGATCGGATTTGATCCCGAAGCCATGAAAAAGGTATTAAACATTCAATCAGATTTGGTTCCTGTGTTAATGATTACACTCGGAAAAGAAAAAGTAGAGAGCAGACAAGCGAGAGGCTATAGAAAGCCAGTTTCTGAATTTGTGACATATTTATAAGACAGGGGGTTCCCATCATGGAACTAGGAATTAGTACATTTGTTGAAACAACACCCGATTTTCAAACAGGAAAAACAGTCAGTCACGCACAGCGTATTCGAGAAGTAGTAGAAGAAATTATTTTAGCAGATCAAGTCGGTCTTGATGTATTTGGCGTAGGTGAGCATCACCGTGAGGATTTCGCCGCTTCGAATCCAGCTGTCGTCTTAGCGGCTGCAGCCACACAAACAAAAAATATTCGTCTGACAAGTGCAGTGACAGTTCTTTCATCAGCAGATCCTGTTCGTGTATTTCAGGATTTTGCAACGCTGGATGGACTATCAAACGGACGTGCAGAAATTATGGCAGGCCGTGGTTCATTTATTGAATCATTCCCGCTCTTTGGCTATGACCTGGATGACTATGAAGAATTATTTGAAGAAAAGCTTGATTTGCTGTTGAAATTACAGCAGTCAGAGCGTGTAACATGGAGCGGAAAGCATCGCCCGTCCATTCAGGATGTTGGGGTGTACCCAAGACCTGTTCAAGATCCGCTTCCAATCTGGATCGGCAGTGGAGGAAACCGTGAATCTGTCGTACGTGCTGGATTACTAGGGTTACCACTTGTACTTGCCATCATTGGCGGAAGTCCTAGACAGTTCGCACCGCTCGTTCAGCTGTACAAGCAAGCGGCAGTGCACGCTGGACATGACCCTGAGAAATTAACTGTAGCATCACATTCTCATGGATTTGTTGCGGCAGAAACAGACCTGGCAGCAGATCAATTCTTCCCATCTACACAGCATGTGATGAACACATTAGCGAGAGAGCGCGGCTGGGGACCTTATACTCGTTCTACGTTTGATGCAGCGAGAACTTTAGAAGGCGCGCTGTATGTAGGAGATCCAGATACAGTGGCAGAGAAAGTCATTCACCTTAGAAAAAATGTAGGCATCACACGTTTTATGCTTCATGTACCGGTTGGTTCAATGCCGCATGATCAAGTGCTGAAAGCCATTGAGCTATTTGGAAAAGAAGTGGCTCCTAAAGTAAGAGAAGAGGTTGCCCGCTGGGAAGCAGAGCAAAAATAAATAAAAAGGCCGATCAAGAGAATAGGCTTGATCGGCCTTTTCTTATGCTTAAGGATCAATAACACATGGTTTCACTGTAGGGCATGAAGCAGCAGAAGCAAGTGGTGTGGTCGTCAAGGTGAAGAGGAAAACAAGTTGAAAACAGATGAGCCATTTTTTCATGAAATCACCTCCGTTCACAATTGTTTCACTAGATTGAGATGAGGATAAATGCATAGAAGTATGTAACACTCTCTATCCAGCATAAGACAATGATAGCATAATTTTCTAAAAAATGAAAAAATAAACTTACAAAAGTTCTAAATTATGGTATAGTTTATACGTTCAACAAAAAAGGGAGGGATTTTTTTATGAAAAAGGTCATGTCTTCTGTTTTGGTTGGAGCAATTGTCTTAACGGGTGCTGGGGTCACAACTGCTCCAGTGGAAGCAAAGGAGCAAACAAACAGTGAAGTAACGGCTCAGGCCAGTCGAACTGTTTCAGTAACAAGAACATATACGACATCAAACATCCCAGAAAGTATTGTATATGCAGAGGATGGCTGGGTAGGGATATTAAAACAAACCTCTATTGAAGAATTAGGATTAGGAAAATATAGAGTCACATTTACTGGAACAGTGGTACGCGATCCGGGATTTAATTAAATAAACGCAAAGCTGACAGGTGGACAAGCCTGTCAGCTTTTTTCATGAGGATAATAAAGAATCATTTGCATCCGTACCATTTGTTCTCCGGTTTGTTTATACGTGTGCGTCCGGTCCGCTTTAAAACGAATAGAGTCTCCGGCTTTTAAGGTGTATTGTTCATCACCAATGGATAAATCAAGGACTCCCTCAAAAACAGTGATCAATTCCTCTGTTCCCCCAATGTGTTCACTCGCACGAAGCGACCCGCCTCGATCAATTTCCACTCGGTACATTTCAAATTTCCCCCGGTCGTCAAAAGGGAAAGTCGTGTATACACGATATTTTCCATCATCTTCAGTTAAAACCTGTGCATCTTCCTTGCGTACTACCTTGATTTCAGGCTGTGGTGCGTGAATGAGCTCACTAAAAGATACCTTTAATCCGTTGGCGATTTTCCACAAAGTCGTGATGGTAGGGGTTGATTCCCCTCTTTCAATTTGTCCAATCATCGTCTTGCTGACACCAGTTAATTCTGCCATCTTTTCGAGGCTTAATTTTTTTTGATCTCTCAAAAGCCTCACATTTTTAGAAATAATCGATTGTACGTCTTCCATGAAAAAAGCTCCTTTCTCTATTTACTTTATAAAGACCGAACGTTACAATAAAACGTAATGTGCGCAATAAAGTAATTAAAGTCTAAATAACGTATAAGGGAGGCGGCATTTTGATTGTATCCATGTTGATCTATGCTTTTGTTAGCAGCTTTACCCCAGGGCCCAACAACATCATGGCCATGGTCTTTACAAATAAATATGGGGTCAAGCAAACATTTCGATTTTGTTTAGGTGTAGGTATCGGATTTCTCGTTATTTTGTGTTTGAGCTGCTTCTTTAATCTCATCCTTTATCAAGTGATGCCGAAAATAGGCTGGGTCATGGCGTTCATCGGAGCTGCATACATGATTTATTTAGCGGTCAAAATCATGAAAAGTAAAGGCGGGGATGACGAAACACTTGATCGCTACAATCATTTTATCCCTGGTATGATGCTGCAATTTATCAACCCAAAAGCGATTTTGTATGGATTGACTGTGATTTCAACATTTGTTTTGCCATATGGACAATCTAATATGCAGTATGTCATATGGACGCTGATTCTCGCACTCATTGGCTTTCTCGGTACATTCAGCTGGAGCTTGTTTGGCTCTTTGTATAAGCGTTTTTTGACTGCCTACGAAAAACCGTTCCAGTATGTGATGGGGCTGCTTCTGATATACAGTGCGATTTCGATGATATGGGGCTATGTGATGTAAGTAGTCAGGAGCTTGGCAGCTGTCTGCCCATCACAACAGTATCATAATATAATCCGTCACTCAGCCGTTTATCGTTTTTTAATACGCCTTCAATCAAAAAGCCGTGGTTCTCATATAACCGAATGGCTTTTTTGTTCGTTTCAAGCACTTGAAGAGAGATCTTCTGAATGCCCTGCTGATCTGCCCAGTCAATTGAAGCGGCTAAAAGCTCTTTCCCGATGTGGTAGCCCCAAGCCTCTTTCTGGATGGCGACGCCAAATGTCACTTTGTGAGCAGAGCGCTTGAGTGAATGGCCCTCGCATCTTGAAAAACCAACAATTTTTCCTTCAATAGCAGCGACCAAAAATAAATGCCGGCTTTGCTTGCTATCCTCTTGAATCAAAGCCTCAAATGCTTTTTCATCAAGAAAGGCTTCGCCCGGTTCACGGTCTAAATATTCTGTTTCACCATCGATTTTCAGTCTGAGAGCTGATAACTGTTTGGCATCGGCCGCTGAAGCGGACCGAATATGATAGGTCAACCCACGAACTGTGAATATTTTTTCAGAGATGATCATGAAATAGAACACCAACCCTTCTTCTAATGTCTATCATACCTGAAACGTGTACATCGCACACTCAGATGTTTTGTATCTTTCAAAAAGGCTAAATGAATAGTATCAAACGTGGAGGTGGAACAAATGAGTAAAGAAAAAGGACATATGGATAAAGCGAAAGGAAAAACAAATCAAGTCAAAGGTCAAGTCAAAGAAAAGCTTGGTGAAGCAACCGATCATCAAAACTTGAAAGCAGAAGGGAAAAAGGATCAAGCAAAAGGAAAGCTTCAAGATAAAAAAGGGGATGTCAAAAATAAGCTGAACGAGTAGAACCGAAACCAGTGCGTTGCTTCATGTATTCCTCATCACATGTCTTTCATCAAAAAAATGAATAGATGTGTGAAAAGAATTGATTATACGTTCTCACGATCATCATGTAGACTTGAGAGAGAAGACATGATCAAGGGAGATGGATGAAATGGAGCACGTGTGGGGAAAAGTTGACGAGTATATCACAGACAAGTTGATTCCTAAAGATGATGTATTGGAGCAAACCCTTACTCATAATAAGCAAGCGGGTCTGCCAGAAATTGATGTGTCACCAGCCCAAGGGAAAATGCTTTATTTATTAGCAAAAACGAAGAATGCAAAGCGCATTTTAGAAATCGGGACACTCGGTGGATACAGTACTATTTGGCTGGCTCGTGCTCTTGAAGAGGATGGGGAACTCATCACATTAGAGGCTGTCAGCCATCATGTACAGATCGCACAGCAAAACATCAGCAGAGCGGGCTTATCAGAACGGGTGAGCATTTTGGAAGGAAAGGCATTAGATACGTTATCTCAGTTAAAAGAGAAGGCTGCGCTTCCATTCGATTTCATTTTCATTGATGCAGATAAACCGAACAATCCGAAATATCTGAAGTGGGCGTTAGATTTCTCGAAAAAGGGAACAGTCATTATTGCAGACAATGTCGTCAGAAATGGTGCAGTCCTTCATGACTCTGATGAGGATGAACGAGTACAAGGAACTCGTGAATTTTTCGATTTACTCAAACAAGAGCCGAGAATAGAGGCAACAGCGATTCAAACTGTTGGGGAAAAAGGTTATGATGGATTTGTATACGGAATCGTCAAATGAAACAAAGCTTAACCACATGTGGTTAAGCTTTTTCTTTTAGAAAAACCATCTAGCAGTGCCCATCAGCATGACGCCGACAAGAACAGTAAGTGACAGGCTTTTTGTCCAAACAGCAATGAGTACAGTAGGAGTCAAGACAGCAAGATACATCCAGTGAATGGTGACGCCTGTGCCTGTTGATGTATGGATGAAGAGATGCTCTGCAATCAAAGCTGTAAAGATACAAATAGGAATAAACGATAACCATTTCAGCACCACTTCAGGCAGCTGAATACTCCGTACAAATATAAAGGGTACGACTCTCGGAATGACGGTGACGATCATACAACCAACAATGAGCCATAACATAAAGCTGCTAATCATTTATCTGTCACCACTCCAATAGTTGCGACAAGTACAGTTGCTATGAGAACAGCCACATGTGATGGAACAAAATGAAGCAGAACAAACATAGCAATGACCATATACAACACAAGTGACAGGCGATGAGTTAACTTATTTTTGGGTACTGTCTGTAACGAAAGGACTAACAGTGCAGCAAACATCGCTGATAAAGCAAAATCAAGACCAAGCGCTTCAGGATTTGAAATCCAATGTCCAAAAATGCCGCCAAGTATGCAGGCCGCAATCCAGCATAAATACGCCGTTAAGTTCAGTCCGTGCATCCACCTGTTATTCAGCTTTCCTTTCTGCGCTAATTTATTTATCGCTACACCGAAGGATTCATCAGTCAGCAATAGACCGAATCCTATATTTTGTTTCACAGAGTAGCGTGTGAAATGAGGAGCAAGCGTCAGGCTGAGCAATAAATGCCGCAGATTGACAATAAATGTAGTGAAAATAATAGCGGAAAGGGGACTCCCTGTCACAAGCAGTGCACAGATAATAAACTGTGAAGCACCTGCGTAAATAAAAATCGATAAAAGCGCAATGTCCCATATACTTAACTGTGCGCTAATTCCAACAATTCCGAAGGCAAACCCAATACTCATATAACCGAGCAGGGTTGGCACACAATCTTTTATTCCCTCGAGAAACGGTTCATGTTCCGTGCTGGGAATGTGTTTCCTCGCTTCAATTTCCAACGTCCTCTACTCCTTTTCTCCGTGGCCACCTATAGTTTTACTTACTATATGAAAACGAATTCAGCATGTCAATACCCGTTTATCTTCTATTATATGAAGAAAAATGGTGACAAAAAAGGATTGAAGTCAACCAGAATTTGTTATAAAGTAGTCTGAAAATAAAAATAAATGAGGTGACGACAATGCTATGGAAGCCTTTATTTGAACATGATGTACCAAACACCCTCCGTCCATAACGGAGAGTGATCTCCGTTTGTGGATATGGCGATCAATATATCCAGTAACGGAGGGGAAAAGATGAAGGAAAAATATATAGGCGCCCTTTACCTAGCAATCGCTGCAAGTATTTGGGGCGGCATGTACGTTGTTGTCAAAGTAACAGTAGCGGTGGTTCCGCCGCTTGAGCTTGTATGGATGAGATATGCTATAGCAGGAATCGTGCTGGTGTGCACCATTTGGCGGTTGGGCTATTCCTTTCGATTAGATAAAAAAGATATCCCGCTTGTTGTCATGATCGGATTGATCGGAAATTTCCTATCAATTGTGACCCAAGAAATTGGCACCATGTATACGTCGGCACAAATGGGGGCTGTTATCACATCTGCGACCCCTGCTTTTATGGTGCTGTTTGCGTTCTTTCTATTAAAAGAAGCCATGACTGTTCGAAAGTGCGCATCCATCCTGCTTGCTACAGCAGGTGTATGGCTCATGATTGGACCAGTCGCAGTGCAAACAGATGAATTTATTGGCGGTCTCTCACTCGTCATCGCTGCTTTTACATGGGCGCTCATGTCTGTTTTGTTGAAACGGGTTCCAGGAAAGTACCCTCAAATCGTGACGACCACATATGCGATCATCATTGCATTCATTGTCTTAACACCACCTGTTCTATTTCGTTTACCTCATCTAGATGTGGAGCAGATGGCAAGACCAGAGATTTGGGGCGGTATTCTTTATCTAGGCATCATCTCAACAGCTTTAGCATTCTTTTTGTGGAATAGAGGGCTTCAATTGATGGATGCCTCGAGCGGCGGTCTGTTCTTTTTCTTTCAACCGATCGTAGGGACAGCTCTTGGCTGGCTGCTTTTAGGTGAAGAGATGGGGATACGCTCATTCATTGGGATTCTCTGTATCTTTGCAGGAGTCTATACTGTACTGCGTCAAAAGGAATAAGAAGAGATGTCCCTTATAAAAGGGGCATTTTCTTTAATATGGATAGGTTAAGAGAGATAGAGGTTGGAGGGAAGAACAATGATACAATTTCCGCATTTGCAAAAAGGACAAACAATTGGCGTCACAGCACCTTCCTCAGGTGTACAGCCATCTTTGCATGACATGTTTCAGCTTTCATGTGAACGAATGAAAAATAGAGGCTATGATGTCATATGTGGAGAGACAGTCTGGCAGCAGGAAAAGGCAAAATCTGCCCCTGCGATAGAACGAGCAAACGAACTTCAATACATGATGACATGTGAGGAGATTGACCACATCATCCCGCCATGGGGAGGACAGCTGCTTATGGAAGTGTTAGAGCACCTTGATTTCTCATCCATGCAAAAAAAGTGGATTCTAGGATACTCAGATACGAGTGCACTCCTGCTGGCGTTGACATTAAAAACAGGCATTGCCACAGCGCATGGGCCGAACTTAGTAGATCTTCAGGGAGAAGAACTTGATCAAACGACTGTCATGTGGGAAGAAGTACTTTCAACAAAAGAAGAAATGGACATAAGCCAGTTTTCTTCATCTATGTATCAAAAGGAATGGCAGCGTGACGATCCGATTAAACATGTCTTTCATTTAACAGAATCGACCGCATGGCATACGGTTGATCAACAAGAAAAAATAATAAAGGGAAGACTGATGGGCGGCTGTATTGATGTCATACGCCACCTAGCGGGGACGCCTTTTGGAGATGTCAAAGCTTTTCAAAAAACATTCTTAAAAGATGAACCAATTCTCTGGTATTTCGAAAACTGCGAATTAAATGCTGCAAGCGTGAAGAGATCGCTTGTTCAATTAAAACTAGCAGGGTGGTTTGATCACTGTTCAGGTATGATGTTTGGGCGAAGTGCAGTAGATGTGCCTGTTGAGGGGTATCAGTATCAGGATGTATATGAAGAATTACAAAAGGAACTACAAATCCCCATTTTTTACGATATAGATTGTGGGCATGTCCCGCCGCAAATGACGCTGATTAATGGGGCATATGCAGAAGTACAGCTGCATCCTCAAGGAAAAGCCGTACTAAAGCAAACATTTTTAGCATAAAAGAAGGAAAGGGCGACCCCTTTCCTTCATATCACATTACATCCCTTTTGTTTCTTCACCTGCTTTAGGAACTTCCCATGCTGACTCACGGAATACTTTTTCCCATTTAGATACGACAATACATGCAACGGCATGCCCTGGAACATTCACGCCTGTTCGTGCCATATCCATAATTCGGTCAACACCGGCTATGATGGCGACGCCTTCTGCTGGAAGACCTACTGCATGAGCGGTTGCCAAAAGAACAACGAGTGAACCGGATGGCACAGCTGCAATCCCTTTACTCGTTAACACAAGAACAAGCATCATCAAAAGCTGCTGTGACAGACTCATGTCGACACCAAACGCTTGTGCAAGGAATACGCAGGCAACCGATAAATATAAACTTGATCCATCACAATTGAGAGAAAGACCAGATGGAATCACGAAGGAAACGATTCTTTTTGGACACCCGTATTTCTCCATTCGTTCCATCAATTGAGGAAGGACAGTTTCAGTACTCGTAGTAGAGAAGGCAACAAGGAACAAATCCCAAATCATTTTTAATACTTCGAAGTAGTTAAAACGGAAGATCAGTGCGACCAGAGGGAATAAAGCAAAGAGAATAATGAATAATCCTAAAAATACAGTCCCGACAAGCTTCATCATTGGGATTAATAAAACAATGCCATATTGGCCGACAGAAGCAGCCATTAATGCAAGAACCCCAATAGGTGCTGTCACCATCACCATCTGTGTGAGCTTAAACATGATTTGTGCCACTGATTCAAAGAAGGTGAGAACAGGAGCAGAAGCTTTACCGATACCGCTTGCCGCTACACCAAATAATATGGCGAAGAAAATGACAGCAAGTAAATCATTCTGAGCCATAACATCGACGATATTGGTTGGAATGATATCTAATACCATTTGTTTAAAGTCAACGACTTTCTCTGTATAACCATCTAACTCCCCAATATCTTTCTTAGCTAATTTAGAGAAGTCGAGGCCAACGCCAGGCTTTAGCCCATTTGCCAATAATAGCCCGATCCCAAGAACGATGGTTGTGATGACCTCAAACCAAATGATCGTCTTTAATCCAAGGCTGCCCATTTTCTTCATGCCGCCGCTGCCGGCTGCGCCAATAACAATGGTTGAGAAAACGATTGGAACAACGATCATTTTAATTAGCCTGATGAATCCATCACCAATTGGCCGCAGTGCCATTCCGAAGTCAGGGAAGAAATGGCCGATAAGAGCTCCTATCACCAAAGCGATCATGATTTGAAAAGCGATAAACTTTTTCATCATCTCCTACCTCCTTTAAATGCTTGGAAAAATATTAAGAATTTTCCAATAAATAAAAATTCTATGTGGGCAAGTTTTGTCCTCCTTTGTATTTAGAAAGATTTTATTTAAGAATCATTGGAATTATGAAGAAAGAGAAGAAAATAGGGCTATTACATGTCTATTTATCTAAGAAAAAATCATTTTTAAAAAACATGAAACTTTTTTAGAAAAATGTATTGACCCTTTTATATGATCCATGGTATATTTTTATTCGTCGCTGATGACGTATTTGAAACACAGACGTTCACACGCATGCGACAAACAAATTTCAAAAAGATGTTGACTTAATAAAAACGATATGTTAAGATAATTAAGTCGCCTGATTAAGCGCCCGTAGCTCAATTGGATAGAGCGTTTGACTACGGATCAAAAGGTTAGGGGTTCGACTCCTCTCGGGCGCGCCAATACAAACCACGCGGGTGTAGTTTAGTGGTAAAACCTCAGCCTTCCAAGCTGATGTCGTGAGTTCGATTCTCATCACCCGCTCCATTTTGAACATGATCTTTGAAAACTAAACAAGACAAAACGTACCTGTTAATTCGAGTTTTTATAAAAAAATCCTATGATACTTCATAGGTAGTCAGTCAAACTGGCGAAAAGCAAAACTTCGGTTTTGTACTTTTTCGGAGAGTTTGATCCTGGCTCAGGACGAACGCTGGCGGCGTGCCTAATACATGCAAGTCGAGCGGACAGAAGGGAGCTTGCTCCCGGATGTTAGCGGCGGACGGGTGAGTAACACGTGGGTAACCTGCCTGTAAGACTGGGATAACTCCGGGAAACCGGAGCTAATACCGGATAGTTCCTTGAACCGCATGGTTCAAGGATGAAAGACGGTTTCGGCTGTCACTTACAGATGGACCCGCGGCGCATTAGCTAGTTGGTGGGGTAATGGCTCACCAAGGCGACGATGCGTAGCCGACCTGAGAGGGTGATCGGCCACACTGGGACTGAGACACGGCCCAGACTCCTACGGGAGGCAGCAGTAGGGAATCTTCCGCAATGGACGAAAGTCTGACGGAGCAACGCCGCGTGAGTGATGAAGGTTTTCGGATCGTAAAGCTCTGTTGTTAGGGAAGAACAAGTGCGAGAGTAACTGCTCGCACCTTGACGGTACCTAACCAGAAAGCCACGGCTAACTACGTGCCAGCAGCCGCGGTAATACGTAGGTGGCAAGCGTTGTCCGGAATTATTGGGCGTAAAGGGCTCGCAGGCGGTTTCTTAAGTCTGATGTGAAAGCCCCCGGCTCAACCGGGGAGGGTCATTGGAAACTGGGAAACTTGAGTGCAGAAGAGGAGAGTGGAATTCCACGTGTAGCGGTGAAATGCGTAGAGATGTGGAGGAACACCAGTGGCGAAGGCGACTCTCTGGTCTGTAACTGACGCTGAGGAGCGAAAGCGTGGGGAGCGAACAGGATTAGATACCCTGGTAGTCCACGCCGTAAACGATGAGTGCTAAGTGTTAGGGGGTTTCCGCCCCTTAGTGCTGCAGCTAACGCATTAAGCACTCCGCCTGGGGAGTACGGTCGCAAGACTGAAACTCAAAGGAATTGACGGGGGCCCGCACAAGCGGTGGAGCATGTGGTTTAATTCGAAGCAACGCGAAGAACCTTACCAGGTCTTGACATCCTCTGACAACCCTAGAGATAGGGCTTTCCCTTCGGGGACAGAGTGACAGGTGGTGCATGGTTGTCGTCAGCTCGTGTCGTGAGATGTTGGGTTAAGTCCCGCAACGAGCGCAACCCTTGATCTTAGTTGCCAGCATTCAGTTGGGCACTCTAAGGTGACTGCCGGTGACAAACCGGAGGAAGGTGGGGATGACGTCAAATCATCATGCCCCTTATGACCTGGGCTACACACGTGCTACAATGGACAGAACAAAGGGCTGCAAGACCGCAAGGTTTAGCCAATCCCATAAATCTGTTCTCAGTTCGGATCGCAGTCTGCAACTCGACTGCGTGAAGCTGGAATCGCTAGTAATCGCGGATCAGCATGCCGCGGTGAATACGTTCCCGGGCCTTGTACACACCGCCCGTCACACCACGAGAGTTTGCAACACCCGAAGTCGGTGAGGTAACCTTTATGGAGCCAGCCGCCGAAGGTGGGGCAGATGATTGGGGTGAAGTCGTAACAAGGTAGCCGTATCGGAAGGTGCGGCTGGATCACCTCCTTTCTAAGGATATATGGAGCAGCGTACGTTTTCGTCTTGTTTAGTTTTGAAGGATCATTCCTTCAAAACATGTCTCTAGCGAGACAGGATTGTTCTTTGAAAACTAGATAACAATAAGTAATACATTCACATTGAATGCAATGCAAAGTTCATCACACATAGTGATTCTTTCTAAAGTAAGAAATGGTTAAGTTAGAAAGGGCGCACGGTGGATGCCTTGGCACTAGGAGCCGATGAAGGACGGGACGAACACCGATATGCTTCGGGGAGCTGTAAGCAAGCTTTGATCCGGAGATTTCCGAATGGGGAAACCCACTGCTCGTAATGGAGTAGTATCCATACTTGAATACATAGAGTATGAGAAGGCATACCCGGGGAACTGAAACATCTAAGTACCCGGAGGAAGAGAAAGCAAATGCGATTCCCTGAGTAGCGGCGAGCGAAACGGGAACAGCCCAAACCAAGAGGCTTGCCTCTTGGGGTTGTAGGACACTCTATACGGAGTTACAAAGGAATGATATAAGCGAAGAGGTCTGGAAAGGCCCGCCAAAGAAGGTAACAGCCCTGTAACTGAAATGTCATTCTCTCCAGAGTGGATCCTGAGTACGGCGGAACACGTGAAATTCCGTCGGAATCCGGGAGGACCATCTCCCAAGGCTAAATACTCCCTAGTGACCGATAGTGAACCAGTACCGTGAGGGAAAGGTGAAAAGCACCCCGGAAGGGGAGTGAAATAGATCCTGAAACCGTGTGCCTACAAGTAGTCAGAGCCCGTTAACGGGTGATGGCGTGCCTTTTGTAGAATGAACCGGCGAGTTACGATCCCGTGCAAGGTTAAGCAGAAGATGCGGAGCCGCAGCGAAAGCGAGTCTGAATAGGGCGCATGAGTACGTGGTCGTAGACCCGAAACCAGGTGATCTACCCATGTCCAGGGTGAAGTTCAGGTAACACTGAATGGAGGCCCGAACCCACGCACGTTGAAAAGTGCGGGGATGAGGTGTGGGTAGGGGTGAAATGCCAATCGAACCTGGAGATAGCTGGTTCTCTCCGAAATAGCTTTAGGGCTAGCCTCAAGGTAAGAGTCTCGGAGGTAGAGCACTGATTGGACTAGGGGCCCCTACCGGGTTACCGAATTCAGTCAAACTCCGAATGCCGATGACTTATCCTTGGGAGTCAGACTGCGAGTGATAAGATCCGTAGTCGAAAGGGAAACAGCCCAGACCGCCAGCTAAGGTCCCAAAGTATACGTTAAGTGGAAAAGGATGTGGAGTTGCTTAGACAACCAGGATGTTGGCTTAGAAGCAGCCACCATTTAAAGAGTGCGTAATAGCTCACTGGTCGAGTGACTCTGCGCCGAAAATGTACCGGGGCTAAACGTATCACCGAAGCTGCGGACTGTTCTTACGAACAGTGGTAGGAGAGCGTTCTAAGGGCTGTGAAGCCAGACCGGAAGGACTGGTGGAGCGCTTAGAAGTGAGAATGCCGGTATGAGTAGCGAAAGACGGGTGAGAATCCCGTCCACCGAATGCCTAAGGTTTCCTGAGGAAGGCTCGTCCGCTCAGGGTTAGTCGGGACCTAAGCCGAGGCCGAAAGGCGTAGGCGATGGACAACAGGTTGATATTCCTGTACCACCTCCTCACCATTTGAGCAATGGGGGGACGCAGGAGGATAGGGTAAGCGCGGTATTGGATATCCGCGTCCAAGCAGTTAGGCTGGGAAATAGGCAAATCCGTTTCCCGTGAAGGCTGAGCTGTGATGGCGAGCGAAATTTAGTAGCGAAGTTCCTGATTCCACACTGCCAAGAAAAGCCTCTAGCGAGGTGAGAGGTGCCCGTACCGCAAACCGACACAGGTAGGCGAGGAGAGAATCCTAAGGTGATCGAGAGAACTCTCGTTAAGGAACTCGGCAAAATGACCCCGTAACTTCGGGAGAAGGGGTGCTTCTTAGGGTGTTAAAGCCCCGAGAAGCCGCAGTGAATAGGCCCAGGCGACTGTTTAGCAAAAACACAGGTCTCTGCGAAGCCGTAAGGCGAAGTATAGGGGCTGACGCCTGCCCGGTGCTGGAAGGTTAAGAGGAGCGCTTAGCGTAAGCGAAGGTGCGAATTGAAGCCCCAGTAAACGGCGGCCGTAACTATAACGGTCCTAAGGTAGCGAAATTCCTTGTCGGGTAAGTTCCGACCCGCACGAAAGGCGCAACGATCTGGGCACTGTCTCAACGAGAGACTCGGTGAAATTATAGTACCTGTGAAGATGCAGGTTACCCGCGACAGGACGGAAAGACCCCGTGGAGCTTTACTGCAGCCTGATATTGAATGTTGGTACAGCTTGTACAGGATAGGTAGGAGCCTTGGAAACCGGAGCGCTAGCTTCGGTGGAGGCATCGGTGGGATACTACCCTGGCTGTATTGACCTTCTAACCCGCTGCCCTTATCGGGCAGGGAGACAGTGTCAGGTGGGCAGTTTGACTGGGGCGGTCGCCTCCTAAAATGTAACGGAGGCGCCCAAAGGTTCCCTCAGAATGGTTGGAAATCATTCGCAGAGTGTAAAGGCACAAGGGAGCTTGACTGCGAGACCTACAAGTCGAGCAGGGACGAAAGTCGGGCTTAGTGATCCGGTGGTTCCGCATGGAAGGGCCATCGCTCAACGGATAAAAGCTACCCCGGGGATAACAGGCTTATCTCCCCCAAGAGTCCACATCGACGGGGAGGTTTGGCACCTCGATGTCGGCTCATCGCATCCTGGGGCTGTAGTCGGTCCCAAGGGTTGGGCTGTTCGCCCATTAAAGCGGTACGCGAGCTGGGTTCAGAACGTCGTGAGACAGTTCGGTCCCTATCCGTCGCGGGCGCAGGAAATTTGAGAGGAGCTGTCCTTAGTACGAGAGGACCGGGATGGACGCACCGCTGGTGTACCAGTTGTTCTGCCAAGGGCATCGCTGGGTAGCTATGTGCGGACGGGATAAGTGCTGAAAGCATCTAAGCATGAAGCCCCCCTCAAGATGAGATTTCCCATTCCGCAAGGAAGTAAGATCCCTGAAAGATGATCAGGTTGATAGGTCTGAGGTGGAAGCGTGGTGACACGTGGAGCTGACAGATACTAATAGATCGAGGACTTAACCTATATTCTATTGTGAAGCATGAACATTGTTATCTAGTTTTGAGAGAACATTCTCTCCATCAGGTTTGGTGGCGATAGCGAAGAGGTCACACCCGTTCCCATACCGAACACGGAAGTTAAGCTCTTCAGCGCCGATGGTAGTTGGGGGTTTCCCCCTGTGAGAGTAGGACGCCGCCAAGCTTGTTATCTTTATATCATCGCGGGGTGGAGCAGTTCGGTAGCTCGTCGGGCTCATAACCCGAAGGTCGCAGGTTCAAATCCTGCCCCCGCAACCAAAATGGTCCGGTAGTTCAGTTGGTTAGAATGCCTGCCTGTCACGCAGGAGGTCGCGGGTTCGAGTCCCGTCCGGACCGCCATTTTTATGACTTGTAAACGAAAACGTATAGTTTCGTTTTTTTTTATGTCTTTTTCTTTCTAGAAGTACCCAAGATGCAATGAAATGATGTGTGTTTGGCTACAATATAAGAAAGAAAAGATAGATTATTTCAACTCAGCCTGGTTTTTTCACACCAGGCTTTCTTTATATCATTTTTAGTTGGAACTGAGACTTATATTCGCTACACTAATACTAACTGTGTTTGACCTCATGTCTACTTAACCAATTGATTGCAAGAAGGGGCTGTCTTTTTATGGATGAATTTGATCTTATTCGCCGAATCACACCAAAAGATACATATCAGCGCTCTTTGATCATGGGCATCGGTGATGATGCAAGTGTTTATCAACCTCATTCACATTGTGAAGAGGTCGTTTGTGTTGATACAATGGTGGAGCATGTTCATTTTCGTTTTGACTTTTCAACACCATTTGAAGTTGGCTTTAAAGCACTGGCAGTCAATGTTAGTGACATCGCTGCAATGGGAGGGACCCCAAAATATTATCTTGTTTCAATTGCGATCCCGCCTCATGGTGATGAGACAATTGTTACGGAGCTTTACGAGGGAATGAAAGCGTTGGCTGACTCTTATCATATGGATTTGATTGGTGGAGATACAGTGGCCACCCGCAGTGACTTTGTCATTACCGTGACGGTCATTGGTGAGGTTTCAAAGGGAAAAGCTTGTTATCGTCACAGTGCTCAGACTGGAGACATTGTCTTTGTCACAGGTGAACTTGGTTCATCAGCTGCTGGGTTATCAATCTTAATGAACGAAGCAGCCCCTTCTAAAGCGGTCGATGCTGATTTTTTTCTTAAGCGTCATAAAATGCCTCAGCCTCATATTGCTGCTGGACACATTTGTTCAAGTTTCCCGCGTGTTACCTTGAATGATGTGAGTGATGGATTAGCGAGTGAGTTGAATGAGATAGCCGAAGCGAGCTGTGTGATGGTCGAGATAGAAGCTGATAAGCTTCCAATTCATCCAGATTTACAGGTGCTGCGCAAAGACTGGCTTGAATGGGTGTTGTTTGGGGGAGAAGATTTTGTTTTAACTGGTACGATACCAGAATGTGATTGGGAAAGCTTTGAATCGCAATGTCAAAAAGAAGGCATTCAGATCACACGTATTGGACAAGTCAAAGATGATCAAGCAGCCAGTGTTATGTTAAAAGACAATGATCAACAAACAATGTTAATGAAAAAAGGATATAATCATTTTAAGAAATGAGGTGACATCAACGGTGAAATTAACATGGACGACAAAAGGTGCGGATGAGACGAAACGAATTGCCGCTGCATTGGCCAAACTTGTGATGCCAGGCGATGTATTGACATTAGAAGGAGATTTAGGTGCAGGTAAAACCACTTTTTCAAAAGGTTTTGCGGAAGGCTTAGGAATTACCCGTATCGTCAACAGCCCCACCTTTACAATTATTAAAGAATATACCGATGGCAGACTGCCACTATATCATATGGACGTGTACCGCATGGAAGATGCAGAAGAAGAGATCGGCCTCGAAGAATATTTTGAGGGTGAAGGTGTATGCTTGGTTGAATGGGCACATCTTATTGAACCTCAATTGCCTTCTTCCTATTTAAAAATTGAAATGCTGAGAACAGAACGTGAAGAAGAACGGCATCTCACGTTTGATGCAAAAGGGGAGCGTTATGAGACCCTTTGTAAGGAGATGAAAAAATTTGACCATACTGGCCATTGATACATCAAACCATACACTAGGAATTGCTCTTGTAAGAGACTTCACTGTGATTGGGGAGAGCATTACGTATTTAAAAAAGAACCATTCCGTCCGAGCGATGCCTACTGTTGAAGCATTGATGAAAGAATGTGGTGTATCACCAAGCGAACTAAGCAAAATCGTTGTAGCAAAAGGACCTGGTTCTTACACTGGCGTCAGAATCGGTGTTACCATCGCAAAAACACTTGCGTGGACGCTGTCTATCCCGATATCAGCTGTTTCGAGTTTAGAAACACTTGCAGCAAATGGCCAATATTTTGATGGATATATCTCACCTTTATTTGATGCGAGAAGAGGCCAAGTTTATACCGGACTATATATGTTTGAAAAGGGTAAGATCAAAGAGGTAGAACCAGATCAAAATATCTTGCTCACGGATTGGCTTCATGAACTGAAGCAGACAGGAAAGCCTGTTCTATTTCTTGGACAAGATGTGCATCTTCATGAAGAGAGCATTCGCTCCATTTTAGGAGAAACGGCTGTACTGGCAGAGGGGACATTCCATAACCCAAGACCTTCAGTGCTTGCATTTTTAGGCGCAGATCGTCCTGCTGAAGATGTCCATCAGCTTGTTCCTAACTATATTCGTTTGGCAGAAGCGGAAGTGAAATGGCTTGAAGGACAAAAATAATCTTCACATAGCAGAGATACGACAAATGACAGTAGCGGATATTCCAGAGGTGTATACGATTGAAGTGCATTCGTTTACAGCGCCTTGGAAAAAGGAATCGTTTGTGTATGAGATTCTTCATAATCAATACAGCCATTATTTCCTCATTGAAGAAAATAAGCAGCCTGTTGGGTATTGCGGGGTCTGGATTGTCATGGACGATGCACAAATTACGAACATTGCGATTCTCCCTGAGCATAGAGGAAAAGGCTACGGGGAAGCATTGCTTCGATATGTCATGGAATTTTGCAAAGAAAAAAAGACAGATCATCTTTCTTTAGAGGTGAGGGTTTCAAATACACCAGCACAATCCCTCTATGAAAAGCTCGGTTTCAGACCAGCTTCTATTCGAAAGAATTATTATACGGATAATGGAGAAGATGCATTAGTCATGTGGGTGAATATAAATGAGTGAACAAACAGATCGATTCATATTAGGTATAGAAACAAGCTGCGATGAAACAGCTGCGTCCATTGTCAAAAATGGAAAGGAAATCGTGGCGAATGTGGTCGCTTCGCAAATAGACAGTCATAAACGATTTGGCGGAGTTGTACCCGAAATTGCTTCAAGGCATCACGTGGAGCAAGTCACCATCGTATTAGAAGAAGTGATGGCACAGGCGGGTATGAGCTTTAAGGATTTAGATGCGATTGCTGTCACAGAAGGACCTGGCCTCGTGGGTGCTTTGCTGATTGGTGTCAATGCAGCAAAGGCACTGAGCTTTGCCCATCAAATTCCTCTTGTTGGTGTTCATCATATTGCAGGGCATATTTATGCAAACCAGCTTGTTGATGAATTGGAGTTCCCATGTTTAGCTCTTGTTGTCTCCGGCGGACATACTGAGCTTGTTTTAATGAAGGAGCATGGATCTTTTGAGGTCATCGGAGAAACTTTAGATGATGCAGCTGGAGAAGCGTACGATAAAGTGGCCCGGACGATGGGTCTCCCGTACCCAGGCGGACCTCATATTGATCGGTTAGCACATGAAGGAGAGCCGACAATTAAGCTTCCTCGTGCATGGCTTGAAGAAGGGTCTTATCACTTTAGCTTCAGTGGTTTAAAATCAGCTGTGATCAACACGTTACACAATGCGTCACAAAAGGGAGAAACGATTGCCCCAGAGAATTTGGCCGCAAGTTTTCAAGCAAGCGTCATTGAGGTGCTTGTTGGGAAAACATTGAAAGCGGCTGAAGCCTATGGCGTGAAGCAGGTCGTTCTAGCTGGGGGAGTCGCTGCCAATAAAGGACTAAGAAAAGCTTTAACCTCAGCATTTACGAAGCTGCCAGAAGTGAAAGTCATTATTCCGCCATTATCTCTTTGCACAGACAATGCAGCCATGATCGCTGCCGCTGGAACCATTGCGTTTGAAAAAGGAATCAGAGGCGATATGGCGATGAATGGCCAGCCAGGATTGCCGCTAGTCTCATATGAATGAAAACTCCTGTGGATGACAGGGGTTTTTATTTTTTTATGAAAGCGATTTATTCACATGTAAACGTTATATATCCACAATTGTTAGAAAATTTCGTTTTAAAATGAAGAGGGTGTGTATAAACACGATCTTTTTTGTGGATATGTGATTAAAACTCTGTGGATAAAGTGGATAAGTCTAATGTATTTAAGAATAATCAAGAAGTTATTGTGGGTATCATTGTGGATAATGAATTTTCTTTGAAAGAAAAAAGAGTACCTTTTAGGGTACTCTTTAAGATTCTGACAGCTCTTCCCACTCTGCAAAAAGTGATTCCAGCTCTTGATTGAGCGTATCATTTTCTGTTTGAATGGATTGGACCTTCTCGTGATCTTGAAAAATATTAGGATCACATAGCAGCTGTTCATTTTCACCGAGCTTGTCTTCGACGACAGCAATGCGTTCTTCAATTTCTTCGATTCTGCGCTGCTTTTGTCTTTCTTTCTTTTTCAGTTCTTTTTCTTCCGCATAAGAAAGCTTTGCCTTTTCTGCTGGCTGTGCAGCCTGTTTTTTAAGCGGCTCATTTTCTTGAAGTGCTTCCAGCTCTAATTGTTCATTTTTCTTTTCAAGATAGTAGTCATAATCACCGAGATATTCTCTTGTTTCTGTAGGCGAAAGCTCAAATACTTTCGTGGCGAGACGATTGATAAAATAACGATCATGCGAGACAAATAAGATGGTTCCTGGATAATCGATTAGTGCATTCTCTAAAATTTCCTTACTATCTAAGTCCAGATGGTTTGTCGGCTCATCGAGAATAAGAAAATTGGCTTTTTGGAGCATCAGCTTTGCCAGTGCAAGGCGTGCTTTTTCTCCACCGCTTAATGCATGGACGGGCTTTAAAACATCATCACCGGAAAAAAGGAAGTTTCCTAAACATGTCCGAATTTCTTTTTCATTCATATGAGGATAGTCATCCCAAAGCTCATTGAGCACTTTTTTCGAGGATGTCAGTTTGGCTTGCTCTTGGTCATAGTAGCCGATCGTGACATGAGATCCAAAAGTGATGTCGCCTTTTACTGGTGTTAATGTGTTCGTTAACGTTTTTAAAAGGGTTGATTTCCCGATTCCGTTAGGACCAATGAGTGCCACACTATCCTCGCGTTTAATCTGAAAAGAAAGAGAGGATAGGAGCGGTGTTTTTTCATCATAACGAATATCGAGATCATGCACCTTCAGCACATCATTGCCGCTTTGTCTCGTAATATCAAAATGGAAGTTTGCGGATTTTTCATCACCTAAAGGCTTATCTAAACGATCCATTCGTTCGAGCTGCTTGCGTCTGCTTTGAGCGCGCTTTGTGGTTGAAGCTCTTGCTAGGTTGCGATCCACGAAATCCTGAAGCTTTGAGATCTCTTCTTGCTGCTTTTCGTATAGTTTCATATCCCGCTCGAGCTGCTCTGCTTTCAGCTCAAGATACTTACTATAGTTCCCTGCAAACTTTTTCATCGAAGTTCTTGAGACTTCATAGACGTGGTTTACGACTTTGTCTAAGAAATAGCGGTCATGGGACACGATGAGAATGGCACCTGTATAATTTTGCAAATACTGCTCCAGCCATGATAAGGTATCAATATCTAAATGGTTGGTCGGCTCATCCAGAATTAAGAGTTCTGGTTTCATTAATAAGAGCTTTCCAAGCGCTAGACGGGTTTTCTGACCGCCGCTTAAGGATTGGACGGTTGTCTCATCTTCAAAATGACTAAAGCCGAGTCCATGAAGAATGGAGCGGACATCTGCTTCATATTGATAGCCGCCCTGATCTTTAAATTCCTGCTGCAGCCTGTCATAGGTTTTCATCAAGGCATCCAGCTCAGAACCTGTGGAGGAAGCCATTTTCTCCTCAATGGTTCTCATCTCTTGTTCCATCACTTTTAAATGATCAAAAACCGATAATAATTCGTCCTTTAACGTACGTGTAGACGTCACATCGGTATGCTGTGCTAAATAGCCGATCGATAGGTCTTTTGGTTTGATGATCTCACCTTGCTCGTAAGACATTTGACCGGCAATGATTTTCAAAAGCGTGGATTTGCCTGCACCGTTACGACCTACAATGGCAATGCGATCCCTTGCTTTGACTTCCAATTTTATATTCGTTAAAACGGTATCAGCGCCAAACGATTTGGACAGCTGATTCACTTGTAGAATCATCATGTAACTTCACCTCTGCTATAATATGTTAAGTGTAGCTTATCAGCAGTAAACCGGCAAATGTTACATACAATCGCCATATTCAAATGAAAGACAGATAGGAAAAAATAGTGTATCATTTGAGTGAGGGAGCGTTGAAAGATGAGTCAATTTAGCCACTTTAACGAACAGGGAAGAGCAAAGATGGTCGACATTAGTGACAAATCGTCTACAGTGAGAACCGCCGTTGCTGTTTCAAGCGTTCGTATGATAAAAGAAGTGTTTCATAAAATAGAGCAACGTGAAATTGGAAAAGGAGATGTGCTGTCTGTTGCACAGGTTGCTGGCATCATGGCAGCAAAGCAAACATCTACCATCATTCCAATGTGTCATCCGCTTGCATTAAAAGGTGTGGATATCTCCTTTCATTGGGAGGAAGACGGAAATGCGCACATCCTGAACATACAAGTACAGGTAAAAACAAAAGGAAGTACGGGTGTGGAGATGGAAGCGCTCACTTCTGCTTCAGTATGTGCACTGACCGTTTACGACATGTGCAAAGCGATTGATAAAGGCATGATCATCGGTCCTACCTATCTAATTGAAAAGACAGGCGGGAAAAACGGTGATTTTCACAGAGCATCTGATATTTAAGTTGGAGGACCTTATATGAATATAGATCAGTCAAAAATTCCACAAGCGACAGCCAAACGTTTGCCGCTATACTACCGTTTTTTAAAAAATCTGCATGCATCAGGAAAACAGAGGGTGTCATCAGCAGAGCTTAGTGATGCAGTCAAAGTGGATTCTGCTACCATTCGCCGAGATTTTTCGTACTTTGGTGCACTTGGGAAGAAAGGGTACGGCTATAATGTCGATTATCTCTTGACCTTCTTCAGAAAGACCCTTGACCAAGATGAAATGACCAATGTCATGCTCATCGGTGTCGGGAATTTGGGGACTGCCTTTTTACACTATAATTTCATAAAAAATAATAATACAAAAATTTCAATGGCTTTTGACGTCAATGAGAGTAAAATAGGAAGTGAGATAGGCGGCGTGCCTGTCTATGATTTGGATAAGCTTGAAGAGCATGTTCAAGAGGTAGGAGATATCCCTGTTGCGATTTTGACAGTACCTGCCGTAGCAGCTCAATCCATTACAGATCGTTTGATTGCCCTTGGCATCAAAGGAATCCTTAACTTTACGCCGGCTCGATTGAATGTGCCGGAACACATTCGAATTCATCATATAGATTTGGCGGTTGAACTTCAGTCTCTTGTGTATTTCTTAAAGCATTACTCTGTTACGCAGGAGGACTGACGAAAAGGGGTAAAGGGGGTGGAGCAAATGGGTCCAATCGGTCCTGGGAGTTTGATTCTGATTGCGATTGTAGCGCTCATTATTTTTGGGCCGAAAAAGCTTCCTGAATTAGGAAGAGCAGCAGGAGATACATTACGTGAATTCAAAAATGCCACAAAAGGCTTAGCTGATGATCAGGAAGAAAAAAAGAAAAAAGAAGATCAGTAGAATAGGATGAGCTTCATGAATGTCAAAGATATGCCGCTTATGGAGCATATTGTGGAACTGCGAAAACGTTTAGTGATCATTGCGATGTTTTTTGTCGCCTTTATGGTGGCTGGTTTTTTTCTCGCTAAGCCGGTCATTGTGTATTTACAAAATACCGATGAAGCGGCAACACTCACGCTGAACGCATTTAAGCTTACAGATCCACTGTACGTGTTTATGCAGTTCGCATTTGTCATTGCTTTGGTTTTGACGTGTCCCGTTATTTTATATCAGCTGTGGGCGTTTGTGAGTCCAGGCTTATATGAGAAAGAAAGAAAGGTGACACTTGCTTACATTCCGATTGCACTGCTTTTATTTTTGAGCGGTGTGGCTTTCTCTTATTTTATTTTGTTTCCGTTTGTCGTCGACTTTATGATGCGAATGTCGAATGATTTAAATGTAGAGCAAGTCATTGGGATTCATGAGTATTTTACATTTCTGATGCAGTTAACACTTCCATTTGGCTTTTTGTTTCAGATGCCCGTCGTGTTGATGTTTCTCACAAGACTTGGCATCATCACACCGATGTTTTTATCAAAAATACGGAAGTATGCCTATTTTGTCCTCCTTGTCATTGCCGCACTCATTACACCGCCAGAGCTTGTTTCTCACCTCATGGTCACCTTGCCAATGCTCGTTTTATACGAAGTGAGCATTATCATTTCAAGAGTGACCTACCGCAAAATGCAGCAAACAGAGGAGAAAGAAAGTCATTATTTCTCATAAAAAAGCATCATGATCCAATGAGGATCACGATGCTTTTTCTATTGTGAAAGAAATTGATTGATCGCATGAAAGAGGTGCTCATAATAGGCGGGCTCATGCTGGACAAAATCATGAACACCCACTTCGATGCTTTCCTCACGTCGTTCTTCGTTTGCATCAACTTGAAAGCCCTCGATTCGAATTCTTTCACAAGTTCCTGTCAACAGCTGATGTGCATCAAGCAGCTTGGCTCTGTATAGACCAGCGACTTCTTCTTTCTGTAGATGAACTTCCATGTGTTTTTCTTCATTCATAAAAAGATACACATGGCAGAACTCACGGTCGATGAACGAAGGCATATGGATTTCATCCTGTATGACACCTGCAAAGGTAAGGTCCTCAAAAGGGATGGAAAGACCAAGTTCTTCTTCTATCTCTCTTAAGCCATCAGAAGGCTGTTCATCTGCGAGAAGATGGCCCGCTGCGGTGATATCAAACAAAGAAGGAAAATCCTTTTTTGCGGGACTTCTTAGCTGAAAATAGAGATATACGGTGCCATGCTCTTTTTTAAGAAGCCAAAAATGAAATGTTTCATGCCAAAGACCTTGGGCGTGGACATCTGAACGAGCGGCAGCTCCAATCGTTTCATGTTGATCATTGAAGATGCGAAGTTTTTCATGTTCCATAAAGATACATCCTCCATAAAAAAACCATTTTCCAACCGCGGAAAATGGTTTTTGATTTATTTTTGCTGCTGTTTTTTGAGTTTGACAGAGAAGGCAAACATTTTAAGCGCGATATTGATATTATAGGCCGCAAACACCATCAGCAAAATGCTGTAAAATGACCACATGTCACCTGGGTTTTGAATGGCCATATAGGTGAAAGCGATACCTACGGCAAAATAAATGATGCCCCATACGACTGGGTTTCTCATGAGAAAAAGCCTCCAATAATCATTTGCATGGTTTGAGATTGTTCTTCAATCATTTTTTTCACTGGCTCAATCTGCACAAGAACAACAAGTGAATTCATCAGCATATGAGCGCCGATTGGAACAATGATTCGTTTTGTTTTCGCATATAAAAAGGCAAAGGTAAAGCCCATTGCGGTATAGAGCAAGATATGGGGAAAATCATAGTGTACAGCAGCGAAAACCACTGAACTGGCAAGTGCTCCAATGAAGAAATTCGTTTTTTCATAAATCACACCAAAGATGATTTTACGGAAAATGATTTCCTCTAAGATTGGACCAATCAGGGCGATGACGATCACAAGCCAAGGAACGGCATCCATAATGGATAAAATGGTTTGCGTATTTTCTGACTCACGGCCAATGCCGAATGCATATTGTTCAATCGCCCCCGCAATCGATTGTGCAAAGAGAGAAAGAAAGAAACCGCCAATGATCCATGCGATAGCAGAACCGATTGAAACTGGCGCTTCATTTCGCAGTGAAGCTTTTGGGACGGTTCGAAGGATGAGCAGAATAATGATCAATCCGATACAAAAACTGATGATTGTCCACGTTCCTGATAATTTTGAAAGCTCTGTTTGAGTCATCGGTGATTGAATGAATCCCAGCCATTTCATAATGAGCACATAAGGAAACGCAGAAACCTGCACCAATATATACGTTAAGATGATGTACCAATATTGTTTTTTCAAGTAACGAAAACCCCTTTACTAAAAGAACTAGATTTATTGTAACACAAGTCTCCTTTTTCGATGAAAAGGAAAGAATCTGAGACCAAAAAAGATCGTGAAAGCGTAAAAATTTTTAAAGGTTTTCACTTGAAATTGCAGAAGACATTCTTTATTATAATAAATGTGTTAGCACTCGCTGGTGATGAGTGCTAAAAAAGACTACATATAAAAATTGAGGAGGTTGTTTCTTATGTTAAAGCCATTAGGCGATCGCGTAATCATTGAACTCGTTGAATCTGAGGAAAAAACCGCTAGCGGTATTGTTTTACCGGATTCTGCAAAAGAAAAACCGCAAGAAGGTAAAATTGTTGCAGCAGGTTCAGGGCGTGTACTTGAAAGTGGTGAGCGCGTTGCGTTAGAAGTAAGCACAGGCGACCGCATTATCTTCTCAAAATATGCAGGCACTGAAGTGAAATATGAAGGCAAAGAATATTTAATCCTTCGTGAGAGCGACATTTTAGCTGTTATTGGTTAATCACATAAAAAACATTGAGATAAATTTTTAAAAAGACTGAGGAGGTTTCGTTATTATGGCAAAAGATATTAAGTTCAGTGAAGAAGCACGTCGCGCGATGTTACGCGGTGTAGATGCACTTGCAGATGCTGTAAAAGTAACTTTAGGACCTAAAGGACGTAACGTGGTTCTTGAGAAAAAATTCGGTTCTCCACTTATCACAAATGATGGTGTAACGATCGCAAAAGAAATCGAATTAGAAGATGCATTTGAAAACATGGGTGCAAAACTTGTGGCTGAAGTTGCAAGCAAAACAAACGACGTAGCTGGTGACGGTACTACGACTGCAACAGTTCTAGCTCAAGCGATGATCCGTGAAGGTCTGAAAAACGTAACAGCTGGTGCAAACCCTGTTGGCGTTCGTAAAGGGATCGAAGAAGCAGTGAAAGTAGCACTTGAAGGCTTGCACGAGATTTCTAAACCAATCGAAGGCAAAGAATCAATTGCTCAAGTTGCGGCTATTTCTGCAGCAGATGAAGAAGTCGGCAGCCTAATCGCAGAAGCAATGGAACGCGTAGGTAACGACGGTGTCATCACTATCGAAGAATCTAAAGGATTCACAACTGAGCTAGAAGTGGTTGAAGGTATGCAATTTGACCGCGGATATGCTTCACCATACATGGTGACTGATTCTGATAAGATGGAAGCAGTTCTTGAAAATCCTTACATCTTAATCACTGATAAAAAAATCACAAATATTCAAGAAATCCTTCCTGTACTTGAGCAAGTTGTACAACAAGGAAAACCATTATTGCTCATTGCTGAAGATGTAGAAGGCGAAGCACTTGCAACTCTTGTTGTGAACAAACTTCGTGGTACATTCAACGCAGTAGCAGTAAAAGCTCCTGGATTCGGTGATCGTCGTAAAGCAATGCTTGAAGACATCTCTGTTCTAACTGGCGGAGAATTAATCACAGAAGACCTAGGACTTGATCTGAAATCAACTGAAATCGGTCAGCTTGGCCGCGCGTCTAAAGTTGTTGTGACAAAAGAAAACACAACAATCGTAGAGGGCTCAGGAGATTCTGCTCAAATCTCAGCACGTGTGAACCAAATTCGTGCACAAGTAGAAGAAACAACTTCTGAATTCGATAAAGAAAAATTACAAGAACGTCTTGCAAAACTAGCTGGCGGCGTCGCTGTCATCAAAGTTGGTGCTGCAACTGAAACAGAACTAAAAGAGCGTAAACTACGCATCGAGGATGCACTGAACTCAACTCGTGCAGCAGTTGAAGAAGGTATCGTATCCGGTGGTGGTACAGCACTTGTGAATGTATACAACAAAGTCGCTTCAATCGAAGCAGATGGTGACGTTCAAACAGGTGTAAACATCGTTCTACGTTCTCTTGAAGAGCCAATTCGTCAAATCGCTCACAACGCAGGTCTTGAAGGATCCGTTATCGTTGAGCGCTTGAAAAACGAAGAAATTGGCGTAGGCTTCAACGCAGCAACAAACGAATGGGTAAACATGATCGAAAAAGGAATCGTTGACCCAACAAAAGTAACTCGCTCTGCACTTCAAAACGCAGCTTCTGTAGCAGCAATGCTTCTAACAACTGAAGCAGTCGTTGCTGACAAACCAGAAGAAGGCGGCTCAGGCGGCGGAATGCCAGATATGGGCGGCATGGGTGGAATGGGCGGAATGATGTAAACACCCTCGAAAACCCCTTGAAATATAGGGGTTTTTGTTATGTCTTCATGATTTTGATCACATGCAATAAAAAGTATCAAGGCTGATGAATTGAAACCCTTACTGCTTCTCAATCGTTAAAATATGAGCAAGTGATTTCATGGGTCTTTACCCGACACGGTATTTTAAAAAGAAAAGCGGTGATCATATGGGCTTCACTACATGGGTGGCGATTATTGTTGCACTGGCTGTCGTGTTTGGATTGTTTGGATCGAAGAAGCGTGATAAATAAGGAAAGAGTTGAAAACCCACTTCCAATTAAGGAGTGGGTTTTTGTTGCAAATACAACTTTTATCAGTTATATTAGCTATAGTGAATTGTTGTAAATACAACAAAAGGAGTTGAAATACATGAAAGAAATATTGCGAGAGATCGGTGTGATAGCTCGGGCGCTTGATTCTATAAGTAATATTGAATTTAGAGAGTACGATTTAACGAAGGGGCAGTATTTGTATCTTGTGCGTATTTGTGAGGAGCCTGGTATCATTCAGGAAAAGCTGGCGGAAATGATTAAAGTGGATCGAACTACGGCGGCTCGGGCTATCAAAAAATTAGAACTGAATGGGTTTATTGAGAAAAAAGATGATCGTGTGAATAAAAAAATCAAAAAGCTGTTTCCAACTGAAAAAGGGGAAGCGGTCTACCCAATGATTAAACGAGAACATGATTATTCGAATCAAGTGGCGCTGGATGGGTTTTCTAAGGAAGAAGCGGAACAGATTTATGAGTATCTTCTCAGGGTGCGAAAGAATATAGAAAAGGACTGGGAAGGTGTGAAAAAAGGGATAAAGAGAGACTACTAATAAATAAGGAGGGACGACTTTATGACCGTCACTTTCATTCGGTGCAATGAACAACATGTAAAGGAGCTTCAGAAAATTGGAACCGATACATTTATAGAAACCTTTCTGGATCAAAACAAAGTGGAACATATCGAAGCGTACGTGAAGACAGCTTTTCACCTAAACCAGCTGTTAAAGGAATTACAGCACCCTTCTTCACAGTTTTATTTTGTTCAAGTGAATGGGGAAGTAGCTGGTTATTTGAAGATCAATATGGATGATGCCCAATCAGAAGAGATGGGGAGTGAAGCGTTAGAGATTGAAAGAATTTATATCAAGCAGTCCTTTCAAAAGCAAGGATTAGGCAGATATTTAATCGATCAAGCCATTGAAATTGCGAAAAATCATCATAAACAGGATGTTTGGCTTGGGGTGTGGGAGCACAATAAAGCGGCCATCGCTTTCTATCAAAAGCTTGGGTTTGTTCAAACAGGGGTGCACGCTTTTCTCATGGGGGACGAAGAGCAAATGGATTTCATTATGACCAAAACATTGAGCTGATCAAAAAGGAGGAAGGGTACATGCATATCCCATCATTTTTTCGAGTGAAAGATATGGAGAAAATCAAATCATTTATTCAATCTCATTCATTTGCTACAGTTGTGACGACAATGAATGAAAAGCCCATTGCGACACATATTCCAGTGAGTTTTCATCAAGTTGGAGATTCGTATGTGATCTCAGGGCATATGGCGATTGGGAATCCTCAGTGGAAAACGTTTGAAGAGAGCGAGAAGACGCTCGTCATCTTTCAAGGCCCGCATGCCTACATATCTTCTTCATGGTATGAAAAAGAAGCAGTACCAACATGGAATTACCAGGCTGTTCATGTTTATGGAAAGGCGGAACTGCTTGAAAAATCGGAACTGGTTAAGGAATTAACCACAATGCTGGAGACATACGAAAGTCACAGAGAACAGCCGGTGCTATGGGATACGTTGTCTGAGGAACTGTTAGAGAAGCAAATGAAAGGCATTGTAGGCTTTAAGATCATCATTGATGAAGTTCAGGCTGCTTTTAAATTAAGCCAAAATCGCCACGAAAGGGATTATATCCGCATCATTGAACAGCTGGAAGCAGAGGATGAAGTGGAAATGGCTGAGGAGATGAAAAAGAGTTCCATTTAAGAGACTTCTCGAAAGATTAGTTAATAAAAAGAATGAAACGTTACTTATAAACAAAAACACTTTCTTCTAGGAAAGTGTTTTTTAGTGGTGATAAAAAAAGCCCTCATCATTCAAGGGCATGAGTGAAAGTTTATTTTACTTTAACTGTGAATGTCACGTCTTTACTATTCATGTAATCGTCAGTTGTGACATTTCCAAATTTCAGTTTTAATTCTTTGATGTTTTTAATGTTGATCTCTTTGCCTTCAGGAGCTAAGAATTGAATAACACCATCTTGTTTAACGCCACCTTCAACTTCGCCACCAATATCACCGTCAGTCATAAACATATTCGCATCTAATTGCATGCTTCCAGCTACAACTTTACCTTGATCTGGATAGAAGTTTAGAACTTTATCTGTCGTATTTTCGATATTCATTCCAACATTGATTCTATCCTTCATAATTTTAATTTCGCCAAGGTTTACTTTCATTCCTTGAGCAGTTGTTTTGTGTTTGCTCGCATTTATTTTCTTTGAACCATCGTCTTTTTTGTTTTTTGATTGTGTTTTTGTGCTTGTAGACTCTTTTTCTTTAGATGCACCTGTAGACACATCTTCTGTTGAGCCGCAAGCAGCCAGTGTAAATGTTAGCCCTAAAGCTAAAAATAAAGCATAGAATTTCTTCAAAATGAAAATCCCCTTTTGTTTAATTTATATAAGCGCCATGTGCTTATACATTGACCACGACTATTATAATAGGACAAAAGTACTTTAAAATCAACAAAAAATGATAAAAATAGAAAATAATTGTTTTGGAGTGTTTTTTTATAAACCAGTTAGCTTAAAATTACATAAAATCCACTTCTTGTGACTTAAAACGAACTTGAATTTCCTTATAATAGAATTATTATAAGGGATTGGGAGTGATTGAGATGGAAGGTTCGTCAATCAAGACGGTTAATAGAGAGGATCAACATGAATTCTTGTTTCTGAATATATCTTCAAATACAGTTGGAGCTCTTTCAAAGGAATCTGCTGAGAGGATTCTAAGTGATAGGGATACCGATGAAATACACCAATTGATGTATGTTCCTATTGAAAATCATGAAGACCTCAAATGGCTGATTCATTCTTTGCATAAAGCCATCATGGATGAAAAAGATGTACGTGTCGTTCTTGAATTGGCTGATCTACTCTATTTCTTTGTTGTCCCTGCTTACAAAGAAGAATTGATGAGCCAAGAAGATTTGTCACACATGGTGAATGATATATTATTTATGTTGGATCTTTGGACAGATGAAAACATAATAGAGTTAGTTGATGCGATTCAATATGAATTACAAAGAGTAGAGAGAAAAGGCTTGTAGAGCAATCCCTACAAGCTTTATTCTCTATTCTTATGCAGTTGTGTTATTGACGACAGGCTCTTTTCTAAACACGCCCATGCAGCCTGCAATGATGATTAATACAGCTGGAAGGATGAAGAACATAGAAATAGAAATAATGCCGCCTACAGCAGATACTAATAATAAAATTCCACCAAGCTTTGCTTTTTTCTTTACGATGACAGATGCGACAATGGCAAGAATAGAGAAAAGCATTGCTGCCCAGCCTAATCCTGTAATTTCACTCGTACCTGAATCGCTAAATGCTGCATCGATTCCTCCGAAAGCAAGAGCAAACATTGCGCCGAAAAATCCAAAAATACCTCCAATTAAACCTAAAACAAATTCTGTTGTTCTTTTCATCATACTTTCCTCCAATATGTAAATAAGAATTATTGGTACTTAAGAACCAACACAATCTTACTAATCGGCATTCTTTTCATAAAGTTAATAGTTTTGTTAAAAAAAACAAGAAAATCCATAAAGGATTTTCTTGTCCAATTATTGGGCTCTTTCCCAAGTGATTTTTGTTTCATTTGTTGTTTTCTTTCCTTTTGCGAGCACTTTGCCGTTTTTTTGTTTCACGGTGATGTTTAGGTCATAAAAGGAATAGAGGGCGCCGAGGCTGTCATTTTCCGGTTTATGAAGATTGTTTTCTTTTTCAGTGGATGCTCCAATGGCCAGCGTTTTTGCAAAGTTTAAACCGATGACTTCAGCGTAATCACTATTGGTATCAGAGGAAGCCGTTACGTTTAAAGAAATGACTTTTTTCTTTTGATCCACGGTGATGTCAGTGTCTTTGATGAGCTTAGACTGCTCCATTACTTCTTTTGTTTCTTTTTGAATGCGCTCATTAATCGTAGGAAGTGCCTTAGATTCTGGTTTTTGTTCTTTTGTCGTATTTGAGCAAGCTGCTAGAATGGAGAGACTTGCAACTAGACTCATGAAAACAAGTAGACTTTTTTTCACGTTCGTTCTCCTTTTTTCTTCGAATGATGTATGTTTATGTTACCACGAATCCTTGTTTTGATTAAAAGAGAAGTGTTGATAAGCTGTGAACAATAAAAAGCACCCAAGGAGGGTGCTTTTTTCTTATTGTGCTGAAAGGCTTGTACTTAATGGGATAGAAGAAATGACGGTGAATTTAGGAGCTGCGGCACCGGATTCTAAATTTTTACGTAAAAGTGACGATTTGATTGACCCGTCCCAATTTTTATAGACACTTCCTGATGTATTTGCACGAAGCTGTACATTCGAAAAGCTTGCTTGTGAATAGCTGTTTGCTCCATTATCCTGTACGCCATGTACCATTTTGACAACATCAAGGTTTTTCAGACGGCTAGGGTTGTAAACAGGCTGCTTATAGCGCAGTTTCCCATTGACATATAGTGACACCGTACCATCACCATTGTTGATGAGCTTTAAGTTGACACGTGCGCCATCTTTAATACTTGTATCGTATTCGCTGTTCCAGTATTTACTGCCGCCTTGTGAGCCGCTGCCTAGAAAAACCTTGTAGCCAGAAGCCGTTTTTGAAATACCGCTCTCTACAACGGCAGAGCCGAGACCGAGATACCAATCAGCATAACCGTTTTTAATGGTGGCTGTTTTCGGCAGGACAATATCAGCAGAGATACCTGACCATTTGGCTTCATCCGTTTGTGTCACAATGGCGCCGTGACGAGGACTAGCCGCTGAGGCAGGAAGACTTGAAAACATCAAAACGAAGGCCAAACTTACAATCAAAACGGTGAAACACTTTTTCATGAAAATTCCCCCTTAAATTTGATTCACTTTTATTATATAAAATGAAAGAGGGGGGCTGCTTACCATGTTCTGACTGTTTATGGTAGTATTTATGAACTTTATCGGTCATAAAGTGGTCAACTTGTATTTGAATTGTAATGTGTCTGTAAAATAACTGGGTTCATCTTCATGTATAATGAGTGCAGAAACCAAAAACGGAGGATTTCTTAATGAATAAAAAGCTTATCACGACAATCGTAACAGTAGCTAGTTTATTTTTAGCATTCAGTTTCTCACATGGAGCAAGTGCAAAAAAAGTAAGCGGCAATATTACTTGGTATAATGGTGTCGGCAAAAAAGGCGCAGATGGAAAAAAACTCGGTCATTGGGATGCAGCAACTAAAATGGGCTTTGACGTACCGAAAAAAGGTACAAAACTAAGAGTGACAACAAAAGCGAAACCACATAAAGTGATTACAGTATATAAATATGATGTAGGCAGAATGCCAAATGCTGTATTAGACGTAAGTCCAAAAGCATTCAAAGCACTTGGGTATAAAACAAGTAAAGGTGTCGTAAAAGGGCATTACACTTATTAATACATAGGCATGCAAAGAAGCGGGAAAAGTTCATTTTCTGGCTTCTTTTCTTGTAGAGAGGGTCTGAAAGGCAATGAAAAAATCAACATGGTGGATCATCACAGTCATTGGCGTCGCAGTGATTGCGGCAGTTATTTTCTTCATGATGAAGCCTGAGCAAGAGGCGAAACATACAGGAAAAGTCAAAACAAATCAAGATGCAAAAGACGAATTGCTCGTTTCATTTACAGATCAAAAGTTAAACAATACTTATTACTTGCATGATCGGGCGCTTCATACGGAGAAACTGACAGCATATCCTTCGATTGCTTATGATTCTACGAAACAAGTTTTATATTACACGTATACGGATGAAGACACGCAAAAGGTGAGTATTCGGGAATTAAATGTGAAATCTGACGAAGAAAAAACACTGTTTACGAGTGACGATTCTATCGACAGTATGAGGCTGTCTGGTGACGGAAAGAAGTTATTTCTAAGGTATAACAAGGATTCTGGAGAGCAATTTTATGTCGCATCTTTTGATTTGAAAACACACAAAATGAAAGAGCTGTATCCGGAAAAAAGCAAGGATGATACGGTGAGTTCTTTTGCATATGATCCGACTTCAAATGATTTGGCGATCCAGCATTATTCTTTAAAAGAAGATTATCAAAAAACCGATGAAGCGAATGAAAAGGGCAGAGATCCTGAACCAACAACCATGAAAATCACCCTTCAAACAGGTAAGAAGGGGAAACGCATTGCACGTATCTCACAAACGATCAATGATATTTCATTTTCTCCAGATCATAAGAAATTGATTTATACAGAAGTAAAGGTTCGTAAAGAAAAAGAAATATCCTCGATTAAGTTGCTTGATGTAGAAACAGGAAAAACAACGACACTCGTTAAAAACAGCCAGAATGTCCATATTTTAAGTGCTGCACAGCCGCAATTTTCTACGGACGGGTCGTCTGTTTATTTCTTAGGTGTTGCAAAAAACGCAGAAGAATTAAAGGATGACACCGGACGAAAGGCGAAGGTAAGAACGATTTTTGAATACAATATGAAGAAGAAAACGGTGGAAGCCGCTTGGGAGAAGGATGGCGGAATTGTTAACAATTTCACTGTCAATCGATAAAGGAAACGTTCAGTTATTTATATAACTGGACGTTTTTTTATTTTGTCACTTGAAATGCTGGAGAAATGGTGGATTTATAGATGAAAAATCAATTTTTAAGCAGTGATACGAGGGCTATTTTCATATTTTGCTTATGTGACAGAGGAAAAGAAAAAGAGTAATATGAGTGAACATAAAAAAACGAGAGGACTGATGACATCTCGTTTTCTCTGTTTTATTTGTTTTTATCTAATAAGTTTTGAAAGATAAACAGGGCATTAATGGAGTGAGGAAAGCCAGCAACCTTTGTACAGTGTTTAATAATCTCCATAATCTCTATAACAGAAAGTCCGATATGTAATGCTTGTTCAAAATGAGTCTTTAACTCTTCATCACAATTGCCTTTTGTGATGAGGGAAGATAATGTGCTGATGGCCTTTTGTTTTTCATCTAATATGAAGTGATTGAATTCTTTTTGTTCACTGAGTTCAATGGTTAGTTGTTCAATGTTTGACCGAATGCTCTCGTTTTCATAAATTGAAAGCTTCTCTCTGTTACCTGCCGCTGTTTCTTGTTTGACCTGGCAAGTCTCTTTTTCTTCATTCAAATTGAACTCCTCCGTTTTTTATCGCAATTTTCCATTTGTTCGTTCATTATGGCTTATGTGCCTTTTGATAGATGTAATGGGTATATAGTAGTATTATCGGTTGCTGCGTCAACTTTTTAAGTATGGAACGCTCTTCAAAGGAATGATTCATGCGATTTATTTTTCCATGTTGAAATGGATCATAAAAGGGCTAATGACTGGATGTCCGTTAGCCCCTTTGTAATCAGCAGTTTCATACAAGTTATACGCATTGGCGGAAGAGTGGTTTCATTTTTACTGAATGATATCCATCGGCCTCATCATGTCATAATCTTCATGTTCTAAAATATGACAATGCCACACATACCGGCCGCTGTATGGAACAAAACGAGCAACGATCCGAATGACTTCACCTGCATGCGCCTGAATGGTGTCCTTGTAGCCTTGTTCATGTAAAGGAGGCGCTTCATTTGGTCCTGTATACACGATTTCTCCTGTCGATTGATAGACTTCTGTATCAAATGGTCTTCTGTCTAAAACCCTAAATTGAACAAGATGCAAATGAATAGGGTGTGTACCCCTGGTTGGATTGACGATAGACCATACCTCTAGACTGCCAAGACGAGGATTTTCAGTGACAGGATCATTCCAAAAATGGTTATCGAGCAATAGGATAGGGCGGCCGTATTTATCCTGTGTGCCGGTAAGTGTGAGTTTACGCTCTCTATCAGCTCGACTTGGCCGAAGCGGTGGCAGCGGTTTGAAAATCGGACGTAATGTCTTAGGTACTCTCCCTTTTAGTGGACGTGTGACTTTGAATTGCATAATGTTCGCATCTGTTTCAGGGTTCACATCCTGTCCGCAGCCGGCTGTATTTTTGAGAGTGATCGTTTTGTTTTCGTAAGCTGAAAAGTCGATGATGACATCGAAACGTTCAGCAGGCGCGATGCTAAAGGATTGATGGCGAACGGGTCTTGGCAAAAAGCCCCCATCGGAACCGATTTGCAAGATTGTAGCGTCGTTATCTAGATGCAGCTCGTAAGTTCTAGTATTGGACGCATTTAAAATACGAAAACGGTATTTTCGCGGCTCTACTTCTAAATACGGCCATACTTTTCCATTGACTAAAATTGTTTCTCCACAAAAAAAGGGCACGATGGATGGGTCTGGTATGTCACTGTCCTCTGGTGTGTCGTTTGGTCTGCTAGGATAAAACAGTGAACCATCTTCCTGAAACGTCCGGTCCATAATCATTAAAGGAATGTCGTAGTCATCTTTCGGCAGCTCTAAAGACTTTTCAAATGCATCTGAGATCAAATAAAACCCAGCTAAACCGGCATACACATTTAGTCGTGTCAATGCCATGGCATGATCGTGATACCACAATGTGCAGGCTTGCTGATGATTTGGGTAGACGTAAGTCTCCCTTTCAAAAAAAGGACCGGTTGCTTCAAAGTCCCGTGAAAACCAGGCCTCTGGGTAGCCGTCACTGCTTGCTGGTGTGACGCCGCCATGCAGATGAACGACTGTTTTCACCTCTGGTTCATCGTGATGACCGGAGTGGATGGTGTGATCGACAGGCAGAAAATGTTTCAATGGCAATTTGTTCATCCATTTCACTTTGACCTTTTCATTTCGATTAGCTTTAATGGTTGGTCCAGGCAAGCTGCCATTATAGGTCCATAGCTTGGTTGGGGGCAGGTCTCTATGAACTTTTAAGAATACCTCCTCCATAGCAATTTCATAATACGTTTGTCTTGGGTTCTTTTTGACGGGCTCCGCGACTTCTGGAATTGGAAGCTCGTCAACAAATTTTTCTAGGTTCATGTTGACTAATCCTCACTTAAATTCAATTTGATACAGTATAAGTGCGGACATCCAAATAGGTGAATAAAATAAAAAAACCCGCTTTTCAGCGGGAGAATTAAGGGTGTTTATTTTCAAGCGCCGCATTTGCAGGCACTTTTTTATTCGGTTTAAAGATGAAATAAGCAGCCAGTACGCCAAAGGTAATGATACTCGTCAAAATGAGCTGTGGCCGCATGGATTCGATAAACAGCATCGATGCCAAGATGGCGCAAATGACCAAAATGGTAAAGTACGTGAGGTATGGGAACAGCCACATTTTGATTTTGAGCTGTTCTGGATTTTCTTTTTCGATTTTGCGTCGCATTCTTAATTGTGAAACGGCAATGACCAAGTAAACAAGAAGGGCAATGGCACCAGATGCGTTGACTAAGAACAAAAAGATGGTTTCAGGATAAAAGTAGTTCATCATGACGGCAATGTAGGAAAAGAAGGTACCTGCGACTGTAGCCGCTACAGGAACACCACGTTTGCTGATTTTCATAAAGCGTTTTGGCGCTTCGCCTCTTTCTGCTAATGAATAAAGCATTCTGGACGTTGTGTACAAACCGGAGTTTAAACAAGATAGAACAGCTGTTAAGACAATGACGTTCATGACTTGAGCGGCTGATGGAACACCAATGTATTCTAATACCGCAACGAACGGGCTTGTTAAAATACTTGCGGAATTCCAAGGAAGCAAGGTGACAACGACAGCAATTGATCCAACATAGAATACGATAATACGCCATACAACAGAGCGGGTGGCTGTCGTCACAGATTTGACTGGGTCTGCTGATTCACCGGCCGCTATGGCCACAATCTCCGTTCCCATGAAGGAAAAGATGACGACGACGATTCCGAGTAACACAGAGCTGAATCCATTTGGAAGAAAACCGCCGTTCCCTGTTAGATTGGCAAGACCTGAAGTATGATGACCGCCAAAACCAAAGATAAATGCAAAACCAATGAGTAGAAAGAGAATGATGCTGACGACTTTAATTAATGAAAACCAATATTCAAATTCGCCAAAAGATTTAACAGAAAAGATATTTGTTAATGTTAAGAGGATTGTGAGGATAAGACTTGTGAGCCAAACAGGTGCATCTCCATACCAATATTGAATAATGGCAGCACCGGCAATGGCTTCGATGGCGATGACGATCACCCAGAAGAACCAGTAAAGCCAGCCGATTGTAAACCCGGCCCATGGACCGATGGCATCGCTCGCATATTGTGAGAAAGAACCGCTTGTCGGATAGGCACATGCCATTTCTCCAAGCATTCTCATAATAAAGATCACCAGAAGTCCGGCAAAAGAATAGGAAAGAATGGATCCAGGCCCTGCAGAATGAATGACAGCACCACTACCAACAAATAGCCCTGCCCCAATGACCCCAGCAATGGAAATCATCGAAATATGTCTTGTTTTAAGGTTTTTTTGAAGACCGTTTGTCATGTTGGACATTTCTTTACCTCCAAACATTTCTCATGAATAGAGAATTTGTTTTTAGAATATTTTAAATTTTATCATACTGAATTGTCATTCAGCATTGGACAGGTTATCAAACTGACATTTCAAACCTCTTAACATGATGTTAAAAAGTAGAAAGGATTTGAGAGATTATGTTCCCTCTTTTCCCTCTGTTTATTTTTAAAATAGCATAAAAAAGGAAGGAGGGAAGTTGTGTCTCAAAATAAAATTATTCTGATAATTTACCAGAGAAGAGTGATTTGACGATATGTCCATTTCGAAGAGAATTGGAAAAAGGTTGATGGGAGTAGGTCTTGAGGTCATTTGACCTTGTAAAAATAAGTTTACTTAGGTCAACACATTTCTATTTATCCTATTTTGCTGACATAAGCGAATCATGTTGCTGTAGACCCACACGGGCTTTGCTTTGTAAGATAAATAATAGAAAAGTGATGTGTGAGGAGGCGCGGTTCAACATGGAGCGCTATAACGAATTAAGACAAGGTGAAACAGGTGCTTGGGTCAGCATCATTGCCTATGTGATCTTATCTGCGGTCAAACTCATTATTGGGTATGTGTTTCATTCAGAGGCTCTTTCAGCAGATGGATTGAATAACACGACGGATATTATTGCATCCCTTGCTGTGTTGATTGGGCTGCGTATTTCTCAAAAGCCGCCTGATGAAGATCATCCGTATGGTCATTTTAGAGCGGAAAATATTGCGTCTCTTGTGGCTTCCTTTATCATGATGCTTGTTGGACTTCAAGTTTTGCTGAGTGCAGGCCAGTCGCTCTTCTCATCTGAGCATCAAACGCCGGATATGATCGCGGCTTGGACAGCAGCAGGAAGTGCTGTTGTGATGTACGGTGTGTATATTTATAACCGCAATCTGTCCAAACGAATTAATAGCCAGGCTCTCCATGCGGCAGCTGCTGATAATAAATCAGATGCGTATGTGAGTATTGGAACATTTGTAGGAATTATGGCCTCTCAATTTCAGCTGGCATGGATTGATACGCTAGCAGCCTTTGTCATTGGCTTAATTATTTGTAAAACTGCGTGGGAGATTTTCAGAGATGCCTCTCATTCGTTAACAGACGGTTTTCATATCAAAGATATGTCTAAATATAAAGAGACCATTGAAGCAACACCAGGAGTAGGCGATTTAAAGGATATAAAAGCGCGTTATCTTGGAAGTACAGTCCATGTGGATGTAGTGGTTGAGGTCGAGCCTAACTTGAACATAGCAGAAAGCCATGATATTGCAGATGAAATTGAACGAAGAATGAAGCAGGAGCATGATATTTTACACTCTCATGTTCATATGGAGCCAGCAAGTAAGTCAAAAGAAGAGAAGAAGTCTTTCCCATCGTGAGAAGGCTTCTTTTTTATACGTGCTGATGTTATATGCAAATGCGCGTTGTATGGTAAAGTTAGACTATATGAAATTTGACAGAAACGTGATAGGAGGATCAGGATGGCATTTGATGAACCGATGCATTCAGATTTACAAAAAATCGTAGATAACATCAATAAAGTCATGGTTGGGAAAAAAGACATTGCGATATTAAGCCTTGTAGCGATTTTGGCGAAGGGGCATGTGCTGCTCGAGGATGTGCCTGGTGTAGGGAAGACGATGATGGTTCGTGCTTTGGCAAAATCCATTGGCTGTGAGTTTAAGAGAATCCAATTCACTCCTGACCTTTTGCCTTCAGATGTAACAGGCGTGTCGATTTACAATAAAAAGACGAATGAATTTGAATTTAGGCAAGGACCGATCATGGGGCAGATTATTTTAGCTGATGAGATCAACCGGACTTCTCCTAAAACACAATCAGCATTGCTTGAAGCGATGGAGGAAGGCAGTGTCACAGTGGACGGAGAAACGATGCCGCTTGCGGATCCTTTTTTCGTCATGGCGACACAAAACCCAGTGGAATATGAAGGGACTTATCCGCTGCCAGAAGCGCAAATGGACCGGTTTTTATTCAAACTGCAGATGGGATATCCGACCATGCTCGAGGAGCTGGAGGTGCTCAACTTGCAGGAGAAACAATCCCCGATTGATACGCTCCAAGCTGTCATGACAAAGGAACATATCCATGCGTTGCAGCAGGCTGTTCAGACCATTCATGTGGATGCATCCATAAAAGAATATATTGTTGAAATTGCTCAAGCGACGCGTAAACACCCATCTGTTTATCTAGGTGTGAGTCCAAGGGGATCGATCGCCTTGATGAAAGCGGCACAGGCGTATGCACTTTTGAATCAGCGCGATTATGTGATTCCTGATGATGTACAGTATTTGGCGACTTATACATTACCGCATCGTATGATTTTGACATCAGAAGCGACATATGAAGGGAAGAAGGCGGAGACACTGCTGCGGCAAATGCTTGAGCAAATTGGCGTGCCAGTTCAAAAGTCGATGACTCAATGAAGTCACGTCATCGTGTAGCAATTTCATTATGGTTAAGGGTGATGATGCTCATCATTCTCACTGCGGCAGCCTTTTGTTATGCCATGTTTCAGGGAGGGTTTGTGAGTTGGTTCCTTTTTTATGCATTTTTACCATATGCTTTGTATGCATTGCTGTTTGCACTTATTCCGCTTCGCGCGACAGCCAAGAGGACAATACAGCAAACAAGCTTAAAGGCGGGGGATGTGCTGTCCGTTGACCTTGAAATCAAGCGGACACATCCATTTCCGTACGTTTACGTCATGATAGAGGATGCTCCGCCAGATACCTTTCACTTACAGGAACAGATTGAAATGAAGCAAATGCTTTTTCCTTGGTTTCGGAAAACTTGGCGATTTTCCTATCAATTGAATGATGTCATGCGGGGAGAGCATCATTTGACAGCGGTTAGAATCAAAACGGGTGATATGTTTGGGTTTGTTGAAAAAGAAATCATCATTCCGTTAGAGAAAAAGCTGCTTGTCTACCCAAAAGTACTGGATATCCCTGTAGAGCCTGCTGAGTCAGTGAGTGAAAATGGAGGCAAAGCGGTTCACTCGTGGTTCAATGAACCGGCCCATGTGACAACAGGCGTACGGGAATATCAGCAAGGAGACCGTTTTGCTTGGGTGGACTGGAAGACGACGGCCAGAAGAGGCCAGCTGATGACGAAGGAATTTGAACAGAATCAAGCAAAGGACCTTGTTGTGTTTGCTGATTTTACTGATCAAGCTGTTTTTGAAACAGTCGTCTCTATTGCGGCATCTGTTCTTCAAACGGCTGTGAAAAAAGGAGTGCCGTCAGGTCTTGTCTCTCTAGGAGATCAGCATGCCTTTCGAGTCGATCAAGGAGAACTTCATTTACAGGACATGCTTTATTATTTAACAAGGGTGCAGCATCAGCCTTCCCGCGCACTAGAATATAAACCGTTAGCAGCGAGTGAGTACCAGCACTCAGGAAAATATGTCGTCACGGGTCAGCTGCAGGAGGAGCTTGCGGCAAGTCTCTTTGGAAATCGAAACAGAAAGAACATCACCGTGCTTTTAGTGAAGAAAGCCGTTGACCATTTCACGACAAAAGAAAAACAGCTTGTAGACCGGCTCAAGGCCTCTGGAATACGCATCACCCTTTTATTTGAAGACCGGCTGCACGAAAGAACTGTGAGGTGACAAACATTTATGCTGCATTCGCATCTGCGGCAAAGCCGTTTTGAATTGTTCATCTATTATGCTGTAGCTTTTCTGCTGCTATGGGAGTGGCTTCGACCGCTTCAAGATTTTACAGAGACGAGCCATACGTCTTATTTCATCATTTTTATCGGGCTTACGTGTTTGTTTACGTTCTTTCGTCTGAAGTGGTATGTGACGTTTCCTATTTGTGCTGGACTGATTTTGCTCGCCTTATATTTGATCTTTTATCAATCAGCGCCAGGCTATCCGGCTGCTTTGTTTGCTGATATCAAGGATAATATCACGTTAATGAGCATGGGCATGTGGAGTGATATGTACCCGTCTTTCCGCACATTGTTGTTTTATATTTTGCTGTGGCTGCTTGTCTACTTGCTACATTATTGGGTGGTCTATCAGCAGCGTATCTTTTTCTTTTTACTGATGACGATTGTGTATGTCACGATTCTTGATACGTTTACGCCATATGATGCGACTTTTGCGATCGTTCGTATTATGGTATTTGGCTTTTGTTTGCTTGGATTGCTGTATTTTGATCGACTGCGTTCAGCTGAGGGCGTTCGGGTGTCACAGAAAGCACGTCTAAAGTGGTTTTTGCCTATGCTGGCGCTTGTCCTTCTATCAGCGTCACTGGGTGCTTCTTTGCCAAAGTCTGATCCGAAATGGCCCGATCCTGTTCCGTTTTTTAAGGCGGTCACGAATCAAGATGGGACAGCCGGGCAGAATAAAGTGGGATATAGTGCAGATGATTCGGCGCTAGGCGGACCGTTTAGTGAGGACCGCACACCTGTTTTTAAATGGAGCGGAAAGGAGCCATCATACTTTCGTGTAGAAACAAAAAGTATTTACACAGGAAAGGGCTGGGAGGATGCTTCAAATGATACGAAGCCTACTCGGCTAAAGGACGACACTGTGCCGAATCGGTGGTTTACTGAGCGAGTGAAAACAGAGGAGCATGAAACAAGAATTGATATAGAATCGGATTATCGATTTAATCATGCTGTTTATCCTATTGGAACGATCATGCTGACGCCAATGGAAAACATTCCGCTGCAAATCATGGGCAAAACGGAGAAAATTGTCCCGTCTATGCAAAACCCACCTAAAAATTTGGGGAACTATCAAGTCAGCTTTTTATCTCCTACATTTATCCTGGAGGATTTGCAGAGAATCAAAGTACCGACAAAGAAGCAGGTGAATCAGCAGGTTGGCCGTGAATACTTGCAGCTTCCATCGTCACTTCCAGAGCGTGTGAAAACTTTGGCAAACAGCTTAACGGAAACGAAGGATAATATGTATGATAAAGCGAAAGCCATCGAGGATTATTTAGGATCTGCGAAGTTTTCATATGAAACGCAGAATGTCGCTGTGCCTGGTCGTAATGAAGATTATGTGGATCAATTTTTATTTGATACGATGATCGGCTATTGTGATAATTTTTCAACCTCTATGATTGTGATGCTTCGTTCGATCGGAATTCCGGCGAGATGGGTGAAAGGGTATACGTCTGGCCAGTTATATGAAACACAAATGGATGGAAACAATGTGTATGAAGTGACCAATAACAATGCGCATTCATGGGTAGAGGTTTATTTTCCAAACAGAGGCTGGGTCACCTTTGAACCGACAAAAGGATTTACAAACCCAGAGACTTTTACGAATGAAGCTGTTTCAAGCGATCAAACGGATGATCAAAAGGAAGAAGAAGATCAGTCTAGTTCTGATGCAAGTGAAGAAAAGCAGCAAGACCAGCCGAAGCAGCAGGAGACAGAGCAGCCGGCACAACCAAAGGAACAAACAGCGCAGGCAAAGCCAAATATGGTGCATGTTGGTTGGGTTATAAGTTATGCGGCAGGAGCTATTGTCCTGCTTGGATTCATCAGCTGGATGCTTTATCGATTTAGAACAAGATGGCTGCCATTCTTTATTGTAAGAAAGGTGAAACGTCTGCCAGAGGATGAAGCATTCTTCTATGCGTATGGAGCTCTATTAAAGCAGCTAGGGCGCAGAGGAATCGAGAAAAAGCCAGGTATGACGCTAAGAGAATTCGCTTCGTTGATTGATGAGAAGAATGGAGATCATCATATGTCAGAGCTGACCCAGCTTTATGAACGTGCGCTCTACCGGCGAGAGGATGCCTCGGCGCTTTGGCAGCAATCGGCAAAGTTATGGGAAAATTTAATAAACAGGAGATAGTCTTGACCGCGTACCTTCCTGTTGTTAGAATAGGTGAATATTAAAACCTTCTAAAATACATGAAATTGAAGCGTTCGGATGTGAGTCTGGGCGCTTCAAAAGCGTGATTCACACTGAGAGCAGGTTTTCTCCTCTCATTTTTTCTGTGCGTTTATAAAAAACTATATTGGACATAGAGGTGACACCATGACAAATTTAGTAAATGAAATGATTTTGGTTCTCGATTTCGGCAGTCAGTACAATCAGCTGATCACACGCCGTATTCGTGAATTTGGTGTGTACAGTGAGCTTCATCCGCACACTTTAACTGCTGAAGAAATTAAAGAAATGGCACCTAAAGGAATCATCCTTTCTGGTGGACCAAACAGTGTTTATGATGAAGGATCTTTCCGCTGTGATGAAAAGATCTTTGATCTAGACATTCCGGTTCTAGGCATTTGCTACGGCATGCAGCTCATGACTCACTATTTAGGCGGGAAAGTAGAAGCGGCCAGCCAGCGTGAATATGGAAAAGCAGATATCCATATTAACGGAACACCTGCTTTATTCAAAGACCTTCCGACTGATCAAGTCGTTTGGATGAGCCATGGTGACCTCGTTGTTGAAGTACCAGAGGGCTTTACAGTCGATGCAACAAGTGCACATTGTCCAAACTCAGCCATGAGCTTAGCTGAGAAGAATTTCTATGGCGTTCAATTCCATCCAGAGGTTCGTCACTCTGAGTACGGAAATGACCTATTGAAAAACTTTGTCTTCGGCGTGTGTGATTGTGATGGCAAATGGTCAATGGAGAACTTCATTGAAATCGAAATGCAGAAAATCCGTGAAACAGTAGGCGACAAGCAAGTATTGTGCGCACTAAGCGGCGGTGTGGATTCATCTGTTGTGGCGGTATTGATCCACAAAGCCATCGGCGATCAGCTGACATGTATTTTCGTTGACCACGGTCTTCTTCGCAAAGGCGAAGCAGAAGGGGTTATGAAAACATTTAGCGAAGGTTTCAACATGAACGTGATTAAAGTAGATGCGAAAGATCGTTTCTTAAACAAGCTAAAAGGTGTGTCTGATCCTGAGCAAAAACGTAAAATCATCGGTAACGAATTCATCTATGTATTCGATGACGAAGCGGACAAGCTAAAAGGAATCGACTACTTAGCACAAGGAACACTTTACACAGACATCATTGAGAGCGGAACAGCAACGGCGCAAACAATCAAATCTCACCACAACGTAGGCGGTCTTCCAGAAGACATGCAGTTCGAATTGATTGAGCCACTCAATACACTATTCAAGGATGAAGTTCGTGCCCTAGGTTCAGAGCTTGGCATTCCTGATGACATTGTCTGGAGACAGCCATTCCCAGGTCCAGGACTAGGTATCCGTGTACTAGGTGAAATTTCTGAAGAAAAACTAGAAATCGTCCGTGAATCGGATGCGATTCTACGCGAAGAAATTGCCAACTTCGGCCTTGAGCGCGACATCTGGCAATACTTCACGGTTCTCCCAGACATCCGCAGCGTAGGTGTTATGGGTGACGCAAGAACATACGACTACACAATCGGCATCCGTGCTGTTACATCTATTGATGGTATGACGAGTGACTGGGCAAGAATCCCTTGGGACGTGCTAGAAAAGATCTCAACTCGTATCGTCAATGAAGTGAAGCATATTAACCGCGTGGTGTATGATATTACGAGTAAGCCGCCTGCTACGATAGAGTGGGAATAAATGTAAAAGAGCTAAAAACCTTTGTGTATCAAGGGTTTCTAGCTCTTTTTTATTTTTAACTGCACTTTTCCCTTCCATTTTAATGTGTTAATGAATCATTCCATCCCTTACACACATCAATCCATTGTGAATAACCGGAGTATTTTTCTAATTGTTTTATTGTGAGTTCAATAGCACTGTTACTGCTCCCGCAGGCTGGATAGACTGTCTCAAAACGTTTGAGTGAAATATCTAAATAAACAGAAACGCCATTCTTTATAGCAAAAGGACATACTCCGCCAATTTCATGACCGACCAAGTCAACGACCTCATGAGGAGAAAGCATTTTAGCTTTTGTTTTAAAATATTCCTTGAATTTTTTGTTATCAACTTTTGCATCGCCAGAGGTCACAATTAAAATAGCTTGTCCCTTTACTAGAAAGGATAGTGTTTTTGCGATTCTTTCAGGTTCGCAGCCCAATGCAGAAGCAGCCAAGTCTACGGTGGCACTAGACACTGAAAATTCTTGAATTCGAGTATCCATATCATATTGTTTAAAATAATCTTTTACTTGTTTGATGGACATTATCATTTCTCCTCTTTATTATCTATTATTTAATCGATATTGATGTGGTGTTAGGTGATACTTTCTCTTAAATAAACGAATGAAATGCTCTACATTTTGATAACCTACGGCTGCCGCAATATGATCTACTTGTGAATTGCTGCCAGTGAGCATTTCGCAGGCTTTTTCCAATCTTATTTCTTGTCGAATCTCACGAAATGATTTGCCAAGCTTACGAGCTATATATTTTGACAGATAAGATTGTGAAAGGTTAAATTTCTCTGCCATCTCCTGGATGGTGATATGCTCACAACATTGCTGAATATATTGGAGCATTTCAATAATACGTATATCACGATATTGTTTGACCTGATTTACGTTCATATGACTTGGTTTGAATCTTAATAAGAGACACAATAATATCTCAAACAAATTATTCATAATCAACTGGTAACTAGGAAACCGATTATAATTTTCTGTAAATAGTTGAAGAGAGCAGTCTAGCAAATGTTTATCCAAGTGACTATGGAAAATAAGAATATTTTTATTTTCTTTTATATACAATGCATTCAAAAAGAATTCTGAAATGACATTGTTTCCTTTTAACATTTTAAAAAACACTTTTTGAAAAGTACTCTTACGGATCATGATTTGCATGGCGATTGTATTCTCCATTACAATTGGCTTGTGTATGGTGTCAGGAGGAATAAAGGCAATATCTCCTGATTTCAAAGTCATTTTTTTATCTTCCACTTCTACATACATCTCATTTTCCAGAACATAGATCATTTCAAAGAAATCATGGATAGCCGACAATTGAGGCATAAAACGGCTATACTTTCTCACTTCGATATCTTTCTCCTGACCTAACCACATGGTATCTTCCTTTTCAAATTCGTTCTGCCCTTTTTGCAAAAATTCTTCTATATATATTTGCTTATGCATTAAATTGTGTTTATCATAATCCTTCAAAAATAATTGCAATGATTGATTGTCATGCTTTTTCTGTTGGTATTGTTGATAAAAGATTTCTTGCTCGTTATATTCTCTTAAATATTGCATCACTTCATGTTTTTCAAGTTTATCTTTTTCCATCTACATCCAAACCTCTAGTTTATTTACTGCAACCACCAGGGCTTTCACTGTTGCTTCTATAATATCTTTATCAATTCCAGCACCCCAATGCATGTTTCCTTGATATGAAATTCCAATCTGTGCACAGGCTTGTGCTTGAGAATCCTTGCCCAAAGAATTCTGCTCATAGACTTCCAAAACATACTCGAGATGAAAATATGCTTTTAACGCATTACTGATGGCATCTAAACTTCCAGTGCCAGTTCCTTGTATTTCAATTTGTTGATCATCTCTCAGCAAAGTTAAGGTAACTTCCTGCTTCTCTCCTTTATGAAATTGATAATCAAGCAGCTGGAAATGAGGGTGATAATCAACATACTGTTCTTTAAAAACATGATATATTTCTTCGACAGACAATTCCTTACTTGCCTGATCAGATACTTTCTTCGCTTCATATCCCATGGCTTCATTCATTTGATAAGGAAGTTGAATGCCATAATTTGTTTCTAGTATATAGCCTATGCCGCCTTTTCCAGACTGGCTGTTGATTCGAATCACATCCGCTTGATAATTCCTCCCCAAGTCAACGGGATCTACTGGGATATACGGAACGTCCCATTTATCAACTTTATTTTCCTTTCTATATTTCATACCTTTAGATATCGCATCTTGATGTGAACCAGAGAATGCGGTGAAAACCATCTCCCCAGAATAGGGCTGCCTCTCAGGAACAGTGATTTTTGTTAGTTTTTCATATTTTTTACGAATAGCTTCTAGGTTATTGAAATTCAATTTTGGATCATAACCTTGTGAATACATATTCATCGCCAAGGTAATCAAGTCTACGTTCCCTGTACGTTCACCGATACCAAATAATGTACCTTCGACTCTTTCTGCGCCAGCTAGAACACCAAATTCTGCATCACTCACCCCAGAGCCGCGGTCATTATGAGGATGAACAGATAATGTCACACTGTCTCGGTAAGACAGATTTTTGTGTATATACTCAATCTGACTTGCAAAGATATGAGGCATTGAATATTCAACTGTTGTCGGAATATTGATGATCGCTTTATGAGTTGGTGTCGGTTTCCAGATATCTAAAACACTATTACAAATATCTAACGCATAATCAACTTCTGTTCCTGGAAAGCTTTCAGGACTATATTGAAAATAAATATCGCTATTTGTTTTTTCGGCAAGTTCTTTTACTAAAATAGCTCCATCCATTGCAATTTGTTTAATTTCATCTTTTGTTTTCTTAAATACTTGTCTGCGCTGAGCTTCTGAAGTCGAATTATATAAATGAACAATCGCTTTCGGTACCCCCTTAATGGCTTCGAAGGTTCGGCGGATGATATGCTCTCTCGCTTGTGTGATCACCATAATCGTGACATCGTCTGGAATCATATGATGATCAATCAGTGTCCGTAAAAACCTAAACTCCGTATCAGAAGCAGCTGGAAATGCGATTTCAATTTCTTTAAAACCTATCTCTACTAATAACTGAAACATTTCCAATTTTTCATCTAAGTTCATAGGAATAGGTAATGCTTGATTTCCATCCCGCAAGTCCACACTGCACCATATCGGAGCACTTTCTAATGTTTCTTTCTTCACCCAATCATACGTAAGGTTCGGTGGCAAAAAGTATTTCTTTTCGTATTTTTTGTGGTTAAACATCATCGTTTCCTCCTGTAATTGGAATATAAAAAAAGCCTATCATCTCCAAGATTTAACTTGGAGACGAAAGACTTCTTCTTACGCGGTACCACCCCTGTTTCATGATAACAATACATTATCATGCCCTTATTCGGATACAGATTGTTAAATCTTATATCCTTCCCATATAACGGTGGGGTGCCGACCTTAACTACATCAATACTTTTCATTTCACTAAGGCTACTCTAAGGTGAGTTCCCTGCCTTTTTGTTATTGCTTCTCATCAACCAGCAACTTTCTGAAAACATTTCGGCAAGTACTATTCCTTATCATCGCATTCTCATTTTTCTGATTTTTTCTATTATACCAAGTCTATAAAAAAGAGATAGTGATAGGGATATCTTTTTTAATTGATTTTTTTTGTTCTATGGGTGCTTATCTTTAATCCTCTTCACCAAATAAAATTCCGAGGCCACAAATAAAGGTGAGTGAATTCATAGCGAACAATAAAATCGCACCAATTTTTTTCATGGCAATGAACCTCCTCTTAAATTCAGTCTGCTAGCTTTCAAAATTTAAATTCACTGGTTCATCCTCTAAATGATCCACAGTATTTTGTTCTGTCACTGGCACACTTTCATCTACAATTTTAAAACTAAGTTCGTCCATCCAAATGTGACCTTGTCCATGTAGTAATATGCCAAACGCAATGACTTCACTTTTGACTGGAACATCCAATACTACACTAAAATGATTCCAGCCGTTTGTTCCTGTAATGGGGCGGTTCATCATGTTGTCAAACGCAAGAACTTCACCTGAAGAATGGTCAATCCTCATCCATAAACCAGCTGAACCTTTCACATCTTCGCTTTTGACAAAAGCAGAAAATTGAAGGCGTTCTCCACGGTAACGATCAGACTTAATTTGCTGCATCAATGTCGCGAAACCTCGAGCTTTTTCATCCTTGGATTTCAGGTAAGCTGAGGTAGTACCACTGTGTACAATTCTGCCATCCAGACCTGTTTCATAATCAGATGGTGTTTCTCCCGTCATAATCCAGCCAGTAGGTGTGTTCTTATTTGCAGCCATATTCGTTTCCTCCTTATCAATGACATTCCTTAGTAATCTCCGATAACGTGCGGGTGACATATCATATATCTTCTTAAAGGCTCTAGTGAAGGATTCCTGTGAACTAAATCGATACTGCAATGCAATGTCAATCGCCCGTTGATCCGTATGAATTAAATCCTTCGCCGCTTGGGTCATCCGACGTTCCCTTATATAATCGACAACTGACTTCTTAATCACTTTCTTGAATATACGGTGAAAGTGAAACCTAGAATAACCAGCGTGTTTCGCTAGAGTTTGAAGCGGTAAATCATCTTTCAGATGCTGTTCAATATAATTCAATGTTTCTTGAATCGTTTTCTCATGTTCTTGATAGGACAACCGAGCACCTCCTTGCCTTACGAGTTTAGTATAGCGGAAATGCTCTTTAGGAAACTTGACTTTTTGTGCTGTGTTGCAATTATAGAATGGACCTTATAGTCCTAGGTTCAGGACTGGGTATCCGTGTACTGGGTGGAGTTTCTGAAGAAAATCTAGAAATCATCCGGGAATAAGATTTAATTCTACTCGAAGAAATTTCCATCTTAGGCTTTGAGTGAGACATCTGACAATATTTTGAGGTTCTCCCAGACATCCACAACAAAGGTGCCATGGATGACGCCAGAATATACGACTAAACAATTGGTATCGGTGCTATCACTTTGATTAATTACAGTTTCAGCAGAACTGCAAAAAATATTTAATTAGATAAATGTAGGTTGAGGGATATTGAAGGAAAATCAGATGTGAAGGGGATACAATGAATGAACAACTTAAAATTATTATTGATCTCATAATTAAAGCAGATAATACAATTGAAAAGAATATCATATTCGAAAAATTTTTTAATAAATCAGATCATATAAAAATATTCAAATATTAATGAAAGTTTTAAAAATAGGGAAATTAACGGTTATAAAATATTTCTCCTGACTATACAAAAATGTGGATTCTTGATAGTAATTATATTGGAGGGGATTACCGAAAATAAAAGTTGGTAAAGTTGTACATTTTGATTTGAATATTTTGACGTATTTAAACAGGTTATTAAATGATTATAGACAAAATATTCAGAAGAATGAATTTCTCGATTATCTAAATTTTTTTAAAAATAATCAATTCAATTATAATATTACTACTGCATTAATGGAACGCTCAATGTCCGATATAAGTGGTGTTGATAAGAATATTTGGAGGGTACTCTAAAAAAACTGTTGAGCCCATTTTAAATACAGTTTGGGATATTTACCATGTAAGATTAATAGAACAATCTTTTTTTATAGATAATAGTAATAAGGAAGAGATATTTTTATCATAATTTCAGTTCAAGAGATGATGCTTTTAATGAGTTATCTAAAATAAATCAAATAAAGGTTTTTGTAATTAATGATGGAAGACCGCTTGCAATTCGAGATATAGGTATAAAAGATATTTGTAACGACGAATTTTACAATGAGCTTTCATTCTTCATTTTTATTGCTATTTTTGGGCATTCTTCTCTGTTTTGATTTATTAGCCATATCGATCCTACAAATATAGACATCCCAAACATCTTTAAAATAAAACTTGTCAAAAATGTATATCCTTCGATTTCAATACCTAGCATAATTGTGGCTATTATGATTCCTATAAAACCAGCTAAGAAATATAAAATCAAAAATACACCTCCTCTAAAAACATCCTACTAAAACATTGAAAAGAACCCCTAACCAGGAGTTCCTTTCTCTATTCAATATTTTCTTAATGGGATATTTCCAATAAAGTTTTTTAGTGAAATTTTATAATGTTGTTCAATGTCACGTCCAAGGTTTTCATGTAATACCTTCATTTGTTCAATTATATAATTAAGATCGAATACATTATATAACTGTTGAGTTTCCCAAATAGTGGTGAGTCGAGCCTTATTATCAAATGGTATTACTGAAATAATGGGGTCGTCTTCCTCATACTCCATTGTGTAATATCTATACTCTGTAACTTTGTTTTTTTTCTTTATCTTTTTAATCCAGTCGTGCAAAGATGCATAAAATTCTAATAAGGCGATATTTTCTTCAAAATATACTTCGCCATTTATAACTATTTTAAACTCTCCCTCTACTCTTAGAGCTGTTGATGGATCTTTCTTCATGTTCTTTGGAATATCTTTCTCATCAGATGTGAACATATAATCAAATTCTACTTGATTGGATAAGCTGTCCATATTTTACCATCCCAACCTATAACTATTTTTATTTTTGTCTCACCTTTTGTTCCGATTTTCTTTTTCAGATTTGCAGTGATGACAAAGGATAGTTTTTTATTATTGTTTATAGTAAACGAAACATTTTTAGATTGTAAAGCTTCTTTTATCCATTTATTTACTGTGCTCTTGCTTTTGGTATCAAATTTTCTGTATCTACCTTTTGCATTACTAAGATGTTTGTTGCTAACAGAAAACTTAGAAACTTTTTTTATACCTTGTTTAATTACCTGTTTTTTAAAAGTTTTTATTATTAGCTTCTTTCCGTATTTTTTAATAGCATATTGAATACCAAACCTAGAAACAATTCCAACTATTATTGCTGGAACAATTGATGACTGAGCTTCTATGGTGCTAACTTTATACTCTTTTCCTGTTTCATCATCCACAAAGGTTGCTGTAAAATCATTTCCTTCAATCTCTTCAATTAACACGTTGAATTTGTTAGTTTCTTTTTCCCCATTTTCTAACTCTGTAATACCATCAACTGTGATTTCACCTGTCTCATGATTAATTTTCATGTCAGTTTGGACATTCATACTCTCAGCTTCAAGCTGAGTAGATATATTAACTTCATCTAGGCTTTCCTTAACTTCCATTAACATATCTTGTTCTAGCTCTATCCCCAATTCTTTTTCAACATTCACTTCATATTCTTTACTAGCATTCTCTTCTATTCTTAAAGCATCAGAATTAATTTCGCCTGATTTTGCACTTGCAAATTCAGGAACAACTCCACACAAAAACAATGTTAACACAAGAATTTTTATTAAAACCTTTTTCAATCTAATTCTCTCCCTTGTTACAAATAATCATCCCATTGCCATACTCTCTGTCATAACCTAGCTTTCCAAGATCAACTGTATTTTTCTTGAGTGTTTGATGAACATTCTCTTTAGATTTGTATTTTTTAGAATACAAACAGCCTATAGCACCTGTTGCAAACGCAGTTGCAAAGGATGTACCTTTTACCTTTGTATATCCTCCGTGTATATCAGTTGTTTTAATATTTACTCCAGGCGCAGAAAAGTCAATTTTTCCTTTTGCTGAAATTGGATCAATTTTTAGTTTTTCGTTAAGTGAGGATATCGATAAGACGCCTTCATATTTTGCAGGGTATTCAACAGTTAGACCTAATGTATTTCCAGAAGCAGCTGTAATTGTTATATTGTTATCTAAAGCAATTTTTATAACATTTCGTAATTCATCGTAGTCTTTTCCAAATCCGAAACTTATATTAATTATGTCTACCTTTTGCTCAATACACCATTTAATCCCTTTGACAACATCTTCAACTTTTCCTTTGCCATTTTTATTTAGTACCTTGACATCATAAATAATGGGATTCTGTGAAATACCTTTTATTTCTTCACCAGTTGCAGCGATTATTCCGGCAATTGCTGTACCATGACCATAATCATCTTCGATAGATTTTTTTGGTTTAATAGCATTGTACTCATAAAAAGTTAAATCTTTAAACTCTTTATGTGACTTATTAATACCGCTATCAAGGATAGCAATTTTGACATAATTCTTATGATTATTAGGTTTTTCATGACCTATAACTTTATATCCCCATAGCAGGTCTTTTTCCTTCTCTGTCTTGTATGATTTACTATTATCCTCAGAAACATCGCCAGATAGTCCCCAACATAATACAATTGCAAGAATCACTAGGCACGAAACAAATAGTAATAAGGCTTTTGACTTTTTCATTCAAGCTTCCTTCTCACATGCAGTATTTAGAATTAATACAGAATATACCTCCCTTCCCTTTTTATGAAATACAAGAATATATTAACCTATATTTATTTTGATGTAAATGTTATTTAAGGTAATATATCCTTATATATTTAAAATTTCCCATGCGTGTACTACTGTAAATATGCCAGTTCTTCTTCTTGACTCGTTTACTTAATAATTATCTATGATTTTTTTGATTAAAAATGTTTTGCCACTGCCAACTATGACCTGATAACACAATGAGTTTATTCATTACTTGTTGTAACCTCACTCCAACTCCACATGTCCAACGTTCTCCAAAATTGAAAGCGAAACAAGTAAACGTAAAAATAATGTCACTAAAATAGATTTTGAAAATGAAAAATCTAAATTAATCAGTGAAATTGCAAATGGACAAAAGTTCTTTTTTTGGAATATGAATTATTCCAACTAAAACAGATTAAAGAATAGGCTATTTTTATTTGAATCTTGTACTTAGAAAAGAAAAGTAAGTGAAATAGTGTAATTACTTAAGTGTGGATCTGCATTTTGTTCAAAAATTTTTACTATTACTGATACTATAATTATAGAAAGGGTGTTGAATATTGCTGGAATTGTAAGTAAATTAGAAGGGTTACCATGCAAAGAAACTCTAGTCATAAACTTGACTAGAGGTTTCTTACTGGGTAATTGTGCAATTTTAATTCATTCACTTTAACGCTTCTGTTTAAAAATCATTCAGTTTATTTGAAATCCCTCTTCAAAATCGAATAAATAAACACATCATCAAACCCATTCTGACCAAGATCATACTCCCTTAATAAACCCTCTCGAACAAAATCAACATTCTCCAATAATTGAACAGAGGACGTATTTGCTGGATCAATAATCGCTTCAATCCGATTCAGATACATTTCCTGAAACCCATATCGTAACACCGCAGCAATTGCTTCGCTCATGATGCCTTTTCTCCAATGATCGTGGTGTAATTCATAGCCGATTTCCGTGCGGCAGTGCTGTTTTTCTAGGTTGAGAAAGCCGCAGCTGCCGATGATCGCAGGATCATCTTTTAGAGAAATGCCCCAGCGGATGCCTGATTGTTCTTTGAAGATGTCGTGATACCACTTGATTTCTCCTTTTGTGTCTTCAATCGTTTCATGAGCATCAATGCCCATGTAGCGGCACACGGTTTCATTGGATAAGTAGATGTGCATATCCTCAGCGTCTTCGATTGTTGCTTGTTTTAAGATTAGTCTTTCGGTATGTATGGTTGGAAATGATTGCGGGAATATCAGTTTATGTCTATACATATTTTTCTCCTCGTGCAATTTTATTTAAATTATACCTGTACTGGTCGATTTTGTGTAATGCTTTGGTATAATATGTGAGAATGTGATTGCGGGGATAATTCACAAACAGAATTCGATTAAAAGCAAAAGAGGATAATTGAAATGGGTATTTTTCTAATTATGATCGTCATCGTGATGATCATCGTATCTTTAGCGATCTATTTGTTTAAAAAGGGAATCATCCATTCTAAAGTGTTAGTGATTGTAGGTTCTGTTTTAGGAGGAACCGCACTATTTGTTTGGGTGGCTATGTTTTTTAATTTTCACTCTGTATCTTTAACAAATGAATCGCTAGGTCATTTTAAGATTGGTGAAAAATTTGAGAGAGATCATACTTTTGTGGAGAATACTCAATTCTCCCATCCTAAACAGAGGGTCTATATGGAAAAAGAAAATCAAGATTTTGTAGTATCAGTTGATCAACATCATCGAGTTACATCTATTTACAATCAGTCAAAACAGAAAAAACTCAAAACATCTAAGGGAATCACTATTGGAGACGATTATTCATCTGTGCTACAAACATATGGAGATCAATTCAAGAAGCTCTGGTTTGTCGAAGGGTATAGCAAAGGTATACAATATCAAGATCAATCAAACGGTATCATTCTGGAGTTCTTTTTCAATGACAATAAACTAGCACTCATTGAACTTCGTAGTAAGCGGAAATAAAAAAGTAGAAAGTAAAAACAAGCATTTCAATTGAAATGCTTGTTTTTATGTTTCTTTTCCATAACATGTCTTACAATAAAAAACCCCTTCATTCCTGAGCCAAGCCTTTACCTCTGTCATTCCTTTTCTCTTTGGATAGGTCAGCTTGACGTACACTTCTTCGTTTCCTTCTATCTTTTTCTGACAGCTAGCACACGTGGGTTCTTCAAATAGAAACAATCGACTTACTCCTTTTTGTACATATTTCTTCCATTATATCAAATGTTCGACATGTTCTTTGCGGCTCGTTCTTCACTTTCTCTATTTTTATCCGACATATGCTAAGTAAAAGAAATTTCCATTTGTTGAAACCGTTTGAAAGAAAGCTTGCTCTAACAGGTGTAGGAGGTGTGAGTGTGATGAAGCAAGTGCGTCTAATTAAAAAAGCACAAAAAGGGAATGTCCCGGCATTTGAGAAATTAATGCTGATGTATCAAGAGCGTTTATATAAAACAGCTTTTCTCTACACAAGAAATAAAGAGGATTCGTTAGATGCTGTTCAAGAGACGGTATTTAAAGCGTTTAAGCATCTATCTGGTTTGAAAGAACCGGCTTATTTTTCTAGCTGGCTGACGAGAATTTTGATTCATACAATTTTTGCGATGAAGAAAAAACAGCAAGATGTTGTTCCGTTTGAACAGCAACACGAAAGCGTGGAGCGTCATGATTTTTTGGAAGACAAGCTCGATTTAAAAAATGCACTTGAAGTGTTAGATGAGCAATACCAGGTGGTCATTCAGTTGTTTTATTTTCAAGATTATTCAATTTCGATGATTTCTGAGCAGATGGGTGTGCCTGAAGGAACGGTTAAAACTCATTTGTATCGAGCAAGAAAGTTATTAAAGCAAACATTGGAGAAGGAGGAGAGTGTCGATGAAACGAAAAGAAATGAAAAAGCTTTATGATGAGATTGATGTACCAATGGTTGAAGTAACCTCTGCGATTCGCCAAGCAATAGGAGATGTAAAAGCGGAACAGAAAAGACATTGGTTCAAATGGAACTGGAGAACGCCAATATACTCTGTCATTGTTCTCATCGTCCTTTATTTTTCTTCAGGTTTTCTTTTTCCTTCTCTTAATACAGCAATGGCACGTGTACCGATTATTGGGCAGTTTTATATGATGTTTCACGATAAAGTAGGAATGTCTCTTTTTCAGAGTGATTTGGTGAAGCATGTCAATGAAGGGGCTGAATCAAGAGGGGTGACTGTGAAAGTAAACAGCGTGTACTATGATGCCGGGCGGCTTGTTTATACGTTTACGGTGGAGAATCTCCATACAAAAGAAGATTCTGTATCGTTCAGAGTGAATGCAGAAAAAATCGATGGAAACTTCCAACTTAATTATGATAAAACAGAGTTGAAAAAATTAAAAGATGGCCGCTATGTTGGGCAGACGGAAGTCTATACAAATGGACAAACGATCAAACAAGGTCAGCAAGTGCCACTCGTCATTTCAAAAATTGGAGATATTGTAGGGAATTGGCGTTTTGAATTACCTGTAGTGAAGCAAAAAACCACTTTATTAGCGGGACAAAAAGACGTGTCTATTTTAAATGGACGTTATCAAATAAGAAACGTAAAGGTAGAAAATGGAGTGAAAGGCTCTGCTATTCAATATGCCATTGATTACAATGGTTTTGCCAAAGATGATAGAGTTAGTATTGATAGAATGAAGGATAATTTAGGGAATGAGTATGAGCTTGAGATTGGAACCGTTTTAAGAAAAAAACAACTGACTTCTGACAAAACTAGAAAAGATCATTTGACAATTTTGAATCAGCCGATCAATCCAAAGGCGACTGAATTGACATTTTACACAGATGTGAGCTACGAACGAGAATACAGCCACATCATTCCTCTCAAGACAAAGCTGCCTGTTCAGTTCAAAACAAAACACCATGGCATCGGAATCAAAATCATTAAGATAGAGCAAAAAGACCGTTCTGTGATTGTTGATTATCAATTTACTGGAGTAGATCAAAAAGAATTAGATCAGGATGTGATGGAGAATATAGGTGAATTCATTGGATTAGGCGATGTTGAAAAGATGAAATCATGGCCCGATCCACAAGCAGACTATGAAAGCGGATATTACTTGAAGGGGAACCATGCGAAGATGACGAATTTAAAGACAGCTTCCATGCAATCCACCTTTGAATTTGATGATAAGAATTTAGAAACTTTATCATTAAAGCATTTTTCTTTTAAAGAATATGGGCTTTACCTTGATTTGTCAGAACTGAATATGTTGGCACCACAGAAAGCAATAAAGGTAACCATTCCAGTCAAAAAAGAAACTTCAAAAGCTAGTCAATAAATAAGAGAGCGAACATGGTTATACATGTTCGCTTTTTGTCTGCTGTTCCGCCAGTCGATTACGGTTGAACGAATACCTAATCAACATCAACGCCACAAAACTAGCTAACCCGCCTATCCAACTTAAATTAGTCACATTTGTATACTGTATAATCACGCCGCCCATTGACGATCCAAGCATCATGCCGATGTTCATAATCGCTGTATTAAAGCTCAGCACGGTTTCTGATGCTTGGGGTTTAAGGGAGATCAGATAAAATTGCTTCGCTGGTGTTGTTGTCCATGTGGCGATGCCCCAAATGGCGAGTGTGATCAAGACGCTAATTGTAGAGAATTGCGTAAAGAATAAGGCAAAGAGAGCGAACATCTGGATCATGATGCTGATCGAGATGGTTCGGTTTGGTCCCCATTGATCAACGGCGAAGCCGCCAAAGCGTGAGCCGATAAAAGCAGAAATGCCTAAGACGAGCAAGGCCATGCTTGTCATTTCAAGTGAAAAGCCGGCGGTCTGTCGCAATAAAGGAGAGATATAAGCAAAGACCATCGTGTAGCCTAAGATCCAAAGGGCGGTCGTTGCTAAGCCGCTGATCACTCTGCGGTCTTGAAGAATGTGTAATTGCTGCTTTAAAGGTAGATGTGAATGTCCCTCTATGCGTGGCAGCAATTGATAAAGAAGCAAGAAGAGACAAGCAGTACCTAGTGCAATGATGAGAAAAATATAGTGCCAATCCACATGACCTGATAGAAATGTCCCAATAGGCACACCAAGTACGAGTGAAACGGTGAATCCAGTGATGACAGTTGCCATTGCACTTCCCTTTTTTTCTGGCGGGGCGATCTGCGCTGCATAATTCGTGGCGACGACAATATATAAACCGCCGCTCATGGCCATGATGACACGAGAGAGCAGGAGCAGCACAAAATGATGGCTGAAAAAGGCGAGCATATTGCCTAAAATAAACACAAAAATAGCTGATAACAAAACCTTTTTTCGGTTCAGTTTCGATGTTGCCATGACTAAAAAGAGAGCGCCTACTGCATAAAAAAGAGAATAGACGGTGATGAGCTGACCGGCAGCAGGAATGGAGATGTGTAAATCAACAGCAATGATATCTAGAATGCCAGACACGACGAATTCTGACGTGCCTGTGACAAATGAACCGACAGCTAAAAGAATAATCAATAGCTGATGAGATGTGTTTTTCATTTTTGAACCCTTCCTTCATGTTGATACGTTGTCTTTAGTTTAAATTCCGTGCTAACATAAGTAAAATTGATGTTTTTCATGAAGGAGATGAGTAAATACTCATGAGCTTTGTTCGCTTTGATATTATCGCAAAAGTTGTGGAGCTTGGCAGTTTTACAGCAGCAGCTGAAGCATTAAATATGACGCAGTCAGCTGTGAGTCATGCAGTGGCGAATTTAGAGTCAGAGTGGGGTGTGTCTTTATTCATTCGTGACCGAAAAAAGGGCATTATGCTAACGGACATTGGTCAAACGCTTCTCCCGCATATTAGAGAAGTGTTAAATAGAGTGGAGAAAATCCAGCAAGAAATTGCGTTAACGAAAAATATTGAAACAGGTATGATTCGTATCGGCACATTTGCCAGTGCCTCTGCTTGTTTATTGCCTAAACTGCTTGTGAGCTATCAGAAAAAACATCCGAAAATCGAATTTAAATTCTATGAGGGAACGTATGAAGAAATATTGGAGTGGCTGGATTCTGGCATCATTGATGTTGGATTCGTTGTAAAAGGTCATGCGGATGAAGCCTTTGATTTAATGCCGCTTATGAAAGATGAGATGGTCGTCGCCTATCACCCAAATCATCGATATGAACAGCAGCCCATTGTGGATATAACAGATTTGGCGGGTGAACCATTTATTATGCCGACTGGCATGTATCAATCACATGTAGAGGATATTTTTTCAGAGGCGCAAATGAAGCCGGCTGTTTTATTTGAAGTTCATGATTGTACGACCATTGCCCGTATGGTCGGGGAAGGACTTGGTGTCACGATAGGTCCGGAGTTGTTTTTAAAAACGCAGCAGCTTGTGCATATTCGCCAGCTGAATGTCTCTCATCATCGTGAGGTTGCGCTCGCCTGTCCGTCGCTCTCTCAAGCTTCGCCGGCAGTGAAAGAGTTTTTCCATGTAGCCGAAGCGGTTTTTGCAAAAGAGAAGGATTTGGGGAAGGGTGTATAAAGAACTAGCTGTGAATTTCCAAATTCGTGTAATAAGACGAATGAAGCGGACATTTCTTTGAAAAATGTTCGCTTTTCGTATTGTGTTTTAAAAATGAAGTTGGTACAATAGACACAGAAATCAAATAGATAGAAGTCGTATAATCGCGGGGATATGGCCCGCAAGTTTCTACCAAGCTACCGTAAATGGCTTGACTACGTCAATTCACACTCGTTTGATATAAATCATGCATTGTTCTTGTTTTATGTCACAGTCTGAATTCACATATGTAGTCAAGCGTCCCAAAATTGTTGGGGCGTTTTTTATTTGACTAGTGAATGGGGCAGGCTAAAGCAAAAGGACATGAAGGGAGTCAGTTGGCTTGAAACAGTTTTTTCAGTTTGATGAATTAGGTACGAATTACCGCAGAGAGATCATCGGTGGTTTAACCACATTTTTGTCGATGGCTTACATTCTGTTTGTTAATCCGATCACACTTGCATTAGTGTCTGTGCCGGATTTTCCAGATAAATTACGAATTGATCAGGGGGCAGTCTTTACAGCGACGGCGTTAGCTTCTGCTGCAGGGTGTATCCTGATGGGATTGATCGCCAGGTATCCGATTGCGATTGCACCCGGTATGGGTCTGAATGCGTTCTTCGCCTTTTCGGTTGTGCTTGGCATGGGCATTAAATGGGAAGCTGCACTTTCAGGTGTGTTCGTTTCAGGATTGATTTTCGTTGCTCTTTCTTTAACAGGTTTCCGTGAAAAAATCATCAATGCCATTCCGGCTGAGCTGAAGCTGGCAGTTGGTGCAGGTATTGGTTTGTTCATTACGTTTGTCGGCCTTCAAGGCTCTGGGATTATCGCCAATAATGATAATACGCTCGTTTCGCTTGGAAATATTCATAGTGGTCCTGTTCTGTTAACGGTATTTGGTATCGTTGTGACGGTCATTTTAATGGTACTTCGAGTGAATGCAGGTGTCTTCATTGGGATGCTTGTGACAGCTATTGCCGGGATGATTTTTGGTCTTGTGCCAGTACCATCTCAAATTGTGGGAAGTATTCCAAGCTTGTCTCCAACCTTTGGTCAAGCCTTGATTCACTTGCCAGAAATTTTCTCCATTCAAATGCTTGTCGTGATTTTAACGTTCCTATTCGTTGGGTTCTTTGATACAGCTGGTACACTTGTGGCTGTGGCAACACAGGCTGGTTTAATGAAAAATAATGAGCTGCCTCGTGCAGGAAGAGCGCTTCTGGCGGATTCTTCTTCTATTGTTGTAGGTTCTATTCTTGGTACATCTACAACGACATCTTATGTTGAATCTAGCTCAGGTGTTGCTGCTGGTGCGCGTTCTGGTTTTGCAGCTGTCGTCACAGGCATTTTCTTCTTGCTTGCGATGTTCTTCTCACCACTTTTATCCATCGTTACATCGAATGTGACAGCACCTGCTTTAATCATTGTCGGTGCGCTGATGGTTGCTCCGCTGGCGAAGATTGCATGGGATCGTTTTGAAATTGCGGTACCAGCTTTCTTAACGATGATTATGATGCCACTGACTTACAGTATTGCAACAGGGATTGCGGTTGGCTTTATTTTCTACCCGATTACGATGATCTTTAAAGGGAAAGCCAAAGAAGTGCATCCAATTATGTACGGATTGTTTGTCATCTTTATTCTATATTTTGCTTTCTTAAATCATTAATTGAACATCTGAAACAGCAGCTCATGGGAGCTGCTGTTTTTTTGTTAAAAAAATCAAAACATAGTTGACTTATAGGAATTATGTGTTTATGATAAAAAGACATAATTCGCTGATTGGATCACCAAAGGCGCTTTGATTTCCTTTTTAATAGAAGGTTTCAGGGTGCCTTTTTTTCTTGCAGACATTCAAAAGGGGAGGAGATGTCTTTTGTCACGCTGGCTTCGACAGGTGATTGAACGAAAAAAGCAGGTGCTGATTCAAAAGCTCCTTTTATGGGGGCATGAAGAAGGGCAGGAAGCACTCATGCATTACACGATTCATGAGCTGGAAAATGAGGTTCTCTATTTAAAAGAGCGAAAACAAAAATAGGGGGATGAGCGATGGATGAACAAAAGCTGAATTATATTTTATCTGCCTTAAAAGGGATCGACTATGGATCAGTGGTCATCACCATTCATAATGGACATATTACACAGGTTGATACGACCAAGAAGACTCGGTTCCCCGCTCATCAGGAGAATCTCCGGGTTCAGCAAGGAAAGCGGAGTCAATATCGTTGATCATGAATTTCAACATTGATAAAAAGCTGATGGAGGCCGTCAGCTTTTTTGTTTTGTCTTATTTTCTCTCCATTTTAAAACCTCTGCTGCCTTTTATCCGTCTATTCGTATGAACGTCAAGGAATCTTGACTGAATAGAGAGACTCCGCTACTTTAAGAGGAGTCATCCGAACAGTTCATGCACTTTTAGCACTGTAAGGATTGGATAGGAGTTGATATGAGATGTTAGAGAAAGATCAAGATCAGGGGACATCTGAAAAGAAAAACGAAGAGTCATCAATAGATCAAGAAACAAGGCAATCCCGCCTCAGCCGCAGCGCTGCAAAACGAGGAAGAACCTCAAAAACAGCGGATGATGAGCGCTCAGCTATCCAGCGTATACTGCAAGGTGTAGGAGGCGCGTTTAAGCGGTATGGTTCATATGGACTGGCGATGTTAAAATCACCGAGCCGGGCCATTAATCAAGCGGAAACATTGCGTATGAAGTACGCCTGGATCTCGATTGTGTTATTCAGCGTGTTTTTTGCTTTAGGCAACTATGTTCAATTAAAGGCGTCAAAGACCCGTTTATTAGGCTTTGGCATTCATTATTCTTTTGGCGACGCCTTTTTGAGAGTGGCAGTCTTTACACTCATTGTGTTGACATTGATGATGCTTACCGTCTGGCTGCTCGGAAAGTACATGCTAAAAGGCAACATATCACTGAAAGAAGTGATCATGAAGTTTGGTGCTGCGCTTGTGCCGGTGTTGGTTTTATCCATCCTTTGGCTTGTATTTGCCATGCTGAATATTCCATATGTGACCGTCATAATATCTGTGATGATGTTTGTCGGCCTCCAGTTGATTGCGATCGTGCTCTTTCGCTCGATTCAATCGGAGCATGATGCCGAACATGGAGATTTGATGTATGCGGGCTGGGCCTTTTTATTGGTTGAGCTTGTTATCATCGCGCTGCTCTGGGGCATAGTCGGGGAGTATTTGATTCCATCACTTGTTCCTGTTCGATTTGGATAAAACACACTGAAAACCTCCTTTTTTGAAAAAGGAGGTTTTCATGTTGAGAAGAGAAAAAAACGGGTAAACTCTTGGTAACAAACACCATCCTTGTTGTCGAAAGATATATGTGTTTTGATCGCGTAAATTTGATTGTATCAAGGTATGTTCTCTAGTAGAATATGGGGTGCTTTATTTGATTTTTTAGTGCAGGGGGTTCGAATCGTGCTTCAACAACTTTTATCCAATGCGTTCACCATGGTTTTAATCATTTTAGTGATTAATATTGTTTATGTTTCTTTTTCCACCATGCGTTTGATTTTAACGATGAAAGGCAGACGGTACGCAGCTGCTTTTGCGGGTACGATCGAAATGCTCATTTATGTCATTGGGTTAAGTATCGTTTTAGATAACTTAGATCAAATACAAAATGTCATTGCGTATGCGCTAGGTTATGGGATGGGGATCATTGTCGGGATGAAAATTGAAGAGAAGCTGGCACTTGGCTACACAACTGTTAACGTGATCACAAAAGAATTGGATGTCGATCTCCCAAGACAATTGAGAGAAAAAGGATATGGTGTCACCAGCTGGGTAGCAGGCGGTCTTGAAGGAGACCGGACAGCATTGCAAATTTTAACTCCGAGAAAATATGAACTGCAATTATATGAAACGATTAAGACGCTGGATTCAAAGGCGTTTATCATTTCATATGAGCCCAAATCGATTCACGGCGGCTTCTGGGTGAAGGCTGTGAAGAAAAGGAGAATTAAAGAATGACCGCAAAACCAAAGAAGAAAAAATTCTATGTGGAAGACAACATGACGATTGATCAAGTGTTGTCCCAGATGGCAGCGGAAGGCTACTCGCCTGTCCGTCGAATGGAGGAACCGATTTTTCAAGAAAAGAAGGAAAATGGGTCGATTCAGATCATTCCGATTGGGAAAAAAATCGTATTTGAAGGAAAAATAGTCTAAATCCGAACATTAAAACGACGACTTCATAGATTGTTCGATAAATCCGTTGACATCATGAACATCCGTTGTTAAGATAAACATGAAATCAAAACACGAGCCTCATATAATCTTGGGAATATGGCCCATAAGTTTCTACCCAGTTACCGTAAATGACTGGACTATGCAGGATAGTGAACAAAACTGACATGGCGTTTCAAAAGCGAACAGCGCTTACCATGGCCCGGTTTGTGTTGCTTCCTAACATTGCAATACAGACCGGGCCTTTTTGTTCGGCGTTTGACAAGCTGCTTAGGTTTGGGAAGCGTGTCAAACGATACAAAATCGAATATCAGCTTAAAGGTGGGGACAAAATGAAGCCGCTTGTAGGTGTCATCATGGGAAGTACATCTGATTGGGAAACAATGAAAAATGCGTGCGACATCTTAGAGGAATTAAACATTCCGTATGAAAAACAGGTAGTATCCGCACACCGGACACCTGACTTGATGTTTGAATATGCGACTGAAGCAAGAGGTAAAGGACTAAAGGTCATCATTGCCGGTGCTGGAGGCGCAGCACATTTACCGGGGATGGTCGCAGCAAAAACGACACTGCCGGTCATTGGTGTGCCTGTACAATCAAAGGCACTAAACGGGCTGGATTCCTTATTATCCATTGTTCAAATGCCAGGCGGTGTACCAGTTGCTACAGTAGCCATTGGCAAAGCCGGTGCAACAAATGCAGGCCTTCTTGCCGCACAAATGATTTCAGCATTTGATGAAAAGGTCGCAGCTCGCCTTGAAGAAAGAAGAGAACAGACAAAACAGACTGTACTAGAAAGCAGTGATCAGCTTGGCTAAGCAGACCATTTTTCCAAACGCAACCATCGGGATCATTGGCGGCGGACAGCTTGGCAGATACATGGCTGTCAGCGCAAAGCAAATGGGGTACCGGGCAGCAGTTCTAGACCCAGTTGCACAATCTCCTTGCGGACAGGTTGCCGATAAAGAAATCACAGCCGCATATAGTGACCTTGAAGCGATTCGAAAGCTGGCAGACATCAGCGATGTGGTGACTTATGAGTTTGAAAATATTGATTATGATGCACTCAATCAGCTGAAGGAAGAAGCCTATTTACCACAAGGAAGCGACCTTCTCCTTTTAACTCAAAATCGTGAGACCGAGAAAAAAGGAATTGTAGACGCAGGCTGTGAAGTAGCGCCTTACCGCATCATTCATGATGAAAAAGAGCTGGAAGACGCAGTGGACGTGCTTGGTTTGCCAGCCGTGCTGAAAACATGCAGAGGCGGCTACGACGGAAAAGGACAGTACGTCATTAAAGAAAAAGAACAGCTTCAGGAAGCAGCTGCACTGCTCACACATGGAACTTGTATTTTAGAAAGCTGGGTTCCATTTCAAATGGAGCTCTCGGTGATCGTCACTCGTTCTGTTCATGGAGAGATTGCAGTATTCCCAGTCGCTGAGAACATTCATAAGCATAATATTTTGTTCCAAAGCATTGTGCCTGCAAGGGTAGAGAACCGCATTCAGGAGAAGGCGAAAGAATTGGCAACAACACTAGCTGAAAAGCTGGGGCTGGTTGGTACTCTTGCTGTAGAACTGTTCCTGACAAATGACGGAAAGCTGCTCGTCAATGAACTGGCACCGCGCCCGCATAATTCTGGTCATTATACACTCGATTTATGTGAGACAAGTCAGTTTGAACAGCACGTCCGCGCTATATGTGGTTTGCCGCTTGGCGGTACAGCCCTTTTATCAGAGGGAATGATGGTGAATTTATTAGGCGATGAAGTGGACATTCCAAAAGAGCATCCTGAGCTTCTCAAAGAAGCGAAGCTTTATCTATATGGAAAGCATGAAGTAAAAGCCGGCCGCAAAATGGGGCATATGACGTTTATGAAACAGCTCGATGATGAGTGGATGACAAACATCACAAAGATATGGACTGAAAGAGATGGAGGAAACGGGAAATGATCGAACGTTACGCACGACCAGAAATGTCAGCAATCTGGACAGAGGAAAACAAATTTAATGCATGGCTTGAAGTAGAAATTCTCGCTTGTGAAGCTTGGGCAGAGCTTGGCGTCATTCCGAAAGAAGACGTTGTGACAATGCGCAAAAATGCAAGCTTTGATATTGGACGTATTTTAGAGATTGAACAAGACACGCGCCACGACGTGGTTGCCTTTACGCGTGCTGTCTCTGAATCTCTAGGAGAAGAAAGAAAGTGGGTTCATTACGGATTAACATCGACAGACGTAGTGGATACGGCGCTTTCATATCTATTAAAACAGGCGAACGATATCTTGCTCAAGGACATTGAGAGATTTGTTGACATACTAAAAGAAAAAGCAAAAGAGCACAAATATACCGTCATGATGGGCCGTACACACGGTGTACACGCTGAACCGACAACATTTGGCCTGAAGCTTGCTCTTTGGTACGAGGAAATGAAGCGTAACTTAGAACGTTTTAAACAAGCAAAAGCTGGCATTGAATATGGCAAAATCTCTGGAGCTGTTGGCACATATGCGAACATCGACCCGTTTGTTGAGCAATATGTATGTGAGAAACTTGGCATCAAAGCTGCACCAATTTCAACCCAAACCTTGCAGCGTGACCGCCATGCAGATTACATGGCTACTCTTGCTTTAGTCGCAACGAGCATTGAGAAATTTGCTGTTGAAATTCGTGGTCTTCAAAAGAGTGAAACACGTGAAGTAGAAGAGTTCTTTGCAAAAGGACAAAAAGGATCATCAGCGATGCCGCATAAGCGTAACCCAATCGGCTCTGAAAATATGACGGGAATTGCCCGCGTGATCCGTGGATATATGCTGACAGCTTACGAAAATGTACCGCTTTGGCATGAGCGTGATATTTCTCATTCATCTGCTGAGCGCATCATTTTACCAGATGCAACGATTGCACTGAACTACATGCTCAACCGTTTCTCAAACATCGTGAAAAACTTAACGGTTTTCCCTGAAAATATGAAACGCAACATGGACCGCACACTTGGCTTAATTTACTCACAGCGCGTTCTTCTTGCATTAATCGATACAGGCATGGCACGTGAAGAGGCATATGACACGGTTCAGCCAAAGGCAATGGAAGCGTGGGAGAAGCAAGTACCGTTCCGTTCATTAGTAGAAGCAGAAGAAAAAATCACGTCACGCTTAACACCGGAACAAATCGCTGACTGCTTCGATTACAACTATCATTTGAAAAATGTCGATATGATTTTCGAACGTCTAGGTCTTGCGTAAGAAATGGGCCGCCTGCTTGCCAGGCGCCCAATCCTGAAAATTGCCAACATTCAAATTAGGAGGCCAACCTGAATGACTGTGAAACAAGAACTTCTCTACGAAGGCAAAGCGAAAAGAATCTATCAGACCGATGACGAGCATATTTTATATGTCGAATATAAAGACTCAGCTACAGCATTTAACGGCGAAAAGAAAGCCGAAATCGAAGGCAAAGGCAGACTGAACAACGAAATTTCGAGCTTAATCTTTCAAATGCTGCATGAGAAAGGAATCAACAATCACTTTGTGAAACGCCTTACTGAAACAGAGCAGCTCATTCAAAAGGTACAGATTGTTCCGCTTGAAGTGGTTGTACGAAATGTAGTGGCAGGCAGCATGTCAAAACGCCTTGGCATTCCAGAGGGAACGAAACTGGACACACCTTTGATTGAGTTTTACTACAAAGATGATGCGCTCGGCGATCCGCTCATTACAGAAGATCATATTCGCATTTTACATGCAGCGACACCTGAGCAGGTCGAGGAAATGAAACAGATCACAAGACAAGTGAATGAAGAGTTAAAGCAAATCTTCTCAGACTGTCATGTGAATTTAATTGATTTCAAGCTTGAATTCGGAATAGATCACGAGAATCGTATTTTGCTAGCTGATGAGATTTCACCTGATACGTGCAGGCTTTGGGACAAAGATACAAACGAAAAGCTTGATAAAGATGTGTTCAGACGAAACCTAGGCGGCTTAACGAATGCATACGAAGAAATTTTCAAAAGACTTGGAGGCCATAAACATGTATAAAGTGAAAATTTTTGTCAGCTTAAAAGAGAGCGTTCTTGATCCTCAAGGAAGTGCCGTGCAGCATGCTTTGCACAGCATGTCTTATCAGGAAGTAAAGGATGTCCGTATCGGGAAATACATGGAGCTTGTCATTGAAAAATCAGATCGTGATTTAGACACAGTCGTCAAAGAAATGTGCGAAAAATTACTTGCCAACACGGTGATTGAAGATTACCGCTATGAGGTGGAGGAGGTTGTCGCACAGTGAAGTTTGCAGTGATCGTCTTGCCTGGCTCTAACTGTGATATCGATATGTACCATGCGATTCAAGATGAGTTAGGTGAACAAGTTGAATATGTATGGCACGACGAAACGAGTCTTGACGGATTTGACGGTGTACTCGTACCAGGCGGTTTCTCTTATGGGGATTACTTAAGATGTGGTGCGATCGCCCGCTTCTCAAACATCATGCCGGCGGTGAAAAAAGCAGCTGAGGAAGGAAAACCTGTTCTTGGTGTTTGTAACGGGTTCCAAATTCTTCAGGAGCTAGGTATTCTTCCGGGTGCGATGAGACGAAATAAAGACTTGAAATTTATCTGTCGTCCAGTTGAACTCATTGTAGAAAACAACGAAACGCAATTTACAAGCGGTTATCAAAAAGGCGAATCCATTACGATTCCTGTAGCGCACGGTGAAGGCAACTTCTACTGTGACGAAGACACTTTAGCGAAGCTCATTGAACGCGGCCAAATCGCTTTCACTTATGGAGACGATATTAACGGTAGTGTGAATCGTATTGCAGGTGTAACGAATGAAGAGGGCAATGTACTCGGCATGATGCCGCACCCTGAGCGCGCGGTTGATTCATTACTAGGCAGCGCAGACGGACTTAAATTGTTTCAATCTATCGTGAAAAATTGGAGGGACACTCATGTCACTACTGCTTGAACCAAGTCACAAGCAAATTAAAGAAGAGAAATTGTATCAGCAAATGGGATTGAGTGATGAAGAATTCGCTTTAATCGAATCCATTATTGGCAGGCTGCCAAACTACACAGAAACGGGCATTTTTTCTGTCATGTGGTCAGAGCATTGCAGTTATAAAAACTCAAAGCCTGTTTTAAGCAAATTCCCGACAAAAGGAGAGCACGTCCTTCAAGGTCCTGGGGAAGGCGCTGGAATCGTTGATATTGGAGACAACCAAGCGGTTGTATTTAAAATCGAATCACATAACCATCCATCTGCGATTGAACCGTATCAAGGAGCGGCGACAGGTGTCGGCGGAATTATCCGTGATGTATTCTCCATGGGTGCGCGTCCAATTGCTGTATTAAACTCTCTTCGTTTTGGTGAACTGACTTCACCGCGCGTGAAGTACTTGTTTGAAGAAGTAGTGGCAGGGATCGCAGGCTATGGAAACTGTATCGGAATTCCAACAGTCGGCGGAGAAGTTCATTTCGATCAAAGCTATGAAGGCAACCCGCTCGTAAATGCGATGTGTGTTGGATTAATCAACCATGAAGACATCAAAAAAGGGCAGGCCAAAGGTGTCGGCAACACGGTCATGTACGTTGGTGCCAAAACGGGCCGTGACGGAATTCATGGTGCAACATTTGCGTCTGAGGAATTTTCTGATGAATCAGAAGAAAAACGCTCAGCAGTTCAAGTCGGCGATCCATTCATGGAAAAACTGCTACTTGAAGCGTGCCTCGAAGTCATCAAAAACGATGCACTCGTTGGAATTCAGGATATGGGAGCGGCTGGCTTAACAAGCTCAAGTGCGGAAATGGCGAGTAAAGCAGGTTCTGGTATCGAGATGAATCTAGATCTCATCCCGCAGCGTGAGACAGGCATGTCAGCATATGAAATGATGCTCTCTGAATCTCAAGAGAGAATGCTTTTGGTTATTGAAAAAGGCCGTGAACAAGAAATCATTGATATTTTTGAAAAATACGATCTTGAAGCAGTATCAGTCGGTCATGTGACAGACGATAAAATGCTTCGCTTACTTCACCAAGGTGAAGTGGTATGTGAGCTTCCTGTTGATGCACTTGCAGAAGAAGCGCCGGTTTATCACAAACCGTCAAGTGAGCCTGCATACTATCGTGAGTTTTTAGAAACAAAAGTTGAAGCACCTGCTATCACAGATGCAGCCGACACGTTAAAGCAGCTCCTTCAGCAGCCGACAATTGCAAGTAAAGAATGGGTTTATGACCAATATGACTACATGGTTCGGACAAATACAGTCGTTGCACCAGGCTCTGATGCGGGCGTTTTAAGAATCCGCGGAACGAAAAAAGCCCTTGCGATGACAACCGATTGTAACGCACGTTATCTGTACCTTGATCCAGAGGTCGGCGGGAAAATCGCAGTCGCAGAAGCAGCACGTAACATTGTGTGCTCAGGCGCTCGTCCGCTTGCAGTAACAGATAACCTGAACTTCGGTAACCCAGAAAAACCAGAAATTTTCTGGCAAATTGAAAAATCTGCTGACGGTATTAGCGAAGCGTGTCGCAAGCTAAGCACACCAGTTATCGGTGGTAACGTCTCTTTATATAACGAATCAAATGGAACAGCCATTTACCCAACACCAGTCATTGGGATGGTTGGTTTGGTGGAAGATACAGCTCATATTACGACGCAGTCGTTCCAGCAGGCTGGCGATGTGATTTTCGTCATTGGTGAGACGAAGGAAGAATTCGCAGGCAGTGAGCTTCAAAAGATGACAGAAGGCCGTATTTACGGAAAAGCACCAGAAATTGATTTGGATGTAGAGCTCACTCGTCAGGAAGCCCTTCTTGCTGCGATTCAAAACGGACTTGTTCAATCAGCACACGATGTGTCTGAAGGCGGTCTTGGTGTTGCACTTGCTGAAAGTACATTTGGAACAGACGGTCTTGGCGCTCATATCCAAATTGATTTAAACAGCGAAGCTTCATTATTCAGTGAAACACAGTCACGTTTTGTCGTCACAGTGAAACCAGAGCACCGTGAAGCATTTGCTGCGGCTGTCAAAGATGCGACAGAAGTTGGAACGGTCACAAATGATGGGGTATTCACTGTCAAAAATCAAGAAGGACAACAATGGATTCAAGCAGCGGTCAACGAGCTTGAACGCGCATGGAAAGGAGCGATCCCATGCTTGCTGAAATCAGAGGCTTAAACGAAGAGTGTGGCGTCTTTGGGGTTTGGGGACACGAAGAAGCCCCGCAAATCACATATTACGGATTGCATAGCCTTCAGCACCGAGGACAAGAAGGTGCGGGAATCATTGCAACAGATGGTGAAAACCTGACGGCACATAAAGGCCTTGGACTGATTACGGAAGTCTTTCAAAACGGTGAGCTAAAGGATTTGAAAGGAAAAGGTGCGATCGGACACGTTCGGTATGCGACAGCAGGCGGAGGCGGCTTTGAAAATGTGCAGCCCCTCTTCTTCCGCTCGCAAAACAACGGCAGTCTTGCCCTTGCTCATAATGGGAACTTAGTGAATGCAACGCAATTAAAGCAGCAGCTAGAGAACCAGGGGAGTATATTCCAAACATCTTCTGACACTGAAGTGCTTGCTCATTTAATTAAGCGCAGCGGCTATGTTGAATTGAAAGAGCAGATCAAAAATGCCCTATCCATGCTTAAAGGCGCATATGCTTTCTTAATTATGACGGAAACAGAAATGATTGTGGCTCTTGATCCGAACGGCTTACGTCCGCTTTCACTTGGTATGCTTGGGGACGCGTATGTTGTTGCTTCTGAAACATGTGCATTTGATGTTGTCGGTGCCACGTATTTACGAGATGTAGAGCCTGGAGAAATGCTGATCATTAATGATGAAGGCCTGAAATCTGAACGCTTCTCCATGAACATTAACCGCAGCATGTGCAGCATGGAATACATTTATTTCTCAAGACCTGACAGCAATATCAACGGCATCAACGTGCATAGTGCGAGAAAGAACCTTGGCAAAAAGCTTGCCGAGGAAGCGCATGTCGAAGCAGATGTCGTGACAGGTGTACCAGATTCGAGTATTTCTGCAGCGATTGGATATGCCGAAGCAACAGGTATTCCATATGAGCTCGGTTTAATTAAAAACCGTTATGTCGGACGGACCTTTATCCAGCCGTCTCAAGCATTGCGTGAGCAGGGCGTGCGCATGAAGCTGTCAGCTGTGCGCGGGGTCGTCGAAGGAAAACGTGTCGTGATGGTCGATGATTCCATCGTACGCGGAACTACGAGCCGCCGCATTGTGACGATGCTAAGAGAAGCGGGTGCGACGGAAGTCCATGTACGCATTAGTTCACCGCCAATCGCACATCCTTGTTTTTATGGAATTGATACGTCCACACATGAAGAGCTGATTGCTTCTTCTCATTCAGTGGAAGAAATTAGACAGGAAATCGGTGCAGACTCCATTGCATTTTTATCTGTAGACGGTTTAATGGACGGGATTGGCAGGAAGTATGATGATCCGCAGCGCGGTCAATGTTTAGCATGCTTTACTGGGAAATACCCGACTGAAATTTATGAAGATACTGTTCTTCCACATGTGAAGGAAACAGCACTGACGAAATAATCGAATAAAGGAGCAGCAGTCAAGATGATTTGATATGCTGCTCTTTCATTCTGCTGAAAATAAATGGAAGAGAAGCAGCTAAAAGGAGTGAATGGGATGTCAGAAGCATATAAAAACGCCGGTGTCGACATCGAAGCAGGATACGAAGCCGTCAAACGAATGAAAACACACGTAGAACGTACAAAAAGAGCAGGCGTCATGGGTGCTCTAGGCGGATTTGGCGGTATGTTTGATTTATCTGAGCTGCCATACAAAAAGCCCGTTCTTGTCTCAGGAACAGATGGTGTCGGAACAAAATTAAAGCTTGCCTTTTTAATGGATCAACACGATACGATCGGCGTCGATGCCGTGGCAATGTGTGTCAACGATGTGCTTGCACAAGGGGCAGAACCGCTCTTTTTCTTAGATTACCTAGCAGTTGGAAAAGCAGATCCGATAAAAATTGAATCAATCGTCAAAGGTGTGGCTGACGGCTGTGAGCAGTCTGGTTCAGCGCTTGTCGGCGGAGAAACAGCAGAAATGCCGGGTCTTTACACAGAAGATGAATATGATATTGCTGGTTTTTCAGTAGGCGTCGTTGAAAAGGATGAAATCGTGACAGGAGAGAGCATCAAAGAGGGGCACTTGCTTATTGGACTCAGCTCAAGCGGAATTCATAGCAATGGGTACTCTCTTGTTCGTAAAGTATTGTTGGAAGACGCTGGTCTGGATCTGCATCAAACGTATGAACCTTTTACAAGACCGCTTGGAGAAGAGCTTCTTGAACCGACCAAAATTTATGTGAAGCCTGTTCTCAAACAAGTGAAAGCCGGCAAGATTGACGGCATGGCACATGTGACAGGCGGCGGCTTTATTGAAAATTTACCGCGTATGCTGCCTGAAGGGCTTGGCGTTGAGATTGATAACGGCTCATGGCCAGTACCGCCAATTTTCTCCTTTATTCAAGAAAAAGGACAGTTAAAGGCAGAAGAAATGTTCAATGTGTTTAATATGGGCATTGGTTTTGTCTTAGCGGTAAAAGAAGATGACCTTGTCGAAGTGATCAGAGGACTTGAAGAAGACGGAGAGAAAGCATTTCTCATCGGCCGTGTTCAAAAAGGAGAAGGTGTCACATTCGGCGGTGGAAGCCTCTCATGAAGAAGTTTGCGATCTTCGCCTCTGGAAGCGGGACGAATTTTCAAGCCATTATTGATACATTAAAAAAAGAACAGTGGCAGGCAGAGGCCGCCATTGTGATTTGTGATAAACCGGGTGCAAAGGTGCTGGAGCGTGCTGAGAAAGAGGGCATTCCCTCCTTTGCCTTTACCCCGAAGGCTTTTCCGAATAAAGCCGCTTTTGAACAAACGATCATTGAACAGCTTAGGCTGCATGAAGTGGAATGGATTTTCCTTGCTGGGTATATGAGACTGATTGGTCCGACATTACTTGAAGCATTCAGAGGGAAAATTGTCAATATCCACCCGTCCTTGCTGCCAGCCTTCCCAGGGCTGGATGCTATTGGACAAGCTTATCAAGCAGGCGTCAAAGTGGCAGGGATCACCGTCCATTTTGTCGATGAAGGCATGGATACAGGTCCGATCATTGACCAAGCGTCGATTTACATCGAACAAGGGGAAGAGCTTGAATCGATTGAAAAAAGAATGCATGAACTAGAACACACACTATATCCAAAAGTGATCAAATCACTTTTAGAATTATCTTAATGAGGTGACGAAGGCATGACGATCAAACGCGCATTAATCAGTGTTTCCGATAAAACGAATCTTGTACCTTTTGTGAAAGAATTAACAGAACTTGGCGTTGAAGTGATTTCAACTGGAGGTACACACAAGCTTCTTCAAGAGAACGGCATTGATGTCATTGGAATTTCAGAAGTCACTGGATTCCCTGAAATCATGGACGGACGACTCAAAACACTTCACCCGAACATTCATGGCGGACTTTTAGCAGTGAGAGAAAACGATGAGCATATGGCACAGATTGAGAAGCATGGCATTCAGCCGATTGATCTTGTTGTCGTGAATCTCTATCCATTCAAAGAGACGATCTCAAAAGACGATGTGACGTATGAAGAAGCGATTGAAAACATTGATATTGGCGGACCGGGAATGCTTCGTGCAGCATCAAAAAACCACCAAGACGTCACAGTAATTGTCGATCCTCGTGACTATGATACAGTCATCCAGCAAATCAAAGAAGGCGGCGTGTCACTCGAGAAAAAACGTGAGCTCGCTGCAAAGGTATTCCGTCATACGGCTGCATACGATGCTCTGATTGCGGATTACTTAACAAACTTTGTGGGCGAAACAGAGCCAGAACAGTTCACTGTCACGTTTGAGAAAAAACAATCCCTTCGTTATGGAGAAAACCCGCACCAAGCGGCGACTTTCTATGAAAATGCTCTTCCAGCCAAAGGTTCTTTGGCTACTGCAAAGCAATTACATGGAAAAGAACTTTCCTACAACAATATCAAAGATGCAGATGCCGCTCTTCAAATTGTACGTGAATTCACGGAGCCAGCAGCTGTTGCTGTGAAGCATATGAACCCGTGCGGCGTTGGTACAGGAGAAACAATTGCAGAAGCATTTGACAGAGCATTCAAAGCAGATGAGACGTCTATTTTTGGCGGCATTGTGGCACTTAACCGTGAAGTAGACAAACAAACGGCTGAGGTGCTGCATACGATTTTCTTAGAAATTGTCATCGCCCCATCGTTCAGCCAAGAAGCACTTGACGTGTTAACAGCGAAAAAGAATCTTCGTCTATTAACATTAGATGTAGAAGCAGATCTTGGGAAAAAAGAAAAACAGCTGACAAGTGTTCATGGCGGACTGCTTGTTCAGGATATTGACACGTACGGCTTAGAGGAAGCAACGATTTCTATTCCAACGAAAAGAGAACCAACAGAAGACGAATGGAAAGACTTAAAGCTTGCTTGGAAAGTAGTCAAGCATGTGAAATCAAATGCTATTGTCCTTGCGAAAGATCAAATGACAGCAGGAATCGGTGCTGGTCAAATGAACCGCGTGGGCTCAGCTAACATTGCAATTGAGCAAGCTGGTGAAAAGGCAAAAGGAAGCGCACTAGGCTCTGATGCATTCTTCCCAATGGGCGATACAGTGGAAGCTGCTGCAAAGGCAGGCGTCACAGCGATCATTCAGCCAGGCGGATCTATTCGTGATGAAGAATCGATTCAAAAAGCAGATGAATACGGCATCGCCATGGTCTTCACTGGCGTTAGACATTTCAAACATTAAGGGGATGACAGTGTGAACGTATTAATTATCGGCAGAGGCGGAAGAGAGCATACCATCGCATGGAAAGTGAATCAAAGTGAACTTGTCAGCCAAGTATTTGTCGCACCCGGCAATGATGGAATGACAGATGCTGCGAAGCTTGTACCAATCGACGAAGGCGATCATGAGGCGTTAATTCGTTTTGCAAAAGAAAACGAAATCGGCTTAACCATTGTCGGTCCAGAGGTCCCTTTAATCGCAGGTATCGTTGATGCATTTGAAGAAGCAGGTCTAAAAGTATTTGGACCGAATGCAAAAGCTGCGGTCATTGAAGGCTCAAAGGAATTTGCAAAAGACTTAATGAAGAACTACGATATCCCAACAGCCGCTTACGCTGCCTTTACATCGTTTGAAGCAGCAAAAGCATATGTAGAAGAAAAGGGTGCGCCGATTGTCATTAAAGCAGACGGGCTTGCCGCAGGAAAAGGCGTCACAGTGGCCATGACGCTGGAAGAGGCGGTCGATTGTCTGCATGATTTCTTAGAGGATGAAAAGTTTGGCGATGCAAGTGCATCTGTTGTCATCGAGGAATTTTTAACAGGCGAAGAATTTTCACTCATGGCTTTTGTCAACGGAGAAAAGGTGTACCCGATGGTGATTGCGCAGGATCACAAACGGGCCTTTGAAGATGACAAAGGGCCGAACACCGGCGGAATGGGCGCTTATTCACCAGTTCCGCAAATTTCAGATGAAGTGGTTCAGAAAGCCGTGGAAGATGTTGTGAAACCGGCAGCTCGCGCGATGGTGCAGGAAGGGCGTCCATTTACAGGCATTTTATATGCAGGTTTAATGCTGACACCAGAAGGCTCAAAGGTGATTGAATTCAATGCACGCTTTGGCGACCCTGAAACGCAGGTGGTTCTCCCTCGTCTTGAATCAGATTTAGTCCAAGTATTCCTCGATATTCTTGATGGAAAAGATGTGGACTTACAGTGGAAAGACACTGCGGCTGTCAGTGTGGTTCTTGCATCAGAAGGATACCCAGAAGACTATGCAAAAGGCACACCGATCGGTGCCTTGCAAACGACTGTCTCTGATGTCGTGACCTTCCATGCAGGAACAAAAAAAGAAAACGATCAATTCGTCACAAATGGCGGACGTGTAGCGAATGTGACCGCATTTGACGACACATTTGAAGCGGCAAGATCAAGAGTGTATGAAGCGGTTGAAGAAATCATACAGCCAGGTCTATTTTATCGCCGTGACATCGGTGCCCGTGCACTGAAGGCTGCGGGGAAAAACGTTTAATCAAAACACCTTTCTATCTGATGAGATGGAAAGGTGTTTTTTGTTCATGAGAAGGGATGATGCTCGAATATGAAGAAGTAGTATGGGATGACGAGTTTATGAGGAGGCAGCATGGTCATTCAAGGAATTATTCTATTTGCAATCGTGTTACTTATTTTATTTATACTGTTCTCAAATCTCATCATGTATGAAGCGAGAAAGCAAAACAAAGCCAAAAAAGACTCAGCCATTCGGTATATGATCATGTCGATTTTTTCTGGTATCGTCATTGTTTCATTTTCCATTTGGATTTTTTTTATTAGCTGATTTATAAGAGAGGATGAGTATATGGTGCAATTGAAGGAACTTGCGAACGAGCGTTTTTCTGCCTCGATCTGTATTGATTCATTTAATGAGCGAATCCGTTTGGATGACTACAGCGGCAAGGTGCGGGATGTGATTCAGTCGGTTCTTAAGGAAGCGGCAGACTGCAAGGCTTCTAAGGTCATTGTGAAAGTCAGGCGTGAGCATATGTCTCTTTTTTTAGAAAAAGGCTTTCGGCTTGAAGGCGTGTTTTCTCATTATTTTCTTGGAAGTGATGCGTACGGCATGTCGCTCTTTCTGACGGAGGATCGGATGAACAGCCTGTATTGGCTGAAGGAAGATGAAATTGTTGCGTCTATTCAGGAAAAGCCTCTCAAAAAAGACCAAGGCACGTGGCAGGATGAGTTTGTGATGAGGAAAGCAGATACGCAGGATATTCACAAGCTGGCAAAGCTCTATGATACCGTTTTTGAAACGTATCCTACGCCAATGAATGAGCCAGATTACATCCAAAAGGTGATGGAGGAAGGGACCGTCTTTTATGCCGTTGAACATGACGGTCACATTGTGAGTGCAGCATCCGCTGAAATCAATGCGCCGTATGGTCATGCGGAATTAACAGATTGTGCGACCCTTCCATCATACAGAAAACTAGGATTCATGCATCATTTGATTCTAGCACTCGAAAAAGAACTTCAATCCATGCACATCTATGTCTTTTATTCTCTCGCACGTGCACTGTCCTATGGAATGAACCAAGTGTTTTATCAGCTCGGCTATACGTATACCGGGCGTTTCCAAAACAACTGCTATATTTTTGACAAAATTGAAGATATGAATCTATGGGTGAAAACGCCGAATGAATCATGAAATGGTTCTCATCTGATCAAGCAGACCAGATAAGCGGTACGCCATGATACTGAGCTGCAGCTTCATCCGATCATCTGTGGATTTGAGGCTGCAGCCTGTTCTCGTTTCAATTTGTTTCAGCCGGTAGCTTAATGTATGTCTGTGAATAAACAATTCTCCCGCAGATTTTTGAATATTTTCATTGTGTGCCAAATACACTTCGAGTGTATGGATCAGGTCAGCGCCCTGTTTTTTCGTATAAAGCAAGGGACTTAACAGCTCCACGTAAAAGTCATGCAAATTCATACCCGCTTCATTCATTTCAAGCAGCATCCCGTATAAGCCGAGCTTCTGATAATGAATGATGCATTCGTCTGTCTTTAAAAGCGGAAGAAGCCTTGCTGCATACTGCGCTTCCTTCGCGCTTTTTGAAAAGAGACCGATCTGGTCATAGGCTCTCCCAATGCCAATCACAATCGGATGGACGGGAAAAAAATAAGACCAAGTGCTCCGGCACTCTTCTGCTGCACGATACCACTCCGCTTCTTGAAACGCTTTTTTTCCTGCCGGTGTAAGAACAAAAATGGAATCGAGCCTTGTCTTAAGTAAAAAAGGAATATGTCTGCGTTCAAATATCGACGTGAGCAATTGAGATAGGCGCTGCATCATTTGGTGATCGAGCTGTGTGTGCTGATGCTGAAATTGAAAGTAGATGACCACCTGCTCATCGCTCATATCGTATTGCAGCTTTGTTGCCTGTTCGACCACATAGCTTTCTTCTGTGTATTGCTGCTGCAAAATATCATCTAACAAATGACCTTGCATTTGGTTTTCTGTATCTTGAATGGCTTTTTGCTTCAGCCATTCAATCGCATACACCGCCCCGGCATGCTCGATGGCAATCGCGTCGAGATGATGCCACGCATCCTTTTTCTTTAAAGATACAATAAATCCGAAAATATCGCCCATCGCAATCACTGGGCATGCAGCGAGGACAAACGCACCGCACGTGTCATAAACGAGCCTTCCTTTCTCCTCAGCCTGCTTGAGAAGAGGCGTCGTTTCGATTGGTTCATGATCTGTCATAAAGCCAAAAGCAGGAGAGTACGTCACTTCATCTTTGATGAGATGAGCTGCGGTTTGATGTAAAAAAACATCAAGCACAACGATGTTCGCCGAAGTGAGGTGTGCCAGCTCATCTGTAATTTGTGTGACATTTTTATTGCTGACATTTAAATGGGTTAGTCTTTGGTGAATGGCTGAAGAATATTTAAGCTGATGGAGCTGGCTGCTGACGATTTGCTCTAGGACAGCTTTTGTAATGTCTGAGAAGTTGACATGTGAAGGAATCTCGATGAGTGGAATGCCGCTGTTTTTGGCAGCTTCGATCAGTGATGCCGGAATTTCCGTTAAGTATACGCCTTTATAAATCGCAATGGCCGATAGACGTTGAGATTGAATCAGCTCCTCAAGCCGGGCGCGCCTTTCTAGATTGTCTGCAAGCCCAAAACCGGTTGTGACGAGCAGTTCCCCTTCTGAAAGCCTTGAAGTATCTTCGATAATTTCCACGATGGTCACCCACTGAATGAGGCGGTCTAGTCCATTTTCCCCAGCAAGCAGCTTTGTTTCCTTCATGATATCGAGCGAGAGTGCATCTTTGACGAGAATCGCCATAGACTCATGACCTCCTTTTGAACACTCTTATACACAATGTATAAAAAATGCGTGTGAAATTCGGGCATGTGGCGAATGGAGGATGACTGCCCTCTTGATTAAGCTAATCTTATAACAAGTATACAAAATTTTCTTGCGATTCATGAAAAAAGAAAGATGCAGCTGCTGACGAGAGAGGGAGGAATGACAAAGTGGAGACCCGGGATTACTTAATCAAACCGATGTTGAATCAGCATTATCCTGTGGCTGTGAAAGGAGAGGGGATTTATTTATATGATCGGGACGGGAAAAAATATTTAGACGGCTCATCTGGTGCTGTCACGGCAAGTATTGGACATGGGATACGGGACATCATTGATGCCATGACAGAGCAAGCGGAAAAGGTGAGCTTTACGTACAGATCACAATTCACAAATGAACCAGCAGAAGAACTTGCCTATGAATTGAGTACGCTCTGCCCAGGGGACCTGAACTGGTCTTTTTTTGTCGGAAGCGGATCAGAGGCAACAGAGACCGCCATGAAAATTGCCATTCAGCATTGGCAGGAGCAGGGGAAGGCTGAGAAGAATCACATCATTTCAAGATGGATGAGTTATCACGGCATCACACTCGGTGCGCTGTCGATGTCAGGTCATATTGCTAGGAGAGAGCGCTTTGAACCACTGCTCGAAAAACACCCGGTGCTGTCTCCGCCATACAGCTATCGTTCGTGGCTGCCAAAGGAAGAAAGCAAGCAGGTCGAATGGTATGTACAGGAATTTAAAACTGTCATCCAGCGTATAGGAAAAGAGAGGATTGCGGCTTTTATTGCAGAGCCGATTGTTGGAGCAGCGGGTGCGGCGCTTGTTCCGCCAGACGGATATTTTGCGGCGATGAAGCGAGTTTGTGAGGAAAACGATATTTTAATGATTGCAGATGAAGTCATGACAGGCTTTGGACGAACTGGGAAAATGTTTGCCATGGAACATTGGGGCGTCGTACCAGATATCATGGTACTCGGAAAAGGCATGAGCGCCGGCTATGCACCGATTGCTGCAGCTGTCTCAGCAGATCATGTGATTGCACCGATTCTCAGCGGTTCGGGCTCTGTGATGGCAGGCCACACTTATAGTGGCAACCCGCTTTCAGCAGCCGTCTCACTGGCTGTCATTCGATACATGAAAAAACACCAGCTTTCAGAACGGGCTGATTTGTCTGGCCGATATTTAATGAATGCTTTAAAGGATTTGCAAACAAATCATTCCATCATAGGAGATGTGAGAGGAAAGGGGCTGCTCATTGGCATTGAATTTGTCGCAGACCGATTATCGAAAACACCATTTCCTGCTCATGCTCAAATGACACATTTAGTTGTGGAGACGGCCAAGCAAAATGGTTTGCTTGTTTACCCAGCAAGCGCTGGAGAGGATGGTGTAGGAGGTGCAGCGGTCATGATCGCACCGCCGCTTTCCATTACGCAGCAGGAGATGGATGAACTGATTCATTTATTCGGGCAGACAATGACGCAGGTCGAGCAAGAAGTCATCAATCGAGGGTTTTTCCCATCTGCCATGTAGGGAGGAAAGATGATGAACAAAACAGCGAACTTAGATCAAGTCATCACGCATTTTAGAGACGGAATGACCATTATGTTTGGCGGGTTTGGCGGTGTGGGGTCCCCGCCATCATTGATCGATGCCATCCTAGAAGCCAATATTAAAGACCTGACATTGATCGGAAACGATGCAGGCTTCCCGCAAATCGGTGTTGGCAGGCTGATCACAGAAGGAAGAGTGAAGAAAATCATTGCCTCTCATATTGGCTCAAATCCAATTGCCGGGCAGAAAATGCAGGCAGATACACTAGACGTTCTTTTTTACCCGCAGGGCATCCTAGCAGAAAAGATCAGGGCAGGGGGGATGGGTTTAGCGGGCATTGTGACAGATGTCGGCATGGATAGCCTCAATCTTGATGAGAAACAATTGGTTCAGCTGGATGGAAAGAAGTATATTCTTGAGCCTGCACTGACCGCGGATATCGCGATTGTGAATGCCCTCAAAGCAGATGAAGCAGGCAACCTGATTTTTGATAAAAGTGCACGGAATACAAACCCGATTGTGGCGATGGCAGGAGACTGGACCATTGCGGAAGTAGAAGAGATTGTGCCTGTGGGCGGGCTTCATCCAGAGGAAATCGTCACACCAGGCGTATTTGTGAACCAGATCGTGCAATCAAAAGGAGTGAACTGGACATGGGCATGGGAGACATCGATTTAAGACACCGCATAGCCAAACGCGCGGCACAGGAAATTGAAGATGGCATGATTGTGAATCTTGGGATCGGCATCCCGACCCTTGCAGCTGACTACATCCCAGCACATTACGAGGTGTGGCTGCATGCAGAAAACGGCATTATGGGGGCAGGCGCTTCACCAGCACAAGGGGAAGAAGATCCGAATTTGTGCAATGCCGGGGGTTTTCCCATTACGTTAACAAAAGGCGGATCATATATGGACAGCACAACCGCTTTTGGCATCATTCGCAAAGGGATGCTGGATATGACCATTTTAGGTGCACTTGAAGTCAGCAGTCGTGGGGATCTTGCCAATTGGATTGTGCCAGGGAAACGAGTGCCGGGTATGGGTGGAGCCATTGAACTTGCGCAAAAAGCGAAAAAGGTGGTGGTTGTGATGAGCCACCTTGATAAACATGGACAATCTAAGATAAAAGCAGCCTGCACGCTGCCCTTAACTGCTAAGTCTTGTGTGGATCTGATTATTACGGATATGGCAGTCATTGAGGTCAAGTCACAGCTGCTCATTTTGCGTGAAGTCATGCCGCCGTTTCAGCCGGAAGATGTCATGAGGGCGACAGAGGCGCCGCTCATTTTAGCGCCTGATGTCAAATCTGTTGTGTAGAAAGGATGACCGACTTGCAGCCAATTACACGTATCAGAAGCTGGATGAAAGAGCATAAGGAAGAAGCCGTGACGCTTCTTCAGCAAATGGTGCAATGTGACAGCACACAAGGAAATGAGCAAGAAGTACAGAAAATCGTAGCAAATAAACTTTCTGCCATTGGCTTTGATGTTGACGTATGGGACATTGGTGGAGATGACTTGCTGAATCATCCGTATTTTTATTCCCCGAGACGTTCCTTTAAAGGAAGTCCCAATGTCGCCGGACGATTGAAAGGTAAAGGCGGCGGCAAATCTATTTTATTAAATGGGCATGTCGATGTTGTCCCGGCAGGTGATCACAAACAATGGACATATCCGCCCTACAGCGGGCATATCATAAACGGGAGACTTTATGGACGCGGGGCAACAGATATGAAAGGTGGAAACGTTTCTTTACTCTTTGCACTTGAAGCACTGCATGCGCTTCAGATTCCGCTGAAGGGAGATGTCGTGTTTCATAGTGTTGTCGAAGAAGAGAGCGGCGGCGCAGGCACCCTTGCAGCCATACTGAGAGGATATACAGCAGATGCAGCCATCATTCCAGAGCCAAGTCATATGAAAATCTTTCCGATTCAGCAAGGATCTAAATGGTTCAGACTGCATATTAAAGGAAGGGCTGCTCATGGCGGAACAAGATATCACGGCGTTTCTGCTATTGAAAAGAGCACGATAGTCCTTTCACATATAGCGGCACTTGAAGAAGAAAGAAATCAGCGAATCACTGAGCCGCTGTTTCAGCATATCCCAATCCCGATCCCAATCAATATCGGGAAAATTCAAGGCGGTGATTGGCCATCCTCTGTAGCAGACCTTGTCACAATGGAAGGCAGGCTCGGGGTGATGCCGGGTGAAACGGTAGAACAGGCAGAGAAGGAATTAGAAAATTGGATGGCAGGACTCGGAGAAAAAGATGAATGGTTCCAAGAACATCCTGTTGAGGTCGAATGGTTTGGTGCAAGATGGCTTCCGGGTTCAATCGATACAGATCATCCGCTTTTAGGTTTATTGAAGGAACAATATGAAGCGGTCATGAAGCAGCCGCCGAAGATCGAAGCCGCCCCTTGGGGAACGGACGGCGGATTACTGTCACAGGCGGCTGGTATTCCGATCATCGTGTTTGGACCTGGAACAACGGAGCTTGCCCATTTTCCGAATGAATCCATTGACATTGAGCATGTGATTGAAGCAGCAGAAATTATTGCAGGTACAATAGTAGAATGGTGTGAAGCAGCGGAATGAGATTGATCACAAAAAAAGAAGGCTGCCTTACTCAGCCTTCTCTTTATGTGTGTCCTGCTGCTCACACATATATGTCACTGGACAAAAACGAAGAATGCCAGATCCTAGTTTCATACCGCCAAACATGATGCCCAAAAGCAGCATTTTACTCCATGGTTTTCTAGCATATAAGGATCCAGCCACAGTACATATCGTCATTCCGCAGGCAATTCTAATGAGCGCTTCCATTAAGCCGAGATTAGGTTTCATTGAAGGTGAATCTCCTTTTTTAAATTATTTTAAGTGTGATTTCAAGAAATTGTAACGTTTCATTAATGCGTAACGTAGTTCGTTATGTTACGATAGGGCTAATACAAATGAAGGAGAGTATGTGAATGTCCGAACGTACTTTTAATTGGAGAAACAATGACATCCGCACACAAATCGATGTAGTCGACTCAAAAATAGTTCCAACACTCCTTTTAACGAATGGACTCGTGCTTAACCCGTTTTTGAAGCAATGGGTGAAGGCAAATATTTGGATACATGATGATCGAATTGTTTATGTCGGAGCAGAGCTTCCTCAAAATAAATCAGCTAAACGTGTGATTGATTGTGAAGGGAAATACATTGTGCCTGGGTATATAGAGCCTCACGCGCATCCGTTCCATATTTATAATCCCCAATCACTTGCAGAATATGTGTCTCAATTTGGCACAACAACGATGGTCAGCGATAACTTATTTCTTCTTTTGCAAAGCAATGAAAAGAAAGCGCTTTCCACTCTATGTGAATTAAAAAAGCAGCCATTTCAGTATTTCTGGTGGTCCAGATACGATCTTCAAACGGAAGTCAGATATGAAGATGAGATGCTGCCAGTCAACTACCGGAAGGAATGGATTGATCATCCTGACGTCCTCCAAGGCGGCGAATTAACAAGCTGGCCAAGATTGATGGACGGTGATGATCTCATTTTATATTGCATGCAAGAAACGAAGAAGCAGAGAAAACGAATTGAAGGGCATTTTCCCGGAGCTTCTGAGAAAACGCTAACAAAAATGAAGCTGTTTGGCGCGGACAGTGATCATGAAGCGATGAATGCGGACGATGTGTTAAAACGATTGTCCCTTGGCTATCATGTTTCATTGCGGCATTCTTCCATCCGCCCAGATTTAGTGAACATTTTAAGAGAACTGCATGAGCGTGACTTTAGACACTATGACCATTTTTTCTATACAACAGATGGTGCTGCTCCTCACTTTTATGAGGAAGGCATGATTAACCGTTTGATTTCGATTGCCCTTGAAGAAGGCGTGCCGATCATTGATGCGTATAATATGGCGACATTTAACATTGCAAAATACTATCAAATTGATGATTTACTAGGCGTTGTTGGCCCAGGCCGGCTGGCTTCTTTGAATATTTTAGATGATCCAATGAACCCAAATCCAGAAACGGTCATATCTAAAGGGATTATCCTCAAATTAGATGGCGAGAACCAGCATCAATTCCAAGAAACAAAATGGGAAAATGGCGGGCTTCTTCCATTAGATTTAAGCTACGACCTCACGATGAGTGATTTGCAATTTTCTATGCCGCTAGGTGTCAAGATGAGAAATGCCGTTATTATGGAGCCTTATACAGTGGAAATTGATAACTCCATCAACCAGCTCTCATGTGACCATGATCAAAGCTTCTTTAGCCTGATTGACCGAAAAGGTGAGTGGCGTGTGAATACGATGCTAAAAGGGTTCGCAAATAAAGTGCAGGGCTTTGTTAGCTCATTTTCGCTCACGGGTGACATTTTAGTGATCGGGAAAAATAAAGAAGATATGATGCTGGCACATAAGCGGATGAAAGAAATTGGCGGGGGAATCGTACTCACAGAGAACGGGGAAATTTTGCACGAAATCCCGCTGCAATTATCAGGCTGTGCATCGGCTGAACCATTTGAGACTGTTCTTCAGCAGGAACAAACATTACGCGAGCTGCTCATTGAGCGCGGCTATCCATTTGACTGCCCAATTGATACACTTGTCTTTTTCCAAAGTACACATTTGCCGTATATTCGAGTGACACCAAGAGGAATATTTGATGTCATGAAAAAAACTGTACTCTTTCCGTCTATAATGCGTTAAAATATAACAGAGTGGAGCTGTATCATCTTTGCTGCATTTCTGACTGCTGTTATAGGGCAGAAGTGAGCCATGGTTCTCTTCACTGCCATGTAAGTGATCGTGATCTTATGTGGAGCTGTTGACAAAGCAGAGGGCTTTGACATGACGAATGAAGTACTCTAATTGTAAAATGAATTTGCCGGTTACGCTGACCGGCCAACATATTTTGAATAACCCGAGCAAGGCGGGGCGCATATTTGTGGTCTCGCCGAGCTTTCTGCAAAGCCTGTATATGAGGGCAGAAGACCTAACCAAGCAGAAGTCATCTTTATACTGGAAGCAAACAAGTTTGTCAGATTGTCATACAAGGAAAATGACAGAACTTGTCGAATTTGTTTACGATAAAGAAGCTTCGGCTTACGAAAGAACCTGACGGCATTTTCAGCGTAGACCCAAACCTGTCATGATCTGTTCAAAGCTCATTGCTGAGGTTTTAAAAAAATTAGTCAGGAAAGATACCGCTTTCTTAGAAGAAGATCGTGCGAAGCGGTGTGGCAATAGTAAAGGAGAAGATGTATTAAGATGCAAATTGATAAATTAAGGGGCAAAAGCTTAGATCAGTTATTCAACTCCATCTTATCCCTTAAAGACCTGGAAGAATGTTATCGATTCTTTGATGATTTATGTACCATCAATGAAATCCAATCTTTATCACAGCGTCTTGAAGTAGCGCGTATGCTTCGCGAGGGAAACACGTATCATAAAATTGAGACGGAAACAGGTGCAAGCACTGCAACTATCTCACGTGTCAAACGCTGCTTGAACTACGGAAACGATGCCTATACGATGGCTCTTGACCGCGTAGCAGAACAGCAGGAAAATAACGAAACAAAATAAAGCAGCTTTCACTGTAAACAATCCTTTTTACGAAAAATGGACTTGTTTGCAGTTTTTTTATGAAAAGGCGGGCAGGGGCTGATAAAGTGTCCTTGTTTTTTACTTTAGCTCGCCCATAAACCATCTTTCTCCCTCATAGGAGATGCCATCTTCGCTTGAGATGATTTCCTTAAACTCTACTGCTTGCTAACTTTATACGAAAAATGTCTATAAAAAAAGGTGCGTTTCCGCACCATTTCGAGCTAGACAGATGGCTGTGTGCCTGAGAACATCGGCACTTCGCTTGTCTGGCCATTCTCTTGTCTAAAAATAATATGTTTTTCATTAAAATGAATAGGCGATTCTATTCCCGCAGCTGCGGATAAGTTAAACAAACCTTCTCTAAGAGACAGGATATAATTGCACACTCGGTATTTTTTTTCTTCAATCGATAAACCCTTTTGCAGCTTTGGATCAGTCGTGGCGACCCCGACTGGGCATTTATTCGTGTGGCAGACTTGGGCGCGAATGCATCCGACTGAAAACATGAGACCTCTGGCAATATTCACAAAGTCAGCTCCCATTGAAAGGGCAATCGCAATTTTATCAGGCGAGAGAAGCTTGCCAGAAGCAAAGAGCTTCACCTGATCTCTGACACCGTATTCTTTCAATATTTGATGAACCATTGGGAGTGCCGTGAAAATCGGAAGCCCTGCGGAATCTGCCAATTCATGAAAGGACGCCCCTGTACCGCCTTCTCCGCCATCCACTGTAATGAAATCAGGGTGTTTTCCGCTTTTTTTCATATAGCTGGCAAGCTCTTCAATATTTTCTTTATGTCCGACAACAAGTTTGATTCCAACTGGCTTTCCGCCTATACTCCGAAGCTGTTCAATGAAATCAAACATGTCAGGAATGGAGTGGAACATCTCAAAGCGGTTTGGGCTGTCAATGGATTGGTGAGGCGGTAATTTACGGATATTCGCAATTTCTTCCGTCACCTTTTCGCCGTCAATATGACCGCCGCGTGTTTTTGCTCCTTGTGCCAGCTTGAGTTCAAAGGCTTTGACTTCCTCGTGTTCGCTTTTTTTCTTGAATTCTTCAAAGGAAAATGCGCCATCCTCTGTTCTAACGCCAAATAAACCGGGCCCAATCTGGCAAATGATATCTGCGCCGCCTTTGAGGTGATAAGGAGAAAGCCCGCCTTCACCTGTGTTCATCCACGTCCCGCCGGCCATTTTTAATCCTGAGGATAGAGCTGTAATCGCCCTGTCGCCTAAGGAGCCGTAGCTCATGGCAGATTGACCGATCAGTCCTTTCACATGGAAAGGCTTTTGACATGTGTGTTCGCCAATGACTTGTACATCCTCTTGATGGAGAAAGTAAGGATTTGCTTCGACTTCTTTGAAATGTTCACTTCTTCGCAGTAAATTGTCTTGATCAATCTGATACACTTTTGTTTTGATTTTTTCTGATTGATCGATTCGTAGTTCATCTCGCTGCTTTGGAAACAGGACGTTTCGAATGTAATAGCCTGGCTTGTCAAAATCACGTTTTGATCCAAAGCCCATCGTCCGGCTTTTGTACTTCCCAGACATGACCGCCTGCTCGTATTCTCTTCTTGAGAAGGGCAGCTCCTCTCGGTCATTCAGAAACAGATATTGGCGAAGCTCAGGTCCTATTTTTTCAAAAATAAACCGCAGCTTTCCAATGACCGGATAATTTCGCAGAACTGAATGTTCCTCTTGTTTTTCATCCCTCATCCAAATCCAGATCAATAGAATGATTGGGATGATCAAACAAATGACTATTAATGCGCCGATGACAATTAAAGTTGTTGTCACGAAGATCCCCTCTTTTCTCTTTCATTGCTGTTGTTATTCCACTTTTTAATGAAAGAGAAACCACACCAGCATATTGTGACGTTTAGAAATGAAAAGGCGGGGTAACTTACAAATAAGATCATAAGGGGAGGGAACATACATGAATAAGCGTCCAAATGCGTATGTACTTGCAGGATTAGGGGTTGGAGGAGCTGTGTTATTAGCGGTAAAAAATAAACAGCATCTGAAAAAATGGGCAAGCATGTTCCGGTCAGATGAAAAGATTCCTGAAAAAGCCGGCCACCCAGATCCATTAGATATCCAAGACAACAAAATGGTCGACGAAGGGGCCATGACATCCGTCCATTATTTTAATGAAGTGAGACAATAGTTTGAAAAAACCGTTTTGAAAGATCAAAACGGTTTTTTTCTTGTGATGTTATAGCGAAGAGGATCGACAATAGTAAAACCGATCAGCTCATTGTGATCAGGTGTTGAGAATTGGAATTCAACGCCTGACAGTTGATAGGTTGAGAGAATTTCCTGATCCGTCAAACGTAAAGAAAGCTCATCCTCATAAACCGGTACGTTCCGCAGCACTTCGGATTCTTGTGCAAATAACTCCAAGCCAGCCACTCGGCCCTCTTGATCGATATCTACATTGACACATTCATTGACATCTAATTCAATGGTTTCTTTGATTTTCATATGCTCCGCTTGTGGGGTGATATAGATGTATCCGATGTCTATATTTTGTTCATATGTGATCGTTCTTTTCAATGGGGTCACCTGCTTCATTTTAATTTTAACTGTAGCTAATTAACGAGATTTGAAATTATGAATGGGTATCGAAGATAAATTAAAGAATATCAATTATTATAATAAACTAAAATTAAGAACATAGCAGGATGCTTTAATGGGATAAATTAACTATATTGGAGACTGAAGAAAACTAGAAATGAGAGGAAGCTCACTAATTTTGAACTTTTTCTAAAATATTTTATTTTATTTGGAGTATTAACTTGGGGAATCTCATTTGTGGTTTTAACAGTCTCATAATTCTGCGAAAAAAGTCGAATTAGCACTATTTATGTAAAAACAAATTATTTCTACCTTAAAACGAAAACTAAACTAACACTATATATTATTATCAAAAATGACCATAAAATCAAATTTATGGTTTTTTGTTAGGTTATTTTAAGAAAAAGGGGATTTTATACACTGATGAAAAAATTATTTGTATTCACATTGGCTTTATTACTTTCTATTGCAACAATAGTGCCAGTAGCATCAGCTGAAAATTCAGTAAATCCTGAGGCTGGATTGAAAGGGTTAACAAAAGAACAAATTGAAAAATCTGTAGCTGAAATAGAGTATATCTTTACTAAAATTCTAGTTTTTGATGACGAAGTAGGTTATGTTGTTAACGAAAAGGAATTAGAAAAAGCTTCATACCCAGTTTATCAAAAAGAAGGCATGATCGCTTTTGCGAACTATATGAATCAACAAAAAGGTATTGCTACTACACAAAAAAACACTGTTCAACGTTGTCTTGAAGATGCTCTTGGTATAACCAAGGGAGCTTTAAATCAGGTTCAAAAGGCTATTGAAAAAGGTGAATGGTTAAGTGTTCTAGGGTTCCTAACTTTAACTGGAATTGCGGTATCACCTCCTGTATTATTTGGCTTTTTCTTGCTATGTGGTGCACCAACAGCACAAGTTGCTCCACTTGAAAAATAAAAAAACTGTGTTCATTTATTTAAAAAGCAGATGCTTAGCATCTGCTTTTTTGTTTCTAAATCTTTAAATCACGCCACCCATTTTCAAAAGAATGAAACTTTTAGCTAAAGGAGGTTACCCATTTTTTGCGGCCTTTGATTTTGTTATAATATTTAAATGGAATGAAACGAATGGAGGAACGTTTTTCATGTATGATGTTACCGAGTGGAAGCATGTCTTTAAACTCGATCCAAATAAAGAAATTTCTGATGAACAGCTAGAAGCGATTTGCGAATCTGGGACGGATGCCATATTGATTGGCGGAAGTGATCATGTGACAGAGGACAACGTGCTTCAATTGATGTCAAAGGTCCGCCGGTTTCTAGTGCCATGTGTGCTCGAAATCTCCACACATGAGATGATTGTGCCTGGCTTTGATCTGTATTTCATCCCAACCGTCTTAAACAGCTCTCACCCTGACTGGATTGTTGGGCTCCATAAGGACGCGATGAAGGAATTCGGTGATTTGATGTCAATGGAAGAGATTGTGCCTGAAGGTTATGTCATCTTAAATGAAGATTGTAAAGCGGCCAAGCTCACAGAGGCAAATACAGCGCTGGATATCGATGACGTCAGGGCATATGCAAGAGTGGCAGAGCATTTGATGAAGCTGCCCATTTTTTATCTGGAATACAGCGGAACGCTTGGAGACATAGAGCTTGTCAAAGAAACAAAAGCAGTGCTTGATGAAACAGTTCTTTTTTATGGCGGCGGCATTAAGAACGCTAAGCAGGCAAAAGACTTCTCCCAGCATGCAGACGTCGTGGTTGTAGGAAACGTCATTTATGACAATTTCAAAGAAGCATTAAAGACAGTGGATGCAGTCAAAAAGTCATCATAGTCAAATAAGACGAAACGGGTTAAAATAGAACATAAGTTCGAATTGGCGGTGAATGGAATGAATGAAATATCGAATCATCTATTAGAAGGGCTGAATGACGCACAGAAAGAAGCAGTCAAAGCAACAGACGGTCCTTTATTGTTGATGGCAGGAGCAGGAAGCGGGAAGACACGGGTGCTCACACATCGAATTGCCTACTTAATGGCAGAAAAGCATGTGGCTCCGTGGAACATTTTAGCGATTACATTTACAAATAAAGCAGCACGTGAAATGCGTGAACGTGTCCAAGCTATTTTAGGGCCTGGCGCTGATGACATCTGGATCTCTACGTTCCACAGCATGTGTGTCCGCATTTTAAGACGTGATATTGACCGCATTGGTGTGAATCGCAACTTCTCTATTTTAGACACATCTGACCAGCTTTCAGTCATCAAAAACATTTTAAAAGAACGGAATATCGATCCTAAAAAGTTCGACCCGCGCAGTATTTTAGGATCAATCAGCAGTGCAAAAAACGAACTCATTGACGCAGAGGAATACGCCAAAACAGCTGGTGATTTCTATGATCAAGTGGTCAGCGATGTCTATACAGATTATCAAAAGCGTTTACTCAAAAACCAATCACTCGACTTTGATGATTTAATTATGATGACAATTCGTCTGTTTGAGCGCATTCCTGAAGTATTAGAGCACTATCAGCGGAAATTCCAATACATTCATGTGGATGAGTATCAGGATACGAACAGAGCACAGTACATGCTTGTGAAACTGCTCGCGCAGCGCTTTCAAAATATATGTGTTGTCGGTGACTCGGATCAGTCTATTTATCGCTGGCGCGGAGCGGATATTACAAACATTCTCTCCTTTGAAAAAGATTATCCATCCAGTGAAGTGATTCTGCTTGAGCAAAATTACAGATCGACGAAACGCATTTTGCATGCCGCAAATACGGTCATTCAAAACAATGCAAACCGGAAGCCGAAAAATCTTTGGACAGAAAATGATGAAGGAGCGAAGATCGCCTATTACCGTGCAGATAATGAATTCGGTGAAGGACAATTTGTCGCAGGAAAGATTCGTCAGCTTCATCAGAGCGGAAAGCGCAAATTATCCGATTTTGCGATCCTTTACCGGACAAATGCCCAGTCTCGTGTCATAGAGGAAACGTTAATGAAAGCCAACATTCAATACAACATTGTCGGCGGCACGAAGTTCTATGACAGAAAAGAGATCAAGGACATTTTGGCATACTTACGCCTAGTGGCAAACCCAGATGACGATATTAGTTTTGCGCGAATTGTCAACGTACCAAAGCGCGGAATCGGTGCGACATCTGTTGATAAAATTGCAGCATATGCGGAGATGAATGACCTGTCTATGTTTGAAGCACTTGGTCAGGTGGATTTCATTGGACTGAGTGCACGGGCAGCCAATGCGCTTGATGAGTTCAAACAGCTCATTGATCAAATGACGAACATGCAGGACTATTTATCTGTCACTGAATTAACAGAAGAAATTCTAGAGAAAACAGGCTATCGTGAAGCGCTGAAGCTCGAAAAAACGATTGAAGCACAAAGCCGCTTAGAAAATATTGACGAGTTTCTATCCGTCACTAAGAACTTTGAAGAACAAAATGAAGACAAGTCACTTGTGACCTTCCTGACAGATCTCGCCCTCGTCGCAGACATTGATAAGCTGGATGAGAATGAAGAAGAAGATCAGGATGCCGTCATCTTAATGACACTTCACGCCGCAAAAGGTCTAGAATTCCCTGTTGTTTTCTTAATGGGAATGGAGGAAGGTGTCTTCCCGCACAGCCGTTCATTAATGGAAGATGCAGAGATGGAAGAAGAGCGCCGCCTCGCTTACGTAGGCATCACACGGGCTGAAGAAGAGCTTTATTTATCAAGTGCGAAAATGAGAACACTTTTCGGCCGGACAAACATGAACCTTGAATCTAGATTCATTCGAGAAATACCAGCCGATTTATTGGACAACCTAAATGAGAAAAAAGAAACAAAAACACCGTTTGGCCAAACAAGAGAAAGACCGCAAAGACGGGGACCTGTCTCACGTCCGCAAACACAAACGATTCAAAACACAGGCGGCGGCAGTATTGGCTGGGCTGTGGGCGATAAAGCGGCCCATAAAAAATGGGGCGTTGGTACGGTTGTCAGTGTGAAAGGCAGCGGAGACAGTACAGAGCTTGATATTGCGTTCCCAAGCCCTACAGGCATTAAGCGTCTTCTCGCAGCATTTGCACCAATCGAGAAGCAATAAACTGATAGGACAAAACGGATGAATTGAAAGGAAGAAGCAGATGGATAAAGAAGCAGCGAAACGCCGGATCGAGGAACTGCACCAGATTTTGAATCAATACAACTACGAATATCATACACTTGATCGTCCAAGTGTTCCTGACGCTGAATATGATGCGCGGATGCGTGAGCTGATCTCTCTGGAGGAAGAACACCCTGACTTAAAAGCAGCAGATTCTCCTTCACAAAGAGTAGGCGGCGCTGTTTTAGACGCCTTCCAAAAAGTGCGTCACGGCACACCGATGCTCAGCCTTGGGAATGCGTTTAATGAACAGGACCTTCTTGATTTTGACCGCCGGGTTCGTCAAGCAGTCGGTGACGATATCGCATACAATGTCGAGCTGAAAATTGATGGACTCGCTGTTTCTCTCCGTTATGAAAATGGCGTGTTTGTCCGAGGAGCGACACGCGGAGATGGAACAACGGGGGAGGATATTACTGAAAACCTCAAAACGATTCGTTCCATCCCGCTTAAAATCAAACGCCCTCTGTCGATTGAAGTGAGAGGCGAGGCATTTATGCCAAAACCTTCTTTTGAAGCATTAAATGAAAAAAGAATACAAAACGAAGAAGAGCCGTTTGCAAACCCGCGTAATGCGGCTGCAGGTTCACTTCGTCAGCTTGATACGAAAATTGCAGCGAAACGAAACCTTGATATATTCGTCTACAGTATAGCGGAGCTTGATGAAATTGGTGTTGAAACGCAAAGTGCAGGACTTGATCTTCTCGACGAACTTGGCTTTAAAACAAACAAAGAAAGACGGATGTGCCAAACGATCGAAGAAGTCATCGACCTTATTGAAACATTAAAAGTAAAGCGTGCCGATTTTTCATATGAAATCGATGGAATTGTCATTAAAGTCGATTCACTGGCTCAGCAGGAAGAACTCGGCTTTACAGCAAAAAGCCCGCGCTGGGCGGTTGCGTACAAGTTTCCGGCTGAAGAGGTCGTAACGAAGCTGCTTGATATTGAACTAAGCGTCGGGCGAACAGGCGTGATTACACCAACAGCGATTCTTGAGCCTGTCAAAGTAGCAGGGACGACAGTGCAGCGAGCATCTCTTCATAATGAAGATTTGATCAAAGAAAAGGATATTCGCTTGTTTGATCAAGTGATTGTGAAAAAAGCCGGCGATATTATTCCTGAAGTCGCAGGTGTCCTTGTCGATCAGCGTACAGGCGAAGAAAAGCCGTTTCACATGCCAACTGAATGTCCAGAGTGTCATAGTGAGCTGGTGCGAATCGAAGGCGAAGTGGCCTTGCGATGCATCAATCCAGAATGTCCTGCCCAAATACGTGAGGGACTCATTCACTTCGTTTCCCGAAATGCAATGAATATTGATGGGCTTGGTGAACGGGTCATTACACAGCTCTTCAAGGAACAGCTAGTCTCTCGTGTGTCCGACCTTTACCGTTTAACGAAAGAAGAGCTCATTCAGCTTGAACGAATGGGCGAAAAATCTGTCGACAATTTACTGCGTTCAATTGAGCAGTCGAAAGAAAACTCTCTTGAGCGTTTACTATTTGGACTCGGCATTCGATTTATTGGTTCAAAGGCGGCAAAGACCTTGGCGATGCATTTCGAAAACATCGATCAATTAAAGCAAGCAACGAAAGAACAATTACTTGAAGTCGACGAAATTGGTGAAAAAATGGCTGATGCCGTCGTCACGTACTTTGAGAAAGAAGAAATACTCGATCTGCTGAACGAACTAAAAGAGCTTGGAGTCAATATGACCTATACAGGACCAAAGCCGGTAAAAGCAGAAGAAAGTGATTCCTACTTTACAGGAAAAACCATTGTGCTGACAGGAAAGTTAGAAGAAATGGCTCGAAACGATGCAAAAGCAGCGATCGAAGCGTTAGGCGGCAAGCTGGCAGGCAGTGTGAGTAAAAAAACAGACCTAGTCATTGCCGGAGAAGCAGCGGGGAGTAAGCTGACAAAGGCAGAAGAACTCAATATTGAAATTTGGGACGAAGCTAAAATGCTCGAGGAGCTAAAGAAATAAGAGGAGTGTTTTCTATTGAAAAAGTTGTTATTGCTGCTGACAATGCTCACACTGGTATTGTCAGCGTGTGCACCTTTTGGGGGAAAGGAAGAGGAAGAGGTCACACAAAAAACGGATGAAACGAAGGAAACAAAGGAAACAGCCATCATCCCGATGTACAATATCTCAGACTCCTATTACAAAATGGTGCTGCCGTTTAAACAAGGAGCTGCGAGAGGTTTAACAGCGGAGCGTCTCAACACACGCTTGGACATTGATGAATTTGAAACAGGACTCATGCGCCTCGCAACCGAGTCATTTAATACAAACGACTATCTTTTCCAAGAAGGACAGCATTTAGATGAGGATACCGTTCTCAGCTGGCTGGCACGCAAAAAAACAGGCAGTGATCTGAAAAAGGCAGAAAAAGATGATAAAGACTTTAAGAATCTAGGCTTGAATCCTGCTCTTCCAAACTCAGGTTCAACAAAGTCTAAAAATGAAAATAGTCCCATCTACTTAGCTTCGATGCTAGAGCATAATTACTTAATTAGAAAAGATAAAAACAGCTTACAGCTTGGCGGAGTTGTCATTGGTCTTGCACTGAACTCTGTTTATTATTACCGTGAAAAGATCGGTGACCCACAGCAAGAGGTGACCATCGATTCATCGAAAAATTCAAAGAAACTTTTGGCAGAGGGTGAAAAAATCGCTGAACAAGTGATCAAGCGCATTCGTCAAATGGACGGACTGCAAAAAGTGCCTGTCATGATTGCCCTTTATAAGCAAGCACCAAAATCATCTATCGTTCCAGGTAACTTTATCGCCAAAACGGATGTGAAAGCAGGCTCTGCTGATATCGGAAATTGGGATACGATCGATGAGGAGAATGTATTCTTCCCTTCAGATAATGCGAAAAGCAGCTACAAAGATGATTCAGAGCGATTTGACCGCTTCAAGACAAAGGTCGAAGACTACTTCCCGAATTACACTGGTGTTGTAGGAAAAGGCTTTTACAAAAACGGCAACCTGCAAAAAATGAAAATCGAAATTCCAATGCAGTTCTATGGAAAAACGGAAGTCGTAGCTTTCACACAATATTTAACCGGTGAAGTCATGGATTACTACAAGAGTACCAATATCGAAATCAACATTACATCTTCTGATCAACAAGAAGCCTTGATTACGAAAAATGCTGAAGACAAAGAACCGACTGTTCATATATATGACTAAATAAGAGGGATTTTCAAACTGATTGTCAAAGTATTAGTAGAAACCAAGAAGAAAGGCAGGTATGTTGATGCTCGTATAATGCTGATTACCGTCAAGAACATTTAAAAAGACGATAAAGGAGAATCAGCATGCATAAAGAAGTAAAAGCACGATACGATGAACAGAAAGTCTTAAAGAAAGCGGCTCACTTGTATGACTTTCAGCTTGATCAAGTCACATTTCTAGCCGATGCAGAAAATTATGTGTATGAATATAAGGCAAAGAATGGGGAGAATTATATATTAAAAATCACCCATACCATTCGTCGTTCACCCACATATATTTTAGGAGAAATGGACTGGATTCGATTCCTGTCTCATCATGGTATTTCCGTAGCAAAGCCGATTTCATCAGCAAGAGGAAAAGACGTTGAAACCATTCCTGATCAAGCCGGAGGCGCATTTTTACTCCGTGTGTATGAAAAAGCACCGGGGAGAAAAGTGAATGAAGGAGATTGGAATGGGAAGCTGTTTGAAGCGTTAGGGTCCTATACAGGACGAATGCATCAAATAACAAAACGATATCAAGTAAAAGATCCTCTTTATAAGCGTCAAGAGTGGTATGAAGAGGAGCAATTAAAGCTTGATCAATATATTCCGTCTGATCAAACGGTTGTGTTGCGAAGAAAAGATGAACTGATGCAAAAGCTTCACCAGCTCCGAATTTCGAAGGATGTGTATGGGCTGGTGCATGCCGATTTGCATCATGGGAACTTTCATTATCATCAAGGAGAGATTATCGCATTCGATTTTGATGATATTGGATATCACTGGTTTATCAATGATATTAGTATTTTGCTATACAATGTTCTTTGGTATCCAGTGATTCCATATGATGATAAAGCTGAATTTACAGCAGAATTTATGAGTCATTTTCTAAAAGGCTATCGACAGGAGAATGAGCTTGATGACGCGTGGCTGGCAACAATTCCCGATTTTCTCATGCTGCGTCATATGCTTATTTATGGGCTTTTACATCAAGCATTTGATCTCCAAACAATGACTTCTGACCAAAAAGCCATGCTGTCATGTTTTCGAAAGGAAATTGAGCAAAACACACCAATTACTCCTTTTGACTTTCAACAGCTGGCCCGATAAAAGAAACCCCTTGCTGTGTTAAACAGCAAGGGGTTTTTTATGACTATACCGTATCACACTTCACGCCAACGACGCCTTCTAGATCTTTAATATCAAAGTACACATCGGTTGTATAGCGGTCTTTATGCACACGTACGCGTACTTCCATGATCGGATAGTCCTTTTCTTTTAAATCATCAATTCGTACAGAATGAATGCGGATATTGAGAGCTTTCATTTCTTTTAAAATATCGGTCATGCGGTTTCTGTCAGAAAGAGACATTCTGATGCGGATTTCTTTTTCCTGCAGGCGAATCGGTCCGATCCGCTGGAAGAGCCATGGCAGGAATTCGACACTAATGAGAATAAAGAAAAGACTGAGGAAGGCTTCTTTATAAAACCCTGCACCTGTTGCAACCCCAAGCCCTGCTGCTCCCCAGATCATTGCAGAAGTCGTGAGTCCTGAGATGACATCATTGCTTTTTCGAAGAATCACACCTGCTCCAATAAAACCAACACCAGATATAATTTGTGCCGGTAACCTGAGTGGGTCCATTTGAAGCTTAGAGACTCGAGGGAAATTGTAGGCTGCATCAATGCTGATGATGGTTAAGACGCAGGAGCTGACAGCAATGACAATACACGTTTTTAATCCGAGGGGCTTTTTCTTCAGCTCTCGTTCAAGCCCGATAATCAGACCGATTAAGGTGGCCACGGCTAATTTTAAGACTGTATCCCATTCAATTGTCCAAAACATGCGTATCGCTCCTTTCACTTCATGTACGTTTCACAACATGTATATGATCTTCTCACAGCCCATATGGCTGCACAACTCTTATTTTATTCAGTTTCTGAAGAAAGAAAAGCTTTTTATTTTATTTAAAAAGAGAGTCATCCGCATAGGGCAGATGACTCTTCAATTCTTTATTTTGTTTCTTCCTCAAGATGATCTTCCATTTTGTTGAAAAGCTGTTTTGATGCTTTTGACGGCTTACTTGTCAACAAGCTCACAATAATGGCAGCTAATCCACTAAGCGTAAAGCCTGGAATCATTTCATAAATACCTGTCGCATGGTTGAGGCCAGTTGTAATCCATGTCAGAACCACAACCGCACCAACGATCATTCCAACTAGGGCACCGTGATGATTCATTCGTTTCCAGTATAGGCAAAGCAAGATGACTGGACCGAATGAAGAACCAAATCCTGCCCACGCATAACCGACAAGGTCAAGAATGGTATCACTTGGGTTAAGTGAAAGGCAGAGAGCAATCACAGCGACAACGAGTACAGACATCCGGCCAATCATGACGAGCTCTTTGTCTGATGCTGTTTTTCTAAAGAACGTTCTGTATAGATCCTCTGTCATGGCACTTGCTGTGACAAGCAGCTGAGACGAAATTGAACTCATAATCGCAGCTAAAATGGCAGAAAGTAAAAATCCAGTGATATATGGATGGAACAATACTTTAGAAAAGACGATAAAGATGGTTTCTGGGTCAGCAAGGTTCATACCCGTTTCATGAACATAGGCAACACCCACTAAACCGACAGACAGTGATCCAATCACTGAAATAATCATCCAGCTCATTCCGATTCGGCGTGCTGGTTTTAAATCTTTAACGGACGTAATGGCCATAAAGCGCACAATAATATGCGGCTGTCCAAAGTAACCTAGTCCCCAAGCAAGGAAGGAAATAATGCCAATGACGCTCGTTCCTCTAAAAATATCAAGCAATTTAGGGTCAATCTGTTGAATATCTTGGAATGTAGCAACAGGTCCGCCTAATTGTGTAAAGGCAACGATCGGCACGAGCACTAATGCTAAAAACATGATAGCTCCTTGGACAAAGTCCGTTAAGCTCACTGCCAAAAAACCGCCGAACAATGTATACAAAATGACAATACTTGACGTCAAAATCAGTCCAAACATGTAGTGAGCACCGAATGCTGACTCAAATAAACGTCCGCCTGATACCATCCCAGACGATGTATACAGGGTAAAGAAAATTAAAATGATGACGGCTGAAACAGCTTTTAATAAAGCAGATGAACCTTTGAAGCGTTTATCAAAGAAATCAGGAATCGTAATCGCATCATCCGCAATCTCTGTATAAGAACGTAAACGAGGTGCAAGAATGAGGTAGTTCAAGTAAGCACCAACGATTAAACCAATCGCAAGCCAGGCTGTCGATAAACCCGTTTTATACATTTCACCTGGCACACCCATCAGCATCCATCCGCTCATGTCCGCAGCACCTGCTGAAAGGGCTGTAACGAATGGGCCAAGCCCGCGTCCGCCAAGCATATAATCATTTAAATTATGTGTTTTCCTGAATGCATACCAGCCAATGGCAAGCATCCCGATAAAATAAATAGATAAGGAAATTGTAACTTCAATACTCATTTTGTGTTCTCACCTTTTTCGTATTAATTTGACATCACCTCAATCAAAATATACAGAAGTGCGAAGGCAGCTTTTTTGCTTGACTGTCCCGCTCACTGCTATGGTTACTTAACCTAACAGAGTATTCCCAAGTGATCAACCTGCCTAAACCTCTTCATTTTGAAGGAAAAATGGGCAGATCGATGATAAGAATCAATATGTAAGCGATTACAAAAACAAATAAAAGTAAAAATTTTCTGAAAAATAAAAGTCACCTGTTGAATATTTCTTTTATCGATTTGATTATAAAGACGTTTCAAGAGAACGGACCTTTTACCGCACCTGCGTAAAGTTGCTTTAGAACAGTAAAATTTGATATGATAAAGTGTATATGACTTATGATCATGACCACGAGTACGCATCATTTTTGGAGGTGAACCTGCATGTCAAGAATTTCAATAGAAGAAGTCAAGCACGTTGCGCATTTAGCAAGGCTTGCGATTACAGAAGAAGAAGCTGAGATGTTTACAGAACAGCTTGATAGCATCATTTCATTTGCAGAGCAGTTAAACGAGGTAGATACGGAAAACGTTGAACCTACTACACACGTATTAAAAATGAAAAACGTCATGAGAGAAGATGTTCCGAATAAAGGTCTTTCCATTGAGGCAGTCGTCAAAAACGCGCCTGATCATAAAGACGGCTATATTCGTGTGCCATCAATTTTGGACTAAAGGAGGCCCGAGACATGTCACTGTTTGATCACAAAATTTCTGAATTAAAAGAGCTTTTACATAAAAAGGAACTGTCTGTTTCTGATTTAGTGGACGAGTCTTATAAACGAATCAATGAAGTAGACGGAAAAGTACAAGCATTCCTTGCACTGGACGAAGAGAAAGCACGTGCGTATGCAAAGGAATTGGACGAGGCAGTTGGTGAAAAGGACGAGCTTGGCCTATTGTTCGGTATGCCGATCGGTGTGAAAGATAACATTGTTACAAAGGATTTGCGTACTACAGCTTCAAGTAAAATCCTGCAAAACTTTGATCCAATTTATGATGCAACCGTTGTGAACCGCCTAAGAGACGCTGAAGCAGTCACAATTGGTAAATTAAATATGGACGAATTCGCAATGGGATCTTCTACAGAGAACTCAGGCTACAAAGCGACGAAAAACCCGTGGAATTTAAACACTGTTCCAGGCGGATCAAGTGGTGGATCAGCAGCTTCTGTTGCGGCAGGTGAAGTACCGTTCTCACTTGGTTCAGATACAGGCGGTTCTATTCGTCAGCCGGCATCTTTCTGCGGGGTTGTCGGTCTTAAGCCGACATATGGCCGTGTATCCAGATACGGATTAATCGCATTTGCTTCATCATTAGACCAAATTGGTCCGATTACACGTAATGTAGAAGACAACGCATATGTTCTTCAAGCGATTGCAGGTGTCGATCAAATGGACGCAACAAGTGCAAATGTCGATGTCCCAGATTTTCTTTCTTCATTAACTGGCGACATCAAAGGCTTGAAAATTGCTGTGCCGAAAGAATACCTTGGCGAAGGCGTTGGCGAGGATGCAAAAGAATCTGTTCTTCAAGCGTTAAAAGTATTAGAAGGACTTGGTGCTTCGTGGGAAGAAGTATCTCTTCCGCACTCTAAATATGCGCTTGCGACTTACTACTTACTGTCTTCTTCAGAAGCATCTGCAAACCTTGCTCGTTTTGATGGCATCCGCTATGGCTACCGTACAGATAATGCAGACAACCTGATTGATTTATACAAAAATACTCGTTCTGAAGGCTTTGGAGACGAAGTGAAGCGCCGCATCATGCTTGGTACATTCGCGCTAAGCTCAGGATATTATGATGCGTACTATAAAAAAGCACAAAAAGTCCGTACATTGATCAAAAAAGACTTTGAAGATGTTTTCGAAAAGTATGATGTCATTGTAGGACCAACAACACCGACTCCTGCATTTAACATTGGTGAAAAGACAAGCGACCCGCTAACCATGTATGCAAACGATATTTTAACGATCCCTGTTAACCTTGCAGGCGTTCCAGGAATCAGTGTGCCTTGTGGATTTGCAAATGGCCTTCCGTTAGGACTGCAAATCATCGGCAAGCACTTTGACGAAGGAACAGTGTACCGCGTGGCTCACGCTTTTGAGCAAGCAACAGATCATCATAAAGCAAAACCTGAACTGTAAGGGGTGAATCAGAATGAACTTTGAAACGGTAATTGGACTTGAAGTCCACGTAGAGCTAAAAACACAATCGAAAATTTTCTCAAGCTCGCCGACACCTTTTGGTGCAGCTGCCAACACGCAAACAAGTGTCATCGACCTTGGATATCCTGGCGTATTGCCTGTACTGAACAAAGAAGCGGTGAACTTTGCGATGAAAGCGGCCATGGCGCTGAACTGTGAAATCGCAACAGATACAAAATTTGACCGTAAAAACTACTTCTATCCTGATAACCCAAAGGCGTATCAAATTTCTCAATTTGATAAACCGATCGGTGAAAACGGCTGGATTGAAATTGAAGTAGAAGGCAAAACAAAACGAATCGGTATTACGCGTCTTCATTTGGAAGAGGATGCTGGGAAACTGACGCACACAGGCGACGGTTACTCACTCGTCGATTTCAACCGTCAAGGCACACCGCTAGTTGAAATCGTATCTGAGCCAGATATTCGCACACCAGAAGAAGCGTATGCTTACTTAGAAAAATTAAAATCCATTATTCAATATACAGGCGTTTCTGACTGTAAAATGGAAGAAGGCTCACTTCGCTGTGATGCCAACATTTCTCTTCGCCCAATCGGCCGTGAAGAGTTTGGTACAAAGACAGAGCTCAAAAACTTGAACTCATTCGCTTTCGTACAAAAAGGCCTTGAATTCGAAGAAAAGCGTCAAGAGCAAGTATTGCTTTCTGGCGGCTTGATCGAACAGGAAACCCGCCGTTATGACGAAGCGTCTAAAAAAACGATCCTTATGCGTGTCAAAGAGGGATCTGATGATTACCGCTACTTCCCAGAACCAGATTTGGTGGAACTGTACATTGATGACGAGTGGAAAGAACGCGTAAGAGCATCGATTCCAGAGCTTCCAGACGAGCGCCGCAAACGCTATATCGATGAGCTTGGACTGCCTGCATACGATGCAATGGTACTCACGCTGACGAAAGAAATGTCTGATTTCTTTGAAGCGACCATTTCAGAAGGTGCAGAAGCGAAGCAAGCATCGAACTGGCTCATGGGTGAAGTGTCTGCTTACTTAAACTCTGCTCAAAAAGAGCTGAACGATACAAAGCTAACGCCGCAAGGACTTGCTGGCATGATCAAGCTCATTGAAAAAGGAACAATTTCCTCAAAGATTGCGAAAAAGGTATTCAAAGAGCTCATTGAAAATGGGGGAGATGCAGAAACAATCGTCAAAGAAAAAGGACTTGTCCAAATTTCTGACGAAGGTGCGCTGCTTAAACTTGTTACAGAAGCACTTGATAACAACCCGCAATCCATTGAAGACTTTAAAAATGGTAAAGACCGCGCGATTGGCTTCTTAGTCGGACAAATCATGAAAGCATCGAAGGGCCAAGCTAACCCGCCGATGGTGAACAAGATTCTCCTTGAAGAAATCAAAAAGCGCTAAATCGCAAAAAACCGCCTTATGTAATAGGCGGTTTTTTTTGCTTGAAATGACAGGGTCTTATCATAGATTCAGACCACCGCCGTATATCAATTTAGAGAATCTTTTCTTATAATGAAGCATAAGCGAAAGTGCACATTCGAAGGGGAAAAGGTGAGCTAAATCGAAAACAGCACGTCATGTTACTGAAGAAACAGCTTCAATTGCTCAACTGCTCTAAGAACAGCAGGGTCCTCACACTTTTCTAAATTCGTCAGCATCCCTTGGATGACTGGCTTACGAGGTTCAGCTTTTGCCAGCTCTTCTTCAATCACTTCAATGGATACAACAGTATCATCTGAAAGCAGATGCTCAAGCTTTAACGAACGAAGCTCCTCTTGAAGGGAAGCAGCACTCGGCGCTTCATCATCCCAAATGGTTTGCTTCAAAATCGGCTTCGTCTGAGAACGAAGCAAGCCGTAGACCAGATCATCAAACCGTTCGAGTATAAAGGATGAGAGCTCATCAAATGATAATTGCATTTGATCCTGTAAAAGCAGAACCTGCACATATGATTGGATAATGCCTTGGATCATGACTGACAGGTCAGTTACATATGGTTCGATCTCCTGTCCATAAGTGGTCAAGATGGAAATTTGAATTTCATCGTTCATTTGCTTTTTCACAGTTTTTGAATACTTTTTAATCTGCTGGTTTTCCGGAATAATGTTCTCGCTGAGGATCAGAATGATAAAATCCTTGTTCTCAGCAAAATGCTGAAACTGTTCAGCGATTTGTTTCTGAAAGATCTCTCTCGGCGCGAGATGCTGATTCTCTTTTCGAATCATTTCGATAGTTTGCATCGAAGTGTCGATATAATATTCAAACGCTCGGTTGAAAAGCTGTTCTTTTGATTTGAAATGTAAATAAAATGCGCCTTTTGATATTCCGCATTCATCTGCAATTTCCTGAATGGTCGTAGAAGAAAAACCCTTTTTCGCAAACAATTGGATGCTTGCTTTAATGATTTTTTCTTTTTTTTCGTTCATGAAATAAGGCCCCTTCAGCTTTAGAATGTTACGTCAAACGCAAGTGAAATGGTTGACGGCATTGTATATCACCGTTTATTATGATATAGAATGACCAGTCAGTCAATACATAAAGGAAAATGGAGGATATAATGAATTCGATCATCAATTTTGTATTAAAGAATAAGTTCGCTGTATGGCTCATGACGATTATCGTAACAGTTGCTGGTCTATATGCCGGATTGAATATGAAACAAGAATCAATCCCTAATATCAACACGCCAGTCATTACGGTTTCTACAACGTACCCTGGCGCAACGCCGGACGAAGTATCAGATAAGGTGACAGATCCAATTGAAAAATCGATTCAAAACCTCAATGGGGTCAGCGTGGTCACTTCTAATTCATTTGAAAATGCATCATCCATTCAAATCGAGTACGATTACAACAAAGACATGGATGAAGCAAAAAAGGAAATTGAAGATGCGATTAGCAATATCGATTTCCCTGAAAATGCAGAAAAACCTAAAATCGCACGCTTTAGTATTAATGCGATTCCAATCCTAGCTCTTAGTGTCTCTGGTGATAAAGAATCATTACAAGACCTTACACAAAAAGTAGAAAATGATCTCGTTCCTTCACTTCAAGGATTAGACGGTGTCTCTTCTGTCGAAACTTCAGGACAGCAAATCAAAGAAGTAGAATTTTCGTTTAAACAAAAGAAATTGAAAGAATACGGTCTAGATGAAGATACCGTCCAAAACATGATCAAAGGCTCTGATGTGAATGTACCATTAGGTCTATACACATTTGGCAACAAACAAAAATCAGTTGTCGTGGACGGCAATATTTTAAGCGTCAAAGATTTGAAAAACATGCGTATTCCAGTCACACCAAGTGCAGGCGGCGGTGCGGGAAGCGCTGGAGCTGAAGCACCTTCTAACGGCTCAGAAAACCCAGGTGCGCAAGGTGCGGAGCAGCAGGCTGGAAGTGCAAGTCAGCAGCAAGCAGGTGCAGCAAGCAGTCAATCTGTAGAGCTGCCGACGATCAAGCTATCTGAGATAGCAGATATTAAAGTCGTAAAAGATGCAGAATCGATCTCTAGAACGAACGGAAAAGACAGTATCGGTCTGCAAATTGTTAAAGGTTCTGATGCCAACACAGTGAGTGTAGCAGAAGAAGTGACAAAAGAGCTTGAGAAATTTAAAAAAGACAACAAAGGCATCAAAGTAAGCACCACATATGATCAAGCAGGACCGATTAAAGAGTCTGTCAGCACAATGCTGAACAAGGCGATCATCGGAGCAATCTTTGCGATCATTATCATTATGTTGTTCCTTCGAGATATCAAATCAACATTAATTTCGGTCATTTCCATTCCGTTATCTCTGTTGATTGCTGTTTTATTATTAAATCAGCTGGATATTACATTAAATATCATGACACTTGGTGCCATGACCGTCGCCATTGGGCGTGTTGTCGATGACTCGATAGTGGTCATAGAAAACATCTATCGACGAATGGCATTAAAGGATGAACCATTAAAAGGCAAGGCACTCGTCAGAGAAGCCACAAAAGAAATGTTTATCCCGATTATGTCTTCGACCATTGTGACAATTGCAGTATTCTTACCGTTAGCATTAGTAGGTGGAATGATTGGTGAACTATTCATCCCATTTGCCCTAACGATTGTGTTTGCGTTACTTGCTTCACTGCTTGTCGCCATTACAATTGTTCCAATGATGGCACACAGTCTATTTAAAAAGAATCTCTACGGCACAGCGAAAAAAGTAAAAGAACATAAACCAAGCAAGCTTGCTGGCGGTTATAGACGTGTACTTAATTGGACACTCAACCATAAATGGATCACATCAGGAATTGCCATTCTTATGCTTGTCGGAAGCTTATTCTTAGCACCACTTGTCGGTGTCAGCTTCTTACCACAGGAAGCAGAGAAAACGGCCATGGTGACATACACGCCAGAGCCTGGACAAACGAGAGAGCAAGCAATTGATGAAACGAAAAAAGCTGAAGATTATTTGATGAAACGTGATCATGTCAATACAGTTCAGTATTCACTAGGCTCTTCAAATGCCATGACAGCAAGTGTTGGCGGTAACTCTAACGGTGCATTATTCTTCGTACAATATGATGATGACACGCCAAACTTTGATAAAGAAAAAGATCGCGTGGTCAAAGCTCTGCAAGATAAAGCATCTAAAGGGGAATGGAAATCACAAGACTTCTCATCTGCTGGTGCAAGCAATACGGTGACGTACTATGTGTACGGGGATAAAGCAAGTGATATTGAAGGCACAGTAAAAGATGTTGAGAACATCTTAAAAGATGAGAAAAACCTGAAAAATGTCAGCACAAGCTTATCTGAGAAATACGACGAATATACGTTTAATGCAGATCAAGAAAAACTAGCGAAACTAGGTCTAACTGCTTCACAAATCGCTCAAGCGATTGCACCTCAAAATAGTGAAACAACACTGACGAAAGTCACAGAGGACGGCAAAGAACTTGATGTGAAGCTTCAAACGGAAAAAGATGAATATAAGAGCAAAAAAGATTTAGAAAATAAAAAGATCACCACACCAACAGGGCAAGAAGTCCGTATTGGTGATGTCGTCAAAGTAAAAGATGGTACGACAGCAAATACAGTGACAAAACGTGATGGGAAAATCTACGCAGAAGTGTCTGGTGACATGACAACAGACGACGTCTCAAGTGTAACGCAGGATGTTCAGAAGAAAGTCGACAAGCTTGATCTAAAATCTGGCGTAACGATTGACACAGGCGGCGTAAGTGCGGATATTGAGGAATCCTTTACACAGCTTGGCCTTGCAATGCTTGCAGCGATTGCCATTGTGTATCTCGTTCTCGTCATCACATTTGGCGGAGGACTTGCACCATTTGCGATTCTCTTCTCACTGCCATTTACGATTATTGGCGCACTGCTTGGATTGTTTATAGCAAAAGAAACCATCAGCTTAAATGCCATGATTGGATTACTCATGCTGATCGGTATCGTTGTAACAAATGCCATTGTCTTGATTGACCGCGTGATTCATAAAGAAAAAGAAGGTCTCTCAACAAGAGAAGCATTACTTGAAGCTGGAACAACAAGATTACGCCCAATCTTAATGACGGCACTTGCGACGATCGGTGCACTGCTGCCACTCGCATTAGGATTTGAAGGCGGAAGCCAGATCGTATCAAAAGGACTTGGCGTAACCGTAATTGGCGGTTTAACAAGTTCTACACTTCTCACATTGGTCATCGTCCCAATCGTGTATGAAATGTTAAGCAAGTTTAGACGTAAGAAAAAGTACGCAGAAGAAGAATAAGAGGAAGCCCCGCTCATTGGCGGGGCTTTCAGCGTGTAAACAAACCCTCGCATTCTTTGTCAGGACTGCGTGCCGGTGCTCACGAATATTAAATTCGCTCCGCTTCGGTACTCGTCCTTCCTAGACTGCAAAGGTTTTCTATCACGCTGAAAAGAAGACAAAGGGCTAAAATAAAGATCATTTCAGCCCTTTGTCAATTATTTGAAAGCCCCGTGTATTGGCGGGGCTTTTTTTATTTTGAAATCTGACAAACAGCTTTTCTCATAAGCTCTTCAAATGCGTGGAAAAAGGCATCACGATCTACATGGTCAATCACTTGAATTGATTTTCCATCTGGATGCTCTTCAGTGCGACCTTGCTTTGGCGTTTCGGTATAAACGATCGCATTAACTTCTTTCGAACGGGTAAATGATGTAGATGCAAGAGTAATCGTTGTCAGCACATCCCATAAGTAATACGTCGAGTTCGTTTCATGATGAATGAGCGGCGGGCAAAAGGCGTAGCACTGACCGATAAAATCTATTCCAATATGAGAACGAAGAGAAGCCCAGCGCTGACGTACATCAAGTGTAAGCGGGACTTGATTTGTACTTTCAAGTGCGACCATTTCAATAGGGAACGGTTCCTGAAAGACAGTGCTCACAGCATAAGGGTCCCAAAAGGCATTCCATTCTGCTGTCCCGTCATGCTCGGGTTCTTCAACATTGCCTTTTTCAAGGAACGTGCCGCCCATCCACACTAATTTCTCAATTTTATTAGAGATAGAAGGATCTTCTTCTAAAGCGCGTGCAAGATCTGTGAGCGGACCAGTAAAGAGCAGGGTGACAGGTTCTTTTGCCTTCTTAACCGTTTTAATCAGATGAAGGTGTGCTGGCAGCTTGGACACCTTTGTATCAACAGTGCCTTTTTCATTTAAAATTGGCAGAGCATCTACATAAAAAGCATGCATACGCCAATCCTTCGGAAACGGATTGACGCCTCTAGAAGTTGAAGCAGCGACTTCAATTTCATAAGGGCTGAATCGATCAATGATTTTTTGAGATGCACTGAGAGCAGGCTCTAAATAACAATCAGCAGGTATCACAGACATACCGATGACTTTCACATGTTCCATTTGAAGGAGAAGAAATAAAGAGACGAGGTCATCAACACCGCCGTCATGATTAAAATAGACAGGCTTTTTCATCGCATATCATCCTTTACAGCGTTTTCTTTTATCTTATCAGAATGCTTTCTTGCTGGGGGAGATTGGCTAGGAGATTTCACATAATTAGGTGGTTGTTTTGTTGCCATTTTCAAATCTCATAGTATAATTAAAGGTTGTTAGTGGTGAAAATAGATTGCATAATGAATATAGGATGATGATGAATGAAACGTGCTCGAATTATATACAATCCGACATCTGGGCGTGAACTCTTCAAGAAGAATTTACCGCAGGTTTTGCAAAAATTTGAACAAGCTGGCTATGAAACTTCTTGTCATGCGACGACATGTGCAGGAGATGCCACGCAAGCAGCAGAAAAAGCCGCACAGAGAGATTTTGATTTAATTGTAGCAGCAGGTGGAGACGGCACGATCAATGAAGTCGTCAACGGACTAGCACCGCTTGAAAAAAGACCGAAACTAGGAATTATTCCAGTTGGAACGACAAATGACTTCGCAAGAGCACTTGGCATTCCACGAGAAGGTGTTTTAAAAGCGACAGATGCCATTATTGAGGGTGTAGCGAAGCCGCTTGATATCGGTAAAGTCAATGGTCATTATTTTATTAATATTGCTGGCGGCGGCCGGTTAACAGAGCTCACCTATGAGGTGCCTAGTAAGCTGAAGACCATGCTTGGACAGCTTGCTTATTATTTAAAAGGCATGGAGATGCTTCCTTCTATCCGCCCGACAGAAGTCGAAATTGAATATGACGGCAAATTGTTTCATGGAGAAATCATGCTGTTTCTTGTTTCACTCACAAACTCAGTAGGCGGCTTTGAAAAACTAGCGCCAGATTCCATTTTAGATGATGGGATGTTTGACCTGATTATTCTAAAGAAGGTCAATTTAGCAGAAGCCATTCGAGTGGTCAGTCTTGCTCTTAGAGGCGAGCATATTCATGATAACAATGTCATCTACGCAAAAGCGAATCGCGTGAAGGTAGATGTAAAAGATAAAATGCAATTAAATTTAGATGGTGAATACGGCGGCATGCTGCCAGGTGAATTTGAAAACCTGTATCGCCATATTGAATTTATTGTGCCAAAAGCAACAGCTGAAAAAATAGGGTGAAGACTGAACTTGGTTCCTTATGGCGGCCAAGTTTTTCTTTGCAAATGAGGTGATAAAGTTGGTGAAAATGAAACCGCCTGTTGAAAAGAATGAATACTACAATGTAACCTTCGAAGACTTAACGCATGAAGGTGCAGGTGTAGCGAAAATTGAAGGATTCCCTGTCTTTGTACCGAATGCCCTTCCTGACGAACAAGGGAAAATCAAAGTCACACGAGTCAAAAAAGGATTTGCTTTTGGACGACTTATGGAGCTGACAAAGGAAAGTCAGCACAGGCAAGATGCGCCATGTCCCATTTACAAACAGTGCGGCGGCTGCCAAATTCAGCATATGAGCTATGAAGGCCAGCTGCTATTTAAACAGAAACAAGTAAAGGACGTTTTAGAGCGGATCGGCAAGCTTGATATGAGCCGTGTAAAAGTTCATCCTGTACTCGGCATGGAAGACCCTTGGAATTACCGAAACAAAGCACAAGTTCCAGTTGGCGAACGAGAAGGCGGACTTGTTGCAGGTTTTTATCAGCAGCGTACTCATGAAATCATTGATATGGAAAAATGTTTGATTCAGCAGTCAGAAAACGACGATGTGGTACAGGCAGTAAAAGACATATGCAATGCGTTTGGTATTAAAGCATATAACGAAGAGCGGCACAAAGGCTGGCTGCGTCATGTGATGGTTCGCTACGGTATTGCAACAGGTGAAATGATGGTTGTATTTGTTACTAGAACGGCTGACTTTCCGCAAAAGCAGCAGGTGATTGAGCAGATTATAGCACGCTTCCCACATGTTCGGTCAATTGTACAAAACGTGAATTCAAAGAAAACAAATGTCATTTTCGGAGACGAAACAACCGTTTTATGGGGCGAAGAATACATTTATGACACGATTGGCGACATCAAATTTGCCATTTCAGCCCGCTCATTTTATCAAGTGAACCCAGCTCAAACAAAGGTGCTTTATGACAAAGCGCTTGAATATGCAGAGCTGCAAGGCGAAGAAACCGTCATCGATGCCTACTGCGGAATCGGTACGATTTCCTTATTTCTCGCACAAAAAGCAGGCAGAGTTTATGGGGTTGAAATTGTTCCAGAAGCAATTGAAGACGCAAAACGCAACGCTGCCTTAAACGGAATCAACAATGTTGAATTCGCAGTCGGTGAAGCAGAAGCGGTTATTCCGAATTGGTACAAAGAAGGCATCAAAGCAGATACATTAGTCGTTGATCCGCCAAGAAAAGGCTGTGACGAAGCACTGCTTGACACCATTTTAAAGATGAAACCAAAACGAGTTGTTTACGTGTCCTGTAATCCAGGGACGCTTGCTCGTGATTTGAGAATTCTTGAAGATGGCGGGTATGTGACAGAGGAAGTGCAGCCTGTGGATATGTTTCCGCATACCAACCATGTAGAATGTGTAGCAAGTCTTGTGATTAATCAGTAATGTATTGTGACATCCCGATTCTGTGAAAAACATTGATATCGGGATGTTTTTATTTTTGTATGTTCAATCGGCCTAAAAAATGATATTTGGAAGTGGAATTATATTTTTATCCCGCAATTCATCACCAAATGTCCTTTTTTGCAATTTTGCACGGTTCATATTAAAGTATATAATGATAAAAATTGCTGAAAGAATTTACAGAAGGACATGCCCTTTAAGGCGCTATGTCATGAGAGGAATTGGATGAAAGATGTGTAAAAATTTCTGGCGTGATTTACCGCGGCCATTTTTTATATTAGCACCAATGGAAGAAGTGACAGATGTTGTGTTTCGTCATGTTGTGAGTGAGGCGGCGAGACCGGATGTGTTTTTTACAGAGTTTACGAACAGTGAGAGCTATTGCCATCCTGATGGCATTCAAAGTGTGAAGGGGCGTTTAACGTTTACAGAGGATGAGCAGCCGATTGTTGCTCATATTTGGGGAGACAAGCCTGAGAACTTTAGACAAATGAGCATTGGAATGGCGGAAATGGGATTTCAGGGGCTTGATATTAATATGGGCTGTCCTGTCCCGAATGTCACGCAAAACGGAAAGGGCAGCGGCTTGATTCTTCGTCCAGACGTTGCGGCAGAGCTGATTCAAGCGGCAAAAGCAGGGGGATTACCTGTCAGTGTGAAAACAAGACTTGGTTTTACTGAGGTCGATGAATGGCGCGGGTGGCTTAGACATATTTTGGAGCAAGATATTGTGAATTTATCAATCCATCTTCGCACAAGAAAGGAAATGAGCCAGGTGGATGCGCATTGGGAGCTCATTCCTGAGATCAAAAAACTTCGTGATGAAGTAGCACCTGAAACTCTTTTGACGATCAATGGTGATATTCCTGATCGTCAAACAGGCTTAAAGCTCGCTGAACAGTATGGAGTAGACGGCGTGATGATTGGGCGCGGAATTTTCCATAACCCATTTGCTTTTGAAAAAGAGCCGAAGGAGCATACAAGCGATGAACTGCTTGGTCTTTTAAGATTACATCTTGACCTTCATGATCAATATTCTTCATTAGGCTTGCGTCCATTCAAGGCGTTGCATCGTTTCTTTAAGATTTATGTAAAAGGATTCAGAGGAGCGAGTTTCTTAAGAAATCAATTAATGAACACATCATCAACAGATGAAGTGCGTGCCATGCTGGATGAATTTGAAGCGAGAAATTAAGAACAATCATGACCAACAAGAGGAGGAGGGGAACCCTTCTCTTTTTTATTAAATAGGAGTATTAAACTAGTTATCTTAAATGGTAAAATGAGATAGAAATAACAATTGGAGGTATTTTATTTGAAACCATTTTGGGATAAAGATAGAGAAAGCGAAGAAACATTTAAGAAAATCAATGAGAAAGGCATTGCAAAAGCGGAAAAGAAGCTAGGCGTCATCCTGCCTGATACATATAAGCAACTGATCCTCGAACAAAATGGCGGTTATACCCTGCATAACGCTTTTCCAACGGATCAGCCGAATGGATGGGCAGAGGATCATGTGTCATTTGATCATTTAAGAGGAATTGCCAAGAATGAAGGCATTATGGATAGTGATTATTTAATAGAAGAATGGGAATTGCCTGAGGGACTTGTGCTTATTTGTGGGGATGGTCATACGTGGATTGCATTGGATTACAGAGAAACAAAGGAGCATCCGCCGATTCACTACTTTGATCTAGAAGATGAGACGGATTTCAAATTAGCGGATTCGTTTGATGAACTGCTTGCTGGGCATTATACCGCTGAATAGCATGAATAGGAAAAGACAGCCGCAAGTAGATATATTTCATTAAAACCGTTGTTATACAGTATTTTTTGAGAGAGACAAAAGAGTCTCTCTTTTTTTGCGAAGCAACATTGAATCTCTCTCCAAAACTGTATCTGTTATGTTTAAGTCTTATTATTCAATTGGTTCACTTTCCACTCACTAAATTTTCTGACGATAATATCTGCCACAATGTAAAATGGCAGAAAGCTGGAGTTGTCCACTTTGTTATATAAGTGAAACGGGGTGCTGCTTACATAGATGTTAAACATGGCATTTTGTGCAAGGAGGTTATTCCTTAATGTGGTCATGCTGATAAATTTGATATGTCTTGTTTTCACCAATTGAATGATTTCATCTAAATTCTTCGATTCACCCGATAAAGAAATGATAAATAAAAGGTCATCCTCACCAAATTCAATGATTCCATCTGTTAAGTCCCGCTTGCTTCGTAATACTTGAGATTTCTTATGCAGTGACCATAGCTGCCGCTGTATATCATTTGCTAAATCAAGCTGTGCAGTGCCTGTCCCATAAATATAAATATACGGTGCACGATCAATCAGTTGATTTAATTGATGAAAGTCCAGCTGCTCCATATATTTTCTTGTCTGCCGGATGTCTTGATCAAGCAGCTGCATTAAATCCTGTGTGGTCTCTTCAGTGAAAGCATTTAATTTCACATAAGACTTTAAGTCACTGTAGCCGTCGAACCCTATTTTCTTAGCAAGCCGATGGATGGATGAGATGGAAGTATGAGCATAACGGGCAAGGTCCTGAATTTTCATTGTCTTCATTTCTTCAAGATGATCATGGATCGTTTTAATAATGTGCAGGTCATTCTTGTTTAAATCTTCGAAGTGTTTATTAACCAGCTTGTCCAGTATCATGCGATGTGCCCTCCAACATGAAAATATTTTCTTCCTGTGAAAATATAATCTAATGTTACAACTTGATTTCTAAATACGTCAAACCTATTGGTTTTTGTAAGCGCTACCTTTAAAGTGATGTTATGGATCAAGCAAAGGGGTTATGCTTATGAATGCAATCAAGCGGTTTGGCAGTGCTATGGTAGTTCCTGTACTTTTATTCGCGTTTTTTGGTATTGTTGTCGGCCTCGCGACTTTATGTAAGAATCCAGCGATTATGGGGGAAATGGCTGGAGAAGGTACGATGTGGTACAAGGTGTGGTCACTGATTGAAAGCGGGGGATGGACGATTTTCAATCATATGGAATTAGCCTTTGTGATTGGATTGCCCATCTCACTTGCAAAAAAAGCGCAAGCACGTGCGACGCTCGCAGCTTTGATGATTTATCTTGTATTTAACAATTATATTCATGCTATTTTGACACTTTGGCCGTCTACTTTTGGCGTTGATTTATCGCAAGGTGTCGAGAACGTAGCGGGTGTAAAAGAAATTGCGGGTATACCTACGCTGGATACAAGTATCATTGGTGCGGTGATGATATCTGGAATCGTCATTTGGATCCATAATCGTTTTTATGATCAAAAGCTGCCTGAAATGCTTGGGATTTTCCAGGGGCTTGTATTTGTTGTCATCATCGGATTCTTTGTGATGATTCCTATTGCTTTTATCGTTGCTTTTGTATGGCCCTATGTTCAGCAGGGGATTCAATCTCTCCAAGGGTTCATGGCACAGTCTGGTTATATTGGTGTCTGGCTGTTTCATTTCTTGGAAAGGGTGTTAATTCCAACAGGACTTCACCATTTTATTTATACACCTTTTGAGTTTGGTCCAGCGGCTGTAAATGGGGGATTAAAACCATATTGGATTGCTCACTTAAATGAATTTGCGTCCTCCACTTCCGATTTGAAGGATCTTTATCCATACGGATTTTTATTGCATGGGAATATTAAGATGTTTGGCTGTTTAGGGATAGCTTTAGCCATGTATTTTTCTACACCGAAAGAAAACAGAAAAAAGGTTTTGGCATTGGTATTACCCGCCACATTAACAGCGGTATTTGCCGGAATTACAGAACCGCTTGAATTTACATTCCTATTCCTCGCGCCTTATTTATTTGTGATACATGCACTTCTTGGTGCGACCATGGTGACAATCATGAATATGTTTGGTGTTGTCGGAATGATGGGTTCCGGGCTTATTGAAATAGCTGCATTGAATTGGATTCCGCTCTCTTCAAATCATGGAGGGACTTATCTGATCCAAGCGATGATTGGACTTCTTTTTACAGCCGTGTATTTTGTCATATTTAGATGGATGATTGTGAAATTCGATATTCCATTACCAGGACGAAAACATGAGGAGGAGACGAGGCTATATACAAAACAGGATTATGAGAATGCTCATAAAAAAGGTCATGAGCAAAAGGAAGCGCCCGTTTATGCGTCTGAGTATGAAGAGAAAGCCGTGTATTTCTTAGAAGGCCTTGGCGGTAAAGAAAACATTAAAGATGTGACAAACTGTGCCACACGTCTGCGTATTACAGTGATTGACCCTGGCTTGGTGAAAGATAGGGACTACTTTACAAAAAATAAACTGGCCCACGGCATGGCGAAGAGTGGTCAAAGCATTCAAATCATTGTTGGCTTAAGTGTACCGCAAGTAAGAGAGTCCTTTGAGACAAAACTTTCATTAGATTGAAAAAGGAGCTGGATATGATGAAAAAATTTAATATTACCATCGCTGGAGGCGGAAGTACATTTACACCGGGGATCATTTTGATGCTGTTAGACTATCTAGATGAGTTCCCAATTCATACAATTAAACTCTATGATAATGATGAAGCTAGACAAAAGACGATTGCAGATGCATGTGAGATTATGTTAAAAGAACGAGCACCAGAAGTGCGATTACTGGCAAGCACGGATCCAGAAGAAGCCTTTACTCAAGTCGATTTTGTGATGGCACATATTCGTGTCGGGAAATATGCAATGCGAGAATTAGATGAGAAAATTCCATTGAAGCATGGAGTCGTCGGACAGGAAACATGCGGCCCAGGCGGGATAGCTTACGGAATGCGGTCCATTCCAGGTGTATTAGAACTTGTCGATTATATGGAAAAATACTCACCTGAAGCTTGGATGTTAAACTATTCGAACCCTGCAGCGATAGTCGCAGAGGCAACACGTAAGCTAAGACCGAATGCCAAAATTTTAAACATATGCGATATGCCAATTGGCATTGAAGAATTAATTGCAAAAAATTTAGGCTTATCTTCGCGGAAAGAACTAGAAGTCGATTACTATGGTTTGAATCATTTTGGCTGGTGGACAGATATTCGAGATAAAGCAGGAAATAGCTTAATGCCTGAGGTGATTAAGCATGTAAGCCAGCATGGTTATGCAACAGATGGAACATCTGAGCTAGAACAGCAGAAGAGCTGGAACAGCACATTAAAAAAGGCCAAAGATATTCAAGCGCTTGATCCAAAAACGGTACCGAATACGTATTTGAAATACTATCTATTTCCAGATGAAGAAGTGGCACATTCAAATATCGAGTTCACGCGTGCCAATGAAGTGATGGAGGGGCGGGAAGCTTTTGTTTTTAGTGAATGTCAGGCCATCATTGATAAAGGAACTGCAAAGGAAACAAAGCTGACCATTGATGAACACGCTTCCTATATCGTTGATTTGGCACGAGCCATTGCTTTTAATAAAAAGGAACGGATGCTGATGATCGTAGAGAACAATGGCGCTATTAGGAACTTTGATCCAACAGCCATGGTCGAAATTCCTTGTATTGTTGGCAGCAATGGTCCAGAAAAATTAGTAGTTGGAGAGATTCCTAGATTTCAAAAAAGTCTTATGGAGCAGCAAGTTGGCGTAGAAAAACTAGTAGTAGAAGCATTTGAAGAAGGGTCCTATCAAAAATTATGGCAGGCCATCACATTATCGAAAACGGTGCCGAGTGCTAAAGTAGCAAAAGATATTTTAGACGACTTAATTGTGGTAAATCAAGCATTTTGGCCAGAGTTAACATAACACGAGAATAAGCAATATGGGCGTGACAGCGCTCATATTGCTTATTTGTTTTTTCAACCGATGTATTGTAAAAAGCCTCCTTACCAAAAGGGGGCCGCCATTCCTTACTCTGCGCTCTCCTCAACCTCACGGCTATCCTCTGTTTCACCAATATAAATAGGGCCGTTTGCGTGGTCGATTCGGATTGGCCATTCGTACGGAATTTGAAGACGTCTAGCAATGGCTCTCCAGAATTTTGTGGAATCCATTTCGAATTCTTGAAAGTCTTTTAATAAGTCTTTGTAAGACGAGCCATCAAATTGAATGAACATATCTTGAAGACGCATGAACGCGACATGTCTCACTTCAAGTGCTGCTGCGGCATCCATTTCTTCTTCTGTTGCTTCTCCGATGATTGTACCTGCGGGCGGAAGCATGTCGTATACGTTAAATTCCTCTTCTTCTTCGTGTGCTGCATTGTGCTGTTGATCTGACATTTTTATTCACTCCTTCTCGTTCTCAATCAAAACTTTATTTCGTGCTTACTTCTATTATCGGAAGGAAATGTGAAATGTGGAATGAAAAGTGAGCAGATTCACAACTCTTGCTTTTTTCTCTTGAATCATCTATGATCAATTACAGATATAAAAGGTCTATAATAGATAGAAAGGAGTTTCCTTATGAAATATTCTAAAGCAACCAACTATGCGCTGCATACGATGGTGTTTTTAACTCTTGCGCCAAAGGGTAAAGCGATTGGCGTTGAGCCTCTTGCTAAGATGCAAGACCTTTCACCAACTTATTTATCCAAAATTTTAACAAAGCTTGTGAAGGCGGGATTGATTGAATCAACTCCTGGTGCAAAGGGAGGTTATACCCTTATCAAACGAAAGGAAGACATTTCGTTTTTAGATGTCATTCAGGCTGTAGAAGGACAAACGAATTTATTTCGCTGTTCCTTAGAGCATGACTCCTTTATGCCTCATGATGGCTGTTTGATTGAACAAGTTATGCAGGATGTGGAAACGAAAATGCAGGAGACATTAAGTCAAAAACGGTTAATTGATATTGCGAGCCAAATTGAACAGACAGAAAAAAATCCATTTTTCAGCATGTGATTTTTTTGAACTAATTATAGATATTAAAAGTCTTTAAAGTCTTGAATGGAAAAGGAGAGATTGATATGTTATTAGATTGTGCCATTATCGGAGGCGGGCCAGCCGGATTAAGTGCAGCACTTGTTGTAGGGAGAGGCAGAAAGCAGGTCATTGTATTTGATGATGAGCTGCCAAGAAATCGAGTGACGCAGGAATCACATGGATTTATTACAAACGATGGAATGACACCGTTTGAGATCAGACGAGCGGGAGAGGCAGATCTTCAAAAATACCCTAATATCAAAATCAAACGAAGTCGAATTGTTGATATACAAAAGAAAGAGGAAAGATTTACGTTACTAACACACGAGGGGGATAGATTCGAAGCGAAAAAAATCATTTTGGCAACAGGTCTTCAGGATATACTGCCAGAGATCGAAGGAATTCATGATGTGTACGGAAAAACGTTGTTTAGCTGTCCTTTCTGTGATGGATGGGAATTAAAGGACAAAGCACTTGCCCTCATTGCAGAGAATCAGCGAGCCCTGCATATGGCTAAGCTTCTTTCCAATTGGACAAAGGATTTGATCGTGTTTACGAATGGGCACGTGTTGGCTGAAGAGGACAAGGTACTTCTGACGGCACATTCTATTCAAGTCATTGATGTGCCAATTGTGTCGATTGGTCATGACAATGGGCAGCTGCGCTCTCTCCAGCTTGCAAATGGGGAGACAGTGAAAAGGGAAGGCGGTTTTGTCGCAAGTGAATTCAAGCAGTCAGCCCCATTTGCCGAAAAGCTTGGCTGTCAAATGACGAAGAATACGGGTATTGAAACAGATATCCTTGGACGTACAACCGTCAGTGGTGTCTTTGCATGTGGTGATAATCTAGGCGGTCCTGCTCAGTTAGTTCTCGCAGCAGCTGCTGGAAGCCAGGCAGGAATGGGTGTCATTCATGAACTTGTGCAAGAAGAGTTTCAAGAAAAAACATCTCTATGAAAAGAGATGTTCAGCGGAGAGCGGTTTTCCGTTTTGCTAAGACGTGAGCTGTCCATTCAAAAAGTGCGTAGATGACAAAGAAGATCAGGATCCAGCTGCTGACATCGACCCATACATTGGTGATCTGAATGACGTTCGCCTGATCAAGTCCAGCCTGTATCCACATGGTGATCAGTGCTGTAAGGAACACTTGTAAAAACCATTTTTTCAATTGGTCACACCTCCATCTCTTTCTATCATATAAGAAATGACAGTTAATTTCCAATTGTTTTCCTGTATGTTTCAACGGTAAAATGAAAAATAAAACGAGTGAAAGGAAAGCAAATGAGTGATCAAACAAATATGTTTCTAAAAAATCATTTTCCTCATCTTATCCTCACGCCGCCTCTTTTTTATGAGTGGCCTATTGGACTTCGGTTTGAAGTGGCAGATTGGTCATTAGGAAAAGAATCGATTGTATTAGAAAAAGCGGGAGATCGTGCTTTAGAGATTGTGAAATATGTTTTTGATCCAGAAGACGAGATGCTGCTTGTGACGGATGTGTATACAGATCATGAACATGAATTAACGAAGCGTAAGCTCCTTGTCTATCAAAAATATGTGCATCGGCAAGTGAGGAACAGATTGCGCCACGAGCTTTTGACCTATGTACGTCCAGAAGTAGAAGATTCACTGACATTAGAGAGATTTACACTCAAATGCCAGCTGCAAGACATTCGATTGCGTCCGCTTCTCCATGCGATGTGTCAGGAGGACTTCTATGCACCGAATCAAATCTTGAAGGGAAAACTGGGGTATGAAATTTACTTAATGAATCTCTCAAAAAAAATGATTTTTCACTTATATGATGATCGAGGCTGTGATCTCATTGCGGCAGATGCTGAGCGTCTACGTCCAGTCTATGAAGGCTTACAGCACTGGCTATTAGACTATGATCGTCCTAAGATGGACCGGCTGTTTGCAGCCAAATAAAAAAACCGCACTTTCGACAAGTGCGGCTTCTTTTTATGCTTCTACTTTATTGAAGAACTGTGGCAAATATTCTTTGTGTGCTTCTAGCATTTCATCTAGGATGCTTTTTGCAATGGCATCTGATGGAACAAGCGGGTTGATGGTCATTGCGACAAGTGCTGTGTTGTAATCGCCTGTCACGGCTGCTTCAGCAGCTACACGTTCAAAGGATTTAATTTGAGAAATAAGTCCTTTGACAGCGACCGGCATTTCACCAACAGCGATTGGTTTAGGACCGTCTTTTGTGATCACACAGTTGAGTTCAACCGCAGAATCATTTGGAATGTCACTAATAGCCCCGTTATTAATGGTGTTTACAGGCTGAATGTCATGCTTGTCGTTATAAATGGATGCAATCAAGTTACAAGCCGCATCACTGTAGTAGGCACCGCCTCGTTTTTCAAGCTGTGGCGGCTTGATGTCGAGATCAGGGTCTTTGTAAAGCTCGAACAAATCATTTTCTAATGCGCGAACGACTTCAGCACGTGTTCCTTCATTTGCTGCTGCTTTCTTTTCCTCAGCCAGCATATCACTTGTTTTGTAGTAGTAACGGTGATACGGACAAGGAATGACGCCAAGCCCTTTTAAGAAATCAGCATCCCACGGAATCGCTTGAATGTTGTTCATCGACATGCTGGAGTTTGGATCAGCCATGTCTTCGATGACTTGATCCATGATGCTTTTGCCATCTAAGAATACATTGAGTCCAAAGACCATATGGTTTAATCCAGCAAAGCTGACTTCGACTCTGCTTGCATCGACACCAAGCCCTTTGGCGATTCCCATGCGAATGCCGATCGGCACGTTACATAAACCAACGACTTTACGATGGTTTGAATAACGAAGAACGGCTTCAGTGACCATACCAGCTGGATTTGTGAAATTCACAAGCCATGCATTCGGGCAAAGCTCTTCAATATCTTTGACAATATCAAGAATGACAGGAATGGTGCGAAGTCCTTTGAATAGACCTCCTGGACCATTTGTTTCTTGACCAATGACATCATATTTTAAAGGAATGCGTTCATCCTTCATACGTGCTTCAAGAAGTCCGACACGGAATTGTGTTGTGACAAAATCAGCATCTACAAGAGCTTTCCTGCGATCTAATGTTAAATGAACCTCGATTGGGAGCCCTGCTTTTTTGACCATGCGTTTTGCAAGATTTCCGACGATCTCAAGTTTTTCTTTTCCCGCTTCAATATCAACGAGCCAAAGCTCGCTAATCGGAAATTCATCGTATCGTTTAATAAATCCTTCTACAAGCTCTGGTGTATAGCTTGATCCTCCGCCAATTGTAACAACCTTTAATCCTTTTGCCATGTTCTGCACCTCCGAATAATGTAACGCGCAATGTTATAATAGAGAAAAGTCTTTTTTCTTGTTTGTACATCTATAGCTTATCGTGAGAGCATCATGTGCGTAAATGACTTCAGCGTCTTTAGGCAAGGGTGCCCTATTTAGAGATTTGTTACATAAAAGAAACACATTGTGACATGTAGTTGGAGAAAGGGGAAGTCAGATGTTTTCAAGTGAGGTCATTTCCAGCTTTAATGAACTAGAAAGCGCTTTATACCGATATATCATGGAAAACAGTGAAAAGGTCGTGTACATGAGAATTCGAGATCTTGCAGATGCTGCACATATTTCCACCTCGTCTGTCCTTCGCTTTTGCCGAAAAGTAAATTGTGAAGGCTTTTCAGAGTTTAAAGTGAAGCTCAAAATGTATTTAGAATCAGAGCAGACACCTTCTTTAAAAAGCACACAGCACTTTCTATATGAATTTATTGAACGAACATTGAAGGGAGACTTTGAGGGGAAAATTAAGGAGGCCGCGAAGCTCATTGCTGAGGCAAAAAATGTGCTGTTTATCGGAACTGGCAGTTCTGGCATTTTGGCGCAGTATGGGGCGAGGTACTTTTCAAGTCTTGAGAAATTTTCATTTTACATCAATGATCCGTTTTTTCCGATGAATATGCAGTATTTAGACAATAGTGTCACCATTGTGCTGTCTGTATCAGGGGAGAACAGTATTACAATTGATCATATTTCGAAGTTAAAAAGAGAAGGCAGCAAGATCATTAGTATTACGAATAACCAGCACTGCACGATTTCACGCATTTCAGATTTAAATATTGCCTACTACGTCACAGATGAGCGGGTCCACAGAGCCAATATCACCACACAGACGCCAGTTGTGTATATTTTAGAAGCCATGGCCCGTGACATGTTTGCGATGTTAAAAGAAAAGTAAAAGAGCCGCTGCATACATCAGCTGCTCTCTTTTTTCTGCTTCATAAAAGCAAGGATGGCAATGCCGGAACAAACGAGCACAAATAGACCGCCCAGTAAATACACAGACCTCGCCCCGTATACATCTGCAATCAATCCAACAAAGAAAATAGATAAACCGACCGATACTGAAGAAAGGACGTAGTGAGCCGAATACACCTTTGATAAGTCATGTACTGGCGTTTCCGTTTGAAGAATGGTTTGCTGCGAAACATCTCGGATTTGGTAGGCAGGCCCCATCAAAATACAAAGCACCAAAGCAAGCCACGGCAGGCTGTTCAGTGAATAGACAATGGTCAGCACTGCATAAATGAATGAACCAGCTGCCATATAGAGGAGAAGCTGTTTTTGAATAAACTGACTCATCCATGCAGCTAAGAGCCCGCCTATGATGGCACCTGTATAATAAGCGGCATTGATAAATCCCCACCATTCCTCACCTTGCTTTAAATCATGGGTGACAAAGGCAAGCGTAATCGCCCCGATCCACACAGCACCCGCAATATTTTCACAAACATCCATAAAGGTCAGGGTGCGCACCGTTTTATTTCTCCAAATGATCGTCCAGCCATCTTTGAAGCTGTTCATCTTATTTGTTTTTCGAACCGTCTCTTCTTGCTTGAGAAGAGGAAAAACAGGGATGAATAATAGATAAGACAACACAATCATGACACAGGTTATCCACATTAAATAAAACGGCCCGATCCATAGGACGAGCATTCCAGTGAACGAATAACCGGCGATTTGAACCATTTGATGAAAAATGGAGGCTGTACTGTTTGCTTTCACAAGCTGATTTGCTGGTACAAGCATCGGCATGATGGCCTGCATTAAAGGACTGATGAACCCGCCTGTGAGGGAAATCAAAATAAGCGCACTAAACAACCAGACCATATGCTGCTGAAACAAATGAAATTGGGCTGTAAACACGATGAGCATCCCAAGACGTAAAAGCGGGACCCATTTCAATAGCCGGCCAGCTTGAAAGTAATCGGTTAAAACAGGAGAGAAGAGCCCAGCCAATAGCTGGCATATTGTTCTAATCAGCGGAAATACAGCCGCATAGGCAACAGATTGTGTATCTTGATAAATGACAAACGTGATCGTCATCACAAATAAAATATCACTCAGCATGAGAAGGCTTTTACTGCTTGTATAACACCAAAACTTGTTTCCCATATCAAACCGGCTCCTTTTCAAAAACAAGTTCAGTATAGCATGGTGATGGTGTGTCCAGAGGTTTTTCATTGAAAAATACATCTTAAGGATGAGAAGATTGTGATAAGCTAAATGAAGGACATTGTAAGGAAAGGGGCTCAATCGATTGAAAAAATTACCTGCACATGACTTTTTGGACAAACATGGCATTCCATATGAGATCAAAACATTTTCTGCCGAAACAGAAAAGGGAGCAGCAAATGTAGCAGCAGCTCTTGGTTTTCGTGAAAGACAAATGATTAAAACATTGATTTTTGAAACAGGAGAAGGGGAGCAGCTGCTTGTGATGGTTGGCGCTGACCAGCATATTAAGTCAGGGAAACTTAAGAAAGCGGCCGGCTCTCGTAATATTAAAATGGCTTCACCAGAGAAGGTTCTTGAAGTGACGGGCTATCGAATTGGTTCGATTCCGCCGTTTTGCTGGCAGCCAGAAGGATTCCGCACCATTATTGAGGCTTCGTTATTAGAAGAGGAAATATTAGGTGTTGGGGCAGGCGAATGGGGAAATGAAATCCTCATCACCCCAGAACAATTGGTGAAAGCCTCAAAAGCTGTACCGTTTGACATCGTGCAGCCAGCTGAATAGAGAAAAAAAGTGCCTGTTTCAGAAGCAGGCACTTTTTTAATTGGCAGCAGGCGTAGTAAATGGACCGATACCTTTCATTTGCAGGAAGGCATCCACGGTTCTATTTTCTTCAAGATCATTCGCCCGTTTGCACACAACCACCGGTCTGACGATCTCAATGCCTTCAATGTACACGCGCCCAATTTCTTTCCGCTTGAGACTGCCATGAACCGCATCACGGGGAACAAGTGTGATGCCATATCCAGCTTTGATCATTTGAATCGCTTCATGAACACCGCTGAATTGTAAATCAACGGTCGGTTTTTTGATTCCTTTCGAGGTAAAAAGAGAAAAGAGCTTATCTCTTGTGGAACTGCCTTCTTCACGCATCAAAAAAGGCTCCTGACTCAGGCGCTCCAGCGGGACGGTTTTTCCGTTTAACGGATGGTCTGCCGGCACAATAAAATCATAGCTTAAATTCGTTAAATGAGAAGTGAGAATCTCCTCATGGTGCAAATCCTCGATCACAGCGATGGCTACATCTGATTCATATTGAAGCAGGCTCTCTAAAACTTGAGCGGAGTTGCCGCTTTTTAATTCAATTTCTGTCTGTGGTGAAGATGTTTTAAAAGCAGCAAGCCAATCTGGCAGTAAAAAGTTGAGTGGTACATAGGTAGAAGCGATGCGGAGCCGCCCCTTTTTTCCGTTTTGTAAAAGCGTGATCTGATATTCTACTTCTTTTTCAGCCTCGAACACTTGCCGGGCATAAGGGTATAGAATTTTCCCCATTTCCGTAAGTGTAATGCCTCTGCCATTTCGTTTAAAAAGACGGAAACCGATCTCACTTTCAATGCTTCTAAGCTGAGCCGTCACAGCTGGCTGTGTCAAAGATAGCACGTCTGCTGTTTGTGTAACGCTTTTTGTCTCTGCGACCTTTGCAAAAATCCGAAGGGCATGTAAATTCAACTTTGCACCACCTATCAATTATTTTGATGGTTTAATCAAAAACATTCATTAGATTTATTATAAGGCATCCCTTATTGTAAAGATAGCGAAGGGGGAAGGGAAAATGGATCATCGTCAAAAGCAAGTGGTGTCAATATCACTTATCACAGCATTTGCACTGATTGGGGATTCAATGCTTTATATTGTTCTTCCGATCTATTGGAAAGAGGTTGGTTTATCATCTATTTGGGAGGTCGGGCTGCTGCTGTCCATTAACCGATTCATCCGCATCCCGCTAACACCTGTCGTTTGGTGGCTTTATCGGTTTGTCCCAATGAAGACTGGTGTATTGATCGCTATTTTGATTGCGTCCGTGACCACAGTGCTTTATGGTGTGAGCGGTTTTTGGCTGCTGCTGATTTGCCGCTGCGCTTGGGGGCTGGCATGGACGTTATTGCGTATGAGTGGAATGAGATTAATTGCTGAGATGGAGGAAAGCTCTCAAGGGCATTATACGGGCATTTATAATGGGCTTTACCGGCTTGGCAGTTTATTCGGCATGTTATTTGGCGGAATATTTGCCAGCCTGATCGGCTTCCAGTCCATGACGCTTGTTTTTGGTTTACTCACATTACTAGGAATTATTTTTTATGTCTCTTTGGATGAGATTGAAAAGGGAGAAGAGGGGCAGGTGTATCAAGTCATCAAACAGAGGTGGCTTGCACGAGATGTTGTAAAAGTATTAATGACAGGAATGCTGATCGCACTTGTGATCCAAGGGTTATTCGCATCAACACTCAGCCATGTCATTGAAGCAAGGATCGGTCATGGAGAATTTGCTCTGTTCGGCTTTGTCATCGGAGCTTCGGCTTTAAGTGGAATCATTCAAGCGCTCAGATGGGGGTGGGAACCATTTGTCGCACCGAAAACGGGCAGATGGTTTGATGGGCTTGTGATGAAGGAACGAACGCTTTGCTGGATGTTTCTTTCATTTGGAGGTCTCAGTTTTCTAGCGGTCATGCTGAAGGTAAGCGGCTGGTTTCTTGTGATGCTGCTTTTGATCCAGCTGCTCTCAACAATCTTAACGACATTAACGGATACGCTTGCTTTTCAAAAAGCGTCTGCTCAAACAGATAAAAACCGCTTCCTCGCAAGCTATTCCTTTGTTCAAGATATGGGAGCGGCTTTAGGACCCTTGTGCGGGTATACGATGATTCAGTTTTTTGGATCAAGCAGCGTCTTTTGGCTGATGCTCATCATAAGCTTATTGCTTGTCAGCATGTGGGCAAGAGGCAGGGAGCTGCATGTTACTTCTGATCCAGCTTAATAAATCAAGCGTTATACAAAGAAACTGCCTCATGCGCTGAATGCAAGAGGCAGTCGTGTTTTTTTATTCTAGATCTGAATCATAGGCTTTTTGCGTCAGCTGGCTGACCACCTCTTTTAACCCATTTGGTTTATGAAACTCAACAGGTGTGCTTCCTTTTTCGAAGACGATTTGATCTGCTTCAACGAGCACGACATATCGATTGTTGAGCTTTGCAATATGGATCGAGTGGCCAAAGTCTGCTAGAAGACCTTTGATTTCCGTTTCGCCTAGACGCATTTTCATTGTGATATCAGGAGTTTGTTCAACAATATGGGAGGCCGCTTGTGTGACCTGTTCTGTATCGAGTGTTTCTCTAATTTCTCGCTTTTCACTCGCTTCCCATATTTCAAGATCCTCTTCAAACTGCTTTAATTCTTCACTTTCATCCTGTAATGTTTCAAAAACCTGTTCCTGTACCATATTCATAACCTGTGATTTCATGATTTCAGGCATGGATTCACCGTATTCGACGAACTTCAAAAAGTCTTCAAAATAACGAGCGTGTGAAGATTGGTGAATTTTCACTTCAGCTTCTTCAGTCATTCCCTCTTCTGGCATAAACGGGTATTGAATCGATTTCATGTTTTTTGTCGTAATAGCCATTTCGACTTTTCTAATCAAGGTAGATGTATCAGCGATAGAAGCCACTTTTTGTTCGAAATCGCATTTCATAATAAAGACAAAGGAATCATCGAAATACTTTTTAGGAACAGCAGAAGCAACTAAAAAAACGCCGCCTCTGACAGCACTTGTATCTAAATATGTGCGAACAAACTGTTCACTGCATTCATTAAACAATTCTTTTGTATCTGCAAATCTCGTTTGATGAAATAGGTTGTAGTTTGGGTTTGAATCGAGCTCATGACCGGGTTCTACAATAAATCGGCCAATTTTGGTCGGTACTTGTTCAGATTTAGGGTGTCGGTCCACTTTTCGTTTGACGATTTTTTTCAGTTCACCGTCTAAAAAGTCCTTCAGCTCACTTTGTTCAAATTCTTCTTGATCTAGTGTTTGATAATGTTTAAATCGTTTATTTGCTTGTTCATCTTTGCCTTCGATTTCCACGACAAAGAATGATAGAAAACGTATCGTAAAATCCATTGATTGGTCACCACTTTTTCTTCTTCGGATATGTTGAGTATAGAAAAAGGAGTGAAAATCGTCAACGAATGGAGAAATATCGTGTCATTATTTCCCGAGAAATGTTTATTGAAAAACACTTGATAATAATTATCATTCTTGATAGAATGGTAAAAGAAAAGAAGGAACCTGCCAGTTCCTTCATCTCAGAGAAAAATATTATTTTGTTTCAAATGTTTCGCAATCAGTTTCAGCATTGCGAGTCACTTCAGTCATCGTGTTTTTACCGATTTTAATGGTAGAAGCGGTACAGCTGTTTTCAGCCCAAAAACGGCAAGAGTTCACTTCACAAAGAACGTTTTGTGCCAAGGGAATTCACCTCCGTAATTCATATTGAGAATGAAACAAGCTGCCACTTGAATTCATTCAATCTAGTAGTCTCTTTGTAGAAAGAGGCTGTTTGTGCTGGTTATGCACATGTTTATCATACCATCTACCCTGAAAATATACAATTTAAACTTTGGAAGAGCGAGAATATGAATCTCGCTCTTTTTTTATTTGTAAAAATAGTTAAATGCTAGGTGGCACACTCTCTCATTTCGACATATGAATAGAGTAGATTCAAAACCTGATGTCGGACAAAGTATGGGGGTACATGTACTGATTTTCCGCATAAAGATAGGGTTTTTAATCAAAAAATCTTCATAGAGAGATGAGGGGAGAAGATGAAAGCAGTCATTCTCTGCGGAGGAAAGGGAACGAGAATGAGTGAGGTCACACAAGCGCTTCCTAAACCACTTGCTATGATCGGAGATCGGCCTATTCTATGGCATATTATGAAAATCTATCAGTATTACGGTGTAGACGAATTTATCCTATTGCTTGGATATAAAGGAGAGAAGATCAAAGAGTACTTTCTGAACTACGACTGGCAGCATCACAGCATGCAGCTCGATATGGCGACAGGAGAAATGAAGCTTTTAGGGAAAAAGGAGAACTGGAAAATCACCTTTTTAGATACAGGTGAAGATACGATGACAGGCGGACGTTTAAAGCAGGCACAGGATTACATTGGTGATGAGACCTTTATGATGACGTATGGTGATGGACTGGCCAATATCAATATGTTTCATTTGCTGAAACGTCATCAGGATCTTGGAGCAGCTGCGACTGTCACAGGCATTGAAAAGAAGTCCCAGTACGGGACACTGAAGGTGTATAACGGGATGGCACAATCCTTCTCTGAGAAGACAGACAGTATCGGGATGATCAATGGAGGATTTTTTGTGTTGTCTCCAAAGGTATTTGATTATTTGACAGATGATGATCAATGCGTGTTTGAAGCGGAGCCTCTTCAAAACCTGGCGGATGATGGAGAGCTTGCCGTTTATGAGCATCACGGATTTTGGACAGCAATTGATACGTATAAAAACCTGAAGGAAATTAACGACATGTGGACAGATGGAAAACAACCATGGAAGGTTTGGTGACAGCATGAGCGGATTTTGGAATGGAAAGAACGTATTTGTAACTGGATGTACAGGGCTGTTAGGGAGCTATCTCGTTAAGGAATTGATTGATCAAGGGGCAAACGTGACTGGACTTGTGCGTGATCAGGTGCCTCGATCGAATTTATATCAAGGCAGTCAATTTGAAAAAATGAATGTGGTGCAAGGCGCATTAGAGGATATGCAGACGATTGAACGTGCGTTAGGAGAATATGAAATTGACACCGTCTTCCATTTGGCTGCCCAAGCCATTGTTGGGGTCGCAAATAGACATCCTGTTTCTACATTTGAAGCGAATATTTTAGGGACATGGAATGTACTGGAGGCATGCAGAAGACAGCCGCTGATCAAACGAGTGATCGTGGCATCAAGTGACAAAGCCTACGGTGATCAAGAGCAGCTGCCATACGATGAAGACATGCCGTTAAACGGGAAACATCCGTATGATGTTTCGAAGAGCTGTGCAGATCTCATTTCTCATACGTACTACAACACATATGGTCTTCCAGTTTGTATTACACGCTGCGGTAATTTATATGGAGGCGGAGATTTGAATTTCAACAGAATCATTCCGCAAACCATTCAGCTTGTGTTAGAAGGAAAGGCGCCGGAAATTAGAAGTGACGGGACATTTATTCGTGATTATTTCTACATTGAAGATGCAGTGAAGGCTTATTTACTGCTAGCTGAGAAGATGGAGGAAAAAGGGCTGGCGGGAGAAGCCTTTAACTTTAGTAACGAAATTCAGCTGACAGTGCTTGAGCTTGTGGATAAGATTTTAAAGGCAATGGGAAGTGAACTGAAGCCTCGTATTCTCAACCAAGGAACACATGAAATTAAGCATCAATATTTGTCAGCAGAGAAAGCGAGAAAGCTGCTTGATTGGAAGCCTGATTACTCCATTGATGAAGGCTTAGAGAAGACGATTGAATGGTACCGCGAATTCTTTCAAAAATAGAGGTGTAAAAAGATGAACAGCATATATTGTACGGTTCTTTCAAGTGGAAGACTTTATCAAGCCATTGCGTTTTTCTTATCGTTGAAGCAAGTAGAAGATGATGCTGTCATCAAGACGTTATGCATGGATGATGCTGCATTTGATTTGCTTCATCAAATGAATTTTCCGCATGTGGATCTTGTTCATGTACGGGAGCTCGAAACACCAGAGCTGCTGGAGAAAAAAGAGGAACGGGATGCATCGGAATATTGCTGGACCTTAAAGCCGATTTGGATTGAGTGGTTATTTGAACAGGAGCAGGCAGAGAGCGTGACCTATCTTGATGCGGATTTGTTCTTTTATGAGAGTCCTCAGGTGATTTTTCAACATCAGCCGAATGCTTCTGTTTTAATTTCGAGAGGGGATATTGTCATTCCAAGCTTTGATGCAGAGGAAGTGAAGATGCTTCAGAAGCTTTTAGGACGCTATAACTCAGGCTTTCTGCATTTTAAAGGAGATGAAGCCGGACGAAAATGCCTTAGCTGGTGGAAAGAAGAATGCTTAAAAGAATGTAAAAATGCACCGGGAGAAGGCAAGTTTGGCGATCAAGGATATCTAGATCATATGCCGAGGCTGTTTGACAAAGTAGAAGATATTGAGACAAAAGGCGTGAATATTGGTCATTGGAACTATGGGCAGCATTCTTATCGGGAGGAGAATGGACGTATTCTTCTGGAGGATGGGCACCCGCTCATTTGCTATCATTACAGCGGCTTTCGGATTGTGAGCAAGGATGAGATGCAGCAAATTCATGAAAAAGGACGAAATGACCTGCCGTTTTTCCAAGAAGCCTATCGGCAAGTGCTTCGCCATGTGATTGAATCTGTGGAGCAGGTCGATCCGCTGTTTAACGGCTATGCCAAACGGGAGGAGGATGACGCATGAACGAAAAGCCAAAGGTAAGCGTCATTATTCCAAGCTATAATGCCAAAGAGCGTTTAGAAGGAAGCCTTTTTTCATTAACGCTTCAGGAAACAGATATTCCATTTGAGGTCATTGTTGCCGATAATGGCTCAACGGATGGCACGATGGAAATGCTCGAGAATATTGAGGTGAACTTCCCATTTAAAAAGGTGCGTATTCCTGTCAATCAAGGGATTGCAAAGGGGCGTAATCATGCCATTCGCGAGGCGGAGGGAGATCTGCTCATTTTTCATGACAGTGATATGCTGGCAGAACCGAGATTTATTCAAAAGCATGCAGAGGCTCATGCTGACAGGGAGGATCTTGTCATTTGCGGTGTGTGCTGGAAGCGGATTTATCGCTATTTTTACAAAGCGTTTGATAAGGATCATATGAAGCGGTTGAAAAAGCAAGGACTGTATAAACGGAAAATGGAGGACAAAACACCTCTTTTATCATTGGAAGAAGTCGAAAATGGTGCGTTTTTAGAGAAAAGCTTCGATTTGCAGTCTGAGTTTATTGATATTCTGAAAGACATTTTGGAAACGTACCACTATGATTTAGGTTCTTATGAGCTGCCATGGCGATTTTTTATTACAAATAACTCCTCTGTTAAACGTAAGCATGTCATGGCACTAGGGATGTTTGATGAAAATATCGTTCGGTACGGATTTGAGGATTATGATTTAGGGATTCGATTGAATCAGCTTGGTCTCTCCTTTGAATTGCGAGAGGATATCATGAGTGTGCATCAAGAGCATCCAAGTAATTTAACGTCATTTGATGACATCAAATACAACATTTTGTATATGTGTGAGAAGTACAATCATATTGATGCTATTGATGTCCATTTGGCTTTCTCAGGTCCGTTTTCTCACACTGTGACAAATGATATTGTGAAAGAAGTTCGCCAGCTGCGCGAGAATCCAGCATTTGATGACCTATTATCCTATTTTTTAGAGCTGCTTCATTTGATCACAGAGCGGAATGTAGGCATCAAGCGGGATAAAAAAGATATGCTGACAGCCAAGCATGTTCCTTTGAAAAAGCTGGCAGAAGCGGCGCAGCTTGCACGTGAGGAGTATGGCTGCATGGTGCTTGTAGAAGCCATTCAAGGGCTGACGAAAGAGCTGTTGCGCGTTGATTTGTTCCAAGTGGATGTGTTGTAAATGGCGTCTTATCACTTTACAACCATTGTGTCGAATACCCATGTTTTTAAGCTTTTGGCGCTGATTCATTCGCTTGAACAAAACGCGCATGCCTTCAAGCTGTCCGTTTTATGTGCAGACCCTTTGGCTTATAAGGTATTAAAGGAGTTCCCTCATCCGCATGTTCAATATGAACAGCTTGAGGACATTGAAGATGATACGCTGCGAAAGGCAAAAGAAGATCGAACGTTTCATGAGTATTGCTGGACATTAAAGCCTGCTTTTCTGCTCAAAATTCTTGATTCCTCAGATGCAGATTATCTTGCCCATCTGGATACGGATTTGTATTTTTATCATGATCCAGAGGCGATTTTTGCAGAGAATCCAAGCGCTCATTTATTTTTGACGGATCATATGAATTCCAAGCGGTTCTATCATTTTTATGAGTTGTCTGGCCGCTTTAATACTGGGTTTGTAGGCTGCCGTAACACAGATGTTGCCAAACAGGCAGTCACGCAATGGAAAGAAAACTGTCTTGCCCATTGTACAGTAGAAATGGATACAGAAAAAAAGACGTACGGAGATCAGCGGTATGTGGAAAGATGGGTTGATGATTTTGAAGGGGTTCATATCGTTGCATCTAAAGGAGCCAATGCGGCGATTTGGAACATTGAAAACTACAAGCTTTCAGTTGTAAAAGGAGATATGTATCTCGACGAATGTCCACTCTTGTTCTATCATTTTTCTGCCTTCACGATCATTGACGAGAATACCTTTAACCTTAATTGGTATTACTATATGAAAGAACAGAAGCTTGTGGATCATTTGTATATTCCGTATGCCGACTTGGTTCATCAAAAGATTAAACAGGTGCAAAAGGTATTTCCAGAATTTAAGCAAGGATTTATTGCGAAGAAGCATGTTCCTGATACGCATTTTTATGAGAGATGAAAAACCGCTCATTTATTGAGCGGTTTTCTTTTTATGATTCATTCCATTTGGAGATGGTTTGGTCGCTGGGAAGTAAGAAGGCTAGGATGCCTAATATCGGTAAAAAGGCAACACCGATCATGGTAGGCGTTAAGCCGAAGGCATCAATGAATGAGCCGAGGGCAACCGATCCGATTGCACCCATACCAAACGCAAGCCCAACAGTTAAACCAGACATTGTGCCAATTTTCCCGGGAAATAGTTCTTGGGCATAAACCACGGTGACAGAGAAGCTTGATGTCAAAATGAGCCCAATCAGTCCGAGTAAAACATAAGCAAAAACCGGTCCGGCAAATGGCAGCAGCAGGGCAAGCGGGAAGGATGCCAATAAGGAAACTAAAATCACGTTTTTCTTGCCAAAGCGGTCTGCAAGCGGCCCGCCTAAAAATGTCCCAATTGCACCTAGAATAAGAAATAAGAAGATATAAGTCTGTGATTCTTTAATCGTCAAACCGTATTGTTCAATCGCATAAAACGCATAGAAATTCGAAATGGCATTTCCATACCAAGAGCGGGCAAAGATGAGAAAGACGATAATGCCAAGTGCAATGAGTGCTGATTTACGATGAATATCAGATCTGACAGCTTTTGCAGGAGCTTTTTTCGCTTCGGCCCGAATGGTTTGAAGCCTTCCTGCGTACCATCTTGAAATATAAAGAAGGAAACCAACCGCCAACATTCCAACAATCGTAAACCAAGCCACGCCTGTCTGACCGAGCGGGACGAGCATTAATGCAGCGATAAGCGGAGCAAAGGCTTGACCTGTATTCCCGCCTACTTGATAGATGGACTGGGCAAGTCCTCGTCTTGGACCAGCTGCCATGTTGGCAACACGGGAGCCCTCTGGATGGAAGATCGCAGAGCCGAGTCCGATAAAGACAACGCAAAGCAGAATGGTGGCAAACGACGGAGCAAACGCGAGTCCGAATATACCGACAGCACTTGAAAATAAAGCAATCGGAAGTGCATAAGGCATCGGCCGTTTATCTGTGTACCACCCAATAGCTGGCTGCATCACGGAGGAGACCATATTTAATGTAAAAGCAATCAGCCCTAATTGTGTAAAGGTCAGCCCCATTGAGCGTTCCAAAATAGGGAACATCGCAGGAATAACGGCTTGTAATGTGTCGTTCAGCATATGACAAATACCAATAATCAATAAGATGGGATAAACCGTTGAGCCGGTAACAGAATGTTGAGGTTTATCCTTTGTACGAGCAGCAATGGCCAATGAGACTTCCTCCCTTCATTTATCTGTTTTCTGATTTTTGCATTCTTCTCATTTTATTCATAAGGTGAACTATAAAACAATAGCAAATTGTCATGATTTAGAAAAAAAGAGACACAAGCATTTGATTGAGCTTGTGTCTCTAAAGAGTTATTTGTAAAAAGAAGCAATGACAGGTTTCATTTTTTGAACGACGAGTCCACTGCCGCCGCGGTTTTTCACCCCTTCGATCATGCCGACGAGGACGTAATCTTCTTTTTTAGGATTAAACGCAAGTAAAAATCCATTTTCAGTGCCGTCTGTTGCACCTTGTTTGCTCTTTAATTCTGCCGTTCCCGTTTTAGCGGCAATATCCGCTCCTTCGATTTGTAAGGAGTGGGCTGTTCCGTTTGGACTGGTCACGACCTTAGTCAATGCATCTTTTACTGTGTTTGCCGAGCCTTCTTTGATGATTTGTTTTGGTGATGCTGTTTTTTCATCTTGAATCACTCGAGGGTAGACAAGCTTGCCTCCTGTAGCAAATGGAGAATAGGCATGTACTTGTTCAATTGGTGACATGAGTAATTCACCTTGGCCATACGCCGAGTCAGCCAGTAAGATATCCGATTGAATACCATCGTTCGATACTTGTGCAGGCTTCATTGTAAATGGCATGTGTAAGTCTTCGCCAAATCCAAATGCTTTCACTTTTTTCTCGTAGGTGTCTTTGCCGATTTCGAGTGCTTCCTGTCCAAAATAAATATTGTCTGAGTACACAAGGGCATCGACCATACTTACTTTTTCTTTATCGTGAACACGTGTGATGCGATAATTTCCCCAAGATTGATCCTTTTGCCATTTCAGTCCGTGAATGGTGCGCACTTTGTCAGGCTTTGTGACACCTGTTTCCAGCCCAATGGCGGCTGTAATGGTTTTGAATGTGGACCCTGGTGCAAACCGGCTCGCATATCGAGCTTGGAATGGAAGGTCTGGATTTTCACTGTATGCCTGATATTGCTTAGGTGTGATCCCGTTTGTCATGAGATTGACATCGTAGGAAGGGGCGCTGACAAGTGCTAATAGATCACCTGTTGATGGATTCATGATGGTGACGGCCCCTTTTTCACCTTTCAGCTGATCATAGGCTTTTTTCTGTAAAGAAGCATCAATCGTCAGCTTCACTGTTTTTCCATCTTTTCGAGCTGATTTTTGCAATGTTTCTTCAATGCCTGTTTCATCATGGACGATGAGAATGCTTCCGCCATCTTGTCCGCGTAAGTTTTTGTCAAATGTGAATTCAAGGCCGGTTTTGCCGATGATTTGATCCGCCTTTAATGCTGGATTTCTTTTGATATCATCCGCATTTGCTTTTCCTACATATCCGGTGAGATGAGCGGCGGCTTTGTTATATGGATAGTAGCGCATTTCCTTCGTTTGATAGGTAACGCCATTTACGTCCTTTGGAATTGGCTTTTGTTTTAACATCGATTTGAGCGGGACAAACGTGTCGTCTGTGACCCATGCTTGTTTCAGCTGATTGTTGATTAGTTCTTCCTCTATATCAAAAGCTTTGCTGATCTTTTTGATATTGTGTTCTTTTTCTTCTCCTGTTCCGAGCTTTCCTGGGATGATGCCAAGGGCGTTTCCACCAGTTGTTTCTGCCAGGGTACGTCCTTTTCGGTCGACAATGTTTCCGCGGACAGCAGGGTCAGATTTGACCTTGATGGTATCTCCTTTTTCCATTTGCGGGAAGATGAGATTTGGTTTCCAGTCCACTTTCCACTTGTCATCTTCTTCGGTGAGAATGCCCTTGTAAGACAGCTTATGCAGCTTGCCAAGAGACGTTTTCATCGTTACATCATAGGAGAATTGATACCCATCTCCTTTGTCCTGTTTTTCAACGTTGAGCTTTGAAATGTTCAGATCATAAGCACCAATGCCGTTGAAAATATTGTCGTATTTTTCGGCTAGTTGTTTTTTTGAAAAGTCATTGGCTTTCAAAGATGCACTTGTCACCTCATCTGCCAGCTTCGTAAAGTCTTTCTTCTCCATATGTTTCGTAAAGCTTTGAGCGGCTTTTAAAGCCTCTTTTTCTTTTGAGAAAAGAGTATCTTTTAAGAAAAAGAAAGCAGCAGCAACGACGATGATGCTAAGAAGAGGGATAATGACCTTTTTCTGTTTCCAAAATGATTTTTTTTGATCCGTATACAATGAAAACACCTCAATTTTTGATTAGATCCTCTATATTTTACAGTGATTGGTCGTGATTTGTATAGTTTCTCCTATGAAAATAGACCAAGGGATCATGTCATGGTTGGGTAATGGGAGTAAAATAACTGCTATTCATCATGAAAGATATCTTCATTTTTTCTTATGATTTAAAGGATTTCTTAAAAGATCATCGAATGTTAGAAAAAATATGACAAGCGCTTTCAAAAGGGGGGAATTGTTATCGTTTATAAAAAGGTTAATTTGATTGGACTTGTTCTTGGACCGACACTCTTTTTGCTCGTTTTTTTTCTCATACCTGAAGATGAATTGACCTATGCTGCGAGGGTAGTTTTGGGCATTACAGCTTGGACAGCTACATGGTGGGTGACTGAAGCACTGCCCATTCCTGCTACATCTTTATTGCCCATCATCCTGCTGCCGACACTTGGCGGGCTTTCTATGGAACAGGCATCAAGGGCTTATGGAGATCCGATCGTCTTTATGTACATGGGAGGGTTTATGATCGCAATTGCCATTGAAAAATGGAAATTACATAGAAGAATGGCCTTACACATTTTAAGGGTGATTGGCACAAGAAGTGACCGCATTGTCTTAGGTGTCATGATCGCGACTGCTTTTTTATCTATGTGGATTTCGAATGCAGCGACAGCACTCATGATGCTGCCAGTGGCACTTGCAGTGATTAAAGAGGTCAAGACAAATGAAATCTTATCTGGTCCATCTCTTGATCGATTCAGTAAAAGCATCTTATTGTCGGTAGCCTATTCAGCGTCAATTGGAGGTTTGGCAACACTTGTCGGGTCTGTGCCAAATGCGGTGTTTGCTGCGATGTCAAAAAAACTGCTAGATCGAGAGATTATGTTTTTCGAATGGTTTTTGTTTGGTTTTCCAGTTGCGATAATTCTGCTTATTCTCTTATTTTTGTATTTGACGAGGATACAGTTCAAGGTAGAACACAAAGGTGAAATGAGTGCAGCGTTCATTCAAAAGGGATTAGAGGATTTAGGAAAAATGAAAAGAGAGGAAAAATGGGTATTTGTTGTTTTTCTCATGACGGCGTTCTTATGGATTTTTAAGCTCTTTTTGTTTGGAGGGATGACCGTATCTGATACGTCTATCGCCATTTTCGGTGCCATGCTGTTATTTCTCATTCCAGCAACAAATGGAGAGAGAATATTAGAATGGCAGGATATGAAAGAACTGCCGTGGGGGCTTTTGCTTTTGTTTGGAGGAGGGCTTTCGCTCGCTACGGGCTTTGCAGAAACCAATCTAACAGGATGGATCGGAGAAAATTTACAGCATTTAAACGGGCTTTCGTATATCATGCTGTTGATTATTTTAACGGGAGCGATTCTGTTTATGACTGAAATTATGTCTAATACGGCTGTTGCCAATATGATTATTCCGATAACGGTAGGGCTTGGGCTTGCGATTGGAATCGAGCCGTATGGGTTAATGGCCGCGGCTGCTTTGGCTTCCTCCTGTGCGTTTATGCTGCCGATTTCCACACCCCCAAACGCTGCTGTCTTTAGTGCGGACGTGCTGAAAATATCTGATATGGTCAGGGCGGGTTTTTGGTTAAATATCATCAGTATTGTGGTGATTGTTCTTGCGGTCTATTTCTGGCTGCCGGTAGTGCTGAAAAGCTGAGCGCATTAAGAAGAGGAAGGCTTTGATCGAATCGAGACAACCGGTGTTTTTGTTTCTTTTGGCTTCGGTGTTTGTGTGGATTTTTTGATGCATGTGTCCTTTGGCGTGTAATAGGTTGCCCCAATATTGAGCCTGCCTTGAAGCTGGTCAATAGAAAGCTCCCCAAATTCTAAATGGTAATCAATTTTGTCCACGCGCAGGGATTCAATATGGATGTGTGTATCCTCTGAGACAGGAGCAGCTGGTGCAGACATTTTTTGCTCAAGAGCGGCGAGTCTTTTTTCTAGCTCAATGACAGATGGGGATGGATTGGATTCAGTTTTTTTAAAGAGTGATTGAATGAAATGTTTCAAGTAGACCACAACCTTTTCTTCCGCCTTACTCTAGTCTATGGAAAAGCTGCCCCGTATATACTTATAGAGATGACAAGAAAGGGGAGACGCACATGCTGCCTACTCAGATTCACATTGCTCATATGAAAACGAATTCGATTGGCACAGGATCATCTATGACGTTTGGCTCGACGTTTGTTCGCAATCATTGCAGTTCGATCAAACGAAACAATGGCTTTGGGGAACAGAATGCTGATGGCGTGATCACGATCCTGCCAATTGAAACAATTGATGATCGTGATCAAATAGACGCAGTGAGTATCAATATTCGTCATCTATGATGATAGCCGTCGCTTTTCCTTCATCCTTTTGCAGGCGGATGTAAAGTACACCGTCTTTAAAGGCAGCATTCATTTGACCGAGAATCATCTCTGGAAGGCGGATTTTCTTTTCAAACGGACCATACTTCCCTTGCTTTTGGCGAAAGTCCTGCTCGTTAAAAAAGGAAAAACGCTGTCCTTTCACAACCAAATATTCACCATATGATAACACCTGAACATCTTCCTTTCGGTAGCCAGGCAAGTAAACTAAGTATTGAATTTCTGCATGGGTTTCCACCATGTCGATTGGAGGAAATGACGCATCTGATCCCCGCTGATCCTGCTGTGTGAATGTAAATGGAGATGGACCGTTTGCCATAAAGGGGGATCTTTGCTCATCATCGAAGATCATTTTCCAAAAATCATCTCCATGCATTTGCTGGGCAATATCCATCCACTGCTTCATTTTTTCGAAGTCCATGTGAAGACCTCCCGTTAACATACTTGATGGGTGCTTGCATATACCTATAAAAAGGAGGTTTATCTGTGGTTCAACCAACTCCGTATATCAATATTAATATTTTCATGTTAAAAATTAATTCCTTTGAAAATGCGTCGGCGGTGAATGTCGGACAAAATTTGTTAGCAGAGTGGCAAAACTCAGATAAAAAAAATCAGGGTTACGGACAGAATTTTGGAGATGCCAGCGGTTTTGTCGGTACAAAAAGCCATGTAGATGATCGAGATCAAGTGGACTCACCTGCCTCTTTTTCACCAGCAGCTAAACCCATTCAAAGGAAGTGACGTGTGATGTTATTCTCACCCTCAGTCGTCAATGTCGGTGCTTTTAAAATCAATGCAATGGATCGGGGTGCATCACTGACGCTAGGACCTTATCAGCAGATTGATTATTTTCTCTCAATGAAAATGAACCAAGGTTTTGGTGAGGACAATGGAGATTGTTCACCGCTTGTCATTCCGATTTCAAGCGTGTTAGATCCAGATATGGTGGACTCAAATTCAGTCAAAAACAGCGTGATTTAAACAAAAAAAAGAGACCGGGAACCCCCGAGTCTCTTTTCTAATGTGTTTCGTTGAGATGGCTTTTTCGTCTTGCATAGGTGAAATAGACAACAACACCGATGACGATCCAGATGAGGAAGGCTCTCCATGTTTCCCATTTCAGTGTGAAAGCCAAGATCATACAAATGACCGCACTAATGATAGGAAGGACAGGGACAAAGGGTACTTTAAACGCTGTCTTCATATTCGGATGTTTTTTTCGGAGTACGATCACAGCGATAGAGATCACCGTAAAGGCCGCAAGTGTACCGATGCTGACTAAATTAGCAAGTGTTGATAAGTTGACGAATCCAACGATACATGACGCAACAGCGCCTGTCAGCCAAGTGTTGGCAACCGGTGTCTTCGATTTCGGATGAACGTTTGAAAAGATTTTCGGCATGAGTCCATCTCGGCTCATGGCAAAGGTTAAACGAACCTGAGCGTAGACAAGTGCAATTAACACTGTCGTAATCCCGATAATAGCACCTGCGGATATAATGCCAGCGACACTATTCAGGCCAACCACTTGAAGAGCAAAAGCGACAGGATCACTGACATTCAGCTTCGTATAGTGAACCATGCCTGTTAAGACGAATGAAACCCCGATATATAAAATCGTACAAACACCGAGCGCACCGATGATTCCAATTGGCATCGCCTTTTGCGGGTTTTTGACTTCTTCAGATGCATTAGCGATTGCATCAAATCCAAGGTAAGCAAAAAAGACAGTTGCCGCTCCAGCAATCACGCCATGGAAGCCCATTGGCATAAACGGTGTCCAGTTTTCAGGTTTGACGTAAGCAAAGCCTGCAATGATAAAGAGCAGGACGATGGCAATTTTGATCAGCACAATAATGTTATTCAGCTTTGTGCTTTCTTTGACGCCTCTTGAGACGATAAAGGTGATGAGCAAAATAATGAGTGCGCCTGGAAGGTTAAAGACGGCCCCGTCAGCGGCTCCAGGTGCAGCTGATAAAGCCTTCGGTATGTGCAGGCCAAATCCGCTGAGCAGTGATTGAAAATAGGACGACCATCCACTTGCTACAGCAGAGAGCGCAATAACATATTCAAGCATGAGATCCCAGCCCATTAAGAAGGCGAGAAATTCCCCAAGTGTTGCGTAGGAATACGTATAAACGCTTCCTGACACAGGAATGGATGAGGAGAATTCAGCGTAGCAAAAAGCAGCAAGGGCGCATGCGATCGCAGCCAAAATAAAAGATATAATAATCGCAGGTCCTGCATCATTTGCCGCAGCAACCCCCGTAATGACAAAGATTCCAGTCCCGACCACACAGCCAATGCCAAGCAAGATTAAATCAAACGTATTCAACGAACGGCTGAGCCGCTTTGTTTGACTTTCAAGCATGAGCTGGTCGAGAGATTTTTTTCGAAATAAAGAACTCATGTTGACCTCCTAATGGATAAATCTTTTCGTAAGACGAATGTTAGTATATGCGGAAATGACAATTTAGTCAATTGGTTGAAAAACGCTTTAAATCACTAAAGTGTTAAACGTCACAACCGAATAAGTGTATAAAAAGAGACATCCGCCGGGAGATGGAAGGCGGATGTGGTAACAGACGACCTATGTCTGTTCAGCAAATATTTTTTCATTGTACAGGACACTTGGATGAGTTGGATGATGGGCGGAGGAGGCATGGTGATGTATTTTGGCTTGCTCCAGGTCGCCGAGCTGATAATAACAGTAGCAAAGCTGAAGGTGAGGATACCACGTTTTATATTGTGTAAGTGTGAAGGCTGTTTCGTTTTCAGGAGCCTTCAGCGCCTGCTCATACCAAAAGATGGCCGCCTGATGTTTATTTTGTATTTTTAGATGATCCCCGATCCGGCAGCAAAATTCTGGCCGGGGCTGATCATATAAGAAGGATCGTAATAATGAGGATAAGGCCGCTTCCTCAAAGCCTGCCGCATAATAGCAGTCCGCTAAATATTGGCATGTGCGAATTTCATCCTCAATCCAGCACTGTTTTGTGTTTAAAAATTCATGATAAAAACGAATCGCCCTGACATGTTGCCCGTTGTCTCTTAATTCATTGGCAAAATAAAAGAGATCACGGGGCGTCATGTCCTCTCCTTTTGCCAGCATGTCTTCATAAATTCGCAAGTTGCGCCCAGGCTCACCAAGAGTTGTTTTCTTGCGTTTTTGATGTGTGACGGCGATATCTGCTGGAAGGATGTTTCCATACACTTGAAGAAACTCATGAACGGCCCCATACCACTGAAAGTTTAAGGAGCGCTTCACAAGGCGATTTCTTCTATATTTAAAATTGACTTGACCGCTTTCATCGAATCCCACATGATAAAACATCGAAACGGCATCCACCGAGGGATCAAGTGTCTGCTTGAGATGAAGCAGTTTTTGGCGGTCTTCTTCAAGCAGAACATCGTCAGCATCGAGCCATAAAATATACTCTTTCGCTGCATGTGAGAAAGCAAAGTTACGTGCTTTTGCAAAATGCTGCACCCATTCAAAATCCAGTACCTTTGCTGAAAAAGAATGAGCGATCTCCTTCGTTTGATCTGTTGATCCCGTATCAACGATAATCATCTCATCGACAATGTCTTGAACAGAAGAAAGACAGTCTGCCAGCACTTCCTCTTCATTTTTCACAATCATACATAAGCTAATGGTTATCATCTTTAGATCACCTCTTCATAGTGTATCGAGCATCAAAAGGAAACATTCTTTTCAGCAGCGGGTTTTTTAAAACTAGTTTTCTGCTACTGGCTGATTTAAAATAAAGGAAGAATCTATGTAAGGGCTGATAAAATGAGTTTATTGAATGTTGAAGGATTATATAAAACCTATGGCGAGAAAACGCTGTTTGATCATATTTCGTTTCATATAGAACCGAAGGAGCGCATCGGATTGATTGGACCAAATGGTACAGGGAAGTCAACGCTTCTAAAAGTAATCGCGGGGCTTGAATCGTTTGAGGAAGGTGACATCACGAAAGCAGGGACACTTGATATCGAATTTCTTGAGCAAGATCCTGAAATGAGCGGAAATGAAACGATTCTTGACTACATTTTTTCTGGAACGGCACCAATGATTCAAACGATGAAGGCGTATGAACAGGCACTCGCTGATTTAGAGCATGACCCGCAAAATGAGGCAAAACAAGAGGCGCTGATGCGCATGCAAAACCGAATGGATCAGGAAGACGCTTGGGATGCGAACCTTTCAGCCAAAACGATTTTGACAAAGCTTGGCGTGAAAGATGTGAGCCGCTCTGTACATGCATTATCAGGCGGACAGAAGAAACGTGTCGCCATTGCTAAAAATTTAATTCAGCCTGCAGGTTTGCTGATTTTAGATGAGCCAACCAACCACCTTGATAATGCCACCATTGAATGGCTTGAAGGATATTTAAGCCAATATAGCGGTGCTGTCATTCTCGTGACGCACGATCGTTATTTCTTAAACCGGGTAGCCAATCGGATTTATGAGTTAAATCAAGGACAGCTTTATACGTATAAAGGAAATTATGAAGTCTTTTTAGAAAAAAGAGCGGAGCGGGAAGCAGAGGCTCAGGTGAAAGAAACGAAGCGTCAAAACTTGCTTAGACGAGAGCTTGCATGGCTGAGACGAGGAGCAAAAGCAAGAACGACAAAGCAGAAAGCACGTATCGGCAGAGTCGAAGAGCTGAAGGACCAAAAAGGGCCTGATGCGAAGGGAGAGCTTGATTTTGCCATCGGCTCGCACCGCCTAGGAAAACAAGTGATCGAGGCAGAAGACTTATCGATTTCATTTGCTGGCCAGACCCTTGTGGAGCGGTTTACAGATTTAGTCGTGCCGGGTGATCGTATCGGATTCATCGGACCGAATGGAGTCGGCAAAACCACTCTGCTGAACTGTTTAGCGGGTAAAATCGAACCGACCTCAGGACAATTGACCATTGGACAAACTGTTCGTATTGGTTACTACACGCAGGATCACAAGGAAATGAATGATGAGCTGACCATCATTGAGTATATCAAGGAAACAGCTGAGATCGTCAAGACGTCTGATGGCGCCATTGTCACAGCAGAGCAGATGCTGGAGCGCTTCCTTTTCCCAAGATCGATGCAGCGGACGTTTATTCGTAAGCTGTCAGGGGGAGAACGCCGCAGATTGTATTTATTGAAGGTCTTAATGGAAGAACCGAATGTTCTCTTTTTAGATGAGCCGACGAACGACCTTGATACAGAAACCCTCAGTATTTTAGAGGATTATTTAGAACAGTTCCCTGGCGTCGTCATCACCGTGTCCCATGATCGTTATTTCTTAGACCGAGTGGTTCACCGTCTGCTTGTCTTTGAAGGAAATGGCCGCATTTCACACTTCCAAGGTGCTTACAGCGATTATATGGAACAGGAAAAAGAGCAGAAGCGGACAGAGGCAAAGCCTGCTGAAAAACAAGTAGAAGCTGCGCCGAAAAAGAGAAAAAAACTTTCTTATAAAGACCAGCTTGAATGGGACGGGATTGAAGACCGGATACAGGCATTAGAAGAAAAACATCAGCAGCTCGAAGCCGGCATTGCGGAGGCAGGCAGTGATTTTGGGAAAATTCAAGAGCTGATGGACGAACAAAAAGCCGTTGCGGAAGAACTAGAACAAGCAATGGACCGCTGGACAGAACTGTCGCTTATGATTGAGGAATTAAATGAATAAAGAAGTGGAAATAAAAAACCTGTAGAGCGATCTACAGGTTTTTTTCATAGGAGCATTTGGCATACGCATCATGCTGGTGGATGGATTCCTCATTACGGCACTCGACTTGAAAGGATTTAATCCATGGCTGCTCATATAATTCGATGGCAATTAATCTTGTGATATCTTCTACAAAGCGCGGATTTTCATAAGCCTCTTCCGTCACTTTCTTTTCATCAGGTCTTTTGAGCACGGGATAAAGCGGTGCGCTCGCATTGGACTCAATGATATGTAAAAGAGCGGCCTTGATGTCGTCAGGATGCGATGCTTGTTCAAACAATCCTACTAGAATGGAAACAGATCCGCGCTGATTATGTGCACCATATTCACTGATTTCCTTGGAACAGGGACATAATGTCGTGACCTGTGCATCACAGCCGACGTGACAGGTCCATCCGTCCTTTTCATGAAAATGGACGTCATATTTGATAGTCGCATGCATCAAGCCTGACTGACCGGTGACTGGGCTCTGTTTTTCCATGTACCATGGAAAGGCAACTTGAACGGAAGCAGAGGGCTGATTCATTCTCCGGGCGAGCGCTGCCGTCAATTCTTTTAGGGCATTCACATCAAGCGGCTTGCTGCTCTCATAAAACGAGTGCAGCTGTTCAGTGAGACGGCTCATATGAATGCCTTTTTGATGAGCTGGCAGGGAAGTACTCAGTGAAAATTCAGCAGTAGTTGTCTGGCGCTGTGGTGCTGTTTTAGATACGATATGCACCGGATAGGACATGCGGCAGATCCCGACTTGTTCAAGATGAAAATAAAAGTCCTGCTCTGTTTTTTGAATGTCCGTCATGTTCTCTTTTTGCCAAGGCTTTGTGCCAAGACTTGGCGGTACAGATCCGAATAGCTGGTGCCGTTCTTCTTTAGATAGAAATGAGCGCATATAGTACCTCCTTTAAATCGTAATAATTACTATTTATTTTGCGATAAAACAGGGAGGAAATCAAGGGTTAAAACTTTGACGTTTACGTTAAGGTTATAAAGGTGTATAATAAAACATGAATTGATGAGCAGGAGGCACTGGTGATGGAATGGATGAAAATTGATCAAGTGGCGAAAAGAAGCGGACTAACAAAACGGACGATTCGTTTCTATGAAGAGATTGGTTTATTATCAGCACCAAAGCGGACAGAGGGCGGAGTCAGACTTTACTCAGAGGACGACATGGAAGAGCTAGAGAAAGTGATGCAGGCAAAAGAGGTACTCGGCTTTTCTTTACAGGAGCTTCAATCGTTTATGGAAATCGGAAAGCAGCTAGAGCTGAATAAAGAAGGCTACTTGCTGTCGCTTGATCCGAAGGAACGATTAGAGAAGCTGTTAGATATTGAGGCGCAGCTGACTGTGCAGCATCAATTGATTTCAAAAAAGCTTGAAACCATTCAATCCTTTAAAAAGGATCTTGAAGCGATGAAAGAAAGAGCGGCTCATGCAATTGAGCAATTACAAAAATAAACACCTCTGCGTGTTTATTTTATTTTGTCAACATTTGAAGGAAAGGTTCTGATGGAATGAAGGAAGAAGAAGTGTTGAAACAGCGTACAAGTCTGCTTAGGCAGCCAAAAGCCGTTTGGGCTGTTGCCTTTGCGTGTGTGATTTCGTTTATGGGAATAGGACTCGTGGACCCGATTCTGCCAGCCATTGCATCGCAATTACATGCATCTCCAAGTCAGGTGTCTCTTTTATTTACAAGCTACTTACTTGTGACCGGCTTTGTGATGTTTTTCACCGGCTTTATTTCTAGCCGGATTGGTGCGAAATGGACATTATTAGTAGGACTCATTTTTATTATTGTTTTTTCTGCTTTAGGAGGTACTTCTTCAACGATTAATGAATTGATTGGCTTTAGAGGCGGATGGGGCATTGGGAATGCTTTATTTATTTCAACTGCACTCTCTGTCATTGTCGGTGTATCTGTTGGAGGAAGTGCAAAGGCCATTATTTTATACGAGGCAGCATTAGGTCTTGGGATATCGGTTGGACCGCTGCTTGGCGGTGAGCTTGGAACAATTTCTTGGCGCGGGCCTTTCTTTGGCGTTGCTGTGTTAATGCTCATTGCTCTTTTAGCGATTACCTTTATGCTTCCACCTATGCAAAAGCCGCAGAAAAAAGTGAAATTTTTCGAGGCTGTCGGGGCGTTAAAATATAAAGGACTTTTAACGATGGCATCTGCCGCTTTCTTATACAATTTCGGTTTCTTTGTGCTTTTAGCGTATTCACCATTTGTGCTCCATCTTGATGAGCATGGACTTGGTTATGTCTTTTTTGGTTGGGGTCTATTTTTAGCTGTGACCTCCGTCTTCTCAGCGCCGGTCATTCATCGCAAACTTGGAACATTGACCTCGCTTGTGGTTCTGTTTGCTTCGTTTGCTGTGATCTTATTCGGCATTGGGGTATGGACGTCTCATGTTGTGGTCGTGATATGCGGAATTGTCATTGCTGGGGGAATTCTCGGTATGATCAATACAGTGCTCACAACAGCTGTGATGGGGTCAGCACCGGTTGAACGTTCAATTGCTTCATCCTCTTACAGTGCTGTTCGGTTTATTGGGGGCGCGATTGCTCCTTGGATTGCCGGAGTTCTCGCTGAATCCTATACAGCAAGTACACCTTATTATGTCGGGGCTGCTGTTGTTCTTCTAGGCATGATTATTCTGCTCCTTGGACGTAAGCATTTGGTGAATATCCAAGCAGGTCATTAATTAGAAAAAGGCCTTATATCTTTTGAAGATATAAGGCTTTTTTGTCGTTATAATACTTTTGTCGTCCAAGATTCGCAATTCCAAGTTTCGGTTGCCACATCTTGATAAAATTCAGGTTCGTGAGAAATCAATAAGACGCTGCCTTTATATTCTTTTAACGCGCGTTTTAGTTCTTCTTTTGCATCGACATCTAAATGGTTTGTCGGCTCATCGAGAACAAGTAAGTTGGTTTCTTCGTTGATCAGCTTGCAAAGACGGACCTTTGCTTTTTCTCCTCCGCTTAATACAGACACACGGCTTTCAATATGTTTTGTCGTTAATCCGCATTTTGCAAGAGCGGCTCTGACTTCGTATTGCGTGTAAGAAGGGAAGGTGCTCCATACTTCTTCAATACAAGTATTGCTGTTTTGCTCTTTTACTTCTTGCTCAAAGTAGCCAATATGCAAGAATTCTCCACGTTCCACCTCACCAGAAATAGGTGTGATTTCCCCAAGAAGACTTCGGAGCAGCGTCGTTTTTCCGATACCGTTAGCACCGTACAGCGCAATTTTTTGCCCACGTTCCATTTTCAAATTCAATGGGCGAGAGAGCGGTTCATCATAACCGATGACCAAATCTTTCGTTTCAAATATCAGTTTCCCAGACGTACGTGCCTGTTTAAAGTGGAATTCTGGTTTTGGCTTTTCTGCTGCTAGTTCAATCATGTCCATCTTATCCAGTTTCTTTTGACGGGACATCGCCATATTTCTTGTGCTGACACGTGCTTTGTTTCTTGCGACAAAATCCTTTAGTTCAGCCACTTCCTGCTGCTGTCTTTTATAGGCTGCTTCAAGCTGCTGCTTCTTAACTTCGTACACTTGTTTAAATTGATCATAATCGCCAACATAGCGCGTGAGCTCTTGATTTTCAACATGATAAATCAAGTTGATGACACTGTTTAAAAACGGAATATCATGTGAAATGAGGATAAACGCATTTTCATATTCCTGTAAATAACGCTTCAGCCATTCAATATGCTGCTCATCCAAATAGTTGGTCGGCTCATCGAGAAGGAGAATTTCTGGCTTCTCTAACAGCAATTTTGCTAGCAGGACCTTCGTACGCTGACCGCCGCTGAGCTCCGTCACATCACGGTCCAGCCCAAGATCCGTTAACCCAAGACCTCTTGCAATCTCCTCGACCTTAGAATCAATGATATAAAAATCATTGTTTGTCAATGCGTCCTGAATGACGCCAACTTCCTCTAACAGCTTTTCCAGCTCATCAGGATCGGCTTCACCCATTTTGCCATAAATGTCATTCATCGCAGCTTCCATTGAAAATAAATAATGGAATGCATCCTGAAGGACTTCACGGATCGTTCTTCCTTTTTCTAGCACGGTATGCTGATCAAGGTAGCCGACACGGACATTTTTCGCCCATTCGACTTTTCCTGCATCTGGCTCCAGCTTGCCAGTAATAATATTCATAAACGTTGACTTTCCTTCACCGTTGGCGCCGATTAAGCCGACATGCTCGCCTTTTAATAAACGGAAGGAAACTTCGTGGAAAATGGCTCTGTCGCCAAAGCCATGACTTAAATCTTTAACAGATAATATCATTTTTTACACCTCAAATAGATTCAAAACGGCTAGTGCCTCTCATGATTATATCGAACTGTCCGGCTCGATAAAAGCATCAAAAGAAAAATTGCGTTTCAAAGCTGATTTTGAGATACTAAAGGATAGATTGAATGAGGATAAAGGAGATCGACATGACGGAAAATTGGGCATTTTTGAAAGAAGCAAAGCCATTTATTCAGGAAAATTTTCAAGCGGCTGGCTTCGAAAAACCAACAACTATACAAGAAAAAACAGCAGAGTGGATTACGGAGAAGCGTGATGTGATCGCAGAATCGCCAACTGGGACGGGGAAGACACTTGCGTATGTACTGCCGCTTTTAAATAAAATTGATGTCAATATCAAGCATCCCCAAGTCTTAATCTTGGCACCTTCAAGAGAGCTTGTGATGCAAATCTTTGATGTCGTGCAAGAGTTCAAACAAGGATCAGACATCAAAGCGGTCTCCTTGATTGGTGGAGCGAACATCAAGAAGCAGCAAGAAAAACTAAAGAAACATCCGAACATCGTTGTGGCGACACCGGGCCGAGTACAAGAATTAATCAAAATCAAGAAACTGAAAATGCATGAAGTCAAAACGATTGTATTAGACGAAGCAGATCAGCTTCTTGTGCCAGAGCATATGCAAACGATCCAAGGGATCATTAAGTCCACATTAAAAGAAAGACAAATCCTTTGTTTTTCTGCAACATTGAAAGAAGAAACCGTTCAGCTGATCAAAGAAATGACATCTGAACCAGAAGTATTGAAAATTGCTAGAAGCGAGGAAGAAGCGCAGAAAGTGGGTCACTATTATCTGTTATGTGATCAGCGTGACAAAGTGAAACTGCTGCAAAAGCTATCACGGCTTGAAGACATGCAGGCGCTCGTTTTTGTGCGCGACATTACGAACTTAAGCATTTATGCAGAGAAATTAGCGTACCATCATGTCGACCTTGGTGTCCTTCATAGTGAAGCAAAAAAAGCTGAACGTGCTGTGATCTTGAAGTCATTTGAACAGCGTGAATTCCCGCTCCTCCTTGCAACAGATATTGCAGCAAGAGGAATCGATATTGATGATCTGCCATATGTGATTCATGCAGATATGCCAAATGAAGAGGGCTACATCCACCGTTCAGGCAGAACCGGACGCGCAGGAAAAGAAGGCGCAGTCATCAGTCTTGTCACACCTCAAGAGCAATCAATGCTGAAAAAAATGGCGAAAAAGCTGAATCTTTCGCTTGAAGAAATTGTGTATAAGCAAGGCCAGCTGCACCTTGCAGAAAAACAATATAAAAATTGATGGATCAAAACGATTACAAGAAATTCTCTTCGTAATCGTTTTTTTATAATTTTAAGGTTAAATTAAGGAAGAAAAATGGGTTATAATGTTGATTTTTCCAATTTTGTATATTACTATTTATATATAAAATCTAGGAGGTACAAAATGGGTAAAATGTTAAAAAGTAAGAAATTATTTATGGGTATTCTAGTTGCTTTAATTACGGTTTTTGGATTATCTCAAGTAGGAGAAGCAGCAACGAAAACTTTTCAAATTAAATTTGTAAGATCAGCTGTTGAGGGAAAGACTGCTTATAGCTTAGCAAATAAATCTACTTCTATTTTCTCAAATGCGAGAATTTGGAACGAATCTAAGAAAGGATATAATAATAGTAAACACAAATACAGTATTCAATTGAAAGAAGATAAACTGTTTTTTGGAAAAGCTTATAATGCCAGTTTTCAGACACCAGCTGCTAATACTAAAAAGCTAGGTAAAATCTCAAAAGGTTCTTATAAAGTTAATATAACGAAACATACGTATACAGCACCAGGATTAGGTCTTAAAGGAACTGGTAAAATTAAACAATAAGAGGAACTTGCGATGAAACTTATTGAAGCAAAGGAACTAACTAAAATATACCAGCAGGGTGTGCAGCCAATTTATGGCATGCACCCTGTTTCTTTTCAAATAGATAGAGGTACAATGAATCTAATTAAGGGAAGAAGTGGCTCTGGTAAAACCACGTTACTTAATATGTTAGCCGGTTTAGATGAACCAACAAAAGGCCAAGTTTTATTCCAAAATAGCAACTTTTATGGGTTATCAGAACAAAAACAAACTAGAATTAGAGCAGTAGACTTCGGCTTCATCTTCCAATCATTTCATCTATTACCTGAACTAAAAGTTGAGGACAACATTTGTTTACCTTTGTTGATTGCCAATCAACAAGTAGATCAATCATATTTCCGGGAATTAATAGAAGTTTTAGACATTACTGATTTAATTAAAAAGTATCCCTTTCAAATTTCAGGTGGACAACAACAGAGGGTAGCGATTGCTAGAGCATTAATCCATCGACCACTCGTTGTTTTTGCTGATGAACCCACAGGGAATTTGGATAAAAAAAATAGTGAGCGTGTGATGAAGATACTCACTAATTTGTGTGAGAAACAAGAGACTACCATCGTGCTTGTTACACATGATGAGAGAATGATAAAGCATCCAGACCAAATTTTAGAGGTAGAAGAAGGTAGAGTGAGTATATATAAAGGTGTGCATGAGAATGGTACTATTTAAATTAGCTTTAAAGACAATTGTTTCTCGGAAACGATTGTCTTTAGCCTTGATATTGTTAGCAAGCATATCTTCTTTTTTGCTCGTTTTTGGAAACAGTCTTACTAATACAATGATTTTAAAAACAGAAGAAAAAGCTTATCAAAAATATGGCGAATTTCATGCTGTTATTAATGATATAAAGAGTGAGGATTTAAAGAAACTTCAAAGCGCTAACGCAGTTAAGAAGATCGGTCATATTCAAAATTTAGGAAGAACAGAGTCGTTTCACGATTCCAATCTACCTGCAAATTATGGTGTTTTAGATCAAAATGCAGTTGAGTTGGGTCATATCCAATTAGAAAGCGGAAGGTTCCCTCAACACAAAGATGAGGTTGTCATTGAATCTTTTCTTAAACATGCTTTTTCAAAAAATGCAGTAAAAAGTTATGTTGATTTAGAAGTTAATGGTAAAGAAAAAAAATATAAAATAGTTGGGATTATTAAAAATTACTCAGCTGTTTGGACACCACCAAAGGTTGATGGAGCTAGGAATATCAATTATCCCAATGTACTTTTTCATGAAAATAGTATACATTTAAAAAATAACAAAAAAAACGTGCTCGTTCAGTTGACTAAAACTGTCAATGAAAATGAAGTTTATGAAATACTTACTGATATAACGAATAATGAGTGGTTAACCTCGAATGAAAATCTATTAGAAGCTAAAACCCAATACCTAGATTCATTTCAAATTTTAAAATTTTTATTTAACGCTATCTTATTATCGCTTAGCATTGCTTGCATCATGTATCTATTCCATGTGTTTTTTCGAGATCACACTAAAAAAATAGGAGTATTTAGAGCACTTGGACTCGATAAAAAACAAGCATTGCTAATGTTATTATTTCAGAAGTTTTTATTGTTAGGCTTAAGTTCTATTGTATTTATTATATTTTTATGTACTTACATTCTCGGAATAAATCTCTTCAAAGTTGAATGCGACACAAATATATCAAGTTTTATGTTATTTATTTTGATTTTGACAGTTATAATTATTTGGACATCGTTCAAACAAGTAAAAAAAATCTTTTCTAAAGATATTATCAGTAATTTAAATAACAATAACAGTCGTTTGAAAACATCTAAAAATATAATAAATGTAAAGTTTTACTCGAAAATATCATATCCATTTAAAATATTATTTCACAATCTAGTTTTAAAATGGAAGACAAATTTATTACTTGTTATAACAATTGGATTATTTATTACTGTTTTTTATACAACGTATTTAATTGTAGAAGAAACAAAACCAAGAGACTTAAAAACACAACCAGATTTCTCCCTCTTTTCTAAAAGATCTATTTCATATCAAATAATTAATAATTATATGTTGGAAATTGGAGAATCAAAAGGCTTTAGTTTTCGAAATGTAGACAATTTTGAGAAAAGCAAAGGTATAAAATATATAGAAAAATATCCAAATACTAAAGATTCTGGTCTGTTTGTTGAAAATGAAAAAGTCTCAAAATATTTAAAAAATTGGACGAGTAATAACCTAGACGACTCTCACTCAAATCAATTAGAAGAGAATTCTTATGAACGTTATATTCCAGAAAATACTACGTATATTCCAAATGTAAAATTCTATGTAGTAAATAATCAAGAGTTTGGTCAATTAAAAAGGCAGTATAATCTTACAAGTAACAATTTTGATGATTCTGTACTCCTTTTTTTCCCTGAGATGAATGGGTTATCTGAAGACACTTTAAATAAAGACGAAAATATTTATATTGGAAGAGTCGAGCAAGATTCAAAGGGGGAATTAAAGTACAAAAAGTGGAAATTCAATATTGGTGATTTGGTGAATGAACCATACCGCTTACAGATGAATGGAATTGGCGTTGAAAATGATGGATTAACTGTAGTTATACCTCAAAAATTAGCGATTGAGAAAAAGTTGTTTGATGGTTATGAAGAATTGTATATTTATCTTTACGATCATGTTACATCTAATATACAACATCAAATTGAAACGAAATCTCGAGAAATGGTTGGACCATTCCAAGGCGGTTATTTCGCCTCAAAAAGTGAAGAAACAAAGCAACAGCAGGAATTAGCTGACTATACGATGAAATTAGGGCAAACTCTTTCGTTCAGTATCCTTATTATTTTATTTATTCTCTTAGTCATGATGCTTTATGGGAAATTGGTTGAGAGACAGTCAGCTTATTCCATCCAAATTGCACTTGGAAAAAGAAGGTTCATTTTATTTTTAGAGCTTGTTTATGAAATGCTTTTTTATTTTGCATGTTCTATTCTTCTTGGAACTGTCATTATTACAGTAATGAATCAATTGCAGTCAACAGAAATGTCAATACAACAACAATTTATCTTAGCAGTTCAAGGTATTTCCGTTGTCGCTGTTTTATTATTCATCATTGTAGGATCTTCTTATTTTTATATTCGACGCTTGAAAATAGCAAAAGGTTTGTTCACCGAAGAATCATAAAAAACAGCCAAATGTCTGAGAAGACATTTGGCTGTTTAATTTTTTCAATAAATTTTGACAAGCTGTTTTCCGACATTTTCCCCTTTGAATAGTCCAAGGAATGCATCAGGAATGTTGTCAAAGCCTTCAATGATCGTTTCTTTATATGTGAGTTTGTCTTCTTTTACCCATTGTGCGAGATCCTTCGCTGCCTCTCCAAAACGATCTGAATAGTTGCCAACGATGAAGCCTTGCATCAATGCGCTTGTTTTGATGAGTTTTGTTTGCACACGCGGCCCGATGTCCTCGCTTGCGCTAATATTATAAGAAGAAATGGCGCCGCACACTGGAATGCGTGCAAAACGGTTTAAATGATTCATCACCGCATCTGAAATCTCGCCGCCTACATTGTCAAAGTACACATCAACGCCGTTAGGACAGGCTTTTGCAATGGCATCATCTAAATCATTTGTTGTTTTATAATTAATCGTTTCATCAAAGCCCAATTCTTTTAAATAAGCGAGTTTATCATCAGATCCGGCAATTCCAACGACGTGTGCGCCTTTGATTTTAGCAATTTGTCCTACAACAGAACCAACAGCTCCTGCGGCTCCAGAGATGACAACCGTCTCGCCTTCTTTTGGCTGGCCAATCGCAAGCAGGCCGAAGTAAGCGGTTTGCCCTGGCATGCCCAAAATGCCTAAATAATAGGACAATGGCGCAATGGACGGATCAATTTTAGTGAGAGATTCAGCTTTGGCAGTGGAATATTCTTGCCATCCAAGGAATCCAAGGACAAAATCACCTTTTTCAAATTGAGGCGATTTCGACTCAACGACTTCTCCGACAACACCGCCCTGAATCACTTCATTTAGCTTGAACGGAGGTGTATAGGATTTTGTATCCTGCATTCGCCCTCTCATATAAGGATCTACAGAAACATATTTCGTTTGAATCAAGACCTCTCCATCTTGAGGCACAGGTATATCTACTGTTTCAAAATGAAAAACATCTTTTGTAGGTAATCCTTTTGGGCGTTTGGCTAATTGAATTTGCTTTTGTTGACTCATGTCAAATCCTCCCTTTCACTTACAGCCTAGATTTACATTAACATGATGCTTCTTTTCGTTCAAAACATACGGTCTTTTCAAAACACACACAAAAAAGCAGCCGCCATCTTATCGAAGGGACTACTTTTTCTGAAAAGATACAGAGAGGAGCGGCGGGAGACAGCCAAACAGCTGATACACATCCGCATCACGTTCTTTTAACAAATATTCGTTTGCATTTTTCATGGAGGCTTTCATCATATCGCGCGTCACAAAAGGGAAAAGGATATTCAAGTATGAGGACAACAGGTCTTGTGGATCTTGTTCAATTGACTCGATATCTCCAATGTTAATAATGATGGAAAAGAGATAATCAATGGAGATGCGAAAGTGCTGTTCGGCAAACAATGTAAGCGGCTTTGTATTTGCTTCTTCAGGATTCCACTTTTGAAAAAGCTGTTTCACCAAATCACTGACAACCCAAGCATTAAACTGCTGCTCCGCTGAAAAGTAATACATCAGCTCTCCCTCATTTCTAGCCTCCAGTATAAGAATTGTACAACAAATCAACAGGATTGAACATAATAATTCAGAAAATTTAGTCATTTTTACAGGCTTTTTGTCAAAAATAAGTCGATAGACATGGTACGTCGATCAAGCAATTTGGATGTGCTCGTGGAAGGTTTAATGTCAAAAGTGACGGGTAAAAGATTCGTAAGACGTTAAAGGAGGAATATAAAATGAAACCTGTTGTAAGAGAGTATTCAAATGATGAAACACTTCAAAAAGATGTAGAGCAGTTAAAGGCACTCGGTGTTGCAAGAGAGGACATTTATGTTCTGTCCCATGACGATGACCGAACAGAGCGTATTGCAAGTAATGCAGATGCCAATACGATTGGCTCAAGAGAAGTTGGACTCAAACATGCGGTTGGGAACATCTTTAGTAAAAAGGGCGATGAGCTCCGCAATAAAATTCATGAAATTGGTTTCTCAAAAGAAGAAGCTGAGACATTTGAAGAACATTTAGACGAAGGGAAAGTCCTTCTCTTTGTCACAGATCATGAAAAAGTGAAAAACTGGGCGTAAACGCCAACCGAAAAAGCCTCTTACTTTTGTAAGGGGCTTTTTTTCATGCTTCCATGTCTGAAAGAGAGACATATATCTTTTTTACGATAATAAGTAAATACAGAAGTATGGAATAAATAGTAAACTCTCTAATTGAAAATGCCGTTATACCAATGAAAATCATGAAGAATCAGAAAAAAATAGTCGAAATATCACAAAAAACCATTCGGGAAATAATTATTGTATCTTTCTATTTTGATTTAAAATTAAATAAAAAACTTGTGTAATTTAGTAGATAAATTTCTTAGTTCTATTGGTTTAAGTTGTATTTTTGTGTAGAAATAAGTGTTTTAAGGTCAAAAAACCACGAAAATTACCTGTATTTTCAATTAGAAAATTCATTTTAATGTTTAGGAAATAATTTGTTGACAAAATAAACTAAAAACAATATATTTGGCTTAATCCAGTCATTATGGAATTAGTTGTTAAATTTCCGGCGGGTTTATTCGAAGCATAATCTAGTGAAAGGGGGTGGCAAGAACCAAAGCGTAAGCGCCTCTTAGATACAAAAATGTCTACTAGAACTGAACAAATCGTCGTTTACTTGAAGAAAAAATGATCGCCATTCTAAACAGTAGATTGATAAGCACAGTGTAAGAGATTGTCCAAAAGACGTTAAGTCCTTATAAAAAAGAGAAAGCGGTTTCAATAAGAAATGTGAGTTGATCGAACGGTAAAGGAGGTGAACTCATATGAAAAAAAGAGAGAACAAGCTGAGGCGATGCGGCCTTCGAAGGGCTGCATATGAGGATGAATGCTGAAAAAGAAGAGTAAACATGTGGGGTGCTTCTCTTCTTTTTCAGAAAAACAGATTTTCCTAAAAAATCCATCTTTCATTTTAACATAAGGTTTTTGGCTTGAAAACCACCTTTGCCCGAAAAGAAGATTGTGAATTGAAGGAGGTTTCATGATGAAAAAGGCTTTGTACCATGAAGACAGTGGATTGTATTTAGAAAAGATGCGCATGGCATTCCAAGAGCATTATGAGCAAAGAACAGATATGTGGTCTACTGATCCATCCTTAACAGACGCAGCAGTGATGTCATTAAAGGCATGGCGTTCAAGGGAAAAGAATGCACTTGCTTCTGTGCTGGATATCGGGTGCGGCAACGGCCGTGCACTAGAACATTTAAGCGGGCTTTCCGCATATGTCGGTATCGACCTGTATGAGCATGAGGAGTGGGAAGGGTTACAGAAAAGAGAAACAGTTCCTGTCCATTTTGTTCATCAAGATTTTATGTCATGGTCCATGGATCAGGGACGCGGAATGCAGTTTGATTTAATTTTAGATCATGGCTGCTTTCATCATCAACATCCTGATGATCATGAACGTTATTTAAAACAGGTCTCTTCTTTACTTCATGAAGGCGGTGTCTTTTCACTTGTTGTCTGGGGAGAACAGTGGAAAACAGGATTAATCGGAGAAGATGGCCGTTTCCATTTTTCATTTTCAGATTCTCAGCTTGGCGAAAAAATTTGTACATCAGGTCTTGAGCTTGTATCCATATCACCGTTACAAGCGAAGGCTGGAATAAGCCAGCATCATGTCATTGCCGTCAAAATCTAGTACAAAGGTGAGTGATTCAAAGCTAGCAGAGGAGTTCATGGGAAGAAAGAGCGTCTGCCAATCAAGAGCGTTTGCTGCTCTGACAGAAAATAAAGCATATGAACCAAAATTTCTGCTCCTTTGTACTGGAAAAAGACAAGGTCTAAAACGATGAGAGACATCGCACATCCATTTCCTTCTGCGGGAGCACACAAGCTGAGGGGTGCGTACACATATTCATCACTCCATCACTGCGCTATGGGAGTCGATTTGGGTGCAGTGATGAATAGGGGGGAGACTAATGAACAAGTTTGTAGATGAATTACAATCAATGATTCATCATTTTACCTTTCAAGATAAACACTATTTGCTCGTGGGGCCTGTGAATTTGCCAATTTCCATTCAACATGAAGAAGTGCCATTTAAGTGGTATGCCTTCGCGCCTGTTGAACGGGATACAAAACCAACGATCGAATCGATTGTCCAAATGAGTACCGCGCAGCAAACCTTTTCCTCTTGTCTCTTATTTGGCGACTTTGAAAATGAACGGCCGCCGCTTGTGCGAATCCATAGTGTCTGCCAAACAGGAGATGTGTTTGGGTCACTGAAATGTGATTGTGGTCCACAGCTTGCATTATCGCTGAAGAAAATCACCGATTACGGAAAAGGCATGCTTGTGTATATGGCCAATCAAGAAGGTCGGTCTATTGGGCTGATGGCAAAAGCGTTGACGTATAAATTACAGGAGATGCAGCTGGATACTTTTGAAGCCAACCGCCTGATCGGCTGCGGGGATGATGATCGGCATTACGAGGAAGCAGCAGCTGTTTTGCACTATTTAAACAAAGGAAAACCATTGCATTTACTAACGAACAATCCAGATAAAGTCGATTCTATTGCAGCTTTCGGTCTTCCTGTTTTGCGGTTTGATCATACGGTCGAAGCCTCTCTCTACAATGAAGCCTATTTAAAGGCAAAAGCAGCCTCAGGGCATATGGTCGATGAGAAGAAATTAATTAATCAATAGACGAGTTTATTGAAAGAAGGCGGGAGAAAAGCGTGAAACCTGATATCAATTGGATTCAAATCCCAAGCGGCTATGCAACGATTGGAAGTAATGAAGAAGATATGAAAAAGGCAGCAGAATTCTGGAAGGACAAGCTGCTCAATCCAACCTACGGCCGTGAGAAAAAATTTCAAAAATGGCTGTACAAAGAATTTCCGTCCTATCAGCCGTATATCAACGAATTTTTTATCTCAGATACGGTCGTCAGCAATGAACTGTATCAAAGCTATTGTGATGAAACAGGCCAGACATACCCGGAGAGTTTAACGAACGAAGAGCTTGGCGGGGGAAAAGATCATCCAGCTTGGGGCATGGACATTGAGGATGCCTTCTCGTTCTGTCAGTGGCTGAGCGGGAAACTTGGGATTGATGTTTCGATTCCTACTGAAGAAGAATGGGAGTATGCTGCCCGGGGAAACACGAGAAATCAATACCCGTGGGGAGATGAGTTTGATCCTTCTTACTGCAATACGCACGAATCAAATATTGAAAAAACGACGCCTGTCCGTCATTACGAAAAGGGCCGATCCTTATTTGGTCTTTATGATATGGGAGGAAACGTCGAGGAATGGGTCAACACCAAATATCACGTTTATGAAGGCGGCATCGAGGTCGTCGATGATTTAACGGAAACACTCGGAAGTGACTACTACATTTTAAAAGGCGGCTCTTTCGCAAGAGGCGGAGATTTATGCAGAGTCGCAAGAAGACACGGGAAGCACCCAGATCCTGTTTTTCGATTTACTGGTTTTCGTTTAGTGACTCGTCAAAAACAACATATAAAGGTGGGAGTGTAAAACTATGCATAGAGGACCAATTACATCTGTTTTATCAACTCAGCACGACCAAATTGTTTACACTGGCGGCTATGACCGCTGTATTTATCAGTGGAACCGGGCGACGGGAGAAGGAACGTTTATTGGCAGTCACGAGCATATCATTAACTCTTTATCTCTTTCTGAAAACGGAAAGTATTTAGCAAGTGCATCGTCAGACTATACCATTCAATTGTATGATACAGGCACACATACCCGAATCCGCACGTTGTTTGGTCATGCAGATGATGTAGAAGCCGTCGCTTTTGCGAAGCAGGATACTTTACTTGTATCCGTGTCCAGAGATAGAAGATGCTTAGTCTGGGATATCGAAACGGGCGCTATTTTAAGAGAATTCCATGGCCATAGCAAAGATGTATTAGCTGTATGGATACATGGTGATAAAGCTTATACAACAGGTGATGATGGATATGTCCTTGTATGGCTGTATGAAACCGGAGAAATTGTAGGGGAAATCGGCCCGTTTGATTATGAGCTCGATACAATCAGCGGCAGCAATCAAAAAGAAGTATTCGCACTTGGCAGAGATGATGGCACTGTTATTATTTACGATGCAGCTACTTTACAGGAGAAGAAAATCATCAAAGCCCATTTACAGGGCGTCAAGCGCGTGAATTTTTCTCCAAGCGGCAATTACTTGCTGACAGCAGGCTACGACCATTTAATTAAGCTGTGGAATTATGAAACAGGTGATTTAGTCGATACACTGCTGCCTCATAAATATCAGTGGGAGCGCTCACTTGTCTGGACAGAGGATGAGAAGTCAATACTAGGGGCCAGCTTTGGAAAAACATATTGTGAATGGTCGATCGAAAAGGGCAAAGTCATATCAGATGAGATCGAAATGGCGACACCATCTATCAATGATATTGCGCTGACTGATGCGGGTGATATTATTACCGCATCTGATGATGGAAAATTCAGAAAAAATGGGATTGAAATCGCCAAATCGACGGGCGTTTTAACAAATGGAGTAGCTGTTGCACGGGATGGAAGCTATTATGCGTGGGGAGATCATGCAAGTCAGGTGCATATTGTTCATGAGTCATTAAAGCAAATGGTTTCGTTTGATCTTAACACAGGTCCGGTCAACAGCGTGTATTTTCACGAGGAGGATCGTCAATTTTATATTGGAACTTATGGCGGTTATGTCCATGTCATTTCGACAGAACACTTAAAGGAAATCGGCCGTTCCAAAGCACACGATTGTGCAGTTAAAGCATTAAAGGTAGAAGGAGATCTTATCATCACAGCAGCAGTTGAAGGAACCATCTGTCTTTTAGATAAAAAGAGTTTGTCCTTAAAAGCGGAATACATTGGTGCGACAGAGCTGTTAAATGATGTCTTTATTGATAGTAAACGAGACCGTATCGCCATTGTCAGCCGCGACAAGAATGTGAGATTGTTTGATTTGCATACAGGAAGAATTTTAGACCAGCATAACGAACACCAGTATTCGATTAAATCGGTCACAGTCACAGACTCAGGCTATATTGTAAGCGGTGATTATTGGGGCTATATCGTTGTGTGGAATCCAGAGCTGGATGTCAACACCGGCCCAATTAGAATTGCCCAAAATGGGATTAGTGCCATCAGACAATTAGGCAATGATGTATACGCAAGCTCATATGACGGCGGGATTTATCACGTTCGAGAAGATGGGACGCATACCGAAGTATTACGCTTATTTGAACAATTTCCGAAAGAAGTAATCTCTCATTAAGAAAAAGAATGTAAGCGGGGGATTCTCATGATAAGTGTTTGCAAGGAACATATGAAAAAAGGTCTGTCTGTACTCAATTGTCCGCATGTGCTCCTCATTAATAAATATGAATGTCGCAAATGCTGTTTTTGTAAACAACGAGCATCTTATAAACTTTTTTATTCCTTGCCTTACTATGATCGATCTGAAAAGAAACGGATGGAAAAAATATAGCACATGAGAATAGAACTCCTTCATTCCCTGAAGGAGTTCTTTCCCTTGAAAGAGAGGAAAGGAGACTTACATGAAAGACGATGTTTTTTATATGAAGCTAGCGATTGCCAACGCAAAGGCCATGAAAGGACAAACCTCGCCAAATCCGCTTGTCGGGGCAGTGGTAGTCAAAAAAGGTGAGATCGTTGGAATTGGTGCTCACATGAAGGCGGGCGAGCCGCATGCTGAAATTCATGCGCTGCAAATGGCAGGAGATAAGGCGAAGGGGGCTCATCTATATGTGACGCTCGAACCTTGTTCGCATCATGGAAAAACAGGCCCTTGCTCAGAAGCCATTATAAAGAGCGGGGTGAAACGTGTGGTCATTGCCACTGGGGACCCAAATCCACTTGTAGCAGGTAAAGGGGTCACGATGTTGAAACAAGCAGGGATAGAAGTAGAAGAAGGGATATGTAAGCGGGAAGCGGACAGCTTAAATCTTCCTTTTTTTCATTCGATACAATCAGACCTTCCTTATGTCATATTAAAAACAGCCATTTCGTTAGATGGGAAAATTGCAACAGCTCATCAAGAAAGCAAATGGATTACAGGGACAGAAGCGAGGAATGAAGTGCAGCAATTACGTCAAGAAGCAGATGCTGTGATAACAGGCGTCGAAACCATTATTCAAGATGATGCAGGTCTTATTGTAAAAGATTCATTCGTGACACAGCCCATTCGTGTCATTTTAGATTCCACCTTAAGGATTCCGCTTCATGCGAAATGTTTAAATGATCATATGGCAGAAACCATCATTTGTACCTCAAACAAGTATGATCAAAAAAAATACCATCAACTGGTGCAAAAAGGACATCAAGTATTTGTTACAAGCGGAGAAAATCGGACAGATCTTCATGCGGTGTTACGTATGCTGAAAAGGCGCTCTGTGATGTCGGTGCTTGTAGAGGCGGGAGGCAGTGTGAGCGCATCCTTTTTAGAAGCGTCACTTGTGAACGAAGTCATTATTTATATGGCACCATTATTAATTGGAGGGAAAGATGCACCTACTTTCTTTGAAGGAGAAGGTACGAAATCATTAAAAGAAGCCATCCGTCCGGTAGATATGGATTATAGTATGGTAGGAAAAGATTTAAAAATGACGATGAGACTTTAATGAAAGAAGGACCTTGTGCATAAAGTGCAAGGTCTTTTGATTATTTTAAAAAAATAAAAGTGTACATACACCTTTCCCAGTCATGATGAATACGATGGATGGGGGTGATTCCATGAAAAGATGTAGGCAATGTGGTAAGACATATCCAACTCATTCGACAGACCACTACCAAAAAGGAAGCTGGTATGATGCGTATAAGGATGATGGTTGGGAATGTGATAGTTGTAAAAAAGGGATATCAGAAAAGCCTAGGAAACCAGTAAAAAATCCTTGCTGCGGAAAAGATCCTTGTGTTTGTGTGATTCAAGGTCCGCCAGGCGGGAGAGGAAGAAGAGGCCCAGCAGGTCCAGCGGGTGCAGTGGGTCCAGCGGGTCCGGCAGGCCCAGCAGGTCCAGCAGGTCCAATCGGTCCGACAGGCGTAGGTTTAACAGGCATCTTGGCATTTGATCCAGCAGTAGCACCAACCTACCCAGTAGGGCAAGTGGTGACATACGATGGCAGTACGTACGTCGTCAATTCAGTACCTCCATTAGGTACACCGGATACGTCGGCAGATTATACATTATTAGCTGCAGCGGGGGAAACAGGTACAGGGCCAACAGGTGTCACAGGAGATCCAGGTCCAACTGGAGCCACAGGAGCCACCGGCGTGGGTTTAACTGGGGTTGTACCGTATGATGCTGCAGCAGCACCAGGATATCCATTGGGGCAAGTGGTGACATATGAAGGTGGAACGTATCTTGTGAATACAGCATCACCAACAGGTACACCAGATACATCACCAGATTATACGCTTTTAGCCGCTGTAGGCGCGACTGGCGTTACAGGCGCTACCGGTACGGGAGCAACAGGAGAAATTGGTCCAACCGGAGCCACCGGCGTTACGGGAGCAACAGGAGAAATTGGTCCAACCGGAGCCACCGGCGTCACGGGAGCAACAGGAGAAATTGGCCCAACCGGAGCCACTGGTGTTACAGGAGCGACTGGAGAAATTGGTCCAACCGGAACTACTGGCACAGGAGTCACAGGAGCAACGGGTACCACCGGTGCAACCGGAGCAACCGGTGTCACAGGTGCAACTGGTGATACGGGAGCAACAGGAGCAACCGGTGCCACAGGGATTACAGGAGCGACGGGAGTAGGTCTAGCCGGCGTCACAGCGTTTGATCCAGCGGCAGCGCCGACATATCCAGTAGGTCAAGTGGTGACATATGAAGGAGGAACTTACCTCGTCAATACGGCGCCGCCAACAGGTACACCTGATACGTCACCAGATTATACGTTATTGGCCGCTGCAGGAGCGACTGGCGTTACGGGTGCAACCGGTACAGGAGTCACGGGTTCCACCGGCGCAACAGGAGTGACAGGAGCAACCGGGGAAGTTGGTCCAACCGGAGCTACCGGCGTCACTGGAGTTACGGGAGAAATTGGCCCAACCGGAGCTACTGGTGTTACGGGAGCGACGGGGGAAATTGGCCCAACCGGAGCTACTGGCACAGGAGCAACAGGGATCACAGGCGCGACAGGATCAACTGGTGCAACTGGGATAACTGGTGATACAGGGGCAACAGGAGTGACCGGAGCGACAGGTGTCGGTTTATCTGGAGTTGCAGCGTTTGATCCAGCAGTAGCGCCAACCTATCCAGTAGGTCAAGTAGTGACATATGAAGGTGGAACATATCTGGTCAATACAGCGCCGCCAACAGGCACACCGGATACTTCTCCAGACTATACGTTATTAGCAGCCGCAGGCGCGACAGGTGTCACGGGAGCGACAGGAGAAACTGGTGCAACCGGTGATACAGGAGCAACCGGCGTCACAGGAGCCACCGGGGTAACAGGAGATACGGGTGTAACCGGCGTCACAGGCCCAACTGGAGCAACTGGGATAACTGGTGATACAGGGGCAACAGGAGTAACCGGTGTAGGATTAACTGGTATTCTGACATTTGACCCAGCAACAGCGCCAACCTATCCAGTAGGTCAAGTGGTGACATATGAAGGTGGAACCTATGTTGTGAATACAGCGCCGCCAACAGGCACACCGGATACTTCTCCAGACTATACGTTATTAGCAGCCGCAGGCGCGACAGGTGTCACGGGAGCGACAGGAGAAACTGGTGCAACCGGTGATACAGGAGCAACGGGCGTCACAGGAGCCACCGGAGCAACTGGTGCAACGGGTGATACAGGAGCCACGGGAGTCACGGGTACAGGAGCAACCGGTGCAACTGGAGATACAGGAGCCACCGGCGTCACAGGAGCCACCGGGGTAACAGGAGATACGGGTGCAACTGGAGTAACCGGAGCAACTGGGGTAACGGGTGATACAGGTGCGACTGGAGTCACAGGTGATACAGGTCTCACCGGAGCAACTGGAGTAACCGGAGCTACAGGAGCCACGGGAGTGACCGGTGCAACTGGATTAACTGGAGTAACCGGAGCCACGGGAGTGACCGGCACAACTGGATTAACTGGAGTCACCGGAGCGACCGGTGTCACAGGAGCCACAGGTTTAACCGGAGCAACCGGAGCAACTGGAGTAACAGGAGCCACGGGAGCCACAGGTCTAACCGGCGCAACCGGCGTAACCGGAGCAACTGGATTAACTGGAGTCACCGGAGTTACAGGTCTAACCGGCGCAACGGGTCTAACCGGTGCAACAGGCGCCACGGGAGTCACAGGTACAGGAGCAACAGGCGCCACCGGTCCAACAGGAGTGACAGGATCGAGTGCGATCATTCCGTTTGCTTCAGGTACACCTGCTGTCCTGACAACAATTGCAGGCGGTCTCGTTGGAACATCCAGCTTGATCGGATTTGGTAACTCAGCGACAGGTGTCAGTATTTTAGGCGGAGTGATTGATTTAACCGGCGCTGCAGGCACTTTACTCAACATGGCGTTCTCAGTTCCTAGAGCCGGAACAATCACATCATTTGCCGGCTATTTCAGTACGACAGCTGCTCTTTCTTTGCTTGGCACAAGTATTACGGTCACAGCTAGTTTGTTTGCTTCACCAACACCAAATAACAGTTTCACTCAAGTAGCGAGTGTCACTTTAGCACCAGCTTTAACCGGTGTTTTAACGCTAGGTGCAATTGCAAATGGTATTGCGACTGGTCTAAATGTACCAGTCACACCTGAAACACGATTGCTTGTTGTATTCTCCGCATCAGCTACAGGTCTATCCTTAGTGAATACCGTAGCAGGCTATGCGAGTGCTGGTTTATCGATCACGTAATAGGCATACAGGGACGACTCGATTTTGAGTCGTCTTTTTTGTTTGAAAGAATTTTCTCTTAACTTAGTAAGAAAAAATGATATCATTTTCTTAGAGTCTATTCGGTGAATCTACTGAATTAGGGGTTGTAGCGGTGAGAATGGGCAAAAGGAAAGTCACTTTACAAACGAAAATTTTGGGGTTAATTATCGGGCTTTTGCTTGTTGTCATTGCATTATTAACCATTTGTTTTGGTTTTCTGCAGACATCAGAAAGGCAGGCACAAGCTGAACAGCTGGCGGTGCAGACCGCTAGAACGATATCATATATGCCGCCCATTAAAGCATCGGTGGCTCTATCAGCGTCCCAAAATGAAGAACAGGCAGTGCTTGAGCAAATGAAGGAGCAAGTAAGAGCTCATGCCATCTTCATTACCAATCGAAAAGGAAAGGTCCTTGTTCATACGAATCATGAGGACGTAGGAAAAACCATCAGTGTTTCGGAAGGAAGAAGTACTCTCTTATTTGGAGGAACCTCCATATCAACTGATGATTCTAATGGTGAAACCGTTGTCAGAGGCAGTGCACCCATTATGAAAGAAACAGAGGGGCATGAAGAAATTATCGGCACAGTCACCGTCGAATTTTTAAAAAAGGAAATTGATCAAGCGACAGCTCATCAGCTATTGAAGCTTAGCTATATTGCCCTTCTCGTGCTTTTGCCTGGCATATTCGGTGCGATTTTTTTAACGAAGAGTATTCGCAAAGATACATTAGGGCTTGAGCCGCATGAAATTGCTTCGTTGTATCGAGAAAGAGAAGCGATGCTGCTCGCTATAAAAGAAGGGATCATTGCGTTTGACCAGAAAGGCGCGATTACGATGATGAATACATCAGCTGAGCACATGCTGCGCGTCTCATCAAAGCTGCCTCTTCATATTGATCAAGTCTTGCCAAATGCCAAACTTCTTCTATATTTAAAGGCAGAGACGATTGAACCTAACATCGAAACCGTCGTCAATGATAAAACCTATGTCTTAAATGTGAAAAAAGTAATGCAGGATCATCGAGTATTCGGAGGGATTGTGAGCTTCAGAGAGAAAACAGAGCTGACGAAGCTGCTGGATACATTAACAGAGGTCAGCCAATATTCAGAAGACCTAAGGGCCCAAACGCACGAATTCTCAAATAAGCTGTACGCCATTTTAGGCCTGCTTGAGCTGAAGCAAGTCGATGAAGCCATCGACTTAATTAAAGAAGAATATCATCTGCAAAACCGTCAGCACGATTTACTCATGAAGCAGATTCGGTCTCCTAAAATACAAGCCATCTTACTTGGCAAGTTAGGGAAAGCATCTGAGAAGAAAGTCCATTTCCACATTGATGAAAATAGCTCACTTGAGCCGCTCCCAGCTCATTTAAGTTTATCTCACTTTATCACCATCATTGGCAATCTCGTAGACAATGCTTTTGAAGCTGTATTAAATAAGGAGAAGCGTGAGGTTGACCTGTTCATCACAGATATTGGGTTTGATATTATCATAGAAGTGTCAGATTCAGGTGATGGGGTGAATGAAGAAGAACTGTCACAGATTTTCACAAGAGGCCATTCGTCAAAGGGAGAAGGACGAGGCTATGGGCTTGCGAATGTGAAAGAAGTATTGGACGAGCTTGGGGGCTGGATTGAAGTTGCGAACCAAAAAGAAGGCGGTGCCATCTTCACTGTATACATACCGAAAGGCACAAAGGGGGAATAGATGGTGATTAAGGTACTCATTGCGGAGGATGATTTTCGAATCGCTGCCATTCATGAATCTTATATACAAAAGATAGAAGGATTTAAGGTCGCTGGAAAGGCAAAGAGTGCAAAAGATATGTGGGAGGCGCTCCAAAGGGAACAAGTGGATCTCATTTTGCTTGATGTGTATATGCCTGATGAGCTCGGCACAAACCTGCTGCCGCTTTTAAGAGAACGCTGTCCTGAAGTAGATGTGATCATTATCACGGCTGCAACGGAAACGACGCTTTTAAGAGATGCGCTTCATTACGGAGTGGTTCATTATTTAATCAAACCGGTGACCGCACAAAAGTTTGCACAAGTTTTAACCGAATATAAAGAGAAGAAAGACATCATCAATTCAAAGGATGAAGTCAATCAAACGATGATCGATCTGTTTTTTGGACAGATGCAGGAAGAGCCAAAACAAAGGGATGACAGAGATCTCCCCACAGGCATCAATTCACTGACCTTGGATAAAGTGAAAACATTGATGGCATCAGAGAATAGCGGAATTACAGCAGAAGAACTCGGGGAAAAGATGGGCGCATCACGTACAACTGCGAGACGGTATGTAGAGTATCTCGTGACAACAGGGGAATGCCGGGCAGAGCTTGCATACGGAATTATTGGCAGACCTGAACGTAAATATTACCCTGCCAAACAAGCGGAGTCTTAAAAGATGAAAAAAGGAATACTTTTTGTGATCGTGCTCTGCCTTTGTATGACACTCACCTTTAATGAAAAAAAAGCCGGAGACTCTTTCCTGCAGCAAAGCTCCTTATATATTGTGGTGTCGGGTGTACCAGAGGGGGGATTTGACCAAACGGCTCAGGTGATGAAATTAGTGCTTGAACAAGAGAAGCTGGTGAACCGGCCTGTGAACATTCTTTATCAAAGAGGCGGAACGGTGGATAAAGGATGGACATACATGATGGAGCGGGAAGCCAACTATATCAGTTTAAATTCAAGTTTATTGTTAAGCCGTAATTTACTTGGCAGCAGTAACGTGACGATGAATGATGTGACACCGCTGGCAATCCTTGCAGAAGAGTGGCAGGTCGTCGCAGTCCCGATGGATTCTCCTTTTGCAAATGGGAAGGAGCTGTTACACGCCCTCAAGAAAAAACCAGATTCCTTAAAAATTGGGTTTGCCCCTGACTTTGGAAATGATGATCAAATCTCCTTCGCCCGGGCAGCAGAAATGGCAGGGATTGATCCCTATCGCATTCAATTTTTGAAATTTGACAGTGCAGATGATTTATTTCAGGCACTCATTGACCATGAGGTGGATGCAGCAACGACTACCATTACAGAGGTTCGTCATGATTATGAAAAAAAGAGGCTGAAGCTCGTAGCGACGACAACCAGCCAGCGCTTAGATGGATTTGAAGATGTGCCGACATGGAAAGAGCAGGGCATTCCGCTCATCTTTTCCCATTGGCGCGGTGTGATGGGTCCTAAACAAATGAGTCAGCATGACATTCGTGAATGGGATCAGCTTCTTCAAAAAATGACGAAAACGAAGTCCTGGAAAAAGCGATTAAAGCAAAAGGGCTGGACAAGTCGTTATATGAACAGCAAAGAGGCAAAGATCTTTATGGAAAATCAATTAAGGCAATATGAGCAATTGATACAAGGAGAACAAGCGGTCGAGTGAGACCACTTCCAGCGTGTAGACAAACCCTTGCATTCGCCCGCATTCCTGCGTGCGGTGCTCACGAATCTCATATTCGCTCCGCTCCAGTACTCGTCTTTCCTAGACTTCAAAGGTTTTCTATCACGCTGAAAAGAAGACAAAGGGCTAAAATAAACCCTTTGTTTTTTTCATGGAATCAAAAAGCTCAATGTTTGAACAAAATGAACAAAAAGCATTTATCGACCGAAAAAGAATTAAAATTCATAATATTTACTTCAATTCTCACCTCAGATATGATGACAAAAAGGGTTGGAAATGGGATACCAACACATTAATGAAAGCGTATACAACATAAGGGGTGAACAATATGTTAGCAATCTTAGGATTTCTTATGATGATTGTATTTATGGTTTTGATTATGACGAAACGTATGTCTGTTTTAACGGCATTGGTGTTAACACCGATTGCATTTGCTCTTATTGCAGGTTTTCATTTTACTGAAATTTCAGACATGATTGTCAAAGGCGTGCAGCAAGTCGCACCAACAGCGGTCATGATCATGTTTGCGATTTTGTACTTTGGCATTATGATTGATGCGGGCTTATTTGATCCAATGGTGGCGAAAATTTTAAAAATCGTTAAAGGCGATCCATTAAAAATCGTGGTCGGAACAGCTGTCCTGACGATGCTTGTTGCACTTGATGGTGATGGAACAACAACGTATATGATTACAACAACAGCGATGCTTCCACTATTTACGCTGCTTGGCATCCGTCCAATTATTTTAGCGGGTATTGCCGGGGTTGGCATGGGAATTATGAATACAATTCCATGGGGAGGAGCTACACCTAGAGCGGCGAGTGCACTTGGCGTTGATCCTTCACTTTTATTTGGACCGATGATTCCAGTCATTGGTGCAGGGGTTCTCAGTATGATTATTGTTGCTTATTTTCTTGGAAAAGCCGAAAGAAAACGCCTTGGTGTGATTGAACTTGACCAGCCGATTCATGCAAATGAAATGGCAGCGGCACTGCAAGATGACATCAAACGGCCGAAGCTTTGGTGGTTTAACCTGGCGCTGACTTTGTTATTAGTGCTGCTGCTTGTATCAGGTAAAGTCAGCTTAACTGTTCTATTTGTTCTTGCTTTCTGTGTGGCGATTATCGTGAACTATCCGAACTTAGATCAGCAGCGTGAGCGAATTGCCGCTCACTCAACAAACGTTTTAGCCATTGCCTCGATGATTTTTGCGGCAGGTGTTTTTACAGGTATTCTAACTGGAACGAAAATGGTCGATGAAATGGCGATTTCGATTGTATCTGCAATTCCAGAGCAGCTTGGCGGCTTTATTCCAGTCATTGTCGCATTAACAAGCGGGATCTTTACTTTCTTTATGCCGAATGATGCATACTTTTATGGCGTACTGCCGATCCTATCAGAAACAGCGGCAGCATACGGTGTCGATAAAATTGAGATTGCCAGAGCCTCTATTATTGGTCAGCCGATTCATATGTTAAGTCCACTTGTTCCATCGACTCATTTACTTGTTGGACTTGTTGGCGTATCACTGGATCAGCATCAGAAATTTGGGATGAAATGGGCTGTGCTGGCAGTCGTCGCTATGACTGTCGTGGCGGTTCTCATTGGGGCCATTTCCATCTGGTAAATAAAAAAGTGTCTGCTGCGGGCAGGCACTTTTTTTAGGTCATATTGCCGTGCAGTCTCCATTCATTTGCCCTAGACAAAGATCTTCCTGTTCCTCCAAAAGATTTATTTTTGAAAAATACTGACACTTTTTCTGTTTTTTTCTTTATAATGCAAATCAACGAAGGGAGAGGATAGCATGTCCAAACGAAAAGGCACGATTCTTTTTGCTGCTGCATGCCTCTTGGCAGGCAGTTTGTCGATGGTGAGCCCAGCTTCAGCTCATGCAGAAACCCCTTATTATGGAAAGAGTTATGAACAGCCGGCTTCAGTGAAAAAGCTATACCCTAAGCCTGGCGAGACGTTTGAAACCCCTGCCTTTCAGAAAAAAGGAGAAGCATTTACGACACAAGAAGAGCTTCAAGCTTTCTTAAAAGACATTGTCCGCAAAAGCCCATATGCCACTCAGAAACAGATTGGAACATCCATTGAAGGCAGGTCCATTCCGGCCCTGTACTTTACAAAGGATCGCTCCATTACTCCACTTTCAAAAAAGCCAACCATCTGGCTCCAAGCACAAATACACGGAAATGAACCAGCCTCCGGTGAATCTGCTCTCGTCATTGCAAAACGATTAGCAGGTGAAGAAGGAGAGCGTATACTCAATCATGTCAATATCATCATTGTTCCAAGAATCAATCCTGATGGTTCTTATGCGTTTGACCGCAGACTGGCAAACGGATTAGACGGAAACCGTGATCATATGACATTAGAATCTCCAGAACTGGCAGCCCTGCATCAAGAATTTAATCGGTATGCGCCAGAGGTAGTTATTGATGCCCATGAATACGATGTGGGTCAAAAGCAGTTTGAAAATATCGGTTCATCAGGCGCTCTCAAATATCATGATTTGCTTATTCTTTCAGGGAAGAATTTAAACATTCCTGAAAGCATCCGGCTGACTTCAAATGAGTTATACGTTAACGGAGTTCGTGAAACGCTGACGAATAAAGGATTTTCTAACGATTTGTATTATACAAACACAAGAGGAAAGGATGGAAAGATCGACATCTATGAAGGTGGTACGGATGCGCGAATTGGCCGTAATGCCCTTGCACTTTCGCCAGCCCTGTCATTTCTTGTAGAAAGCAGAGGGATTGGGATTGGAAGAGAGGATTTTGCCCGCCGCGTCGCTGCGCAAGTAGCCACCCATGAAAAAATCATTGAGACCACGGTGAAACATGCGAAACAGGTGAAGCAGCAAATGGTGACGGAGCGGCTGAAGCTGGTCAAAAAAGGACTGCAGCCAAATGATGATGATCAAGTGGTCATTCAAGATGATTTCCAAGCACCTGTCAATGACTCGCTGGAAATGGTTGATATTGAGAAGGGACAAACGACTCAAGTTCCTGTGCGCTTTCACAGTGCGAGCGATGCTGTTCCTGTCTTAACAAGAGAACGGCCGACAGCTTATCTCATTCTTCCGGGGCATGAAGGAGTAGAAAAGAAACTCAGAACATTAGGATTAAAAAGTGTCACATTGCCGGCTGGCATGAAAGTGCCGGTACAAGCCTATCAGGTGACAAAGCGAGAGGAAAAGAGCAAAACAGATATTCAGCTTGAAACAAAACTCGTTGACAAGAAACGTCAGCTGCCAAAAGGAACAAAGGTATATGTCACGGCACAGCCGCAAACCAATTTGCTCTCACTTGCCCTTGAACCAGAATCAAAGGACAGCTATATGTCATCAGGGTTTATTGCTTCAAAAACAGGTGATGAACTGCCAGTCTATCGTTTCGTGCTTCCTCAAAAGACGTTAGGCATTCAATAAAAAAAGGCTAAAATAAAGATCATTTTAGCCCTTTTTCACCAATCTAAAGCGGCACTTGGCGTGCCGCTTTTTTATTTTCGTCCAGCTCTTATTTCATCTGTCATGCCTTCATATGGTGCTTCTGCGATAATGGTTTCGTCATTCACACCTGCATGATGGATATACGTAATGTCCGCAAATTCTGGGACAACATATTTCGGATAGGTTTCGTATTTTTCACGAGATTCTTTCATGAGATCGATGTAGTCATTTTGATAGCAGACGGTGATGTCTGGACGTTCATGCACCCATTTCGGGAAGAAGATGACGCCATGCATGCGTTTTTCTTCAGGCATAAAGTTCAGAGAGACGTCTGTCCCAGTTGGTTCTGTCCAAGAGACTTTGTATACGCCTTTTGTCAGCTTCACAATATTTACTTCTTGATCACGGACCCAGCGTCCTCCAACCATTCCGCTATGAATGCGGTAATCAATGGTGTGATCGTTTTTAATGTAAATCTCATATTCCCAGCCATTTTCATACGTATAAATCATATGAAGTCCAACGAATTGATCCATGTTTATTCCTTCTTTCATTAGAATGATGTTTTTTCAAACATGTTGTGATTTACATGTTTATTTTAAAGTCTATGATATACTATTGTCAAAGAATAAGCGTTGGAGGCCCATCATGAGAGTACTAAAATATGCCATTCTTGGCTTGCTGGATCAGCATGAGCTGACGGGATATGATATCACGAAACATTTTAAAGATTCCCTTGGACAGTTTTGGAGTGCGAAGCACAGTCAGATTTACCCTGAGCTGAAGCGTCTCACAGAGGAAGGGTTTATTGAATTTGATATTCACATACAAGGAAAAAAGCTGGAGAAGAAGGTCTATCAAATCACAGCGGCAGGAAAAGAAGAATTGCGTCAGTGGTTAAGAACAAAAGATCCGATTCCGGAAACAACAAAGGATGAATTCATGCTCAAAACCTTTTTCATCTCCTCCATGGACAAAAAAGAAGCGGCTGACCTGTTTGCCTATCAACTTTTAGAGCGCACCAAGAAAGTAGATGTGCTGGAACAAAAGCTGCACGCTTTGACAGAGGAAGACCCTTCTGCTGAATCACTGCATTCAGCGCAATTTGGGCATTACTTAGTGCTGACAAGGGCAATCGAAAGGGAAAAAGGCTATGTACGCTGGCTCCAAAAGACCCTTAAACGAATTGATTCATCTATGATCTAAGGACAATGGTCGGATGATTTGATAAAAAATGGTTTGAAACGAGTGAATTTATCAATAGAAACCGCTACAATGGATATATTCGTATTAAAGTGAGGCGAGTATGTTTGAGTAATCAAGAAGCGTTGTGGAATGAAGCAGAAGCTTTTATTTCTGTATGCTATGAAGAATTAAACAAGTCAAATGAAGAGAAAGCAGCACGTCTGCATGAAATAAAAAAAGAAATTGAGTCTGAAGGAATTTATACGCATACACTAGAGGAATTAGCTCACGGGGCGAAAATGGCATGGCGCAACAGTAACCGCTGCATTGGCCGTTTGTTTTGGTCGACCCTGCAAGTGCATGACTGCCGGCATGTAAAGACAGAGGATGAGGTGAAGGAGGCGCTCTTTCATCATATTGAGTATGCGACAAATGGCGGGAAAATCAAACCGTCCATTACGATCTTTCCCCCAGAGAAAAACAGACAGAAGGAAGTCGTCATTTATAATCATCAGCTCGTTCGTTATGCAGGCTATGAAACGGAATACGGCATCGTCGGCGACGAGGCATCTCTTGAATTAACAAAATTATGTGAAGCACATGGCTGGAAAGGGGAGGGCACACATTTTGATATTCTGCCTCTCATGTTTCAGCTAAAAGGTCAGCCGCCTGTTCTATATGAGCTTCCGAAAGAAATCGTCCAAGAGGTAGAGATCACCCATCCTGAATATGATGGATTCCGTGATTTGGGACTAAAATGGTATGCGGTCCCGATTATTGCTGATATGAAATTAGAAATTGGCGGTATTCATTACAATGCTGCACCGTTTAATGGCTGGTACATGGGCACAGAAATTGGCGCACGCAACCTAGCGGATGAAAACCGCTACAATATGCTGAAAAAAGTCGCTTCTCTTTTAGGACTGGACACAACCAAGAATGCGTCCCTTTGGAAGGATAAAGCCATTGTCGAATTGAACGTGGCGGTTCTCCATTCTTATCGCGAAGCAGGGGTAACCATTGTCGATCACCATACAGCAGCACATCAATTCAAGCAGTTTGAAAAGCAGGAAGAAAAGGCTGAACGCAAGCTGACTGGGGACTGGACATGGCTGATTCCGTCAGTATCACCAGCTGCTACCCACATATTCCACAAGCATTACGACAATACCATTGTGAAACCAAACTATTTTTATCAGGACAAGCCCTATCACAGGACAGAAAAAGCCTAGCGAGAGCTATATGTAATTCCATAAAAAGATGTCTTTTATCATAATACATGTGTCCTCTCATATGATGTTGAACATTTAAATTGATTAAAACAAAAGGGATAGATATCTATCCCTTTTTATTTATTTATGATGACCACAAAAGATCTCTTCCTTACTACAACAATGGGCGAAAGTTTGCGCTCTCGCATTCCACTTCTGGATGACTTTCTCACCCTGAGGCTGTTTATCCTTTTGCATTCCCTGCCAAGTTTGATCCCATGAGGACCATTCCTTGATATTAACAGTTGTTATAACATTCAACTCCAATTTTTATTTTTTGTTTGAATTGCTTGTACTCGGTTCATCCAATTGCTCAGAATATCTGAGCCGCAGACTTATAAATACTAAGACCAATGCAATGACCGTTAGGAAAACCCCAAGCAATCGGAATCCTGTAAAGGTGAACGCATCTCCCATAATGATACCTGTCAACAGTGAAGATAAAATTGTACCCAAGTATCTTGATGTATTAAATAGGCCAGATGCTACACCAGAAATTTCTTTTGGAGAGCTTTTAAACAAAGCTGCCTGCATACCAACAGCGTTTAGCCCGTTGCTAAAACCGAATGCGGCTAACGCCAGGCACACACTGATGACTGGTGAACTTTGCGTCCATGTCACGATCCACACTGCCCCTACTACCATCAGTAATGAGGATACAATCAATGCAGGTCTGGGTCCTGATTTACCGACCCATTTCCCTGCTATTGGCGAAGCTATAATCGAGCTCAAGCCCAAGGTTAACATAAGAATCCCTGTCTGGAATTCACTGACATGACGTACCATTTGCAGGTATGACGGAATCCCAAAAAAGAGTGAATAATAAAGGAAGTTAACTAGCAAGTATTGTATATTGACCCAAGTCATCCCTGGATATTTGGCGAAGGTGCGTAAAGGAATAAATGGCGACACTGTTTTTAGCTCATGTCGTACGAATATTCCCACCGCAACGAGCCCGATTAGCACAACAACGATATTCCACATAGAGAAATGCCCAGATGATTTCGCTGCCAGCAAGCCAACTAGAAGGGCAATCAGACCCACCGCAAAGAGCAGAATTCCTGGCACATCAATCACACCCAGTAATTTTCGAAACGACATGTCACGTGAAACCGTTGCTGCTGGCCCATCATTAGGAATCATTTTCCAAGCTAATATAAAGCTCGCCACTACAAACGGGGTATTGACGATGAAGATCGCTGGCCAGTCCCACCATTGAATAAGTACTCCTCCGGCAAAAGGTCCTATAGCTGCCGCACCGGTTAGGAAAATTGATAAACCTGCTAAAGCATCTGATTGCTTTTCTGTAATATGAATGCGTACTATAGCTGTTCCAACTGCAATCAGCATACTAGTTCCGATGGATTGTACGATTCTGAACACAATAAGCCATCCGAAATTTGGAGAAAATGGAGCCAGAATAGAAGAAACTAAGGATACAACAAGACCAGCCAGAAATATCTTCCTCCTGCCGAATAAATCACTAGCCTTCCCCATGACAGGTTGGGCGATAGCACTAGCGATATAAAATGAAAACACAATCCAGGAAACAGCAGTAAAATCAATGCTATACACATGTTGCAACCTAGCAATAGCAACAGAAATCATTGATGAATTTAAAGGGTTTAATAATATTCCTAGTCCAACGGATATCATTAACCATCTGCTACGAGAATTCATTTTTTCTCCCCCTTTAAATTTGTTATATTGATATCTTACTTGGAATTTTACATTCATTCCAACGCATTTAAAGTTATGATATCATTGACCAAAAGGAATGATTGGAGAGAAAATGAAATGGAACTCCTTCAACTACAATATTTTCTAGAGGTAGCTCGATTAGAGCATGTAACTGAAGCTGCACGAAGCCTCCACGTTACGCAATCGTCGCTAAGCAAAACGATTCAGCGTCTGGAAGAAGATTTAGGGGTGCCTTTATTTGATCGCACAGGCAGGAAACTGCGTTTAAATGAATTTGGCAACAAATTCATTCGTCGCGCGGAAAGGGCTTTGTTTGAGTTGGAACAGGGAAAACAGGAGATTAGCGATTTGTCTAGAGGAGAATCTGGCACACTAAAGCTTGCGGTAACCACAGCAAGCACTTTGCCTCAGATTATGCGAGAGTTTCGTAAAAAACGTCCTAATATCCAATTTCATGTGCAAATGCTGACCACACTGGAAATGGTCACGCTTTTACATCGAGGCGAAGTCGATTTTTGCTTGTCGTCCTCTCCTTTTCAAGGGGAAGACATCGAATGTCAAGTTGTCTTTGTTGATCCCATTCTTGTAGCAGTTCCTAATGGGCATCGACTGGCAGACCGAACTAGCGTATGTTTAACAGAACTTAAGGATGAATGCTTTGTCGGTATGAAAAGAGGATACGGCACTCGTGATTTAGTAGACTCTGTATGCAAATCGGCTGGAATTGACCTTAAATATGTGTATGAGGGCGATGAACCTACACGTTTGATCAGTCTTGTAGAAGCTGAAATTGGACTTGCCTTCATACCAAGCACAGCAAAAATATCATGGGGAAAGATTAAATATTTGCAAGTTGAGAATCATGAACTTGTACGTGATATCGCTTTATTATGGCATACAAGTCGATACATGACGCAAGCTTCATTGGAATTCCGTAAAGTAGTTCTAGACTATTTTGAGGCAATATCGAACCAGTCCAATTAATCTTATGCATGACTCGTACCGATTCGATGTTTTTACGAGGTCTAAGTCCCAACCAGCCTCAAACATATTTCTACAAGTAGATGGTGATGAACAGTTTACTTGACGGAATCAATGTCCCACGCCTCCGTACGTTCTAGCCTGGCTACTGATAGATTAAATCTAAATAAAAAAAGTTCAACCAGAAAGTTCTGGCTGAACTATATAATACGAAAGCTCCGTTTAACTATCATGAATAGGAATAATGTTTACATATAGCTAGGTTTTTTATGACCGTATTCGAAAATCCTGATAATGAGCAAGCTCGGTGAGCGGCTCCATTTGCATGTCGGTGACTTTTGAAAAAGGACTTCCTTTCCGGACAGTCTCTAAGAAATCAATCACTTTCTGCTGCTCACCCTCTACCTTTAACTCGACATGACCTTCATCTGTGTTGCGTACCCAGCCTTTCATTCCACGATTGACGGCTTCTCCCTGAACAAAATAACGAAAGCCGACTCCTTGCACACGTCCTTTTACAATGGCGTGATAATGAATCATGGTCATCTCTCCTTTTTTCACATCGTACCATAGCCTGCATCTGATCTTCACGCCTCGACTATGATTTGATTGTCAAACGATGTAAAATAAAGGTCAGTAGACACCAAAGGAGATGGCCATCGTGGGACATAAGAGATACGACATAGAAGGAATCCAAGTGGGACAACCTATCATTACATATGCGAATGGAAAAGAAATCAAAACAGCCATCAACAAAAGGCGCATTCATGAGCCTGTGTATTTAAGTCAGATCAATTTTGAAGGAGATGGTCAGGGGGATTTGGTTCATCATGGGGGTTATGATAAAGCCGTCTGCGTCTTTCCGTATGCTCATTATGCTCACTTTGAACAATTTTTAGGGGTACCATTACAGGAAGCTGCCTTTGGCGAGAATGTAACAGTACGCCAGCTAGTCGAAACGAATGTGCATATTGGCGATGTGTTTCAGCTTGGAGATGCATTTGTTGAGGTGAGCCAGCCAAGACAGCCTTGTGTGAAATTGTCTCTTAAGCATGGCAACATGAAGCTTGTAAAGGAAGTGCAAAAAACAGGGTATACAGGCTTTTATTTACGTGTATTGAAAGAAGGCATGGTGCCGCCTGATGCATCGCTAGTACTAGTAGAAAAAGCGTCCCATCACATTACGGTCCATGAGGTCAACGAAGTCAAATATCGTCAAACAAGTCCAGAGAGACTGAAAGCCGTTCTTGAAGTAGATGCTTTAGCAGATGTGGTGAGGAAGTCTTTAGAAAAACGAATTCAGCACATTTAAAAAAAGCCGTACATCATTAAGATGTACGGCTTTTCAGCGTTTATGAGCTGCGTTTCTTTTGCTCAAGAAGATTTGCAAGGAAATATGTTTTTAAGCTTTGAAGCTTTCTTCCTTCATGCTTGGTCACACCAAGCTTCTTTAATTCTTCGACATACCAGCCTTTGCTACCATAATGCATGATAGAAAACTCCTTTCAATTGAAACTGCCTGCATTGTAACATCTCAAAAAAGAAGGTGAAAAGCGTGCAGGTGTCAAGAAATGAAAACTGATTCTATCTGCCTATGATCCATGTATATGCTGGGAATATTGATTTATGAATTTGGCGGGTTGAGGGTAACGAGGATCATGCCGACCGTCATAATCATGATGATAACACCAAGATAGGTCATCATGGATTGTTTTTTCTTAATCCCTACAACCGTTAAGATAATACTTTCGATGAAAAAGATAACACCTATGATGATGAACCACATATCAATTAAGACCCCTTTCGCATATCTTTGCCTATTTTACCACAGGCTTTTTTGTTTAGTCGTGACAGATTCGTGAAACGGGCATGAAAAAATCCCCTCCAGTGAAGGAGGGGATACAGCGTGTAGATAAACCCTCGCATTCGTTGTCAGGTCTGCGCTCCGGTGCTCACGAATGTCAAATTCGCTCTGCTCCGCTGCTCGTCCTTCCTAGACTGCAAAGGTTTTCTATCACGCTGAAAAGAAGACAAAGGGCTAAAATCAACATCATTTTAGCCCTTTGTCAACAATCTGAATCCCCACCTGTGAAGGAGGGGATAGCTGGCTTACAGCTTTGTTAAAATAATCGGTTCGTCTTTAGTAATCACAATCGTATGTTCAATCTGTGCCACTAGACTTTTATCTGGTGTTTTAAATGTCCAGCCATCATCAGCCTGATAAATCGATTCAGCATTTGTTGAAATGAAAGGTTCAAAGGCAATGACTGTGCCATTTTTAAACAAAGCATTATCGAATGGATCATAGTAGTTCAAAATATGGTTGGGTGCTTCATGCAGATTCTTCCCAATGCCGTGTCCTGTCAGGTTTTTAATGACAGTAAATCCTTGTTCTTTCGCTGTATTGTAGACCGCGCGGCCAATTTGGTTTTGTCTTTTACCGGCTTTTGCATGCTTTAATCCTTCAAGGAACGCATCCTCCGCACACTTACATAATGCTTCAAGACGAGCATCACCTGTTCCTAAAACGAATGAAATACCTGTATCGGAATAATATCCGTCAAGCTCTGCTGAGATATCAATGTTCACGAGGTCGCCCTCTTGTAAAATGGTTTTTTCACTAGGGATACCGTGTGCAACTTCATCGTTTACGCTGATACAAGTGGTACCAGGAAAGTCATATTCCTTTTCAGGTGCTGAATTGGCACCGTGCTCTTCTAATATTTTTTTCCCAATCAAATCTAATTCTTTTGTAGACATGCCTGGTTTCGCTTGGCTTTTCATTTCTTCTCTTGCCAAAGCGACAATTCGGCCGACTTTTTTTAAGGCTTCTAACTCATGATCATGTTTGACAATCACTGTTCATTCCCGCTTTCTATATCTTCATTCTATTCAATAGCTTACCACATTTTACGCAAAAAGAGTAAAGAGCGGAATTCAAATGGATGTGGACAAATTGGTATAGATAACTAGACGTGCATATGATATATTTTTTATGAACATCATGAATGATTTTGGTCATGATGATGACAAAGGGGGGAAATCAGATGGTGTTTCAGTTTTTTCAAAAGCTAGGAAAATCATTTATGCTTCCAATCGCTGTACTTCCAGCAGCAGGGATTATTTTGGCCATTGGGCGGGAGGATGTATTCAATATCCCGTTTATTCATGCGGCAGGGAATGCAATTTTTGCGAACTTGGCTTTAATTTTTGCAATGGGTGTAGCGATTGGTATTTCAAAGGATGGGAACGGGGCAGCGGCATTATCAGGTGCGATCTCTTATTTTATTTTGTCAGCCGGTACAACGTCGATCAACTCAACCAACAATATGGGGGTATTGGGCGGTATTTTATGCGGGCTTTTGGCAGGTTATGTTTACAATAAATTTAAGGATACGAAACTGCCGGAATACTTAGGTTTCTTTAGCGGAAGGCGGCTTGTGCCTATTATGACGGCACTTTTCACCATTCTATTAGCAGCCGTTTTCGGATATGTATGGCCGCCGATTCAAAGTGTAATCAATGATTTAGGAGAATGGATTTTAAGCCTTGGTGCAACAGGTGCAGGGCTGTTTGGTTTCTTTAACCGATTGCTCATTCCATTAGGTCTTCACCATGTCTTGAATAACTTATTTTGGTTTCAATTCGGTGAATTCAGCGGGGCAACAGGGGATTTAGCGCGATTCTTTAAAGGAGATCCAAGTGCAGGTGTTTTTATGACTGGATTCTTCCCAGTGATGATGTTCGGTCTGCCAGCGGCATGTCTAGCCATGGTGGTAACTGCAAAACCTGAGAAACGAAAAGCAACAGCTGGTCTGATGATTGGGATGGCACTTACATCATTTATAACAGGGATCACTGAACCAATTGAATTTTCTTTTATGTTTTTATCACCCCTTTTATATGGTGTCCATGCTATTTTGACGGGGCTTTCGCTTTTTATTGTGAACACTCTTGGGATTCATAGCGGCTTTGCCTTTTCAGCAGGTGCGATTGATTACGTCTTAAGCTTCGGTATTGCGCAAAAACCGATCTTGCTTCTTGTAGTAGGAATTATTTATGGCGTCGTGTACTTTGTCGTTTTCTATTTCCTCATTAAACTATTAAAGCTGAAAACACCAGGCAGGGAAGATGATGACATGGAAGATATCGCAGCGGATGATGCGGTGACGGCAGGTGGGGCGAGTATGCTCGTAGAGGGACTTGGCGGCAAAGACAACATCACCACGATTGATCATTGTGCCACACGTCTTCGCTTAACAGTAGAGGATACAAATTTATTAAATGAAGGTACATTGAAAAAAGCAGGTGCCAAAGGGGTGCTGACTTCTGGAAAAACATCCGTACAAATTATTATTGGAACGAATGTAGAATTTGTCGCAGATGATCTCCGTAAGGAAGTCGATCGAGATTAAAAAAAACGTTCAGCCAGGTCAAATGGGCTGAACGTTTTTTTGTTTACGCTGTTCGATCACTAGCACAATACTGATCACAACGAGTAAGAACCATGAGCTAATTTTCCCTAGATGAACAATGGACCAAGCATGCTGCTGATTTGGATATTGCCATGCGCCTAAAAAGGTGGTGACATTTTCGGCAATCCAAATAAAAAAGCCAATCAGGAGAAATGAAACAACAAGCGGCATTCGAAAGGAAGATGGACCAACCTGAAACGAAACCGATGTTTTCCGAAACACAACAACAAGCAGACATGTCAGCCACCATCTGACATCATAGAGCCAGTGATGCGTAAAGAAATTGAGATAAATGCACAAACTGATGCCAATTGAAAGAAATGGATGAGGCCAGTCGGCTACTTTTACATGAAGTCGTGAAAATGCCTGATAAATATAACTAGCCACACTCGCATACATAAAGCCGCTATAAAGTGGAACCCCAAATATTTTTGTATAAGCTTCTTCTGGATAGGACCAAGAGCCCATATGTACTTTATACACTTCTAAACAGATTCCTATGAGATGAAATAGACAAATGACCTTTAGCTCCGCCAAAGTCTCCAGCCGCAGCGTCAGCATCAGGATCTGAGCCGCTAGGCAAAGCAGTAGAATGAAATCATACCGGTGAAGAAAAGGAATAGACACCGTCTTTGATAGGGCAAGCGCCGCAAAGATCATGACGGGGAATAGACATGAGATGGCCTGTAAATAAGCAAAATGAAATAGTGTTTTCATACAAAATTAAACCCCTTTTCACTGTCTGAAATGACTTAGACGGTTTTAGCAAGGGAAAAGTTTACCTCTATGAAGCAGAAAGAACAAGATAAGATGAATTCTGGTGGTGACCTGTTCAGTTTTGACTCAGCTCAAAGAACACCCTCTTAATAGAGGGTATTTTTATAAATTTTAATCAAAAATACCTCATAAACCCTTATTTTACGATAAATTAGAAGAATCCATTTTGGAAAAAGTTTGATCAAAATGGATTCTTCCCGAGCATATTTAAGTTTTGGTTTTATAAAAAAGTTTGATCATGTTCTACCTTTGATCTTAAATAATAGCGCCCTTTAATGGAATAACTAAAATATGGGCTTAGCCCTAAAATTACTAATAGCTTGTTGAACTATCGGTACTCGTTTGTTTAATAAGGAATTTAATTAAATTTATAGTAATCAACCATCATGGCGACTTTAAAAGTATAATCAATCTCATTTTTCTTTAAAAAACCCTAAATAATTCCAAACTGTGATGCTTTTGCTTTCTGTTTTATTCGGGAACAGTCTTTCTTCTTACGAAACGTCTTTCTACCAAATATACGACGAACATAGACAACAAGCCGACACCGATCGGTATGCCGAACGCTTCGTACGAAAATGGTGCTCCTTTAAGCTTAAGCTGGCTTGTGGCGCGGTACTCGAGCCGCTTGGCGGCGAATTTCGCCGTCAAGATATCTTCTTGCTTCGCCAAATCTTCAAACGCAGGTTCCATCGCGAACCGCTCTGGCGAATCACTGTGCAGGAAAAGCTGCTCAGCCTTTCCACCGTTCACGTTCCAGTTTCGGATATCATCTGCAGCGCGCGTCTTAACGTCCGGCCCCACAAAAATCACTTTGTCGAGTTTTGGAGCATCCTCTATTTGATATCGGGCGATCAGTTTCAGCCCGTGTCGAGTAACAACCGGCTCGCGTTTGTTGGATATCGTCAATGTTGTTGTCGTTCCGGAAGCCCCGTACGTGTCAAAAGCCGAGGATAACATCAGCTCGTCGGCACCGTCATACAGCAGGACCCCGTTCTTTTTCTTGCTCCATTGAAATGCATTGTTCAAAATATAGACGATATCGCTCAATCCGGCCGTGAAAGGCTCCATTTGCGGATGCTGAACAAAATCGTAGGAAGGATAATTCATTTCCTTCGCCACTTTCTCTGCTACAGGCTCTCCCATTTGCTGGGATATAACATACAGCGTGGCATCAATCCCGGAAGTCAGGCCGGCCGAGGAGACTATGTTACCGTCATGCACGTAACGCTGATCCCTTTTCCAAGTAATCTCGGTATATTTCTTTTCCAATCTGCCGATATCTCCCCAATGTGTTGCTGCAGATTTCCTGTTCAGCAGGCCGGTATCCGCCAAATTTTCCGCCCCATTGCAGATGGATAACAATATCGTTTCCTTGCCGGAGTGCTTCCTTATCCAATCGCGGACGGGCTTGTATTTCGCTTCATCCAAAATCGGCATGAAAGGGATCACGATTATATCCGGACTTTTGCCTGTCAATTTGTCCAACTCGTCGAAAGAGTAATGCGGTACGACATCAAGCCCGCCCGTCAACGATTTTATGTTTTTGTTGGGAGCTGCTGCAAACACATTGTACGAACCTGTCATGGAGAACATTTCGTATGGTACGAGAAAATCAAACACCTCGGTTACTTCATTCGCCAAAATAACGACCACTGTTGGCTTTTTCGAATCATACGCAGGAGTTTGGATGCTTTGTAGTGAATCAGGAACTGGCTTATCATAAACCGACATAGCCTCCTGCATCGTGCTCATGAAACCGATCGCTCCGGTACCTCCAACAACCAGAACGAAAACGCATACATACACGATGAAACGCCATACTTTATTCAATCGCTTTCTCTCCCTTAATTTTCTCTAGTTAATTGTGAGTGTTACTTACTTCGATAATAAAGAAAGAAGGAAATTGAATAAACCCGCCCGAGGCTTATATTTTCTCTGACTAAGGTCTTAGTAAAGGACCTTTTTCTCGAACAGCAGACGAAAGCTTCTTTTAAAATATTAACTGACCGCACTTTTCTGAATATGACTCGACCGTGCTATTCCCACAGCGCCGAAGAAGAATGGTCTGTACATGGTAGAACGCTTTTGCCGCTGAATCTCCTCCCTAATAAGAAAGTTGTTTCTTTTGAGATTAGGAAAAATTAGATATTCATGAACAATTTGTGAATATATATGTGAAAAAGATCACAAATTAGATATAGCATAGTATAATAAGATCATAAAGAAAATGTGAAATATTTCACATAATTTAAAAGGAGGCATCATCATGTTTACAAAATTCTTACAAACGAATGTATGGGCAGCCGTTATCCTTTTGGCAGCAAGACTTTATATCGGATGGACTTGGCTGACATCTGGTATTGGAAAACTAACAGGTGGATTTGATGCATCAGGCTATTTGCAATTTGCAATATCTGAACCTGTCGTCAAAGATGGTCATCTAGTGTATCCGTTCTATGTATGGTTTTTAGAAAATGTCGCTTTGCCAAATGCCGGACTATTCAGTGCCATGGTCATGTGGGGAGAAATCTTAGTAGGCCTAGGATTAATTGTTGGTTTGTTTACAACAACAGCAGCCTTTTTTGGAAGCGTGATGAATGTCTCTTTCTTACTAGCTGGAACTGTCTCTGTGAACCCGCTGCTTCTTCTGATCGCAGTCTTCATCATGGCAGCGAAAGGAAATGCCGGAAAACTTGGTCTTGATTATGTAGCAGGTCCAGTCCTCAAACGAAAATTGAAAAGAAAGCCGCAATTAGAAGTGGCATCATAATAAAAGAAAAGCATCCTGAGTAAACGCGGGACTGACCCCATAAGATGAGACAAATAAAAAACACCTTCAAGTTTGAAAACGGATCGTTGTAATCCAAAATAAAACATGGAGGTGTTTTTTCTATGGGGACAAGAGTGAGTTATCCGGTTGAAGTCAAACAGAAGGCTGTAGAAATGAGATTGGCAGGCGTATCAATGAAAGAGATTTTGCGGGAATTGAATATCAAAAATAAAACGCAGGTTCAGACATGGGTGAGGTGGCATAAGGCTGGGGATACACACCGGTTCGAACAGCCTGTTGGAAAACAATATACCCATAGAAAGGGTCCCGAGTACTCTTCCGAATTAGAGAGACTGCAGGCAGAAAATCGCTATCTGAGTCAACAGAATGAAGTTTTAAAAAAGTACAACGAATTGGAAAGGAAGTTGATAAGGAAACGTCAATCAAACTGGTAGAAGAATTGTGCAAAACAATGACAGTACAGGACATCTGTGTCCATTTAGGCGTCTCACGCGCTTCGTACTATAGATGGAAAAAAGATCTGACTCAGAATCATTCTAAAAAACAACTAGAGGAACAAATCGGCACGTTGTGCCGAGAGCACAAGTATCGATATGGATATCGAAAAATCACAGCCATACTAAAAATGAGGATGCATATTAACCATAAAACTGTTCAACGTATCATGCAGAAAAACCAGTGGCAGTGCCGGGTTAAAATGAAAAAGCGTAAGAAGAATGGGCAGCCCTATGCCGTGGCCGGTAATATACTGGATCGGAACTTTCAATCTGATCGCCCTCTTGAAAAACTAGTAACGGACATCACGTATTTGCCTTATGGACAGAAACAATTGTACCTTTCCAGTATATTGGATTTATATAATGGAGAAGTAATTGCGTTTACGATTGGTGATAAGCAGGACACAGACTTTATTTTAAACACACTTGATCAGCTCCCAGCACTGCCTGAAAACTGTGTGTTACATAGCGACCAAGGTTCTGTGTATACATCTTACGAGTATCAGAAAGCTGTTCATATAAAAGGCATTACCATGAGCATGTCCCGTAAAGGGACGCCCGCTGATAATGCCTCCATCGAATCGTTTCATTCCTCGCTAAAGTCTGAAACGTTCTATCTTAACAGCATTGATCGAACTACAACCAACATTGTAGAACGCACTGTCAAAGAATACATTTATTATTATAACAACATTCGTATTCAAACAAAACTAAACAACCAATCACCGATCAACTATCGGCAATTGGCTGTATAAAGGTGTTTTGATCCCTGTCTCAAAAACGGGGGTCAGTCCCACGCTCAGGATGCTTTTTTATTTAAGAATTGGCTTTTATCAAGTTGATATGCAGCACGGTGAGTTCATGCTGGCTAATATCAGGATCATGTCCAACGATAAATTCGAGCTCATAATCACCGGTGCGATACACATATTTTTTCTCTTTTGTCTGCGGAATGGTGCTCACTGAATCCGCTGGTCCAAGCTGTTTCTTTAGTAACGAAGGGGTCATACCGCCGATATTCGTTTCTTTTTCTACATTTGTACCGAAATAACGGATTTCATCAATTTTGCCTTTTGCATCATAGTGAAAAGCAAATCCGGGATTCCCCATTTCCGCATGATACAAATCAAAGCTGCTTTGACCTGTTTCTGGATATGGATTGCCGAGCTTATGATGAACGTCTTTTTTTGTTTGAACGCCTATTTTCAGTCCCTGAGCATGGTAGGGCATTTGTCCTTTATGTGCCAGCTTATAAATGCTGTTAAGTGCGGCTTTTGGACCTTGAGGAACGGATTGCTCTGCTGCTGGTGTAGTCATGGCGTGTGCTGAGACAACAGGGCTGAAAGCGAAAAGGGCAGACGAAGCAAGTGAGGCTGTCACGACAAAAGCTGCTGTTTTCTTCATGATAAATCCCTCCTTCTTCTCCTATACCCGGAGTAATCATGATCAAACGTAAAAAGAACCAGCTGATCAAGGATCGGCTGGTTCTTAGTATGAGAACGTTATTTTGAAGAAGAGCTGGATTCATCTTTGGCGGAAGAGGAATCCTTTTCATCCTGTACTTTCTTTGTATAGTCATAATCATTGCGGTCAATCGGTGTAAAGCCTTTAGGCTTGTAGAAACGGAGTAAATCTTCGGTGACAATCTTATCAGATGTCTCCAGCATCTTTTTCACCGTTTCATTTTCTTGGGATGCCTTGTCAGTTGGCTCGATTTTCTCGCCTGTTTTGTTGCTGTAATAGTTATTGCCTACTTTCGTGTAGTCCTTAGACACGAAGTCACCATTTCTAAATGGCACAAGCTCTTTAAAGTTCTTCGATAAGATATCAGAACCAGACATTAAATAGTTCTTCGTATCATCGCCAAGCAGGTGCAGAAGGGTTGGTGCGACATCGACTTCACCAGAGTATTTATGAATCTGTCCGCCTTTTACGCCAGGAACATGGATAAAGAGCGGCACACGCATGAGCTGCGCATTTTCATAATCTCCGATTTTTTGTCCTGTCACTTTTTCCATCGCTTCATTATGGTTTTCAGAAATACCGTAATGATCTCCGTACATAATGACGACTGTGTTGTCATAGAGACCTGACTTTTTCAAATCGTTGAAGAACTGTTCAATCGCTTCATCTAAATAATGGGCCGATTGGAAGTAGTTATCGACGACAGAGTCACCGAAATCACCAGGCTCGAAATCAGTATCACCTTCATCCATTCCAAATGGGAAATGGTTCGATAAGGTAATGAATTTCGAATAAAACGGCTGCTTCATGTTTTTAAGGATTGGCATCGACTCTTTGAAGAACGGTTTGTCTTTCAGTCCATAGTTCTTCGTATCCTGCTCGTTCATATCGTAGTACTCAGAATCGTAAAATCTGTCATATCCAAAGGATTTAAACATTTCATTACGGTTCCAGAAGGTTTTCGTATTGCCATGGAATTCTGCTGACGTATATTGATCCTTCTTCAAAATACCAGGAAGTGCTTGATATGTGTTTTGCGCTTTGTTAATAAAAACAGAGCCCTGTGATAATGGGAATAACCCAGTATCCATCATAAATTCAGCATCAGACGTTTTTCCCTGTCCTGTTTGATGGAAGAAGTTATCAAAGTAAAACGTTTTGTTGTCGTGTGCCAATGAATTAAGGAATGGCGTTACTTCTTTTCCATTCACCTTATAATCAATGACAAAGTTTTGCAGAGATTCAAGAGAAATTGTAATGACGTTCATGCCTTTCGCTTTCCCGTAATAAGCAGGGTTAGGATCAGCGCTGTTCGCTTTTAAATAGTTCTCTACATCTGTCACGTCATTTGAATTTGCCAGAGCACGCTGGCTGTTTGATTTCACATTTTGAATGGCATCAAACACAGTAAAATTATAAGCACCTAAATATTTAACTAAATAATTGCGGTCGAACGATCTTGATAAAAGCTCTGGACGATCGATCTCTGCAGCAACTAAGTTCAAAACAAAGATCACAACAGAGGACACAAGGACGAGTCTAAACGATTTTGACTTTTGTACAGGTACAGTCGTGGCTGTACTTGTTTGCTGCTGCCTTTTCATGCGGACTGCAAGTACGATCAAAATGATTGTATCAATAAAGTAAAACACATCAGTCCAACGCATGAGTGAAAATGCACTATCACCTAATTGTCCGCCATTCGTTCCTGCCTGCATCACTGTAGGCAGCGTGATAAAGTCATTGAAAAATCGATAGTACACGATGTTTGCGTATAGTAAAAAAGACATGAAAAAGTGAATCACAATGATAGCGGCAGGCTGCCATTTTTTCTTGAACAATAAAGCAAAGCCAAGAAAGAACAAGCTGGAGCTAATAGGATTCACGAAAAGCAAAATATGCTGAAGCACATTTGATATACCAAGTTTAAATTCGATTAAATACGCTGAATATGTTTTGAGCCATAGTAAGATGGCTGCAATCAGAAAGAAGCCGAGACCTCTTTTTTGAATAAATGTTTTCATATAAACACTCCTTTTCTCCGATACACGGAAGAGGCGGAACGAAAGAAAACGAACCATTAGAATATACCACGAAATGCACAAATAGAAAAGTCATAACTGGTGAGGCGCCTTTGCAAGCCTGTCCGAGCAATAAAAGGGGAGAAAATGAAAATATTCGACCGTCGAAAAACTTTTTATGAAAATCGACCTATTATTAACAGAAAATTCAGTGATTTTCCAGTTGCTATATCAATAAAACGGGTAAAAAGGCATAAGTCTAAAGAATTAATTTAGTTTCTACAATGGTCATTTAGAGAGTTTTTCCATTGTTTATTAATGTTTATGCAGGTTAAGCAAAAAAAATGAACAATGGAATGGAACAAGATGATGGATAAAAATTCCTCTCATACGATATATCAATATATTTTTGTGTTTCAACAACATAATGCTTTTAATGTGTTTTTTAAGGGTTTCATTTATTTTAATAAGTGAACAAATTATCTAAATATACTTAAGTGAACATATCGAGACTATAAAGTTCTGAATTGGGGTCGATATAGACAGTGACAGGAAATCTTCCATTGAAAGGATTGATAGTATATGACTGTACGAGCAGAGAACCTCGTTCAGAGCTGGTTTCCGAGTGAGGACGGAAATGCAGGAGAGCGTAAAGAACTCATCAAATTGATGGAGCAGATCATTTCAGGGGTCGATGACCTGAAAGATCCCAACCGTGCACACCTTAAAGGTGAAAAGAATCGTGGGGAGGACTTTTACAAAAAGCTCACTGAAACAAGTCAAATTCCGATGAACGGCCAGCAAGCGGAACTTGTGAATGAAGAATTACTGAAGCTTTTACATAACCATCCATACCACACCAAGTATTTCTTCACGAACATTTTGCCAATGGCAAGTACACCAGGAATTTTAGGCATGCTGACAGCTATGCTGGTAAACGGAAACAACCTTTGGGATGTTTATGGACCAGCAGGTGCGGAAGCTGAGGTCAGAGTGGTCTCAATGATGTCTAAGCTCATCGGATATGATCCAAATATGAGCGGGGGATACACAACATGGGGAGGTCAAGGAGCGATTTTTTCAGGACTTCGTTTAGCGATCGCAAAAGCTGCGCCGGAGTCACTGCGAAAAGGAGTTCCACAAAATCTTTATGCGTTTTGTTCTGATGCTGCACATTACAGCTTATTTAAGTCAATGGAAGCAACAGGACTTGGCACAAACAACTTAATCAGAATTAAGACGAATAAAGATCATTCAATGGATATGGAAGATTTGCGTTGTCAAATGGAACGTGTTGCACAGGGTGGCGGGATTCCCGTTTATATTGTGGCAACAACCGGAACAACAGATGCCATTGCAATTGATGATGTTAAAGGGGTACGTGAAACAGCAGAAGCGATTGCTGAAAAGTATGGTCTGAAGGTGCCGCATATTCATGCAGATTCGGCGCTGGGTGGATTCTTTGCTTTCTTTAACGAGTATGATGTATCAGAAAACCCGCTGCAATTCTCAGTCGGTGTTCTTCGTATGCTAAAAGAAATCAAAGCGAAATTCCAGCATCTTTCTCTTGCAGACTCGATGTGCTTTGATTTTCAAAAGCTCGGCCAAACACCTTACACATCCAGTTTATTCTTAGTGAAAAACGCTGCTGACTTAAAGCGTTTGGACCTGGAAGAACAAGAGACGCCATATGTTGGCCATAGAGGCTACGGTGAATACCATACGGGTTATACGCTTGAGTGCTCAAGAATGGGAAGCTCGATCAGTATGCTGAGTGTGCTCTTAACGTTTGGGGTTGAAGGCTATCAGCGCTTGCTCGGTCAATTCTTAGAAGTGAACCTTGCCTTCAGAGAAGCACTTAGTCGAGAAATTCCGCAAGCAGAAGTCGTGAATGATGACAACGTCGGAATGGCTACATTATTTAGAATTTACCTAGACGGCTCACCGCGTTTTCAAGAAGAGATTTCTGGCGAAGCGACTTCAATGGAAATTGAGCGAAACAATGAATTGAACAAAATGCTGTTTGAAAAACTTGGAGAGAAAAGAGATGAGATGTTCTTTGGCGATACAACGAAGTTTTTACTTGTCAACTCAAAAGAAGGTCAAGAATTCTATCTAAGTGTTAGTAAGTTTTTTGTCATCTCACCTTATACGTTACCAGAGCATATCCCTCATATCGTATCTTATTTAAAAGATGTGATTGCATCTGTTTGTGGACAATTTGAAAATGTACATGCTTAAATCAAATCTGAGAGTGGAGATGTAGGAAAAAATGGCGAAACAAAGGAAATTTGGAGGATACACGATATCCTCTAAAATCATGTCAGTCGTTACCGTAACATTACTCGCAACCGTTGCATTATTCGTTCTAACCTTTTATCTAGTGAGCCAGGATTTATCATCCCAGTTATTAAAGCAATTTGATTATCGATTAACAACAGATATTGATACAGCGAAGAAAGAGATCGATAATATGGATGGAAACGTCCTTGGTATTAGCGGGAAAGATGATCCCCTTTATGTGGAGGTCAAAAAGAAATTCACAGAGCTTCAAGAAGATCATACGCTTGAGAACTTATACGTGCTATCTAATAAAGGCGGTAAAGAAAGAATTATTATACTAACCGGTGAAGAAAATGACTTTGATCAAGATTATGCTTTTTCAGAAGAGATGAAACAAGCGCTCTCTGAAGATAAAATGGTCAAAAGTGATATTTACAAAGATTCATTTGGTACACATAAATCAGTCTTTTTGCCAATTAAGGATTCAGGCGGTGAGCTGACAGGGATTTTAGGCATTGATTTAGATGCGTCTGTCGTGCCTCAAACAACGCAGAAGTTGATGATCTATATCACAGTGGCATCTGCCATTGTGCTTATCGGTGGATTACTCTTCTCATACTTCATGGGAAGAAAGATTGCAAAACCAGCACGTTCCTTGATGGAATCAGCGAATCGAATTGCTGACGGTGATTTAACTGGTATGGTAGAGGTTGAAAGTAAAGATGAGATCGGCCAGCTTGCCGCATCCTTCCAAAAGATGCAGGGACGGATTAAAGAGCTTATTTCGAAAATCTCAAACTCATCTAGTGAAGTGTCGAAAATGTCTTCACAGCTTCGTACGGTGACGACCGAATCAAGTCAAAGTGCGCAGCAAGTATCAGAAGCTATGACGAATATGAGTGAAGGAATCAATGATTCTGTCGCAAATATTACGGATTGTACGACATCCGTTGCAGAGATCGATACTCAAATCGAAGGCGTCACAAAAGAAGTTGACGAAATGAAATCTGTTTCATCTGACGTACAAAAGCAATCTGAATCTGGTCAAAAATTAGTGAACCATGTGCTTGATCATCTGAATATGCTACATGACAAGATGACCAACTCAAAGCAGGCAGCAGAAGAATTACAATCTCATTCAACGGAGATTGAAAGTGTCATCTCGATTATTACGGACATTTCAGCCCAAACGAATCTGCTTGCACTGAATGCTTCAATTGAAGCGGCACGTGTTGGAGAAGAAGGAAAAGGGTTTGCTGTTGTGGCAGATGAGGTGCGCAAGTTAGCTGAGCAATCAGCGGATGCGGCTAAAACCGTTTCAGACCTTGTCATCGGCACACAGGAAAACAGTCAGCGCGTTCTTGAAAGTGTAGAGGAAAGTAGTAAAGCAGTGGAAGAAGGACGTGAGCAAATGGAAGGCACGTCACAAAATTTCGCTTTGATTTACGACGGTGTATCTCAGTTTTCAAGGAGAACGAACAATTTGCTTGCTTCTATTAAGCAAGTTGAGCAAGCATATCAAACGATTTCTACATCGATTGAGCAAATTTCTGTTGTATCGGAAGAACATGCAGCCAGCTCTCAAGAAGTGGCGGCAGCAACAGAACAGCAAAGTGCTGGTATGCAGCAAATTTCAAGTGCGATTGAACAGCTCTCTGACATGTCAGAGGACTTAGCACAAATGGTCTCAACCTTCAAAGTCGACAATAAATAACGAGAAAGGGCTAAAATATTTTAGCCCTTTTTCTCTTTTCAGCGAAGAAGGGACGAGCACCTGAGCGCAGGATAGACACCGAATGCGAGGGCTTGTCTAGACGCTGATGCTGGCTCTTGTGAGAGAGCCAGCTTTTTTGCTATGCTTAATCAAATACTTGCGGCGAAAGGAGAAACGCTATGGATTTTGCGCAGAGATTATCAGAAGAACGGATCAAAAAAGCGATGGATAACGGGGCTTTTGAAGGTTTATCTGGCTTTGGGAAGCCTTTGCCAAAAGATGACGCTGCTCATGTACCAGAAGAACTTAGAATGGGCTACCGCATCATGAAAAATGCCGGATTTGCTGGGGAAGAAACAGTGCTGAAAAAAGAACTCATGACTGTCAAAGAATTACTTCAATCAAGCATAGATGGAGAGGAAAGAAAGAAACTGTCTCTCATCTGTGAAGAAAAACAAAAACGTCTGGATGAACTTACATCTAAGCGCCAAACTTTTGCCCGCCCAGCCTCCTCCTTTTACAAAAATAAGGTCTACGAGAAATTAACGGAGCATAAAAAAAGATGATGACACGCTGCCTCTCCCTGAGCACATTGAGGGAGCTTTTTTATGTAAGCGCTACATTTTGTTGTTGACTACATGTATATACAAATATAAAATATAAATTAACATGTATATACAAGTTTTTTGGTTCTTTTTTCTTATATAAAAAAACGATCTCGGAGGGGATAGTATGGCTGATTATCAGGCAGCAGCAGATCAGATTGTGAAAGCCATCGGCGGCAAAGAAAATATTGATCAAGCGACACATTGTGTAACAAGGCTGCGCTTTGTGCTGAAAGATGAAGACAAGGTGGATGAGAAAGCACTTGAACAAATTGATGAAGTGAAGGGATCTTTCTCAGCGAACGGTCAATACCAAGTTGTTATCGGCCAAGGGGCCGTCAATCGAGTATATGCCGAAATGGTTAAAAGGACGGGGATTGGGGAAGCCACAAAAGAAGACGTCAAGCGTGCCTCTGATCAAAAATTAAATCCATTGCAGCGTGCTGTGAAAACGCTTGCGGATATCTTTATACCGATTCTTCCTGCCATCGTCACAGCCGGTTTATTAATGGGGATTAATAATATTTTAACAGCTCCTGATATTTTCTTCGATCAAAAATCGATTGTGGATGTGTATCCGGCATGGGCTGATTTAGCGAATATGATCAACTTAATTGCAGGCACTGCCTTCACCTTCCTGCCAGCATTAATTGGCTGGTCAGCTGTGAAGCGGTTTGGGGGGAATCCGCTTTTAGGAATGGTCCTTGGTCTAATGCTTGTACACCCGGACTTGTTAAACGCATGGGGCTATGGAGCGGCTGAGAAGACCGGTGACATTCCTGTTTGGAACTTGTTTGGACTTGAAGTGCAGAAAGTAGGCTATCAAGGACAGGTTCTTCCGATACTCGTTGCCTCTTATTTACTTGCAAAGCTCGAATTATTTATCACAAAACGGACACCTGAAAGTATTCAGCTGTTAGTTGTTGCACCAATTACATTATTAGTCATTGGATTTTTATCATTTATCGTCATTGGACCTGTTACCTTTGCAATCGGTAATGTTTTAACATCTGGACTTGTAGCCGTATTCCAGCAATTCGCAGCACTTGGCGGTCTATTATACGGCGGTCTGTATGCAGCATTAGTCATTACAGGAATGCACCATACGTTCCTCGCTGTTGATATTCAATTGATTAACTCAAAGCTGCATGGCACGTTCCTATGGCCAATGCTTGCACTGTCCAATATCGCTCAAGGGTCAGCTGCACTGGCAATGATGTTTGTCTTAAAAGATGAAAAGCAAAAAGGACTTTCGCTGACATCAAGTATTTCTGCTTATTTAGGAATTACCGAACCGGCGATGTTTGGGGTCAACCTGCGTTATCGATTCCCATTTATTTTTGCACTGATCAGCTCAGGATTAGCCGGTATGTTTATCGCCTCTCAAGGGGTGCTGGCAAGCTCAGTTGGTGTTGGAGGCATTCCAGGAATCTTCTCCATTATCCCGAAATATTGGGGGGCATTTGCAATTGGAATGGTGATTGTACTCATCCTTCCATTCATCGGTACTCTTTTATATGCAAAACTAAAAAAGAAGAAGGATTTTTCAGAAGAACTTAACTAGTGGTGGTGAAGGAAATTGAATCAGCAATCAAATGAACCATGGTGGAAAAAAGCGGTGGTCTATCAAATTTATCCGAAGAGCTTTTTAGATACAACGGGCTCTGGTACAGGGGATATCAATGGCGTGACGAAAAAGCTTGATTACATTAAAGAGCTTGGGGCGGATTGTATTTGGCTCACGCCAATGTATGAGTCCCCGCAGCATGACAACGGCTATGATATTAGTAATTATACAAAAATCCATGACATGTACGGCACAATGACAGATTTTGAACGCATGCTGAAGGAAGCGCATGAGAGAGGAATACGAGTCATCATGGATCTAGCCGTTAACCATACATCCATTTTCCATGAGTGGTTTCAAGCCTCGCGTGAGTCAAAGGATAACCCATACCGAGATTATTATATTTGGAAGGAGCCAAAAGCGGACGGATCTCCGCCGAATGATTGGCAGTCGAAATTTGGCGGCCCAGCCTGGGAGCTTGACGAAGTAACAGGAGATTATTATCTTCATTTATATGATGTCACTCAGGCAGATCTCAATTGGGAGAAGGATGAGGTGCGCAGGAAAGTATATGACATCATGCACTTTTGGTTTGAAAAAGGAATTGATGGGTTCAGGCTGGATGTCATCAACAACATCTCAAAGGATCAGCGCTTCTTAGATGACGCCGGACAATCTGTGCAAGGCGACGGCCGCATGTACTATACGGATGGGCCGAGAATTCATGAATTTCTGCATGAAATGAACCAGGAGGTTTTTTCGAAATACGATAGCATGACAGTTGGAGAAATGTCTTCAACGAATATCGCAGACTGTATTCGGTATACAAGACCTGATCGGCAGGAGCTGGATATGACGTTTAACTTCCATCATTTAAAGGTGGATTATCCAAACGGCGAAAAGTGGGCGATCGCACCATTTGATTTTCAAGAATTGAAGTCGATTCTGTCTGAATGGCAGACGAAAATGCATGAGGGCGGCGGCTGGAATGCGCTGTTCTGGTGCAATCATGATCAGCCGCGGATCGTTTCAAGGTATGGTGATGATGACACGTATCATCAGCAATCAGCGAAGATGCTGGCGACCACGATTCATCTGATGCAGGGGACTCCTTATATTTATCAAGGTGAGGAAATTGGCATGAAGAATCCTCGCTTTGAGGACATTTCGTCTTACCGTGATATCGAATCACTTAATATGTACGAAGTCATGCTTGAAAAGGGAAAATCAAAGGAAGAAGCACTCGCCATTTTACAGGTCAAGTCAAGAGATAATGCGAGAACACCAATGCAGTGGACCTCAGAGAAGAATGCAGGTTTCTCAACAGGAACACCTTGGATTGAGCCAGCCCATAACGACATTTCGGTCGAAGCTGCGTTAAAAGACCGGACGTCCATTTTCTATCATTACCAAGCCCTTTGCAGACTGCGTAAAGAACTTGATGTGATCACATATGGCAGCTTCTCCTTACTTTTAGCAGAAGATCCAAAGGTGTTTGCTTATGTTAGAGAAAGCAAGGATGAGAAGCTCCTCGTGATCAATCACTTTTATCCAGGGGAGGCGGACTTCACGCTTCCTGATGAGCTTGTGCAGGCTGTAGATGAGATGGAGGGGCAAGTCCTGTTATCCAATTATGAGGATGTGCCGGCACATATCAAGGGATTTACGTTGCGCCCATATGAGTCAATCGTTTATCATTTAACCAAACGCTAGAAAATGGGGCGGAGGGAAAATGAAAGAGAATAAGTTTCGAGTGATTTATGATCAGCTCGCAAGACGAATTGAGCAAGGTGAATGGCAGGATAAAGGCATCCTCCCATCAGAGCATGAACTTTCTATCATGTACGACACGTCCCGGGAGACGGTGAGAAAGGCATTAAATATTCTTGTGCAAAATGGCTATATTCAAAAAATCCGCGGGAAAGGCTCTGTATTACTGAATCGGGAGAAAATGCAGTTCCCTGTATCAGGTCTTGTCAGCTTTAAAGAGCTTTCCCAAACGCTTGGCCGAAAGACAGTCACAACGGTTCATGAATTTGGCTTAATTAAACCGGATCAGTATATTCAGTCTCAGCTGAAAATTGATGAACAGACAGACGTCTGGAAAGTCATTCGATCTCGTAATATTAGCGGAGAAGAAGTGATTTTAGACAAGGACTACTTCTTGCAAAAGCATGTCGAAGTATTGTCTAAAGACATATGCGAAGGATCAATCTACGAGTATATTGAGGGAGAACTCGGTGTATCGATCAGCTATGCTCAAAAGGAATTTGTGGTAGAGCCATGTACAGAAGAGGATGCCAAGTACCTTGATTTGAAGGGATTTGACCATGTCGTTGTGGTAAAGAATTATGTGTTCTTAGAGGATACGAGTTTATTTCAATACACAGAAAGCCGTCACCGATTAGACCGCTTCAGATTCGTCGATTTTGCTAGAAGAGAAAAAACGGACAGAGCATAGGCTCTGTCCGTTTCAATTTTTGGAGAAATGATTTATAGGAGGAAAAATGATTAGACTGAATCGACCATTAAAATTAAGGGATTTAGAAATTTTTAGCGTGATGAAAGATCATCGAATATTATGTTACGTGATTATTGAAGATACTCGAAAACCGTTTACGGAAGAAGATCGAAAACTAGCGCCATTATGTTATATGGATGAAGAAGATATACAAGCGATTTTGAATGTGTTTCATATTTCAATTATTAATGATGAAAAGTTAAGTGAAGAGGATTTAACTCTTGTAGAGGATTATTTTGCTGATTTTGTGAATAATACGAACTTAACGAATTTTATTATAAGAGATTATGTTCAAGAGGATTTATATGCCATCGATGATGAAGATGATATCACGTTCTTCAATAGAATGCTGCGTCATATAGGATCAGATAATGTGAAAGAATTTGATAAACGCAATTGGATTTATTTATCCCAAGATTGAGATGAAAAGAAGACAAAGGGCTAAAATCAAGATCATTTTAGCCCTTTGTCAACAATATGAGGACAGAGCATACGCTCTGTCCTTTTTTAGGATGATACATTTTTTCTTGTACGCTTGCGCTGGTAGTAATATAGGATACCGCCTAAGGCAAGCATAAGAACACCAATCAATACAGCTGTATACATCATCGTTGCTGTATTAGGGAGTGTTCCGCCTGGGAGTCCGGTTCCATCTTGGTTTGGATCTGTACCTGTATCTCCGCCTGGCACTGATGTACCGCCGTCTCCGCCAGTTTGATCTGGCGTTGTTCCAGCTGCCCCGCTTTGGTTGAGTACGGTATATTCGCTGAAGTGTTCAGTTTGACCTGATACGACCCCATTTTCGAACGATCCGTTACTTGTTTTGGCATAACGGTTTTTCTTGCGGTCTACATAATATACACCAGGTTTCTTCGCCTTTTGAGGCTCATCTAATGTAAAGGATAGTGTGACAGGATCTTTAAAGGTAGAAACCTTTTTCTGATCTTGTTTGATTTGGAAATCATACGTATCCGTTAATGCATTTTTCACCTTATTCGTCTTTTTCATCCATATATCTGCGCTATTTTCGGACAAATTAGAGAGCGGTAATACGAGTCCCACTTTGTCATGATAGATGGTGACGTTTGGATCTTGCTCTCTTTTCTTCAGCTCGGCTACCTGCGCTTTTGATAGAGACAATTGAACGTTTTTCGCTTCGCTTGCTTTTTCTAAATAAAGCAATGCTTTGTTTGTATGCTGCACATACGTTTGGAATTTCTCATCATCTTGAATGTCATAGGCGCCTTTTCCTTTCGCACGCGGAAGGAACACTTCTTTCACTCGATGATCGATGACAGGAGAAATATGCCCGCCGTCTGCCTGTTCAATTTGCTCTTTGAAGATTTCATAGTCAACATAGCCTAAGTCTTCGCCGTGAGAGGCTTCTGTAAAGACGCTGTAGCCATCTCCGCCTGTGCCGACAAATGCGTTTGTCGCCACGCGGTATGTTTTTTGATCATGAATGTCTGTTAGTTTGCCGTTTTGGTCTTTCAGTTTGACATCAATGAGTCTGCTGCCAGCTGGTTTACTCAGCGTAAACGTATATTCAATGCCGGCTACATGAGGGAATGCGCCGCCGCCTTCCTCAATGCCTGAAAGCCCTTGTTCGAGTGCTTTCTTAATTTGGCTGCCTTTTAAATCTGCGACATAGAGTGTGTTTCCGAATGGCATGACCGTTAAAATATCACCTAATGTGATATCTCCTTTTTCAATGCTGCCTCGAATACCACCGCCGTTTGTGATGGCAAGATCAGCACCAGCAGATTCTTGTGCTTTTTTCAGCATGCCGTCAGCAATAAAGTTTCCAAGGTTCGTTTCCTTCGCACGGACATGCTCGCGTTGTCCATCTAAGAGGACATCGGTAGACCCGACTTTTTCCGTTTTTAAATCTTGAATATCTGCCTTGTACTGATCGAGGATCGCTTTTGCATCGGCATCTTCTTTGACAGAGTCATCGATGGTGATGAGGTCAAAAGAAGATTCCTTTGGCTGTACGACTCCTTTTTGATTAAAGGCCACGTCTACTTTTCCTAAGAATTGTCCGTAGTCTTTCACCTGTGCGACAATCGTTGGTTCTTTCTTATTGACGACCTTTAATTTTTCAACAAGGGTGTGCGTGTGACCGCCAATGATTAAATCAATCCCGTCTACTTTTTGAGCAAGCTCAAGATCACGGTTATAGCCAATGTGAGTTAAAGCAATGATTTTGTTGATTTTTTCTTTTGTTTGAATCGTGTTGACTGTTTCTTTTGCTTTCTTGTATGCATCCTTGAATTGAATGTTAGGACCGCTGCTGGATGTAATGGCCGTGTCTTCAGTCGTTAAGCCGAATACAGCCACCTTCTCACCGTTTACATCAAGCAGGATGTATGGGTAAATCCCAGCTTCTTTTTTCTCACCAGCTTTGAATGTGGCTGGCTTTTTCACTAAGCCGCTCAATTGTTTTTCCTTAGAGACATCAACGTTTGATGACACAATCGGGAATGCAGGCTTTTCAAATTGATGACGGTTTTTCGCATCTACATCTGATGCATCACCTGTCAGGAATTGACGAAGAACAGAAGGACCTTTGTCAAATTCATGATTACCAAACGTCATGGCATCATATTTCATTAAGTTCATCAGTTTTAGGTCGGCAAGTCCTTGCCATTTTGTGAAATATAGGTCACCAGAGAAGACATCTCCAGCATCTAATAAAATGTTGTTTTTGCTTTCGGCTCGAACTTCTTTAATCTTTGTTGCACGTCTTGCCGCATCATCAAGGTGTGCGTGTGTATCGTTTGTATGCATTACCGTTAAATTCCAGTTATCTGATGCAGGCGGTTCTGTTGTGTCATCCCCTTTAAAGGCTAGCTTGTACACGCCAAGACCATCTGTGCTGGCGTTACGAACAAAATCTACGCTGCTTGATTTTTCAGCAAACGGCTTAGCTAAAAGAGAAGATTCGAATGTGACTGTTGCGCCCTTGACTGGTGCAATGGACCAGTTTTGATCCGCACTTGGATTGATGGTTTTTTGTTCGATAATATAATCCATCAGCACTTGGCGGTTCTCATCAGCTGAGGCAAGCACCACTTTATCTTGCGTCAGATGCGGGAAGCCCCCGCCGCCAGAAGCTCGATAGTTGTTCGTTACGACTAAAAATTCTTGATTGTCAGAGACTGGTTTCCCATTGTAGGACAGGTTTTTGATGCGGTTTGCATTCGCATTAACAAGAGTGCCTGTTGTGCTGTACTTAGCAGGCTGCGTCACATCGACTTGATAGGTGACACCATCGATCACATCAAAGTTATACGAGCGGTATTCTTCGTTTAAAATAGGCTGTTCATTTGAATCGTTTGGTTTGATCTGATTAAACTGTCCAGCAGACATCTCGAGCCAGTCTTTTACTTCACTGCCTTTCAGTTTGACAATCTGCACGGTGTTATCGTAAAGGTAGAGATCGCCGATGTTTTTAATTGCTAAATCACCTTTTGCGATATTTGTATAATAATTTACACCGTTTCGGCCGCCGGCTTTAAACGGGGCGCCTGCAGATAAAATCGGTAAGTTTTTGTATGACGTGTCCTTCATTTTTTCTTGTGCATACCATTTTTGTGCATCAGTCACAATTTGAATAGAAGGGTCATCCATCACTTGAGCAAAAAAGCTGTTAATGTCTGCTTCTGTTTTACCAACAGGTTTTCTCACATACTCAAGTGTGTTTTGATGCGTTGTTTGAATGGAATCTTTCACAGTGCTGTTTTGAGAGGTGACTCCTGCAACAGATTCAATCTTTCCTGTTCCATCTGTGACCTTCCATTTGCTGCCGTCAGGCTCTAATGTTAAATCAATGACTCCGAGGTAGCTTCCCCAGTTTTTTGACATGACGACTGGAATGCCGTTGATCGTTCCTTTTGAGACATCGAATTTGTCGACGCCGCTATATTCAGCGCTTGGGAATGTGCCGTGCTGGTGGCCGGACACGATCGCATCGATGCCTTTCGTTTTTGTGGCAAGGTCAAAGATCATATTTTCTGATCCTTTAGGTGAAGCGGTTTTTTCAATTCCTGTATGGGCAAGGGCGACGATGATATCTGCGCCTTTTTCCTTCATTTCAGGAATGGTTTCATTGGCAGATTCGACGATATCCTGCACTTGAACTTGTCCATCTAAATTCTTCTTATCCCACGTCATAATTTGTGGTGGAACGAATCCTATGTAACCGACTTTCACAGTTTGGGAAGCTCCGTTTGCATCTTTAAAGGTCTTATCTTGGATCACATAAGGCGTAAAACGGTGTTCTCCATTTAACTTTTTGACGTTCGCATTGACAATCGGGAAGTTAGCCCCGGCAATAGTACCATCAAGAAATGATAATCCGTAGTTAAATTCATGATTGCCAAGTGTTCCTGCATCGTACTTTAGTTTGTTGAGTGTATGAATAATGGGGTGAACCTTTGTTTGATTGATGATACTGTCTTTTTCATTTTTGTAAACGTATTCTCCAAGAGGGGTTCCTTGAATCAGGTCTCCGTTATCAACAAGGAGTGTATTTGGATTTTGTGAACGGTGCTTTTCAATCAGCTCGGCTGTTTTTGCCAAACCAAATTCATTTGTTTCTTTGTCGCTGTAATAATCGTAATTCATCATGTTCGCATGAACATCCGTTGTGGCTAAGATGCTGACTTTTACGGCATCGCCGTTTTCTATTGCTGCATGAGTAGGTACTGCTGGGAGAATGAGACTAATCATCATAATGGAAGTGAGCAGAATAGACAGGTTTTTCCTTCGTTTAGACCTATGTGCTTGCTTCTTCACCTGATCTCCGCCTTTCTAATTTTTTTGACCACAATACCTATTGTAGAAATGTTTCGTTAACTTTTGTAGTTATTTTTTGCAGATTATTGTAAAGATAACATAAATCATACGAATTACCTTGTTGAGGAAATATAAATAAGTCTAAATGCTTATTTTCATCATAAGGGGTTATCTGATCGGGATAGGATGTTTGATTTCAATGTACCCGGGTATAGTGTGTAGTGTAAACGATAATCAAGCAGGAGGGTTTCTACATGGGTAAGAAAATTGCAGTTGTATTAACAGATTACTTTGAGGATGTTGAATTCACCGAGCCTGCAAAAGCCTTTAAAGATGCAGGCCATGAGATCACAGTCATTGAAAACGAAAAAGGAAAAACAGTAAAAGGGAAGCAAGGAGAAGCAGAAGTGAGAGTGGATGCGTCCATTGATAACGTGAAGCCTGAAGACTTCGATGCACTTCTGATTCCTGGCGGGTTCTCACCAGACATTCTGCGTGCAGATGACCGCTATGTTCAATTCACAAGAGCATTTATGGACGAGAAAAAACCAGTATTTGCGATCTGTCACGGACCGCAATTGCTCATTACAGCAAAGACACTGGAAGGCAGAGGCGCGACTGGCTATACATCCATTCAAGTAGATATGGAAAACGCAGGCGCAAAATTCAAAGATGAAGAAGTTGTCGTTTGTCAGGATCAGCTTGTGACAAGCCGTACACCTGATGACATTCCAGCATTTAACCGTGAATCATTAAAACTGCTCGCAAAATAAGCAGTTTTGACAGGATAAACAAAGCCAGCACCTTGCGGGGTGCTGGCTTTTTCTGTGCATGGATGGAAGAAAGCGGCGTAAACCGAATCCAGTTTCCTTTGCACGATTATTTTCTTAAGTTTTTTAGCTCGCTTGCGATGGCTTGCATTTCACTTGGGCTGAATGAAGATTTTTTCATCACCATTTGGTGTAGAAATTCAATATCTTCGTACTTGTCTGGACTGAAGTCCTCAGCTTTGATGACTCCAATGTTCAGCATATTTAACTTTTGCGAAATGTCTTCAATCAGCTGATTGACTTCAGCCGCTTTTTGCTCTGACAAGGGCGGCACGTCCTTTCCTGCATATGTGTTGAATAATATGTCTATTTTAACAGAAAAGCAAAAGAATAAAAGGGCTATTAAGACGACACCGAGATGTTTTTCTCCTTTTTCTCCTGCTTGATCTTATCAATGATTCGTTTAGATTCAAACACGACAACTCCTGACAAACCGATGAGGCCGATTAAGTTAGGAACAGCCATCAGTCCGTTTAGCATATCCGCTACGCCCCAGACGAAATCATTCTTAAACACGGCACCGAAAAAGACAGCAATAACAAACACAACACGATAATACATCACATATGAATCTTTCGCCAAATATGTAAAGCATTTTTCGCCATAATAGGACCAGCCAATAATGGTGGAATAGGCGAATAAAAGTAAGCCGATTGCAACAATGATTGAGCCGATTGGACCAAGGAAATGAGCAAAGGATAACGAGGTGAGTGCATCACTTTTTTCTGTGACGTACATATCGGCCATGACAATTGTGATCCCTGTAATGGAACAAACAATCATCGTATCAATAAAGACTTGCGTCATTGACACAAGCGCTTGACGAGCAGGCATATCTGTTTTTGCAGCAGCAGCAGCGATTGGTGCAGAACCGAGACCTGCTTCATTGGAAAATACCCCTCTCGCCACACCCCAGCGGATTACGGTTCCGATCGCACCGCCTGCAACGGCTTGGCCTGTAAATGCATCCGTAAAAATGAGCCCGACGGCACTTGGGACAAGATCCGCATTCATGACAAGAATGATCAGTCCGCAAATGACGTAGAATAAAGCCATGACCGGTACAAAAATAGCCGTCACACGGCCAATGCTTTTAATCCCGCCTAAAATCACGAGGGCAGTAAAGACTGTAATGATAATGCCGGTGATCCATGTTGGAATCTGAAAGGTTGAATTCATGACACCAGAAATAGAATTTGACTGCACGAGATTCCCAATCCCAAATGCAGCCGTGGCGCCAAAAATAGCAAACAGCACCCCTAGCCATTTTTGCTTCAAGCCATGCTCCAAATAGTACATCGGCCCGCCGGACATTTCCCCTTTTTCATTTTTGACACGGTATTTCACTGCGAGAACAGCTTCAGCATATTTAGTCGCCATTCCAAAGAACGCTGCAAACCACATCCAAAACACAGCGCCTGGTCCGCCGGCAATGACAGCAGAGGCGACCCCTACAATATTTCCCGTTCCAACCGTTGCAGCAAGGGCTGTCATTAATGCTTGGAAGTGAGAAATATCACCTTCTGATGTCTTATCTTGCTTTGAAAATGCCAGCTTAAGCGAATAGGGGAGCAGCCTAATTTGAATGAAGAGCACGCGAAAGGTAAGGTAAATCCCTGTCCCCACGATCAAAAACAAAAGCGGCGGTCCCCATAATACATCATTGATACTGCTGACAATCTGTTCTACCCATCCCATATGTATCCCCCTTTATTTGTTTATTTCTCCTAAAGTGTCACCTTTTTTTGTATAATGTGTCAATGCCGATGGGAGTTTTTCTTGCAAAGTTTTCAAAAGAAAAAGGGCTTGATATGATAGAGAAAAGGTTTTCGAAAGCAGTTCTTAGGGAAAAGATAGGAGGAGAATGAAGGATGATTCATGTATTATTCGTATGTCTTGGCAATATTTGCAGGTCACCGATGGCAGAGGCCATGTTTAGAAAACGAGTAGAAGATGAGGGGCTAAGCGAGCACTTTGTCATTGATTCAGCAGGCATTGGCGGCTGGCATCAAGGCAGTCCTCCGCATGAAGGAACACGAAAGCTGCTTGATGAAAAAGGGATCAGCTATGAAGGGATGTCCGCAAGACAAATCATAGATGAGGACATCACAGCATACGACTATATCATTGCGATGGATGCTGAAAATGTAGGGGCACTTCGCAGTATAGCCGGCTATGGGAAACATCACTTTATTGGCCGTCTTCTTGACTTTGTTGAAGACGACGATCGAGATGATGTGCCAGACCCTTATTACACTGGAAACTTTGAGGAAGTACATGATTTAATTGAAAAAGGAATTGATCGTTTTTTGACGTATGTAAAAAAAGAGAAACACCTTTAACTGAAAGGAGATCAGACGAGATGGAAGAAAAAAATCAAATCATGCTTCGAGGAGCTGTGATAGGAGCAGCTTGCGGCGCACTGCTGACATTATTTCATCGGCCAACGAGAATCGCGCTCAAAGACAAATGGGATGACTGTCAGGAAAAGCTGGCGGAATACCGTCAGGAGCCAGCCAGAATTTCTGCTTGTATGAAAGAAAAAATGGAAGAAACGAAGCAGCTGATGCGAACAGTCTCAGATGATTTGTCATTTTTAAATGAACAAGTCAATCAGTTAAAGGAAACAACCCCAAAAGTATTAGAGATTATTGAAGAAACAAAGGATCACTTTCGATCGAAATAGAAAGATTGATCATTGGAGATGAGGCGTATGGGTTTTATTAAAGCGTTAATTGAACGCTTTTTGCTGCATGAAGGACCGGCAAAATCTGCTGAGCTTGCTTACTTCTTTTTGCTTTCATTATTTCCGTTTCTCATCTTCGTGCTGACACTCGTTGGATATTTGCCGCTGACGTCGAAGGATGTCCTAAGCGTCATCTCTGGTTATGCGCCAGAAGGAGCGCTTTCGATGATTGAATCCATTGCCGAAGAGACACTGAACAGCCGTAACGGCGGATTGCTGTCATTCGGGATTATTGCCGCCCTTTGGTCTGCATCTAACGGGATTAATGCCGTCGTCAGAGCATTTAACCATGCTTACGAAGTTGAGGAAAATCGTTCCTTCATTCTCGTACGTTTAACATCAATCATTTTAACCATCGCAATGGTTCTCACGATTATTTTTGCCTTAATGCTGCCTGTCTTTGGAAAAGAACTTGGCTTATTTCTCGCTGAACTAGTCGGGCAGTCAGATGCCTTTCTCACCATTTGGACGGCCATGAGGTGGATCATTAGCCCGCTGATTTTATTGATTGTGTTTACAGCCTTGTACTATTTCGCCCCAAACATTAGACTGAAATTGAAATTTGTTCTGCCAGGCGCCATTTTTGCCTCAATTGGATGGATTTTGGTGAGTATGCTGTTCTCATTTTACGTAGGCGAGTTTGCGAATTACAGTGCGATGTACGGAAGTATTGGGGGAATCATTATTTTAATGATCTGGTTCTATTTAACCGGTATCATGATTATCCTTGGCGGCGAGCTCAATGCGCTTTTACATAAGCGTAAAATCGTACCAGGCAAGGTGTGAAGAAATCCGGGCATCCTAAAGAAGAACAACATGTTCAATCTTGATGGATGGGGGAATCACATATGTCCAAACAATCGAAAAAAGGCGGAAGCAACACGAAACAAAACAAAGGCCATCAGCCAAAGCACAAAACAAGCGGCAGTGCAAACGGGCAAAATGGTTATCATTAAATGAAAAAACTCCTCTGCATAGGTGCAGGGGAGTTTTTATTTCGATAATCGTATATATCGCTTAAGGATAAAAGCTGTATCAGGTTTTGACTGGTAATGAGGATCATGCTGAAACCCTGCGTTTATCGCTACACGTTCACTTCTGACATGGCCAGCAGGACAAAAAATTTCAAATCCATCGACTTTAGGAGCAAAGGTTTCTGTCATAGATTTGACGATGGTTGTCACAATGCCCTGTCCTTGCGCGTCTTCATCAATCCAATAACCGATATTGCCTAATTGTTGATTAAATGTCAGACGGAACACACCGATTAATTGCTCGTTCAGCTGAATGCCAGCTTCCAACCCTTTTTGTTCATTGTAGGTGGTTTGAGTTGATTGAATAAACGTTTTGACAGCTTCTACGCTTTGGCATTGATGAACCCAAGGCAGCCACTCCCCTAAATGGGCCTTATTCTTTTGAATAAGGCTAAATAGTGAGTCCGCATCATCTAATTGTAGAGATGCCAAAGTCAATTCATTTGTGATGTGATATGTAAACAACGATTGATCCCCCATTTTAGTGACTTTCCAGCACTGCCTGCGTTCTCCCAAATCGAACGCAGCAAAACACAAATAATATCACGATGCTGACAAGGTAAAGTAAATTCATTCCTTCAAACGTTTGCACAAAGAATCCTCCGAGTACCGGCCCGAGAATACTGCCTGCACTAAACGCCATTCCGCACATCAAATTCCCGGCGGGAAGCAGATGCTTTGGCAATAAGTCGGTCATATAACTGATGCCAAGTGAGAAGGTAGAGCCTACAGCCATTCCGGCAATAAAGAAACAGATGGCTACAGCCAAAACGGATTGAATGAAAATCCCTGCCAAAAGGAAAAAGAATGATCCAGCGAGTGTCACACATAAAATGATGCGGCGCCTGCCAAACCGGTCACTGAGCATCCCAAGAGGAAGCTGAAAGACAATGCTCCCTATGGCAAACGCAGGTAAAATAAACGCAACTGCATCTACTGTCACACCGCTTCTGAGTGCATACACAGGGAAGTTACTATTAAGCGTTGTTTCTAAAAAGCCATAGCAAAATGGCATCATAAAGGCGACCCAGCCAAATTGAAAGGCCTTTTTAAAGCGCTTTAAACTGTTTGTCTGCTCTGACGTTTGCACTTCGCCTGTATCTGGATATGCATTTTTTAAAACAAACACAAGCAGCCAAATACATAAACTAACGGCACCAGAAACAATAAAAGGCAAGGCTGGATTGATCTCAATGAGCGGCGTTAAAAAAGGGCCGGCGGCAAAACCGAGTCCAAATGATAATCCATACAATGAAATATTTCGTCCGCGATTTCTTGATGATGAAGCATAGGTCACCCACGTCTGTGTAGAGAAATGCAGCATATGGTCACCAATCCCGATCATGAGCCGGAGGAAGAACCAGACGACATAAGATTCAAAAAACACAAAGCTAAATAAGCTTAAAAAGACAGCGGCGCCTCCAATGACGATTAATGGCTTAAATCCAAACCGGCGAAGCGGTGCTTCCATAAAAGGAGACGCAAGCAGTACACCGAGATATAAGCCTGTGGCATGCAGGCCGTTTAACGTAGGAGAAGTACCGGCATGTTCAAAGATAATGGAAATGACAGGAAGTAATGCCCCCTGTGAAAAACCAGATACGGATACAAGTAAAATTAAAATCATAAAGTGAATTCTCGACATAAGATGCTCCTTACAAGTTCATGCTTTCATCGTACAATGTAACCACAGGGGTTTCAATAGAAAGGTGGAAAAGGAATGACGCTGACATACAAAAGGGATCATTGGATCGCACATATTGAGGACAGGCAGCTGCCTATTTCAGGAACAGAAGAACTGGGGTTCCGCCCATCTCAATTGTTCACCTCAGCCATTGCAGGCTGCTTTGGAGAAACGCTTATTCATGTATGCCGTAAAAAGCGAATATCCTATGAAGGGCTTACGATCACACCTGAAACGACAAGGGCAGGGGCTGTAAACAAAATTTCCTGCATTCATTTACATATCTTATTTGAAGACATCAAGACATCTGATGAACAAATCGATAAAGTGATCACCCTTGCATTGAAGCATTGCTCTATGGTGCAGTCTGTGAAAGGGATTATTGATATCACTTTCTCACACGCGCGAATCTAAAATGTATACGATGCCGGCACTCACGAAAGAATAACAGTCAGACATATGTAAAGGAGAATGGCTGTATGAATCGTTTGTTTCTTGTAATTGTCGCAATCGGTGTTCCGCTATCGGTGATTGGCAGTTTTCTTCATTTCCCGCAGGTCATCATGTTTGCCGTTTATTGTATCGCCATTATTGGTCTTGCTAGTTTTATGGGAAGAGCCACAGAAAGTCTTGCCATCATTGCGGGACCTAGAATTGGCGGACTTTTAAACGCCACTTTCGGAAATGCAGTGGAATTAATCATATCGTTTTTTGCCTTAAAGCAAGGACTGACGGCCATTGTACTTGCTTCATTAACTGGATCAGTCATCGGAAATTTACTGCTTGTGGCGGGGCTGTCTTTTTTTGTTGGCGGATTAAAATATAAGCGCCAAGTGTTCAATGTCCATGATGCAAGACACAATTCAGGCTTGCTCATGTTTGCCATCATTGTAGCGTTTGTCGTTCCAGAAGTATTTTCGGTGGAGATGGCAGAGAATAAACAGTTTGTTTTAAGCATTGGGATCAGCATTGTGATGATTTTGCTTTATGTTGCAGCGCTTTATTTCAAACTAGTCAGCCACCGCGGTGTCTATGTTGCCAAGCAGGAGAGTGGGCAAGGTGAAGCGGAGACGGAAGAAGAAACACCTGAATGGTCTGGGAAGTTTGCCACTGTGATTTTGCTGCTTTCGACGATCGCAGTTGCGTACATTTCTGAGCGCCTTGTTCATACATTTGATACGGTAGGAGAACAGTTTGGCTGGAGTGAGCTGTTTATCGGTGTCATTATTGTGGCCATCGTCGGCAACGCCGCAGAACATGCTTCAGCTGTCATCATGGCGTATAAAAACAAAATGGATGTAGCAGTGGAAATTGCCTTTGGCTCCACACTTCAGGTTGCCATGATGGTCGCGCCAATCCTAGTCATCAGCTCGCTATTTTTTAATAAGCAGATGCCGCTCATTTTCTCCTTGCCAGAGCTCATTGCGATGGCATCCTCTGTGCTGCTCACGGTGATTTTATCAAATGATGGAGATACAAACTGGTTTGAAGGAGCCACATTACTCGCTGCCTATTTTATTATGGCGATTGGATTTTTCCTTTTATAATCTTTTGTGGATAAGGGACGTCTTTGCGGAAAATACTATGGAAAAATGAATGAGAAAGAGTGATGATATGAAAAAGATGCTCCGCATCATGTTTGTTGTTCTCTTATCCTTAAGTTTTCTATACAGCTTTCCTGCGGAGGCGGCAAAGCCATTTAAAGTGCCATCCTCTGTCGCCAGTATCTCCAAGGAGAATACGTATCCAAACGCGTCACAGGATCAGCCGCTGCTCCAGCCGAGCGAGCTGACGGCTGAATTGTTCAAAACAACAAGTGTACCGATCGAGAATACTCATTTGATTAAAATGCTGAATGAATCCAGCATTTCAGGGACGCCATTAGCTGTTGGATACCGTGCGACCATTTTCCTCGGGAGATGGGCGCTGAGCTACGATTCAAATGAAACGGTCGCCAACTGGGAATACAAAAAAGTGAATACGAACCACATTGATAACAGAGGCGGCAACAAAACAGCCATTGGAAAATACGTTCAAAAGCAGCAAGTGAAAGTAAGCGGCGGCCTCACAGCAAAAGTGCCGAACCCAGAAGATGTGAAAACATTGATGATGCAAAAAGCGATTCAAAAAACAAAGCTGCCCCTCGCTTTTGACACCGTGATTGGTGCAGGAACAAAACGAGATCAGTCATACCACGTCTCTCCGAAAAAAGCAGCATCGCTTCATGCCTATGCACCAGCGATTAACGAAAAAGGTAAGGTCACATACGGAGAAGTGTACCTTGTGCTAAAAGGAAATAAACGAAAACTCGTCGTAAAAAACGTGACCTCACAAGGAATCGGCGCTTGGATACCTGTTCAGGATCACCTGACGTTTGGGTTTCAAGGGATGAATTAAACAAACAAAGCCTCTTTCATGATGAAAGAGGCTTTGTTTATAAATTGTTAATATTTATTTTACTCCTCATTGAAATAGCTAAAGTCAATTTTTTTTAAAATAAATTTCTCCCTTAGATTAACACCTATATCGTAATCAATCATTAATTTTGCTAATCGTTCACCATCAATTAGGATAATTTTTTTACTTTGTAGTCTATCTGCATAATCAATTGCATTTTTAGTAAAATGAGAAGTAGTTATAAAAACACCTTTTTTTGCGCCCATGTCATCCAGAGCACCTGAAAAGCTTTGAACAAGTTCTCTACCTATAGAATTATCCCATCGTTTTGCTTGTAAATAAATATTATCTAAGCCAAGTTTGTCTTCTTTTATAACACCATCAATACCACCATCGTTAGTTTTACCAGTAATTTTCCCGTCGCCATAACCCATAGCCATAAGTAGTTCAACTATTATATATTCGAGCTTTCTCCAATGTGCTTTTTTAATCTGTTGCAAGAGTGATTGTGCCAGTTCTTTCCTTAACTCACCTGACTTTTCTGACATAATTTCAAATGGATCAATTACTTCTTCAATGTCTTCTAATTCTTCTTCCATTTCTTTTTGATTATCATCTAACAAATCTAAACCTGTTGATGTTATTTGGTATGTAGCTTGACTAATTTCTTCTATATAGTTTGAATTTTTAAGACTGTATCTAGCACTACGTATTCTTGTAATAAAAATTGAATCTTTACTGTTTTCGTAGGATCGAGATCTTTGTTCTTCAGTTAAATTAAACAACTTAGTCAATTCATCTGTTATATAACTAGAGGTATAGGGTTTACGATCTTTTATTACGTTAAGAAATGTTATGATGATTTTTTTAGTAGATGGAATATCATTTGTACTAGAACTAAAACTATTAATTAAATCTTTAATATCTGTATCCTTCTTAGGAAAGCCTTTATCAATAAATAATTCTTGCATTTCTTTCATTGAAAATATTTCACTGAGTTGCTTAATTCTTTTTAAAGCGTCCACTGATTGTTGAGTGAAAGAAATTGAATTACCTCGTTTGACACTTGGAATATATTCTTGGAAAAAATTAATCCAACGTCTTCCGCCACTTTCTGACCAGCCTACAGCTTCGGATAACTTCGTTTTCGTTAAATATTCCATTAAGCACCTCGTTGTTTATTTTTATTAAAATTATACATTATTTCCTTTAATTTCTGTTATTTATTTTAAAAAAACAGACCTTTAAAAGGTCTGTCTCAATTTCCTTATTCCCCTAAATCCACATTATGATAAACCTGCTGCACGTCTTCAAGCTCTTCTAATACATCGATCAGCTTTTCAAATTGTGCTTTTGATTCATCATCTAATGTCACTTCGTTTTGAGGTAGCATTGTGATTTCAGCGACAGTGAATTCTTCTACGCCGGCTTGTTTGAATGCTTCTTGTACTTGATGGAATTGATCTGGTTCAGCGTACACAATCACCGTTTCATCTTCTTCCATGATGTCACGTACATCAATGTCTGCTTCCATTAAAAGCTCAAGCGTTTCTTCTTCGCTTTTCCCTTCGACACCGATGACAGCTGTTTCGTCAAACATGTAGGCAACAGAGCCGCTTACGCCCATGTTTCCACCGTTTTTGCCAAATGCTGCTCGAACATCTGAAGCTGTACGGTTTACGTTATTGGTGAGGGCGTCAACGATGACCATTGATCCGTTTGGACCAAACCCTTCGTAGCGCAGCTCATCGAAGTTCTCTTCTGCGCCGCCTTTGGCTTTTTCAATGGCACGATCCACAATGTGTTTTGGAACACTATATGTTTTTGCACGTTCTAGGACAAAACGAAGTGCTTGGTTTGATTCTGGGTTTGGCTCACCTTGTTTGGCAGCCACATAGATTTCACGCCCGAATTTTGCGTAAATACGACTTGTACTGGCATCCTTTGATGCTTTCTTTTCTTTAATGTTGTTCCACTTACGACCCATCTTATTCACTCTCTTTCACTTAGAAAATACACAGTATGAGGGTCCCCATGCTGCATGAAATCATTCTGCTATCTATTATACATGAATCAGTCAAGGGGATAGAAGTAAGAGGGCTGAAATGAAAAGAATTGTTAGCGAATGTTTAATTGTTCCAAGATTCTCGCAAGCCCGAGTCAGCCCGGCAACTTGTATATAAAAAAATAACCCCATCATAAATGAGGTTATTTTGCAGGCTGAGGGTAAGCGAGATCCTCAAGCAATTTGACATCATGCTGATGAAGTTGTTTGATCATTTCTTTTCGCACAGCGAGGGCGGCTTCGAAGTATTTTTCGTCTTCGACCATTCCCTTTACTGTGATTTCAATCCCGCGATTCAGCTTATTCAAGCCCATAATTCCATGAACCTGAAAGGGTTCAATGGCGTTTTGGAATTCATCTTTTTTAAGAAAATCATGATGCATTTGATTTAAATTGTCACATGCTGATTCAAGTGCGTGAAAGGCGATATCAGGGTTTTGATTCGCGCTAATTAAAACAGATTCCGTAATCCGCATGTAGTGCATGTTATAGTTTTGGATTTGACGGATATCCCCGTTAGAAATGGTTAACAGCTTGCCGCTCCATTCTCTAATTTGCAGAGAGCGGAGACCAATCTCTTCAATGGTTCCATTAAAGAGGTTATTCACCGTCACATAATCCCCTTTATGAATCTGACGTTCATAGATAAGAAAAACGCCTGCTAAAATATCACGAATCAGCGTCTGTGCGCCAAAACCGATGACGATCCCAGCGACACCAGCACCCGCAAGAATTTTCCCAAAGTCATGAAAGAAAAGAGAAATGACATAGAGCACAAAGCAAATCGAAGCGGTGTATTGCGTGACCGATTTGACCAAGCTCTCGATCGTTTTCTTCTTCTTGTCCTCGATAAACTCAGTTCGTTTAAAGAAAATTTGAAGGGCTTTGTTAATCATAAAGACGGCAAGCCAAAGAACGAGTCCAACAAGGAGAATTTCAATATATTTATTTTTGACCACTGTCAGAAATGTATCATCCATCTATCGGTTACCCCCTGGCTGTACGAGAAGTAAAATCAACATCTTGATAATAGCTGTTTTTCACTAAAACATTCGGACCGAGGCACTGCACGCTTGGGCAATGACAATTCAGTTCTTTTGCTAATTTTGTGTTCATCCAGCGTGTATAGGCTGATTGCAATGTATCAGTTGCAATATTTCCAAGCGGCGGTGTATCGCCAAAGTCTGTCACAATAATATTCCCATCAAAAATATTCACATTCAACCTTGAGCGTCCATCAGGGTCATTTCGTACCGTGACATTTTTCTCCTGGCGCAATCGGTTGAGGAGACGCTGGTCTTCTTCATCTGTACTGCATGAATAAAACGGCAGGGTGCCAAACAGCATCCAGGTGTTTTGATCACGAATATCAAGCAGCTGATGAATCGCATCACGCATTTGCGGAAGCGTCAATGATTCAAGGGCGCTGGCGAAATCACTTGGGTACATCGGGTGAACTTCGTGGCGCTGGCATTTCATTTCCTCAACGATTTGCCGGTGGATGTGTTCGATATATGGAAGCGTGCGCTTATTCAGCATGGTTTCAGCGGATACGGTTACGCCCGCTTTGACAAGTGCCTGACTATTTTCAATCATGCGGTTAAATAATTTCTCGCGCTGCTCAAAGGTTGGTTTTCGATCCATCATGGCAAAACCGACCGTTGCAAACTCTTCGACAGTGCCCCAGTTATGTGAAATGTGAAGGACATCTAAGTATGGAATAATTTCTTCATACCGCGCCAAATCAAGGGTTAAATTTGAATTGATCTGTGTACGGACGCCGCGTTCATGGGCATACTTTAATAAAGGGACGACATATTCCCGTACAGATTTAAGAGAAAGCATGGGTTCTCCGCCTGTAATACTAAGTGAGCGCAGAAGCGGAACTTCATCTAAACGGCGAAGTAACAAATCAATCGGCAGCGCATTCGGATCCTTAGGCTGTAAGGTATAGCCGACCGCACAATGCTCGCATCTCATGTTACACAGTGTTGTTGTCGTAAATTCAATATTTGTCAGCTTCATTTCTCCGTAATCCTGCACATCGAGATAGGCTTCCCAGGGGTCGTATGCAGGTGTAATCGGACGAAGTGCTGTTTTTTGGTTCATGGTATCTATCTCCTTTTCATTCGGGCAAACGTAGACCCGCCAACAGTTAATTTTAAGCCTCATCACGGTTATACGCAAGGGGGACACAATTGATTTGCAAGGGAAAAAAAGATAAGCTATAAACAAATGCTAAAGGGAGTGTATCGATGGGTAAGGCAGCAGACAGCAAAGAGCAGCAGGTTGATTATTTAAAGAACCGATTAGATATGTTTATGAATGTGATTGATTCATTAGATCCCGAATCAACAGACGTTGAGGATATAGACAGACTGATCCAGATGATTGATGACCTGGAAGCGAAATATGAACGGTTTAAAAACGATTGGAAGGAAGAATAGCTCGCGCGATGCGGGCTTTTTTCTTTAAATTGGCAGGTGAATCGGTGTATGAGTCTTGGTCTTATTCTGCACAATAGAAGAAAAACCGGGAAGTGACGTAAATGAAAAAATACATGCTGATCTGTTTATGTGCGCTTTTTGTTTCCATGCCTCTCTCAGAAGCGGAAGCCGTGTCTAATAAGCCCATCCACTGGGGATTTGCGAAAAGTAAAGAGCACAGGCCGCCAGATGCGGGCAAAGAATTAACGGCACTCTTAAAAAAGTATGATGCGTTCTATTTAGGCAACACGAAAAAGAAAGAGATTTATTTTACCTTCGACAATGGCTATGAAAATGGGTACACGCCCAAGATCTTAGACGTGCTGAAAAAACATCAAGTACCAGGCACCTTTTTTGTGACAGGTCACTTTGTAAAGGACCAGCCCGGGCTTGTCAAACGTATGGCAGAAGAAGGTCATATCATTGGAAACCATTCCTATCACCATCCAGATTTAACAACAAAGAGCACAAAAGAAATCAAAGAAGAACTGGACCGTGTCAATGAAGCTGTGTACAAAATCACAGGAAAACAAGATAACCTCTATCTTCGTCCGCCGCGCGGTGTGTTCAGTGAACGGGTATTAAAAGAAACAAAACAGCTCGGCTACCAAACCGTTTTCTGGTCAGTGGCGTTTGTGGACTGGCATATCCATCATCAAAAAGGAAAACAGTATGCTTACGATCAAATGATGAAGCAGGCGCACCCAGGCGCCATTTACTTACTTCATACCGTCTCAAGAGACAATGCCGAAGCGCTGGATGATGCCATCACCGCTCTGAAAAAACAAGGATATTCCTTTAAAAGTCTAGACGATCTCATGCTTGAAAAAGTATGGCATCTGCCACAGCTATAGAAAGAAGCCTGCAGAAGACCTGCAGGCTTTTTGATTATCCCTCTCTGATTTTACGCTGAAACAAAAGAGGATGATGACGTGAAAAAGAGTCAATCAAGCCCTCGCCGAAAATGGTGATGCTTTGCTCCCAAGGATGTCCTAGCAGTCCCCAATCCATTTCTTTTGATAAAAAGAAATAGTAATCCCCATTAGGGAGAACAGGAATTTTCCATTCTCCAAATTCATCTTTTTCAAACAAGCCATATGGTGTGATCCAGTAGCATTCGTGCTGCCAATCAAGTGCCAGCATATATTCGTCCGTTCCGGTGATATTCTCCTGAAAAGAGAGCAGTGCCTTTTTTTCAAGATCTTCATCTGTATGTAGAAGAGAAGAGTCCTCAAAATAAGCAGAGATATCATATGTGATGTAAGGAGAGGGTGCTTGAAAAGCGGGAAAGCGAGAGATGCTTGGTTTAAATTTGAACTCTCGAGCAAATGTCTTCCAGGCAAATTTTAATTCTTTGTCTTTCAGTGGAATCCAGTTTTCCATATGATCTTCCTCCCAAGCACTTCTCTCAAAACATTATTTAAAAATCCTAAACCACCCTTTATGTTTAAACCACAAAAGCATCCCCGAAACGAGGAGACCCATGAAAATCAACACGCCAAAATATCCGTACTTCCAATGTAATTCAGGCATGTTGTCAAAGTTCATTCCGTACACCCCAACAATAAAGGTCAGTGGAATAAAAATGGTCGACACAATGGTCAATGTCATCATGATCGCATTCATCCGGTTGGAATTCAGCGTCTGATAGCTGTCTCGTAAATCGGCTGTCATATCACGGTTTGACTCAACAATTTCGGTTAGTTTTAATAGATGATCATAAATATCATTAAAATACGCCTGGCGGTTTGTATCGCTTTTCATCATATTTGTGTTCACAATACGATATAAAAGGTCCCTCATCGGGATAATCGTTCTTCGCAGTTTGAGTAAATCTGAGCGAATCCCGAATACTTCGTTCATCAACGTGCCATACGTTTTATGCCCTTCTTCATCCTCAATTTCATTCAGCCTGTCTTCAATTTGATAAATAATAGGGAAATAATCATCAACAAGCTGATCAATCAGCATGTAGGCAATATGCTCAGGTCCGCTGTTTCTCGCTTTATCAGACCTTTTGAGCTTTCGAATCACACGTTCAACGTACGGCGCTTCCTTCAAATGAAAGGTCACGATATAGTTTTCACCAACAAACAGATCGACTTCCTCAGAACGAAGCGTTTTTTGATTAAGGGCATGCAGCACGAAAAACAAATACCCTTCATAAAAATCAAGCTTGGGCCGCTGTAAATAATGAAAACAATCTTCAATCGCAAGCGGATGGAAATGAAAATATTCCTTTAAAAGCGCTGCTTCCTTTTCCGTTGGCGCATGAAAATCAATCCAATACCAGGTGATATCGGGGCTTGAAAGCTGCTGCAATGTTGCATGTTCAATCAAGTCGCCGTTTTTTGTCACTGCAAGTTTTCTCAGCATGTGCACCCCTCCAGACTTGCATTATATCATGAAGCAGCACCGGTGAACTTATACGTTTTCTTCATAAAAAAAGCCGATCTCATTTTTGAGATCGGTTCAATGTGCGTGTATGATTGATGGATAAAACCGAGAATTAAGGACGGTGGAACGTAACGAATTTATCTTGGCGGTCAAACCAGCCTCTAAACGCCCAGTTATCCCAGCCGCCATCGCCGTTATTTTTAAATGTACCGCTTTCGAATACCCAAATACCGTAAACAACATTACCAAGATTAGCAGTAGCGAAAGTTTTTACGCCGTTAAAACGATCTTCGTAGTTCTGGCTTAGGTTAAAGACCATGACGTTATATCTGCCGCCAGCAGCGTAGAATGTGCTTTCCATGACGCTTTTAACGAATCCAGAACGGTTTGCATTTGCATTTACTGCGTTTACAATCGCATTGGCAATCCCAAGAACATCAAAGTTTACGTTAACATTAGGGCTAGCCTTAGTGCCAGCTTTACCTTCAGCAGCTTTGTTTAAGACAGTTTGCTGAAGTGTAGTAGAAACAGGTGCTGAAGTTTTTGGCTCAGCAGCGTCAGCGAATACTGGCAGTGTCGAAGAAACAGCAGTGGCAAGGGCAACAGAAAGAATTGTTTTTTTCATTGGTCGGATCTCCTTTGTTTTTAAATTTTGGGTCTTCTTTTTTGTAAAATGTGAAACTAAGTGAAGCCGGTCATCAATGAGGTAAATATGTTCCTGCAAGATAAAACAAATGATTGCCTAATCCGCTAATTTCTTTGTTCACCTCCTTGATATGTCATAATTATACAAATATTTTTGGAATGGAAGATATCACCCAGAGGTTCTATTTCTAATTTAAGGAAAATGATCCTAAAATGTTGAAGGATGCTGTCGAATTTTAGCTGAATTCGACTAAAAACTTTCATCTATCCAAAAGGAGAATGACCACAAATAAGGAAGATATAACTGATAAATTCTTGTACTCTTTATGTTTAAAAGTATTCAATCTAGAGAATCATTCATGCAAAATGAAACAATCACATCTGCGTATGTTTGCAGAAAGGAAGAGGACATGTATGTGGGAAAAACAGCTTGCGGTAGAGCCGCCGTATCATTTCGATCAAGTGCTTAGACGCTTATCAAGTGATCCATTAAAAGCAGTCGATTTGAGTCAAAGAGAAATCAAAGTGCCGATCAGATTAGAGCAAAAACCGTACGTGGTCATCGTTCAAGCTACTGGAACAAAAGATGCGCCTATGTTTCGGGTACGGGCAAACGGCCCAGAGGAACCCCTTCTTTCTGAGGTGAAACGGATATTTGGCATGGAGCATCAATTACACATGATTCAAGACCATTTTTCTCAAACTAATCTAGCGCCCATTTTTGAGCAGCATATCGGAACGCCGCTCATGCTGGATTTTCATTTATATCATTGTTTAATGAAATGTATCATTCATCAGCAGCTTAATCTTTCGTTTGCTTACGAGCTCACGAAACGATTTGTCCATACGTACGGCGAGCAAATAGAAGGTGTATGGTTTGATCCTTTACCAGAAACCATTGCCTCTCTTGAAACAGATGATTTGAGAAAGCTTCAATTTAGTCAGCGAAAAGCAGAATATGTCATCGATGTATCGAAACGAATTGTGAGCGGCTCACTTTGTTTAGAGGAATTACACGATTTATCTGATTTGGAGGTGGAAGAGCGATTGCTTCCGATTAGAGGGATTGGACCTTGGACGGTTCAAAATGTGCTCATGAATGGGCTTGGAAGACCAAATCTTTTTCCGATGGCAGATATCGGCATTCAAAATGCAATCAAACGGCACTTCGACCTGCCTGAAAAACCGACAAAAGAAGAGATGTCAGCGCTAAGCAAGGAGTGGACCCCATATTTAAGCTACGCTTCTTTATATTTATGGAGAAGCATTGAGACAGATAAATAAATGAAAGGCATTTTCTCTCTTTGTCTAAGACGTGGTATACTAATGAGATGGAATAAAATGAAGACAACCTATTAAGGTTTTAAATAGAACGGAGAGAATAAAGTGAAAGAAAAACAGCAAGGTGCCCTTTTGCAAAAGGGACAGCAGTTCCCGCTTACCATTAAACGCCTTGGCATTAATGGTGAAGGGGTCGGTTATTTTAAAAAGCAAGTGGTCTTTGTCCCAGGTGCACTTCCAGGTGAGGAAGTGGTGGTGGAGGCAACGAATGTCCAAGCAAAATATGCTGAAGGTACAGTGAGGAAAGTGCGAAAGCGCTCCGAGCATCGAGTCAAACCGCCATGCCCAGTATACGAACAGTGCGGCGGCTGTCAGCTGCAGCATTTGGCGTACGAGCAGCAGCTAAATGAAAAGCGTGATATTGTCATTCAATCAATGGAGCGACATACAAAGCTATCGGTTGAAAAGCTTGATATTCGGCCAACGATCGGCATGGAAGATCCGTGGCATTATCGAAACAAAAGTCAGTTCCAAGTAGGACGTTCTCACAGCGGAGACATCATTGCAGGACTTTATGGACTAAATTCCCATAAGCTTGTACCGATCAAGGAATGTATCGTGCAGCATCCAAAAACGAACAAAACAACAGGCGTTGTCCGCAAAATTTTAGAGAAATTCGGCGTATCGGTCTACAATGAACGGACAAGAAAAGGTGACGTACGCTCGATTGTCGTGCGTGTCGGCTTTGAAACAGGTGAAGTACAAGTCGTTCTTGTCACATCAAAACCTGAATTTCCAAAGAAAAAAGAAATCGCCGAAGCCATTCAAAAACGTCTGCCTGAAGTGACGTCTATCATGCACAATATTAATGGTGAAAAAACGTCGGTTATCTTCGGCCATAAAACATCTCACCTAGCTGGAAATATGGTCATCCAAGAATTTTTAGGAGACGTTTCCTTTGAATTGAGTGCACGTGCTTTCTTCCAATTGAATCCGAAGCAGACGCTAAAGCTTTACGATGAAGCGAAAAAAGCGGCCAAACTGACTGGAAAAGAAAAGGTTGTCGATGCGTATTGCGGCGTTGGGACCATTGGGATGTGGCTCTCAGATGGCGCCAAAGAAGTACGAGGAATGGATGTCATCAAAGAATCGATTGATGATGCCAAGAAAAATGCCAAAAAACACGGCATGAAAAACGCGACCTATGTAACAGGAACAGCTGAACATTGGCTGCCAAAATGGGTCAAAGAAGGCTTCCGTCCTGACGTCATCGTCGTCGACCCGCCAAGAACAGGCTGCGAGCGCACCTTCTTAGACACCGTCAAACAAGTCAAACCAAAACGCTTTGTCTACGTCTCTTGCAACCCATCCACACTAGCAAAAGACCTTCAATACATGTCAAAAGACTACAAAATCGAATACATGCAGCCAGTTGATATGTTTCCGCATACCGCGCATGTGGAGTGTGTGGTGTCTTTATCTCTTAAATAAAAAGGAAATAACAGCTATGATGGACCGAAACCAGCAATAGAAAAGGCAGTATCTAAATGATAAAAACCCTTCCAACAGGAGGGGTTTTACTTTAACTAACAATCTATTTTTCCTATTCGGGTTCTTATTGTACTTAGTTCTCTATAGTGAGACACCCATCATGTACTCTCGATTCTCAAAACAACTTATGTCTCACGCAATTATCAGCTGGATGAATATAAAATCAAGGTCTTCGGCAAGGTGCTCTTTAAATATAATTTTAAGTATTTTAATGGGAGTGATTCAATATGAGACTGAAAGAACATGAAAAATAACAACTTTATACATTCGTAAGAGGCCCGCCAAATATTTAATCATTAAACTCAAAATGATAATTGGAGGGATTATGATGAATGCCAAACAGTTTTCTTCATTTATAAAACAAGCAGATGAACCTTTTGTTGGGTGGGATTTCTCATTCATATCTGAAACTGGAAGAATGAAAAGTGAGCTGCTTTCATGGTCATATGGTAGTATAGCTACTTCTCTTGTTCAAAATGCAAAATCAATGCTGGACATGGGAACAGGTGGTGGAGAGTTTTTATCAAAATTAAGACCTTTTCCAACGTCAGTTTATGCTACAGAAGGTTACTTGCCTAATGTACCTATCGCAAAAGAACGATTAACACCCTTAGGAGTGAAGGTAGTTCAAATTTCTAATGATGGAAATCTTCCGTTTGAGACTGGAAAATTTGATCTTATCATCAATCAACATGAGTCATTTTCATCTAAAGAGGTGAGAAGAATTATCTCGAAAGAAGGTATTTTTCTAACTCAACAAGTCGGTGGACTCGATTGCATAGAGATTAATGAGAATCTAAGGGTACCAATAAATAAAGATTTTATTGATTGGAACTTAAAGAAAGCTTTAAACGAAATACAGGAGAATCATTTTGAGGTGTTGAAAAGTGCAGAAGAGTTCCCTATTCAAAGATTTTATGATATCGGAGCATTGGTGTATTATCTGAAAGCAATTTCTTGGCAAGTGCCAGGTTTTGAAATAAGTAATTTCAAGGATGAATTATACACCATTCATAAAATCATTGAACAAAAGGGTTATTTTGACGCAAAACAACACAGATTTATTATTTTAGCTAAAGCAGTTTAGTTGGAAATGGAGCCTTTGATATATTTGAAGGCTCCAGCCTAATTTTGAATAGATGCCACCATGAAACAAAAGATGAAAAATAATAAAACGTACGATTCAGTTGATCATATGTTTCCTTTTATTATTGTCGGGCTTGAAAGCATTCTAAAAATAGAGGAGGATAACGATGAGCCAATTTGATAGTCTAACAAAATACATACCGATGCTCCGCGAGGATCATATCGGAGAATGGGTGATCGATCAAGAAAATGATGGAACAGCTGAACGCCCAATCCAGATGCCTTTTGTGCATTATTCCGAAACGGTCCAACGCTTTATCGAAGATATCTATACCTTTGCAGAACAACATCAAGAGCTGGAGCTTATCCGCTACAGAGAAATCCTCAAAGAAAATGGCATTGAAGGTGGATTGAACGAAATCGAGAATGTGGACCTCTCACATTTAAATGCGCAGTGTGTATTTGCTCTCATCATGGGAGTGGTGAGTGCTGAGCGGTTTTGCGATGGTGCCATATTCGATTCTTTTAAAAGTGGAGCCATCTTAAAATGGATTGAAAGATTGAAAAACCTAGATGTATGACATCTAGGTTTTTTTATTTTTGAAACGAGATTACGAGCATGTGAATTGCTCCACTTCTTGACGAAATAGATCAAGCAGCAGCTGCTTGGTGTTTTCCAGAGAGAGATGGCGTTCCTTATGAGTTAAGATTCCTATTGGGATAAAAGGGTCTTCCATTTCAATTGGAACTTTCACAAATTCGTCTGACAATAGAGTAGAAGAAAGAACAACTCCGACAGAGGGGAATTTTTTTAGAAATGATGGAATCGCTGAAATCTGGCTGATGGTGTAAGTGAACGGCTCCACATTTATTCTTGAGAGTTCCTTTTGTAATTTTATGTGATATAAACAACTTTCCCCGCCAATAATCAAAGGCTGTTCATAAAGATCTTTGATCAATGAAATCGGTCCAACTTGATCTGCCTGCTGTTTTGCGATAATAAAAGACATTTCCTCCTTGTACAACTCCTCAAACGGAAGTGTATTCATCACTGGTTCCCCTGAAATGGCAAAATCGAGCTCTCCCTTGAGCAGAAGCTTGTGAAGAAAGTCTGTATTACCAATGATAAAGTGGCATGTGATATTCGGTTTTTGCCTCCTGAATGTTTGAAGGACGGAAGGAAGAATAGTGGCAGCAATTGGTTCTATGACGCCTATATTCAAGGTTCCGATTTCTTCTTTTTGGAGTTTTTGTGATTGCTCTAATACAAAATGCCAATGGAGTATCAGCTGATCAATCTCTTTGGCAAACAATTGTCCCGAAGGGGTTAATTCAGCCTCCCATCCTCTTACAAACAATTGAAATCCTAACTCCTTCTCTAATCGTTTGATCTGATTCGTTATGGTTGACTGTGCATAATTCAATTTTTGAGCGGCTTTTGAGAATGTCCCTTCCTGAATGATGGCTTGAAATGCTTTTAACTCTTTTAAGTCCATTTCTAATAATCTCCATTCATTTTATGAATACAATTTTATATATTATTCAATTATATAAAACAAGTATTAGGATGTAAAATGAATGTAGACAGAAAAAAGGAGATGACATTCATGCCATTTGTAAAAGTCAGCTATATGGAAAATGCGTACGATACAGAAAGCTTAGCTTCTGTTAGCCAAACGATCATGAAGGCGCTGATGAAAGAATTTCAAGTTCCTAAAAAAGACTACTTTCAGGTATTCAGTTCACATAAGAAAGAAGAATTTTTTTATGATCCCCATTATCTTCTTCGTCATGAAAGAGATCATCGTCTTTTATATATCCAAATTACATGTGGTGCAGGAAGAACCGAGGAGCAGAAGCAGTCTTTATATAAGGAAATAGCTGAACAGTTGTATTGCCAGCTTCATATCCCGAAAGAAAATGTATTCATTATGCTGATTGAGACAGGGTTGGAGAATTGGTCCTTTGGAGAAGGACTTGCGCAGATGATCAAGTAACAGAACGAATGAAAGGGGAAATAGCTATGCATCGGCCAATCAAGCCAACTGTAAAATTCACTCTCGGAGATTTTGCCCCAGCATTTGTTGAGTATTCAGAAAAAGTTCTCTTTGGAGATTTGTGGAGAAGAGAGGAACTTTCTCTTAGAGATCGCAGTCTGATTACAGTCTCAGCCTTAGTAAGTACGGGCAGCCTGAATCAGCTGGAATACCATTTACATCTTGCCAAAGAAAATGGTGTCACGAAGAACGAATTGATTGAAGTCATCACTCATCTTAGTTTTTATATCGGATGGCCTAAAGCAGCTTCAGCACTAGAAGCGGCTAAACAAATTCTTGAGGATAAATAAAGTTCATCAAACAACGAGCCCTATTTGAAATAGGGCTTTTTATATGCAATAAATTGAATTCTAAATTCTTCTGTTGACTTTCCCCTTTACTGAAAGGTTTATACTTTGATCAGATCAACAAATCGGAGGAGATGCAGGATGTTCAAAATCGGTGATTTTTCTATGTTAAGTAAAGTCCCTGTCAAAACCTTAAGGTATTATGACCAAATAGATTTATTAAAGCCTAAGCAGATCGATCAAGAATCCGGATACCGGTATTACTCAGCTGAACAGCTGCTTGAGGTCAATCGGATTTTTCTGTACAAGGAATTAGGTTTTACGTTAAAGCAAATGGGTCAGCTTCTTCGTGAAGATATTTCTGTCGAGCAGATTCAGGGCATGTTTCTCTTGAAAGAGAGTGAGATTCAGCAATTGATCGAGAGAGAACAGCAGAAATTAGCGCGTATTAAGGAGCGAATGCACCTCATCAAACGAGAGGGGTGTGTTGAAAAAGAACAGGAGGTCATCATCAAATCGGTTGAAAGTAAAAACATCATGTCTTTTCAATCCAACGGAACTGTTGACGAAATCCCAACATTCTTTCAAACGTTTCATCATTTGTTACATAAACATCCGCAAGAATTGAACTCTGAGCCGCAAATCGTGCTGTGGAGGGAATCACTTGCTCAAGAAAGTGAGTTCGAATTTGAGGTGGGATATTCAGCGAAAGCGCTAAGGGGCTCTCTGCCTCAGGGTATCACGATGCGTACGTTACCAGCTGAAGAAACCATGGCGACGCTCTTATTTCATTCAGATTCTCCATTTGCACAAACTGCTTGTGTTGATCTGGCGACATGGATTGAACATAACGGATATCGCGTGAAAGAAGATCAGCCGGGCAGAGAGATTTATTACCCATTGTCTGAAAATGAAGAAGGAAGACTCATTGAAATTCAAATTCCTATAAAAAATGAAGTCAAATCGTAAACATTGTCCAAAGGAGAAAAGCCACGATGAAAAATAAAGCCGTTGTCTATTTACTTGCTTTAGCAGCCTTTTTAATTGGAACGATCGAATATATCATTACAGGCATTATTCAAATGGTCGCAGATGATTTACAGGTCACGACATCTGCTGCTGGTTTATTGGTCACATCATTAGCGCTCTCAGCAGCAATCGGCGCGCCGATTGTCATTGCACTGACCATCAATATCGACCGCAGAAAAATATTATCATGGATGCTGATCATTTTTACTTTAAGTAATATCATCACAAGTGTCAGCCATTCGTTTGAAATGGTGCTGATGACTAGGGTTTTACAAGGAATTAGTGGGGGGACGGCCATTGTGGTGGCAATGGCCGTGGCTACTCGTCTTGTCGAACGAGAAAAAAGAGGAACAGCGATTGGCATCATTTTAATGGGATTAAGCAGTTCATTAGTTTTAGGTGTGCCAATCGGGACATTTCTAAGCAGCATGATGGGATGGAAAGCATTATTTGCAGCCATTGGATTGATCACGCTCATTCCGCTGATTGTTGTGTATAGGCGCATCCCTTCTATAAAAGAACAAGAACCGGTGACGCTAGGTATGCAATTATCGATATTAAAAGATAAGAGAATTTTGCTTGCAGTGGCAGTGACACTCTTTTATGTAGGCGGATATTCCACTTTATTTACCTATTTAACGCCATTCCTGCAAGAATCAGCAAACCTTAGCATCACAGAAATCAGCGGCATTTTATTACTAGCGGGAATATGCAGCTTTTTGGGCTCCAGTCTTGGAGGGGTTGCAGCAGATAAAAAAGGCCCAACATTCACGATTTTCTCTGGAATTATTCTACAAATCATCATGCTTATGCTGCTAACATTTGTGACAGGGAATCTCGTGGTCATGGTGGCGGTGATCATGATATGGATGATTGCTACATGGAGCACATCGCCAGCTCAGCAGCTGTATCTCGTCACACTTGTACCCAAATCTCCTGATATCGCATTAAGTGTCAATACATCATTTATTCAATTCGGATTTGCTTTAGGCTCGGGTTTAGGAGGTCTTGTATTGAGCAGGACATCTATACTGCACCTAAGCTGGATCAGCGCTGGAACGGTTCTTCTTGCTTTACTTATGACCATCTTGATGGTGGCGTTTGACCGAATCTCTCAGCAGAAGAGTTTGAAGGTGATGGAGCAAGGAAGGTAACATGATTCGATTCACTAGTAATCACACAAATTCAGTTTTGTATTGTGGGAACTACTGATTTAGGGTAGTACCTTGGCCCATTTCGTGGGCTTTTTTTTATAAAAATTCTTATCTCTGCACTTCTGCTTTATTACTTCTGTAAATACCTGATCTCCTTGTCATACTTTTGAATGAAATTGACTCAATAGAATTGACGCAAGAACCATGAATAGGTGAAGATGAAATAAACTGTAAGATAAAGGGAGACGAATAATGATACATATCATATTTGGGGCGGCAGCTGCCGGTAGTTTAAAACAAGCAGTACGTGAAATGAAGCAAGATCAAATAGATGATATCATCGCTTTTGATGATATTTATTCGATTGGACCACTTCTACATTTACACGAAGATGAAGGACAAGCGAACCGTATAGAGTGGCTGCGTAACGTGATGTCAAATGAATTTGGCTATTTTGACGACATGGTCAACGATCAGCACAGAATGCTTCAGCAAATAAAAGAAATAAAACCTGGCAGTCGTATACTTATCTGGACAGGCAGTAATGCCCATGAGCAAATTGGCTTGCGATATGCCGTCTATTTATTAAAAGAGAAAAGCATAGAAATGTCAGTAATCAATACAACGACAGCATTTGATCAGCTGTTCAATACAAATACAAGAAGAATGATCCTTCGACATTCCGGAGAAATCACATCTGAAAAATTTAAAATTTTGTACGAGAGTAAAGAGCATATTCACACAATGACAACAGAAGAAAGAGAAAGATTACAAAATGATTGGCTTTCACTTGCTAAAGAAAATCATACGCTGCGGATATGGCAAAAAGGACAAACGATCAGCGTACCAGAAGATGAATTTGATGCTTATTTAGTGAAAATGGCTAAGCGGCTTCATCAGTCCGCGCCAGAAGAGGAGTACATCGTCACTCCACGTCTAATAGGAGAAGTCATTGGTCATTTAGATCAGTATATTGGCGATGATTTTATTGAATATCGACTGAAGACATTAATTGATCAAGGAATTTTTGACATGAAAGGAAAACGAACTTCCATGCGTTATTACTCAATTAAACTGACAGAGTTCGGTCAGAACTTCAAAAAATGGGTGTGCTGTCGAGAGTTTAAGGATCATCCCTTTGTGAAAATTGAAGGAGATTACGGTGAACCTTTTCAGTGTGGGTATTGCGAATGTCATTTAGAAAGAGATGATGTACCAATGAGTGATACTCTTTTCTCAAAGATATGGAATTGGAACATACAGTATGGCCGCTGGTTTGACGAAGAGACCGATGATTTGCTGCCAAATGGTGTAGACATGGAAAGGAAGTTCAATCAAGAAGGAGAGCGTATCACTGAAGAAGTGAAACGAGCCTTATCTCCTGCGTTTCAAATTGAATACAGCCCAAGTGAATACGCGCAATATTACATTTAAAGAATGAATTTTCTTATCACTGCACAAAATAAAGCTTTACACAATCCATCATCATCATGTAAGATATGGAGAAATTAAAAGCGAAGAAAAGGACATGAGCAATTTTTTACTGGTTACCAGAGAGGGAAGTCACGCTGAAATCTTCCTAACGCAGGAAAGTTGTCTTACCACCTTTGAGCTGTATTGGGGAAATTACAGTATCCAATATCGTCTACGCCACGTTACGGCACCAGAGCCATAAAGCGAATACGCATTATGGAAATTTGGGTGGAACCACGGATATCACATTCGTCCCTTTATGAGGGATGGGTGTGTTTTTTTGTACACTCCTATAGGATTATTGCTTTGAAAAGGACATGAGCAGCTTTTACGGTTACCAGAGAGGGGAGTCACGCTGAAATCTTCCTAACGCAGAAAAGCTGTCTTACCACCTTTGAGCTGTATTGGGGAAAATTGCAGTATCCAATACCGTCAATGCCACGTTACGGCACCAGAGCCATAAAGCGAATACGCTTTATGGGAATTTGGGTGGAACCACGGATTACACATTCGTCCCTTTACGCGGGATGGGTGTGTTTTTTTATTTCAAAAAATAGGAAAGGTGTGTCGGTTATGAGAGAAAACATGGTGAAGATTCAATTTCCGGATGGAAAGATAAAGGAGTTTCCCGCAGGTACGACTGTCGAAGATGTTGCCTCCCATATTAGTCCGAGCTTAAGAAAAAAAGCAGTGGCAGGTAAGGTCAATGATCAAATGGTTGATTTAAGTGAGCAGCTATACAGCGATGTTCGGCTGTCTATTGTCACACTAGATTCAAAAGAAGGGCTTGAAGTGCTGCGCCATACATCTGCACACGTATTAGCTCAGGCTGTGAAAAGGTTATATGACAATGTCACACTGGGGATCGGACCTGTCATTGAAAATGGATTTTACTATGATATGAAGCTCAATCAAACATTAAGTGTAGAGGATTTGGCTGAAATTGAAAAAGAGATGAAGAACATCATTAATGAGAATCATCCTATCCAAAGAAAAGAAGTCTCTTACAAAGAAGCTGAAACGCTGTTTGCACATGATCCATATAAGCTGGATATTTTAAAAGATTTACCCTCTCAAGAAGCCATCACGGTTTATCAGCAAGGAGAATTTGTAGATTTATGCCGCGGGCCACATGTACCTTCTACAGGGTACGTAAAGTCATTTAAACTAACACGTGTTGCAGGGGCTTATTGGCGGGGAGACAGTCATCAGGATGTCTTGCAGCGAGTGTATGGTGTGGCGTTTCAACATCCAAATCATCTAGCTGATTATCTTCATTTCATGGAAGAAGCAAATAAACGTGATCACCGGAAATTAGGGAAACAGTTGTCCCTCATTATGTTTTCAGAAGAAGCGCCAGGTATGCCGTTTTATTTACCAAAAGGTCAGATTGTCAGAAATGAATTAATGGCCTTTTCAAGAGAAGTGCGAGGCAAAGCGCAATACGAAGAAGTGAGTACACCGTTTATGATGAACCAAGAGCTTTGGGAAAAGTCAGGGCACTGGGACCATTATCATGAAAATATGTATTTCTCGGAAGTAGACCATACAAGCTTCGCTTTAAAACCGATGAACTGTCCAGGGCATATGCTCATGTTTAAAAACAGCTTATATTCATACAGAGACCTTCCGATTAGAATGGCTGAGTTTGGTCAGGTGCATCGTCATGAATTTAGCGGAGCGTTAAATGGATTGTTCAGGGTCAGAACATTTTGCCAAGATGATGCCCATATTTTTTTGAGAGAAGATCAAATTGAAGCTGAAATCAAACGGATTTTTCAATTAGTTGATCATGTGTATCGGACGTTTGGGTTTGAGTATTCAGTCGAGCTATCCACTCGTCCAGAAAAAGCCTTAGGGGATGACGCTATTTGGGATATATCCGAAACAGCGCTAAAAAATGTGCTTGATCGTCTAAAGGTCGACTACCAGCTAAATGAAGGAGATGGGGCATTTTATGGCCCGAAGATCGATTTTCATATTAAAGATGCCCTGCAGCGGAGCCATCAGTGCGCCACAATTCAGCTGGATTTTCAAATGCCTGAGAAATTTGATTTAACATATATCAACGAAAAAAATGAAAAGGTACGGCCAGTTGTGATTCACAGCGCCATTTTTGGTTCTCTAGATCGTTTCCTAGGTATTCTCATCGAGCATTTTGCGGGCGCTTTCCCATTATGGTTAGCACCAGTACAAGTACAAATCATCCCTGTCTCAACTGTTCACCTTGATCACTGCTTAGAGGTGCAGCAGCAATTAAAAAGTATCGGAATAAGGGCCACAATCGATGAGCGGGATGAAAAACTTGGCTATAAAATGAGAGAAGCACAAATGCAAAAAATCCCTTATATCGCGGTCATTGGCGATAAAGAAATGGAAGACAACACACTAAATATTAGACAGTACGGAGAAAAGACGTCAAAAGAGCTGTCTATTGAGGACTTTAAACACATAGCAGCTAAGCAAATAAAAGAAAGATCGGCTGCTCAGATATGATGTGATGATTTTATGAAGAAGGATCAGACGTTCATTGAATGATGGGCGTCTTTTCATTTGCGAAAAAAGCCGAATTGACAGTAGAAAGGGAAAATATTGAAACATTTTTTCGGTAAAATCGTAATAAAGATAGAGCGTTCAACAGAAACCGTTTAAAACGGAGAGGAGTATTGCATGGAACAAGCAGCACTGAAAAAGATGAGATCGAAACAAGTAGTTACCTCTAATTTACTATTCGGCATGGTGATCTTGATTTTTTTTATTTTGATTCAAAATGTTGAAATTCAATTTACATATTTCTTTCTTTGTTTAGGAATCTTCATGCTCCTTCAAGGTATTTACGGCTTGATCAAAAAAGGATCAACAAAGTCTATCATTCCCATATTTGAGCAGGTAGCCATTTATGAAAAAGAGAAATTAGGAAAAGAGTGGGAGAAAGAACAAAGAGTGGAGAATATTTGGAAATTGGTATTGAGCGGGCTAATGTTCTTCCAGTCATTTAGTTTTCAAACGATGCAAGCCCCATTTTTTCATATAGAACCTAAGTTTCTCATTTTCTTATTTGTTATGGCTCTAGCCATTATCAATATAAGCATGCTCTTTCGCTTTAGAAAAATCGACCGATCGACGGAAGCGCATGGATTAAAAGGCTTTACAAAGGAATCAAACATGATGGCAATGGCTTTAGGATTATTATCAGTGATTGTCATATTCGGATTTATCGTCATCTTTTTTCTTCCATAAAACTGAATTTTGAGGTGAAATAAATGAATGCAAACATTCAACAACTGATCGATCAGACAAAGGCGAAATTTGGTTTAGATCTTTACTATTTAAAAAGACACAGTTTTCATCGCTACGTCAATATGTTCAATGAAACGGTTTATACATTGAATATGGAATGGTTTCCCTCTCATGAAGCTGAACCCGAGGACGATGATCTAAACCCGGACGGCACAGCTGTGATTGACGTGAACTTAAATACAGGCCAGATTGAAACGGTCATTTTTGTCATGGACAAAACCTTCGCGAAGAATGGTGTCACATTTAAGAGGCCTTATCCAGCTCATGTCATTCAATGGATCGAACAAGAAACAGGGTTGGTCTATGGTGAGCATTTTCATATGCATCAAAAGGAGAAAGGGGAACTTTTTTTCGAAGAAGCAATAGATGGTATGAAAGTGACGCCTTCAGGCAGAATCGAAGTGAAATGGGATGAACATGGGCAGCTCATTCACTATATACATCGAGGGCCATTTATGGCAAAAAAAAGACTGAAAACTGAAGAATATGTGCTTTCCATTGATAGGATCGAGGATTTAGCCCAGCAGCAAGTGCAGCGGTTTGATTGGCCATTCTTCGAGCAGAATCGAATCCGCCCTATATATGCGTTAGAAGAAATTTATGTAAAGAACGATGGAACAGGCACGCTTCCGTTTGAAATTGGGCGTGAAGAAACGCATCGTATCCACATGCATCAGGTCATGGAGTGGAATGAACCGTTAAACAAAGCCTTTGAAAAAAAGGAAATCGATATAAACGAGGACATTACTGCTGAACAAGCCTTCTCACTGGAGCCTTCACCGGATACATTCCCGATCTCAAAAGAAGAGCAGGCTGAGTGTATCAAAGCGGTTCGAACCTTTTTGGCGCAAAAATATTCAAAGGATACAGGGAAGTGGGTGCTAAAAACACTCCACCGTGATCATGGCTACATTCAAGCGATATTAAAAACGAATGAGCAAGAAGGCTGTGGTTTTATGGATAAGATCAAGGTCTTCATTGATGCCGGCACTTTTGAAGCCGTTAATTACATAGACAAAAAAGAGATGTTTCAAGTATGCGGGATACTCAATCCATCTCAAACAGCTAGTAAAATCACCATATCTCAGAAAGAAGCCTTTGAAACATTGAGAGAACGCTTCGAACTTACACCCATCTATGTCTATGACGATGTGCAAAAACAATATGTTTTATGTGGCAAGCTCGACTGTCATGAAGGCGTTGATGCAGTGAGCGGTGAAGTGTTCTCTTTGACAGACCTTTCATAACTTCTAAAAGAACAGTGAGCAACTGTTCTTTTTTATCCCATTTTCCTCTTTTTAGAATAAAAATGGAATTTTGTAGAAGGAAGTTGTCGTTTCATCACGAAAGAAACAGATAAGAATATGATCATAGGTCCATCGGTTGGAATTCGTATTTCATATAGTAAACGTCATACATATTGAAAACCCATTGCAGTCAAGTTGATCTACAAATCTTTTAGAAGAAAAAATGAAATCATGTCTCTAGTAGTAAGCGAAAATAGGCGGACTGAGATCATAGGATGAGTTGAACATGTTTGTTTTTAGGTAAGCTTAAAGCCATAAATAGAAGAAAGTGAGGATATCTACCTTGAGTACATTGGAAGTGTTTCGTCAGTTTTTGGTTGACCATTATCCTGCGTTACAAGATGAGCTTTGGCTAAAAGATGTTGATACCCTTCGAATTTCTCCTATTCTTCATCCTTTTCTGAAAAGCAAGCTGCCAGAAGGAATCGAAAAATTCACCTGTGTTCTATTCACGCAGCAGACAGATCAAACCGCTGCACCGCTCAAAGTCTACCTTTTATTAGATGAATATGAGCAATCGCTTTACGCCATTGATTTGATGAATGAACAAATAGCGCTTCATTAATACAGAAGCAAAAAAGCTGCTTGAGAGCTCCTCAGCAGCTTTTCTTGTGAATATTAGTTTGTCATATCAACCAATCTTGAGTGCAAGTTGTCCAATTCTTTCTTTGTTGGAAAAGAGCTGATCAGCAGCGTAGGCCGTCCTAGTTGATTAGGAAGCTCAGTATCGGTCACAATCATATCAATCCCAAGTCGATCCATTGTCAGTTCATTTAATGTATTTTCTGGACTTGTGAAAATATGAATGAGAGGAGGCAATCTTAATTTAATTAAATCCGCAATCAACAAGCTATGATTATAACCTAATGTTGAAATGACAAAAATGTTCAACACGTTTCTCCGATCCATTTCCAAATGAACAAGCCCCCTCCAGTTAGAAGTAATGATACGAATCAATTCTCGTTCATTTTTCACTAAAGAAGCAAGTATATCGTCTGTTTTTAGCTCTTGGATGATATGAGTAATCCTCGAATAGAAGTAAGGAAGCTGTTTTTTTACCTCTGAAAAATACCTCGATTTCTTTTTGAAAAGGAATCCATCTCTTACGGTAATTTCCCTAGAATACACATAATATTGGAGAAGAATCAGTGTCATTGCCTTGCGATTAGCCACCTCTTGATGAAAAATCAACTCCAATTGATTGATAAAGGAATGAATGGCTTCGAAGAGGTGTGGTGTATGCGATTGAAAGAACATCAATTTTTCTTCGACAGTTTCAATTGATTTATAATGGCCAATAGCTGGTTCAATCAATAGTAAAAAGACAAATTCGTGACGATCCAACGTAACACCAAAAGTGTCCTTTGTCATTTGGCAAACGTGTTCTTCCAAGTTTTTGATTTGATTATAGATACCTTTAGCTGTAGATGTTTGTTTTTCCTGATCCAATGAGTACCTATAATTGCGTCGTATTGAAAAATTTTTCCTCACTCGGTGTATGGAAACGGCGAGCCATAGGCAAAATTTATCTATAGCCACATCAGGTAGATTGACTTCGAGCACCTGAAAAAGCTTATGTAAAAAATCAACTGCATCCTGCTTTTGAATATCATCGAATGGCCAAAGCCTGCTTCCATAGACTTCAAACAAAAATTCCACAAAAAATTGACGAATCTCCTTCTCATTCCCATGGAACTGCATACTATCTGGTCGTAACTCAATGTCATACGAGATAAGAAGCGAATTGATTTTATGAATGGTGTTATACAATGTGGATCTACTGATATTCAGCGTGTCCATCCATTCATAGAAAGACCTGTTTTGTTCAAAGAAAACGCCGTCAATCAATCGAATTTCAATCGTATCTTTTAGAATTTCTTTGATATAGTAGTCGACTCGTATCGTCTGTGTATAACAAATGGATATGCCTTGTCTTGGCTTTATGTGGATTAACGGCTCTCCGTTCTCTGTTTGGAACGACTTCATTTGTTCTAAATCGCTTTGAATGGCACGAACGGAACCGATATTTTCATTCGATATCTCTTGAAGGCTCCACCACTTATCTTTTGATACAAGCAGTTTTAAAATGTTTATCCATCTCTTTGATTTATTATCAATGAGCTCCATTAAACAACTAACTCCTTCCCTTGGCTTGCCTCTATATGATGAAGTTCACTTAAAGAACATTTGATTTTCTAAATAGGCATAAAATGATTTTAATGTTTAGGCTAAATCGTTTTGTCTTCACTTTTCATGATAAAAGAGAAAAAAATTAGACGAAAACAAATGTTATTCCCTGATTCTCCATATATTTCTTTTAAAAGGTGATAAGTAAGCCATGAATCCTATAAAAATGGATCATTTTAGATATTTAAGTTTATTTTTTTGCTGTTGAAACGGTAAATGTAAGAATAAAACGCAGCAGATTTTTGATTACCATATGAAAGGGAGTAGAAAGGAATGCGATTTATATAATGCTGAACTGACTCACCTTACATACGATATGATACATGCTTGTTTCATATGAACGAACCATATGTGAATACATGCTTATATATGCATGTACACATCGTTTATTGTTAATTCCAGTATAAATATAAAAATTCACATTTAATCTTTTCACGATCCTCTCACTATTCCCCATTTCTATAGACCCCAATCCATTTACTCAATCCACTACTCATGATGACCTTTCAAGCTCATGATTGATCAACTCATTTTATTCATAGGGTCTTAAGGTGCAATTTTTAGAAAATATTGATCAGAAGCGGGGTGATTGATCTGACAGTATACTAATGATTTTTTTATCGTTGTTGAAAATTAATTTTAGAAAAGGGTGGATGTATTGAAAAGAATATTGTCGCTGGCACTCATTACAGTGCTAGTCATACAGTCTAGTATATTAGGAGTCTTGCCTTTAGCAGGGGCACAAGCAAAAGAAATTCAAGAAAACATTTATGGGGATATTGAATTTGCTGATAGCGAAGGCAATAAGTTATCAAGCATGGAAGATCAGCAAGTAAGAAAGGCCACTGTGCATTGGTCTATAAAAGGAATTGATCTAAAAAAACAATATCCGTATGTTCTCACTCTTCCTTCAGCCATCCAGGTAGAGAAGGAGCAGAAGGAACCCATTACTGTGGGTGACATACCTGTTGGCGAGTATACCGTTTCAAAACAAAATGAAGTGACGGTGAAATTTAAAGAAGATGTTGAGATCGATCCAAATTTAGAAGGATCAATTGACATCGATGTCACCAGTATAACTCAGCAAGAAGAGAAAACAAAGCAAAATAAGGGTGAAGAAAGCCTTCCAAAAGATGACTCAATCTCATCTGAGAAAGATAAAGCTTCTAACAATCAAGAAGCCGCTCAAACGAAACAAAACGATGAAGATGAATTACTAAAAAACAAAGTGAGCGTATCTAAGCGTGCAGGGCTGCAAAGTGTTTCAAAACAAATGCTGATACAAGAAAATCTCCTCACTGATGCGAAATTAATCTTTGAAGATCAGGAAGGAAATTCAGTTGAAAAGCCTGATATCAACTCGCTGATTTCCATTAACTATGAGTGGGCCATCCCGAACGGTCATAGCTATAATGGCGGGGATGAATTCCATTTCAAGGTTCCAGAGGAATTAGTGATTTATGAAAAAATCGATCGTCTTGAGATGAAATTTAATCAAGCAACCATTGGTTATTTTTCTGTAGATGAAAGCGGAAATGCCTCCATCGAGTTCACCGATTTTATCAAACAATATTCAAATATTCATGGAACACTTCAAGTGTGGACGCAATTAGATAAAAAAACTGTAATTACTGAAGAAAAAGAAGTGGTCATTACCCCGATTGAAGGAAAGGATAAAATATCAATCCCGATTCAATACATTCCAAATGGCCCAAACGTCTCTAAAAAGGGAGAACCAAATCGATCTTACAATGCTGAAACCATTCAATGGACAGTAGATTTTAATATGGATTTAGAAGATGTGAAACAAGCGAAACTGTTAGATCCGATTCAAGAAGGTCAGGCGTTGAAAAAAGATTCAATTAAGCTTTATCGTATTGATACAAAGCTAAATGGAGAAACATCGATTGGTCAGCTGCTTGACGAAAACCACTACACAATTGGCCAAACTGCAGATGGTCAAGATTTCACGATTGAATTTAAAGATGACGTGCATCTAGCTTACCGTTTAATGTATGAAACGGATATTACGAATCAGGATCAATCTGCATTTCGTAATAAAGCGTCCCTTGTTTCTGGTGATAAAGTGATCAGTTCAGCAGAAGGAACAGTGAATGTGACAAGAGGCAGTCCTTTAAATAAAAAAGCCGCGCACTACGACCCAGTCACACAAACAATTACATGGGAAATTCGTTATAACTATAACGAAAAAAAGCTGGCTCAAAAGGACGCTTTGTTAGAAGACTTCTTTAACGGCACACAGGCGCTGATATCTGATTCCATTCAAGTCAAAGAAGTCACAATTGATCAGAATGGCAACGAAGCTGGAACAAAAGCGTTTGAAAATTATGTGGTTCAACCTCAAAAAAAGGATGAACAAAACGGGTTTACCTTGCAATTCAATCAAGATATTCAATCAGCTTATCTCATCACTTATCAAACAAAAGCAACCGAGCGGATTTTTGAAGCTGAAGAGATTATCAATACGGTAACAGCTGGCAAAGAGAGCAAACAAGGGAAGCAAAGAATTGACCAGCAAATCCTAACGAAAAATCATGGAACACCGAATTACAAGACCAAGACCATTCCATGGCGTATCACCTTCAACAAAGATCAACAAACGATGAACAAAGTGATATTAAAAGATACGTTTACAAACGAAGGATTGACGCTGCAAAAAGATAGTTTAAAAGTGACGACAGGTAATACAGTGCTTGAAGAAGGCACAGATTATCAAATCGTTGAACATGCAAATGGATTTGATATTCAATTTACGAAAGAAATAAAGACAGAACATACCGTCACATATACAACGTCTTTTGATTATGAAAAAAGAGCAGATAAAGACCAAAAGAACCTGCGTAATCATGTAAAGCTCGAATGGGTAAATGAAGATGGCAAGGATTTGACGAAGGAAAATCAGTCTGTCTTCACGCCTGACACATACACGCAGTCAAATGGCTTCAAAAACGGAACTTATAATGCAAAGAAAAAAGAGATCACATGGAATATCGGTGTGAACTATAACTTGAAACATTTAGAAGAGGCGAGAATCGAGGATTTCATTCAAGGAAACCAGCGTTTGCTTAAAGATTCAATCATCGTCTATTCGCTTGATTTACAAGGCGGGGAAAATGGAGCAGAAGAAAAAGAGGTATTAGCGAAAGAACATTATGACATCAAATTCCTTGAAAATGAAAAGGGAGAAACAGGCTTCGAAGTGATTTTCAAAAAAGCCATTGATTCTCCATACAAAATCACGTATCAAACAAGTGTTGAAGGAATGGAGTTAGTACAGAAAACCTACGAAAATAAAGCGACCCTTTATGATGGGCAGACAAAAGAATCTGATGTGAATGCAGTGGTGTCCATTCCAAATGGGGGGAAATACACGAGCAAATCAGGAAATCAGCAAGGGAAAGTCATTGATTGGAAACTGAATATCAATTTTGGTCAATCAACAGTCCAAGATGCGACGATTATAGACCATCCAAGCAGTAACCAAGCCATAATAGTAAACTCATTTCATCTCTATTCGACGACAATAGATGAAAAGGGGCAAGTGACAAAAGCAGAAGAGCTGGAAAAAGGGAAGGATTATGAGCTAGACCTTGAATTTGATCCAGATTCTTTTCAAATTAAATTTAAAGAAGAAATCACAAGACCATATATTTTAGAATACCAATCTCTCATTTTAGATAAAGTGGGAAGTACACTTCAAAACGAAGTAACGTTTAGAGGTGAAAATGTAAAAGAAATCAAAAAGGAATCCGAAGCCTCAATTGTGGTGAAACGCACCGCTGGCATGGGAGATGGCACAGGATCGATTGGTGCTTTAACCGTTAAAAAGGTAGATGCGAGTAGTGGAAAAGCGCTAAAAGGAGCAAGCTTCTCTCTGACAGATGCTGCGAGCGGCATCGTCATTGGTACAAAGACAACAGATGAAGAAGGAGCTCTTCGATTTGATCGTCTTCTGTATGGTGATTATATCGTGACAGAAGAGAAAGCACCTGATGGTTATATTAAAACGAAGGAACCGATCCATGTAACGATTGATCAGCCTTACGAATCTGGAGATCAAGCGAAAACAGGAAATAGCATGACGGTGCAGAACCAAGAAATCCGCCAGCATGTCAAGTTAACGAAAAAAGACAAAGAGACGGGTGCAGCATTAGAGAATGCAGAATTTGAACTGAAAAATGAATCTGGAGAGACCGTCCAAACCGATTTGAAAACGGACGAAAAAGGAGAAATCCTTTTCAAACATCTTGAGCCAGGTTCCTATTATTTTGTTGAGACAAACGCACCGAAAGGTTATCAATTAAATCAGCAAAAATGGCCGTTCACCATTAAAGAAAATCAAACAGAAACAACAATTGTAACTGCATTAAATGACATTATCAAAGGCTCTGCAGAATTGAGCAAAATAGGTGAAGGCGGAGAGAGACTAGAAGGTGCACAATTCAAGCTTTTAGATCAAGACGGGCAAGAGCTGCAAAAGTCGCTTGTCACAGGAGAAAATGGCAAAATCACGATAAACGAACTAAGGCCGGGTACGTATCAGCTCGTTGAAACAAAAGCACCAGATGGTTATGTATTAGATGAAACGCCAATCAAATTTGAAGTACCACTTGATCCAAAGGAACCAGTCGTCATTTCGCAAAAGAACCTATATGAGACAAGTGCATTAGAAGTGTTAAAAGAAGGGGAAGATGGCAAGAAGCTTCAAGGTGTTCGATTTGAAGTCTTGGATCAAAATGACGAAGTTGTGCGTAAAGATTTGACAACAGATGAAGATGGGAAGATTTTGGTCGACAACCTCAAACCGGGCAAATATCAGCTCGTGGAGACAGAGAGTGTTGATGGTTACCAAAAGAATAATAAACCTTATCCTTTTACCATCGAAATCGCACAAAAAACACCAGCAGAGATCAAAGTGATCAATGATCTCAAAACTGGATCTGTTCAGCTCACGAAGCTCGGTGAAAAGGATGATGTGCTTGAAGGAGCAGAATTTAAGCTTGTAGATGCAAATGGAAAAGAGATAAAAACAGGTCTCGTCACTGATCAGAACGGGAAAATCATCGTCAACAATCTGAAACCTGGAACCTATCAGTTTGTTGAAACGAAGGCTCCATTCGGTCATGAGCTTGACGAAACACCTGTCACTTTTGCTATTCCATTTAATCCTGAGAAGCTGGTTAGTGTGACAAAAGAAAATAGCCGCACTACAGGCGGAGTGCTGCTGCACAAAAAAGGCGAAGATGGGAAATCATTAGAAGGAGTTGTCTTTGACCTATCTGATGATAAAGGAAAGATAGTGGCAGGAGGAGAAGGAATCACAACCAATCAGGATGGAAAGATCACCTTCACAGGGCTAAAACCTGGAACCTATCAATTTGTTGAAAGAAAGAGTCTTGAAGGCTATGAATTGAGTGCGAAACCACTTGTCTTTCAAGTTGAATTAGGTCAAAAAGAGTTGATTCAAGTGGAGGCAATCAATCAGCTTAAGAAAGGTTCTGTTGAACTCACAAAAATAGGAGAAGAAAAAGAAAGATTGAAAGGAGCAGAATTTACCCTTTTCAATGACGATGGTAAAGAATTGATGTCAGGTTTAACAACCAACGAGAAAGGCATCATCACTGTCAACGATTTGAAACCAGGCGCTTACCAATTGGTTGAAACGAAGGCTCCTTTTGGACATAAACTAGATGCAGAACCAGTAGACTTTAAGATTGATTTCAATCCAAAACAACTGGTGAAAGTGACAAAAGAAAATATTCGGACGACAAGTGCTGTGCAGCTTCAGAAAAAAGGAGAAGATGGTCAGTTACTCAATGGAGTGACCTTCGATCTGCTTGATGAGCACGATCAACGTATAAAGAAAGACTTAAAGACAGACAAAAATGGTCAACTAACAGTCGATCAACTGAAGCCAGGCACCTATCAATTTGTCGAAACAGCAAGCATTGCCGGCTATGAACTGGATCAGACACCTGTCTCATTTAAGATTCGATTAGGTCAAGACAAACCAGCAAAAGTAGAAATGATTAACAAACTGACGCCGGGAGCAGTGGAACTGACCAAAGTGGATGATGAGGGACACACGCTGGAAAATGCAGAGTTTGCTCTTCTGAGTAAAGAAGGAAAAACGTTGAAGAAATCACTTGTAACGGACCAAAAAGGAAAGCTTCACATCAATGATTTAAAACCGGGACAATATCAATTCGTTGAAACGAAAGCACCTCATGGCTATCAATTGGATGATAAGCCGATCCTGTTCACAATTGAGAAAAATCAGCAGAAGCCGCTTCAATTAACAGCGAAGAATCACTTGATCTTAGGAAGTCTGCGTATCATAAAGGTAGACCAGCAGACAGATAGAACCTTAAAAGGGGCATCCTTTGACATTCGTACAAAAGCCGGGAAAACCATAAAATCTGTGACAACAGGAAAAGACGGAGAAGCCATTGTCAAAGGGCTTAAACCTGGAGAGTATCTACTCACTGAGACGAAAGCACCGGATGGTTATGTAGCTTTAAAGAAACCGCTCGCTTTTACAATTCAAATGGGCGAAGTGGAGATCAAGACAATGATTGTGAAAAATGCACCAGTGAAGAATGAAGAGGACCACACGAATCCTCCAGCTTCAGATAAAGGGGATCAACATCCGCCTCATGACTCAAACGGTGAGCTGCCAAAGACTGGAGAAGAATGGCTGCGTTACTTGATGTATGCAGGGATATTACTAGTAGCTTCTGGAACTGTTCTTCTTGTTGTCAGAAGAAGAACCATTCAGTAAAAGGAAGGAACGAGTGTATTGATGAAAAAAAGAACCTTATTAGGCAGCTTTTTGGTGGTCGCCGGGCTGATACTCACCTCCGTTCCTTTTCTATATGAGTGGCGAACTTCTCAAGAGACAGCAGCAATGGAACAGGCATTAAAGATGATTGCAGAAAATGACGGTGATGCCCTTTCTTCTATTCCACATTTAACTGTGTCAGAAGAAGACCTGCGAGATGTGATGGAGCTAGAGATCCCGTCAATTGATTTAAACGAAAAAGTGCTTCCTGTTACATCGAAAGAAAATTTAGGTATAGCACTGACTCAAATTAAATCTCATCAAATGCCAGGTGAAGGGAATTTCACGATTGCAGGGCATAGAGGGTATAGAGGCGATCGTCTTTTCCATCAGCTGCCAGAGGTGCCTAAAGGAGAAAAAGTTGTCTTACATCATCAAGCTGAAACATACGAATATAAAATTGTCAGCTCAGCTACGATTGAACCGACGGATGTGGATGTACTAAAGGACCGTGGGAAAAATGAACTGACATTGATCACTTGTACACTTGATGGTCAGAAACGATTTGTCTTAAAAGGAATACGAATCAACGCTTCAAAGAGTGAGCAGCCATCGGATGTATAACACCAACATAATAAATGATGGATGCGATGGAAAAGCAGCGCTCACGACCGATATGTTACACCAATTGTTATCAGAGCATTATCCAACTTTAAAAAACGAACGTTGGGAAGTTGATGTAGATACAATTCGGGCTTCACCTATTCTTCATCCTATATTAAAAAGAAAGCTTCCAATTGGTATTAAGAAATTCACCTGTGTTTTGTTCACGCAGCAGACAGCATCTTTTGGAGAGCCTTTGATTGTATACTTTTTATTGGATGAGAAGGGCGAATCCATTTACGCAATGGATCTCTTGCTCGAGCAGCAAGACACCCATTAAACGATAAAAGGAAGAGGCTTTGATGAATGGGTTCGGTTTTAAGTTAGAAAAATGAAATCAGTCATAAATGAGGACTCTAATTCGTATATGAATTGGAGTTCTTTTGTTATTTCAATTCGTACAAAAACTAGCATAAGAATGAATTGAAAACAGACGTAATCATTGGCGGATTGTGAAGTAATTGGACATCGAGGATTTATTGGAGACTGATAAAATGGTCTAAATTTAAACGATTGGCGACCAAAGAAGATCATCTAGTTTTTATCCCTTCCCCAGTTTCTTCGGAAGAAATATCGGAAAGAGCTAAAGATGATCATGTTTTGACTCCAAACTTCTGATAAAATTCATTTTAGATCATCCGTAATTAATAGGTGTGGAGGTAAAAGAATGCTAAAAGAACACCCTGAATATATTTTTCGTAATGATGCACGACCAGAAGTTGTTCATGATTTAGCCGATGTAGATGAAAATTCCACTGAGTTGTTAATCACAGGAAAAACGAAAAATATTGAAAGGTTGGAATGTTTTTCTAACCTGACGAAATTGTGGATTTACAAAGTGAACCAAAAGGATTTCAATACGATATTGAGCTTAGTTAATCCAAAAATGCTCTTTGTGCATGAACTGAGAGTAGAAGATTTATCAATCATAAGTTCTCTTAAAGATGTTGAGGTATTGGCACTTGAATGGAATACAAAGGCACAAAGTTTATGGGATTTATCAAAAAACACTTATTTAAAATCTTTATCCATAACAGATTTTTCAAAGTTGAATGACATAGCCCCTTTGCAAAAAAACACTGGTTTAGAACTGTTACAATTGTCAGGCGGGATTTGGAATACATTAAATATAAATACTCTTCAACCTTTAAGATACCTCAAGAATTTAAAATATCTGTGCTTATCAAATATAAAAGTGAAGGACGAGTCTTTAGAGCCGATATCGGAATTAGAGGGACTCAAGGAACTTGAAATTTCGAACCAATTCCCGACAGAAGAATATGCCAGGTTATCCGTAACTCTCCCAAATACGAAGTGTGATCGTTTTGCACCATACATCTTTTTATCAAGTCCTATTGTAGATAAAGATGTGATGGTGATTGGAAAGCGAAAACCGAAATTAAATTCAAAAGTTGATGGGGAAAAGTTGCAAAAATACGAAGAACAATTTAAAGCGTACCAAGAAAAGTTTATAAAATAACTTAAAAAGCAATGGAAAATCAATTCCATTGCTTTTTCTATTGCTAATGTAATGGCTAATACCATCATAAACTTTTTCTTTCTTGTGACTCAATTACGCAAACAACTTCAGCCCAACCACACCAATCACAATCAGCAGCAAGCTGAGTATACGAATCATGTTTTTCGGCTCTTTAAATAGAATCATATTAAACAAGACAGAGCCCGCCGTTCCAAGTCCAATCCAGACCGTATAGGCGACGGATACTTGAACGGATGAGAACGAGGCGTATAAAAACAAAAAGGATAAGGCAAACCCGCCGACAAATAAAATGCCTGTCGTGATTTGCTTTTTCTTACTAAACATATTGAGGCCTATGGTTCCGCCGATTTCGCAGGCAGAGGCCAACAGTACAAAGAACCAGCCCATGTTATACCGCTTCTCCTTTCTGCTCATGGGCATCTCCATCAGACACTTTCAGTCCAATAATCCCGAGAATTAAAATACCCATAAATAAGAGCTTTTCTAACGAAAACGAACCGCCGAACAGCGCATAATCCATCAAAGATGTCCCTATCGTTCCAACTCCGGCAAACACGGCGTACACGGTCCCTGTCGGCAGCTTCTCGCATGCCTTCATTAAAAAATAAAAATCAACTGGGATCAGGCAGATAATGATCGCCCATTCCCACAGAGCATCGGCTCTATTTAAACCAAACACCCAAAGTAATTCGAATAAACAAGTGAGTGCAACATACATCCAGCTTTTTTTCATCGTATTTCCTCCTAAAAACTTAAAAATGACGATTCGTCATTTTGAAACCAAAAAAGAGCGTACAGCGAGTGCTGTACTCAGATTGTCGACAAAGGGCTAAAATGAACTTTATTTTAGCCCTTTGTCTTCTTTTCAGCGTGATAGAAAACCTTTGAAGTCTAGGAAAGACGAGCACTGGCGCGGAGCGAATTTGACATTCGTGAGCACCAGCGCGCAGGACTGACAAAGAATGCGAGGGTTTGTCTACACGCTGCGTACAGCAAGTGCTGTACTAAGTTAAGGTGTCTCTATGCCAAGTGCGTAAAGAAGAAATTGCTTCACCTCTCGCTTTTGAATCAGAACCTCTTCTGTATCTGTTTCCGTAAACAAGTACATTTGCTCAGCAGACGATTCGAGTAAACCGATAATGAATTTGGCTGCATATTGACAGTTCAAATTCGCGCGGACTCGTTTGTCCTGCTTTGCTTTTTCTAGAAAAGCAGCGACCCATTTGTAAATCGGCTCATAAATATCTTCCCATTCCTTTAAATGCTCGGTGGCGGCTAAGCCTGAGTAGGTCAGGGCAAGGACATCACGGTATTGCCTTGTAAAAGCGAAAATGAATTCAACAAGCGCATCTGCTTGATCGAGGACATCTGCATGCTGAGTTAATTCCTTTTCGATTGCAGGCACCATCTGTGCGATAAGATGTTCTGCGATTGCAGGCATGACGGAAAGCTTTGAAGGAAAATATAAATAAAACGTTCCTTGCGCTACTCCTGCTGCTTTCACAATATCCGAAATGGTCGTCTTTTCGATGCCTTTTTCTTTAAACGCATCAATCGCAGCAAGCATAATCTTTTCTCGTTTCGACATATCATCACCGACCTTAAATGACTGAATGTCATTCAGTTTAGCGAGAAACTGACGATTTGTCAATATGGTTTTCTCTTCATTGAATGTGAGAATAAGTGATGAATAGATGCGGGCAAGCCTGAATATGCTGTAAATATGGTCAAGCATCATCATGTGAGAAAGGGGCAGCTCTCTGTATGACTTCCAGTGCTATGTTTTCCATTGCTTATTTTCTCCTGCTCGTCCCGCTCTATTTACATATGAGATACAGACAGGCAAAAAAGCACAATCGTTTTATCTATTTGCGGACAGAATTGGTCCTTGCCAGTCTGTTTATTTATACGAATGTTTTACTATATTTAACGGTCTTTCCAAATCGTTTTTCCGCCCCAAGAGATCAGGTGAGTGTCAACCTCATGCCTTTGCAGTCCATTTATCAAAATCTTCACGCGTACCATCATGGCTATCCCAATCTTGTCTTTCTAAATTTAGCAGGGAACATATTGTTATTTGTTCCACTCGGTTTTTTTCTATATCAAGCCTTTCGAACCTTGCGCTGGCAAAAGGCGGTTCTTGGGGGCTTTCTCCTGTCAACCATGATCGAATTGCTCCAATGGATGTTCTCGCAATCTGGTATCATTACAAGAAGCAGCGATATTGATGATATTCTTTTAAATACGCTTGGCACAGCACTAGGCTGTATCGTGTATCAGATCTATCGAAAAAGGAAGGAGAAATTTGAGTGAAGCGAGTTTGTATCATTCCATGTGGCGCGAAGAAAATTTGGGATGTCGATCCAGAAGCAGGGAGCCAGCCAGCGAACCATGTCTATTTAAGTCCCCTGCATCAGCGTACGAAAAGCTATGCTCAAACGTTCTTTTCAGACTGGATGATCTTATCAGCGAAGCACGGCTTCTTAAAGGCAGATGATATCATTCACGAAAATTATGATGTGGCTTTTGGTACACCGCATGCTAAGCAGATCACACGAGAAGAACTGAGCCAGCAATTTCATCAAAAAAATCTTTTCGCATATGATGAACTGGTGGTACTAGGTGGAAAGAAATATCGAAAAGTGATCGATCCTTTATTACAGCCTCATCAAAAAGCAAATTATCCGCTGGCTCCATATAAAGGAATTGGCTATATGCTTCAGGCGTTACATCAAGCAGTGGAATCAAAAATAGAACTTCCGCCGCATATTTAACACATTCACATCTACCGGTAAGCAGGGTTTTGATCATTAAAAAGAGAATAATTGAAATAGCGATGCTGATTGTTTCATATCTTTTCAGCAGCCACTAGCATGTCCGTATCGCTCGGGTGAAGTGGCTCAATGAAAAAGGGAGGCGTATGAACATGACAACCATCTATTTAGCTGGTGATTCGACCGTTTCATCTTATCCAGATCGTCCTGTTCAAGGAGGATGGGGAGAGTTTTTACACCGCTATACAGCGCACGGGGTGAACGTCGAGAACCGTGCCATTGGTGGAAGAAGCTCAAAAACATTCATTGAAGAAGGACGCCTTGATGACATATTGGCTGACATTCAGCCAGGAGATTGGCTTTTCACACAAATGGGGCACAATGATGCTTCCAAGGAAAAGCCTGAGCGGCATACAGATCCTTTCACAACCTATAAAAGCTACCTGTCTCAATATATTCATGGAGCAAGAGCAAAAGGGGCAACACCACTTTTATTAACGCCAGTCGGACGTTTTCATGAAAAAGACGGAGAATTTATCAATGATTTTCCTGATTACTGTGCCGCTATGAAAGAATTAGCCGATGAAGAAGAAGTTCTTCTCGTCGATTTAAATACCGCAAGTCTTCAGTTTTATCAAATTTCCGGTATAGAGAAAACGACCTCTTACTTTATGCTGTCAACAGGAATTGAGGATCGCACGCACTTTACAAAAGAAGGCGCAGATGCGATTGCAAGACTTGTTTCTCTTGAATTAAAAGACCTTGGTTTAACCATTGTATGATGGATGACAGGACGAGTGAGCGCTCGTCCTGTTCTTTTTTTGAAGAAAGCTATTGATTCCCTTCACTAGAGTAGACTACAATAGGTACATATGATAATGAGAATCAATATCACTGAAAAATAGATCATTCGATGGAAAACTGGAGGGACTCAAATGACAGATCAGCTTGAATTGTTTGACGTCACCATTATTGGCGGCGGTCCAGCAGGCATGTACACCGCCTTTTATAGTGGGATGCGGGACTTAAAGACGAAGGTACTTGAGTACAACGAAAGCCTTGGCGGGAAAATCCTTCTGTATCCTGAAAAGGTCATTTGGGATGTCGGCGGTTTACCGCCAACAAGAGGAGAACAGCTGATACAGCAGCTGGAAACACAGGCGAAAACATTTGAACCAGAGATTGCACTGAATCAAAAAATCACGTCATTTGAGCGAGATGAACATAATCACATCATACTGACGGCTGAAAATGGTGATCGTCATTTGACAAAGACCCTCATATTAGCGATGGGTCACGGCATTCCAGTTCAGCGGAAACTTGAAATCGAGCATGCAGACCGCTATGAAGTGACAAACCTTTATTACACTGTCCAGGAGCTTAAGACATTTGCAGGGAAGCGGGTTGTGATTTCTGGAGGCGGCGACTCAGCCGTTGACTGGGCCAATGCCCTTGCACCGATTGCTGAAAGTGTCACCGTCGTGCATCGGCGTGACATGTTTGGCGGACATGAGAAAAACGTCGCCAATATGAAGGCAACTTGCAAACGAATTTTAACCCCGCATGAACTAACAGAGTTGCATGGTCAAGGCGACAAAATTGCTGCTGTCACTATTCAAAACATAGAGACAGGCGAAAAAGAACGAATCGAAACAGATGCTGTGATTGTCAATCACGGGATGAAAGGCGATTTAAGCGTGCTATCAGAATGGGGCCTCAAGCAAGGTGAATGGGGACTGATCGAGGTTAATGAAAAAATGGAAACCAATTTACCGGGCGTCTATGCGGTAGGCGACTTGTGTACACATAAAAGCAAGGTCCGCTTAATTGCCGGCACGTTTGTTGATGGAGTCAATGCACTGAATAGCGCAAAGCTTTACATCGAACCAGAAGCTGAAAAAGTGGCATACGTTTCCTCTCATAACGAACGCTTTAAGGAGAAAAACAAAGAATTACAAACAGCTGGAGCTCGTTGAAGCATTCAAATAACATAGCAAAGTGCTGCCCGTATGTGGCAGCACTTTTTATATGGGTCCATTAACTGCGAGGCGCAAATAACATCACACTGACTCCAGCCAAACAGATCAAAGCCCCCATCCAGTCATATAGATCAGGTGTTTTCCGATCGACCCACCAGCCCCAAAACACAGCAAGAATGACAAAAACACCGCCATAGGCAGCATAAACCCGTCCAAAAGTCGGGAACTGCTGGAAGGTTGGAATGATGCCATATGCAACCAAGATGAGGCTGCCGGCGATCCCGAAGCTGACAGGTTTTGCTTCACGCAGCCAAAGCCATACCAAATAGCCTCCGCCAATTTCTGCTAAACCTGCTAATAAAAAAAGAACAATCGTCACCATCATATACGGACACTCCAATTTCTCCAATTTACACCCTATTATGACATGTGGAATGAATGCGTTCTACCTCTATTGAATGGAGAGGGAGATGAGATTTACTAAAATCCTGATCAGAGAGTGGTCACACATGGATTCGGTGATCCAAATGGTCTGTTAGGTCGTAAAGTAAGTACATTCTCATGAGGAGCACACTTCCTATTTCAACGCTCTTTTTTTCTCCTTGAAAAAAGAGTAAAGTACAAGGTAGGCTTATTTCAGCAAATCGAGTGATTAGCAATACGTGAAGGATTTCATGATGGATGCGCATGCTCTTTCTCATGAAAAAGGAAGGAGATGACCATGGACACATTGCAAGATTTTGAGCTGTATCACAAGATCAAATATGATCGTCACAAGCCTTCGCTTGAAGTGCTGTACGATCGTTATGAACGTGTGCTATATTCGTTTATTTATAAAATGACTGGCAACCGTGAGCTCGCGGAGGAAGTACTTCAAGAGGTCTTCATCAAGCTCTGGCGCGGCATAGGAGAATATCATACCGATAAAGGGAAATTCTCTTCGTGGTTATTCATGATGTCACGCAACACGGCCATTGACCTTTTAAGAAAGCATCGGAATGAAACGGCTTTGGATGATGAGCATATTGAATATTTAGCTGATCATCAAGAAGATGTATCAAAAGAAGTGGAATGGAACGAGGAAAAACAGAACATACGTGAAGCAGTATCTACATTGTCAAAAGAACAGCAAACCATTATAGAAGATGTTTATTTTAAAGGGATGACACAAAAGAGCATCGCCGAAAAGCTGGGCATCCCTATTGGTACGGTAAAGGGAAGGGTTCGATTGTCACTGAAGCATTTGCGATCGAAACTGTCGCTCGGTGGAAAGGAGGAAGAGGCATGAATCAGTGTAAACATCAAGTAATTGATTATTTTAATGGGCATTTACAAGGAGAAGAAAAAACGCAATTTGAAGCGCACATCAAGCACTGCTCAGCTTGCAAAGAAGAGCTTGAAGAATTGACATCGCTCATGTCTGACATTCCATTTCTAGCCGAAGACCAAATACCTCCGGCAGGGATGAAAGACCGTATTTTATCCCAGGTGTTTGAAGAGGAGACAGTCGAAGAAAAGAATAGCCATAAAAAAGAGCTCAAGGCTGCACCTGAGCCAAACGAAATCAAACCGCTGCAAAAGAAACGAAACCAGTGGCTCTTACCGCTCGTTGCGGCACTGCTTCTCATATCAGCAGCTGGAAATGTGTATTTCTTATCGAATGGAAAAGAACAGGCGGAAGAACCTGTCAGGGTTGTTGCCACAAAATCACTGGCATCGGCCGCATCACCAAAAACGACGGGTGCTTTTTCAGTGATAGAGCATAACGGCAAAAAAGAACTTGTGGTGAGTGCAGACGGCTTAAAGGGTCAGCTTGATTCATCTGCTGTTTATCAAGTGTGGCTCATTAAAGGAGATCAGCCGGTTCCAGCCGGTGCCTTTAAAACAGATAACAAAGGGGAAGGAACCGTCACCTATGCGTTATCTGAAAAAGAAGCAAGCGAATCATGGGATACCGTGGCTGTGACCCTTGAACCAAAAAAGGATAACAAGCTCCCACAAGGTCCTGTCGTACTAAGCGCTGCTTTTTAAGCTTTATTCATGAAAAGGATGCCTTCTTGGGGCATCCTTTTTTTGATAGCGAAGGGGAACATTTTGGCAATTAAAACGTAGTACATATGGAGGTGAAACAGATGAAAACATCTATAGAAAAAGACCTATTTCTCTTATCAGTCAGACACGCATGTATTGCCATTTATTTTCTTGTCATTCCATTTTTAATCCCATTCTTTTATCACCCATCGCCTTTATTCATTGCGCTCATTGTACTTTTTATCACTCATAACTTAGCGGAAAGTATCATTTGGTTTTATAAATCGAGAAAAATCAGAAAGCATCAGTCTGGTGATCTATCAAAACGAGGACATGGCTTGACCAAGATCGTGCAAAGGCTTGAACAGCTGATGATGATCAGTTTTGTGGTGTTTTTTATAAACGAATGGATCCAGGGGATAGCAGATATGTCTAACCTCTTTTTCATTACTTTTTTCATCATCATTGTTTTCCTGCAACACATCCAGTTTTACTACGTTCAGCTGTTTTTTAAATCCAACAGCTGGTTCACTTATGTTCCTTCTTTGCAAAAAGCACGTCCTTCATACATCGCGAGGGAGCGAAAGGCCCTGAAAAGGTCATAAATGTGCCATCACTCGTTTGATCCAGCCATAAACATCAGAAAATTATGATAAAATGTGGAAAGAAAGAATAGAGAAAGGGAGTGCGAGCGAGTGAAAGCAGTTGGACTATTGGAGTATTTGCCGATTGAGCATGAGCAAAGCCTGATGGATCAGGAGGTTGAAAAGCCTAAGGCGTCTGGAAGGGATGTACTCGTGAAGATAGAGGCTGTGTCAGTGAATCCAGTTGATACAAAGGTGAGATCACCGAAGGATCAGAAGGAAGAAAAACTGAAAATTCTAGGCTATGATGCAAGCGGTACGGTTGTAGAAGTGGGCGAAGCGTGTACATTGTTTCAGCCAGGTGATCACGTATACTATGCGGGAGATATTACGCGTCAAGGGTCGAATAGTGAATATCAGCTTGTGGATGAACGTATTGTGGCGAAAAAGCCTGCCAATCTATCCTTTGCAGAAGCAGCCGCGATGCCCCTTACAACAATTACGGCTTATGAGGCTTTATTTGACCGGATGCATATGAAGCGGAATGCTGAAGGTTCAACCTTGCTGATCGTTGGTGGTGCAGGCGGTGTTGGGTCTATCGCCATTCAACTAGCCAAATTAGCGAAGGCAACTGTGATCGCTACCGCATCAAGACCAGAAACAAAAGAGTGGTGTCTGTCATTAGGTGCCGATCATATCATTGATCATCATCAGCCGCTTTTAGCGCAGCTCGAGGAAAAAGGAATGGGCGAAGTGGATTTTATTTTATGCTTAAATGATACAGATGGACATTTCAAAGGCATGGCAGAAGCGATAAAACCGCAAGGCACGATCTGTACCATTGTCGAAAACGAGCACAATCTAGACATTCAATTACTCAAAAATAAAAGTGCGGCATTTGTATGGGAATTCATGTTCACACGCCCTATGTATGAAACAGCGGACATGATCAAACAGCATGAGCTTTTGACAGAGGCGGGTGAGTTATTTGAGCAGGGAAAAATAACGCATACCTTAACAAAGGTTCTCAGTCCGATCAATGCTGCTAACTTGAAGCAGGCACATCAAACGCTTGAGCAAGGAAAGATGATTGGAAAATTTGTGCTTGAAGGATTTGAGAGAGGAGAAAGCGTATGACGTCATTACAATATCCGATTGGCTTATATGAACCGGTTGAAACAAAAACGAAAGCACAGCTTGAAGCATGGATTGATGAGCTGGCCGCAATCCCCGAAGAGTATGAAGCGGTGACTGCACCGCTGACAGATGCTCAGCTTGATACACCTTATCGCCCGGGAGGATGGACTGTTCGTCAACTCATTCACCACGTAGCAGACAGCCATCTAAATGCATACTTACGATTCAAGCTTGCTCTCACAGAAGATACACCTGACATACGTCCATATGATCAGGAGGGATTTGCCTCACTTCCTGACAGCAAGGCGCCCATCAGTTTATCCCTGCCTTTGATCAGCAGTCTGCATCGCAGGTGGGTCACTTTACTGCGGGGAATGTCAGAGGAGGACTTCAACGCTTCTTATTATCACCCTGCCGATCAACAAACGGTGTCCTTATATGATGCAGCAGGAATGTACGTCTGGCATTCAAAGCATCACCTTGCCCATATCACGGAATTAATCAAAAGAAATCAGTGGAATTAAAGGAGTAAACGCATGTCTGGAAGAAGAATTGTCGGCGCCATGTTTATCTGTATGGCGGCATTGTTTTATATAGCGAAATATGCTCTTTTTGAGATACGCTATAGTAACAGCTTAGGCTCAGAAAGAACGATTGAGGAACTTGAACAGCTGATTCCTGGCGGTACGTGGATCAGCATTTTTTTCCTCATCATTGGCTTAGCCTATCTTTTATGGGATGACAGGGAAGTGATTCGTAAAAATCTTTTCACCCCAGATCGACAAGTAGAAGAAACAAAAAAGACGGACAACAAGTGACCGTCTTTTTCCCCTTTTCATGTTTAGCCGCGTTCAGGACGCAGTGCTTTTTCTAAGATAGCAAGGCCTTCATTGACTTTTTCTTTTTCCTCGTCATTGAGCCGCTGCAGGGAATTTTTGATTTTTTCGTGTCCTTTTTGATAAATACTTCTGAAAATATTTTTCGCTTCCTCTGTCAGTTCTACGACAATGATTCTCCGGTCACGCTCAGAGTGCTTTCGCACGACAAAGTTTGACTGTTCTAACCGGTCAAGCAGACCTGTCATATTGGACAAAGAAGCGCCCATTTTTTCAGCGATTTCGGATACTTTGAGAGAGCCATGGTTATTGAGCAGCATGAGCACCTTCATTTGAGGCATACTCATATCAAGCTTCATCCATTCAGAAACATCTCCAAGACCTGCAGCTGTGAGTACTTTCATATAAAGAACCCATGTCTTTTTTTCTTCTGGAGATAGAATCTCTTCTTTTAATACGGTGGTGTCATGAATATTATATTCCACGCTTGTTCACTTCCTTTAAGCGGCTCTTTTCTTTATATTACTGATTTTTACTTCTAATTGAAAGGTTCGTCAAGCTTTTGAATGTTAAACTGCATGAATCAAGTGGTATTTGTTGTATAATAATGTTCAGTTGAAATAATGAAGCAACCTAGAAAGTTGGGAAAAACATGTGGAACAAAAAAACGGGTATGACGATCTTAAAAATGCTTTTTCCGATCGTCATTATCCTTGTCTTGATTTTTGTCGCGAAGCAGGAGCTGAGCGGACTTTCCATTAAAAAGACGTTTTATATTATTGACAGCTTGAACCGAATGGACTTGTTTATTCTTGTCTTTCTTGGACTTGTCGCGGTTTTATCAATGTCCTTATATGATTTTATTTTACGAAAAAGCCTTGATATGCCCATCAGCGGCTGGAAAACGATACGCATTTCATGGATTGCGAACTCCTTTAACAGTGTTCTTGGATTTGGCGGTCTATCAGGAGCAGGGCTTAGAACGCTTCTCTATAAGGAGTACATAACAGATACGAAAAAATTGCTGAAAGGCATTGCCCTTTTGACTTCCTCTGTCCTTTTGGGCTTATCTATTTTCAGTGATTTGATCTTGGTCAGGGTGCTTCCTGTTGAAAGTATTATCAGCCAGGAGCCGTGGCTATGGGCATTTGTCATTATCTTTGCCTGTATTGTACCGATTTATATCGTCATGGCATCCATTCGAAAAAGCTCGATCGAGAGCGGTGAAAATGGACTAAAGCATCCAATTTACGCTTATATCGGTGCATCGTTTTTAGAATGGCTGGCAGCTGGACTTGTCATGTACATGGCTGTCGTCTCTATGGGGATGAATGTCGATGTCCGAATAGTCTTAGGTGTATTTGCGATTGCGTCAATCGGCGGTTTAATCAGTATGGTTCCGGGCGGATTTGGTTCGTTTGACCTGATCTTTTTACTGAGCATGCAATACATTGGTTTTGATAAAGAGATGGTGCTGACGGCGCTCGTCTTGTACCGCTTCGTGTACTCGATTTTCCCGTTTATCTTAGGGCTTTGTCTAGCTGCTTACGATTTAACGGGAACGACGCTTAGACGTCTTGAAGGCAATCCGAAAATGGCACCTGCCATTGAAACAACGAACGTTTTAATTGTTTTGCACCGTGCTTTATTAATCCGTTTATTGTACGGATCTTTATCGATTTTAACCTTTGGAAGCGGCTTGCTTATCATGGCATCTGTTGTGCTTCCAGTCGATCGATTAGGTGTGATTACCAGCATTCCGCGCTTTCTGTTATCAGGATTTAATGGTCTTTCTTTAATGTTCGGAATCATTCTGATGATTTTGTCCATTGAAGTGTATAAAAGAACGAAAAGATCGTATGTGCTGACAATGATCTCTTTAGCAGGCGGTTTTGTGTTTACTTTGTTAAAGGGGTTTAACCTCAGTCTGATTTTTATTTTGCCAGTCATCATGGCTGTGTTTTTCTCTCTTCGAAATCAATTTGTAAAGCAGCAGGCACCTTATTCCTTGTATCAGTTTGTGGCGGCTGCCGCTGGTTATTTATTCGTGCTCTTTAACTATAATGTTATTGGCAACTTTATTTGGACAAAAATCGGGCATTTCTTGAGTAAGGATTACTTGGTGCATAATGAACGGCATATCACGATGACAAGCATGATCGCTCTCATTGGCGTACCGCTTTTCTTCTTCATTAGTAAATTGATCTTTAATAAGAAAGCATTTCCGATTGGAGAAAAAGCAGATGAGGAAAAACTAAAAACGTTTTTAGAAGAAAAGGGCGGAAATGCCCTCAGTCATCTTGGCTTTTTAGGCGACAAAAAACTATTTTTCTCAAGTGATGGAGAAGCAATGCTTCAGTTTGGGCGAATTGGCCGCTGCGTCATTGTGCTCGGAGATCCATCTGGACGTGAGGCGTCTTATCCGCTTGTACTTGAAGAGTTTTTACAGGAGACAGAAAAAGCCGGCTACCGCGTCGCTTTTTATCAAGTAGAACGAGAAGGGATGGCTCTTTATCATGACTTAGGCTTTCACTTCTTTAAGCTTGGGGAAGAAGCCATGGTCGATTTAGAAACGTTTACTCTGTCAGGTAAGAAAAAATCAAATTTACGAGCTGTGGCGAATAAATTTGAACGAGAAGGCTACACCTTTGAAATGCTGGAACCTCCCTTTTCAAATGAGTTGATCTCAACCTTAAAACAGATTTCTGACAGCTGGCTCGGAAAGAAAAAAGAAAAAGGATTTTCGCTCGGTTATTTTCAAGAAGACTATCTTCAAAAAGCACCGATTGCAATTCTAAAGGATGAGCAAGGGCAGATCATTTCCTTTGTATCATTGATGCCGATGTATCAAGAAGGGGAGATTTCCATCGATTTAATGCGTCATATGCATGATGCACCGAACGGGATGATGGATGCGCTGTTTATCCACCTGTTTCAATGGGCGAAAGAAAGAGGCTACAAATCGTTTAACATGGGAATGGCACCTTTATCGAATGTGGGGACGTTCCATCAGTCCTTTCTCACGGAGCGTTTGGCGAGTGTTATTTTCAACAATGTCAGATACATGTACAGCTTCAGCGGTTTACGGTCATTTAAACAGAAATATAAGCCTGAATGGCGCGGGAAATATTTAGCGTATAAAAAGAATACGTCACTGCCTGTCACAATGGTACTTGTCACCAAGCTGATCGGGATGGACCCAAATCGAAAGCGCCGTCCATAAACCAAAAGACCTTTACCTTTCACTAGGTGAAGGTTTTTTTAGACAAAAGAATAGCAAAAGTGGTAAAGTTGAAGGGTAAGGGGGATGTTCATATGACATTAAATGAATGGTTTACAAAGGGATTAGCTGAACGTACATATGTACACAACATGGAGAAAAACCGGGAAAATCTGCTCACGGTGTACAACCAGTATGCAATTCATCAAAAAGAAAAAGAGCTGCTTCAAAAGCTGCAAAAGAAAAAGCTCAGAGCACTTGTCATCACAGCGGACTGGTGCGGAGATGCGATGGTCAATGTTCCAATTTTCATGCGTATTGCAAATGAAGCACTCATTGATGCGCGCTATTTCATTCGAGATGAGCATCTAGACCTGATGGATCAGTATTTAACGAACGGGACCGCAAGATCGATTCCGATTATCGTCATCATTGATCAGGACGGGAATGAAGTGGGCAAATGGGGACCTCGCTCAGTAGAGGCGCAGCGCTTTGTCGACGAGAAAAAACCGGACAAAGATGCACCTGATTATGAAGAAGCTTTTCAAGTATTTGCGAAAGAAGCCGCACATCACTATACGACAGACCGCTACTTATGGAAAGATATTGAGAAAGAAATAGTAGAAGTTTTGGCAAAAATATAAACCAAAAGACTACTTCGCCGCAATGGGAAGTAGTCTTTTTTTATCTTGTTTTTGCGTTTTACCTACAAAACCACCGCATAAAGATGTAGAAAACCGCAGAATTCTATCAAATACCGCAGAAAACCGCAAAGCACCACGATTTTCCCAACCACTTTTAGTTGAAAAACCTCATATATGCCATGAAATCAATGATTTTGCCCTTATCCAAAGGCTCATATAACGCACAACGGTTGGCTTTTTCCCAATACAAGAGGCCCAGCAACTATAGTAATCTAGTTGTAATCTCCTTTGAACGAACTAAAAAAATGATGGAAAAGGACAGGCGATCAATTTATGAAAAAAATCATTTATCTCGATCAAGAAAAAAAGAAGCTCGCTGAATCGAAAAAAAGAGAACAGCGTTCCATTAAATCACTGAGGCTGCTTGTGTTTTATGACGGACAAAGCCCTGCATGTGCAAAAACGATTGATGTGTTAAGATCACTCGATTGGAAAAATCGGATTCACTTTGAATCCTTTAGACACTCGCAGCTGCTCAGGCTGAATAAAATCAGTGAAGAGAAGGCGGAAAAACGAATTGTGTCTATTTCCCTAGCCAAAAATCAAAAGAATTCAGGGATTTATACTTGGCTGCGTATGGCCTGCCATATCCCTGCATTATGGGGAACGGTCCCATTCATCGTGCTCAGCATCTGGCTTGGCTTTGGACAGCATGCGTACGATTTCTTTGCAAAAAGACGGTATATTCATTCTGTCAAACGGGTGAACCATCATGACACAGATCAACAAGAGACCATTTAATAAATAGAAAAAGCATGACCTTCGATCGGCAGAAGGTCATGCTTTTTTGTAATAGGGAAGATATACTGTTAAATGATCGAGCAATTTCTTTGTGTAGGACTTATAGGCCTGCTCATCAAGCTCAGCACCTGCATAGGTAAGTAAGGTCCTAAGAGCAAACAAATATTCACTGTGCAGCTCATTGTGTTCAAAGTAAGGAAGGGCTGCTTCGACCAAATAGGTTTTCAAATCAAGTGGGTTTTCCTCAATCATCAATTTATAGATTTTGATCATATATAAACAGTTTGGCTGAATACGAGGCTGTTTTAACAGCTCGTGTATGTAGGGAAGTGCTTTTTTGCGGTCATATTCAGCATATAGTGTCGCAATTTCATATAGCGTTTCACAGTAACGGTCTTCTATCTGTTCTTGATTAAAGTAATTGAGTGAATCTAGTAAATAAGGCACAGCTGAAGAGAAATCACCTTCACGTTTTAAGAGCACCCCGTAATAAAAATAAGCGGACATTTTAATATAGGCATCAGGATGAAGGGACGTGTGCAAAATCACTTCCTTTATATATTTCTTCGCAGTTTGATAGGCTTTTAGTTCAAGTGAGATCACGCCGTGAATGAGTGTACAGTGAATAATCCGCTTGAAATTGTTCTTTTGTCTATATAAATCCATCGCTTGATGTGTCGCTTCAAGCGCATCACCCAGCTGTCCCATGTTTCCAAGTGCTTTTGCATAGTGATAATACAAATCACTTTGTTCGACTGAAGCGTAGGAAAAGCAGCTTTCAAGCTTTTTGAGCCCATCTTCAAGCTGACCAATTTTAATTTGATGAATGCCGTCAAGATATTCAAAAATTTCTTTTTCCGTTTCAATAAAGGTTTTTTCGAATTTTTTGAGCACGCGGTGTGTTTTTAAGGCAAGCGGCTGTTTGTCCGTTAATAAATAAAATTGAAATAAAGACAAATGGTACTGAATTCCTAAATCGAGCGAAAAGAACTGCTCCTCGTGCTGAATGATCATTTCTGCATTTTGTTCAGCCTGATCGAGAGCATAGAAATACATATTCATTTGAAACTCATCTAAAAGTGACAGCAGATGACGCGCCTTTTGTGACAGCTTTTCTTGGCTGATGCCAAGCCGTTCAAGCAGCAAATTGATCGTATCTTGATTGGCCTCCTTTGAGCCATTTTCAATTTTACTTAAATGAGAGACAGAACAAATTCCTTCTGCCAATTCAGATTGGGTCATATTTTGTTTATAACGGTAGAGTTTAATGATTTGTCCAATATTGATTTTCATTCCATCCAGAAGCCTCCCTTCCAATCATGGTTGAAAGCCTTTTGACAAAAAAAACAGATCAGACAAAATGGGAATACTTGAAAATCATTTCATCATCTTGGTTTTTTTCTCAAAATTTGTTTAAAACGTAATATGATTGTAACATTACTTGAAAAAGTCAAACAACTATTTAGACGGGAGGAGGGATACTTGATTTGCAACTGCATGCGATGACGTTTATAATGTGAATGAGAATCAATTTCAATTAAGTTGATTGAAAGGATGACATATATGCCAGAAACGAAACAACAAACAGAAGCGTTAACAGTTCGAGACGCTGTCAGATATAGACGATCGATTCGAAAATTCAAAGACATACCGGTGACGATTGAGCAGCTTCAGCCGCTATTAGAGGATGCAGTCTATGCACCGAACCATAAAATCACGGAGCCGTGGCGCTTTTTATATGCGGTGACGGATGAAGCGAAAGCGACTTTTGTAGAGCGCTTTATTGCTTTCTTTCAGCGCAACAACCCAGATGCAAAAGAAGAAAAAATCAATCAATACAGAGAATACTTTTCTAAGGTTCCAGCGCTTTTACTTGTTGTGCTAAAAGAAGACGAGAACCCTGTCGTGAGAAATGATGATTTTGCCGCCGTCAGCGCACTTATTCAAAATCTTCAGCTGCTTGCGTGGGATCAAGGGATCGGTATGGTATGGAAGAGCGGACGTATTTTATACGACAAAGGCTTTCAACAAGAAATGGGATTAAAGGAAAACGAACGGTTTGCTGCGATCCTTCATATAGGTTATCCAGAAGAGGTGCCTGAGGAAAAATCACGCCAGAAAGCATCAAGTCTTCTTACTGAAATCAAATAAAAGAAAAGCAGACCGCTGGGGACTGACCCCCGTTTTTGAGACAGGGATCAAAACACCTTTATACAGCCAATTGCCGATAGTTGATCGGTGAATGGTTGTTTAGTTTTGTTTGAATACGAATGTTGTTATAATAATAAATGTATTCTTTGACAGTGCGTTCTACAATGTTGGTTGTAGTTCGATCAATGCTGTTAAGATAGAACGTTTCAGACTTTAGCGAGGAATGAAACGATTCGATGGAGGCATTATCAGCGGGCGTCCCTTTACGGGACATGCTCATGGTAATGCCTTTTATATGAACAGCTTTCTGATACTCGTAAGATGTATACACAGAACCTTGGTCGCTATGTAACACACAGTTTTCAGGCAGTGCTGGGAGCTGATCAAGTGTGTTTAAAATAAAGTCTGTGTCCTGCTTATCACCAATCGTAAACGCAATTACTTCTCCATTATATAAATCCAATATACTGGAAAGGTACAATTGTTTCTGTCCATAAGGCAAATACGTGATGTCCGTTACTAGTTTTTCAAGAGGGCGATCAGATTGAAAGTTCCGATCCAGTATATTACCGGCCACGGCATAGGGCTGCCCATTCTTCTTACGCTTTTTCATTTTAACCCGGCACTGCCACTGGTTTTTCTGCATGATACGTTGAACAGTTTTATGGTTAATATGCATCCTCATTTTTAGTATGGCTGTGATTTTTCGATATCCATATCGATACTTGTGCTCTCGGCACAACGTGCCGATTTGTTCCTCTAGTTGTTTTTTAGAATGATTCTGAGTCAGATCTTTTTTCCATCTATAGTACGAAGCGCGTGAGACGCCTAAATGGACACAGATGTCCTGTACTGTCATTGTTTTGCACAATTCTTCTACCAGTTTGATTGACGTTTCCTTATCAACTTCCTTTCCAATTCGTTGTACTTTTTTAAAACTTCATTCTGTTGACTCAGATAGCGATTTTCTGCCTGCAGTCTCTCTAATTCGGAAGAGTACTCGGGACCCTTTCTATGGGTATATTGTTTTCCAACAGGCTGTTCGAACCGGTGTGTATCCCCAGCCTTATGCCACCTCACCCATGTCTGAACCTGCGTTTTATTTTTGATATTCAATTCCCGCAAAATCTCTTTCATTGATACGCCTGCCAATCTCATTTCTACAGCCTTCTGTTTGACTTCAACCGGATAACTCACTCTTGTCCCCATAGAAAAAACACCTCCATGTTTTATTTCGGATTACAACGATCCGTTTTCAAACTTGAAGGTGTTTTTTATTTGTCTCATCTTATGGGGTCAGTCCCCTGAATAAGGTCTGCTTTTTTACTTATTGTTTTTTGGCGCGCTGATCGGCCGCTTTCATACGTGCCATTGCTTTTACGTCATTCGGATCTGCAAGTTCTTTGGAAAATTCAACATATTCGCCATCCGTCTCTTGTGCCGCGAGCTCGTGGTTGGATTTTTTGTGTTGGTCTTTTTTCAAAGCCTTTCCCTCCTTTACAAGATCACTTTAGTTATGTGCTTGTTGGAGGGGAATATCCGTCTTATTTGTTTCTTTTTTCTGCTGCTCTTTCCGCTTTTTTGAATTCCTGCTGATACAGGACTTCTTGGGTTTTCTTCAGCTTCGAAGTTGGCTGGTGTTCTTTTTTCTTCATCAAAATCGCCCCCTCATATCATTTCTAATAGGATGGGTGTTTTTGACAACATTTATTCCTTAGAATGCAAAATCGCTTCTTTTAGTTCAGGGTGCAAAAAGTCATAAGAAGAGAGCAGTGCTTTTTTTGGCAGAGCACGCTGACCTTCTAAAACAAGTAATGACATTTCACCAAGGGCCGTTTTGATCACAAAAGATGGCACCTTCAACCAATGGGGGCGGTGAAGGGCAGAAGCAATGGTTTGTCCAAGCTGTTTCATTTGAACAGGATTCGGTGATGTCACATTGAGCGGGCCTGAGAGGTCGTCATTATGAATCGCATAAGCAATGAGATGTGCCACATCCTCAACATGAATCCATGAAACCCATTGCGAGCCAGAGCCGATTGTCCCGCCGGCAAACAGCTTGTAAGGAAGTGTCATCAGCGGCAGTGTACCTTTTTCGCCTAACACGACGCCAAAGCGGGTGTAGACTGTACGAATGCCGAGTGCTTCAATTTTTTGCGCCTCAGCTTCCCAAAGCTTTGATGTATGACTTAAGAAATCAGTATCTGCAGGAGGTGACTCCTCCGTAAAATCTCCTGTTAGAGAAGTGCCATAAATCCCGACAGCACTTGCTTGAATCAGTACAGATGGCTTCGATTCCTGCGCTTCTATAATGCGTCTTACCTCTTGTGTTGATTTGAGACGGCTGGAGAGGATGCCTTCTTTTGCCTTGTCTGTCCAGCGTGTAAAAATGGATTTTCCAGCAAGGTTAATCCATACATCGATGGCAGGCAATTCATGCTCAGGTGCAGCACCTTCAGTCAGCCACTGCACATAATGTAAATGATTTTGTTCGGATTCCTTTGGATTTCTTGTTAAAATATATAGATGATGTCCCTCAGCAGCGAGCACTTTTGTGACATGCTGGCCGATAAAACCGGTTCCTCCGGTAATGGCGATATTCAATTGACATCTCTCCTCTCATATACATACCTATATCTTTCACGATTTTGAATCAGAAGAAACATCCTGACTGTTTTGGAAAAGGAGTGATCACAGGATGCCCTATATTACAAAAATTTCTGCTCAGAAAAACAATACCGAGCGGGTCAACATCTTTCTTGATGAAAAATACGCCTTTAGCGTTGATTTAGATGTGCTCGTCCAGCATGATTTGAAAAAAGGAAAAGAGCTGGACGAAGCAGATATCATTGAGATTCAATTCGGTGATTCAGTGAAAAAAGGATTTCAGCAGGCCGTTGATTATTTATCCTACCGCATGAGATCAGTGAAAGAAGTCACCGATTATTTAACGAAAAAAGAAATCCCTGCACCTGCTATTAGTGAAATTATACACAAATTGAAGCATTATAAGTATGTAAATGATCTTGAATTTGCAGAAGCCTATGTCAGCACCCACCGAAAAACGAACAGCAAAGGACCCTCCGTCCTAAAAAAAGAATTGAAGCTCAAGGGGATAGATGATGACACGATTGAACAGGCGCTATCGCAATACCCTGATGACCTACAGCTCGAGGAAGCTGTAAAGCAGGTTCTCAAGCTTGTCAAAAAAGAAAAAAATCGTTCTGCAAAAGAGATCGAGCAGCGCATCAAGCTGCAGCTGCAACGAAAAGGATTTTCGTTTGAGATCATTGATAAAGCCCTTCAAGAAGCCTATGATGGACAAGAAGAGGAAAAGGAAGAAGAAGCCCTCCTTTATATGCTGGAGAAGGCAAAACGCAAGGTAGGATATGACGGATCATTTGAAAAGAAGATGAAAGTAAAGCAATTTTTGTTCAGAAAAGGCTTTGATCTTGATACAATTGATCACGTTTTAGACAAAGGGGAATGACAGATGGAAAAACGCTATAGTGAGATGACAGAATACGAATTGAAGCAGGAGATTGCCGCCCTTTCTGAAAAAGCACGAAAGGCTGAACAGCTTGGCATTGTGAATGAATACGCAGTTTTAGAACGGAAAATCGATATGGCAAAAGCCTACTTATTAGATCCAGCCTCGATTCAAACGAAAACGACTTATCAAATCAAAGACACAGACGAAGAGTTTTATGTAGAATATCTAAATGGCGTTTTTGCGTGGGGATACAGAGTATCGGCTCCAAATAAAGAAGATGCCCTGCCGATTTCAATGCTGACGCAAAAGGACTGATCCAAAGAGATCAGTCCTTTTCTTTACTTCGAACGCTGTTTACGGACGTTGTTCTGAAGTACGATGTCGTGCTGCGTTTGCTGCGTTTCTCCGTTGACCTGAGAGGCAGAATGCTTTGCATTTGCCCATGGTTGAGGGTAAGCGGTTGTCCTTAATTGAACAAAGTCTGCCATATACGATTTCCCATTTGAACTCATATCTCAAGCACTCCCTTTGGAAAAATTAGCGTTTCCCTGATGCCCTCATACGTTCCTGTGGACGTGTATTCGTTTCACCATTCGGCCGTTTAGACGCATAAGCATCTGTAGCGCCTGGTTCGCCTTCAAACTTGTGATTTACCTGATTTGGAAAGCCTTTTGCTTTATTACGCATATCGATTCCCTCCAAACAATACAAATCATTTGCGTCTTTTGAAGACGTAAGGGTAGTATATGAAAAAAGAAGTTTTTTTAAAAAGGCACTTTCTGCTAGATGAAGGAGGAACAAGCATGGAACAATACTTTGAGCGATTAACAGAACAACTTATGGAAAAAAACAATATGCTGACATATGACGAAGCCCGTACATGGGTAGAGCTGCTTTGGAGTGATTTTGAAACGACTTATGCAAAGGCTGGCCGCAAGTATAAAGGACAGGAAACAACAGAACGAATTGTTCAAGAGTGGATCGAGAGCTACGGAGCGCAGCTGCATTTATTTCAAAATAAACAATCAAAGGCAAACGAGCATCTGCAACAAAACAATCGAGGGCTGCTTCATTAAAAGGTTGCCCTTTTACTTCCATTCATCTTTTTCAATCATAAGGAAAATATACAAACGAACAAATAACTTTATGAAACAATACCCAGTCTGTGATCGAAATTACAGGCTTTTTACAATGATTAAACTTAAAATTACATTAAATTCATCCTGCTGAAAATCACTGGAAATAAAACTCTGATATAATGAAACGATTGAAGAGACATGTAATTTATGGATAATAAAAAAGGGTTTCGTTTTCTGACAAAAAAGGAATAATGAACATATCAGACTATGTGAAAAAAGTGAAGAGAAGGTGCGATATGGAACGGGAACTGCTCTCTGTTATAATTCCTTCTTACAATGAAGGTGAAAACATCAGACGAATCTTTGAGGCACTCGAGGAAGAGTTTCGCGATTTTCATTATGACTTTGAAATCATCTTTGTAAATGATGGAAGCAAAGACAACACGCTTCAATACATGAGAGAGCTCTCTCGCAAAAGTGCAAAGGTTAAATATATTTCTTTTTCGCGTAACTTTGGAAAGGAAGCCGCTATTTTGGCAGGTCTTGAACATGCAAAAGGAGCAGCTGCGATTATTATGGACGCCGATCTGCAGCACCCGACGTATTTAATTCAGGACTTTGTCAGAGGGTATGAAGAAGGCTATCATCAAGTCATTGCCAAACGGAATCGCAAAGGTGACAGCAAGCTGCGCTCTTACCTGTCATCCATGTACTATAAGGTGATGAACAAGGTAGTAGAAGTGGACTTGCGTGATGGCGTCGGGGATTTCCGTTTAATTTCACGCCAAGCCATCGATGCATTGCTTCAGCTGAAAGAGGGAAATCGTTTTTCGAAAGGGCTTTTTTGCTGGATTGGGTTTGAAGAAAAGGTCATCTATTATGAAAATGTAGAAAGACAGCATGGTGATACAAAATGGTCACTGAAGAAATTATTTAACTATGGCATTGATGGCGTTATTTCTTTTAACAACCGCCCGCTGCGAATTTGTTTTTATACTGGCATACTGATCTTATTTCTCTCATTGATTTACATCGTGGCCACCTTTATTCAAATCGTCAGAACGGGCATTATGGTGCCGGGTTATTTTACTTTAATATCGGCTGTGCTGTTCCTCGGAGGTGTCCAGCTTTTGAGTCTAGGTGTGATTGGAGAATATATTGGCCGTATTTATTATGAAACGAAAAAGAGGCCGCATTATTTAATCCAGGAATCAAATGTGATGGAACAAGAGACAAGCTCAAAGGAACAAGACCGAGTGTTAACACAGTTATTTAAATAACGTGGAGTCAAATAACCGGCAAGCACGAATCGCTTGCTGGGTTGTTTTGTTTCAAAGAATAGTGGATCTTTTGTGGAAAGGATTTAGATGATGAAACGTAGATGGATAATGATAGGAATGTGCCTCATTCTCGCTTTATTAGGACACTCCTTTTTCTTATATGAATATACGCAGGGCCGGTATATGACAGGAGATGGAGACGGGATCTCCCAAATGCTCCCATTTAAAAAGCTGCTGTACGATGAATACGTCAAAGGGAACTTCTTTTATTCCTATCAATTCGGTCTAGGCGGCGGTACATATACGCAATTAGGTTATTATTTCACAACGTCGACTGTCTTTATGGTCACGGTCGCTGTCGTCTGGTTGATGAATGCGCTTCATCTTATCCAGTCAACGGATATTCATTTCTGGGCAAATGCCGTCATTTGGCTGAGTGTGATCAAGCTGACGCTTATTCTTTTCATCGCTTACCGTGTGCTTCTTTCAATGGTTCAGCATAGGCTGAGCGCATTAACAGGAGCCGCAATTTACGGATTGTCTATTGTGTATTTTCGACATCAAACGTTTTGGGAGTTTTTCACCGACAGTATGATGTGGCTCCCGCTGCTTGTACTTGGGGTTGAACGGATTTTCAAAACAGGTAAGCCGGCTTGGTTTATTGCGAGTTGCAGCCTGATGCTTATCAACAATTTTTACTTTGCTTATATTCATTTTATCTTTTTAGCGATCTATCTTGTCTTCAGATATATCATCAAGCTTCGAAGTGAGGAGAACGGGTGGAAGGTGTTCTGGACGCTGGCGGTCTCTACGCTGTTATCCTTTGGAATCAGTGCTGCCTTTTTTGTCCCGTCTGTCTATGGATTTCTTCATAATATAAGACCGCCATATGATCAATCTATACCTTGGTTTGATCTGCATGATCATCTGCTGTTTACAAGCAGGGTGTATTTATTACCTGTGATTTTTCTCATTTGTATGTTCCTCGTTCCGCTTTACCGGAACAGGTGGTTTTTCATGTTTACATCGATCAGCGTTCTGCTCATTGTTTTTCACTACAGTCCAAAGATGGCGAGCGTGTTTAATGGTTTTTCAGCACCGCAGTACAGGTTTGAATACATTCTTGCCTTTACAGTTGGAGCGGTCGCAGCCATCACCATCAAGCATTTCTCGCAAATCGAGTGGAAGTGGAAAAAGCGTGCGGTCTTAGGCGCTTGGATCGTGTTCCTTCTCGCCGTCGCCCTTTCAGAACGAGCAAAGGGAAATATGGATGTTGTTGTATTTACAGGCATAGGACTGCTTGTGATCAGCTTGTTTTTCCTTGTGATTCATGGGGAAAAACGCCAGCACCTTCGTCTCTTTTCAGTTGTGCTCATCGTTGTCAGCTTACTGACAGCAGGCGTGTATCAGCAGGGCTATTTATCTGAAAGAAGCAATATTAAGAGCGTATCAGATACGTATCTGAATAGTGAGGCATATGCTGGACATGAACAAATGAAGCTCATTCAGCAGATTCAAAGCCGCTCTTCAAAAGATCCGCTTGCCCGGATTGATTGGATGAACGGCGTGCGCAACAACACCCCGTTATTTGAAGGCTTTCAAGGCATGAGTGCGTATTCAAGTATATTAAATAAACATTTGCTCAATTTTTATTGGAATGACCTGCAAATCGATATGGGACGTGAAAGTGTCAGCCGTTATGCAACAATGGGGGACAGGGCGAATTTATACAGCCTGACCTACGGAAAGTATTATATGAGAGACAACACGATGTCTTACTCACCGCCAGCTTATTTTAAGCCAATATTGGAAAGCGAGCATTATAAAGTGTATGAAAATACACGGCCGTTGCCATTTGCAAGAACAACAAGCACCGTTTATTCAGAAGAATCCTTAAAGGATGCCTCAGCACTTGATAGGGAGCATGCGATGCTGCAAGGTGTGATTTTAGACAAAAAAGGAAACGCTGAAATTGAGCATGCGCCAGATCGAGTCAAGGATACAAACATTCATACCGAACAAGCCATATATGAACATGGCGTGCTTGATGTATACGGAGAAACAGGCGGTCTGAATATCACGCTGCCAGATGATATGGCCCGCGCTGGGGATGTGTATGTGAGCTTTTATGTGAAGCGGACAGACCGGAACGAAGGATTTCAGTTATCCGTTGACAACTACGTCACCTCACGAAAAAGCAATACATCCATCTACAAAACAGGCGTCAATGAAGTGACGATTCGAGTCCCTGCGGAAAAAATCCTTTCCATTCGAGTACCAAAAGGGACATATGAACTCAATCAACTGAGGCTGTATCAAGAGCCTTACCGCATCCTAGAAAAGGCATATGAAAAAGAAAAACAGGATAATGGCAGCCAGCAAGTAAAGCTTGAAAACAACCGCTTTACGATTTCATATGATAACAAGCGCGGCGATGATTATATGGTTCTGCCAGTACCATATGAAAAAGGCTGGGAGCTCACAGTAAACGGACAGCAGACTGATATTGAACAAGCCAATTACGCCTTTATCGGTTTTCCAATAGAAAAAGGCAAAAACGAGATTGTGCTAACCTACTATCCGCCTTATATCAGAATTCTCGCGTTGATTTCACTCGTCAGTTTGATCGGTGCGATCCTATATGCACGAAGACAACACAAGAAACACCACTTTTCATCATAAGTGGTGTTTTTTTATCTTCCAAAGGCTGATCGAGCACGATATCCATCATATGAAGCAAATCATTAAGCTTCTTTCTCAAACGAAAACGTCGCATAATCAAACAAAAAATGAAACAACCAAAGGCTTAGGGCAAAGAGGATTTCCTCAGAAGTAGACAGTAAAATGCCGCCTACCAATTCATCTGATAAATAGACAGCACCCCAAATAAACAAGAGATGAATGGAAATGGCATAGAAAACGATGGAGCGTTTTTTGGAACGGCATTTTCTAACAACTCTCATAAGCACATGCTCCACATGCTCAAAGGATATCCCAAGTACCACATAGATGCCCATAAATAAAAGCATCGATAAAATCGATTGATAAAAAGCACCCGTTAAATGAAAGAACAGTACACAAAACAACAAAAATATGTAACAGACAGCAGACGCCGCCATGAGCCATTTCAGCCCTTGCCATAAAGCATGAACAGATTGCTGCATAGTTGAACAAACACTCCTTTACATGAAGATACCTGCAAAAAGGACAGCCTTTTTGCAGGAAGTTATATGTTAATCCTCTTTTTTAGGTGCAGCGATCACAGGATGTTTTTCAGTATCAAGCAGTTTTAAGAAATCTTCACCTTGATCCAAATGATCAAGAACAAGCTGTTTCGGTGTGACCGCAAGCCACTGATTGAGTGAGATATCTGCATAATGATCGCTCTTAAAGATTTCTAAGAAATAAAGCGGTTCGTCGCCTGTATTTTCTACATAATGCCCCATCGCAAATGGGACATATCCAACGTCTCCGGCTTGATAGTTGAAGGTTCTCGCATGTCCATCAGAAGCAAATACCGTCATTCGTGCTTTTCCAGAAATGAAATATTGCCATTCATCCGTATTTGGATGCCAGTGCAGCTCGCGAATGGCACCTGGATCAACTTTCACAAGAGCGGATGCAATCGTTTTAGATGCTTTGAAATTGGTAGAGTCTGCAATCCACACTTGTCCGCCGCTTGATGTAATCGGCTCCTGTTTTAACAGCTCATATTTAAAGGAATTCGGGACTTCTCCTTGCTCTGTTTTCACCTTGTCACATTCAAGGGAACCAGGAATTCCTTTTTGGAAAATATACTTTTCTTTCTCTGGCAGCTTGTCAAACTGCTCTTTTGTCATACCGAAGTTCTTGAGCACGACTTCCTCTGGCGTGTGGGCAAGCCAATCGGTTACTTGGAACGTACTATTTTCTGAGAATGACCCATCATCAAACACAAGCAAGAATTCAGCTCCCGGTTCAAGTGCTTGGATAGAGTGCGGCAGGCCAGAAGGGAAGTACCACAAATCACCCTCAGTCACATCCTCTGTAAAATTGCGCCCCTCTGCATCAACCGATGTAATCCGGGCTTCCCCATAAATCATGTACGCCCATTCCGCTTCCTTATGCCAGTGAAGCTCACGAATCGCACCAGGCTTTAGCCGCATATTAACAGATGCAAGACTTTTAGAAATCGGTAGTTCGCGGACTGTTACCTCTCGGGCGTAGCCGCCTTTTTCTAAACGATTGTGTGTATCAGAAAAAGAATATTTCAGGTTGGAGACTGTTCCATGATCGGTTTCTGGCGGCGTGAGCATATCTGGATTTTGTCTGTCCCGCTCGAGATTACGTGGAATTTTGACCGTTGCTCCTTTTTCTCCTCGAATCGGCTGTGGTATTCCATTTTGCTTTTCACTCATGATAAAATCCCCTTTCAACATCGTATTGTGTGAGGTGACAAAAGGCCTTTCATTTCGCCCTCGTTTTCATAAGGTGAAACGAATCAGGCAGATGTCAATCTGATTCATCATTTTTTTGAGCAGCGACTAATCGTTGGATGAGCTTGCTTAATTCATCAAACTTTCGTTCAAAGCGTGTCAGCAAGTAAACCGTCAAAATGGCAGGGAAGCCAGCCTGACCGAGCTGCTTCAGCCATTCCTCTGAAAAAAAGGGCTCCATTTGTCTCACCTCCCAGCGGATGCTCGTCTTCTATATAAGTGGTATGAAAGAAGAAAAAGGAAAGCAGAGGGGGAGAAAATGAATCATTAGACCCGTTTCACGAAGTTTACTTTTTTTAACTTTTGTCCACTTAATGCTAGTAGAGGGAACAAAGGGGAGGATGCACATGGATTATCGGCTGTTATTGAAAGCAAAATGGAAGGAAATCATTGATCACCCGCTCATTCAGCAGTTTTTAAGCAACCCGAAAAACGAGCAGCTGCTCCAGCAAGTTATGGAAGAGCCAAACGAGGAAAATGCCAAAAAACTAGATTCCGAGTTCAAACAGTTCTATCAGAAAATCCGCATCATCAAGTATATCTCCACAATGATACGCATCTTTTCAGTCGACTTTGACAAACGAGTGAAAAAGAAACAGCAGCGTTTTCCGCTTATACTCGATCATCCTGATACACAAGAAGTGAAAGACCCTGTTCAAACAGATACGTATGAAGCCGTGCTCTTCAACCAGCAAGACTTAGGGGAGCATCTGCAAGATCAAACATTGTACAAGGCCTACCAGCAGCTCACAGACAAACAAAAAATGGTCCTAACCCAAATCTATGTCGAAGGCCAAACGATGAAGGAAATAGCCGATCAGTTAGGCGAAACAAGACAAAACATCTCAAACATTCACAAAAAAGCACTCAACAAACTAAAAGAAGAAACAGGGGGAGATGTCCGTGCACGAAGACAAAATGACCAATGGAGAAATGGAAGAACTCATTGAAACCTTCACACCCATGATCAAAAAGAAACTACAAAACACGGCATATCAAGAAAGAGAAGACCTCGAACAAGAACTCTATATCAAACTCATCGAAAAAATAGACCGGCTGATTTACCAAGAAGGACCTGGATTTTGGGAGTTTATTGTGGAATATATGACGAAGTTGTAAAAGTGAAGTACAAAAAAAGACTCGCTCACACAGAGCCGAGTCTTAATTTTTTTTGCAGTTTTTCTTCACTGAAAATCCAGCCGGTATAGGAATTTTTGATTTGGTGGTCCATGTCGATATGGCAGATTGCGACAAAAGGATAATGACCTTTGCTTCGGTAGCGCAAATCAATGAACCGCACTTCATAATGATCCTTGTATTTATCTACTTCCCACCGATAGACAGGGGAGAAGGAGAGAAAGGCTGAAATGTTTTCATCTTGTTTGGCAATTTTCATAATTTCAGTATCAGGGACAGGCACACGGTTAAAGGTGTCTAAAATGACGACTTCTCCATTCATGCTGCGCCCAACATGGAAAGAGGATTTACATTTCACGGCAATGCGCCATTGCCTGAACTTCATTGTAGGCGAAATAATAATCTCTTCAATTTCATCGAATCGTGCACGCAGCTGACGTTTAATTTGAAGCTGCATGATGACCCTGACGATATAGTAGCAGAAAATCACGGCATACAGCGTAATAAACGTATAGCCGGGATGTCCGCCAATCGCCCAAACGACAATAGCGACAAGGTGTGTAAAAAAGATAAACGGATCAAACGTATTAATGATCCCAAGCGCTACCCATTTCTTCGAAAATGGACGAATGGCCTGCGTACCGTATGCATTGAAAATATCGACAAACACATGAAGCACAACGGCTAATAGTGTCCATAACCAAAGGTGAAGTAAATTCGCCCCCGGCACAAATGGGAAAATCACAGCCGGAATCAGCAATGACCAGAACAGTACAGCCGGAATGGAATGTGTAAATCCTCGGTGATTTCTTATATAAACCGCATTATTTTTTAGTTTTAGCACAGTATCAATGTCTGGTGCTTGGGAGCCGGCGATGGTCGCGATCATCACGGCGTGTGCCATGTGTGGATCTGCGCTGACGGCTGGATCTAAAAGTGCAAGTCCCCCAAGAGAAATGCCCATTACTACATGAGTACCAGTGTCCAATTGATTACCTCCTAGTTGTCATGCTTAGGAACAATCATACAAAGTATACGTCTCCAATCAAGACTATGTGCAAAATCACTTTTGCTTTATCCCGATTTAATGTAACATGTTAACGTATCTACAAACAGTATACAACAAATAAGGTTCTATTCAGAACGTTAGCCCTCGGTCCAATAAGAAGGAGTATAGATATGAAAGATATTCAAGAAAAGCTGGACCGCAAAGATATTGCGGGCTTTCAGCATGATTTAATTGATTGGTATGAAAAAGAACAACGAACATTGCCATGGCGTGAAAATCAAGATCCATACCGTGTCTGGGTATCAGAAGTGATGCTTCAGCAAACGAGAGTAGATACGGTCATTCCGTATTTCAACCGGTTTATGGAGCAGTTTCCGACGGTGAAGGATCTCGCTTTAGCTGATGAAGAAAAGGTCATGAAAGCATGGGAAGGTCTTGGCTACTACTCAAGAGTGCGTAATTTACAGGCAGCTGTGAAAGAAGTATATGAATCCTACGGCGGTGTTGTCCCTAATACGAAAGAGCAATTTTCAAAGCTCAAAGGTGTAGGCCCGTATACGAGCGGCGCAGTGCTGAGTATCGCCTATAACAAGCCGTATCCTGCGGTAGACGGCAACGTGATGAGGGTCATTTCTCGTATTTTGTCCATATGGGATGATATTGCAAAACCAAAAACGAGAAATGTTTTCGAATTTGCGGTCGATCAGCTCATTTCCCGGGAAAAGCCGTCAGAATTTAATCAAGGGCTGATGGAGCTTGGTGCGCTCATTTGCACTCCAACTTCCCCTGCCTGCCTCATTTGCCCTGTAAACATGCATTGCTCGGCATTCGAGGAAGGCGTTCAGCATGAGCTCCCAGTGAAAAGCAAAAAGAAAAAGCCGACTGCGAAATCAATGGCAGCAGCGGTGTTATTTGATGACGCAGGCAACCTATATATTCATAAGCGGCCAAGTACAGGCCTCCTTGCGAATTTATGGGAATTCCCTAACATGGAAACAACAAAGGGAAGAAAAACGGAAAAAGAGCAGCTCATTGATTTCTTAAAAGAGGAGGCGGGTGTACAAGCGGAGCTTGGTGATCTAGAAGGCACCATCCAGCATGTATTTACCCACCTCATCTGGAATATTTCTGTTTTCTTTGGACGAGTTACCTCTGTATCTGATGACACGAAGCTGAAAAAAGTCACAACAGAAGAATTTGAGGCATATGCTTTGCCAGTCTCACACCAAAAAATTTGGAAGCTGGCACTTGAGCAGCCTAGTCGTATTTAACCGTTGTCCCGTGGGTATAATCAGCTTCATTTCTGTGCAATCCCCCGCGGTCTTCGATTTCAGAAATGATTTCTCGATACTTAGATTGCCCTTCTTCATTCAAATAAGGTAAAATTTGTTGGAAAGCATGATGAAAGTAAGCAAGCTCAGTATCTTTCCATTGATCCTTGGACATCATGCCAAGCTGGCTTAAATCGCGTCCGACATACATGAATGTAACCTCCTAATAGGAACTTTCCTATTAGTGTGAAGCGAATGAACGAAAACTATTCAAATCAGGAGATGAACCATAATGAGTCAACGTAAATGTGCATTAATTACAGGAAGCAGCAGAGGGGTAGGGAAAGAAGTTGCCCTTCGCCTCGCTGAAAAAGGATATGACATTGTCATTAACTATGCGAGAAGCAAAAAAGCCGCACTTGAAACAGCGGAAGAAATTGAAGCGATGGGCGTTAAAACATTGGTTGTCAAAGCCAATGTTGGCCAGCCTGAGAAAATCAAAGACATGTTTCAACAAATTGACGAAACCTTTGGCCGTTTAGATGTATTTGTGAACAACGCGGCATCAGGTGTTCAGCGTCCAATTATGGACCTTGAAGAAAATCATTGGGATTGGACGATGAATATCAATGCGAAAGCTTTGTTATTCTGCGGACAAGAAGCGGCGAAACTAATGGAGAAAAACGGCGGCGGACATATCGTCAGCATTAGCTCTCTTGGCTCTATTCGCTACCTTGAAAATTACACAGTAGTCGGCGTATCAAAAGCAGCACTAGAAGCTTTGACACGTTACCTTTCTGTAGAGCTGTCACAAAAAAATATCGTCGTCAACGCAGTATCAGGCGGCGCGATCGATACCGATGCACTCAAGCACTTCCCGAACCGTGAAGAGCTTTTAGAAGATGCGAAGAAAAATACACCTGCCGGCCGAATGGTGGAAATTAAAGACATGGTCGACAGCGTGGAATTCCTTGTATCAGGCAAAGCAGACATGATTAGAGGCCAGACGATTATTGTGGATGGCGGACGTTCTTTGCTTGTTTAAAAAAATCATGAATAGGATGTACACCTTCTGCACAAATTAATGTGCGTGGAGGTGATAATGATGGATCAACAACAAAACAAAACAAACGCGCAACAAGTGAAGAAACAAAACCAAGCTTCTGCACAAGGCGGTCAATTTGGTACTGAATTTGCTAGTGAGACTGACGCACAGCAAGTAAAAAAATACAACCAAAAAGCTGAGCAAAACAAACAACAAAACAGCTAATCACTGAAACAAAGGAAAGCACTTCATATACGAATGAAGTGCTTTTCTTTTTGCCTCTCACCACCATCCGACAAAACCTGTAAAACCTCTACATAAACAGTCAAAGGATTTCTTCCTTCTTTCAAGAAATGGTATACAGACAAAAAGTGGATTCGATGAAAAGGGAGGAGTTAGATGTCTGATTTCGATCAGCTTGTAAAAGAACAAATGCAGCTCATGGATCAGCTGCTCGATGTGCAGGGAGAACTCGATCTATGCTTAGAAACAGAAAAACAATTGCTGCAGGATGAAAAAAAAGAAGAGTGGCATAAGCTTTGTGATCAGATCAAACAGAAACGTGAGGAACTGCAAAAAGTGCAAACCTTGTTTACAAAACAGACAGAAGAGGTCATCAGCTCATATAAACAGATGGAAAAGAGTTCTAGCGTGATGTAAGTCAGTGTGCCGTTCAATTGGGTTGAATGGCTTTTTCATTTCATTTTTTAATGATGTAACGGTATAATATAATAGAGACATGTTTAGTTGGGAAATTAGGTCTTTGGACTGTTAGGTTTGTTTGTTATAGAAAGTAGGGGAGAAAATATGGGCTATCCCAAGGAAGGAGAAACCATCCAAATTCAAAGCTATAAACATAATGGCTTGATCCACAGGATTTGGAATGAAACCACCATTCTGAAAGCAACGGAATTGTGTATCATTGGTGCAAACGACCGTACAATGGTGACTGAATCCGACGGCCGTACTTGGATGACGAGAGAACCGGCTATTTGCTATTTCCATGCAAAACAATGGTTTAATGTAATTGGGATGCTTAGAGATGATGGGGTATATTATTACTGCAACATCAGCTCTCCTTTTGCGACAGATGATGAGGCAATTAAGTATATTGATTACGATTTAGACGTCAAAGTCTTTCCAGACATGACGTACAATATTTTGGATGAGGACGAATATGCAGATCATAAGAGGCAGATGAATTATCCAAAAGAAATCGATAGTATCTTAAGAGAGCATCTGAATACATTACTGCATTGGATTCACCAGCGGAAAGGTCCGTTTGCTCCTGAATTTGTGGATATGTGGTATGAACGTTTTTTACATTATACAAAATAAGCAAGAGCATCGAAAAACCTGTTTGGCTTTTTAGGCTAACAGGTTTTTGACTGCGTACGGATAAGAGGCACTGATAGATTGGGAAGGAGATTTACATGGGGGTCATTAAACGCTACATGGCTTTTGTAACACCGTATAAAAAACAGATTGCATTGACAATGGTCATCGGAATGATTAAGTTCTCGATTCCCTTAACATTGCCTCTGCTTTTAAAGTACGTCATTGATGATGTCATTCAAGGCTCGGGGTCAGCTGAAGAAAAGACATCAACTCTACTGATCATAATGGGAATCATGCTCGTATTATTTTTAGTGTTGAGGCCGCCTGTTGAATACTATAGACAATACTACGCACAGTGGACAGGCAGTAAGGTATTGTTTGATATTCGGGAGAAGCTGTTCTCGCATATTCAAAAGCTAAGTCTTCGTTATTATGCCAACACGAGAACAGGAGAAATTATTTCAAGAGTGATCAACGATGTGGAGCAGACAAAGGAATTTGTCATCACAGGGCTCATGAACATTTGGCTGGATATGATGACTGTACTGATCGTGATCGCTATTATGTGTACACTGGATCTGAAGCTCACCATCGTGTCTGTCATTATTTTTCCGCTATACGCGTTTGCAGTAAAGTATTTTTACGGACGGCTTCGTAAGCTGACAAAAGAGCGGTCACAGGCGCTGGCTGAAGTGCAAGGGCACCTGCATGAGCGGGTACAAGGAATGCCGGTCATTCGCAGCTTTGCGATTGAAGAATATGAACAAGAGAATTTTCATGATGAAAACAAAAATTTCTTAAACAAAGCAATCAACCATACGAATTGGAACGCCAAAACATTTGCTGTCGTCAATACCATCACTGACATTGCACCGCTATTAATCATTGCATTTGCGGGTTATACAGTAATTAACGGATCGCTGTCGATCGGGACCATGATCGCCTTTGTCGGCTATATTGACCGGATGTACAATCCGATTCGCCGTCTCATTAACTCATCCACGACGTTAACCCAGTCCGTTGCATCAATGGATCGGATCTTTGAGTTTATTGATGAGCCATATGAGGTCACAGACCGGCCGAATGCAAAAGAAGCCAATCATTTAAAAGGAGAGGTAGAGTTTAAAAATGTGTCGTTTCGGTATGAACACACGCAGGAAGAGATTCTGCACAATATCTCCTTGAAAGTAGAAAAAGGACAAACAGTTGCCCTTGTAGGAATGAGCGGTGGAGGAAAGTCGACACTCGTCAGCTTAATTCCAAGGTTTTATGATGTCACAAACGGGTCACTTGAAATTGACGGCATTGATATAAAAGAGTACAAAGCAAGAAGCCTTCGAAATCAAGTCGGAATGGTGCTGCAGGATACATTCCTATTCAGTGACACGATTAAAGAAAATATTGCCGTTGGTGACCCTGAAGCATCTTTTGAAAAAATCGTGTCGGCTGCAAAAGCGGCAAACGCCCATGATTTTATTATGTCTCTTCCTGAAGGATATGACACGAAAGTAGGAGAACGGGGCGTGAAGCTGTCAGGCGGACAAAAACAGCGGATTTCCATTGCAAGGGTATTTCTAAAAAATCCACCGCTGTTGATTTTAGACGAAGCGACGTCTGCACTTGATTTAGAAAGTGAGCATTACATTCAAGAAGCGATGCAAAAGCTGGCGAAGGATCGCACAACCTTTATTGTTGCACACCGATTATCAACCATTACACACGCTGACCAAATTGTGGTCATGGAACAAGGCGAAATTGTGGAAAAAGGAACACACGAAGAATTAATGAACCAAGACAGCCACTATCGTCATTTATTTACCATTCAAACATTAAATTAGTAGAAGCCTATCCGATTCTAGCGGATAGGCTTTTTTATGCTTGTCAAAAACATGACATATTTCCCAGCTTGTCTCAATACAATTTTAAAAAGTATGACGGGGTGGTGAATATGTGAAAGAACAAGACGTGCTGCTAGATGTCAAACAGCTGTCCATTGCGTTTCAGCAGAAAAAGCAAAAAGTGCCCATCGTCCATCACATATCGTTCTCGATTCAAAAAGGGGAAACGTTAGGAATTGTGGGCGAATCTGGCTGCGGGAAAAGTATCACAAGCATGTCATTAATGGGATTGAATCAGCAAACCGATACAACGGGCGAGGTTCACTTCGAAGGGCAAAATCTGCTGTCACTTTCAGAGAAACAGTGGCGAGAGATAAGAGGAAATGACATTTCGATGATTTTCCAAGAGCCCATGACCTCTCTGAACCCATTAATGCCCATCGGCAAACAAATGACGGAAGCCCTTTTCACACATCAAGCAATCGGTCAGAAAGAAGCAAAAGCGAAGGCAGTTGATCTTCTTGAAACAGTTGGGTTGAAGCAAGCGGAATCGTTACTTAAAAAATATCCACACGAATTATCAGGCGGTATGCGCCAGCGAGTCATGATTGCGATGGCAATGCTTTGTCACCCAAAGCTCATGATCGCTGATGAACCGACAACTGCACTTGATGTCACCATCCAAGCGCAAATCCTTCGTCTGCTCAAAAAGCTGAACGAAGAGATGGACACTGCTATTTTATTTATTACCCATGATCTAGGTGTCGTGCGGCAAATATGCCAGCGAGTCATGATTATGTATGCCGGTCGAATTGTAGAAGAAGGAACCGTTGACCGTATTTTTCAAAAACCTCTGCATCCCTACACGAAAGGTCTTTTCGCCTCAGTTCCATCGTTTAAAGAGAAAAAAGAAAAACTCATCTCTATTGCAGGTCATGTGCCTAAGCCAGGAGCCATCCGGTCCGGCTGTCAATTTGCACCACGCTGCCCATATCAAATGGCGCAATGTCTTGAAAAAGATCCAGCCTTACAATCCATTGAACAGAATCACCGCGTGGCATGTTTTCTAATGGAAGGAGGAGAAGACACTGAGTCACCCACTCTTGCAAGTGAATCAGCTGACAAAACGGTATGACACAGCCGCTTTTTTTTCTAAACATAAACAATCGACTTTGGCTTTAAATCAAGTGTCCTTTCACGTGAAGGAAGGAGAAACGCTTGGCATTGTTGGTGAATCAGGCTGCGGTAAATCAACACTTGGCAAAAGCCTAATGAGATTGACTGAACCGACGTCAGGTTCTATTCAATTAAAAGGGCAGGAGATCACCCTTCTAAAAGAACGAGACATGCGTTCCTTAAGAAAAGATATTCAAATGATCTTTCAAGATCCATATGCTTCTTTAAATCCGAGAATGAAAATCAAAGATATTTTAGAGGAACCGCTGATTGTCCATCAGCATGGGACGAAAGCAGAAAGACGGAAACGGGTAAAAGAGATGCTGCACATTGTTGGATTTGATCCTTCCTACGGGGAACGTTATGCGCATCAATTCAGCGGCGGGCAAAGGCAGCGTATCGGTATTGCTAGAGCACTTATTACGCACCCAAGTCTTGTCATTGCCGATGAACCAGTTTCGGCTTTAGATGTATCCGTTCAAGCGCAAATTTTGAATTTGATGCTTGAATTACAAAAGACGCTTTCTTTGACGTATTTGTTTATTTCTCACGACCTTGGGGTTGTCAGGTATATGAGCGATCGGATCGCCGTCATGTATGCTGGGCGCATTGTCGAGATGGGGCCTGCCGAAGAGGTGTTTCACAGCCCGCTTCATCCCTATACATCGCTGCTTCTGAAATCCATTCCACATATGGATCACGTACTAGAGGCGCAAGATGTGGCAGCAGAAGAAACCACAATGACGGAACGCGGCGGCTGTCCTTTCTACAAAAGGTGTCCAAAAAGATGGGAGAAATGCCTGAAAGCAGTTCCTGCTTTGTATGAGGAGGCACCGGGGCACGCGGCCGCGTGTTATTTATATCAAAAGGAGGAACACAATGAAGAAGACATGGTTATTCAGTAGTTTCATTTTTGTGCTGGCATTGGCGCTCTTTTTAGGCGGATGCTCGTCTTCACCGACATCAGAAGAAAAGGCAACAAAAGATACCCTCGTATTTGGCAGAGGGGGAGATTCCACTTCACTAGATCCAATCACAACAACAGAAGGCGAAACCTTCAAGGTCACAGAGAATATATTTGAAAAGCTTTTGAATTACGGTGAGAAAGACACGACCATCCATCCTGGCCTCGCAACAGAATGGGATGTTGCAAAGGACGGAAAATCATACACGTTCTACTTAAGAAAAGGTGTGAAATTTCACGATGGCACAGACTTTAACGCAGAAGCAGTGAAATTCAATTTTGAACGCTGGATGAATGGAGACGCAGAAAAGTTTCCTTACTATGGTATGTTTGGCGGCTATAAAAAAGATAAAGGGCATGTCATTAAAGACATCATCGTCAAAGGCGAGCATGAAATTGAATTTCAGCTAAAGCGCCCGCAGGCAACATTCCTCAAAAACATTGCTATGTCACCATTTGGCATTGCCAGTCCAGCGGCTATTGAAAAAAGCGGTGATTCATTTAGAGAAAATCCAGTGGGGACAGGACCATTTAAGTTTAAAGAGTGGAAGCAAAACGACCGTATCGTGTTAGAAAAAAACGAGGATTATTGGCAGAAGGATAAACCAAAGCTGAATCAAATCATCTTCCGCTCCATTCCAGAAAATTCTGCTCGTTTAAATGCCCTTAAAACAGGCGAGATCGACTTAATGGATGGCGTGAATCCGTCAGATTTAGATGGCATTAAAACCGACAAAGCACTCCAGCTTATTGAAAGACCATCGATGAACGTAGGCTATATCGGACTGACCGTCACAAGAAAGCCGCTTGATAACAAGCTCGTTCGTCAGGCACTCAATTATGCGGTCGATAAAGAATCGATTATTGAGTCATTTTATGGCGGACTTGCTGAGCCAGCAAAAAATCCATTGCCGCCAGCTTTAGAAGGCTACAATGACGACATTGAGCCATATCCGTATGATCCAGAAAAAGCGAAAGAACTATTAAAAGAAGCGGGCTTCCCTGACGGCTTTCGCATCAAGCTTTGGGCAATGCCTGTACCACGTCCATACATGCCAGATGGGATGAAGGTAGCAGAAGTCATTCAGTCAAATTTTGAAAAGGTCGGCGTCAAAGCAGAAATTGTCACATATGACTGGGCAACCTACTTAGATAAAGCAAGTAAAGGGGAAGCAGATGTGTTCTTATTAGGCTGGACAGGGGACAATGGTGATCCTGATAATTTCATTTACACACTGCTGGACAAAGACAGCATTGGCGGTAACAACTATACATTCTTCGAAAACGATAAAATGCATGACATTCTTATTGAAGCGCAAACAGACACAGATCAAAAGAAACGAAATGAGCTGTATAAAAAAGCGCAGGAAATCATTCATGACGAAGCGCCTTGGATTCCATTGGTGCATTCGATTCCAATGCTTGCCGCTTCTAATGATTTAAAAGGCTATCAGCCGCATCCAACTGGTTCAGAAGCTTTAACTGACGTGTATTTCGAATAAGCAAATAAGGGAGATCATGTATCTCCCTTATCAAACAAAGATAAAGGCGGTGAAAGCTGTTTGTTTGCTTATTGTATGAAGCGGGCAGGAATGCTCATCCCAGTACTGATCGGAATGACATTGGTCGTGTTTTCAATTATTCGTTTTATACCTGGAAATCCAGCGCAGGTCATTTTAGGACAGCGGGCAACGAAAGAGGCTGTAGAACAATTAACGATCCAGCTCGGTTTAGATCAGCCATGGTACGTTCAATACGGTCATTATATGCTTGGCCTTTTAAAAGGGGATTTAGGGACTTCCATTCGAACAGGAGCGGCTATTGCCCAGGAAATGAAGCCTTACTTATTTGCGACGTTAGAATTGACCTTTTTTGCCATGGTGCTGGCGATTGTTGTGGGAGTGAATGCCGGAATCATCAGTGCTTGGTTTAAGCATTCTTTCTTTGATTATGCCGCGATGTTTATTGCACTCATCGGAGTGTCCATGCCAATTTTCTGGTTAGGCTTAATGGGGCAGTGGCTGTTCTCGATCGAATTAGGTATTTTGCCGACAACGGGCCGAGAAGACGTAAGGAATCCAGTGGAGTCGATCACGTATATTCATACACTGGACACGCTTTTACAAGACCGGTTTGATCAATTCGCTGACAGCATCAAGCATTTGATCTTACCAAGTACAGCACTCGCAACAATCCCTGCTGCGATTATTGCGAGAATTACAAGGGCAAGTATGCTGGAAGTGCTTCATTCCGACTTTATTCGAACAGCAAAAGCAAAAGGAGTACGCTCATTTTTTATCATTTATCAGCATGGCCTGAAAAATGCGCTCATTCCGATCTTGACGATTATTGGTCTTCAGACGGGCCTCTTGCTTGGTGGAGCGATTTTAACAGAAACCATTTTTGCTTGGCCGGGAATCGGGCGGTATATATATGATGCCATCAGTTATCGTGATTACCCAGTCATTCAAACAGGTATTCTCGTCGTTGCGCTTATATTTGTCCTGATCAATTTCATTGTGGACATCTTGTATGCGGTCATTGATCCAAGGATTAAATATTAGAGAGGGAGAGTGACAATATGGAAGCACAAAAAGAGCTTGAACCACCTCAGCCAAAAGATGAACGCTCTCAATCATTGATTCTTGAATCGATGAAGCAGTTCTTTCAGCATAAGCTGGCGGTCATTGGCAGTGTGATTGTCTTTTTATTTCTGATCCTAGCGATCTTTGCACCGCTCATTGCTCCTTATGGAATCAATGAACAATCACTCGGTGAGCGATTTAGTGCCCCTTCAGCTGCACACTGGTTTGGTACGGATGATTTCGGCAGAGATATATTTTCAAGAGTTGTGCATGGAGCACGGATTTCCTTATGGGTCGGTTTTTTCTCGGTCCTCGGGTCTGTCATTTTAGGCACACTGCTTGGATTGATAGCAGGCTATGGCGGAAGAGTGTTAGATGCTGTGATCTCCAGATTGTTTGATATTTTACTTGCTTTTCCTAGCATTCTATTAGCGATTGCTATTGTCTCCATCCTAGGCCCCTCCTTACAAAATGCCCTTATTGCCATTGCGATTATTAATGTCCCAACCTTTGGACGGCTCGTTCGTTCAAAAGTGCTGAGTATTAAACAAGAAGAATACGTGCTGGCAGCAAAGGCGGTGGGGATGTCACACCGCCGCATCGTTCTGCGCCACATCCTGCCAAATAGTATGGTGCCGGTCATCGTACAGGCGACGCTAGCGATCGGAACGGCAATTATTGAGGCAGCCGCTTTAGGCTTTTTAGGATTGGGGGCACAGGCGCCAAGTCCAGAATGGGGGAAAATGCTCGCCGACGCAAGACCTTATCTCGTTCAAGCCCCTTGGACATTAATCTTCCCAGGAATAGCGATCATGCTGACTGTTTTAGGCTTTAACCTGATGGGGGATGGATTAAGAGACACACTAGATCCTAAAATGAAGAAAATAAAATAAGACCGATTCTCAGAATCGGTCTCAGCGCGCGGGCAAACCCTCGCATTCGGTGTCAGTCCTGCGTGCCGGTGCTCACGAATACTCATTCGCTCCGCTCCGGTACTCGTTCTTCCTAGACTGCAAAGGTTTTCAGGTCACGCTGAAAAGAAGACAAAGAGCTAAAATCAAGATCATTTTAGCTCTTTGTCAACAATTTAAGACCGATTCTAGGAATCGGTCTTTTCTATTTATGCTTCTTTTTCTTCTGTCTCAATTTCACTATCTTTTGGGTGATACGTCTGGAAGCTTGTAATCAATGTATCTAAATGCTCTAGCTCATCACGGTATTCGATGATGCTGGACATGACATTCAGCATGTTGTAATCGAGTAAGTCATTTTCTTGGTTTTGCTGATGCTGAATAAATGATTTCGTTAACGTCTCAAGACGAAGAGAGCATTCATTTTGAAATTCATCGTCCTGCGGCTTCATTTTTCCGACGAATTTCATCAAGGTGCGCTCATGCCAATACAGTAAATAATCAATTTCATCCGTTAAGCTTTCCCTGAAATGCTCTGGCATCAAATGAATTTCATTTTCTAATTTATGAAGCTTTTTCAGTAAATACAGAGCACGATTTGATGTCATAATGGCCTGTCTGAACAAAACAAGCTTTCTTGATTTGACATAGGTGGTTTTCTTTAAATAGCTTCGTTCCTCTTTGTATAACAAGTAAATATGATCTAATTTGATCATGCGTTCTTTTATTTGATCGATGTCATCCTTTAATGTGGAATGATCAGTAGACTGTCTGGAGGTCAGACGGATCCATTTTAAAATCTCCTCCGTATTTTCCATAATGTGATGAACAAGCTTTGTTTCATACTTTGGCGGCAGGAAGATTAAATTCACTAAAAATGAAGAAAGAACTCCTAACACCACAGTAGCTGTTCGAATTAAGGCAAAGGAAAGGAAATGATCCCCTGCACTTTCTAAAATCGCAATGACGGTTACAAGTGCAATTGGAATGGTGTGTTCAATTTTCAGCTTTAAATTAATGGCGATGACCATGACGGCGGTTAAACCGATAATGACTGGTCCTGTGCCAAAAAGCAGACCGAACGTAATGGCAAGCGCTGCTCCAATAATATTGGCTTGCACTTGATCAACAATGGTTAAAAAAGATCGATAAATTGATGGCTGGATAGCAAATACAGCTGCAATTCCCGCGAAGACGGGCGTTGGCAACCCAAGCCATGTTGCCAGGTAAAGCGCGAGTACAATGGCAATACCAGTTTTTAAAATACGGGCTCCAAGTTTCATTGGTTTTGTCCCTGCATTCCTTTCTTTTCGATAATAGATGATCACTCGTCATTTATCATTCATATTTTGATGAAACAACTAAGTAATATACAGCGGTCTTCCGAAATATTCAAGTGATTTTTGAAAGTTCATGAAAACATCTAAAGAAGGTATTGAGAAGAAATGTAACAGATTCGCACGCTTTTGACAAACAAGAGTTGGTAAATAAAAAAACAGGCGCATGTTTTTACGCCTGTTTTGGACTTCATTATGATTGTTTTAGCTGTGCAAATGCATGATCTACTGCTTTTAGCGTCTCAGAAATATCTTTTTCAGTATGTGCGATCGTTAAGAACCAAGCTTCATATTTAGAAGGAGCGAGGTTAATGCCTTGGGCGAGCATTAATTTGAAGAAACGGGCAAACATTTCGCCATCCGTATTTTCAGCCTGCTCGTAGTTCACAATCGTTTCTGTTGTGAAATAAATTGTGAGCGCTCCTTTTAAGCGATTCACTGTAATATCTACTTGATGCTTTTTGGCATGGGCTAAAATGCCTTCTTCTAACATAGCGCCAAGCTGATCAAGACGCTCGTAAACACCGTCTTCTTTTAACACTTCCAAGCAGGCAATACCTGAAAGAATGGATGCAGGATTTCCTGCCATTGTGCCAGCTTGATAGGCTGGTCCAAGCGGGGCCACTTGTTCCATAATTTCTTTTTTACCGCCGTAAGCTCCGATAGGAAGTCCGCCGCCAATAATTTTTCCTAATGCAGTGAGGTCAGGTTTTACTTGAAGCAAGTCCTGTGCACCGCCATACATAAAGCGGAAAGCGGTAATGACTTCATCATAAATCACCAGTGCGCCTTTTTCATGTGTGAGGTCATTGACCTGCTGCAGGAAACCGTCCTTAGGCTCTACGATGCCGAAGTTCCCGACAATTGGCTCGACAAGGACAGCTGCTACTTCATCACCCCAGCGATCTAATGCTTCTTTATAGCTGTCAATATCATTAAATGGAACGGTAATGACTTCATTGGCGATACTTTTTGGTACACCCGCGGAATCAGGTGTTCCTAAAGTGGAAGGACCAGAGCCTGCTGCCACAAGCACAAGATCAGAGTGGCCGTGATAGCATCCGGCAAACTTAATGATTTTTGTTCTGCCTGTATATGCGCGTGCCACTCGAATCGTTGTCATCACCGCTTCTGTACCTGAATTGACAAAACGAACTTTGTCCAAAGCAGGCATGGCTTCCTTCAGCATTTTAGCAAAAGTGACTTCATGCTTCGTTGGTGTTCCGTAAAGGACACCTGTTTCAGCCGCTTTCGTGATGGCTTTTGTAATATGCGGGTGGGCATGTCCTGTAATAATTGGACCGTATGCTGCTAGATAGTCAATATAGCGGTTTCCGTCAACATCCCAAAAATAAGCGCCTTCTCCTCTTTCCATCGCAACGGGTGAACCGCCGCCTACTGCCTTATATGAACGAGACGGGCTGTTGACACCTCCAACAATGTGCTCCAGCGCCTCTTGATGTAATTTTTCTGATTCTGTGAATTTCATAAATAGCCTCCTATCTCAACGTATCACGTCGTCTAACATTATTTTAACATGCCGATGCAAGCGTCCTTAGTTGAATATCCTCTCAAAATTGGATAGGCTAATTAAAAAATAGGTTGGAGGGATTGTGTCATGACAATCGAAGTAGGGCAGCAAGTACCTGACATTGAATTAACCGGTGACAACGGGGAGAAAATAAAGCTTTCTGATTTTAAAGGAAAACATATTGTTCTTTATTTCTATCCAAAAGATATGACACCAGGCTGTACAACAGAAGCATGTGATTTCCGCGACCGCCATCAAAGCTTTGCAGAATTAGATGCTGTCATTATCGGTGTAAGCCCAGACAGTCAGGACAAGCACCAAAAGTTTAAAGAAAAACATGATTTGCCGTTTCTGCTTCTTGTAGACGATGAACAGAAATTGTCTGAAGCCTTTGGGGTATGGAAGCTGAAAAAGAACTTTGGCAAAGAATATATGGGAATCGAGCGTTCAACGTTTCTTATTAATAAAGAAGGCACGCTTGTGAAAGAATGGCGAAAAGTAAAGGTGAAAGACCACGTAGAGGAAGCACTTGAGGAATTGAAAGCTCACGCTTAATATCCTCACAGGATGAGATCGGCAGTCATGCCGGTCTTTTTTGTAAAGAAGAATAGGTAAAAAAGAGGATTGTAATTGACAAAGTTTCGGCTCTGGGGGTACACTATTTATAAAGATTATAATATAAGAATATTTTTGAAGAGAGGTGCATGATGAAATGGCTGCTCACGAACTAAAAGACGCTTTAGATGCTCTAAAAGAAACCGGTGTTCGAATTACTCCGCAGCGCCATGCCATCTTGGAGTTTCTCGTAAATTCTATGACTCACCCAACCGCGGACGATATATATAAAGCACTTGAAGGAAAATTTCCAAACATGAGTGTCGCAACGGTTTACAACAATTTACGAGTCTTCCGGGAATCTGGATTAGTAAAGGAATTAACGTATGGTGATTCCTCAAGCCGATTTGATTTTGCGACATCTGACCACTACCATGCGATTTGTGAAAACTGCGGAAAAATCGTAGATTTTCACTATCCTGGCCTTGATGAAGTTGAACAGCTTGCATCCCATGTGACGGGCTTTAAAGTCAGTCATCATCGCTTGGAGATCTATGGAACTTGTCAAGAATGTGCGAAAAAAGAAAATCATTAATGAAAAAAGCTGACCGTTTAAATGGTCAGCTTATTTTTATGACTTTTTTCGATTGTAGGATTCATCAAACTCTTTACCTTCTAATGCTGGATCAAGTGTAAGCGGCTCTCTGCAATGCATGCACATGTCCACACGCCCAAGCACTTTTGTTTCCTTCTCACAGCCTGGACAAACGACACGTACAGCCTTCGTAGAAAGCATACCAATCCAAAAGTAAACGGCTGTACTTAATCCAATCGATAAGACGCCAAGCAGCATAAAGAAAGTCGACAGCCAGATCGATTCCTTGAAGAACACACCGATATACATGATCAGAAAGCCAACAAAAACCAAACTAAGTGCAAATGTTCTGATTTTATTAATCTTACTGGAGTATTTCGCCATCCCTAGTCCCCCTTATCTCCAATATAGCACATTTTACCTTTCCGTTTGAATTAGTTATAGAGTTTTGTGAATAAATTGCTTATAATGATTCAATGATCTTTTTTCATGTATTGAAGGAATTTTGATTCTATGAGGAGAAATACATAGCATTAGAGAAGAACTTTACACCCGAGTATTGGAGGAATCACTATGGAAAATCTTCTCCGTCCTATTTATCAAGAGAGAGCAAGCCATCCAGACACATTAGCTGTGATTATAGTAGAAAGAAGACATAAAGTATCTTCTGAAACGGATAACTTTGATGCAGCACTTTTAGTCATCGTAAAAGAAGCGGAAGAGCCGTTATTTATCAAGCACTATGAATCCGATCACCAAACAGCTTCTTTAAACGTTGTCACAGATGATCAACTAAAGGAATGGATCACCCTCGGTACTAACCGCCGAATCATCGATTGGATTTTGAATGGAAAAGTCCTGTTTGATCGAAATGAATATATCTTCAACTTAATTGATGAACTAAGTACATTCCCGTTTTCAAACCGCAAGCTCAAAATCGGTTTAGAATATGGCAAGCTCATTCGCAGATATATAGAAGGAAAAGCATTTTTTGAGTCAAATCAATTCCTTGATGCATATAATTCCATTGTGCATGCCCTGCATCACTTAGCACGTATTGAAGTAATTGATAAAGGCTTCCACCCAGAAGTGACCGTTTGGAACCAAGTGCGTCACATGGAGCCGGAAGTATACAAACTTTATTCAGAACTGATTGAAAGCCATGAAAGTCTGCATAAACGTTTGGAACTTTTATTTTTAGCAAATGATTTTTTGATCCATTCAAAAGCAGAAATTGGTGCCGCTCATTTGCGTCATGTCATGGAACAGAAGGATATATGGCTTTTTGGTGAGCTTCTTGCACATCCTGATCTTAAGTATTTCACGCCTGACCTTAGCGTCATGATTGATTTCTTTGTGGAAAAAGGAATTGTTCAAGTGGAGCCGATTGAGACAAAGGGACAAAAAATCTATCATCGAGGATATTTTGTGAAAAAAGATATTGACGCATGAATATTATGATGGTATATTATTAAACGTCGCTAACGAGCAACTGAGTTGCTTTGAAAGAAAAGCTGACAAAAAGAAATTCTAAAAAACGCTTGACGCACACGGTGCTCAAATGTTATATTAAGAAAGTCGCCTCTGAGCGATAACGAAGATGATCTTTGAAAACTAAACAAGACAAAACGTACCTGTTAATTCGAGTTTTTATAAAAAAATCCTATGAAACTTCATAGGTAGTCAGTCAAACTGGCGAGGCAGGAAGTGATCACATGCTAAGTTCGCTACATCGTGTAGCAGCGCATGTGTGATATGCATCCTGCATACCTCGGAGAGTTTGATCCTGGCTCAGGACGAACGCTGGCGGCGTGCCTAATACATGCAAGTCGAGCGGACAGAAGGGAGCTTGCTCCCGGATGTTAGCGGCGGACGGGTGAGTAACACGTGGGTAACCTGCCTGTAAGACTGGGATAACTCCGGGAAACCGGAGCTAATACCGGATAGTTCCTTGAACCGCATGGTTCAAGGATGAAAGACGGTTTCGGCTGTCACTTACAGATGGACCCGCGGCGCATTAGCTAGTTGGTGGGGTAATGGCTCACCAAGGCGACGATGCGTAGCCGACCTGAGAGGGTGATCGGCCACACTGGGACTGAGACACGGCCCAGACTCCTACGGGAGGCAGCAGTAGGGAATCTTCCGCAATGGACGAAAGTCTGACGGAGCAACGCCGCGTGAGTGATGAAGGTTTTCGGATCGTAAAGCTCTGTTGTTAGGGAAGAACAAGTGCGAGAGTAACTGCTCGCACCTTGACGGTACCTAACCAGAAAGCCACGGCTAACTACGTGCCAGCAGCCGCGGTAATACGTAGGTGGCAAGCGTTGTCCGGAATTATTGGGCGTAAAGGGCTCGCAGGCGGTTTCTTAAGTCTGATGTGAAAGCCCCCGGCTCAACCGGGGAGGGTCATTGGAAACTGGGAAACTTGAGTGCAGAAGAGGAGAGTGGAATTCCACGTGTAGCGGTGAAATGCGTAGAGATGTGGAGGAACACCAGTGGCGAAGGCGACTCTCTGGTCTGTAACTGACGCTGAGGAGCGAAAGCGTGGGGAGCGAACAGGATTAGATACCCTGGTAGTCCACGCCGTAAACGATGAGTGCTAAGTGTTAGGGGGTTTCCGCCCCTTAGTGCTGCAGCTAACGCATTAAGCACTCCGCCTGGGGAGTACGGTCGCAAGACTGAAACTCAAAGGAATTGACGGGGGCCCGCACAAGCGGTGGAGCATGTGGTTTAATTCGAAGCAACGCGAAGAACCTTACCAGGTCTTGACATCCTCTGACAACCCTAGAGATAGGGCTTTCCCTTCGGGGACAGAGTGACAGGTGGTGCATGGTTGTCGTCAGCTCGTGTCGTGAGATGTTGGGTTAAGTCCCGCAACGAGCGCAACCCTTGATCTTAGTTGCCAGCATTCAGTTGGGCACTCTAAGGTGACTGCCGGTGACAAACCGGAGGAAGGTGGGGATGACGTCAAATCATCATGCCCCTTATGACCTGGGCTACACACGTGCTACAATGGACAGAACAAAGGGCTGCAAGACCGCAAGGTTTAGCCAATCCCATAAATCTGTTCTCAGTTCGGATCGCAGTCTGCAACTCGACTGCGTGAAGCTGGAATCGCTAGTAATCGCGGATCAGCATGCCGCGGTGAATACGTTCCCGGGCCTTGTACACACCGCCCGTCACACCACGAGAGTTTGCAACACCCGAAGTCGGTGAGGTAACCTTTATGGAGCCAGCCGCCGAAGGTGGGGCAGATGATTGGGGTGAAGTCGTAACAAGGTAGCCGTATCGGAAGGTGCGGCTGGATCACCTCCTTTCTAAGGATATATGGAGCAGCGTGCGTTTTCGTCTTGTTTAGTTTTGAAGGATCATTCCTTCAAAACATGTCTCTAGCGAGACAGGATTGTTCTTTGAAAACTAGATAACAATAAGTAATACATTCACATTGAATGCAATGCAAAGTTCATCACACATAGTGATTCTTTCTAAAGTAAGAAATGGTTAAGTTAGAAAGGGCGCACGGTGGATGCCTTGGCACTAGGAGCCGATGAAGGACGGGACGAACACCGATATGCTTCGGGGAGCTGTAAGCAAGCTTTGATCCGGAGATTTCCGAATGGGGAAACCCACTGCTCGTAATGGAGTAGTATCCATACTTGAATACATAGAGTATGAGAAGGCATACCCGGGGAACTGAAACATCTAAGTACCCGGAGGAAGAGAAAGCAAATGCGATTCCCTGAGTAGCGGCGAGCGAAACGGGAACAGCCCAAACCAAGAGGCTTGCCTCTTGGGGTTGTAGGACACTCTATACGGAGTTACAAAGGAATGATATAAGCGAAGAGGTCTGGAAAGGCCCGCCAAAGAAGGTAACAGCCCTGTAACTGAAATGTCATTCTCTCCAGAGTGGATCCTGAGTACGGCGGAACACGTGAAATTCCGTCGGAATCCGGGAGGACCATCTCCCAAGGCTAAATACTCCCTAGTGACCGATAGTGAACCAGTACCGTGAGGGAAAGGTGAAAAGCACCCCGGAAGGGGAGTGAAATAGATCCTGAAACCGTGTGCCTACAAGTAGTCAGAGCCCGTTAACGGGTGATGGCGTGCCTTTTGTAGAATGAACCGGCGAGTTACGATCCCGTGCAAGGTTAAGCAGAAGATGCGGAGCCGCAGCGAAAGCGAGTCTGAATAGGGCGCATGAGTACGTGGTCGTAGACCCGAAACCAGGTGATCTACCCATGTCCAGGGTGAAGTTCAGGTAACACTGAATGGAGGCCCGAACCCACGCACGTTGAAAAGTGCGGGGATGAGGTGTGGGTAGGGGTGAAATGCCAATCGAACCTGGAGATAGCTGGTTCTCTCCGAAATAGCTTTAGGGCTAGCCTCAAGGTAAGAGTCTCGGAGGTAGAGCACTGATTGGACTAGGGGCCCCTACCGGGTTACCGAATTCAGTCAAACTCCGAATGCCGATGACTTATCCTTGGGAGTCAGACTGCGAGTGATAAGATCCGTAGTCGAAAGGGAAACAGCCCAGACCGCCAGCTAAGGTCCCAAAGTATACGTTAAGTGGAAAAGGATGTGGAGTTGCTTAGACAACCAGGATGTTGGCTTAGAAGCAGCCACCATTTAAAGAGTGCGTAATAGCTCACTGGTCGAGTGACTCTGCGCCGAAAATGTACCGGGGCTAAACGTATCACCGAAGCTGCGGACTGTTCTTACGAACAGTGGTAGGAGAGCGTTCTAAGGGCTGTGAAGCCAGACCGGAAGGACTGGTGGAGCGCTTAGAAGTGAGAATGCCGGTATGAGTAGCGAAAGACGGGTGAGAATCCCGTCCACCGAATGCCTAAGGTTTCCTGAGGAAGGCTCGTCCGCTCAGGGTTAGTCGGGACCTAAGCCGAGGCCGAAAGGCGTAGGCGATGGACAACAGGTTGATATTCCTGTACCACCTCCTCACCATTTGAGCAATGGGGGGACGCAGGAGGATAGGGTAAGCGCGGTATTGGATATCCGCGTCCAAGCAGTTAGGCTGGGAAATAGGCAAATCCGTTTCCCGTGAAGGCTGAGCTGTGATGGCGAGCGAAATTTAGTAGCGAAGTTCCTGATTCCACACTGCCAAGAAAAGCCTCTAGCGAGGTGAGAGGTGCCCGTACCGCAAACCGACACAGGTAGGCGAGGAGAGAATCCTAAGGTGATCGAGAGAACTCTCGTTAAGGAACTCGGCAAAATGACCCCGTAACTTCGGGAGAAGGGGTGCTTCTTAGGGTGTTAAAGCCCCGAGAAGCCGCAGTGAATAGGCCCAGGCGACTGTTTAGCAAAAACACAGGTCTCTGCGAAGCCGTAAGGCGAAGTATAGGGGCTGACGCCTGCCCGGTGCTGGAAGGTTAAGAGGAGCGCTTAGCGTAAGCGAAGGTGCGAATTGAAGCCCCAGTAAACGGCGGCCGTAACTATAACGGTCCTAAGGTAGCGAAATTCCTTGTCGGGTAAGTTCCGACCCGCACGAAAGGCGCAACGATCTGGGCACTGTCTCAACGAGAGACTCGGTGAAATTATAGTACCTGTGAAGATGCAGGTTACCCGCGACAGGACGGAAAGACCCCGTGGAGCTTTACTGCAGCCTGATATTGAATGTTGGTACAGCTTGTACAGGATAGGTAGGAGCCTTGGAAACCGGAGCGCTAGCTTCGGTGGAGGCATCGGTGGGATACTACCCTGGCTGTATTGACCTTCTAACCCGCTGCCCTTATCGGGCAGGGAGACAGTGTCAGGTGGGCAGTTTGACTGGGGCGGTCGCCTCCTAAAATGTAACGGAGGCGCCCAAAGGTTCCCTCAGAATGGTTGGAAATCATTCGCAGAGTGTAAAGGCACAAGGGAGCTTGACTGCGAGACCTACAAGTCGAGCAGGGACGAAAGTCGGGCTTAGTGATCCGGTGGTTCCGCATGGAAGGGCCATCGCTCAACGGATAAAAGCTACCCCGGGGATAACAGGCTTATCTCCCCCAAGAGTCCACATCGACGGGGAGGTTTGGCACCTCGATGTCGGCTCATCGCATCCTGGGGCTGTAGTCGGTCCCAAGGGTTGGGCTGTTCGCCCATTAAAGCGGTACGCGAGCTGGGTTCAGAACGTCGTGAGACAGTTCGGTCCCTATCCGTCGCGGGCGCAGGAAATTTGAGAGGAGCTGTCCTTAGTACGAGAGGACCGGGATGGACGCACCGCTGGTGTACCAGTTGTTCTGCCAAGGGCATCGCTGGGTAGCTATGTGCGGACGGGATAAGTGCTGAAAGCATCTAAGCATGAAGCCCCCCTCAAGATGAGATTTCCCATTCCGCAAGGAAGTAAGATCCCTGAAAGATGATCAGGTTGATAGGTCTGAGGTGGAAGCGTGGTGACACGTGGAGCTGACAGATACTAATAGATCGAGGACTTAACCTATATTCTAATGTGAAGCATGAACATTGTTATCTAGTTTTGAGAGAATATTTTTAAAATATCTCTTGATTTATTTTCAATACATAGTATAATATCTTTTGTCACTAAATTGTCTGGTGATGATGGCGAAGAGGTCACACCCGTTCCCATACCGAACACGGAAGTTAAGCTCTTCAGCGCCGATGGTAGTTGGGGGGTTCCCCCTGTGAGAGTAGGACATCGCCAGGCTTTCTTCATTCCGCAGTAGCTCAGTGGTAGAGCTATCGGCTGTTAACCGATCGGTCGTAGGTTCGAATCCTACCTGCGGAGCCAATTTGGAGAGCTGTCCGAGTGGCCGAAGGAGCACGATTGGAAATCGTGTAGGCGGTAACCCCGTCTCAAGGGTTCGAATCCCTTGCTCTCCGCCACAATTTACATAATAAAGGGCCCGTTGGTCAAGCGGTTAAGACACCGCCCTTTCACGGCGGTAACACGGGTTCGAATCCCGTACGGGTCACCATTTTTATAGAATATACACCAGCATTTTTTATTCGGAGGATTAGCTCAGCTGGGAGAGCATCTGCCTTACAAGCAGAGGGTCGGCGGTTCGAGCCCGTCATCCTCCACCATATCTTTTATATCGTCGCGGGGTGGAGCAGTTCGGTAGCTCGTCGGGCTCATAACCCGAAGGTCGCAGGTTCAAATCCTGCCCCCGCAACCAAAATGGTCCGGTAGTTCAGTTGGTTAGAATGCCTGCCTGTCACGCAGGAGGTCGCGGGTTCGAGTCCCGTCCGGACCGCCATTTTTCAAAAGAATACTTGGCTCGGTAGCTCAGTTGGTAGAGCAACGGACTGAAAATCCGTGTGTCGGCGGTTCGATTCCGTCCCGAGCCACCACTATTTGCCGGTGTAGCTCAATTGGTAGAGCAACTGACTTGTAATCAGTAGGTTGGGGGTTCAAGTCCTCTTGCCGGCACTGTTTTTCAAAAGTGGAGGGGTAGCGAAGTGGCTAAACGCGGCGGACTGTAAATCCGCTCCCTCCGGGTTCGGCGGTTCGAATCCGCCCCCCTCCACCATTTTTTGTTTTCATAGGGGCATAGTTTAACGGTAGAACAGAGGTCTCCAAAACCTCCGGTGTGGGTTCGATTCCTACTGCCCCTGCCAATTATACTTTATAATTCATTACATCTATGGCGGTTGTGGCGAAGTGGTTAACGCACCAGATTGTGGCTCTGGCACTCGTGGGTTCGATTCCCATCAATCGCCCCATTTTATTATTGGGCTATAGCCAAGCGGTAAGGCAACGGACTTTGACTCCGTCATGCGTTGGTTCGAATCCAGCTAGCCCAGTTGATGTGCGGAAGTAGTTCAGTGGTAGAACACCACCTTGCCAAGGTGGGGGTCGCGGGTTCGAATCCCGTCTTCCGCTCCAATAATGGCGGCATAGCCAAGTGGTAAGGCAGAGGTCTGCAAAACCTTTATCCCCGGTTCAAATCCGGGTGTCGCCTTTTTTGAAAAGACTGCCGGGGTGGTGGAATTGGCAGACACACAGGACTTAAAATCCTGCGGTAGGTGACTACCGTGCCGGTTCAAGTCCGGCCCTCGGCACCATTGTTTTTAAATATAAGTTGCGCTCTTTAATGATCATGCCGGTGTGGCGGAATTGGCAGACGCGCACGACTCAAAATCGTGTTCCTCACGGAGTGCCGGTTCGACCCCGGCCACCGGTATCTAGTTTTCGATATTCTTTATTATCGTCAATCACAGAAGAATTAAAGAATATCAACGTTTAAAACGTCTTTCTACAAATTGTAGGAGGGCGTTTTTTATTTGTTTTTTAGCTGATTTTTCACACGATAAAATTACTTCAAATCGTTTCACTGCTGAAAGGGGACCTAGCTAAATGGCAAGACGTAAAAATATCTTAGACCAAGGTGAATTGGCAATTTTAGAAAAGGAAACTAAGTCTTATGTTGAATCATTTCGGGAAGCTATTGAATTATTTGTTTAGGACTGTGAGTAATAAATTTTTAAGGCGTTTCTTAATTCTCTAACAGCAATATGACAGAGGAACATATTAAGGAGATTACTTTTACTTTATTGATGGTTACCTTATGATTAAACTAAAGAGGCAGGATAATTGAAGAAGGATTGGATATAAATTGTACATAAGAGGTGTTGTAATGATTACGGTTAAAAATGCTGAAAGTTATCTTAAAGATAGCATTGGTGAAGATACCGATGATATAAAAAAGGTTTGGGAAACATTTAAGGCTTTTTCAAAGGAGACAGTTGAGGGCGAAGAAGATAAAGAAATTTTATTTCAGTGTGGTGTCTATGATTTTACAGGAGAGGAAGTATTTCATTTTGACTTTGTACGTCAGTTTACAGTTTATGAAGAAGATGATTATTCTCACATGGAACAACTACACTGTGAATTTTTATTTAAACCAACAAGCGAGTTAAAAAAGTTAAAGGTGGTAGAAGAATGGTCAATGGATTATGACGATATCGATCATTTTTTTTATCATATTGAAAGTATTCATGAGTTTAAAATACCTTTGAGTTTAAAGCCGATAAAATCAGAAATATATCAGGAAGAGCTTTAATTCTTCATTCATTAACGGGTGCTTTACTATAAGAGGGTATACCTTGCCTTTTTGGAATAATTTATCATCTGGTTCGACCCCGGCCACCGGTATCTGTTAAAAGTTTCATGATTGGTTTTTCCATGAACCTAACGTTTCACCCTCGTGGTAAAACGTTTTTTTGTGGTTTAAATGAGTTATTTAGATAAAAAATAGGAACCTATTAGAACATAATGAGTATGTACTTCTTTTAGCAGAATAATCTTTAGATGATTTGCAACATTTGATAAGATACATTTAACCATGTAAGGAAACAAAATGGAGCAGCACATTCACATAAAACTGTTGTACTACCTTTGAGTAACTAAATTTGAATATTTGTGGGTACATACACATCTTTAACTGACATCAACATGGTGACCCAGTTTGAGGGGAGAATTGATGAAAAAACAAAATGCTCATGAAGAGTTATTGACAGGTGGAAATGTCTCGAACGTATATCGTTCGGGAGATACGGTTCGTCGAGAAGTAAAGTCAGACAATATCAATATACGAAAGCTGCTAAAGCATTTAGAAAAAAAGAATTTCTCCTATGCTCCAAAGTTTTTAGGGGTTGATGAACAAGGTAGAGAGATATTGTCCTTCATTGAAGGCGTAGCCGGTCATGAGCCTTTAAAAGAATATATGTGCTCTCACCATGCCTTAAAAGAAATAGCGAGAATGCTTAGACTGTATCATGATGCTGTTCATGATTTTCCCATTTCAGACGATTGGGAACGAATGGACAATACGCCTGTCGAAATAGAGGTTGTGTGTCATAATGATTTTGCAATGTACAACATCATTTTCAATAATGAAAAACCAGTAGGTATCATTGATTTTGATGTAGCTGCTCCTGGTCCAAGACTTTGGGATATGGCATATACTCTGTATACATGTGTACCTATCAGTAGGTTTTTTCGCACCAAAACAGGAGACATCGTGAACTATCATTCATCAGACCATGCAGACCAGATAAAGCATAGAGTGAAACTGTTTTTTGAAGCTTATGGTGAGGAAATAGCAGAAGATTATTTGGATATGGTGCTGCTGCGTTTAGAAGGATTATGTCAGTATATGAAACGAAAAGCGAGTGAGGGGGATATCGCTTTTCAAAACATGATTCAAGAAGGACATCTTGAACATTATCAAAAAGACATTCAATTTATTCATGAACATGGAAAAGAATGGATGTAAAGAGGCGGCGTTGTGATTATGCAAACGAAGACGATATTACAGGCTATCATTCAAGACGAGGGAGTAAATGATTATCCTCTTTTTAGACAGTACTGTGTGAGAAAAGAACAGGGCCTGCGTAAAGATGCGCTAAACGTTCTTCAGGCCTTTATTGAAGAGATGAAAGAGAACGATTTTGAAGTACAGCGGGAATTTGCTGCTTGGCTGTTTGAGTGGATTGAACGGTTTGAGGATGGTCATCATCTGCTTGTGTATCCGCTGGTAAATGGGGTAATCCAGCCTGTTTTTCAAACGTGGGAGAATGTTGATCCATTGGATGTGAGACCGTATCGCTGGCAAGGTTTGTTTGTGCATCAGGGAGAAGGGCTGCCTCATTTATTGAAGGCACTAGAGCTTGGGGGCAGCAAGGAACAGCGTGTGATTGTTCAAATTTGCGAAACCTATTTATCGGCCTTGTGGTATTCGTTTCATCATATACATGAAGATCTTTATTTAAGCACCTATGAGAAGGATCAAGAGAGAATTCAAGGGATTGAACGTGTTATGATGCTGATTCAAGATAAAAGAATTCGAACCAATGTTCAAAAACAAGCCGTCTATTATGGCCAACTTTTAACGGACTGGATGACGTTTCAGCAGACGGAGACAAGAGGCTTTATGAAATGGTGTGCGGAGCGTAAGAAACCGTATGAGTGGGTAGAGTCCTTTTATTATCAGCAATAGATGAGAAAACGGCAGAGTTCATTCTGCCGTTTATTTATGCCATATTCGTTCTATTTCTACATGATTTGGTTTGAAATATCTCAGGGTATAGACATCTGGATTGCTTAGTTTCTTCCACTCCTCGAATCCAAGCGTTGGATCGGCATGTTTAAGAAGCAGGCTCATGATATTGCCATGTGTGACGAATAGGGTATGATCTGTTTCTAATTTTATTTGTTCGTGGAGTGCTTCTACAATACGATTCATGGCTTCTTGGCTCGATTCTCCGCCTTCACAGGTCATATGTAAGTCTGTAAAACTGAGCTTTAGTTTCTCATACCAATCGTCTATTGGTTTGCTGCTTAATACACGTTCAGAGAGGCGCTGATCGATTTTTATCTCGAGCTGTTTTGCATGAGCAAGAGGCTCAGTAGTTTGGATCGCTCGTTTATAAGGACTTGTGATAATTTGATTGAGATGAATGCTGGAAAAAAACTGTGCCAGTTCATGAGATTGAGTGATGCCTTGTGGTGTTAAAGCTGCATCTTTAGATTGTCCATCTGCTTGGCAGTGTCTGACGATATAAAATGTTTTCATTGGATACACCTTTCATTGAGTATAAAAAAATCATCCAGTATTGGATGAGGATTTACGAAGATCTAGGTAAGCTTGTTCGTATCTGTTTCTTTATAGGGATCTGTGAGCTTGGAGGTCAGGTCTAGATTGAACAAAAAATCATCGACGGTGTCTGTGCCAAAGGGAAGTGTGGAGAAATTGATTGGAATGCTGTCTACTTGCTTTTCTGAAGTGATTTGCTGTGCAGGCTGCTTTTTTCTCCAGTTCTTAAACAAGCGCATGTGAGGCCTCCTTTTCTTTGAAAAAGATGGATTTATACATAATATACGGGGAGAGTTGTCCAGGCGTCAAATGTTTTCTTCAAAAGGAACGATTCAATTGATAAACAAGAGCCACAGGAAAGTGCGGCTCTTGTTGTCAGTTTACATTGCATGCTGTAATGCTTGTAGTAATTTACGTTTGCATCTTAAGTTGTAGCGCTTCTTATGGAGTTTCTCCGTTTTAAACCTGCCTATGACACGTCGAACATCGGGATCATAAATGATGAGCTCTCTGCAAGTTTGATCATGTAATAGTGTTTGAAACCAGTAATATTTTTTGAGATGTGCTGCGTTCCTCGAGATATCCTCTTCATCCACTTGTAGAAAAGGGATATACACAGCAAGTGAAAAGATGTCTAAAATGAATCCCATTTTGCTTCCTCCTTTCATTGTTATTCATTACGCTTAGGAGAAGGCGAGGTTTCATTCAATAAACGTTAAAAACAATCCCAGTGCATAAACCATTCTTTTGATTCTTTGTCATAATAGAAATACATCGTGCCGTTATCACCAATCATGAAACGAGGTTTTTCTTCTGAGGCGATTTGCAGCATGAATTCGCCTTGTTGTTGATGGGGCGGGGATTGAATATACGCCCCATATCCACCGATTTTTGTGAACGAATAATTTGTGTATTGATTAAAGAAGTGGTTTGTGGCTTCTTCACTTTCGTTGACTTCTGATAAATCGACGTATGACCATGCTTCTTCCCAGCAAGGGAAGTCCCTTTGCTCATTTTCGTTCCATTGGATTTGAAAGGCTTTGAGCCCTCTCACTTCTTCAGGAGTTTCAGCTACTTCTAAACCTTCGATTGATGCATATTCAATGAGCTTCCAGCCTTCACCGTTTTTGGTGATATCAATCGGAAGTGTTTTCTGATTAAGAAAAATTTGAATCAGCTTACATTCATTGAAGCCGTTCATTCCTCCTGGCACTTCTGGTAAATAAATTTGTAAAATCGGAATCATGGCCCCATCTTGATCTGTCGGCCAGCCTTGGTTAGGATCGATGAAAAAATGGCCGGCAAACCAGCTGTGTATAGCTGGATCAGGACGGAAGCCGCCAATTTTGGCGATGGCTGGCGTTTTCCCGATTAGATTTAATTCTTGAAAAGCTTTGATTTCCATGGGTTATTCCTCCAGCCTTTAGCCTGCAATGTGTGCATCATGAAATGTGCCATTTATATTTCCTGTGACAATAATGACATGACCCCAAAATAAATCACCGTCATGATAGTAGACTTCAAACTCTCCCTCAGGGTAAACATGCAGGCTTTCAAGTGAAATGCGGCTTATAAATTGATTCAGTGTGAGTTCTTCTTGCTTTTCAGCTGATTCGTCTTGTTCCTGCCAATCCTTTGCTAGATCTATCAGCTGATTCGCGGCAAATGATTTAATAGAAGAATCCCATTTGGCTTGCTCTTGCATAAGTTGGTTTGCTGTTCGAAGAGAGTCATTTATTTTTTCATCTTCTTCGAGGTTGAAGTAGAGAAGGCACTCTTCATTGCTCCATTGGATCGTCTTTTCAAATAAGTCTAGTCCTTTCACTAACTCAAAGGTGCCAAGTGTATCATCATGATAATACACAGGCTTTTGGGCTTCTTCTAAAATTTCTTGAAGCGCTTGATCTTTTGTGTCTGTATTGATCAAAGATACAAGCATGAATTCACCTTCGCCTTTTCGAACCTGAAGTGTAACGATTGATTCTTTATGTAATTGTGCCTGTTTTTCCCTTAATCCCTCGTCATCTGTTAACCAGCAAAGTCTTACATTTTCGGTTGTGATACGGCCGTTTTCTTTCCAAGCAATCAGTGGAATAGAAGCGGTCCAAAGAGGTGCCTGGCCTGCTTTTCCTGCCCCTACGCCAGAAGGTCCTGTAACAGCAATGATAGTGACTACATCTTCTGAAAATCTCTCTTCAAAAGTGTTGATTTGTTTGTTAATCTTCATGTGATGTCCTCCAGCCTGATTTTTTTGTCATGAACATATAAGTGTTGTGATCAAGTTCTACCTCTTTATCACACCGCACATCAGTAGGGGAAATCAAGCTTTTTTTGTTTAAAACTGTTTTTTAGGGAGGTACATGGATTAATGGAGGTTGAGTCACAATAAAAGAAGCAAGGATCGAATTTTGTATAAATTTGGGTAAATGAGTCGAAAAGCCTAGGTGATTCTTCCTTTTCTTTATAATTACTTTGACACGAATAGATGAAAAAAGTAAAGTAATACTGAGTGATTTACAAAACCTTCTTCATCCACTAAAACATGAAGTGTGCGTAAATTTAATGTAAATGGATATTTTTCCTTTTATTTACTCGTATTTTTTTTGAAACTTATGATGCTTCTCATTCGTTATATTAAAGGAGCGCATGTATCCGGCGGAGACAGAGCATCGGCATGCTTGGCGAAGAAGATTTACATTTGCAAAATGAATGTAAATTTTTTATGATTTCATTTATATCAGAACGATGATAAGAAAGAAGAGGTTTTATGAAAAAAATATTTGCAAACAAATATAGCTTTTTTGTTTTGGCTGTCCTTTTATTCTGGGCTAAATCGTACACAGCCTACAAAATGGACTTTAATTTAGGAGTAAAAGGTTCTTTTCAAGAGGGGCTTCTCTTATTGAATCCATTTAGTTCAGCCATCGTGTTTTTTGGACTTGCTCTCTTTTTGAAGGGGCGTAAATCTGCCATTGTTTTAATTGTTATTGATTTTATTATGACCGCACTTTTATATGCAAATGTAGCGTATTACCGTTTCTTTGATGACTTTTTGACTTTCTCAACAATGAAGCAGGCAGGAAATCTTGGGGGAGGCATGACTGGCGGTGTGCTAGCAAGCATTAAGCCGCATGACCTTTTATACTTCCTTGATATTATCATTTTGATTGCGATTGTCATTTGGAGACCAGAAGTGAAGAAGTTCCAAATGAAAAAGACGTTTGCACTGCTGATTGTAGCTGCAGGTATTGGACTGTTCTTTGTAAACCTTCATTTGGCTGAAAAGGATCGTCCAGAATTATTAACGAGAACCTTTGATCATAAGTATGTTGTCAAATACTTAGGTGTTTATAACTATACGATTTATGATGGGGTACAAGCAGCACAAAACGCAACACAGGTAGCAAATGCAAGCAGTGAAGATTTAACGGATGTTGTGAACTATACGTCATCTCACTATGCGAAGCCAAATGCAGAGTATTTTGGTAAAGCAAAAGGCAAAAACATTATTAAAATTCATTTAGAAAGCTTCCAGTCTTTCTTAATTGACTACAAATTAAATGGAGAAGAAGTGACTCCATTCTTAAACAAACTGGCTCATGGGAAAGACGACTTTACGTATTTCGATAACTTCTTCCATCAGACAGGTCAAGGGAAGACATCAGATGCTGAGCTGATGATGGATAATAGTATGTTTGGCTTGCCAGAGGGAGCAGCATTTGTGACAAAGGGTGAAAATACCTTCCAATCACTACCTGCCATCCTAGATCAAAAAGCAGGCTATACGAGTGCAGTACTTCATGGGGACTATAAATCTTTCTGGAACCGTGACACGATTTATAAACATATGGGAATTGATCAATTCTTTGATGCTTCCTATTACAACATGGATGAAGAAAACCTTGTGAATATGGGTCTGAAGGATAAACCGTTCTTCAAAGAATCAATTCCAATGCTAGAATCAATGAAAAAGCCATTTTATGCACATTTAATGACACTGACAAATCACTATCCATTTAATTTAGATGAAAAAGATGCGACAATCGCTAAGGCAACAACTGGCGATAAAACAGTCGATAACTATTTCCAAACAGCAAGATATTTAGATGAGTCATTAGAGCAATTCTTCAAAGACTTGAAAAAATCAGGTATGTATAAAGACTCAGTCATTTTATTATATGGTGACCATAACGGTATTTCTGAGAACCATAACCGTGCAATGAGTGAAATTCAAGGGAAAGAAATCACTCCTTATCAAAATGCACAAAACCAGCGTGTTCCGCTCATGATTCGTATTCCTGGTAAGAAGGGCGGCGTGAACCATACGTATGGTGGTGAAGTCGACGTTATGCCAACACTTCTTCACTTACAAGGTATCGATTCAAATGAATTCGTGAATTTTGGAACAGACTTATTCTCTAAAAAGCATGATGAGACTGTTGCCTTCCGTAATGGAAACTATGTGACACCGAAATATACACTTGTCGATAATACCGTTTATGATACGAAAACGGGTAAAGTGGTGAAACAAAATAAAAAGACAGAGGCGATTAAAGCCCGTGTTGATAATCAGTTAAGTCTTTCAGATAAAGTGCTCTATAGGGATCTTCTTCGATTCCATAAGTTATCTGATTTCAAACCAGTGAATCCATCGGATTATTTCTATGGTAAAGCAAACAAAGAAAAAGAAGCGGATTCTTCTGCTAACTAACTGAGTTTTGGGCAAGCACAGAAAGGTGCTTGCCTTTTTCTCTCTCTTCGCTTGATTTGTTGGCAAAATATGTTTATATTTAGGGAGAAACAAGCGTGACGCCGGCTGGCAGCTGGTGACACACATTTCGTCCTTGGGGAATTCAGGAGGAGCTTATGACAACAAATACAAAAACACAAAAAAAGAAATCAGAATTATGGGGCTGGATCAAAGCCATCTTAATCGCATTTATTGCTGTTTTTATCATTCGAAACTTTTTATTCGCGCCATACATTGTCAAAGGATCTTCCATGTATCCGACATTGCATGATACAGAGCGGGTGTTTGTGAATAAAACGGTTGATTATTTCGGTGATTATAAACGAGGACAGATCATTGTTCTTGATGGGGAAGACCGCAGCACTCATTATGTCAAACGATTGATTGGTTTACCTGGTGATAAAATTGAAATGAAAAATGATCAGCTATATGTTAATGGAAAAAAAGTGGCGGAGCCTTACTTAGCATCAAACAAAAAGAAAGCAGCTGCAGATGGCACTTTGCTGACACCTGATTTTGGCCCTCTGACTGTTCCAAAAGGAAAGTACTTTGTCATGGGGGACAATCGCCAAAATTCAATGGACAGCCGCAACGGCTTAGGTCTTTTTACAAAGCGTGATATTCAAGGAACTACCTCATTTGTATTTTATCCTTTCCAAGACATTCGATTACTCAATCATTAAGAAACAATAAAAAAGCACACAGCCGTGTGCTTTTTTCTATGTCATTCAGACTGACTTTTTGTAATCGCCTGTTCAAGATCTGCAAGAATATCTTCAATCGCTTCTGTTCCAACAGATAAACGAATGAGCTCTGGTGTGACACCTGTCGCTTTTTGTTCTGCTTCGCTTAATTGCTGATGCGTTGTGCTGGCAGGGTGAATGATGAGGGATTTAGAATCGCCCACGTTTGCGAGGTGGGAGAAAAGCTGCACAGAATCAATGAGCCTTTTACCTGCTTCGCGTCCACCTTTAATACCGAATGTGAGGATTGCGCCTTGTCCTTTTGGTAAATAGGTTTGAGCAAGCTCATAGGATTCGTGACTTTCAAGACCCGGATAGCTTACCCAATCGACAAGAGGGTGATCCTGTAAGAATTGTGCTGTTTTCAAGGCATTTTCACTATGCCGCTCAAGACGAAGATGTAATGTTTCTAAGCCTTGCAGAAGTAAAAATGAGTTGAATGGTGACAGAGCTGCCCCTAAATCACGTAATAGCTGTACTCGTGCTTTTGTGATATAAGCCGCTTCTCCAATCGCTTCTGTATATGTCAGACCGTGATAGCTTGGATCTGGTTCAGTCAGTCCTTTGAACTTATCGCTGTCAGCCCAAGGGAATCGGCCGCTATCAACGATGACGCCGCCAATTGATGTACCGTGACCACCAATAAATTTTGTCGCTGAGTGGACGACAATGTCAGCACCGAACTCAATAGGTCTTAATAAATAAGGGCTGGCGAGTGTATTGTCCACAATAAGCGGGATATGATGCTTGTGTGCAATGGCTGAGATGGCTTCAATATGTAAAATGTCGCCTTTTGGATTCCCAATGCTCTCTGCATACACTGCCTTTGTTTTGTCTGTAATCGCTGCTTCGAGTTCTTCAAGGTTGGATGAATCGACAAATTTTACAGTAATTCCGAGTTTTTTGAGTGTATGGGCAAATAAATTGTAGGTGCCGCCATAAAGGCTGCTTGAGGAAACGATTTCATCTCCGGCTCCTGCAATGTTTAAAATAGAATAAGTCGTCGCTGCTTGTCCAGAAGAAACAGCAAGTGCACCAATTCCACCTTCAAGCTCAGCGATACGCTTTTCAAATACGTCATTTGTAGGGTTCATAATACGTGAATAAATATTTCCCGGTTCCTGAAGACCAAATAAATTCGCTGCATGCTCACTGTCTCTAAAACCAAATGAGCTCGTTTGGTAAATAGGCACGGCTCTTGAATAGGTCGCTGAATCAAGCTCCTGACCTGCGTGAATGGCTTTTGTTTCTAAACGAAATGGACGTTCCTCTGACATGTGTAAATCCTCCTTTTGTTAGATAAAACCAACTGTTTTGATAAGAAATATTTAATAAGACTATAAATCTTGTTCCCTGCTCGGTCAATCATTTTTTAGATAAATCTGAAAAAACAATAAATATAGTTGACAGGTAGGAATAGTGTGTATTAACATGAGCATACTGAAAACACGAACAAGAATGGCTGATCGGTCAACCGAAGGCTCTATCACTCAAGCATGAGTGAAGAGCCTTTTTTTATTTGAAAAAAGAAAGGATGATGAAGATGGAAAAAAAGAAAAAACGAAAAAAATACAGAAAACACATGGATCTCACACTAGACATATTGATTGAGCGGAACAAATATGAGATTTACAGCAGCAAGGAACGAATAGAAGCGATTTACGATCGGATCGATGAAAAACATACAAGGACAAAATAACCATTTTATAAATTTGAGTTGATTTATGGGATTAATATGATTTAGGATGGTGCTAACAAATCAATATAATTAGCTGATCGGACAACGCGAAGGCTCTTATCTCTTTTTGGGATAAGGGCCTTTCTGTGTATTTATCTGATCGCAAGAGGAGTGAAGGTTTCAATGACGATTTCAATTGATATTGTGGATAAATCCTTTTGGAAAAACAAACAGTCCATTCGGGTACTTGAAAACTTAAGATTGAGCATCATTCCTGGTGAATTTATAACAGTAATAGGTCCGAGCGGATGCGGGAAAAGTACGTTGCTAAAAATCATAGGCGGGCTCGACACAGCGTATGATGGGCAAATTTTGATAGGAGACAGACAGGTCACAGAACCAGGAATGAAACAGGGCTTTATCTTTCAGGAACACCGCCTGTTTCCATGGCTGACAGTCGAAGAAAATATAGCGGCCAATTTCAATTTAAAACAACAGGATGTACGCCGCAAAGTGGATGAACTGATTGAAATTGTTCGTTTAAAAGGATTTGCACACGCTTATCCACATGAGCTCTCCGGAGGAATGTCGCAACGGGTTGCCATTGCGAGAGCACTCCTTCGTGATCCGGAAATCTTATTGCTGGATGAACCATTTGGTGCGCTGGATGCATTCACACGAAAGCACTTGCAGGATGTGCTGCTGGACATTTGGCAGGAGAAAAAAACAACAATGATTCTCGTTACTCATGATATTGATGAATCGATTTATTTAGGAAATGAAATTGTGCTAATGCAAGCGAGACCTGGCCGAATCCATAAAATTCTTCCTGTGAACCTGCCTTTTCCGCGTGATAGAACGTCAACCGATTTTCAAAGCTTAAGACAAAAGGTGCTTTCAGAATTTGAGAAAACAGATGAATTGTTACTAACTGATGGATCAGGGATTTAGGGAGGGGAAATCGCATGAAAAAGAAACAGATGATCGTTATCTTTTTGACTCTTCTGCTTGTTTTAGCAGGGTGTGATCAAGCAGCAGATGGCTCAGAAAACAAGGTGAAAGAAATTAGGATTGGGATTCAGCAAAGTTTGAGCCCGCTGCTTTTAGCAAAGGAAAAAGGGTGGTTTGAACAATCATTTGAAAAAGAAGGAGTGAAGGTAAAGTGGGTGGAGTTTCAAAGTGGTCCTCCCCAATTTGAAGGACTTGCTGCAAATCAATTAGATTTCTCGCAAGTTGGAAACTCACCTGTCATAGGAGGTCAGGCAGCAGGTATTGATTTTAAGGAAATTGGTTTATCTCAGGATGGGCTGAAAGCGAACGGTATTTTAGTGAATAAGAACAGTAAGATTCAAAAAGTAGAAGACTTAAAAGGGAAAAAAATTGCTGTCGCTAAAGGGAGCAGTGGCTTTGACTTTTTATACAAAGTATTAGATCAGGCAGGTTTATCTGCGAAGGATGTTCAGATCATTCAGCTTCAGCCAGATGAAGCGATATCAGCATTTGAAAATGGGTCCGTTGATGCTTGGTCGATCTGGGAGCCGTTCTTATCACTTGAAACGATAAAGAAGGGAGCAAAGCTGCTAGTGAATGGGGAAGCGACCGATTTATATTCTCCAGGTTTCACACTTGTTCGAACTCAGTTTGCTGATCAGCATCCTGAACTAGTAGTGAAATTTTTAAAGGTTTATGACCAAGCGGTGAAATGGCAGAAGGCACATCGAAAAGAGGCTGTTACTCTATATGCGCGTGTAAAAAATTTAGATAAGAAGGTCGTCACACAAGTATTAAACAATACGGAACCACTCAATAAGCCCATTTCGAAGAAGATCATCAATGCTCAGCAGCATACCGCTGATTTTCAATATCAAACAAAAGCGATCAAGCGGAAAATTGATGTCAATCAGGTTGTAGATAATTCGTTTATTGAAAAAATGCTAAAAGAGGAGATGAATAAATGAAAGCTATTTCGAACCCGGCTTTAGCATCTAAAATTGAGCGGTCTAACAAAAAAAGGAGAAAAGCTTCTTCTTTATATAAGTTAAAGGGACTGGTATTACCTGTCCTACTTATTGCAATTTGGCAGATCATAGCTGGTTCTCAAATCGTTTCTTCCACTGTCTTGCCTTCGCCTGTCTTGATTGCAGAATCCTTTCGAGAGTTGATTCGTTCTGGTGAACTGTTTGGCCATCTATACATCAGCCTTTATCGAGCGATATGTGGATTTTTACTAGGGGGAGGCTTAGGTCTTTTGCTGGGCGTATGCGTAGGGTTTTCTAAAAAAACAGAGCAGTATGTAGATCCGACATTGCAAATGTTGAGAACCGTTCCACATTTAGCGGTCACTCCTTTATTCATCCTCTGGTTTGGCTTTGATGAAACGGCGAAAATTTTATTGATTGCACTTGGGGCTTTTTTTCCGATTTATATTAATACTTTTCTAGGTATTCGCAGTGTAGACAATAAGCTGTTTGATGTGGCTCGCGCCTTAGAGTTTAATGTGTATCAAAGCATCACAAAGCTAATTTTACCGGCTGCTCTTCCTCATATTCTTCTGGGCGTGAGACTGTCATTAGGAATTGCTTGGCTTGGTTTAGTGGTAGCTGAGTTGATGGGTTCAAGCAGCGGGGTAGGCTATATGATTATGGATGCAAGGCAATTCTCTCAAACGGATAAAGTGTTTGTAGGAATTATCATCTTTGCAGTAGTTGGTAAGCTGACAGATTCATTTGTACGTCTGTTAGAAAAGCGTCTGCTCAAGTGGCGCACTAGTTATCAAGGTGAATAATAACAGGGGGCGATGTTATGAATATTTTATGGTTTATTCCAACGCATGGAGACGGCCGTTATTTAGGATCAGCAAAAGGGGCAAGACAGGCAGACTATCCATATTTTAAACAGATTGCTCAAGCAGCTGATCAGCTTGGGTATACAGGGGTCTTGCTGCCTACTGGGAGATCATGTGAAGATCCATGGCTGACGGCAGCTGCTTTAGCTGCGGAAACCACTCATTTAAAGTTCCTCGTGGCTCTTAGACCAGGGCTGATGCAGCCGTCTGTTGCTGCTAGAATGACTTCTACATTAGATCGTCTTTCAGGCGGGAGACTGTTGATTAATGTGGTAGCAGGGGGAAGTAAAGAGGAGCTTGAAGGAGATGGGCTGTTCATTTCTCATGATGAACGCTATGAGGCAACAGAAGAATTTTTGACAATTTGGAAGCGGTTATTGAATGGAGAAAATGTACAATTTCATGGCAAACATCTACAAGCGGAGAATGGCCGTCTGTTATTCCCACCAGCTCAAACACCCCATCCACCAGTCTTTTTTGGCGGATCATCAGCAGCAGGAATTCAAGCAGCCGCCAAGCATACAGATGTCTATTTAACTTGGGGCGAACCGCCTGCACAAGTAAAAGAGAAAATTGCTCAAGTGAAGAAACAGGCTGAAAAGGAAGGAAGAACGGTGAAGTTTGGCATTCGTCTTCATGTGATTGTGCGAGATACCGAAGAGGAGGCATGGCAGGCAGCGGAACATCTGATTCGTCATTTAGATCAGAAAACAATTGAGGAGGCGCAAAAAGTTTTACAGGGGATGGACTCAGTAGGTCAAAAACGGATGGTGGAATTGCATCAAGGGAGGAAAGACAAACTTGAAATCAGCCCAAATCTTTGGGCAGGCATTGGTTTAGTACGCGGCGGTGCAGGAACAGCACTCGTCGGAGACCCGCAAACAGTAGCAGATCGTATCATAGAATACCAGTCTCTAGGCATTGATACATTTATCTTTTCTGGATACCCGCATCTAGAAGAAGCTTATTATTTAGCAGAGCTTGTTTTCCCGCTCCTTCCATTCAAGAGATCAGGGGCTACAGGACTCTCTGTGCCAGCTGGTGAAATTATTGGGAACAATCATTTCCCAGATGCTCCCTCTGCTGCTAGTTCCTCATAAATATGAAAAAGCAAAGCAGTCTGCGATGGCTGCTTTGCTTTTTTTCATAGAATAGCGGGAGTCTTATGTTGTGTACTGCTGAACAAAGTAAGGGCTTTTTTCCCAATCGCTTTTCTTGTATATACACATTTATAGAGTCAAGAAAAGAAGGGAAATATGCCCACTCTTTTATCAGAATGATCAGTAAATATTTCATAATTGGCATTATTGCGACATAAAATCAGGACTTTTTTATCTGATATATCGGGGGAATTCTTTCTATCTCACAAAAAAGAAAGAATAAATATGATAGATGATAAATATGGACTATTTGAAAAAAAGGAGAAAAAAGATGGTGCAAATGACATTAAATGGGTTTTGTGGTTCTTATGGGGTGTCAAAATCTAGTAAATAAGAGAGGGTTTAAACAGATGAAAGGGAATAATTGAATAAAAAGTCACATTTTAATCAAATGTATGTTCGGTCAAAAATGGGATGTTCTGTAGATGTTTGGAGTGTAACGCCTATGATACGATCATCATAAGCTGGGAGGTGAAAAGTATGACTTATGCAGCGCCGCAAGTTGACTATTCCACTATGGAACCTGCTATTATGGACCAAGCTTGGTTCTTAGTATTTGTTGCTGTCCTTCTTGGATTGGGAGCAACAGTCGTTCTAGGAGCAGCAGTTTGGTGTATCGCAAACGGCAAGGGTAGCTTTACAGGAGCCGTTCAGTGGGAAAGTGGCTTAAAAGTCAAAATTGAATGTAAGTAGCTATACTTAGGATTCATCTTTTTGCTTCTTAGATAAGACACCAGGGCTAAACCGTCTGTGGCGGGCGGTTTAGCCTAATCTGTTTTTAAAGAATATGCAGACACTTGGAGGTTATATGTTTACGATCGAGAATTTAACCAAGACGTATAAAAATAACGTGACTGCTGTCAATGATTTTCATTTAAAGATCGACCCTCATCAAATCGTTGCTGTTGCTGGACCGAATGGTTCGGGTAAAACAACGATGATTAACTGTATACTCGGCATTATTAAGCATACAGAAGGAAGGATTCACTTGCAGGACGTCCCAAATGATGAACCATCCTTTAAAAAACAAGTAGCCTATGTTCCAGATGACCTGCTGCTCCCTGAAGCATTGACTGGTGCTGAATATTTAGATTTTGTTTCTTCTATGTATGAATGTAAAACAATTCACAGAAGAAATCAACTAATTGAACTGTTTGATATGGACTCGGCTTTATCAAGACCGATCGAAACCTATTCACATGGAATGAAAAAAAAGACACAGTTGATTGCTGCATTTATGCTTGATAGTCAATTGGTGATCATGGATGAGCCCTTTAGAGGACTTGATATTGAAGCGGTTATAAACACAAAGAAACTGATGAAGCGGTATGCCGAGCACCATGGTGCGATCTTGCTTTCAACGCATGATATGCTTTCAGCGGAAGAGCTGTGCCACAAAATCGCCATTATTTCTAAAGGAAATAAAATGGATGAAGGGACGGTCTCAGCCTTAAAGGAGAAGTATCAATCAAGCACACTGGAACAGGTGTTTCTGAAAGCTTCAATGTTAAGTGATAGGGGTGCACATTTTGATGAAATCATTAATCATTTCTAAAATGATGCTTAAAATGTGGCAGCAGGAGATGTATAAGCTCTTTGATACTCAAACGAAGCGAATCATTGTGGTCTTATTCTTTTTGTTTGCCGTCACAATGGGAGCCATTATCGGATACAGCTTTACAGGTGTCTTTATGAAGGCTTTCTTAAATGGAGATGAACGTTCACTTGGATTACTTGTCGTGTCAATGGCGATCAATGCCTCTATTTTTACAAGCTTGTTATTCGTTTTGATCAAGGTCAGAACACCTGAACAAGACCGGTTTTCTATGCAGCTCAGCTGGTTCCCGCTCTCTACCTTTCAGAAAAGTTTTGGATACTTCATTCCGATGGTGACAGTGGTGGCAGGGCTTGTTTTATTTTTTATCGGCATCCTGCTTTTACCTAATTTTATTGCCCAGGGAATAGGTATTTTCTTTATCTTTACTTTCTTTTTGATGGTGCTTTTGCAGTCGCTTTTTGTCTTAATGCTGCTGCAGTTTATTTACAATATCACTTATTTGCTCGTTTTGAAATTAAGATTACCGTTGCAAAAATTTGCAGCGATCTTTGTTTTATTGGCACTCGTTGTCACGTATGGATTGACGCACTTTGATATTAGCCAAATTCAGCAATCATATATTCAGTTTGATTATCATTTGATGTATTTGACAGCACCGTTTTTCTTAGCCGCACAAGGAATGCCTCCTGAAGGGGTAAATTATGGGATCTTGATTCTGCTCATCCTCTTATCGGCAGGCGGCGCATTTGTTTCTCTTGCGATGATGCCGATTATGGCAGAGAAAAAAGCGTTAACCTTTTTACACAAGCTACCATTCTCTTCTTCAAAAAAGTGGTCACTTATTATGAAGGAAATGAAGTCACAGGTACGGAATGAAGAAAACATTTTAAACTTTCTTATTCTTCTTATTGTGATCTTATTCGTTCGTTATCAGTTTGGATTCCGCTTTGAAGAGGAAGCATTTTTTGTTCTATGCGCTCTTGCTGGATTAACAGCCTTCAATTCGTTTGGCAATGATAAACGAATGCTGGGCATGTATAAAACATTTGGTCTGAGATCGTGGGAAGTGGCTTTGTATAAGTTTATCGGCCTTCTGCTCGTAGGTGTACTGCAAATTGTTTTATTCATGCTGACAACGCTGACGCTTCCTGATCAGATTTGGCACGCATTGATTGGTGCCGCTGTGTTATGCAATGCGACTGCGCTCTTTTATATGGTAGGTATTTTACTTCCTCTTGATCGAAACAATCCCTATACAGGCATTTTTTCATTTGGAGCGCTTATTTTACTCATGATTCCGATTGTTTTTATTGGAAACTATGTCATAGGGGCGTCGAGTCAAACGCTTCAATGGCTGCTTGTGGCTGCATTTGAGGGTCTGCTCATCTTTGCCATATACAAAGGTTTTTCATGGAGGTATTCACATGATTCAACTTCTTAACAATAAGCTAAAGATTGAGCGGGTACCGGCACTAGCGCCGTATGTGACCTTACAAAAAAGGCATCTCACGGATACGCAGTATGGAAGCACACTCCCGATCAATGAAAGTGCCTATCATATGTTAACGAAAGTGGACGGTAAAAGAACTGAAGCGAGTATTACCGCAGAGCTCGCCGATTTGTTTCAGGTCGATGAGTCGGTGATTGCTCGTGATTTTTATCAGCTGATGATGGGATTGAATCAGCATCACTTGCTGTCTATTCATTATCATTCACCATATCGGATTGTGACAGCCTGCTGTCAATTTTTCAAGCAGTATCAAGTCAAAATGAAGGAACGATTTGATTGTACTGGTCACTCGTTCCTTCACATTTTTGGGACGGCTTTGCTCATGGTGACGCGTAAAATCATCTTTTTCTGGATGCTTTTTATGGTCATGGCAGGGATCGCTTTTTTATTCATTCCTGATCCGTCGATTGCAGCCATTGCGATTTATTTTACGATTATTTATTTCGGGTTAATTACCGGAACCGCCTTACATGAGGCGGCACATGGCTATGCGCATCGAAAATTTGCAGGACGGGATGGTCCTCAAGGCTTTTTTGCGAGTGACATGATGTCAGTGAAGTTTGTAAGGCCTGTATTAGACCCATTTCAGAAAAAGCAGGTATGGATTACGCTGCTTGGACCGCTTGTTCCCGGTGTGATTGGCGCAGCAGGCATTATTGTCACCATTTTATTTCTAAAAGAAAACCCGGTTTCGACAGCTTTTTTCATCTTTTCAATCACGTATTTTATTCAATTACTCTATCTTCTTCCGTTTATGGGGGATGGTAAGTCCATTATGAAGCAGCTATTGCTTGGGGGAATGGGAGGACAACGATCATGAACGTACAGGCGATGAAACAAGGCGCGATAGTTGGTAGTTTTCTAGGATTCTTAGGCTTTCCGATGCTGACAATCGGTGTACTGTTCTATCATTTATTTCAATCAAAAACGAATGATGCTTTATTATTTAACAGTCTCGCTTTTGAGATGGAAGGCTCTTCCGCATTTACTTTTCAGATCAAGCCAAACTTTTTTATTTATATGATGGTGATTTTTGCTGTGAGTTTTCTCATTGTGGCATTCCTATCAGCCATGAAACAGAAAAAAGCAAAAGGTTAGGAGAATTCTCCTAACCTTTTTTTGTGTTACGACCAAATTTTAGTATAATAAGAAATAAAAAACATCAAAGGGGATCACAATGTTTAAAAAATGGAGCATTCTTTTATTCACAGTTTTTCTATTAGCAGGATGCGGCGAGAAGGCCGAAGAAACCACGACAACCGAAAAGACGGTTTCGACAATAAAAACAGAGCCTGCCACTAAAAACCAAGTAACCATCGAACAAATGAAACTCTCAAAAAAAGAAAAAAACTTACTAGAAGCAGCAACGACTAATGAAAAGGTGGCTCTGACACTGAAAGGATTAACGAAGAAGAATAAGAGTATTACGTTTATGGGGAGTCATTACAAAAATGGACGATTAGTGGATAAGGAAGCATCATCTGCTACCTTTACTTTACACCAGGATGGAACCGACCAAACGGTGAATGTACTTCTTCAATTACATCATGAGAAAGATACATATGAATCACAATTTAGTATTTGGTCAAATAAAAAGAATGATGGGATGACGAAAGCGACATCAAGCTTTCCGTTCAAAGTAAGTGACTATGTATTTTCTGCACAATCTGAAACTGTCAAAGTTGCTTCTGGAGGAAAGGCACTGATTGCGTATACAGCGGCAATGGGGAAGGATGGAAATTCACCAATGCTTGAGGAAATTCAGAAGAATCCAAAGCAAGCGCTGAAAAATAAGTCACATGCATACTTATTTTATATCCAGCTAGATAAATAACTATCGTAATATATACGGAGAATATGAAGTTTTTTGACGAAAAATCTTCATATTCTCTTGACGAATTGTTAAGAAAGTTGTAACATAATAAAAGTCAACGCGATGACGTTGCTTTTAAAAGATTGATGCGGGTGTAGTTTAGTGGTAAAACCTCAGCCTTCCAAGCTGATGTCGTGAGTTCGATTCTCATCACCCGCTCCAATACATAACTTTGTTTATAACGCAGTATTTCGTTTCTTAGATAAACGAAGTGTTGCGTTTTTTATTATGTCAGTATAATGTGAAAAAGCACTGTCAGGCTACAGTGCTTTTTCAATGAGTTCATATTTGCTTTCTCCGCCATGTATTTGTACAAACATCTTCGTCAAGGATTGAATAAGAGCTTCACTCTTTTCCCGGGAAATAGATGGCGGGAAAAGGATGATTTGAAGAATGTTCTTTGTGTCTTGAGAAATTTGTGCTTTACTTGCTTGAGAAAATAATCCATTCAGTCCTGCGCTGTCCTGCCATTCGATGTGACCAGCCTCATGTTTTGCCACTGAAAGCGGTCCTTTGATGCGATCGGCATCTAAAGTCAGGATAGGTAAGAAATATTTTAGTGAGAAAAATATCGACAAATCCTGTACGGAATTGGTCGAGTCAATAAATTGTTCCTTTTGGATGTTAGAAAGAAGTGGAAGGAAAGGAACGTCTTTTAAAATATCCGTCCATTCTTTGATGGCTGATACTTCTTCTAAAACTTTATCTTCGTATTCAAAAAATAGGGATTCTTGAAACAGGCGTAATCGGCCTTTTAACATTTGAGGTGATGTACCCACTTCAATATGCGAATATTCAATCTGTCCAACATGGATAGACGGGTTTTGAGGATGAGAAATTTCCATATGTATCTTCACAGTGACTCACTCCAATCGGTCATGATACACTCGTATTATACTGAAAACAACAGAAGAAACAAAGAAAGGAGGTTTGCAAGGTGATTCATGTTGGAGAATTAAAAGAAGAATTGATTCAATATGCGAAAGAAATTGGTGTCGATAAAATTCGATTTGCAAGTGCCGACACATTTGATTCATTAAAGGACCGCCTCATCTTACATGAATCGTTAGGGTATTTGTCAGGCTTTGAAGAGCCTGATATTGAAAAAAGGACAAACCCTTCTTTGCTGCTTCCGAAGGCCAAATCAATTGTTGCGATAGCGCTCGCGTATCCTTCCAAAATGAAAGATGCTCCTCGAAGTACAAAGGATGCGAGACGGGGGATTTTTTGCCGGGCTTCATGGGGAACGGATTATCATGTTGTGCTGAAAAAAAAGCTTGATATGCTCGAAGAATTTTTGCGAAGCAAACATGTTGATATACGGACAAAATCAATGGTGGATACAGGAGAATTGTCTGATCGTGCTGTAGCGGAACGTGCTGGCATTGGTTTTAGTGCAAAAAACTGTATGATTATCACGCCAGAGTTTGGATCTTATGTGTATTTGGCTGAAATGATCACAAATGTCCCATTTGAACCGGATGAGAAAATTGAAGACCAGTGCGGAACTTGCAATAAATGTGTGGATTCGTGTCCAACGGGTGCGCTGGTGAATCCAGGACAGCTGAATTCTCAGCGGTGTATTTCATTTTTAACGCAGACAAAAGGCTTTTTACCTGATGAGTTTCGTTCGAAAATAGGGAATCGATTGTACGGGTGTGATACATGTCAAACTGTCTGCCCGATCAATAAAGGAAAAGACTTTCATCTGCATCCTGAAATGGAGCCAGACCCTGAAATTGCGAAGCCGCTGTTAAAGCCGCTTCTGACGATCAGCAATCGTGAGTTTAAGGAAAAATACGGTCATGTTTCAGGTTCATGGCGGGGGAAAAAGCCCATTCAGCGGAATGCAATTTTGGCACTCGCTCATTTTAAAGATACATCTGCCTTACCAGTATTAATTGAGTTGATGCACAAGGATCCAAGGCCGGTCATTCGAGGAACGGCTGCATGGGCAATTGGCAAAATTGGTGATGATCAGCAGCTCCCAGAGCTGGAAAAGGCCCTTGAGCGGGAAAGTGATGAAGAAGCGAAAGAGGAGATTGTGAAAGGGATTGAGCTTTTACAGACACCTTTAAATACTAAATAACATCCCTGTGAACATAGAATGAACCAAACAAAGATTTTAAAAAATGTTTGGTGGTGTCTGTGTGAAACAATTATTAGAGAAAACTTTAGAAGACAGGCTGGCGTATTTAATCAATGACCGTGCAATCAAACAGCCGCAGCTTATGTCTGATGTGGAAGCAGTAGAGCGGAAAAAAGAGCTTTTTGCTAGAAGACAGGTTGAGATTGTGAAGGCAAAAGCAAAAACAAAACTTCTCGATTCAGCCATTCAAGATGATGGGGCTCAGCATGTGCAGTACCTTGCTCATCTCACATATGTATGCAAGGATGTAGACGATTCTTTTTATTTAGAGGAACAGGTGGAAAAAAGAGAAGCATTTCTTTATAACAACATGCTTGTCAAAGATCGGATGATGTTAGAAGAACGGCAATGGGAAGAGCATTTGGATGAGCGCTTTCAGACCGAAGATCAATTTGGGAGAGCCTTTCATTATGACCGGCGGGCTGCCGTGAAGTATGCGGAGACATATTGGAATAAACGGAATCCAGCCTATAAAAACTTTGAAGATAACTGTACAAATTTTATTTCACAATGTTTGAAAGCAGGGAATGCGCCAACGAGAGGGTATCCGAACCGCGGGTCTGGCTGGTGGGTGCGTCCGCATACGTGGAGCTATAGCTGGACGGTGGCTCATTCGATGAAAAATTATTTAGCGAATTCAAAAGCGGGTTTGAGAGCAAAGAAACTTAAAGAAGCGCACGAGCTTCAAATTGGTGATGTCATTTGCTACGATTTTGAAGGTGATGGAAGGTATAATCATACAACCATTGTCGTTGATCATGACAAAGGCGGAATGCCTCTTGTGAATGCACAGACGTATGACTGCCGCATGCGTTATTGGTCATATGAGGATTCGACTGCCTATACACCTGCTATTCGATATATGTTTTTTCACATTTTGGACGATGCCGCGAAGGATAGTTAGTGGTATAATGTTGAGCGGAAAAGAAAATTAGAGGTGAACTTTTTTGGGACTTCATGTCGTTTTATATCAACCAGAGATTCCAGCTAATACTGGAAATATTGCGCGTACATGTGCAGCAACAAATACAACCCTTCATCTGATTCGTCCGCTTGGTTTTTCGACAGATGACAAAATGCTGAAGCGTGCAGGACTCGATTATTGGAAATTTGCCAATGTGGTCTATCATGATTCACTTGATGAATTGTTTGAGGCACATCCGAAGGGGCAATTTTTCTATATCACTAAATTTGGCCAAAAGCCGCACACAACATTTGATTACTCTCAGCTGGATGAAGACTATTTCTTTGTGTTTGGAAGAGAGACAAGTGGATTGCCGAAAGATTTGATTGAACAAAATATGGACCGTTGTCTTCGTTTACCGATGACAGAGCATGTTCGTTCTCTGAATCTGTCGAATACGGCAGCCATTCTTGTATATGAGGCACTTCGCCAGCAGCAATATCGCGATCTCACATAAGATCATGATAAAAGCCGAGATACTGAACTCGGCTTTTTTATGTGAAATCACTTTTTTTGACATGTTGAAAATGAAAAGGATGTTCCGCAAATGGAACATCCTTTTTTTCATTTACCAGGCTTGCCTTCGTAGCCAGCAGTGAAAATGGATACTAAAAACGTAATGATGACGCCCATCATAATGACCGTTCTCATATAAGCTCCCCCTTATCCCTTTGTTCCGTTCGCTGCCTGTTTCATATGATGTGAAGTTCACCTTGAAAAGCAGGAGAAGAAAATCATTTTTCTCCTATTTTTCCTTTATTATGAAGGGTCTTGCGGATGGTTGTCAATTCAGTTTGCCAATTCGTCATTTTGAAGAACGAAAGCATGTAATAGGACGCCTCCGCATAGATTGTAAAACAGTATCTGATTTCTAGCTTCAATCTTGAAAGAGGAGGTTCATATGGATATTTTAAAGAAAATCGAACAGCACAGAGAAGAAGAGCAGCGTCTCAAATGGGAAGGCACATTCAGCGATTATTTAGACATTATTAAGGAAAATCCACTTGTCGCTCAATCTGCTCATTCTCGCGTTTATCATATGATTAAAGACAGCGGGATTGAAGAGGAGAATGGGGTCAGAACCTACAAATTTTTTGATCAGGAGCTGTTTGGGTTAGAGGAATCACTCGAAAGATTAGTAGAGGAATATTTTCACCCTGCTGCAAAGCGGCTAGACGTCAGGAAGCGTATTTTATTACTGATGGGACCAGTAAGCGGGGGGAAATCGACGCTTGTCACTAGATTGAAAAGAGGACTTGAAGAATATTCATTGACAGATCATGGCGCAGTTTATGCGATCAAAGGCTGCCCTATGCATGAAGATCCGCTTCATCTCATTCCGCAAAATCTGCGGGAGGATTTCTATAGAGAATATGGGGTTCGTGTGCAGGGGAATTTGTCGCCTCTGAACATGATGAGACTGGAAGAGGAATATGGCGGCAGAATTGAGGATGTAAGGGTCGAGCGGATCTTTTTCTCTGAAGATAAACGGACCGGCATTGGTACCTTTAGTCCGTCTGATCCGAAATCTCAGGACATTGCCGATTTAACAGGCAGCATCGATTTTTCAACCATTGCTGAATTTGGATCAGAGTCAGATCCCCGCGCCTACCGCTTTGATGGAGAACTCAATAAAGCAAACCGAGGGATGATGGAGTTTCAGGAGATGTTAAAGTGTGATGAGAAATTTCTCTGGCACCTCCTGTCATTAACGCAGGAAGGGAATTTTAAGGCAGGAAGATTCGCCTTGATTAGTGCAGATGAATTGATCGTCGCCCATACGAATGAAACCGAGTACCGGTCGTTTATTTCAAATAAAAAGAACGAGGCGCTCCATTCAAGAATTATTGTGATGCCAATTCCTTATAACTTAAAGGTCACAGAAGAAGAACGCATTTATCATAAAATGATTTCAGAAAGTGATGTCTCAGATGTGCATATTGCCCCGCATACGCTGAAGGTAGCAGCAATGTTCTCCATTTTGACGAGATTAAAAGAGCCGAAGCGTTCTGATATTGATTTGGTGAAAAAAATGCGTCTGTATGACGGAGAAAGTGTCGAAGGCTTCCAATCAGTCGACATTGATGAGATGAAAAAGGAATTTCATGACGAAGGGATGAGCGGAATTGATCCGCGGTATGTGATTAACCGAATTTCATCTACCATTATTCGAAAGAATATGGAATCGATCAATGCACTGGATGTTCTTCGCTCCTTAAAAGAAGGGCTTGATCAGCATCCGTCTATCTCCAGCGAGGACCGGGAGCGTTATTTGAATTTCATTTCAGTCGCGCGAAAAGAGTATGATGATATTGCGAAGAAGGAAGTGCAAAAGGCCTTTGTGTATTCCTATGAGGAGTCTGCGAAAACGCTGATGGATAATTACTTAGATAATGTCGAGGCATACTGCAATAAAAACAAGCTGCGTGATCCGTTAACTGGTGAAGAAATGAATCCTGATGAAAAGCTCATGCGTTCAATTGAAGAGCAGATCGGTATTTCTGAAAACGCCAAAAAGGCATTTAGAGAAGAAATTCTGATTCGTATTTCGGCTTATGCGAGAAAGGGAAAACGCTTTGATTATAATTCGCATGAGAGATTGCGGGAGGCCATTCAGAAGAAGCTGTTTGCTGATCTAAAAGATGTGGTGAAAATCACGACATCGACGAAGACACCGGATGAACAGCAGCTGAAGAAGGTCAATGAAGTAGTGGCTAGATTGATTGATGAGCATGGCTATAATTCAACAAGTGCAAATGAACTTTTAAAATATGTAGGCAGTCTTCTGAACCGTTAATAAATGAAGGAGGCATTATTGGCGCATCAGCACCGGTAATGTCTTTTTTAGAAATGATCGTCAACTTGGATGACAAGCAGCATAGAATAAAGGAATCGATGGTTAGAAGAATTGTGCAAATAGGTGAGGAGGGGGATGGATGTCCCGGCAAGAAAAAAGTCAGTTTATTGTGTCACAGGAAGACTGGTCCCTCCATCGAAAAGGCTATGACGACCAGCAGCGTCATCAGAAAAAAGTCAAAGAGGCGATTAAAAACAATTTGCCGGATCTTGTCACAGAAGAAAGCATCATCATGTCGAATGGAAAAGATGTTGTGAAAATTCCGATCCGTTCATTAGATGAATATAAAATTCGGTATAACTACGACAAAAATAAGCATGTAGGTCAAGGCGATGGAGACAGTGAGGTTGGAGATGTTGTTGCGCGCGACGGCTCAGACAGTAAGCAGGGCCAAGGAAAGGGCCAGGGCGCTGGAGATCAAGCTGGTGAGGATTATTACGAAGCAGAAGTCTCATTAATGGATCTCGAGGAAGCACTGTTTCGTGAACTGGAGCTGCCAAACCTCAAGCAAAAGGAGCTTGACGACATCATTGTCGAACAAATTGAGTTTAACGATATTCGCAAAACCGGGTTAACAGGAAATATCCACAAAAAACGAACGATGCTGTCGGCATTTAAACGAAATGCGATGACAGGCAGTCCTTCCTTTTATCCAATCTACCCAGAGGATATCAAGTATAAAACGTGGAATGAAGTGACCAAACCAGAGTCGAAAGCCGTCGTTTTGGCAATGATGGATACGAGTGGAAGTATGGGACTTTGGGAAAAATATATGGCGCGAAGTTTTTTCTTTTGGATGACACGTTTCTTACGGACAAAGTATGAGACGGTCGATATTGAATTTATTGCCCACCATACAGAGGCGAAGGTGGTAGACGAAGAACATTTCTTCTCACGGGGTGAGAGCGGGGGGACCATTTGCTCGTCTGTCTATCGAAAGGCACTAGAGCTCATAGACGAACGATACCCGCCGTCGCGATATAATATTTATCCTTTTCATTTTTCTGATGGTGACAATTTGACCTCAGACAACGCCCGGTGTGTGAAACTTGTTTCTGAGATCATGAAAAAAGCCAATTTATTCTGCTATGGTGAAGTGAATCAATACAACCGCCATTCTACGTTAATGTCAGCATATAAGCATATTCAGGATGAGAAATTTAAGCATTATATTTTGAAGCAAAAATCAGACGTTTTTCTCGCACTAAAAAAATTTTTTCAGCAGGAAGAAGTTCATTCATAACGAGCACATTTGAAAAAACCTTTCAGCATAAGGGCTGAAAGGTTTTTTGTGTGGAGAAGGAAAGGATCGCCAGAAAAAAAGTAAAACTTTCTCTTTGACATTTCAATTTTCATTTATTAATATTTAATCTTGTTAAATATAAGTTTTTCAAAAAAGATGCCGATCGTCTTTTCTTCTTTTTCTGCTCTTTGCTCATAAGTGAACAATAAATATAAATGGGCTGCACACCATGATAGGGGCGGGAGTAGATGAAGGGAAAAGGACAGATTGTTGAGCTTGTTTCATATTCTGTCAGATGATGGGCATTCTAAGTTTGCTAAAGCAGATGACACTATATCTTTATACATGAAAGGAGAAACAAAACATGAACAGAGGGCGTTTATTGCTAACGAACATTATTGGCCTTATTGTGATTCTTGCCATTATTGCCGGAGGTGCTTATTACTACTACGAAAGCACAAACTTTGTTAAAACAGATGAGGCAAAAGTGACAGGTGACATGTATCAAATTACAGCACCAGCAGCTGGACAAATCAAAGGCTGGGATATCAACGAAGGTGACGAAGTGGATAAAGACAGCACAGTTGCAAAAGTTGAAGGACAAACAAAAACAAACATTAAAGCAGTGGCTGATGGCACATTAGTCAAAAAAGAAATCCAAAACAACCAACAAGTGCAGCCTGGTACAGTTCTTGGTGAAACAATCGATTTAAGCAAGCTTTACATCACAGCAAATATTAAAGAAACAGATATTAAAAACATTGAAAAAGGCGACAAAGTCGACATCGTTGTAGATGGAGATCCTGATACAACATTTGAAGGAACTGTTGAACAAATTGGTTATGCGACAAACTCAACATTCAATATGCTGCCAGCAACTAATTCAAGTGGCAACTATACAAAAGTAACACAAAAAGTAGCAGTGAAAATTTCAATTAAAAACCCATCAGACAAAGTACTTCCAGGTATGAATGCTTCTGTCAAAATTTCATCTTAATGATGATTGATATCAAAAAATGAAAGGAGGTTGTCTGAGATGGCAAATCAACCTGCAGCGACAAAACAGGGAACAGGCTCCTTGTCTTTACTGATCATTTTAATGGCCGGTTTGTTCGTAGCGATTTTAAACCAAACGCTTTTGAACGTAGCCATGCCCCATTTAATGACAGAATTTAATGTGAGTGCAACGACGATTCAGTGGCTGACAACAGGCTACATGCTTGTCAACGGTGTGCTGATTCCGTTGTCTGCGTTTTTAATCACACGTTTTGGACAGCGCAGCTTATTCCTAGTGGCTATGATCTCGTTTACACTAGGTACATTTATTTGCGGCATTGCGCCAAACTTTTCAACGATGCTTATCGGCCGTTTGATTCAGGCTGTCGGCGGCGGTATCTTACAGCCGCTTGTCATGACAACAATCCTTTTTATTTTCCCTCCGGAAAACAGAGGGAAAGGAATGGGGATTTTTGGTCTTGCGATGATGTTTGCTCCTGCAGTAGGACCAACATTATCTGGTTACATTATTGAACATTATTCTTGGCGTATTATGTTTTATGGACTTGTGCCAATCGGTGCGATTGTCATTATCGCGGCTTTCTTTATGTTTAGAAATATTGTAGAGCCTAAAAAAATCAAGCTGGACAGTCTTGGTGCGATTCTTTCAATCGTTGGTTTTGCTTCCCTTCTATACGGAGTGAGTGAAGCAGGAAGTGATGGTTGGACAGATCCGATCGTCTTATCTACGATTATTATTGGTGCGATTGCGATCATTCTCTTTATTTTCCAACAGTTGAAAGTTGATAATCCGATGCTTGATTTCCGCGTATTTAAATACAGCATTTTCTCATTATCAAGTGTCATTAACATCATTATTACGGTTGCTTTATATACAGGGATGTTCTTACTTCCGATTTATCTGCAAAACCTCGTTGGGTTTACGGCATTGCAATCTGGGCTATTAATGCTTCCAGGGGCACTTGCGATGCTCATTATGTCCCCGATTTCAGGAATCTTGTTTGATAAATTTGGACCTCGTCCGCTTGCCATAGTGGGGATGCTCATTACCGTTGTCACGACATATGAGTTTACAAAGCTGACCATTGATACTTCCTATAGTCACATAGTGCTCATGTATGCAGTACGTGCATTTGGTATGTCACTCTTGATGATGCCAGTTATGACAGCAGGGATGAACCAATTACCGCAGCACTTAAACAGCCATGGTACAGCGATGTCTAATACATTAAGACAAATTAGCGGTTCCATCGGTACGAGTTTGATCACAACGATTTATACGAATCGGACGACATTCCATTATTCCAATATGGCGGATCAAACAAATACAGCGGACCCGTTCTTTATGAATTCATTCCAGGCGGCTGTATCGAATGTGATGCATCATATGGGTATGACAGCAGAAGCTGCTCAAAAATATGTATCCACCCAGCTCTTTACGAAAGCACAGATCGATTCAAACGTGATGGGTATCAATGATGCTTATATGTGGGTGACATTATTCTGTGCGGCTGGTGTCATTCTCAGCTTGTTCCTGCGAGATGTTCGTAAGGATAAAAAGCGAAAAGAACAGCAGCATAAGAAACAAGAAATATCACTGCTTCCAGCACCTAAGGAAGCAAACCAAGATGCAAGATAAGTGTGGAGGGACCGTACATGAAAATTTATGTTGTATACGATAGTGAAGGTGACCATACAAAAGCACTTGCAGAAGCGATTGCAGCAGGCGCGGGTGAAACAGAGCAAGCTGAAGTATTCATTGATCACGTGAAAGATGCGGATATTCGCAAGCTTGATCAAATGGATGCGATCATTTGGGGCTGCCCTGGCCACTTTGGTACCATTAGTTCTGGGTTAAAGACATGGATTGACCGTCTCGGCTACTTATGGGCAGAAGGAAAACTAATCGATAAAGTCGGTGCTGTTTTCTGTACAACTGCTACAACACACGGCGGTTTAGAAATGACAATGCATAATTTGATCACACCAATGTTCCACCAAGGAATGCTTGTTGTCGGCCTTCCTGGAAATGTTCCAGAGAATGCTTTATACGGCTCTTACTATGGAGCTGGTGTGACATGTCCGATCGATTCAGATGAATTGATTTCGACTGAAGGCATTGAACTTGGAAAAGCACTAGGAAGACGTGTAGCATCAGTCACTGCATCATTTAAGCGATAAGGAGAGGGTTCTTTTGGCGACGATTATTGTAGCGTTAGTAGCTGCTGTTCTAGTCATTATTGGATTAGTAGCGTTCAATGTCAGACACGCATCAGCCGATAAGGAAGAGATCAAAGAAGATGTCTCCAAACAGCCTGACGTGCCGCATAGCGAGCCAGAAGCTGTGGCGAGACATGTAGAGCCTGAAGTTGAAAAAAAAGCGTCAGAGCCTTCTCAAACGGATGATGCTGCGTCTGGCGACGATTTCTATAGACAGGCGCTTCAAAAGTTTAAGCAGCCAGAACCACCTGTCAAAGAAGAAGAACCAGAGACAAAAATGAATGATGATATGTATCGTTCTGCTTTGCAGAAGCTAAAGCAGAAGGACAAATAAAAAAGAGAACCTCTCATCAGGTTCTCTTTTTTTATGGTACAAAAAAACCGCCGGCAGAAGCCGGGCGGTTTTCCTTCACTCTATAAAGTGCTAAAAGAGCAGATGCTCTTAAATTACGCTTTGTTAACGTTAGCAGCTTGTGGTCCACGGTTACCTTCAACGATTTCGAAAGAAACTGATTGACCTTCTTCTAAAGTTTTGAAGCCTTCGCCTTGGATAGCAGAGAAGTGAACGAATACATCGTCTTGACCTTCTACTTCGATGAATCCGAAACCTTTTTCAGAGTTGAACCATTTTACTTTACCTTCTAACATGAAATTTCCTCCTAAAGCGATCTTAACGCTTAAATTCACTATTCTTGCTCTTACACAAACTTCAAAGACGAAAACTCTTTCAAAACTTTCTTCTTAAAGATGATACGAACAAAAATAATTACCTTTACTTTACCAGTGTTTGCGGGAAAAAACAACTGTTATACGAAAACTTTTTTAAAAATAATTAGTGCTAACAAATTGAGGAAAATGCCTATGTCAAATGGTCTTTTTTTCTCTCTGAAAAGCTCACTTGATTTCGGCCGGACTCCTTCGCTTTATAGAGCTCCTGATCAGCTATAATCGGTAATTGCTTGATGTCTGCACCAGTTCCATGAGAATAAGCACATCCAATTGATACCGTAGTGTGAATGGACAGACCGTTTTTTAAATAAATCGGCTGATCGGCTATTTTTTTTCGCAAGCGTTCTGCAATCTGCCATGTTTTTTCAATTGTACAATTTGGTAGAAGGACAGCGAATTCTTCACCGCCAATCCGACCAATATAATCAGAGCTTCTTGTGTTTTTAATCAGTCTTGTACCGATTTCTTTTAAAACAATATCTCCCTCATGATGCCCATATTGATCATTGATGGTTTTGAAGTAATCGATGTCTAGGTAAATAAGGGACATTTGATGGATAGGCTGCTTCAACTTCTTAGTAAAAGCATCACTTAATACCTCATCGAACTTCCGTTTATTTAAAACACCTGTTAAAAAGTCATAATGAGCTTGGAATTTATACAAATTTAACAGCTGATATGCTTTTGTTTGATGCTCAATGATATAAAAATTAAACAACCCAGCAATATATGAGAAAACCCAATAAGTAAAATGCAGTTGAAATGATGTCTCATGCACGATCAAGATGAACAGGCTTGTGGCAACCACATTACCAATCGTAATGGATAACAGCATTTTCACAACATGATTCATATGACGCTCTGCAATCAAAAAAGAAGCGGCTGCGATAAACATCATGGAAAAAATATTGATGGAAGAAGCGATGTTGGCTTCAATTAATAATCGGCCAATGATGACAACAAAGGCCGCAATCATTGTTTGAGCGATGCCTCCATAAAAGGCTGTTAAAATAAGGGGAATATGTCTTAAATCGATGATCGCTGGCCCTGTTTTAATAGAGAAGAACATTAAAAGGACACCGAGTAACCCAGAAAGCATGCCTTTGCATATTTGTCTGAGCAAGGTATCTTCTTTCTTTAGAAAATTCTCTTTAAACACAAGTATAAATAAGTAATGGAAAGTAACAAGAATTGTTAAATTAATAAAGAGGTCTCTTAGCAAATAGAATCACCTTTTTAAAATTACTAAAATTTGTTGCAAAAGAAAAGGGGAAAAAAGATAATTAATAAAAATTTTAATGATGAGGAATTGAAGAAAATGCGAGGAAAACGCTTTCCAGATCAAACGGACTGGCTTTCTTTTTTTGAAAAAATGCCAGATGCCGGATTTGAAAAAGAAATGCCGGTTGAATATCAAGATTTGACTTTTCGGTTCGAGAATCAAGAGGAGCAATTTGTTGTGAACATGTCGCTTGCTATGAAGGAGTTTAGCTTAAACGTCGTTCGAAAAAAGACCGAATCCGTTTTAGGAATATATGATTTTAAAACAGTGCAGCATGTAGAGATTAAAAAAGATCGGAAGGAAGAAAAGGAGCTTTTGCTGATATTAGAGCATCATGACGACTTCATTACAACAATCGAAATCACATTTCTACCTTCCTTTTGTCTTATGGTCAAAGAACATTTTTCAGGAGAATAAACAGGAGCCTCTTTTTATGAAGGCTCCTGTTTTATTATTTGTGCTCGATGTCATTGATGACTTGCTGGATCGATTCATCATCCATCACATTCATCACACTTTCATCAATGTGTAGAGATTGCGCATAAGACTCTCTTGGCTGATGAGTTCTTGATGGTGATTGGTGCTGGTTCGTTTGATTTGGCTGGACAGCTGTGAATGCCTGCTTGATCATTTGGCCAACTTCACCTGTTCCTTTTGATTCCTTATGTGAGCGGGACTCATGACGAGATGAATCTTGGTGCTGATGGTTTGCGCCTTTCATCATTGAAGACATATTCATTTGTGTCATGCTTTTCAGCCTTCTTCGTAAAACCGGGGAGAATAATGCAATGATAGCTGTTGATACTGCGATCATTGCGCCAGTGCTCATACCTTTTCTTTTTTTAAACAAACGAATCCCTCCATTTGATCGTGATGATCTTTCATCAAGTTTAGGATGACCAATCACAGCTGAATTATGAATTCATTTTGCGGAAAGAGAGGATATGTGCATAAAAAGCCGGCTGGATGAAAAACCTATGAGCAAAAGGAGGGAATAATTGATGAATAAGAAATGGATGCTATCTTTACTGCTCGTGCCAACCTTAATCACTGCTGGGTGTGGAATGAACAACCAAGGCGATGAGCGTAGAGGAACAATGAAACGGCAGTATGAAAATGTCACATATAAGAATGACAACATGAGGCAGGATCAGCCAGATGTTCAAACACCTCAGAAGGTCAAAGTGTCAGATAAGGCGTCAGAGCTCGTAGCCAATATGTCTGAAGTGAAAACAGCGAACGTACTTGTCACAGGAAAAAATGCATTTGTTGCCGTTGTACTTGAAGGCAATAAAAGCGGTGATGTGACGGACGATCTGAAAAAGAAAATTTCAGACAAAGTCAAATCAACCGATCAACAAATCGACAACGTGTATGTATCTGCTAATCCAGACTTTGTCGATCGTATGCAAGGTTATGGAAAACGTATTAAAAGCGGAGAGCCGATTTCAGGATTTTTCGATGAATTTACTGAAACGGTTAGACGTGTCTTCCCTGAATCAAAATAGCTACGACAAAAGCCGTATGTCATATGCGGCTTTTTTGTTTGGAACCGCACCTCGCGCACCTGACTGCATAAAGTAAAAAATATATCACCTCTTGTTGATCTTTGTTTCTTCATAGAGAGAGAAAGAGGGTGCAGGATGAATTCAGGTGGGGAGCAAATGAAAGCAAGGCCGTCATTGATTCATAAAAAACTTGTAAGCGGGATGATTGCAGCAGGTCTGATTTTTTATGCTTTCACCGCGTACTTGATTTATGTTGCGTTTCAGCTGACAGGACAATATTTGGAGCAGTCTTCTCCTAAAACGGTTATTACGGAGGGACTCAATAAGCAAGTCTATGAACATATTCGAATCTACTATGCAGAGGAAGAGGATGCTTTTGTTGATATAACCATAGAGGCCATGAAACAGGCAGAGAAGAGAACAGCGTCAGTGTTTCAGTTTGAAGCTGACAGACCTTTAGACGTTATTTATTTTGATGATAAAGAGACGATCGAACAAATGGCTGGAATTAAGCATATAACCGGATTTTACTCTGATCATGATCAAATGATTGGTTTATATCCAGATAAACGGGAAGCATTATTGAAGAAAGAGACACTGCCTTTATACTTTTTCAATTCGCTTTTTATTCATGAGTATGCTCATTTTGTTTTCTATGAAAAGGTCCATTCATATGAAGTATCTCCAGGCATTTTTCCGCTTTGGTTCCACGAGGGAACAGCAGAGTGGACGGCCTATGACGTGTTAAATGCTACGTCTGAACGCTTCGACGTGATTCCATTTCACTCTCTTCATTCTGATCAGGACTGGCAGAACTCCCGGGTAACGTATGAGACAGATGTTTATTTACAAAGCTATTATATGATCTATGAGCTGGTGCAGCTTTACGGACGAGATGTCATACATGAGATCATGGAGGAAACTGCGAAAACGGGCCAATTTGCTAGCGGCTTTGAACAGGCGACTGGGGAGAGGCTCACAGATTTTGAAGAACAGTTCAAAGTGATGTACCAAAGAAAAAACGGCTGACCAGAGAAGGGGTCAGCCGTTTTTTTAATGAAGAGGCCTTTGTTGATCGGCCTTACTAGGAGGCATTTGAACCTGCCCTTGAAGCGGTGCAAAAGCTGTCGTCATGGCTGTCATGTCTTGTTTGGAAAGCTGAGGAACTTGATAGTAGCCATGCTTGTTTTGATACAAGAAAATTTCATAGGCCATTTCGATAAAGTTCGGGATCTGCGCAGCAAGCACACGTCTGACAACAGGGTTTGTAACTTCTAATGCGGACATGGAAAGTAACCCAGCGTGTGATTTGACTAGGCTGAGCATATGTCCTGTGATGCCTAAGTCTTTTACATCCTGTAAGGACTGATTCGGCTTCTTCGGCTGAGTAGGTTTGATTCCGTATGTCACTTGTGTGTGTTCTTTCATCATATAAGTAGCGGTTTCTTCACTAGGCTTTTGGCCTGTAGAAAAACAATCTACAGTGACATTGTACTGGGATAAAACGAATTGATATTGTCGATCCAGGATGTCGGATAATGCAGGATCTTGAATAAATTGCCGCAGGATCATATATTGATCCAAAATATTAATCGTGCCGGCTAAAATTTCATGTAAATCGAATAACTCATGCCCGCCATGGTTGAGTTCAGGCTGCTCAGCGTTTCCTTGAAACATTGGCTGCTGATCGTTTTGCATTGAGATTCCTCCTTTTGTTTATACAATCTGTTTTAATGTGAGGATGTTTTCACGTTTTCATGCAAAAAACATTATTTACAATTAGAGGGTTTTCTTTCTTTTTGTCGAAAAAAAGTATCAGACGAATGAACATGGGGGTACCAGATGCAGGACAAAATCATTAATCGTTTGATAGAAGACGAACATGTGCAGGCACCAGTGATCGGCATCGGTGTTTCGCCGTTTGAACAGCATCATCTTGAGGCTTTTTTTCAATCGTTGCCACATGAATTAAATGCCTCTTTTATTGTTGTGCAAAATCATGTGACAGGCGATTGTATAACAGATTTAGAAGCACTTGTTTTACCGATTGGCTACCGGGCAAAAACGATTAAACATGGTGAGAAAGTCATGAAGAAGACCATCTATTTTTGTCCGCAGCATGCGGCTGTGACGTTAACAGAAGATCATCGGCTTCATGTATCAGAACAGCTGCCAACAAACAAGGCATGCTCTGTCGACTCGCTTTTTAAGTCACTTGCCAGTGTTCAAAAGGAAGAGGCGTTTGCGATCTTTTTTCAAAAAGGTCATTGTGTGGGGAGTGGATTGCTTCGGTTGGTTGAGCAAGGCGGTACAGCTTTATCATGCAGTGAGGTAGAGAGTGGTTTTGACAGCATGTATCATCACACATTCAAAAATCCATCCACCCTTGCAGCTTATATGGCCAATATCATCAATGTCCCGCATGCGGATGAGACGGATCCAGCTTTACTAAGAATCATTGAACGTCTCGAAATGTATAAAGGGATTGCCTTTTCAACCTATGAAAAGAAAAGGCTGCTTTCTGTTATTCAAAAACGCATGCGCACCGCAGACGAACCGATGTCATTATTAACAGAGTACGATCGTCTATTAGAAAGAGAACCAGATGAGCTTGACCGCCTGCATGCCCAGCTCCTAAGCGGCACGACTGCTTTCTTTAGAGATATGGAGGCTTTTCGAGTATGTGAACAGAAGGTGATCCCGTCAATCATTGACCATTCGATGAACAACGGGAAATCTCGATGCCGAATTTGGACTGCGGGATGTTCGACAGGGGAAGAAGCTTATTCTTTTACGATTTTATTTTTAGAAGAAATGAAGCGAAGAGATGTGTCCATTGAACTTCAAGTCTTTGCGACAGATATCAACCGAAAAGCCATTCAAATAGCTAGTAAAGGTCTTTATTCGATAGAGTCTATGGCAAGCATACCGGAAAAATGGCGGGCGCGATATTTCGAAAAAAAAGGTGACGCTTTTATTGTGAAGCAGTCGCTTAGAAAACATATTGTTTTTGCTCCTCACAATTTATTGATTGATTCACCTTTTATCCACCTCGATTTTATCAGTTGCCGAAATGTTCTGATGTACTTTGAGCCAGAAGTACAAAAACGAGTATTATCCCGATTCCAATATGCTTTAAAAGATCAAGGGGTGTTAATCTTAGGGCCAAATGAAACTGTTCCCAATATTCCTCGATTGTTTCAATTATTCAATGAGAAGTGGAACATTTACACCTATTCAAATGTTCCTGCATCTAGTGTCCCTTGGGTATGTGACGCTCGTGATGCCGAGTTAAAAAAGCGAGCTGCTCAATATATGGAAGAAGTGAGCGAAGAATATGACGCATGCATGGTGATCAATGATTGTGACAAAATTCTGGCGATGTCAAATGGGGCCTATTCCTTCTTAGACCGTACAGAAGTGTCAGATCAATCATGTGAATATGTGACACCTGATTATTTGAAAGAGATGTTGAGTCAAACCTTTCAAAAGGTATGGACGGACGAGACAGAGGTTGTGTTTCAGCATGTCCTCATTTCGGAAAAAGGAAAAAAGCAGTATGCGGATTTTATTGTAAAGAGTTTTGATCACCGTTTTAAAGGGGTATACGTCATTCTCATTCGAATGAATGAGAGAGGGAAAATTCAAAAGAACAGCAGGGAAAAAGGGATGCCAGATCAGAATTCAGTTTATCAACAGCGTATTGTCGATTTAGAAAATGAACTCAATGAAATTAAACAAAAAGAGCAGGAGGCAAGGGCTCAATTAAAAGTGAAAAACACGCAAATAGCGGAGCTTGAGAAAAAACATGAACATTTTATTAATATCATAAACAACTTAAGGGTAACAAGGGAAGAACTGTATAGACCTTCTGTTAAGCCCCAGCTTGCGACGTTGTTTGTGGACCGGGACATGAATATTCGCTATTACACTCCTACAGCCGCCTCTTTATTTACTTCAGCTCAAATAAGGCAACAGCAATCCTTTCAGGCGATGGCTAAGAAGCTTACGCAGGAAACGCTCTATCATGACATACAATCGGTTATCTCGGACAGGCGCGTCATCGAACGAGAAATTGAAACGAATGAAGGAGAACAATTCACTGTTCACATCACACCTATCTTTGATCAAGATCATGAGGGAGCGGTGATGACGTGGATTAAAATGACGGAAATGACAAAAATCAAACAGTCACTCCATCTAGCGGTAACAGCACTGGATAATAGCCATATCCATATTGTTGTTGCAACTGAGGAAGGGGTCATCCAATGCGTGAATCAGCGCTTTTGCCAGTTTGTACAGCAGCATGAATATGACCTGATCGGCAAAGATATTTTTTCTGTCTATCATTCGCTGTGTCAATGTGATGATTTAGAAAAGCAATGGGACGTTTGTTTAAAAGAAGGCAGCTGGACTGGTGAGCTGTACTTTCAGGATTTATCAGGCCGTGAACGATGGGAGAGAGTCTCTTTACACCGAATTGATGATCCTGACAAAATGCAGTCAACCGTGATGCGGATTTCAGAGGACATTACCAATCAAAAGCAGTCAGAGAAAATGCTGATGAAGTCAGAGATGCTGTCCGCAGTTGGTCAACTTGCAGCCGGCATCGCCCATGAGATACGGAACCCGCTGACGTCGTTAAAGGGATTTTTACAGCTGATGATTCAAAGTAAGAAATATCAGAAGGATTATGCAGATGTGATGATGTCTGAATTTAATCGGCTTGAAGCGATTATTAATGAATTCCTTGTGCTCTCTAGAAGCAAATCGGTGAAATTTGAGCCGGTACATGTCAATCTTCTGCTCGAAGAAGTGATCATGGTCGTTGAATCACAGGCGGTTTTAAAAGGCGTGTCTATTCAGAAGAATTTATCTCCGTCGCTGCCAAACATTCAAGGTATACCAAATGAGCTGAAACAAGTTTTCTTAAACATTCTTAAAAACGGTATTGAAGCGATGGATGGTGTGACAGGTGTCATTCAAGTCACATCCGTATTGGAACATAATCAGATGATGCTGATTTTTGAAGACCAGGGAAAGGGCATACCAGAAGACGAAATAGGGAAACTGGGTGAACCTTTTTATACAACGAAAGAAAAAGGGACTGGCCTTGGTTTAATGATGACGATTAAAATCATTGAAAGCCATGGCGGCAGCATTCGTTTTGAAAGCAAAAGCTTTGAGGGGACACGAGTGATTATTACGTTTCCAATGAGCTGACAGACATAAGATTTACAAGAAATCCATCTACCATCAATATTTACTTAGTACACTATGAGAGAAAAAGCTCGGAAGGGGAGGGTCTAATGAAACGTGTTCGATCCATTCGAATGATCTGCTGTCTGGTTTTAGTGATCTTTAGTCTGCAATCCTTACTGCCTGGCATGATCACAGCAGAACAAGCCATTGCGTCTGAAAAGAAGGAAACGGTTTGGAACCAAAAGAAGCCAATGAAAATCAAGAAAGCCCGTCAGCTGATCGGAGAGACGGTGACGGTGAGTGGAATTGTGACAGCAGACCAATCGGCTATAGGCAATGGGAAACTGTCAACGTACATTCAAGACAAATCAGCTGGAATCAATATTTATTCAGCACAGCAAAGCAATTTCCCAGAACTAAAAGCAGGCATGAAGGTGACAGTAACGGGGAAGATCACGTCTTATAAAGGACTGATTGAAATTGTGCCGGATCGAGACCGTCTAAAGATCGATGGTGTGAATCAAACTTTGCCAAAACCGAAGCGAGTCTCCGTGAAACAACTAGAAACGGATCAGGCACGTAAACATGAAGGAAAACTTGTGAAGGTCAAAGGCTATGTTGAATCAAAACCAGAGCAGCCGGCTGGCGGTGGATACAATGTAGTAGTCATTGATAAAAAATATCACAGCACCATCCTTAGAGTGATGGTGGATACTAGTGCCATTGATGAAGTAAAGACAGGGAAATGGTATGAGTTTACAGGAGTGTTAAGCAGATATGATACGCTGCAGGTGCTTCCAAGACACAAAGGTGATGTCAGTCTGCTGAAACGCCAGCCGAAGCCGCCAAAAATGAAGAAAGAATACGAGGCAACGGTTGACCGGGTGGTAGATGGAGATACGATTCATTTAAAGAAGCCTGTGCTTGGTACAACAAAGGTGCGCTTTGTGAATATGGACACGCCGGAAACGTACCATAAGCCAAAAAATGAATTAGATCAAAACCAGCTGCGTTTTGGACAAAAGGCGGCGGACTATTTAAATACGCTTCTTTCAAGCGGAGATAAAGTCACATTAAAGATTGGTCCTGAAGCGAAGGACGCCTATGGACGTCTTTTAGCTCAAGTGAAAACTAAAAAAGGGGTCAATACGAATTTAGAGCTTGTGAAAAAAGGATATGCCCCTACGTATTTCATCTGGCCGGTTGGAGATGAAAAGGACTATCAGACGTTCCAAAAAGCGGTCAAAGAGGCAAAAGAAAAAGGGCTGGGTATTTGGAATGAAGCGGATCCGCTGCTGGAACAACCGTTTGAATTTAGAGCACGTGAACAGAAAAAAGGACTGACACGCTACGTCGGTGATTCATCAGCGAAAACGTACGTATCGCCTGACAGCTGGAAAGAAATCGCTGTAGATAAACGCATCTTTTTTGCTTCAAAAGAAGAAGCAGAACAGGCTGGCTATCAGCCGGCAGAGGAAGCTGGGGAAGTCCCGTTAACCATTTTAAGCATGAATGATTTACACGGAAAAATTGATCAACAATACGAGCTGGATCTAAAAGGTGATGGTAATAAAGGAACGTACGGGCGGATGGATTATGTGGCGGCTTATATGAAACAGAAACAAGCAGCAAACAAAAATACGATCACAGTCCATGCTGGAGATATGATAGGCGGCAGCTCTCCAATATCGTCTCTTCTGCAAGATGAACCAACAGTTGAACTCATGGAGAACATTGGCTTTGATGTTGGCACGGTCGGCAACCATGAATTTGATGAAGGGGTGGACGAGCTATTACGTATCATAAATGGCGGAGATCATCCTAAAGGCACAAAGGGATATGACGGGCAGAATTTTCCGCTCGTTTGTGCAAACTGTGAATACAAGGATACAGGCAAACCACTTTTACCTGCTTATGAAATCATGGATGTCGAAGGAATTCCTGTAGCATTTATCGGTGTTGTGACAAAGTCAGCCGCAGGAATGGTCATGCCAGAAGGGATTAAAGACATTCAGTTTACAGATGAAGTCAAAGCCGTAAATGAAGCCGCTAAGGAACTAAAACAAAAAGGGATCAAGGCCATAGCGGTTTTAGCTCATATGACAGCCTCACAAAATGGAGACACCATCACTGGAGAAAGTGCGAAGCTTGCCAAAGAAGGCGATGATGAAATTGATGTCATCTTTGCAGGGCATAATCACGAAGTCGTAAACGGAGAGGTCAATGGGAAATTAATTGTTCAAGCCTTTGAATATGGGAAGGCCATTGGTGAGGTCAATGTAACACTTGACCGCATAACGAAGGATATTGTCAAAAAGAGTGCAAATATCCAGTACGTAGACCAGTCTGGTATTGAAAAGGACAAGGAAGCAGCCGGCATCTTGGCTCATTACGGGAAAAAAGTTGAGCCGATTATTAGTGAGGTAGTTGGAGAAGCTGGTATCAAAATGGAAGGCGGCTATTCAAATGATGGAGACACGCCGCTCGGTAATTTGATAGCTGATGGCATGAGGTATTCTATGAAAAGTGATTTTGCTATGATGAATGGCGGCGGCATCAGACAAAACCTTGAAAAAGGGTCGATTACGTGGGGAGATCTGTTTAATATTCAGCCTTTCGGCAACGTATTAGTTAAACTTGAGATTAAGGGAAAAGACTTGGCTGAGATCATTGAAGCGCAAATTTCTCCTCAATTTGGACCAGATTATAGCATTTCGGGCTTTTCATATTCCTATGATCCGGTAACATATAAAGTAGTCGACTTAAAGCTGCCAGATGGATCAGCCGTTGCGCTTGATCAAACATATACACTCACGGTGAATAACTTTATGGCAACTGCAACTGGCAGTAAGTATGCACCGATAGGAAGGCTGGGGAAAAATCCTGAAACAGGCCCAGAGGATTTAGAAGCCACTGTCGCTTTTGTGAAGAGCTTTGAAGGAGCTTCCATTGTGTATCAAAAAGAGGGACGCATTCAAAAAGCAAAACAAGAAGAAAAAGCAGCAAGCTAAAAGCGTATCATCTAAGAGAAATGTAACAGGTAAAGGAGTTTAAGCATGAAAAAGTGGCTTGCACTTACTGTGATGACAGCAGGAATTTTCTTGCTTGGCTGGGGAATTTGGCAAATCGCCTCTACGCACCTTCAAACAGCACAATCATTAGAAGACGCGAAGAAAGCGGTAGCGGACGATCAAAGGATGTCAAAGAAGCAGTTTTCTCCTGAAGTGGGGAAAGCCTCTGGCATCCTGACGATTCCGAAATTAAAAGCAGACCTACCCATTGTCGAAGGGACAGATGCGGATGATCTTGCCAAAGGAGTCGGGCATTACAAAGGCAGTTATTACCCTGATCAAAAGGGACAAATCGTCCTATCTGGCCATCGTGACACGGTATTTCGCCGAACAGGTGAATTGAATATTGGCGATCAGCTGAAAATCACTGTGCCGTATGGTGAGTTTGTTTATGAAATCACACATACGAAAATCGTGGATCAGCATGATACATCCATTATTACTTTGCAGAATAAAAAGGAAGAGCTCGTGTTAACGACATGCTATCCATTTCATTTCGTCGGCAATGCACCAGAGCGGTACATTATTTATGCCAAAAGAGCATCTGTCTAATGAAGAAAGAGCCTGCTTATCAAAAGCAGGCTCATTTTTAATGAATGATCTCGTCCATGAGCTGAGCCATATCTAGTGGAAGCGGTGCTTCTATGCTCAGTTGCTCACCTGTAAAAGGATGTGTCATGTCTACTTGTTTGGCGTGAAGAGCGCATCTGTTGATATAAGCGCGAGCGCCGCCATAAAGTGAATCCCCGGCTAAAGGATGCCCGAGACTGCTAAGATGGACACGAATTTGATGTGTTCTTCCGGTCTCAAGTTGCAGCTTAACAGCTGTCATTTGCAGACGTTTATTAGTGTCCATAACCTGAAAGTGAGTGACAGCACTTTGACCAGTAGGAGAGATTCTTCGTCTGACGGCATGATGCTTGTCACGGCCGATCGCTGCCTCGATAGTGCCTTTCTTTTTCTTGAAAAGTCCTTCTGCGATAGCGATGTAGGTTCGGCTGATCGTTTTTTTAGAAAGCATTTGATCAAGCACAGCATGAGCTAATCTGTGTTTGGCAAAAATGACCGTGCCGCTTGTGTCTTGATCGAGTCTGTGGATATGTCTCACTCGCTTTTCCTCGCCATTTGCTTGAAAATGAAAGGCCACAAGGTTTGCCAGTGTGCCCGTTTGTCCCTTTTCATTCGGGTGCGTTGGTCGTCCAGCGGGCTTTTGCACAATCAATAAGTGCTCGTCCTCAAAGAGCACCTCTAATTCACCATATTCTGGCGTCACATCACTTTCTTCCGTTTCAAATAAATCGATCAGGATGTGATCGCCTGTACTAACCTTTGCCGCGTGATGGGCAGGCTTTTGATTTAAACGTATTTTTTGATGCTCCATCCAAAAATGGATAATCGGTTTTGAGGCCGACACGGCTGTTTTTAAAAACTGACTCAGTGAAGTGTCATGATCGTGCTCACCTGCTTTTAGCGAGAGCGTGTGTCCGTTAATGTTCATGATATCCGTTCCTTTCTTTGGGTATATATAGGAAACACTTACCTTGGCGAACGCCTTTTTTTCTGTGCTATTCTGAATGGAGAAATAACGACAGAGAGGTAGATGCCACGTGAGAATAATGAAAGCTGCTACAGACATGCAAGAGCAGGCAATTGAAGAAATATCAAAGGATGTTGAAGATCTTCTATCCCATGCTGTCGGTGAAAACCCAGCTGCGCGTCAACAAGAACGCCCGCTGACCTTTGTTGAAGGGGTTTATAACGGAACGATGGACGATGCTTTTCGTATTTTATCGGGACTTCAGCTATTACATACCATTATTGTAAAACCTAAACGCCATATTACAAAGCGTGATCGTGAGCTATTCGAGCGAAATCGTGATCAGGTCAATGCATGCGGCTTTTCTTTTCCGTTTGATTTAGACGATTTTGCCAGCCGCCGTCTTCAAAATGCGTAAAAGTTGGTGTGAACTTCCTTGTTAACTTACAAGGCTGCCGCACATACTATTTTTAAGGGAACGGAGAAACCTTAAGATCTGTAATACCAAACCCGCTCTTTTTCAACATTGCCTATTTCTCCACGAATCGGAGCGCTTGGATCTCTTGCAGAATAACCGAACACGGGTAGGAGCCTGACAAAATGGTACAGGCTCCTTTTATACATAATGATTTTAGCAGACATTCATCTTTGAAAGTCAATTTTATTCACGATATGATAGCATTGAGTATCATATTAAAGACTTTCGTAAAAAAGGAGTGGCCTCGTTGGTAAAGGCGATTATATTTGATTTTGACGGATTAATTTTAGATACAGAAACACATGAATATGAAGTTTTACAAGAAATGTTTGCAGAGCATGAGTCGGAGCTGCCTCTTTCTGTATGGGGCAACGTCATCGGGACGCAGGCAGGCTTTAAGCCTTTTGAATACTTAGAAAAGCAGCTAGGAAAGACGCTCGATCATGAGGCACTCACAGCGGACCGGCGTTCTCGTTTTCAAAAGAGAATGAAGGATGAATCAGCACGACCTGGCGTAGAAGCTTATTTACAGGCAGCGAAGGAGCTTGGAATCAAGATTGGACTTGCTTCCAGCTCAGACTATAAATGGGTGTCTGATCACCTGAAGCAAATTGGTCTTTTCGATTACTTTGAATGTATCCGCACGTCAGATGATGTGGAAGAAGTCAAACCTCATCCAGAGCTTTATTTGCAAACCGCAAGCTGCTTAGGTGTAGAGCCAAAGGATTGTGTGGCATTTGAGGATTCAGTGAATGGATCAATTGCTGCCAAACGCGCAGGCATGAAATGCGTCATCGTCCCAAACAAAGTGACGAGCACGCTGCAGTTTGAAGAATATGATGTCAGATTAGAATCCATGGCTGAAATCGAATTGCTCCAGCTATTCCATCAGCTTGAAAAAGAGGATCAGTAAGGGGGCAAAAACATCATGGCAGAAAAACTCGATTTAACGCGGTTTGAAAAAAGAATGGTGATCCGTAATATCCGGGAAGAAGATATTGACCGAATCATCGCCTTGCAGGAGGTATGCTTTCCGGGCATGGACCCTTGGAAACGAGAGCACCTTGAAAGCCATCTTGAGCATTTCCCAGAAGGTCAGTTTTGTGCTGAATTTGAGGGAGAAATCATTGGCTCTTGTTCAAGTTTATTAATTAACTTTGATGAATACGATGACCGTCATACTTGGCAGGACATCACAGATGATGGGTACATCACTAACCATAATCCAGATGGGATGAATATGTATGGAATTGAAGTGATGGTTAGTCCTGAATACCGCCGCATGAAAATTGGCCATCGTTTATATGAAGCAAGAAAAGACTTAGCGAGAAGATTAAATTTAAAAAGCATCATCATTGGCGGACGCATCCCGAATTATCATAAATACCAAGAGGAAATGACGCCTCGTCAATATGTGGAGCAGGTCATGCTTCACCAAATTTATGATCCTGTTTTATCTTTTCAGCTGTTAAATGAATTCAGCCTCATGCGGATCAATCCGAATTACTTGCCGGATGATAAGGCATCGAGCACATATGCCACGTTAATGGAATGGAACAACGTCGATTATCGTCCGCAATCGAAGAGATATTATAAATCGGCATTCCCAGTTCGTATTTGCGTCATTCAATATGCGATGAAACAAATTCATTCCTTCGAGGAATTCATGAATCAGGTGGAGTATTATGTTGATGTCGCATCAGATGCGTCAGCTGACTTTGCCGTATTCCCAGAAATTTTTACAACGCAGCTCATGTCTTACTTAGAGGAGCGCTCCCCAAGTCTTGCAGTGCAAAGGATCACAGAATATACCGAGGACTACATTAATTTGTTCACAGACCTTTCTGTGAAGTACAACATTAACATCATTGGCGGATCCCATTTCGTTGAAGAGGAAGGGAAAATCTACAATATCGCTTATTTATTTAGACGTGATGGAACAATTGAAAAGCAATATAAGCTCCATATCACACCGAATGAAAGAAAATGGTGGGGGATTTCAGCAGGTGATCAGGTTCGGGTATTTGATACAGACTGTGGTAAAATTGCAATCCAAATTTGCTACGATATTGAATTTCCTGAGCTTGCTCGAATTGCAGCTGATAAAGGAGCGAAAATTATTTTTACTCCGTTCTGTACAGAAGACCGCCAAGGCTATTTAAGAGTGCGTTACTGTGCACAGGCTAGAGCGGTTGAAAACCAGATTTATACCGTTATCTCAGGAACTGTCGGAAACCTTCCGCAAACCGAAAATATGGATGTCCAATATGCACAGTCAGCGATTTTTGCCCCATCTGACTTTGAATTTGCAAGAGATGGGATTGTAGGAGAATGTAATCCGAATATAGAAATGGTCGTCGTTGGCGATGTCGATTTAGAAATTTTAAGAAGACAGCGGCAAGATGGAACGGTACGTCAGCTCAAAGACCGAAGAAGAGACGTGTACCATATTGAATATAAGAAATAATGAAAGGAAGCGCCTGTCACAAGGCGCTCCAGCGCACAGACAAACCCTCGCATTCGGTGTCAGATCTGCGCTCCAGTGCTCACGAATGTTTCATTCGCTCCGCTCCGGTGCTCGACCTTCCTAGACTGCAAAGGTTTTCTATCACGCTGAAAAGAAGCGCCTGTCACAAGGCGCTTTTTTTTGATTAAGAGACACAGTAGCAGCACGAGCGCTGCTACCTGTTCAAGATTCATCATCATTTTTTGCTTAAATAAGATGGAGAGCTTATTTTTTCATGCGATAAAGGGATGCCGGAGCAAAATCTGAATATACTGAAAGGAGATCATGTGTTCAAAAAGGAGAGGAACATGGGACGACAAGCTAAACATTTGTATATCAATTTACCGGTAAAGCATGTCAAGGAATCAAAGGCTTTTTTTGAGCAGCTGGGTTTTGACTTTCAAGAGCAGCTGACGAATGATCAGGCAGCTTGTTTGGTCATTGGTGACACCATTACGGTCATGCTGTTAACCCATAAGCATTTTCAAACCATCTCAGAAAAACAATTGGTGGATGCAAGGCAGGGATCAGAGGTCATTGTCTCTATGCGGGTTGATTCACGAAAAGAGGTCGATGAGCTGGTGGAGCAGGCGATGGCAGCAGGCGGGTCACCGTTTAAGGAAAAGCAGGATCATGGGTTCATGTACGGTTGGAGCTTTCAGGATCTTGATGGTCATTTGTGGGAAGTGTTCTATTTGGATGAGGAGAGAAGCGGCCTTTCATAAGGGTGCTTCTTTTTTATTGTTTAACAGTGGTATGATTATGAGGAAGAATAGGAATTCATCTAGAGAAAAGTAGGTGCAGCATGGAGTTTTTACTTGTCTTACTGCCAGTGTTCGGTATTTTCCTTATCGGGTATATTGGGCAGAAGGCCATTGGTTTTGACATACATACGCTCTCATCAATGTCTTTATATTTAATGTCACCATTTCTTGCGTTTGAAACCTTTTATCAAAACAAAGTGTCGATGGACTATGTGTACCTATCTATTTTTGTCGTCGGACTTTGTCTTTCACTTGTTTTATGTGTCTTTATTTTATCTCGTATTTATGGTTATTCGAAGGAAATGTATTGTGCCATGATTCTGTCGTCAGCATTTATGAACAATGGGAATTACGGCACGCCTGTTGTCCTGCTTGTCTTCGGAGCGGCAGGTTTAGATATTGCCATCGTCTTAATGGTGCTGCAGCAGCTTGTCATGAGTACGATCGGTATGTATTATGCAGCAAAGGGCGGAGAGGATGCAGGGGATGGGAAGGTCGTGCTGAAAAAAGTGCTGCGTATGCCGGTTGCATATGGGGCACTCCTCGGTCTATTATTTCAGCTGATGGATCTTACACTACCTAAAGAGGTGATGACGGGTATCCAGCTTGTGGGAGATGCCGCCATACCGACGATTATGCTTATTTTAGGCATGCAGCTTGCCGTCATTTCTTTTAAGCAAGTGGATTATCGCAATATTTCTTATGCTGTATTGCTGAAGCTGTTTATTTCACCACTCATCGCATTTGGCTTTACACTCATTTTACCGGTAGATGATCTAGTGAAACAAATTATGATCTTAGTTGCAGCCATGCCGACAGCAGCAAATACCACGCTGATGGCTGTACAATTTCGAACGAAGCCTGAGTTTGTCTCAAGCACGACATTTCTCAGTACCGTTTTAAGCATTGTGACATTACCAGTTTTATTATGGATTTTATCTATGCACCCTCTGGGATAGGGGATAGGCGGCAAACAAAGGGGGACATATCAATGAATGCAGATGTTCATTTTCAAGTGAGTGATGTGTTGAAAACAAAGTATTTTGCCCATGCAAAAGTGTTAGCAGGAGAAAAGGGATTGTTTCGGCAGGTCAAATGGGTCCATGTGCTAGAAGTGCCTGCTGTAGAAGATTTGTTAAATGGGGGAGAGCTCATATTAACCACAGCCGCAGGCTTTCATGATCAATTGGATGTGTTTCAAGCATTTTTAAAACAGCTGATCGATTCTGGTGCGGCAGGCTTATGTATTGAATTTGTTCCGCTCAGATTCGATGTGCCGGAAGAACTGATTGCGTATGCAGAAGAAAGAGATTTTCCGCTGATTTTGTTTACAAAAGAAGTGAAATTCGTCAACATCACACAGCATCTCCATACGATGATGATTGAACGCCAGTATCAAATGATGGCTGATTTAGAAGCACTGTCATCAAAACTGAATGAGCTTTTGCTGACTCCGCATCCGCAGATGGATATTTTGGATCAAGTGTATCAGCACGTAAGGGGCATTCTTTTACTCATTCCTGTTCAGGGGGAGCCGATTATTTTATGTGATTCCTCCAAACAAACCGAAGAGCTGGTCATGAATTATTTACAGTTTGCTTCCTTGCCAAAAGGATACGAAGTGACCAAAAAAGAAGTGCTTGCACTCAAGCAGACATTTGCAGACCTTGTGCTCATTCATCAAACAAACACACTCTCAGAATTCGAACTGCTCGTAATGGATAAAGGGGCAAATGCTCTTGCCCAGCAAACGCTAAGAGAGCTTTATACAGAAGAGCTGAAGAAGACAAAAGAGAACGAATGGCTGCAAAAATGGTTCCAAGAAGAGCATACAGAAAGAGATATTTTAGAGCATCTTGAAGAAACAGAAGGATTGAAAAAGCCAACCGGCTGTGTGGTGATGCTCTTTCAAAAGCATCATCAAATCGAAGAAATCGCAGGAAATCTTTATTTTCTCGTATCTTGCCGCTCTATCTTTCAGCGAGCGGGTTTCCATTTGATTCCTTATGAGCATCAAGGACAAACCTTGTTTATTTTATTGAACACGAGAAAGAAGGAGGATTGGAAAGAGCGTGCAGAGAGGGCTGCGAGCGATATCAAACAATTGTATGAGCGCGAGCAGCCCCGCGGAACTGTGATCAATTTTGGCATCGGTCCATATTGTGAACAGTTTCAGCATATGAGAAAAAGCTTTCAAGCAGCCAAAGAAGTGCTGCATTTAAAGAAAGTGATGCCCCAGCGTGTGGAAAGCCCATTTTATCAAGATTTGCATATGCTCCGTCTCATGCCTGTCATGAAGGAAAGCGGACTGCTTGAATGTATGGTGAAAGAGTATTTGGAGCCTGTCATTTTATATGATAAGCAAAATAGCGGCAGACTTTATCAAACGCTGAATATCTTTTTACAGACAAACGGTTCTAAAAAGGAAACTGCAAGCCAGCTCTATATTGTCAGGCAGACGCTTTATCATAGACTAGATAAACTGCAAGCATTGCTTGGCGAGGATATGATGCAGGCACCGAAACGACAGGCGCTTGAATTTGCGATTCTTGCATATGAATTCCTGCAAGGAAATGACCGTTAACGAGGTATGTTAGATTTGCTAAGCATCCTAGTAGAGTGTCTTACGGTTCTTTTCAATCAGTTGACGATCTGTCTAATGTAATGGGCCCGGCCCCTTTTTTATAATGAAAGTAATGGTTGGTTCTCTCTTACGGGCGGCCTAGTTTCAGTTTCATATGCCTCCCTTTTCAGCCATATAATGAATAGAGGGGCAATGTGCTGCTGAACCGGTTTAAGCTTCTTTAATGATGAAAACGGATACATGGGGGTCGGGAAGATGAAAATACATGAGCAGGCTCAAAATCTTCAGGCGAAAGATGATCAGTTGATCTGGCATCATATGAAAGGGACAAACAAGGAAAATGAAAGCATGGTCATTCACAAGGCAGAAGGCGCATGGGTGACTGATATTCATGGGAATCGCTATTTAGACGGGATGTCAGGTCTTTGGTGTGTAAATGCCGGTTATGGCAGAAAAGAGCTTGCAGAAGCGGCATATGAGCAGCTAAATACAATGCCTTACTATCCGCTGACGCAAAGCCATGTGCCAGCGATTCAGCTGGCTGAAAAGCTAAATGAATGGCTTGGCGGGGACTATGTCATCTTCTTTTCTAACAGCGGTTCTGAAGCCAATGAAGCCGCTTTTAAGATCGCCAAACAATATCATGCGCAAAAAGGAGAGAGCACAAGAACAAAGTTCATCTCCAGGTATCGGTCGTATCACGGTAATACCGCAGCAGCTCTTGCTGCAACGGGGCAGGCGCAGCGTAAATATAAATATGAGCCATTAGGTCAAGGCTTTATCCATGTCGCACCGCCTGATATGTATCGTCATCCTGAGGATCAAGAGACTTTGGCAAGTGCAACGGCAATCGATCAAGCCATGACGTGGGAACTAAGTGAGACCATTGCTGGGGTCATTATGGAACCGATTATTACAGGCGGCGGTATCTTAATGCCGCCAAAAGGGTATTTGAAGAAGGTCAAAGACATCTGTGAGGCTCATGGAGCGCTTCTCATTGTGGATGAAGTCATCTGCGGCTTTGGCCGGACAGGGAAGCGGTTTGGTTTTATGCATGAAGATGTAAAGCCGGACATCATCACAATGGCAAAAGGGATCACAAGCGGCTATTTACCTCTTTCTGCAACGTGCGTGAAACGAGAAATCTATGAAGCCTATGCAGGGGAAGATACGTATGACAGGCTGCGCCATGTAAATACATTTGGCGGTCACCCTGCTTCTTGTGCGGTGGCCCTTGCCAACCTAGAGATCATGGAAACCGAGAAATTAGTAGAACGGTCTGACACACTTGGGCAAGACATGCTTGAACGTTTGCAAGAGTTAAAAGAGCATCCATTTGTCGGTGATGTCAGAGGGAAAGGCCTGCTGTTTGGTATTGAACTTGTTCAGGATCAACAGTCTAAAAAACCGGCTGATCCACAGGTGGTCGGTCAATTGATTGCAGAATGTAAAAAACGCGGACTGATCATCGGGAAAAATGGTGATACGGTTGCCGGCTATAATAACGTTGCCCAGCTTGCACCGCCGCTAAATATAACAGCCGAAGACGCTTCATTTATTATCAACACGCTAAAAGAAAGCATGGCACAGTTATAGCAGAGAGATTTCTCTGCTTTTTTCTATGGGAAGAGCACATACATTAAGATCTGCTAGGTGAAATCGGCATTGGATACACTAGGTGTATTGAAAAATAGAAGAGATTCTATTACTGTTAGGAGAAGACTGAACCAATACACTTTAGAAGGAGACGGCATATGAGTTTTCATGATCAACCCATTCTACCTGCTGTTCGCAATATGAAGCAATTTGAGGAATTTTTAAAAAGTCCATTTACATATGGGGTCTTACTTGATGTGCATTTAGGCCGGCTAAAGGGCATCATGAATGAGGCAAATGCCCATCATAAAAAAATGTTTGTCCATGTCGATCTCATTCATGGGATCAAACATGATGAGTATGGAACGGAATTTATTTGTCAGGAAATGAAGCCGGCAGGAATTATTTCTACTAGGTCTTCTGTCATAGTAAAAGCCAAGCAAAAAAAGGTATATGCCATTCAGCGAATGTTTTTACTTGATACAAGTGCGATGGAAAAAAGCATGGAGTTCGTAGGAAAACACCGCCCAGATTTTATTGAAGTATTGCCAGGGGTCGTACCGGATTTAATTACAGAAGTGCGCGAGCGAGCTGGAATTCCAATATTTGCAGGCGGGTTTATCCGTACAAAAGAAGATGTAGAAAGAGCGCTTGAAGCGGGAGCTACAGCTGTGACAACATCGAATACAGCCCTTTGGAAAGCGTTCCAAAAGTGAAAAAGATAAAATGTGAAAATTGATTGACAACGTTTTCATCCTCTGATACTATAGCACTAAGTTAATATCATGTGATGGAGAAACGGAGATCCACAACAGCGCTTTACTAGGTGACAAATGACCCTGATGTAAAGTATGTTTGTTGTGGATCTTTTTTCTTTATCTTTTTTTACACATTCATAGGGGATGGCAACTGAACCAGAGGAGGAATTTTCATGACACCATTTTGGGGTGAAGTAGTAGGTACAATGCTTCTCATTATTTTTGGAGGCGGTGTATGTGCGGCAGTCAATTTAAAGAAATCGCTCGCATATCAGTCCGGCTGGATTGTAATCGCTTTCGGATGGGGATTTGCAGTAGCCATAGCAGCTTATGCAACAGGTGGAATCAGCGGAGCACATTTGAATCCAGCACTAACAATTGGGCTTGCACTAGAAGGAAGTTTTCCTTGGGCTGATGTACCAATGTATATTGCCGGTCAAATGCTTGGCGCATTAATAGGAGCTATTATTGTCTTTTTACATTACTTACCGCACTGGAAAGCAACAGACGATCCAGGTGCAAAGCTGGGTGTATTCTCAACTGGTCCTGCGATTCCGCATACTTTTGCAAACGTACTTAGTGAAGTCATCGGTACATTTGTATTGGTTCTAGGAATCTTAGCGATTGGTGCAAATAAATTCGCAGACGGAATCAATCCGCTGATTGTTGGATTCTTAATTGTCGCAATTGGTCTTTCTTTAGGTGGAACAACTGGTTATGCAATCAATCCTGCACGTGATTTAGGTCCGAGAATTGCACATGCGATTCTGCCGATTCCAGGTAAAGGTCCATCGAATTGGAAGTATGCTTGGGTGCCAGTCGTTGGTCCAATTTTAGGCGGCGCATTTGGCGGTGTTTTCTACAATGCAGCTTTTAAAGCGAACATCACACCAGCCTTTTGGATTGTAAGCGTTATTTTAGTTGTGGTATTGTTAGGACTCTATGTCTCTACGAAAAATCAAACAAATGCTGTAAATGAAAGTATGTAAGGGGAGGAAAACACCATGGCAAAAGAAAAATATATTCTCGCTTTAGATCAAGGGACAACAAGCTCAAGAGCGATCTTATTTGATCAAGAAGGCAAAATTGCACATACAGCTCAGAAGGAATTTAATCAATATTTTCCGAACCCAGGCTGGGTAGAACATAATGCAAATGAAATTTGGAGTTCTGTTCTATCCGTCATTTCAACTGCTTTAATTGAATCAGGCATTGAAGCAGATCAAATCGCCGGTATCGGAATTACGAACCAGCGTGAGACAGCTGTTGTTTGGGATAAACATACAGGCGCACCCGTTTATAATGCAATTGTTTGGCAGTCTAGACAAACGTCTGGCATTTGTGAAGAGTTAAAAGCGCAAGGACACAATGAAACGTTTAGAAATAAAACAGGTCTTCTCATTGATGCTTATTTCTCAGGGACAAAAGTAAAATGGATTTTAGACAATGTAGAAGGTGCTCGTGAGAAAGCAGAAAATGGCGACTTGCTGTTTGGCACAATTGATACATGGCTCATCTGGAAGATGACAGGCGGTCAATCACACGTCACAGATTACTCCAACGCGTCAAGAACGTTAATGTTCAACATTTACGATCTGAAATGGGATGAAGAATTACTTGAGATCCTTGGCGTACCTGCTTCTATGCTTCCAGAGGTGAAACCATCTTCACACATCTATGGTGAAACAACAGACTATCACTTCTTCGGCAGAAATATCCCGATTGCAGGAGCGGCGGGAGACCAGCAGTCTGCACTATTCGGTCAGGCTTGCTTTGAAGAAGGAATGGCGAAGAACACGTATGGCACAGGATGTTTCATGTTGATGAATACAGGGGAAAAAGCAATTAAGTCGGATCATGGTTTATTAACGACAATTGCATGGGGCATTGACGGTAAAGTTGAATATGCTTTAGAAGGAAGTATTTTCGTAGCTGGTTCAGCGATTCAGTGGCTGCGCGACGGACTGAGAATGTTTAAAGACTCAAAAGACAGCGAAGCCTATGCGGAGCGCGTTGAGTCAACAGATGGCGTATATGTCGTTCCAGCATTTGTTGGTCTAGGCACACCATACTGGGACAGTGATGTCAGAGGCGCTGTATTCGGATTAACACGCGGTACTTCTAAAGAGCACTTTGTCCGTGCAACGTTAGAATCACTTGCTTATCAAACGAAGGATGTTTTAGATGCGATGGAAAAGGATTCAAACATCTCATTAAAAACTTTGCGTGTGGATGGCGGAGCTGTAAAGAATGATTTCTTAATGGGCTTCCAAAGTGATTTGCTGGATGTACCAGTAGAGCGTCCAGAAATTAATGAAACGACGGCACTCGGTGCGGCCTATCTTGCGGGAATAGCAGTTGGCTTCTGGAACGACCGTTCAGACATTGCAAAACAATGGAACCTTGACAAGCGCTTTGACCCTAAAATGGAAGAGGACAGCCGTGACTCGTTATACAGCGGGTGGAAAAAGGCTGTAAAAGCAGCTCAAGCTTTCAAATAAACCAAAAGTATGGTATACTTCAAGTAAGTTAATAGAACGGTTGGAGAACTGGAGAGACCGCAGGCACCGAAGTGTAGAAATACGCTTTGGGTGTTTGCGGTCTCTTTTTCTTTACCGTACAACATGGGAGGAACAAGAGATGACTTTTTCTAGCTTAGAAAGAGAACAAATGCTTCAGGAAATGACAAAAAAACCATATGATGTGTTTATCATTGGTGGGGGTATAACAGGCGCTGGTACAGCACTTGACGCGGCTTCACGCGGAATGCGTGTCGGTCTTGCAGAAATGCAGGATTTCGCAGCAGGTACTTCCAGCCGCTCAACGAAACTAGTGCACGGCGGACTTCGTTATTTAAAACAATTTGAAGTAAAAATGGTCGCAGAGGTCGGTAAAGAGCGTGCCATTGTATACGAAAATGGTCCTCATGTGACAACGCCAGAATGGATGCTTCTTCCGATGCATAAAGGCGGGACATTTGGTAAGTTTTCAACCTCTATTGGACTGAGAGTGTATGACTTTTTAGCTGGCGTAAAGCATAGCGAACGCAGAAGCATGCTAAGTGCGAAAGAAACACTTGAAAAAGAACCGCTTGTCAAAAAGGACGGCTTAAAAGGCGGCGGCTACTATGTTGAATACCGTACAGATGATGCACGCCTCACAATTGAAGTCATGAAAGAGGCTGTGAAATTCGGAGCGGAAGCGGTCAACTATGCGAAAGTAAAAGAATTTATTTATGATAAAGGCAAAGTGGTTGGTGTTGTCATTGAAGATGTCATGACGCAGAAAACATACGATGTGTATGCGAAGAAGATCGTCAACGCGACAGGTCCATGGGTAGATCAGCTGAGAGACAAGGACCACTCAAAAGAAGGAAAACACTTACAGCATACAAAAGGAATTCACTTAGTATTTGACCAATCGGTCTTCCCATTAAAACAAGCGATTTACTTTGACACGCCTGATAAACGTATGGTCTTTGCCATTCCAAGAGAAGGCAAAACGTACGTTGGAACAACAGATACAGTGTACAAAAAACAGCTGGAGCACCCGCGTATGACAAAAGCCGATCGTGACTATGTCATCCAAGCGATTCAGTACATGTTCCCTGACCTCAATATTACAGAAAAAGATGTAGAATCCAACTGGGCCGGTCTTCGTCCGCTCATTCATGAAGAGGGCAAAGATCCTTCAGAAATTTCTCGTAAAGATGAAGTGTGGACATCATCTTCAGGCTTAATCACCATTGCTGGCGGTAAATTAACAGGCTACCGTAAAATGGCTGAGCATATTGTCGATCTAGTACGTGATGGATTGAAACAGGAAACGGGCAAAGATTACGGACCATGTAAAACAAAGCATATGCCAATCTCAGGCGGCCATGTAGGCGGATCTAAAAACATGGCAGCCTTTGTTCAAGCGAAAACAGCAGAAGGCGCATCTGTTGGTTTAACAGAACCGATTGCACAAAAACTAGCTGAAAAATATGGTTCAAACGTCAGCAGTGTCTACAAACGAGTAGAGCAGCTTCAAGGGGAAGCAGACAAACGAAACATTCCAGCATATGTGCTGGCAGAGCTTGTCTATGCGATCGAAGAAGAACTAGCTGTAACACCTGTCGATTTCTTCTTAAGAAGAACAGGAAGCCTATTATTTAATATCAATTGGGCAAAAAAATACGCACAGCCTGTTGTTGACTACATGGCAGAGCGTTTTGGCTGGGATGAAGCAGCAAAACAGAAACATCAAACAGAATTAGATCAACTATTCCATGAAGCAGTCGTACCGCTTGATGCTGAATAAAAAGAAAAGCCGATCATGCATCGGCTTTTTTAATTGTCCATCGTAATTTTGGATATAGCATGACATTAAGGATGATTCGATATAAAATATAAGTAGATATTATTTATAATGATGGCAATAAATAGGAGGACGACCATGAGTTGGAAGACGAATTATGAGCGATGGATCAATGAGAAGCACCTGGATACTGAACTAAAGGAATGGCTGGAGACGCATCAAGATGACCACCAGGCACTTGAAGACTGTTTCTACAAAAACCTTGAGTTCGGCACTGGAGGAATGCGCGGTGAGATTGGTGCAGGCACGAACCGAATGAATGTGTACACTGTTCGTAAAGCATCAGCAGGTCTTGCTGCGTATATTGCGAAACATGGAGAGGATGCAAAAAATAGAGGCGTCGCCATTGCATATGATTCACGCCATAAATCGCCTGAATTTGCGATGGAAGCAGCTAAAACACTTGCTTCACAAGGCATTCAAACGTACGTATTTGATGAATTGCGTCCGACACCAGAGCTCTCCTTTGCGGTTCGTGAGCTGCATGCATTTGCTGGAATCGTCGTGACAGCAAGTCATAATCCACCAGAATATAATGGCTATAAAGTGTATGGTGAAGATGGCGGGCAGCTGCCTCCATTTGAAGCAGATCAAGTCATTCAAGAAGTAGATGCAATTGAAAATGAACTGTCGATTTCAGTTGACTCTGAAGAAACGTTGAAACAGCAAGGGCTGATCAAAATAATCGGAGAAGAAATCGACCATGCTTATATTGAAAAATTAAAAACCATTAGTGTGCACCCTGAGCTGGCACATGAGGTCGATGTCAAAGTCGTGTTTACTCCGCTTCATGGGACAGCCAATCACCCTGTCAGAAACGGGCTGCAGGCTCTTGGATATCAGCATGTCACTGTTGTGCCTGAGCAGGAAAAACCAGATCCACAATTCTCAACAGTGACCTCGCCGAATCCAGAGGAGCATGCAGCATTTGAGTACGCCATCAAGCTTGGTGAAAAACAAAATGCAGATATCCTTATTGCCACAGACCCAGATGCTGACAGGTTAGGCATTGCGGTCAGAGATCACGAAGGAGAATTTACCGTCTTAACAGGCAACCAAACAGGCGCTCTGCTGCTCCATTATTTATTATCTGAAAAACAAAAGCTGGGTCAGCTGCCGCCTCGTCCCGTTGTGATGAAAACCATTGTTACAAGTGAGCTTGGGCGCGCTGTAGCATCAGCTTTTGGTGCCGACACGATAGACACACTCACAGGCTTTAAATTTATTGGAGAAAAAATTAAGCAGTTTGAAAAGAGCGGAGAATACACGTTTCAATTCGGTTATGAAGAGAGCTATGGCTATTTGATCGGTGACTTTGCCCGAGATAAAGATGCGGTGCAAGCGGCACTTTTAGCCGTTGAAGTCGCTGCTTTCTATAAAAAGCAGGGCAAGTCCTTGTACGAAGCGCTTGTTGATATTTTCAAGCAGTTTGGATTTTACCGGGAAGGATTAAAGTCGTTAACCTTAAAAGGAAAAGAAGGAGCAGAGCAGATTTCAGCGATCCTTCATACCTTTAGAACAAACCCGCCAGCTGCCATCGCAGGGCAGCGCATCACAGTGATTGAGGATTATCAATCAAGTCAAAGACAACTTGTGGCTGAAAAGAAAGAGGAAACCATTCACCTGCCAGCATCAAATGTGCTGAAATACTTCCTTGAGGATGGTTCGTGGTTCTGCTTAAGACCTTCCGGCACTGAGCCTAAAGTGAAATTTTATATTGCAGTCAAAGGCACGTCTTTAACAGATAGTGAAGAAAAGTTAAAGCATTTGTCAGAAGAAGTGATGAAAGTCGTTTATGATATTGTGGAAGAAACAGCGAAATAACGAAAGACAAGGCCATCGTGTATGAATACATGATGGCTTTTTCTCAGCCAAAAGGATGAGAAGAAATCATTCTTTTGGAGAAAGAGCGACGAGAGGGCTCATGGTATAATGAGCGTAATGAGAAGTGAAGGCTGCAAATGCCGGGGGTAAACATTATGGGAGAATACCAAGAGAAGGTTGAAACATTAAAAACGTTAAAAGAAATTGCTGAAAAGCTAAATGAAGGCATGGAAATGAAAGAAACGCTCCATGAAGTACTCCACATGCTGATGGATGTCACAGGCTTTCATTCAGCATGGATTTATTTTATAGAAAAAGACGGGTCATATGAACTGATGGCAGAGGTTTCCTTACCTGAAGCACTCGCAAAGCATCAAAAGCAGCTCATGTGTCAAAATGATTGTTATTGCATCAACCGTTACACAAAAGGCACACTGCAATCAGCCACCAATATTATTAATTGCAAACGGATTGAAACGGCGATTGAAGAAAAGCTTGGGGATACAGAAGGAATTACTCATCATGCGACCGTACCGCTACAAGCGTGTAAGCGTACGTTCGGCTTATTAAATGTGGCAGCAAAAGGAAAAGTTACGTTTACGCAAGAAGAGCTGAATTTGCTTGAAAGCATTGCACTTCAAATTGGCACTGCCATTCAGCGGATGAAGCTTGTGCAAAATGAACAGCAGCACGCACTTTTGGAAGAAAGAAACCGGCTCGCACAGGACTTGCATGATTCTGTCAACCAAATGCTGTTCTCTGTGAGTCTGACGGCAAAGGCTGCACGGCAAATGACAAGCGATCAGAATTTAGGAGAAATGATTGATTTTATTCAGCATTTGTCACAAGACGCTCTGATTGAAATGCGGTCACTCATTTGGCAGCTGAGACCAAGAGGCCTTGAAAAGGGGTTTACGACAGCAATTGAAGAGTATGCACAGCTTTTAGGATTACGCTGCAACTTATCTTTATTAGGCTGTATAGAAATGGATCATTCACACAATGAAACTTTGTTTCGGGTATGTCAAGAAGCACTGAATAACTGTCAAAAACATGCGGAAGTAGAAGAAGTCGAGGTCAAGCTTGAGCAATCAAAAGACACGTTGGAGATGAAAATCATTGACCACGGAAAAGGTTTTCAATATGACGAGCAGATGAGCCTTCCTTCACTTGGGCTGAAAGGGATGTCTGACCGCATCCAAAGAGCAGGTGGTACATTTTGTATCCATTCAGAGTTAGGAAAAGGAACAACGATTCATGTAAAAGTGCCATTTTCACAAGAAAGGAAGGGATCGTCATGAGAGTTGTCATTGCAGATGATCATCATATTGTGAGAAAGGGCCTGGTGTTTTTCTTACAGACACAGCCTGATGTGGACATCGTTGGTGAGGCGTCCAATGGGCAAGAGGCATTAGAGGTTGTCAGAGATACTCAGCCTGACATTGTCTTAATGGATTTGTCTATGCCTGTCATGAATGGCATTGAGGCAACGAAACAAATGACGCTGGAAATGCCGGACACCCGCATTGTGATCCTGACAAGCTATGCGGACAAAGATTATGTGATTCCCGCCATTCAAGCAGGGGCGAAAGCCTATCAATTAAAAGATGTAGCACCAGAAAAGCTGCTTTCGACCATGATTGAAGTACAAAATGGCACCTATCAGTTAGATGGTCATATCACGACTTTTCTTGTGCAGCATCTGACAGAGCCAAAAGAACAGAAATGGGCATTGATGAAAGAGCTTACCAATAGAGAGCGAGATGTTTTATTTGAGATTGCAAAGGGCAAAAGCAACAAAGAAATTGCCTCATCGCTGTTTATTTCTGAAAAGACTGTCAAAACGCACGTATCCCATGTATTATCAAAATTAGAGCTGGCAGATCGAACCCAAGCGGCTCTGTATGCAGTGGATTATCAAAAAAATCAGCCAAAAGAGCTGCTATGACAGACTAAAACTTTTAAGCGCACATTCAATTCAGTGAATTGAATAAAGAGTTGGTTATTTGACGTGCCCTTTTGCGTAAAAAGAGAAGTATGAACAGCCTAATTTCTAATAGAAAAACAAATAAAAGACTTGATGAGAGTATGCTCATCAAGTCTTTTTTTATTCTAAAGGAGGTGATGAGCTGGTCAATCAAAGGTGAATGTAAAATCTGAGGGGATCAAGTGGAGGCATATGAATTAGTAAGTGATGACAAATTAGAGCTTTAATAAGCTTGTGATCCATACATTATCTCTAACGCTTCCGTCTATTTCATATCAGCCACTTTATGTTCCCAGCACTGAGCACTGCTAATTGTATGGAAAAGGGAAGGGCTAAAAAAATTCATTTTAGCCCTTTTTCTTTATGTGTACATCGGTTGTGAATAAACTTCAGCAGCAGCAGCCTCTGAAGCGTGGTCAATGTACTGCAGGAGCCCATATAAACATTTTTCAACATCTGCATCGTTCCGGTTAAATTGATACGCATGTAAGAAATGCTCAATACGTTTCGAGAGCAAATCATCTTGCGTACGTACCATAAGAATAAGTAAATTATCCCATTGCGAGCGATGCGTATAATAAAGTGCTTTATCATAATCCGCCACATTCATTAAACCTTCTCCTTTCCCTTGAGAAGTCCTCATTAGTTTGCTCGGAACATATCGACTTTTTCAGGGGAAAAGTTGGTGTCCGCATGAATTGCGTACCGGGAATTATAGGCTGAATAATTGCTTCATGTATGAAAAAGGATCAGCCAGCTAAAGCTAAACAAAACATATATGAAAGTGAGATCAATGATATCATGCAGTCGAAATGGTGGATGCTTATTGCAGCAGGAATCGTTTTGCTTGGCAGTTTGATGATTCATCCTGCATCAAAAGCAGCGGTGCAGCCGTTTGAAAATTGGGAAAGACTCGCGTACACAGCGTTGCAAGATGAATATAAAGGTGCCGCTTTAAACGATTATCATTACATTGGCCGGACAGAAGTAAATGATGAGCAGACAAAAGATGTGTTTCGCGTAACTGTTAAGGAAGGCTCAACTCGCTTTGCCGCACATGCAGAAATTTATTTTCATCCGGTGACCGGTCATTTGATTAGTATTAACGTGTTTCGACTATAAAGAAGCACCTTTTTTTGTAAAAGGTGCTTGAGGTGTTCTGACAAACCCTCAATAACTGCCTTTACTAGCACGCTCAAAAAAAGACAAAGGGCCAAAATTAAGATCATTTTAGCCCTTTGTCCAACAATTTATTTCGAAATGGAATTACTTCATGCTACCTTGAAGATAAGCGCGAATATCCACACCAAGTGAATCTGCTAATCGCTGGCCGTAATCTTCATCGGCACGATAGAAGTTGCAGATTGCAAGTAATTTTGTTTGGTCATTCACATCTTTCAAATCAGCTGTTAGGTTTTTAATCAATGCTTGTTTCTCTTCTTCAGAGTAGCTTCGATATTTTTCTCCAGCTTGTTTCAAATCGTTCGGTTTTTCAATTTTTTGTCTCACCATACGGTCACCGTGAAGAACTGGCTCACTTTCTTTGTAGTGAGGGTTTTCTTTTGGCTGATCGGCATAACGGTTTGGTTCATAGTTAATATGACCGCTTGGACGAGTCGTTGTCATAAAGCCATCCTGCTGGTTATTGTGTACAGGTGCATAAGGGCAGTTAACCGGAATGCGCATGTAGTTCGCACCAAGACGGTGGCGCTGAGTATCAGGATATGAGAACAGACGGCCTTGAAGTAGTTTATCTTCAGATGCCTCAATTCCTGGAACAAATGCACTTGGCGTGAAAGCAGACTGTTCTGTTTCAGCAAAGAAGTTCTCAGGATTGCGGTTGAGTGTCATGCGTCCTACTTTTTGAAGCGGGTAATCTTCCTCGCTCCACGTTTTTGTTGGGTCACATGGATCATAATCAAGGTCATCATAATCGCTAAGCGGCATAAGCTGAACATATAAGTCCCATGCTGGGAAGTTGCCTTTTTCAATGCGGTCATATAAATCTCTTGTCGCATGCTGGAAATCGTTTGCTTGAATTTCCGCTGCTTCTTCCATAGATAAGTTGCGAATACCTTCAGAAGGTCTCCAGTGATATTTCACATATTTTGCTTCGCCGTATTTGTTCACCCATCTAAATGTATGCACACCAGAACCGCGCATTTCAGCGTAGCTTGCAGGGATTCCTTCGTCAGAGAAAAGCCATGTGAGCATATGAGTGGATTCAGGCGTTAAGGTCATAAAATCCCAATAACGGTCAGGATCTTGAATATTGGTTACAGGATCTGGCTTGAGAGAGTGAACCATATCAGGGAATTTCAATGCATCACGAATAAAGAAGATCGGCAAGTTGTTACCAACGAGATCATAGTTTCCTTCTTCTGTATAAAATTTGACAGCAAAGCCGCGCGGGTCACGCAATGTTTCAGGTGAACCTTTCGGATGAATAACGGTAGAGAAGCGAACAAAAACGTCTGTTTGTTTTCCTTCTTCACTTAAGAAGGCTGCTTTTGTATGTTTCTCCATGCTGTTTTCTACTTCAAACACACCGTAAGCGCCGGCGCCTCTTGCATGAACGACGCGCTCTGGAATACGTTCACGGTCAAAGTGTGCAAGTTTTTCAATCAAATGGTAATCATCAAGAAAGGTAGGTCCGCGGTGACCAGCTGTTCTTGAGTTTTGGTTATCGCCAACAGGCACGCCTTGGTTCGTTGTCAAATTTTTATGATTTGAATTTGTCATTCTTTTCTCCTCCTGTAAACAAAAAAGTGTTTTCTAGCAATCTATATACCCTAATTATATTGAATCAAACATGATAGTCAATATTTATTTATAATAATTTTAAATAAATTATTATTACAAGAAGGTAAAGAAAAAGACGAAAGAATAAATTCTTTCGCCTTAAAGCAGGAGCTCTCTAAGAGCATCTTTGTTTTGTGTTAAATCGTTTAGTGTGTATCGGTCTAGAACGCTTAAATAAGCAGTGAGTGCTTCATGAAGTACATGCTTTAATGAACAAATTGGGGAGATGATGCAGCTGTTTTTCTTTGGATCAAAGCATTCAACCATGACTAAATCATCCTCTGTATAACGGACAACCTCTCCAATATTAATGCTTTCTGGGCTTTTTCCAAGCCTGATCCCGCCATTTCTTCCGCGAATCGTTTCCACATACCCGCGTTTTCCAAGATGATAAATCACCTTCGTCAGATGATTTTTAGAAATGCCATAAACATCGGCGATCTGCTGAATATTTGACAGTTCATTATTTTCTCTCGAAGCTAAATAAATGAGTACCCTTAATGAGAAATCTGTGTAATTCGTAAGTTTCATTTTGACGACCTCTAAACCTAATAGAGTTTTGTATCATCGTAACACATTTTAGACAAAAACTGTTCGAGAAAGTGTAAAATGTGACAACATTTAAAACATGTATTATAAATATTGCTTTTAGAGACTGTCATCTATTACGATAAAGATGTATTTAAAATACTTCTTTTGAAAGAAGGAATGACGATGTTATCTAAAGATCAAATGAATGCAATAAAGCAATCAGCTCCTCTACTAAAAGCCGAGGGAACCAAACTTGTCACTGTTTTTTATCAAAATATGATTCGCCAGCACCCGGAGCTGCTCAATCAATTTAATAAAACAAATCTGATGAACGGAAGTCAGCCAGAGGCACTTGCTGCGACACTATATCAAGCTGCACTGCACATTGATCGGTTAGAGGAATTACTTTCTGCGGTCAAACAAATTGCCCATAAGCATGTCAGTGTCATGGTCAAAAAAGAACAATACCCAATTGTCGGATATCACCTGATTGAAGCGATGAAAGAGGTGTTTGGCTTAAGAGAAGAAGATGCCACTTTATTAGCTTGGAAAGCTGCATATGACATCATTGCGAATATTTTCATGACCATAGAAGCAGAAATGATGGATGAAAATGTGAAACAGACAGGCGGATGGGCAGATGTGAAGCCGTTTGTGATTAAGAAAAAGAAGCAAGAATCTCCATCCCTTATCTCTTTTTATTTAGTACCAGAAGATGAATCAGAGCTGCCAATGTATAAAGCAGGTCAATACATTACGGTTCAGGCAGATATGCCAGGAGAAGCCTATATGTGCAGCAGACAATACAGCTTATCAGACGAGCATCATCCATCTTATTACCGTATTACAGTGAAGCGTGACGGTCATGTGTCTACATTTTTGCATGATGAAATGGAAGAAGGGGACGTTCTTCAAGTGAGTATGCCGCAGGGAATGTTCTGTTTGCAAGATGACATAAAAGAGCCTGTTTATTTCATCAGTGCTGGGTCTGGTGTTACACCAATGATTGGTTTAGTGAAAACTGCCGCACAAAACAGCCAGACATTCACGATGATTCATGCAGATCGATTAGAGGATGTAAACGCTTTTGAAAATGAGTTTGAACGCGTTCTAGCTTCAGCTTCCTATGGGCGCATCATTCTATGTAATGAACAATTTGCGCAGTCTGGAAAGGGTGAGCTTGTTGAGAAAGCGGTTTCCCGCATTGATCGTCCATTTCTTCAATCGGTGATCGGAGAAGGGAAAGGCCAATTTTATCTATGCGGTTCCCCGGTGTTTACACAGGAGATCATTCATATTTTAAAAGAGCTGGGAATTCCAACAGACCATATTCATTTCGAAGCATTTGGCGGGCAATCCACGAAAGAAATGGAAGTCGTCTAAACGGTTGGAGGAACATCATGTTTTTTTACATACGCTCATATAGTAGGGATAAGTCCGATGAGGAGGGATGGTTTCCTTGAGCGTATCTGAAAAACGTCTTTTACAAAGAGCGATTGATGAAATTACAGAAATTGCAGAAGGATTTGGTCTAGATTTTTATCCGATGAGATATGAAATCTGTCCCGCGGAAATTATTTATACGTTCGGTGCATATGGAATGCCAACACGATTCAGCCACTGGAGCTTTGGGAAGCAATTTCATAAAATGAAGCTTCATTATGATCTAGGGTTAAGTAAAATTTATGAACTTGTCATCAATTCAAATCCTTGCTACGCCTTTCTACTTGATAACAATACGCTTGTTCAAAATAAATTAATTGTGGCTCATGTATTGGCACACTGTGATTTCTTCAAAAATAATTGCCGTTTCCAAAACACAAAACGAGATATGGTCGAAAGCATGTCAGCAGCGGCAGAGCGGATCAAAGAATATGAGCATATCCACGGGACAAAAGAAGTCGAGTCCTTTTTAGATGCCGTATTGGCTATCCAAGAGCATATTGATCCGTCCCTTGTTCGATCAAAATTAAGCTGGAATATGGACGATGAAGAAAGTGAAGATGATAAACCAAAACGTCAAACGCCATATGATGATTTGTGGGGAATGGATGAGCCGAAAACGCGTGAGAAAAAGAAAACCGTAAAGCAGTTTCCGCCAAAGCCGGAAAAGGATCTTTTACTCTTTATTGAGGCGCATTCCCGCGAGCTGGAGCCGTGGCAGCGGGATGTCCTTACCATGCTGAGAGAAGAAATGCTCTATTTTTGGCCGCAGCTGGAAACAAAGATTATGAATGAAGGCTGGGCATCGTATTGGCACCAGCGAATTATGCGGGAGCTTGATTTGGATTCAAGTGAATCGATAGAGTTTGCGAAATTAAATGCAGGTGTGGTGCAGCCATCTAAAACAGGCATCAATCCTTACTATTTAGGGCTGAAGATTTTTGAAGATATCGAAGAGCGCTATAACAACCCGTGTGAAGAATTAAAAAAAGCAGGGGTCACAGAAGGATCTGGCCGCAGTAAAATGTTTGAAGTCAGAGAAATTGAGTCAGATATTTCCTTTATTCGAAACTACTTAACGAAAGACCTTGTGATGAGAGAAGATTTGTACTTGTTTCAAAAGCAGGGGAGAGACTATAAAGTCATTGATAAAGAATGGAAGGCGGTTCGTGATCAGTTAGTCAGTATGAGAGTGAATGGCGGCTTTCCGTATTTGACCGTGATCGATGGCGACTATTTAAAAAATAACGAACTTTATATCAAGCATTGGTATGAAGGCATTGAACTTGATCTGAAATACTTAGAAAAAGTCCTTCCGTATTTATATCAGCTGTGGGGAAGAAGTGTGCATATCGAGTCCGTTCTTGAAGGAAAAGAAGTGATGTTTTCTTATGATGGAAAAGGGGTTCATAGGAAATATCTTGCATGAAAAAGACCAAAAAAGATGTCTCTTAGCAGACATCTTTTTTGTCCATTTTATTGGTTTTTCAGCAGTTTGAAAATGTGTTTTGCTTGATCGGTATTTTCCATTAGACCTTTTAGCTGCTGGCTTGTTGGGCCATACGCAAAGAATGGAACTTCATCACCGGTATGGCCAGATGTTGTCCAGCCTGTATGGGATCTTGTATTGATCACTTCTTCAATCGCATCATCAATTTTAACAGTATCCTTTGTTTCAGCGGCCTTTTGAATAGATGCTATTTCTTCTTTTGTGAAATCAAGATTGATATATTGTTTCAGGGCTGACTCGACAGGCATGCCGCTGACAATTTTGTTTGCGATAAAGTCAGGCGTTTTTTTCGCTGCTTTTACCGGTTTGTAATCCCAGCTCCCTGAACCGTCTGCTCCGAAGGAAAGTCCGCCAGTTGAATGATCCGCGGTCGTGATGACTAACGTGTTTTTATCCTTTTTCGCAAAACGAATCGCTTCTTCAAATGCTTTTTCAAAATCCTTCATTTCACTCATCGCACTGACAATATCATGATCATGTCCAGCCCAGTCAATTTGACTGCCTTCGACCATAAGGAAAAATCCTTTTTTGTTTTTAGACAGCTGTTTGATGGCTGAGGATGTCATGTCTTGCAGGGAAGGGGTCGTTTGATCACGATCAATGGCTTTATCGAGACCTCCATCGGCAAAAATGCCTAACACTTTTTCATTTTTGTTTTTTTGTAAGGCGGCTTTATTGGTGACATAATCATAACCGGCTTGTCTGAATTCCTTCGTCAGATCACGATCCTTTCGGACAAAGTCGACAAGTCCTCCGCCCAGCATGACATCGACTGTATGCTGTTTTCCGATTTTCTCATCGAAGAAGTCATCAGCGATGGCTGCAGTGTTTTTCCTAGACACATCGTGAGCGGCATACGCAGCAGGCGTAGCATTTGTTAATTCAGATGTCACGACAAGACCCGTCGATTTTCCTTTTCGTTTGGCTTCTTCTAAAACGGTTTTTAGTTTTTTGCCGTTTTTGTTTACACCAATGGCATTGTTGTATGTCTTTTTACCAGTTGCCATGGCTGTACCAGCTGCTGCTGAATCGGTAATGTTATTTTTAGAGTCGTCAGGGTATGTTTTGTGCATGCCAGTGAGGTAAGGGTCAAACGCTGTTTGCTTTGAAAGGTCACCGTTGTGTTTAAATGAGCGGTAAGTTGAAAGATAAGGTGTTCCCATGCCATCTCCAATCAGCACGATCACATTTTGCACGTCATTTTTCGGCTTCTTTTTAGCCTCAGCTTTGTCAGCTTGTCCAAATTCAATCCCTGAAAAAATGCCAATCGATAGCACAGATGCTACTGCCACTGCAGCGATTTTCGTTTTCGAGCTTTTCAACACACTCATTCATTTTGCCTCCTCATTGTTTATGTATCGCTCTTACGTTTACAATGGTAGAGCAGAAGTGTGGATTCCTTTTTACAGCACCGTAAAGTTCACTTTAAAATTGTAAAGGTCCACTTTACATAGAATGAACCAAAAAGAGAAATGAATGTATCATTTATCCATGACAAGATGCGATTATTTTGTCATGATTGTGTAATAAAAATGAAATAAAAAGAACCCTAAAAAAAAATAAATTTTGCCGAATTAATAAGCATAATGTCGTAGGAAGTCAAGACTATTTCTTCTGGTATTTGATCCTTATAATAGGGAGTAGATAAAAATTCGGATCAGATAGATACATACAGGAGGAACAAATGAAAAAACAATTGATCACAGCTGCAAGTGCAGTTCTACTTGGGACGACATTATTTGCCGGAGCTGCCTCAGCACAATCAGTAAAAGTTCAAAAAGGTGACTCTCTTTCTGTTCTAGCGAAAAGATACAAAACAAGCGTGAGCAAAATTAAATCAGACAATAAGCTGAAATCTAACGTGATTTATGTTGGACAAACCTTAAAAGTGAATGGCACTTCTTCGAAAAAAGCAGTGAAGACATCAAAAACAACAACAAAAGTAAAAACGGCTTCAGCAACTGCCACTCATAAAGTTGTCAAAGGTGATACATTATCTAAGATTGGCAAAAAATACGGGATGACTGTGAAAGAGTTGAAATCGTTAAATAAACTTAAAACAGACCTCATTAAAATCGGGCAAAAGCTAAAGGTGAAAAAGACGTCTAAAGTAAAGACGAAACCTGTGAAAGAAAAAACAGTCTCTACTTCTTCCTTAAACACGTCTAAGCTTATAGCAGATGCTAAAGCGCAAAACGGTACTCCATATAGATGGGGTGGAACGACACCGAAGGGCTTTGATTGCAGCGGATTTATGTGGTATATCATTAACAAACAAAAAAAGATTTCAAGACAAACAACTGAAGGTTTCTGGGGATCGATGAAAAGTGTATCCAAACCAAAGGCTGGAGATTTTGTCTTCTTTACAACGTATAAATCGGGTCCATCTCACATGGGTGTCTACCTTGGGAACAATAAGTTTATCCATGCTGCTTCTGACGGTGTAACGATCAGTGATATGACATCAAGCTATTGGAAGCCTATTTATCTTGGAGCGAAAACATTTGTAAACTAATTCATTTTAAGAGACTGCTATGAAGCAGTCTCTTTTTTCATATATCATTTATGCCGCAGAACTGGTCTTTTTCTCATAGATCACTATCAGTCTAAAGGCTTTAAAATAACATAATTGTGGACCCGCTTTTAAAAAAAGGGTCTTATTTTTGTTGAATAATAAGTATATGAAAAAAATATAATCTTCCATGTTGTATAATAAATAGCGGGAGACAAACTATCAATTGAATAAGGATTGAAGAAAATCTAACCGTTTTATTGACAATATTTTCGTTGATATATAAGAATTTTCACTCTATTTTTAAAAAAAGTGTTTTCATTTTTTAATTTTCATATATAATAATTTTACGCCACCAATTTATTGCGCTAAATTTAATCTAAATATTCAGAAAATATTGTGAATTATATGAATGTGGCGTCTTTAGACTGATACTAAGTTTTGGGAGTGATGGTATGAGCAATTCATTGTTTAGAAAAAAGAGCATTTCAGAGCTCATTGCGGCAACACAAGGGGAAAAAGCATTAAAAAAGGAATTGGGTTCATTTGATTTAACCATGCTGGGCATTGGAGCCATTATCGGGACAGGGATATTTGTTCTAACAGGTACAGGAGCCGTCACTGCGGGGCCAGGACTTGTGCTATCATTTGTCATCGCAGGTCTTGCTTGTTTGTTTGCAGCACTGTCATATGCGGAATTTGCTTCCACAGTGCCTGTATCAGGGTCTGTGTATACATTTACGTACGCATCAATGGGGGAATTTCTAGCATTCATCATTGGATGGGATTTAATATTAGAATATATGCTGGCCGCTAGTGCCGTTTCAGCGGGCTGGTCAGGCTATTTTGTGTCTTTTTTAAATGGGATAGGGATTCATATACCAGTTGAGTTAACAGCAGCACCAGGTGGTTTAAAAGGGCAAGTGACATATTTTAATCTTCCAGCATTTATTATTTTAATGGTCATCACCTTCCTGCTGTACTTTGGTATTAAAGAATCAAAACGAGTCAATAACATCATGGTTATTATGAAAATTGCTGTGATTCTGCTCTTTATTTTAGTCGCTGTGAAATATGTAAAACCTGAAAACTGGACACCATTTGTTCCATTTGGGACATCAGGGGTTTTAAGTGCAGCAGCCCTCGTATTCTTTGCATTTATCGGGTTTGATGCAGTTGCTTCTGCGGCAGAGGAGACAAAAAATCCATCACGCAACCTGCCTAGAGGGATTATTACTTCCTTATTGATTTGTACACTGCTTTATGTCGTTGTCAGTGCGATTATGACGGGCATCGTTCCTTTCATGAATTTTGAAGGAGTATCACATCCAGTGTCTCTCGTTTTACAAGTAGCCGGACAAAACTGGGTGGCTGGTATTGTGGATGTCGGAGCGATTCTAGGGATGACAACCGTAATGCTTGTCATGCTGTACGGCCAGACACGCGTGATGTTTGCTATGTCTCGTGATGGCTTAGTGCCAAAGGTATTATCAAAAGTTCACCCAAAGCATAAAACACCTTACATCAATACACTGTTCTTCGGTACATTGTCAGCATTAATGGGTGGATTTATTCCACTTGATGAGCTGGCAAGCCTAGTGAATATCGGGACACTTTCAGCATTTATTTTGATTTCAGTGGCGGTCATTGTGATGAGAAAAACGCAGCCGGACTTACCACGAGCTTTCAGATGCCCAGCAGTTCCGCTTATTCCGATCTTGGCTATTCTATCTTGCGGATTGCTCATTTATAAGCTTGGTGCAATCACCTTTGTTCGTTTCTTAATCTGGCTTGCCATTGGGCTGGTTGTGTATTTCTTATATTCAAGAAAGCATTCAGAATTGAATAAAAAGTAAATGAAAAAAGCCCATGCTGCTTGGCATTAGTCAAGTAACATGGGCTTTTGCTTTTGAGTGCTGATTAAAAACCTAATTGAAGATCGACATCGATTGATACGATGGCATAGACACAAACAATGACAAAGATATTCAGTACGACACCGAGGAAACCTGGACCCGTACGGCCTTTTTTAATGAACAGTTCAATAATGCCAAATGGAACTGCGGCCATTGCAAAAGGAAGCATTTGAAAAGAATAAAATGTCACGTTGCTGATAATGGCGAGGTTTAGCATGAGCAGGGATAATATCGCTGTGCCGACAGAAATCCAGCCAAATACATTATGCTCTTTAAAAATTCTTACCAATTCCATAATTCCACCTCGCTCACTTTTGCCGTTTTAATGCGTTTTGTCTTTACAAATTTCTCAATTTCTTTAGAAGGTCCAGTGACCACAGAGCCATAAACGGTGACGCCATTTTGATCGATATAGCGTATACGATTAGACAGATCAAGATCAGGTCTGCCAGAGATCGTTGTTGCCCATGTCGGGTGCTGATTAACATAAGCAAGGGCATCTTTGAATTGATCTACCTCAGTTTTTGATGTGTGCTGAAGCTCTTTTAAAAATTCAGAGTCCTTCCCAGGAAAGCCGATTGGCCGCTGATTTCCACTTAATGAATCCTCTGTTTTAATCGCATTCCACAGCACTTTCATATCATATTTTTTAGCAAAGGAATAAATATCCTTTGGTGTGTAAGCTCTGTCATAGGATACATACACTTCACTTACTGTTCCTTCAGGAAGCTTGTCTAACGTAGTGAGTGTTTGTTTTTTTGAGGCATCTGCCTGCGCCGAAGGATGGGTAAAGAAACCCTCCGTTTCGCGTGCGCTGTCACCATAATAAGAGATAGTAGGCTGCTTTAATTTATCGAAAAACATCTCGATTTGTTCACTGCCAATGGCTTCTGTTTTATTGCCAATTTGCTTTTGCAGCTTCAATTCGGTGTTCATTCCAAAAAGCTTGACCTGACCTTTTAAATCCTTCATATCAATGGCCACGTTTGGTTTGGTCAAAGCGACGGTGACAGCCGCTGTTTCCATGAAGTGATTGCCTTTGCTCTCGGCTCCGCCAACGCCGTAGTATAAATAACTTCCTAATGTACAAAGCGGTAAAATAATGAGTGTTGATATGACAGCAAGTACGGAAATACGTAAATATGACTTTCTTTTTCCGTATTGTAGAATGGCTTTTTGCTTCTCAGGACTGATGGAAAAATCTGTCCAATCCGAGTCGTTCAGTTCCTGGCTTAAGCGTTTTTCGTTTTCTTCAAGCTCTTCCTCAAACGCTATCATTTCTTCCTCATTCATCTCACCATTATTATATTGTTCCCATCGCTTGTTAAACTCTTCATTCATCATTAACACCTCTGTTGTAAAGTGCTTTTAGGCGCTGCCTTGCACGAAATAAAACACTTTTGAAATTTGCTTCAGTAATATTCATGACCTTGGATGCTTCCTTGTAATTTAGTTCTTTTAAATAATACAATGTCAACGCTTCCTTGTAGTTATCTGGAAGCTGCTCTAAATACATGGTGAGGACTTCCTTTATTTCAACCTGTTCAGCAGGGCTTTGTACAGACGTTTGTAAAAGACCGCCAATGAGGTCATCCGATATGGTCACTTCTTTTTTATGTTTCCTGACATAATCAATAAAAGCATTTCGTGCCACCTGAAATAACCAAGGTTTCACTTTGCTATGGTCGTAGGAATGAATATGTATATACGCACGCATAAAGGTTTCCTGCAATAAGTCTTCTGCCAAATGTTTGTCTTTTGTCATGGAGAGCAGAAACCTGTAAACATCGTTCATATACATTTGATAAATTTCATCGATCGTCACTGATTTTTCTCCCCTCTATGTTATACACGCATAAGAAAGGCATAAAGTTGCACGAAACTTCTCATTACCGTACATTACTCATTTCTTTCGCCGAATCAAAATCATTTCTCCTTATCATAGCGAAATTTGCATCATTTATAAAGTATTTTCAATAGAACAAATCAGGAAAAAACATCGAAAAACGACAAAATTGGACACAATTCCTATTCTATTCTCCCCTAAAACCTTGTGCTTGAATACAGGCAGAACGTTCATTTTTAAACGAAAAAAATAGGGAGGATTGGACTGTGTACAAATTTTTAGTACCAGGTAATAAAAAATTTGTTATAATAGAGACAAATCCTTCATTCTTCAAACAAAGGAAGTGCACTATGTATAAATTTTCAGGCTATACCGTCAAACTATTATTTGGTCTCCGAGGTGGAATCAAAGTATATCAAAAAGAGAATCTGCCAACTGATCGGGGTTTTGTCATTGCTTGTACACATGAGGGTTTTGTGGATGTTCTTGCATTAGGCGCAGGAATTCTTCCGTTTGAGATCCATTACATGGCGAAAAAAGAATTGTTTGCAAATAAATGGATCGGTGGATTTTTAAAAAAGATTCATGCCTTTCCTGTTGATCGAGAGAATCCTGGGCCAAGTAGTATTAAAACGCCCATTAAATTATTAAAAGAGGGAAAGATCGTTGGGATTTTTCCAAGCGGAACACGTACAACAGAGGATGTTCCTCTAAAAAGAGGGGCGGTTACCATTGCGCAGCTCGGTAAAGCGCCAATTGTTCCAGCCGCATACAAAGGACCTTCAAATGCGAAAAGTCTTTTCAAAAAAGGGAAAATGCGCTTAATCATCGGTGAACCGATTGAGCTGTCTGAATTTGACCATCTGCCGCCAAAAGAAAGATTAGGTGCCATGACAGAAGTATTAAACACAAGAATCAAAGAGCTAGAAGCTCAATTAATGGAAAAGGCATAAGAAAAACGACCGCTTGCTTAGGCAAGGGTCGTTTCAGCGTGTAGACAAACCCTCGCTTTCGGTGTCAGTCCTGCGTGCCGGTGCTCACGAATGCTCAATTCGCTCCGCTCTGGTACTCGTCCTTCCTAGACTTCAAAGGTTTTCTATCACGCTGAAAAAGAAGACAAAGGGCTAAAATAAAAATCATTTTAGCCCTTTGTCCACAATGTGAAACGCCCACTTGCTTAAGCAAGTGGGCGTTTTTTGTTACGAAGCGCCTTCTTCAGCTGCTTCTAATAATTGTTCATTTAACTTTTTTACTTCGATGTATGCCACATGGTGTCCATCGACTTCATTAATAATAAATTCATAGCCTTGTTCACGAATGGCGTCATTTTTCTCTACTTCATATTTCTGAGTAAGGAACCAGCCGCCGATTGTGTCGACCTCTTCATTATCAAGCTGTGTACCTAATAGCAGGTTGACTTGATCAACAAGAACCTTGCCATCAAAGATGTAATGGTCTTCTCCAAGTTTACGCACTTCGTTGATTTCATCAATGTCGAACTCATCACGAATTTCACCAACGATTTCTTCAAGGATGTCTTCAACGGTCACAAGACCTGCTGTACCGCCATATTCATCTGATAAAATGGCCATGTGTACACGTTCACGCTGCATCTTGAGCAGTAAATCATGAACAGGAACCGTTTCAATCACATGAATAATCGGATTTACAAACTTTTCGATCGTATCGCTTGTAGAGCACTCACCGCTAATGCAGGCAGTGAGAACCTCTTTAATGTTAAGAACACCGATAATGTTGTCTTTGTCGCCATCTTCAATTGGATAACGTGTATATTTCTCTACCTTTGTTACCTTCAGCATTTCCTCAATGGTAATATCATGAGGGAAGCTGACAACTTCGGTACGAGGAATCATAATTTCTTTCGCCAGACGGTCATCAAATTCGAAAATTTTATTTACATATTTGAATTCAGACTGGTTAATCTCGCCGCTCTTATAGCTCTCTGATAAAATAATCCGCAATTCTTCCTCAGAGTGCGCCATGTCATGCTCAGATACTTGCTGAAGACCGAACGCTTTCGTTAACAAACGAGCAGATCCATTTAATACCCAAATGAACGGGAACATCACTTTGTAAAAGATCATCAGTGGTCTAGCAAAAAGAAGGGATACTTGCTCAGCCTTTTGAATGGCGAGTGTTTTCGGTGCAAGTTCTCCAACGACAACGTGTAAAAACGTCATGATACTAAACGCAATAATAAAAGTGACAATAGAACTAGCTGATTGAGGAATGGACAACTCTGCAAAGAGCGGCGCAAGCATATGCGCAATTGTTTCTTCCCCTAACCAACCAATACCAAGGGCGGTAATGGTAATACCAAGCTGACAGGCTGATAGGTACTCATCAAGGTGAGTCGTTACATGCTTGACAGCAACTGCTGTTTTATTACCTTCTGCGATTAACTGATCAATTCTTGAGCTTCTTAAGCGAATGATCGCAAACTCTGATGCAACGAAAAACGCGGTTAAAGCTATAAGTAAAGCAACTATGAGTAAATTAACTATGTCCAATTAAGGCCTTCGTTCTGACTTTGAGAACGAAGGTAACACCTCCTGTTTAGTAAAAATTTTAACTTAACAGCAGTAAAAATGATTGGACAGCCGTCATTTTTTCAGGAGTAAGCTGCTCTTTTAGTTTTTCACGTTGTTCTGGCTGAAGCTGCTTACAACGTGCCAAAATGCGGTCCATATGCTCATTCATCCGATCGATATCAGAGGTTAAATGGACAAGTTCATCATGATCTTCCTTTTGAGAAGGGAATTGTTCATCTAATCTGGATTTGATGTCAGAAAGAGCCAATCTCTGCTGTTTGCAAAGAACGATTAATTGTAATCGTTTTAAAGCATATTCATCGTAATAACGATAATTTGAGCAAGATCTAACAGGCGCAAGCAAACCTAGATTTGTATAATAATCTACAGTTCGTTTCGTCACCTGTGCAATCTGTGCTAGTTCACCAATACGATACTTTTTCTCAGCCCCATCTGAACATCTCCTCCTAACCGTCACGTTATAGTTTATGAAAATAGTTTAATATAATTCTAGTCTGAAACACAAGTTAATTGTTCATATTTCCTGCCAATAAGAAGAAACAGAGGAGGATTTCCCTCAATTTAGTCAGTCATGTCAAAAACAGCATGATGATACAGGAATTTTCAGATTATTTATGGTAAGATAAAATGAATACCGTTTCATATATATGTAGAGAGGCGGAATTTTACGTGAACCGGAGGTGGTTAAGTGGGGCCCTCAATGTAGTCTTATTTAATCAGTTAACCGTTTTGCAAAACATAACATCATCAATCAGGAGGTGACTCCTTGTTCTTCTAAGAAAGAGCAAGGTTAAATGGACGATATTGTTAATCTGAGTATAGTCGGTGTTTTGATTGCTTTAACAGCTTTCTTTGTTGCATCTGAATTTGCCATAGTAAAGGTGAGAAGTTCAAGAATTAATCAGCTTGTTGCCGAAGGGTCCAAAAAGGCCATCATGGCGAAAAAGGTGACATCAAGGCTAGATGAATATTTGTCAGCCTGTCAGCTCGGTATTACAGTGACATCCCTTGGTTTAGGGTGGATTGGTAAGCCGGCTGTGAAAGAACTTTTGGTTCGAGGTTTTGGTTTGACAAACATTCCTGATTCAGCAATCAGCCTGATCTCAGCAACACTTGCGTTCTCTATTATTACCTTTTTGCATGTAGTTGTAGGTGAGCTTGCACCAAAAACGCTTGCCATTCAAAAGGCGGAAAAAATGACACTATGGCTGTCAGGCCCGCTGCATGCATTTTATATCCTTATGTTCCCTTTCATTTATGTGTTAAACGGGTCAGCACGTCTGCTAACTAAAATGATGGGCATCGATATGGGGTCTGAAAAAGAACATTCCCATTCTGAAGAGGAACTGAAGATTTTATTATCTGAGAGCTTAAAAAATGGGGAAATCAACCCTTCAGAATATAATTATATGAACAAGATTTTCGATTTCGATAATCGAATTGCCAGAGAGATCATGGTACCGCGGCGAGAAATTTGTGCGATTCCAGAAGATATGCCGTTAGATGATATCCTCGCCATCATGACGCAGGAAAAGTATACACGTTTCCCTGTGTTTTCAGGAGATAAAGACCATGTCATCGGCATGCTGAACAAAAAGCAGCTCTTTGCAGATCTTGTGTATCAAGGTGAAAAAGATCAACTGAAAATTCAAGATTATATATATCCAGTGATTGAGGTTATCGACACGATTCCTATTCAAGAGCTTCTCGTCAAGATGCAGCGTGATAGAATGCATATGGCGATCTTAACTGACGAATATGGCGGAACGTCTGGACTTGTCACAACGGAGGATATTTTAGAAGAGATTGTCGGAGATATTCGAGATGAATTCGATGAAGATGAACAGCCAGTGATTCAAAAAAGAGCCGATCATCATTATGTTTTAGATGGCAAAGTGAGATTAGATGAAGTTCAAGATTTGATCGAGATCTCTTATCATGATGAGGAAATTGATACAATCGGGGGACTCATCTTAAAAGAGAATATTGATATCAGAGAAGGACAATCCGTCTATCTTGATGATATTCGAATGAAAGTGCTGGAAATGGATGGACGCTACGTTAAAAAGATTGATTTGAAAAAAGGCGTCACATCGGCAGAAAAAGGCAGTGCACGCACTGGGCTTGATATAAAGGAGCCGCTGCTAGTAAACGAAATGACCTTGAGCGAAAAATAAGCTCAAGGTTTTTTTAGGTATTTAGTCTCTTTTTTACGAATGTACGTTCGGTATATAATAAGAACAAACGTTCGATAGAGGGGGATGGACATGCTTTGGTATGAAACAGCAAGTATCACGGAGAAAAAAACCTCAATGAAACGAATTGAGTTTCATTTAAAGAATTTCAAAAATTATCAAGCAGCAATCTTAAATATCGAAAGGCAGCTTGAAAAAAGAAGCCCGCATCATCTCGACCACATGACACGGAAAAAGTTAGAAGAGCAAAAAAATCAGTATGAACTCATCGTTGCTTGTATTGAAACGGCATTAAAAGAGTTGGACGAAATAGAGCAGCAGCTCATCGATTACAAATATTTTCGAGATTGGCGGATGGCAAAGTGTGCAATGGAAATTGGCTATAGTGAAAAAACACTCTTTTTGATGAAGCGCCAGCTGATGGATCAGCTGCTCATCAGCTTAGCTGCTATTACCAATATTTAAAGATGCTGTCCTATTTGATAAAACGTAGCAAAGAGACATAAAGACCCGATGATTGTGACCAATAAGTAGACAACAAGTTGTCCAATTTGCCGCTCATGCAGCATGGACGCAGCCTCTACACTAAATGTAGAGAAGGTTGTAAAACCACCGAAAAACCCAGTACCAATGATCATTAGCAGCGGATCATTATCAGTTACTGCACCTGTCAGTAAACCTAAACCGGCAGCGCCGAGTAAGTTGATGAGAATAATACTATACGGGAAACGAGTATGAAACTTGGTTTTCTGAATCGATTGACTGAGGAAAAAACGAAGGGCACTGCCTATCCCGCCGGCAACAGCTGTATAAAATACAATCATTTATCTGCTTCCTTTCGGCTGCTCATCTTGTTGAAAGAGGCGCTGAGCGGTGATCAGTCCACATAAGGCAGCGCCCACTCCAGCAATCACTGAGAGTAGAATGTACATGATACTTGATGTGAACAGTCCATCCTGTAATAAGAGAACCGTTTCTTTAGAAAAAGTGGACATTGTCGTAAAACCACCGCAAAATCCTGTTCCGATCAAAGCAGCAAGATATTTTTTTCCTTTCCGAAACATAAAATACCCTGTTGAAAAGCCAAGAAGCAGACTGCCTGTCATGTTTTCAATCAGTGTTGCATAGGGGAATGTCTGGCTGACAACGGATTGGCTAAGTTCATATCTGCAAAGAGTACCAACCAATCCACCGATAAATACGGCGAGATATGCTTTCATTTACATCATTTCTCCTTTAGAAAAAATGGCGGGTGATCCGTCACCACTCCATCAATGTGGTATGTTTTCATCCTGTCGGCTGTTTTTTGATCTTTCACTGTCCATATAAAGACATCCATTCCAAATGAGTGGATGCGATCAATCCACCATCTGCTGATCATCGTTTTCTTCATATTAAGACAATCCGCAAAGGAGCTGTACTCCGCTAATTTCCTTTTCGTCAGTTTAAAGGCAGAGGGTTTTATAATAAAAGCTGTTCGAAGAGAAGGGGCGTAAGCTTTGACTCTTTGAAGTGCATTGGCATCAAAAGATTGAACCATGATGTGACGGGAATAGGCAAACCGGTTGATGATGTCGACAACTGCCTTTTCAATCCCAATCTGCCGTTTTGGATGCTTGATCTCAATCAGTATCCCGACACGCTGACTGTATCTTTCAAGAATTTCCTGTAAGGTGGGAATTCGTTCGTTGGCGTACTGAGAATGAAACCAGCTTCCTGCATCCAATTTCTTCAGCCGATCAAGTGTATAACCTTTCACTAAGCCGCTTCCGTTACTCGTTCGATCAACAGTATCATCATGGATGACGGCTACGTGCTGATCCATTGTCAGCTGGACGTCTAACTCAATATAATCCGCACCCTGCTGAACAGCTAAATCAAATGCGGCGATTGTATTTTCTGGGGCAGCGCTTGAAGACCCTCTATGCGCGATAATATACACATGCTCCAGCTCCTGACATAAGTTCTGGTCTTATCATATCAAATTTTTGCTGTTTTTCCTTCTTTACTATATGGTACGAGGGAGAGCTGTATGTAATGGAACATGGCATATGGTGAGAAAGCATCGTGTATGAAAGGTGAAAAGTTGCAGGAATATCCCAAGCTCTTATTGAGTAAATCTGAACTACATCATTTTTTCTTCGATCAATTTTGTCCAAATCGTCAGCGTTCGTCAAAATATTAGTGCTTTCGTCATGTTGACTGAAAATTCTGATGTTTTATAATGATGAAAAGGAGGCGAGATGATTGGGTAAAGGGAGAATTAGAGTGGAAGAACGTATTAAGGCCGAAACGGATGCTGAAATGTTTAAAGCGACTCTCCTTGATCAGGCACAGAAGAAAAAGTAGTTTGCTGCCCGTCGATATGTCTCTAGCCAAAATTTCATATTTGAACTTCATGCCTCGGGATCAGTCCCGAGGCTTTTTATGTAGAGGTCAGACATTTAAGAGAGGACATGAACGAAGGTTATATTATAAACTAGAGAGGATTGTTTTAAAGGAGAGAGACAGACATGTTTACACAAAAATGGATGGATACATATTTTACAGTAGATATTGCGATCCAAATTGGTATTAGCCTTTGTATTTTATTGCTTTTTTTATTGCTTCGGAAAGTATTTACGAAGTATTTATTTCAGCTTCTGTTTAGGCTGACGAATCGGTCTAAAACAGAGGTCATTAACCAAATTGTTGTGGCATTTGAAAAACCAGCCAGGCTGTTTTTCGTGGCACTTGGTTTATATTTTGCGTTAAGACAAGCGCCATACTTTGAGCATCATATGGATGTCATCATTAAATTGTATAGATCTTCTATTATATTGATGCTGACGTGGGGGCTTTGTAATTTAACCGCTGCATCTTCTTTCTTGTTTCAAAAGGTCAATTCGAAATTTGAATTAGATATGGATGATATTTTAGCACCATTTTTATCAAAGGTACTTCGCTTCATTATTATTGCACTGAGTATTAGTGTCATTGCACAAGAATTTAATTATGACGTAAATGGACTTGTGGCAGGTCTCGGTCTAGGTGGTCTAGCCTTTGCGCTCGCCGCGCAGGATACAGTGGCTAACTTTTTTGGAGGGATTGTTATCATTACAGAGAAGCCTTTTACGATGGGCGACTTTGTGGAGACACCAAGTGTTCTTGGGACTGTGGAGGACATTACATTTCGAAGTACAAGGTTTCGAACACCTGCTGAAGCCGTCGTGACCGTTCCGAATTCTACGCTTTCAAAGGAGCCAATCACAAACTGGACAAGAATGAATAAACGTCAGATCACGTTCTCTGTTCGCGTTTCTTACAATACACCAAAGGAAAATATTGATCAGTGTATTAAGCGTCTCAAACAGATGCTTCACGAGCATGATGGTGTGCATAAGGAGACAATCATGGTAAATCTCGATGTACTGGCAGACAGCTATTTGAACTTGTTTTTCAACTTTTACACAAACACGACAGCTTGGTCTGAAAACCTTGATATTAAGCAGGATATTAACTATCGCATCATAGATATTTTCCACGAGGAAGGCGTAGAATTTGCTTTCCCTGGTCAGGCCATTTATATGAAACAAAAAGGTGAGAAGCAGCTGGGTGAATAAAGGAGGAATGGTGAGTGGACCAAACAAAGGTGGATGTGTTAAGAGAGAAATTATCGCAGGCTTCACATATCACAGTACTCTCAGGTGCAGGTATGAGTACAGAATCGGGTATTCCTGATTTTAGATCAACGGGTGGTCTGTGGACAGAAGATACTTCCCGCATGGAGGCGATGAGCCGGTCCTACTTTTTATCAAACCCTCATCAATTCTGGCCAAAATTTAAAGAATTGTTTCAAATGAAAATGAGTGGAGAATATGAGCCAAATAGCGGGCACACCTTTTTAGCCAGCCTTGAGCAACAAGGGAAGCATGTGGATATTTTTACCCAAAATATTGACGGTCTTCATAAAAAGGCGGGAAGCCAGCATGTATATGAACTCCATGGCTCCATTCAAACGGCCACTTGTCCATCGTGTCAGGCGGTATATGATCTGCCTTATTTATTAAAAGAAGAGGTGCCGGTCTGTCAAAGGGTTTCCCCAGACGGCAGTACGTGTGGACGTGTGCTAAAAACAGATGTTGTTCTTTTTGGAGATATGGTCAAACATCTTGATCAAGTGGAGACATCACTTCAGAAAACGGACATGCTGCTCGTCATGGGGACTTCCCTAGAAGTAGCGCCAGCAAGATATATTCCAGAAGATGCAGCTCATGATCCTTCCATCTTCATGGTGATGACGAATTTGAGTGAAACAGAATTCGATCCGCTTTTTGATCTTGTCTTTCATGAGCGAATTGGCGATCTCGTGAAAGCTTTATAAATCATTAAAAAACCCGCATCCTAAAGGTGCGGGTTTTACTTTATTGCTGCAGCGGCTTCATTGTTTCATCAAGGACTTCAAATGTATAGCCCTTTGCCTTTAGCTGCGTGATTAAGCTGCTTAAGTATTTTGCCGTCGCCGGCTGATCATGCATTAAGATGATTTTTGGTTCTTTTGGATATTTTGTCTCCAGCACTTGCAGCTGATTTAATACCTCTGGTACATATTTTGAGCTTTTATATTTCCAGTCAAGACTGTCAATGGTCCAGTCCCAGTAGACAAAGCCTTTTTGTTTTAAACGTGCTTTTTGCTGATCGGTTAAATTTGGGGTGCTGCCATAAGGTGTTCTTACAAGATGGGTATACTCACCTGTGACAGAAGCCAAAATGCGCTGATCTTCCTTCATCTCGTTAACAGGAGAATCACTTTTTTGATAAAAGCGTTTCACATCATGGGTAATACCATGAAGCCCTAATTGATGACCTTCTTGATGGAGTCTTTTCACAGCTGCCGGGTGTTCTTTAATCTGCGGTCCGAGCATAAAGAATGTGGCTTTCACTTGATGCGCTTTTAGCACATCTAACAGCTGATTTGAAGTCGCTGATGGACCATCATCGAAGGTTAAAAAGATCGTTTGATCCGTTACATGTTTATTTGAATGGATCTTAAAATGTGCATCTAATGTTTTCCGAGAAGCATCTTTTGCTTTCATACTAGTACTTGTGTCCCTAAATTGACTGCTCGCAGACAATTTCGCCGGCTGATCTGCTGCCTGCATATTGGTTTTGGACATATCCCAAATAAAAAAGAGGATTAGTGTCAGGATGACAAAACCAATCGCCTTTGAGAGCAGCATTGTGTTTGAAGGTGTCTGTTTTTTTTTAACCCGTTGCATTACAATCGCTCCAATAAATCAAAAATTTGTGTCGAATCATGTAGTAGATTCTGTCTTTTTCCGCTGTTTTTTGTCATGTTTATATGGTGTCAGTATACAGGAAAAAAGAGCCTATGAATATAGAAGTTGCTAAAAAATTGGAATCTTTTTGGTTATGAATCTATATTTGTTACAATAGAAGGTTATCCATTTCTTATGATGTGAAATAATTCTGAATAATCATTGAAACGTACCCATTTATCCGCTAAGATAGCATCAGATTCAACCATTAATGCAAAGCGAAGGGGAGATTCCATATGAAAGTATTGTACAATGGAGATTTCATTGAAAAAAAGGATGCACATGTTGATATTGAGGACAGAGGCTATCAATTTGGTGACGGAGTCTATGAGGTCATCCGTGTATACAATGGTACTTTGTTTACGTTAAAAGAGCATACAGAGCGTCTGTTCAAGAGTGCAAAGGAAATTGGCATTCATCTGCAAGGTACAGTATCTGATATGGAAGAAAAGTTACAACAGCTCGTCGCTCACAATCAATTAACAGATGGCGGTGTGTATATTCAAGTCACGCGGGGTGTCGCCCCTCGTAAACATCAATATAGTGATTCTCTTACTCCTCAAATCACGGCATATACGTTCCAGGTGAAAAAGCCTGTTCAAGAGCAGAAAGCTGGGGCAAAGGCCATTTTATCTGAGGATCTTCGCTGGTTAAGGTGTGATATCAAAAGCTTAAACCTTTTATATAACATCATGGAAAAGCAGAAAGCATCTGAAGCTGGTGCGTTTGAAGCAATCCTTGTGAGAGACGGTTTTGTGACCGAGGGAACCTCCTCGAATGTATATGCCGTGATTAATGGCGTGATTCGTACTCACCCTGCAAACAATCTCATTTTAAACGGCATTACTCGTAGAAAGCTGCTGGAGGTATGTGAGGAAGAAGGGTGTACTGTTGAAGAAACTCGTATAAGCAAAGAAGAACTGCTGCGCGCTCAGGAAATTTTCATCAGCTCGACGACAGCTGAAGTCATTCCGATTGTTGAAATAGATGGCGAGCCAGTAGGGGAAGGCGTTCCGGGCAAGCTGACAAAGCGCGTACAGGAAGGCTTCCAGCAAAAAATTAAACATGAAAGTGAAGCATCGATCTCTTCATAAATAAAAAAGGCTGTAAACTAATGTTTACAGCCTTTTGTGATGCATTTATTTCACAATAAGCACAGGTATATCTGATTTTGCTGATAACTTTTCACTCACACTGCCAAACAGCATTTTTTTCAATCTGCTTTGGTCACGTGCTCCCATGACGATGAGGTCTGCTGATATTTCCTCCGCATATTCGATAATCGCTTCCGCTGGTTCTCCCTCTACAATTTCAATGGCAGCCTCAAACTGCTCCTCATTTAAAAGCATTCTTGCTTCCGCAACGACCTCTTCTGTATGGTCTTCAAAAATCAAGGGACTTTGCTGTTCATCATGAGGTACATATACAGGGGGTGTTTGAAGATCTGCCGTACCGCCGCCGATATAAGCTCCGCCAGTCATTGGGCGCGGCACATCAAACACCTGTCTGTCTGTTTTGCCATCATGTGCATAGGTAACGGTCAGCTTGGCATGTAAGGTTTTAGCTAAAGCGATTGCCTTTTTTAATGCTTTCTTACTGTCTTCATGTCCATCAAACGCTACGACCATCCGATCAGCTTGAAACAATGTCCTCATTCCTTTCAAAAGGAGTCTTTACACTCATGGTATACCCGTTAATAGAAAAAGATACACATGAAGGAGAATGATTTTTGTTAGAAAATTTCATTTATTGAAAAATATTTATTGACAAAATAGTGACAGCCACTATAAGATAAAAAAAGATTCAAGAGCCAAAAGGAGGAAATGTCATGTGCAACATTGGAAGAATGAAATCAAACTGCATGAATGGGTTGATTCACGTGACAATTACACCTTCATTGGTCATGGAAAAGGAACTCGTCTGTTCCAATTGATCGGATGAATCAAGGCGTATGTTGCGTATTTGTCAACATGCGCCTTTTTACATGACGAAAAGAGGCGTACCAGCCAGCTGGTGGCCTCTTTTTTTGTTGAATTCATTTCGCATTTCGAAATAAAGGGATGAAAAACAACAAGTAAATGAAGAGGAGTGAAAGCATGTGAACATGCCAAAATCAAGACAAATGACAAAAGCTCAAAAAACGAAACAAGGTGACTTGCAGGAAAATTTAGAAAGCGGCTAGCTTGAAAAGGAGAGACAAACATGTTTTCAGTATTTGCGAAATTAGGCTGGTTCTTTAAACAAGAGTGGAGGCGTTATACGATTGCTATTACGCTCCTGCTCATTGTGAATGTGCTTGAAATGCTGCCGCCAAGATACCTTGGCCAGGCAGTTGATGACATTCGTTCTGGTCAATTTACAACATCCAGTATTGTGTTTTATATGACCATTTTTTGCTTACTAGGTGTCGTCGTCTATACACTTACATATTTTTGGATGTATCAGTTATTTGGCGGCGCAAATGTCATGGAGCGTGTGATGCGTGGGAAACTGATGCGTCACTTGCTTAAGATGACGCCTACTTTTTATGAAAAGAAAAAAACGGGTAACTTAATGGCATTAGGTACAAACGACTTGAATGCTGTGGCCTTAACAACAGGCTTTGGCGTTCTGACCTTGGTTGATTCCACTGCTTATATGCTGATGATCTTCTTTACGATGGGGCTGACGATTAGCTGGAAATTAACCTTAATGGCGATTATTCCTATGCCGCTGATGGCGCTCTTGATTGCGTTTTATGGAAGCAAAATCCATGAGCGCTTTACAGTCGCTCAAGATGCATTTGGTGATATGAACGATCGCGTTCTTGAATCAGTGGCGGGTGTCCGGGTCATTCGGTCTTTTGTGCAGGAGAAACAAGATGTCGAACGCTTTCGAGAAATGACAGATGATGTATTTCAAAAAAATATGCGAGTGGCGATCATTGATTCTTTGTTTGAGCCGACAGTGAAATTACTTGTGGGGATCAGCTACTTAATCGGAATCGGCTACGGAGCCTATCTCGTGTTCCAAAGTGATTTAACCATTGGGGAGCTTGTTGCATTTAACGTCTATCTTGGCATGATGATCTGGCCAATGTTTGCGATCGGCGAATTGATTAATATTATGCAAAGAGGAAATGCGTCGTTAGACCGGTTAAATCATACACTCAGCTACAAGCCGGACGTAACAGATGCTGCTCAGCCGAAAACGTTACAAGAGCCTGGAGATATTGAGTTTGATCATGTGACATTCAGATATCCAACCTCATCTAAAGATAATCTCATTGATGTGTCCTTTACCGTTCGAAAAGGGCAGACAATTGGGATTACAGGCAAAACGGGAAGCGGCAAAACGACCATTGTCAAACAGCTTCTGCGCCAGTACCCGGCAGGTGATGGGCAAATATTGCTATCAGGTGTTCCGATCCAAGACATTGAATTAGATCAGTTATTTCAATGGATCGGATATGTACCGCAGGATCATATACTTTTCTCAAAAAGCGTGGAACAGAATATGCGCTTTGGTTATCGTGACGCGAAACAAGATGAGTTAGCACAAGCAATCAAAGATGCTTACTTTGAAAAGGATTTACGCCTTTTGCCAGAGGGTCTGGAAACCATGGTTGGGGAAAAAGGTGTGGCGCTGTCAGGCGGACAAAAACAGCGAATATCCATCGCACGTGCTTTATTAATTGATCCAGACATTTTAATTCTGGATGACTCATTGTCTGCGGTAGATGCAAAAACAGAAACCGCTATCCTAGAAAATCTAAGACAAAACCGTCATGGCAAAACGACGTTTATTACAACTCATCGCCTATCAGCTGTTGAACATGCCGATCTCATTCTTGTCATGGAAGAAGGACGCATTGTCCAAAAGGGCACCCACAACGAGCTCATCCAGCAGGATGGGTGGTACAAAGAACAATTTTTGCGTCAGCAGCTAACAAATCAGCTGGAAGGAGGGGATGAGGCATGACAACAGGAAGAAGACTCCTTGCCTACGCACTCCTATATAAGAAAGTATTGTCTGTTGCCTTAATCTTTCTAATGATTGCAGTTGGTGCTGAGCTGACAGGGCCGTTTATTGGGAAGAAAATGATTGATGATCATATTTTAGGTGTAGAAAAACCGTATGTCGAGGTCAATGAAAAGACAGACAAAACCGTTTATTACCAGGGAAATAACTATATACGAAGCGATCGATTAAATAATGAAATGGATTCTGGAAAGCAAATCAATGTAGTGCAAGTCGGGTTCGGTTACTATTTTGTGAATGAGCCGATTCGTTTTGATGGAAACAGAAAAATATCGGGAGATCAGCTTACCATTGATAATGGGAACGAGCGTGAAACCTATGAGGTAAAGCGTTTATCAAAAGAGGAGATTTTCGCTTTTTATCAGCCGGAAATCAGTGGTTTGGTGCAGCTTGTTCTATTTTATCTAGGACTGCTCATCGTTGCGATTTTCTTTCAGTATGGGCAGCATTATTTGCTCCAAAGGATTGCAAATCGAATTATTCAAAAAATGAGGGTAGACGTATTTGAGCACATCCAAACGCTGCCGATCCGATATTTTGATAATTTACCGGCTGGAAAAGTTGTCGCGAGGATTACCAATGATACGGAAACCATTCGTGATTTATATGTAACAGTCCTTGCAAATTTCGTGACGAGTGCTATTTACATGATCGGGATTTACATTGCCATGTTTTTATTAAATGTGAAGCTGGCACTCATCTGTTTGGTCGCTGTACCGATTATTTTCTTATGGTCGATGACTTATAGAAAGTTTGCATCAGTGTACAATCACCGCATTCGTTCGATCATCAGTGAAATCAATGCCAAACTAAATGAAGCCATTCAAGGGATGACAATCATTCAAGCCTTTCGTCATGAAAAAGCGACGCAAGAGGAATTTGATGAGCTGAACAACAATCACTTTCGATATCAGCGAAAGATGCTGCATTTAAATTCACTTCTTTCACATAACTTGGTTAACTTGCTGCGAAATTTAGCATATGTGGCACTCATTTGGTATTTTGGCGGTGCGTCGCTAAGTGCGACAGGCATTGTGTCCATTGGTGTGCTCTATGCGTTTGTCGATTATTTAAATCGATTGTTCCAGCCGATTACAGGCATTGTGAATCAGTTCTCTAGGTTGGAATTAGCAAGGGTTTCATCAGAAAGGGTTTTCCGATTATTAGATGAACCAGGAACAGAAGTGGAAGAACCTGTTCAGAAGAAGCTGGAGGGACACGTTCAGTTCAAAGATGTCACCTTTGCTTATAATGAAGGGAAAAATGTCTTAAAGAACATTACGTTTGAAGCGAAGAAAGGTCAAACGGTTGCACTTGTGGGGCATACTGGTTCTGGGAAAAGCTCGATCATGAACTTGCTGCTGCGTTTTTATGACGTTCAGCAAGGAGACATTCTCATAGATGGCGAAAGCATTTATGATCAGTCGCGCCAAACGCTCCGTAAACAAATGGGCATTGTGCTGCAAGACCCGTATTTATTTTCTGGAACGATTGCTTCCAATGTGAGCTTAGGGAATGAAGACATCAAAAGAGAAACGATTGAATCCTCATTAAAGCAAGTAGGTGCCGCAGAGTTATTGAAGCACCTGCCAGAAGGCTTTGATGAACCAGTCGTTGAAAAGGGAAGCACCCTTTCCTCAGGGGAACGTCAGTTGATTTCATTTGCGCGCGCATTGGCGTACGATCCAGCGATTTTAATTTTAGATGAAGCCACCGCGAACATTGATACAGAAACAGAAGCGATCATTCAGCGGGCGCTTGATGTAGTTAAAGAAGGACGAACGACTTTTGTGATCGCTCACCGATTATCCACTATTAAAAAAGCCGATATGATCTTGGTGTTAGAAAAAGGTGAAATCGTCGAGCGTGGCAGTCATGAACAACTCATGCAGCAAGAAGGGCTGTATGCACAAATGTATGAACTGCAAAAAGGTGCTGTTGCAAACAGCTGATGAATAGTAGAAAAAAGAGCCTCATTCAATTGGAAGAGGCTCTTTCCTTTGCATGAAAAAGTCGAGGGTTCTGTCCTCGACTTTTACTGGTTATATTGTTTGGACAGGCATCATCATCAATAAGCGATGCCGACGCGTTGATGTACAAACTCCTTCGAATTTAACTGCTGATATAAAAAGTGTGCGGTATCTTCAACTGAAATTTTCTTTCCATCTATAGGGAGAAAATCTTTCTCATAGCGATATGACCGTGTCACTTCTCCATCTGGTAAATAGGTTGGACAAATAATGGTCCAATCTAGATCAGTCGATTGAAGGATTTCAAACGCTTTCGCATGCTCTTTAGCTGCTCGGGAAGTGGTCCGTCTTGATTCATTTGTTTCAAAACGGTAGAGCTCCGGCTGCTGCCTTGCTTTTAAAATGCCTGCTGTACCAATTGTAATAATTCTTGATGTATTCGTTTGCTTCATGGCTTGTACGATATGCTCCATTGAAACAGATAATGTATCATCACCATCTGTTGATAGACAGCTCACAACAATATCTGCTCCTTTGATTGTCTCAAGCACATCTTCTCGATTTCTTGAATTGCCGGTGACTTGAAACATACCCGCAAGCATTTCTTCTCGGTTTGTCCGAATCAATGAACGAACCATGTAACGCTCATCTACTTGAACGAAACGAAGAAATGCTTGTCCTACACGTCCATGAGCACCGAAAAGAGCTATTTTCATCTGTTCGATCCCTCCACTACATACTATAAGTGAAAAGAACCCAAATTGGTACAACTTTTATGTGATGCTTTTTTTATAAAGATGAAAGGACCGAATACTATGAGCATATTCGCATAATAGAGAGATCCCTACAAATTGTAAAAGTTCAAAGTTCATACCAGAAAAAATGTCCATGAAGATCCGCTCCTTTCTACTACATGATATGAGCTGAAAGGAGTTTGGTGAGGGATAAAAACAAAAAAAGAAGACACCATAAGAGGTGCCTTCTATGATCCAGATATGAAATTAAGCTTTTGTTCCGCCAAGGTTTTGTTGAGCGAAAGACACAAGACGTTTTGTAATTTCTCCACCAACTGAACCGTTAGCACGAGATGTTGTTTCTGCTCCAAGATTTACACCAAATTCAGAAGCGATTTCGTATTTCATTTGATCGATCGCTTGCTCTGCTCCAGGAACTAGTAATTGGTTTGAACTATTAGAATTAGCCATGATGTGATTCTCCTTTTTGTATATGATTTGTTTTTTTGGTTGGGTTTGCTGGAATCGCACCAGCGAAATGATCAAGTCATTTGCCACTTGGCGAAACCCAATGAAGTAACTGCTTTGTACTAAGTATTATGGTTATTTCCGAAAAAAACATACGAAAAAAGAACATGGTAAATGTTGTGTTAACATACAAAAAACCATCACCCAATGATGAGTGATGGTGCTGCTTATATATCTTTTTATTCTGCTGAGCGAATGCGCAGCTCCGTATCCGAATCAAAGAAATGGGCTTTGTTCATATTAATCGCAAGAGGGATAGACTGTCCGGCTTGTACATCGGTACGAGAATCAACACGTGCAATAAACGATTGACCATCAATAGAAGAATAAAGCATCGTTTCTGCCCCCATTAATTCAGCTACTTCTACGTCAGCATGAATTTTTGTGCCTTCAGACGCCTCTATAAATACTGGTTCATCGTGAAAATCTTCTGGTCTGATGCCTAAAATGACATCCTTTCCAATATAGCCTTGGCTGCGTAATACTTTCATTTTTCCTTCTGGTACACGAATATGAGTTTTTCCAACCGCAATCGCACCGTCAGAGAGCTTTCCTGTAAAAAAGTTCATCGCAGGTGAGCCGATAAATCCACCTACAAACACATTCTCTGGGTTTTCATATACATCTTTCGGCGCTCCTACCTGCTGAATAAAACCATCTTTCATGACAACAAGGCGTGTTGCCATTGTCATGGCTTCAGTCTGATCATGTGTCACATAGATAAATGTTGTTTGCAGACGCTGATGAAGCTTAGAAATTTCAGCACGCATCTGAACACGGAGTTTTGCATCTAAATTAGAAAGCGGCTCATCCAAAAGGAAAACCTTTGCATCACGTACAATCGCTCTGCCAAGTGCAACACGCTGTCTTTGACCGCCAGACAGTGCTTTTGGTTTTCTGTCTAAATATTGCTCAAGCCCTAATATTTTAGCGGCATTTCGAACCCGCTCATCAATTTCTGCTTTTGGAAACTTCCGAAGCTTTAATCCAAAAGCCATATTATCGTATACATTCATATGAGGATATAATGCATAGTTTTGGAAAACCATTGCGATATCCCGGTCTTTCGGCGCTACATCATTCATCCGTTTTCCATCTAACAGAAAGTCTCCTTGTGATATTTCTTCTAGACCTGCAATCATGCGAAGGGTTGTTGATTTTCCGCAGCCTGATGGACCAACAAACACAATAAATTCTTTATCTTCTATATGTAGATTAAAGTTGTCTACTGCTGTTACCTTGTTATCGTATACTTTATAAATTTGATTGAGCATCATTTCAGCCATTAGATGTCAGCCTCCCCAGTCCCTCTGTTTTTGAAAGCGCTTTACTAGTAAATAAAGTGTATAAAATGAGGAAGAGTCTGTAAATGGACAACGTGCACAACATCCTATTTTCATTTTTGGGCAGGGTGCTCAAGTCTTCATTCTTTATGAAAGATCGAGTAGAGTCATCATCAAATAAGCAGCGGATGCTTCTGGAAAATGTCGTATATCTAGCCCAGTGCGCTCAATAAATTTATCAATTCGATATTGAAGACTGTTTCTGTGAACATATAACGCTTTTGCTGCCTTGGATGCGTTTAAATTACATTGCATATAGGTCATGAGAGTTCGGTAAACATCCCGGTCAAAGACCGCTTCTTTAAAAGCATCTGAAATAGCATGAGAGAGTGCGGATGCATCATAACAAATGAACGAAGGCAGGCATTGATAAAATGTGGCAGCCCCTGATCTAAGCTTTTCTCGCTGCATATGGTATAAAAATAGCTGTTGTTCATTTAATAACCTCATCTGTAAATGGTCATTTGGCAAATGCAGCTGTCCTTGTATAAAGACTGAGTCTGTTAAAAAATCACTTGTAATAGCCAGAGACAAATCATTTAACTGATCTAATTGACTGTTTTCTGATGTGGCATTTGGTTGAATCAGCATAGCTGTTTCAGGGCCTGTCCATATGAAATGAGTATGTTCGAGGCTGTTATTCACAGCCTCTTTTATTTGCTGTCTTTGTTCTTCTTGATGGATCATTTGAAAATAATAAACACGGACGGGATGTTGAACAGTTAGTGGTTTGTTTTCAAAAAGATAGCTGAACCATTTTTGTTCATCCTCGGTCTGCGCTTTTTGAAATAGATCAATTGGTGTAAGAAAAGAGTTGAGAAGAAGTGTTTCTCTTTCTGAAAGCTCCGATTTGTTTACTCCAAATATTTCACCTTCGTCTGTTTGATACCAAAGAATTTGTTTGTCATGAGTAGGTGTGCTGATGATATGGTCTCCGTAAACAAGTTTTAATTTTTCTAACATGGCGGGGCTCCTTAAACAGTTTAATCATAGACATGGAACAGCATTAATTCGTGGATTTCTTCTTTTAAAGTTGGTTCTACTTCATGGGGCGGAAGCTGAGAGCCCCATTCAATGTCACCTGTTTTGTGGTAGATGCCTTCATAGTGTGCACCATTGTGGAAAAAGGATATTTTCCAGCCTGGCAATTGTGCTTTCTTAAAAAGGGGTTTCCATTGAAAATGAGAAATCATATCATCATTGCCTCCTTGCTTTTATTGATGAAACAATAAACAAACACGACAACACGGAAACAACCTTGAACTTGATTTTATTGTATCTCATCTCATGAAAAGAGCATAGAAAAAGCATAGATTTAAGAGCACTGACATGTGACAAAAAAGCGTCAGTAGACGTTCGCGTGATCTGAAGTGGTGAGTGCCGTTTTTGAAAGGTAAGATGCGTAATCCATGATTCTTTTCCCAATCAGCCATTCTGATTTTTTCAAAGAGACATGCTGGAAAATCTCTCGGCCAGGGCGAGAATTGGCTTCGAACATCCAAATTGCACCTGTTTGATCAATGCCTAAGTCAAAACCGATTTCACCAATATGCCCGGTCATTTTTTTATCTATCACCTGGCTAAGCATGATGGCAGTATGAGAAAGCTGCTGTAAAATCTGCAAACGTTTCTTTTCTTCTGGAAAGACAGCATAAAGTGTTTTCACCGTTCCCCCGTGTAACTGGTGAGTCGTGATGGTATGATCTCCAGAAACCTTTGCTGCTGCTGCTGTGACTGTCCAATCACCTTCTTTATTTTTATTCGTATGAACTCTGAAATCCATCGGTTGATTGTCTATTTGAAGAAGCTCAATGCCTTGTTGTGCAATAAAATCATGAATTGCATGATCCTTTCGCAGCCTTTGAACAAACTGATCTATTGAATCATATGGAATAGAATTTCCGAAATTTGAGGATACAGTGATTCCGTCGTTTTCCTTTTTTAACTGATAAATCCCGTCTCCATGACTTCCGTTTGTCGGTTTTAAGTATATAACTTGATGCAGATGGAGAAGTGTTTCAATTTTACTTAGAGCGTCCACGGGATCTAATTGTACAGAATGTGGGAGAAAGGACCATGTTTTTTCATCTGTTAATAGCTGTTCATGAATCTCCCATTTATTAAAAAAGTAAGGATTGAACCAAGGGATATCATAGTCTTGGGTGAGTTTTCGCTTCGTTTCTTGAATGAGTGCCGACTGAGCAGCTTTTCTATTTGGAAGCCGGTCATAAATGACTGACGGAAGGGGAAGCTGTTTTTTAACCCATGAATCTTCGTGGTACAACAGTCCTTCTACAATTCCTTTTTCCCAATCAATAGAATGTGACCCAAAAAGATAGGCAAAACCAGGATGCTGCCTGAAAGAGTGCAGCAGTTTGATAAAAAATTCTGATCTCGTTCCTAATGGCTGTGTACTTTGCTCAAAACCTGCAGTGAAAATGCCCATCAACGGCCCTATAAAAAGTGTATGGTCAATGATGATCACATCAGCTTTTGATTGGTAAGGAATCAGTAAACCTCTGTATAAATCTTCAGATAATAAAATTTTATTTGGATGCTGATGATAGGAAATGTTGAAGCCATCTACTAAACGAGACCCTAGAGCAAGAGAATAGATGGCATCTTTCTGTTTATAATGGACGGGAAGATGAATTGTTTTTTCACTTGTGAGGTGTGGGGCGATGATGCAGTGCTTTCTGTTCATAAGAAACCTCCTTCGGTTGAGACTTTATCGATTGCGCATGTTCAAGAATGATACGAATCAATTCGTGTTCCTTCTCAGGATAAACTTTTAAAAAAGCGGACCGCCCTGGCTTTGATCTGATATTTGATATGAAAAGTCTGCCTTCACTTGAATGAAGTAAGTCTACTGCGAATTCAAAGCAAGGAGAGTAAGTTTTATCTATATAAGCTGGGATTGATGCCTGAATGGATGCCATATCATCTAAAAGGAGTTCCTTGATGTGTGGCTGCAATGTATTTAGATAGTGTTCAAAGCCTATCACAGGAGCTGATTTTTGTGTATGACTTAAAAGACTATTTTCTGCAGGTGATTTTGTGTGAATTCCCATGCGTTTCCATTGATTTTGTGAATCTTTCATAAGGAAAATCTTGATTTCATTGAATAAAATTTCTTTTTGATCATTCGTGTTGAAAAATTGAAGGAAATACCGGCCTGCATATTTTTTGCACCAGCGCTCCAGCTCTGACGTACGAGAAAATGTAATGGTTTGATTGGAACTTAGTTGAACAGTAAATGTTGATTTGCCATCAAAGGAAATGAAGTAAATAGATGCTGCATGCTGATGGGAGAGAGGCTGCATTCTACAATAACCGCCAGCCCCGTACTCCCTTACCATATTGATCAGGTCTGAGGGCTCTTTTAATAAAAAGCAGCCAGGTAAATATGGCTGTGAAGCAGAGAGGAGACGGAGCTGCTCAAATAGCACCATTTTATTTGAAATGCCGGTATTCAAAAAATCTGTTTTTGGATATTTTTTTAGCCATTCCATGATGGGTTTTGCTTTTTTAGATTGTGCGTCATGCCGGTAAAGACATCGGTCATAAATCAAGTCGGGAATCGGAAATTGTGCGTCGGCAAACCCTTGGCCATTCGTATATGTTTGGCCTTGTATCATATTTGAAGCCGGCTTTAAATCAAATGGTGTAAAACGAACAACCTCTAAACGATAAGAAGAGGCAGCTTTGGCGAGCTGCCGTGTGAATGCCTCTTCATACTGCGGAGAAAGGCTCGCAATACCTAATGTTGTCATTAAAAAACACCTTCTTTTCAACTTCTTTTTTTACCATCAAAAAACATTTTTTTATGATTTTACATAAAGCTTACGCTCCTTTATCATTACGACAGATCGCTTGATCATATGTCTCGCTGCATGCTTCATTTGCTTGGGAACTTGACAACAACTATAATACGTATAGATCAAAACAATAAACCTCGGGTGTTGTTTGAAAGGTAGATGACGACTTTGAATATATTCACAACGTTTATCTTTATGATTGTTATCGGCGCAGTCATAGGAGCAGCGACAAACCATCTTGCAATTAAAATGCTTTTCCGGCCTTATAAGCCATATTACTTATTCGGAAAACAGCTTCCATTTACACCAGGGCTTATCCCTAAAAGAAGAGACGAAGTAGCCAAGCAGGTTGGTGTCATGGTTATGGAGCATTTGCTCACGCCAGAAGGTATTCAAAAGCGATTTGAATCATCGGAGGCAAAGCAGGAGATCCTGCGTACAGTCCATCAATATATTGACAAAGGCGCAAATATGGAGATCACCGTATTCTCCCTGCTAGAAAAATTCGGCGTTTCACAGGCTGATGTCAAAGCAGATGAATGGCTCCATCAGTGGTCTGATCAGAAGCTCAAATCACTGCTTGAAACATATAACGAGCAAACTTTATCTGAATTGCTCCCGGTAGAAGTGGAAACCAAAATATCATCAAAAATTCCAGATGCAGCAGATTATATTTTAAAGAGAGGCATTCATTATTTTGAAAGTGATGAAGGCAAAGCCAGGCTTGGCAATATGATTGATGATTTCTTAAAAGAACGGGGAATGCTTGGCAGTATGGTCCAAATGTTTCTAGGGAATTCAAGCTTAATTGATCGTGTACATCCCGAAATCATCAAGTTTTTAAGAAACGCAGAAACAAAAAGATTTTTATCAGATTTACTTGTTCAAGAATGGGACAAGGTGAAGCTATTTTCTCTTCATGAGCTTGATGAAAAATGGAATGTGAAGGAACTTATTTTTAGTGTGAAAAATCAATTGCTTTCTCATTTCTCTACAAAGCTGATATTAGACAAACCAGTTGGAACATATGTCAGTGCTGTAGCGGATGACCTTAAAACACATTTTGCGCCAGTGTTGATTGATAAGGGGATCGAAGCGGCTTCAAATGCTTTAGAGAGTCTGCTTGCAAAGCTGCAATTTGAAGATATCATTCGTGAACAAATTGAACTTTTCCCGCTTGAAAAAATGGAAGAGCTTGTAGTCAGCATCTCTAATAAGGAGCTGAAGATGATAACATTTCTAGGCGGTCTTTTAGGCGGGATGATTGGTGCTATCCAGGCTGTTTTTGTGGCGCTATTCTAAGACAAGCTATAGAAATTTTAATGAATTCATTGTATATATGTGAAACGAAAGCCATAGTTTGTTATAGTGGAGTGGTGTCCGCCGATCATATCGGTGATAACGGATAGAAAGGAGACATAACATGTCTGTAAATCTTTATGATGTTGCATATGACCTTGAAAAAGCATTGCGTCATAGCGAAGAATATTCAACTTTAAGAAATCTTTATGATGAGGTAAACGCGGATGAGTCCTCTAAAAGAATGTTTGAGAACTTCCGTGACATTCAAGTAAACCTTCAACAAAAACAAATGACTGGTCAAGAGATCACACAAGAAGAAGTGGAGCAAGCTCAAAAAACAGTTGCTCTTGTTCAGCAGCACGACAAAATCTCTCAGTTGATGGAAGCAGAACAACGTGTGAGTGTTCTTATCGGTGAGTTAAATAAAATTATCATGAAGCCACTTGAAGAGCTTTATGGGAATCCAGAAGAAAACTAATGGAAAGGGCGATGTCATTCGCCCTTTTTTGTTTTATCTTTTCTCCTCTATATCTTTTAAAAAAAGGTTGTCGAAGCTCATAAATTCTGCGATAATACTTATATTGAAAGTGCTTTCAAAAAGGCACTCTCAAGGGACAATTGGGTGCGTTTCACTTGGGATTTATGGCGGTGAGCCAAACGAGAGAGAAGCGCTTCTGGGAGAAACGCAAAGCATCATAAGGGGATCTGATATAAGCAATGCTTTGGTGTGTAAATGATAAGGGGATCATGGGGAGCTTCATCACTCCATTGTAACGCATCCAAACCATACATAAAAAAAAGCCTAGGGGTAGGCTTTTTTTATTTATATCAATCATTCATAACTTTGGGCTCTTTCAACTGCATGTTCTAAAGCGCCAAGCTAGGGCATATCCTCATCGTAAGTACAGTCATCAAGAAGGGGGATGCCTCAGTGTCAAAAAAACTACTTGCACTCAATATAGATGGGACGTTACTTCGTTCCAATGGTAAAATCCATTCCGCTACAAAAGAAGCTGTGGAATATGTAAAGAAAAAAGGGGTTTACGTGACGATTGTCACCAACCGGCATTTTCGTTCCGCTCAAAAAATTGCCAAGGCGTTGAAGATTCCAACATCAACCCTTGTGACGCATAGTGGTGCATTTATCGCCGATAAACTCGATGAGCCGCTTCATGTGAAAAAATTAACGGAAGAAAAGACATTTAATCTTGTGCAAATCCTTGAAAGCTTCGATTGTAATGTCCGCTTGCTGCATGAAAAATTCTCGATCGGCAACCGGAAAAAAACGCAGTCTCAGCTGATGGGAAAGACGCTCATTCATCCGTCTGATCCAATTTTCTATCCTGTCCAATTTGTTGAATCGTTAAGTGATATGCTGATGGATGAACCAGTCAGTACTCCAGTGATTGAAGTATATTCGACCGCGGAGCTTCAGCCCGAGATTCACAGGACCATTCAACAAGCATTCCCATCTGTTGATCTTATTAGGATCAGTGATGAGAAAATGAATATTGTATGCAAAGGGGTTTCGAAGGAAGCGGGACTTTCTCTTTTAACCTCTGCACTCGGTTTTACTTTAGAAGATACGGTTGTCATTGGTCATGGAACAGATGACATTCCAATGCTTGAATTGGCTGGTTTAGGCGTTGCTATGGGAAATGCCCCCAATGATGTCAAGCGTAAAGCCGATTGGGTGACGCGCTCGCATGATGAACAGGGTGTGGCTTATATGATCAAGGAATACTTTAGAATGCAGCAAAGAGAAGGATTTTTACATCAATTTGATATTAAGAGATAATACAGTGAAGGCCCTGTCAATCAAGAAATGACAGGGCCTTCGTCTGTTCCCTTCATTGCTTTTCCTACATGAATTTTGTAAAATGAAACAAGTTTGAAGATAAAGGTGATATGATGCGAATTTTAATTAAAGGGCTGTCAGATGAACGATTTCATCGCCCGCTTGTCAATATAGCCAATTTATTTGAAGAAGATAGTGAAGTGATGTTTGAACCAAGTGAACTGGATGATGGTTTGATCATGGAATTTAGCTGGAAGGAAGAAAATGGCATGGTGGAAGCATCTGGTCATATCGATGGATCAGACATCACCAGTCGTTTTTCGCGGGATGTCCCAGAGAGCTTGAACGATAAGGAGCGCTGGAAACAAATCAAAAACACAGTGCTGTCTGTTTATTTACACTTGCTTCAGGAGCACACAGGAATGACACAAAAGTGGGGGATTCTCACAGGAATACGTCCGACGAAATTACTTCATAAGATGCTGAGAGAGGGCATGTCAAAGGAAGATGCACATGAGGCGTTAAAGCGTGATTACTTGATTCATGATGAAAAAATCAATTTGATGCAGGAGATTGTCGATCGTCAGCTTAAAGCCATTCCAGATCTGTATGACCTTCAGCAGGAAGTGAGTATTTATATTGGCATTCCTTTCTGTCCCACAAAATGTGCTTACTGCACGTTCCCTGCTTACGCCATTAAAGGACAAGCTGGCAGAGTGGGAACGTTTTTGTTTGGTCTGCATTATGAAATGCAAAAAATGGGCGCATGGCTTAAAGAACATGGGATCAAAGTGACGACTGTTTACTTTGGCGGAGGCACGCCAACGAGCATCACAGCGGAAGAAATGGACTTGCTGTATGAAGAAATGTATCGCTCGTTCCCTGATGTGAAGCATATACGGGAAGTGACTGTCGAAGCAGGGCGTCCTGATACGATTTCGCCTGATAAGCTAGAGGTGCTAAACCGCTACAATATTGACCGGATTAGCATTAACCCGCAATCGTATGAGAATGAAACACTAAAGGCTATTGGCAGGCATCATAGTGTGGAAGAAACGATTGAAAAGTATCACTTATCAAGACAGTACGGCATGAATAATATCAATATGGACTTAATCATTGGATTGCCGGGAGAAGGGCTCAAAGAATTTCAGCACTCCTTGCAGCAGACTGAAGAGCTCAAGCCTGAATCTTTAACCGTGCATACACTCTCCTTTAAAAGAGCATCTGAAATGACGCGCAATAAGGAGAAATACCAAGTAGCAGACCGAGAAGAAATCACACGTATGATGGATGAAGCGGTCTCTTGGACGAAAGCACATCAATATCACCCGTATTATTTATATAGACAAAAAAATATTTTGGGAAATCTCGAAAATGTCGGGTATTCATTAGATGGACAGGAAAGTTTGTATAATATCATTATCATGGAAGAAGTACAGACAATCATTGGCATTGGGTGCGGTGCAGCGAGTAAATTCATTGATCCACGGACAGGAAAAATTACGCAGTATGCCAATCCAAAAGATCCAAAATCGTATAATGACCGGTATGAACACTATACAGAAGAGAAAATTCAATTCCTTGAATCATTATTTGTTTCTCACGTTTAAACACTGCGATGACGCAGTGTTTTTTTCATTTGTAAAAGGGTATATAAGTGATAAAAAGTTAAAGCAGGTGTACATATGATAGATGTGATCGGAATTGGGATTGGGCCCGCCAATTTAGGATTGGCCGCTTTGTTAGAGGAGTATGAGGATGTCTCATGCTGTTTTTTTGAACAAGAGTCTGAGTTTGCTTGGCATCCTGGTATGCTGATCAAAGGAACGGATTTGCAAGTTTCCTTTTTAGCAGACCTTGTCACAATGGCGAATCCAAGGAGCAGGTATACATTTTTAAATTATTTACATGAATCAAATAGACTTCACCGGTTCTATACATTTGAACAGTTTGATATCCCGCGGAGAGAATTCAATGAGTATTTATCATGGGTGGCAGGGGAATTAGACAGCTGTCAGTTCGGGATGAAGGTAGAAGAAGTGACGGACTGCCAAGATGGCTACCTTGTGAAAGTCAGACGGCTGAACGATGGTTCGCTTTCTGAATATCGTGCAAAGAATGTCGTGTTAGGCACAGGAAGCAAACCAATGATTCCAGTCGATGTGCCTGAAGCAGCATACCCATATGTGACCCATAGCAGCCGTTATTTAGATCAGCAGAAAGCACTTCACGAAGCTGAGTCGGTGGCGGTAATCGGCTCAGGGCAGAGTGCAGCTGAAATTTTCTTAGACCTGCTTCAGCATCAAAAGAAAGGACAGCAGCTTTCATGGTTTACGCGTTCTAGTGAATTTAGAGAACTGGAGACGGCAGAGCTTGGCCAAGAACTTTTTACACCAAAGTATGTCGAGTATTTTCATTCGCTTCCTTATGAAGAACGTATGAACACATTGCCTAGGCTGACAGGATTAAGAAATGGCATCGATGCATCAACGCTTTCGCGCATTTATCAGGAGCTGTATCATCGCTCTGTTTCAGGTGAAGAGCCATCTGTGCTCATTCAGCCAATGACAGAGCTTGAAGCGATTCAAAGAGGAGAGCATCAGCCTTTGGAGCTGCATCTCAAACAGTGGCAGCTGAAGAAAGAAAAAAGCATAACTGTAGATCATGCTGTATTGGCTACAGGATACACACCGAATATTCCTGAATGGTTTAGTGCATATGAACCTTTGATTGAATGGGAAAGTGATGAGCATTTTAAAGTGACAGACGACTTCAGGCTTGTGTTCAAAGACAAACGCTCAAATCATTTATTTACATTCACGAATCTTGATCATTCTCATGGAACAGCGGCAACCAATTTGAAACTATCGATTTACCGCAACCAGAAAGTCATTCGAACCATTCGCGGGGCCGAGGAAGCGCCAGTTAAGCAAGAAACTGCATTTCAGCAATTTGAATAAAACATAGAAAAGGGCCCAAGCATAGGGCCCTTTTTCATTAGATCGTCGTTTCTTTTTTTACTTTTGGTTTTTCAGGTTTCCATTTGAACATTTTGTTTAGGATTTGATAGATTTTCTTAGATTCTTTCGTTACGAGCGGTCCTAAGATCGCAAGGATTAAGACATACAATGCAGCAAAGGGCTTCAAAGTAGCGGCAAGTCCGCCGGCGATGCCAAGCTCGGCAACAATGATTGAAAACTCTCCTCTCGATACGATGGTTAATCCAATATTAGAAGAGGCTTTATAAGAAAATCCAGCTCTCCGTCCAGCGAACATTCCGGCAGTGAAGTTCCCAATTAAGGTAAGAATCACAGCGCCGATCGCAAGCCAGAAGGCATCACCCAATGTAAACGGATCGATACTGAGACCAAAGCTGAAAAAGAACATCGCTCCAAAGAAATCTCTAAACGGAACCACGAGATGCTCGATGCGGTCTGAGTGCTCTGTTTCTGAGAAAACAAGACCAAGTAAGAGAGCTCCAATAGCCTCTGCTACATGAATTGTTTCTGAAAAACCAGCGACAAAGAACAAAGCGGCAAAAATCACAATGATAAACACTTCGTTCGAACGGATATCAAACAACTTATTTAATAGTTTTGGCAGCTTCCGCGCAATGATAAAGAAAAGCATCATATAACCAAAAGCGATTAAAATCGATAATAAGGCACCGCCAACAGTAGTGGCATCTCCAAGGACAAGACCTGATACGACAGATAAATATACGGCAAGGAAAATATCCTCAAACATAATAATCCCTAGAATTAACTCTGTTTCAGGATTTGCCGTCCGTTTCAAATCGACAAGGACCTTGGCCACAATGGCGCTGGATGAAATGGTGATCACACCTGCCATAATGAGAATCTCAAGGAATCCAAACCCTGTGATAAAACCGTAGAGCAGTCCTAAGCTGAAGTTGATCAAAATATAAATAGATCCGCCGACTGCAATAGATTTACCCGATTTAATGAGTTTTCCGACAGAGAACTCAAGTCCAAGATAGAAAAGAAGGAACAGGACGCCCATTCTGCCAAAAAACGAAATGATCTCCGTGCTTTCGATAAATTTCAAATCAATGATCCCGATAGTTGGAGCATGCGGCCCAACAATCATTCCGAGGACAATGAGAAAAGGGATGATAGAAAATTTAATTTTATTGGCGATTAAGCTGGCGATGGCGATAAGAATTAGCGCCGTCCCAACTTCAAAGACTAAATGATCCATTCATCACTCTCCCCCTCTAGAAAGAAAATCACGTACCAATCGTTTCAAGTGTTTTCTTTCGCCCGAAATGACCATCGTATCATTTGCTTGAATAATCGAATCGGCACCAGGGTTGAGTAATTTTTCATTTGTATGTTTAATGATCGCAATCACGGTGACTTCATAATTTTGTCTCACATCTAAATCACCGAGTGTATGTCCAACCGCTTTTGCACCTTTTTCCACTTTAAACCATTCAATGATCAAGTCGTTGAAGGCCATTTCAATGGTTTCTAGTGCCTGCGGTTTATACACCATACCGCCGATAATAGCAGCGATTTGCCGGGATTCAGCATCATCGAGTGAAATGGTAGACAGCACTTCATCTGGATCATCATCGTCAAAACGATAAATTTCCCGTCTGCCATCATCATGAATCACAATCGTCATCTTTTCTCTATTTCTCGTTTCAATTTCAAATTTCTTTCCGATCCCAGGAAGATCATTTTCTTTAATGTTCATTTTATCCCTCCGAATTTGATAGTCTGTGTTTTTATATAGTAAATGCGGATGAAATAAAATGAATCAGTAGAGGTAATTAGATTGATACATAACGGGGATCGCACACTTCATTTCCAAAAAACATAGATCAATGGACAATGCAGCTGATGGGGCAGGCTTTGGCAGAAAAGTCTTGGCATCCATCATTGATAATCTGTCTTTCAACAGAATGGATGAAGCGTGTTTTTTTGAAAACGAAGGTGTCTTCACAGCATTGATTTCTTCATCATAAATGGATGGAGAAATCAGGCTAGGTGTGCTCGCTTCTGCCTGTGAAGCAAAAACGACATTTGAAAAAGGAGAAAACATGACGATGAAGCTAACCAATATCATGATGGAACATCTGACCAATCATCCTCCTCCTTTCAAATTTATTTTCTTTCTTTTTTTACTATATAAAAATATATTTCTTGTTTCAATCATTATGCTTATTTTAGTATCAATTGATCTTGAAATTTTTTGTTTAGAGAAAAAGGTTTTACATGATGGAAATGGAAGTAAGTTATGAGCTTTTAAAAGAAGAGGGGGATGGATGATGACATATATCAATTGTCAGTTAGACGGGGATATTTTTGAAATCGTTTTCAATAGGCCTGAAGCTTATAATTCTTTTCATGTGGACATGTTTGCTGAATTCAAAGAAGCATGTGATGCAGCGGAGGAAAGCAGTGCAAAAGTCGTTGTCATCAAGGGAGCGGGAAAAGGATTTTCAGCAGGCGGAGATATTGGGATGATGCTCAAGCAGGAAAGTGAAGAAGATTTTCATCGTGTGATGGATTTGATCGAGGGAATTACACTTTCTCTAGCTGGTATGAAAAAAGTGACGATTGCGCTTGTCCACGGGTCAGCAGCAGGCCTCGCTTTTAGCTTTGCTCTAAGCTGTGACTACTTGTTTATGCATCAGGATGCAAAACTCGCCATGAATTTTAATGGAGTAGGATTAATTCCTGATGGCGGGGGGCATTTTTTCCTCACAAAAAGAGTGAGTGAGCAAACCGCTAAACAATTGATTTGGAGCGGACAAAAGCTGCCGGCTGAAGAAGCGTTAAAGCTGCGCCTTGCAGACGGGGTGTTTCAGGATGAGGTCGATACGTACCAAAAAGTGTGTGTGAAGCCATTTATGAACATGCCGCTTCAAGCCTTTATCGAAACGAAGATGATCTATTTCCAGCAGTCAGAATCAAAGCTCTTAGCCGTTCTTCAAAAAGAAAGAGCCGCACAGGCAAGACTGAGAAAAAGTCATGATCACAAGGAAGGTATACAAGCCTTTTTAGAAAAAAGACGTCCTGTCTTTCAAAAAGCATAAATGAACATGAGGCCGGCGAAAGCCGGCTTTTTTAACGTTCAAATAAAAGCAGCTTGCCTGCTTGATCAACGAGTCGATGAGAATGCTTTGTGTATTGCTGTTCCATTAAGCGATGACGTCCTAATTCCTTTGCCTTCTTGTCACTATCCGCTGTGATTTTTTCATTTAATAAAGTCTCACCCGACCGGTCAAATACGGTTAAAAAGTATGTCTTCTCCATGCCTCATCTTCCTTTCCTCTGTTTTTTAATGTAATTAAACATGGAATAAGACAAAACCTCTTTTTTAGCTCTTAAAAATGTGTTTTTTAGATTGAGAGTGATAGAACGTGCATTCGTAAAAATGGCATGATAAAATATGGACAATGACAGTATCGGACAAGGAGATAGACGTTTGACTAAGCTCACCTTTATTCATGCCGCAGATTTACATTTAGACAGTCCATTTGCAGGAATGTCGACTATACCTAATTCTATATTTAAGCGGCTCAAAGAAAGTACCTTTCAAAGTGCTAAGAACATCTTTGATCTCGCCGTTGCGCGGGCGGTAGACTTTGTGCTGCTGAGCGGAGATTTATTTGATGAATCCAATCGCAGCTTAAAAGCACAGCTGTTTTTAAGAAATCAGTTTGTAAGACTGCAAACGCACGGGATTGAAGTCTTTATTATTTATGGGAATCATGATCATTTAGGCGGTGAATGGACACCGATTGAGTGGCCCGAGAATGTACATGTCTTTTCGAGCAGTACACCAAGTGAGCACTCCTATTATCGAGGGAAGCAGCTTGTCGCGAGTATTTATGGATTTAGCTACAAAGAGCGGGCTGTCTATGAAAATATGACATCTCATTATGTCAAAACAACAGATGCTGCCTATCACATTGCAATGCTTCACGGCACATTAGCCGGACAAGAAGGACATGATGCATATGCCCCATTTCAGCTTCAGCAGCTCATAGCACGGGATTTCGATTATTGGGCGCTCGGACATATACATAAAAGAGCCCTTCTGCATGAAGACCCATTTATTATTTACCCTGGTAATGTGCAGGGCAGACATATTAAAGAAACGGGTGAAAAAGGCTGTTACTTGATTCACCTCTCCGAAGATTCACGGGCAGTGGATTTTATCAGCTGTGCAGATATCATCTTTGAGAAACTGGCCATAGACATCACAGAAACGGTTCATATGACGGATCTTGTCACACTAGTGGAAGGCAAAATCAATGAGCTGAAAGAGGAAGGCGTTCCTCATTTTGTGAGAATTGAATTGACAGGTGATGCACCTTCTTACTTTGAGCATACGCAGCTTGAGGTCCTCGAAGAGCTGTTGACTGTTTTTCATGAGCAGGAGGAAGACGAAGACGTGTTCGTTTGGGTGATGTCAATTGACTGCCGAACAAATGAGGATGTGATCTATCCAGAGGATTCTTTTTTGAAGGAACTAACGGCAGAAATTGCACAGTTTGAGTCATATGAAGAGCTGCTTCTACCGATCAAGCGTCACCCAATCTACAGAAAGTCAGGAAAAGCGCTCACAAAAGAGGATGAATTGGATATAAAAGAAGAAGCACAAAGGCTGCTGACGGAACAGCTGAAGCAATTATGAGAAAAGGAGAGGTATGATGAAAATACGTTCACTCCATATAGCGAATTTCGGGAAATTTTCAAATCGAACCTTTCACTTTTCTGATGACGGTTTTCAGCTAGTTTACGGCCTGAATGAATCGGGGAAAACGACATTGAAGGCGTTTATTGAGTCGATGTTATTTGGTTTTTCAAAAAACAAGATATACAAGCCGAAACAAGGATCTTTCTATGGCGGCTCCCTCACTTGCTTAGATGAGGAATTAGGTGTCATTCACATTGAGAGATCGTCCGATCGAGGCGGTCAAGCACAGGTGTTTTTACCGAATGGTGAAGTGAAAGATGAAGCATTTCTACGAACTCTTTTAAAGGGAACAGATCGCAGATTATTCCAATCAATCTATTCATTTGATGTGTTTGGACTGCAAAATGTCCAAGCCTTAAACGAAGATCAAATCGGTGAATTTCTCCTTTTCTCAAGTTTATTTGGCTCAGATGCTGCCTCTAAGATGGATAGCAGGCTGCTTAAGCAGCAGGAGCAGCTGTTTAAACCAAATGGACGCAAGCCGGAATTAAACCAGCAGCTTGATCGTTTAAAAGAGCTGGCTGCCCAGCTGAAACAAGCTAGATTGGCAGAAGGCCGTTATACAGAGAAAAAACGGGAGCATTCTGAATTAATAGAGAATATCGCAGCGCTTCAAAAGGAAATGAAGCAGACAGAAGAACAGATTCAGCAGTTAAACGAACACATTCGACTTTATCCCATGATAGAGAAGAAGATGGAGTTAAAAAAAGAATTAGCCCGTTATCCAGAACGAGTCAAACGCTTTAGAGCAGAAACAGAGCATGAATTGGATAAATTAGAATCACACCTTCACCCGAAAAAGGCTCAAATGACTGCACTAAAGCAAAAATTAGATCATTTGCAAACCTCGCTGGCACAAGTTCAACTGCTTTATGACAAGGATACATTACTGGAGATGAAGCGTGTCGTTGATGAATCTTCTCATGCTGAACGTGTCAAAAACCGCTTAGCTGAATGTAAAGCAGAACGTGATTCATTGAAACAAAAAATGGACGAAGCCGCAGCGAAGCTAAAGTGGCAGCGTTCAGTCAAGCTTGATCAGATTGACGACTCCCTTGAATTTGAGTGGGAATTAAAGGAGGCTGTCAGCCAATACGTTCGTTTAATGGACAGAAAGGCACAGCTGGATGACCGGTTTGATCATGCAAGACATGAGCTGGAGGAAGCGGAAACCGCTTTAAAAGGATTAAAGGAACAGCAGGCCAAATCGCACAGTACAGTGGAAGCTGGGGAAACTAGAACAAAAGAGAAACAGGTTCATTCCCGGGCGTGGTTATTTCCTGTGATGGTGATATTTGATGCTGCATTTCTGCTTGTCCTTTTCTTTTTAACAGAGTGGTGGGTTACTTTCTTATTTGCAGGGTTTTCTGTTTTTGTCTTCTTTGCTATTTACCCATTTTTGAAATCGGCACAGGTGAAACAGGGAAGCGGCAGGGGAGCATTCGATTCCTTCCAAGTACAGACAGCTTCAGCTGAAACGCTTGTGAGGCAGAAGGAGCTTTTGTACGAAAGGATCATCAGGCAATATGAAGACTGGGAGCAGGAGCTGGAACCTGTCCAGCAGCAAGTAGAGGAAAAGAAAAGACAGCTTGGCTTGTCCTCAGAGCTTTCTTTCCTAGTAGAAGCCTTTCTTATTCTGAAGCAATTAAAAACGGATACAGCGGAATATGAGGAGCTTAGCCGGGAAATAGACGAGCTTGCCGGCCAGCAATCCAATTATGAGCACAGGGTGGAAGCGTTAAGCAGTCTTCTGCAACGAAAGGAAGGCACCATTCAAGAGAACATCTCGGCCTTTCAAGAGATTTTGAAAGATGAGGCGAAAAGAGAAAAAGAACGTCAGACATTGGATGTATCGATTCAACATGTGAAACAGCAGATCACGGCGCTAGAAGGGGAAATTGACTATTACGAAAAACAAATGGACGCGCTTTTTCGTCAAGTAGAGGCAGAGTCCAAAAAAGATTACCAAATTCTTTCCCATCTATCGAAAGAATATCGGGAACGGCTTTCCCATTTGCAGCAGCTGAATCAAGAGCTGCATAGAAGCGGCTGCTTTGATGAGGAAGAATCGATTGTTCGTAAAGGGTTGCGTCTTCTTGAAGAAGAGTGTGCGGAAGCAAAGCAGCACCTGAATAACATACAAACGAATGCGGCAAATATGGAAAAACGTCTGGCAGAACGAGCAGTGGAAATCCGGCAAATAGAAGCTTCAGGTACGGTGTCTGATTTGACTCATCAGCTTTCAGCTGAGCAGGAGCATGCAAAGCATCTTGCGAAAAAATGGGCGGCGGTTCAGCTTGTTCGCTCCGTCATTCGAGGAAAATTGAATGAACATAAAGAAAAAAGGCTGCCAGCACTGCTGCAAACAGCCTCCCGCTTTATTCAGCCGTTAACGAATGATCGATATGAAGCCATTTTATTTTCACCCGAGGATGACCGGCTGATCGTGAAAAGGATGGACGGACGAATATTCCGCCCAGAGGAGCTCTCACAAGCAACCTGTGAACAAGTCTATCTGGCCATTCGTTTTGCACTCGCCTTGTCTCATCAGCATGAATGTCAGCTTCCGTTTATGATGGATGACAGCTTCGTTCATTTTGATCATGTTCGTCTAGGAAGAGTACTGGAGTTGATGAATGAATTCACGCGTTTTGAAACACAGCTGTTTTATTTCACCTGTCATCAGCATATGACGCAGGCAGCAGAAGATGGACAGATTACGAGTTTAGCAGTTGAATGATTGACAAATAATGACTTATGTTATACTTATATGAGCAGAAACATGGAAGGAGCTTTTATTGAATGGCTAAAGGGATCATGACCTATGATGTCGGCGAACAAGTTGACCTGCATTTATTAATTAAATCATCTACTAAAGGGATTGCAAGTAATGGCAAACCATTTTTAACGCTCATTCTTCAAGATCAAAGTGGAGATATTGAGGCGAAACTATGGGATGCAAAGCAGAATGATGAAATCACCTACGGTCCGCAAACCATCGTGAAGGTAGTAGGCGACATTCATCATTATCGCGGGAGGAATCAGCTGAAGCTTAGGAATATACGCCCTGTTGCTGAAAACGAGCAAATTCGAATTGATGACTTTCTCGAAACAGCTCCTATTCCAAAACACGATATGATGGATACGATTATGCAATATATTTTTGATATGAAAAACCCTAATATTCAGCGTGTTACAAGGCATTTGCTGAAGAAATATGGACAGGAATTTGCTGATTATCCAGCAGCGACAAAAAATCATCACGAATTTGTCTCTGGACTCGCCTACCACGTTGTGTCTATGCTGCATTTAGCAAAATCAATTGTTGACCTATATCCATCACTAGATCGAGATCTTTTATATTCAGGCATCATTCTTCATGATTTAGGGAAAGTCAAAGAGCTTTCGGGTCCAGTCTCCACGACATATACTGTGGAAGGGAATTTAATTGGCCACATTTCCATTATGGTGACAGAAATTGCGAAAGCTGCGGAAGAGCTTAGCATTGATTCAGAGGAAATTCTCATTTTACAGCACTTAGTCCTGAGTCATCACGGAAAAGGAGAATGGGGCAGCCCGAAACCACCAATGGTGAAAGAAGCTGAAATTCTCCACTATATTGATAATTTAGATGCGAAAATGAACATGATGGATCGTGCACTTGAGCATGTGAAGCCAGGAGAATATACAGAACGTATTTTTGCACTTGAGAATCGTTCGTTTTATAAACCAACCTTCCATCACGAATAATCATGTCAAAACGTCCGTTTATGCGGGCGTTTTTTTCATAACTTGTCTTCTTTTCGCATAAGCATGTAACACAAAGGAAGAGAGGAATGTCCTTAAGAAAAGGAGGCGATGAAAAAATGTTGTTTTTTCCGTGGTGGGTGTATGCATGTATTATCGGCATTATTTTCTGTGCGTATAAATTAATGACAACAGCCAAAGAGGAGCAAGAAATTGATCAATCCTTTATTGAAAAGGAAGGAGAAATATTTATCGAGCGAATGGAACAGGAAAGAGAGCGCAGACGCCAGAATCAGCAGGTGAAAAGATCACAGGATACTGCGGCACATGAAGATCATTCAATTGCTTAATCTCGTCATACAAAAACCCCTCTGCACGATTACGGCAGAGGGGTTTTTTGTGATTACTGGTTCTGTTGTGTCTGCTGATTTTGTGCAGGCTGTTCAGATTTTTCTTTGAACGTTTTTTGAAGCTCTTTATCTTTTACTTTCACATCAGCATCTTTTACTAATTTGTTTAAGATGTTTTGGATTTCATTTGTGTCTGCTTGTTTTTGGTCAAGCAGTTCTTTTTTCAAGTCTGCTTTCATGTCATCATATTTACCGCGTTCTTCAGTCTTTTTAATGATATGGTAGCCGAATTGGGATTTTACTGGCTTGCTGATTTCATTTACTTTTAGTTTGAAAGCAGCTTTGCTGAAGTTCTCGTCCATTTGGCCTTCTTTTGCGAACCAGCCTACATCTCCGCCTTGTGCTGCTGAAGCAGTATCAGTTGAATATTCAGAGACAAGGGAATCCCATTTTTCACCTTTATCTAATTTCTTTTCCACTTCGTCAGCTGTTTTCTTATCAGCTACTAAAATGTGGCTTGCACGGATTTTTCCTTTAAGGTCATCGTAATACGATTTTACTTCTTTATCAGTGATTTTGATGTTAGCTTTGGCAGCCTTTTGAGTCAGCAGCTCATATTTCACTTGATCTTTGATGTAATCTTTACCGAATTCATCTTGAAGCTGTTTTAAACGATCTTCACCAAGTGTCTTTTTATATTCTTCCAATTTCTTATCAATTTCTTTATCAGATACTTTGTATTTGTCAGCAAGAACCTTTTGTTGAACAAGTAGGTTTAGAGCATCTCCACCTGCTTGTTTCTTAAGAGTTGTATAAAGTTCTCCTTTTGTGACATCTCCTGATTTCGTTGTGGCGATCACATCTTTATCACCGCTACTGCATGCGCCAAGAGTTAAAACACTTACTGCTGTTACAGCTGCTAAAGCCATTTTTTTCATTCAAAAAACACTCCTAATCTTTCCAATTTATTTATCATTGCTTGTATCATAACATATTGTGACACGCTGTAAAAAGAAATGCAAATGGAAGGGCATTCGTCTAGTCAAAAAATTGCGCGCGACATACACATATAGTGATCACAAAAAGGAGGCTGAATTATATGGGAGCAGGATATTCTAATGGGTTTGCTTTATTGGTCGTGCTATTCATTTTGCTGATCATCGTTGGTGCAGCATATCTTTACTAATTAAATCGCTGTGACAGAAGGGAGCCGTCCTGCCGTGCGTGAGGGCGGTTCTTTTTTCAAACGATGACAGGTGCCTAAACGTTTTTTATTTTTCTGCATACACTGAGCTTAGAACAGAGGAAGAACTGGCAGGAGGTGTTTTCACATGGGAGGAGAAGTCTTTGCTGGCGGTTTTGCACTAGTCGTCGTATTATTCATTTTATTGATCATCATCGGTGCATCTTGGATTTGCTAATTCAAATATACACAAAAAGCTGCCCTCAAACTGGCAGCTTTTGCTTTGATCTTAAATGGAAATGTTAATTTGAACAAATGATGAGATAAGTAAGATCAGTATTGATACGTTGATAAAGCGAAACACCTTATCTTGCCGTTCTTCAGGAATCTCTCTGACAAGGCATAATGTATTAGTAAGCCTGTTTATTGAATACACAATAAACGCGGCAAAGACGATGAAGTAAAATAAAACTATCGGAGATCCCCCCTCTCTATGCTATTCCCATACTACATTACCAAATTTTTTATGAAAAAGATAGAAGTTGGCTTTAAAAACCTCATGATGAGGAAGTTTGGTCAACTAAAATATCAAACTCGTCTTGAGCTTGATCGATGATGCAGGATCTAGGTGCTTTGAGCAGCTTCCATGCAAATAAAAAGTCAGGCAAACAATAGCCTGCATGTATACTTGCGATGATGATAAAATAGTGTGCGTACATAGGAAACGCCACGCCTAACACAAAGTAAACCGGTGAGATGACACAAAACGGGCTGAGAAGTGAAAAAAGCATCACTTTCTTAGGTACGCGCTGCCAGCAATTTCGTTTCATTAATAACGTCATTTTTTTCTTATTTTTCATCACTGGGATCAAGTGAACCACACGGTGGACAAGCAATGTCACAAGTAAGAGCACGGCAAAAAGCGGTGCGTTATGGCTGCTTAGCCTCGTTTCAGGATGAGTCAGTTGAAAACATAAAAATGCCATAATGAAAAAAAGGATAGCAAGACTTATGGCAGAAATCATCATTCTCGTATAACCATAATCCTTTTCAAGATTAATGGTCTTCCAACAATTCATTTTTCATCCTTCCAATCTAAAAATCGAATTGAATATCTCAAGATAATTTACTCTTCCTGAGGATAAAAATCAATGGTTTTGATGAAAAAAAATAAAATGGTGCCTTCATATGGAATAAAGAGAGGAAACTTTGGATTTTTCAAGAAAAAAGAACTGAAGGGGGAGGTTCGTCTCTTTCGTCAATGAGTATTTTCGGCTAAAATAGAAGGACTAAGAGAAAGAGGGAACGTACATGAGTATTGAGGAACGAATGAGCCAGCTTGAATATTATATGGAACTTTTATTGACGGCAACCGATATGAGCCGTTATCCATATTATGCGTTATTGATCAGGCAGCGTGTATCGAAAGAAGAGGCAGAGGAAATTGAGCGTATTTGTGCTGAGCTTTCAGAGGAAATGGATAAGCAAAAAGCACAAGGCTACGTCATGTTTGACGATCTCCTCGCGCTTTTTGCGGGACAATTAATTGAAAAGCTGGATGTTCATGAGACCATATTTGCTTTGCATGATCAAGGACTATTTCAGCCGTTAATGAATGAATTTATAAAGATCATTAAACAATTTGATTTGTGTTAGCCGCTTTTTCTGCTGCCTCAGCTGAGTTTTCAAGTTCCTCAGTCTTTTTCGTGACTTTTCCTCGCTCATTCAAAAAGTCCTTCTCAATGTTTGAAAACGATTTCTCAAAAATCTCCATGAAATCCTGACCATAAATGTTTCGGATGATGCACATCATTTCTAAAATCTCAGGGAATTTTCCGTAAATGTCATGAAGCGGCTGTGCGCCTTTGACAATACCAGTTCGTGCCGGGTCAAAATCTTCGAGTAGTTTATGGAATGTCTCTTCGCCTTTTGGCGTTAGCTCAATATACGTATTGCGTTTATCGTTTAACTTTTTAGAAAATTTTAAAAATCCTCGTTCCTCCAGTTTCTTGGAGAAGTTAAACGCCGTTGATACATGCATGACGCCAAACTTTGCAATTTCTGATATTGAAGCTCCTTTTAATTGATACGCAATCCATAAAATATGATGTTCATTGATATTTAGGTTATACGGTTTGATCCACTGCTGCCAGTCCTTTTCAATGGATTTCCAAAGAGCTTTGCTCAATTGGGCCATTCTTTGACTGAATAAAAGTGCTTCTTTTACATCGAAAGGCTGTTCCGAATGATTCATCCATTTCACCTACTTCTCTTTTTCTTGTAATTCTATTATGCCAATAAAATAAAGATTAATAAAGCTGAAAATTCAAGAATTTTTAAAAGTCATGAAAAACATTGACAAAATAACCTTTTTTCAACAAAAAAAGTGCGGGATACGCACCCCGCACACTTTTGTAAACGAATATTTTTTTGTGAGTATATTAGTTTTGTAAGGTTTTCTCCAGTTGTTTGAGCTTTTCCTCAATTTCCTGAATTTCCTTTTGTAAGTCCTGCTGATGAGGTTTGATTTCTTCGCGCCATTGCTGAATCGATGTTTGCAATTCAGATCCGACTTCTTTAATCACCTCTGCGCTTTCTTTTGCTGTTTCCACAATTTGCTCTTTTAAAGCTTGTCCATCTCTTTTTAATTTTGTCAGCGTATCTTCGAATTTGTCATAGCCGTCTTTCACTTTTCCGCGCACATCTCTGCCAGAAGAGGGAGTCGTCAGGAGCACTGCCGCACCTCCGAGGAGACCGCCTACAAATAATCCTGTTAATAAAGAACGTCCACTAGCCATTCAAATCACCTCTAGTCAAATTTTACACATTCGCATGTTCTCTCTGAGCTGACGATCAGCTTCATTGAACTTCCATACATAGCTTGCTTTATTTTAGCATACTTTTGAAGAAAAGGGAGGGGAGAAGGTTGTCTGTCTTTCTGTTCGTTTTTATGTGTATCGTCATCGTTTTTACAGGTGGTTCTATTCATTATGCAAGACAGCTTGGGTATGCAGGGTCTTATCCGCCAAAACATGTCTTAAAACAAAAAGCACTTGTGTGTGCGGCAGGTGCAGGGATTTCGCTCCTCATTTTACTGCTGACCCTTTTTCTTTTATAAAAGCATGAAAAAACCTCTTCATCTATGATGAAGAGGTTCGGTTATTCGTTAAGCAACTTCTATCATTCTTGCACGTCTCAAAATGGACTGAGCAATTGGGAAGACAAATACCATAGCGATGGTATTAATCACAGCTGCTGGCAGGACGACGCCCACAAGAAGTGCCGGTAATGCAGCTGGCAGTCCGGTGATCAGTAAAGCGGCAGATAAGAAAATCACGCCGGATACGATGGTTCCAATCGCAGTTAACACAGCGGTCAGCACCACTTTGTTCTTTATCTTCGAGCAAGATAAGAAAAGGGCTAGGAAGATAAAGGCTGTCACTGGCTTATCAATCATATTCGGAATTTGTCCGCCTGGGAATCCCGTTGTTAATGCAGAAATGACTCCAGTCACTAGCGCAATCACGACGACATGCTGAACCTTTGGGAAAAGGATGATGCTTAAAAACATCATGACCAGCATCATATCAGGTTTCATTCCGAAGAAGATGGGCGGGAAAATCGTATGCAAAACAGCTCCCATTGCTGCAAGCAATGACATAATCACTAATTCTTTTGTTTTCATTTCTATGCTCTCCTCTGCTAAGCTCTTATAGGACTCTCCAATAATATGGCTCATCATTTATTGCAAGAGTCATGACTTTATATTTCTCGTTATTATAACAAATTTATTTCCCTATAGAAAAGCCTTTTTACTCATTTTCTTGCTGGAACTTTTTCATAAAGTCCGCAAGCTTTTGGCAGTCTTCAATTGAGACCGCATTGTAAATAGATGCTCTGCATCCACCGACAGAACGGTGGCCGGCAAGTCCAACCATTTGCTCTTGCTTTGCTTTTTCCACAAAGGAAGAAGTAAGTGCATCATCGCGAAGAGTAAAGGTGACATTCATATGCGAACGGCTGTCAGCACGCGCATGTCCTTGATAAAAACCGCCGCTTTGATCAATTGTATCGTAGAGAATGCCTGCTTTTTGTTCATTGCGTTTTTCCGCTGCTTCTACACCGCCAGCTTGTTTAACATGCTCAAGGACAAGCGACAGCATATAAATCGCAAAAGTCGGTGGTGTATGATAAAGAGAGTTAGCTTTTGCATGTGTTGAATATTTTAATATTTTCGGCGTGCTGCTTTTCTCTTTCTCTAATAAACGTTTGCGTGCAATCACAATCGTGATACCTGAAGGCCCTAGGTTTTTTTGTGCCCCAGCATAGATGAGATCAAATGAAGAAACGTCTATTTTTTTGCTGAGAATATCACTGGACATATCCGCAATGAGCGGGAGTGACGTGTTCGGGAACGTTTTCCACTGAGTGCCGAAGATCGTATTGTTCGATGTGATGTGCAAGTAAGCACCATCTGTTAAACCAGAAGTATCTACTTCTGGAATATACGAGTAGTTGTCATCTTCACTTGAAGCAAGCACAGATGTCTGACCAAACCCTTTTGCTTCTGACAATGCTTTTTCTGACCAAGCGCCTGTTTGAATGAAATGAGCTGTTTCGCCTTCATGTAAGAAGTTCATAGGAATCATCGCAAATTGAAGACTAGCTCCGCCTTGTAAAAAGAGGACTTCATAATCTTCTGGAATGTGCATCAGTTCCCCCAAAAGCGCTTTTGCTTTATTGTGGACTTCTTCATATTCACCGCTGCGATGAGAAAGCTCCATCACAGACATCCCAGTTTGTTTAAAATCAACAAGTTCTTCCTGTGCTTTTTGAAGAACTTCTAGCGGCAGTGCCGCCGGACCAGCATTAAAATTCGTCGTTCGCTTCATCACAATCTCTCCCTATTTCTCGCGTTAATGGATCAAAAGATAAAACCATCCTATCACAAATTTGAAGCATTTGGACAAAAAATTTGAATCGTTCAAAATATCTTACTATTAGGAGATGGAAGCGAGGAAAAGGGGCAAAAATAAGAAAAACCTCATCTGTTAAGATGAGGTAAGCCGCGTGTGGATGGCAGAAGAAATGTCTTTTAAATCCTCTGACGTGTATTGATCTTGGTGTGATTTCCATACGGCACCAAAGCCATCGCCTTTTCCGTAGCGCGGAATGATATGCATATGGTAATGGAACACCGATTGACCGGCTTTTTCACCGTTGTTGTTCAGGAGGTTTAACCCAATTGGTTCAAACTCCTGTTTGATCGCCCTTGCAATTTTCGGAATCGCTTGGAAGTAGTGGTTAGACACTTCTGGTGTCATCTCATAGATGTTTTCTTTATGTATTTTCGGGATTACAAGGGTATGTCCTTTTGTTACTTGGCTGATATCAAGAAAAGCCAATACATGCTCGTCTTCATATACTTTTGCACATGGAATGTCTCCATCAATGATCTTGCAAAAAATGCAGTCGCTCACGCCATGTCACTCCTCACTATTTTTCCTTTATCGTATCATAAAAAGAAGCAAAAAAGAAAACAGGACAAGCGAACTCCTTTGGTCGCTCATCCTGCTCCTGCAGAAGAAATGCTGATGCTTTCATTCGAATGCCTTTTGAATTCTCTATTTACTGAAATAAAGAATTCATGTGCCTGCTATTTCTGCCGTAAACACCTCATTTGACGTTTTGGTTTGTCGAATACATATTGTATAGGACACAAAAATCAAGAATCAGTGAAGCAAAACAGAAGCTAAGGTTTTTAGATGAAAAACCAACTTGTCATGCGGTTCTTTGCCTTTAACAAACACCTCATTTACTTATTGGTCATCAAGTTCATTTCTTCTACATACATTATGATGACCAAAGCGCCTATTTTTTATTCATGACTCGTCTATAGGTAAACATTTCAAATTATCATTCGTTTTTGTTACTATAAAGGAAAAAAGAAAGAAAGGAACGAATTCATGTCCCTTCTCACTGTAAAAGATGTAACGGGCGGATATACGAAGAATCCCGTTCTAAAAAATATTTCATTTGAATTAGAAAGAAATCAAATCGTCGGTCTCATTGGCTTAAACGGGGCGGGGAAAAGTACAACCATCCGCCATATTATCGGGCTCATGAAACCGCATAAAGGTGTCATTGAATTGAATGGACGAACTCTTCAAGACGACCAAGAGGCGTATCGTTCACAATTTACATTTATTCCTGAAACACCTGTTTTATATGAAGAATTAACGTTAAAAGAGCATTTAGAGCTGACAGCGATGGCTTACGGTCTATCAAAGGAACAATTAGACGAACGCCTGCCATCATTGCTGAAAGAATTTCGAATGGAGAAAAGGCTGAAATGGTTCCCTGCTCATTTTTCAAAAGGAATGAAGCAGAAGGTCATGATTATGTGTGCATTCCTTGTGGAACCAGAGCTGTATATCATCGATGAACCGTTTTTAGGGCTTGATCCTCTTGCAATCAATGCACTGCTTGAACGGATGAATGCAGCGAAGAAAAGCGGCGCTAGTGTCCTGATGTCAACGCATATTTTAGCGACAGCTGAGCGCTATTGTGATTCCTTCATTATTTTGCACGAAGGGGAAATCAGAGCGAAAGGAACACTGGCAGAGCTGAGAGAACAGTTCGATATGAGAGATGCGACACTCGATGATCTTTATTTGGAATTAACAAAGGAAGAAAGCTATGAGTAAAACAACGCTTACTATTTGGAAATCAAGATTAGAGGAACACATACAAGAAACAAGAAAATACTTAAAATACATGTTCAACGATCATCTTGTCATTGTGCTCATTTTTTTCCTTGCAGGCGGAGCAAGCTGGTACAGCAGCTGGCTCAAACATATTCCAGCTCACTTCCCATCCTACTGGGTGATGGCAGTTGTTTTCTCATTGGTACTTACAAGCTCATACGTACGTACGTTGATTAAAGAAGCCGATCTCGTGTTTTTGCTTCCTTTGGAAGGAAAGATGGAGCCTTACTTAAAACAAGCGTTTAACTTTAGCTTCATTTCTCAGCTGTTTCCTCTCATTGCTGTATCGATTGTCGCACTTCCGCTTTATTCGGCGGTGTCTTCAGGAGGCATCACGGAGTATGTGCTGATATTGGCGCAAATGATCTTAATAAAGGGTCTGAATACAGCCATTCAATGGAGAATGACTTATTTTCAAGGAAAACACGTGAGATGGCTCGATGCAGCCCTTCGTTTTCTATTAAATATGATGTTGATCTACACCATCTTACAGGCAGCCTATGCGATTGCAATCGTTTTTTATCTTATCTATGGTGTCTATCTTGTCTACTTAACAAATGCAGTGAAAAAACAGCCCTTTCAATGGGAAATGCATATTTCTGATGAATTAAAACGGAAGCAGCGCTTTTATCGTTTGGCAAACTTATTTACAGATGTGCCTCACTTAAAGAAACAGGTGAAAAGAAGAGCATACATGGACTGGATGTTGAAGTTTGTTCCTTACGATCAGCGTAAAACTTTTTCTTATATGTATGTGAGGGCGTTTGTACGCTCAAATGACTATTTTGGTCTGGTGTTTAGATTAACTGCCGTGTTTGTCCTGATTATTTTGTATACAGGTGCAGCAGGCTGGGTGGGTGCGTTACTAGTCTTGTTCACAGTATTTATCACAGGTGTACAGCTTGTGCCGTTAACGAAGCACTTTGCTCATCTTTCATTACAGGCACTTTATCCAGTTTCTCAAAAAGAAAAGGATCGAAGCTTTTTTGTTCTCGTCCGTAATGTGCTCATCATCCAATCGATATTGCTGAGCTGTGCGGTACTTCCAGCAGGAGGCTGGCAGGGAAGCGGACTTGCCTTTCTCATTTCTGTAGCGTTTGTGCTTGTCCTCTTTAAGCCTTACGTACAAAGCAGATTAAAAAAGATGAGATAAGTGGAATTACAGCGAGCGTATGATGACATCAAGGAGGGGACCGGATGAATGCAGCTGAACGGGAGTTGTATGAAGAAGCCATTCTTTTTCAAACACGTTTTTTAAGAAAACCTTCAAAGATCGAACGGTTTTCAAAAGGAGTTCAGCAGCAGGTGAACCGCCGAATTCCTGCCAGGTTTCATCAAGTCATCACAAGTGCAGTCAAAACAATGGTTGAATCAACCGTATCAGGATCACACTTTACTTCATTTTCAGTGATTGATGAACAATTATCTATTGTTGAACGAAATGAACTGGCAAAGGATAAAGTGAAGTATTACCAAAAGGCGGCTGCTATCGAAGGGGTTGGAACAGGTGCAGGCGGTTTATTCCTCGGAATGGCAGACTTTCCGCTGCTGCTGAGCATAAAGATGAAATGCCTTTATGAGCTGGCGTGTATTTATGGCTTTGATTTATCTCAAAAGGAGGAAAGACTCTTTTTGCTCTGTATATTTCAACTCGCCTTTTCCAGCAGTGCACATCGTCAAAAAATGATGAAGATCATAGATGATTGGGAAACGAGCTGCGAGGAAATGGATTGGTACAGCTTTCAGCAGGAGTATCGAGATTACATTGATCTTGTAAAGCTGTTTCAATTAATGCCGGTCGTCGGAGCCGCTGTTGGCGGGGTGGCAAATCATCAGCTGACAGGACAGCTCGGAGAGGTTGCACGCCATGTGTTCCACTTGCGAATATTGAAAGAAATGAAATAGAAAAACCGCTGATAACAGCGGCTTCAGATTGTTGACAAAGGGCTAAAATAATCTTTATTTTAGCCCTTTGTCTTCTTTTCAGCACAGCGTGATAGAAAACCTTTGCAGTCTAGGAAGGACGAGCAGCGGAGCGAATTTGACATTCGTGAGCACCGGAGCGCAGACCTGACACCGAATGCGAGGGTTTGTCTACACGCTGAAACCGCTGATGACAGCGGCTTTTTTTTATTCATTGTAGGAAAGAACGGCGTTAGCGAGAACCTTTGCTGCGATAGGCATTGCTTTTTCGTTGATATCAAACTTTGGATGATGATGTGGATAGACGTCTTTGCTGTTTTCCGGCATGGCGCCTGTGTAGAAGAAGGTACCAGGGACATGCTGAAGGTAGTAAGCAAAGTCTTCTCCGCCCATTTGTGTTTCCGCTTCTTTTACTTCTGTGACACCTTCTGTCTGGTTTGCGATGTCAGCAATATATTCAGTCGGCTTTGGATGGTTTTTGACAGCAGGGTATCCTCTTACGTATTCATATGTGTAGGCAGCATCATGCATCTGGCATACCCCTTTTACCACCTGTTCAATTTCTCGTTCGATAATAAGCCGTGCACTTTCTTCAAAGGATCGTGCTGTACCCGTTAAAACAGCTGAATCTGCAATAACGTTAAAGGCATTCTCTGCTACAAAACCTCCAACAGAAACAACAGCAGAATCAATTGGATTGACTTTACGTGCAACGACTTGCTGCAGGTTTGCGACGATTTGTGAACCGATGAGTACGGCATCTTTGGTTAAATGAGGCTGGGCACCATGTCCGCCTTTCCCTTGGACTTGAATGGAGAAACGATCGGCCGCTGCCATAAAGTTCCCGCTTTTATAAAGAATCGTGCCACAAGGCTCTGAAGACCAAAGGTGCGTACCAAATATCACATCGACCCCGTCTAAACAGCCGTCTTCAATCATCGGTTTTGCACCGCCGGGAGCATATTCCTCGGCATGCTGATGAATGAGGACGATCTTTCCTTTTAATTGATCACGATGCGTATGCAAGACTTTTGCTAATACAAGAAGTGTCGCAGTATGCCCATCGTGACCGCATGCATGCATCACACCAGGCTTTGTTGATTTGTAAGGTACATCTTTTTCATCGTGGATGGGAAGTGCATCAAAATCAGCTCTGAGGGCAATGGTTGGTCCCGGAGAAGCTCCTTCAATATAAGCGAGTACGCCATGACCGCCCACCTTGGTGCGCGTAGGTATTTGTAATGTATCATAGTAGCTGGCGATGAAAGCGGCTGTTTCTTCTTCCTGAAAAGAAAGTTCAGGATTCATATGGAGATGGCGTCTAATTTTAACCATTTCCTCATAATGTTCATCAAGACGTTCATTGATGCTTTTTTGTAAAGTGGATATTGTCATTGAATCGAAAACCTCCTTCATGCTCTTTTACTGATTGTATGGTAATTGTTAGAATCTTTCAACAGAAGAGGATTTCGTGGTCAGTATCAAAAGGTCATTTTACATAAAAGTCGAAGTTGATATGAAGCAGGGAAAGGGAGGAGTAGCGTTGGGAAGCTGTCCAAATTGTTCAAAAACATTTTCTTTCGTCGAAAAATTTCATTTATCACATACGAAAATGATGATGTGTCCAAGCTGCCGGCATCAAATCAAAGAAACCTTTGTCTCAAAAATGAGTTTTTTTATGATCTGCTTGATTCCACTATTGGTGCTGCTGATTCAATTGAAAGGTGCTTCACCTATGTTGAAGTGGCCGGTCTTATTAGGGTGGATATTGCTGAATTTCTATGTGCTTCAGCCGATCATTCATCGGTACGAGCTGAAATCAAGTTCATAAAATGAAGAGCCCAGGCGACTGGGCTTTTTTTAATGAAAAAAAGAAGTGCTGAGAGCAGCACTTCCTTAATTGTCTGTGACGGCATGGTAGGATGTGAGGTAAGCTGGACGAGAGAAAATGGAGCCTGTATCCTCGTGTGGCTGAAAGAATGCTTCTGATTCTTGAAAGTCTTGAAATAAGTCCTCTGATTCCCAAAGTGTCAAAATCAAATAAACTTCTTCATCTTTTTTAGGTCTTAAAACGCGAATAGCCTGGAAGCCGCGCTGATGTTCTGAGATGTTCGTTTTTTTCTGAAAGGTGGATTCAAACAGTGCTCTGCTTTCAAGCTTAACAGGGATATGATTCAAGGTGACGAAACCAGATTGGACAAGCTCGCCTTTCGCATAAATCACATCATAGGCATGAGGGGCTTTAAATACAGTCTCACCCTCCGTTTCATGAAAAAGAGCTGCTTGTTCTTTTCCGACCATATAAAGCAGATTTTCCAGATGGTGTTTCTTTGCGATTTTATGCAAAAAATCTGCTGTTCCATATGTAATATAGAAATTCATCTAAACCGCCTCCTGCTTGATAGTATAACAAAAGAATGATATATAATTCTTTGGCAGTCAATCCATAAAACATATTATGAAGCAATACATCCCATACTATCCGTATAAAGGAATGAGGTGACCTAATTTGAAGAAAAAGAAGATAATCATTCCATTAGTCATTGCAGGAAGTACAATCGTACTCTCATTCATTGGCTATCTGACGATTTTATTTTTAGGACATTATGTCATAGATGAAAAGAAGCTTGTTTTTCATGCTTCCTCCAAAATCATTGATCAGAATGGAAAAGAACTCACAAGCATGTATTCAGAAAATCGGGACCCTGTGTCATTAAAAGAGGTGCCTGATAAAGTAGCAAAAGCTTTTGTGGCTGTCGAGGACAAGCGTTTTTATGAGCATCACGGAATTGATGCACAGTCTATTTCAAGGGCGGTTTATCGAGATATATTAGCAGGAGGGAAGGTAGAGGGCGGCAGTACAATTACCCAGCAGCTCGCAAAAAATATTTTTCTCACAAATGACAAAACCTTTCTTCGAAAAACGAAAGAAGTCATTATTGCCATTAATTTAGAGAGAGATTATTCAAAGGATAAGCTGCTAGAGATGTATTTGAATCAGCTTTACTTTGGCCATGGTGTTTATGGTATTCAGGCAGCAGCCAATTATTATTTTAGTAAGGATGTGAAAGATTTAACGGTCAGCGAAGGTGCCACACTCGCTGCGATGCCAAAGGCACCATCTTCTTACTCGCCTGTTTTACACCCTGATAAAAATAAACAGAGGCGGGACACCATCCTGAATTTAATGAACGAACAAGGATATTTGTCTTCAACAGAAACAGTAGAAGCAAAAGGGAGAACACTAGGCATTCATTTAAAAAAGAAATCAGAAACGCCTTGGGTGGACAGCTATGTTGATCTCATTATTAAAGAAGCAGAATCAGAGTATGCCATTTCGCATGAACAATTGCTTCAAGGCGGCTATACCATTACAGTTCCGATTGATATGAATCTGCAAAAAACCGCTTATGATGCGATGAAGAACAACCGTTATTTCCCGGGAAAAAGCGGTTCTCCGGAAGGCAGCGCCGTATTCATTGATAACGAGTCTGGTGGAGTGAAAGCAGCCATCGGTGGACGAGAATATCAGGCAAGAGGCTACAACAGGGTGACAGCTGTTAGGCAGCCGGGATCTGTTTTTAAGCCGATCGCAGTCTACGGTCCGGCAATGCAGGAGAAAAAATTCAGACCTTATTCACTGCTTGAAGACAAAGAAAAAAGCTATGACGGCTATTCACCTAAGAATTACGATGGGCAGTATGAAGGCAGGGTCACAATGGTGGAAGCCCTCATGAAAAGTAAAAATACCGCTGCTGTGTGGACATTAAGCCAGCTGGGCATTGATATGTCGAAATCATATCTCGAGAAAATGGGGATAGATATCTCGGATAAAGGCTTAGCTATTGCGCTTGGCGGTTTAGAGAAAGGAGTTTCTCCATTACAAATCGCTGGAGCCTTTCATACTTTTGCAAATGAAGGCGTATATAAAAAGCCTTTCTTTATTCAAAAAATCACCAATGATGAAGGAGAAACTGTAGAAAAGAATCGTAGTCAGCAAGAACGAGTATTTAGTGTGCAGAATGCTTGGAATATGACAAGAATGCTCCAGCAAGTCGTCAAGGGCGGGACAGCCCAGAGCGGTTCATACGCTGGAGATTTAGCAGGTAAAACAGGTACGACCACATATTCAGGTGTGAAAGGTGCAACAAAAGATGCTTGGTTTGCCGGCTATACGCCTAGTACAACGGGTGCAATTTGGATGGGGTATGACAAAACCGATAACAGCCACTATTTAACTGGGGGCAGTCAATACCCTGTACAGCTGTTTAAAGATATTTTAACAGCAGCTCAAATCACCAATGAAACGTTTGAAAAACCAGAGGGGATAAAAGAGCTCGAGTCGCCTATCCATTTAGAGGGACTTACAGGATTTGAAGCCCGCTATGCGTTTAAAATCAAAGGATTGTTTACATTAGAGCTGTATTGGGACAATCAAGAGGATAAACGCGTTGAATACCGTATCTATGAAAAGAGAAATGGAAGCGAGACGCTGATCGACACAGTGACAGGCGTGGGCAGCTATACAATGCCGTATGCCAATGTATTTTCAAATGCAGAGTATAAGGTTGTTCCATATAATACTCAAACGCAAGAAGAAGGCGAAGGCAGTCCATATGTCAAGCCAGAGGCTTTTGGACGTTAATATTCGGCGATTTTTTGAACATTGAGCCGCTTTAGTATACCGTGCCTTGAAAAAACGGTATAGTAAAAGCAGGTTTGAGCCTTGTACAAAAAGAGAGTATAAGGCGAAAGGTGGAATGAAAGGTAATGGGAAAAACGAAGGTTTTTAATGACACGTTCTTAAAGGCGTGTAAAGGGGAAAAAACAGACCATGTACCAGTTTGGTATATGAGACAGGCAGGACGCTCACAGCCTGAATATCGTGCCCTTAAAGAAAAATACGGGCTATTTGAAATTACGCATCAGCCAGAGCTATGTGCTTATGTAACGAGACTTCCTGTAGAACAATATGGTGTAGATGCCGCTATTTTATATAAAGATATTATGACCCCGCTTCCGGCTATTGGAGTGGACGTAGAAATTAAAAATGGAATTGGACCTGTGATTGATGCACCGATTCGATCTAAAGCAGATATCGAACGTCTTGGGGAACTTCATCCTGAAGAAGACCTGCCATATGTGCTTGATACCATTCAGCTTTTAACGAAGGAGCAGCTGAATGTTCCGCTTATCGGTTTTGCTGGCGCACCATTTACGATGGCAAGCTATATGATTGAAGGCGGCCCATCTAAAAATTATCATAAAACAAAGGCACTGATGTACAGTGATCCTGAGGCGTGGATGCTGCTTATGAACAAGTTAGCTGATATGACGATTACGTACATACGCGCGCAGGTAAAAGCCGGGGTCAGTGCATTTCAAATTTTCGACTCATGGGTTGGTGCTTTAAATGCAGCAGATTACCGGACATTCATTAAGCCTGTCATGCAGCGAATTTTCACAGAGCTGAAGTCTGAAAACGTCCCAATGATCATGTATGGAGTTGGAGCAAGCCATTTAGCGAAAGACTGGCATGACCTGCCGCTTGATGTGGTTGGACTGGATTGGCGTATGAGTGTAGACGAAGCAAGAAAAGAAGGGCTCACAAAAACGTTACAGGGGAACCTTGATCCAACCATTTTACTTGCTCCTTGGGAAGTCATTGAAGAGAGAGCAAAAGCTATTTTAGATCAAGGAATGAAATCAGATCACTTTATCTTTAACTTAGGTCATGGGGTATTTCCAGATGTTTCACCAGATACGTTAAAGAAGCTGACAGATTTTATTCACGATTATTCAGCGAAACATAAAAAATCATCCATCTAAACTATTTCAAATGATCTGAAGGAGTGTTGGTTGTGGAGAAAAAGAAAATGGGACTTCTTGTCATGGCATATGGCACCCCATATAAAGAAGAAGATATTGAGCGTTATTATACACATATCCGCAGAGGCAGAAAGCCGGAGCCAGAGATGCTGCAAGATTTGAAGGATCGCTACAAGGCAATCGGCGGTATTTCTCCTTTATCAAAAATTACCGAACAGCAGGCAAATGGTTTGTGTGATCATTTGAACGACATCCAAGACGACATTGAATTTCATGTCTACATTGGCTTAAAGCATATTGAGCCGTTCATTGAGGATGCAGTTGCAGAGATGCACAAGGACGGCATCACAGAAGCAGTGAGTATTGTTCTTGCGCCGCATTTTTCAACCTTTAGCGTGAAATCGTATAACAAGCGTGCACAAGATGAGGCAGACAAGCTTGGCAATCTGAAGATTACGTCTGTGGAAAGCTGGTACGATGAGCCGAAGTTTGTGGACTATTGGGTGAAACAAGTGAAGGATACGTATGCATCAATGAGTGAAGAGGAAAGAGAATCAGCCGTACTCATTGTGTCTGCACACAGCCTTCCTGAAAAGATTATTGCAGCAGGAGATCCATATCCTGATCAGCTCGCACAATCTGCCAAAATGATTGCAGAAGGTGCAGGAATTGAACATTATGAAATAGGCTGGCAAAGTGAAGGCAACACGCCTGATCCATGGCTTGGACCAGACGTTCAAGACTTAACACGTGACCTATTCGAACAAAAAGGCTATAAAACGTTCGTATATGTGCCTGTTGGATTTGTCGCTGACCATCTTGAAGTGTTATACGACAACGATTATGAATGTAAAGTCGTGACAGATGAAATCGGTGCAGCCTACTATCGTCCAGAAATGCCAAATGCGAAACCAGCATTTATTGATGCTCTCGCAACTGTCGTATTAAAGAAGCTTGACGAAAGCAAGTAATTATATAAAAGAAGGCGATCCTATGCATGACAATCAAAAACACCTTGTCATCATTGGCGGTGGCATCACTGGTTTAGCCGCCGCCTTCTATTTGGAAAAGGAAGTCGAAGAAAAAGGTCTTCCCATTCAAATATCTCTTATTGAAGCGAGCCCTAGGCTAGGTGGAAAAATACAAACATTATATAAAGACGGCTACATCATTGAACGTGGACCTGATTCATTTTTAGAAAGAAAGGTCAGTGGACCGCAGCTGGCGAAGGATGTGGGTCTCGCAGATCAGCTCGTCAATAATGAAACAGGGCAGGCATATGTACTAGTCAATGAAACTCTTCACCCGATGCCAAAAGGCGCTGTCATGGGTATTCCAACTCAAATCAGCCCATTCATCACAACCGGTCTTTTTTCAGTTGCAGGAAAAGCGAGAGCCGCAATGGATTTCGTCTTGCCAAAAAGCAAGCAAACAGAAGATCAGTCGCTCGGTGAATTTTTTAGAAGACGTGTCGGTGATGAAGTAGTTGAGAATTTAATCGAACCTCTTCTATCAGGCATTTATGCAGGTGACATTGACCGTCTCAGCTTAATGTCCACCTTCCCGCAGTTTTATCAAACAGAACAAAAGCATCGCAGTTTGATTCTTGGGATGAAAAAATCACAGCAGCATGCGAAAGCGCAGCAAGTGACAGCGAAAAAACAAGGGCAGTTCCAAACGATCAATCAAGGACTTCAAGCGCTTGTTGAAGCAGTAGAAAGCAAGCTCAAGCTGACAACGATTTATAAAGGGACAAAAGTGAAGCAGATTGAAAAAACAGATGGGGGCTACGGTGTGCAGTTAGACAGCGGTCAAACGCTTTTTGCTGATTCAGCCATTGTGACAACTCCGCATCAATCGATCTATTCCATGTTTCCAAAAGAAGCGGGGCTTGAGTACTTGCATGATATGACATCTACTTCTGTTGCAACGGTTGCACTCGGTTTTAAAGAAGAGGATGTTCATAATGAATATGACGGTACTGGTTTTGTCATCTCAAGAAACAGTGATTTCTCTATTACAGCTTGTACATGGACGAACAAAAAATGGCCGCATACAGCTCCTAAAGGAAAAACATTATTGCGTGCTTATGTAGGGAAGGCTGGCGACGAATCAATTGTCGAACAGTCAGACCATCAAATCGTCAGCATCGTGCTGGAGGATTTGAAAAAAATCATGGATATTAAAGCAGATCCAGAACTGACGACAGTGACTCGCTGGAAGACGAGCATGCCGCAATATCACGTCGGTCATCAAAAAGCCATTTCGAACATGCGAGAAACGTTTAAGCAATCATATCCTGGTGTTTATATCACAGGTGCTGCTTTTGAAGGTGTCGGAATCCCTGATTGTATTGATCAAGGAAAAGCTGCCATTTCAGAGGCTGTATCTTATCTATTTTCATAAAACAAACTCCCTTTTCTATCAAGGAAAGGGAGTTTTTCATGCTCGAATAATTCAAAAAGAGTTGTGAATCATAAAAGTGAACAAAGTTGTTGCATCTGGAGAAAAGGATATGGTATATTACTTTCTGTACTTAATGACCAAAACGTTCAAATAGTCATTTTGGGAGTGAAAATCATGAGTGTTGATAGGAGACAAATGATTTTAGACGGGGCTACGAAGGCATTTACTCAATTCGGGTATAAAGCCACCACAATGGACCTCGTGGCGAAGCTTGCCAACGTCGGAAAAGGAACCATTTATACCTTTTTCAAAAACAAAGAAGAGCTGTTCGATGAAATTTTCACATCCCTTTTAATGGAGATGAGGAAAATTGCGGATGAAGCAATGGATGAGGAAAAAAGTTTCTCTGAAAACCTTCACTTAGCACTCTTTGCAATATTGGAATTTCGAAAAAACCACCAGCTCACAATCAAAATCTTTCAGGAAAGTGCGGAGCTTGGCACGTCAGCGGTCAAGGAAATGATTGAGAAGATGGAGCAAATGATCATTCGCTATATCAAAACGAAAGTAAAAGAAGCGATTGATAAAGGCGACATTAAGCCATGTGATCCTGAATTGACTGCATTTGTGATGGTGAAACTATATATTGCACTTATTTTTGATTGGGAAAAGCGATACGAGCCTTTAACAAAAGAAGAGGTGGCCGAGTCGCTGGAACTTTATGTTCTCAAAGGACTTTTAGTAGCACCATAATTTTTTTTAAGTTCAAATGACCAAATTCTAAATTTAGTCATTCATCTATGGGAGGAAAACAGCAATGAATTTAATTCGGAATCAATGGAAAGACATTGTGACGAGCAAAAAACTACTGATCCCGATTTTAGCTGTCTTATTTATTCCGCTGATTTACAGCGGTGTATTTTTAAAAGCGTACTGGGATCCATATGGTACAGTCGATCAGTTGCCTGTAGCGGTTGTCAACTTGGATGAAGGCAGTCATTATGACGGGAAGACACTGCATGTCGGCGATGATTTAGTGAAGGAATTAAAGAAAAACGATAATTTCAAATGGAACTTTGTCGATAGTGAAGAAAAGGCAGTGAAGGGATTAAATAATGAGGATTATTATCTCGTCGTGGAAATACCAAAGGATTTCTCGAAAAATGCAAGTACAGTCCTTGATAAACATCCAAAAAAATCGAATCTGAAATATTATACGAATCCAGGCGCCAACTATGCGGCGTCACAAATTGCGAATAATGCCATTATCAAATTAAAAGATTCGGTTTCAAAGGAAGTCACAAAAAATTACGCAGAGGTCATTTTTGATAACTTCAAAACGATTGCAAAAGGTTTAGATCAAGCAAGCGATGGTGCGAAGAAAATTGATGACGGAACAAAAAGTGCAAAAGATGGCAGTAACAAGTTAAAGGACAATTTAGCAAAATTGGCTGAAGGAACATTAACCTATAGCGAAGGTGTTCATCAGTTTGCTGGTAAAATGGGTGAACTGAACACAGGGATACAATCTCTTGACAGCGGACTTGGCCAGCTCTTAACAGGCTATCAAACCATCGATCAGAAATTTGGAGAGCTTGGCACAGGAATTGATACATTGACTGAAGGGTTAAACACAAGCCGTGAAGGTCATCAGCAGCTCGCTTCTAAAATGCCGCAATTCACAGCGGGTATTGAGCAGCTAAACAACAAAGCACAATCTTTTTCAGAAAAAATTGAAGCAGTAGAAAAAGTCTTGTCGTCACCAGAATTAGCGAATCTTGAAAAGATGGCGCCTAAACTCGATCAGGTGAAAAAAGACGCAAAAACGTTTAGTACAAAACTTGCTTCATTAAAAGAAGCGCTATCGAATCGAGATGCTAAAGTAAAAAGCATCATCCAAAACAGCTCAATGACAGATGAAGAGAAAAAGGCGGCAATGGATCAGCTTGACAGTCTGCCTAAAAACGAACTGCCAGATCTGTCTGGACTTGAACAAAGCTTAGCGGCCTTGCAGGAACTGCCTGATGCAAGTGAGGTTCAATCTGCGGTTGCTTCTGCAAAAGCTCAGCTGCAGCAAGTCAAACAGCTGCCAAAGAAAACGGAACAGCTGTACACATCTACAGTCGCGATACAAAATGCGATTGATCAAATGACATCTGGAACGAATAAATTGTATCAAGGTGCACTTAAGCTTCAAACAGGTCAAGGCCAATTACAAGATGGTCTGCAAACAGCAAATGGAAAGCTGAATACAGCGAAAAGCGGTGCAGATAAGCTTGCGAATGGTTCAAGCCAGCTGAGTGCAGCGTTAAATAAGCTGGAAAGTGGTTCAACGAATATCCAAAGCAACACATCTAAGCTTGCTGAAGGCTCAAAATCACTCGATAAAGGATTGGGAGATTTAAAGAGCGGTACAGGTAAGCTGTCCGATAAATTAAAAAGTGCCGCTGATGAAACAGGAGAAATTGATGCGGGTCAAGACAATTACAATATGATTGCGAGTCCCGTGAAAACAGAAAATGATACAGCGAAAAAGATCGATAATTATGGTACAGGGCTCACACCTTATATTTTATCGATGGGACTCTTTGTAGGGGCTCTCATGCTCACCGTTGTATTCCCAATGAAAGACCCTGCTGGACGCCCTAGAAACGCGTTTGAATGGTTTTTCAGTAAATATAGTGTGCTTCTCTTTGTCGGTATCCTGCAAGCAGTTATTGCAAGCTCCATGCTCATCTTTGGGCTTGGTCTTGAGGTGGAAAGCCTCTGGCGCTTCTATCTCTTTGCGATTATCGTCAGTCTGACATTCTTAGCGATCATTCAGCTGCTGGCGACGACTATGGGGAATCCAGGACGCTTCATTGCCGTTATTATCTTGGTTCTTCAGCTCGCAGCAAGTGCTGGTACATTCCCGCTTGAGCTTGTGCCGAAATTCTTCCAAGTCATTCATAGTCTGCTTCCAATGACGTATACCATCAACGGATTTAGAACGATTATTGCAAGCGGTGATGACAGCTATTTATGGCACCAAGCAGCGATCCTTGGAACAGTTGCGATCATCATGATGGCAGCAACAACAGCATACTTTGCTTGGAACGTAAGAAAAATGAAACAGGACGAAGCTTAATCTATGAATCCTTTCTCTTTATAGAGGAAGGATTTTTCATTTGAAATTAGACATCTCGAACCTGAAGCGATATATTTTAAGAAGAGATGCTGAAAAAGGCATACATGGAAGGAATTGCTTTTCAGACAAAGGAGGAAATGCCGAATGACAACTGAAGTAAACGAAACCGTTCAGCTGATTCAAAAGCTCGTATCAATTCCAAGTCCATCAGGAAATACAGAAAAAGTGATCGGCTTTGTTGAACGTTTTTTACAAGATTTGAATATTGAGACAAAACGAAATCGAAAAGGCGGATTAATTGCCACCATCAAAGGCACAGATGACAAAGAACACCGCATGCTGACAGCGCATGTTGATACGCTCGGTGCGATGGTTAAGGAAATTAAATCAAATGGACGGCTTCGTCTTGCACTCATTGGAGGCTTTCAATATAACTCAATTGAAGGCGAATATTGTGAAATTGAAACAGCATCAGGCCATACATACACAGGGACCATTCTTATGCATCAAACATCCGTACACGTCTATGCGGATGCTGGAAAAGCGAAACGAAATCAAGAAAATATGGAGATTCGTCTCGATGAAAAGGTGAAAAATGCAGACGATATCAAAGCACTTGGCATTCAAGTAGGGGACTTTATTTCATTTGATCCGAGAGTGGAAGTGACGTCTTCAGGGTTTATTAAATCAAGACATCTTGATGATAAGGCAAGTGTTGCGCTGCTTTTGCGTCTCATCCACCGGATTCAAAAGGAAAAGATCACATTGCCGCATACGACGCATTTCTTAATTTCCAATAATGAAGAGATTGGCTACGGCGGCAACTCGAATATTCCAGAAGAAACAGTGGAATATCTAGCTGTAGATATGGGTGCGATCGGTGACGGTCAATCAACAGATGAATATAGTGTATCGATTTGTGTAAAGGATTCGAGTGGCCCTTATCACTATGGATTACGCAAGCATTTAGCTGCATTAGCAGAAGAGAACAACATTGATTACCGCCTTGATATTTACCCTTATTATGGCTCTGATGCATCAGCAGCCATTAGAGCAGGGCATGATATCATTCATGGACTGATTGGTCCTGGTATAGACTCCTCGCATGCTTTTGAAAGAACACATGAAGATTCACTTATCCATACAGCGGATCTCCTTTACTACTATGTTCAATCACCATTAATCACAGCATAAAAAAAGAACCCCTGATAGATGGGGTTCTTTTTGATTAGCTTGAAAGCTGTGTTGGCTCAGGTGCCTCTTGTCCAGTCATCACACGATGTCCTTTTTCAGGGTCATACTGCCCTTCCCATTTAGACATGACAACAGCTGCAAGTGCATTTCCTGTTAAGTTTACAACTGTCCGCGCCATATCCATGATACGGTCCACACCTGCAATAAATGCAAGACCTTCAGCAGGTACACCGATCGTTCCTAATGTCGCGAGTAATACAACAAATGAAGTACCAGGAACGGCAGCCATTCCTTTAGATGTAACCATCAGCACAAGAACTAGTGTAAGCTGCTGGACGATCGTAAGGTCAATGCCATATACCTGTGCAAGGAAAAGCGCAGCAATGGCTTGATACAAGACGGAACCGTCCAGATTAAATGTATAACCGATTGGGATAACGAACGAAACAATGCCTTTTGGACATCCGATGCGCTCCATTTTATCCATGACTCTTGGTAAAACTGTTTCAGAGCTGGATGTACTAAAGGCAAGAAGCATTTCGTCTTTCATGTAAGCAAGAAATCTGAAAATATTGACGCCAATCATCTTTCCGATAATTCCGAATACAACGATAAGGAAGAGAGCGAGCGCAAAATAAACAAGACCTACAAGCTTACCTAATGAAATAAGAGATTCAAGACCAAATTTTGATACGGTCACACCAATGAGTGCAAATACACCAAATGGTGCAGCTTTCATCACAACATTGACGACATGGAACATGGCATGTGATACACCCTCGAAGAAGGCGAGCACTGGTTTACCGCGTTCCCCAATCGCTGAAACGCCAAGTGCAAATAGCACAGTGAAGAAAATAATCGCAAGCAAATCACCTTCCGCCAATGATTGGAAGAAGTTCGTTGGAACGATATGAAGGAACGTATCAGCAACTGATTTGCTGCTTTGCTCTTTTTCCGTTTCAACATACTGGCTAATATCTTGTTTTTCTGCATGTCCAAAGTCAACGCCTGCACCAGGTTGTACAAAGTTTGCAAGGACAAGACCAAGGACAATCGCAAATGTTGTGATAATTTCAAAATAAAGAATGGTTCTAAAACCTAGTTTCCCTACTTTTTTACCATCACCCGCACCTGCAACACCTAAAATTAAGCTGGATACGACAATTGGTATGACAATCATCTTGATGAGTCTTAAGAAGAAGTCTCCAATTGGTTTTAAGTATGTCTCGACACCTGGGTTACCGAAAAAGATTGCCCCAACAACGACACCGAGAATAAGACCGATTAGGATTTGAGTAGCCAATCCAAATTTTAATTTTTTCATAGATTTCCTCCCTAACATATTCATTAAAGGAATATTCCCATCATATTAAGTTTTAATATATGAATTAAAGTATAACTAAAATTAAAGAGGTTCGTCCACGATAAAATTATATTAAGAAAATACAAAATTGTTAGAAAAAATAGACATTTAGAACCCCCTTCATTGCTTCTAGTCAATAAAAAGTGTCTTCAGAACTAAAACTCATCATATGAAAATACTAAAAAACCCTTTTGTGACAGGGGTTTTACCTTTTTACCTATTTTTCAGAAAAAATAAAAAGCACTTTTGACTCCAACTGACGAAGGAGGAAAAAAGTGCTTTTTTATTCAATTTATTTCCTTATTTAAGATAACTTACTTGTGAGCATTCCTCACATTCATTACCATAACACTCGTGCTGTTCCATTAAATCATTTCCACATTTTGTGCATTTTTTTGAGGGCAAATTTCTAAAAAACTCTGTGATTTTTCCTAGCATTTGTCATCCTCCTATACGTTTTGTTGCTATTATTGTATTATAACAGATTAATAATTGTCAATCTGTTTTGTAACAATAGGCAGGAAGAATGCTTTTTTCATGAAAAATGGGTATATTGTAAGAAGGGGATTTTTAGAAAAGGAGGGAAAAATGACGATGAAATTAACCATAATTGGATGCTATGGAGGGTTTCCGGCAGCTGGTGAAGCGACATCAGGCTACCTTTTTGAATCAAATGGCTTTCGTCTTCTTGTAGACTGCGGAAGCGGTGTTCTTTCAAAGCTTCAGCAATACATTGATATAGAAGAACTAGATGCTGTTCTCCTTTCTCATTATCACCACGATCATATTGCAGATATCGGACCACTCCAATATGCGAAGCTAGTGGGATATCATTTAGGAAAAAGCAGCGGCCCGCTTCCGATCTATGGACATACTGGTGATCAAGAAGCATTTGGACGGCTTTCTGATGATGTACATACAAAGGCAAAGCCTTATCAGCCGGAAGAAGGGATTCAACTCGGACCCTTTCAAATTGATTTTTTGAAAACGGTTCATCCAGCAGAATGCTATGCGATGAGAATTCAGGCAGAAGATGCTGTGGTCGTGTATACAGCAGACTCAAGCTATCAGGAGGCATTTATTCCATTTAGCAAGGGGGCAGATCTGCTCATTGCCGAAAGCAATTTTTACGCTGGACAAGATGGATCAGGTGCTGGACATATGAACAGTACGGAAGTAGGAAAGATTGCAAAGGAAGCAAATGTTGGGGAACTCATCATCACCCATCTGCCCCATTTTGGTCGTCATAAAGACCTAGTCAATGAAGCACAGGCGTTATATACTGGCAGTATACAGCTTGCCCATTCAGGGCTTAGATGGAACAAGGAAGGAAGATAGAGATGCTGTTTATCGATAACGAACAACATTATGATCCAATGATTAATTTGGCAATTGAAGAATATTGCTTAAAATATTTAGATCCAGAAGAAACGTATTTGCTGTTTTACATTAATCAGCCGTCGATCATTATCGGAAAGAACCAAAATACAATAGAAGAAATCAACACAAAGTATGTGGAAGACAACGGAATCAAAGTCGTGCGCCGCTTATCCGGCGGTGGTGCAGTTTACCATGACAAAGGGAACTTAAACTTCAGCTTTATCACAAAAGATGATGGAGACAGCTTCCATAACTTTAAAAAGTTCACAGAGCCAGTCATCAAAGCGCTTGAAAAGCTGGGCGTTAAAGCTGAATTGAGCGGCAGAAATGACATCATGGCAGATGGACGTAAAATTTCTGGAAATGCCCAGTTCGCAACAAGAGGACGTATTTTCAGCCATGGCACACTTCTATTTGATTCAGAAATTGAACATGTCGTTTCGGCTTTAAATGTGAAAAAAGAAAAAATTGAATCAAAAGGCATCAAATCGATTAGAAGCAGGGTTGCCAATATTAGTGAACTGATGGATCAAAAAATGACAACAGAAGAATTTAGAAAAATTCTTTTAAGCTACATTTTTGATACAAATGGGGACGTGCCTCAATATCGCCTGACTGAAAAGGATTGGGAAAAGATTCACGAAATTTCTAGAGATCGCTATCAAAAATGGGAATGGAACTACGGCCGTTCACCGAAATTTAATTTGCAGCATTCTAAGAGATTCCCTGCAGGCTCCATTGATTTGCGATTAGAAGTGAAAAAAGGGATGATCCAGGATTGCAAAATCTTTGGTGATTTCTTTGGTGTAGGGGATATTGCCGATATTGAGAAGCGGCTCATCGGACAGCAATATGATCGTAAAACGATCAGTGATGTCTTAGAAGATATGGATATGCGCCACTATTTCGGCAACGTATCAAAAGAGGATTTTCTTGATTTGATTTATTAATTGCGGGAAAGCACGGCTAGAGATAGCAGTGCTTTTTTGATTGAAGGAAATGAAAGCGATTTACATTTGATCTTGTGGATTTTTTCGATTGTCTATTATAATAGAAAGGAGGAATGTTCGGCCATAAAATGAATGGTCATTCATTCATTGATGACATGTAAGGGGTGGGAGAATGGATTTGATCAAAAATCTTCAGCAGACGGCGATGACGAAGGGAGAAAATATCGCACTGATCTTTGAAGGAAAGAAGTGGACCTATCGAGAGCTGATGACAAGTATCGAGCGTTTTGCAGATGGATTAGTCAACGAAGGGTTTCAAGCTGGGGATCATATCGCGCTTATTTTAGGAAATTCACCGCATTTTGTCATTTCTTTTTTTGGCGCATTAAAGGCAGGGCTTGTCGTTGTACCTATTAACCCAACGTATACACCTAGTGAAATTGGATATATGCTCATCACAGGCGATGTGAAAGGTATTGTGGCGCCTGAACAGCTTCTGCCAGTTTACGAGCAGGTGTATGAGCAGCTTCCGTCGATTGAAAGAGTCATTATTTGTGCAGAAAATGAATCGGCGTGCAGATCAAGCTTCAAGGAAGTATCTGATCGACTTGTTTTCTTTGGAAAGCTTGTGTCAGGTGCTGCGAATGAAAACGTACATCCTTCCATTCAGCCAGATGATACTGCTGTTATTTTATTTACATCTGGCACGACTGGAAAACCAAAAGGTGCCATGCTGACTCATTTCAACCTTTATTCAAATGCCAGAGATGTCGCTGAGTATTTATCGATTGATAAAAAGGACAAGGTTATTGCCGCTTTGCCAATGTTCCATGTATTTTGTTTAACAGTCTGTATGAATGCACCGTTGATTCATGGTGCGACGATTTATGTCTTGCCGCATTTCAGCCCGTCAGAGCTTTTGCGCATGATGGAAAAAGAGAAGCCAACGTTATTTGTTGGAGTGCCCACCATGTATAACTATTTGTACCGCCAGGAGGGGCATGAGGAAGCGATGTCATCCGTGAGGATCTGTATATCAGGTGGTGCCTCAATGCCTGTTGCCTTACTCCATGGCTTTGAGAAAAAATTCGGTGTTACGGTCCTTGAGGGCTATGGGCTATCAGAGGCATCTCCAGTGACTGCATTCAATCCTCTTGACGGAAAAAGAAAACCAGGTTCTGTCGGGACTGACATTATGAATGTGAAGAATAAAATTGTGAATGAACTAGGAGAAGAAGTCGGTCCAAATGAAGTCGGAGAGCTGATAGCAAAAGGGCCAAACATCATGAAAGGCTATTATCAAATGCCAGAAGATACAGAAGCTGCACTAAGAGACGGCTGGCTGTATACTGGCGATTTGGCGAGAAGAGATGAAGAAGGATATATTTATATTGTCGATCGGAAAAAGGATATGATTCTTGTTGGCGGTTATAATGTTTATCCAAGAGAAGTAGAAGAAGTACTCTATCAACATGAAGCTGTAGCAGAAGCCGTTGTCATCGGTGTGCCAGATCCGAACACGGGAGAGGCAGTCGTCTGTTACATTTCCCCTAAGAAACATGCTCACATCAATCAAGAAGACATCATCACACATTGTTCACGCTATTTAGCAAAATATAAGCAGCCCCAAACGATCCATTTCATAGATGATATTCCTAAAAACACAACAGGTAAAATTTTAAGAAGAGCGCTAAGAGAAAAGTATCAAGCAGAAGAAAGTAAATAAAAAAAGGGGGTCTCTGATGAAGAGACTCCCTTCGCATGTAGACAAATCCTCGCAATTCAAAGTTTTCTCTCAAAGATCATTTTAGCTCTTTTGAATGGCTTCTTTTAACTGTCTCTGAAAAGAATTCGACTGTTTTTGATTCAGTTCATAAAACGTTCCATCAACTAAAAAAACGACCTGTGATCGGTTGGTCCAAAGCTGGAAGGTGGTGCCGTTTGTTCGTCCGAACATCACCTTGGCAATATAATCGGGCTTTTTTAAATTTTTCTTCAGATGATTGCTTGTTTGTTTGCCTTTATTTAATTCTTCAATTAAATCTTCTACTGTGTCCTTATCATCTATTTCATAAGAGATGGATTCATTCGCAGGTGAGAGCAGCAATTTTTCAGCTCGATTCTCATCAAAGATTTCGCTCGTCCGGCTGAACACATAAAAGAAGGTGATTAATAAAAGTCCAAAAATCACAACTCCTGCAAGGATTTTCTTCATTTTGATCCTCCAACTTACTGTTTTACATGTAGCTTCTCCGATTTTTGAGTCGCATAATCATTTTTTTCGCGAAAGCTTTTTCTGATGGGGCATGCTATGATGGAGCCACATGAGACAGGTTCTAAACGAAAAAATGCATGACTAGAATAGAGAGAGGGATGGAAAGGAGGCTGACCTGTGCGAGTACGTAAATGGATGGCTCTTGCAACGGTAGCATACATATTGTACGGTCTTTTTATTTATTCGTATCTGTTTCTAATGGGGGATTCATCGGTACCTGAAAGTGTAAAAGGGACAAGTGCAGATCCGCATACCTTTATGACAAGTCATGAGCTTGTGATCAGCGAGAATTTCTCGAACATACGGAATCTGCTGTATTTCATAACCATCCCATTAGATTGGTATGTCTTTTTCCTTTTGCTCATTTCAGGGTTTTCACGGAAAATAGCAGATTGGAGCCTGGCAGCAGCTCGTTTCAAGTTTTTAAGCAAACTTGTGTATGTGTTTGTGCTGTCACTTCTAACAATGATCATTTCATTGCCAATTAAGTGGATTGGCTATCAGCTGTCTTTGCACTACGGAGTATCTGCTCAAAGTACGGCAAGCTGGTTGAAAGATCAAACACTGGATTTTTGGATTCAATTTCCGCTCCTTGCCCTTTGTGCTATTGTGTTCTTTTGGCTGATTCAAAAGAGAAGAAAACACTGGTGGCTGTATGCGTGGTGTTTAACAGTCCCAGTTACGCTGTTTCTCTTCTTTATACAGCCGGTCGTCATTGATCCGTTATATAACAATTTTTATCCACTAAAGGATCAAGCTCTAGAGAAGAAAATATTAACGCTGGCAGACAAAGCGCATATTCCGGCAGATCATGTATATGAGGTCAATATGTCTGAGAAAACGAATACGATGAACGCTTATGTCACAGGAATTGGTGAAAATAAGCGTATTGTCTTATGGGATACAACACTGCAAAAGCTGAAAGACCAAGAAATTTTATTTATCATGGCGCATGAAATGGGACATTACGTTATGAAACATGTCTATATTGGATTAGCAGGATATTTAGTGCTGTCATTGGCCGGATTATTTGCGATCGATCGTCTTTATTTTTATCTTTATCAAAAAGGCGCAGCCACATTTCGTCTCAAGGTGTCACACGACATTGCTGCTCTTCCGATTCTTTTAATCATCGTATCGATGCTGTCATTTGCAGCTTCACCTTTTACAAATGCAGTGTCAAGGCATCAAGAACGGGCAGCCGACGAATATGCGGTGAACATGACAAAAGACGGGGAGGCAGGCGTAACGTCTTTTCAAAAGCTTGCAAAATCAGGGCTGTCCCAGGTAAATCCACCGTTTTTAGTGAAGATCTTCCGCTATGGACACCCAACCATGATGGAGAGAATCATGGATATGGAAAAAGCGGCGGAAAAAGAGAAAACGCCGAAAAAGCAGTAATAAATAAAATCCGGCAGGATCAGCCGGATTTAGATTGTTGACAAAGGGCTAAAATGATCTTGATTTTAGCTCTTTGTCTTCTTTTCAGCGTGATAGAAAACCTTTGAAGTCTAGGAAGGACGAGTACCGGAGCGGAGCGAATTGAGCATTCGTGAGCACCGGCACACAGGATTGACACCGAATGCGAGGTTTTGTTTACGCGCTGAATCCGGCTGGATCAGCCGGATTTTTTTATCACACTTGGTTAGTTAGAAGCAGCTTGAACGTTGATTAACCCTTTTCCATAATAGAATGAGTCACCAAGCGGTGTCGCTGTATTTTCTAAGCGCTGGCGAACCTGTGAATTTGTTAGGTTCGGGTTTTTAGAAAGAATAAGCGCTGCTGCTCCTGCTACATGAGGAGACGCCATAGATGTTCCAGTATAAGAAGTGTATCCACTGCTTGGCACTGTACTTAAAATAGAAGTACCAGGTGCAGAAACATCTAATTCAGGACCTGCGCTAGAAGATGAGTTTCTGACATTGTTACTGTTTACATTGGCAACAGCAATTGTAGACTCGTATTTGGCTGGATAGCCAACTGTACTTCTAGAGCCACTAGAGCCTGAATTACCTGCGGCGGCAACAACAACGACTCCGCGGCTGTTTGCTGTATCAACGGCATTTTTAAGTGCTGTTGAACCGCTTGCTCCGCCTAAACTCATATTGATGACATCCATGTTATTGGCTACAGCCCATTCAATACCGCTAATAATCCAGCTGTATTGTCCGTCGCCATTGCGGTCTAATACTTTCACAGCATATAGGGAAGCGCTTGGAGCGACCCCAAGAACACCAATTGTGTTATCAAGGGCAGCAATGGTTCCAGCTACGTGAGTTCCATGTGATTGAAAGTCTTGGGTGGCATTTGGCTCTGAAGGGACGAAGCTCGCACCGCCTGCAACATTTAAGTCAGGGTGTGCAGCGTGGATTCCAGTATCAAGGACAGCTACTTTGACATTAGCACCTTTATAACCTTGAGCGTGTACAGCTGGAGCTTTGATTTGAGGGATTCCATAAGGGACGGTTTGTGCATATGCTTCTGCTTTATGGTCTTCTTCTACGTAAGCAATGCTAGGGTCATGTTCAAGTTTTTTTGCGGCTTGTTCGGACATTTTCACTTGTGCAGCATTAATGAGGCGGTATTGTTTTTCTAGTTTTCCACCATTTTGAATGACAGCTTGTTTCTTAGAGCTGTTTGTGGTGGCAGAGGCTTTAAAACCAACAATATAGCTTTTTTCACTATCTGTTTTGGAGACCTTCTCGGCATTTGCCATAGAGCCTCCAAACCCTGCTGAAAACAGAAGAGGGACAGCCAATAAAACACTTGTCATCACATTTTTCTTTTTCACGCACATTCCACATCCCTTTTTCTTATTTCAGAATAATCATCCGTAGTCTATAAGAATGATCCGTTTGATTATTCTGTATATTCAGTTTAAGGGAAGTAGGCAAATAAGAGTAGACCCGAATTTTTGTGAAAGTCCTAGCGAAAATTGGGGAATTAAGTCACTTGGAACTGGTGGTAAAATATGTTTATTCTATCATTTCAGCGATGATCTATTAAAAAGGGAGTGTGCTTTTTTTCTCATGATCCATTTCCGGTTAAATATTCGATACCCGAAAAGCCATAAAATAGGTAGAATCGTCTAGCATCTATTTCGAATTTCGATATAAAAAAATATTATTTTATCATTGTTTTTGCCATAAAAAAGAACCTGCTAAGATAACAGGCTCTTTAAGAAGGGGCGGATTGAGTTAAATGGCTGACCACGTTGTAATCACGGACCTTCCATTTACCATCTGACCATTCCACATAATTTAAGCAAGCATTAACAAGTCTCGTGTTCTGTAAACCCATATGTTCATCAGCCAAAGTGGTGAGTAAAGCATGGATAGCAGCGCCGTGAGCCACGATCAGGACATGTTGATCTGGATAGGCGGCTCTGACTTTCTCAATACCTTCTAGCATTCGGTTTTGAATCGTCTCAATTGGTTCCATATTTGGATATTGTTTATCTGGAAACAGCTTTTGACGCTCCTCAAACGACATGCCTTCAGCGTCACCATAATCTCGTTCTATAAAATCATCCATGATGACAAGTGGGGCATGGACATGATTTAAAATCAAGTGTGCCGTTTCTTTTGCCCTTGTTAGTGGACTGGAAATGACAACATCCCAATGGACATCCTTTAAGTAAAGTCCAGTTTGTTCAGCCTGCCATTTCCCTGTGTCGTTTAAAGGGATATCTGTTCGTCCTTGAATTCGTTTCGCTGCATTCCAATCTGTTTCCCCGTGTCTGACTAGGCAAATTGTTGTCAATCAAATCCCGCCTTTTCTATCTTTTCTTCTATTATACTAAAGCAGAAGAAAAAAGACTGTATTAGCGATTTGTCAGGCTTGTTAAGGATTCGACAGAACTTGCGACTTGAGACACCGTTTGTTTGACTTCCTTCAATTCGTTTAGGAAGGTCTGAAGGTCAATTTCAATTTTTCCGTTTTGGTTTTTGCTTAAGTTCATGCTGCTGACGATATCATCAAAGAGTGAATTGATTTGTGTCATTTTTTCTTTACTGTCTGTCACAAGTAAATTCACGTCCGCAATGTGCTGAGAAACAATGGCGATTTGTGAATTAGTATTGTTGACAAGTTCAGATACAGTTGAAACCGTTTTCTTGGTGTCCTCTGATAATTTGCGTACCTCGTTTGCAACGACAGCAAAACCTTTTCCGTGTTCACCTGCTCGTGCAGATTCGATTGAGGCATTTAAAGATAACAAGTTCGTCTGCTCTGCAATGCCTGTGACAATCCCAAAGATTTGTTCAATTTGTTTGGCGATTTCTTCAAGGCGTTTAATTTCTGTTTCAATCTTTGTCATGCTGCCATCAATTTGGTTCATTTGTGTTTGCTGAATTTCTAATTCTTTTTTACCGCCGATTGATTTTTCTTCGACCTGGGCTGAAATTTGTGTTCCAGCTTGTGACATGTCCGCCATCTCATCCGATTTTGAGACAAGCTTGTCGACTGCACTTGTTGTGTTTGAGAAGAGCGAAGCAAGTGAATTTGAAGTCTCTGTGATTTTTGTATGAAGCTCCTGCTGCTGCTCTTCTGCTTCATCACGAATTTTAGAATATTCATTTTGGAATGTATCTAGGACAAGCTGCTGCTCTAAATTTAAAATTTTCGTCGTCGCTTTGACCGCTGTCTGATATTCTTTGAAATCTTGGATATGGTTAGCGAATAAATCCATAATGGATAGCAGAAGGTCTTGGAATGCTGCCATGTACCATTTAGGCTGGAGCCCAATCCGTAAATGAACTTGCGCGATTTTAATGCGTTTTGCCACATAGGCTTCGTCAATCACACCTGCAAACATTTCACTAATATGAATGCGGAGTGTTTTTTTCAAACGATCGACAGAACTATTGTCTTGAATGATATGCATCAAGGAAGACTCGACTTCTAAATTTTTATAAAACTTATCAACAATATGTGCAATATCATTCTGAACAATTGGATTGAGCTGTTTTAATATCAATAGGTCATGCTGCGTCAGGTCAATCATTTTGATTTGTTTGGCGATGTCCGTATTGTTCGAGAAGTTGATTCGTTTTATCCCATCATCCTGCTGTGTGAAAAAAGCAGTGTTTTTTCTTTTCGGTTCTTTTTTAAATAACAATGTGTTTGTCCCCCCATAATCATCAAAAATATCAGACTTTATGTTTTTTATCGGATAATATTGGATTTTTTAAAGGGGGACGAGTGAAATTTCACTGTTCTTTATATGACCTTTTTAGTGGTTTTTTAGCAGGGCCTTCTACTACTTCTCCAGTAATGGAAAAACGTGAACCGTGACAAGGGCAATCCCAAGTGCGGTCACTATTATTCCAAGCCACTTCACAGCCTAGGTGAGTACACGTTGTATCGACTAGAAAGACATTCCCATCCTCTGATTTATAGGCGCCGCACTTTTTATGTTCATACGAGATAATGCCGCCCTCGCCTGGTTTTAAATCATCGATTGTTTGATCAGTTCGTTTGAATTTACCACTGATCAGCTTGGCAGCGACATTGGCATTTTCTTTAACGAAATCTTTGACGAAAGAGTCAGTAACAGGTCTTGATGGCGTAAAGATTGATTCATATGGATTCGATTTTCCTTCAATTAAATCACCGATAAGAGTGGCTGCGACGTGGCTTGTGGTCATGCCCCATTTTCTAAAGCCGGTTGCTACAAAGATATTCTGGTGGTTTTTGGTCAGGCGGCCAATGTAAGGGATTTGATCCATTGTGACCATATCGTGTGTCGACCAGCGATACAGCACTTCTTCTATTCCAAGGGTGGCATCTCCAAACGTTTCTAGTCCTTCATAGTGAGCGGATTCATCTCCGCCTTGTCCTGTTTTATGGCCTTCTCCTCCGATGAGGACTACTTCTTCACCGTGCCATTCTGCCGTTCTTAAAGAGTGAGCAGGCTGGTCAATTCCTAGGTACATTCCGTCTGGGAGTGGTTTGGTTGTTCTAGCTGCTACGACATAGGATTGCTCTGGATGAATTCGGGTGAAATAAAGTCCTTTTCCATCATAAAAAGGAAAGTGTGAGCATGAAATGACATAGCGCCCTGTCAGATGATGTCCGCTTTTTGTGACGACAGCAGGCCGGTTCCCTTCTTTTACATCAACAGCGGTTGTTTGTTCAAAGATACGTACACCTCGCTCTAGGAGCTTGTCGATTAGCGCATTGAGATAATGAAGGGGATGAAACTGTGCCTGATTGGTCATCGCAAGGGCTGCTTTAATGTCAGTGTCAAAAGGAAGCTTTGTTTTCCATTCCCGGTCAATACCAAGCTGTTTGTAGGCATCTAATTCCTTCTTTAACTTTTTTACACCGCTTTCTTCTTTTGTATAAAGGTAAGCATCTTTTATCTCTAGCTGACAATCAATGTCGTGCTCTTTGATACGAGCTTGAATGAGGTCTTTTGCTTTCTCATTTGCTTCTACATACAAACGTGCTTTTGGCATCCCAATTTGTTGAATCAGCTCATAATAGTACACATCATGCTGTGAGGTGATTTTAGCCGTTGTGTGTCCGGTCGTGCCTTGCAGCAATTGTTCGGCATCAATGATGATCACATCTAGTCCTCGCTCTGTCATTTCAAACGCCGCAGCGATACCGGTAATACCGCCGCCGACAATGATCACATCTGCTGTGAGATCTTCACTGACAGCAGGGAAAGAATATTTCTGACTGCCGGCCAGCCATAACGATTTTGCCTGTTCCATTCCTTTATGTTCTTGTTCCATGTTGTCGCCTCCACTTGACTTGTTGTGTATAATTTTTCCACAATGCTGAAAATCATACATCTGAAAGGAAACAAGGGCGCCATACATAAAAAAGCCGCCAGCACATAAAAATAAACAAGATAAAAGGAAGGAGTGGACTAACGTGTCAACAAAGCAGCCGAAGAAAACATTGCCGCCTCAGCACCAAAATGAACGTCCGGGTCTTGAATATAAAATGAATCCTAGACCTGTCTTTGATCGTGAGGTGCAGGATAAAAAGTTAGCAGGAAAAACAGCCATTGTGACAGGTGGAGACAGCGGGATTGGAAGAGCAGTTTCTGTTTTATTTGCGAAAGAAGGTGCCAATGTCGCCATTGTTTACTTAAGTGAACATCGTGACGCTGAGGAAACGAAGGACTATATTGAGAAAGCGGGAGGCCGTGTCATCTTAATTGCAGGTGATTTAGGGGATGAGGCTTTTTCAAATGAGGTCGTCAAAAAAACAAAAGATGCCTTCGGTTCCATTGATATTTTGGTGAATAACGCCGGGGAACAGCATCCGCAAAAAAGCATTGAGCAAATTACCTCGCATCAGCTTCTTCGGACGTTTCAAACGAATATTTTTGCCATGTTTTATTTAACAAAGGCTGTTCTTCCTCATTTAAAAAAAGGAAGCAGTATCATTAATACAGCCTCTGTCACCGCCTATAAAGGGCATGAAACATTGATCGATTATTCATCCACAAAAGGGGCGGTCGTAACCTTTACGAGATCATTATCCTTATCGCTCATTAAACAAGGGATTAGAGTGAATGGAGTAGCTCCCGGTCCTATTTGGACACCGCTGATTCCCTCAACCTTTACGGAAAAAGAAGTCTCTGAATTTGGCGGAGATGTCCCAATGGAACGTCCTGGTGAGCCAGTAGAGCTTGCGCCAAGTTATTTATTTTTAGCGAGCGAAGACTCATCTTATATGAATGGACAAATGCTGCATGTGAATGGCGGGACCATTTTAAATGGATAAACAAAAAACTTGCGGTAAAGAGACGAGTTGCTGTCTCTCTGCCGCAAGTAAAATCATCATGATTGATGTAAGCAGTGTTCTGCATATTGAGCTGACAGGTCATTGAATCGCTTTTCATCACGCTGATCCAGTGCCTTATCAATCTCTTCTCTTAGGAAGGTTAAGCGCTGTTTATAAAGCGCCTCATCTAAAACCATTTGAATATAGATGTCTAAAATGGTGACGCCGTTTTCTTCGGTTTTTTGGGTGTTGCGGGACTTCATGAGCTCAGCATACGTTTTTTTCTCTTTCATAAAGAATCCCCCCGATGCCTTTTTTATAGTATATGGATTGGCGGAGAAAAAATCAACAAGAATTTATAATTTTTAGACAATTTATTTTTGAGCAGAATCGACACCTCTTGTCCAATCGACAGGATGTGATATATCTTTAAAAATGGCTTTTCGATAGATCGAATGGACTAAAAAATATGATAAAAAGATGATTTTTAATAAATTTTGAAAAAATCCTGTCGTTTCTTATATGTTGGTGATAGATTAATAGTATCTTAAATAACCAAATATTAACACAGGAGGAAATGAAGTGTCAGGAATTAGTGAAACACCTTTAGATTCATACGTCATTAATCAAGCAACAATGGCGGTCCTTCCAGTTGAAGAAGGAAAAAGAGTATATTCAAAAGTCATAGAAAGAGAGACAAGCTTTTACGTTGAATTAAAGCCCCTGCAAATTATTGAACGCAGCTGCAGATTCTTCGGCTCAAGCTATGCAGGCAGAAAGGCGGGAACATACGAAGTAACAGGAATTTCTCACAAACCCCCAATTGTGATTGACTCATCCAATCATCTGTATTTCTTCCCAACTTATTCATCCAACCGTCCTCAGTGCGGCTGGATCTCCCACAAATACATTCATACCTTCCAAGAATCATCCCTCGGAGACACGGTGGTCACCTTTACAAATGAGCAAACCGTCAAACTTGATGTCTCATATAAATCATTTGAGAGTCAGGTGCACCGGACAGCATATCTCCGAACGAAATTTCAAGATCGTCTTGATGGCGGTCTTCCGAAGAAACAAGAATTTATGCTGTATCCAAAGGAACAGCAGCTCAATCTCGTATACGATTTTATATTAAGGGAGCTTCGTAACAAATATTAGTCAAAAGCCAGCGGCAGAGCAGCCGCTGGATCTCTTATCAAGCATGAATGCAATGTAAAAAGACGCTGCTGCATCATAAAGATGAATTCATTGAAACCAAATACGTATGTCTCGTCGTCTATTGGTTGTATTGGGAAATGACAGGGAAATGTGGATCCTTTGACGTATTTTCATCTATTTACTCATAAATCACAGAAGTGATAAGAGCTTGTCTGTTACAATAAAAGAAATCTTATGTGGTAAAGGATGCTTATATTTGACCGATATGAACGAATGGGATGAAGAAATGGAGGCTCTGTATGAAAAAACAATCACATTTGGTGCTACTATTTATCCTAACTTTGACATTACTAGCAGCCTGTCAGCAAGCAGGTCAGCCGCCTTCAAAGCAAGACACAAAAGAAGCTGCTTATGAACAATGGGTGCAGTCTTATATGGATGAGTTAAATAAAGCATATGAAAATATGACCGATCAGTTTATCTCAGATGGACATGGAAAGATCCAAACAAATAAAAAATTGACAGAAGCGACGAAAGCATTTGATCGTGTGATTCAAAAAGGGCTGGATCATCAAGAAGTTCCAGCCGCTTATCAAAAGGCCGATCAACAATTAAAGACAGGACTTGCTTCCTTTGAAAAAGGGATCAGTAAGGTGGAAAAGCTCTTGAAGCATCCCGATCAAGAAAAGCTGTTTATTTCCGCTACCCATCATTTTCAGGATGGCTTGCAGCAAACAGCCGCATTTATTGAAGAAGTAGGTCAAATTCAGCAATCATCCTAAAAAAGCTTGGAAGTAAACGGGACTGACCCCATAAAGTGAGACAAATAAAAACACCTTTAAATTGAAAAATCGGGTATAGCATATCTGAAAACAATTTGGAGGTGTTTTTTGTATGGGAAAAAGAGTTAGTTATCCGATTAGTGTAAAAGAAGAGGCCGTTCAAATGAGGTTAGCTGGAATCCCGACAAAAGAAATCATGGACAAGTTAGGAATTAAGAATAGAACACAAGTGAAAACGTGGATGAAATGGTATCGCGAGGGTGAAATCCATCGATTTCATCAACCAGTTGGAAAGCAGTATACCTACGGGAAAGGACCAGAATATCAAAATGAGAACGAGAAGTTGAAAACAGAAAATCTTTATTTAAAGCAACAAATTGACCTATTAAAAAAGTATATAGAATGGGAAAGGAAGTGAAAAAAGAAGCATTCGTGTCGATTTATGATGCGGTAAAAGACACAGTAAGTGTAAGTGCATTCTGTCAGATGTTTGAGCTCGCAAGATCAACATTTTATCGTTGGAAAAAACAAGATCTCCTGCCAAAACAGCAAGTGTTAATTGACCTCATATCGTCGCTTTGTGAGTCACACCAATATACGTACGGTTATCGTAAAATAACGGCCCTACTGCGAAAAGAAAGGAGAATAAATCATAAGACAGTACAACGCATTATGCAAACCTACGGTTTACAGTGTCGTGTGAAAATAAAAAAGCGTAAACAGACTGGTCAACCTTACTATATTGCAGAAAATCACTTAAAACAGGATTTTACTGCGACAAAGCCACTTGAAAAACTGGTGACAGATATAACGTATTTGCCATTTGGTCAAAAACCACTTTATCTATCCAGCATAAAGGATTTGTATACTAGTGAGATTGTGGCTTATACGATTGGTGATAAACAGGATGTTTCTCTTGTTTTAGATACATTGAAGCAGTTACAGACATTACCTAAAGGCTGCGTACTTCATAGTGATCAAGGTTCGGTCTACACTTCTTATGCTTATCAAAAGGAGATAAAGGAAAAAAGCATTACCATGAGCATGTCCCGGAAGGGAATGCCCGCTGATAATGCCCCCATAGAATCCTTCCACTCCAGTTTAAAAACAGAAGGATTCTATCTCCACCACCTGACAAACACTACAACAGCCATTGTAGAAAAAACGGTCAGGGAGTATATTGATTATTATAACAATATCCGAATTCAATTGAAATTAAACAGCCAGTCACCAAAAGAGTTTCGGCAACTGGCTGTTTTATAAAGGTGTTTTGATCCCTGTCTCAAAAACGGGGGTCAGTCCCAACCTTCCAGGCTTTTTTAGATGTGAAGGATTTTCTTTAAACGGCGAACGCCTTCTTGAATCATGCTTTCGTCCGTACAGGCGAATCCTAGCAGTAATCCCTTCGATTGCTTTCAAGCCAACACCAGCTGCTTTTGCTGCCTGTCTCATTCTATTAATCTCAGGTGCCGGGCAGTAACAAAAGTAAGATGTCCATCTTTCTCTTTCTCCTCCAATTCGTTTAAAATATAGAGAGGAGAGGGGAAGATGAACATGAAAAAAGTGCAGCTTGACGGTGCAGCATGCAGGTCGCAAGAAGAGCTTCATGACCAGCTAAAAACAGTTTTACACCTTCCTGACTATTACGGAAAAAATCTTGATGCCCTTTGGGACTGTTTGACAGGAGAGGTGACTCTTCCAGTAGAGCTGACATGGGTGAATTTTCAAACGAGCAAACACGCTCTTGGTGATTATGCTGAGAGCTTGCGTCAGTTATTTCAAGAAGCAGAAGAGGAATTGAAGGGACAATTTCAATTGACTATTCAATCATGATGAAAAAAGCAGCCGCTGCCGCAGGCTGTTTTTTTGAGTTTGCGTCTTTTTCATACCGCTATTGAATATTTCACTAGATGTGATAATATATGAACTGTCGCTTAATTGATAATGATAATCATTTGTGGCGGATAGAGCTTGATAGAAAGTGAGAAACTTGTATGAAATTGTATCAATTAAGTTTGTTATTTGTATGTTTGGCATGTATATCTCTGTTTGTCGGTGTACAGGATCTGTCCATTTTACAGCTGTTTCATTTAACAGATGAACAAGTGCACACGTTAGTTTCAAGCCGCCTCCCGCGTCTCGTGAGTATTGTGCTTGCTGGTATGAGCCTTAGTTTATGCGGCTTTATTATGCAAAGCATGACGAGGAATAAATTTGTATCACCAACCACTGCAGGAACGATGGATTGGGCAAAGCTTGGTATTTTAGTAGCAATGCTTGTTTTTACACAAGCGAATCCGCTTATGAAAATGGGGATTGCGTTTCTATTTACTTTAGCTGGGAATCTTCTTTTCTTAAAAATCCTGCGGCATATTAAGGTGAACGATACGATTTATGTACCATTAGTCGGCTTAATGTTTGGGGGGATTGTCAGTTCAATATCTACGTTTATAGCCTATAAATATGATTTGATCCAAAACGTATCCGCATGGCTTCAAGGGGATTTTTCTCTTATTGTCCAAGGGCGTTATGAACTGCTCTATGTGAGCGTTCCACTATTGATCATTGCGTATTTATATGCTGACCGCTTTACAGTGGCAGGCATGGGCGAGAGCTTTGCCGTTAACTTAGGTTTAACGTATAAACGTGTGATGGCGGTTGGTTTGGTGATCGTTTCAATGATTACGTCTGTCACCATTTTAACTGTCGGAATGCTGCCATTCCTTGGATTAATCATTCCGAATATTGTATCGATCTACCGCGGCGATCACTTGAAAAAAAGCCTCCCGCATACAGCTTTACTAGGAGCTATTTTTGTTCTGATTTGTGATTTGCTCGGAAGGGTGATCATTTATCCATATGAAATATCAGTTGGACTCATGGTAGGCATCATCGGAAGTGCGATCTTCCTGTACATGTTATTAAGGAGGAAACGCTATGCATAAGAAACGTATATTATGCCTGATTGCAGCCATTGCAGCCGTGTTGATCGTAATTTTTATTACCTTTCAAATGGGGTACTGGCCGTACACAGTCCCAAGTCGTTTAAAGAAAGTGCTTGCGATGACATTAACGGGAGGCGCGATTGCCTTTTCATCTGTTGTTTTCCAAACTTTGACCAACAATCGAATCTTAACGCCGAGCATATTGGGTTTAGACGCACTGTACTTGTTTTTGCAAACAGCGATTATTTATGTGTTTGGGTCGACTCATTTAATGATCGTCAATAAGAATTTTAATTTTTTCCTTTGCGTTGGGCTGATGATTCTATTTTCTGTGCTGCTGTATACAGTCATGTTCAAACGCAAAAATAAACATATTTTCTTGCTTCTGCTTGTTGGAATTGTGTTTGGGACATTGTTCAAAAGTCTTTCTTCGTTTATGGAAATGCTGATCGATCCGAATGAATATCAAGTCGTACAGGATAAATCCTTTGCAAGCTTTAATCACATGAACACGGACATCTTACTGATTGCTTCTGTTTTATTTACGGCGCTGTGTGTGTACATTTGGACATTCCGCTCCAAATTAGATGTCATGTCTCTTGGTAAGGAGCATGCGGTGAATCTAGGCATTGACTACGACAGTGTCACAAAAAAGATGCTGATCGTAATAGCTGTCCTTGTGTCTATCGCAACGGCACTTGTCGGACCGATTACGTTCCTCGGCTTACTCGTCGTAAACGTCGCACGAGAGCTTTTTCGGACATACCGGCATACATACTTGCTATTAGGCTCTTTTTTTATTAGTGTGATTGCCCTTGTAGGCGGGGAATTTCTTGTAGAAAAGGTATTTACTTTTCAAACGCCGCTTAGTGTGTTGATTGATTTAGTCGGCGGACTGTATTTTATTTATTTACTGTTAAAGGAGAGTCGTTCATGGTCTTGATGAAGGGCGTCAGTAAGACGTATAACGGAAAAACAGTGCTTCACGACACAACAATCAGTGTGAAAAAGGGACAGCTGACCTCTCTCATTGGTCCGAATGGTGCGGGGAAAAGCACGCTTTTATCCATTATGAGCCGGCTGATTCAGCCAGACTCAGGTGCAGCTTATTTAGAAGACAACCCATATAGCGCATACCCTCCGCAGGAACTTGCGAAGAAGATGAGTATTTTAAAGCAGGCCAATCATATGAATGTGCGGCTGACCGTTCGGGAGCTTGTCAGTTTTGGCCGTTTCCCTTACTCACAGGGCCGTCTGACTAAAGAGGATGAGAAGATGATCGATGTGTCCCTCCAATACATGAAGCTTGCTGATATCCAGCATCAATATGTAGATGAACTGAGCGGTGGACAAAGACAAAGAGCCTTTATTGCAATGGTGCTGGCGCAGGATACAGATTATATTTTCTTAGATGAGCCTTTAAACAATTTGGATATGAATCATTCTGTCGAGATGATGAAGCTCTTTCAGCAGCTCGTCAAAGATCTTGGGAAAACAATTGTTGTGGTTCTTCATGATATTAACTTTGCTTCTGTGTATTCCGATCATATCGTCGCCTTAAAAGATGGACAGGTTATTAAAGAAGGTGGAGTGGACGAAGTGATTCAAACAGATGCACTTGAACAAATTTATGACATGCGCATACCGATTGAAGTTATTCGCGGTGAGCGTATTTGCTTATATTTTTCTTAAAAAATAAAGAGGTGATCACGTATGAAAAAATGGATATGGATGATGACTGTATTAACAGCGATCGTGGTACTCGCTGCCTGCGGAAATCAAGGAAAAACAGAAGGAATTAAAGAAGAAACTGTGACGGTAAAAGACATGCTGAATAAAGATGGTGTAAAGATCAAGAAAAACCCGAAAAAAGTGGTTGTGTTTGATATGGGAAGCCTTGATACGCTAGACAAACTAGGTGTGAATGTAACAGCTTTACCGAAACAAGTGGTGCCTAAATATTTATCTAAATATGAAGGAGACAAATATGAAAATGTCGGCGGATTAAAAGAGCCGAACTTTGAAAAAATTGCAGAAATCAAGCCGGATTTAATCATTATCCAGCACCGTCAAGCAGATGCATTCGATGAATTTTCTGAAATTGCCCCTACGATTTATATGGATGTAGACAATGCCAATTATATGGAATCATTTAAAAAGAATGCCACAACTTTAGGCAAGATTTTTGATAAAGAAGACAAAGTCAAAGAAGAACTTGCTGCTATTGATCAAAAAGTGGATGCTTTAAAGAAAGAAGCAAAAGAGTTAAAGAAAAATGGACTGGTAATCATGGCGAACGACAGCAAAATGACAGCCTTTGGTCCTAAGTCAAGATACGGTCTCATCCACGATGTGTTTGGTATCACACCGGCAGATCAAAAGCTTGAGCCATCTGATAAACACGGACAAAGCATTTCGTATGAATACATGGTCAAAACGAACCCAGATTATCTATTTGTCGTTGACCGAGGCGCAGCGATCGGAGAAGAAACGTCTGCGAAACAGCTTGTTGAAAATGATTATGTGAAATCAGTGAAAGCAGTCAAAAACAATCATGTGGTGTATTTGAACTCTGACATGTGGTATTTATCTGGCGGCGGTCTTGAATCATTCACTGCCATGATTGATGAAGTAAAACAAGGAATTAGCCAAAAATAATGGACGAAAGCTGCTCATCTTGAGCGGCTTTTTTATTGTGGATTCATAAAAATATGTTGCATGCAGGAAACTTTCATCAAAATATGTTATAGTGGAACCTACATTGATAGACTAAGATAGAGTGAGGGTTCGGAAAGGATGAAGGAAAAAAGATCAAAAAGAAGACTAAGGCCTTGGGTAAAAGCCGTGCTGTTTATCATGGCATTTGTCATGGTGATGGCGGTGTCCGTGACTGGATACGCATACTATAAAATTTCAAAAGCGTCGAATAAGGCGCAAGTATCATTAGAAAGAGGAGACACCTCGCAAAAGCGTGTGAAAGCTTTTGATCCAGGAAAGGACAGCTTTTCGGTGCTGCTGCTTGGAATTGACAGCCGTCCAGGTGAAACGGTAGACGAAGCAAGAAGTGATGCGGTCTTACTGGCGGCGGTGAATCGAACAGACAAAACCATTAAACTTCTCAGTATTCCTCGTGATGCTTATGTGGATATACCGGGGAGAGGATATGATAAAATTGCTCACGCCCATGCGTTTGGGAGTGCAGATTTGTCAGTCAAAACGGTCGAAAACTTGTTGAACATTCCTGTAGACTATGTGATTTCAGGGAACTTTAAGGCGTTTCAAGACATTGTGGATGAGCTAAATGGAATTGACGTAACGATTAAAGATGAAGGCATCGCAAAACAAATGGAAAAGGATTCAAAAGGGAAAGTTCATGTGCAAACAGGAACACATACGTTAAATGGTGAAGAAGCTTTAGCCTTTGTGAGAACGAGAAAAGCAGACAGTGACCTCATGCGCGGAAAACGCCAAATGGAGGCACTTCAAGCCATCTTCGAAAAATCTAAATCGATTTCTTCGATCCCGTCATATGACAACATCATTGATACGCTTGGTGATAATGTCTCAACCAATCTTTCCATGAAGCAGTTCATCGGTCTTTTTCCATTACTGAGCTCATTGAAATCAGTGGATACGATTCAGCTAAAGGGCCATGATTATCAGCCTGGGAATGTGTATTACTTTGAGTTAGATGGACCAGGATTAGAAGAAGTTAGAACAGAGCTGAGAAAACAGCTTGAATTATCATAAATAAGAAGGAGCCTGCCGCCGCGGCAGGCTTTTTTCTTTGAATGGGTACCACGCCGCATTTCAGCAAGAAGTTAATTTGCTTGATGCAGAAAATATCCAGTCAGCAGTTCCTCTACCCGGTGACGTATACGCGGATTAAAGTATTTATGCTTTTCTTCATAGCCATTTATGATAAATAGATACGTTGTAAATCCTTCATCGTGTTCAATTTGCTGTACCTTCATGTTTTCTTTACGTAAATGCTGCTTCAGTTCGTAAAGTGCTTTCTGTGCTTCCTTTAACACGGAGGTCACAAGCTGAATGTATGGTTCATTTAATTTAAATGTTTGATGTTGTTTTAAGTGTGTCAGATCACGATTGAGGATGGAGATGACCATTGGGAGAAAGATGGCCTGTTCCATCATCTGAAGCTGTATTCTTGATAGTCTCGTCATGTCCAAGCCTGCTTTCTTTAAAAATAGAACAAACGTTCTTATTTATTATATCGAATGAGTCAAACAATCTCAAGGGGGCGAGTGGTATTCATTTGTATATTTTTATGTTTTCCATGTAAAATGAAATGTAGACAAACCTTGAAGGAGTCAAACAAGTTGACATCATTTCTTTCTCTATTTACTCATGAAAATATCACATCATTTTTTGAAAGCTACAAGGCCTTTGGACCAATTGTCGCTATATTGCTTCCTCTGATTGAAGCATTTCTTCCGTTTTTACCACTCGTGGCGTTTGCGGTGGCAAATGCGAATGCATTCGGCCTTTGGGAAGGCTTTTTATTAACCTGGATCGGTGCAAGTGCAGGTTCTATTCTTGTCTTTTTACTGATCAGAAAATTTGGACAGATGAGAATGCTGAACTTTATCAGCAGACACCCTTCCATTAAGAAATTAATGCTTTGGGTGGAGAAGCGGGGATTTGGTCCGTTATTTATTTTACTCTGCTTTCCTTTTACACCTTCTGCGGCTGTCAATGTTGTCGCAGGCTTATCAAGAATTAGCATGTGGCAATTTTCATTAGCTGCTTTAGCTGGTAAGTGTGTCATGCTCTTTATCATTAGTTTTATCGGTTATGATCTTTCTGCTTTAGTAAAGAATCCGTTAAGAAGTGTTTTTGCGGTTCTAGTTATCGTTTTATTATGGTATGTTGGAAAGAGAGTAGAAAATAGGTTGAATATTCGAATGAGCAAGCGTGAGGACAAAGGAGGCTCTTAATGAAAAAGAAGCCATTGCTATGGTTGATGATTATTACATGCATCGTCTTATTGTTCCAGGTAAAGAATTTCATGTTTGTGAAGTATAAAGTAGAAGGGGTTAGTATGGACCCCACATTTACAGATGGAACAGAATTATTAATCAACAAGTTCTCGCCAAAACTCACGAAAATTAGCCGGTTTGATTATGTGTTATTTCACGGCCCCAAAAATCAAATTTTGATCAAAAGGGTCATTGGGCTCCCAGGAGAATCGATCAAGTATGTAGATGATCAGTTATTTGTTAATGGGGAAAAATGGAAAGAACCCTATTTAAAAGAGCAGAAAAAACATAAAATGGGGAATGTCCTGACAGGAGATTTTCAGCTGAAAGCCATCACAGGACAAGATAAAATCAAAAAAAACCATTACTTCGTAATCGGAGATAACCGAATACATAGCTTCGACAGCCGGCATTTTGGAACGATTTCAAAGGATCAAGTAGTTGGTGTCAAAAGAAATCAGGATGAATAAAAGAAGAGACGCTCTGCATATGCAAAGCGTCTCTTTTTTTATTTTGCGGCTTTATATTCAGGATGTCTTTTTGCCCAGACATGATGTAAGAATCGAAAAAACGGTGGCAGCATCGCAATGACAAGAATGATTCTAACGACTTGTACAGCTACTACAAAGGTTGAGTCCTCATGGAGTGTGACTGCTGTTGTTGCCATTTCTGCAATACCGCCAGGCGAAAAGGCAAGAATGGCTGTAATGACAGAAATGCCTGTGACCTCTGCAATGGCAATTGAACTGAGAACCGTTGCAGCAATCAATCCTGCTGAGCTGACGACGGCTACAATTAACGTGTTTTTTAGCCCGACAAACATCTGTTTATTCATTTTTGAACCGATGGTTGCACCGAGAAATACCTGTGATGCGATATTCGCTTGTGCTGGCCAATAAGGAATCAAATCATGACCTATGAGCGCACCTGCACCTACTTGAAGAGCTGCAACTCCTAACATGCTGCCAATCAGCCAAGGGGCAGGGAAATGAAGCCGAACCGCGAGGCGTGATATAAGCCAGGCACCTAAAATAAGTGCAGCAGTCCACGAGATATTTGACAGGGTGAAAACGCCTGATGAAAAGGCGCTCCCTTGCACGCCTGCAGCTGCATCCGCTGGATTTTTTGTATTTAAATAGAACACCGTAAATGGGATGGTGAGTACCACCATTAATACACGTGTTGTTTGTACGAGACTGACAACGGCTGTATTTGCTCCAACCTCTTGGGCAATCCCTGGCATAGCAGATAAACCGCCTGGGGCTGTTCCGACAAAGCTGGTCAGCATATCTGTTTTACTCAGCTTCCATAAGGCAAAGCCAGAGAGCATCGCCAGTAGAATAGAAAAAACGAGCATGAAACTCACAGGGAGCCAATGTTCAGCGAAAATATGAAGAACTTTCATGTTCATTTTCTGTCCGAGTTCGATTCCGAGAATGAATTGACCAAGGAGTAGCCATCTGCTGTGAATACGCAAGGTGTTGTTTCCTTTACGCTGAAACAGGGTGGGACGTCGCATGGCAATAAAGGCAGCTGTGATTAATGTACCGACCATCCAGCCAATAGACATTCCTGTTAAAGACAAAAGAAATCCACCTAAACCGCTTATCGCGATCAAAATGAGATCGGTTCGAAGGCTGTTTCCTTGTTTCATCACATGTAAACCTTCTTCCTATAAATTTGTTCAGTAAGTGAAATGTTGTTATCTCTACTATAATACAAAAGTCTTTATAAATAAAATACGAATTTTTTTACCTTTTTCATAAGATTATCTTATCAAGAGCAAGATAGCTTCTTGATAAAAGTGAAGATATAATTTTTACCAAAAACAAAAACAATATACAACGATTTTCCCCTATTTTAGTTATCAGTTGACTATCATTTTCAATTACACTACAATCCTTAGTGTGAGGTGATTACATGAAAATTCCTTCATTTAAATATAATGAAAAGGGATTGAATCGTTTTTTCGGTCCTTTAGAGGGAAGAATTATGGAGATCCTTTATCAAGGTGAGGATATGCCGATTAAAGAAGTGCAGCAGAAGCTGTCAGATGAAAAGCCGATTAATTTCAACACGGTGATGACTGTGCTGAACCGCTTAACCGAAAAGGGAATTGTGGAGAAGAAAACAAAAGGGCGTTCATCTATTTATAATCCCATTTTAACAAAAGAAGAATTTCTAAATGAGCAGACAAAATGGATTACGCAAGGGCTGATGGACGATTTTGGTCCACTGGCAGTGAATCATATGGTGGATGCAATTGAAAGTGCTGACCCTGAATTACTCAAAGTGCTTGAAGCAAGGCTGGCATCCAAAAAAGAGGAGCAGCAAAATGAATAAAATGAAATCGAGTCTGCTATTTTTAGGCGGTATATTGATTGGTTTAACGATTTTTTATCAGATGGGGTATTACGTGCTTTCAAGCTTTTTTGGCTGGAATCAAGCATATAATCTGATTCATGTATGCCAGTCTGTTCTCGAATTCTATGGATTCACTCCTTTGAAATATTTCCTTGATGCTTTAGTCCTCTACACGTTGGGATTTGCGATTTTCTATATGACGAAACAAATCAAAACGTACATTCAATTCAAGCAAAATCTGATGCTTGCAGTCGATCACCAGTCGACCGAATCTTTATCTGAGAAGTATGCAAACGACATCATTGTATTTCATTGTCATGAACCGCTTGCTTTTGCCATGGGGATGCTTCACCCAAAGGTCTACTTATCAACGTCTCTCATGGACATGCTGGATGAAGAGGAAATTGATGCTGTTGTTCATCATGAATTGCACCACAAATACAGCTACGATCCTTTAAAGGCCTTCACATTCTCAATGCTTACAAAAGTGATTTGGTACATTCCAGTGTTAAAGCATATGAGACAAAGCTATTCCGTTTTTCGTGAAGTGATCGCAGATGACTACGCGATTCGGCAGACAGGCACTGAGCTTGGAGTAGGGCAAGCCCTTGTGAAACTGATTAAAAAGAGAACGCAGTTTCAAAAACAAACGAAGTTTGCGGTATCCTTTGGAGATCGGGCATTGAATTTAAGAATACAGAAGATCTTAAACCCAACATACAATATTCCTTTCAATGTACCCATCATTCCCATTGTCACATCAACGATTCTCATGGTGGCCTTAATCATTATGCTTAATCTAAATTACTAATTTTTTTTACTTATTAACATTACATTATGTAGTGTAAAAACAGGAGGAAATCACTATATGAAAACAAATCAAGAAATAGGAACACTTTTCGTACGTGTTATTTTAGGTATCATCTTCTTTCTACACGGACTTCAGGCATATCAAGGAGGTCTGGGAGGAACAGCGGCATTCTTTGGACAAATCGGTATACCGGAATTTATGGCCTATATTGTGAAGACAATTGAACTGGTCGGTGGTATCGCCTTGATTTTAGGTCTAGGAACACGTATTTTCGCAGCCTTATTTGTACCCATTATGGCTGTGGCGATTATGACGGTTGGTTTTTCTAAAGGATTTGTGGGCGGTTATGAATTTGAACTATCGCTGCTTGTCATGGCGCTTTATTTAACACTTAGCGGCAGTAAGATGCTGTCCATTGATGGGATGCTAAAACATCAGCAGCAAAGCAATGAAGCAAAATTTCATTAAGCGATCATGAAAAAAACTCCTTCTGCTATTTGTGGCAAAGGAGTTTTTTTTATCAAATTGTCGTTTTCATGTTTGAAAAAGTGAAAGAGATGAGAGGTTTGCTGAGAATCCTTCCTTTATTTTATAGATTGAATGAATAAAAAGACAATTTCATTTTTTGACGGAACATACGATCTCCTATTAAAATAGGACTATCTAAGACACATGGTGCGTTAAAAGATATAAAAACCATACAGCATGCTGCTGTTCATCTTGAGCGATACGTTTCATCAGCTCTTTTGTTCCTTGATCCCGGACATAATCTGATATCGTTAAGTAAAAATCGACCGTTCTTTGTTCATCTTTAAATGCGAAAAGAAGCCCTTCTCTAAATTGATCTGGACAAGGTTCTGTTATGCTTGGTTTGTGGTTTTTACCTGTTAAAGAATAATATAGCTTTGAAAATAGTTGATAGTGTCTGACTTCATCCTGGCGTATTTCTTGAATGATTTTTTTTGCCTCAGGAGTTTTTGCTCTTTGGGCAAGTTTTTCGTAGCATTGGATCGCAGAATATTCACCATTGATTGCTTTTTCAAGATCTGAAATGATTCTTGTGTTTTGGCGCATGTCATATGGCGAGTAGTCATAATAACTGTAATACATGATATTGCCAGCCTCCTTTGAGTTCATGATGGTTTATGATATGAGAAGAGTAAGGAAAGGTGCCTATATCTTTTTAGGAAGGAGAAGGGGAAAATAGCTATTTATTTTTATTTTCGCTAGAATATGAGTACATAAGAAAGGTGTTGTGGAGCGTGGAGATTCAGTTTTTAGCAGGCAGATCGGGGAGTGGGAAAACGACTGCAATCTTAGAGGAAATCAAAGAACAGCTTCGGCTTGATCCGTTGGGTCCGCCAATCATTTTTTTAGTCCCGGATCAAATGACATTCTTAATGGAATACGAGCTTGCAAAAACGTCTGAAGCTGGCGGGATGATCAGGGCCAAAGTATTTAGTTTCACGCGTCTTGCTTGGTCTATTTTACAGCAGACTTGCGGAGCGAACCGGCAATTTGTGACAAGCACAGGAATTCAAATGCTTTTAAGAAAAGTGATTGAAGAGGAGAAAGAAAAGTTTAAGGTATTCAAAAAAGCGAGTGATAAGCCAGGGTTTGTGGAGCAAATCGAAAAGACGATGGCTGAGTTCAAGAGATACTGCATGCTGCCGGAGGATATTGAAAAAATTTCATTATCGAGCATGCATTCAGAGTATACAGAAGAAAGACGGGCAGCTGAGAAATTGCATGATCTGCATGTTCTTTATCAGCAGATGGAGCAGCATTTACAAGATGAATATGTACACTCAGAAGACTATTTGACGCTTCTCACGCAGCAAATTCCTTTATCTGAAGAAATAAAAGGAGCACACATTTATATAGATGGTTTTTATCAATTTACACCACAGCAGCTCCTCGTCATTGAACAGCTTCTGTTGCATGCTGAGAAAATAACGGCTGCTTTCACAGTGGATCGTTCCTATCATGATAAGCAGCCAAATGAACTTGATTTATTTCGTATGACAGGTAAAACGTATTTCCAGCTCTATCAGCTTGCAAGAGAGTGCGGAGCGGCCATTTCTGAGCACATTTTGGAGGGAAATAACCGTCATCTTCATACGCCAGATCTTGCTTATTTAGAACGCCAATATGAGCAGAGACCGGTGCAGCCATATCAGGAAGTAACCCCTCATCTCACAGTATCTAAAAGTGCAAGTAAACGAGCTGAAATTGAGGGAGCAGCGAGAGAAATTCTTCATTTAGTGAGAGAAGAAGGACTTAGACTGCGAGATATTTCGATTGTAGCGCGGCATGTAGACGACTATAAAGATACGTTAAAAGAGGTTTTTCGAGATTACGATATTCCATTTTTTATTGATGGAAATGAATCGATGCAGTATCATCCGCTCATTGAATTGATTCGTTCGAGCTTGGATGTCATAAAAGGAAACTGGCGGTATGAGGCCGTGTTTCGCTGCGTGAAGACAGAGTTCTTATTTCCGCTCGAACTTGCCAAAAACAAAGCGAGAGAACAGGCAGATCAGCTTGAAAACTACTGTATTGCTTATGGTGTAAAAGGAGAACGCTGGACAAACGGCTCCCGTTTCCATTACAGACGATTCCAATCCTTAGATGAGGATTTTGGACAAACAGATCAAGAAATTGAAATGGAACAGATGCTGAATGATGTAAAGGAATGGATCGCACCTCCGCTTTTCCAGTTGCAAAAAAGGCTGAAAAAAGCACAAAAGGTCAAAGACATGGTGGAGGCAGTCTATGTCTTTTTAGAGGAAATACAAGTGCCAGAAAAACTTGAAAAGGCGAGGCTGGAGGCTGAGGAAGCAGGTAGATTAGCTGAAGCCATGCAGCATGGACAAGTATGGGATGCTGTAATTCAATTAATGGATGAATTTGTTGAAATGCTCGGTGAGGAGGAGCTCTCATTTCCTTTATTTCAACAGATGATGGATACAGGACTGGCCTCTCTAAAATTCGCTTTAATTCCGCCTTCACTCGACCAAGTATTTATCGGAAGTATGGATTTATCGAGAATGTATCAAGTGAAGTGCATGTTTATCATTGGGGTAAATGATGGCGTTATTCCCGCACGCCCTTCTGACGAAAGTGTTTTGTCTGAGGATGACCGGGAATGGTTAAAGCGAGCAGGAGCAGAGCTTGCAGAGACAGGAAAGGAACGGCTGCTAGATGAGCAATTTTTAATTTACCAAGCGCTTTCGAGTCCATCCCATCATTTGTATCTGTCTTATTCGGTGTCAGATGAAGAGGGGCGCTCTCTATTGCCTTCGACTCTTATCAAGTATTGTCAGGAGCTTATGCCGAATCATCAGCATGCTTTGTATGTGTTAGACCCGGAACAGCTGGATGACGAGGAGCAATTAAAATTTGTAGCGAATGAGCATGTCTCGTTATCTTATACCGTCTCGCAGCTGCAGCAATGGCTCAATCAATATCCCATCAGTGGTGTATGGTGGAGTGTCTATAATTATTTGATGACGTCATCTCATCGGGATGTTTCAAAAAATATCTTGTCGAGTTTGTTTTTTACAAATCGAGCGAAGCACTTAAAACCAAACGTCACAAAAGAACTTTACGGTGATCACATTCAAGGCAGTGTTTCAAGAATGGAGAAATTCAATGCGTGTGCGTTTTCTCACTTTGCTTCCCACGGGTTAAAACTAAAAGACCGGCAATTTTATAAACTGGAAGCACCTGATATCGGCCAGCTGTTTCACTCAGCTTTAAAGCATATTTCAGATACGCTTGTTGAACAAAAAAAGGATTGGAAAAACCTAACGAAGGAAGACTGTGTCACTTATTCAAGACATGCAATCGAACAGCTTGCTCCGCGTCTTCAAAAGGAAATTCTATTAAGCTCTAATCGGCATGCTTATATTAAAGAAAAGCTCCAGAAAATCTTGATTCGAGTCTCTTCTATTTTAAGTGAGCATGCAAAAGTGAGTGGATTTTCTCCCGTTGGGCTTGAGTTAGGCTTTGGCGGTCAAGGACCTTTGCCGCCGTTTACTTTTCAATTGAAAAATGGCTGCACGATGGAGCTTGTCGGAAGAATTGACCGGGTGGATAAAGCAGAAGGCTCAAAAGGGCTGCTGTTGAGAATCGTCGACTACAAATCGAGTGAGAAAGGTCTTGATCTAGCAGAAGTATACTATGGGCTGGCCCTGCAAATGCTCACTTACTTAGACCTGACCATTACGTATTCGAAGGAATGGCTCGGCGTAGAAGCAACACCAGCTGGCATTTTATATTTCCATATTCATGATCCGCTCATTCAAGCACCGATTCCGCTTGCAGAGGATGAAATTGAGCAGGAAATATTCAAGAAGTTTAAAATGAAAGGTCTATTGCTTGAAGATGTAGAAGCGGTAAAGCTAATGGATCAAACGCTTGAATCAGGAAGATCACAAGTCATTCAAGCCGGTTTGAAAAAGGATGGGTCTTTCCGTTCTGACTCTGCTGTTTTAAGTGAAGATCATTTTCATATACTCACACAGCATGTTCGGCGCACGTTTGAAGAGGTAGGCGAAAGAATTACAAATGGCGAGGTAGCCATTAATCCATATAAATTAAAGGATCAAACACCATGCCGCTTTTGTTCATTTAAGTCTATTTGCCAATTTGATGAATCGATAGAGGACAATGAATTTAGAGTGCTTTCATCTGAAAAGGATGATGTCGTGATAGACCGGATTAAAAAAGAAGGGGATCAGTATGCAAATACCAAAACCGAATAACAGTACTTGGACGGATGACCAGTGGGAAGCCATCGTTTCAGAAGGACAAGATATCCTTGTTGCGGCGGCGGCAGGGTCAGGTAAAACAGCTGTTTTGGTTGAACGGCTGATTCGAAAAATGACCCGTCCAGAAGATCCAGTTGATGTGGATCGTCTGCTCGTTGTGACTTTCACAAATGCATCTGCGGCAGAGATGAAGCATCGGATCACAGAAGCACTTGAAAAGGAATTAGTCAAAAACCCCGGGTCCCTTCATATGAGAAGACAGCTGTCACTCATGAATCGTGCCAATATTTCTACCCTGCACTCCTTTTGCTTGCAGGTTCTGCGCACCTTTTACTATGAGATTGACCTAGATCCAGGCTTTCGTTTGGCTGATCAAACAGAGGGAGAATTATTAGGAGATGAAGTGTTAGATGAACTGTTTGAGGATGAATATAAGGCTGGAAAGCCAGCGTTCTTTGAACTGGTTGATCGTTACACTTCTGACCGGCATGATTTAGATTTGCAATGGCTTGTGAAGAGAATTTATGAGTTTTCCAGATCTCACCCTTCACCTGACCAATGGATGAGGGCATTCCTTTCTCTTTATGATGTAGATGCTCAAACAAAAGTAGAACAATTACCGTTTTACCCATATATCAAAGAGGATCTTTCTCTCGTTTTTCGAAGCTGTCTAGAACTGCTCGAACGAGCTCTCGCTCTATCAAAAGAACCGGGCGGCCCAGCACCGAGAGCGGAAAATTTTATAGATGATTTAGAGCAAGTCAATGAATTAATCAGGCATCAAGATGATTTTGAGAAGCTTTACGAGCTTTTGCCAAACATCAATTTTAAAAGGCTCAAAACATGTAAAGGGGACGAATATGACCCTGTGCTGTTAGAAAAAGCCACAGATGCACGCAATCAAGCAAAAAAACAATTAGAAAAGCTCAAAGATGAATACTTTATGCGAAGTCCCGCTCAGCATCTGAAAAGCTTAGCTGAAATGAAGCCAGTGGTCGAAACACTTGTGGAGCTTGTCATCCAATTTGGACAGCGATTCGAAAGAGCGAAGCAAGAAAAATCAATCGTGGACTTTTCGGATTTAGAGCATTATTGCTTACGCATTTTAGCGGAGCAGGACGCGGAAGGAAATTTGATCGAAACAGAAGCGGCCAAATACTATCAACAGCAGTTTGAAGAAGTGCTCGTTGATGAATATCAAGATACAAACCTTGTACAGGAAACGATTTTAAAGCTTGTATCTAAAGGGGAACATGCTGCAGAGGGCAACCTGTTTATGGTTGGTGATGTAAAGCAGTCCATTTATCGTTTTAGACTGGCTGAACCCATGCTCTTTTTAAACAAATATAAACAATTTAAACCAGATGGCAAAGAAACAGGGAAGAGAATTGATTTAAATAAAAACTTCCGCAGCCGTTCAGATGTGTTAGACAGTACGAACTTTTTGTTCAAACAGCTGATGGGGGAAACAGTTGGAGAAATTGAATATGATGAACAAGCTGAATTAAAGCTTGGAGCGAGTTATCCAGAAAGTAAAGATACAACGACAGAAATGCTCCTTGTTCATTTAGATCAACAAGAAGCAGAAAGTGACGAAGAGCGAGAAGAACTAGAGACCGTACAGCTTGAAGCGAGAGTCATTGCTAAAAAAATAAGAGAATTGGTAGAGCAGCCATTTCAAGTGTACGATGCAAAACAGCAATTGACCCGTAACTTGCAGTATCGGGACATTGTGATTTTGCTTCGCTCCATGCCGTGGGCCCCGCAAATGATGGAGGAATTGAAGAAACAGGGAATCCCTGTGTATGCGAATCTTTCCTCTGGTTATTTTGAAGCAACAGAGGTGTCTGTCATTCTTTCTCTATTAAAAGTCATCGATAATCCATATCAGGATATCCCTCTTGCAGCTGTATTAAGATCACCAATTGTTCATTTAGACGAAAATGAAATGGCACTGATCCGTACGAGTGATAAGAAAGGCACTTATTATGATGCTGTGAAGGCATTTATGAGTGTGACTCATTCAGATCACCCTACATGCAAAAAACTAGAACGATTTTTCAGGTTGCTGCGCAAGTGGCGTGATTTCTCCATGAATCATTCAGTAGCGGAATTGATTTGGGAAGTATACCGCGATACGCAGTATCTAGATTACGTTGGCGGGATGCCTGGAGGTAAACAGAGACAGGCGAACCTCCGTGCTCTTTATGATCGAGCGAAGCAGTATGAAAAAGCGGCCTTTAGAGGGCTGTTCCGTTTTCTTCGCTTTATTGAAAGAATGCAGGAGCGTGGAGATGATCTTGGTGCGGCAAAAACGTTCAGTGAAACAGAGGACGTTGTTCGCATGATGACGATCCACAGCAGTAAAGGATTAGAATTTCCAATCGTCTTTACCGCAGGACTCGGCAGGAACTTTAATATGATGGACTTAAACCAGTCCTACTTGCTTGATAAAGAATTAGGATTTGGAAGCAAATATATTCATCCAGAGCTGAGAATTAGTTATGCAACATTACCGCTTGTGGCGATGAAAAAAAAGATGAGAAAAGAGCTATTATCTGAAGAGCTGAGAGTTCTATATGTGGCGCTCACAAGGGCTAAGGAAAAATTATTTCTGGTCGGTTCTGTCAAAAATCAGGTGAAAGCATTAAGCAAATGGCAAAATGCTGCAAACGGAGAGGACTGGCTGATCCCTGATTTTGAACGTTATCAATCGAAAACATACTTAGATTTTATTGGTCCTGCTCTTATCCGTCACCAAGCGATGTCATCTATTTTAGAAGAAACAGGTAATGTCGTTCTGTCGCATCCATCAGTATTCACAATCTCATTTACTCAAGCTTCTGATCTTCTAAAAGAAGATATGTCACTTGAAAAGAAGCAGCAAGATGAGGTGGTACAAGCATTGATGGACGGCTTACCTGTTGAAGGATATGGTGATGCTGATGAGAAAGTAGCAGAGAGACTTTCATGGAGATACCCGTATCTAGCGGCCTCACAAGTCGGGACAAAGCAGTCTGTTTCAGAGATAAAGAGAATGAAAGAAATACAGGATGAGTACAGTGTTCCTTCTTCTCTTAGAAGAGCTCATGCAACGTTGTATGACCGGCCGGCTTTCATGAAGAAAAAAGCACTCACTGCCGCAGAGCAAGGCACCGCAATGCATACAGTCATGCAGCATATTCCGCTTTCTTCTGACGAGCCCCTCGATGAAATCCATATACATCAGCTGCTCGATTCCTTACAGCAGCGAGACTTGCTAACAAATGAGCAAGTTCAGTCAATTGATCAAGAAGGAATTTCCGCTTTTTTCTCTACTTCTATTGGTCAAAAGCTGCTGAAAGCGGACTGGGTGAAACGAGAAATGTCATTTAGTATGGTGTTACCTGTTAAAGAGGTATACAGCCATATTGATGCAGAGGGGGAGCCTGTCCTAATTCAAGGGATGATTGACTGTTTATTTGAAACGGATGGAAAACTATATTTACTAGATTATAAAACAGATAGAGTGCAAGGCAGATATACAGGCGGTCTTGAAGCAGCTGTACCTATTTTGAAAAAGCGCTATGAAACTCAAATAGCGTTGTATGCACAAGCGGTGGAACGTTTAACAAACAGAACATTAGAGGAGAAAATTCTTTATTTCTTTGATGGGAATTTAGAAATTTCATTATAAATGTATCGGAATGAGAGGTGAATCACATGAGGATTTTGCATACGGCAGATTGGCATTTAGGAAAAACCCTTGAAGGCCGGAGCCGGCTTGATGAGCAAGCGCAGTTTTTAGATGAGCTGTATCAAATCGTAAAAGACGAACACATTGATGTCATTGTCATGGCTGGAGACGCCTTTGATACAGTGAATCCACCTGCTAGAGCAGAACAGCTTTTTTATGAAAGTCTATCCGCCTTATCTGATAAAGGAAAACGTCAGGTCGTGGTCATCTCAGGCAACCATGATAATCCGGATCGACTATCTGCCGCATCGCCTTTAACAAATGATCAGGGGATTCATTTAATTGGATATCCGACAAATGACATCATCCGCGTCGATGTTCCTTCTTCGAGTGAACGTTTATCCATTGCAGCACTCGCTTATCCGTCTGAAGCGAGACTTAACGAGGTGCTGGCTGAAACATTTGAAGAGAAATTGCTTCGTGATCATTACAATTTAAAAATACAGCAAGCGTTCCAACATTTAAGCGCTCAATTTCAAGCCGATACGGTCAATATCGCAACAAGCCATATTTATGTGGCAGGAGGAAGTCAAACAGATTCAGAAAGACCGATTGAAGTAGGCGGTGCATATACCGTTGCGGCTGAAAGTCTGCCAGAAGCAGCCTGCTATGTGGCCCTTGGTCATTTGCACCGCCCGCAAACCATCAAACGTGCCAAAACGACTGCTCGCTATTCCGGGTCACCTCTTGCTTACAGCTTTTCTGAATCAGGATATGCCAAATCAGTCACGATTGTAGAGGCAAAACCTAATGAAAAAGCAAGCTGGAAGGAAGTGTTGTTATCAAGCGGAAAACCACTTGTGAAATGGAAGGCAACTGAAGGATTGAGCCAAGTACACGAGTGGCTGGATGAAAAACGGGATCTTCAGGCATGGATTGATTTAGAGATTCATTTAACAGATCAGCTCTCCATAGAAGAGATTCATCAGCTCCGAAAGCAGCATAGCGGGTTTGTCCATATTAGACCGAAATTTAAAGAACTTCAGCAAATGGAAGAACAAAAACAAGCCGAAAAGCTCTCAATCGAAGAGCGGTTCGTGAAATTTTATGAGCGCCAGACAGGCGGCGGTCTTCCTGATGAAAAAACAGTCAAGCTGTTTTTGGAGCTCGCCAATGAAATGCAAGAGGAGGAAGCGACTTGAAGCCGATTACGCTAACCATTAAAGGACTTCATAGCTTCAGAGAAGAACAAACAATTGACTTTAGCTCATTATGTGATGCAGGTGTGTTTGGCATTTTTGGACCGACAGGAAGCGGAAAGTCGTCCATATTAGACGCCATGACCCTGGCGCTTTATGGAAAAGTGGAACGTGCGTTAAATAATACACATGGTATTTTGAACCAAGCGGAAGAGAAGCTGTCAGTTTCCTTTACGTTCGCTTTACAAAAGGAACACCACATTTCTTATAAAGTCGAACGTGCTTTCAAGCGGGCAGATGAAATGAAAGTCAGAACGACACTATGCCGTCTGATTGAAATTGGGGATACGCAGACAGTTCTTGCAGATAAAGCGAGTGAGGTCAATCGTAAAATAGAAGAATTACTCGGGTTAACCATTGATGATTTTACGCGTGCGGTTGTCTTGCCCCAAGGGAAGTTTGCAGAATTCCTTTCTTTAAAAGGAGCCGATAGACGACAAATGCTTCAGCGTTTGTTTAACCTAGAGAAGTATGGGGATCAGCTCGTTAAACGTTTGCGCGCAAAGGCGCAGAATCAGTATGGACAAAAAAATGAACTGCTTGCTGAGCTGAATGGCTTAGGAGATGCTGGCCCAGAGGCGCTCGCAAAGGCAAAGGAAGCGGCTGAGCAGGCAAAGGCTATTTTTCATGAGAAAAAACAAGCGCGGGATGAAGCGTTCACTGCTTTTACAAAGGCGCAAACAATTTGGCAGTATCAAAAGGAACGAGAAGCTTATGAGACGGAACTAAACCATCTGAATCAACTGGCACCATCAATGGAAGAGAAAAAGGCCAAGCTTCATATTGCTGAGCAGGCAGAGGCATTAAAGCCTTATGCGGATGCATTAACAAAGGCTGAAAATCAGCTTTCTCAAGCATTAAAAGAGAAGCGGGAAGCAGAAAATCAGCTGCTGCATCAACGAACGATCTATGATCAAATGACACAGAACTATGAGCAAGCAAGGCAAAAGAAAATAGAAACTGAGCCAGAACTTCTTCAAAAGAAAGAGCAGCTGCTTCAGCTAAAGGAAATTGAACGGAAAAAAGAGGCGGCTCTTCAGGAAAAGACGGCAATCGAACAGCGAAAAAACGATACAGCGCAGCAATTATTACAAAAGAAAGAAGAAGCAGACAATCTCCAATCTTTGTTAGAACGTGCACTGGCAAAACAAACACAGCTGAAGCGTGAGCTGGAGCAATTACAAGTCTCTGTAAAAGAACGGAAAAGTGTACAGGATGCTTTGCGTTTAAGCGAAAATATTCAAAGAATACACCAAAGCATACACAAGGAAGAACAAAAGATGGAGGAGCTCAAAAAGCGATCAACACAGACCGCAGCAGCATATGAAAAGCTTCAAAAACAGCAAAAAGACCATCATGAAAAAATAGACCAATCGTTTCAAGCGATTGAACAGCTTTATTTCTATGTATGTGAATTCGAACGGGCTTTTACAGAATGGAGTAAAAGAGAACAAAGTCAGAAGCTCGAAAAATTAAAACAGCGTGATGCTGTTAGGGCGGCAGAATTAAGAAAAGAATTAGCGGCAGAGCTTGTAGATGGTGAGCCATGTCCTGTTTGTGGATCGATTCATCATGACCCAAAAGCACTGGAAAACAATGACCATGAAGAAACAGTGGCACAAATCGATGAAGTGATTCAACGGATGGACACAGAGCTCAAGCAGGCAGAGGAATATACAAGAGACATGTATGCTGCCAAGCAGTTATTGGAAACGCACGCCAATCAATTAGTAAAGCAGTTTGCTTTTTTATCTCAGAAAGCTCCAGGTGCGGAAGTTGCAGCAGCAGTAGAAGCAGTGCAAAAGCCGGAGTCCTTGCAGAATCTCATGCAAGAATGGAAAGGCTTGAAACAAGATATTCAAGAAGTTGAACGTAAACGAGCTCGTTTAATGGATGAAACATATGATCAAGCAGCAGAGATAAGCAAGACGAAAGATCAAATGACATTTGATCAGCAGCGTATCGAAGAATTAGACGGGCTGATCAAGGAGCTTCAATCTGAGCTTGCAGAGCAAACGTCTCAATTTGAACAGACCTTCCCGCACTTTCCATTGCACCAAGTACAAGAGATGCAAAAGCAGATCGACGAAAAGGACCAGCAAGCGGAAGGCTATAAAGAGCGTATTGAGAAAAGTATTTCATTTTTGGAAGAAAAACAGCAGGCAAAAGAACAGCTGCAAACAGCCATATACGATGTAGAGAAGGAACTTGATAAACTAGCGCATCAGCTAGAAAGCCAGCAGCAGCTCATTCATCAATATGAAACAGATTTAGGGAGATATCCATTGAAAGCTGTCTCCATTTCTGATGAATTGATCGAGGTTGAACACACGCTTGCTCGTCTCAATGAAATGGAACAGCAATCGTACAAGCAATTACAGCAAGCGCAGGAGCTCTTTAGTGAAGCACAAAGTCATTTTTCAAGCTGTGAGCGTCAGCTTCAAGAGGCTGACCGGAGAAAACAAGAAGCTAGTGAAGCATGGACTAAAGAATCGGAGTCTTCTCCTTTTGATAAGCCTCAAGAGATTGAATCTGCTTTCATGAATCAATCAGTACGTCAAACTGTTAAACAAGAAATTGACGAATTTGAGGATAAAAGAAAGCAATGTGCCGCAAACTTAAAGCGAATTTCTGAACTGCTGAAAGATGAGTCACTAGATGAAAAGCAATGGACTGACATTCAACTGAGGAAAGAAGCGGCAGAAAAGGCATTGGAAGAAGCAACAGTGATGAGCGGCTCTGCATATGAACATCTGCGTGTAATGGAAGAAAATCACCAGCGATTTACAAGTATTCATGAACGTTTGGCGGAGCTGCAGCAAGAAATTGATCGGCTCGATAAGCTGCAAACCGTGTTTAAAGGAAATACATTTGTTGAGTTTTTAGCAGAAGAACAGCTGGAAAGTGTCAGTCGTGATGCATCTGCCCGTCTTGGTATTTTGACAAGACAAAGGTATGCGATTGAGGTTGATTCAGAAGGCGGTTTTGTCATGCGTGATGATGCGAATGGCGGTGTCAGACGTCCAGTGTCCAGCTTGTCCGGCGGGGAAACCTTCCTGACGTCGCTTGCGCTTGCGCTAGCTCTTTCAGCGCAGATTCAGCTGAGAGGTGAGTTCCCGCTGCAATTCTTTTTCCTTGATGAAGGCTTTGGTACCCTTGATCAAGACTTGCTTGATACAGTGATTACTGCATTAGAGAAATTACAGTCTCAAAACTTAGCTGTTGGCGTCATCAGCCATGTGGAAGAATTGAAAATGCGGCTGCCGAAAAAACTGATTGTCCATCCGGCAGATCCAAGCGGGAAAGGGACAACAGTCTCAATGGAATTAATGTAAATATTGAGGTGATGACACGGGTGGCAAAGCAAACAATTGGATTATGTGAAATGTGCGGAAGACAAGATGTCCTGCTTACAGAACATCACTTAACCCCAAGAGAAGAAGGCGGGGCTTTTTTACCGACTGCCTACCTATGCATCCCTTGTCATAAACAAGTACATGCCCTCTATACAAACCAGGAGCTTGCCGCACGTTTGAACACAATTGATGCGCTGAGGCAGGATGAAAAGCTTGCTTCGTACATCAAATGGATTCGGAAACAGCCGGCAAGCAAGCTGGTCAAAACAAAAAAATCGAGACAGCGCAGAAAGAAATAAGCATAAAAAAGCGCTCCTCTATTTGAAATGGATGTAGAGGAGCTGCTTTATGCATTGCCTACCATATTCTGATCATTTAAGTCAGGATCCACATAGTTGGTGGCGCTAATGCCATTATTTAATATCAAGAAATCTCCGGTATTCCCCGCTCCAGAGCCTAAAGCAGATTTTGACGAACTTTTAGGCGACAGGTAGAATGAGTCACCGACGTTTACGACGCCTCCAGAAATAGAGTTAATGTAAATGGGTCCGACAATTGCTGGCATAATCGACATCCTTTATTCGAAGTCATATCACCATCATATGCGCAGGTAGGTCCATTTGTGAGTTTTGCGGACTTTCATCATTGCTAAACAGCTCTCTAATATGCTTCACTCGCGCAACGCCATTCATTCTACAAGTAGAGCCGATTTGATAGACAGAGGACGATGATACCCCTTCTACATGGATTGAAGACACTTTAATCACAGGCTTTTCATGGTAAAATGCTGTTCTCACTGATCGCTCTGGCAGCATCAAAGGAATGGGCTCATAATACACTTCAAATTCTTTCGCATCTAAATTTTCTGCTTCATAGCCATAAAACAAACTAATGGTTCGTTGAACAGCTAATACCTTGACTTTCGGGCATAGCTCCTGAGTATCACCAATTTGAACCACACTCGAAATCCCGACAGAATTCACCTTTGAGAACTTCACTTGAGATGTGCGCTTGATCATTATCGAGGCGCCAGAGGAACAAACGGGCCAATAATCAGAGATTCTGGCGGTGTATCAAAAATCGAGGATAATTGTACATGGTCTGTGTCCCCGATGATAAATAGGGAAGAAGACGATACCCCGACTACTTTAATGCTTCCAGTCTCGATGTTGCGGTTGACAACTGTGAAATTCATCCGTTTTCCTCTCCTTTCGTTTCACTTGGAATATGGGCTAAAAAGTGCTCAATCGCCCGCTTTACATCATGCTTCACATATTCAGCAATTTGCTCTGAACGCTGCAGCGGTGTCATATCTTCCCGGTGTGGCAGCTGTCCCGCATAGTATTTGATCCTGCTGTCAATTTGCTTGCGAATATCCTCAATGATATGGTGTTTGTTGCTTTCATCGAGGGACCCTTCGTATCGCTGTTCTAGTTCTTCAAGAAGTTCTGGTGCTTCTTCATTTAAAAATGCATCGACAAGCTGCCGTGTTTGATTGAAAAATTGACCAGCCATTTCTTGCTGCATCATTCCAATTCCCGGGGTTGTTGTTTGGCCCACTTCAAAGTTTTGAACACTGTTTGGATCAGATGGATTGAGGCCGATATTCAGCGTTCCTTCCAGCCGTTCGATTTTCAGTTGATCAAATTGATAATCAATCCGTTCAATATTCGTTGTCGGTTTATCTTTGATCATTTGTATTTCCTGCTGAAGCTCGTTAAGCCTTTTTTCAAGCATCATGATTTGTTGCGAGTGTTTTTGAATGATGCCATATACTTGTGAAGCGTTGCTCTGATAATCATACATTTACATACACCTCCGGGGATTGCAGATGGCTTAAGTTGTTGGTGACTGAAGCGGTACAAAAGGTGCTGTGCTTGCGCCTTGAGATTCTTCAATTCCTTGTGTACCTGCTGCGGCAGGCGCTGCTTCTACATAGCTTCCCGTGTTATACAGGTTGGAAAGGGCCTTGATGGATCCAGCACTCCCAATTTGCAGAACAGAGGAGTTACTCACAGACTCTACACGTAAATAATTAATTTGTATCGCTTGATTAATATAGAAGTTCAACGGATCCTCACTCCTTACAAGTTACCAACAAGCGGTTGATCAATGACATCACTGTCGTACGTATTTGTCACACTTTTGTAGTTGCTAATTTGTAATTGATCACCTGTATTAAAACTGCCTGCGCCAGCAAACGTTTTAACCTGACTATTTGGAGAAATGGTGATGCAGTCTCCAACATGAACGACTCCGCTCGTTCCGACGGCATTTACTTTAAAGGCTCCCACAATAGCCGGCATAGCGGTGCACATCCTTTATAAAATTAGGGCACTTGTTTTGGGCGTTTCACCATAGCTTATGATGGGTCTTTTAATGTGTGATTGTCTTTTTGAAAGCTTTTGATGAGAGGAATTAGATGTATGGCTTACCCTTTTTTTGAGCAATCTTTAGAGGTGGATTTGATGCCTTTATTTAAGAGTGTGTCAAGCTCTTGACTGCACCTGATCGTTTCTTCGGCATTCATCCCGAATTTTTTCGCAGTCTCAATTAAATGTAATCTTTTTTGTTCAATTTCATAATTGATCATAACGGACGCCAACTCTCACATTTTTTATCAAATAGAAGGATATGGTTAGTATACCCTATTTTTCTATAAAAAAAGCTGTTTCGTCAATATGAGTAATAAAGTGACAAAATTCGAAAGTGTTCTTACGTACCAAATATCTCTTTTTTGATCTCAGTCTGTAAATAGCGTCGTCTTTTGTTGATATACTGCCGAATTAAGTCTCTTTCAGACTGCAAGATGTCTTTTCGATCTTTCGTATATGGATCATCTCCAATTCGATTCTCAATCGATTCATGCCATTTCTCGATGATTGGGCAGAGCCGGTCTTCTACAAAATGTGTATCGAGTACATGCTGGAAAAGTGTGTAATAGGCTCTTTTAAACGAAGGAATATCTAGTAATCTAGCAGTTAATGTATTAAATCCGTTTACTGGGATATAATCAAACGGCATTTCTTCTCCATGAATGTCACGACCCCATGTTGCATCATAATCCCAAGGAAGTACTTGAAACCTCCCTTGTTCATTTACATAAAGAGCGTAGTTATGGACAAAACCATCAAAGTTTTGTGTGCATACCACACCGATGAGCCAGCGGAAATATTGTGTCACATCTAGGTATTGTTCAATTTTTTCTGCAAAAGTGTCATCTTTCGCTGTGTTGAGAAAGTAAATAAATTCACTCAGCTGCTGATCATGTTGAGAAGTTCCCGTTTTTTTCTCGTATCCGAGAAGAAGGTGCTTTTTTGGTTTTTTATCAAAAGAACTCAAAAGGGAGAAGTTCGCGTCATCATCAACCGCATAATAAATGCCGCCTCCTGAAAGCTGCCGTTTTTGAAGAAAGAACTCATCGACGGATTCTATTTTCAAATAAATCCCTTCTTTTCTTCCATTTATGGTGAGAAACACATGAGAAGCAGCGGGGCTATGCACCCCCATCTGCTCAAAGAAATAAAAGGACAGCCTGTTTCGGATAAACGAAGGGTCATTGTACTCTGCATTTAAATGAAAGATCGATTCGCCTTGTCTTTGTTTCGGCTTTCGATATTCAATTTGATAGGACTTTTTCTTAAGCTTTCTAATGTGTGATCCGCGGTATGAAGCATAAATATGTGATTTGGTTTGGCCTGTTTTTAGAATAGCTTCAACAGGTTCATCGTTCCAAATGTCTCTTTTTAATTCAATCAGGTCCTTTGGATGAATCCACATATCAAGTTGTTTTAAAGGTTCTGTGTTCATACGTTCATCAGCCTCCTATATGCTCTTCTTTACAATATGAAAGTGAAGGAATGTCCTGTACCGGCTGGTAGGTATTCATGGAGTTTTAAAGGAAAGAGGCATTCGTCACGAACACTTGTCTACCGAGTCTCGTAACATAAAGCAGAGAAGATAAACAGCTTTGTCTGTTTGTTTTGTCGAAGCATAGACTGGGAGGGGAATTGTTCGTGAGTACATTTGATCATTCACACATTGAACATGCAGTGGCTTCACTTCGAAGTGAGGGACGTGATCATCACTTAGATCGTGAACCAGAATCGAGACGTTCGCACAAGTCAGCTCGTTCTCGTCATTCAAGTCGCGGTCATTGGTTCTTTGGCGGTGGTGGACACCGTAAATCACGCCGCAGTAAAAAAAGCTACAGAAGCTATCGTTCAAAGAAAAGTTATCGCTCTAAGAAAAGCTATCGTTCGAAGAAAAGCATGAAGAGCAAAAAGTCATGTAAAAGCAAAAAATCTTACAGAAGCAAAAAGAGTGAACCGAAAAAGTCACACCGCAGCAAATGCAGATCTCATCATAAGAAAAGCTGCCGCAAATCACACCGCAGTAAACGCAGATCTCATCATAAGAAAAGCTGCCGCAAGTCACATCGCAGCAAATATAGATCCCACAATAAGAAGAGCCGCAAATCTCGCCGCAGCCATCGATCTAAACGTTCTCATCACCATAAACGCAGCCGCTCTTGCCGAAGATGTGGAAAGAAAACGCATCGATCCCGAAATAGAGGAAATGTTGAGCGTAAATGGGATCAAGGGAATATGTGGGAATACCGCCGTTTCCGCTAGGCATTCAATCATCATTTTTGAAACCCTTTTTAAAAGAGAGTATGATAAAAAAGGGTTTTTTTTATTTCATAGAGAAATAAAATGAGACATCATAACTTAGCGAAATGAAGATTGTGAGGGGAAGACATGAAGTTTTTTACAGGTGAGATACATAGCAGCATGTTTATTGGGGTAGTCATTGATGATGAATGGGTAATGGACGTCAAAAAGGCAGAAGCCAAATTATTTGAGCTTGAGACACTGCCAAACTCTTTATCTGAGTGTATCAAAATGGGGGACAAGTTTGTTGAACATGTCGGGCAGCTTCTTGATTGGGCTGAGAAAAAAGAAGAAGACCGCGGTTCTTATGTATATCCGCTTTCGGACGTGAAACTCCATGCCCCGATTCCAAAGCCGTCTAAAAACATCATGTGTGTCGGAAAGAATTATCAAGATCATGTGATGGAGATGGGAAGTGCGGCGGATATTCCTAAAGACGTGATGATTTTTACAAAGGCACCTACTTCTGTCATTGGACACGAAGCGGACATTCTCCTTCATGAAGATGTGACAAATGAATTGGATTATGAAGGAGAGCTTGCCATCGTGATGGGCAAATCAGGGAAAAACATTGCTCCTGAAGAGGTCCAAGATTATCTATTCGGTTACACCATTTTAAATGATGTGACGGCAAGAGATTTGCAGAAAAAACATAAACAATTTTTCATTGGCAAAAGCTTAGATACAACCTGCCCGATAGGACCTTATATCGTTCATAAGTCAATGATCGAGGATCATGGTGCGCTCCATGTGGAAACAAAGGTAAACGGAGAGGTTCGTCAGTCTGCCAGTACGGAATTAATGATCTTCACTGTTGAGGACATTGTCTCCACTCTTTCAAAAGGGATGACATTAGAAGCGGGTGACATCATTGCAACAGGTACACCTTCTGGGGTAGGGAAGGGCTTTGAACCGCCTAAGTTTTTAGCTTCTGGAGATCGAATTGACATCACGATTGAACCGATTGGAACGCTGACAAATCACGTCAAATAAAGCGCGTGATGACACAGGATTGTCGCTTTGTGTTCGACTTATTTCGTGGTACGATGAGAAGGTACTTGTTCTGATAAAGGGGGAAATCACAAATGGGAACACATTTACATATCACAGCATGGGTGCTGGGGATTATTTTATTCTTCGTAGCCTTTGCTCTAGCAGGTAAAAATGACAAAGGCGCTAAAATTGTGCATATGATCGTTCGTTTATTCTACTTGATCATCATTGCAACAGGCGTAGAGCTGTATGTTCGCACAGGAATGAAAATTCCAGGTTACGGGGGCGAGTATATTGGAAAAATGATTCTTGGTATCCTCGTGATCGGTTTCATGGAAATGGTCCTAGTGCGCAAGAAAAAAGGAAAATCGGTGACTGGTGTGTTGATTGGTTTTATCGTATTTGCGATTGTGACCATTCTTCTCGGTTTACGTCTGCCGATCGGTTTCCATATCTTTTAATATAAAAAGGACATTGCTTATACGAAGCAGTGTCCTTTTTATGTGGCATCAAATTGTGAAACGATCCGTTGTCCGTCTGAAGTGGTCCATTCAAAACGAATGTGACTGGCGGCTGGCTCATGGTGACATTGAAGTGCAAGTGATTGCGTATCTGCCGAAAACTGAAAGAAAGAGACGCGCTGCAATGAATGAAAGGAAGAGAAAACACAATCATAGACGGAAAAACCAAGCTGCTCTATCTGGTCAAGGATGTGATCAAAAACGTTTTCCGGTACGAACATGAGAAGATCAAGCCAGCCTTTGGCAAGAGACGCCGTATATTGAATGTTTTCTCCTCCCTGTACTTCTATTAGCTGCCCGTTTTCATGAAGAATCATAGAACCGAGCAATTCCCCTTTTGTCCATTGGTCTTTTTCCTTCAAACAGATCATTGTGCTTTGAAGACTTTCTGGCAGCATGATCTCTCCTTCATCATCTTCAATCAGGCAATGCCCGTTTTCAATGAGCAAATACCCATTACACCATCTTCTGCTGCAGCGTTCAAGCTGCCTCATTCGATTCTCCATTTGCAAAAGCTCCTTTCCTCTTTCTTTTCTTACCAAATCAAGCTTGTCCTATACGCCGGGAAAAAAGGACAAATCAACTATCAAGGAGACGATGCATAAACTAAGAAAGGCTGAATGAGAACACTTGAGGAAAAACGGATGGGAGCTGATGATGATGTGTGGAATTACAGGCTGGGCAGACTTTAAAAAGCAGCTCATCCAACAGGATCATGTAATCAATCAAATGACAGATACATTATCTAAAAGAGGGCCAGATGATACAAATACATGGAAAAGTGAGCACGTTCTTTTCGGGCATAAAAGGTTAGCGGTGGTAGATGTAGAAGGCGGAAAGCAGCCGATGACATATACACATCAAAACCATGCTTATACGATTGTATACAATGGAGAGCTCTATAACACGGAGGATATAAGAAAAGAATTGTTAAAAAGGGGGCACCGCTTTCTTGGGCATTCTGATACAGAAGTTCTTCTTCATGCCTATACAGAATGGAAGGAAGAGTGTGTCTCTCATTTTAATGGCATTTTTGCATTTGTGATCTGGGATAGTGAGCGTGAATTGTTATTTGCAGGGAGAGACCGGCTAGGCGTCAAGCCATTTTTCTATACAGAACGTCATCATTCCTTCTTATTTGGTTCAGAAATCAAAGCACTTCTTGCTCACCCTGATATCAAAGCAAAAGTCGATCATGAAGGACTGTCGGAGATCTTTGGCTTAGGACCGTCAAGAACACCAGGTCAAGGCGTGTTTAAAGGGATAAAAGAGCTGAGACCTGCACATGCCTTGACCTTTTCAAAAGACGGCCTGCGCGTGTGGAGATACTGGAATGTCAAAAGCAAGGAGCATACTGACTCACTTGATGACACCGCACAGCACATTAAGCATCTCTTTACAGATGCCGTGACAAGACAGCTTGTCTCTGATGTGCCTGTATGTACATTTTTATCTGGCGGCGTCGATTCTAGTGCCATTACTGCCATTGCCGCTAAGCACTTTGAGAAAATAGGGAAAGCACCGCTTCATACGTATTCCATTGACTACGAAGAAAATGATCAATTCTTTGAAGCAAGTCAATTCCAGCCAAATGCTGACGGCCCATGGATTGATCAAATGACCAAAGCGTTTCAAACGAATCATCACAACTGTATCATCGGGCAAAAAGAGCTGGCTGCATATTTGAAGGAAGCGGTTGAGGTTCGAGATTTACCTGGGATGGCAGATATCGATTCTTCTTTACTTATATTCTGCCGAGAAATTAAAAAGGATTTCGTTGTTGGTTTATCAGGTGAGTGTGCTGATGAGATTTTTGGCGGCTATCCTTGGTTTCACATGGCAAATGAAACAAATAGTTTCCCTTGGATGAGATCGACAGAAGCAAGAACTCAGCTCCTGCAAGACTCGTGGCAAAAAAAGCTGTCACTTAAGGAATATGCGCAAAGCAAATATGAAGAAACGGTGGCTGAAACGCCTCTTTTAGATGGAGAAACTGGAGTCGATAAAGCCCGGAGAGAACTTTTTTACTTAAATATGATCTGGTTTATGACAACATTGCTTGACCGAAAAGATCGAATGAGTATGGGCGCTAGTCTTGAGGTACGGGTGCCATTTGCAGATCATCGCCTTGTCGAATATGTGTGGAATATTCCTTGGGAAATGAAAATGCATGGAAATCGTGAAAAAGGGGTTTTACGAAAAGCATTAGAGGGAATTTTACCGAATGAAGTGCTTTATCGAAAGAAGAGTCCTTACCCGAAAACACATCATCCAGCGTATACTCAGGCTGTGAAAGAGATGCTCACAGACTGCCTCGCGCAAAAAGACTCTGTACTTCACGAATTTTTAGATCCACATCAATTAAAGCAGCTGATTGAAACGGAAGGGGCTTCCTTTCATGTGCCATGGTATGGCCAGCTCATGAAGGGCCCGCAGTTGATTGCCCATCTAGCACAGATTCATCATTGGTTTGAAACGTATCGAATTGATATAGAAGCGTAATAAAGAGTCGGCTTTCTTGCACATGTTGAAAGGAAGCCGGCTTTTTTGATACATAACATGAGGCTTTTTGAGCACATCAAAAGTTGATGTAATCTTTTCAATTTGTATAATTAACTTAAAGTGAATTATTTTGGAGGAAAAAGGATAATGAAAATCATTGTGATTGGAGCGGGACCAGGGGGCCTTGCAGCAGCTATGATGCTTCAAAGCAAAGGACATGACGTTCATGTATACGAAAAGCAGCCCTTTATCGGCGGGCGTAACGCTAAGTTTCAGCTTGGTGATTTCACGTTTGATACAGGTCCTACCTTTCTCAGCATGATTCATATTGCAGAGGAGCTGTTCACCTTTGCTGGTAAAAATCTTTATGACTATATTGATGTGATTGAATTAAAAGAGATGTATAGATTAATATTTCAAGACAATCAGCTGGATATGATCCGGGATCGCGATGAAATGTACAAACGATTAGAAGCCTTTGCATCTGGTGAGGGCGAAGGGTATTTACGATTTATGAATGATACAAAGCGCAAAATGGATCGTCTGACACCAATTTTACAAAGTAAAATGGACCGCTTTCATCATTACCTTCGCCTGAAGGTGATCAAAGCACTTCCACAGCTTTCACTAAATAAAAGTTTGTATGATGTGCTGTCAAACTATTTTTCGAATGAATCAGTGAAATATGCTTTTACATTTCAATCAAAGTACTTAGGAATGTCGCCGTGGGAATGCCCTGGTGCGTTCTCGATCCTTTCGTTTATGGAACATGACACAGGTGTATTTCATCCGAAGGGCGGTGTCAATCAGCTGTCAGAAGCGATGGCAAAGGCGGCGCTTGAAGCTGGAGCGGAGATTCATCTGTCAGCAGGCGTTGAAAAGCTGCTCACGGAGGGAAGGAAAGTAAAAGGCATTCGTTTAGAATCTGGGGAAGAAATACAAGCGGATGAGGTTGTCGTCAATGGAGACTTTGCACATGTAATGACAAAGCTTGTCGAACCAGGACTCTTAAAGAAATACAGCGAGAAAAAATTAAAAAAGAAAAAATTCTCATGCTCTACCTTTATGCTTTATTTAGGACTGGATACCATGTATGATGAGCCGCATCATACCATCGTTTTTTCCGATGATTATGCTAGATTTGTCAAAGGCATTACGAAAACATATGAGCTGCCAGACGATCCGTCTATTTATATTCAAAATGCAAGTGTAACCGATGACTCACTTGCTCCAAAAGGAAAATCAGCTCTTTATGTGCTGGCTCCAGTTGCCAATAACCAAAGCGGTATTGACTGGGAAGCGCATCAAGATGAATTTAGAGAGCTTGTGCTGGATACATTGGAGCGGAAAACCGGCTTTCAAGATGTGAGACAGCATATAGAAGTCGAGCGGATGATCACACCGAAGCAATGGGAGGAAGACCTTTACGTATATGACGGAGCTACATTTAACCTCGGCCACCAGCTGACGCAGATGATGGTCCTAAGGCCGCACAATGAATTTGATGAATTAAAGAACTGCTGGCTTGTTGGAGGAGGAACACATCCAGGAAGTGGACTGCCAACCATTTTAGAATCAGCACGTATCACGACAAATGCCATTCTTAAAAAAGAGAAACATTCACACAAAACAATGCCGCATCAAGAAAAGGGGAGCGCCTCATGAAACAACATATATTGATTGCAGGAGGCGGTATTGGCGGAATGATCTCAGCGCTTTATTTAAAAAAAGCGGGACATGATGTCACCCTTGTCGAAAAAAATGAACGGCTTGGCGGGAGACTTGCTTTTGTACGTGAGAAAGGATATAAAGTAGATGAAGGTCCGACCATTGTCCTACTTCCTGACATGTTAAAAGGCATTTTACATGAGGTAGGAATTGACGAATCATCTCTTGATCTTGTGCAGCTTGATCCGCTGTATACCATTCAATATCAAGATGGAACCTCCTATACGAAATACTCTGATGCACTCCGTCAGTTAGATGAAATCAGACGTGTATTTCCAAAAGAAGATCAAGGGTTCCAGAGGTTTATGGAAGAAATGACGGACCGGTTTCAAGAAGGGCAGAAAGCCTTTCTAGAAAAATCATTTCACGAAAAACGTACATTTTTTACAAAAGCGAATATGAAGATTTTATTGAAATTAAAGGCGTATCGAACCGTACAAAGCGCTCTGAAAAAATATTTCTCTGACGAACGCCTGCGAGATGCATACGCACTTCAAACCCTCTATGTTGGGGGAAACCCGTATGAAGCATCGGCTATTTATTCGCTTGTGTCCTATAGTGAGCACGCACATGGAATCTACTATTTAAAAGGCGGCTATGCGAGTTTAGTAGATATATTGGAAGGGCAGCTTATCAACATGGGTGTGCATGTAAGAAAAAATGAAGAAGTCACCCAATTGGTGTTTGAGGGAAAACAGGCAGTCAAAGCAAAAGTAAATGATGAACATGTAGCTGCTGATGCATTTGTGATCAATGGAGATTATCCAGCTGCGTTAAAACAGTTTGGTTTAGACGAACAAGATCGCCGGAAATACGTGCCGTCCTCTGGTTGTGTGATGGTGTATCTCGGGTTAAACAAGATGTATCATGAAGCACCTGTTCATCAATTTTTTATGGGAGAACACTTTGATCAGCATATGAAAGAGGTTTTTCAAACGAAAACGATTCCTCAAGACCCGTCATTTTATACATTTAATCCATCGATCATTGATCCATCTCTTGCCCCAGAGGGCTGTAGTGTTCTATACATGCTCGTTCCCGTTCCTTCAGGAGATCATATCAACTGGGAAGAGGAGACAGATTTCGCCGAGAACATGGTGGATGTCCTTGAGAAAAGAGGCTTTCCGAGATTGCGAGAGTCGATTGTTTGGAAAAAGGTCAGAACACCAAATGATTCCTTGCGAGAAGGATTGTTTGAAGGCGGCAGCTTTGGACTTGCCCCTAATTTGTTTCAATCAGGTGTCTTCCGCCCGCAAGTGAAGGTCAGCGAGACAGATAATCTTTATGCGGCAGGTGCTTCCACCCATCCGGGCGGCGGGGTGCCAATCGTGATGCAAAGTGCGAAGCTCATGGCCTCTGTACTACTAAAAGATTTGAATGATAGAAAGGAAGTGAAGCTAAGTGGTTGATGTACAAACAGCATTAAAAGTGTGTGAGGAAACCATTCAAACCCATTCTAAAACGTTTTACCGGGCCTTTTCCATGCTGCCTAAAAAGAAAAGACAGGCCGTCTGGGCCGTATATTCCTTTTGCCGTAGAGCAGATGACATTGTAGATGAGTCCCCTTCGCCAAAAGAGGACCTTGCATCCTTTCGGGAGACGTTTGATCGATTTTTACATGGTGAGGTAGACCGGAATGATCCAATATGGGTGGCGCTAGAGCATACATTTCAAGAGTTTCGGATGGATGAAGCCCCGTTCCGTGACCTGCTCCAAGGACAAGAGATGGATATAGAGCAGCAGCGATACGAAACATTAGATGAACTGCTCATCTATTCCTATCATGTTGCTAGTACCGTTGGACTCATGCTCCTTCCCATTATTGCACCGCGTAAAAAAGAGCAGCTAAAAGAAGCAGCCATTTCGTTAGGGATTGCTATGCAGCTCACCAACATCCTTCGAGATATTGGGGAAGATCAGGCTGAAAGAGACCGCATTTATTTACCAAAGCAGGTGATGGATCAATTCGGGTACACAGAGCAAGAATTGCAGGAAGGGGTTGTGAATCAAGCCTTCCAGCACGTCTGGGAGTACATTGCCTTTGAGGCAGAGGCATACTACGAGGAGTTTTTTGACCATCTTCATGAATTCCCGCTGTATTCACGAATACCGGTGAAAGCAGCAGCTCACTTTTATAAAGCCATTTTAGATAAAACAAGAGAAAACGAATACCGCGTCTTTACAGAGCGAGCATTTATTTCAAAACAGGAAAAAGCACTTATTTTAGAAGATATTACGTAAAAAAGGACTGCACCCAGTCCTTTTTTATGTGGAAGAAAAGCGATACTCCGTCCATACTCTGGAATGCCAGCGCCTATACATGAAGATGCCTCTGACCCATTCATCCACGATAAAAGAAATCCAAACCCCAATGAGACCCATTTCAAGCTGAATGCCTAACAAGTAAGCGATCGGAAGCCCGATTCCCCACATTGATATCATCGCCATATACACTGGAAACTTCGCGTCACCAGCCGCCCGCAATGAATTAATAATGACCATATTAAAAGAGCGTCCCGGCTCTAATATGATCGTCAATAGGAGAAGTGTGGCGGCGATTTGAATGATTTCATGATTGCTAGTGAAAAAGGTAAGCAAATGCGTCGATGATAAAGATAAAGCAGTGGAAGAAAGAAGAGAGATCCCAATGGCCCAGTATAAGCTTTTCATACATCTGCGGTAGGCAGCATCAAATTCTTTCGCTCCAATATGGCGTCCGATTAAAATCTGTGTCCCTTGGCTAATCGCTGCACCAAACAACATAATGAACATCATCAAATTTTGAGTGTAGACCTTTGCTGCTAAAGCCTGCGTCCCCATAAATGTAATAAACAGGGTAATGATCATTTGAGAGCCGTTATAAGAAAGCTGCTCTCCAGCAGAAGGAATGCCAATTTTCAGCAGCTTTTTTAAATGCGTCCGCTGAATGTGAAACATACTCTTCAGCGAAAAGCGCAATCCAATGCGGCGGCGGACAATGAGGATCATCGCCATCAATCCGATCAATCGAGCGAGCGAGGTTGAAAAGGCAACACCCATGACACCTAATACCGGAAAGCCAAACGGACCAAAAATGACCAAATAATTCCCGGCAACGTTGAGCAAATTCATTCCGATGGTGACATACATCGTGTCTCTTGTATATCCGTAGCTTTTTAAAATAGCACTATACGTCATAATGAGTGCTTGAATAAAAGAAAGCAGGCCGACAATTTGTAAAAAGACCGCCGCATCCGGCATGAGTTCACTTGATAAGCCCATCATGTGCAGGATTGGAACAGCTAACACAAACATAAGGAGACTAATGACAAAGCTGATCAAGAAGTTGGTTCCTAGTGAGACATAGGCGACTTGAGTCGCTTCCTGCTTGCGGTCAGCTCCTAAAAGCTGCGCAATCACAATGGTCGTTCCTGTTGTAATGAAGCTGAACATGACAATTAATAAATTCAGGAGCTGGTTGCTTACACCTACTGCGGCCACACTGTTATCGGAGTATTGGCTGAGCATAAGTGTATCAGCGCTCCCCATGAGCATATATAAAGAGATTTCGATAAAAATAGGCCAAGTTAATGCAAATAATGAAGGGTGTGTTTTCTCATCTTTTGCTTGAACCTTTTCATATGACAGGGTTTGAGATTTCATCACATAGCCCCCTTTCGTATAAATCCGATTTATAGTGTACCGTGCATCGACTATAATAAGAAGAGACGAAACCGAAACTTATTGGAGAAATCCGACTTCATAAGGGGATGAATATGGATCGATTTATTACATTTACTGTACCGCCGTTTCCTACTTATATTGCATCAGGTAAAGGGGTATTTCATCAAGGAGAAAGACATATCTCAAGAACCTTCACTGTATTTGATCTGCTCTATGTCACAAAAGGTGAACTATGGATGACAGAGGGCGAGGAGGCTTTTCATGTAAAAGAAGGTGAATATACGATTCTCTCACCGGGCCTGTCTCATGGTGGACATCTGCCATGTGAAGAGGAAACCCACTATGAATGGCTGCATTTCTCAATTGATCGATTTGAGCTGACGAACCGGCTGAGAGAACATTGGATTGATATGAAACAAAATCAAGCTACCTTTGAAAAGCCGGCAACCTATGAATTTAGTCTGCCCCGTTTAGGAAAAGTGAAAGGACGAAGTGTGTTAGAAAAACACCTTTCAGCGATGAGAGCACTAAATCATGGTGCATCTGAACTTCCGCTGAAAAAACAGCTTCTATTTGAGGAACTGCTCATTCACCTGCAAAAGGAAGCATTCCATATTCCAAGTGCAAAGGAGACCGTCGCATCAGAAGTGGTTCATTATCTTGAGCATCATTTTATGGAGAAATTACACATGGAGCAGCTTGCAGAGAAACTGCACTATCATCCTGACTACATGACAAGATGTATGCAGACGGTATATGGATTGACGCCAAACCAGTACAGCCATCGTCTCAAAATCGAAAAAGCCAAAAGCATGCTGGCCTCAACGAATGAAAAAATCGCTGCTATTGCAGATCATGTAGGGATTGACGACCCTACTTATTTTTCTAAGCTGTTTCGGCAAAATGAAGGCATGACGCCGATCGAGTACCGTCATTTAGCAAAAAGAACGACAAAGTAAAGGAACGTGAACAGATGAAAAGTGAAAAGGAAGAGCTTGTGAACATACGTCCATTAACCGAAACGGACTTAGAGACGGTGTGGCATTTAAAATTTAAAGCATCAGACCAGTCCTATAGAAAATGGAATGCCCCTTATTTTTATGAACACGAAATCCCGCTTTCTGCATTTAAGAAACGTTACTTACAGGATGAATCCATTCCCCAAAAGCTATATGGTATTGAAATAGACGGTGATATCAAAGGTACCGTATCATATTATTGGGAGAATGAACGTACACGGTGGCTTGAATGCGGCATTGTCATTTATGACTCACGCTTTTGGAGCGGGGGCGTTGGGACAAAGGCATTAAATCTATGGATTGATGTATTATTTACGCATATTGATATCCCTCGAATTGGTCTAACCACTTGGTCAGGGAATGAACGGATGATGCGGTGCGCAGAGAAATGCGGATTTGTCCTTGAGGGGAGACTGAGAAAGGTCCGTTATTATCAAGGAGAGTATTATGATTCGATGCGCTACGGAATGCTGAGAGAAGAATGGCGAAGCCTCCCGCGCAATATCCTCTGAATCATTATTTTTTAGGAAAAAAGAATCATATAATGAAATAAACTGAAGAAGGGTGGCAGAAGAATGTGGGCTGGATAACTGGATGGTTTGTTTCTATTCTAGTCGCAATCTATCTATTGATAGATGCACCAAAACATGGGAAAAATAAATGGTTATGGTCTATTTTAGGTCTTTTATTCGGGCTCTTTGCATTTGGGATATACCTCATCAAAACAGGAAGAAAAGGATTGGGCTGGACAGTTCTGATCGTGTCCATCATCATCTATTCTATTGTTATGCTAGTCTATGTTTTTTACTTCCTGTTGCTGATCATCGGATACTCAAACGCATCATAGAGAGCGCGTATACATAATAAGGGGGAGTTTAATCTTGAGAATAACGGGTCTATTCGTTTCACTTGCTGTTGCTATCTATTTATGGTTTGATGCGCCAAAGCATCACAAAGACAAATGGCTGTGGGCCATTTTAGGCGTGCTTTTTAGTACCATCGTACTCGGTATTTATTTGATCAAGACAGAGAGGAAGGGGCTGGGCTGGACGATCTTGATTTTAACCATCTTGTTTTATCTCATGCTGCTCATCTCTGTTTTAATCGGTGTAATTCTTTTTTATCAGGCGCCTTCATGAAGAAGGGCCTTTTTCTTTTACCTTTTGAGCCGGCACACCAGCAATAACGATCTCCTCTTCATGAAAGGAATGATTCACCACGGCATTTGCTCCAATTGAGATATGATTTGCGATATAAATGTCTCCAAACAGCTTAGCACCGGGCCCAATCCATACGTGATCTCCAATGGTTGGTACATCCTTTTCGGAATGGTTTTGACCAATATTCACCCCTTGATGAATATCACAAAATGCCCCAATTTTTGCGTGCTTATTCACAATTAAGAGGCCAGTATGATTGATTCTAAGGCCGGGGCCAAAGACGCCAATCGGGATATCAAAGCCAAGCTGCATCCCTTTCTTTTTATGTAAATAGCGGTAAAACCATTTGCGCAATGTAGCACCGCTATTAGAATAGTATTCATATTTTCGTAAATACCTTTGATATTTCCATATATCGTCCCCAAACCATTTTGGCCTTCTGCGCGTGATAGCTAATGCTTTCTTATCCTGCGTTAAGTAATGGTGAAGATCTTGCTTTGTTAAAATCATCAAAATTCCCCTCTCCATCCCCTTATGTTTCAGAGAAATTATACCATCCAAACCATTTATATCAAGAAAAAATAGTGTGATTTCTTCAATTTTCTACCTTCATTTCATCCAAATTTCTGCATAAAATGAGTGCTTTGAATTGAATAGAACAAATGAACCAGGAAGAATGATTTGTAATTTTTTTCAATATCAAATCGTCTCATGCGTTCCATCTCCTTATGGCAGTAAGGTTTGTAAAAATTACTCGAAAATACTCATTAAAAAGAGAAAATTGCATTCATATGCTTTTTGAATCATCTTTTTGAATACAATTGACTTTCCTATCTCACATCCTCTAGGCTAATAAATGAAAATGATAATCTTTATCAATTGGAGGAGTGTTTTATTATGTCCATCAAAACCGTTTCTAAAAATCAGCAATTTTTAGAGCAGCAAAGTCAAAGAGAATCTAATGCAAGGTCTTACCCGAGACGGTTCCCATTAGCCATGCAAAAAGCCGAGGGTATGATCGTGACAGATGCAGATGGCAGAGAGTTTTATGACTGTCTGGCAGGCGCAGGAACACTTGCACTTGGTCACAATCATCCGGTTGTTATAGAAGCTATTGAACGTATGCTACATGAAAAAAGACCATTGCATACGTTGGACATAACCTCAGAAATTAAAGAAGAGTTTGTGAATGAAATTTTTTCTCACCTGCCAGAAGAGTTTGCAAAGAGAGCGAAAATTCAATTTTGTGGACCAACTGGCGGTGATGCCATAGAAGCTGCGATTAAATTAGTCAAGACAGCGACAGGTAATCGTTCCATTCTTTCTTTCCACGGTGCTTATCACGGTGCGACACATGGCACGATGTCATTAAGTGGAAATTTGTCTCCAAAGGAAAGAGTGCAAGGGTTAATTCCAGATGTGCATTTCATGCCTTATCCATATGAATATCGCTGCCCATTTGGTATTGGCGGGAAAGATTCACACCGTATTTCCAGTTCTTATATTGAGCGTGTATTAAATGATCCTGAAAGTGGTATTCTTCCGCCAGCAGGTATGATCTTTGAAGCTGTGCAAGGTGAGGGAGGCTCAATTCCAGCATCTATTGAATGGATAAAAGAAATGAGAAGAATCACAAAAGAAAAAGGCATTCCGCTCATTATCGATGAGGTTCAATCAGGCATTGGTCGAACAGGTAAGATGTTTGCCTTTGAACATGCAGGAATTGTGCCAGACGTTATTGTATTATCTAAAGCCATTGGTGGAAGCCTGCCGCTTTCAGTTGTGATTTATGATCAAGATTTGGATCAATGGAATCCAGGTGCACACATTGGCACATTTAGAGGAAATCAAATGGCGATGGCTGCAGGAACTGCTACGCTTAAATTTATAAAAGAAACCAATCTGCTGGATCATGTAGACCAGTTAGGGAATCGCATGCAGGCTTATTTAAAAGACATTCAAAAAAATGTACCTGCTATCGGTGATGTTCGAGGAAGAGGATTAATGATTGGTGCTGAAATTGTCAATCCAAATGAAAAGCAGGATGTGGATGGAAGTTATCCAGCAAATCCTGAGCTAGCAAGTCTCATTCAAAAGAATTGCTTCGACAAAGGCTTAATTGTAGAGACAGGAGGCCGTTTCGGTAGCGTCATTCGATTCTTACCGCCATTGATCATGACAGAAGAACAGCTTGAACAAGTCATCGCCATTTTCAAAGAGGCCGTTTACGATGCAATCAACTAAAGCTTCTGTGGATTCATTATTTATCAATCAAAGCCAGCTTGGAAGAGAGTCCTTCCGAGCGGCTCTTCATACATCTATCGACAGCTTACTGGATCAGTGGCAAAAAGACCAAGGACCATACAGCGGAATATTGCCTGGGAAATTAGCGGCTAGTGTCGAATCCTTATTTCAGTTTCAACCGTCTGGCGAATCAATGGAATCTGTTTTTCAAGATATAAAGCAGCATCTTTTGCCGCATCTTGTTGATGTATCGCATCCTAAATGCTTGGCACATTTGCATTGCCCGCCGCTCATACCTGCTCTTGCCGCAGAGGTGATGGTAAGCTCCTTTAACCAATCAATGGATTCCTTCGATCAAAGCGGTATTGCATCTTTGGTTGAGGAGGAAACTTTAAAGTGGCTATGTGCGAAGTTTTCTTATGGAAATCTAGCAGATGGGACATTTACGAGCGGTGGCACCCAATCTAACTACATGGGACTGCTGCTTGCAAGAGATGCATTTTGTGAAAACACATGGCAATGGAATGTTCAGCAGAAAGGCTTGCCGAGTGAGGCTCACCGCATGAGAATTCTTTGCTCTAAGAATGCTCACTTCACTGTGAAAAAATCTGCATCACAGCTAGGCTTAGGGGAGCAGGCAGTTGTTCTAGTAGAGACAGATGAGCATCACCGCATGGACCTCAACGATTTGAAGAAGAAACTTGTTGAGTTAAAGGAACAGGATCTCCTGCCTTTTGCGGTAGTGGCGACTTGCGGGACAACTGATTTTGGCAGTATTGACCCGGTTCGAGAGGTGTATGACATCGTCAAGCCATATGGTCTGTGGATTCATGCAGATGCTGCCTATGGTGGAGCGCTTGTATTAAGTGAAAACTACCGAGATAAATTAGACGGTGTTGAGCTTGCTGATTCCATCACGATTGACTTTCATAAACAATTTTATCAGCCGATCTCTTGCGGGGCATTTTTGCTGAAGGATAAGAGACATTTCGGCTTGATCAATTATCATGCAGATTATCTTAATCCAAAAGAAGATGAACTGGATGGAATACTACATCTTGTCCATAAATCTGTCCAAACGACGCGCCGGTTCGACGCACTGAAATTGCTTCTTTCTCTTCGTCTGATTGGGGAGGAAGGGTTTGGTGACATTATTGACCATACCATTGATTTTGCGAAGGATGTGGCTGCGCTTATCGAGAGAAATGATCACCTTGAAGTGATCAATCCTGAACCAGAAATCAATGCAGTTGTGTTTCGATTTAAGGGGGCGGATGACATCAATAAAATCATCCATCGAACGTTATTCAAATCAGGAACTGCTGTCATTGCGAAAACAGTGGTGGATGGTCAAACATGCTTAAAATTCACTTTGTTAAATCCGAGAACGACAATCACACATATTGAGGAAATCCTTTCTGACATCGTTGATATCGGGATCGCTCATATTCAATCCGGGAGGGTACTACGTTGAGTCAATATAAACTAATGGCTGAAAATGCAACTATGCAAAGCTTTTTAAACTGTTTTTTACGTGAAACAGGAATCGACCGATCTGCAAAAAAAGAGACGAAAGCAGATGGTTCGCTTGTATTCGTGGCAAAACTAGCAAAGCAAGACCTTGAGCTTGTGATTCCGATCCGATATTTTTCATCTGTAGGCCGCCATCTCTTTGATTTTCCGATTCGCTTTCGTCCAAGTGGCAGCGAAAAAGAGGGAACGGTCGTCGATTACACGACACTTGTTGCATTATGTTCAAAGGAGCTTCTCATTGCATATGGCCGCACAGATGCAGAGGATGAATTCATGCTTCGCATCATTTTAAGCTGCCGAAATATTGAACGATTTTTACGGGAGAGAGAAAGTGATCAAGCTGCTTTATCTCAAGCTGATTTTGAGTACATCGAGGCTGAGCAGTCACTTCTCCTTGGACATTTAACACATCCTACACCAAAAAGCAGACAAGGGATGACAGAAGAGGAGGAAGCCGTCTATTCTCCTGAGCTGAAAGGAGCTTTCCAGCTTCATTACTTTAAAGCGCACCATTCGATTGTGCTACAGGATTCGTCTATTTCACAATCTGCGGCAAGCCTCATGTTAGAAGAGCTTTCGCGTCAGGTGCCAGAAGAAACAGAGAGGCTGAATAGGTTAACAGAAAACGGAGAATATGTGCTCATTCCGATTCATCCGCTGCAAGTCAAAGTGGTCATGGAGAAGACATTCGTGAAGCGTTATATAGAGGAGGGGAAACTGACTTATTTAGGACCGCTCGGGTCTGAATACACAGCGACCTCATCCTTTAGAACGGTCTATCAAAAGGATTCTGCTTACATGCTCAAATTCTCTGTTCCTGTGAAAATTACAAACTCGTTACGCATCAATAAACAAAAGGAACTGGATCGAGGAGTAGAGATGTCCCGCATCTTAAAAACAGAATTAGGCGTTTCTTTATATGAAAAATTCTCTGGATTCCGGGTCATTGAAGATCCTGCATATCTCTCTATTCGAGGAGATGAAGCGGAATCTGGCTTTGAAGTGGTCATTCGTCAAAATCCATTCTTGCATCGTGAAAAAGGCGCAAGCTTAATTGCTGGGCTGTGTCAGGATCATGCGTATGGAGGAAAATCGAGATTAGCAGGAATTATTCATAAACTTGCAGGCGCAGAAGGCAGGTCAACAGAAGCGGTCAGCCAAGATTGGTTTAAACAATATTTGACTATTTCGTTAAAGCCGATGCTCTGGCTGTTTGAAACGTATGGTCTTGCACTAGAGGCCCATCAGCAAAATGCTGTTGTGCAAATGAAGGATGGTTATCCAGAGACCTTCTATTACCGTGACAACCAAGGCTACTATTATAGTGAATCGAAAAAGGATAAGCTCGCGAATCTAGTTCAAAACTTGAGCGTAAGAAGTGAAACCATTTGTGCGGATGAAGTAGCCGTTGAGAGACTTCGTTATTATTTCTTCTTTAATCATTTATTTGGTCTCATTAATGGCTTTGGCACGGAAGGCCTTGCAAAGGAAGAAGATTTGCTGGCACTTGTGAGAGATACATTACTCGCTCATGAGGAGACATACGGAGCATCTGATCTGACTAACAGCCTTCTCCGCTCAAAAGAACTTCCTTCAAAAGCGAATTTGCTGACACGATTTGAAGATATGGATGAGCTGACCGGATCTCTGGAAACACAATCTCGTTACACGGCTGTCTTGAATCCGCTCTTTTTACATAAGGAGGCGCTGATTGGATGAGGCATCGTATTAGGTTTATTCGTGCTGAATATGAAAGAGATGTCCAGCTTGTCCATAAGTGGATGCAAGAAGAGTACGTTCACCCATTTTGGCATTTGAATATTCCGTTTCCTGCTTTTGAAAAGCATTTTTATCAGGCCATACATGATCCGCATCAAACCCTTTATTTAGGCACGATTGATGGGACCCCAATGAGTTATTTTGAGGCTTACAACGTGAAAGGGGATATCATTGAATCCTACTATGAGCCTTCTCCGCATGATCAAGGCATCCACCTGTTAATAGGGGAGCCGGATTATGTGGGAAAAGGATTTGCTGCGCCGCTCCTTCAGGCAATGACAGCATTTCAATTTGAGCAGAACAAACGAACAGAAAAAATCGTTGCTGAGCCGGATATTCGCAATGAAAAAATGATTCATGTATTTGAAAAATGCGGCTTCGAACGTGTAAAACCAGTCACATTACCGGATAAAACAGGTCTTTTGATGTTTTGTGATCGAGAACGATTCGAAAGGAAGTATAACCATGACGCGGTTCAACAAGCAAAATAATATAGTGGATGTAATTGGGATCGGCATTGGCCCGTTTAACCTGGGGCTTGCCGCATTATCTGAAGAGGTAAATGAAATCGACGCTTTGTTTTTTGAAAGAAGTGAAGCCTTTCACTGGCACCCAGGGATGCTCATTGAAGGGACGACACTGCAAGTCCCATTTTTAGCGGACCTTGTCAGCATGGCAGATGTGAAAAGCAAATATAGCTTTCTCAACTATTTGCAGGAACAAAACCGTTTGTATTCATTTTACTTTCTAGAGGACTTCCATATCCCGCGCAAGGAATACAGTCATTATTGCCGCTGGGTCGCTGACCAGTTAGACTCTTGCCGATTTGGCATGAACGTCGAATCTGTCTCACTGATTGAAAAGGCAGGGGAAAAGCGGTATGAAGTGCATGTCCGTCATGTAAAGGACCAAACTGTAGAGGTGTTTGAAAGCAAACATCTTGTCTTAGGAATTGGCACGCAGCCGGCGGTACCCGCATCGCTCCAGCCAGCTTTAGGAGAGAAGCTTTTTCACTCAGCTGACTATTTAAAACGAAAAAAAGAAGGCTGTTTCAAAGGGAAATCTGTCACAGTTATCGGCTCTGGTCAAAGTGCGGCAGAAGTGTTTTATGACATTTTATCAGATGATGAGGCAAAGGATATTCACTGGTTTACACGATCAAAAGGATTTTTCCCAATGGAATATTCAAACCTTGGACTTGAGTATTTCTCCCCTGACTACATTGATTTCTTTTATGAGCTTCCGCAAGCCAAAAAGGATGCGTTATTAAAACAGCAAGACTTGCTTTATAAAGGTATCAGTTCGGCGATGATTCGTGATATTTATCATTTGCTTTATGAACGTTCTGCCTGCGGAAACCAGCTGAACACAGTGCTTCAAGCCATGACAGAGGTCAACTTAATTGAGGAAATAGCGGGCGGGTTATCACTTTCATGCACGCAATGGGTCAAGGAAGAATCCTTTACACATGAGACGGATATTGTCGTATTGGCGACTGGCTACCAATCCGTTCTGCCGCCATTTATCAACCCTATTTCTCATCACATTCAATGGGATGATCAAGGGAGATTCCAAGTTGAACGTGAATATCGTTTGAAAACAAATACGATGGGTGAAAATGATATTTTTGTACAAAATGCAGAGCTTCATACTCATGGGGTCGGCGCACCAGATTTGGGGCTGGGGGCTTATCGAAACAGTGTGATCATCAATGAACTTGCTCGTCAAACTGTGTATCCACTTTATCAAAAGCACGTCTTCCAGACATTCGGTACACACAAGAACGCACACACATTTGAAGAAATGAAAGGATAAGGAGGATGAAGCGATGAGTGTACAAGATGAATTGAAAAAAGCGGTGAATCCTGCTGCTTGGAAAAAGGCAAACCAGCGAATGGTGGCTAAAATGCTGTCTGAATATATGTATGAGGACATGCTTCATCCTGTTGAGCTGGATTGTAAGGATGGCATCGCGCAGTATGAATTAACCATTCACGAACATAAGAAATATCGTTATCTGGCAAAACCTCGGTTGTTTGATAGTTTTGATACAATCGCTGAATCAATTGAGTGCTGTCAAGATGGAAAATGGTCAAAGGATGTCAGTGCCATTGTGTTTTTACTAGACATTCAGCCGATCATCCCAATGTCCTCTGACACAACAGGCCATCTTATCAAAGAGCTTCACCATACTTTGTTAGCTGATGTCCATTTGCTGTCGAAAAAAGCACTTCGTGCGGATGAACTGACAGATACGGATTATGCATGGATTGAAGGAGAAATGACAGGCCATCCTTGGATTGTGTATAACAAAGGACGTATAGGATTCAGCTATGATGATTACTTAGCCTATGCACCAGAACGGCAGGAATGTGTGCAGCTGTCTTGGATTGCTGTACATAGAGAGCTTGCGACATTCCATGCAGTCGATCATGAAAACTATGAGCAGGTGATCGCCAAAGAATTAGATGAAGTCACGATTCGTCAATTTCAGCGTGTGTTAAAGGATGAAGGACTGAATGCAGCTGACTATTATATGATGCCTGTTCATCAGTGGCAGTGGACGCATATGATTATTCAGCATTTCCCTGAAGATTTGGCCTTGCGCCGGATTGTGTATTTGGGAGAGGGGCTGGATCAATATATCCCGCAGCAGTCGATCAGAACCTTTACAAATATCTCAAATAAAGACAAGCATCATATTAAACTGCCAATGAGTATTTTAAATACGCTCGTGTACCGTGGACTCCCATCAGAACGTACGGTCATTGCCCCGCGCATTACAGCGCATATTAAAGGGATTGCCGATCAAGACTCATTTTTATCTGATGTGTGCCGCGTCATTTTACCAGGTGAAAATGCAAGTATCAATGTCGATCATCCATACTACAGCAAACTGCCTGGTGCGCCGTATCAATATCTTGAGATGCTCGGTGTCATTTTTAGAGAAAGCATTTATACGTACTTAGAAGAAGGGGAGAGCCCTGTTACACTTGCGGCACTTACTTACGAGGATCATGAAGGTGAGCCGTATATCAAGCAGCTGATTGAAAAATCAGGTCTCTCAGCAAAAGAATGGATGGCGAAGTTCTTCCATGTCGTGATGCCGCCGCTGCTGCACTTTATGTATCAATACGGCACAGTCTTTTCACCGCATGGGCAAAATACAATTCTTGTGTTAAAAAATCATCAGCCGCATCGTTTGGCGATCAAAGATTTCGTTGATGATGTGAATATAAGTGACCAGCCGCTGCCTGAATTAGCTTCATTAGAAGAAGATTTAAAAGAAGTGCTGCGCAGTGAGCCGCCAGAAGGTCTAGTACAATTTATCTTTACAGGATTATTTATTTGCAATCTGCGTTATGTATCCAACGTATTAGACAATCACAATCTGTTAGATGAAACGACTCTTTGGCGTTTGCTTGCGGAAGAAATTCAGCAGTATCAAAAGCAATTTCCGCAGCTAAAAGACCGTTTTGAATTATTTGATCTATTCCAGCCGAAGCTGACAAAGCTTTGCTTAAATCGTAATCGAATGATTGATTATGGCTATGGAGATGGAGATGACCGCCCGCATGCATCAGAGCATGGGAAGGTCACAAATGCACTCGCTCATGTTCTTTCGTCAGTTGGGGAGAAGTAATAGAAAAGCTGTAGACATTAAGTGTCTACAGCTTGTTTGTTTTTTAAGAAAATGCTTGAGAGGCAAGAAAATAGAAAAGGGCGGGATCATTTAGTTTTTCTTTCCCGCGAATCATCATAAAATGGGCTACGTTTGTTTTCGTAAATCCTGCTTCAACAAGTGTTTCATGCAGGCGTTCAGCAGTTTCTTCCTGCATATCTAAACGAATTGCCCCTGAATAAGACGAGATGAGTGATTGGATGAGCGAGAGAGCGGTTTGTTCATCGTTTGCTGTAAGCGGTCCAATCATTAGATTAGCAGGGGTTTCGATGCCAAATGCAAATCCAGTTGTTTCATGATGCTCATTCTTTGCGATCAGCCGGAACGATGCTCGTTCCATTCGCTTTCTTATAAAGCTTGATCGATTGGTGCCTGCACCTTTTTCGTCAAGTGCTTCAATAGACGGAAGGTCCGCTTCATCAGCAGGAGAAAGGTGAATCCCGCCTGACACACGAAAAGCCGATGGATTCGTAGTCTGTGCTTTGTATGTATGAATATAGCCGGCCGTTTGAAATCCGATTTTTTCGTAAACGGGCTGTCCTTGTACAGTAGCAGTTAAAACGACAGGAACACTTTGATCGCTCCGGCGAAGCAGGGTGTCAATCATTTTCCGCGCAAGGCCTAAGCCGCGATGCGTCTCAGATACAATAACGGCACCAATTGATGCTGCTTTATCATATTGGAAAAGTCCCGCACATGAGATCACTTGTCCATCTGTTGTTGAAAAACCTGTAAAATATCCGTTTGTTAAAAGAGATGTAAGCTCATCCTCATTGTAATCAGGCCAGTCGACCTCTTTTGACAATGCGATAAGATCGGGTATGTCATCAAGTGTTAAAGTTCGTTGTACAACGTTTTCCAATACACGCAACTCCTTCTTAGCTGATTTCATCTATATGTATCGTACCATATGAAGACATAAGAAAAAGGAAAAGGAAGATCCTTTTCCTCTCAGCGTGTATGAAAAAAGAACCCCCAATGACGGAGGTTCTAGTCTTAATGAACATTAAAATATCGAGCTTCAGGGTGGGAAACGACGATCGCAGAAACAGATGCTTCAGGTTCCATCATGAATCCTTCTGTCAGATGGATGCCGATTTTTTCAGGCTGAAGCAGCTTGAATAGCTTTTCCTGGTCCTCAAGATTTGGACACGCTGGATAACCAAAGGAATAGCGCTGCCCTTGATATTTCGCTTGGAATCGCTTTTCCATTGTAAAATCGACAGGGTCAGGGAATCCCCATTTGTCACGAATCACTTGGTGAGTTCTTTCAGCTAATCCTTCTGCAAGTTCAAGTGCCAGAGCTTGGACAGCATGCATTTTTAAATAATCTCCTTCCTGCTTAAATTGCTGCGCGACTTCACGTATACGCGCGCCGGCTGTGACGGCGAATAAGGCAATATAATCTTTCTCGTTTTCATCACTTTTCCGTACATAATCAGAAATAGAGCGGTACGGGAGCTTCTCCTGCCTTGGAAATTGGAACGTTTCAATGATGCGGTCAGGTTCTTCGGGATCATAAATATGCAAATCATTTCCGTCTGAACTGGCAGGGAAGAATTGATACACAAATGCTGGCGCAAACCAGTTTTTCTCTCTGCCTTCGTTTAGAAGATCTGTGACAAGCTGTTTTAATTCCAATGCTTTTGGGTGCTGTTCAGCTAATAAGGTTTTGACCTTTCCCTTTAAACCGAGATGATGACCAATGAGCATTTGTTCATTCACATATGGCATAATATGATGCAAATCGATGTCCCTCACATAATGGCGTGTGGTATTTTCTGGTGTAAATACCGGTGCTTGCGGGAGAGATGCGCGTTTTTCTAGTAATTCAATGACAGCTTTCGGCTGCTTTCCTTCTTTTTCCTTGATAGGTGCCGCTGGCTCTTCTGGCGGCTTTGTTTGAAATTGGAGTGGATTTGCTTTTAACTCATTGGCTAATGACAGTCCGTCCATAGCATCTTTTGCATAAAGAACAGGCCCATCATAATGAGGCGAAATTTTCATCTTTGTAAATTTACGAGAAAGGGCAGCACCGCCGACCAAAATAGGAACAGAAATGTTTGCTTTTTGTAAATCCTGAGCGGTTAGTACCATTTGCTGTGCGGACTTTACAAGTAATCCTGATAATCCAATCATATCTGGTTTTTCCTTTTGCACAGCTTCAATCAATGTTTGAGGAGTCACCTTGATGCCGAGGTCGACCACTTGAAAGCCATTATTGCTCAAAATGATGTCAACGAGGTTTTTCCCGATATCATGGACATCTCCTTTTACAGTCGCAAGCAGAATCTTTCCTTTCCCGCTTGCATGCTGCTTTTCCATATATTGCTCAAGAAACGAAACAGATGCTTTCATGACCTCTGCCGATTGGAGTACCTCGGCTACGATCAGTTCGTTTTGATTAAAAAGACGACCAACTTCAGCCATTCCCTGCATTAACGGGCCATTGATGATATGAAGCGGCGATTCATAATGCTCCAAAGCAAGGGATAGATCATCGATGAGACCTTCTTTCGTTCCCTCGACGACGTAGAGCGCCAGCCTTTCATCAAGTGATAAGGACACCTTTGGTTTTTTCTCCGTTTTCTTTTTACCGCGATAAAATTGGGTGAATTCAGCCAGTGTTTGATCATTTGTTTCATAAAGCAAGGTTTCAGCTAGTTTGATTTCTTCCTTTGGAATGGAAGCGAAGCGTTCAAGCTTTTCTGTATTCACGATGGCATAGTCAAGCCCTGCTTGCACGCAGTGATACAAATAGACGGCGTTTAAGATTTCTCTGCCAACAGGCGGAAGTCCGAAAGATACGTTGCTGATGCCTAAAATGGTGAGGCACTCAGGCAGGGTTTCCTTGATCATTTTAATGCCTTTGATCGTTTCTTCAGCGGCGCCAATATATTGCTCGTCTCCAGTGCCTACGGGAAAGACAAGCGGATCAAAAATGATGTCACTTGCAGGAATTCCATATCTCTTCGTTAACAAATCATGCGAACGTATAGCAATTTCAAGCTTTCGTTCTGCTGTCACAGCCATTCCTATTTCATCAATTGTGCCAACAACAAGTGCACCGCCATATAGCTTCACAAGAGGTAGAATCTCTTCAAAACGTTCCACGCCATCCTCAAGATTAATAGAATTGATGATGGCTTTCCCTTGAGAATAGGTGAGTGCCTTTTCAATCACGTGTTTATCCGTTGAATCAATGACAAAAGGAGCTTTCACCTTTTTCATGGCTTCTTGTAAAAAGCCTTCCATGTCTGCTGCCTCATCACGGTCTGGATCAGCCAGACACACATCAACGACGTGAGCGCCATTTTTCACCTGAGCACGAGCAATTTCTGCTGCTTCTTCAAACTTTTGTTCCGCAATGAGCCGTTTGAATTTGCGAGAACCAATGACATTGGTCCGTTCACCTACAAAAAGAGGACGCATTGAATCCTCATAAATAAGGGGCTCAATTCCTGATACGGTATGCTGCGGTGATTCGCGAGTGATATGACGCGGCTGAATCGTGCGTACTTCATCTGACAATGCTTGAATATGTGCAGGTGTCGTTCCGCAACAGCCGCCGACAATATTTAACCAGCCTTCCTTAGCAAAGGCGGCGATTTTTTTAGCAAGAGAAGCAGGGGATTCATGATATTGGCCTTCTTCATCTGGGAGACCAGCATTCGGATAGCAGCTCACCGCTGACTTTGCGATGGAGGAGAGCGTGCGGATGTGGTCTGTCATAAATTCTGGACCAGTCGCACAGTTCAGGCCCACACTGATGGGTTTCATATGCTCAAGAGAGATATAAAAGGCTTCGATATCCTGACCTGCAAGGGTGGTGCCCATTGGTTCAATCGTACCTGATACCATGAGTGGTAATTGAATGCCTGCCTTCTGAAAGGCTTCCTGAATTCCTTTGAAACCAGCTTTTACATTCAGCATGTCTTGGCTTGTTTCTAAAAGAAGGGCATCACACTTTCCGTCAATTAGAGCGCGGGCTTGTTCTTCATAGTTTCTGACGAGCTCACTGAAGGTTGTGCCGCCTGTTACAGATAATGTTTTCGTTGTTGGGCCCATTGCGCCTACAACAAAACGAGGCTTTTCGGGTGTGGAGAAACGGTCAGCTTCTGCCTTTGCCAGCTGCGCAGCTCGAACATTGAGTTCATAAGCAAGGTGGCCAAGCCCATATTCATCAAGAACGAGCTTTGTCGCACCGAACGTATTTGTTTCAATGAGATCGGCACTTGCTTCGAGGTATTCCCTATGGATCGCACGGATGATGTGAGGGGCTGTCATATTCAAATACTCGTTACAGCCCTCATACTCTTCTCCGCCAAAGTCCTCTGCTGTCAGGTTGGCGTTTTGAATCATTGTGCCCATTGCACCATCAAGGACGAGGATGCGTTTCTTGAGCTGTTCAGTGATAGTTGACATGGATGTTAGACTCCTTTTCTTTCTGATGGATGTAGGTGGTCAGTTCTGCTGTTAAATCTGATCGAAGGAAAGGAGTAATTAAATAAATGCCATTAAACAATTCGCAGGCTGTATCTAATAAAGAGCGGGCAATCGCTAAACCTTCTGCTCGTTGCTTTTCTTTATCCTCGCCAGCCTTAGCCATAATGTCACGAATAGAATCAGATAATTTGATGCCGGGAATTTCATGATGAATAAACTCTGCATTTCGGCTGCTTGTTAACGGCATAATGCCGATGTAAATTGGTTTATCCAAGTGGCGGCTTTCCTCATGAATTTTCACAAGTTGTTCTTCAGAATAAACAGGCTGTGAAATAAAATAATCAGCGCCGTATTCGATTTTTTTCTCAAGACGTTTGACCGCTTTATCAATATGACGCACATTTGGGTTAAACGCGCCAGCCACTGAAAAATTGGTCTTTTTGCCAAGAGGTTTTCCTGAGAAAGAAAGGCCTTCATTAAATTGCTTGATGAGACGAATCAAATCAAAGGAGGTTAAATCATATACAGATGTTGCACCTGGGAAGTCTCCAATTTTAGATGGATCGCCTGTGATCGCTAAAATATCGGTTAATCCAAGAGTGTCGAGCCCCATTAAATGGGATTGTAGCCCTATCAAATTACGGTCGCGGCATGTGATATGAACAAGAGAACGCATATCAAGCTGCTGCTTTAATAATGCGCCGCAAGCGACATTGCTAATGCGCGGAGTCGCAAGAGAATTATCGGCTAAAGTCAACGCATCAATGCCAGCATTCTTTAATTCATTTGCAGCAACGAGAAATTTTTCGAAGTTCAGCTTCTTCGGTGGATCGAGCTCTACGATAATCGATCGTTTTTTCACAGCCAGCTCATCAAGACCTGGTTCAGTGCGCTGATCTTGGATGGAAATGATTTCTTCTTTTAACACTTTCACTTCTTTTTCAGTGATCGGTGCTAAACCTTTGACCGCTTCAGCCATTGCGCTAATATGCTGAGGTGTTGTTCCACAGCAGCCTCCGATAATGCGTGCACCCTGATTTCTAAATTCAAGTGCACTTTTCCGGAAATAATCGTTATCTGTATCATAGACGAGTCTGCCTTCTTCAAGAGAGGGGAGACTGCTGTTAGGATAGACAGATAAATGCGAATTTTCTAAAAGTGGAACGCCTTCGAGTGCCTGAATCATGTGATAAGGGCCCAGCCTGCAGTTGATGCCGACGACATCTGCACCAAGAGATGATAACTCAGATAAACCATCCTTCAGCGGGGTACCATCCTGCAAAACGCCTTGTTCATGCATAGAGACATTCATGACAATCGGGAGAGTCGTTTCTTTGCGAGCAATTTGGAGAACAGCCTTCGCTTCTTCTATGTCATAATACGTTTCAAGCAATAATCCGTCAGGCTCTTCATTTAATAGGATGTACAGCTGCTCTCTAAAGCTTCGTTTGATTTCTTCTATAGAGTAGGCATTTTTGTTAAACGTTCGAATGCCGCCAATTGTTCCGAGAACATAAGCAGAGCCAGCGGCTGCTTTTGCAATTTGTACCGCTTTTGTATTGATGCGTTTCGTTTCTTCCTCTAAGCCGTAGCGGGATAGTTTAATATAATTCGCACCGTATGTGTTCGTTTGGATGATGTCAGCGCCTGCCTGCACATATGCTTCGTGCACGCGTTTCACTTCATCCTCTTTCGATAAATTTAATTCTTCAAAACAGCGGTCAATGCCGTAAGAGTATAAAAGTGTTCCCATCGCTCCATCAGCTATCAGCACGCGATTTTGTAAGTCTTGTAATAGGCCCATTGTATTCCTCCTTATTTCTATGTAACAAAAAAAGCCTTCTGATAAGAAGAAGACTTTTTGGCTGTATCGTAATTCTTCTCCTTATCTTCCAAGCAGTTGCTTGCTGGATTTAGCACCTTGGTCATAGAAAATAGATTTCTACTACACCGGTTGCTGAGGCTTCACAGGGCCAGTCCCTCTGCCTCTCTTGATAAGAAAGCAATATGAACATTTCAATGAATTGAACTTCCATCAACTGTAACGAAAAATGCAGAAATAATCAATGGAAAATTTGAAATTTATCGAAAATTTATAAATTGGACATCAATCGGCAAATCAGCCTTACGCATAAGAGAAATAACCTCTTGTAAATCATCTTTATTTTTCCCTGTCACACGCACTTGGTCATCCTGAAATTGTGATTTCACTTTGATGCCAGACTGCTTGATGAGTGCGTTGATCTTTTTAGCGTTGTCTTGATCAATCCCGCTGATCAGCTTCGCACGCTGGCGTACTGTACCGCCAAGAGCATGCTCGGTTTTTCCGTAATCGATGTTTTTAGTTGGCACATTTCGTTTGATCAGCTTTGTCACAAGTACATCTTTTAGCTGCTCAAGCTTGAAGTCATCATCAGAAATGAGAACAAGTTCTTCTTTTTCGAGAGAAATATCACTTTTACTTCCTTTAAAATCATAACGGTTTTTAATTTCTTTCAGCGCTGCTTGAACAGCGTTTTGCACCTCAGGCAGTTCGACCTTCGATACAATGTCAAATGAGCTTTCTTTTGCCATCACACATGACCTCCAAGTATTGATATTGCGTCTATTTTATCATGCCAATAGGCGAAGAAGAAACTTTATCGAAGAGATGAGGCAAAGAGTTCAGCCGGCTGCGGTATAAATCGTGACCAGTTTGTCCACTTTAGCTAACAGAACTAGAGATGTTCATGCGGGGAGAAGTATAGTAGAATAAAGTGAATCAAAAGATGAACGAACGCTCTTTTATGGGCAGATAGGAAGGAAGAGAACATGAGACCAGGTGAGCAACTGACCTTGCAAATAGAGAACGAAATGGAATACGGCTACTTTTTGACAGATGGTGAAGATTCGGTCCTCTTACACCGCAGTGAAATGACAGAGGATCTTGATGACCGAGATGAAGTAGAGGTCTATTTATATGTAGATCATGAAGAAAGACTCGCTGCCACAATGAAAATTCCTACAATTAACGCACATACATATGGCTGGGTAGAAGTTGTAGACGTGGTAGAAGACATGGGCGCATTTGTCGATGTTGGACTGTCAAAGGATGCACTTGTGGCAACAGAACACCTCCCGCCATTTGAGGAAGCATGGCCTAAAAAAGGAGACAAACTCTACTGTATGCTGAAAGTCACAAGTTACGGCAGAATGTTCGCAAAACCAGCCACAGAAGACGTGATCAGTGAATTGTTTACTGAGGCACCAGAAACCTTAATGAACAAAGAAATTACTGGAACAATCTATCGTTTAATTGCGACAGGTTCTTTTATGCTGACAGATACAGGCGTGCGAGGGTTTATTCACCGCACGGAACGAAAGGAAGAGCCAAGACTAGGATCGACCGTTACAGGACGCGTTATTGCAGTGAAAGAGGATGGAACCGTGAACGTTTCTCTGCTTCCTAGAAAACAGGATGCATTATCTGTCGATGCAGAAGAAATTTTAACCTATATGAGAACAAGAAACGGCGCCATGCCTTACGGAGACAAAAGTGATCCAGAGGATATCCGCGAAAGATTTCAAATGAGCAAAGCAGCCTTTAAACGAGCACTAGGTCATCTGATGAAAAATGATCTCGTTTATCAAAAAGAAGGCTGGACATACGAGAAAAAGTGAGCATTTGCTCACTTCAGCGTGCAGACAAACCCTCGCATTCGGTGTCAGTCCTGCGTGCCGGTGCTCACGAATGTCAAATTCGCTCCGCTCCGGTACTCGTCCCTCCTAGGGCTGCAAAGGTTTTCAGGTCACGCTGAAAAGAAGACAAAGTTCTAAAATAAAGTTTATTTTAGCCCTTTGTCAATGATCTAAAAGTGAGCATTTGCTCACTTTTTTATTTTTGTCTTAAATAATGGATTTTTTCTATGAAAAAAGTCATGAAAACCTTCACTATATCATTGAAACAACGCCCCTCAAATCCGATAAAAAAGGAGTAAGGATGATAAAAGGAGTGTGTTTTTGGATGAAAGTGAAGATTTCATTGCTTCTGATGGCAGCCATGCTTATGGTGCTCGCCGCATGCGGTAATCAACAGGAGGGGTCGCCAAAATCAACTGCGAAGCATATTGGCGTTATGCTCACAGATGATGGTCTTGGTGATCAATCATTTAACGATTCATCATTTAAAGGATTAGAAAAAGCACGTGATGAGCTTGGCATTGAATTTGATTATAGAGAAATTGCAGAAACTGATACATATGAAAAAGGGCTGACAGAACTCGTAAAAGATGGTAATGATCTCATTATCGGTGTAGGTTTTAGTATGCAAGAAGACCTAGAAAAAGTCGCAAAGAAATATCCGAAGAAGCAGTTTCTTCTGATCGATGCCGTATCTGAGCTGAAAAATGTGACCTCTGTGACGTTTAAAGAAGAGGAAGGCAGCTATTTAGCAGGTGCACTTGCTGCGATGACAACGAAAAGCGATGTCATTGGATTTGTTGGCGGTGTTGATGCAGACGTCATTCATCGTTTTGAAAAAGGGTTTCAAAAAGGCGCCAAATCAGTCAATCCAAAAATCAAAATCTTATCTACCTATGCCGGTACATTTAGTGATGCAGGTAAGGGCGGTAAAATAGCCAAAGATATGATCAAAAAGAAAGCAGACGTTTTATATGCTGCAGCCGGTTATTCAGGTGTTGGTGTATTAAAAGAAGCGCAATCGCAAGGCAAATATGCCATTGGTGTTGACAGCGATCAGTACTATACTGCGGAAAAAGCTGTGATTTCATCTATGGTGAAAAAAGTCGATGAAGTGGTTTATCAATTCAGCGAACAGGTCGTTAAGAACAATCAAATTAAAAGCGGACATGTTGTCTATGACTTAAGCAATGATGGAATCGATATGGCAAAAATTCGGATCTTAAAAAATGCTGACACACTGACCAATAAATTAAATGGTCTGAAGCAGACGCTTCTAAAAGAAGAGGGGGGCGCATCATGAGTTTACGCGTCAAAATTTTACTCAACTCACTTATCTCACTTCTTTTAGCAGTTGGTGTCATTGCCTTTATCATTGTCAGCATGACAAAGATCCAATCATCAAATGAAGCAGATGTCCAAACCTTATTAAACGTACAAAAAACGAAGGCAAGCTTTGAAAGTGTCGAGCAAGCGATGACCAATTATTCGATGACACTTTCAGATGAACAGCTAGAGATCGTTCAAAACGATATTTCTACAGCAAAAAAACAGCTGCAAACGTTAAACAAGTATGCAGGAAATTTGAACAAAGAGGCATTAACAAGGTTAAATTCAAAATATGACACATGGACCAAAGAAGCAAACAATGCCATTGGTGAAAAAAACGCCTCGGATGCAAGACGTGTGGCAGCAAGAATTGATGGCGTTTTAAACGATGTGCATACGATGAATAAAAGAGCAGAAGAAGCGTATAAACAAAATCTAGAGGATGCAGCAGACAATGTACAATGGATTATTACAAGTGCACTCGTCTCAGCCCTCACACTGATTGTCATTGCCGTCTTTTTGAATATGGGGTTAACGCGATCCATCGTGACACCTATCAAATCACTATCCTACAGAGCAAAGCAGATCGCAGAAGGGAATCTTGCTGTGGAGCGGACAGATATTCAGCGTAAGGATGAAATCGGCGGCTTGAATGAATCCTTTAATCAAATGACAGATCAGTTGATTAGTTTGATTAAAGAAATTAGCCATGTCTCAAGCCGAGTAGAGACATTCTCGATCCACCTGAATGATGAAAATAAAAAGATGATGGAATCTGCCAATCAAGTATCTGTCTCAACAGACGAAATGGCCAATGGGTCACAAGCGATTTCAGAAGATCTCCAGCATGGCGTCAGCTTGATTGAGAAAATGGACCAGCATGGACGTAAAAATTCCGAACGCTCACAAACGGTCATCCGCAGTACAGAGGATGCCATCGAAGCCGTAGAAAGCGGAAAGCACACGTTAACAGAAACAAAATCAGCGATTGAAAAAAATACACATGCCACGAGACAAATCGAAGAATCAGCAGGAGAATTCACGCAATACGCCAGCGGAATCTCGGCCATGGCCAAAACGGTTTCTGACATTGCGGATCAAACAAACTTACTTTCCTTAAACGCAGCCATTGAAGCGGCAAGGGCAGGCGAAGCTGGAAAAGGCTTTGCCGTTGTAGCAGATGAAATTCGCAAGCTTGCCGATGAATCGTCAAATGCAACAAGACAAATTTTTGACATGGTCAGTCATATTGAAAGAGGGATTCAATCCATTAGTCAAACGGTTCAAGAAGGGGTCAAGCTTTCACTTCAGCAGCAGGATGCGATGGACAAAACCTCACACTCCTTTGAAGATATAGAAACAAAAGCGCAGCATATTAAACAAGAAATGGCGGTCTTAAATGACCAAATTATCCAATCAACAGAACTTGGCGGACAAGTACTGCACTCGATTGAAAATATTAGTGCAGTAGTAGAAGAAACAGCAGCTGGCAGCGAAGAAATTTCTGCCTCAGCCAATGAACAGCTGCAATCGTTCCATCAAATGAACAAACAAGTCGAAGAATTGATGAGTATGACGGCAAGGTTAAATGAAACTGTCCAGCGATTTAAACTTTCATAAGAAAAGCACCCTTCCCGTGTTGTATCAGGGAAGGGTGCTTTTTATGATCATTTGCCTGTAAAAAAGATCGCAAGCGTGCTAGGTCCTGAATGGGACCCCACAGCGGCGCCGATGATATGAACATCAATTTCTTTAGGATGAAATTCGTCTTCAATCAGTTGTTTCATGTCTTCTGCAAGTGCAGGATCATCACCATGACTAATGCCAACCGTTTGATTAGGCCAATCCGTTCCGCGTTCTTTCATTAGTTCAATAATACGTTTCAGCAGCTTTTTACGTCCGCGGATTTTTTCTAGTGGGATGAGTTTTCCATCTTCGACATGTAAAATGGGTTTAATGCTTAACAAACCGCCAACAAATGCGGACGCTTTACTGATCCTTCCGCCTCTTGCTAAATACGTTAAATCGTCTACAGTAAAAATATGTTGTAAAGATTCACAAAAATGCTTTACAGACGTTTCAATTTCTTGTATTGTATTTCCGTCAATGGCAAGTGATTGAGCGTGTTTGACAGCAAGCCCATAGCCGAGTGAAGCGCATTTAGAATCAATGATTCGTAAATCAAAATCAGGATATTCTTCCTTCACTTCATTTGCCATCATCACAGCTGTCTGATATGTACCTGAAAGCTCTGATGAAAAAGCGACATAGATGGCAGATGTATGGGTTTGAGCGGCAGAAACAAAGGCTTCCTTGATCCGGTTTGGTGAAGCCTGTGACGTTTTTGGACTGGCTCCTTGTCTCATCGCATCAAATACTTGTTTTGGTTCAATGGTGATCAAATCCTCAAATTCCTGCTCGCCAAGCAACACGCGGAGCGGAATGAGTGTTATGTTATGTTCATCATAATAAGAAAGAGGCAGATCAGCAGCACTGTCTGCTATGATATGAACAGTCATATAAATCCCTTCTTTCTAAAAAAATAAGCCATATTTTACATCTTTTTAGCCTAACTATATCATAGAAATCATCTTTTCGTGTTCAAATTCTAAATTTTAGGGAAAACCATAGAGAGAATGGTAAGTGGAGGAATGACAACATGTTCATTGGAGAAGCAAAAAAACTCATTGTCGTCGTAATTGGTGCATTACTCAATGCGATTGGACTGAATTTATTCTTAATCCCAGCTGACGTATATGCGAGCGGTTTTACAGGGGTAGCCCAGCTGCTATCCAGCTTAATCGATCAATATGCGCCATTTTATGTATCAACAGGGATTCTATTATTTATTTTAAACATTCCAGTCGGCATTTTAGGCTGGATGAAAGTTGGCCGTTCCTTTACTTTGTACAGCATCATCAGTGTTGCACTGACAACCATTTTCCTTGGCGTTTTACCAGAAACGAGTGTTTCCCATGATATTTTATTAAATGCTGTGTTTGGCGGTGTCATATCCGCAGTAGGAATTGGGATCACGCTCAAATACGGGGCATCGACAGGCGGACTCGACATCGTTGCTATGGTATTAGCGAAATGGAAAGACAAACCAGTTGGCACGTATTTCTTCATTTTAAATGGAATCATCATTTTTACAGCAGGATTATTACAAGGTTGGGAGAAAGCATTATATACGCTTGTCACATTATATGTGACCACAAGGGTCATTGATGCCATCCATACAAGACATGAGAAGCTGACCGCGATGATTGTGACGAAAAAAGCAGATGAAATCAAAGAAGCCATTTACGGAAAAATGGTCAGAGGTATTACGACTGTACCTGCAAAAGGCGCATTCACCAACGAGCAAAAGGAAATGATGGTGATCGTCATTACAAGGTATGAGCTGTATGAACTTGAACAAATTATTAAAGAAGTCGATCCAAAAGCCTTTACAAATATTGTGCAGACAACCAATATTCTTGGATTTTTCAGACGAGATTAAAAGGTGGGTAGCAGATGAAAAAAGGGTTGGTACTTCTTCTCATTCTATTGTTTTTAGCCGCTTGTGGACAACAAAAAAAGGATGAACCAGACAAGGAGGTTTCCGGTCAAATGGGAGAAAAAACGGTTGTACTCACAGTAGACCCCGTCCAGAAAGGTTCTTCAGTTCAATTTAACATGTCACTGAAAAATGAATCAGATCGAGATATTGAATTTACCTTTAACACAAGCCAAAAATTCGAGCTCAGTGTGTATGACGAAAACGGGAACGAACAATATCGCTATTCGAAAGACCGTATGTTCACACAGGCCATCCAAACTTTTGTGCTGAAAAAAGGCGAGGCCTATGATTTTCAAGACACGTGGTCAAACGGTGTAAAGCCCGGAACATACGAAGCGGTTGTAACGTTTAAAGGAAAAGCAGAAGGGCTGAAACAAATCACGGAGAAGAAAACATTCCAAGTCAAATAAGCATGGGAATTAGAAAAAGCTGTCCATCAAATGTGGACAGCTTTTTTATGTCAGAGATCATCAAGCAAGTCTTGGAAGGTATGCAGCTGGTTTCTTTCTGCATCTGTTGAATTGGCAAATGCAGAGGATACGGCATTTTTCGCTCGTTTGACTGCCTGTTGACGCTCTAACCCAGATGAAAATGAAGAAGTAAGAGCTTCTTCAGTAAATGATTTGGCTTGATCAAAAAGTTCGTTTCTCACAATGAACCTCCAGAAGCATCAGTCTTCATATTTCCTCTGTCTGACGCTTCTTCAAGTGTCGAACGGTAAGGAAAACGTGCGTCATGAAGACTGACTGAATCTTTACCTTGTTGTATAAAGCGTTTCGATTTGCTTCTTTTACCCATTCGGAATCCGCCCCTTTACACAAGCTGACAGGACAACCTGTCTAACGGTAGTATGCCCGCTTCCATCTGCTATGTATGAATGGAAAAATTAAAGCGAGAAGTAATTCGTTAGAAACTTAGCAATCCCGTCTTGTTCATTCGTATCAGTGACTTTATTTGAGACACGTTTCACGGCATCAATTCCGTTGCCCATTGCCACACCACATCCAGCAAATTCAAGCATTTCTAAATCATTGTCTTCATCTCCGAATGCCACAATCCGCTCCTTAGGAACACCGTAATAATCACTGATCTTTTGCAATCCAACAGCTTTATTCATGCCAGTTTTAATGATTTCAATCACGTGCCACGGGGCAGCCCAGCGTCTGTGATCAATCACTTCTGCATGAACATCTGATAAATAGCTTCGAATAGCTCCGACGTCCTCTTCTTTTGCATGAATTAACACGCTCGTCACATTTTCTCCAAGGTTGTCCCTTAGGTCTCCAACAGTGACTTTGTTTGCATTCATATTAAAGATATCAATGAGTTTTTCATCATGATAATGGAAATACAAATCGTCTAACACTTCAGCTAACACATTGTGCACTTTATACTCTTCACTAATGTCTACAAGCTGTTTGACCACTTGAAGATCAAGTGACGTATGAAATCTGCCCCATTTCTCATCAAGAGGATGATGGACAAACGCTCCGTTAAAATTCACAATGGGTGAATCAAGCTGTAATTGCTGATAATAAGGAGAGCTGGATCGAAATGGCCGGCCTGTTGATATACAGACGTGATGACCGCTGTCTCTCACTTTTTGAATGACGTCAAGTGTGTGCGCAGAAATGGTTTTATCATCTTTTAATAATGTGCCATCCAGGTCAAGTGCGATTAGATAAGGTTTAGTCTCCATAAAATCTCCTTTGATCTGTAAGTGATAGGAGGCAATTTCATGTTAGCGCCTCTATCTATAGTGTATCTTTATCACATCTTTGTTGTCTACATGTTAAAATAAACAAAGACGGGAATGATAAAGGAGGATTCATAGGCTGTGATCACCATTGATGAGCAAATTACGCGCGATATTCCATTTTTACATATCGTAAAAGCTGAAAATAAAGACAAACCGCTGCCGCTTGTATTTTTTATTCACGGATTTACAAGTGCACGAGAGCATAATTTACACTTCGCCTTCCATCTGGCGGAAAAAGGCATGAGAGTCATTTTGCCTGACTGTGCTTATCATGGTGTAAGATCAGAAAACCTCAACTTAGAGGAACTGGCATCAAAGTTCTGGGAAATTGTCCTGAACGAAATTCGTGAAATCGATATACTCAAAACATACTTTCAAGAAAAACAATTGATTGAAGCCGATTTGATAGGCGTTGCAGGTACTTCCATGGGCGGCATCACCACCTTTGGCGCACTTGCCAAGCATGATTGGATCAAAGCCGCTGTCAGCTTGATGGGGAGTCCGAACTATACGACGTTTCTAAAAGCACAGATCATGGACATGCGTCACAAAGGGTTGATGAAAGACATTACAGACGAAGAGGTTCATCTGCAATTAGACGCCCTGCGCCCATATGATTTAACGCTGCAAACGGATCGATTAAACAAAAGACCGCTGTTATTCTGGCATGCAGAAAATGATCCTGTAGTCCCTTACCGGCACGCAAAATCCCTATACGATGAGTTAGCGTCCACACAATATAAGCAGGATCCGCACCTGATTCGCTTTATCACTGATGGACAAGCTGGCCATAAGGTCTCAAGACAAGCGATGTTTGAAACGATTGACTGGTTTGTGACTCATCTGAAAAGCACAAACGTTTAGTCATAAGAAAAAGTACGTTATACTAATGGAAAAAGGAGTGGATATCATGGATGAAGCATTGAAAGAAAATATTTTAGGTGCCCTAGAACAGGTGATTGACCCTGAGCTGAATGTTGACATCGTCAACCTTGGACTTGTCTATGATGTCGATCTTGATGAGAATGGAAAAGCGGATATCACCATGACCTTAACATCAATGGGTTGTCCTCTTGCACCAATTATCGTGGATGAAGTCAAAAAAGCATTAAGTGATCTTCCAGAAGTAAAAGAAACAGAAGTTCACATCGTATGGAATCCGCCTTGGACACGAGACAAAATGTCAAGATACGCAAAAATCGCGCTCGGTATTCAATAAGCACAAAATGAAAAATGCCTGGTATGAGATAAACTCATGCCAGGTTTTTTTATGAAAAATTAAGGTGGAGGAAGAGAATGGCTTGATATAATGGATGTAATTTTATAGAACGGAGTACCTATTATGAAACGAAAATGGCTATGGGTCGTTCTTTTGATCGTATATGCTACTGCATTTTTTGTATCAATCACTATACGAGAAGGCCAAACACACAAAAAACAGGATCTTGAGGCTTTTACTGATGTTAGTCATCTCATGCCTGTCAAAATCAAAAAAGTTGTTCAAGGGAAAGAAATAGACACGTTAAAAGAAGTATTGAAAGAAGCAAAAGCAAAACACCTGCCGATTTCTATTGCCGGTAAACAGCATAGTATGGGCGGCCACACATATTATGAAAACGGCATCGTGCTCGATATGACGGAATTCCGCCAGATTTTAGCGTTTGATCCTAAAAAGAAAACGATTCGGGTTCAAAGCGGTGCTACATGGGATGATATACAAAAATATGTGAATCCATATGGTCTTGCTGTGAAGGTAATGCAATCGCAGAATATCTTTACAATTGGCGGATCTTTAAGTGCAAACGCACATGGACGTGACATTCGTTACGGGTCACTCATTGACACAGTTCGCTCATTCAGGCTGTTAAAAGCAGACGGTGAGATTGTCACAGTAAAGCCAGGCGATGATTTATTTACTGCCGTCATTGGGGGATACGGTTTATTCGGCGTCATTTTAGATGTGGAGCTTTCTTTAACAAAAGATGAACTATATAAAATGGAGACAACCTCTCTCGATTACGATGAGTATACGGATTATTTTCAAAAGCATGTCAAACACAATAAAGAAGTACGCATGCATCTTGCCAGAATCTCAACAGCGAAATCAAACTTTTTGAAAGAGATGTATGTGACGAATTATTCACTCACTTCACAACAAGGGATCGCATCATATCAAGAGCTGAAAGAAGACCAACTCGTCATGCCTTTGAAATTTATGCTCGGCCTTTCAAGAAGATTTGATATGGGAAAAGATCTGCTCTGGAATTTGCAAAAAAAGTATTTCTTAAGTCAAAATGATCAGCTGATCACAAGAAACAATGTGATGCGTTCTGACTCTGCCTTTTTAGAATATGAAAATGAATCTGACACAGATGTGCTGCAGGAATATTTCGTCCCAGTTGACCGTTTTCGTGCGTACATTGATGACATGAGATCCTTTTTACAACAAGAAGATTTGAATCTAATGAATATCACAATACGTTATGTACAAAAAAATGAAAAAGCGGATCTCTCCTATGCGAAACAAGATATGTTTGCACTTGTGCTTTTAGTGAATTACGGGTTCGAAAAAGAAGAGAAGGCGGAAGCCGAGCGAATCATTCGAAAAATGACAGATATCACGCTGCAGCACGATGGAAGCTATTACTTACCGTATATGCCTTATCAAACGAAAGCGCAAATGAAGCGGGCGTATCCTAAAACCGATGTATTCTTCCAAAAGAAAAAACAAGCAGATCCAGATGGCACGTTCACCAACTACTTTTATGAGAGGTACAATACACAATGAATGCAAAAGCAATGAAATGGTTCGTTTACTCACAAAGTCTGCTGTTTTTCGCCAGCAGTTTGATTTTCCCTTTTTACATTCTTTTTATTAAAAATGTTGGGTCAAGCTATTCACAGTTTGGTCTTGCCTACGGCCTGTTTGGTTTAAGCGGAGCATTTATTCATTTACTCTTAGGGAAACTGCCCGAAACCACCGACAGGCGGCTCTTTTTAATCATTCATTCGTTCGGTATGGCGTTTCTTTTGCTGCTTTTTCCGCATATAACAGAAGTGGAGCAAGTGTATATGATTCAGCTGGCACTTGGTGCGCTTGGCGGCTTTCAAAAGCACGGAGAGAAACTGCTCGTCACGGACCTCACAACAGAGAACAAAAGAATGAAAGAAGTCGGTCACTATCATTTTTGGACAGCCCTTTTTTCATCCATCGCTATTATGCTTGGAGGTCTGTTCGCTGATTTCTTTACCGTTTACTTCATTTTTTATGCAAGCTCTATATTATATTTATGCAGTGCGCTCATGGTCATCTATATCAAAAACGAAAGATAAATCCGCATGTCTCGTGAAGATATGCGGTTTTTTTGTTGAAAAAAAATGAAAACAAATATTAAATATACAATTGAATTAATTTTTATACATGTTATAATGTTAAATAATTTCACAAAGATCAAGAGGGTGTATTGACGTTGAAAATAGGTATTATAGGTGCTACAGGGTACGGTGGTGCGGAATTGGTTCGTATCTTCAAGCATCACCCGCATGTGGAGGAATGTATATTGTATTCATCAAGTGGTGATGGGCAATCATACAGTCAATCTTATCCACATCTAACAACGATTACTGACCAAACATTAAAAGCCATTGACCCGGCTGCTATTGTGCAAGAGACAGATGCTGTGTTTTTAGCGACTCCAGCAGGCGTATCAAGTGAACTGACGCCAAAGCTTATGAATCAAGGAGTGCCGATCATTGATTTATCAGGTGATTTGCGCATTCAAGATGGAGCCACCTATGAAGCTTGGTATAAACGAAGGGCAGCGGATGAAGCATCTGTTCAACAAGCGGTGTACGGTTTATCCGAACTGAATCGTGACAAAATTCAACAAGCTGAAGTGATTGCCAATCCGGGCTGCTTTCCTACCGCAGTTCTTCTCGGTTTAGCACCACTCATCAAACAGAATGTCATCGATGAATCTATGATTATAATAGATGCAAAAACAGGGGTGTCCGGTGCCGGACGATCTGCCTCACTTGGAACGCATTTTTCAGAACTAAACGATAACTTTAAAATTTATAAGGTGAATGAGCATCAGCATACGCCAGAAATAGAGCAAATATTAAGAGAATGGAATCCGCAGACGGCGAACGTCACATTTTCTACGCATCTTGTCCCGATGACAAGAGGGATTATGGCGACGATGTATACACAATTAAAAACCGATGTCACAAAAGAAGAATTGATGAAGCGAATGAAAGGCTTTTATGAAGATTCCTATTTTGTCAGAGTGAGAGATCACGGCGTTTATCCACAAACGAAAGAAGTATATGGCAGTAACTTCTGTGACATTGGCTTTCATTTAGATGAGCGAACAGGGAGACTTACAATCGTGTCGGTCATAGACAATCTCATGAAAGGCGCGGCCGGCCAAGCGGTTCAAAACTTCAACATCATCAAAGGCTTACATGAAGAGGCGGGCCTCACAATGACACCTCTTTATCCATAAGAGAACAGGGGAGACAACAAACATGATCGAATTGAATGAAAAAAGCATTGTCAAAATAGACGGTGACGTATCATCACCAAAAGGCTTTGAAGCGAAGGGGATTCACATTGGCTTGCGCTATTCAAAAAAAGACCTTGGCCTCATCGTCAGCGAAGTACCAGCAGCAAGTGCAGCGGTCTACACACAAAGTCATTTTCAAGCTGCGCCTCTCAAAGTCACACAACAAAGCTTAAAAAAGACAGGACAATTAAAAGGTGTCATTGTCAATAGTGCCATCGCCAATGCATGTACTGGTGAGCAGGGATTAAAAGACGCGTACGACATGCAGGCAGCCTGTGCAGATATGTTAGGTGTAGCACCTGATTACATCGCTGTTTCTTCTACTGGTGTCATTGGGGAATGTCTGGAGATGGATAAAATCAAAAAGGGCATCGCCGAGTTAAAAGAAGCAAAAGCCGAAAAAGGCCATTTTGAAGAAGCGATCTTAACGACAGATACTGTCATTAAAAATACAACATACACCCTTACGATAGACGGAAAAGAGATCATCATTTCAGGCGCAGCAAAAGGCTCTGGCATGATTCACCCGAACATGGCCACAATGCTTGGCTTTGTCACAACAGATGCAAATGTCGAACAGGAAGCGTTACAGCAAGCGCTTCGTGACATTACAGATGTGACCTTTAATCAAATTACCGTCGATGGAGAAACGTCGACAAACGATATGGTGCTCGTGATGGCAAATGGCATGGCAGAAAACGATGTACTCAATGAAGAGCATCCAGAATGGCCTTTGTTTAAAGAAGGATTAAAACTAGCTTGTGAGGATTTAGCCAAAGAGATTGCGAGAGATGGAGAAGGTGCAACGAAATTAATTGAAGCGAAAGTCGCTGGTGCTAAAAATAATTTGGAAGCCGGCATCATTGCGAAAAAAATCGTTGGTTCAAGTCTTGTCAAAACCGCCGTATATGGTACGGATGCTAACTGGGGTCGAATCGTTGGAGCCATTGGTCATAGCGCAGCTTCCGTCACTCCGGAAGAGGTAGAAGTTTATTTAGGCGGACAATGTTTATTCAAACACAATGAACCGCAGCCATTCTCAGAAGAGGAAGCAAAAGCATATCTAGAGCAGGATGAGATTACGATTTTCATTCAAATGAGTGAGGGAAATGGTGAAGCAGCAGCATGGGGCTGTGATCTTACCTATGATTATGTGAAAATTAACGCGAGCTATCGCACATAAAGAAGGAGATAGACATGAATAAAACGATCGTGTTCAAGTGTGGAGGCAGTGTCATTCGAGAACTTTCAGATACATTTTATGAAAATGTCCGCTCACTTCAAGCTGCTGGATTTAAGCTGGCTATCGTGCATGGCGGAGGACCTGAAATCACCGACATGCTGCAAAAATTAGAAGTGAAAACAGAATTTGTTGACGGTCAGCGTAAAACAACGAAGCCTGTGCTAGAGGTAGCCGAAATGGTTCTCTCAGGAACAGTCAATAAATACTTTGTGTCAGAGCTCGCAAAGCATGATATATCATCTGTCGGCGTATCCGGTAAAGATGGGCAGATGCTTGTCGCCGATTTCCTTGATCAAGACGTTTACGGGTACGTTGGTGAAATCAAAGAAGTTCATCCAGAAATGGCAGAAGCACTCATGGAGAAACAATTCATTCCTGTGATTGCGCCGCTGTCTATGACGGAAGAATGCCAAACCTTAAATGTGAATGCTGATTTAGCTGCATCAGCTGTCGCCGGAGCTATGAAAGCTGATAAGCTCATGTTTGTCACAGATGTTGAAGGCATTTTAAAAAATGGTGAACTATTAGATGTCGTCACAGAACAAGAAGCCCTTTCACTCATTGATGAAGGCATTATTTCCGGGGGAATGATTCCAAAAGTACAATCCGCTTTGAGTGCTTTATCAGGTGATGTAGATGAAGTGATGATCGTAAATGGCAAAGGCAGTATCTTTACAGGAGAAACCTTTAAAGGAACAAGAATCGTGAAACAAAAGGAGGCGGTCCTGTGAGTCATCTTTTTCAAAACTATGGACGGTGGAATGTTGAAATTAAAGAGGCAGCAGGTTCTTGGGCAATCGATACAAATGGAAAAAAATATTTAGACTTTATACAAGGCATTGCTGTTACAAATTTAGGTCACAATCACCCAAAGGTCAATCAAGCCATTAAGGAACAGCTTGACCACGTCTGGCATGTATCGAATCTATTTGAAAATGGACTGCAAGAAAAAGCAGCAGAAAAGCTGGCAGCAAACAGTTCAGGGGATCTCGTGTTTTTCTGTAATAGCGGGGCAGAGGCAAATGAAGGTGCCATTAAATTAGCACGTAAAGCGACTGGGAAAACAAATATCGTCACATTTTTGCACTCTTTCCATGGGCGCACGTATGCTGGTATGGCTGCCACAGGTCAAGATAAAATCAAAACTGGCTTTGGCCCTATGCTAGAAGGCTTTCACTACGTACCGTTTAATGATCCAGACGCTATGTCAGCCTGTGCAGTCGATGATGTGGCAGCGGTGATGCTGGAGGTTGTGCAAGGTGAAGGTGGAGTGAATCCAGCGACACCAGCATTTCTTGAAGCCGTTCAAGCATTTTGCAAAAAGCATGAAGCACTGCTGATTGTAGATGAAATTCAAACAGGCATCGGTCGTACAGGAACAGCATTTGCGTACGAAGAGACGTGTCTTGACCCTGATATTATCTCAGCAGCAAAAGGGTTAGGGAACGGCTTTCCAGTTGGTGCAGTCATAGGGAAAAAAGCTCTAGGAGATGCATTCTCTCCAGGTTCACATGGTACAACATTTGGTGGGAATATGCTCGCCATGGCCGCTGTGAATGCGACACTCGATGTCATTTTCAAAGAAGAGTTTCTTTCAGAAGTGAAAGAAAAGGGTGATTACCTGTTAGAAAAGCTGCAAAATGTCAAACAGCTGAATATCGTAAAAGAAGTGCGGGGAAAAGGATTGATGGCAGGTATTGAATGTGATCAGCCAGTCGCCGGCTATATCACAGCTCTTAGAGAACAAGGGCTGCTGGTGCTTCCAGCTGGTCCGAATGTCATTCGTTTATTACCTCCGCTGAATGTGAAGAAAGCAGAGCTGGATCAAGCGATCGAAGCAATTGTTCAAGTATTAGCCAATAAAACAGTTTCGGTGTAAATTTTTTTACAAACGAACGTATAAAAATACATTTGTATCATTAATTATTCAATTTTTGGGGTGACATAAGCATGAAAGGTTATTTAAATTTAGAAGATGGAGCCTCTTTTGAAGGAGATCTGACAGGAGAAGCTGGCATCACAGGTGAAGTGGTCTTTTTTACAGGTATGACAGGTTATCAAGAGGTGCTCACAGATCCTTCCTATAAAGGTCAGATCATTGTTTTCACATATCCGCTGATCGGAAATTACGGCATTAACCATGAAGACTTTGAGAGCAAGAAGCCTCAAGTAAAAGCGGTGGTTGTGTACGAGGCAGCAGAGCATTTTTCACATCATCTTGCAGCGGTCAGCTTAAAAGATTATTTACAAAAGTGGAATATCCCGCTTCTGACACATACAGATACGCGCGCAGTCGTGCAAAACATCCGGGCAAATGGAACGATGAACGCTGTGCTCAGTGTAGACGAAAACGAAACACCGCCTGCAATGAAACAAGACAATGTCGTCGCACAGGTGACAGATAGTGAGATTTACACACAAGGCAGCGGTGAAGAACATGTGGCGCTCATTGATTTTGGCTTTAAAAAATCAATTGCAGATTCGCTTGCAGCACGCGGCTGTAAAGTAACCGTCATTCCATATAAACAAATGGAAAAGGTATTTGAGATTAAGCCGGATGCTATCCTGCTCTCAAACGGACCTGGAGACCCGAAAACCATGACACCGTATTTAAAAACAATTCATGACATTATGATGTCATTTCCGACACTTGGGATCTGCCTAGGTCACCAATTAATCGCTCTTGCACTTGGCGGAGATACGTATAAGCTGCCATTTGGCCACAGGGGAGCAAATCATCCTGTCCAGGATACAGAATCCAAACGTGTCTTTATGACAAGTCAGAACCATAGCTATGTTGTGAATGAAAAAAGCATGAATGACAAAGAAGTGGACGTGAAATTCCTTCATGTCAATGATGGATCTGTAGAAGGATTCATTCATAAAGAAAAGCTGATTATGTCAGTTCAATTTCATCCAGAAGCACACCCAGGGCCTGCTGAAAGTGAATGGGTATTCGATGATTTTATTGAGAAAGTGAAACAAGCAAGGAGAGAAGTCGCACATGCCTAAAGATCAAAGCATACAAACCATTCTAGTCATCGGGTCTGGTCCAATCATCATTGGTCAGGCAGCAGAATTTGATTACTCAGGAACACAAGGATGTATGGCCTTAAAAGAAGAAGGCTACAAAGTCATCTTAGTGAATAATAACCCAGCAACCATTATGACAGACGAGTCATTTGCTGATGAAATCTATTTTGAACCGCTTTCAGTTGATTCAGTGACAAGAATCATTGAAAAGGAAAAACCAGATGGTCTTTTAGCCAACCTTGGCGGACAGACGGCTTTAAACCTTGCTGTCGAGCTGGAAAAAGCCGGTGTGCTGAAAAAGCATGGGGTGACCCTGCTCGGAACGTCAGTTGAAACCATTGAAAACGGTGAAGATCGAGAGAAATTCCGTGCTCTCATGAAGCATTTGAACGAACCTGTGCCAGATAGTGAAATTGTGGATAATGCGGAAGATGCTCTTCAATTTGCAAAAGAAGTCGGCTTCCCAGTTATCCTAAGACCAGCATACACACTTGGCGGTAAAGGCGGCGGAATCGCTCTAACAGAAGAGGCGTTTAAGCCGCTCATTGAAGGAGCTCTTTTAGCGAGTCCAATTCACCAGTGTTTAGTTGAAAAAAGCATAGCTGGCTTTAAAGAAGTCGAATATGAGGTCATGAGAGACCGTCAAAATACGTGTATCACGGTATGCAACATGGAAAATATCGATCCAGTTGGTGTGCATACAGGAGACTCGATTGTCGTTGCACCTTCCCAAACATTAACAGATCAGGATTACCAAATGCTCCGTTCTGCAAGCCTGAAAATCATTTCAGCGCTGGATGTAGTCGGCGGCTGCAACATCCAATTTGCCCTTGATCCACTCAGTAAAGAATACTTTGTCATTGAGGTGAATCCTCGGGTCAGCCGTTCTTCCGCTCTTGCATCAAAAGCAACAGGCTATCCGATTGCGAAAATGGCAGCTAAGCTTGCGGTGGGTTATACGCTAGACGAATTGAAAAACCCGCTCACAGGCACAACCTATGCTAGTTTTGAGCCGGCACTCGATTATGTTGTCGTGAAATTCCCGCGCTGGCCGTTTGATAAATTTAAACAGGCAGATCGTCAATTAGGCACAAAAATGAAGGCCACTGGCGAAGTCATGGCGATTGATCGGAATTTAGAGTCAGCCATTCAAAAAGCAGTTGCATCACTTGAAATTAAAACGAAGGGCTTCCACCTTCCAGAACTGAAAGAGCAATCGACAGAACAATTATTTGAACTCATCAAAACACCAGACGATCGCCGGTTTTTCGCTGTTATGGAGCTTCTTTCAAGACAAGAAACGGTTGAAACGATTCATCAAACGACGAAAATTGATCGATTCTTCTTACATGTGTTCCAGAATATGATTACGCTCGAACAAGAATTGAAAGATCATAAGGGGACGTTATCAAAAGATACCTTGAAAAAGGTAAAGGAAAAGGGTTTCCTTGATGAAACGATTGCTCTTCTTACGGGTTACACGGAAGAGTCAATCAGGCAGCTTCGTCAAGAATACGGCATTGCTGCTTCATTTAAAATTGTTGACACATGTGCGGCGGAATTTGATGCAAAAACGAATTACTTCTATTCCACCTACTTCGGCAAAAGCGATGGTGAACATCAAGAAAAAACAAAGCAGCGTGCACTCATCATTGGCTCTGGTCCGATCCGAATCGGGCAGGGGGTCGAGTTTGATTACAGTGCCGTTCATGGCGTTCTGACCTTGCAAAAGCTTGGATTTGAAACCATCATGATGAACAACAATCCAGAAACAGTCAGTACTGATTATGAGATTGCCGATCGTTTATATTTTGAGCCGATTACATTAGAGCACATCCTAAACGTTGTGGAAGCAGAACAGATTGATTTTGTCATTGTCCAATTTGGCGGACAGACTGCGATTAACGTCGCAGAAGGATTGGAAAAAGCCGGTGTCACGTTGTTAGGTACGTCCTTTGATACGCTGGATGCACTTGAAGACCGTGATTTATTCTATCAGCTTCTTGATGAACTGAATCTTCCTCACGCAAAAGGAGATACGGCTCATTCAAAAGAAGAAGCACTCGTACATGCGAAAAGCATCGGTTACCCTGTATTAATTCGCCCATCGTATGTCATTGGCGGAATGGGAATGATCGTTGTTCAGTCAGAAGCACATTTGGCGTCACTGCTTGATCAGCCAGATCATTTACCATACCCAATCTTAATTGATGAGTACGTCACAGGAAAAGAAATTGAAGTCGATCTTATTTCTGACGGGAAAAAGGCCTTCATTCCAACCATCGTAGAACATATTGAGAAAGCGGGCGTGCACTCAGGTGACAGCTTTGCCATTTTACCAAGTATCTCAATCAGTGAAGACATCAAACAGCAGGTGTATACCGCGTCTGAACAAATAGCGAAGAAATTAGCGTTCAAGGGCATTATGAATATCCAATTTGTCATCAAAGGGGATCAGGCGCTTGTATTAGAAGTGAATCCGAGGGCAAGCCGGACTGTACCAGTCGTCAGTAAGGTAATGGGCATTGATATGATCCCAATGGCCACTCAATTATTAGCTGGTGCATCGCTTGAAAAACTAAACCCTGCAACGAAAAACAAAGGGGGGACAGCGGTCAAATTCCCAGTGTTCTCATCACATGCCATTCAAGATATCGACCTCAAGCTGACACCTGAAATGAAAGCGACAGGAGAAGGAATGTGTGTAGGCAAGAACGCCGAAAGCGCCTTGAAAAAAGTGTTTGCGCCGATCTGGAAGCAAAAAGGAAGCCTCTTTATACAAGGCAGCGATCAATTGATAGATGAAGCGAAGCATGCAGGCTTTGACGTCTGGACTGGCAGCTTTGAATCTTGGCTGCAGAATGAAGATAAATCCCTTCATATTCATTTAGGAGAAGATGAAGAGGCAAAAGAGCAGCGTGTAAAAGCACTCACACACGGCGTTCAAGTCCTAACCGAATATGAAACAGTTCAAGCATTCCTGCAAGGGAAAAATGGAGATGTATCACCAGTATCGCTCCATGAATTATATAAAAAGGAAGTGACGGCATGAGTCAAGTCGACGTGCAACCGGCATTATACGGAAAAGACTTTTTATCATTAAAAGATTTCTCAATCCATGAGATTGCTTATTTAATTGAAAAAGCGGAAGAAATGAAACAAAACCCATATCAAGATTTATTCAAAGGAAAAACGTTAGCGATGATCTTTGAAAAATCTTCAACTAGAACCCGTGTCTCGTTTGAAGCGGGGATGACGCAGCTAGGAGGACATGCGCTCTTCCTCAGCTCAAATGATTTGCAAATTGGCAGAGGAGAAACCATCAGTGATACAGCGCAGGTGCTGTCTGGTTATGTCGACGGTATTATGATTCGAACCTTTGAGCATGAGAAGGTTGAAGAGCTTGCACAATACGCGTCAATTCCAGTCATTAATGGATTAACGGACTACTCACATCCATGTCAGGCGCTTGCTGATTTATTAACCATTAAAGAAACAAAAGGTACTTTAAAAGGAATCAAAGTGGCCTATATCGGTGACGGAAATAACGTGGCGCACTCCTTGATGGTCGGCTGTGCGCAGCTAGGCTGTGACATTGCGGTTGCATCACCAAAAGGCTATGAACCGCTTCAAGAAGTAACAAACACTGCCCGTGAGTTTGCAAAACAATCAGGCGCAGAAGTGACCGTGACAACAGATCCTGTTGCAGCTGTAAAAGATGCAGATGTTATTTATTCAGATGTGTTTACAAGCATGGGACAGGAAGCAGAAACTGAGAAACGTCTTGCTGAATTTAAAGAATATCAAGTCAATGACGAACTGATGAGTCATGCAGCAAAGGACTATATTTTCCTTCATTGTCTCCCGGCACATCGCGGGGAAGAAGTGACGGCAGATATTATTGACGGGCCGCAATCAAAAGTATTTCAACAGGCAGAAAACCGCCTACATGTGCAAAAAGCGTTAATGAAAGAACTTATGTATCAACCATCCAAATAAATCCAAGTGTCCCTGACTCGTATGAGCAGGGACTTTTTGCATAAAGGATTGGAGAGCCAAGGGACGGGACATAATAACATCAATCGAGAAAGGAGGATGAAAATGGGTCAGCAGCATCAGTTTAAATCAGGGAATAAAGCACCGAATAATGGTGTGTATATCGAGATCGGCGAAACTGGAAGTATGGTGAAAGATCCTTTAAAGATTAAGCTTAAAGCAGGCGATGTCTTTCCTGATAACTCGAACCATAATCGTGTTTGGACCTACCAAAGAAAGCCGTAAGCAATTGACTAAGAGTCAGCAGGAATAAGACTTTAGAGGCATGTGTCATGCCTCTTTTTTCTTTATAATAAAAAAACAATTAAGTTCAAATTTTCAAATAAATAGTATGAAAAAAAGAGAACTTAAGGTAAAATATGTAATATATTGTTGAAAGGATTTGTGTGATGGAAAAGATGAATCTCAGTGAAAGTGTTTGGAATAAACGCTTCACCTCATTATTCATATCAAGACTCATTAAAAACACAGGGGAAAGTTTTGCTTTTACATCCGTCCTTTGGCTATTGATTTTAAGAGGGGATGGAGCGCTCGGTACAGGACTTCTTCTAGCAGTAACTGTTCTCCCTTCATCTTTGTTAGCCCCAATATTAGGACCTCTTATGAAAAAGCACCATTTGTCTAAATGGATGTTCGCTTCAGATGTTGTTCGAGCAACAATTGTACTCATTATTCCACTTCTGCACTTTTCGCATCTATTGCCTCTATGGTTATTGATTTCATTAATGGTTATTCAATCGGCAACAGGTGCAGCTTATAATCCAGCTTCGGTGGCGATCTTACCGCAGATTGTTCCAAAGCATCTCATTCAAAAAGCAAATGCAATCCTGCAATCTTCTTTTGAGATTGTTGCACTTGCAGCAGTCATGGTGGCAGGCCTTTTGGTTAAATTAATTGGACCTGCAGATACTCTGCTGATCACCACTGCTTTATTTGTGATTTCTGGTCTGTTTATTATCGGGGTCAAACTAAAGAAAACTGATGAAGAAAAAGCAGCGGGCATTAAACAAGCGAAGAATACATATTTGTATAACTTAAAAAGAGGTTTTCTCGTTGTCAAAAACCATCACATTTTATTTGCGCTCACGCTGTATTGTATCTTAATGAATGTCGCAGCAGCTCCGTGGCAGGCACTGTCAGCGGTATACGTAGCAGAAGCGCTGCAAAGCGACTCCATGGTGTATTCCATTTTAAGAGGTGTTGCCGCAGTTGGCGCGTTTATGATGGGCTTTGCTCTGGCAAAGGTGAAAATTAAGAGATTTGGTTTGTTCTTTATTGTCGCTGGCATGATTGAAGGGGCTGCATTCTTTATTACTGGGATGAGTACATGGCTGCCGGTTGTTCTGCTTGCTTCCTTTATTTTCGGAGCTGCTGTCAGTGCGATCAATGTGCCGGAAATGGTCATTATTCAAACATCTGTTGACCAAGAGGATCAGCCGCAAGTATATGCTGTGATCAATGCCTCATCAAATGTCTTTCTCCCGCTTGCAGCTGTCGTATCAGGCGTCCTGGCAGAAAGATTTGGAGCGGGACCTGTCATTGCTGGCGGAGGAATCCTTGAAATTTTATCAGGTATCGCGATCTTCCTGTTTACAGGGCTTGCGAAAAGCCATTTGACAGAGGACAAACAGAAGTCCGAAACCGTCGAGGTATAAACAATAAAAACCCCCTGTATGTTGAAGGCAGGGGGTTTTAGCGTGCCGCAATCACTCTGAAAAAAAGAAAAAAGAGCTAAACATCAATTTAGCTCTTTTTCACAAGTCATATTAAGAATGTTTTGTTGAACTTTCCGTTTCTTTCATTGGACTTACTTCAGCAAAGATGAATAAAATAACCGTAAACACAACTGCAAGAATGGAAGTGAGCGTAAAATCATAAGCAGCTCCATTCATAGAGGCAACGATGTAACCAGCCATATGTGTCAGCAGAAAAGTCCAAATGAGGGTGATAATATAATGCATAATCCCACCGTCCTTTATGTAACAATCTATTGATTATCATACCATAGATGCAAGTGAAGGGAAAAGACTGTTTTCCGCCTTTATGTGACCATTTTGAGACCTTCTGCTATAAAAATAAAAAGAATTCTTCTGTCTTTAGGGGATTTCCTTATTCCTACAAGAGTTGTTGTTCATATCATAGAAAGCAGAATCACTGAAAGGAGGCTGGCCATATGGGTGTAAGCGAACGTTTTTTCCAGCTTGGTTCCCAGTGGAACATCATTCACCTTCCTCAAAAACCAAATGGCTTTGGCATTCTAATCCTCGGTGACCGAAATCACTTTGTGCAGGAAAATACATCATTCTGGCTTCAGCATTATGGAAGAAACCAGCTTTTAACTGCCTTAAAGGATGAAGGATATACATTGTTTAATAGTCATCTTCATGGGAATCACTGGGGATGCGAAGATGCTGTTTTTAGTGCCAAGCAGCTCGTGCATCACACACTAAAACAAGAAATATTAAACCGGGAAATTCATGTGCTCGCAGAGGGAATGGGTGCACTTGTTGCCATGAGCCTTGCTGAGGAGATGCCTGAAGTACTAAGGTCCATTGCGATGGTGAATCCATGTCTGAATCTGGATGCACAACGAGAAAGAGAAAAGGAACACAAATTCTTTTATAAGCAGCTGCTCAAAGAGTTAGCAGAGAGCTATGGCTGTTCTGAAAAGGAAGCTGAAACGTATCCACTGCCTTCTTGTCCTGTTCATTCTGCTCATGTGCCGATTCATATATGGCAAAGGCTAAACGGCGCACCTTATGCATATGAACTTCACGCAAAGCCTTTTATTGATCAGCATATGAAAAATCCAGAACATTGTCAGGTCGATCTCACGCTGCATATGTTTGATCATCCGAGAAGAATCTTTCAATCCATTCACAAGTTTTATAAATCGCATGAAAGAGAATTGTGATGAATAGGATGATAACAGCCCTTCATAGAAAGGGCTCTTCTTTTTATTCGATATTAAAAAAGGGGACATGAACATGGAAACAGGACTGATCATAGGGGCAGATGAGTTTTTTGGCCTGACACTTTGTGAATATATGATGAAAGAGGGCATTCAAGTGGATATCACGCGTCCTCATGATCTTAAAGAAGAACAAAAGGCTCTGTTAGAAGAGCGGATGATGTGGCTGGGCAGAAATGATCTCGTTCGTGTCATTGACCTTCAGGATAGCAAAGACACGTATGACCTCATTTTTATTCAATCAGAGGAACCGCATAACAGGCAGAAAGACATCAAAGCAGAGCATGGCATGTACCAGATTCTTTATGAAAAACCTGAAAACGAATCCGCGAAACAGAATGTGCCGGCAGTTATTCTTCCTCGCATGTTCGGACCATGGACACTCAATGAAGATCAAACAAAGCGTGCAGATTCACTTTTTGTAGAAGATGTGGCAAAGGAATTGTTACAATGGGCATCGGACACAGGTCAAAGACAGGACATGACGTATGAATTGAAGGTAGAGAGCCAAACAGATGACAAACAAGCAGAAGACATGATTGCAGAATGGAAAAGACAAAACTCAACATTTTTCGACAAAAAGCAAGAATGATCTTCCATCTTATCTTTTTTCAGTATAAAATAAACCTATATTTAACATACAGGTTCATCACTGCATGTTGTAAAAGGGAGTTGAACATGGCATGAAGTACCAGCGGCTTGTCATGATCTTTTCGTTCCTTCTTCTATTATCTGCCTGCTCGCAGGCGCCTTTAAAAGGAAAAATTGAGAAGGTGGGTTTACTCGTCCCCGATACGATCAATGATCAAGTTTGGGGAACGAAAGGTTATAAAGGCTTATTAAGTATCCAATCAACATTTGGTGTAGATGTTTATTATAAGGAAGGAATGGTCGACAAGGAGAAAATCGTTGATGCCATTGAAGAATTCCATAAAAAAGGAGTCAATTTGATTATTGGCCATGGCAATGAATACAGTGAAATTTTTAACTTGATCAGTGAAGATTATCCAAACATACAATTTATTACGGTCAATGGAAACAAGCCTCAGGCGGGCAATGTCACAAACGTGACGTTTAAAGGTGAAGCGATGGGCTTTTTCGGAGGCATGACAGCTGCACATATGTCAAAAACAAAAAAGATTGGTATTCTTGCTACATATGATTGGCAAAGTGAAGTAGACGGCTTTATCAAAGGAGCAAAATATCAAGATGAACATGTACAAGTATTAGCAGAGTTTGTCGAAAACTGGGATGATGCTGACAAAGCGGTGGAGCTCTATCAAAAATTAAAAAAGCAGGGCGTTGATGTTGTGTATCCAGCAGGTGATGGTTATAATATCCCTGTCATTGAACAAATCAAAGCCGATAATTTATCAGCGATCGGGTACGTCACCGATCAATCCAACCTAGGCAGCCATACAGTTTTAACGAGCACTGTACAGCATGTTGATAAAGCGTATAGTATCATTGCAAAGAAGTTTAATGAAGGCAAGCTAAATGAACAAGATGAGTACTCCTTTGATTTTAAAGAAGGAGTGGTCGAGATGGGGAAATTTAGTTCCACCATTGACGACGCTTTTGTGAAAGACATTGAAAGTGATATTGCGTCATACAAAAAAACAAGTAAACTGCCAAATGAAAAGTGAGGAGACGACGACATGCAGCACGAAAAATCGATGGAATTTTTACAAATTGCCATGAAGTATTTTCCGCAGGCGAAGGAAGAGTTAGATAAAGCAGGGATTCAGCTTGAGCCTGAAGCACTTCAGCCGCTTCTAACATTATTTACATCTGTCATGCAAGAAGCATACGAGCTTGGAAAAGCAGATGCAGAATCAGAAAAAGCCACAGAATAGTGGCTTTTTTTTTATGATAATTTTTTCTTGAAGGCACTAATCATAGGACCAACATCTTTAAACACAGGCTTCAGCTCATCGATGGAGTTCATAATGTTCCCAATTTGATTCATGACATGCATGTAGTCAATTGAGTCCTCACTTGAAGATGTCTCCGCACGTTCCTCCTTTGCCTCTGTCTTGCTTTTCTCCTTTTCAAGCGGCTGTCCAAACATCATTGCTGAGAAAATATCTTTTTGCGCCATATCACATGTTCCTTTCTACTATTGGTATATATCATTAATCTATGAAAAAAGTGAGAAGAAAGGTTAGACGTTTGTATTGCCAAGAAGAAAAAAATAAGGTAAAATTAGTACCAGATACTAATATAAGATCACAATATCACATGCTCGTATGAGTAAAAGGAGTCTTATTCAATGAATGCTGGAATTATTGGCCTTGGCCGCTATATACCTGAAAAAGTATTAACAAATCATGATTTAGAAAAAATGGTTGAAACTTCTGACGAGTGGATTCGTACTAGAACAGGTATAGAAGAAAGAAGAATTGCATCTGATGATGTCAATACATCTCATATGGCGCTTGCTGCTGCAAAAAAAGCATTAGCTGACGCAGATGTGGCTGCAGAAGATATCGATATGATTCTTGTGGCGACAGTCACGCCAGATCAAGCATTTCCGACAGTTGCTTGTATGATTCAAGAGCAGCTCGGTGCACATAAAGCATGTGCAATGGATATTAGCGCTGCGTGTGCTGGCTTTATGTATGGGCTTGTTACTGGAAAACAATTTATCGAATCAGGAACTTACAAACACGTGCTTGTCGTCGGTGTTGAAAAGCTTTCTCGTATTACCGACTGGGATGACCGCAATACAGCTGTTTTGTTTGGAGATGGAGCTGGAGCTGCTGTGCTGGGAGAAGTCAGCGAAGGTAAAGGAATTCTATCATTTGAACTTGGAGCAGATGGAAGCGGCGGGAAGCACTTGTACTTAGATGAAAAAGATCATACAATCATGAATGGACGAGAAGTATTTAAATTTGCTGTAAGACAAATGGGCGAGTCAAGTGTAAATGTCATTGAAAAAGCTGGATTATCAAAAGAAGACGTTGATTTCTTGATCCCGCATCAAGCAAATATTCGCATTATGGAAGCAGCACGCGAACGCTTAGAGCTTCCAGTTGAAAAAATGTCGAAGACTGTCCATAAATATGGAAACACATCAGCAGCATCCATTCCAATTTCACTATGTGAAGAAATCGAAGCCGGAAAAATTCATGACGGCGATGTGATTGTAATGGTTGGTTTTGGTGGCGGATTAACTTGGGGCGCAATCGCTATGCGATGGGGCCGATAAAAGAGTGGGGTGCACAAATTAATGGATAAAAAACGAGTAGTTGTTACAGGATTAGGTGCTTTGACACCACTTGGCAACGATGTAAAGTCAACATGGAAAAATGCTTTAGCGGGTGTATCAGGGGTTGGACCAATTACACGTGTCGATTCAAGTGAATATACCGCAAAAGTAGCGGCAGAACTAAAAGATTTTAACATTGAAGATTACATGGAGAAAAAAGAAGCGCGAAAAATGGCACGCTTCACGCAATATGCAGTCGTTGCTGCTCAAAAAGCGCTGGAAGATTCACGTCTTGAAATCACAGATGAAATCGCACCGCGTGTTGGTGTATGGGTTGGGTCTGGTATTGGCGGACTTGAAACATTTGAAGAGCAGTTCGAAGTGTATTCAAATAAAGGGGCAAGACGCGTCAGTCCATTCTTCGTCCCAATGATGATTCCTGATATGGCGACAGGCCAAATCTCTATTGCACTTGGCGCAAAAGGGGTTAACTCTTGTACAGTGACAGCATGTGCAACAGGAACAAACTCAATTGGTGATGCATTTAAAGTTATTCAGCGCGGTGATGCAGATGCGATGATCACAGGCGGAACAGAAGCGCCATTAACAAAAATGTCGTTTGCAGGTTTCTGTGCGAACAAAGCCCTTTCGACAAATCCTGATCCAAAGACAGCAAGCCGTCCATTCGACAAAAACCGTGACGGATTTGTCATGGGTGAGGGTGCAGGGATTATTGTTCTTGAAGAACTTGAGCATGCCTTAAAACGTGGTGCGACCATTTATGCAGAAATCGTTGGTTATGGTTCAACTGGAGATGCCTACCATATAACAGCACCAGCTCCAAATGGAGAAGGCGGCGTCCGTGCAATGAAAGAAGCGATTCGAGATGCAGGTTTGTCTGTGGAAGACATTGATTATATCAATGCCCACGGTACAAGCACACCTTACAATGATAAATTTGAAACAATGGCGATTAAAGAAGTGTTCGGAGAGCATGCAAACAAGCTTGCGATCAGTTCGACAAAATCAATGACAGGTCACTTACTTGGCGCAGCAGGCGGAGTAGAAGCCATTTTCTCTGTTCTTGCGATTAAAGACAGCGTCCTTCCTCCAACCATTAATCTTGAAACACCGGATGAAGAATGTGATCTTGATTATGTAGCAAATGAAGCACGTTCAAAAGAAGTACAAGTGGCTTTAAGTAACTCACTTGGTTTTGGCGGGCATAATGCGACAATTATTTTCAAAAAATACGAAGCATAATACTTGCTGAGAAAGCGGCGGTCGATAAACAGATCGCCGCTTTTTTGCATATGATGAAAATGGAGGTGTTCAGCGGTATGGGTCTGATCAATACACAATATCTCATTCATCAATCATCATCATTTCAGGAGCTTGCAGCGCGCTTTGTTCCTTATTTTAAAGGGGCCGAGGAAAAAGAATGGTCGTCTATCCTCGCTCACCTGCAGCATCACGGGATGGTTCGGTCTTGGAGCTCGTGCAAAAACATGATCGACAAGCTCAAGGAAAAAGGGTACTTCAAGCTTGTCATGAAAGAATATCAAACGCTTCAAAAGCAGTGGGAAGGTCCAGACATTCCTGTGTTTATTTTACCTGTCAATGAGAGCAGCAGAGAAATCAGAGAGCAATTTTATTATCAATCCGGCATGGCATTTGATGACAAGGTCTTTCTTTTTTTGTCTCCAAATACCCCGAAGGAGCGTATCGGTACATTGCTGACTCATGAATATCACCATGTATGCAGGCTGCATTTTCTCTCAAAAGAAGAAAAAGACTTTACATTCCTCGATACAATCATGATGGAGGGGCTCGCTGAATATGCTGTGTATCATAGATATGGAGAAAACTATACAGCGAAATGGACCACCTTCTATAGCGAAGAACAGCTTCAGCGTATGTACAAGAAATGGGTATCCAGTCATCTTGATCAAAGAGTCCAGGACGACGAAAGGCTGATACAGAATCTTCTTTATGGAAAAGGGAACTACCCTAAAATGCTTGGTTACGCTACCGGGTTTTATATCGTGAAAAAATATTTCAATGAGCACCGAATCAGCGAGGAATCTATGATTGCAGAGCCAGCAGAAACCTTTTTAAAGGCAATAGAATCACAAAGTGAATAATTCACATAAAAAGAGACATAATACAAATTTACTAAATACTTCTTGATTTCGTCATAACGATGTAATAATATACAAATAATTCTTTTTATTTTTAAAATACAGAATATTCAGGTTCGATTCTATTGATCTAAGGAGAAAGGGGCGAATGAATGAGCACGCTGCTTGAAGTGCAAAACTTAAAAACCTATTTTTTTCGAAAAAAGGAACCGATACCTGCTGTGGATGGCGTTGATTTCAGCATCAACAGAGGAGAAACTGTCGCATTAGTCGGTGAGTCTGGGTCTGGCAAAAGCATTACGTCCTTATCCATTATGGGTCTGATTCATGGCACGGGCGGGAAAATTATGGACGGTTCCATCAAACTTGATGGAAAGGACCTTGTTACATATAGTGAAAAGGAATTATGCAGCATCCGTGGTAATGATGTATCTATGATCTTTCAGGAACCCATGACCTCACTTAATCCCGTCTTACCCATCGGAGAACAAATAACAGAAATCCTCATCTATCACAAAAAACTTTCAAAAAAAGAAGCGGTCAAAAAAGCGGTTGATCTGCTGAAGCTTGTTGGTTTTTCCCGCCCGGAGCAAATCATGAAAGATTATCCGCATCGTTTATCAGGCGGCATGCGGCAAAGAGTGATGATTGCCATAGCGCTAAGCTGTGATCCGAAGCTTCTCATTGCAGATGAACCGACAACTGCCCTGGATGTGACCATTCAAGCACAGGTACTCACTTTAATGAAAGATTTATGCTCTACCTTTGGTACATCTATTCTTCTTATCACACATGATTTAGGTGTCGTGTCTGAAGTGGCAGATCGAGTGATTGTCATGTACTGCGGACAGGTTGTTGAAAATGGGACTGTTGAAGAGTTGTTTGAACAGCCGCTTCATCCTTACACAGAAGGGCTGCTTGAATCGATTCCTGTCATTGACGGAGACATACAGCCGTTAACAGCCATCAAAGGAAATGTTCCTGCGCCAGATCAGCTTCCAGCCGGCTGCCGCTTTGCTCCTAGATGTCCGCAAGTGAAGGAACGCTGCCTGGGAGAACTGCCTAAGCTGAGAACATTTGAAGATGGCAGAAGCGTCAGATGTTTCTTATATGAGGAGGCAGACCACACATGACACTTGCTCAAAATCAAACACAAATAACAGACTTACCAGAGAAAGAAACGATCCTTGAACTGAAACAGATTCGAAAACATTTTCCGATTAAAGCGGGCGTCTTTCAGAAGAAAGTCGGTGCAGTGAAAGCTGTTGACGGCATAGACTTGAAGATTTATAAAGGTGAAACGTTAGGTATTGTCGGGGAGTCAGGATGCGGGAAATCCACCCTAGGCCGGACAATGATTCGCCTATACGAACCAACCGACGGTCAAATCTTTTTTAAAGGGCAAGACATCACGCGCGTATCAGAATCAAAGCTAAGACAATCTACACGAAAAAACATCCAAATGGTTTTTCAAGATCCCTTTGCATCACTCAACCCTAGAAAAACACTTCGAAGCATCATCAAAGAACCCTACAAAACACATCACTTATATTCCTTAAAAGAAAGAAATGAAAAAGTAGAACAGCTTTTATCAAAGGTAGGTCTTCATCCAAGCTTTGCGAACCGCTATCCCCATGAATTTTCAGGCGGGCAGAGGCAGCGGATCGGCATCGCTCGTGCGCTTGCCATGAATCCCGACATGATCATCGCAGATGAGCCTGTATCAGCACTTGATGTATCTATTCAGGCGCAGGTTATTAATCTGATGGAGGAGCTTCAGGAGGAATTTGACCTTACCTATCTATTTATCTCTCACGATTTAAGTGTGGTCAGACATATTAGCGATAGAGTCGGCGTCATGTATCTCGGCAAAATGATGGAGCTTGCCGACAAGCACAGTCTGTACGATGAACCGCTCCATCCGTATACACAGGCTCTGCTTTCTTCCGTTCCTGTCACCCGTAAAAAAGGGCAGACGAAAAGAGAACGCATTATGCTGCAAGGCGATTTGCCGAGTCCTGCAAATCCGCCAAAAGGCTGCGTATTTCACACAAGATGCCCGCATGCGAAAGAAATCTGTAAAGAAAAAGTACCAGCATTTCAGGAGTTAAAAACGAACCACTTTGTTGCCTGCCACCTCTACAACGCTTGATCAAGCTTGTATGATCTCATCTTTGAGAGGGGGGATGAAACAGGATTCAGTCATTATTTTTAAAAAAGAATAGGGGGAATTGTCTATGAAAGGTAGAAATAGAAAGTCCATTCTGGTCAGTTTACTGCTGATTTTTACATTAATCCTTGCTGCTTGTTCTGGTGGAAATAAAACGTCTGGAGACAGTGAAAAGAAATCCACAGGTAAACCGGTACAAGGCGGCGATCTTGTCATCGGTTCAATTGCAGAGCCAACATTATTTAACTCGCTGTATTCTACAGATGTGGCAAGCTCTGATATTGAGGAAAGAATCTACAGCTTCTTACTTCAAACAGACGGAAAGCTCAACCCTCAGCTATCGCTGGCAGAGGATATTAAAGAATCGGATGATGGCAAGCAGTTTGATGTCACCATTAAAAAAGGTGTAAAGTTTCATGATGGTGAAGAACTGACTGCTGATGATGTTGTGTTTACATACAGCATACCAATCAATAAGGACTACAACGGGGAGCGCGGATCAGGCTTTGAAGTTTTAGAGTCTGTTAAAAAGACAGGGGACTACTCGATCGAATTCAAGCTCAATAAAAAAGATCCTTATTTTTATAATGTCACACTAGGAAGCTACGGTATTTTACCTAAGCATATTTTAGGTGATGTGCCTATAAAAGATCTCGGTGAAAACGAATTTAACCGAAAAAAACCGATCGGTTCAGGTCCATTTAAATTCGCAGAATGGAAAGAAGGAGACTATGTCAAACTAGAAGCCTTTGACGATTATTGGGATGGACGTCCTTACCTTGATACTGTCACCATTAAAACCATTCCTGATCAGAATGCAGCGATTGCCCAGCTGTCAGCAGGAGATATTGATTTCTTTGCTGTACCAGGATCCGAGCTGCAAACAGCTGAAAAAGTGAGCAACATTAAAATTGAATCTGATCTAGGACTCAATTATTCATACATTGGCTGGAACCAGAAAAATGAACTCTTTAAAAGTAAAAAGGTCCGCCAAGCGCTGACACATGCCATTGATCGTCAAACGATTGTTGACCAAGTGCTAGATGGAGACGGCAAAGTAGCCAATATTCCAGAAAGTCCGCTGTCCTGGAACTATCCAAAGGATGAAAATGTTCCAGTGTTTGAGTTTGATCAAGAAAAAGCGAAAAAGATGCTGAAAGAAGAGGGCTGGGAGGATACAGATGGAGACGGCTATCTTGATAAAGATGGCAAGAAATTCTCCTTTGTCATAAAGACCAACCAAGGAAATAAAGTTCGTGAAGATATCGCTGTCGTTGTCCAGCAGCAGCTCAAAGAAATCGGTGTGGAAGCGAAGCCGCAAATTGTGGAATTCAGTGCACTCATTGAGCAGACGACACCGCCTAAGTGGGATTATGATGCGCTGCTGCTCGGCTGGAGCCTTGCGACATTCCCTGATCAATTCAGCATATTCCACTCAAGCCAGTCAGAAAAAGGTTTAAATAACATCTGGTATAAAAATAAAGAGGTCGATAAGCTGTTAGTTGATGCTAAAAACTTAAGCGATCGAAAAGATTATTCAAAGGCATATGAAAAAATTTATAAATTGATCGCAGAGGATCAGCCGTACACGTTCCTTTACTATGCTAACTCACATCGTGCTATGCCATCTAATCTCCAAGGCTACTCTTACCACCCGAAAGATGAATATTACAAAATCGAAAAATGGTGGCTTGAACAGTAGGCTGATAGTGAAGAAGGGGGGGATTCTCCCCTTTCACCGTGAGAACAATCTCTTGCATTCGGTGTCAGTTCTCTGCGTGGGTGCTAAAAGATCACTTCGTTCGCTCCGCATCAGCACGAGAATTCAAGGGTTTTCAGATCACGCTGAAAAGCAGACAAAGGGCTAAAATAACATCATTTTGGCCTTTTTTTCACAGAATGGCGATCCGATGAAAAAGGAGTTGTGCATATGGTTACATATATCATTAGAAGGACATTACTCTCCATTCCCATTTTATTAGGGATTACCATCTTGTCCTTTGCCATTATGAAAGCAGCACCAGGCGATCCGATGTCACTCATGATGGACCCTACCATTAGTGCGGCAGACCGGGAAGCCTTTATTGACAAGTACGGCTTGAACGATCCTGAATATGTGCAATATATGAAATGGCTTGGCAATATGCTTCAAGGTGACTTTGGCACATCCATTGTCAAAAAGGGAACACCCGTGGCTGATTTGATTTTTGCCCGGCTGCCAAATACCCTCATCCTCATGATCTTTTCTACATTAGTTGCCCTGCTGATCGCCATTCCATTTGGTGTCCTTTCAGCAAAACGTCCTTATACAAAGCTTGACTATGGCATTACGGTTACATCTTTTATCGGACTGGCTATTCCAAACTTTTGGTTTGGTCTCATCCTCATTATGGTTTTATCCGTGAACTTAGGGTGGTTTCCAACTGGCGGAGTCTCTACCTTGAATGCCGATTTTAATGTGTTTGACCGGCTCCATCATATCATTTTACCTGCCTTTGTTTTAGCAACGGCTGATATGGCAGGGCTGACCCGGTACACAAGGTCGAGTATGCTTGATGTGATGAGGCAGGATTACATTCGCACAGCAAGAGCGAAAGGCTTTAGAGAAAACAAAGTCATTTTTAAGCATGGTTTAAGAAACGGTCTTATGCCTGTCATAACGATTTTCGGATTAATGATACCATCTTTTATTGGCGGCGCAGTCGTGGTGGAACAAATCTTCACCTGGCCTGGACTTGGAAAGCTGTTCATTGATTCTGCCTTTTCGAGAGATTATCCGGTCATTATGGCAATGACCGTTATTTCCGCAGTGCTTGTGGTGGTTGGAAATTTAATAGCGGATATTTTATATGCGATCGTTGATCCGCGTATTGAATATTAGAAGGGAGCTGAAGCACAATTGGCACAGCCTAATATGGGAACACCTCCTGTTGATATCAAATTAAAGGAGGGCCTTCCGCCAAAGCCTGAGACGATGCTGCGTTTGTTTTGCGAGAAATTTTTCAAAAATAAATTGGCGGTTGCCGGCTCCGTGATCTTATTGATCATTATTTTTTCTGCCATTTTCGCTCCAGTGATCGCTCCATATGCACCAGAGCATCAAGATTTATTGAAGCGGCTCCAGCCGCCAAGTGCTGAGCATTTTATGGGCACAGACAAGTTTGGCCGTGATATTTTCTCAAGGGTGCTATATGGCGCGCGGGTCTCTTTGTTGGTCGGTTTCGTCTCGGTGGTTGGTGCAATTACTATTGGAACTGTCGTTGGCGCGGTCGCGGGGTATTTCAAAGGGTTTGTTGATTCCTTGTTAATGAGATTTGTGGATGTCGTGTTGTCGATTCCAGACATTTTCCTATTGATCACGCTCGTCACCATTTTCAAACCGGGCATTGATAAATTGATCCTAATCTTTGCTTTGACAGGCTGGACAACAACCGCCAGGCTCATACGCAGTGAATTCTTATCACTTCGAACAAGAGAATTCGTCCTCGCGGCGAGAACCATTGGAACGAAAAATCATGTCATCATCTTTTCGCATATTTTACCGAACTGTATCGGTCCTATTATTGTATCAGCTACATTAAAAGTAGGCTCCGTCATTTTAGCTGAATCAACGCTCAGCTATCTTGGCTTTGGTATTCAGCCGCCAACAGCAAGCTGGGGCAACATGCTGCAAGATGCACAAAATTTCTCGATTATGGTGCAAGCGTGGTGGTACCCGCTTTTCCCAGGTTTACTCATTTTGCTGACTGTTTTATGCTTTAATTTTTTAGGAGATGGGCTGAGAGATGCGCTTGATCCTAAAAAGCTGAAGTAGGTTCGTCCTTCATGACAAGATGAAAGGGACTCTGCGAGACGCTCTTTGTTTCCTGCCATCATTCGCTCAGCTTGAAGTTTTGATAAAGTTGGAATAATTTCTCTATCCCTTGCCCATACTGTGGACAACAGTTTTTATAAAGTGAGGGATTGGTTATGTTATTTCTTCATGACGTATGGGTGAATTGGTTTGAAGGGGAAGAAAATGGCTACAATGTGTGTCATTTTCATGAGTGGCGTAAGGAGGACAGCGTTGAACTGTTAGATCAAGTGCCTTTACTTAAGGTGCAGAGCCCTTTGTTTGATTACATAGAGAATGATCTTTCAGAGCTGCCGAAGACACTGCTAGAGTCTGTATTTGAGAAATCCTATATTCGAAAAAATCATGAACGCCGTAAATTAGAGTATTGCTTTGTGGTCACAGACGGCATTCGAATTATTGCTGTAGATACGATTGGGTATTCCATACCTGTGAGAAAAAGCCGCTTGATCCCAAGGCAGGAGCAATTGGTGTATGAAATGGTGAAAGATGTGAAGGCAGAGGAATATGAATTTTCTAAGGACGGCCTTGAATCGACGAAAGAGTATCACATTCTATCACTGCCGCCGCAGCATATCAGCGGATTAACGAGAAAAGAAAGACAGCTGAAACAGCTGATGTTTATGGCGCTCGATCAATTAAAAGGGCTCAAAAACAGGGCGGAGATTGCGTATTGGTATACGGAATGGAACCCGCGCATGTACAACCAAATCAAACGAATGTCTTTCGAAGAGATTTGGAACATGCTTTACAATGAAACGATTGATGGGTGGTCAGAGAATCATTTAGCCTTCTGTGAAAAAATGATTAAAGGACAGCCTTTTTTCGAAAAGCTTTGGGAAATGGAAAACGAATCAAAAGTAAATTAGAAAAAGCTTGCAGCGAGTCGTGCTGCAAGCTTTTTTTATTTGCGTTTTCTGCCAAGACCCATCGCATTCTCCATTTTTTTCAGCATTTTGTTTGCTGCGCGGTTTGCTTTTTCAGCACCTTCGTCTAGAATGCGGTCAAGCTCGTCTGATTCAATGAGTTCATAGTATCGATCTTGAATTGGTTTTAAAGCATCAACGACAACGTTCGCAAGATCTCCTTTAAACTCACCATATCCTTTGCCTTCGTACTTTTGCTCCAGCTCTGCAATGGATATGTTGCCTAATACAGAATAAATCGTCAGCAAGTTGGCAATACCAGGCTTGTTCTCTTTGTCATACTTGACGATGCCTTCTGAATCCGTCACAGCACTTTTAATTTTCTTTTCAAGCTGCTTTGGTTCATCTAATAAGGTAATGAAAGATTTTTGGTTCGGATCGGATTTGCTCATTTTTTTCGTTGGATCTGTTAAAGACATAATCCGTGCGCCTTCTTTTGGAATTTTCACTTCAGGCACAGTGAAGATGTCATTGTACTTTCGGTTAAAGCGTTCAGCGAGCGTTCTAGTCAATTCAAGATGCTGCTTTTGGTCTTCTCCAACAGGGACTAAATCAGTACCATATAATAAGATATCGCCAGCCATTAATGGGGGATACGTTAATAGGCCTGAAACAACTGCTTCTTTACCAGCGGATTTGTCCTTAAATTGGGTCATTCTTTCTAATTCCCCAATATAAGCAACACATTGAAGCATCCATCCTGCCTGGGCGTGAGCAGGTACCTCTGATTGGATAAACAATGTCGCTTTCTCTGGATCAAGACCAACAGCTAAATAAAGAGCTGCTAAGCTTCTAATATTTTGACGGAGAGCTAATCGGTCCTGACTCACTGTAATCGCATGTTGATCGACGACACAAAAATAGCCATTATAGTCATGCTGCAAATCGACAAATTGCTTCATTGCTCCAATATAGTTCCCTAATGTGACAGAACCGCTCGGCTGAATGCCTGAAAAAATTGTCTTCTTTGTCATACTAAAACCTCTTTTCTTCAATATAAAAAGGCCCACCCATCACTTTTCAACAGAAAAGGGACGAATGAACCGTGGTACCACCCTTGTTATTTCACATAGAAATCACTCAAGACGTTGATAACGGAGACTGCTCCGTCTAAGCCTACTCACTTTTTTAGAAGTGTTCGGTTAGCTGCTCCAAAGCCCATTCCATACATGCCATTATCTGCTCACACCGGCCGCAGACTCTCTGTAAATGGTGAATATATGTACTCTTCTTTTTCATCGCAACAATATGTCTATCTATTATAAAGGATGACCATGAAAAAGTCACGAAGCCATTATGTGACCTTCTCATCATGCCCATTGACACTTAAAATTTTAGATAAAATACCAAATATCTGTCAGAATTTTTTAAAAAAGGATGATTAATTATATGTATAAAACATTATTCCTGCTGAATTTGTTAAATTATTTTAATCAATTTACGCTTTAATTTGTTGAAGTGATTGAGACTTTAGTTTATAAAAATCCCTCTTTATCCCCATTTACGTTTTTAAAAAATATATGAAATTAATATTGCAATAAATTATTCTATTCATTATAATGAATTTGTTCACACGTTTGTGCTAGGCTCTTTACATAGTGAAAATTCAGAAAAAACAAAAGAAATAGAAAGTAAGCTATTTAGGGACTTTTTTACGCTATTTCTTAAATCTGAATCTCATCTTCTATCGAGACCTTTGAACTAAAAACATATTATAAGGGGGAATACAGTTGAAAAAGCGTTGGTCTGTTGTTACTTTAATGCTTATTTTCACACTTGTATTAAGCGCTTGTGGTTTCAGCGGAAACAAATCAGGCGACAGCAGTTCTGGAGAGGCTAAAACAACATTAAATGTGAATATCTCCACTGAGCCTTTTTCTCTACATCCGGGATTGGCAAATGATTCAACTTCAGGTAGTGTCATCCGTCAGACTTTTGAAGGGTTAACAAGAATTAACGCTGAAGGAAAGCCAGAAAACGCAATGGCTTCTGATATCAAAACAAGTGCTGATGGTAAAACTTATACATTCACACTTCGTGATGCAAAATGGTCTAATGGTGACCCTGTAAAAGCAGAAGATTTTGAATATGCTTGGAAATGGGCATTAGATCCTAAAAATGAATCTCAATATGCTTACCAGCTTTACTATATTAAAGGTGCTGAAGCAGCGAATAAAGGGAAAGCGAAAGTTGCTGATGTTGGCATTAAAGCTAAAGACGACAAAACGCTTGTAGTTGAGCTAGAGAACCCAACACCGTTTTTTACTGAACTAACTGCATTCTATACTTATATGCCAGTCAACAAAAAAGTGGCTGAAAAGAATAAAAACTGGTACACGAATGCTGGTGAAAACTACGTATCTAACGGACCATTCGTTCTATCTAAATGGAAACATGGCGGTTCTATCACGCTTGAAAAGAACAACGATTACTGGGATAAAGATACTGTGAAATTGAAAAAGATCAACATGTCTATGATCAAAGATACGAACACTGAGCTTAGCATGTTCCAAAAAGGCGAGCTTGACTGGGCTGGTTCTCCAACTGGAAACCTTCCAACTGAGTCTCTACAAAAATTGAAAAAAGATGGCGGTCTAAAAATTCAAACGATCGCAGGTGTTTATAACTATAAATTCAACACTGAAGTAAAACCTTTAAACAATGTAAACATCCGTAAGGCACTTGCATACTCAATTAACCGTCAAGCGATCGTTGACAAAATTACGCAAGGTGAACAAGTTCCTGCCATGGCAATCGTTCCTCCAACAATGGAAGGTTTCGAGGGCAACAAAACTGGCTACTTCAAAGATCATGATGTAACAGCAGCAAAAGATCTCCTTGAAAAAGGTGCAAAAGAATTAGGCTATAAGTCAGTTTCTGATCTTCCAACATTGAAATTGTCTTACAACACAGATGAAGCCCACCAAAAGATTGCACAAGCAATTCAAGAAATGTGGAAGAAAGACTTAGGATTAAAAGTAGAACTTGATAACTCTGAGTGGAATGTTTATATCGATAAACTTCACAGTGGCGATTACCAAATCGGACGTATGGGCTGGTTAGGTGACTTTAACGATCCAGTGAACTTCCTTGAGCTTTACAAAGATAAAGACGGTGGGAACAACGACACTGGATGGGAAAGCAAGGAATATAAACAATTGTTGAATGATTCTGCAAAAGAAACAGATAAAACAAAGCGTGAAGAAATGCTGAAAAAAGCAGAAGAAATTCTCATCAACGATATGCCTGTAGCACCAATCTACTTCTATACTCAGCTTTGGGTACAAGATCCAAAACTAAAAGGTGTAGTTGTATCTGGTCTTGGTGATGCTCAATACAAATGGGCACATTTCGAAAAGTAATAGTTATAGTGTAAGAGATCTACGGCAAGGATCTTAAGGTATATGGAGGATGTCTCTCCATATACCTTTCTTGCTGATTAGAGAAATTGTTGTAAAATCATGGAGGTGCAATTCCGTTGCTTAAATATATCGGTAAGCGATTAATATATATTTTAATCACACTGTTTGTTATTGTAACTGCAACTTTCTTTCTCATGCAGGCAGCACCTGGTGGTCCATTCTCTGGTGAGAAGAAACTTCCTGCTGAAATTGAAGCAAACCTAAATGAGCACTACGGATTGGACAAGCCCTTATTTGTTCAATATGTAAGCTACCTAGGTTCAGTTGCAACATTAGATTTTGGTCCCTCATTTAAATATAAAGGACAAACTGTAAATGACTTAATCAGTTCTGGATTCCCCGTTTCCTTTACCCTCGGAATTGAGGCAATTCTCCTCGCATTAGCATTTGGTGTATTGTTTGGGGTCCTTGCAGCGCTTTATCATAACAAGTGGCAAGACTATACGATTGCCATTTTAACGATATTTGGAATTTCAGTTCCAAGTTTTATTTTAGCAGCGCTACTACAATATGTTTTTGCATCTGAGGCAAGCTTTTTAGCGATTTTCCCAGTTGCAGGATGGGAGTCTTGGGCCAGCACCGTACTACCTTCTATTGCACTTTCCTTCATGCCAATGGCATTTATCGCTAGACTTGCACGGTCAAGTATGCTTGAAGTACTAAATAGTGACTACATTAGAACGGCTAGAGCGAAAGGATTAACAAAATCTGCTGTGACGATCAAACACGCCATCCGAAACGCATTGTTACCTGTTATCACATACATGGGACCAATGGCTGCTTCAGTTTTAACAGGCAGTTTTGTCGTTGAGAAGATTTTTGGTATCCCTGGATTAGGCTCTCACTTTGTCACAAGCATTACAAACCGTGATTACACCGTCATCATGGGTGTTACAGTCTTCTACAGTATTATTCTATTAATCAGTATTCTAGTCGTTGACGTCCTCTACGGTATTATCGATCCTAGAATTAAACTGACGAAGGCGAAGAAAGGGGTCTAACACATGGAAGAGATGAGAAAAGATTTATTTGTGCCTGCGACAGCTGACGCAGCAGAATCTGAAAAAATTACTAAACCTAGTCTATCTTTATGGAAGGATGCCATGCTTCGCTTCCGTGCCAATAAACTTGCAATGGTTGGACTCACAATCATTTTTATTATTGTGATGCTGGCCATCTTTGTTCCGATGTTTTCTAAATATGATTACTCCACGACTGATTTGCTGAATGCGGACCAGCCGCCTTCAAAAGAGCACTGGTTCGGTACAGATGATTTAGGACGTGACATGTTTGTCCGTACATGGGTCGGGGCAAGAATTTCGATCTTCATCGGTCTTGCTGCAGCGGTCCTTGACGTGATCATCGGTATTATCTGGGGAAGTATTGCTGCGTTCAAGGGCGGCCGTACAGATGAAGTGATGATGCGTATCGCAGACGTTTTATGGGCAATTCCAACACTATTAATGGTTATCTTAATGATGGTTGTTCTGCCAAAAGGATTATTAACGATTATCCTCGCCATGACAGTCGTAGGCTGGATTAACATGGCACGTATTGTTCGGGGCCAGGTTTTACAATTAAAGAGTCAAGAATACGTTCTTGCAGCACAAACATTAGGTGCGAAAACATCTAGACTTTTATTTAAACACTTAATTCCTAACTCAATGGGACCAATTCTTGTGACGATGACATTAACGATTCCTTCTGCTATTTTCACGGAAGCATTCTTAAGTTACCTAGGGCTTGGTGTGCCTCAGCCATTAGCAAGTTGGGGAACGATGGCGTCTGACGGAATTCCAGCCATGACGTACTACCCTTGGAGATTATGGTTCCCAGCCGCATTTATCTGTATTACAATGTTTGGTTTTAACGTGGTTGGAGACGGACTAAGAGACGCTTTAGATCCGAAGTTGCGTAAATAAGGAGTGATTAGGATGGAACGTGAACGTATTCTAGAGGTGAAAGACCTTGCAATCTCATTTAAAACATATGGTGGAGAGGTTCAAGCCATTCGTGGTGTGAACTTCCACTTAAATAAAGGCGAGACACTTGCTATTGTAGGTGAATCTGGCTCTGGTAAAAGTGTAACATCACAAGCGATCATGAGATTAATTCCGATGCCGCCGGGTTATTTCAAGCGCGGACAGATCCTGTTTGATGGCCAAGATATTGTCAAGAAAACTGAGAAACAAATGCAAACCATTCGAGGAAAAGATATCTCAATGATCTTCCAAGATCCGATGACGTCTTTGAATCCAACGATGAAAGTCGGGAAACAAATTACAGAAGTGCTGTTCAAGCATGAACAAATTTCAAAAGAAGCGGCTGAAAAAAGAGCCATTGAACTATTGGAGCTCGTTGGAATTCCAATGCCTGAAAAAAGAATTAAACAATATCCGCACGAATTTAGTGGCGGGATGAGACAAAGGGTTGTCATCGCCATGGCGCTTGCAGCAGATCCAAAGCTGCTGATTGCCGATGAGCCGACGACTGCACTTGATGTAACAATTCAAGCACAAATTTTAGAATTAATGAAAGAAATTCAGAAAAAGGTTGACACTTCGATTATCTTTATTACGCATGATCTAGGTGTTGTTGCCAACGTCGCTGATCGTGTAGCTGTTATGTATGCAGGACAGATTGTGGAGACAGGGACTGTCGATGAAATTTTCTACAATCCTAAGCATCCGTATACATGGGGACTTTTAGCATCCATGCCGAGTCTTGACACAGATGGCGGAGATGAAGGAAAGCTGACTGCCATTCCAGGAACACCGCCAGATCTGACAAACCCGCCGAAAGGAGATGCATTTGCACTCCGCAGCGATTATGCAATGAAAATTGACTTTGAACAAGAACCACCAATGTTCAAAGTATCAGATACGCATTATGTGAAATCATGGCTACTTCATCCGAATGCACCTAAAGTTGAACCGCCTGCTTCTGTAAAGGCGAGAATGCGTGAACTAGAAGGTAGCTACGAAAAACCTGTATTAGTAAAAGAGGGTGAATAGCATGGCAGAAAAACTGTTAGAAATCAAAAATTTGAAACAGCATTTCCATACAGCAAGAGGAACTGTGAAAGCAGTTGATGGGGTTTCATTTGATATTTACAAGGGTGAAACGCTAGGTCTTGTAGGTGAGTCTGGTTGTGGTAAATCCACTACGGGCCGTTCGATCATTAGACTTTATGATGCGACAGATGGTGAAGTTCTTTATAAGGGCGAAAATGTACACGGGAAGAAATCAAGACAAAAAATGCTTGAGTTCAATCGTCAAATGCAGATGATCTTCCAAGATCCATATGCTTCACTCAACCCTAGAATGACAGTGCTTGATATCATTGCAGAGGGCATCGACATTCATGGCCTTGCAAAAACAAAACAGGCGCGTAAAGAGCGTGTGTACCAATTACTTGAAACTGTTGGCTTGAACAAAGAGCACGCGAACAGATACCCGCATGAATTCTCAGGCGGTCAAAGGCAGCGTATCGGAATTGCACGTGCATTAGCAGTAGAGCCGGATTTCATCATCGCCGATGAACCAATCTCTGCATTAGACGTGTCGATCCAAGCGCAGGTCGTCAATTTATTGAAAGAGCTTCAAGAGGAAAAAGGTTTAACGTACTTATTCATTGCCCATGACTTGTCCATGGTAAAATACATCAGCGATCGTATCGGCGTGATGTATTTCGGAAAATTGGTTGAGCTGGCACCAGCGAATGAATTATACGAAAACCCGCTTCATCCATATACAAAATCATTGCTGTCTGCGATTCCGCTTCCAGATCCTGATTATGAGCGTAACCGCAAACGAATCAAGTATGATCCATCTGTTCACAAAGGAACAAACACCGAGTTCCGTGAAGTGAAGCCAGGTCACTTTGTGAGCTGCACAGAGGAAGAATTCAAAGAGCTACAGGCGAAACAATCATAAGAAGGAAGAAGCACTGCTAAGTCAGTGCTTCTTTTTATTTGGGTCTGGTTTCATATATTAGAAAGTTAAAAAGAAATAACTCAATCACAGGTGAAGTGATATTAAGGAGTTTAATTCAAAATAAGGAAAAATATGATACGCTTAAGTAATGAAAATTCAAATTGTATACTATTTCGTTTGGGGGAGGACAATTGAAAAAAATAACATTATCAAATGGAGAAACAGTTGAAGTCGAGTGTCTTAGTTGTGCTTTAACGAATGGATTAGTTGTACCAGAAGGTGGTGTCGTTATTGAAACAGAGTATTTTCACGCCCATCAAGATGTCGCTTATCCAATCAGAGGGCTAATAATTTTAGCTTCAAAAAGACACATCAAATGTTTAGATGATTTAACTAATTCGGAAAGATTAGACTACATAGAGGTTTTAGCAAAGATAAGAAAAGCACAAAGAACCGCTTTAGGGATAGAACATGTCTATTATTTTTACAACGAAGATACAACCCATCATTTTCATACTTGGATGGTACCAAGATATGAATGGATGTATAACTTCGGTCGTTCAGTTGAATCAGTCCGACCAGTATTACTTCACGCTAGAAATGAAATGAACACTAAAGAAAATATGTTAGAAGTTAAGGAAGCCATCAACATTCTGACCAAAGAATTAAACAAATAAAAGGAGGGAAAAATAGGATGTTGAGATGGAAAACCTTTCGTTATTCATTGCTTCATGTTCTCATTGTATTCATGCTTTTTTCAACGTCTTTTTTCAGGAAACCAAACGGAGGAAAGTGGATGCTCGCGTTTATGGTGCTCATTGGGATTGTGTCTTTTTCAGTGGAATATATGCTTAACCGAAAGACAAGCGGTCAGAAGCAAGAAGCACGGCGTGTAAAATATCTTTATTTCATCATGCTTCAAATTGCCATGACACTTATCCTGTTTGTCTGCATTCAACTCGTCATGAATCGTTCGTTATAAAACTTTTTTTGCGTTAATTGAAAAAAAGTGAAACTACTTTAGACTTTGCTGCGTCTTACTAGTACAGGCGTTTAAATAGCAGGAAATCGGGAATATCTAAGGAAGTGGTTCTTAACTATAGCATAAGGAGCAGATCCATGAATTGGTATGAAAAGCTCAGTGAATATTTCCCGATAGAAGAAATGAAGTCAAAAGAGCATATGGAAGCTTTATTAAAGGAAAGAAGTGATATTTATCATAAGGAGGAAGGACCTCATCATGTGATGATGTACGCCGAATTTGATTCTTTCATCTTTATTGATTATTTATTTGTTTCCAAAGATGCAAGAGGTGAAGGCCTCGGGTCAAAGCTTATTCATAAGCTGAAGGAAAAAAAGAAACCGATCTTGCTTGAGGTCGAGCCTGTAGATGAAGATGATGCAGATACTGCAAAACGCCTAAAGTTTTATCAAAGAGAGCACTTCAAGCATGCAGAATCAATTGGTTATAAACGCAGGTCACTTGCAACAAATGAAGTGAACCGCATGGAAATTCTTTATTGGTCGCCTCTTACAAATCATGAGGAAGAGATCATGGAAGCCATGAGGAAGACCTATGAACGAATCCATACGTATAAAGATGAAGAATGGTATGGACAATCGTATGAGGATGTTGATGATGTATTGAAGATCATTGAAAATAGAAAACAAAAAAATATTTTCGATCATCTCGACTAAATGAGAATGTTCTGACATCCAGCAGCACGACAAGATGAATGAAATTGTCTAGTTTTTGTCACAAAAATTGCAAGAAAATCTGTTCACACTTACTTTTTTATAGTATAATCACTATAAAGATTACTTATTTAGAACAATTTTAATTTAAGAATACAGATCAATATTCATTCTACAAATTGAGGAGTGAAGATTTATGGTAACATTATACACATCACCAAGCTGTACATCATGTAGAAAAGCAAGAGCGTGGTTAGAAGAGCACAATATCCCATATCAAGAGAGAAACATTTTTTCTGAGCCTCTTTCAATTGATGAAATCAAAGAAATTCTTCGAATGACAGAAGACGGTACAGACGAAATTATCTCAACACGTTCAAAAGTATTCCAAAAACTAAATGTCAATGTTGAGACAATGCCGCTTCAACAATTGTATAAACTAATCAATGAGCATCCAGGTCTTTTGCGTCGTCCAATTATCTTGGATGAAAAAAGATTACAAGTTGGGTACAATGAAGATGAAATTAGACGTTTCTTACCAAGAACGGTTCGTACATTCCAACTAAGAGAAGCTCAGCGACTTGCTAACTAATAAAAACACGAAAAGCTGCCGATCATTTGGCAGCTTTTTTTATTTGTTTTCAGCCGTTTGTTCGTAAAAGAGGCTTGCTAATATGACCGTAATGACGGTTAAAAACGGTAGCATCAATTCAAGCGTGGCATGCTGTGACATAAATTCAGTCAATTTCACATCACGCACAATCATTTCTCCGCCAGTAAAGGCCAAAAGTGCACTTCCTCCGTATAAAAGAAACGGAAATTTAGTTAAAGCCGCATGAATCAGCTTGCTTCCCCAAATAATAATCGGTACAGAAATCATGAGGCCAAAAGCGGTCAGAAGCATGTTGCCTTTTGCCGCACCTGCAACTGCGATGACATTATCAAGTGACATAAAGAGGTCTGCAATCACAATGGTTTGAACCGCACGCCAAAGGGAGCCGCTGCTCTTAATCCGAATCGATTCCTTTTTTTGTTCAATTAACAGATTGTATCCTATATAAAGGAGAAAAAGACCGCCAATAAACTGCAAATAAGGGATAGTCAATAAATAAACTGCGGCACCAGTCATTGTAATTCTCATCAGAACGGCCAAAAGAGTGCCGATCCAAATGGCTTTATTGCGTTTGTCATGTGATAAACTGCGACTGGCCATCGCAATGATGAGCGCATTATCTCCGCCTAAAATCAGGTCTATACCAATAATCATCAGTAAGGATACGATCCACTCTGTTTCCATCCATTTCACCTCTTGTCCTAATAGAGCTCGTACAACCAATATATGAGGACAATTCAAATATATGTTTCTGCAAGTTTTCTCTGCAAAAAATGCGTTTTTATTTCTTTTATTCATGTTTTATCATAAAATAGACAGTACGAAGCAATACCTCAATTCTTTAAACGGTTAACATGTAGACGGAACGGGTAAAGTGTAGTAAAGTACTATTAATTGGGAGCTTGTATGTCCCTTCAACATCTTATATAGAAGGGAAGGTTGGCAAAATGGAAATCGAAAGAATAAATGAACATACAGTAAAATTTTATATTTCCTACGGTGATATTGAAGATCGCGGATTTGACCGTGAAGAAATTTGGTATAATCGTGAGCGCAGTGAAGAGCTGTTTTGGGAAGTAATGGACGAAGTGCACGAAGAAGAAGAATTTGCAGTAGAGGGGCCGCTTTGGATTCAAGTACAGGCACTTGATAAAGGTCTTGAAATTGTCGTGACAAAAGCCCAACTTTCTAAAGATGGACAAAAGCTCGAATTGCCGATTCCAGAAGATAAAAAAGATCAAACAGATGAAGAAAGCTTAGACGCACTGCTTGATGATTTTCATAAAGAAGAGCAAGATCAAGAAGACCATAATGAGAAGGACAAAAAACTTCAACTTCAATTCGTGTTGAAAATGGATGACTTTGAAGATTTGATTGCACTTTCTCAATTAAATATTCAGGATTTTACCACAAGTTTATATTCGTTTGAAAACCGTTATTATCTATATGTTGACTTCCACGAGGATTTGTCAGATGAGCAAGTGGAGAATAAGCTCAGCATTTTGCTTGAATATGCTCATGAATCAGTGGTCAGCATCTACAGACTGAAAGAATACGGTCAGCTGATTATCGAAGGGAATGCCCTTGAAACGATTCAACAGCACTTCTCGTAACTCACAAAAAGTCGATTTCTATAGAGGAATCGGCTTTTTTATCTGAATGAATAGGTAAATAAAGAGATCGGCAAGGAGAAAAATGAAATGAGAAATGTAGTCAAAGTTCTATTTTTTCTAATCATTACGATAGGTGCTTATTTAATCATCCAATTGATTGTCGGTGATTTAGCGGTAAGTGTATTAAGTTCTGTCAGTGTTCTATTTACTTTATCGATTATTTTCATCGGATTTGTTATTTTCTTGGAGAACCGGAATCCGTCTCAAACGATTACATGGCTTGTCCTGCTTGGCAGCTTTCCGTTATTCGGCTTTTTGTTCTACATTTTCTTTGGACGCAATATCAAAAAGCGCCGGCTGTTTGAAAAGAAGGCGGTATTGGACGAGAAGTTAATCCAGGAAGATGAACGTATCCATAGAGAAGCGATTGAAAAAATGACGCATATGGGTGATCATCAGCAGCTCTTATTTAAGCTGGCCCACAGACTCGGACATACTCCTATTACATATCGCACGTCCTCTAAAGTCTTAACCAATGGTGAAGAAACATTCTCTCATATTTTTGAAGAGATTAAAAAAGCAACTCATCACATTCATTTAGAATATTACATTCTCCGCCACGATGACCTTGGTCAAGAATTAAAGGAGATTCTCATTGAAAAAGCGAAAAATGGCGTGATTGTCCGTTTTTTATATGACGATGTAGGAAGCTTAAAGCTTTCTCGTCAATATATTGCTGACCTAGAAAAGGCTGGCGTTCAGATCGTTCCGTTTTTACCAGTAAGGCTCCCCCTTTTAAATAATAAAATCAACTTCCGAAATCATAGAAAAATTGTCGTAATTGATGGAGAAGTGGGATTTGTCGGCGGGCTTAACATTGGAGACGAATACTTGGGCCGAAGCAGACAATATGGATTCTGGCGTGATACACACCTGATGATTAAAGGCGAAGCTGTTCGTGACCTCCAGCAGATTTTCATGCAGGATTGGTATTATATGACGAATGAAAGATGCTCAGGTGTGGACTATTTCAAAGATTTCAGCCACCTTGAGAGTACAACAGAAGGCGTACAAATGATTGCTGGCGGGCCTGACAAGCAGTGGGAGGTCATTAAAAATCTCTTTTTCTCTATGATCATCTCCGCTAAAAAGTCCATCTGGATCGCTTCACCGTATTTTGTCCCGGATGATGATATTTTGTCAGCATTGAAAATTGCCGCATTGAGCGGAGTAGATGTCCGGATTATTGCTCCAAAGAATCCAGATAAACGGATTGTTTTCCATGCGTCTCGTTCATACTTCCCAGAGCTTCTTGACGCAGGGGCGAAGGTGTACGAGTATGATCAAGGCTTTATGCATAGTAAATTTATTATTGTGGATAATGAACTGGCTTCAATTGGAACGGCAAACATGGATATGAGAAGCTTTCATTTGAACTTTGAAGTGAATGCCTTCCTCTATAAAACGAAAAGCACAGAGAAGCTCGTCAACGATTTCTTAGGTGATTTAGAGCATTCACATGAAATTGTTTCAGAAGAGTTCGCAAAGAGACCTTTGAGGGTCAGACTGTTTGAATCAACCGCAAGATTATTATCACCACTTTTATAAAGATTATATTTTCCCCCTTTTCTATAAGGGGGATTTTTGATTTTACCGAAGAAATGATTATTAAAATCATCTTTTGACACGGTAAAAATTCATTTTGCTTTTTCGCTTCCTTATAGATGAACAAGCTATAATACGGTTATCAAAGAGCAAGGGGCGAACTGAATGAATGCAGCAATTATGGATAACGGAAAGCTTATCCGAATGACACATCATCTATCGAAAAGCCGTCTGGAGCATGTAAGAACGACGTGCAAATTTTATTGTCCTGAGTGCAGGGAGGAGGTGCAATTAAAGCTAGGGGAGCATCGTGTCTATCATTTTGCGCATAAACAGCTGACAGCATGTCCGTTAGCCTCAGGCGAAACGGCTTATCATCAGGCGGGAAAGGAAACTATTATGAATTGGCTGAAGGGGCTTGGACATAAACCTGCGCTGGAAAAGTATATGTCAAATATTCATCAGCGTCCTGATGTGACCGTCTCTATAGGAAAAGAAACCTATGCAATCGAATTTCAATGTGCAAATATTTCCCGGCAAGAGCTTCGCAGAAGAACAGCAGGTCTCCGCGAGGCAGGGCTCTTTCCCATATGGATGATAGGGGCAAATCGTTTAAACCGAAAATCTGCCCAGCTTTTTTCTTTCTCCTCCATTCATTGGGGAATTTTAAGGGAATCAGAGGAAAGGCGGTTGATTTTTTTCTGCCCGATCCAGAATAGGTTCATCCATCTTGATCAATTCCTCGTGTTTCAACCAACGAAAATATGTGCGGCCATGACTGTCAGACCGCCTTCATCATACCGCGAAATGCCGGCATTTCTATCTCCGCCTTCAAGCAAGCGTCAAGTAAACCAACAATGGATTAAATGTATACAGCAATTTAGGTTGCGTCCTCCTCGCATTTTATCAAATGAAAGCAAACGTTTGAGAGATATTTTTTATGAGCATCATCAAACAGCATTCCCTTTTTTGCCAACTGAATTATTTATCCCGGTGCAAGAAGCGTATATCTTTACAAGTCCCGTGTATGTTTGGCAGGGGTGTCTCTATGATTGGATGATGCGGAAAAAAGGAAGCGGAAGAGTGACGATTCAACAGCTGATGATGGAAATCAATCGATGTGTGCAAATGAAAGAAGTGAAACTCCGATATGGCGATGTTTCAAGAGAAGAAATAAAAGAGGTGGTCACTGCATATGTAAATGCGCTTGTAAGACAAGGGTTTTTACATATGACGAAAGAGGGTAATTATGAAGTATCGTCGAATCAAATGCCTATACGAACACTAGATGAAGTGTTAAAACGAGATGCTTTCTTATTTCATTAGCATGTTTCATGACCACTTTGATCATGATAAGAAAAAGGTGGTGCTGCTATTGAATCAAAAGAAACGCTTTTTTCTCATTTTTTTAGTCTGTTTGGTATTTATTTCTGCATATGATTTGACAAATATAGTTCAAAACAAAGAAGATAAATACAACACCAATTTCTTTCACTTTCCGAAAGGTTGGTTCAACACAACTCATGCAAGGGGGATTCATATGACTTCACAAAACAAAAACAATCATTTACCAGACAGAAGCGAAGTAAAAGAAGAAAACAAATGGCGTCTTGAAGATATTTTTGCAAGCGTCGATGCATGGAACAAGGAATTCGAAGCGGTCAAAAAAGAAATTCCGAAGCTGGCCCAGTTTAAAGGCAAGCTGGCCCATTCTGCTGATGTTCTGTATGAAGCCCTCACCTTTCAGGATCAACTTTCTGAAAAGCTTGGCAAGCTTTATACATATGCGCACATGAAATATGATGAAGATACAACGAACTCATCATTTCAGGCGTTAAATGATAAGGCATCGAATCTATTTACACAGCTGTCTAGTACATCTGCTTATATTGTTCCAGAGATTTTATCGATTCAAGAAGATAAATTGCAGCAATTCATACTAGAAAAAGAAGAATTAAAACTGTATTCACATGCTCTCGAAGAAATTAATAAAGAGCGACCACATATTTTAAGTGAGGAGCAAGAAGCTTTATTAGCTGAGGCATCTGAACCACTTTCATCTTCATCTACTACGTTTAGTATGTTTAACAACGCCGACATTTCGTTTCCTTCTGTAAAGGATGAGAATGGGGAGGAAAAGAAGATTACCCACGGCAACTTCATCACATTTTTAAATAGTGATGATCGTGAAGTGAGAAAGAATGCCTTTAAAGCTGTGTATAAAACGTATGATCAGTATAAGAATACACTTGCTTCTACACTGAGCGGTTCGATTAAAAAGGATAATTTTTATGCAAAAGTACGAAATTACAAATCGGCAAGAGAAGCAGCACTATCACGAAACAGCATCCCGGAAGAAGTGTATGACAATCTAATTGATACAGTTCATCAATATTTACCGTTATTACACCGTTATATTGAATTACGTAAAAAGGTATTAAAGCTTGATGAAGTGCACAATTACGACTTGTACACACCACTTGTGAAAGATGCTGGCATGAAGCTCACCTACGATGAAGCAAAGGATTATATGCTGAAAGGGTTAGCCCCATTAGGAGAAGAATATGTGTCCGTGTTAAAAGAAGGACTCGAAAATCGCTGGGTAGACGTTTATGAGAATAAAGGGAAACGAAGCGGTGCTTATTCATCTGGGAGCTATGGTACAAATCCATATATCCTCATGAACTGGCAAAATAATATTGATAATTTGTTTACACTGGCTCATGAATTTGGGCATTCCGTCCACAGCTACTATACAAGAAAGCACCAGCCATATCCGTATGGAAACTATAGTATCTTTGTAGCTGAAGTGGCTTCCACTACAAATGAAGCGTTACTAGGCGAATACCTGCTTAATCATTTAGACGATAAAAAGCAGCGTTTGTATGTATTAAACCACTTGTTAGAAGGATTTAGAGGAACGGTATTTAGACAAACGATGTTTGCTGAGTTTGAGCATCTTATTCATGTGAAAGCACAAGAAGGAGAGGCTTTAACGCCAGAATTTATGACGAACCTTTATTACGACCTGAACAAGAAGTACTTTGGTGACGGCATGGTGGTTGATAAGGAAATTGGATTAGAGTGGACGAGAATCCCTCATTTTTATTACAACTATTATGTGTATCAATACGCGACAGGCTATAGTGCGGCGCAGGCATTAAGCAAGCAAATCTTACAAGAAGGAAAACCAGCGGTAGAGCGCTACACCGATTTCCTTAAAGCAGGAAGCTCTGATTATCCAATCAATGTGCTGAAAAAAGCAGGTGTTGATATGGCTTCTAAAGAACCAATCGAAGCAGCATGTCAATTGTTCGAAGAAAAACTAAAAGAAATGGAAGAGCTCATCTCCAAAACAGGTGAGTAATGAAAAGACTTCTGTCAGACGTGTGAGTGCTATCTCATCTTTTGACAGGAGTTTTTTTCTCATAAAAAAAGACCTCTTCAGATGTCGAGGCCGTTCCTGGTCAAGCATCAACCTTTAAAACCTCTAAAGGTCTTACGGTGATTCATTCGATAAAGCGTAAAAAGAATCGAAGCAAATAAGAGTGGAGACGTCAAATAAAGAGGAAGCATCTTCATTAAGCCTAATATATTTAAAAAGAAACATAAGCCAATGGCAACAAGTCCAATAGTTGTGCTGCGCATGCAGATCCCCCCATTTTTTTGTTACTTTTACTATATGAAAGTGACAACCCTCTTATGTTTTGTGACAAAAATATGAACATATAGTATATCTGTTGTCATAAGTCGACAAAATTTGATATACTACAGATGTGAAATTAATCACATACAAACATTACCCCTTTGTTTGACCGTGAAAAATTTCTCCCATCCCCTTTGTTGTCGTTAAGACATAGTGAAACCGCGCTTATCCCGGCGCGGTTTCTTCGTATTTATAAATAGAACACATGTTCCTGGTGAAGGTAAAGAAAAACATGGGTCAGCACCCATGTTCATTTTCACAGCGATAGACATCAAGATCTGTATGGTGGTCATTCTCTTTATAGCGCCAAAACATTTCTTGCTGCACTTGTACACGTTCTACCTTTTGAGCGAAAGCCAGCTTCTTCATTTCTCGTTCAACTTCTTCAAGCGTCAGGTCATAGACAACGGCTATTTCTTTTGCGGAAGCAAATTGAAAGTAAGCAATAAACCATTCAATTGGAGGCCGTTCTGATGGTGTTGGTTTTTCACCAATCATTTCAAAAAGGATTTCCTCGTATATATCATAAGAGTAGGCACCTGAAATTTTTAATCCTTCATCTCCATTTACGGTATTAAAAAAGGCGAAGGTCGGAAGCTCAGATACGTCCATTTCAGCTGCAATTTTCATATCACATTGCAGGGCTTTCACAGCACTTTGAGAATGAATGTCCCGCTGGAATTCCTCGATGTCCAGACCAGCACTTTTTGCATTTTCTATCAGTACCTGCTCACTTGTGACATCTTGCTGATGGCAAAAAAGTGATTCTTGAATAAGACGCAAAAATTTCATTCCGCATTTTCTGCCTTGAAGCTCCGCTGCTTTTAGTGCGAGTGAGGCGAGGTAGGGTGATGTCACAATTTGTTCAGACAGCATTTGTTCTTTTTTGGTCTGCGTTTTAGTGGCAAATTTCCCCCATGCTTCAGTCAGTAAATGTTTCTTTCTTTTCCGATTCAAAGCATTAATACTAGAACTTGTTACCGTTCGTAAAGTGAAAAAACGGCCATATTTCATTTTCAACTTTTTAATGGATGGCTCTAATAACCAGCAGTCTGGGCTTAGAGGATCAATGAATACATAGATTTCAATCGGCTTTTGAGGATGTCCGTGACAGTGTGAGAAATATTGATCGTGCGTATTGCAGCTCAAGATCGTCCATCCTTTTCAGGTGTTTGGTTGACCATATGACGAGCCGTCAGAGAAAGCCGTTCAAATAAATAGTCACGAATATCGCCGGTTAATCCTACTTGATCCATTGCATCCTCCATGCATTCAAGCCATGCGTCAGCCCGCTCCTCAGTAATCGGAAAAGGGAGATGTCTCGCCCGCAGCATTGGGTGGCCATGCTCTTCTGTATAAAGCGGTGGTCCGCCTAAATATTGCGTTAAAAACTGTTTTTGTTTTCTTGCTGTTTCTTTTAAGTCATCCGGGAAAATAGGATGAAGCAAAGGATGACACTTTACATTTTCATAAAAAGTATCAACAAGTTGCGATAGAAGTTCCTCTCCAACCGCTTCGTAAGGTGCGTTAAACGATTGTACCATGTTGACTACTCCTTTTACTCGTAGTTAATAGGATGACTCACCCTATTGCGCATTTCATTTATTTCAAAAGTGATATTCAGTTTGTTCTATTTTATTGTTTCTATTCTTGTACTTATTTTAACAACCTCATCTCAATTCCACAAACAAACCGCTTTGGTCTGCTCGAAATAAAGAGAGAATCGGATTCTGTGATCAATTGACCATATCATAACACATTCAGTCAAAAAAGGGGGAAAAGCGACATACAAAAAACCGAAGAGGTTATTCTCTTCGGTTTAAGCGAAATATTGAGCTGTGATTTTCTTTACATAATTTTGTGTTTCTTTAAATGGAGGAATGCCTCCATATTTATCTACATTTCCTGAGCCTGCATTATAGGCCGCTAAGGCGAGTGAGATATTTCCGTTATATTTATGGAGCATTTGTTTTAAATACTTCGTTCCGCCTTCAATGTTTTGGGCGGCATCAAAGGCATTATTGACGCCAAGTGATTTAGCCGTAGATGGCATGAGCTGCATGAGTCCAAGCGCACCTGCATGGCTGACAGCATTTGTGCGGTAGCCGGATTCCTGCTTGATGACCGCGTGAATCAGCTTTTCGGGAACGCCATGCTTTTGAGCCATTTGTGACACGATTTGATTAATCTCTTTTGATGATGAGCCGCTTGAGACTGCCTTTTGAAGCGGCGGTGTGTAGCTGTTGTTTAAGACATTTCCAATGCCATTCGCTGTATTTAATTGATTGTCATTTGCGTACAAAGATTGGGCCTGAAGCTGCTCACTGCCGGAAATGGCAGATAAATATGGATTTGTACGCGCATATTGCGTGTTCGGAGCCGTTGACGGGTCCGTGCCCATAAAAGCAGAGATGGAAAGCGGGAGACGTGATAATTCTGATCCGCCTAAAAAATCTTGCAGCAACGACTGAAATGAAGCTTGGGCATTCGATTCTTGACCTGCAGACATTGGCGTTTGTGCTGGATCTGTCTGTAACGTTTTAAGCGCTTGAAGCTGCATAAAGGATTGAAGTTGATTGACGTTCATCATGTTCCTCCTTCAAGGAATTCATCTATTCTGTGTTTTCATTTTTTCTTCATAAAAACGAACGACTTTGTTTTTCGTGTTTCGTACTGGAATATGAAATTTGCGGAGCAATGTGGAGAAAGCGGCTTGTCCAATTTCCAGGTCGCTCACTTCAAATTCAAGTTCATAGTCCTCTACTGTTAAATATCGGCTGTGATCCAAAACAATTAAGCCTTCTTGGATCATTTTTTCTGCTCTTGACGTTTCAAGTGAACCAAAGTACACAATTTGATCCTTTTGTATGTTCAGGTGGTCTAATCTGTCCGCAACTTCACCTTCTGGCAGCTCAAAATCGTCAAGTTGAGATGGGGGAGCGATTGTTTGGTGGGTTTCGAGCAAGCCTAATTCGTGCGGTTCTTTTAATGTGAGCACCCATTGACCGTTTTTTTCTCTCATTCTTAATGCAGCCAATTGAGATTTTATATCAAATTGAGGTGTATCAAAATAATAGTTGGTTTGCGTGTGGAAATCCGCATCCTTCAATTGAAAATGGTGTTTCAGCTGTTCAAATTCTTCTTTCATTAATAATTGCTTTAGTTCGATTTCAATTTCCTGTGCCATTTTGACATCAACCTTTCATTAGAGGAAATATGATTATTGTACATGAAGTGTATTCACCATGTAAAAGACTGTTTTTTTCTCTCTATTTTCTTTAGGTATGGACCAAAATGAATGAAGAATCTTGGGAAAGGATCATTTAAAAGAGAAAAACAGGATTTTCTCAAAAAGTTCGGTTTATCAATATTGAACTTGATATGATAAAATAAAGCTGTACTTTGTTGTAAAGGAGATCATGATGCAAAACAGAATTGAAATCACAGAAGCAACTTTAAAAGAAGACAGGCTGATTTTGACAATCCAGTCAGAAGAGCAAATCCAAAAAGCAAAAGCATCAGGACAAATGCTTGTTGATTCTGATCACTTTGCGTTCGTTTACATACTTGAAACCGAGGAGTCCTTTTCGTATCTTATTTTAGGGGAACATACATGGGCTCCATTAAAAGAAGCAATGAATCGTGACATCCCTGTCTATTTGGCATCGGGTGAACAATCGCTGGAACTCATTCAGCTTCAACAGGAATTACATTATTTAATCGACAATATTAAAGACAATGCCAATTACGGAGATATGGAAGAGAAAGTGAAAAGCACATTCCTCTGAAATAATTAGGTATATGGAATTGGGGGAAGTTTCATGGACAAAAAACAATGGGATCAATTCCTCGCACCGTATAAACAAGCAGTCGAAGAATTAAAAGTGAAACTAAAAGGCATTCGAAAGCTGTATGAATTCGAGGATGACCATTCACCAGTAGAATTTGTCACAGGCCGAGTGAAACCCGTTGCCAGCATATTAGAAAAGGCAAAGCGTAAAAACATCCCGATGCATGAGATTGAAACGATGCAGGATATTGCTGGGCTTCGCATTATGTGCCAGTTTGTAGAAGATATACAAGTCGTGAAAAAAATGCTCCAGTCACGTAAAGATTTTGTGGTTGTAGATAAACGCGACTATATTGCAGAACATAAAGAAAGCGGATACCGATCTTACCACCTTGTTGTGTTATATCCGCTGCAAACCGTAAGTGGAGAGAAACAGCTCCTCGTCGAAATCCAAATTCGTACGCTTGCGATGAACTTTTGGGCGACCATTGAGCATTCTCTGAATTATAAATATAGCGGGAATATCCCGGAGAAGGTCAAGCTGCGCCTTCAAAGAGCATCTGAGGCAGCATCTCGCCTCGATGAAGAAATGTCCGAAATCAGAGGGGAAATTCAAGAAGCACAAGTGGCATTTTCCCGGAAAAAGAAAAACGACAGCTGAGCCAGTTTGATCAAATATGATGCTGCCCTCTCATAGCAGCAAGGTGAAAAAGGAGAAGAATTCATGAAATTTGCAGTTTCTTCAAAAGGGAATTCTGTATCTGACACGCTCAAAAGTAAAATTCAGACCTACTTATTGGATTTTGGTATGGAACTAAATGAAGAGGAACCGGATCTTGTCATTACGGTTGGTGGAGACGGCACCCTTCTTTATGCGTTTCACCGTTATAGCGACCGTCTAAATGAAACAGCTTTTGTCGGTGTTCATACAGGTCATCTTGGCTTCTATGCTGACTGGGTGCCGAGTGAAATTGAAAAACTCGTCTTAGCCATTGCGAAAACGCCTTATCATATTGTGGAATATCCGATCTTAGAAGTCATTGTCAGATACAACGACGGCGGCAGAGAAGAGAAATATTTAGCAATGAATGAATGTACGATTAAAAGCATGGAAGGGACACTTGTAGCAGATGTTGAAATTAGAGGCCAGCTGTTTGAAACATTCAGAGGTGACGGCCTTTGTCTGTCTACACCATCTGGCAGTACGGCCTATAATAAGGCACTGGGTGGCGCCATTATTCATCCTTCTATTAGAGCCATTCAGCTGGCAGAAATGGCTTCAATCAACAACCGAGTGTTTCGGACGGTCGGTTCACCGCTTATTTTGCCTGACCATCATACTTGTGTGATTAAACCGAGGAATGATGTCGATTTTCAGGTGACCATTGATCATTTGACACTGCTTCATAAAGACGTCAAATCCATTCAATGCCGGGTGGCAGACGAGAATGTCCGTTTTGCCAGATTTAGACCGTTTCCGTTTTGGAAAAGGGTGCAAGATTCCTTTATCGGAAAAGGAGAATAAGAAAGAGGTTGTTCCCGCTGGAATACTTTACGTTAAACAAAACCATAACAGCCAAAGAAGAAGGTCTGCTTTTAAAGGAATATTTAATTGATCTTGGCATTTCGAAAAGAATGCTGACGGATATTAAGTTTGATGGCGGTGACCTCCTCATTAATGGAGAGCATGTCACCGTGAAGTGCGAGCTGCATGAAGGGGACAGACTCACCATTTTATTTCCCGAGGAAAAAGTGAGTGAAGGGCTGAAGCCTGCACCGATTCCACTTGATATTATATTTGAGGACGAGCATGTCCTTGTGCTGAATAAAAGGCCATATATTCCTTCGATCCCTTCTCGGGAGCACCCTGAGCACAGTATTGCGAATGGATTACTGCATCATTATGCCAAGCAGTCTGTTCGGCATACGGTTCATTTGGTGAACCGTCTTGATCGTGATACATCTGGTGTCGTGCTTGTGGCGAAGCATCGCTTTGCCCATAGCCTTTTATCAAAGGCGCAAAAAAGTGGAGCGGTTAAACGAACATACAGAGCCTTTACACATGGCATGATCAGAGAAAAACATGGAACGATCGCTGCAAAAATTGCCCGAAAAGGGGATAGTATTATCGAGCGGATGGTTGATGATGCTGGGCAGGAGGCAGTAACGCATTATTCCGTGCGAGCGGTAATCGCTGAGTTGAACATGTCGGATGTGTCTCTCTCACTTGAAACCGGGAGAACACATCAAATTCGTGTTCATATGCAATTTCTTGGGCATCCGCTCATCGGAGATACGCTGTATGGCGGAACGACCGAGCGGATAGACCGGCAGGCACTGCATAGTGAAACCCTTGTGTTTCCTCATCCGATGACAGGTGAGCAAATGACTTTTTCAGCCCCGCTTCCTGATGATATGAAATCATTGCTTTTTTAAATAGAGAAACCCGGTCACCTGCAGCGCAGGACCGGGTTTTTTTATGATGTGAAATGCTGAAATCTAGAATCGTCATAAGGCATGGATGAAGGAACGGAGACCGTTTTAAGCTCAGGGTATGTGAGGGCAGACAGCTTGTTGCCAAATACGCAGCCTGTATCAATATTGACCGTTCTGCCAACGAATCGAGGTTCTTTTACTGGTGTATGGCCATACACAATCCACGGTTTTCCGTGATATTCCTTTGCCCAGTCCTTGCGAACAGGCCGTCCATCTGGCCATGTTTCTCCTGTGACGGCACCAAATAATAAATAGGACCGCATTTGTTTATTCGGCTTTTTTCCAATATCTTTTTCCTTCATCGCTGCGTGTGCAATGATCAGCTCATCAGGAATGAGTACATCATAAAGCGGAGCCTTCTCGAATAACTGCTTAAATTCATGTGTCAATTTGTTTTGTTCATGGATTGGCAGTTTTTTTATTTCGTTCACTGTTGTTTCGATGCCATGAAGCAATTTGACGGGATTTCCTTTTAAGTAGCGATAAAGCTTAAAGCAGTGGTTGCCAGGTACATAGCGGATTGCGCCGTGTGAATAGGCATGAATGACAAATCGCATGACGTCTACTGACTGAGGTCCACGATCTGTTAGATCACCAACAAGGGCCAGCGTTCTCTTATCAGGATGGACGGGTAATCCATGTTTGAGTTCGTATCCTAGTTTGTGTATGAGGGTAAGCAGCTCTTCGTAGCAGCCGTGGATATCGCCAATAATATCGAATTTCATAAGGTTTCCTCCTGATTTTTTCATCCATTCATCGGATATAAAGAAGTTTGAATTTTAGAAAATATAACGAATGGCTTTCATTTCATTTGGGCAATTGTTAGAATCAATGCTTTAACGTAAAACTTAAAAAATTAAACATGAATGTTAGGAGGCTTTAGCCAATGGAGCATACATCTGTTTCATCACTCGTTGTCGTTATTATTGTCGCCTTTTTCACCCCTATTTTATTGCACCGATTTAAGCTGACCATTCCGGTCGTTGTAGCTGAAATCATCATGGGGCTCATCATTGGGAAAAGCGGTCTTCAACTGGTTGTCGAACATGATGCGTGGTTAGATACATTATCCATGCTCGGTTTTATTTTTCTGATGTTTTTAAGTGGACTTGAAATAGATTTTTCTTCTTTTGAGTCAAAGAAGAAAGCACGAGAACTTCCAAATGGTTTAAAAGAACCAAATACATTTAAAGCAGCCACCATTATTTTTCTTGGGGTATTTTGTATTTCCTTTATCCTGTCCTATGCGTTTGTACTCGCAGGGTTTATCCAAAATGCCTTTTTAATGACGCTCATTATCTCTACCATTTCATTAGGCGTAGTGGTGCCAACCTTAAAAGAGGAAAAGTTGATGCAGACGAATATCGGTCAAATCATTCTGCTTGTAGCTGTCATTGCCGATTTGGTCACGATGATTTTGCTTGCTGTGTTTTCCTCCATTTATGGAGATGGAACAGGGAACATGTGGCTCCTGCTCTTATTATTTGCTGCAGGCATTCTTCTTTATTTATTTGGCCGCGTATTTAAGACAAAGTCAATTTTTCAGTCGATGTCAAAAGGAACCGTGCAAATTGGGACAAGGGCAATCTTTACTCTCATTATAGTCTTAGTTGCCTTATCTGAATCACTCGGGGCTGAAAATATTCTTGGGGCGTTTTTAGCTGGTGTGCTTGTGTCCCTTCTTTCACCAAATAAAGAGCTCGTTCAGCAGCTGGACTCATTTGGCTATGGATTTTTAATCCCGATCTTTTTCGTGATGGTCGGAGTAGATCTGAATATATGGGCACTATTTAAGGACCCAAACATCCTAATCATGATTCCGCTGCTGTTTATTGCGCTGCTTATGAGTAAGCTCATCCCGATTCTTTATTTGAAAAAATGGTATGACATGAAAAAGGTCATTGGCTCCGGCTTTTTATTAACTTCAACGCTATCACTCGTCATTGCAGCTGCAACGATTGGTGAGCGGCTCGGGGTCATTGATCATAAAATGTCAGGAGCGCTGATTTTAGTTGCTGTGTTAACGAGTATTTTAACACCTGTTTGGTTTAAAGCGCTGTTTAAAAAAGAACAAGCGGAAAGCCATAAGAAGCGTGTGACCTTTATTGGTGCAAATCAGCTGACCTTACCTGTCACACTTGATTTACATCAGGATGAATATGACATTCGGATTTTGCATGTGTTTCAAGAAAATAAGGAAGCACTGCTGGCAGACTCTATCTTTGAAGTCGAATCAATTGAACAATACGACGATGAGACGCTGAGAAAGGCAGGCGTCGGTCAAGAGGATGTCCTTGTCGTCGCAACAGGCAGTGAGACGAAAAATAAGGAAATTGCTTTATTTGCAAAAGAAGAAGGAGCGAAACAAGTCATTGCAAGTGTCAACAAAGCAGAGGCAGAGCTGACATTGAAGGAATCGGGCATTGATACGTTTTCTACTTTCCTTTCATCTAAAACGGTGCTAAGAGCTTTGATTGAAGCACCTGATGCGATTCGATTGCTAACAAATGAGGATTCTTCTTTGTATCAAATTCAAATGAACAATCATCGTTATCATAATGTCATGCTGAGAGAATTTCCTTTCACCGGTGATTTGGTATTTGTCCGCATTTTCAGAGGGATAGACAGCTTAGTACCGCATGGAGATACGACACTCAGAAGCGGCGACCGTGTGCTTGTATCGGGCTCTCGTGAGTATGTGGCAGGACTAAGAGCCCAATTAGAATGACAATGAACCCTTGACCAATGAACAATTCCTGATTAAGATAGAGGTACAACATCATATATTTGATCCACTAGGGGAGTCCTTTAAAAGGGCTGAGATAAAAGTGTTCACTTTTAGACCCTCATTACCTGAACAGGTTCATACCTGCGTAGGGAAGTGGTGCGGTTTTTGACTATGCTTTTTACAAATTCCAAGCCACTTTCCACGCGGAAAGTGGCTTTTTTATATGGAAAAACAGGAGGAGAGGAACATGACGTTTTCAACAGAATGTAAAGAGGCTGCAGCAACATGGTGGAATGGAAGCTTTACACATCCTTTTGTCAAAGGGATTGGAGATGGAACACTTTCACTCGATCGTTTCACCTATTACGTGATGCAGGATTCTTATTATTTAACTCATTTTGCAAAGGTGCAGGCATATGGAGCGGCGATGAGTGAGGACTTACATACGACGGGCAGAATGGCGTATCATGCCCAGGGCACGTATGAAGCAGAGCTGTCGCTGCATAGGAAGTTTACAGAGCTTCTGCAAATTTCTGATGAAGCCATTGAGAACTTTAAGCCTTCTCCCACTGCTTATGCGTATACCTCTCATATGTACCGATCTGTAAAAAGTGGACGGTTTGAAGAGATTTTAGCCGCGTTATTACCGTGTTACTGGCTCTATTATGAGGTAGGTGAAAAGCTGAAACAAACAACACCTGACCATCCAATTTACCAAGAATGGATTTTGACATACGGAGGCGATTGGTTTAAGGAACTCGTCTTCGAACAAGTGAACCGCTTTGATGAACTAGCAGAAAAAGCACCAGACCATGTACGGGCCAATATGAAAGAAAATTTCGTGATTTCAAGCTATTATGAATATCACTTTTGGGAGATGGCGTATCAAAAAGAAATGTGGCAAACAGTTTGCTTAGATGGGGTTGGTGCAAATGGAACTCCACGCAGTGACAAATGATTCCCTTTCTGCGGGTGAACTGATCAAACAAATAAAAGCCATAGCGTCTGAAGTGGATTTTATTCATATTCGGGAACGGTCTAAAACAGCAAGTGAGCTTGTTGATCTCGTGAAGAATCTCCTTTTAGAAGGTGTGCCGAAAGAAAAGCTCGTGATCAATGACAGAGTAGACGTTGCGCTGCTTACCAATATTCACAGGGTGCATCTCCCGGGCCACAGCTTTTCGCCAAAAGAGCTGCGAAAAAAATTCCCTCACCTTCATGCGGGAGTATCTGTCCATTCGATAGAAGAAGCGAAAGAAGCAGAGAAAAATGGAGCAGAGTATGTCATGTTTGGGCACGTATATGACACCTCTTGTAAACCAGGACTTCAGGCAAGAGGTGTACAGCTTGTGAAAGAACTGACTTCTGCACTAACGATTCCAGTGGTGGCCATCGGCGGGGTGACCCCAGTACGAGTTCCAGAATTGAAACACGCAAATGTGGAAGGAATTGCTGTCATGTCTGGGATTTTTGCTCATCATCAGCCGCGTATGATGGCACAAGCATTTTCTGAAAAGGTAAAGGAGAATCCTTATGAAAAAGCATTATGACGTTGCAATCATTGGTGGTGGAATCATAGGGGTCTCCATCGCCTATCACCTTGCAAAAGCAGGAAAACAGGTGGTCTTATTTGAAGCGAGTGAGATAGGGAAGCAAACGACAAGTGCGGCTGCCGGGATGCTCGGTGCACATGCTGAAGGAGAGGGTCATGAGGATGTTTTCTTTCAGGCAGGCAGAGCAAGCCAGGCATTGTACGAAAAATTAAAAGTCGATCTTCTGCATGAATCAGGCATTGATATTCGAACTTCAGCGGGCGGTATCATGAAGGTCGCCTTTACAGAAGAAGAGAAACAAGCCCTTTGCCGGATGCAGCATTTGTCTACATTTAAATGGCTTGACGCTAGCAGCGTAAAAAAATGTATGCCTCAAGTTACAGATCACATGCTGGGAGCAGGTTTGATTGAAGAGGATGTGCATGTGGAGCCTTACGCTGTATGCAGGGCTTTATGGCAGGCGGCGGTCCGGTACGGAGCAGATGTGAAAGAGTGTACACCTGTGATCGATGTGAAGCGGGGCAAAGAAGCGTTAACTGTCAGAACAACGAAGGGCACATTCACATGTGATGATCTGACAATCGCAAGTGGTGTATGGTCTGGCCGTTTTTTTGAAGAACTCGGATTATCGCATTCTCTTTATCCAGTAAAAGGGGAATGTGTGTCTGTATGGAATAATGGTCCGGCGCTCGCACACACCATTTATCATGATCATTGTTATATCGTTCAGCGAGATAGCGGAAAGCTTGTTATCGGCGCAACAATGAAGCCAAACGAGTGGCAGGCTGTTCCAACGCTTGGCGGCATGGAAGCTGTGATTCAAAAGGCGTCTCAGCTTATGCCTTCTATTAAGGAGATGCCGATTGAAGAGTGCTGGGCAGGCCTTCGTCCGGCGACAAACGATCGGCATCCCTATATCGGAAGACATCCAGAAGACAAGCGTATTCTTTTTGCTGCAGGGCATTACAGGAATGGCATTTTACTTGCGCCGATTACTGGAGAAATCATTCGTGACCTGATATTAGACGAACCGGTCAAAGAGGAATGGCTACACGCGTTTCGTATTGGACGAAAGGAGGCACTATTCGTATGAAGATTCAATTGAATGGCAGAATCGTTGATTTCGATCAAGAGAATGGAACGATCTATGATCTGCTATCAGCCTATCAGCTTGAAAACCGTGTGGTGATCGTTGAAAAGAACCATGAAATCATTGATAAAGAAGCGTTTCAACAAGTAGAAATTCAACCAAATGACACGATTGAAATCGTTCATTTCGTAGGAGGAGGATGATCCAATGCTGCACATTGGCGGAAAAACATTCACATCAAGACTATTACTCGGAACAGGAAAGTACCCATCATTTGAGGTTCAAAAAGAAGCGGTGAACGTATCGGAAGCCGAAATTTTAACCTTTGCTGTCAGAAGAATGAACATATTCGAAGCATCTCAGCCTAATTTTTTGGAGCAGCTTGATTTATCAAAATATACGCTGCTTCCGAATACAGCTGGAGCAAGTACAGCAGAAGAGGCAGTGCGTATTGCCCGTTTAGCAAAGGCTTCTGGACTTTGTGACATGATCAAGGTAGAAGTCATTGGCTGTTCAAGGTCTCTTTTGCCAGATCCAGTTGAAACATTAAAAGCATCTGAAATGCTGCTCGAGGAAGGATTTATCGTGCTGCCATATACATCTGATGATGTGGTGCTGGCAAGAAAATTAGAAGAACTCGGTGTCCATGCCATCATGCCAGGTGCTTCACCAATTGGTTCAGGCCAAGGCTTACTAAATCCTTTGAATCTCTCATTTATTATTGAGCAGGCGAAGGTGCCGGTCATTATTGATGCTGGCGTAGGTTCTCCGAAGGATGCAGCTTATGCGATGGAGCTTGGAGCAGACGCTGTATTACTAAATACCGCTGTCTCTGGTGCAAAGGATCCTGTGAAAATGGCAAAAGCAATGAAACTGGCGATTGAATCAGGAAGACTAGGCTATGAGGCAGGACGTATTCCGCTAAAAAACTATGGGACAGCGAGCAGTCCACAGGAAGGAATGCCGTCATTTTGAGCACTCGTTATTCACGCCAAGAGCTTTTTCAGCCAATCGGAACAGAGGGGCAAAAGCGGCTAAATGACTCAAAGGCGATCATTATTGGAGCGGGGGCACTTGGAACCGCAAGTGCTGAAATGCTCGTTCGTGCCGGCGTTGGATCTGTCACCATTTTGGACCGAGATTATATTGAATGGAGCAACCTTCAGCGTCAGCAGCTTTACACGGAGCAAGACGTGAAGGATCGGCTGCCAAAGGCTGTAGCGGCTGAAAAAAGACTCAAGCAAGTAAACAGTGACGTGCACATCAAAGGAATCGTAATCGATGTGACTGCTCACAATATTGACGAACTTGTCAGTGAGGCTTCAATCATTGTCGATGCAGCGGATAATTTTGAGGTAAGAATGATCGCAAATGATGCCGCTGTCAAACATCAAATTCCGTTCCTTTATGGGGCCTGTGTAGCAAGTTACGGCATTCAATTCACAGTGATCCCTGGTGAGACGCCGTGTTTACACTGTCTGCTTGAACATTTACCCGCACAAGGCATGACATGTGATACAGCAGGTATCATTAGTCCAGTTGTGCAGCAAGTGGCGGCATATCAAGTGGCAGATGCACTTAAATATTTAACAGGAAATCAAGTGACGCCAATTTTAAAATCCTTCGATTTATGGAAAAATGAACGGTCTGACATTCGGTCGACCGCGTCTTTAAAGAAGAAGCAATGTCCAAGCTGTGGACTAAAGACCTATCCATTTCTTTCATATGACAAGAGAGCGAAGGCAGATGTACTATGCGGCCGCAATACGGTACAAATCCGCAGTGCAGCAGAAACACCGCCGCCTTTACATGAAGTAGCTCTTCGGTTAAAAAAAGCAGGGATGGATGTGCTTGAGAATCCATATTTGCTTTCGTGTCAAAAGGATGAGTTTAAACTTGTCTTATTTAAAGATGGCAGAGCGCTTGTTCATGGTACGAATGATATTTCTAAAGCAAGAACCATTTATCATCAATGGATTGGCTAATGAGAGGTGTGAAGAAATGACGATCAAAAAAGCATTCACAATCGCGGGTTCTGATTCTGGCGGCGGAGCAGGCATTCAGGCAGATTTGAAAACTTTTCAGGAGCTCGGTGTGTACGGAATGTCTGCGATCACGGCGATTACTGCGCAAAACACACTAGGTGTTCACGGGATATACCCGCTTTCAATTGAGGCGTTAGAGCGTCAAATAGATGCAGTGGCAGAAGACTTACTGCCAGATGCCGTCAAAACAGGGATGCTGTGGAGTGCAGACATGATCAAGATCGTAGCTGAAAAAACGATTCAATATGATATGAAGCTGATTGTAGATCCAGTCATGATCGCAAAAGGAGGGGCCTCTTTATTAAATGAAGATGCGGTCTCTGCGATGAAAACACACTTGCTGCCTGTCAGCTATGCAGTAACGCCGAATCTTCCTGAAGCAGAAGTACTGACAGGGATACAAATTCAGACGAAAAAGGACCGCTATCTGGCAGCGGAGCACCTTTATGAGCTCGGTACGAAACATGTCGTGATCAAAGGCGGCCATGGGCCATCTGATGGGATGATTACAGATCTGCTGTATGATGGAAAAGGCTTTATTGAAGTCACAAATGAACATATTGATACACCGCATACACATGGCACAGGCTGCACGTTTGCAGCAGCATTAACAGCTGAAATTGCGAAAGGATATTCGATGCAAAAAGCCTTTGAAACAGCAGAAACCTTTGTTCATGAAGCCATTAAATTCCCTTTGCGTATTGGAGCTGGACACGGACCTACGAACCATTTTGCTTATCAGCAAAACAGAATCAAACGATAAGGGTATCGAACCGTCTTCACTTGTGAGGGCGGTTTTTTCGCGAAAATGAAACTTTCTTTCAGCGGAAATTGTCATTCTCTTATGATCTGTGATAATATCATGATCAGGTACTAATACTATGTCTTGAAAAAATAGGAGGCTTTATTACATATGAACTTTTCTTTAGAAGGCCGTAATATCGTGGTGATGGGTGTTGCCAATAAACGAAGCATCGCTTGGGGAATTGCCCGCTCACTTCATGAAGCTGGAGCTCGTTTGATTTTTACTTATGTTGGAGATCGTCTTGCTGAATCGGTAAAAGAGCTGGCAAGCACACTTGAGCGTGATGATTCAATCATTCTTCCATGTGATGTGACAAGTGATGAAGAAATCGAAAAATGTTTTGCTGCAATTAAAGAAAAAGTACAAGTCATTCATGGCGTTGCGCATGCCATTGCATTTGCAAACAAGGAAGAGCTTGTTGGCGAATACTTGAACACGAACCGTGAAGGTTTCCTTTTGGCGCACAACATTAGTGCATACTCATTAACTGCTGTAGCAAAAGCAGCACGTCCATTGATGACAGAGGGTGGAAGCATTGTGACGCTTACATACCTAGGCGGAGAACGTGTTGTATCAAATTACAACGTAATGGGTGTAGCAAAAGCATCACTTGAAGCAAGTGTGAAATATTTAGCAGCTGATTTAGGCGCAGAAGGCATCCGCGTGAACAGTATTTCTGCTGGTCCAATTCGTACGTTATCTGCAAAGGGCATCAGTGGCTTTAATACCATTCTGAAGGATATTGAAGAGCGCGCACCACTTCGCCGTACAACAACTCCTGAAGAAGTTGGCGATACCGCTCTATTCTTATTCAGTGATCTATCTCGCGGCATGACAGGTGAGAATCTGCATGTTGATTCCGGCTTCCATATCATTGCCCGTTAAACGAATACATGACTTGCAGCATACCGATGAAGGGTATGCTGTTTTTTTATTTTTCTTCTGATTTAAGGCCACCGTTCATATATATAAGGAATGAATCATTCGGGAGGGATTAGTATGTCAAATAAAGGTGATGAGAATCAAAAGCCGCTGATGTATATTGTTCAGCCGAGCTATCATGAATCAAAGCCGGCCATGCAAAATATTGTGAGAAAGCGAAAGAAATCAGAAAAACAGCCAGAAAGTGAGACCACTGCAAAAGACGTGATCGAAGAAAGCACGCAGGAGGAGCCTGCAGCTCAAGAAATAGAGCATAAAAAAGAAGCCGAGCCGCCTAAACTTCAACATGAACGAGATATGACACAAGAAGTTGAGTTTACAGAAGAACAAGAGATCCCACAAGAAGCCGAGCCTGAACAGGAACAAGAGATCACAGAAGAAGCCGAGCCAGCGCAGGAACAAGAGATCCCACAAGAACTAGAGCTCATACAAAAGCGAGAGTCTCAAGAAGAAGAGGGAAACCAGCCAGAAGGTGTCTTTCATGAAACAAAAGAAGAACCAAGAAGAAAACGAGTGAAAAAGCCTTTAAGTCAGATGAGTATTGATGAAAAAGTCGATTTTCTCACAAGACTGCCTCATAATATGCCAAGGGCTCTTTGTCTGATTGAAGCTGATGGTAAAACATATAGAGGAATCATCATGGATCGAAAAGATGATACAGTGATCATTCGTACAGCAGGCGGGGGAAATCCAGTTGAATTAGCGATTGCTGAGATTTCTTCCATTCACCCGCTAGGTTTTTAACTAATAAAAAAAGTCCCATTTAGGGACTTTTTTTGTTAGCAGTTACGATTGATGAGTCGTGGGTTTAGACACTCGATTGCGCAGAAGCAGTCAAGGTCTACTTCAACACAATACTTCGATTTTTCTAATCGGAACACATCACATAAGGAATCTTTATCTGTAAAATCTAAAATATGACGGTCTTTGTCAAATGCGATAAGCAAGCTGAGTGTTGCACAGTGATCACAGATATGTTCGACTCTGAAAAATGCAGTGCTGAAGCAAGGGCCTGCATCTACTTCTCCGACGTTTCCGAATGCGACGAATGGTTTTGATTTGGATGTAAAGAGAACAAACGGGACAGTGTCACCTAATGAATGTGATGGAGAAAGGAGATTGCTGTAACAGCTGGTCGGGCAATCTTCTTTGACAGCATTTTGCAAGTCGCTAATGTTTTCAACAGCCTCTGTTACACAGCTCCATGAATGATTGCGGCTCATATTCAACCCTCCTATACTAGGAAATTTGTTTGAGTGTTTGAGCACTGTCATCATCTTCAAGCTATCTTTGCCGGCTCGTGCATCTACTTTTAACCAATGCGGAAGCGGCCGCTTCTTATGCTGACTGCTCCGCATCATTGGCTGTCTTTCGTGAGGAAGGGGATGCTTTGACTCATGACAAGTTAGATGAGCGGCCTGTTGATTTAGCCGTGGTGATGATGCTTTTTATCTTTTGATGGCATGACTCTGTCGACAAGCTCTGGGTTTAAGCATTGGATTGCGCAGAAGCAGTTTAAATCAACCTCAATACAAAAGTCCGTTTTTTCTAGACCAAAGAAGTCAGGGTCACAAGGGTGACACACGCTTAGCGTATGTCCGTGTACATCAACAGGTCTTAATACAGATAACGTAGCACAGCAGTCGTGTAATTTTTCAACCCGGAAGAAAATAGATTCGAAGCATTGGCAATCGTCAACGAATCCTCCGATGTTTCCGAAAGTAGAGAACAACCCGCCCTTTTTATCAAAAAGTAAAAACGGAATCGTATCTTTTCCAGAAACTGTTGGGCTTAATAAATTACTGTAGCAGCTCGTAGGACATTTATCTTCTACAGCTTCCTGCTCTGCTAAAATCTTATCAACCGCATCGCATACACAGTTTTCATCATGTCGGCCATGGTGTTTTCCGCAGCTCATGGATTTCAGCTCCTTTAACAAGGTATTTGACTTTAGTCCTTAACAACATATGTATGCGCCCGCTAGTTGGTGTGGGTAAATGACCATTTATATTTGATGTATTTTGATAAAAGGAAAAGCAGAGCTTTTCGCTCTGCTTTTGGACATTAGAGGATACCGATTGCAACGATTGTCGCAACAAGTGTTTGAGTAAGTGTTTGGATTGCGATAGAGATGTCCGCATCGATTGTAGATACTGTAACGTTTCTTGAATTTTCGATGACAAGTTTTTGGCGGTTTGTTTGTTTGTGAGTAGCAGCTTGTAAGAGATCCTGCGTGACGCGGTCTGCCAAATCACCGTCTGCGATTGAGATATTTGTAATCGTGATGATCGCTGTTTGAATCGCTACTTGGATAGATGCTGCAACCTGTGCATCAACAGAAGAGACGTTAATGTCACAAGAGTCTCTGACGATAATGACTTCTTCAGATGTCTGCTTTGTGAAACTTACTTGATCCAAGTCTTGTAAGACATTTTCATCATCATAATAGTCGTCACAAAGTGCTTTTCTTTCATAGTTGCAATCGTCGTGGTATCTGTGGTGTCCGTGGTGTCCGTGATGTGTACAGTTACGATCTAGAGCGACCCAAGAATATGGTTTAGAATCCATTTCTATTCCTCCTTCCGTTTACTTTATTAAATGCTGGAATGCGTGGTTTTGTCTCGGGCATTTACCCTAGCAGGCAACCCATTTTTATTTAATCGTTATTACGCTGCGCATCACGGCGCTGCTGAATACGATTTCGAAGTGAATTTCGTTTTGGACGTACTTTTGGTTCAGGCTCTTGTTCCGGCTGTTTTGCTGCCTCAGCTTGCCTTTTTTTCTCCTGCTGCTGTTCTACGAAATCATTTGCTTTCTTTTGTAAGTCCTCGACTAATTTCAAAATCATTCTTCTTTGATCGTCTGAAATTTTTGCTTTCTGATCATCAGTGATATTGTTTTTGTTTAACACATCACTGACAAGAAGACTTGTTAATGGATCAATATCAGTATTGATTTGAAACTCCTTTTTTTCGTTCTCTTCAGCCACGATGATTTCACCTCTTTCATACGTCATTAGAAAAAGAAAGGGTCAAAGAATGCCGGCTTCAACTAAGAGCACATTCAATGTTTGAGTGAGAATTTGGACGGAGTTCATAATGGATGCATCTGATAATGTAATCGTAATGTTATAGCAGTTGATGATTTGAATCACAGTTTTCTTTTGGACTTCCACTTGTTGTGTGGATAAAAGCTGGTCTGTGATGTCAGCAGCCAATTCATCGTCTGGTACAAGAATTTGGATTAAAAGAGTAATGATTGTCGTTACGGTCGCTTGAAGGGAGAGTGCGGCTGTTACATCTGTTTTATGAATTGTGACATTTTCGGAATCTTTGATCTCAATGAAATCATCATAATTGCTGATTAATTCGTTTAACAGTTGTGTATATAATATTTCAGCACTTTCTTCAATAGACAATACTTTCACTCCTTTCTTATCTATACATTATTTAATGCAGGAAGGACTCAAGGTGGAATCGGAAAGTGTGAAAAAGTACAACCCAATTTTATTTCCGCTCGATTCATCATGACGGTCTTTTTTCTTGCATATATAAAGAAAGGACGGAAAAAGAAGAAAGAAGGAGGTGGAGGCTCCCTGAGCGGTGCTTTGTCATTTGTCGTGTTTGCCCTCGCATCCTTTAGACTGACGAGACTGATTGTGTTTGATACCATTACTGCGCCATTCCGCCGTCTATTTCATGAAGAACAGGAAGAGGTAAACGAACAAGGTGAGGTCGAAACATATATCATCATTAAAGGGGAAGGACTGCGGTCTTGGGTTGGAGAACTGTTAAGCTGTTATTGGTGTACTGGCATATGGTGCACTGCTGCCTTGCTTCTGATATACATACTTTTTCCTGTCATCAGCATGTGGCTTAATTTACTATTAGCGATTGCCGCAGCAGCAGGCATCATTGAAGCGGTCGTCTCGAAGCTTGTGAAATAAACAGGCATTCTGATCAGACACGCTTTCAATAAATGCATATACTATCATGGAATAGGAAAGGAAGGGTTGCGATGAAACCAACTGAAACGCCGTCACATATGCTTCAAGGTTATCCAGCGCAGTCAAATCAACAATCTGTATATACGAAGAAAATCAAAAAAAATGGCTGCGGCTGTGGAAACAAAAAGAAACCTCAATAATAGAAGAGAAAAACAAAAGCCGGATTTATCCGGTTTTTTTGTTGCCTTTTTTTGAGTGGTGCATATGTAAGAGAGAAGGGGTGACCAGAATGGATGCATTCGAACAATTAATCGGTTCCTTGTTCACTAAACCCCATGATGGGAAAGAACAAGCGCACGAAAAGGCTGAAATGGATCTAACGGATAAAGCGAATGATTTTGAGGAGCACTTAAAAGCATTTGGCGTGAAGATGGAGGCTTTTGCGAAAGAAACAGAAGCATTCATGGTGCGTCATAGAGAGGCAGATTACATCTTTAAACAGCAGAAATAAAAATTCCGCACTTTTTTATGTGATCGTCCAAACCATTTCTTTCATTTTTCATACTTTGTAAGGGAGAAGAGGAGGTGCTTAAATATGAGTTACGGTTACGGTGGCGGTTCTTGCGGCGGCTACGGTGGTGGCTACGGCGGCGGATATGGATCAACATTTGTTCTTGTCGTTGTGCTTTTCATCCTTCTAATTATCGTTGGTGCTTCTTTCTTTAACTACTAAAAAGTAAGAAGGTGAGGGAAGCAAGGGGGAAGCCTTTTGCTTTCCTTTCTCTTTGATCAAACAAGGCTTTAGGATAGGCACATATCTCGCCTATTTTCATATAGTAAGGTGATTACTCCACAAAGAGGAGGCAAATGAATGGATAATAAATTCTTTAAAAGCGTAGAAAACAAAACCGGTGTGAATATGAATGATGTGTTTAAACTTGCAGGTTCTTTGCAAAATGCCAACTTTAAAGATGAGAATACCGTTCGAGGTGTCATTAAAAAAGTAGCGCAGCTTGCGAACAAACGTGTACCTAAAGAAATGGAAGACAAAATCGTTCAATCGATTACAAGTGGAAAAGAAAAGCTTGATTTCAATACAATCTCTAAAATGATGAACAACAAAAAATAAACAACAGGCTCTCCGTTTAAAGGGGGGCCTGTTGTTTTTGCGTAAATAATTCACGGTTTTTCTTTAGAAGAGGATATAAAAAGCGAGAACGATGAGCCGTTTTTCCTCGTCTAAATGATGGAACAGACAGATAAAGAGATTGTTCAGCTCTTGTCATAGCAACGTATAATAAACGGCGCTCTTCTTCCAGCGCTTCTTCATCACCGTTTCTGAGTTCATCCAGTGAGAAATCATGGGGCAGTGCCCCGTCGACCACACAAGTGATGTATACTGTCTGGAACTCAAGTCCCTTTGCGCGGTGGATCGTCATGAGCTGAACACCGGGTTCATCTGTTTTTTCCTTTTCGGCAGACTTCATATGTTCGGCATGTGCGAGAAAGGCTTCAATCGTTTCAAAGCGTTTGGCGGCTGTTTTCACATCACGTACATCATCCGCTCCTTTTTCAAGTACATTCGTATCGTTCACCCGTTTTTTTAAGTAATCCCCGAGTCCCATTTTTTGTTCAATAAATGTCACTGCGTCCGATGGCTTTAACGTCCGTAACGTTCGGAACAAAGGAACAATTGATTGCAGCTTTTTCCGTTGAAACGGCTGTATATCTGTCAGTTTTCCAAGCGCTTCTATCATTGAGCAATCTTCTGTGATGGTCAGTGCCTTTAGTGAATTCAGGGTTTGCTGCTTTAAAAAGAAAACGGGCAGCAGCTGTTTTATGGCGGCCACATCATCTGCATCCTGACTTAAGGAAAGAAAGGCGAGGAGTACCCGAACCATTCGTCTGCTGTAGAAGGCTTTGACGCCAGCATCCGTCTCATATGGAATCGCTGATTGATGCAGCCGTTCATAAATCGCACGGCCGCCTGTATTCGTTCGAAACAGCACGCAGAAGTCATTCGGCTTTGCACCATTTTTAATTTTCTCCTGAATATCTGCGACTATCATCGTCGCTTCCTCTTCTTCGTCATATGGATAGAAGAGCGTCGGAGGAATTTTCTCCGCGCGCACGGCTTTTAACGTCTTCTCATAACGATGCTGATTTTTCTTAATAATCGCATCAGCACTTGCGACAATCGTATGGTGAGACCGGTAATTCGCATGTAAATGGACGATCTGAGCCGAAGGATAGTCCTGTTTGAATTCAAGAATGAAAGCAGGATTGCTACCCCTAAAGGCGTAAATGGCTTGATCATCATCCCCTACACAAAATAACTGCTCTGATTCTCCGGCTAAAAGCTGAATCAATTGATATTGCACTGGATTAATATCTTGAAATTCATCCACTAAAATATACTGGAATCGTTCTTGATACCGTTTTAGCAGTTCTGGCTGTTCTGTGAGCATATGTAAGCAGGCAATCGCCATATCATCAAAGTCAAATTGCTGATGATCTCGTTTTTGCTGTTCATATGATTGATAGATCGTCCACATGTGTTTTTCCTTTTCATCCTTCAAATCAGGAAGTTCACCTGGTAAAAAGGCATTTTTCCAATAGCCGATCGATTGCAGTACTTGATCGGTAGGATAGTCTTTCTCATCAAGTCCTTCATTCATGATGGCTTTTCGGATGTATTGCTCCTTTTGCCAGTCAAACTTGATCAGATGCTGGCCGTTCCATTTGCTTGCGTCATCGTGAAGCAGCATTTTATAAAAAAGACTGTGGAAGGTGCCTGTCACCACTTGGCTAGCTTGTGAAGGATGAAGCTGATATTGCTTACGCAGCCTTTCTTTCATCTCATTGCTCGCTTTTGTGGTGAAAGTTACAAGTAAAATATGGTGAGCAGGAATATGATGATGGGACATGAGATAAGCCGCTCTAGCCGTCAGGACTCTTGTTTTCCCGCTGCCGGCACCAGCCAGCACAAGCATCGGACCATCTAAATGTGTGACAGCTTGAAGCTGCGGTGTGCTAAAGGTGATATGCGGGAAGAGGTCGATCGTATGAACTTCTTCATTCTCTTCTAAATGTAAGGCGTCGCTAAATTGAATCGACCTTGGTTCCTGCCAGTCATATGATTCGCTCGTTTGCGAGATGATCTGTTTGCCGGTTGGAAAACGGAAGCCGCCGAGTTCTTTATAGGAAGTCTTTTCCTCTTGTTCAGCCGTTTGATGATGATCTGCTTGTTCTTCAGCTTTTTCACATATCTCTTGCTGAGACATGTGCTTATGAATAAAGGCAGGTTCATCATGTATATTTAATCTAAAAAAGACCGGTTGTCCGCAATATGGGCAGAATAATTGTCCTTTTTTTCCCTCGTCATGGAGGAATTGATAGTGTTCTCTCGAATACATATGTAATGAGATCGTTCGATCATATCGTCGTGCGCATTTCAAAGCTAGTCCTCCAATAGTCAATCAATCTTAAAACGAAACACATCTAATCATATCAAATGAGGCGTGTTTCAAACAGTCATAATTAGGGAATAGTAGAATAGAAGAGAAGCAAAGGAGGCGTTCTTGATGGGATATATAGCCCCGATTCAGCCGGATCTGTATTTTCAATATATCAATCGTCCAGCTCCTCATGATAAAGAAGACTATGCGAAAGTAACAAAGGTTACTCGCACCTTTCATGACAAGATATACAGAGAGCTGGAGAAAAAAGAGGACTTAGTGACAGAAGCGGAAACGAAAGTACAGCAAAAAAAGCGGGAACGCTTTGTACGAGATATGTTTATGGAGGAAGGCAAGGGCATTCATATCAATACGTATATATAAATGATTGCGCTTTCTTCCTGTGGCGAACGATAATGAAAAAGAAAAAGCCAGGGCATCTTGAATGCTCTGGCTTTTCTTTTGGTCAAACAGACAGCGTTTTTGTCATTTTGACATGTGTGATCCCTGCTTCTTCAAACGGTTCAGAAACCGCTTTGTAGCCTTTCTTTTCGTAGAAAGGAAGAGCTTGGACTTGGGCATGCATAACCGCTTCTTTTGCTCCATTAGCAATCGCTTCTGTTTCTAGCGCCTCTAATAGCTTGTGGCCAAGGCCGAAGGAGCGCGCCTCTTTTAACACACAAATCCGTTCAAGCTTTGCCTTTGAACCCTCAATGATCCGCAGTCTAGCGGCTGCCTGAGGCTTTTTGTCATCATTGTAAATGACAAAATGGGTGGCTTTGTCCTCTAGTTCATCTATTTCGATCTCTACTGGAACTTCTTGTTCTTTTACGAATACTTCTTTTCGAACGTAGTATGCATCTTCGCGTTGTGTTTGTTCTGTTACGATGACTGTTTTCAAATGTCTTTAACCCTCTTCTCCTAAAATAAATGTTTCATAGACGGTCCAAGAACCGTTCTCTAATTGATATAAAAGGTGGAAGCGATCCACTGTTTCTTCATGGTCAATCTTTCTCAGCTTTAATGTGCCAAGTACGTCTGAATGCTCATCATCGGATAGTTTTTGAGCCACTGTCACATGCGGAACAAAGGCATATTCAGGTGTACCAGCAAGTGGATCTGCGTACAATCTTTCATTGAGCGCCATGATGTCCTCGTTCGGTTCTACTTTCATATAAATGACGTTGTTTACAGGAGCGAATGAACTGAATTTTTTAATACGTAACGTAATAGGAGAAGCATTTTTTGCATAATCTCTTAACGTTGAGACGACCTCAGCCGCTTCTAGATCCGTTAATTCAAAAGGTGTTCTTAATGTTAAATGAGGCGGTATGAGTGCATAGTTCGGATCATAACGCTTCCGGTAAGAGTTCGCAATATCTTGCAATTTTTTTGATGGAAATATAACAACTCCGTATTTCATCATGTTCCCTCCTGAATAAGAAAGTATTTATTATTGTTTATTATAACAAAATTCAGTTGATTAACGAATATGGGAGCATTCTTTTTAACGAAGGCGCAATGAGCGGCTGCCAAAACGTCCATTTATGATCCCCTTCGAATGTCTCAAATAAGTAATCCGCACCAGATTGTTCAAGAAGGGCCTTTAAATCTTCGTTCGGCTGAACAAAATCAAGCACCTGACCATCTGTTGTTTTCACAGCCGTTTCCTCAAGCCCAATTTGATGGATAATGGCATAATGAGAAAGGGCTGTTGACTGTTTGACGGCTTCTAGAACCGACTCGTCAACGTAAGGGGACTGCAAAATCAGCCCGCCAAATAAAGAAGGATAATCAATGGCTGTCATGAGGGAAATCGTCGCACCCAGTGAATCACCAATAAACGTCCGTCCTGATCCAATTTGATAGGTTGGATAGTGTTTATCAATATAAGGGACCAGTTCATTTGCTAAAAAGCGTTTATACGCTTCAAACTTTGTACCATCTGGATGATACGTGTTTCGTCTTTCCGTGACATTTTCATAAGGAACACCAATGATAATCGAGCGTTCCATTTCTTTGTTTTGCATCAATTCTTCTGCCTGTCTGCCTATTTTGCCTAGGCGGAAATAATCATGACCATCCTGGGCAATGATGACATGATATGTATAAAGGGGGGAGTAATTGACTGGCAAATAGATCAAAATGGTCATGTCTGCCCCAAGTTCTTTTGACTGTAAGGTTTCTTCTTGAATGATTCCTGTTTTCTTCACCATAATCCATTCCTCCAGCTAACCAAATTCATCATAAAGTGAAACGTTTCCATTCATTGTAACATGAAAAACAGCGTTGTTCCTATATGCTAACATGCAATCAAACCGTATAACATCGATTCTGTTATAAAATACAGAAAATTTTAATTAATCATGACATTTCCCCTTGAAAAATGAGATTTAATGGGTTACAGTATTAAGAATTAGAACAGACAGACAACACATTCTTATCGTGAGAGGTGGAGGGACTGGCCCTTTGAAACCTCAGCAACCGGTATGCATCACTTTATGTGATGTACCAAGGTGCTAAATCCAGCAAGCAGCTTTTTTGCTTGGAAGATAAGAGGAAGCGATTAAACCCCTTCTTCTTATGAAGAAGGGGTTTTCTGTTTTGAAATCAGATTTTTACTTAGGATGGTGTCAAATGACAGAACATGTGGAAACGAAATTAGCGCAGATTGGAAACCGTAGCGAAGAGGTGACTGGCACTGTCAGTCCTCCCGTTTATCTTTCGACAGCATATAGACATAGAGGGATAGGGGAATCTACAGGATTTGATTACATTCGAACGAAAAACCCAACAAGACAGCTTGTAGAGGATGCAATTGCTTCACTCGAAGAAGGGACGGCCGGTTTTGCCTTCAGTTCGGGAATGGCGGCAATCCAAACGATCATGGCTCTATTTGAAAGCGGAGATGAGCTCATCGTCTCTTCAGACCTATATGGCGGTACATACCGTTTGTTTGAAAACGAATGGAAAAAGTACGGATTACGTTTTCTTTATGATGATTTTTCAGATGAAGACTGTTTACGCTCTAAAATCACGCCAAACACAAAAGCGGTCTTTATTGAAACACCGACAAATCCACTGATGCAGGAAGCAGATATTCAAAAAATAGCGAAGATTGCAAAAGAGCATGGCGCTTTGGTGATTGTCGATAACACCTTTTACACACCAGTCTTGCAAAAGCCGATTACGCTTGGAGCGGACATTGTCATTCATAGCGCAACCAAATATTTAGGCGGACATAATGACGTTCTTGCAGGGCTTGTGGTGACAAAAGGAGAGCAGCTGTCTGAAGACATGTTCCAGCATCAAAACGCGATTGGAGCGGTTCTATCACCATTTGACTCATGGCTTTTAATGAGAGGAATGAAAACACTGGCTCTTAGAATGCGCCAGCACGAGGCAAATGCGAAGGAGCTGGCACAGTTTTTAGAGAAGCAGCCAGAAATTCAAGATGTGCTTTACCCAGGAAAGGGAGGCATGCTGTCATTCCGAGTAGCCAAAGAGGAATGGGTCAATCCATTTTTGAAGCAGCTGAAAACGATTTGTTTTGCTGAAAGCCTTGGCGGAGTCGAAAGCTTCATTACGTATCCTGCGACACAAACGCATATGGATATTCCAGAAGAGATTCGCATTGCAAACGGTGTATGTAACAAGCTGCTCCGTTTCTCTGTTGGCATCGAGCATGTAGATGATCTGAAAGCAGACCTGAAACAGGCACTCTCACAAGTAAAAGAGGAGGTACACGCCAAATGACCACACACGATTGGACACTTGAAACACAACTCGTTCATAATGCGTTTAAAACAGACCGTTCGACAGGTGCAGTCAGTGTACCCATTCAGCATGCATCCACATTTCATCAAAGCAGCTTCGATGAATTTGGCCAATATGACTACTCCAGATCGGGAACTCCGACACGTCAAGCATTAGAGGATACGATTGCAGCGCTGGAAGGAGGAACGAGAGGGCTTGCCTTTGCATCAGGCATGGCTGCTATTTCAACCGCTTTTCTTCTATTATCAAAGGGAGATCACGTCCTGGTCACAAGAGATGTGTACGGGGGGACTTTCCGAATGATCACCCAAGTTCTTTCAAGATTTGGAATTGAGCATACCTTCGTGGACATGACCGATTTGAATGAAGTCAAAAGAGGCATTCAATCGAATACAAAGGTCATTTACATGGAAACACCGTCAAATCCAACACTAGGCATTACAGATATTAAAGGTGTCGTACAGATTGCGAAAGAGCATGGCTGTCTGACGTTCTTAGATAATACGTTTTTAACACCTGCGCTTCAGCGTCCGCTGGACCTTGGTGTTGACGTTGTTCTGCACAGCGCAACGAAATTTTTAAGCGGCCATAGTGATGTGCTGTCAGGCTTAGCTGTGGTGAAAGATGAGAAACTCGGAGACGAACTCTATTCGCTGCAAAACTCTTTCGGAGCGGTCCTTGGCGTGCAGGATTGCTGGCTTGTGTTAAGGGGGTTAAAAACCCTTCAGGTGAGATTAGAAAAAGCCAGCCAAACGGCCTTCGAACTAGCTTCATTTCTAAAAGAACATCCTGCGGTGAAAAAAGTATACTATCCAGGTTTAGATGACCATCCAGGGGCAGATATTCAGCGCAAGCAGGCAAGCGGAGCAGGAGCGGTTCTCTCATTTGAACTAGAAAACCAAGCGGCTGTCAAAGAATTAGTGGACGCTGTCACATTACCTGTATTCGCCGTCAGCCTCGGCGCCGTCGAATCCATTCTGTCGTATCCAGCCAAAATGTCACATGCGGCTATGCCAAAAGAAGAAAGAGAAAAAAGAGGGATTACAGATGGGCTGCTTCGTTTAAGTGTCGGAGTTGAAAACGGAGAAGATCTCAAACGCGACTTCAAACAAGCACTTGATCAGTTAAAGCCAGTTCTTGTGAATCAGTCATAAAAGTCAGTGAAAAGCCGGTGCGGATACCGGCTTTTTGGCTTTTTTGAACAAAACCATTGACGCCTCATGATGATGGTTATATAATAGAGACTGTCAGTAACAGAAAGCCCAGAACTGATACATAACCCGATTCCGTAGCTCAGCTGGGAGAGCGCTACCTTGACAGGGTAGAGGTCGCTGGTTCGAGCCCAGTCGGAATCATCGTTGAAACCCTTGCATAGCAAGGGTTTTTTGTTTTTTTGACAACGAATATTTGTTCCGTTTCTTTTGGTTGGGGACGAATTGGGGACGAACTTTATCCGCCAGATTGTTTCTCAGTATTTTTAGGATCAAAATGATTAAAGTGTTCTGCGGTGTTAAATTCTAATTTGTTTGTGACATGACCATAAATATCTGAGGTTGTTTTAGCACTAGCATGTCCGGCTCTTTTCTGAATAGCATTAATGCTCTCACCTGCCTCTATAAGGAGAGCGACCATTGTATGTCTTAAATCATGTAGCCGAATGTTTTTTAATTTGTGTTTGTTTTTGATTTTTGACCATTTGGAAGTAGGGGTTGTGTAATGGAAAGGCTCACCAAAACCATTATGAAATAAATATTGGTGATCATCTCCTTGCCATAAGTCACCAACTAATAGTTTTTCTTTTTTCCACATGATATGGTACTGCTTTAATTCATCCATATACCAGTTAGGCATCTTTACAAAACGTTTAGAACTTCTTGTTTTAGGTTCTTTAACATAGGGTTTGCCATCAACTGTCTTGGAAATTGAACGATTAATATGAAAGCCGCCGAGATCCCAATCAACATCCAAATGCCATTCAAGTGCAAGACCTTCACCGCGTCTTAGACCACCAATCATAGCAGCTAAAAAATAAAGTCTCCATTTAATATCAACTTCTTGATACAAAATTTTTATACATTCAGCAGCTTCGTCAGATTCAAAATATTTCATTTCTTGCTTTTCATGTTCTGGTTGAGGAAGTCCTTTCATAGGATCAACTTTAATGATCTTCCATTCTTCAGTAGCCGTTTTAAAAACAACTTGTAAAATTTTAAAAATGTCTTGGATAGTGGCTCCACTTAAACCTCCTGGTTTTCCATCCTTTCGTGCGCCATCTTTTTTTAAACTGTCTAAAAAATCTACAATATGAAGGCTTTTTATTTGTTCCATTTTTTTATTGCCAAAGACAGGGAGAATATGATTTTTTAAATGTCTCCAATATACATCGGAAGTAGTGAGAGAGTATGGTTTTCCGCTCTTTTGATAAAGCTTCTTCTCTTTCCACTTAGCGATAAAAGATTCAAATGTTAATTTTTCAGGTTCTATGTATTCTTCAGAAGAAACTTCGATTTTAAATTGATAGAGCTGGTCTGAGAGATACTCTTGCAATCTTCTTTTCGTCTTTAATAGTTTAGTATCTTCTATGCGAATGGTTTTAGTTTTTTTCTTTCTTTTTCCGTTTATATCGTGACCAGCTTCAACAATTAATCTAAAAGAATTGTTTCCTCTTTTTTCAATGCTAGCCATATAAAACACCCCTTGTCTGAGAAAAAGTTTTTTGATAATAAAGATTTAAACGGTGATTTGCAAATTCAGGAGTAACGTTAAAAATATTAGAAACTTTCAAGACAGCGAGTTCAGGTCTTTTGGGTAAATCCAAATCAATTAACATGAATGTTGGGATACAAAAATGATAAGCAAAATAATTCGCTTGTCTTTCTTGATAGATATTCCATAAAGTTTTAGTCAAATGAAAATTAGTGAACTTGCTAGATTGTCTAACTATATGGCAAAGTTCATGAGCGAAATCCTGCCATTGTTCCTCTTTAGATAGTTTTTTATTTAGAAAAATAGTGTACAGGTTGTTAATTTCTACATAATGACTTGTGTCATTAACATAAAATATCCAAATGTCTAGATCATTAGCTATTTTGTGTTTATCTAATTGTGAAGGTTCAGTTATGCCAATATTATTAAGGAATGACTCAATCCAATCTTCTAAATGACTATTTATATATCTCAATGTTAATAAGCCCCTTTCTAAAAGAGAATGCTCTTAGATGAGTTAGAAACATACGTTCTGTTTTAGTGTAAAAATAAAAGCCCAATATGGGCATTATTTATTTAGTTTTAAAGAATAGTTTACCTGAAGTAGATATACTTTTATAAGCTATTAAAAAATCATCGTCTTTTTTTACTTGATTCACTATATAACCTTCAAGTGAACCACCGTTATATACTTCGCCTTCAAATTCTTTTGGCACAACAGTACCAATTTCCTCAGAATAAGGAGAACCATCACTACTAAAAAAGTCAAAGTTAAGAATTGGACTGAATAGTATAGGTTCATCATCTGTTTCAGAATTTGTCATCTTCACTTTGACCTTAACAAGTGCCCATTCAAAACCCTTTTTAGGTTGAGAAACTGTGCTATTCCTCTTATATAAAACATTAAATGCTTTATCTCCTCGAATAACCTCTTCTACATTCATCTTTAATTCAGCAGTATATTCATTATCCGATGCACTAATGTAATCGTCGAAATATATTGGTTTTTTTAAAGGTATAGGAGCAGTTCGTGTTCCATCAGCTTCTTTTTTAGTTTTCTTCTTAGCAGATGAACCCTCATTAGATTCCTGTTTATCGCTTTTTTCATTTGATTCATTTACTTTTGTATTCTGTGAATTACACGCTGTTAAAGACGTTGCTATTAAGAAAATAAGTACATAAAAAAAAGTCTTTTTCAAAATATGCGCCCCTTTCATGAAATACATGTATGAAAGTAATTGAATTCTTTTATTTAGTCACCATAGAAGTCATTCTGCTTATCCCCTGGTTTACGACCTTCCTGAAGTCTTAGTGCTCTTTCAATTCTTTCAATTCTCTTTTCTATATCAGAATTTCCATCACTTGCAGCAGTAGACGCGTTGCCTGATCTCAGAAGTTGTTCTGCTTCAAACCTATAATCTTTCCCGGTTAGCAAATAATCTGTGGATACCCCAAAAACCTCAGCAATTTTCACAATTTCAATATCAGTTAAAGGACGAGTTCCTTTTTCTATTCTGTTCATTACACTGACATTCATATTGATTTTTTGAGCCAACTCTTTTTGGTTCCACTGTTTTTGTTCTCTCAATTTAATTATTCTTTCGCCTACAGCCAGCATCTTTAATCACCAACTTTCTATATTAGCAATATAAATCTTAACATTTTTCCAATGTAGAAAAAAATAAATTGCTAAATTAGAAATAAAACAGTTGAAATTTCTTTTTTAGAAATGTATTATTAAATCAACAACAGGATTTCTAAAACAGAAATCGAGAGGAGGGAAATATGTTAGATTTAAAATTTGTCAAATCGAGACGTCATGTTAAACAAATTAATTTGCAACAAATGGCCAAGGCTCTAGGATTCAAAAATGCCTCAACATATATGAAATATGAGACAGGAGAATATGCCTTTAAAGCAAACCATCTCCCGATATTGGCTAAAGAATTAGACTGTGACATAAGGGATTTCTTCCGGAAGTGAATTTCTAAAATAGAAATATAATTAAATGACTAGGAGAGATAAGATATGCCAACAAAATCAACTATGACTGTTCATGAAACAGCTGATTTTCTTGGGGTACATCACGACACTGTTTACACAATGGTTCGTGAAAGACAAATACCGTTCTTCCGAGTAAGAAAAAGAATTTTCTTTAAAAGAGAAGTTCTTGAAGAATGGCAATTAGCACAAATGGAATCCAATTTTCAGCCAGTTGAATGATTAATAATTTACCACCTTAGAATACAGCTGATTTTTAGGTTTTTCTGTTCCAATTCGCAACATGTTCTATATAGGAACAATAAGGGGGTGAGGAAGTTGAGGTTGGGGGTAGTGCTCCGACAAGCAAGGAAAAGAGCTGGGATGTCCCAAGAGAAGTTGGCTGAATTGTTAAGTCGCTCAAGGAGCTGCATATCAAAATTTGAGAATGATCAAAAGATGCTTGATGTTCCTACATATGTACGGTGGATGGAAGCGACAAATGCAAAAGAAGCCATGATCGCAACCTTATGTGGTGTCGATCCACTTGCAGTCACTCAGCAGATTACAGCCATCATGGCTTTGTTTGGAGGATGAAGATGAGAAAAGCGATTTTCAAGAGTATTGATCACGAAGGGATAACAGCTGAAATGATCTGTATTGAACAACTACAAAAAAGATTAATGAAAGCATTAGAAAGTGCGGATATAGATACGGCATTAGCAGCTCACAAAGATATAGCAAAATCTTTAAACCAAATTCAGCGTTACGAAAGCCAAGCTAAGGTTCATTTATTAAAACAGGCTGCGAGGATTACAAAAATCAAATATCCAAAATCACTAAAAAATAGATTGAGAGGATTGATCTAGATGAAATATTTGTTCACAGCAAGTCGCTTAATGAAGGCGAAAGATATCGTGAAACAATGTAAGATGCGTCATACAGAGGAAGGGCTCATTTTATTAGCCGCTCTGGAATTACAGATCAGAACGGAAATAGAAAACAGAAAAAAGCAGCAAGCTCCGACACTTACTGCTTAAATCATTTCAAACCATGAATAACAAAATGATCGATCTCATTATAGCGTTATTTAGAGATCACGACAAGGCTTATTCTTGTCGTCCGGCTTGCGGATGGGACAGTGTACACCTACCCCCTCAAATCATGCTCCATCCGCGGTCGGACGATGCGAATAAGCATCAAATAATCTGTTAGGGAGGAAAGAAGTCTTGAGAACTAAACCAGTTATTAAACCTTTCAGTGAGAGACAGTCTGATCAATTCTATCTATCACAAGTGAATGGATCAATTGTCATGACTAACAAAGGTAAGCCAATGTTCCAATTTCCTGATAAACAAGCCTTTGAGAAATTTCAACAACTAAAGGCCGATGCGATCCGCTCAAAATTAGAGATTTTTTGATGCTTACACCAAACAGAAGAGGAGGGAAGAAGATGAATATTGAGCATCCGATCATCACAGAGATCAATAGATATGGCTATCCAAAAGATATGGTGAAGCAAGAAGAACACTTTGGAATTGATTTTTATGGTTCAGAAATTTTGCTAGAAGATGACTATGTTGAGGATAAAAATTCGGGTGAATTGATCTTGCGAGAAAATCTAGAACGATATCTTGCAGAGGAACTTGATTTTGAATTTAAAACAGCAAAATAAAAGAGCTCACTCCCACAAGTGAACTCATCTAAATAACCAGACACAGAATAAGGTGTCAACCACTATTATAAGCAGGTTGTCACCTAAATTCAATGGGGGTTTCTTATATGAATGGATTGTCAAATGTTGATTACTCAAACTATATGGCAGCTTCACAGCCATCAGCGGGAACGTCAGTAACAACAGAAGCTATGGTTAGTCGGCAGGCACAGGAAGTACAAGCAGCTATGGTCATAGCAAAGAAGTTTCCGCGAGACGTATATGCTGCTTTTGAACGAATCAAGAAAGCGTGTGAGCGTAGGCTATTAGCTGAGAATGCTGTCTACGAATATCCACGAGGTGGAACAAAGGTATCAGGTCCTTCTATTCGTCTGGCTGAAGCTCTGGCACAGAATTGGGGAAACATTGATTACGGAATCATGGAACTTGAACAAAAAGCAGGAGAATCTTCTGTTATGGCTTATGCGTGGGATCTTGAAACCAATACTCGTCAGACCAAAATATTTACGGTAAAGCATGAACGAAAAGCAAAAGGCGCCATTACAAAGCTTAATGATCCAAGAGATATTTATGAACTGGTTGCAAACCAAGGGGCACGTCGAGTTCGTGCCTGCATTCTTGGAGTGATTCCAGGAGACATTGTTGATGCTGCAGTTGATATGTGTCAAAGAACGCTGATTAGTGGTCATAAAGAGCCTTTAGAAGACCGGTTAAGAAAAGCATTAACAACATTTAAAACTGATTTTGGTGTTACGAAGGAAATGGTCGAGGAATATGTCGGTAGCAAATTAGATGCCTTTACTGAGCAAGATTATCTCAAAATAGGACGCATCTACACTTCTCTTCGTGATGGTATGGCAAAGAAAGAGGATTATTTCAACGTCAAAGTTTCAGGTGCTACAAAATCAAAAATCGAAGAAGAGTTTCTAAAGCAGCAGGAACAAAAAGAGAGTGATGTAAAGGCTGGTGAGCCAGCAAATGATGATTCCGACAATCAACAAGGAGAATTATTACTCTAACGAGATCGATCAAGTTTATATGTCAAATTCTCAATATAAGAGTTTCTTAGAGTGTGAGGCGGCTACAATGGCAAAACTCAACGGTGAATGGCAGCCGCCGTCCTCTGAAGCTCTACTCTTTGGTCAATATGTTCATGCCTGGCTTGAAGGAGAGCAGGCCTTTGATGAATTTAAGATGAACACACCTGCTCTATTTACACAAAAGGGTCAATTGTATAAACAGTATCAATTGGCTGATCTCATGATTGAAGCTATACAGAATGACGACTTGTGCATGTTTGTTCTTCAAGGAGATAAAGAAGTAATTATCACAGGCGAACTGTTCGGAGTGCCTTGGAAAGGAAAACTCGATGTGTTCAACCCTGCAGGTGGTCGCTTTGCTGATCTTAAAACAACTCGTTCTCTCAGGGAAAGAATATGGGATCAAGAGCTTGGCTATTGTTCATTTGTAGAAGCCTATGGATATATTGCTCAAATGGCTCTCTATGCGGAAATAGAAAGACAGGAAGCAGGACGTAGTAATTGGTTAGAGCCTTTGATTGTGGCCATATCAAAAGAAGATCCACCAGATAAAGCAGTTATCAATATTGATGAGTCAAGGATGGAAATTGAGTTAGAAGATATAGAAAAAAACATGGAGCGGATCGTTCAGGTTAAGCATGGCGGAGAAAGACCGAGAAGATGTGAAAAGTGTAAGTATTGTCGATCTACAAATCGTCTTAACCGCATTATCCATTTTTCCGAACTGGTGAACAGCTAGTGAGGGAGAAGCTAATCATTAAAGTTCCTATTCCGTTTGTGTACCTGTCTTTATCTAAATCAAGTCGTAATCAAGCTGCTTTATTTAGAGCGTATGTGAAGGGTTATATCCAAAGAAATGAGCCAGGTCTTACTTTTATTAGGATCAGTGGAATGTACGCTCTATGTGAGATTAAAATGCCTTAATTGATGATGTTGGAGAGGAGGAAGTTATTTGTCTACTGGATGGGTAAAACTGCATCGAAAAATATTAGAACACGAATTATGGAATGACGTGACTACCTTTAGACTGTTCACTTTATTAGTTATGAGAGCAAGTCATCAAGATGGCTTCAAAATGAATGGAGTTGTTTTAAATAAGGGCCAGTACATAAGATCGTACTCAAAACTATGTGAGGACCTCGCTTATAAAGAAGGAAGAGGGCTAAAAAAGCTGTCTAAAAGTACAATTATGCGTTCAATTAAGAAACTTGTTACGAACAACATCATCACTGTTAGCGAAACGGAACTAGGAACACTATTCACCATTGTGAAATACGAGTCATATCAAGAGTTTTCGAGTGATCACGAAACAGAACCCAGAACGGAAGAAGAACCTATCGCAGAACGAAGACGGAACGAAAGCGGTACGAAGTCGGAACTATATCAAGAATTAAAGAATTTAAGAATTAAAGAAGAAGAGGAAGAAGAAAAGAGAGCCTCAGTAGAAAATGATTTAACTCCTTTCCACCAGATCGAAGAAAAGTACTTATCGCGAAAAGGTGGGTTGATGTTAACACCAAAAGATTCAGCTGCCATTGAAAGGATTCTCAAGGAGCGTATACCACTTGAAGTCATATTGAAGTGGATCGACGAGGTATTCGATCAATATCAACCAAAGCATAGAGCAGACAGTATTAAATCTTTTGTATACCTTGAATCAGCGATTCTTGATCGTTGGCATGCACAGCAGTACCAAGCTCAGCCACTTATAAACAATGTTTCTGAATTTAAACCAAAGCAGCATAGACAAAGTAATTTAGACGCTCTAGCTCAATACGCAAAAGAAAATGGGATTAAATTTGGAGGAGGTTGATGAGCATGAATCAAGAGCAAGCAATGTCTATCCTAACAAGGATTGCAGCTGCCTATCCAAGGTTTGAACTCACTACAGACGCGATCGGAAAAGAAAGAATTAAACTCTGGCTTGACCACTTAAAGGATCAACCCTATGAACAGGTTTTGAAAAAGATCGACCAGCACATTGCTGAAAAGAGATTCCCACCTGCTATCGCAGAAATCAAAATCAAACAACCAGAGCAAAATGAATTCTTAGCGAAACAGAAAGCGTGGGAACAAAATGCAAAATTTGCGAAACGTAGAAGCTGAACAGTTTTTATTAGGTTGTATCATCCTTGAAGGTGATCTGATTAAAGAAACAGCACTAGAGCCCAGACATTTTGCTGAAGAACGGCATAAACGGATTTTCGAAGCGATGAGGGAAGTGGACAAGCTTGGCAAGCCTGTTGAATTGGCCAATATCGCTGCATCTATGGGAGACCTTTTAGATTCAATTGGAGGCTTTGAATACTTAACCAATCTTGCAAGTACTGTTCCCTCAAAACATGCTTTCGAGACCTATGAAACATTAATCTACGAGGCTTTTAGACTCAGAGATTTGCAAAGTGCTGCTCTAGCTTTTGCTAATGCCCCATGCGATGAGGGGATTACTGAGCTTTATCAAAAGACTATTGAAGTGCAAGAAGTTGGAGTTAAAGCCACTCGGACAAAAATGGATGTTCTGACGGAGATATTCATGAGCATGGAAGAAGATCAAGGAGATCTTACAGGAGTCGACACTGGTCTTGCGGACCTGAATGCTATGACAGGTGGTTGGCAAAAAAGCGATTTGATTATCGTAGCTGCTCGTCCATCGATGGGAAAGACTGCTTTTGCTCTTAACCTAGGATGTAACAACGCGCTAAAGGGTGGAGTAACTGATATTTTCTCGCTCGAAATGTCAGATACACAGTTAACTCATCGAATGTTAAGCAGCCTTGGAAGAATTGAAGGCACGAAGTGGAGGAATCCAAAAAAGTACTTTAGCGATCAAGATTATGACAGAGCCAACAAAGCTATGGGTGAATACGAAAAATTAGATATTTACATCCATGATCAACCCACTCAAACAGTCGCAGATATCCGGTCCCAGATCCGTAAAACAAAAAAGGATCATCCTGATCAAGATCATTTAGTCATCATTGACTATTTGCAGCTTATTACCCCGATCGGTAAGTTTGAGAGCAAAAACTATGAGGTTGGTGCCATCACCAAAGAGCTGAAGAATATGGCGAGAAGCTTTAATGTCCCAATCATTTTGCTATCACAGCTCTCACGTGGAGTGGAACAGAGGCAAGATAAACGTCCAATGATGTCTGATCTGCGTGATTCAGGAAGCATTGAACAAGACGCTGATATCGTTACGTTCCTCTATCGTGATGATTATTACAACAAAGATAGTGAGCAGAAAAATATAGTCGAAATCATCTTTGCTAAACAGCGAAATGGTGAGGTTGGGACAATTAATGCTGCCTTTATGAAAGAGTACGGAAGGTTTGTAAACTTATCGCGGCAAATGGAAGCCGCTTTATGAAATGAGGAATGAACATGTCAATCAATAGCGATCAGCGCAAACAGTTCTTGCTCAAAGAATTGAAGCGCATTGGATATAAACCAAGTGAGAATGAAAGTCTCGAAAAACTATCACTCTATGATCTTGAAATGATAGTCATTTCAGCCAAGAGTGAGCGAGGAAATAAGGTTTTAACATATAACGCGAGGATGGAGGCATTCGAATGAAAATAGCATTCACCATTTACGCAGAACCTGTTGCACAAGGAAGACCGCGGGCTACGAGTGTAAATGGCATGACTAGGCTGTATGATCCAAAAAAATCAAGAGACTTTAAGTCTTATGTGAAGCTGGCTGCGAGCGATCACCGACCTGATCAACTCCTGACTGGTCCTCTTGAATTGAAGGTGAAAGTCTATAAATCATTATTGAAAAGCTTTAGCAAGAAAAAAGCAGCAGCAGCCGAAAGAGGCGAATTGCGTCCAGCTAAGAAGCCGGATGTTGATAACTACATCAAAGGGATAAAAGATGGCCTGAATAAAGTAATTTGGCAGGATGATAGTCAAATTGTTGATTTGCATGTAAGCAAGTTTTATAGCAGCACACCGAGAATTGAAGTCGAAGTCTCAACTCTAATACCAACCCATGAGGAGGAACAAATATGTCTTTTATAAATTTCAATGGAACGGTTAAAAAAATGAATCACAAGCCTAAAGGGATTACCGAATTAGTGTTGGAAGTGCCAACAAAGGAGCTAGGCAACAGAATTCAAAACCTTGCAGAAATGATTGATAAGGACGTGAAAGTAGAGATTGAAAGTGACATTGTCCGCTATAACGTGCAGATCAACGCAAACACTGAACGACCAATTGTAAATTATCAAGTGGATCAGAGCGGCGTGGTTCATATAGCTGATCCTGAGCCGGAACAGCTTGAAGCTGAACTTGGTTTACCAGAAGAAAAACCAAAAATTGAAGAAAAGCCGATGGAAATTAAGCGTGAAGTGGTGGATCAATTCATCATTGAAGGTATGGCTCCAGAACAGGAAGGTTTCCCTGAGAATATGGCAGATATCGTGAAACGACGCATTGAAGGAGAATCTTACAGTAAGTTGGCAACAAAGCTTGAGATGTCATCTGGCACCATCGTTGATCTGATCAATGATTACCGAGCAGCAGTGGCTCCGCTTGCTGAAGCATGGTGGGATTGGAAAGAGGATCAAGCCAACGAAGCTGAACCGTTACAAAAAGAAAATGCTGAAGAAGCAGCTGAAGACGAAAAGGGTTCAGATAATAGCGTTCCAGATGAATACGATCTTCCTAAAGATGATCAAAAAGATGAGGAAGATGGGGCTGCATAAGGTGGCACGCAAACGTTCCAAACGGTGGTTCTTGCTTTATCGCGAAGAGGATGGACAGCACGTCCACCTCTATGAACCACTTAAAAAATATGAACTGCAAAGTCGGATCAGGAAAGGATGGAGGCTTGTCAGATGATTAATAAAATCAAGTTTTTCTTCAAACATAAGCACTTCTTTTGCTTTAAGTGTAGGAACCTTGTTTCAGTTGAGCGAGGCTATGAGTTGGAATTTTGCACACGGGTTTTCAATGGTCCAATTTGCACTAAATGCGGAAGGAGCTTCAGGAAATGAGTAAGATTGTAGAAGGCGATTGGTTGGAAGCTTTGGGTGAAGTTAATCGCAGAATGTTTCATATATCTGGTTACGTTGTGAAAATCTCTGAAGATGAACTTTTAGTGAAGCCGCTTAAAGGAAAGTCTACGGCTGTTCCTAAACATTGGGCTAAAAACTTGGATGTAACGATCACTAAAGATGAATTAAAGGCTCTGATCGATTTGTCCTTAGATTTAAATGATGAACATCTCTTTAGAATGTGCGTACGTGATCTACAAGCTTTTCTGGACAAATAAAAAGAACCAAAGCACAAGGCTCCGACTCTAATGAATCCCGACAATTCATTATAACATGGGAGGCCTTGTGCATGAACTTACCTATTGAAATTATAACTACAAAGAAAATTGAAGAGCATATTGAGTTTGGCAGAGTAAAGCTACTCATCTTAGATGGACTTAACCACAAAGCCTACTTATCAGATATTCCTGATTACGGGAAGACTAGTATTCATTCAAAAAACGGCTTACCTATAAGGATCCAGTATGATTATGGATATAAATTAATATGATTATTGTTATATTATGGATTGCATGTTATGATTTATAGGATTTTTGGATGATGGGAGATAATTTAATGAAAGAACGGTTTAAAGAAAACAAATGGATGTTTGCTGGGGGAGTTGTGATTGTTGTAGCGATACTAACTCCTCTAATATTAATTCTTGTGAGAAATCATTTAGATAAAAAAACATTTGAAGCATTAGGGCCAGTAGGAGATTTTTTTGGAGGAACAACTGTTGGCCTCTTAACGTTGGCAAGCATGTTATTTGTTATTGCCAGTATTTCAATGCAAAGAAAGCAACTTGATATGCAACAAGTTGAATTAAAGACGCAGAGAGAAGAGTTAGCTAAAACTAGGGAAGAGTTTGAGCTTACAAACAAAACATTAACTAAACAACAGTTTGAGAGTACTTTTTTTAATATGATTAATTTACATCATAACCTATTAAAAGATTTAGAGGGAAGGCGAGAATACTTTAATGAGAATTATGAATCCTTAAGGGGTGAGTATAGAAGTGTTGTGGAAAATCATTGGAAAGAACAATTGAACATGCTAAAGGATAGAAAGCCCGATCAATTTAAAAAACTATTATTAACAATGTATATAAATAATAGAAAAGTTTCTTATTTGAAAAATTCCCTGAATGACTATGAGAATTTAGATTTCGGGGACAATAAACTAATGAAAAAGATAAAATCAGATATTGAAAATAATTTTGAAGACTCTTTTAGCAAAAAAAAATTAAAGGTAGAATTTGCAGCTACATCTATTGATCATCGTTTTTCTGAATCTATACGTGACTTAAATATATTAAATTACTTCTCAAATAAAAACAGTTATCGAATTGTTGTATATGGTAATAATGAAAGTCACTATAGAATTTCAAACGTTGAATTTTTTGAAAGTTTTCAAGAGGAAGAGTTAGTCAATTTTTTAAAACAAATTAGAAGGAAAACATTACTTAAGCCTTCTCATCTAAAGAGAATTGCATATGAAAAGTTATATAAAGAAAGGGAAGAAGAAATTGGACACTATTATAGAAATCTCTATCGAATTGTGAGATTTATACAGGATGAAATTTTCAGCACCGATGAAGAGGAGAATAAAAAAGAAAAAAAGAAATACCGAGGGATTCTTAGGGCACAGTTATCTTCAATGGAATTATTAATGCTGTTTTATAATGTTGTCTATTCCGAAAAAGGAGAGAAGTTTAAATCCATTATAAAAGGTACAAACTTTTTTGATGATCATTTAATTGAGTCAAAATTTCTATGGGCAAATGATAAAGTAGAGTTAGACGCTTTAAAATAGATGTGATATGCGTGGTGAATAATCTTGACTGTTGAAGTACTTCACCTTTTACCAGAGGTAAATGAAAAGCAGGTCCGTCAGACATTAATAAATGAATTGAAGCTTTATAAAGCATTAAAAGTTAAACAAGAGAACTTAGATGAGCAAAAAGCAAATGACATCTTAACTTTGTTTCCAAGATTAAAAGATCAGAATGTTTGTTCGGATCTGAAGGTGCGGCAAATAGAAAGAGCACTAGAGTACAGCTTGGATGAAATTGAACAAGACATTATTCGCATGAAGTACCTTACTTCACGAATGGTTAAAGACCTTGAGGTATGCGAAGAGTTAGGATTAAAGAAAGATCGATATTACAAATTGAAAAAGCAAGCTACGTTTAAACTATCGACAGCACTTGGAATCATCTGAGTGCTGTTTATATTCAGAAATTTTTAGAAAGATTTAAGATGATAAATACAAACGATTAAAGAAAGGTTGATATTTCGAAATTCTTACTTAAACTTATTGTAAACTTGAAATTCAATAAAATTAAGGGGTGTAAAATGAGCACACTTTTTAGAAATCATTCTATATTTGCTAGGGTTTTAAGAGATAAAGATTTACCTATTTTAAAAACCTTTGAATTTAATTTTTTTAGATGTGTTAATGTAGAGGATTGGGTGTTTGGAAAAAATGTAAGTGATCTACACAAGGGGAATTTAAGAGATAATAACGGTGAGGGAAGGCATTCAAGGCTGTTCCCACATGAAAAAATATCTTATTGGGCTGATGATACTTCTACTGCTTTAGCTGAAATTAAAAAGCATGGTGGTAATAAAAATTATTTAACATTTATGGCTTATGATGATAAAAGTAGTACTTTCCCAACGCTAAACACAAATGAAGACTTAGTCATTATAGATGGAATTCAACTTGAATTTGATAAGATACTTTCAAAAATAGAAAGAAATGAAGAGTTAATGTTAGATGAGAAAAAATTAATTAATTTAATTGAGCATAGAAAACCGGATTGTTTAGCTTATAAATCAAAAGCCAAAAAAGGAGGAATAAATTTTCTGTTCTTTGAAAAAGGTTTTAATAAACTTTCAATAAAAAAAGTGAAGTTATATTTCGGTGAGAAAAGGCATAAAAATCACAATACCATTATTTGTGCTGATACTAGTGATTATACACCGTATATTGAATCATATGGTAAATTTTTTGAGCCAATAGCTAAAGTTAAAACTGATAGGAATTATAAAACAACAGATGAATATAAGTTTAGGTCTGAAAACTATTCAAAATCATTGACTAAGATACAAAATTCAGTGTCCGTGTAACCAAAGTTTAAGAGTGCCTCAACAAGGGGCGCTTTTTTTGTATCTTTATTCCTATTTAATGACAAACTTTGTGTTGGTAAAATTGACCTTGTCAATGAATAGGAAGGAGTGAATTCTGCTGGGGAAGATACTTGATGCAAAAGCACTAACAAGTGCCATGGACGCAAGGGCAAAACACTATCAGGAACTCCGCGAACAAATGGTTGATTTAAAAAAGGCACTACAAGGCGTGGCAAATCTCGGTGATGATTTCACTGGAAAAGGTGCCGATAACATTAAAAGCTTTTATAAAGAGCTGTCTGGAAATGTGGACATGTTTATCAGTTTTATTGACAAGCAAATAGCCTTTCATGATGGTGTATCTGGTACGCTTGATGATACGAGCTTTGGCAGGGACACCTTTGTAGAAGAACACTTTTTAGACAATGCAGTACATATGGGCATCAAAAACGCCAAAAGCATTGTAAAGGATCAAAAAAAAGCACTCAAAACGATTTTCGAAGATATTGATGATCTCATATCTCTAGAGGTATTTGATAGTAACACTTTTGATGAAAAGATTGCAGGTGCGGAAGATGAACGGAAAAAGACTATTAAGGATTTGATTGAACTTGATCAAAATTTAAAAGATGAATATGCTTTGTCAGAGACTGAGGAGAAGGCTACAATGGCATTGTATGCAGAAATGATCAATGCCACGAATGACGGGAAATCCATTTCACCTATGAATTTTGACAAAAAAGCATTTCAAGATAGCGAAATCTATAAGGCAAAAAGCGATATTGAGAAACAAACTGCTGAATATCTCAAAATCAAAAAAGAACAAGAAGAAGCCCGCGAGATCGCAAAGGAACAAGAAGCGCTCGCCAACCGTCCTTGGTATGAAAAAGCCCTTGATTATGGGGGAAACATTGTCAATGAGCTAACCGGTGTGAACGATGCAAAACGTGCAGCTACAGGCGTCGATCCAATTACAGGCGAAGAGCTTACCGCAGGCCAACGAGTCGCGGCAGGTGGCATGGCAGCAGCGGGCTACATTCCAATCGTCGGCTGGGCAGGACGCATTTTCAAAGGCGGGAAAGCCGTCTATAAAACGACCCAAGCCACATCAGCCGCAGTCAGGGCAGTCGACATTTACAAGACATCACAAAAATCCTTTGATGCCTTGAAAACATCTCAAAAAGGCTTATACGGCATCACTGCAACCAATGGCTTCAGCGAAGCGATCACAGGCCGAGATATGTTTGGAAATAAGATCTCGAAAGAACAGCAGGAAGCGAGTATGAATGCAGCGCTGGGGATGCTTTTACCGTTTGGGGCGAAAGGTTTTCAGGGGAAAATGGGGGTAAAGGGAGCTGGCAAGAGCACTGATATTCCTTCTGTTAGAAATAAAGAATTTAATAAGTGGTTTGATAAATTATCAGTCGATGAATTTGAGAAAGCGTGGAATGTTCCTGCTTTGAGAAGTAAAATTGAAGATAGGATCAGACAGCCATGAGGTTACCACGAGTGGCATCTTGTAGCAAGAACACCTCAATTTAAAAAGTGGGATGTGAGTATGGATCGCATAAAAGAATTGAGGACGCTAACTAAAGATGTTGAATTTGTTAATCCTCCTGGACGGCATGGAGGACGGGGCTCTACTAAAGCACATAATGAAATATTAAAAATTATTGATAATGCTCCTGATTATGAAAGTTTTGTTAGAGAGTTAAATGAATGGGCGAGTAAACGCATGAAAAATGGAGTTCAGGATTTACCGGAAGGGCTAAGGAGGTAATACAATGAAAAATGATGTTTCTTTGTGGTTGGGAAACTTTAGTGATTTTGATGAGGTGGAAAATTACACAAAAGTTATGTATAACGATGATGGTGATAGCATTCCATCTGTTTTTGAGAAAGAATTTAAACTGGGATACTATGATAGGAGTTTAATTGAAAAGGATTGGATTCCAGAAGCTGAAGATGATATAAAAGAACTTCTGGTTGATTTCTCATATGATGATCAATTGATAAAACAATTTAATGATATCCAATTAAACTCTAAGTATAATACCATTATTTTAATTTATAATTATAATTATGAGAAAGACGGTTTGGCTGTTAATTCAGTAAATAAAGGTGAGTACACACTACAGTTTATTGGTACAGCAGAATACGTAGATTGATTAATATAAAGCACTTACTTGCTCAAATGGCAATGGGTGCTTTTTGACGTTCTTTCTCTAGGGAGGAAAACTCATGATTGTATACAATGGACCAGTTGAAGAACCAGTTGAAAATCCAGGAGAAGAATTTATTAAAAATATTTTCTTTGAAAAAGAAGCGGATTATTGGAAACAAGGAAGTGGAGATTCTTGTTTTGAGGTAGAGGGAGGAGATGAATGGCTTATTTTCTTTTATGATGAGCCATATGGATTCTTTATCATGAGACATCCTAATTATTTAGTCCCTTTGAAAAAGGATGTTGAAATAGAAACAATAGAGCATTTGGTTGGTGGAGAACCAATGAAAGTACCATCATGCAGTTATGTAAGTCGAGAAGAAGCATATAGAATTGTTCAGCACTTTTTAAGTACAAAAACTATGCCTGATTTTGTGGAATGGGTTGATTTGTATGACATTGATTTTGAACATGGTTTTTAAAACTAGAGTGTCCATCTTTATGGGCACTTTTTTATTTGTATTGCCGAGAAAAAGCCGACAAAAAGGGGGATAAAAAAGGGACCTTTTTTCCTGTGTGGATCATCATATGATAGAGACAAGCAAAACGAACGTGAATATTTTGTCCAGAAGGAAGAACCTGCGGACGCTGATCATTGAGCACTCTAAGTGCCTTGATTGGTGTCCGCTTTTTTTATTGGGAGACGCGTCTTTCCCATATCAATGGCGTATCTGGATACGGAACAAAGGTGTTGAGGAATGTGGCCATACGAGAGGGACATTCTGAGCCTGGATAGCAGCTGGTCTGCGGCGGCCGTATCGAGGACAGTTTTTCATTTTACTTGATGATTGACTGTACTTGGCATCCTCTCGGAGTGTAGTCATCATTGCAAAATCTATTTAAGCGAATAGCGTAAGGTGGTGCTTATTCGGAGTATGAACATGAAGATCAGAGATTCTTTATCCGTAGAAACAACGAAGCAATTAAAGCGCATTGCTCCTGGTTCTAATCGAAAGAAGAGCAATGCTGATCCGATAACAAGACGAGATTGGGAAGAAATCATGGGAACGAGACGCGAAACGTACCAACGACAAGGCGGCCGTATCCGGAGAAAACGATAAATTTTGGGAACAGTCGTCTTTTGGGTGTATGGCTGCAGGTGCTCTGGTGAGGGATAGGAGCGCAAAAATATAAAAAGGGAGATGATGAGCATGGCATCAGGATTTGGTGTATCTGCTAATCCAAAAAAAGCGAACCATACTTTAGGAAAGGACAAGGTTGTGGTTGTTGCGATTCAGAATCACAATGATTACATTTGTGGGCCAAACTTAATTCCTCAACGAAAAGTTGAAGGGAAATGGGTCACAATCAAAACGAATTCACCTAATCCGCTGAACCCAGCAGAGAAACAGTACGATGAATTCGACATCAAGGGATCACTTGATAACAAGAAAGGCACGTATCGCTTCAAGGTGGATGTAGAGCGATATGACAAACATGGCAACCATGTTGAAACTGTCGGTACATTCTACACATCAGAATTTTACATCAAGTAAGCAGCTGATGCCGCCTTTAGGGCGGCATCATTTGTTTTTATAGGAGGAAACAGCGATGAACATCAAAAAAATTCCCGTACATAAAATTAACCCATCACCATATAACCCCCGTATCGATCTGCAGCCAGGAGATCCCGAGTATGATTCACTAAAACAATCTATAGAAAAGTTTGGATACGTTGATCCGCTCATCTGGAATGAACGGACTGGCCATCTTGTAGGAGGCCATCAACGTTTCAAAGTATTGATGGAGGACAATCCAAGTGATATCCCTGTATCCGTCGTATCACTTAATGAACAAGATGAAAAAGCACTGAATATCGCATTGAATAAGATTGACGGTGAATGGGATGAGTATAAACTTACTGAGCTACTTAAAGACTTAGAGGGATCAGGGTATGATCTAAGCCTAACTGGATTCAGTGACGCAGAATTAGAGGATGTTCTGAATGATTTGGAACATACAGGTCAAGGTGGAGCAGTATCTGAGAGTCATGAGATCGATCTTGACGAATATGGAGATGATCAATTTGAGCATACATGTCCTAAGTGCGGATTCTCTTTCAATGAGTAGGTGGCAGCATGAACTATAGATGGAAATTGAGTGATCTAAAAAACATCCCTTCCAATGGGTTGAAAGTGTTCAGTACATTCTCTTGTGGTGGCGGCTCATCAATGGGCTACAAGTTAGCAGGGTTTAAATTGATAGGCAATTGCGAGATCGATCCGCAAATGATGAAAATCTATAAAAAGAATCATAAGCCGAAATATCCTTATCTCATGGACATTCGAGAGTTTAACCAGATACCGCTCTCCGATCTTCCTGAAGAACTCATGAATCTTGATGTGTTCGATGGATCGCCACCATGCAGCGTATTTTCAACTGCAGGCAAAAGAGAAGATGATTGGGGAAAAGAAAAGGCGTTCAGAGAGGGACAAGCTGTCCAAAAACTAGACGATCTGTTCTTTCATTACCTGGATGCTGTAGAGCGATTGAAGCCGAAAACCTTTGTGGCTGAGAACGTAAGCGGCATGATCAAAGGGAAAGCAAAGGGGTATGTGAAGCTTGTCATTGAGCGAGCAAAAGAAATCGGGTATGACGTTCAGCTGTTCTTGCTGAACGCGGCCACAATGGGAGTCCCGCAAAGAAGAGAGCGGGTCTTTTTTATTGGCCGTAGAAAGGACCTGAATCTGCCACCGTTGAAATTGGCTTTCAATGAACCACCGGTCACTTACGGAGAGTTTAGAAGTGGACATGGATCAAGGCTGAATGAATCAAGTAAAACATATAAAAGATGGATTAAGCGGCGTCCGTCTGATGGCAACATCGGAGACATCACTAAACGAACAGAAGGTAAAGAGAGGAATTTCAATACAGTATTAGTTAAAAACAGTTTAGTTCCGCCAACACTAGCAAGCGGTTCTGTCTTTATTAGATACGATGAACCTTATTATATCTCTGAAAGGGATATTATTCTGATGCAATCTTTCCCACTGGATTATGACTTTATGGACGCTTCAGTGCAGTATGTCTGCGGGATGAGCGTGCCTCCAGTGATGATGAAGCGGATCGCGGAACAGATACATTTGCAATGGTTTACTGAAACTAGTTAGCAGGTTCAAACAGAAATTTTGAGCTACATATGAAAATAAGGGTAATAATATCGTGGTACACTTCCTCTTTCAATTCCTTCAGCAAGTTTTTTGCAAGAATTGCAATTTGGTACCGAAATAGGATCTAATAATTTTATATTAGGGTTATTTGGTTCTATGCAAAAAGGAATTTTAGAGCAGCAGTAACAAACTATTTTATTTGTGATTATATCCTGATATAAGCAACATGTGTCAAAGTCGTCATAATACCATTGTTGATGCATACAAAGTTCACTCCTAATTAGGTTATAGAAGTATAGTATGAAAATGAAGGAATTAGGTGTGTAGTAAATTAGGTCTGTTTATAGATCAAAAAAAGAGGGTGCTGACAACACCCTCCCTTCAAAGACAGAAAGAAACTCCCTGCCTAAGAGCGTGATCAAGACGCGGCCGCGTTTGTGGGAAAATATCACGCTCTCATCCACTATTGTAATGGAGGTCAGGGAGAATGACAATAGAAAATACAAACGCACGTTCCCTTTCTGGCGAAGAAAAGACGGAAATGCTTATGATCCTTCAAGCTGAACAGGCTGAAGGTATAGATAAATCAAAAGAGAACTATCGAAAAATTGCACAGGCTTGTATCTCTCAATGGGTGAGGGATTTTAAAGAAGGTAACATCAAATTGTCTTCAGTAGAAGATCTGAAGAAGCTCATAGAACTCGACATCGACCTTCAGAAGCATGACGATATTTGAAAACAACTCAAACTTAATTAAGCATTTCGGAGGTGGGTGATATGTAATGGCTAGACCGCGTGATCCGAGAAGAGATGAAGCTTTCCGTCTTTGGAAAGAGAGCGGTGGAGCCCGCTTACTTAAAGACATTGCAGATGAGTTGGGTGTGACAAGCAGCACTGTCCGTAAATGGAAAGCGAATGATAAATGGGATGATAATTTCAAAGGGAGCGCTCCTAAATCGAAAAGGAGCGCTCCTAAACGTCCTGGAGCTCCAAAAGGCAGTAAAAATGCCAAAGGGAATAAAGGTGGTAAAGCGCCACCTGGTAACCAAAATGCAAAAGGGAATACTGGCGGTGCTCCAAAAGGAAACAGAAATTCTGTGCGGACAGGTGAATATGAATCTATCATGTTCGATTATATGGACGACACAGAAAAGGAGCTCTTTGAGCAGATTGAGACCGATCCGCTCTATCAAATTGAATTGACCATACGTGAGCTTAGTATTCGAGAGCGGCGTATGATGCATAGGATCATGAAGTATGAAAATGGTTTAACTGATAATCAGCGACGTGTTCTTCAGCAACTTAGAAAAACAAAAGATGTCGCACCTTCGACAAGTGAGAATGGTGTTGTCAAATACGTTCCAATTATCAATGAACGTCTTGTAGTCACTGAGGTGGAAGAAACTCAATTACCTGTGATTGACCGCATCCTTGAAATAGAGGAAGCATTGACGCGAGTAACAGACAAGCGTCTTAAAGCCATTAGGCAGAAACACGACATAATGAAAACTATGTCAGAGCATGAATTGAGACTCAGAGGTCTTGATCTTGCAAACCGAACGAGAGAGGCAGAGCTGGAGCAGATCACCGCTCGACCTGTTGATGACTCTGTACAAATAACGATTAAGCGGAAGAATAAAGGTGATGGCTGATGGTTCAAATGATGGAGAAGGAAGTCAATCCACATTTTGAGGACTTTCTTTTTGATTGGGATCAGAAGTTTCAATTCTTGGTGGGCGGTTACGGCTCCTCCAAAAGCTATCACATTGCGCTGAAACTCATCTTAAAATTACTGGATGAAAAGAGGACAGCCCTTGTGATTCGTGAAGTCTATGACACACACAGGGATTCAACCTTTTCACTGTTTGAAGAGATCGTGAATGATCTAGGACTCGATCATGTCATTCAGTGCCGGACATCACCGCTCATGCTTAAATTTCATAACGGCAGCCGGATCATTTTCAAAGGATTGGACAAGCCAGCCAAGTTGAAGTCGATCAACAACATCTCGATCATATGGATTGAGGAATGTTCAGAAGTTAAGTACGAGGGATTCAAGGAGCTGCTTGGAAGGCTGAGACATCCGGTTTTACCTCTTTATATGATGTTATCGACGAATCCCGTTGGTCAGGATAATTGGACGTACAGACATTTCTTTCGAGATGAGCAGCTGAAACGTTTTGTCCTTGATGACGAAACCTTATACAAACAGCGAACGATCGCTATCAACGATACGTACTATCATCATTCTACAGCTGAAGACAACTTGTTCCTTCCGGTCAGCTATATTAAGCAGCTGGATGAACTAAAAGAATATGATCCCGACCTTTATCGCATAGCTCGAAAAGGTCATTTTGGCATAAACGGAATTCGTGTTCTTCCTCAATTTGAGGTGCAACCGCATGAAGATGTGATGCTGGCCATCTCAAATATCAATCGGCCTTTGCTTAGAGCGGGGATGGACTTTGGTTTCGTAGAGTCATATAACGCTTTGATTCGACTGGCTGTCGATCACGAGAAGAAATATCTATACATCTATTGGGAGTATTATCAAAAAGGCACAACCGATGATGAAACGGTACAAGAGCTCATCGAATTTGCCAAAACAAAAGAGCTGATTAAAGCGGATGCAGCTGAACCGAAAACCATCGCATACTTCAGGAAGATGGGTTACAACATGGTGGCTGCACATAAGTTTCAGGGATCACGCTTGCAGTACACAAAGAAGATCAAACGGTTCAAGAAAATCATATGTTCCGACTCATGTAAGAATACGATCTATGAGCTTCAGCCGCTCACATACAAGACAGACAAGAACGGTAACATCATAGAAGACGAGTTTAAGATTGATCCCCATACGTTGTCGGCCATCTGGTATGCGCTTGATGACTATGAGGTAACCGATCTGAAAGAGAAACCAAAAGAGCGGACACGCCCGAACAGAGAAAGGAGGTCACGCTGATGAAAACGGTCAGAGCAACAGTGATGAAGGCCAATGTGTCTGAAACCACTAAGCAGATTTATGAGGATGGATTTAATTACGATGCTGATGATGTGATCGAGCCGCCATACAATATCAAAGAGCTCAAACAAATGGCCGAGTATTCTACCATTCTTCAGCAATGCATCGATGCTTATAAAACGAATATTCTAGGTTTCGGCTTAGGAATCGAGTATACTTTCGATTTCAACGCAGAGAACGCACCGAAAGAAAAGAAAGCTGCAGCTGAGAAAGAATGGACCCAACTTGAAGAGTTCGCCAGATATATGAACTATGATGAGTCAGCCGAAGTGGTTCTTGGTTATGTAATAGAAGACCGAGAGAAAACAGGTAATGGATTTGTGGAAGTGCTTCGAGAAGGTACAGGGAAACCTGCAGGTATTGAGTACCTGGATGCACAATACTTACGAGTTTGTAAGCTGAGCGATCCCGTTGAAGTCGATTTCCGATACACAGAAAACGGCCAAGTGAAGTCATTGAAGCGAAAGAAGAGATTCAGGAAGTATGTTCAGAAGAACAATACCAAAAAAGTATTCTTTAAGGAATACGGTGATCCAAGAACAATGAATGCTGCTACGGGAGAATATAGCGAAAAAACTCCCCCTGAATTTGTAGCAAGCGAAGTCATTCACTTCAAGATCGGAAGCGGTACATATGGTGTTCCTCGTTGGATTGGTAACATCGTCAATATGTATGGAGCCCGCAAAGCTGAAGAACTGAACTATCTGTACTTTAAACAGGGGCGACATGTTCCGGCTGCAATTACTGTAGAGAATGGAATGCTTTCTGAATCCTCATATGAACAGCTTCAGGAATACATGAATGGCATTGAGGGATCAGACAATGCACATAAATTCCTGTTACTTGAAGTGGAAGGGATTCCGAAGAAGGATGAGATATCAAACGATGAAGAGCCGGCAAATGTAAAGGTGGATATAAAATCACTTGCCGAGATTCTTCAGGAAGATGCACTATTCCTTGAATACGATGAGAAAACGAGAAACAAGATACGTTCTTCTTTCCGTCTGCCGCCGATCTACACAGGCGAATCACAGGATTATAACAAGGCGACAGCTGACACCGCTCGAAAGACGACAGAGGAACAGGTATTTCAGCCAGAGCGAATGATCATCACTGGCAAGCTCAATACACTTTTCCTTCCTGATCTCGATCTCTGGCATGTGCGACTCATATTAAATGGTCCTGATTTTCGTGATCCGCTCGAAATTGCTAAGGTTCTTACACCGTTTATTCAAGCGGGAGCGGTTTCACCGAATGACCTGCGTGATCTGGCTGGGCGTATTCTTGGTAAGACACTTGAAGAATGGCCAGAGGAAGAATATCACCGACCAATTGAGGCGAAGCCAAAGGAATCAACTAGCTTGCTTGATACGGTTCTTCAAAAGTCTGCGGGTTCCCAGGAAGATCTGATCCATCTCTTAAAAGATGTTAGGGATGAACTAGAGGAGATACGCAAATGAGTAAGATCGATCAGCTGATAAAAAACATCAATGCCTTTGTGCAAAAAGCGGAATCGGATGAGGTCGAGGAATTCAAAGCTGCGGTGGCTGATTTCCCCGAACTGCAAGACATTCCCTCTTTGGTAGAAGAGTACGAGAAAATCACCGCAAAACTTCTCAGATTGCAACGCAGGACGTTTTTGAATGAACTGAATGGTTTTATATCTAAGGACGATTCGGAGACGTTAGAATCAATTCTAGCGTTTTTTAATAATGATCTATTCACTTCAGATGAGTTTGCAGAGCTATTCGGAAAAGAAACGGCTGTCTTTCTAACACTTACCGTCACGCAGTTGGCTGAGAAAATCATGAATTCCATCGATGCAGATATTCCATTCAAGGTTCTATCTGAAAGAACCGAAGAGTGGATTGAATCTTGGTCTCAAGAGTTGGCACAGCTGATGAAGCTGAATACTCATGTGGCCATTGAACAAACGTTGAAAGAGGGCATAAAAGAAGGCCGCTCTATTCAAGAAATTGAATTGGAGCTGAAAGACCTACCTGAATTCAGCCGGAAGCGCGCACGTGTAACAGCTATTACAGAGGTGTTGACCGCTTCTTCCGTCGCTCAACATGAATCCTATGTCCAATCCCCGGCGGTAACGGGTAAGAAGTGGAAGCACAGTGGAGGGAAAAAGAATCAGTCGAGAGAAAGTCACGTGCAGCTAGATGGCACAATCATCCCGCTTGATGAAGAGTTTGAGATACCAGGTAGCGGAGAGCGATGCATGTTTCCGAGAGATACACAGCTCACGCCAAAAGAGAGAGTAAATTGTCATTGTGCGGTTGGTCCTGTGGTTGATCCTGTTATTCTTGGATTATCAGCTGAGGAAAAAGAGACAATACGTCAAAAAACAATAGAAAATATAGGAAGGTATTGAAATGGGACTTACGAGAAAAATATTTAATATACAGTAAAGGAGGTAAAAAAAAGAATGTCCGTAAGTAGCCTGATACAAAATATAATAAACGATACTATTCATGAAATAGATTTACTTAAAGTGCAAAATAAATATACTACTGAAACAGCAGAAAATGTGGTAAAAAGAGCGATTGAAAAAATAAATAATATCAACGAAAAAACTGCATATCACGAACACCTTCGGATCAGAGTTAGAAATCCGTTTAGAGGACCAATTTCAATCCCGAACATACCAGTGCCAGATATTCTGCCGCCTATTCCGGATATACTAAATGTTCCTTCGCCAGAAGAAATAGCTAGGAGTTTGGAAGAGGCATTGAAAAGAGCTACCAAGAATAAATTAACTGAGGGAGCGCAGGCTGCCATTAATAACCTCAAAAATAGTGTGCCAAATCCAGTAGAAATAGCTGGGGAAATGATTGCTGAAATAGAATCTTATAGTAATCAGTTAGAAACATTATTGGAACAATTGAACCCGATGACGTTAATTAATAAGGCTATTGATGATGCAGAGAAAATAATAAAAAATTACCTTGATTCTCATTTGAATTTTGAAATTGTAAAATTAAAAGGGCTTTCTGACATTAACATTACTTTAGATGGAACAAAAATCACAGTGGCTAGTGGTGTATGTTTGGTATTTAATGAAGCTGCTAACTGTAATCAATATTTAAAAAAATTCAATTTTATCGTTGAATGTGATATTACTAACATTTTATCCTATAAAATAAGTCCTGACCCTCTAGAATTAAGTGATGGTAATATTGATATTGAGGAAAAGATAAAGGAAGACATTAATAAAAATAAAAACGCATTAGGACTCGAACTGTCTCGGAAAATTCTAGAATGTTATTTTCCACCTCTTGGTGTAATAAAATCATTTATGGATTTACTCAAATTATGATGTGGGCGAATTTAAATTCGCCTTTTTTATTTTGAAAGGAGGTGAATGAATTGCCACGCGAATTGATTAATGCAAAAATCACACATGTTTCATACGTAGACAAGGCTGCTAATCAAAAGCAGTTCTTTTTTATGAAATCGGAAAAGCAGCCAGACTTTCAAAAAGAGATCAAGGTCATTGCGAAGGCTGATGATGCACAGCGTCTTGTTTATGGAATTGTATACGAACCCAACGTAGCTGATGCACATGGGGATTACATGACGCCGGCGGAGATTGAAAAAGCCGCTCATGGGTTCCTGAAGGATGCACGTGAGATCGATAAGCAACATGATTTCCAAGGCGGTGTCGGGGAAGTCGTTGAATCGTACATTGCTCCGTCTGACTTTGAAATGGGCGATGATGTTATCAAGAAAGGATCGTGGGTCCTTGTGACGAAGGCTTCCGATGAAATTTGGGAACAGATTCAAAAGGGCGAGATCACCGGATATTCAATGGCCGGAACAGCAGACATAGGAAAACAAGAGCGTGAGCCAGCTTCTGAAGAGAAGGGGCTTTTTTCTTTGCTCAAAAACTTCTTTCTATCAAAAGGAGAAGTAAAGAACAGATACGACAAAGGCCGCATGCGTCGTGAGTTTTGGGCGGCACAAGATGCATTGAATTCCGTTTTGTTTAAATGGGATTCTTACGACGATGAAGACTTGGAGACTGATCCTGACAAGGTTAGATCAGCACTGGAAGACTTTGTGGAAATCACACAAGAGATTTTGCTTACTGATGACTTAGCGGGGATCCAAACTGATCCACCTGAAGAAGTCGCAAAAGCTGGCCGAAAGTTTTCAGCTGCTAACTTAACTGAATTGAAAAATGCAAGAGCCGCTATCGACAATCTGTTGAGTCAAGCGGAAGAGAAGGAGGAGAATGAAGAAGTGAAAAAAGAAGATCTGCAAAAGATGCTAGATGACACAATCGCACCAGTTGTAAAACGTCTGGATGATCTTGAGAAGGGAGAAGGCGAAGGTCAGCCTGACCCGCAAGAAAAACAAATTGATGAAGAGGTCGCAAAAGAAATGGCCGCAGCTGTAGAAAAGGCATTGGCTCCAGTAGTCGATAGAGTCGAAGCACTGGAAAAGGCACGTCCGCAAGGTAATGGAGTAGGGGATGCACAACAACAAGACTTACAAAAATCTGAAACGGTATGGGGCGGCTTGCTTTAAGCCGAGAAAAAGGAGGAACTAGAGTGAGAAATCAAGAGGTAATTAACAAAGCGGAAGTGACGCTTGGGACGTTAAAAACAGGCGGTCTCATGAATCCGACCCAATCTAGCACATTTATTCGTATGGTGCAAAATGCACCAACACTGCTACAAGATGCACGTGTTATTCCAATGGATAGTGATGCACAAAAAATCGAAAAAATCGGTTTTGGTCAGCGGATTCTTCGTCCTGGTGTGGAAGGAAAAGCAGTTCCAGCAAGTGATCGAGTTGCACCAACAACAAGCACTGTGGAGCTTAACGCAAAAGAAGTCATCGCAGAAGTGAATATTACGTATGACACACTTGAAAACAACATCGAGGGCGATGCTTTGCAAAACACCATCATGCAAATGCTGGCTGAACGAGCTGCAGTAGATATTGAAGAATTGATCTTAAATGGTGATACATCGTCATCTGATACTTACCTTGCGCAGCTGGATGGCATCCGCAAGCAAGCCACATCTCATATCGTAGATGTTGCTGGTGAACCACTTACACGCCAAGTATTCAAACAAGGATACAAAGCTGTTCCACCAAAATATTTGCGAGTCCCACAAGAGTTCCGCTTCTATTCTTCCCCGGGGCAAGAGGTCGAATGGAAAGATAAAGTAGCGGATCGTCAAACGAATTTAGGAGATGCAGCAGTACAAGGTGGGCTTTCTTCTGCATTCGGTGTTCCAGTCAAAGGAATTGCAAACATGCAACCGTATGATGCGGACGGCACAGATGTTTCAGACATTTTATTGACTCATCCAAAAAACATCATCTTGGGCTTCTCTCGTAATATTCGAATTGAAGTAGAAAAAGATATTCGCAGCCGTAAATTTATTATTGTCCTCACAGCGAAGCTCGACAGCAAATTTGAGGAAGAGGATGCTGTTGCTAAGATCATCAAGGTCAAGGAGTGATCAATATGTACACAGCTGAATTGATCAAGGGAAAGACATACTCTGTAATGGGTCATGTCTTTCTTTTAAATCAGGAAAAAGAGATTGAGAAAAAGGTCTTTCAATATCTCAATGGCAATGATTTTTTCTCTTGTAAGGAAGTGAAAGCTCCTGTTGATGATCCAAAAACGGATGATCAAACAAAAGAAAATCCATCGGAAGAGGAAGAACCAAAAGAGGCCGAAGAAGAACCTCAACAAGAACAAAAAATCTACACTGAATCAGAACTGAAGGGCATGAACAAAACTGAACAAGAAGCCATTGTTATTGATCTTGGCGGCGATCCGTCTCAACTCAAAGATAAGAGTGAAAGAATTGCCTATATCCTCGAGCATCAAGAAAAAGCAGGAGAGTAAGGCTGATGTTGATCTCTCCTGAAGAAGTTAGGGCGTATACCGTATTCGAGAGCGTGAAAAACCGCTCAGATGAATTATTGGAAAGTGACATCATTGAGGCTGAAGCTGAGGTGTTTAAGATCGCAGGTCATGATTTCACAAGTGAAAAATATCAGCCACTTCCTGAAAAAGCAAGAATCGCATTGATTAAAATGGCGCAGTTCTTTGCGCTGATCAACGGGGATGAATCAATCATAAAGGGTTATAAATCTGAAAAGATTGGCGACTACTCTTATACACTGGCAGATGGTAACGCCGTTTCAAAGCCAGATGTGTATAACCTGTTGATAGATTTCATTGAGCCAATTGATCCACCGGAAGATCCGGCAAGTGTAAGAATGAGGTTGAGATCATTATGAGCTATCAATCATTATTAACGGATCGATGCGACATATATCACCTGCAGGAAGAGCAAAAAACAGGCAATCACTATGGAATACCTGTCCACGATGCGCAGCCGGTCTTTTCATATCCTGATGAGCCTGATCAAGTTGCGCAGCCATGTTATTTTACGGAGAAAAACCAATCCATCACACAGCAGGAGCCAAACGCAACCATTCATCAATCGTACCTTGTTCATTTTCCTAGTAATACCGATGTCCGCCTGAACGATAAAGTGGTATGGGAAGGTGTGACATTGAAACTGCAAAAGCCCAGAAGGATCAAAAACCATCATATTGAGGTGGTAGCGATGAGGAGTGAAAGCCTTTGAGGATTGATGGTTTAGACCAGTTCATAGAGGATTTGAATGCAGCTGTTAATGGCGGCTTGCAAGCAGAATATGAAGAATGGCTTGAAGGAATGGGCTATGAGTTTCTTGATATTGTTCAGGATGAGGTCATTCGTACAAAAACGGTGGATGCTCGCCGTTTGCTCAACTCATTCCAAAAAGGCGACCAAGAAAACGTCTTTTCGATGAGTAGCGGCAGTCTGACCTTGGATGTAGGGACAAACCTAGAATACGCATCGTACACAAACGATGGTCACTTTACCATTGATCCTTCCAAGAATCAGGACAGACGTTGGGTTCCTGGCAGGTGGGTTGGTGATCGGTTTGAATACGATCCAAACGCTGAAACAGGAATGCTCCTGAAATTTCAATGGGTTGAGGGCAGCGGCTATTGGGATAATGCAATATCTATCTTTGAACAGATGTTTGAACAATCATTGGACCGCAAGCTGCAGCAATGGATTGATGAACAATTTGGGCGGTGATTAGATGAATCAAGAAGTCGGCGCCATCATGCATTATTGCTACAGTCGATTTCCTGTGAAGGTCTACGAAAAGAAAATTCCGGAACAGTTCCAGGTCCCATCGATGTACTTTCCGGCAGCTTGGGTCAATACAAGAAACGATACTGTTTCAACATTTCTTAAAACCTACACGCTGCATATTAAAGTGTTTCACAAGGACTCTGAGCAGGCTCATGATGCGGCAGAAACAATCGTTGATGCCTTATCAGCGGATCGGAATATCATTCAGATGGTCAGTGTAGAAGGTGAACCGCTTGATGATTATGTCCGTATCAAGAGAGCAGAAACTAGGATTGCAGATCAAGGCGTGGCAACGATTGTCCTCACATGGGATAGTGCTTATTGGTACAACCGAGATGAGCAGCCAAGCCTAGACGACATAAATTTTTCAGATGGGGTGATAAAAAGTGGCCAAGAATAAAAATGAATCACAGGTGAAAGAAGAGAAAGCCGCACCAGTTATTCCAAAGGAACCTGGCTTTTCATTTGAAGCCTTAAAGGAGCACAGCAAGGAATTGTTTGGCGTAAAGCCTGAAATCCTTGAGGGTGCTCTTTTTTATATCAAAGATCAACCAATTACAAAAACAGAAGCAAAGAAGCAGATTGATGCTTTTTTGTCTAAGGAGGTTTAAGCATGAATGGAGGTACTTTTACACCAGGTACAGAGAAAAAGCGTCCTGGTATCTACTTCAATTTCAAAACCACAGCACAGCAGCGAATTACTTTAGGCGATCGCGGCACCGTTGCGCTTCCAATCACGATGAGTTGGGGAGAGCCTAAGACGTTCATCTCTATCTCAGGCATCGAGGACTTAAATAAAAAAGTCGGGTTAAACATCGATGACAAATCACTGCTTCTTTTCCGAGAAGCGAAGAAAAAAGCACAGACGGTTCTTTTATATCGCTTGAATGAGGGTGAACCTGCAAAGGCTCAGATCAGCGAGAATTTCAACGTTCTTGCCAATTATGGCGGACAGAAAGGTAATGAGGTCACGATCCAAGTCACTGAAAACGTATTGGATAGCTCCAAGCGTGATGTGGTGACTTACGTGGGTACAGACATTGTCGATAAGCAGGTTGTCACTGATGTCAAAGAACTGCAGCAAAACAAATATGTTTCGTTCTCTGGTGAAGGTGAAGCGACGATCACTGCTGGTGTAACACTAAGCGGCGGGAAAAACGGCGTGCCAAGCGTGGCAGATTACACAGCATTCCTTGAAGAAGCTGAAACAGAATACTTTGACGTAATTGCGCTGCCTAATAACACTAGCGAACAGTTAAAAGCGACATTTGTGGCCTTCGTCAAGCGTTTGCGTGATGATCAAGGTCGGAAGATACAAGGCGTATTGCCAAACTACGCAGCTAATCACGAAGGAATTATCAATGTCACAAGCGGTGTGCTGCTAGAAGACGGTACAGAGATCACGCCAGCCAAAGCAACTGCATGGGTGGCCGGTGCATCTGCAGGAGCAAACTTCAATCAGTCGTTAACCTTTGTTGAATATGAAGGGGCTGTTGATACCTTAGAGCGTCTTGATAATGATCAAGTGGAATACCGTTTATCACAAGGCGAATTCTTGTTCACATTTGATGCGCGTGATCGCACAGTTAGCGTTGAGAAGGACATCAACTCTCTAACAAGCTATACAACGGAGAAAAACAAGACATTCGGGAAAAACAAAATTATCCGAGTGCTCGATGCGATCAACAACGATCTAACACGTGAATTGAAAGATTTAATTAAGTTACGCAAAGCAAATGGCAATGACATTCCTGCATCTGATGATGGTCTGCAGCTGGTGAAAACACTCATCACGCAATATCTCACACAGCTCCAAGATGGATCTGGAATCACTGGCTTTGATTCTGAGACTGACATCATGATCGCTTTAAATGAAGATCGTGACGGTTTCTTGATTGATCTAGCTGTTCAACCTGTTGATGCAGCTGAAAAATTCTATTTCAATGTAGAGGTGAAATAAGATGGCTTTTAAAGCGCAGAATACCATTTCAGGTAAGGAAGGGCGTCTTTTCCTCGATGGTGAGGAAATGGCTTTCATCAAAACGTTTGAAGCAAACGTGGAGAAGAACAAATCAGAAGTTAACGTTATGGGTCGTCGTATGACCGGTCACAAGACAACCGGTGCGAATGGTACTGGCACAGCGACTTTCTATAAAGTCACATCACGTTTTGTACAGTTGATGTTAAATTACGTGAAGAAGGGACAAGATCCGTACTTCACTATTCAAGCTGTACTGGATGACAAATCATCTGGCAGAGGCACAGAACGAGTCACATTGTTTGATGTGAACTTTGATTCAGCTAAAATTGCAGGGCTTGATGTGGATTCAGAAGCACTTGAAGAAGAGGTTCCTTTCACGTTTGAGGACTTTGATCTTCCTGAGAAGCTGAAAGATTCCTTTTAAAATTTAACCACCATAGAAAATGTAACAAAAGAACTGACTAGTGAGTGTTTTTAAATAAGGTATTTTCACTTTTTTGTACAAATATGATATACTTTTGATAAATGGGATACATGGGATAATAGTGAACCCACCATTCACCATTCGAGAAAAAACTTGTTTACATGCAAAGTGATTTGCATACAATAAAAAGAAGCCAGGATGCGCAAACATCCTGACTCTAATGTACAATTTTTGGCCCATCAAGAGGGCTGGCTTGGTCCTTAAGCTAGAAAGATCTTTTGAAATAGACCTTACCCTTTAACTTTTAGCGGAGCTCAAGGGTGGTCTATTTTTTCTTTTTTAACAGTGCCAACAGTGTCACGACGAAAGTCAGAATGCTTACGGTAAAAATCCCAAAAGCAATCATCAAACTAATCGCTTCAAATGCTGACATGAGCATCACCCCCTTTCTAACGGGGATGAGCCAGACCGCCCTTGAGTAAGCCGTTCAATTAAATTGTACGATCTCTATTATACATGAAAAGATTGGAAAGCACATTCAAAAATTGGATGTGCTTTTTTGCATTCAAAAAACAAATCAAAGGGAGTTTTTAAACATGAGCGAAAAACAAACAAACAACTTATATGATCTTTCATTCTTTATGCCAGGGCAATCAACAGAAGCGGAAGAGGTCAAATCAATCATTTCAAAGCGCTTTGTTGATAAAAAGGGTGAAGTGATTCCATTCGTATTCAAAGCCATCACAACTGAACGTATTGATGAACTGGAGAAAGAAAACACGACTTACAAGAATGTCAAAGGTCGAGGACGTGTGAAAGACTTGGATTCTCAACGCTTCTATGCACGTATTGCGGTTGAATCAACTATTTATCCTGACTTTAAGTCAAAAGAATTGCGTGAAGCATACGGCACACAAGATCCGGTAGAAGTGGCAAAGCGTGTCCTTTCTGTCGGCGGTGAATATGCGAACTGGTTAAACAAAGCAATTGAGGTCAACGGGTTTGAAGATGAAATTGAAGACTTAGAAACAGAAGCAAAAAACTAATAAAGGACGGGAATAAAGAGGCTGTGTATCTGTACTATTGCATGCATGAGCTTCATTATTCCCCGTCCCAGCTTTTAGAGGTTTATGAAGCACCAAGGCCATTCAAAGCATTCCTATATGGCCTCATCAGGCACAAATTAGAAGTGCTTGAAAAGGAATCGAAGAAAGGAGGATAAGACATGGCTCGTTTAACCGCTCGGTTTGATTTACAAGACCGGATCACGCGTAAATTGCGTTTGATCAGAGGGGACCTAGAACGATTTGATAGATTGCGCCGCAGATCAGAGCGGCCCATCACATTAAGAATCCGAGACAATGCAACAATCGCATTAAGACGTGTGCAGCGTTTTGTTTTGCGTGACCTTGCTAGAACTTATCAGCTGACTCTTGATCTCAATGATCTGGCTACAAAAGCATTGAGAAAGTTCAATGGCTTCTTACAACGCAAGATGCCGCGTACTCATAGTGTGCTGATGCGTATTAAGGATCAGGCAACACCAGGGCTTGTTAGGCTTCGTCGTTACATCGATCGGAAATTCGGCAAAGTAGAGCGGTTTGCAATAACCGTACATGATCGTGCGACCGCAGGGATCAGACGTATAGCATCATATGCAGCGCGTCAACTTGGTCGAGGCTACAGCTACACCATTAGAGCCGTTGATATGGTCCGGCGTACAGTCAGCCGTATAGCGTCTTATACTCGGAACACGTTAGGGTCTGAATACAGGGTGGCGATTAATGCGATTGATCGTTTTACCGCTCCAGTACGTGGGGCTGTCTCATTTGCGAATACCCATTTGGGACGGACATACACAACCACAATTAAGGTCCTTGACCTACTCACAAAGCCATTGAGAGGGATCGTGTCAGCTGTCACCAGTACACTTGGGTTGCTTGGAGTAGGAGCCGGTGCAACAGGTGGTATTGTTGTGCCGCTCAAAATGGTTGCTGATCGACAGAACATGACCACGGCTTTTGAAACACTGCTCGGCAGCAGAGGAAAAGCAGATGCACGTCTGGACGAGCTGACAGCCTTTGCCGGTCAAACGCCATTTACTCGTGATGAAATTTTCGAGTCAAGTCGAGTTCTTCAAGTGTTTACGGGCAATGCCCTTTCTACGACTGAAGGTATGAAGCTAGTCGGGGATGTTGCTGCAGGTGTTCAACGGCCATTTTCAGAAGTTGCGCTATGGATGGGGCGTTTATATGACGGCATTAAATCGGGGCGTCCTATCGGTGACGCAACGGCTGCTCTTCAAGAAATGGGGGCAATCTCTGGTGATGCCAGAGGTAAGCTCGAAAAACTTGCAAAGAGCGGCAAGGACATAAATAAAACGTGGCCTGAAGTTACAAAAGAGTTTGGCAAATACAACGACATGATGATCAAAATGTCGGACAACTTGGCCAACTTATTCCTGGGTGTTAAATCATTCATCAATAACAGCATCCTTATGCCTTGGGGTAAAGGACTTGCAGCTGCGTTCCAACCCGCTCTTGAAGCATTTAGAACGTGGCGTGGGGAATACTCCTTTGTATTGACTGACCTTTCCAACAAAGCTGAAAAAGCGGGTAAGAAATTCGCTAATAGCTTCCTTGATCCGACCAAAAGTGTTTTCGGATTTATTGGTGATCAGTTCAAAATTTTGTTCCCTGGAGAAAAACTCTCCAAGAAGCAAATGAAAGAGCTCAAAGTGAAATTTAAGGACAACCCTAAGCTGAAGAAGCACTTTGAACAACTAGAAAAATACAGAAAAATGGATTTTGAAACTCGGTGGAAGCTCGTCCTTGATAACACGAAAGATGTTTTCGGAGCGTGGTGGGAGAAGACTGGGAAACCAGGTCTTTTCAAAATGGCCGAGAATGTCGGGAAGACTTACGGTGGCATTATAAACGGTGTGATCAACGGTCTACTTGGTATTGATGACAAATCATCCGAGGACAGTTTCACTGATGCAGGAGCCAAAGCAGGAAAGATATTCATTGAATCGTTTCTTGAAGCACTTGATCCTGTGCAATTAGGTATTCGGATCGCCAAGAAGATTGGCGAGATCAACTGGAATGCCCTTACTGGCGAAGGTTCAATTGCCGGTGCGCTGATTGCCAATGCGTTTGCGCTTGCGTTCTTAGGAAAGGTGGCCACATTATTAAAGCCGCTTAAATCCATACTCTCAGGAGCCTTTGCTGCCTACAAATGGGGAAAAGGTTTAAGAGGAGGAATGGGAGCAGGAACGAGCGGCGGTGTAATTGGAGGTTCTGGAGGAGCAGGGAGACCGCCAAGGAACCAACGACCTCCTGAATATCGTCAGCCTTGGATCAATAGAGGTGAGCCGGTACGTCCAACAACGCCAAACCAAGGGCGTGGCGGTGGATTCTTAGGAAATCTCGGTAAAGGTGCAAAGAGCATCGGAAAACGTATTCCTATTCTCGGTACACTGATTGCGGCCACAGAACTGATTGGCATCAACAATGATAATAAAGGTGAAAAGATCGGTGGGTTCACAGGAAATCTAGGAGGCGGAATCGGTGGAGCGGCAATCGGAACAATGATCGCCCCTGGAATTGGAACAGCAATCGGTGGAATCTTAGGGAGCATCTTTGGCGGTGATCTTGGCAAATGGATTGGAAAGATGTTCGACAATGGAACCATCAAGAAGAAATGGGACGAGATCGTCAAATGGTCAGAGGATGCAATCAAGTGGATTAAAGATACATGGAAAGATATTTCTACTTGGTTCAATGACAACGTTGCTGAACCAATTGGTGATTTTTTTGAAAAAGCATGGACAAAAATTAAAACCACTTGGGAGAAAGTCTCTAACTGGTTCATGGAAAAAGTATTCATACCTATCTATAACTTTGTTGTACCAATCATCAACTTTGTTGTTGGTGTTTTTGTTGTTGCCTGGAACATTATTAAAACTGTTTGGGGTGTTGCATCAACGTGGTTCATGGAAAAGGTATGGAAACCATATGGTAAATATGCAGTAGAAGCCATTGGCTGGGTATGGAATAAACTTGTTGATACATGGAATTGGATCAAAGAGACATGGGGAGTATTGTCTGAGTGGTTTAATGAATATGTGTGGACACCATTTAAGACATACGCCATTCCAGCCATCATGTTTATCTGGAATCTATTCAAAGGTACATGGAACTGGATTAAAACAACATGGGTGATACTAGCGGCTTGGTTTGATGAGTATGTGTGGCAGCCGTTTAAAACTTACGCTTTGCCACCCATTATCTTTATATGGAATTTGTTTAAAAATACGTGGAATTGGATTAAAACCACTTGGATTATACTTGCCAAATGGTTTGATGAGTACGTTTGGCAGCCATATAAGAAATATGCGGAACCAGCGATTACCTTTGTGTGGGAAAAGTTTCAGGATGCCTGGAGAATTATCAAAGGTATCTGGAAGACAGTGAGTACATGGTTTGAAAAATATGTTTTTAATCCGCTAAAAGACCATGCTGAAAGGTTAACGAGCACATGGAAAGGCTTATTTGACATTGTTGGGAATGTAGTCGGTAAAGTTAAAGAAATTAGTGGAAATGTATTTCATATCTTTGAGAAAAAAGGAGAAGAAAAAACAGGCCTGAAAAAGAAAGAGAAAACAGCAAATAACGCCACCGGTGGTTATATCACAAAACCAACACTTTCATGGATCGGCGAGGCAGGGAAAGAATTTGTCATCCCGACTGAAAACAATAGAGGTCGAGGGAAGATGCTGCTTGCTCAGGCTGCTTCACATCTTGGAATGTCCGTAGTGCCAAACGGTACATCACCAACCTCTCCAGCAGGTTCATCATCTCCTATGAGACCAGCTGCTGCTTCATCAGTTTCCACTTCTGCAGGTGGATCGGTATCAATTGGGGATGCGGGCAACGCATCAAAATACGGGGAACAGTTTAGCACTGACTTTGAAAAAGGGTTAAACAGCAAAGTCGTTTCACTGGAACAGTGGAAACAAGCCAATATCAAGCAACCATTTACTCAAATTCAGACTTCGACTTCGCAGTATGGTGTTCAAACTGTCAGTGGCTTTGCTGCAGGTCAAAATATGACACCAACCGGTACAGGTCAATTCTTAGATCAAAATGTAAGGCAACCTTTCTTATCCGCTCGCCAAGAGTCACCTACCTGGGGAGCTGGACTGATTGACGCATTTAATAGCGGCATGAGGTCAAAAGGAAGTGAAGTGACACAGGCGGCTAAGGACATGGCCAAGAAGGTAGAACAGGCGTTTAGGGAAGAGCTAGACATTCATTCTCCTTCACGTGTCATGATGAGTCTTGGAAAATTCGCATCGATCGGAGTCGTCAAAGGTCTTGATTCAGTTGACGTGAAGAAATTCGCAGAGAATCAAGCCGCCTCCTTAATCGCTGCATTTAGTGGTATGGGTGCATCTAACCTGAGTGTTCAACAGTGGCTGATGGCTGCTTTAATGGCAACCGGCACATCTATGAGCTGGCTACCTGGTTTGATGACGATTGCGCAGAATGAGTCACGTGGAAACCCGAAAGCGATCAACCTATGGGATTCAAACGCCAAGAGAGGAACGCCGTCTAAAGGATTAATGCAGACCATTGATCCGACCTTTAATTCAAACAAAGCAAGCGGCATGAACGACATCTGGAACCCAATCCATAATGCTGCAGCTGCTATCAATTACATCAAAGGCAGATATGGTAGTGTCTATAATACGCCGGGATTACGAAGTATCAGAAACGGTGGACCATATAAGGGGTATGCAAACGGTGGTCTAATCACGCAAGAGCAAATCGCCAGAGTGGGGGAAGGAAACAAGCGTGAATGGATTATTCCTGAAGAGCGCGGCATACGTGGCCGCTACTTGTTGGCTCAAGCTGCACAGGCTTTAGGAATGGATGTATACGATCCGACCAACGCTGCATCATCTGAGCTTTCACAAGGTCAGGTGCAAACAGTAACAGTTGGCACAACGAATACACCGTCTGCTTCTGGTGGGTCAAAACAGGTCATCATTAACTTTAATGGCGATCAGCACTTCCATAATGGACAAGATGAAGACTCACTTGTTGAAAAGATCAAACGATCAATAGCTGAAGAACTAGAAGTCGAGATCAACACAGGAACGAAGGGAGTCGTGATTGATGGCTAAATCAAAATATCAAATGTGGATGTCACAAGGGAAGGACAAATTACGATTCCCTGTTCTTCCTGAGAAATTGGAACTCAATAACAACGTACAAAATGAATCTATCAAAGTATCAAAATTTGGCGAGCTCACATTCTTGGATGTACCAGGGGCTCGCCAAATTTCATTTACAGCCTTTTTTCCAAAGAAGTATACACCGATCGCTGAATATAAAAGCATTCCATCACCAGAGAATGCGATTGCGAAAATTGAACGAATGATGCGTTCAAAGAAGCCTGTACGCTTTATCGTTACTGGAACCAAAATCAATATCCAATGCAGCATAGAAAGCTTTAACCACAATGAAGGTACTTATGATGTTGGTGATCGAGAGTTTACTTTGCAACTCAAAGAATACAAAACAGCATCACCAAGAAAAATTAAACGGAAATCCAAAAAGAGCAGCAAAAAACGCAGTTCAAAAGGCGCACCAAAAGTGTACACCGTTAAAAAGGGTGATACCTTGTGGGATATTTCTGGTCGTTTCTATGGTGACAGCACAAAGTGGCGCCGCATTTGGAATGCGAATAAAGCCGCGATGATCAAACGAAGTAGGCGCAATATTAGACAACCAGGGCATTGGATTTTCCCTGGTCAAAAATTAAAAATACCACAATAGGGGGGCTGACATTGATTGAGCTTTTTGCCATCAGAAGCGGCACCATGTATGAGCTTGTGACAGAGAGTGTGACACTTCGGGGGCAAAGGTATCAGGCCCCCCGCTCAATACAAGCAACGATCGTGACAAGACAGGGTTCTCAAAAGTATTACAGCATCAAAGAAGGTGACACTGTTCTTTTCAAGTGGAAAGGAAAAGAACTCTTTCGAGGTACAGTCTTTGCAAGAACGCCCAAAGATGAAAAGCTCACTTTTACTGCTTATGACATGCTTCAGTATTTGGTGAAGAACCAGGATGTATATGTCTTTGCAAACAAGCGGGCTGATCAAATAATGAAGCGACTGGGTCAAGATTTTCAGATCCCGATGACGTCGATTGCTAACACTGGCCATGTCATTAAATCACTTGTATTCAAAAATGATACAAGCCTGTATGACATCATTTTGCAGGCTCTAAGGGAAACAAAGAAACAAACAGGACGTAACTATCAAATCTATTCTGCTAAAGGCAAGATGGGGCTGAGAGCATGGCCTGATCCGTCTGAAGTATGGGTCATTGAATCAGGCGTGAATCTCATTGATTATCAGTACAGCACTTCCATTGAAGAAACAGCCACACGTGTGAAGATGAGAGCAACACACGTGGATAAAATTAAGGTGCTGAAGAAAGAAAAAAAGAAATCTAAGACTACTGACAAAGAGAAGAAAACGACCAAACCAACAAAGCCAAAGAAGCCAAAGATGGTCACACAAAAGAAAGAAATTGAGATGCAGGCTGTGGCGAATGATAGTGCTGCAAGAAGAAAATACGGCATCCTGCAGCACGTCGAAAGAGTGTCAGGGGAAATAAATCAGGCACAGCTGCAAAAGAGAGCAGATGTCCGTCTGGCTCAAAGGAAAGGCGTAAAAAAAGAGCTGAAAAGCATTCAAGCTCTAGGTATTCCTGGATTACAAAGTGGTATGCCAGTACGCATCATCATCCCTGATATCGGCATTAAAAAAACGTATTGGATCGATCAAGACAGCCATGAATTTAAAGGAACCAAACACACCATGACGATCGATGTCGTTGAGAAAAATTCCATCCCAACGGGGAACCAGACATGAAACTAAGCGAGGCAATTAAGCGATTGGCTGTCGATGCTGTGGATGCACAATCGCCAACTGACTTGATACTTGGTGATGTGGTGTCTGTTTCTCCTCTTAGTGTTCGACTCAATGAGAATGATAAACTCATCATTCCTGAAGAACTTCTTATCTGGCCAGCCCGCTTAGACGAGGGAGAAGATGATGAGCTAGAAGAAGGCGATAGTATCATGGTTCTTGCGATGTCAGGGGGCCAGACGTTTTACATCTTAGATAAAGTAGTAGGAGGTGGTTCATAATGGCTCTTTCACCTGAAGAAGAAATTGAGGATTTGGATGAGGACGAAGAGGATATTGTTGAACCTTCGACTACCTACCGAATCGACTTTGAGTCTGGCCGTTTAACCAATGAAAAGATTAATGGTCTTGATGCTATTCGCCAATTCGTCTATATGGCTTTGCGAACGGAACGATATTCGCATGCTGTTTATAGCCATGACGTAGGATGCGAAGTGCAGGAAGCTGTGTCTGATGAAGAATCAACGGACGAATACAAAGAGATGGAAATCCCGCGTCTCATTGAAGAAGCTCTTTTAGTAGATGAAAGAATCGAAAGTGTGCAAGATTTTGAGATCACTAAAGAAGGGGCAACCTTTAAAGTGCTCTTTAACGTGGTGACTGATGAAGGGACCTTGGAGATCGAGGAGGTGATCGGAGATGTTTGAGGAACAGTCTTATGAAGCCATCATGGAGCGAATGCTGGAACGTATACCCGATGATATTGATAAACGTGAAAACAGCGTGATATGGAATGCATTGGCTCCTGCAGCTGCGGAACTTGCTCAATCTTATATATGGCTTGATCAGGTATTCGATCTTGTCTTTGCGGATACAGCGCAGGGAGAATTTTTAGATAGACGAGCTGCTGAAGTGGGGATCACTCGTAAAGCGGCCACAAGTGCTGTATGGTCCGTTGAGGTGACACCTGAAACTATCAGAATACCAACGGGATCAAGATTCTATATCGACAATTTGTACTTTCAATATCAATCTGACGGCACGCTGAAGTGTGAAACGACTGGTGCTGTAGGCAACGGGAATTTTGCAGAACTGCCGCTCCTATCGCTCGATAACATACCAGGTTTAGAATCAGTCATTTTCGAGGAGCTGAAAATACCTGGTCAAGAAGAAGAAGACGATGAAGCTCTATATGAAAGGTACTTGATGAGGGCAAGGCGGGAGGCTGTCAGTGCTAACAAAGCTCATTATAAAAAGTGGGCTGAAGAAGTAGAAGGAGTTGGGAGGGCGAAGGTGTTCCCGCTTTGGAATGGTGAAGGCACAGTAAAAGTTGTCATCACAGACGGGAATTTTGATGTTGCGACGGATCTGCTCGTCAATAAGGTCCAAGAGTACATTGATCCGGTTCCAGGAGAAGGGGAAGGCCAAGCACCAATCGGGGCTAATGCCACTGTTGAAAGCGCCAATTGGAAAGATGTTGAGGTGTCCGTATCGGTGGAGCTTAAAATGGATTACTCCATTGAGGATGCACAAGAGGAGATTGAAGAGAAGATCAAAGCTCTTCTGAAATCACTTGCTTTCGAGGAGAACGTGATAAGAATGTCAGCGATCAATGACATTTTGTATCATGCGAGTAGTGTATCGGACTATTCAGATGTCTTGATCAACGGTGAAGCCAAAAACTTGCCGCTTCAAGACATTGAAATCCCGCGTCTAGGGCAGGTGATCGTCAATGAGCAAGTATGATGATATGAAAGCCTATTTACCTTCCTACCTAACGGAGATCACTGAATTTGATGAATTAATGAAATCAGAGGCTCCAGAGATGGAAATGCTAGACGATTCTATTTTTAATATGACTGATCAGCTTTTTCCGATAACAGCCACATGGGGTCTGAATCGATGGGAAAGAATGCTGAAGGTGCAACGTGAATCAGGTGACTCGATTGAATTGAGAAGGGCACGTATATTGAATCTCATGTCAAACATTCCACCGATCACGTATGCATCACTAGAAAGAGCAGTGAACCGGTTCTTGAAGAATCCTAGCGCGGTGGTTCGTCTAACGACAGGCCGCTATCATTTCTCCCTTCGTGTTAATTTGGATGACCTGCAGAACACCAGATACATTGTGGAGACGCTTGAAAACTTGAAGCCGGCTCACTTGGCTTACAAATTTACAAGCATACATCATACGGATGTTCATGAAATCAAAGACTATCATAACCGGCTCACACTGCGCAGCAGAGTGGGCTTTTTTGATCACATCCCCATTTTACTCAATGGTGAATTTTTACTAAATGGTACGTTTTATCTTAGCGGTTCACGCAATTCAACTGACATCCCAGTTCGATTTAGACAGTCTTTAAAATTGGCCATGAAACTCAATAAAGAAATGAAAGTTCTTGGACGTACAAGATATGTCATGGTAGGAGCCAGAAACGAAACGGATCAACAAGCAACTCTTACACTTCGATCTCGTTTCAAACACGTAAATAAAGAAAAAAGGAAAGTAACATTCCGCATGGCTGCTCATGTATCAAATGAGCAAAGCGGAAGTGTAATCATTAAGCAGAAATATTGGACGCTTGATGGATCAGTACCGCTAGACGGTTCAAAATATCTAGCTGCCACGTCCAAACAAATAGATTTATAAAGGAGGATCATAATGGCTGATCAATTAACCGTTACAACGCTTTATGCTCGGCAACAAATGGCCAAGGCTAGAGCAGAAGGAACGAAGCTCACAAAAGTGGTTAAGATGGCTTTTGGAAAGGGTGGGACGAAGGATGGGAAACCGATCTCACTAGACGGCACTGAACAAGAACTTAAAAAGGAACTTGTTCAAAAAGAAATTGATTCATATGAATTCATGGAGCCGGCGAAGATCCGGTACACGTGCACCATCGCTGAAGGAGAACTGGCAGGAGAAGTCATCAACGAATTGGCTCTTGTTGATGAAGATGGAAAGTTTACGGCCATCCGTACCATGACAGACAAGCAAAAAGATGGTGACATTGAATTCATCTTTGAGATTGATGATATTTACTAGGAAAGGAGTGCTCATCGATGGATATTAAATCTCCTAAAGTGTTTGAAACAAGCGACAAAGCTCATGCGGATCTTTTCAATGACATGGTGAAGGTATTACTTGAAAATGATGCCGGGCTGTTAGAACAATTCGTTGGCCATATTGGTGACACCAAGCCGCATGCATCAGAAGCAGAGAAGAAGAAATGGAATGAATCGCAGTTATATAAGATCACAGCTGATGACGGCAAATACTTGATTTCTGTTCCAGCTGACAAAAATATTTATGATTCGATAAAAGACAAAGGGACCTGTACTTTCATTGCATCACCAGGGGTAGAAGATTCCCCAGCGCCCAGCAATGCCTATTTGAGAGGTATTCAGACGGTGGGACAAAACAACATCGGAACTGGTTTTGCGGTAGATACGTCAGGTAATGCTTATTACTTCTACTATAATTCTAGCCATATATCTATCACTTGGACGCAGCTGCCGACAGCAGCTGAAAAAGATAAATGGAACAATGGCCAACTCTATAAACTGACGCAAGATTCGGGGGATCGTAAGCCGCTTCCAACTGTGTTAGATGGAACGGATATCTTATCTTTACCCTCTGGCAACTATTATGCAGCTGGACAGTATCTTACAAACAAGCCAACCACAAACGATTCATCGTGGTTCAATATTGATGTCGGGACTGCAGGAACAAGAAAAGACATTCGTTTATGGAGAAGTTTTGACAATATGTACTGGTTCGGAACCGTTCATACTGGTGGGGAATTCAAAGGTTGGAAACGTATGATCACTGATTCTGATGCAAAACTAGACTGGAAGTTACCGACTATCAGAAATGGATGGAAAACATATAAGTCTGAGGTCAATAATGACTATCGGGTTCGCGTTGCAAAGGATGCGATGGGAATTGTTCATGTTACAGGAGCCATCACAGGCGGTACACTTGGGGATGTTGGTGCGTTTATGTTGCCAGAAGGGTGTGAACCGCCTTTCCCTCTCTATAATGTTGGCATCGCTTCTAGTACCGGTGGTTTTAAGGGACCGCAATTTAGTAGACAGTATATCGCTACAGATGGACGTTTCTGCATACAAGACACGAGTAGTAATACTGAGTTTATTGTCGTGAATTGTATGTTTAAAGCAAAGGAGTGAACCGTATGAAACCTATATATGCATTTGATAAACACAACAAGTATATACCTGGTGGGGATAAAGAAATCCCCGATGACGCTGAAATTCCAGAGGGGTTTACAGACGTTCAACCTCAAGAAGGGTTGTACATCGCGAAATACAATCCCACAAGCAAGACATGGAGCGAATCAGCAACCCAAGAATACATTGATAGCTTACAAATAGAGCAACCGCCGTATGATATTGATTTACTTAAACAGCAAAATGCAGTCTTAACTAAACAATTGACTGAACTGTCAAAGGAAGCAGCTGCAGCTAAATTGCGTGAGGCACAGATGACAAAACAACTGGCTCAATTAATGACTGAGATTCAGGAGATGAAAGGCGGTGAAAAATCATGATATATCCAACAGTCGCGGATATAAAGCAGTTTTGGGATTGGAAGTGTTACGGTCCTGAAGACATTGCCTTTTATGTAGAAATCGGTTGGATTAATAAAGAAGACTATCAAGACATAACAGGAGAACAATACGAAGCCTAGAGGGGCTTTTTATTTTGCCTTCTTTAAGGAGGTGGACAAAGTGGAGGAGTAGGTGAGTATGGTGGAAATGGATTTGGCTCAATATTTGATGACACAAGGACCCTTTGCGGTTCTTTTTTGTTGGGTATTGTTTTATGTTCTCAACACGACAAAGGAAAGAGAAAACAAGCTCAATGAACAAATCGAAGCGCAAAATGAAGTGTTAGCAAAGTTTAGTGAAAAGTATGATGTCGTGATCGACAAGCTCGATAAAATTGAACGGAATTTAAAATAGGAGGTAAAAATCATGAAAACATTCGACAAAGGCACGGTGATCCGCACGGTGCTTCTATTTATGGCATTAATCAACCAAACTTTAATTATTTTCGGTAAACCAGTTTTACCGATTGAAGATGATCAAATCACATCATTAGCTGACACATTGTACCTTGCTGGTTCAATGATCTTCACAATCGCAACAACCCTTGCCGCATGGTTCAAAAACAACTATGTGACCGACAAAGGTAAGCAACAAAAAGAAGTCCTAAAACAAAAAGGATTAGCGAAGTAAGGAGCTGCCATGAGGTGGCTCTTTTTATATTAAATTGATCAGAGGAGACGATGAACATGGTAAAAATCATTAAAGATTTTATTCCAAAGAGTAACCGCAACAGACCAGGAAACTATATGAAGCCTTTGTATATTACAGTTCATAACACCGCAAACACTGACAAAGGAGCAAATGCCTTGCGTCATGTCAATTATGTAAAAAAACCTGATACAGCTACAAGCTGGCACTTTACAGTTGATGATAAAGTCATTTATCAACATTTGCCTTTGAATGAAAACGGCTGGCATGCAGGAGATGGTCGGGGAACCGGAAACATGAAGTCGATCGGCATTGAAATTTGCGAGAACAGCGATGGTAATTTTGAGAAGGCTGTCGAGAACGCTCAATGGTTAATTCGTCAGCTGATGCAGGATCAAGGTATTCCGTTGGCCAATGTTGTTCCCCATAAAAGATGGAGCGGTAAACAATGTCCACGAAAGCTGCTTAATCGTTGGGACAGCTTCAAGGCAGGTATTGCAACCGCTCATACAGGGAAAAAGGCAACAGCGAAACCTGTGAAAGCGTCACCTGTCAAAAATACACCATCCAAGCCAAAAGCGAGTAAGCCTAAAAAATCATTTAACTTGCCATCTGGCATTATTAAAGTAACCAAGCCTTTGACAAAGGGTGCTGGAGTAAAATCATTGCAGGAAGCTCTGGCTGCTGTGTATTACTACCCCGATAAAGGCGCAAAAAATAACGGTATTGACGGCTATTATGGACCGAAAACCGCGAATGCGGTCAAGCGATTCCAGCTCATGCACGGTCTTGTTGCTGACGGCATCTATGGTCCAAAGACTAAAGCAACTCTTCAAAAAGCATTCAAATAAAACGTGTCTTACTGATGCCACCTATTATTGAATTCAATAATAAAGTTATGGTCATGGTAAGGTATAAAATCCAATTTATTGCAAAAAAAGTTTCGGAAAGAAACATTTTGTTTCTTTTTCGGGTGTTCTTGGATATAATATAATCTAACTATGTGCTTTGGAAGGGGTTAATGCAAATGAATACTCAATATTTATCAGTTCACTTAATTCATGAATTTGTAGTGGATCGTCCACCTTCTGTTCAAAGCCTTGATGATCGTATTATAGCTCAAAAAGTTGTTTATCTTGCTAATCAATTTGGTATACATTGTGGAGATTATCAATTTACTTGGTATAAGAAAGGTCCCTATTCTCCATCACTAACTAAAGTTCTTTACAGTGAAACAGAGCAACTAAACCATTTTGATTATTCGCAATTCAAAATTAGAGAAGATATCCAAAGAACTTTAACTCCACTGAAGAATGCAATAAAATATAACTCTTTAAACTTGTCTGAAGCAGACTGGGTTGAACTTTTGGCCTCAGTTCACTTTTTATATGATGAGTATTCATATTTAGGTGTTCAAACGGTTATGGATAGACTGGTATTAGAAAAACCAAAATATACAAAAGAACAAGGTTTTCAGGCATTGGATATACTTGCTAAAATTGGAATAATTCATTATCATTAGATTAAGACTAAAGTCTTAATCTTTTTTTGTTTTGGAGGCATTGGGTTGAATGACTTTAAATGATTCGATAGAGAAATGGAATGAATTTTCTGAAGAGGCAGATTTCCAAGATAATATAATACAAAGTGAAACGGATATCAGATGTAAAATTATAGATAATTTACTAACCAGAGTTCTTTTTTGGGATGAAAAAAATATACAAAGAGAGCCAAAAGTAAAGGCAGGTTTTATTGATTATTTTTGTAACACAGGAAATAATAATTTTGTATTGGAAGCTAAGAGTAATAAGGTTGATTTTAATCTTCCAAAAAACAGTAAGTTACAACGTTACAATTCTTCTGTAATAAAGAAAACTAAGTCAAATTTATGGAGTGCAATTGAACAGGCAAGAGCTTATGCTAAAGAAAAGGAATCGCCTCTATGTGTTGTCAGCAATGGATTGAATTTGATTTTTTGTACAACTTATCAGGCAAATCGGGCTTTTGATACACTTGCACTGTCTGGAGTAGACGCTTTTAATAATAATTTTCATCATATCTATGAAATACTTAGCCCTTATAAAAATGGTTTTAATAATATTGAGGAAATTTTAGAATTGAAAGTTTATAGGGAAGCTCCTCAATTTAGAAAATCAATTGCAGATGAAACTTACAGAAACGACAATATTGGGAATAACCCACTATCAGCACCTTTGACTCCTATACTTACAGATTATTTTTCTGATATAAGCCATAATAAGATGCTACTAAAGAAGTTATATTGTAATAATGTGAAGTTAGATTCTTATGGTAATGAATTGAAAAATTTCATCAAGGGAAGGATACCATTATTAGGTCTTCCTTTCGAGTCTAATCGTTCATTAGAGGTGTCGGATGAATCAGCTGGGAGCTTCCACAATGATTTATTAAGAAGAATGCAAGAAAAAAAATATCAGAAACAAGGACACGTATTTGTCTTATTTGGTAATTTAGGTGCTGGTAAAAGTACATTTATCCAAAGGTTCTACGATCATTTTCTCAAAGGTTATACTAAGAAGATAGTTTGGTGTCAAGTTGACTTCCGTTCTTTTTATAATACTGATGAAGAAATTGAAAAAAAGATTGAAGATAAAATACTTCAAGACATAGAGAGTGCTTTAGAAAAAATTGACCAAATCGATATTTATGAATATGATTTTCTAAAAGAGCTCTATGAAGATAATATCAATAAAAAGCTCAGAGGCGCATGGAAACATTTATCTGAACAGACGAAAAACGAAAATATCAGTAATTTAATAGAATCAATGGAAAATGATAAAAAACACCATATAGAGAAAATTATATCTTATTTAGTAGAAAAGGATTTTGAGTTATTCTTAGTTTTGGACAACTTAGATCAACAGCCAACTGTCGTTCAAGAAAAGGCTAGTTTTTATGGATTGACTAAAAGTTCAGAATTGAAAATTACCACTATTCTTTCTTTAAGAGACGAGACATATTGGTCAATGAAAACAAAACCACCGATGAATGCTTATGCTAATATAACACCTTATCAGATAGTACCTCCAAGCGTGAAAGAAGTATTAATGAAACGAATCGCTTATGTAAAAGAAATAACAGGTGATGAAGAGGTGAATTTTGATTTTAATTACGCATCGGTTAAGTTGAAGTATAAAGATTTACTTAATTTGTTGTCACAGACATTAAAAAGAGAAGAAGTTGAAGATTTATTAGTTCACCTTTCAAGTGGAAACTTGAGATACTCGTTACAACTCTTTAGAGATATTGTAACATCAGGTCATAGTAATCTAGTTTCATTACTCAATTATAAATATGAAGAAGAGAAGCTTCAAAATCAATTTATCCCTTTTAATAGACTAGTTAAAAGTGTAGGTCTCTCAACAGGAATCAATTATGATACTCAAAAATCAAAGTTACTGAATTTATTCCAGAGTAATACTTTTGATGGTTTTGGCAGCCATTTTATAAATATAAGGATTCTCGAAATACTTATGTCTTATAAAGATAAAGAAATAAGATTAGGAACAATCAAAGGGTTTGTCCCATTGAACGATATTTTAAAAGATTTGTCAGTTTATTGCAATGATATGGATTCTCTGAAGGCGCTTCTTTCTCCAATGTTAGAAAGACATATAATTGAAAGTGATATTGGTGCTAGAAGGATGGGAGAGGACAATTTTTTAGATAAAATTAGTTTAGTACGCATTGCTCCTCCTGCTCAATTTCACCTGGATACATTATTAAAGAATCATGAATATTTAGAAATGATTATATTTGATACAAAATTTGAAAATGAAGAAATATATAATGAAATCTACTCTAACTTTAAAGCGATTAATAATAAAAGTACTGATTATAAAGAGAGATGGGATCTGAGAATTAAGAATGTTGAGCTGCTTCTTAAATATTTAAAAGAAAAAGAGGATGAAGATTTTCATTACTTAGGAGAAGGTAATAAACACAAATTTAATAGAATAAGTAATGAACTAATAAGTAACTATTGTGAAGTGAAAAGAAAAATTATGTCTACAATTTCTTTACAGGCTGCCAAGAAACAACAGCGTGTGGCTATTAATTGATTTAACATTATTGGCTTCTTATTCTAAAAATCATTAGATATAAGTTAAATCTCTGCATACGGAAGATTGAAAAAGCAACTTCTCATTTGGAAGTTGCTCTTTTTAGTGCATTAGACATTCGGATAAAGGCGTTGGTAAGTTGATATTAAAATCGCCATTCTCTTTTCTCTTTATCCCACACCAATTCCTCACAAGCCACTTCAATTTTTTATACTTTCCTCAATAAATAAATCAATTTTTCAAAGCAGTTATCAAAATGAAAACTTGTTAAACAAAACCATTAAAAATGGTATACTTATGTGCATATTATACTAGGGGGTACAAACCTTGAAACAATTTTGGGAAATTGACGAAGAAGAAAACTACTACACACTAGAAAAAATAAATGAAAAGGAAATTGCTGAGGCAGAAAAGAAACTTGGAGTGACTTTACCCGATACATACAAAAAGCTCCTTCTAGAACAGAATGGTGGGTATATTGTTCATAATGCTTTTCCAACCACTCATTCTAATTCATGGGCTGAGGATCATATCCAATTTACACATCTAAGAGGAATTGCACAAGATGATGGTATTATGGAGAGTGAATATTTAATAGAAGAGTGGGATTTGCCAAAAGGATTAATTTTAATCAATGGTGATGGACACACATGGGTTGCAATGGATTATCGAAACACCAAAGAGAATCCGCCAATTCATTACTTTGATGTTGAGATGGAAGAAGACTTTAAATTAGCAGATTCTTTTGATGAACTTATCAAGGGACTTTATACAGTTGAGTATATTGTCGATGAAGAAACAGAAGCAGAAGCAGAAATTGAGTATGAGATTCCAAATGAGTATTTAAGTAAAGAAGAACTTCAGGCTATATTAAAGATGGAGAACCCAGATACAGATGATATCTATAAAATTCAATACTATCCAATGAAGGAAATAGAAGAGATTGAATGGTTTTTCGATACGATAAAAAATTACATTGAGAATGTGAAAGATGAAGATGTTCTGTATGAGGTAGCTTCAACTATTAACTCACTTCTTTTAATAAATCAAAAGATGCCAACTAATAGTAATATTAAAAACCTTGTTCAACAAATTGCTGAATTCTTAGAAAGAAATGAAGATTCGCTCATAGTGAATTTAGGTGAACATATTGCTTTTAAGATAAGGAATATAAATTAAGGTAATTTTAAGAAAAAAATTAAGATATTGGACTTATAATTAGTATGTGACAAAAATACTAGTTATGAGGAGAAATGTTATTTTGAAGAAGTTTTTATTTTTATTATTTGCAATCACGTTACTTGTATCAAGCATTCCGATGGATTTTTTGAATGCAGCTGAAAATTCTAAGGCTAAAGCTGCGGTTGAACCAGGTAGACAACAATATATTCCTGGTCAAACGGAAGATGATTTAATTGCCGATGAAGATTTAGAAGAATTACCTGCGGAAGAGTTTGAGTCCCTACCTACAGTATACGAAGATGGGACACTTTCTAGTAAAGATAAGGCTCAAGCAATGGTAGTCAGGGGTCTTACTCAAATACTTAAATTATTGTCGAAGCCTACTGTAACACAAAAAACAGTTAAGGTAGGAGGTAAGACAAAAACAAAAAGATTTGTTCAAAAGCATACACCTAAAAAAATTCGTTCAGTTTATGTTAGAAATGGACATTTAGCTGGTAAGAGTCATCCTGTGACAGGCGTTAAGTTTGATAGGCAGGGTTTTCCAAAGTTTAATTTTAAAGCTGAGATGACCCTTCCATTAAATCAATTGAAATCATCGAATGCTACACAGTTTAAAACAGCAAATGTTCAATTGAAGAAAGATGTATTTAAAGATATCACAAAGATGAAACAATTTAATAAAAAGCAACTTGATCAGATTGAAAAAGGTGTTACACCGACCGGCTATACTTGGCATCACCATCAACATGTAGGTAAGATGCAATTAGTTAACACATGGGAGCATGCAAAAACAGGGCACACTGGTGGAAGATCTATTTGGGGAAGTATTAAATAATAAAGGCATATGAGAGAGGCGAATTCGTCTCTCTTTTTTGTTCTATTTGCGGTATCTTTTCGGTGCTTTGTAAATTCCTGTATGCAATAATATATGTAATATAAGGGAATTTTGTGGAAGGGGAGTAAGGGATGGAGAAAGTTCTTTCTTCACATGTAGGTGTGAAAATAAATGAATGGTATAAAATGATCCGGCAATTCAGTGTTCCAGACGCAGAAATTTTGAAAGCGGAAGTTGAATGGGAAATAGATAGGATGGAAGAAGATCAGGATCTTCTTATCTATTATCAACTAATGTGCTTTCGACATCAACTTATGCTTGATTATATAAAGCCTTCATTCGATCAATCAATTTCCGCTCTAGTCGATAAAATAGAGAATTCTAACCATCAACTGTCTGGAATGTTGCAATACTATAATGCCTTTTTTAGAGGTATGTATGAGTTCAGTAAAAAAGAATATGTACAGGCCATTCAATATTATAAGATTGCTGAGAGACAACTGGCGCTTGTTGTAGATGAAATTGAACAAGCAGAATTCCACTTTAAAGTTGCTGAAGCATATTACATTATGAAACAAACCCACGTTTCAATGCACCATATTATAAAAGCGCTAGAAATCTATGATCGTTATGATCTGTATAAGGTGAGAAAAATTCAAAGTCTATTTGTGATCGCAGGAAATTATGATGATTTTAAAAGATATGAGAAGTCGCTTCCCCACTTACATAAAGCCCTAGAACTTGCTGAAGAAATAAATGATCAAAGATTAATCGCTAAAACTTATTTAAATCTGGGAAATACGTATGACAGGCAGCAGGATTATAGTAAGGCTGCGTCCTTCTACAAAAAAGGACTAGATAAGATGAGTGAAAACAATGAAGATATAAAACCAAGATTGTTTTTTAGTTTAAGTTGGACCTTGTTTAAAAGTGATAAAACGAGAGAAGCACTTGAATATATCGCAAAAGGAATAAAAAGTGCAACAGCCGAAAACAATCTATTTTATAAAACATTGCTCAATTCACTAAAGACGATTTATGTGGATGAAGGTATTGAAAATGTACGAAAAATGTTTAAAGGATTAGAGGAAAAGAAGTTGTATCCTTATATTGAAGAGTTTGCTTTAAGCCTTGCAAATCTCTATGAGAAAAGGAATGATTCGGAGAGGGTAGCAGATTATTATAGAACTGCCATAGAAGCTCAAACCGAAATCCAAAAAGGAGAGTGTTTATATGAATATTAAAATGAAGATATTGATTAGCACCGCTTTATTGGTAGGTGCTGCTTGCCTGGGTTCGCTGAATTACTCACAAGAATCAACTGATCGAAATACCACTGTATTACCCCAAAAAACTGATCGAAACACGACGATGATCGATCCAAATTCAACATTTGAAAACTAATAGGCAAAATTAAAACAGACCTTTAAGGGTCTGTTTTTTATGGGGACGGATTGGGGACGAACCCTTTCAGTTTTCTTCAGAAATGCACATTTTTTATCAGAAAGGCTCATCATATAACCTTATTAAATCAGTCTTTTTCAGGGAAGGTCTGTTTGCTTCGGATGAGGTCATTCACCTTGACAGGGTAGAGGTCGCTGGTTCGAGCCCAGTCGGAATCATCGTTGAAACCCTTGTGTAGCAGTTTTTTGTTTTTATCTTTCTTCATGAAAACGTATGAAATTTGTATCGCAACGCCTTTTGAGTCACCTAATAAATAGACCAGTAACGTTTAAATCCTATATGATTTTATTTCCTTTATCTTTCCAGACTTTGCAGCACTACTAAAAATATATACATCACAGAAATCAATTTTTAAACCATTCGCTAATAACATCACACCATTTATTGAAGCAAATTTCCCGTGTGTTATTACTTGGTAAATTTCAAGGTTGCCAACGATTTCTCTGTCCTCTTTGTACAAAGTGGAGATTAAGGCATTTCGCCCTTCAAGCTTTGTATTATCCTTTAACTGATACCAGATAATAGATTCATCCGCAAATTCCTTAATAACTTCAGTCTGCCGCGTTAATATAGCTACTGTAAAATCAATGACTATTTGCTTCCTGGGAGCATTGTCACATCCTGTTGGAATGATAAGCTTCATTTCATTGAGGGAACTGTCCACTAATGTTAACCTCCTAAAAATACGTATTATAAAAGCTTTTTGTGATGTAATCTGGATCGTCTGTTAAAATTCAAAAAAGAAATTTTAAACTGATATTGAATTATATCATAAAGAATTTATAGTTCATTCCCTAAGATGGGACAGATTAATTTAGAAAAACAATTAAATTCTTCCTTAAAAAAGGTAGAGTAATCCTATCTGAGGGTGTTTTAGCACTAGCATGTCCAGCTCTTTTTTGAATAGTATTTAAGGAGTGCGACCATTATGAATCGTGGTTGTTGAAATAGGTAATTTTGATGTGAAAGAGTCATTAACAATAAAAGAACCAGAAACAAAGTATGGGGATATATGACGGCTTGGCCTGCCATCTCGTAGAGGGATAACGACGTTTCAAAGTATTGATGGAAGATAATCCGTTGAACAAATTTTCCTTTCCATACTAATCACACATCTTTTAATAGTATCAGCATATCCAGTTTAAGAGGATTCTTACAAAATATTTAGTATTTTTTGCGAGAATCCTCCTAAATGTAATAATATTTTCATTTATAATTCTCTATTTGTCTATACTTTTCATATCGCTGTTGTATAAGCTCTTCTGAGGATAATGGTATCAATTTTTTTAGAGATGATTCGATCACAGATTTAATCATTTGTGCCTGTGATTTTATATCATTTTGTGCTCCACCTTGCATTTCAGGGATGATTTCATCAATCATTCCTAACTGTTTTAAATCTTTTGCTGAAATTTTCATATGTTCAGCAGCTTCTGGAGCATACTTAGCGTCCTTCCATAGGATAGATGCTGCTCCTTCTGGCGAAATGACCGAGTACCATGAATACTCTAACATATGGATATGGTTACCGACACTAATGCCAAGAGCTCCACCACTTGATGCCTCTCCAATTACAATACAAACAATTGGCACTTTAAGCGTAGCCATTTCCAATAGATTTCTAGCTATCGCTTCAGAAATTCCACGTTCTTCAGACCCTTTCCCTGGATAGGCGCCTATTGTATCAATAAATGTAATAATAGGCCGATTAAATTTATCAGCTTGTTTCATCAGTCTTAGCGCTTTTCTATATCCTTCTGGATGAGCCATTCCAAAATTTCTTTCTATATTTTCCTTTGTACTTCTACCTCTTTGATGACCAATAACCGTAACGGGCATTCCTTTAAATTTTGCAATACCACCTATCATTGCTTTATCATCACCATATAATCGATCACCATGAAGTTCGAAAAAGTTTGTAAACAATAAAGGTATATAATCTAATGTCGTGGGCCGGTTACGTAGCCTTGCAATTTGAACTCGTTGAAAAGCTGTAAGATTAGAATAAATTTCATCTTGCATTTTATTTAAACGTTTTTCTAATAAATGAATTTCTGACGATAAATCTACATTATTTTCTTTCATCATTTTCTTTAATTCATCAAATTTCTCTTTTAGTTCAATAATAGGACGTTCAAAATCCAAACTCATTTTATCCTCCAAAGGTTATGATTTACCTCACTCTAATCAAAAGACTTAGAAATAGAATCAATAAATAATTCAAAACCATCCACAACTATTTTTTGTTCTGATTCTGATAAATTATTGAGGATACGTTGATAAAATGTAAGGGATTGTTCTCTTAAGCGATTAACAGTAATGTGACCCTTTTCTGTGAGGTGCAGAAAAAGTTCTCTTCTATTTTTTTCATTTACTTCACGATAAACAAGCCCCATTTTTACTAACTTATCTACCAACCTACTTACAGTTGAAGTCTCTAATCTAAGTTTATTGGATAGTTGCCAAACAGTTAATTTTTCCATCTCTAGTTCCTCTAACGCCATCATTTGAGAAGTTGGTAGAGGTTTTTCAAATGGTCCATTGGGCAAATTTTGAGATTCGAAAACCCCAGTTAATATAATCATTTTCTTAATATCTGTTCTTAGTTTTAAGGCATCTTCTCTTTTCAAAAAGGTCACCCTCCTACAATTCATGCATCATACATCAATTGTATTATACATGAATATGATTTTTTCACAAGCTTAACGTAAGCCAATATTCAGGAATGCACAGTATTGCAGCTGATCGAAACACAACTTCTCAAAACGTATAGGCAAAATTAAAACAGACCCTGCATGGTCTGTTTTTTTATGGGGACGGATTGGGGACGAACCCTTTCAGTTTTCTTCAAAAATGCACATTTTTTATCGGAAAGGCTCATCATAGAACCTTATTAAATTAGTCTTTTTCAGGGAAGGTCTGTTTGCTCAGGATAAGGTCATTCACCTTAACTGGGTGAGGTGACGGTTCGATCCAACAGAATTAGAGACCATCGTAAAGAACCCTTCTCTGTTAAAGATTAAAGAAGCAATAAGTAAAAAAATATGAAACTATTTTATTTCCTCATCCATCACTTTCTTATATTTTTCAAACTCAGAATCCTTCATTTCTCCGTTCATTTGAAGCAGGAAGTTCCCTTTTGAATATGTGTGAGAGAAGAACATAGATCCAGCATTTCCTAACTCATCATAATAAGATTTGGCTTGGTTAAGGTCAGTTTCATTTCCAAATTTAAAAATCCTTCCGCCAGCATTTTCGCCTAAAGAAGGAATGAGAATCCTTTTTCCTTCTTCTCTTATATTTCCAAACTCTTTTTGTTCAAGATCAGTTGGTTTTTCTGCTTCAAGCCCAGCACTTTTGAAAGCTTCAATCACGTTATCTGTGGTGAGCTGTTTTTTAGTAGATGCTGCACTGCTACAAGCTGTTAACAATAATAAACATGTAAAAAATAATACAAAACATTTCTTCATAGTCGATCCTCCTGATTGATAGTTGCATAAGGATCTTACAATAAGTAATTCCTTTTTACTATCCTTTCGACAAAAGTAGACAAATATGAAAAACAAAGGAAGGGTAAAATGATAACGTTCAGATGAATATATATTTGATAGAATATTTAGCGAGGGGAAAAAGATATGAAGTCATTTTTACTAATTGGACAATCAAATATGGCGGGGCGCGGCTTCAAACATGAAGTTCCTCCGATTTATAATGAAAGGATCATGATGCTGCGAAATGGTAGATGGCAAATGATGACTGAACCCATTCATTTTGATAGGCCGGTAGCTGGCGTAGGACTGGCGGCTTCCTTTGCGGAGGCTTGGTGTAAGAATCATGAAGGAGAGAAGATTGGCCTGATTCCTTGTGCAGAGGGAGGCAGTTCCATTGATGAGTGGTCGCCGGATGGAGCATTATTTCGTCATGCTATAAGTGAAGCTAAATTTGCAAAGGAAAATAGCGAATTGGCAGGGATATTATGGCATCAAGGAGAAAGTGACAGCCAAGATGGGAAATACAAAGAATACGATGAAAAAATACGAAGATTATTTCATGAACTAAGAACTGAATTATCTGTACCTAACATTCCGCTTGTAATAGGAGGTTTGGGCGATTTCTTGGGAAAAGTGGCATTTGGCGCAGGATGTGTGGAATATCCACTGATGAATGAGGAACTTCAAAAATATGCACATCATCATGAAAATTGTTATTATGTTACTGCCAAAGGCCTTGCGCCTAACCCAGACGGAATTCACATCAATGCGATGTCCCAGAGAATTTTTGGTATAAGATATTATGAAGCATTTCGAAAAAAAGAACATATACATGAGCCAATAACAAATGAACATGAGTTAGTGAATGAATGTCATAATAGAATGAATACCTCAGCGGAGAAAACATATATAGCACTAGAAAAATTCACGTTAGGCAAGATGACTTACGAAGAGTTGCTGCAGGCTTTATCGTAGGTAAAACTCATGGTAGACTTTGAATGGACAGAAACACATATCTCTTGAAAGGATGATTGTGGTGGTGAAAACAGATAAAGTCTCCTCCTGAATACATGAAATCACATTCAGGAGGAGATAAAAATGTTTAAACAAATAGATGAAAATTATCCTAGAAAAGAGCACTTTCATCATTATATGAAGGTAACCCGATGCTCATATAGCCTGGTGATCGATCTAGACATCACGAAATTGCATTCAATATTAAAAGAACAAAAGCTAAAAGTATATCCTGTGCAAATTTATTTGTTAGCAAGGGCTGTGCAAAAAATACCGGAGTTTCGGATGGATCTAGTAAACGATGAGCTTGGTCACTGGGATCTTCTCCATCCTAGTTATACGATTCTAAATAAAGAAACAAAGACATTTTCAAGTATTTGGACGCCTTATGACGAAAACTTTGCTCAGTTTTATAAAAGCTGTGTAGCTGATATTGAAGCTTATAACGAAAGTAACAAACTATTTCCGAAACCTCATATGCCAGAAAATATGTTCAATATTTCAAGCCTGCCTTGGATTGATTTTACTTCTTTTAACCTTAATGTATCTACAGATGAAACTTATTTACTGCCGATATTTACGTTAGGCAAATTTAAGCTGGAAGAAGAGAAAATTATCTTGCCAGTCGCCATTCAAGTCCATCATGCTGTTTGTGACGGTTTTCATGTCGGTCAATATGTGGAATATTTGAGGTGGCTGATAGAACATTGTGACGAGTGGTTAAACGAGTCATTGTATACTTAATTTTCAAAAGGTGTAGTCATTTGATTTTTAGAAAAAAGCAGACTTTTGCAGAGTCTGCTTTTTTCTGTTGTGAGAAGAAATATGTAAAATCACGGTTACTCAATTGTTCTTTTTGCGGTTTCTTTTCGGTGCCTTGAAAACTTAAACATGTGATAATAAATGTAATATAAGGGAAATTAGTGGAAGGGGAATAAGGGATGGAGAAAGTTCTTTCTTCACATGTAGGTGTGAAAATCAATGAATGGTATAAAATGATTCGGCAATTCAGTGTACCTGATGCAGAGATTTTGAAAGCTGAGGTAGAACGAGAAATTGAGCGAATGGAAGAGGATCAAGACCTGCTCATTTACTATCAATTGATGTGTTTTCGACATCAGCTTATGCTCGATTATATTAAACCTTCAGAAAAACGATCGCCTTCTGTTTCTGATTTGGTTGATAAAATCGAAAATTCAAATCATCAACTTTCTGGTATGCTGCAATACTATAATGCTTTTTTTAGAGGAATGCATGAGTTTAGTAAGAAAGAATACATACAGGCTATCCAATATTATAAGATCGCTGAAAGGCAGCTCGCATTGGTGGTCGATGATATTGAGCAAGCGGAGTTTCACTTCAAGGTGGCTGAAGCCTACTATATTATGAAACAAACTCATGTTTCTATGCATCATATTATAAAAGCCTTAGACATCTATAAGCAGCATGAACAATATAAAGTTCGCCAAATACAAAGCTTGATTGTTATTGCAGGAAATTATGATGATTTCAAGCGATATGACAAGTCATTAAAGCATCTAAATACAGCTTTTTCTATAGCAGAAGAGCTCGCCGATAATATGTTAATTGCTAAAATTCTATTGAACATAGCGAATACATATGATCGACAACAAAAGTACACTGAAGCAATTATACGCTACAGAGAAGTTTTAGACATTATTACACCACGAAGTATTGAAATAAAACCAATCACCCTATTTAGTTTAAGCTGGTCGTTGTATAAGTCTAGTCAACATGATGAAGCCGCTCCACTCGTAGAAGATGGTCTTAAGTGCTCCTTAGAGATAAATGATTCGTTGTGTTTGATGTTATTTAAAGCTTTAAAAGCGATTTATATAGATGCTAATGAGAAAGCAATTCAAGAAGTGCTAGATTATTTTGAGGAAAAGCAACTATATGTCTATGTCGAGGTATTTGCTCAAAGTATAGGATTATCTTCTGAAAAAAAGGGGGACTTTGAAAAAGCTGTCGAATATTATAAAAAGGCTCTTAAAGCTCAAAATGATATTCAAAAAGGAGAGTGTCTGTATGATTATTAAAAAATTACTAGTCATTGTTTCCATTGTATTGTTAAGTGTTTCAACAGCAGAAACTTTGAAACTCATTGAAACAAAATCAATTCGGAATACAACTATGGAGGAACATCAAAAATCAAATCGAAACACGACTATGATTGATCGAAATACAACCTCTGAAAACGTATAGACAAGATTAAAACAGACTTTAATAGTCTGTTTTTTTATGAAGTAGAATGAGCAAATGAACAGTTGGTCAATGTTATACTTATCTCAATAGATATAGGGAGGCATCCACTTTGAAACCTTTCTGGGAGAAAGAAGAAGAGAGTCCTTTCACGTTAGAAAAGATAGATGAGGAAAAAATTCGTGAAGCAGAGGGAAGACTTGGTGTCACTTTACCTGATACATATAAAAAGCTCATTTTAGAATGGAACGGTGGTTTTACAGTTCGTAATGCTTTCCCAACTGAACAGCCGAATTCATGGGCTGAGGATCATGTTCAATTTGACCATTTAAGAGGAATCGCCAAAGATGATGGCATCATGAATAGTCTTCAGTTAAGTGATGAATTGGAGCTGCCTGAGGGACTTGTAATCATCAGCGGAGAAGAAGATACATGGATCGCAATGGATTATCGACAAACGAAAGAACATCCTCCTATTCACTATTTTGATTTAGAAATGGGAGTCGATTTTAAGCTGGCGGATACTTTCGATGATTTTATTGAGCAGTTATATACAGCTGAAGATGTGATGGTCGAGGTAGTAGAGATTGATGAGGAATCCTCGGATTTGTATGTCAGTAAAGAAGAGCTTGAACAAATTTTTGAGAGACAAGACCTTCGTCAGCAGAATCTCTTTAAAATGGCACATTATCCGATGGAAGAAATTGAAGAGATTGAATGGTTTTTCGATCGTATGAAACAATGCATCAAACAGATAAAAGATCAACATGTTTTATATGAAGCAGCGACAACGATTCACTCCATCCTTCTGTTAAACCCGGATATGCAAAGAAATGACCTCATCAATCAAGAGCTGAAAGAAATAGCGGAGTTCCTAGAAAATAGTGGTGAGCCTAATACCTCTTTTTTGGGAGAAGACATTCATCCAGTGAAAAAAAGATAGTGAAAGAATAAAAGCCCCTGAAAAGGGCTTCTTTTTGTAATCTTATTGAAAGTCATATTTAAATAAAGTATAGTAACTTTATATGATAAAGAGGAGGATGGTTAAAGATGATGCATGCAGGAAGATTACGCCAGCAAACTTTGAACAATCAGTAATTTCATATGTTCAAAGGCTCTGTTTTCATCAAACGGAGTAAACGGGGTAGTCTGCACATTTTTAATGATCTTCAGCGGGAAAGTATGCAATTTCACTAGAAGACAGGCAGATAATTGTTCTGTCTTTTTTGTATGTTTTTTAATACAAAGAATGGCATAAGTCTAGCTTTGTTTACTCTGACCACATAAAGTAGCCTTTTGTGGTTTTTTGTGATGATATTCTTGATGCCTATTGATCATGACTAAATGAGCAATTGGAGGAATGAATATGAATAGATTAGAATTAAAGCAGTTAGCCAATCATCACGGATTAGACATTTCAGAGAATACCATTAAAATAAATGAATCAGGTGTTGATTTTCGTGTCGCGCATGTCGAAGATTTACATGGTGATCAATGGATATTAAGAGTGCCTCGCAGACCTGAATCAATGAAACATACCTTACAAGAAAAAAAGACATTAGATCATATGAGTAAGCAGGTTCACTTTCAGGTCCCTCAGTGGTCTATCTTTTCAGAAAGTCTGATTGCTTATAAACAATTAGAGGGGGTACCGGCGGCTAGTATTGATGTGGAGAAGGAATCGTATGTGTGGAGTTTTGACCAAACGAAAGTACCGCAAGCTTATTATGAATCATTAGGAAGAGTTTTAGCGAATGTACATTCCTTAGATCAACAGCCATTTAAAACGATCGGTGTGGAGATGCTCAGTGCTCATGAATTAAGAGGATCAATGAAACAGCGAATGGAACGTGTCAAATCGCAATACACCATTAACAGCGGTTTATGGGAGCGCTGGCAAGAATGGCTAGCTAAAGATTCTTTATGGCCGCCTTTCGTGGGAGTGAAGCATGGAGATTTGCATCCTGGCCACATTCTGATTGATGAAAATCAATGTGTGACGGGTGTGATTGATTGGTCTGAAGTGGGGGTTGGTGATGTATCTGCAGATTTTTTGTCGCATCAACTTCTCTTTGGGAAAGAAGGATTAACAAAACTTATCCATGCGTATGAAAAAGCAGGCGGGAGAACTTGGCCAGGAATGGATGAACATATAATAGAACTTCTGACGACAAGTGCGATCACTGTGGCCGAGTACGCACAGAGATCAGGATTGAAAGATATGCATGAAACTGCAGCATACATGTTGGCAAACGAAAGCTAATCAATCAGAACGAATCCAAAAAAAGCCCTGAAAAGGGCTTTTTTTAATCTAATTCATGAAAAACTGTTTGAGTTGATCAATGAAAACGGATTTGGATTTTCCTTTTTTATAAATGAACTCGATATTGATGTTGAACAAATGATTCAGCATCTTCGTATGTGTAGTTTTCCCAGGATTGAAATATTGCAATTGTGGGATTTGCTCGGTATTGATAAAACGCTTCAATATCCTGTCTATCGAATTGGCGAATAACAACTCGGTTTGTTCTTGTAAATATGCTGTTTGCATTCTTCATGTGTTAACCTCACTTTTTAGTTTGTTCTTGATTTGAAAAAGTCTATCAGCCATTCAGATAGCTGCTGTTGTGCTTTGCTGACAAATCGATCTGCATAATAAATTAATTCCAAGTGCCGGACAGGTGCTGGATCAGCAATAGGAATCGAAACAATATTAGGCCACATCGAATGTTGATTTAGTAATCCTCTTGGCTGAATGGTTGCACCGATGCCGGCTTCAACCAGCTGCAATAGCGAAAACGCGGACCCAACCTCCATGGCGGTGTCCAGTTCAACACCCTGTTCTTTACATACGTCATCTACTAAATCCCTTCCTAGATATCCCTTCGGATACATGACCAACGCACGGTGAGTCAGCTCTTTTAATGACACTTCGCTCTTTTGGGCCAAATCACTTTCTGAATGAACAAATAATTCGTAAGGCTCACTTCCAAGTGGAATTTGAACGAGACGCTTATCCGCAGGCCCTCGCAGTCCGATGCCGAGATCCACTTTATGCGAAAGGACTTCTTCACGAACGAAGATATTTGAATATGCCTTTAGATTGGTTTCTGGATAAAGAGTTTTAAATTCTACAAATAGTGGCACCAGCTGAAAATCAAGATCTGAAGGGAGTACTGCGAGACGGACGGTTCCTCGTTTTTCCGATAATAGTTCTTTCATCGCATTTTTTGCATCTCTTTCAGCTTGAAGCATTTTCACGCCATATTGATAAAGCAGCGAACCAGCTTCGGTAGCAACGACCTTTTTGCCGATTCGATCAAAGAGCGGCATCCCAACTTCTGCTTCAAGCAGTCGAATTTGCTGGCTAAGTGTAGGCTGTGATATGCCTAGCTGCTCAGCGGCTTTTGTAAAATGCAAATGGTTGAATACAGCCATAAAATAGGTAATATGCCGGGTATCCATATGTCCACCTTTCATAGATGATAGTCTTTTCCTATCATCATAATACGATTTATTGTATTGATCAATGAATGCGGCAGATTTATACTCAAAGTAACCTTAACAAGATGAGAGAGAAAGAAGGGTATTGATGAAAAAAATATATTATTTAGCCGCTTTATTTTTAGCCGCTTTAAACTTACGTCCGATCATTACGTCCGTGGCTTCCATGATGAGCATGATCCAATCAGAGCTTGGCGTAAACGCACTGACAGCAAGTCTTTTGACCACTTTGCCTGTCCTTTGTATGGGAATATTTGCTCCCGTTGCAACGATACTCAGCCGGCGTTTTGGTTTAGAGAGAACGCTGTTTTTCTCGATTCTTCTGATCACGATTGCCACTGCACTGCGTGGTACTAGCCAATCGGTTGCTATCCTGCTCATGACTGCGTTTGCTGGAGGGGTAGGGATTAGCTTCGCAGGTCCTTTATTGTCTAGTTTTATTAAAAAATATTTCCCGAGAAATCCTGGTATTGTCAGTGTGTATTCAATTTCGATGACAATAGGTGCAGCGCTCGCTTCCGGTTTCACGATTCCGATTTATCTACGCAGTCAGCATCATCTTCCATTTGCATTGTCCTGCTGGGCTATTCTAGGGGTGATCGCCCTTATTCTATGGATAGGTTTAGCTCGCAAAAATGAGCAGAGTGATCTTGTAACGTTGCCGTTAAAATTGCCGCTACGAAACAAAAAGGCCATTCAATTCACCTTGTTCTTTGGCTTTATGTCCAGTATGTTTTATTCTTTGACGGCATGGATTTCACCGATTGCTCTTAGTTTTGGAAACAGTCCGCAATATGCTGCCATGCTCTTGACCATATTTACACTCATTCAGATTCCGGTGGCACTACTCGTTCCAGCGGTCGTTACTCGGTTAGGAAAACCGAAATTATTTCTCATCTTATGCAGTCTGTCTGAACTCATTGGCCTTATCTTTCTTCTTCTGCCAATGCCGATCTTGCCAGCCGTCATTTTCCTAGGTATGGGTGCCGGGGGGTTATTTCCTTTAGCTCTTATGCTCCCGATTATGGAGACGAGTACTCCGGAGGAAGCCGGAACCTGGTCCGCGATGTCGCAGATGGGCGGGTACATCGTGGGTGGATTCGGTCCGTTTTTCATTGGCTTGGTTTTCGATTTAAGCGGACATTTTTATGCTTCCATTGTGGCAATGCTTGTCATTGTCTCGTTAATGATTGGCGTTCAGTTATCAATGAAACTTGGTAGAAAAGAAGAAGTGTCGAGTTAAATGATGCAGCTTCACATTTCAATAAAAACGGGGGAAATCTATTGCTCATTCGAGAAGCAAAAACGATCGATTATCCACAATTAAGACAAATCTATTTAGAATCCCGGCGCCAGAGCTTTCACTGGCTCAATCCAGAAGAACTCCATCTGCAAGATTTTGATCAAGATACGCAGGAAGAGCAAATTTTCTTAGCTGAGGAGAACAATAAAATCCTTGGATTCATTTCTCTATATGTACCAGATCGTTTTATTCACCTTTTGTTTGTACATCCAGAAGCTGCTGGTCAAGGGGCTGGCGATCTGCTGCTCAAACAAGCGATAAAAGTTTTAGGAACACCGGTCACCCTCAAATGTGTCTCCGAAAATCACAAAGCTTTGTCTTTTTATCAAAAAAGAGGCTGGAAGGCTGTTGTAGAAGAAGGAGAACCTGGGGCGAAATACTGGGTGCTTATTTATGAATAGAAGTCTTTTTATCTTATCATTCACGGGCCCTTTATAGGGCTTTTTTGCGGTTTCTTTTCGGTGTCGAATGGTTCATAAAATGATAATATATGTCATTATAGGGGAAATAGAGGAAGGGGTAAGGGCTGATGGAGAAAGTGCTTTCTTCTCACGTCGGTTTGAAAATCAATGAATGGTATTATCATATTCAAAGATTTAACGTACCGGACGCCGAAGCATATAAAGAGGAAATCAAATCAATGCTTGATCATATGGAAGAAAATCAAGATTTATTATTGTATTTCTCACTCATGGAGTTCAGACATAAATTAATGCTTGATTACTTGAATCCTTTAGAAAATGGGAAAGAGCGGGCCAACTTCAAGGAGCTCGCAATGAAGATCAAAAGGGACCAAGAGAAATTAACAGGATTGCTCGAGTATTACTTCAATTTTTTCTACGGCATGTACGAATTTGAAAACTATGAATACCTAAATGCGATTACCTTCTATAAACGGGCAGAAAAAAAGCTGTCTCTTGTCAGCGACGATATTGAACGGGCCGAGTTCAATTACAAGATGGCTGAAATCTATTACCACATGAAACAAACCCACATGTCCATGCACCATATCGCACAGGCGATACAATGCTATCGAGAAAAAGATACATACACTGTAAGAGAAATACAATGTTCTTTTGTGATCGGATTAAACTATATAGATATGGGCTGCCCCGAAAAAGCAATACCCCATTTTCAACACGCACTAGAAAAAGCCGCCGACAACTCAACAAAACGATTAAAAGGATCAGCACTCTATAATTTAGGGTTGAGTTATTTTCATCATAATGAAATAGCCCAAGCAATTATTCATTTTAATGACTCAATTCGAGCATTTAGAGAACAGGGATACGAACATTTAAATAGAATCTTAGACCCGCTCATTATGTTGTCAAAAGCCTACTTCAAAAAGAAAGAACAGGATTTAGGTATATATGCTTTAAATAACGGTATAGAACTATCTGAAAAACTGAAAGACCATGTGCTGTTATTGATATTCAAATTTTTAAGATCACTATACGTTGAGAACAATTTTGAGCAGTTGGAAAAAATAATGGAATTGCTAGAAATAAAGTCAATGTATCCTGATCTTGAAGATTTAGCAAAAGATGCTGCAAAATATTATAATGAAATGGGAGATAAAGACAATGCGATGCTTTTTTACGAGAAAATTCTTTATTTCCAAACTCAAGTGAAGCGGGGGGACTGTCAGTATGAAATTTAAAACGTTAACAGTCGTATGCGTGATGATTAGTATGATCAGTATTATTGGTTATTTTACATCTGAAGTGACAGCAAGTCATGATGAAGCTAGGAGAGGTCATACTGCAAGTATCGGTTATACTGCTTAAATAAAAAGCCCCTTAAGGGCTTTTTATTTTAAGACGGAATATATGCTATGAATAAAGAATATTTTTTCCATAGAAAAGATATTGAGGAGGAAGTAAAGTGACAATGTTAAAATCAACATTATTTCGAAGGATTTTCATTATATCTTTTGCTTTAACCTTTATGATTAGCCTGTTCAATATGGCTGTGTTTCCAGGGACGCCAGCGTCTTATTATGTTGGCATGGTTTGTAAGATGTTGTTTATCAGTTTGTTAAATGGTTTGTTTTTCGGAACAATCATCTATTTAATTGGCGTCTTTCTCGATGCTAAATCTTCAAAGGAAAATCAATAACAAGTGAGCGGCAATAGTCCGTTCTTTTTTATTTAAAAAATTTGATATCTAATGGAGAAAATGAGATTACTTCATGTATGATATAGATCGCAAATCCTCCATATGTATTTTCCATCATACATTACATTATTTTTAATATCCTACTGCATTCTATTTTAAAGGATGTTACCGTTGTTTGTAAGGAATGATTGGCCAGTCTTCCAATACGAGTTGGAGGGAAATCATGAATTACAACATTGAAATGTTAACGAATATGAAAATGGTGTATATGAGAAATATCGGATCATATGGCAGCAAAGAGAATTTTGAGATGATGAAGAGATTTAAAAAATGGATCAAGCAACATCAATTAAATGATGAATTAAAGGAATATGGTATATATGGTGTTCCTCAAGATGATCCTGGAAAAATTCCATCAGAAAAATGCAGATACGACCTCATGCTTATGACAAATAGAGATTTCACAAAAGATCAAATGGTTCAGACTGGCCATTTTGAAGGAGGAAAGTATGCTGTGTTTACGGTGACACATACAACTGAAAAAGTGAATTTGTTTTGGAGACAATTTGCCTCAAATGATCCAAAACAATCGATTAAACATGCGTCAGGCACCTATAATGGAGAGATATAAAGAAGAAGAAGGCGAAGATAAGGTGTGTGAATTCTTACTGCCTATCTTTTAAACACTTTATCAAACTGCAATGAAAACAGACCTCATATGGTCTGTTTTCATGAGTATTATATGTTTAAATATTTTAGGACTCGTTCCTTTAAATATCGGTATTGATCCTCATTCGTATCTTCAAATGCTTCTTCTCGATTTGAAGGTACATCCATATAAACGATTTCCTCAGAGAATTGTGAAGAAGTAAAGTCGATTCTTGTTCCATTCACTACGTTGTAAAAGTGCCATCCGTTGGGTAATGCGGTTTTGTTTATTTTTCCGCCTAAAAGATCATGGACGACTAAAGAAGTGACACCGCATTGTCCATTGGCCGGGTTGTCTTTACTCCATTTTGAACTAGATTGAGAGGACCAGGCTTTAAAAAGAGCATCAATGATTTCGTCTGTCGTGTAGAGGTTCATCATAAAAATCCTTTCTATTTAAAAGCGAAATGAATATAGTATCTGTTTAGTCTATAGTAGATTTTTTTTCGATCAAAATCCAGATGCTATACTTGATTAAACCAATATAACAATGAGGGTCATGACAGGAGGAGCATGGAGTGATATTCATCATAGGCATTGTAATCGCTTTTATTGTTGCTATTTTAGGCTTTACTATTTTCGTAGATGTAGGTAATGGGCTGGGAACGGTTTTTAGCATCATCGGTGCAATGGTCATTTTATGGATAGCGGGTAGGCTGCAAAGACAAAAAGAAAAGAATGATCCAAACATATTATTAGATAAAATGATGATGCTTTTTCAAGAAGACGGTTTTCAGGCTTCCACATACCTTTTTTCACAAAATGTTGATAAAGGCTTTGCGATTGATGATGAGCGAAAGGTAATGCGCTTTATTACACACCAACCTGGCGGCTCATCTCGAAAATTCAGGTTTGAAGTCACTGAGCTTTCCTTGAAAGAGTTGAAACAAGTTGACATGTTAGAAGATGGTGTGCCGATTGAACAATCTGTTGAGATTGATAATAATGAAGAGATCTCGACACTTGAATTGAGATTAACTATGAATGATCAGGAATCATCAACGATCACGCTCACCTTTCTGACATTTGATGTGCCTGTTCGTAAGAGCACTGCCGAATATTTGACTGAACGAGAAAATCTGGAAGAGATTTATCATGAAATTGATTCAATGATGAAATCTGCGGATTAATGAAATGCCTGTTCATAAAGAAGAAATCACCATTTGAGGTGGTTTCTTTTTTTATGTCAATCAAGACAAGGCTGGTTCAATCATTGCGGTTGAATGTTTTTCTCAAAAATGAATAAAGATAGACTAGACACGAAAACGAACATTGATATCGAAATGACTGGAGGAAACATACATGCAAAAGCTTTGCAGGGAAGTCTGGATCGAGGTCAATCTTGACGCGATTAAAAGAAATATTGAAGCCATTCAAGCGCATATTCCAAGGAAAAGTAAGATCATGGCTGTCGTAAAGGCGAATGCTTATGGACACGGTTCAGTTGAAGTAGCGCGGCAGGCACTAGAAAGCGGTGCGACAGAGCTTGCGGTTGCCAGCTTGGAAGAAGGCATTGTATTGCGGAGAGCAAAAATTGAAGCACCGATTCTGGTCCTTGGATTTACCCCGCTCGACTGTGTGAAAAGGGCTGCAGCCTGGAGAATTGACCTATCCGGCCTTCGAGAAGACTGGATTGTTCAAGCAAATGAGATCTTAGCGGAAGAAGAAAGTCAGCATCGCCTTGGGATTCATATCAATGTTGACACAGGGATGGGACGATTAGGTGTACGGACAAAGGAAGAGCTGTTAGAGGTGGTAGAGGCGCTTGAAAAGAGTGAAAACCTGAGGTGGGATGGAATATTTACGCATTTCTCCACTGCGGATGAGCCTGACCCTGATTTCACACTGCTGCAGCACAGCATTTTTATTGATTTTCTTCGTTTCTTAAAAAAACAAGGCATTACACTGCCCACAGTACATATGAACAATACAGCGGCTGCTATCGCGTTTCCTGAATTTAGCGCAGATATGATTCGGCTCGGCATCGGGCTATATGGACTGTACCCTTCGCAATACATTGAGAGTTTAGATGCTGTTCAGCTAGAGCCCGCTCTCAGTTTAAAAGCAAGGATTGCGTTCGTGAAGGAAATGGTGACAAAGCCAAGAACCGTCAGCTATGGGGCAACCTATGTAGCAAAACCTGATGAAGTGATAGCAACCATACCAATAGGTTATGCAGATGGGTACTCACGTGCTTTATCCAATCGAGGATTCATGCTTTTCCGAGGAAAACGAATGCCGATTGCTGGCCGCGTCACAATGGATATGACCATGATCAGTTTAGGAGAAATGAAAGCAAAGCAAGGCGAAGAAGTCGTCATATATGGTCGTCAAAAGGGCGGAGAAATTTCTGTCGATGAAATCGCCGAAATGCTCAATACGATCAACTACGAAGTCATTGCCACCTTAAGCCGCCGCGTCCCAAGGTTTTATCGTCGCGGCGGAAAGATTATTAAAATATCGACACCGGTGATGTATGTGTGAGGATTTCATCAAGAAAATGGATCAATAATAACCTTTAATGATAAAAAAAGTAAAAACAAGGACGATAAAAGGAGGGAATGTCATGAACTGGAGGAAGAAAAAATGAAAAAAAGGTTTTTACTATTTATCTTGGTACTTCTTTTAATAAGTACCATTAGTCCATTCAAAGCGAATGCAGCTCAAAATTCAACTGGATGGACGAAACGAGCTGATTTACCAGAAGAACGTATTAATGCTGGTGTGGGAGTTGTTGATGGAAAGATTTATGTGTTTGGTGGAGCAAGTGAAAAAAATAAATTAAACAACCAAACTTTTATGTATGACCCTAAGAAAGATGTGTGGGAAGAGAAAGCAAGTATGCCAAGATATAGAACAGGTGGAACATATGCTACTGTAGGTAAAAAAATCTATTTAATAGGCGGGATTAACGAAGATACTAAAGTAGCTTATAATACGATTGATATTTATGATGCAGAACTTGATCAGTGGGCTGAAGAACCGATTCAAATTCCAAGAGATCCTGTATTTTCAGCTTATAGCAAGGGAACTTTGTACGCAGTTGCAGTGAAAGAGAATATATATATTGTCTCTTCAAAAAACTCTTATAAAAATAATGTCTATCAATTCAATACTGCCACTGGTGAATGGAAGAGCTTGGACTCATCGGCTTTACCATCTCGAAATGGGAGAGCCATTTCTGCAATTGACGGCAAAATATATGTTGCAGGTGGAGAAAATTCGATTGGGCATAGTAGAGAAAGATCTTTGTTCCAGTATGATATTACAACAGATAAATGGAGTAAATTAAAAGATAGTGACTTAACTTCATATGTATTTGAACCAGCCTACGAAACATATAATGAGAAATTCTTCGTTATTGGTGGACAGCGGACTGGTGATCGTTCAAGTGAAATGCTGAATAAAGTTCAAATTTTCAATCCGAAAGATGGTCAATTTAAAAATTCAGCGTATGATTTACCAGAAGGTAGAGTATCAGCTGTCGCCGCAATAGTTGATGATCAATTGTATGTCATTGGCGGACGTAACTATTCATATTATATGGGGAATTTTTCTGCAAAAAGTGATTACAAATCAGTGATTTCTATTCCATTAAGTGACTTGCAAATAACTGAAGATGAAGCAAAGCCAGATGAAGATGCAACAGAAGAACCAAAAGATCAGGACGGAACAAAACCTGTTGATGGGTCTACGGAAGAACCGAAAGATCAGGACGGAACAAAACCTGGTGATGGATCCACGGAAGAACCGAAAGATCAAGATGGAACAAAACCTGGTGATGGATCCACGGAAGAACCGAAAGATCAAGATGGAACAAAACCTGGTGATGGATCCACGGAAGAACCGAAAGATCAGGACGGGACAAAACCTGGTGAAGAAGCAACAAAAGGTATACTTTCAATTACGATGATAAATGGGCTTCAAAAGGATTATTTGCTTTCAATGAAAGAAATCAACGATTTTCTTAACTGGTATAAAGAAAGAAGCTTTGGAATTGGTATGAACTTCTATGAAATCAATGATGAACACAATAAAGGTCCTTTCACAAGTAAGAAGGATTATGTCGTGTACCAAAATATCTTAATGTTTGATATCAAGCAATACTGAAATTCATAAATTGTAAAGCTGCTGATAAGAGATCAGCAGCTTTTATTTTGATAAAATTGTTAAAATTAGGATCAACGTCATGAAAAAATAAGATATTTTTTAAAAAATCTGCTAAACATCCTATAAACAAATCCGATAATAGAATTGTCAGGGTTGATAAGCCCTAGAATAAAGGACTTTTTTCAGACAAGGACGTCTGTTAGGTCCCACATACATGGAGGTAATAGGAAATGAGAATTAACCACAATATCGCAGCGCTTAACACATTAAACCGTTTGTCTGCAAACAACGGTGCGAGCCAAAAGAACATGGAGAAACTTTCTTCTGGTCTTAAAATCAACCGTGCAGGAGATGACGCAGCAGGTCTTGCAATCTCTGAAAAAATGCGTGGACAAATCCGCGGATTAGAAATGGCTTCTAAAAACGCACAAGACGGTATCTCTCTTATCCAAACAGCTGAAGGTGCATTGACTGAAACTCATTCAATCCTTCAACGTGTTCGTGAACTAGTTGTACAAGCTGGAAACACTGGTACACAAGATGCTGCTACAGATCTTAAAGCAATCCAAGAAGAAATCAAAGCACTTGTTGAAGAAGTAGGTGGAGAAGCAGGTAGTAAAGGGATTGCTGACCGTACTCAATTTAACGGTAAAAACCTTTTAGATGGTACTTTTGCTACTGATAAACTTACATTCCAAATTGGCGCAAATTCTGGTCAACAATTAAGTGTAAACATTGATAGTATGAAAGCTGCTGATTTAGGTAGTGCTACTGTAAAAATTAGCGATATTGATGTAACTGACTTTGCTACTACATCTTTTGATAATCAACTTGATGGTGTGGATGCTGCAATTAACCTAGTTTCATCTCAACGTGCTAAACTTGGTGCAGTCCAAAACCGTCTAGAGCACACAATCAACAACCTTGGTGCATCTTCTGAAAACTTAACAGCTGCTGAGTCTCGTATCCGTGACGTTGACATGGCGAAAGAAATGAGTGAGTTCACTAAGAACAACATTCTTTCTCAAGCGTCTCAAGCAATGCTTGCACAAGCGAACCAACAACCACAAAACGTACTTCAATTACTACGTTAATGAAAGGCCCCTTGATGGGGCTTTTTTTTATGTTGTTTTTTCTTCGAATTTCCTCCAGTCTTATGATTCTTAAATCCCTCTGATAAATCATGAAAAATGACCTTTAAATTTGGCATACTCTAGCGAAACGATCATAGTGAATGAGACTTTTTTCTTATTTATTCCTTTTTTGTTAAACATATTCCATTAAGGTTCGATAAATGGATTGTAAGGCTTACAAAAAAATTCTAATTTAGAACTTTTGGATAAGGACGTCCAATTGGTTCAAACACATGGAGGTCATTTAACATGAGAATTAACCACAATATCGCAGCACTTAACACATTAAACCGTTTGTCTGCAAACAATGGGGCAGGACAAAAGAACATGGAGAAGCTTTCTTCTGGTCTTAAAATCAACCGTGCAGGAGATGACGCAGCAGGTCTAGCAATTTCTGAAAAAATGCGTGGACAAATCCGCGGATTAGAAATGGCGACGAAAAATGCACAAGACGGTATTTCTCTTATTCAAACCGCTGAGGGAGCATTGACTGAAACTCACTCAATCCTTCAACGTGTTCGTGAACTAGTTGTACAAGCTGGAAACACAGGTACTCAGGATGATACAGATCTAGGTGCGATTCAAGAAGAAATTGATGCGCTAGTTCAAGAAATTGGTAACGGTACAGATAAGAACGGTATTTCTGACCGTACTGAATTCAACGGAAAGAAACTTCTTGATGGTACTTTTGCTGCTGAGCCAGAAGGTGGAGAAGCGAAGAAATTAACTTTCCAAATTGGAGCTAACGGTGCGCAGCAACTATCAGTTCATATTGAAGCAATGTCTGCTGATAAACTTGGAGTTGAGGATAAAACAGTTTCTACTATTAAAGTAACTGATTTCGCCGAAATTGCAGCAGATGAAGAAGGTGGATTTAACGACCAATTAGCAATTATTGATGGAGCCATCAAACAAGTTTCAGATCAGCGTTCTAAACTTGGTGCAGTCCAAAACCGTCTAGAGCACACAATCAATAACCTTGGTGCTTCTGCTGAAAACTTAACAGCTGCTGAGTCTCGTATTCGTGACGTTGACATGGCGAAAGAAATGAGTGAGTTCACAAAGAACAACATTCTTTCTCAAGCATCTCAAGCAATGTTAGCGCAAGCAAACCAGCAACCACAAAACGTACTTCAATTATTACGTTAATGAAAAAGCCCCCTTTAAAGGGGCTTTTTTTTGTTTCAATCGAATGACAGCAAGTGCTTTAGACGGAAGTCAGGAACCGCTTCATGGAAAAAAGCTCGGTTGCCTTCATCGTTCTTTTGATCCCATTGCTTCCACCATTCGGCGGTTTCTCCTGAGGTGTCAGCTTGAATTATGTCGTGCAGCTGTTCTAAGTTGATGATTTCTCTCGGTTCTAATAAAAAAGAATGCATCCGGTGATACGCTTCAAGACGTTTAGGCTGTTTTGTGACAATGGCGTATTGTACGTAGCGATTTAAAAATTCCTGTACGAACGTCAAGTAGGGGATGGTTGTTTCTCCTTTTAACTCGACGCCGTCCCACGCCAAATCAGCAATCGCACAAAGCCACCAGCCAAGTTCACTCGCTTGCTGCATTTGTTGTAATGTGTCTTTTTCAAAAGACAGCCGCTCATTTTTTTGTGCTTGTTTGAGCATTCGGTCAAGAGTTTGTGCTTCGAGGGCTGCCTTAGTCATGCCCTGCCCATGAATGGGATCTAACGTACACAAGGCATCGCCCATCACCAATAATCCACTTGGCCAATCCTGCATGAGTTCATAGTGATGTCTCACGCAAGAAGGAACTCTAAATCCTTTTGGTTTTGTAAAGGGCGTTAAATGGGTGATGGCTTCTGCTATCGCGGGGTGGGTCAGTGCAGCGGTTTCTGAATCAAATTGATCAGCATCCGTTGTTGGATAATGTGAACCGCCAGCTGCAGAAAGAAGAACAGCCACTAAATCATGATCTACCCGTTCAAACAGTCCTGTTGGAATTTGTTTGTCTGGCTGGCCAACTACGACCATTGATTGCAGGGGTGGGGCCCCTGATGGTATGTGATAATATCTTGTGCTGTAGCCTAGAAACACATGTAACTCATCAGTCTTTGGTAAGGTCCATCCAGCGTCTTTCAGCCATTTTGGCAATTTGGACATTCTTCCAGACGTATCGATCACTAAGTCTGCTTTCATTTCATGAATGCTTCCAGGTTTTACTTGCCGGTTCTTCACGATGAGCCCCATGACTTGATTGGTTCCCTCTTTAAACTGAAGGGAGATGGCTTCATGTTTTTCTAAAAACTGCACATGTTCCTCTTTTACCATTCTTTGCATCAGCACCCACTCTAGCATCGCGCGTCTTGTGACGGCAGTTTCTTCTGTATCAGTGAGCGTTAACTCGCCATCTTTTGTGATAAATCGAGAGGTTTGATGCATGGTATTAAATCCGTCCATTGCCAGTAACTCTTTTGTATAACCAGGGAATAGACGTTCAACGATTTGTTTGCCAAGTGGCAGCATTCTATGTGGATGAAAGGCTTGAGGAGTGCCGAGACGATTCTCAGGAGAGTCTGGCAGTTCATCCTTTTCAATAATTAAGACTTGATGATAATATGTTGATAAAACTTTTGCAGCGAGCATCCCGGTGATACCTCCGCCAATGACGATTGCCCGCTCATATTTCATGGGTTGTGTCACAACATGCGCCTCCAATGAATACACAAAATGATTACATGATCATTTCATCATATGTTAATTCATTAATTATAGCAAATATACGTTTGAATATAGAAAGGAAAAGTACTTCTTTTTACTCGTAAATATGAAGAATTTCTTCTAATCATCATCATTATTTTTAAAAAGTATCTATTAATTTAAGAAGAACGACCGATAAACTATATAAGGGGGTAGAGAAATTGGATATACTACAGAGTATTGTGACAGCAGCACCTTATATGATGCAGATTTTAAAAAACAAAGTGACGATGGGTGTCATTGATCGAGAGAAATTCTTGCTGTATTTGCCATCGAAAGATGTGGATTTTCAAATTCGAGCTGGAGAACTCATTAAGCCAGATGATTTAAATATGAAAAAAGCGCTTAGAGGTGAGACATCAAGTATGTTTGTGCCTGAATCGGTTTACGGAATACCGTTAAACGCAATGGGTCTGCCAATTTTTGATGAAAATCAACAAGTGATCGGCGCACTCGCTTTAGGTTTTCCGCTTAAAAATCAATTAGAGCTTGAAGCATATATGGAGTCATTAAATGACATCATTCATAGTATTCAAGAAAAGGTGCATGTGGTGGCGGCGCATTCAGAAGAGCTTTCTGCGACAAGTGAGGAAATGACCCTACAAACGCAGCAAACACTTGAAAGCTCGAAAAAAACATCCGATATTACAAAAATGATTAAAGGGATTTCGAAACAAACGAGTTTGCTAGGATTGAATGCGTCAATCGAAGCAGCCAGGGCAGGAAAAGAAGGGGCTGGTTTTAGTGTTGTAGCCAGTGAGGTTCAAAAGCTTTCAAGTGAAACTTCACGTGCAACAGAAAATATCGAAAGCTCTTTGCAAGGAATTTCCTCCAATATACATACATTACTTGAGAGTATGGGACATATGAAAGGTTCATCAGCAGAGCAGGCTTTACTTGTAACAGAGTTTAGTGAAATTGTGGAACGACTGACAATCGTAAGTAAAGAAATGAAAGAATTTATGCAGCATGTGATGGCAACGTAAAAAACGAATCCAATTAGATTCGTTTCAGCGTGTAGACAAACCCTCGCATTCTTTGTCAGTCCTGCGCGCTGGTGCTCACGAATGTTTCAATTCGCTCCGCTCCAGTGCTCGTCCTTCCTAGACTGCAAAGGTTTTCTATCACGCTGAAAAGAAGACAAAGGGCTAAATTAAAAATCATTTTAGCCCTTTGTCAACAATTTGAAACGAATCCAAGAGGATTCGTTTTTTTGATGCGCTATTTTCTTTTGTTCCGATCAAAGCGATAATCGTAAGTTTCTCCCTTTACCACATTTAAAAATTCATGCCCAATTTGAACAAGCTGTCCGTTTTTCCATTTGATGAGGGGGTCTTTATCAGGGTATTTCCAGTAAATCGTTTTCTTTCGGTGGGTGAGTTTGTTTTCAATCTCTGCTCTAACTGCGTTCTCCTTTAGTTTCCCTCCGCTATGTCGATAGGTGTTGATGATATATGTTCCGTCAGGTGATGTCATCGAGCGGATAAAGGTTCCGTGAGATACGCCTTGAAGAGAAAAACATTTCCAGTAAATGATGCCAGCAAAGCTAAGGATTAAGATGACAAAAGTGATGGTGGTTTTCTTTTTTAACATGAATTCCTCCAGATGTAGATCACAATATTTCTAATTTATGAGAGAGAATGTAAAAAGATTCATATAGTCCAAAAGTTCTATTCATTTCAATTATCGGTCATTTTTTCTCAAAATTCAACAGATAGCCGAAAAGATAAGGAAAATTTAAGGATGTATTAAGTCGATAGGTCATGCGAAATCCCTTTACAAAAGAATTTAAGATCAGTAGACTTATGCTCATATAGAGAAATGGGGAAGATGGAATGACGCAAATCATTGATACATATCAAAGTTATGAAGAGCTTTCCGCTCATGAAAGAGAGGGAATCGACTATCAAATTCTTCACGAGCGGAAAGGAGACCAGCTTTTGGTTTTGTCCCCTCATGCTGGGGGAATTGAATCTGGCGTGAGTGAGCTCATTCATGAAATCGCAAGTGATGATTCTATGTATTTATTTGAAGGCCTTAAAGTAAAAGGCAATCATGTGCTTCATATTACAAGCACACGTTTCAATGAGCCGGTCTGCCTTTCTCTAGTGAATGCCCATCATTACACGTTTGCGCTCCATGGCTACGGGGAAACGGAGGTGCTTCAAACATTAGTGGGCGGGACAGACAGAGAAAAAGCGGCAGAAACAGTGAAACGTTTAACGCTTAATGGATTTCCCGCAGTGCTGCTATCTGAATCTGATCGCTATTCTGGAACACATCCTCACAATATTAATAATCAATGTCTGACCGGAAAAAGTGTACAACTTGAAATCAGTCAGGCGCAAAGAAGAGCATTCTTTCAAGACTTCAGACGGCGCTATCGCCGTGAAACGCAAAATGAGCAATTTTATCGGTACACAAATGTACTCAAGCAAGTATTAAATCTTTATGGATAAACCCTGTCGCCCTATGCAGAAGAGGCTTATGTTTGATAAACAGCTTCTTTTTCCGCGACCTTCTCGGCTTTCATTAAATAAGATGTAAACTCTTGTTGGAAGCGAATGCCTGCTTTCCGCTGTTCGAACAAGGCGAGCCGCTTTTCAGCGAAAGCCCAGGTGACGTGAAATGTTTGCGCAATGTGCAAAATGGCTTGCTGCCGAAGGTTTGGAAGCTTCATTTGCATCAGCATAAAGGTCGGCACACAAAAGTGATACATGAATTGTTTAGCTTGAAACTCTTGCAGTTCTCGAAAGAGTTTGTGCATCTTGAAATGGTTGCCTGCATGCTTCAGCACATGACAAAGCTCGTGGGCAAAATCCTGCCATTGTTCCTCTGACGATAGAGATCTGTTTAATATAATACTGTAAAGACCTTGATGTTTGATCATCATGCTGCCAGTATCCTCATAGTGGACCCATACATGAAATTCAGAAGCGATCCTTTGCATGTCTCTATAAGCAGGACCGCTTATTTGTAATTTGGCATATAACCGCTTAATCTCTTCTTCTAAATGGGTTAAAAAACCAGTCATTTAAAAACCTCCAAGCAAACGTATGTTCTGTTTTTGGCGTAAAAGAAAAGTCCATATAGGACTAAATAGCTAATGAAGCTATTACTTACTTTTAATATCGGCTTATTTTTAACAATTTTAACATAAAATCAAGGGAAAATGGAATTAATTCCTGTTTTTTTCTTCATTTTTGCGTTTTCCATTACTAAAAAGAGTGGATTGAATTCAAATTTTACCATAGTCTTATCACTAAAACAAACACAAGTTGTCTTACGAACGCCACCAATTGATGAGAAAGATCAATTCAATTTAGCAAAAGGGAGTGCAGAACATGGTAGAAATTTATCAAGATTTTATTCCAGTTGGAAACGGGAACCGCCCAGGATACGCCATGACACCGATGTATGTGACGGTGCATAACACAGCAAACACGTCAAAGGGAGCGGATGCAAAAAGTCATGCGGCATATGTGAAACGCCCAACGACAGCGGAAAGCTGGCACTTTACAGTGGATGATCATGAAATCTTTCAGCATCTGCCGTTAAATGAAAATGGCTGGCATGCAGGGGACGGAAATGGAAATGGGAACAGAAAATCGATCGGGATTGAAATTTGTGAAAATGAAGATGGGAATTTCCAACAAGCGGTCAAACATGCGCAATGGCTCATTCAAAAGCTGCTGAAAGAGCATAATATTCCACTAGCGAATGTGGTCACACATCAGCACTGGTCTGGAAAAGCATGTCCGCGTCTGCTTCTCGCTACATGGAATGAATTTAAAAAAGGAATTGAAACGGCAGGAGACCCTGAAACGGTCATCACGTATGTCGTCAAAAGCGGGGATACGTTAACGAGTATTGCCAAAGCTCATGACGTCACAGTTCAAGATCTTCAGAAGTGGAATAACATTAGCGACCCGAACAAGATTCAAATTGGACAGGTTCTCAAAATTTATCGAAATGATGGAAAAATGATGTATGAGCTGCCAGATGGGATTTTAAAGGTGACTTCGCCTCTAACGAAGGGAGAGCACGTACGCCTCGTCCAAAAAGCGCTTGCTGCTGTTTATTTTTACCCTGATAAATCGGCTGCAGATAAAGGCATCGATGGTGTTTACGGAGAAAAAACGGCGAATGCCGTAGCGCGCTTTCAGCTGGTGAACGGTCTGACAAGTGATGGGGTATACGGTCCTAAAACGAAGGAGAAGCTGCTTAAACTGTTAAATCAGTGAGTGTTTCTGTTTGTATGATTGGATGGCTGTTTCACTCTTTTCAATTAATCGCTTAGTATATGGGGACGGCTGATATTCGGCAAACTGAACATATCTCAGTTGTTTGATTTTCTTTTTCATTTTGGCACCTCAATCGTTGCAGCGTATAGTGTATTGTATGCAAGTCTATGTGAAAATGGAAGCAGGACGCGGATTTCGTTCCGCGTCCTTTAGTGTAATCAAGCCTTTTTATTTTTATACTCATCCAGAAGCTGTTCATTCTTTTTAAAAATTCGCTCAGTATGGGGGCTTACCTTATAATCGGCCATACTGATATGGCGTTTTTTCTTTAAAATCTTAAAAGGGTTTTTCTTAGGGTTGTTGTTATCCCCTTGAAGTGCGTGGTCCATCTTCATCACCTTCCTCTTCGTCAGGCAAGATTAGGTCATAAATTGTTGTAAGTGATGTCATTAATAAATAGTCGAACTCCGTGACAATCTCATCGGAGGTGAGCTTAATGACAAAATGAGCATCTGCTACAGAAAATGGGATGAGCACCAAATGACCGAAATCATCGTAATATACTTCCTGCCTGTCAAGCTTCGCCTGAATAAGAGCTCGCTGGTCAAGTGTCCGAAGCAGGTCGTCTTTTTGTTCCTGCATATCGTATGGACAAAGCACCGCTTGAATATTCATCTTGTCGGCAAAAGAATAAATCAGCCGCTCAATTCCCTCTATATATGCCTCTACACTTCCATAATATACATGGATCGGTTCATTTTTCAATAGGTATTGGTACGTTTTTAGTTTATTGAGGTAAGAATGAAGGAGATCGTTATTTTGTTCAAGGAGTTGATGGGTGTCGGTTTCCAGCTCATGATTTCCGAGTTTCTTAATATAGGAGCTAAGAAAGATGAAAGCATCAGTTAATGCGAAAAATACGGCAATGATCAAGTAGTGCATCCAATCGGTGAAGATAGAAGAAGGGTCATTTGTCCAGTACACAACAGCACCCGCTACATAAATCCAATACCACGTTTTACGAATGGCAAACATCTTTTCTTTTACTTTTTGTTCAAAGCGCCAAACTGCAAATACATACACTGCAAGAGCACCTAGCAATAACCATACAGTCAATTGAAAAAATAATAGCATGTTCTTCTCTCCCATAGACAGATGAATACTTGTTTATATCTATGGATATGATTGGAAACCCTGCTTCATGAAAAAATGTCCTGCAGGAAAAGGGTTTTAAGTGTGCGGGCAAATAAAAAAAGACCTGTTAGACAGGTCTTTGATATTAGAGAATCGCATTTAACACAAAGTATATAAGAGCTCCTAGAGTTCCTGAAATCGGTAATGTAATCACCCAAGTGACAAGCATACGTTTTGCCGTACCCCAGTTAACCCCTTTGACTCTGTGTGCAGAACCTACACCTAGAATAGAAGACGAGATAACGTGAGTCGTACTAACAGGTAAGTGAATAAACGTCGCACCGAAGATAATAGCTGCACCCGTTAAGTCGGCAGATACTCCGTTTACTGGACGAATTTTCATAATTTTACCGCCGACTGTTTTGATAATCTTCCAGCCGCCGATAGAAGTACCGAGTCCCATTGCAAGCGCACAAGAGAATTGTACCCAGAAAGGAATGTCGTCTGTTGTATGCAAATTACCTGCAATTAAAGCCATCGTAATAATTCCCATCGCTTTTTGCGCATCGTTTGTCCCATGGGTATACGATTGCAGTGCAGCTGTTAAAATTTGAACACGTCGGAATTGTTTATTTGTTTTTGCGAGATTGTTGTTTCTAAATATAATTTTGATAATGGTATACACGATATATCCCAATACGAAAGCTAGGATAGGTGAAAGCAAAAGTGCTTGAATGATTTTAATGAATCCCGAATAGTTTAAAGCGCCAAAACCGGCAGAGGCAATAACCGCACCTGCAATTGATCCGATTAATGCATGTGAAGAACTACTCGGAATCCCGTAATACCAAGTAAGCAAGTTCCATGTGATAGCGGCAATTAAAGCAGCCAAGATCACAACAGAGCCGTTTTGAAGTGTAAATGGATCTGCGATGTCTTTTGTAATGGATTTTGCCACACCTGTAAATGTCATTGCTCCTAAGAAGTTCATGAACGCTGCCATGATGATCGCATGTCTAGGCTTTAATGCCTTCGTTGAAACTGAAGTCGCAATGGCATTTGCTGTATCGTGGAACCCGTTAATGAAATCAAAAGCAAGTGCACAAATGACAATAAGTATGGTAAGGATGAGTAATGTGTCCATGTTTAACTAACCCCGTTACGCATTCTTCATAATGATTGTTTCTAGATTGTTGGCAACACTTTGACAGGAATCAGCGATTTCTTCAAGTGTTTCGTAAATTTCTTTGTATTGAATCACTTTAATTGGATCTGTTTCTTTTCCAAACAAGTTCTTTAATGATTTACGATGAAGATTGTCACAATTATGTTCAATCTCTTTGATCTTGATTGCGTGCGGATGAATATCTTTCAAGCGATTTTCAGCTAGTAGATCAATTGTGATTAAAATTTCTTTCGCACACTCTCTGATGTAGTGGCTGAATTTGTCGATATGTTCGTCAGAGCTTGTAATTGAGTAAATTTCTAATGTTGCGGAAAAATGCTCAATTCCATCTAAAACATCATCGAGGCTATTCGTCAATTGAAGAATGTCTTCACGTTCAATCGGTGTAATAAAGGCTTTGTTCAGCTCTTTAATCATGGTATGAACATGATTATCACCTTTTGTCTCATATTCCTTCAATGTGTCAGAAAATTCTTTCAGAGTGGTTTGATTTGTTACTTTATAGCTAACAAAATACTCAGCAGTTTCATCTAAATTTTTAGCAATTTCCGTTAACAAGACGGAAAACTTGTCTTTTTTCCTTTTTAACATGTAAAAACCCTCCATTGTATAAATGAGACAATGCACACATCAAATAATTATATATTCTTTTGTCGAAAAAAAACAGGTGTAGTCGAAAATTTCTTCACTTTTTCTATTTGATCTTATTCTGACCTAAAGATGTGATCTCAACACACCTTTTTCTAAAAGGGGAAAAGCAACGAAAAAAGCGGGCCATATTTGGCGCCGCTTAAAGGCTAAGAAGCTGAATGAATCAGCTTAAACCGTTCACAAACAAGAAGCATATCCTCTTTGAATTCTAAACCGTATGATTGGAGTGCTTCTGTGAAAAATTCTTTATGTTCTCTGTACCAATAGTCATAAGATAAGTCGCCTTCACCCTCTGCTTGTGCAAATGATACGGGGACTTCATTCATTGGCATAACATCAACATGTGTAATTTCAATGATGGCTTTTGGTTCTTCTTGGCTGTCCAAAATGACCGCATATTGTCCGGGTTGTGGAAGCGGCTCCTGTTCCTTTTCATAAAAAAGGTGTCCAGAACAAGTGGCTGTTTTTTTTCCTTGCTTTACAAGATCAAGCAAATGATCAGGATCTGAGCCGAATGCCCACGCCGAAACAAACGCGTCAGCAGGTGCTTTTTCTGATTTCTCTTTCCAATAGTCTTCCCAAAATAATCTGCATTTGTTGTTCAATGTTTTTCCCCCTCTTTGTTGTGTTTATTATACCTTGAAGCTGAATCGTTGGAAATGATGTGTCTTTATTCCTAATGAGTGAGTGCGTCATATGTTTTGAAAAACAATGTTTGATTTGGGAAATGTAGGATGATAGGATGAAAATTTTTGAAATTTTAGAATAATCTATTGTATTCTGGTCAAGAAGTCGGTAAGGTCAAAGTAAGAATATGGAAGGGGTGTTGTTCATGAAACGCATTTCTCTAACTGTTTTGTCCATATGTCTGTTTGTTTTCTCGTTTTTTCTGCCTGTCAGCCAAGTCAATGCGAACGAATCTCATGGGAGTAAAGTAGCTGTTGGTAAAGATGGCATGGTGGCTACTGCTCACCCGCTGGCATCAGAAGTAGGTGCTGATGTATTGAAGAAAGGTGGAAACGCAGTGGATGCTGCTGTTGCCATCCAGTACGCACTGAATGTGACAGAGCCAATGATGTCTGGAATTGGCGGCGGTGGTTTTATGATGGTTTATGATGGAAAGACAAAAGAAACATCCATCATCAATAGTAGAGAACGAGCACCACAGGGCGCAACACCTGACATGTTTTTAACGGATGAGGGAAAAGTCATCCCATTTGCTGAGCGATCCACACACGGTAATGCGGTTGGTGTTCCAGGGACAGTAAAAGGTCTCGAAGCAGCATTAGATAAGTGGGGAACCCGTTCGATGAAGGAATTGATTGAGCCTTCCATTCATCTTGCAGAGGATGGATTTGAAATCGATTCTGTGCTAGCAAAAGCCATTGAAGATCATCAAGAAAAGCTGAAAAAAACGGCCGCAGCGCCAATCTTTCTTCCAGATGATCAGCCGCTCAAAGAAGGCGATCTGCTTGTACAGCCAGGTCTTGCGAAAACATTTAAGCTCATTGCGAAAAAAGGAAGCAAAGCATTTTATGAAGGAAAAGTAGCAAAAGCACTTGCAAAGACAGTCCAAGATTTTGGCGGAACGATGACAACTGATGACCTTGGTCGTTATGAGGTCAAGACTGACAAGCCTATCTGGGGGGACTATAAAGGATACCAGCTTGCAAGTATGCCTCCACCAAGCTCAGGCGGTGTGTTTATGCTGCAAATACTCAAAATACTAGATCACTTCAATCTATCACAATATGACCCCAAATCATTCGAAAAATATCAGCTGCTAGCTGAAACAATGCATCTCTCCTATGCTGACCGTGCTGCATATGCAGGCGACCCCGAATTCGTAGATGTTCCACTAAAAGGACTACTAGACGATGATTACATTTCAAAAAGAGCTTCTCTCATTCAATTAGATCAAATGAACAAAAACCCGAAAGAAGGGGATCCATGGGCGTATGAGGATGAAAAAAATCCATCCCCAATTGTCCCGCAGCCAGAAGATAAAACCATTGGCGAGACCACTCATTTTACTGTTGCTGATCAGTGGGGAAATGTCGTGTCATTCACAACAACCATTGAACAGTTATTTGGTACAGGGATTCTTGTTCCGGAATATGGCTTTTTCTTAAACAATGAACTAACAGATTTTGACGCAAGACCAGGCGGAGCAAATGAAGTCCAGCCGAATAAGCGTCCATTATCCAGTATGACCCCGACCATCATATTTAAAGATAACGAGCCGGTCATGACTGTGGGCTCACCTGGAGGAACGACTATTATTGCTTCTGTTTCACAAACCATATTAAACTTGCTTGAATACGACATGGAGCTGCAAGATGCGGTGGAAGAGCCGCGGATTTATACAAACAGTACAACTTCTTACCGTTACGAAGTAGGTGTTCCCCTTGATGTAAGAACGAAGCTAAATGATATGGGTCATCGTTTTGGCAGTTCACCTATTGATATAGGAAATGTGCAAGCCTTACTCATTGATCGGAAAGCAGGGACATTTACAGGAGTAGCTGACTCCTCGAGAAATGGAACCGCTGTTGGTGTCAATTTAAAGCTTTCTGCCGATTAAAACCATTTCCCGGGAAAAGAAGCGCCTCTTCAAGATGGCGTTTCTTTTTTTGTTTAAATGAAAAAACAGAGTTGACACCTGTGAATAGTTTGAATAATATATAGACTAACATCAATCATACATAGCTGATCGGACAACCGAAGGCTCTTGGCAATTTGAAGTACAGGACTGTGATGTATTTCAGGTGGCTAAGGGTCTTTTTTGCGTATGAAACGGCAAGGTTGGTGTCACTATTTTTGATAACGGGGGAGCGGGATAACATGAAAAAGTGGAAATGGGTCTGGGTCGTGACCATTATATTCGTCTTGGCTGTGACGAGTACTGCATGCTCAAACGCAAACGAAGCCTCAAGCCAAAAGGGAAAGGTTGAGCTGTTAAATGTTTCGTATGATCCTACACGTGAATTGTATCAGGAATACAATCAAGCCTTTCAGACGTATTGGAAAGACAAAACAGGTGAGGATGTCACGATCAAGCAGTCTCATGGTGGGTCAGGAAAGCAGGGAAGATCGATTATTGATGGACTCGAGGCAGATGTGTCAACACTGGCTTTAGGGTATGACATTGATGCGATTGCAGATCGCGGACTGCTTTCAAAAGATTGGCAAAAAGAATTTCCAAATCAGTCAACACCGTATACATCGACCATTGTGTTTCTTGTGAAGAAAGGGAATCCCAAAAATATTAAAGATTGGGACGACTTGATTCGGCCAGGTGTGTCCATCATTACGCCAAATCCGAAAACGTCCGGCGGTGCGAGATGGAATTACTTAGCTGCATGGGCCTACGCCGATAAAACATTTCATGGGAATGAAGAAAAAACAAAGGATTTTGTCAAAAAGCTATATGAACATGTCGAAGTCCTTGATTCAGGTGCACGCGGAGCCACAACGACCTTTGTTGAACGCGGACTTGGGGATGTGTTAATTGCATGGGAGAATGAAGCCTATTTAACGCAGCACGAACTAGGCAAAGACAAATTTGAAATTGTCACCCCATCAATTAGTATTCTAGCGGAGCCGCCTGTTGCGGTTGTTGATCAAAATGTGAAACGTAAAGGAACAGAGAAAGTGGCGAAGGCTTATTTAGATTATTTATATTCTAAAAAAGGGCAGGAAATTGCGGCGAAAAACTATTATCGCCCTAGAAATCAAGAAGTCTTAAACAAATATAAAGACCAGTTTAAAAAGATTGATATGGTGACGATTGATCAAGCGTTTGGCGGGTGGAGAAAGGCGCAGAAAAGATTTTTTGATGATGGCGGATTATTTGATCAAATATACAGCGGACAAAAATAGGGGGCGATGTGATGAAGAAAGCACATGCAGCCGCCAATAAAAGAAAACGTATATTGCCTGGATTTGGGCTGAGCCTTGGGGTGACGCTCGTTTATGTGAGTGCGATTGTCGTCATTCCTTTATCCATGGTATTTATTTGGACGGCTTCATTAGGAGCAGAGGGGATTTGGAAGGTTTTTACCGATGCAAGAGTATTGAAGTCTCTTCAGCTGACCGTGACGACTTCCTTTGCAGCTGCTCTCATCAATGCAGGGTTTGGTGTACTAATTGCCTGGGTTCTCGCCAGGTACACATTCCATGGAAAGAAAATCTTAGATGCTCTCATTGATTTGCCTTTTGCTCTCCCAACAGCTGTTGCGGGTATTGCACTGACCACCCTCTATTCTCCTAATGGATGGATTGGTCAATTTCTGCATATAAAGGTGGCGTACACACCGATTGGGATTATTTTGGCACTGATTTTTATTGGCATTCCATTCGTTATCCGAACCGTTCAGCCTGTGATAGAAGGGCTTCAGCAGGAAGTCGAAGAGGCTGCGGCGATTCTTGGTGCGACAAGGAGACAGACCTTTTTTCACGTACTGCTGCCGGCCCTGTTTCCTGCGGTGATGACTGGATTTTCACTTGCGTTTGCAAGAGCGCTAGGTGAATATGGCTCTGTTGTGTTTATTGCTGGAAATATTCCGTTTAAAACAGAAATTACACCGCTGATGATCATGTCCAAGCTTGAACAGTATGATTATCATGGTGCAGCAGCGATTGCATGCTTGATGCTGCTTCTTTCGTTTTTCATCCTGTTATTGATTCACGGCATTCAGTGGTATGTTGAGCGGAAAAAACAAGTATACGTGAGGTGAAACCATTGGAGAGAGAGCTTAGTCATCAGCACCATGTTCAGTATAAAAGTCCTGTAACCGAATCTAAAGGGGTGAAAATCCTCTTGATTACGGTCGTGTATGCTTTTTTGATTTTATTTTTACTCATACCGCTGATCGCCGTTTTTTCAAAAGCATTTGAGAAAGGGTGGAGTTCATACCTTCTGGCCATCTCACATCCAGATACACTCGCGGCGATCAAATTGACTGTTTTCATTGTCGTCGTCACCTTGCCGCTTCAAATGATCTTTGGGGTGAGTGCTGCATGGCTTATCACAAAATTTAATTTCCGCGGAAAACGTTTGTTAACGACTGTGATTGATCTCCCGTTTGCCGTTTCGCCTGTGATTGCTGGACTTGTATTTGTGCTTTTATTTGGTTCAAACGGGCTTTTAGGACCTTGGCTTATGGCGAATGGATGGAAAGTCATTTATTCTGTACCAGGCATGATCCTAGCCACCATATTCGTTACATTTCCGTTTATTGCCAGAGAATTAATCCCGTTTATGCAGCATGAAGGCATTCATGAGGAGGAAGCATCGCTCACACTTGGTGCAAACGGATGGAAGACTTTTTTCTTTGTGACACTGCCGAATATCAAATGGGCTCTTTTTTACGGTGTCATTTTAGCCGGGGCAAGAGCGATTGGTGAATTTGGTGCCGTGTCGGTTGTATCAGGTCATATTCGAGGCATGACCAATACGATGCCGCTTCATATCGAAATTTTATACAATGAGTACCAATTTCAAGCCGCTTTTGCTGTGGCGTCTCTCATGGCGTTTGTGGCAGTCATTACTTTAATCATTAAGCAAATCATTCAGCAGAGGGATCACCGGCTTGGCAAGCGGTCAACATAAATGGAGGGATCGGCCTTGGAGATTACAGCAAAACAAATATCAAAACAATTTGGTCAGACAAAGGTTTTGCAAAACGTGGATTTATCGATAAGAAATGGTGAATTAATCTCTTTACTAGGACCATCTGGCTCTGGGAAAACGACTTTATTAAGAATCATTGCAGGTCTTGATTATGCCAATAACGGACAGATTTTATTTGGAGATCAGGATTACACACACATTCCAGTACGAAAACGGCAGATCGGTTTTGTATTTCAGCAATATGCGCTTTTTCGAAATATGACGGTTTTTGATAATGTGGCATATGGGCTGAAAATTAAACCTAGAGGAGAAAGACTGCCTAAAAAAGACATCAAAGAGCGGGTACATGAGCTTTTAGAGGTTGTTCAGCTTACGCAGTTTGAGCAGCGGTATCCAGATCAGCTGTCAGGCGGGCAAAAGCAGCGTGTGGCACTGGCGCGCGCACTTGCCGTTCAGCCGAAGGCACTCCTCTTAGATGAACCCTTTGGTGCACTTGATACAAAGGTGAGGAAAGAATTAAGGCATTGGCTGAAAAAAGTTCATCGTGACTTTCAAATGACCACCATTTTTGTGACACATGATCAAGAAGAAGCATTCGATATTGCTGATCGTGTTGTGGTGATGAATGAAGGAAGAATCGAAAAAATTGGCACAAAGGAAGAAATGGCAGTGCAGACAGACAATCTATTTGTATCTGAATTTTTAGATATAGGAAGCCACATTTAACAAGCAGTATAGAAGATTAGAAGGAAGAGACGCGGTGATGACTGCGTCTTTTTTTTATTTAAATTTCCCTAGGGACATTGACTTATAATTTTGAATATTATAATATCTTTACAAAGGTAACAGCATTGAACATTTTTCAGAACTCATAATTGTAAGCGCTTTATAAAAGGTTCTATTCTAAAAATGTTCTTTCTTTTGTTACATGTGTTCATATTTATACCAAATGAAAGGGGTGGTTGTTTGAACAGCTTGTTTGAGTTAGATGAACAACTGATTAAGCTGCAGTTCGAAGCATCTTCGAGAGAGGAGGTGACCACATATTTAGCAGGGCGGTTAGAAGCTGGAGGGTACATTAAATCGAGCTTTTTACCAGCAGTGCTTGAAAGAGAAAAAACATATCCTACAGGCCTTCCACTGGCAGCCTTTGGGGTAGCGATTCCGCATACAGATCCTGAGCATGTGAACAAACCAGCGATTAGTGTAGCTACTTTAAAGGAACCTGTCATTTTTCATAAGATGGGAAGCCCTGATGAAACAGTGCAAGCCAAAATTGTGTTTGTCCTAGCAATCTCTGAGCCTAGCAAACAGCTTGTGATGCTGGAGAAGCTGATGACACTTTTTAGAAAAGAAGAGGTGATGACAAAGCTCTCACACATGACATCATATGAAGAAGCAGTTGACGTGCTTCAGCAAGAATTAAACCAATAGCCATTCACGAAAATATGTAAGCGCTTTATCTGAAAAATTCAGGAGGTGGATGTATGATCAAGCAAGCCGTCGATTTTATATTAGACCTTGGACCAACTATTATGCTCCCGATTATTATGACGCTTTTCGGTATGATTTTAAGGCAGGGCTTTAAGAAATCCTTCAGGGCCGGTATTACGATCGGAATTGGATTTGTCGGTGTCAATCTTGTCATTAATTTGCTCGTGAGCGGACTTGGGCCAGCAGCAAAAGCCATGGTTAATTCCCTTGGGCTAAAGCTCGATATTTTGGATGTTGGATGGCCGATTGGAGCTGCCATATCCTTTGGTACACCCGTTGCCCCGCTCATGATTCCTCTTGTGCTTTTATTAAATGTCATCTTATTGTCCGTAAACTTTACGAAAACGCTGAATGTGGATATTTGGAACTTCTGGCATTTGATTTTCGCAGCCTCTGTTACTTACTACGCTTATCATAATATGTTCTTGGCTCTTGCTGTTGGCTTGATCGTCTCTGCGATCACGCTAAAATTAGCCGATTGGACGGCGCCGACAATCGAACACCATTTTGGATTAAAAGGCGTATCGATGGCTCATGCTGAAACGGTCAACTTTGCCCCGCTCATGTATGCGTCAAACCGCATCATTGATAAGATCCCTGGTTTAAACAAAATTCATGCTGATCCAGAAACATTGAAGAAACGCTTTGGCATTTTTGGTGAACCGCTTGTGATGGGTCTCATACTTGGTATCATTATTGGTCTTCTTGGCGGCTATGATGCAAAAGGTGTGATGACGCTCGGTATTCAAATGGCAGCAGTTCTTGTCTTAATGCCAAGAATGGTTGCGCTATTAATGGAAGGGCTCATTCCAATCTCTGAGGGCGCTCGTTCTTATATTCAAAAGCGTTTCCCAGGGAAAAATGTCTATATTGGTTTAGATACAGCGATTGTGATTGGTCATCCAGCGAATATGGCGGTAGCCCTTTTAATGGTGCCGATTACCATTTTGCTCGCAGTTGTTCTGCCTTACAATGGCATGCTCCCGTTTGCTGACTTATCGGTTCTGCCATTTACAGTTGTCTGGGCAGTAGCAGCCGCTCGTGGAAATATTATTCGCGGTCTTATTAACAGTATTTTTACATTAATGATTGTCTTCTTTATCGCAACGAACCTTGCACCGCTTGCGACAACCATGGGGAAAGCAGTCGGCTTTGATTTCCCAGAAGGGGCAAACATGATTTCAGGTATTGACCTTGGTTCTCACGTTATTCCTTGGATCATGGTGAGACTTCTTGATCCGAGCAACCCTTACTTTATTGCAGCGATTATCTGTGCTTTGGCTTATGCGCTTCTATGGTACTGGGTGCGAAATGATATTAAAAAGCAGTATGCGAAAGAAATGGGCTTAGATCAAAAAGAACAATAAATGAGCTGGAGGGATTCTAATGGCGAAGAAAATATTAGTATCATGCGGAACGGCAGTTGCAACATCAACGGTTGTGGCTAAAAAGGTAGAAGAAACGTTAAAGGAAAAAGGATATGATGTCATCGTGGAACAGTGTAAGGCATCTGAAGTCCCGCAAAAAGCGGAGGGTGCTGATTTAATTGTGACAACAACGCCTGTGAGTGATACAAAAGGGACACCTGTGATTCAAACATTATCCTTTTTAACTGGATTTGGTATTGAAGATGATATCGAGAAAATCATCGATCATATCAAGTAGAGAGTTATTGCATGGAGGAGCTTTTGCGGCTCCTTCTAGTGATCTGAAAGGAGGAAGTCTCATGCAGCATCATGCTTATAGCCGAACGTCTGCAATGTTGTCTATTTTTCTTCCGGCTGTGCTCATCTGTCTGTTTTTTCTCTGGTCTCTTTATACGTTATGGTCAGCAGGACCTGACCCGTTAGCTGTGTTAGGCGTTTATACGCTGCCTATTCTCATGCTCTCTAGTATTACAGGACTGAACCAGCCGACAAACGTCATCATTAGTGAAGATCAACTGAAGATAGGGGCTTTTGGCAGATGGCACACATATGCAGTTTCTGATATTAAAGGAAAGCTTTTTTTAAAGCCTTATCCTCATATCGGGAAAGTCTATGTCAGGGTGGGGCCAGCTCGTATATTCGGAGGGCGTTACTGGATATCCAGCGAGATGAGTGAGTACAAGCAGCTTGTTCAAACACTACAGGATTTTGCGAAGGGTGATGAAAAGGAGGATGCTGCTACATGAAATCAGCTGTCTTTTATTCTTCAGAGGACATTCGGTATGAGGAGCGGAACCGGCCAGTCATCGGTGATGATGAAGTTCTGTTAAAGCTGCGAGCCTGCGGCTTATGCGGAACGGATATTTACAAAGCAACGCATGAGACAGTACCTCCTGGGACGGTGTTAGGGCATGAAATCGCTGGTGATATTGTCGAGACCGGCAAGCGTGTGACAAATGTCCAGACGGGAGACCGGGTTTATGTGGCGCATCATGTGCCTTGTTTCACCTGTGACTTTTGTCAAAAGGGGTTTTATACGATGTGTCCGCAGTTTACAGCCACAAATGTAGAGCCGGGCGGGTTTTCAGAATATATCCGTGTACCTGCTTTGCATGTCAAGCACACGATGGGCAAGCTTCCAAAAGACGTATCGTATGAGCAAGGGGCGATGGTAGAACCGGTTGCCTGCTGTCTGCATGGGTTTGAACGAGCTCCTGTTCATCCAGGAGATTCCGTATTGATCCTTGGAGCGGGGCAAATTGGCTGTATTCAATTGCAGCTCGCCAAATATTATTTGGCTGGGAAAGTGATGATAACAGATGTGAATGAGAACAGGCTGCTGCAAGCGAGGAGTTTAGGTGCAGATGTGGCTTTCCATCCAGCAGCTGAGCCGGTTGAAAACCGGGTGATGAAGGAAACAGATGGAAAGGGAGCGGACCTCGTTATTATTTCTGTTGGGAGCAGTGCGCTTTTAAAAGAGGCGTTTCAGGCTGTAGCGCGAGGCGGGACGATTTTGGTGTTTGCTCATTTTCCAAAGGGCGATGTGCCCATTCCTGCTGAACGATTTTTCAATGATGAAGTGAAGGTAGTAGGAGCCTATTCCTCGCATCCATATCATTATCGTGAAGCCCTTGAGCTTCTGAAAGCAAAAGTGGTCAACACTGAAAAGATGGTGACGCATCGTTATCCGTTAAGCCAGCTGCTTCAGGCGATAGAATGTGCGAGGCATCCTGAGGGTGAGAGCGTCAAAATCATGATGTATCCAGATGAATGAGTGTATGAGATTAAAAGAGAAAGAGAAGTTCTTTGGAAAAGGGCTTTGCCTTTCTCTTTTTTTCGGACAAAAGATGAAAACGCTTAAAAATGAGAGAGAAATGCTTGACTTCGATGACACTTAAACGTATGATAATTACAAATGTAACACACAAGAACAAATGTAAAGGGGAGAGAATAAATGCAAAAACAAATCACTTTGCCTGAACAGATTAGTCATGAGAAATTAGCAGATTTATATAAACAAATGTGGTTAGTGAGATATTTTGATGAAAAGGTCGACCAATTTTTTGCAAAAGGACTTATCCATGGCACCACTCATTTATGTGTTGGACAGGAAGCGTCAGCTGTTGGATCGATTGCCGTATTAGAAGATAAAGATAAGATCGTCAGCACACACAGGGGACATGGTCACTGTATTGCAAAAGGGGCCGAGGTTAATAAAATGATGGCTGAATTGTTTGGACGTGAAACCGGCTATTGTAAAGGAAAAGGCGGCTCCATGCATATCGCGGACTTAGAAAAAGGAAACCTTGGGGCAAATGGAATCGTTGGCGGCGGTATCCCGCTGGCAACAGGTGCAGCGCTCACATCTAAAATGAAGCAGGAAGGCTTTGTTGTTCTTTGTTTCTTCGGAGATGGTGCCACAAATGAAGGCAGCTTCCATGAAGCATTAAACCTTGCTTCTATTTGGGATTTACCAGTTGTGTTTATTTGTGAAAACAACCAGTACGGCATGTCTGGCCCTGTGAAAGAAATGATCAACATTGAAGACATTTCAACAAGAGCAGAAAGCTACGGAATGCCAGGGAAAACGGTTGATGGAAATGACATGGTCGAAATTATGAACACAGTTGATGAAGCAGTCAGCCGTGCGAGAGCGGGAGAAGGCCCATCACTCATTGAAATGAAAACATACCGCTGGAAGGGTCACTCTAAGAGTGATGCGAAAAAATACCGTACACGTGAAGAAGAGACAGAGTGGAGACAAAAAGACGGCATCAAACGCTTTAAGTCTCTCTTGATTGAACTGAATGTTTTGACAGAAGAGCAGGCAGCAAGCCTACAGGAAGAAGCAAAGCAGGAAATTGAAGCGTCTGTCGAATTCGCCAAAAACAGTAAAGAACCGTCAATTGACACACTATTAGAGGATGTATACGCCTAATTAGGAGGGGAATCACGTGACAAAAACAACAGTGAGAGAGATTTCGTATTTAGAAGCCGTTCGAGAGGCAATGAGTCAGGAAATGAGAGAAAACCAAGATGTCTTCATTTTAGGTGAAGATATCGGCGTATATGGAGGTGCTTTTGGGGTCACGCGCGGCATGATTGAAGAATTCGGTCCAGAGCGCGTTCGCAATACACCTATCTCAGAGGCTGCCATCGCAGGTGGGGCAGTCGGAGCGGCTTTAACTGGTATGCGGCCGATTTTAGAACTTCAATTCTCTGACTTTATCACAATCGCAATGGATCAGCTTGTGAACCAAGCAGCCAAAACACGATACATGTTTGGCGGAAAAGGAAAGGTGCCGCTTGTCGTAAGAACACCAGCAGGATCAGGAACGGGTGCAGCGGCGCAGCACTCCCAAAGCTTAGAAGCGTGGATGGCGCATATTCCAGGACTTAAAGTGGTTCAGCCTTCAACAGCCTATGATGCAAAAGGACTTTTAAAAGCGGCGATGGATGATGACAACCCTGTCATTTTCTACGAGCACAAGCTTTTATATAAAACAATCGGTGAAGTGCCTGAAGAGCAATATTCCATTCCTCTAGGGAAAGCAGATGTGAAAAGAAGCGGGAAAGACGTCACGATTGTAGCAACAGCGATTATGGTACACAAAGCGTTAGAAGCGGCGAAGGAACTAGAAGCCGAGGGAATCGATGTTGAAATCATTGACCCAAGAACACTCGTCCCATTAGATGAAGAAACGATTATCGAATCTGTGAAGAAAACAGGTAAATGTATCGTCGTTCATGAAGCGGTAAAACGAGGCGGCTATGGCGGAGAGATTGCAAGTATGATAGCGGAAAGTGAAGCCTTTGACTACTTAGATGCTCCAATTAAACGACTTGGCGGTCTTGCGGTCCCAATACCATACAACCCGACGCTGGAAAAAGCGGTCATTCCACAAGTGCCAGATATTATTGAAGCAGCAAAAGAGCTTGTGCGCTCTTAAGTAAAGGGGAGAAGATCATGCCAAAAGAGATATTTATGCCGAAGCTGAGCAGTACGATGGAAGTCGGCACCTTGCTTCAATGGTTTAAAGAAGAAGGAGATTCGGTTGAAATCGGTGAGCCTCTTTTTGAAATTATGACAGACAAGATCAATATTGAGGTGGAAGCCTATGATGATGGTATTTTTCTAAAGAAATATTATGAAGCCGATGATCAAATTCCAGTCAATGCTGTCATTGGATACATCGGAGAGGCAAATGAACAGGTACCAAGCGAACCGCCAGCACAATCAGATGAAGATTCACCAGACAGCAGCGAATCGTCTTCATCAGAAGCGGCTTCATCCAGTTCTACTGAAGCTCCAAAAACACCTAATGAAAAAGTACGTGCCACACCTGCGGCGAGAAAAACGGCAAAGGATCATCATGTAGCGATTCATGAGGTATCTGGCACAGGACCTAAAGGCAGAGTTCAAAAGCGTGACGTCGAGGCGGCCGTCCACTCTAGTGAGAAAGATCAGCGCGTGTCACCACTTGCAGAAAAAGTGGCTGCTCGTGAAGGAATCAATTTAGCGAATGTTGCTGGATCTGGTGCACACGGAAAAATTATGAAGAGTGATGTAACGGCAGCAGCTGCACAAACAGCAGAGTCTTCTCCAGCGAAAACACAAAAACTAGCTGGCATGAGAAAAGTGATCGCTGATAGGATGTCACAAAGTGCCTTTACAGCACCGCACGTGACATTAACAAGTGAAATCGATATGACAAAAGCGAAAGAAGTACGCAAACAGCTATTGCCAGCGATTGAAAAAGAGACAGGCTACAGACTGTCGTTCACAGAAATTATCATTCATGCGGTCAGCAACGTACTCACACGCCACCCGCATATCAATATGACGTTTGAACAAAATGAGCTCCATTTCCATGATGATGTGCACATTGGTCTCGCTGTCGCTGTAAAAGATGGCTTAATGGTTCCAGTCATTTCTCATGCGAACCAAAAAGGGTTAAAACAGCTGACAAAAGAAGCGAAAGAAATCGGCCGAAACGCACGTGACCAAAAACTGCTGCCAGACCAGCTGAAAGGGTCCACTTTTACCATTAGTAACTTAGGGATGTATGCCATTGATACCTTTACCCCGATTATTAATCAGCCGGAAGTGGCGATCTTAGGGGTTGGGCGCATTCAAGAAAAACCTGTTGTAGTAGATGGAGAAATTCAGGTGCGGCCGATGATGGGCGTTAGTTTATCGTTTGATCACCGAGTGGTAGATGGCGCACCAGCGGCTGCCTTTTTAACAGATCTTAAAAAAGTGCTTGAACAACCATTTGAATTGCTAATGTAGGAGATGAATCGGATGACGAAAACGTATGATCTGACAGTCATTGGCGGAGGGCCTGGCGGGTATACTGCCGCCCTTCAAGCAGCTGAGCGTGGACGGAAGGTCGCATTGATTGAAGAGGATTTTCTAGGCGGTACTTGTTTAAATCGGGGCTGTATTCCTTCAAAGACGCTGCTCAAACATGCAGAAGTCATTGAATCAATTGAGAAGGCGAAAAGCTGGGGAATTGAAACAGGTGATTTGGTCCTTACCTTCGATAAAATGAGAAAGCGCAAAGATGACGTCATTGAAAAGCTCAGAGGCGGAATTGCCTTTTTATTAAAGCAAGGAAAGATTGATGTATATAACGGCAGAGGTACAGCTGTTACAAAGCACCGGATTGAGATTGAAAAGCAAGATGGGGCAGAATCGATCGAAACGAAAGAACTCATCATTGCTACTGGATCTTCACCTGCCATTCCGCCAATACCGGGCCTTAAAGACATTCAATTTGACACAAGTGATACAATCTTTGACATTCCAGATATTCCGGCTTCTGTCGTCATCATTGGCGGCGGTGTCATTGGACTTGAGCTGGCTTGTATCTTCCAGAGTCTTCAATCAAAAGTCACGATTATCGAAGCGGCTCCGTCTATTATTCCGCAAGAGGATGAGGAAGCATCTAAGCTGCTAGAAAGAGAATTAAAGAAAAAAGGCATCCATATCGCGAAAAAAACCACTGTGACAGAGGTGACGGAAAGCGAAGGAATCAAAGCGGTTCATGCATCAGACGATAAAGGAGAGACCCATATCTTTACGGCTGAAAGACTGCTTGTTTGTGTAGGAAGAAGACCTAGCGTTTCTGCTGTCAGCCAGCTTGACCTTCAGCTGGATGGTCCTTTTATCAAGGTGAACGACAAGATGCAGACAAGCGTGGAAGGTGTCTATGCAGTTGGGGATGTCGCTGGCGGCTATCAGCTTGCTCACGCAGCGATGGCAGAAGCCGCTGTTGCGGTCAGTAATATTTGCGGTGTTTCTGAAAAAATGAATGCTGATATCATGCCTAGATGTATTTATACATTACCAGAGGTAGCAAGTGTTGGTCTAACTGAAAAAGAGGCAAAAGCCAAAAGACTTAACGTGCGGGCAGAACGATTTGATTTAGCAGCAAGTGGTAAAGCATTAGCGGCAGGCGAGCAAACAGGTTTTATTAAATTGGTATACGATACAGCCTATGGTGAAGTGATTGGCGCGACGATGGTTGGCCCGCATGTCACAGAGATGATTTCAGAAGCTTCCTCCTTTATGTATTTAGAAGGAACAGCAGAAGAGATGGCGAAAATGATTCATCCGCATCCGACCATCTCAGAAGGTTTTTATGAAGCAGCACTTGATATCGTGAGTAAGCTGAGAAAATAAATGCCAAACAAGGGATAGGGAGGAGATGCATGTGCACGTCCAGCTTCATCAGAAAGCGGCACTTGTGACAGGTAGCACAGATGGATTTGGAGAAGCCATCTGCCTGGCTTTAGCCCGGGCAGGTGCACATGTTTTTTTACACACGTTTCATGATGAATCAAAGGCTAAAACCATTCGTGAAGACATTCAAAAAATGGGCGGTCAAGCGAGTATCATTCAGAACCCGCTGGAAACGCCGCGTGATGCCACACAGATGCTGAGGCAAGTGATTGATACATGCGGTAAACTGGATATTTTGGTCAATCAAGCTGAACAAGGAGCGGACGCGGAGCTTGATGACGTGAGCCCAGATGAGTGGGTGGATGAAGTGGAATCGGCTGTGAATACCGTCTTTCTTTCCAGTCAGGCTGCCGTATGGCATATGGTTGATCAGAAGCAAGGCTGCATCATTAATATATCGTCATCAGGCAGTATCACAGGGGATGGCGGGATCTCACATGCTACATCAAAATCTATGCTGAATGCCATGACAAAAGGGTTAGCGAGAGAATTTAAAGACAAAGGTATCCGGGTGCTTGCGCTGCTGCCGCCGCCTCTCCATTTGGTTCCTGATACAGAGCAAATCAAGGAGACTGTGGCCCATATGACGGTGTTTCTCAGTACATCCTATGGTGCATTTACAGATGGCGCGGCGATTATGCTTGATGGGGGTGAGAGTGCTGGCTAATGTTCAAAAACCAGTTCTCATCGTTGGCGGAGCCCAAGGGATCGGAAAAAAAATTGCTGAGCGATTTTTAAAAGAAGGGCACCAAGTCGCCGTGTCAGATATAGACGAAAAGGGACTTTCGCTCTTAAAGACACAGTATCCTCAGCTGCTGATATTTCAAGCTGACGTTTCATCGTGGGAAAGTGTTCAGCAAATGATATCAGCAGCTGAAAGGGAGCTGGGCGGTATTGCTCACCTTGTGTATTCAGCAGGAATGACAAAATCACTGCCTTTTTTAGAAGTCGATTTTTCACTTTGGAAAAAGACACTTGCTGTGAACTTATATGGTCTTTACTATTGCATCAAAGCGCTGGCACCCTATATGTGTGAGCGGGAGGAAGGCAGTGTTGTCATTATTGGATCGGGATCGGCAATCACCGGATCAGGCGGCGGTATTCAATATTATGCATCAAAAGCAGGGGCTTTTGGATTGATGCGTTCGCTCGTAAAAGAACTAGGCTCGCATCATATACGCATCAATGTGATTGCCCCCCGCGTCATTGAATCTCAAATGCTTGATACGCTCTATCCTACTGTAGAGGAGAAACGGCAGCTGCAATCACTCATTCCCATCGGAAGATTAGGAAAGCCTGAGGATATTGCAGGACTCACTTTATTTCTCACACGTGGCGAGGGGAGTTATTTGCACGGACAAATTATCCTGTTAGACGGAGGGAGAACGTATCAGCCGAAATATACTGAGGGAAAAAGAGCGGAGAGTTAATCGCTCTTTTTGTCATTTTCATAACAATTGTTCCAATTGGAAACGAATGTTTGGTATACTGGTAATCATAGTATATTAAAAGGATGATGTCACATGCTGAATTGGGAAGAAAGACGACAGCTCGTCAAAGTTGCTCATCTTTATTATACAGACGGGTGGACGCAGCAGGAAATTGCAAAAAAGCTCAATGTCTCAAGACCAGTCATTTCAAAGCTCTTACAAAAAGCAAAAGATGTGGGAATCGTTGAAGTGTACATTAAAGACGAAAGCATTCATACGGTGGAACTTGAAAAGCAGCTAGAAACAACCTTTCAATTAACAGATGCGGTCGTTGTCCCAAGTGTCGGGACAATGTCTGAGATGGTGAAGCGGGCAGTCGGTCAAGCAGGCGCCTATTATTTGTCTAAAAACATGAAAAATGCGGAGAAAATCGGTATTTCATGGGGCACGACGCTTGCTGAGCTTGTCAAAGAATATCCTTTTGAACGAAGAAATGATGTGAAGGTCATTCCTTTAGAAGGCGGAATGGGCAGGCAGGCGGTCGACATTCATGCCAATCAGCTGGCATATGAGCTGGCAAAGAAAATGAACGGCACGTGTTCCTATTTATATGCCCCTGCGATTTTAGAAACAGAAGAATTAAAAGAACGGCTTATGGCGATGCAGGACATAGAAGCTGTGCTTGAAGAAGGCAGAAATGTGGATATTGCCCTCATCGGTATTGGCAACCCGCATAAAGGGTCAACTTTAAAAACAGTCGGTTATTTAAAAGAAGAGGACTTATCTGGTTTAAGGCAATCAGGGGCTGTCGGTGATATTGGCTTTCGTTTCTTTGATGGAGAAGGAAAACCTGTTCAAGATGAACTGAATCAAAAGGTCATTGGCTTATCGCTGGAACAATTAAAGAGCGTCAAAACGGTCATCGCTGTTGTAGAAGGAACCCATAAAGCTGAGAGCATTTTAGGGGCTTTAAATGGCGGCTTCATCCAAGTACTGGTGACAGACGAACTAACGGCGGCAGCCATTTTAAAGGAAGCATCCGTTCAATAAAAGACTGGCAGCGTTCGAATAGTATAACAAGAGCAACATCAAACGAGAAAGGAGCTGTGTATCTTGAAGCAAACCGAAATGGAAGCAAACCTACACTGTACTCGGTGCCAAGAAGAGACCCTCCACAGCATCGTTTATGTGAATGATCAGATGAAAAGCGTTGAGTGTACAGAGTGTCATCAAAAGATCAGTGTGCAAGTCGACATCATGAAGGAATTTTACAAGGAAGTATACGAGAAAATAGCAACAAAGCCAAAGCGGATCACGCAGGAATATAAGTCGAACCTGAATGGATTTATCTCAAGACTCCCAATCCGCGTGCTTAGTAAGCCATACCGGCTCATGAGATATTTAAACGAATCATACAAAGTGATCAAACAATATAAAAAATGAAGCAGAGACCATTTAGCGCTCTGCTTCAGCGTGTAGGCAAACCCTCGCATTTTTTGTCAGGCCTCTGTTACTGTGCTCACGAATGTCACATTCTCTCCGCTCCGGTACTCGTCTTTCCTACACTGCAAAGGTTTTCTATTACGCTGAGAAGAAGGAAAAAAAGCAGAGCACTGATTAGTGCTCTGCTTTTTTTTGTGCTTTTTTCATATAATAATAAATAGGCAGTCCGGCCATCCCGATCAGCATGGAGATCAGGCAGCTTTTCCAATCGGTGATCATGGTGCTGATTAAAACGAATAATGAACCGATAATCGCAATGATCGGTGTCAGCGGGTAAAGTGGTACACTGTACGCACGCTTCATTCCGCTGTTTTGTTTTCTCAGCTTAAAGACGGCGAAAAAGGCCATGACATAAAAGATGTAGATCATGAAAATCGACACCTCAGACAGCTTCTCTGGATTACTGACGATCATAAACACAATGGCGATCAAAATTTGCACAAATACAGCGATCCAAGGTGTTTTAAACGTTGGGTGAATCCGCGAAATCGCGTTGGCGAAAGGAATCTGCTTTCGCTCTGCCATCGCAAAAATCACACGTGGGAATGAAAGAACTTTTCCGTTCAAACAGCCAAAGATACTGATGATGATCCCAATACTAATGATTTTCCCGCCAATTGGTCCAAAGAGCATGGTAGCAGCAGTGCTTGTTGCATTTTCACCTAACTGGACGATTTGATCAGCTGGCAGCACGTGCAAAAGTGCGACATTGATAAAGAGATAACAAGCCGTCACGATTAAAATTCCGCCTGCCATCGCGCGAGGAAGCAGTTTCTCAGGGTTTTTCATTTCACCACCAAGCGCAGCAAGTAAAATCCAGCCATCATAGGCAAACAGCGTAGCCAAAATCGCTGCACCGAAGTTCATTTGAGCGATACTATCGTTGACGGCCATGAAGATGTTTTCGTTACCTTTCCATATGCCAAACACAATAATCGCGGCAATTGGGACAAGCTTTCCGATAGTGGTCAGCCCCTGAACAAATCCGCCGTATTTTGTTCCCATGATGTTAATAATACATAAAAATAAAACGGTGATAATGCCGATCGTTGTAGACCATAAAGTCGAAAGAGAAAATAAATTGGCTAATAATGAACCAAAATAAAGACCAAGTGCACCAATGATGGCAGGTCCGTAAATAATAATCTGCACCCAGCCGCATAAGTAGCCCCAAAATTCACCATACACTTCTTCAAGATAGGCGTACAAACCGCCGGTTCTCGGGATTTGTGTACCAATTTCAGCGACAGTCAGTCCGCCTGCAAGGGTTAAGATCCCACCTAACAGCCAAGCGAATAATGCGATGTCTGAGCTTCCTGAATAGGAAAGGACGTTGCCTGGTTTCATAAAGACGCCTGAGCCGATAATGGTCCCGATGACAAGAGATAGGGCGAAAAATAAGCCGATGTCTTGTTTTAACGCTGGTTGTTCTTTGTTCATTACACACGACCTCCTGCATCACTTTCGTACGTTACTGTGACATGTATTTTGTTCATTGTAATACGATTTTAGGAAAACAAGAATTAAAAAAATTTTCTGATTTTCTTATTTGTATTTAAAAGTGTTCGTTTATTGGAGATATTAGGGTAAATGTTGTGTTAAAAACGAACAATGGAAGTTTATTTTTGATTTAATGTTAATTTAATGACCGGAAACCGAACATCCAGTAAACGTGCAGTCAAATGGTTGACTTTTCTTGAAAAATGAACTATTTTATTCATAAGGATATTATCTCGAATTCGAGATATTTTAAAATAGGAGTGAAAATAATGAAAATCAATGGGATTCACCACGTATCTGCGTTAACAGCCAATGCTCAGAAAAATGTTGATTTCTACCGCCAAATCCTTGGCTTAAAACTTGTAAAGAAAACAGTCAATCAGGATGATCCGTCTATGTACCACTTGTTTTATGGAGATGAGGTCGCTTCACCAGGAACAGAGCTAACATTCTTTGAAATTCCAATGCTTGCCCGCCGTTTGGAAGGGACAAATGCGATCACAAGCACAGGTCTTCTCGTTTCTTCTGAAGAGGCACTCACGTTTTGGGAAAAGCGGTTTGAAGATAAAGGCGTGCAGCAAGAAACAGCTTCCTTGAGAGGCGGAAGACCTGCTTTGCGTTTTAAAGACCCAGAAGGGCAGCAGCTGTTTTTAACAGTAGAACCGAATACGCAAGAGGCAGGCTCACCGCCAGTGCATGACGATATTCCGGCAGAGTTTGCGATTAGAGGTTTAGGTCCAGTTGAATTAACCGTTGCAGAAGCTGACAAGACGATCCGTGTGTTAACGGACATCCTTGGTTTCACTGAAAGAGCACGTGAACAATCAAATGATGGTGAGATCGTGACCATTTTTGAGTCAGGAAATGGCGGTGCTGGAACAGAAATTCATGTGATCGAAAAAACAGAAGGGCCTTCTGAACGTTCCGGCAGAGGCAGTGTGCATCACGTCGCATTTCGCGTGAAGGATGCAGAGGAGCTTGAAAAATGGTATGAAAAAATCTCAAAAGCAGGCTTTACGAACTCTGGTGTTGTAGAACGCTTTTACTTTAAAGCTCTTTACTTTAGAGAGCCAAATGGTATTTTATTTGAAATTTCAACAGATGGTCCTGGGTTTACAGTCGATGAAGGGGTGGATGTACTTGGCGATCAATTAGCCCTTCCGCCGTTCCTAGAGCATAAACGAGCAGAAATTGAACAAAGATTAACACCAATTCAGTCGTCATAAAAAAAGCAGCTCATCAACTGAGCTGCTTTTTCATTAGGAACTGACCTGCTTAGATTCAGATTGTGTTAATGTGACCTGCTTTGTTTCTTGTTTTCCGTTTCGAATGAGGGTGATGCTCACGGTATCTCCTACTTTTGCATTCGTGTATAGCTCATGACGTAATTCGCTGCCAGTTTTGATTTGTTTCCCATTGATGCCGGTAATGACATCCTCTGATTTTAAACCAGCTTTGGCGGCAGGTGAACCTGCGGCAATATCTTTGACGTACACGCCTTGATCGAGCTGACTGCTTTTGAGTCCGAGAGTTTCTTTTTGATACACATCTGGAACTTGTTCGAGATCCAGCATCCTGATGCCGATATATGGACGTTCAATTTTTCCTTTTGTGAGAAGCTGATCAGCGATTGGTTTGACATCATTGATTGGCAGTGCGAACCCAATGCCTTCAACACCTGTTTCAGAGATTTTCATACTCGTGATCCCCACAACCTTTCCGTCTGTCGTCAGAAGCGGGCCGCCGCTGTTACCTGGGTTAATAGCTGCATCTGTTTGAATGACATTAATGCTGCTTTCGCCTGCTGATGTGTTCATAGAGACTGTTCGGTCGACGCCGCTGACAATTCCTTGTGTCACCGTTCTTGAAAGATCTTCACCAAGCGGGTTTCCGATCGCAATGACGGTTTCCCCAGCACGCAGTGAGGAGGAATTGCCTAATGCCGCAACCTTTGTCACATGACTGCTGCTAATTTCCACAACGGCTAAGTCAGTGAGCGGATCAGCTCCAACGAGTTTTCCTTCAATGGTTTTGCCATCGTGTAAGGATACGGTGAGTTTATTTGCGCCTTCAATGACGTGGTTGTTTGTTAAGATATAGGCTTTATTGCCTGATTTTTTGAAAATGACTCCTGAGCCTGTACCGGTTTCTTCCTCTTGACTGCTTTTGTTTTGCTGTGATTCATCGAAAGGCGTACTGAAATCGCCAAAGCTCGTGTCTGTTTGAGTTTGCGCTTGGTAGTTTGTAATGCCGACAATAGCTGGTGATACATTTTCGACCATACTGGAGATGCTGCTTGATGAATTTGATGTTTGGACGGCTGTTGTTTTTGACGAATTCGTGTGATTTGTCGATACTGCTTCAGTTTTCGCTGCCGAATCATTTGCGGTGCTGTCTGATGAATGCTGAGCATATGGCGTAAGAACGTAGACACCTAACGCTAATGTACCGCCTACAACACCGCTGACAAATGGCTTAAACCAGCCGTTTGGCTTTTTCTGCTTTTGAGGTTGTTCAATTGTTTGTTTGTCATCTTTGTGCTGTGTCAATTCAATCACTCTCTTTCAATGATTTTTTCATGTATGTGTTTGGGTGTTTTACCGTATGTGGTGGGGACTGACTTTATCGTATGAAAAAAGTGTGGGATAAAAATGAAAACATTGTGGGAAATTGTTAAAATAAGTAGTGAATCTAAGCAAGATAGAGGAGATTAAACTGTGGAGACAATTGGAATCATTGGATATGGAAGTATGGCTGATATGATGGTGCAAAAGTGGCTGGAAAATGGGGTGCTGGATGCTCATCAAATCATGATCCATACAAGAAGCGAAACGGTGCGCCTTCATCAGCTCAAAGAAAAGCACCAAGAAATCAACATTTGTTCATTAGACGAACTTTCTGCGTCATGTGATATATTGTTTGTCTGCGTGCCGCCGCTTGCTGTACTAAATGTTCTGGATCAGCTGCCTTCTAAAGGGAGAGCGGTACATATTGTGTCAGTAGCAGCAGCTGTGACATTAGAAAAGTTACAGGCGCATACAGCGCAGCCAGTATCCAGATACATCCCAACGCTCACGTCAGCTGTTGGGACAGGTGTATCCCTTGTTGCGCATGGTGCAGCCGCAGGACGTGAGGACAAGGAGCGTTTGCACCGGCTGCTTTCAGCTTTTAGCATCGTCAGGGAGGTAGAGGAAGACCGGTTTGATGCGGCGAGCAATTTGACAAGCTCATCTCCTGGTTTTATCGCTGCTCTTTTTGAAGAAATGGCAAAAGCGGCTGTGAGAAATAGTGATCTTTCCTTAGAGGAAGCGAATGAATTTTTAACGTATGCCCTTTTAGGAACTGGCCAGATCCTCGTAGAACGAGGCCTAACCTTTGCTGAAACTGTCGATAGAGTGGCGACAAAAGGGGGAATTACAGGAGAAGGTGCTGAGGTCATTCAACAGCAGGCACCTCAGATGTTTGATGATTTATTTACACAAACCATGAAGAAATATGAACAGCTGAAATCGCAGATTAACGAAGCAGATAAACACCACTAAAGACATAGTTAGTGGTGTTTTATTTGTTAAAAAAATCCTTTCTAAAAAATCCTTTTGACCTGTATTATCTGAGTCTAAACTCCTTATTTTCGGACATTGTATTGAAAAATCAATCAAGTTCTCATATAATTTTTTAGAAAATTTAGAAAAATATACACAAATTTTATGTTTAATTAAAGGGGGATGGGAATGAAGCTCTATCTATCTGTCGATATGGAGGGAATTACTGGTCTAGCTGATCATACATTTGTTGATTCACGCCAGCATAACTATGAGCGTGGCAGACGCATTATGACGGGTGAAGTGAACGCCTGTGTAGAGGCGCTTGTCCAGCATGGTGCCACCGACATTTTGGTCAATGACAGTCATTCTAAAATGAATAATCTTTTGATCGAAGAGCTGCATGAAGAGGCAGTTCTCATATCAGGTGACGTAAAGCCTTATTCAATGGTGCAAGGATTGGATCAAACCTATGATGCAGCTGTTTTTTTAGGCTATCATGCAAGGGCATCAATGAAAGGTGTGATGTCACACAGTATGATTTTTGGGGTCAGACATTTTTACATAAATGATCATCCAATTGGTGAAATGGGCTTTAATGCGTATGTTGCAGGCTACTATGGTGTGCCGGTGATTCTTGTTTGCGGGGATGATCAAGCAGCACTTGAGGCAGAAAAGCTGATGCCTGGTGTGAAAACAGTGGCAGTGAAAGAAACCATCTCAAGATCTGCTGTGAAATGCTTACCTCCAGCCAAAGTCAATCAACAAATCTCGCAGCAAGTGGAAGCCGCGATGAAACAGATTGATCAAATGAAGCCGCTGACGCCTCCTGATCAGCCGCTGCTTAAGATTGAGTTTGCCAATTATGGACAAGCTGAATGGGCGAATTTAATGCCCGGTACTGCCATCATAGAAGGAACAACGACGGTGACGTACCAGGCAGACAATATATTAGAAGCCTATCAAGCAATGCTTGTCATGACAGAGCTTGCCGCACGTACAACATTTTGTTAAGCGAGGGGGAGACAGCAGATGGCCAGCTTTTTGCTCAAGCGTTTTATTGCGATGATCGCTACGATCTTAACGATTACGACTTTAACGTTTATTTTAATGAAGGTCATCCCAGGATCGCCTTTCAATGAAGAACGAAATACAAACGAAACCGTCCAGCGAAACCTCGAAAGCTACTATCACTTAGACGAACCACTCTATGTTCAATATGTCATTTATTTAAAATCCATTGTTACCTTTGATTTTGGTCCTTCCATTAAAAAGCCTTCTGAAAGTGTCAATGATCTATTGGCGAGAGGCTTCCCAGTCTCATTAGAACTTGGTCTTATCTCAATATTGATTGCTGTCATCTCTGGCATCCTGCTAGGGGTTATGGCTGCCCTCCGGCATAATGGTTTGATTGATTACATCGCCATGACGATTGCTGTATTCGGTATATCCATTCCAAACTTTATCTTTGCTACCTTATTAATTCAGCAGCTTGCTGTCAATTTGAAGCTCTTTCCTACAGCGATGTGGACAAGTCCAATGCATATGGTGCTGCCTACAATCGCCCTTGCTGTTGGCCCAATGGCCATTATCGCCAGGTTAACGAGGTCGAGCATGATTGAAGTGCTGTCGCAAGACTATATCCGTACGGCCAAAGCAAAAGGACTTTCTCCCTTTAAAATTGTATTTAAACATGCGCTTCGGAATGCACTTTTACCCGTTGTAACCATTCTTGGAACACTTGTCGCAAGTATTTTAACAGGAAGTTTTGTCATTGAAAAAATATTTGCCATTCCTGGAATGGGAAAATACTTTGTCGAGAGCATAAACAACCGTGATTATCCTGTCATCATGGGAACCACTGTTTTTTACAGCATTATTTTAATCACACTTCTCTTCATTGTCGATGTGGCGTATCGTCTCCTTGATCCAAGGATTCAGCTGCATCAGAAAGGAGGAAAGGCATGAGTATACACCTTCAGCATGATCCACCGAACAGGCATCCTGAAGTGCCGGACGAATGGTTTTCTCCACGAGAGCAAAAGAAAACAGAAGCCCATGCCATTAAAAGACCCTCTCTTTCCTACTGGGCTGATACATGGAGGCGGCTGAAGCAAAATAAGCTTGCAATGTTTAGTCTATCGGTTCTGATTTTTCTTTTTGTCATGGCAGTCTTAGGTCCATTGCTTGCACCAAATAGTGTGACAGAGCAGCGTCTTTCGATGCAAAATCTGCCGCCCTCGGCTGCTCACTGGTTTGGAACAGATGAGCTTGGACGAGATGTGTTCACACGCACTTGGTACGGAGCACGCATTTCGTTATTTGTGGGTGTCATGGCAGCCTTGATTGATTTTGCCATCGGTGTGATTTATGGGGGCATAGCCGGTTATAAAGGCGGACGCTATGACCATGTCATGATGCGGATTGTCGAGGTGCTCTACGGACTTCCTTATTTACTTGTCGTCATTTTATTGATGGTGCTCATGGGACCAGGGCTTGTCACCATTATTGTAGCGCTCACTGTCACCGGATGGATTGGAATGGCAAGAATTGTGAGAGGTCAGGTTCTTCAGCTGAAAAGCCAGGAATATGTCCTTGCCTCAAAGACCTTTGGTGCCAAAAGCCTGCGGATCATTCGCCGCAACCTGCTGCCGAATACGATGGGGCCGATTATCGTCCAAATGACCCTGACTGTGCCGACTGCGATATTTGCTGAAGCGTTCCTAAGCTTTCTCGGTTTAGGTATTCAAGCACCGTTTGCAAGCTGGGGCGTGATGGCCAATGATGCTTTGCCGACTGTGCTGTCAGACAATGGACATTGGTGGCGTTTATTTTTTCCGGCATTTTTTATTTCACTCACGATGTTTTGCTTTAACAATTTAGGTGATGGCTTGCAAGATGCGCTTGATCCAAAGATGAAGAGGTGATGGCGCTTTGAAAAAAGTTCTACAAATCATCGATCTGCACGTCAGCTTTCGGACATACGGCGGTTCAGTTCAAGCAGTACGCGGAGTGAATGTCGATGTATATGAAAAAGAAACCTTAGCCATTGTGGGAGAATCAGGCTGCGGGAAAAGTGTGACATCACAAAGCATTATGAGGCTTCTGCCTGCATACAGCGCGCATGTCGATCAGGGAGAAATCTGGTTTCAAGACCGCAACTTGCTGTCATTATCTGAAAAAGAAATGCGCGCCATACGAGGTGTCGATATTTCGATGATCTTCCAAGATCCGATGACGGCACTGAACCCTACCTTGACAATAGGGGATCAGCTGATGGAGGCGGCGAAGGAGCATCAAAAGCTGACGAAAAAAGAAGTGAAAGAAGCCGCCATAAAGATGCTTGATTTGGTTGGTATTCCGCAGCCGAAGGAGAGATTAAAGCAATACCCGCACCAATTCAGCGGGGGAATGAGGCAGCGGCTCATGATTGCCATGGCACTGATTTGTGAGCCAAAGGTGCTGATCGCAGATGAACCGACGACCGCGCTGGATGTGACCATACAGGCACAAATTTTAGAACTGTTTAAAGAGATTCAGAGGAAAACAGGGGTTACCATTATCTTAATCACACACGACTTAGGAGTCGTAGCCCAAGTTGCCGACCGGGTAGCAGTCATGTACGGAGGGAAAATGGTTGAAACCGGAACAAGGCAAGATATTTTTTACAGTCCGCAGCATCCTTATACAAAAGGACTCCTGCAATCCGTTCCAAGACTTGATATGAAAGATGAACTGATTCCGATTGAAGGAAGCCCGCCTGATTTATTTGCACCGCCAAAGGGCTGTCCGTATACCGATCGCTGCCCGGCTGCCATGAAAGTGTGTGATCATATCATGCCGCACGAAACGCAGCGGTCACCTACTCATACAGTGCATTGCTGGCTCCAGGATGAGCGAGCGAACCAAGCGATGTTATCTTCAACACAAAGGGGGAGTTTTTCATGAGAAAAAAAGGGTGGATCATTAGTGTTTGTTTGTTCATCATCATGCTGCTCGCAGGATGTACAGCCAATGAGCAAGCAGGTAAAGGATCATCGAGCAACAAGAATGAAAAGAAAGTATTAACCTTAAATAACGAAAACGAACCGACGTCATTTGACCCGCCGATTGGTTTTAATAATGTATCGTGGCAAGGACTGAATAACTTAATGGAGGGATTAACGAGGCTGAATGAAAAGCACGAACCATCTCCTGCAATGGCGGAAAAATGGGAAATTTCAGAGGATGGAAAAACGTACACATTTCATTTAAGAGACGGCATCAAGTGGTCGAATGGTGATCCAGTGAAAGCGAGTGACTTTGAATATGCGTGGAAGCGTCTGCTTGATCCGAAAACAGGCTCCTCTGCATCGTTCTTAGCTTACATGATTGAAGGAGGAGAGGCATTTAACAGCGGAAAAGGAAAGAAAGAGGATGTAAAAGTCAGTGCTGAAAATGACAAAACGCTAAAGGTCACACTGGCATACCCGCAGAAATCGTTCTTAAATATGACCGCAAACCCTGCCTTTTTCCCTGTCAATGAGAAGGTAGCAGAGAAGGATCCAAACTGGGCAAAGGATGCCAAAACCTTTGTTGGGAATGGACCGTTTCAGCTGACAGAATGGAAGCATGATGAGAGCTTCACTATGGAAAAAAGTGAGACGTATTGGGACAAAAAATCAGTCAAGCTGGATCAGGTAAAGTGGCTGATGATCAGCGATCGAAACACTGATTATCAAATGTATCAATCGGGAGATTTAGATACTGCCTTCGTCCCAGCAGAACAAAGTGAAAATTTGCTGAAAAATAAAGATGTACAAATTGAAGATCAGGCTGGACTGTTCTTTTATCGTCTGAATGTGAACATGGAACCTTTTCAAAATAAGAACATTCGCAAAGCCTTTCAAATGGCGATCAATCCGCAAGATATCGTGGATTATGTCACGAAAAATAAAGAGAAGCCAGCTCGCGCCTTCGTTTCACCGGGGATTTTAGATTCAAAGGGTGAGGATTTCAGAGAAGCTGGCGGTGATCTTGTCAAACAAGATACGAGTGAAGCTGCAAAACTATTAGAAAAAGGGCTGAAAGAAGAGAACTATTCAAAGCTGCCGCCCGTCACATTGACATATAGTACAAAGCCTGAGAACAAGAAAAAAGCTGAAGCCATCCAGCAGCAATTAAAAGAAGCGCTGGGTGTGGACGTGAAGCTTGCAAACATGGAAGCCAATGTATTTGCAGAGGATCAAAAGGCACTGAAATTTCAATTCTCGCAAAGTTCATTTTTAGCAGACTATGCAGATCCGATTAACTTCCTAGAGAGCTTTCAAACAGGGAATGCGATGAACCGGACTGGATGGTCAAACGACACCTATGATCAGCTGATGAAAAAGGCGAGTCAGGAAGCAGATGAACAAAAAAGAAACAGCATCCTTCATGATGCAGAGGCACTTCTCATTGAAGAAGCACCAATCATTCCAATTCATTTTTATAATCAAGTTCATTTGCAAAAAGAGGGCGTGAAGGGAATTGTCCGCCACCCTGTTGGGTATATCGATTTGAAATGGGCGCAAGTAGATGGAGAGTAATTGAAGGGAATGAGGAACACGGACGCTTTGAACAAAAGCGTCTCAGCGCGGACAAACCCTCGCATTCTTTGTCAGACCTGCGCTTCGGTGCTCATGAATGTCAAATTCGCTCCGCTCCGATGCTCGTCCTTCCTAGGGCTGCAAAGGTTTTCAGGTCACGCTGAATAGAAGACAAAGGGCTAAAATAAAGATCATTTTAGCCCTTTGTCAACAATATGGGACGCTTTGAACAGAAGCGTCTGTTCCTTTATTTGTTCATGTTATGGAGAAAATGCCCATAGATTGTAAGAAATAAAGAGAAAGAGGGGATTGGCATGAACCAGCTGCCAGCGGCGCTTCAAACAGGGGATACGGTGGGGATTATCGCACCAGCAAGCCCGCCTGATGAATTGAAATTAGCAAAAGGGATTGCCTTTTTAGAAAGCCTTGGGCTAAAGGTGAAAAAAGGGAAGTATCTCGATTCCCGGTACGGGTATTTAGCAGGGCGTGATCATGAAAGAGTGGAAGATCTTCATGGCATGTTTCAAGATCCAGAAGTCAAAGCAGTTATTTGTGCCTGCGGAGGGTACGGAACTGGAAGACTTGCGGAAGCCATTGATTATGACCTCATTCGCCGGAATCCAAAAATCTTTTGGGGTTATAGTGACATTACGTTTTTACATACGGCCATCCAGCAGCAGACTGGTCTTGTGACCTTTCATGGTCCAATGCTTTCCTCTGATGTGGGACTTGAAGAGGTCCATCCGTATACGAAGGATACCTTTTTGCAGCTGTTCACGCCGAAGCCCTTTACGTATACGCATCACTTGTCACCTCTTCATACCTTCTACCCCGGCACCGTTTCAGGTGACATTATAGGAGGGAATCTTGCTCTCATCGTGACAACACTTGGTACACCTTTTGAAATTGATACGAAGGGAAAGCTGTTGTTCATTGAAGATATTGACGAAGAGCCCTATAAAATCGATCGCATGATGCAGCATCTCACCTCTGCTGGAAAATTGGATGATGCGGCTGGATTCATCATTGGAGATTTTCATCAATGTGAACCAAAAAAGAAAGACCAGTCCTTAACCTTGGAACAGCTGTGGGAAACCTATATTGTGCCGCAAAAGAAACCCGCACTCGGCGGCTTTCGGATCGGTCATTCATCACCGAACTTTGCCTTTCCGATGGGCGTGCAGGCTGCACTAGATGCCGCAGGGAAAAAACTGCACATTTCTCCAGGCGTTGCAGCGAAAGAGGCGATCAAATGAAAATTGTCGATGTTCGTACATGCAGAACGAGTGTACCGCTAAAAAAGCCTTTCAAAACCGCTTTAAGAACGGTGTATGACGCCGCATCTCTGATCGTTATCATCACATATGATCAAGGTGACGTCAGCTACGGAGAGGCAGTTCCCACATCGGTGATTACAGGAGAAACGCTGGAAAGCATCGACTATGCCATCTGTGAAGTAATCAGACCTATTTTGCTCGGGGCTTCCTTGGCAGAGTATGAACAAATCTTTTCTGCTATGAACCGCGTGCTCGCAAGCAACACAAGCGCAAAAGCTGCAATCGATATGGCCATTTATGATGGCTTAGCAAAGCAGGCAGGACTTCCGCTTTATCAATACCTTGGCGGATATCGTCATCAGCTCGAAACCGACTATACGGTCAGTGTAAACCGGCCGCTTGAGATGGCAGAAGATGCGAAGCAATACGCAGCTGAAGGTTTTCAGACGTTAAAGATCAAAGTAGGAAAAGATGATATACACACGGATATACAGCGGATCAAGCGGATTCGAGAAAAAGTCGGGCCAGACATTCAGATCAGGCTCGACGCCAATCAGGGCTGGACATGGAAGGAAGCGATCACAGCTATTCGAAAAATGGAAGCGCTGAATATTGAATTAGTAGAACAGCCAGTGCCGAAAGAAGATATCAAAGGCCTGCGCCGTGTGACGGAAGCAACTGAAACATTGATCATGGCAGACGAAAGCATTTTCAGTTTTCATGATGCAATCAAGGTGCTTGAAATGAGAAGCTGTGATTTGATCAATTTAAAATTAATGAAATCAGGCGGCATAAAAGAAGCATTAAAAATCAATGCCCTTGCCGAAGCATACGGTGTTCAGTGCATGGTTGGCAGTATGATTGAGTCAAAGCTTGGCATTACAGCAGCGGCACATTTCGCCGCAAGCCAGCCGAATATCACCCGCTGCGATTTTGATGCCCCGCTTATGCTGAAAGAGGACATGATAGACGGAGGAATCGTGTACAAAGGAAAAGATATATTTTTACCGCTGCATCATGGGTTAGGCATTCAAGGGGTGAAAGGAGTCTCATGATGATATACGAATCAAAGGTTCCAGTCGCTAATGTATGGACAGCGCCGCAGTCTCCCCGAGAAATCGATCGAAAGGTACTTCAGGACTCCATCAACATCAAAGAATGGATTGACCAGCAAACATATGAAGAAAAGCTGGCTTTATGTGAAGAAAATTTGATTCAATCTCAAGTACTGCTCGGCGGACGAGTGATTGGATTAGAAGAGACAGATGGTTGGATGAAAGTCGTCATTCCGCAGCAGGCCAGCCGGAAACATCCGCAAGGCTATCCAGGCTATATGCCTGCTGAGCAATTAAAACAAGTAACAGAGGGAAGTGCGTCAGCTGCATCTCTTATCGTTTGTCAGAAAAAAGCCACGCTCTATCAAAACGGGGAACCTGATATGGAGATTAGCTTTTTAACAGAGCTGGCAGCCGCCAAAGAAACAGATGATCAATTTCATGTTGTCACCCCATTAGGAATAAGAGAAATCAACAAAGCGGATGTACGCCCAGTATCGCAAGCTTTCTCTATGACCGGCAAAGATGTCGTAGACGCAGGAAAACAATTTATTGGCCTTTCTTATTTATGGGGAGGCATGAGCAGCTTTGGCTATGATTGTTCAGGCTTTGCTTACAGCATGTACAAAGCGTGCGGATATCTTTTGCCGAGAGACGCAAGTGACCAAGCAGTTCAAGGAACACCGGTTACATCAAGCCATTTAGAACAAGGTGACTTGCTGTTTTTTGCAAATGAAAACGGAAAGGGAGCGGTCCGTCATGTAGGGATCTACGCTGGGGATGGGATGATGCTTCATTCGCCTAAAACTGGCAGACAAATTGAGCTTCTTTCCCTTTCTGGCACTTCATATGAAAAGGAATGGGCAGGTGCAAGGCGGTATTTACCAAGCGAGAGGAGGAGTGATCATGACAGTTGAACCACTTTTACAAGTAAACAACCTCAAAAAACATTTTCATCTTTCGAAAGGAAGAACCTTAAAAGCGCTGGATGGTGTCTCTTTTCAGCTGAAACAAGGTGAAACCTTTGGTCTCGTTGGTGAGTCTGGTTGCGGCAAATCCACACTTGGAAAAGTGCTCATGCGTCTTTATGAACCAACAGATGGTGAAGCCTTATATGAAGGGAAAAGTCTTCACCACCTTTCTAAAAAAGAATCATTTGATTTCAACCGGCAAATGCAAATGGTCTTTCAAGATCCGTATTCCTCGTTAAATCCAAGACTGTCAGTAAAAGATATTATGCTGGAGCCAATGGAGATTCATCAGCTTTATGGGAGTCAAAAGAAAAGGATTGCCCGCGTGAAAGAACTGCTCGAAGCGGTAGGATTAAGCTATGATTTTGCTACCCGCTATCCGCACGAATTTAGCGGGGGACAAAGGCAGAGAATCGGCATTGCAAGAGCACTTGCCTTAGCGCCAAAGTTTATTGTCGCAGATGAGCCGATTTCTGCACTAGACGTCTCCGTCCAAGCGCAGGTCGTGAATCTGCTGAAAAAACTGCAAAAAGAGGAAGGATTAACATTTCTCTTTATTGCACATGACTTGTCAATGGTGAAATATATTAGTGACCGGATCGGTGTGATGTATTTAGGCCATCTCGTCGAGTTGACGACAAGCGATGCATTATATCAAACACCGCTTCACCCATATACACAAGCCTTGCTGTCTGCAATCCCCATTCCAGATCCTGACGTAGAGGACAAGCGCAAAAGGTTTATTTTAAAAGGAGAAATTCCAAGTCCAGTGAACCCGCCAAGCGGCTGTGTATTTCGAACAAGATGCCCTGCCGCAATGGATGTGTGTGCTGAAAAAAAGCCGGCATTACAAGCGGTGGAAGAAGGACATGAAGTCGCCTGTCATTTATATAATAGAAAATAGGATAAGCTAGACAAAAGCCAGTTAGTAGACAAGCTGTTCTACATGCTGGCTTTTTTAATAGATGAACGCCGAATAGGCAATGTGCAGCATCTGAAAGAGCCGCCAGATTTAATAATTTCAGAAAAGTCAACTTCAATAACGGTGTATCCGTGAGCGGTTAACGCAGCATTTGTTTCTTGGTTGCTGGGCAAGCTGATCACTTTTTTCTGCCCAATGGATAAAACATTTGGTCCAAGTGTGAATTGCTCTTGTTCGCTGATTTCAATCAAATCATAATACGTTTTGAGCAGCTGGAGATCCTTTTGCTTGAACGCTTCAGGATAAATGATGATCTCGTCATGAGACAGAATATTCATCACACAATCAAGATGCAAAATGTGAGGAGGAAGGTGAATCGGAATGATGTCATGATCCGGCAGCTCCTTTTTGAGCTGGTAGATAGCGGCTGGACTAGTTCTTTTGCTCGTGCCAACAAACACACGGTTCTGATCCACAAGCACATCGCCGCCTTCAATCGTTCCGTCTGTCAAAGTGACAGCTGACCACCCTTTTGCTTGTGCCCATTCTTTTAGGTATTGTTCTTCCCCTTGCCGAACCGGAGCGGCCATACTTGAAACAAACAGTGTATGTCCAATCGTAAACCCAATATCCCGAGTGAAGACTTGCTCAGGGAAGAGGTCATTCGCCGGAAGCAGGATGGGCCGTACTTGATTCTCTTTAAGGGTTTGAATCAATTGCTTATGCTGAGCGACTGCTTTCATTTGAGAAATATTTTCTTTCGCAAAATGTTTCTGGGTTTCGTTAATAATTTGTTTGATTTCCATATAAATAGGACTGCATAAAAGAACTTCTTCTAAATCGTCGTATTCACTCATGCATTGCGGCATTTTGTATAATTGCTCTGCTCTCATAGAATCCATCAAATGGCCTCCTTGTTCATTCATAGTTCTATTATTCCTTCTTCTAGCCATGGTTGAAACATTTCCGAAAGAAAATCTCTCACATAAGACTAAAGCAAAAAGTTTAGACAAACCTAAAAGAATAGTGTTTAATAAAAGTCGTTCCGCATCCACGAAAACAGCAAGAAGGAGCTATGATGATGAGTGAAGAAAATTTCAAATACTGCAAGGAATCGAAGGTTGTTAAAACCAGCAGGGTGTTCCCTCTCGATACGAATAACCACCAAACGTTATTTGGCGGGAAATTAATGAGTTATATAGATGACATTGCCTCCATCTCGGCAGCAAGACACAGCCGCAGTGAAACGGTCACAGCTTCAATGGATTCTGTTGACTTTTTAGAGCCGATTGGACAAAAGGAGTCCGTATGCTTGGAATCCTATGTCACATGGGTGGGCACGTCTTCTATGGAAGTGTTCGTCAAAGTCATTAAAGAAAACTTGATGTCTGGAGAGCGCAGACTCGCAGCAACTTCATTTCTGACATTTGTCTCATTAGATGAAAACGGAAAGCCTAAACGAGTCCCGCAGGTGATGCCGGAAACAGAGGAAGAGATCATGCTTCATCAAACAGCGAAGCAGCGGGCAGAGGAAAGAAAAAGCCGCCGCAAGCATAGTAAGGCGCTTGCTGACGCACTTGGGACAGATAAGCCTTGGGCGTAAAAATCACCCTTTAAGCGGTGATTTTTTTCTGGAATGGTATCTTGCATGGCAAGGTAGTGTGTGGTAAGATAAAGCTATCTTGTGATGCAAGGTACTGGAATCGGAGGAACAATCATGACAACATCCACACAAATGCTAAAAGGAATTTTAGAAGGCTGCCTGCTGTCGATTATTTCTGAGGGCGAAATTTATGGGTATGAAATGACGAAGAAGCTCGCGCATTATGGGTTTGATCAAATAAGTGAAGGCAGCATCTATCCGATTTTGCTGCGTATGCAAAAGGAACAGCTGGTGACCACCGTCACAAAAGCGTCAGCGACCGGGCCGAAAAGGAAATACTATACGCTCACACAAGCGGGAGAACAAGCGCTCACAGAGTTTATTGACCGCTGGAATGAGCTTTCAAAAAATGTAAACCGCTTATTACAAAAAGGGAAGTGAGATTATGGTATCAAAAGAAACAAGACACATTCTACTAGAGCTGCAACTTTATCTCATATCAAAGGGAAAAAATCAGGATGAAATCGATGAGCTGATGGACGAACTGACAGCACATGCGGTTGAGGCTGAAAAAGACGGCAAAACAGGTGAGGATGTGTTCAGCGGAGATCCGCGGAGCTATGCTGATGAACTGGCAAAAGAGCTGTCAGGGAATCATAAAGACTGGGTGCCATTCGTCAGTGCTTTCTTAATTGGATCGCTTTTTTACATGATTTTAGCAGATGCAATCAGCCAAAACTTATCCTATTCTTGGTTTGCTTTGATTGGATATCCGCTCGTTTTAGTGGCCAATGTTATCATGATCATTGTGATGTTTAGAGCGTCCGCCTTTCAAACAAGCAGCCGGGTATTTCTCTACTTTTGGATGTTAGGAATCTTTCAGCTGACAGCGATGGTGACAATCAAACTATTGGATCAAAAAGTCGGCACACCACTACTTGTCCTTACTTCTGGCCAGAGGTGGGGCGTCATTTTGCTCATGCTGCTATGTATCGTTGTATTTAATGCAATCTTAAAGGCGAATGTCGTTTCATTGATTCCGATTATCTTTTTCGGACCGCAGCTCATCTTCGAATGGATTGGCTGGACGTCACCAAGTGTGATTTTGCTGCAAAGTCTGCTATCTATTGTGATTTTAATAGGGCTTATATTCATTGTACTGCGCCGGACAAATAAGAAAAATGAAAATACGAATGTAAACTGAGCACATCCTATCCGATGTGCTTTTCTTTTTCTAAAAAAATGTAGAAATGGAATTGTCTTTTTCATTACAATGGGGAGAGGACAAAAATGAAAAGGGGTTCTGTTTTTGGATATTGTATGGGGATATGTACTCGTTTTTGTATTGGCTGCCTTGCCTTTTTTTGAAGTGATTGGTGTCGTTCCATTCGCAATCTTAAGTGGGCTGCATCCTGTGACAACGGCTGTGATTGGATTCATCGGCAACTTTTTGACAGTCTTGCTTCTCATTGTGTTTGTGGACCGGTTTAAAGCATGGTGGTTAAAAAGAAAAGAGGAAAAAGGTGATGAAAAAGGAGAGAAAAAGCAGCTGCGGGCGAGAAAAATTTGGGAACGATACGGTCTGCCTGGGTTAGCGCTCATAGGACCTTTTATCATCGGCAGTCACTTAGCAGCCTTGATGTGCATGAGCTTTGGAACGAAAAGAAAGCAAGTCGCGGTGTGGATGACTGTCAGTTTAATGATGTGGACAGCGCTGGCTGCAAGTTTAACCGGTGCGGGCTTCCATTACTTTGCCCCAGATTCAAATGGGTTGTTCGGAGATATTTTTAGCAAGTAAAAAAGGGGGGATCATCAATGACAGTTCAAACAAGAACAGTATTTGAAACAGAGCGCCTGAAACTGAGAACGATGAATGAACATGATGCGTCATTTTTATATGACGAGCTGTTTCAGGATGAAGAAGTGATGAAGTATTATCCTTCTTTGAAGGATGAACAGCAGACAAAAGAGTGGATTGCATGGAATCAAAAAAATGACCGCATGTACCACACCTCGCTATGGATCATTGAAGATAAAGAAACAAATGAACGACTTGGACAAAGCGGCATTGTCCTGCAAAACATTGAAGGACAAACCGAGCTTGAGATTGGCTATATGCTAAAGAAAGCGGCGTGGGGGAATGGCTATGCTGCTGAGGCTGCAAAAGGCTGCCTTACCTATGGATTTGAAGAAATGAAGGTCAGACGGATGGTCAGCCTAATTCGTCCTGAGAATGAAGCGTCGGTGAAGGTCGCTTTAAAAATGGGCATGAAAAAAGAAAAAACCATTTCAAAATGGGACCAAATCATTGATGTATACAGCATCACCCGTAACGGAGAAAACGGCTCGCTTACCGAATAAGCAGAGCCGTTTTTTTATGCACGCTGTTCTAACTGAAGCAAATATTTCTTCCGTTCAATCCCTCCGCCGTAGCCTCCAAGCTCACCACTTGTTTGAATCACGCGGTGGCAGGGAATGATAATCGCCAATTGATTGGCACCATTTGCATTACCAACGGCACGAACCAAATGCGGATCGCCTAGTTTCGTGGCTATATCTCGATAGGATCTCGTTTCGCCTGCTGGAATGCGTGAGAGCTGGTCCCACACCTTCATTTGAAAAGGGGTGCCATGTAAAGAAAGCGGTACAGTAAACTTGGTCAGCTTTTTCTCAAAATATAAGGCCAATTCCTTTGCTAATTGCTGATGGACGTTTGTTTCTCCAACTAAAATGCGGGCATGATGCTTCTTTCTTAATGTTTCAATTTCTTTTTCGAGTCCCCGCCTGTCCATAAACTCCAGTAAATACACATGTGTGGCATCTGTCACACTCATCATCCGCCCGATCGGTGTGGAAATAAAATTAGCATAGAGAATGTGAATCTGCGCTTTTTTAGGGGGATTTCCCATGATTTTCGTAAATGCATCATTGAAGGCACTTGAAGATTCATAGCCGAAAGTGACCTGCTGATCGATTACTTTTTTTCCGTTCAAAATTTCTTTAAAGGCAAGTCCCATTCGGCGTGATCTTGCATATTGAACAAAGGTCATGCCGTAAATGTCTTTAAACTTTCTTCGAGCTGTGGCAGAGTGAATCCCTAATTGGCGGAAGTCCTCTTCCTTCCAGCGTTTCTCAGGATTTTTTTCTACTGCTGAAACGAGTGTTTTGACTTCTTCAGGAATGCTGTTAGGGTATGTTAATGGTGTGCAGCGCTTGCACGGGCGATACCCTGCCAGCAGTGCTTCCTCCGCTGTAAAGAAAAACTCACAGTTTTCAAATTTTGGCTTTCTGGCCGTACATGTGGCATGACAGAAGATACCGGTTGTCTTAATACAGGCAAAAAATGTGCCGTCATATTGCGGATTCTTGTCAACAAGTGCTTGATAAAATTCATGTTTTTGTTCATCGGTCATCATCATATGAAGCCACCTCTTGATTTTCTATAAAATGTTTTTCAGCATTGTTTGGGGTACGACGGATGATCTGTAAATACATCATCCTAAAGTTGAACGTTCATCGCATCAATCTGATTTCATTATATCAGCGATGTGATCATTGACGTATCCGTGCTTTAAGGAACAATCAAGCATCATAAACATGTCAATCTCCTCCTTTTCTCATTCCTGTTTTAGTTCATATATTTTAGTTGCTTCTGTTTCATTTCTTCATAAAATGCTTCAACTTCTTGTTCGTAAAGTACGGTCTCCATGTCCTTGTATTTACGCTTGATCGTCAATGTCATAAAAAATAAATGGATTGTCATATACGCTCATTTCCCTTCAGTCCGCAGCACGCGAAACAGTCCGCAAATCTTCTTTATCAGTTGACCTGCTTCTAACACTTAGTATACGGCGGTTCCATAAAAATTCTTTCGAAAAATGAACAAGTATATTTGCATGTGGAAAGCAAAGCGGTAGACCGGTATTTCGGGGTGTGATACAATTTTGACACACAGAATCTGCTTTAAGTCAGATCTGCTTATTAAGAAATGGTTTTCTAGGGTTCCGTGCGGGTGGCGCAGTCTGGACCGAGAGAAAACACATAGGGTCTAGACAATAGACCGTATGGACACGGAGGGATAAAAGCCCGGGAGATTTGATCAAACGATCGATTTCCGGGCTTTTTTTATTGCTTGGAATCGTTCAGAAAGGAAGAGAATCGGATGAAATGGGGAAATGTATTGATTGCAGCCATCTTTGAAGTTGGCTGGGTGATGGGGTTGAAATATGCTGACTCTTTATTGGAATGGGCCGCAACCATCGTTTGTATTGTCGTGAGCTTTTATTTACTCCTGAAAGCCACGACTGTACTGCCAGTTGGCACACTTTATGCCGTTTTCACCGGACTTGGGACAGCAGGTACTGTCATAGTAGGTATGGTACTGGGAGAGCCAGTACAGCTGGTGAAATTACTTTTAATCATGGTGCTTTTAAGTGGTGTATTAGGGCTTAAACTAACCACAGGTGAAAAGAAAGGAGAGACTGAATCATGAGCTGGCTTTTACTCATTGGTGCAGGCATTTTAGAAATGCTTTGTGTCACCATGATGAATCAATTCCAGAAAGACCGGCATGTCAAATGGATTTTATTCATTGCAGCTGGATTTTCGCTGTCCTTTCTCATGCTCTCTCTTGCGATGAATACAATTCCGATGGGAACGGCATACGCCATTTGGACTGGCATTGGAGCTGCTGGAGGAGCCATTGTCGGCATGCTGTTTTACGGTGAGTCGAAGGACGCAAAACGTATATTCTTTATCGCACTGATTTTATCTGCGGCGGTCGGGTTAAAAATCATTGAATAAGAAAAGGCTGTCATCTAACTGCCAGCCTCAGCATGTAGACAAACCCACACATTCTTTGTCAGGCCTACAATGGTTTTCTATCACGCTGAAAAAGAAGAAAAAGGGCTAAAATAAAAATCATTTTAGCCCTTTTTTGTTACATCGAATGATGATTGGAATCGTTTTCATTTTTGCGGTAAAGCTGACTCACTAGAAGAAAACAGACACCAAATGTGAGCAAAGGAATGAGTCTCTCACCGGCCATAAAAAGATAAATACCTGTGATCAGACATACGATGCCGAGCCAAAAGCTCACTTTACCAAACAAAGTCATGCTTTTCATCTCCATCACTCCTTTTGTGATAAAAGGTCTACTCACATTATATCACGCTAGGTGCAGAATTGAATGAATATTCAATAAAAAATGGACTCTTCATTGCTTTTTCTCTTTCCAGTCCAGTATAATATTTCATTAGAATGAAAACGCAAATGAGGTCATGATACATGAGAACATTGATTACAGAGAAACTTGAATTACACAGACAAAAGCACGAGCAAAAAGGCAGATTACTTGTCAGCTGCCCAGATCAGCCTGGTATTGTATCAGCTGTTTCTTCCTTTTTATTTGAGCACGGAGCGAACATCATTGAATCGAGCCAATACACAACTGATCATGAAAGCGGCCGGTTCTTTTTAAGAATTGAATTTGATTGGAAAGACATCTCGGCGAATATGGATCAATTGAAAAATAGTTTTGAGCCAATCGCAGCCTCATTTCAAATGACGTGGAGCATGTCGCGTGCAAGTGAGCTTAAAAAGCTGGCAATCTTTGTCTCAAAAGAGCTTCATTGTCTGCATGAGCTTCTGTGGGAATGGCAAAGCGGAAATTTAATGGCTGAAATCGCAGTTGTGATCAGCAATCATGAAACGGCAAAAGATACAGTAGAATCGCTTGGAATCCCATTCCATTTTGTAAAGGCGAACAAAGACATTCGCAAAGAAGCTGAAAAAGAGCAGCTCGCCTTATTAGAAGAGTACGACATTGATGTGGTTGTGCTTGCTAGATACATGCAAATTTTAACGCCTGGATTCATTGAAGAGCATCCGAACAAAATCATTAATATTCATCATTCCTTCCTGCCAGCGTTTATTGGTGCAAACCCATACAAGCGGGCATATGAGCGGGGGGTCAAATTAATTGGTGCGACTTCTCATTATGTCACCAATGATTTAGACGAAGGCCCGATCATTGAACAGGATATTGAGCGGGTCGATCACCGGGATGATGCGGAAGCCCTAAAAAATATTGGCCGGACAATTGAGCGCAGTGTGCTTGCACGTGCTGTCAAATGGCACCTTGAAGATCGCATTATTGTTCATGAGAATAAAACGATTGTCTTTAATTGACCGCTTGACTTTTCTTTAGCAATTGGTGATAATATAAAAAAATTAACGAGCGTTGAAAAGGAATAGTAAGCAGGAACTGATGCGTAAAGAGAGCAAATGATGTGCTGAAACATTTGCCGCAGACAGCTGCTGAACCTGCCCTTTGAGCCTTAGAGGAAAAATCTAAGCGCGTGCCTGGCGTTACAGGAGTTGAGTGGAATAAGCAGATCGCATGCTTATTCAATGAAGGTGGTACCACGGAAAATCCCTTTTCGTCCTTTACATAAGGAGAAATAGGGATTTTTTTGTGCCTAAAGGTATAGCGGAGGGAATCAAGGATGAAAAAGCAAAGGATCGTCATAAAAATTGGCAGCAGTTCATTAACAGAGCAAAAAGGAGCCATTGATGAACAAAAGATGCAGGATCATGTAAGAGCCATAGCAAAGCTCAAAGAAGCAGGTCATGAAATCATTTTAATTTCATCAGGAGCCGTTGCAGCAGGATTTGGCAGTTTAGGCTATCCATCAAGACCTGTGACCTTAAAGGGGAAACAGGCAGCTGCCGCCGTTGGACAGGGTTTGTTAATGCAGAAATATACAGAGCTTTTTTCACAGTTTCATATGATACCTGCTCAAATGCTTTTAACACGTAATGACTTTTCAGATCGAACAAGATATCGAAATGCGTACGCAACGATGATGGAGCTGCTTGAAAGAAAAATCTTGCCGATCATAAACGAAAATGATTCAGTCTCCATCGAGGAGCTTACCTTTGGGGATAATGACATGCTGTCAGCTCTTGTCAGTGGATTAATCCATGCAGACCAATTGATCATATTAACAGACATCAATGGCATTTATGATGCAAATCCAAATGAGCATCCTGAGGCGAAGCGATTTGATGTCCTGACCCACATTTCAGAAGAATTGTTTTCATATGCAAAGAGCACCGGTTCAAAGGTTGGAACAGGCGGAATGAAATCGAAGCTCTCAGCTGCACAAACGGCACTTTCACTTGGCGTGAAAGTCTTCATTGGCACAGGCACTGGGGAAGACAAGCTGCTTCGCATACTTGCGGGTCAAGGCGACGGAACGTATATCGGTGAACAGGATTTATCAGCTGTGAACAATCGCCGTCAATGGATTCAATTCCACTCACCGGTCTCTGGGAAGATCATGATTGATGCAGGAGCGGAAGCGGCGATTTTGCATAATGGCAGAAGCCTTCTTCCGGCAGGAGTTATTGATGTCGCTGGTGACTTTTCTAAAGGAGAAGTCGTAGAAGTCGTCGGTCCAAACGGATTAGTTGGTAAGGGACAAACCTTGTACGCCTCCGATGAGCTTCTCGGCATTAAAGGAATGCGAAGTGACGAGCTTGCAAAAGAGAAGCCTGAGGTCATACACCGAGATCACTGGGTACAGCATGTACAAAACTGAGGAGGGAATACGATGAATGAAGTTCTTGAAAAAGCCAAAAAAGCAAGTGCAGCCAAAGATCAGCTGCTTCTAAAAACGACGGAACAAAAAAATGCTGCCCTGCACGCCATTGCCAGTGCACTAAAAGCATCTTCAGCTTATTTAATAGAAGAGAACCAAAAAGATGTTCAGGCTGCTGAGGAAAAGCAGTTCACGCCATCTGTCATTGACCGGATCACACTCACGGAAGAGAGAATTGAAGCCATTGCAGATGCGACCCTTCAACTCATTCAGCTAAAAGACCCAATTGGTGAAACGTTAGAAACCATTCAAAAAGAAAACGGTCTGTTCATCGAAAAGGTCCGTGTACCGCTTGGAACGGTTGGAATGATTTATGAAGCAAGACCAAACGTGACAGTCGATGCTGCGACCCTTTGCTTGAAAACTGGGAATGCTGTGATTCTGCGCGGAAGCTCATCTGCTATTCATAGTAATAAAGCGATTGTAAAGGTGATTCATGAAGCGCTTCATACGACGGATATTCCAGTAGACAGTGTGCAATTAATTGAAGATACTGGCCGTGAAACGGCAAAAACACTGTTCACCTTAAATGAATACCTAGATGTCCTCATTCCGCGCGGCGGGAAGAATTTAATTGATCTTGTCGTGAGAGAGTCAACTGTGCCGGTGCTTGAGACAGGTGCAGGAAATTGTCATATCTACATTGATGAAACAGCGAAAAACGAAATGGCTGAGCGGATTGTGCTCAATGCCAAAACTCAAAGACCTTCTGTTTGTAATGCGATCGAGAGCATTGTCATTCATAAAACATGGGCAAACAACTACGGTGCTTCCTTATTTGAAGCCCTTCAATCCAATGGGGTAGAAATACGCGGTGATGAAGCCGTTTGCGCGCTTGCTCCTAGTGCTGCATTAGCGACAAATGAGGACTATGCAACGGAGTTTTTAGCACCGATCGTCAGTATTAAAATTGTAGAAAACATAGAACAAGCGATTAAGCATATTCAAACATATAGCTCTAAGCACTCTGAAGCGATCATTACGGAAAACGATGAGCATGCAGCCCTTTTCTTAACAGCAGTCGATGCTGCCGCTGTTTATCATAATGCCTCTACTCGTTTCACAGATGGATTTGAATTTGGCTATGGAGCGGAAATAGGAATTAGTACGCAAAAACTTCATGCAAGAGGGCCAATGGGTCTGCCAGCCTTAACGTCTGAAAAATTTGTCATTCGTGGTCAAGGACAAATAAGAGAATAACGAATTTAAAAGAGAGTCTTGTGACAACAGGCTCTCTTTTTCCTTTCATTTTTGTATTTCTCCGGTCAAGTATGATAAAATATGGTAATGTTTTATATTTTGAGAAGATTGGAGAAGGCAACGTATGGCGAAAATCATTCCCTCTTCGGATATTGGAGTGAAAATCAACAAGTGGTATGAATTAATCCGCAGATTTGATTCCGAACAAGCAGAACTGTTAAAGCAGGAAATTCGCACCTCTCTTGATTCAATGGAAGAAGATCAGAATTTGCTTCTCTATTTTTCTTTAATGGAATTTAGGCATGAGGTCATGCTCGATTATTTAAAGCCATTAAAGGAAGGAAAGCTTCGCGCCAACTTTTCCGAGCTTTCGAAAGAAATAGATGAGCATCAAACGCATGTCACAGGCATGCTTGAATACTACTATCATTTTTTTAGAGGCATGTATGAATTCGGGCGGAGGGAGTATATTGCTGCCATATCGTCTTATCAAAAGGCAGAGCATAAGCTTTCTTTTGTATCAGATGATATTGAACGTGCGGAATTTCATTTTAAAATGTCAGAAATATATTATCACATGAAACAAACTCATATCTCGATGCACCATGCTAAACTAGCGCTGGATGTTTATGTTCAGCATGAACTGTATGCGCTTCGCACGATTCAGTGTGAATTTATTGTGGCCGGTAACTACGATGATATGAGAAGGCATGAAAAAGCATTACCACATCTCGAAAGAGCACTTGCGAGATCAAGAGAGTTTCAAAATGTGCGTTTTATTGCCTCCTCTTTGTTTAATATGGGCAACAGTTATTACCGAATGGGAGACTTGGGCCGCGCACTCGAATTAATGAAAGAATCCATCTCGTTATTTGATGAAAATCAATCCGATCATCTTCGTCGATCTATAGACCCTCTTTATACAGCCGCTCAGATATTATACAAACAAGGAAAACACGAAGAAGCATTACACTACAGAGAAGAATGTATGAAGAGAGCAGAAGCTCTTCAAGATGACATTCATATTCAGAAAACCATATTTCTAGAAGCATTGTATTTAAGACAAGATGCTGAGCATATTAAACGAATTTTCCATTTTTTAGAGTCTGCCTATGCATATCCAGATATAGAGGAGCTGGCATTAGATACCGCAAAGTATTATAATGAAATGGGGGATTATGAAAAATCTTCCATGTTCTATGGGGAAGCGGAACATGCTCGAATCTATATTCAGAGAGGGGATTGTTTATATGAATTTTAAAAAATGGGCAGTCGTCTGTACAAGTATCACCATTATGGCATTGTGGCTGGCAGCAGCAAATGCCGACCCAGATAACAGAAACCATACGCTAGAACAACCGAATCCGCAGCATGACACGATCTAAAAGCCCTTTTTAAAGGGCTTTTTTTACTGCCTAACAATTTCCGGACATACTCATAAAAAGGGTTCAGGCAGGAAAACTTAAAAAAGAGTATTTATTGATTGACTCTGTAATTTAAATTGTGTACAATTCAATTGTAGAAAACATTATTGGAGAGAAAGAGGGTTATATTCATGTCAGACGTTTTATTTACAGCAACGGTATCAGCTGTAGGAGGAAGAGAAGGTAAGGTTGTTTCAACAGATGGTGTACTTGAACATGATGTAGCAATGCCTGGAACACCAAGAGCAAAAAAACTTGAAAAAGCAACAAATCCAGAGCAATTATTCGCAGCAGGCTACTCTGCATGTTTTGATTCAGCCCTTCAAATGGTAGCGAGACAAGAGCGTATTCGCTTTGAAAGTGAAGTTACAGCACATGTCAGCTTATTAAAAGACAGTTCAGATGGCGGCTTCAAACTAGGCGTTCAATTAGAGGTAAAAGGAACTGGAATTGAGCAGTCAGCATTAGAAGAACTTGTTCATAAAGCACACGGCGTTTGCCCATATTCAAAAGCAACTCAAGGAAACATCGAAGTAGAACTAGTAGCTGTCGCACAATAATAGACATTATAAAAGGCTGAGGGAACATTCCCTCAGCCTTTTGATTGTGTTAAATTTTGCAAAAGCTCATGTAAAGAGGCACGCAGTGTTTTTAGCTCTTCTTCCGATCTGCCTGTCCCAGTCAGCATGTGAGACGGAATCGCAGTGGCCTTTTCTTTTAGCTGCTCTCCATATTCCGTTAAACGAATTTGTACAGACCGCTCATCCTCTTTCGAGCGTTCTCGGATAATGAGTCCATTTTGCTCCATTCGTTTCAGCATGGGCGTGAGTGTACCGGAGTCTAAATAGAGAAGCTCTCCCATCGTTTTCACATTTAATGTTCCATGCTCCCACAATAAAAGCAGTGCCAAATATTGCGGGTACGTAATGTTTAATTCTTCTAACAACGGTTTATACTGCTTCGTCATCTCTCGTGAACTTGCATATAACAAGAAACAAAGCTGATTTTCCAGCTTCATATGTTCAAATTCATTTGTCATGTCAGTCACCAACTATTTTTTGTCATACTTATCATTGTATAAGATTTTCTTCCTTTTTAAAATAAATACAGACGAAAAATGAAAAATTCTTCAATGTGCGATAAATGTTTGAGAAATGAATAGAACGTGAAAAGGATGAATAGATGAAGGAGGAGATGAAGATGAAACCATTATTCACAGCAAAAGTAAAGGCGCAGCATGGAAGAGCTGGACATGTTCGTTCAGAGGATGGTGTGCTCGACCATAACATTGTCATGCCTAACGCAAAGAAAGATGGAGAGACTGGTACAAACCCAGAGCAATTATTTGCAGCAGGCTATGCAGCTTGTTTCGGAGGAGCACTTGAGCACGTAGCGAAGAAGCAAGGGATAGAAATAGAATCGGAAGTAGAAGGACATGTCAGTCTTTTAAAAGATGAAAGCGACGGCGGCTTTAAGCTTGGCGTAAAGCTGATTGTGTCTGCGAAAGGTCATGATCATGACAAAGTGAAAGAGCTTGTCCATGCTGCACATGAATTCTGTCCATATTCAAAAGCAACAAGAGGGAACATTGAAGTAGAGCTTGAAGTGGCGGAGTAATAGTAGAAGACACCTGCTTACCCGCAGGTGTCCAGCGTGTAGACAAACCCTCGCATTCGGTGTCAGGTCTGCGCTCCAGTGCTCACGAATCTCGAATTCGCTCCGCTCCGGTGCTCGTCCTTCCTAGACTGCAAAGGTTTTCTATCACGCTGAAAAGAAGACAAAGGGCTAAAATAAAGATCATTTTAGCCCTTTGTCAACAATCCGCAACACCTGCTTACGAGCAGGTGTCTTTTTTTAATATTCTTTCTTTTTATCGTATGCTTCCCATGCTTCAAATGGTGCAAGGGTTTTTTGAGGTGTCAGCTTGTAAAATGGTATATTTCTTGATTCGTATTCTTTGTTGATTTCTTCATAAATAAATGAGTCATCAAAACCAGAATCCGCTGCATCCTGATGTCCAGCAGCAAAATACACAGCTTTTGGTCTAGCCCAGTAAATAGCGCCAAGGCACATCGGACAAGGCTCGCAGCTTGTGTATAGAATGCAATCTTCTAATTGGTATGTATGTAGAGTTTGGCACGCTTTGCGAATGGCTGTGACTTCTGCATGTGCGGTTGGATCGTTACTCGTTGTCACGTTGTTGCTGCCCTCTGCAATAATCTGACCATCCTTGACAATGACTGCTCCAAAAGGGCCGCCAGTACCACTATTGACTCCTTCTACTGCAAGATCAATTGCGCGTTGTAAAAAATCTTCGTGATTCATTGTCTTCCTCCCTTTGTTCGACTGACTTCTCTAGTATAAACGAATCATGCTAGAAAAGAAATCATCATAGTAGGAGATCGAACAGGCCAATTTGCGCATAAAAAACCCCTGCCGAGTTCAGCAGGGGAGAGACATTCAATTAAGCGTGCTGCGCCAGCTTTTTACGAGCGACTTCAGCAGCTGTGACCATGTTTTTCAAAGCAGCAATGGTTTCAGGCTCTTGTCTAGTTTTTAGACCACAATCCGGATTCACCCAGAAGCGATCTGTTGGACAAACGTTCAGCGCATCATCAATAATTTCGCTCATTTCTTCAACAGATGGAACGCGCGGGCTATGGATGTCATAAACACCTAGTCCAAGTCCTTTCAAATACGGGTGTTTTTCTAAGTAATCGAGGAATCCGCCATGACTGCGTGAATGTTCAATTGTAATCACGTCAGCATCCAAGTCTTCGATTGTATCGACAATATCCTCGAAGTTACTGTAGCACATATGTGTATGAATTTGTGTTTCATTTTGAACGGATGATGTGGATAAACGGAATGACTCTGCTGCCCAGTTTAAATATTCTGCCCAATCACTTTCTTTGAGCGGAAGTCCTTCTCTTAGCGCAGGCTCATCCACTTGGATCACTTGAATACCAGCTGCTTCTAAAGCTTCTACCTCTTTACGCAAAGCGAAAGCGATTTGGAAAGCAATGTCTTTGCGAGAGATATCCGTTCTTGGGAAAGACCAGTTTAAGATGGTAACAGGTCCTGTCAGCATGCCCTTGACTTTTTTCTTTGTTAAACTTTGTGCGTAAACTGTCTCTTTCACTGTCATTGGCTCTGTAAACTCTACATCTCCATAAATGATTGGCGGCTTCACGCAGCGTGATCCATAGGATTGAACCCAAGCAAATTTCGTAAAGGCAAATCCGGCTAGCTTCTCGCCGAAGTATTCAACCATGTCTGTACGTTCAAATTCCCCATGTACGAGCACATCCAGACCAATTTCTTCTTGAATATCAATCCATCGTTTTGTTTCTTTCTTAATAAACTCATCATACTCTGCATCTGTCCACTCATTTTTGCGCCACTTTTGACGAGCACTGCGCACTTCGGCAGACTGCGGGAAACTGCCAATTGTTGTTGTTGGAAGAAGCGGGAGCTCAAGAGATTCGTTTTGGATACGAAGGCGTTCTTCAAAGGCAGCTGGACGTTTAAAATCTTTCGATGAAAGATTGTTGCGTTCCGCTGTTAGATCCGCATTTGTTCCTTTTGCGAACTCTTTTAAGGTAAGAAGTGCTTGTGCTGCTTCGTTAATATCAGCATCAATGGCAGCTGCTCCTTTTGTTAAACCTTCTTTTAGCAGTGTCAATTCAGCCAGCTTTTCAGTGGCATAAGACAGTCCGTTTAATAGTTTTTCTTCAAGCTGTTCGCTTGGGTGTTTGGCAACTGGCACATGCAGCAAGCTGCTTGATGGCTGCAGCCACACTTCTTTCGGCTGAACGTCAGCAATGACTTCAGAAATAAAGGATAATCTTTCGCCAAGGTCTGATCTCCAAATATTTCTTCCATCAATGACGCCTGCTGCTAAAATTTTATCTTTCGGGAAGCCGTGCTTTTTCACTTGATCAAGGTTGCGCCCTTGATCATGGACAAAATCAAGACCGATTGCTTCAACAGGATAGGTGACAAGCTCTTCATACGCATCTACTGAATCAAAGTATGTTTGAAGAAGAATGTTCAACCCAGGTACGGCTTCTTTGATCGTTTGATAGATTTCTTTTACGGCTTTTACGTCTTCACTGGAAGCTGTGACAAGTGCAGGTTCATCAATTTGAACCCATTTGACGCCTGCTTCTTTAAGTTCTTTTAAAAGCTGAGTATAAAGCGGCACTAGACGCTGCTGGATTTCTTTCACTTCATTTGCTTCATAACCTTTAGAGAGTGAGACAAATGTATATAGACCAAGTACAACCGGTTTTGTTTCAACACCAAACGCCTTTTTCACCTTTTCGTAAGCTTCAAGCGGTTTATTGTGTGTGAGTTTAAATTCTGTGCTTTTTTCGTATTCTGGAACGATGTAGTGATAGTTTGTATTAAACCATTTTGTCATTTCACTTGAGACGGCATCTTTTGTTCCTCTTGCCATCGCGAAGTATGTATCTAGCGGGTCTTTTAAGCTGCGGAAGCGCTCTGGAATCCAATTGAACATAACAGCGGTATCCAGCACGTGATCATAGAAGGTAAAGTCTCCAGAAGGAACAACATCAATTTGTTGATCGATTTGTGTTTTAATGGCAGTTAAAAATTGTTCATCCAGTGTGCTTAAGAGGGTTTCGCGGTCTGTTTGACCTTTCCAGTAAGACTCAAGTGCTTTTTTCCATTCTCTGTTTAAACCAATTCGCGGAAAGCCTAGATTACTTGTTTTAACAATTGTCAATTCCAATTCCTCCTCTAAATATAAAAAGACATTTACGCTCATGATCATGATTGATGAGGTAAATGTCTGGTTTAAAAGACAAAATGTGTGTGCGAAATAAGGCGTGAGTATCACTGACGCTTTTCCGACATCTCCTATCAACCGTAGGGGGTTTGATGTGATAGAGCGGCTGGTATCCTGGCTGGTGAATCTGCAAGCTTTTCATCCTTCCCATCCTAATGACAGTGGATTCCTGAGAAAAGCTCTCCTCACTCACAGTGGCGGGACCGCGCCGGATTTTCACCGGTCTTCCCAATTAAAATTCGACGTGTAATCGAATTACCGACTCTCAAACTATGAATTTATTGTGTTCGATTATATAACGTTCACTTCATTTCGTCAAAGTAAATTTTGAATAATTTTAATTAAAAAAATCCTGAGAAAATTCTATCTCTTCTCAGGACCTCTATTTAAGCTATAGAGATAAAAGATCTGCTTCCAATGTTTTTTCTAAAAGGACATCAGGCGCAGTTAAATATAAAAATCCATTCCCTACAAGGGCTTTCGACTGCTTTAATGGAAGGGTTCTTCTGACAAGCTGAGCATAAACCTCAGGCTCTGTCAGCTTGCGCTGGAACGCTTCTTCTTCAGCATTTTTAATAATGGCTAGTGCACCGCTTACGTGAGGGGCAGCCATTGAAGTCCCTGTGAGCCTGCCGTATTTATGGTTAGGGAGAGTGGATAAAATGTCTTCTCCTGGAGCGACGAGGTCGATTTCTTTATTGGCGTTAGAAAATTCAGAGGATTCTCTAGCAAGGGAAACAGAACCGACGGCAATGACTTCATTGTATGCTGCTGGGTAGGAGAACTCTTCCGTACGCTCGTCCCCGTCCCCTTCATTTCCTGCTGCGCACACAACAAGCACACCGCTTTTTACCGCATTTTGAATGGCTTCCTGCAGGGCAGGCTCATTGCTTGGACCACCGAGAGACATGGAGATAATATCCACCTTCTGCTCTGCGGCATAGTTGATGCCATCAATGATCCACTCATATTTTCCGCTGCCATTTTCACCGCCAAGAACTTTCACGATGAGAAGCTTGGCTTCAGGGGCAACCCCTAAAATTCCGCCATTTTGATCTGTTGCGGCAATCGTTCCTGCTACATGGGTACCATGCCCATTGTAGTCTTTTACATTTTCAGCATCTCCATCGTCATCATCGGTAAAGTTCTTCACACCGATAATCTGATCTTTTAAGTCGGGATGCTCTGTGTCACAGCCTGTATCAAGGACAGCAATGGTTATGCCTTTTCCTTTGAAGCCACTTGACCAAAGTTCGGGTGCTTTAATCTCCTGAATACTTTCCGGCGTCTCTTTCGCTTCCATCACATTGGCTTTTACTTCATACGGAATTAAGCGAATTTCACCTTTCATAAGAAAGCCCTCCTTATTTTGTTTTCAAAGTAGATTCAGGCTGCATAATGTTATTGTATAAAAGAAACTTTTGATCGGAAAGGGTCAATTGTAATAATTTTTCAAATAATCAATCTATTATCAAAAGTGCAGTTCTCCTCACATATTGACGAAAGAGCTCACCTTTTGAAGAAAACTCTTGATATCATATGAAAAAGAAGGAAATGCTGCATAGTGAGGTTGCACCTGTACAGATGAAAATGGGTGAATAGAACTAAAAGCGGCAGACTAAAAAATAATGAGATGAAGTAACAACTTGAGAAGTAGGCTCAAGTTAAATGTTTTTTCTCAAAAATAATTCCCTCCATAAAAAAATAGATGTGAAGATTGTGACTGTTCCAAATAAGAAAGGCAACATATAATAATGGAAAGACAAGCTTGCCTTTTAGATAGGAGAGATAGAGATGAACAAAGGGAAGATACTCGTAGTCGAAGATGAAAAGAAAATCGCAAGGGTGCTGTCACTTGAGCTTGAATATGAAGGATATGAGGTAACAGTCAAAGAGACAGGAATAGACGGGCTTCAGGCTCTTGAAGAAGATAGCTTCGATTTGGTTCTGCTTGATGTCATGCTTCCAGAGTTAAGCGGGCTTGAAGTGCTGAGAAGGGTTCGGAAGACAAATACAGCGACACCTATTATTTTGATTACAGCAAGGGGAAGTGTTCCTGATAAAGTAAGCGGGCTCGATCTTGGGGCGAATGATTATATAACAAAACCTTTTGACATAGAAGAATTATTAGCACGAATTCGTGCACAGCTAAGGTTGAATATACATGCACAAGAAGAAAAGGAGACAGAGCTGAGCATAGCAGACTTAACGGTCAACGAGAAAACAAGAGAAATACAAAGGGCTGGGCAAATGCTTGAACTCACACCGAGAGAATATGACCTGCTTGTTCACTTACTGAACCATCAGCAGCAAGTGCTCACAAGAGATCAGCTTTTAACAGCGGTTTGGGGTTTTGATTATTTCGGTGATACAAACGTGGTAGATGTCTATATCCGTTATTTAAGGAAAAAAATCGATTACCCATTCGAAAAACAGCTGATTCACACAGTGAGAGGTGTGGGTTATGTGATGAAAGGATAAAGAATGAGATTAAAAAATAAGATTCAGCTTTATACGTCGTTGTCTTTGTTTTTAATGGTGCTCTTGTTTCATACAGCCATTTATTTTATTTTTTCGATGACCTTGACGCAAAAAGATATGTCCCGCTTGTCTGAGGTGGCTGAAAATATTGCGATTGCTTTAAAAAAATCAGAGGAAGAGGGTCTTCCGTCCTCGGAGCTGCTGAAGGCGTACCTGCCTCAAAATGGTATGATCCGTGTCGTGACAGAAACGGGAGAGTCAAAACTGACTGTCACAAAGGAATCAACGTTTAGCTCACTGCCTTTTACATACGAATCTGGCCAGACAGCAGAGATCAAAGAATACAATAAGCATATGATTGCGTTCGCTGCTATTCCGGTCATTTGGACAAATGGTGAGATTATGTCGCTTCAAGTATATGAAGAAATCGAAAATACGGAAGAGAACTTAGCGTTATTAAAAATGATTTTAATCGCTACCGGCGTTTTGTTTATTGTGCTTTCCTACTTTGCAGGCCACGTTTTAACAAAGCAAATTGTCAGGCCGATTAGCAGAATGACGAGTACCATGAAGGCAAGTATGAAAGAGAAGGCGTTTAAACGAATTGAATTAACAGGCGATTCAAAGGATGAACTATATCAAATGGGACAAACCTTTAATGAAATGTCCGAGATTCTCGAGAAGCATTATGAAAAAGAACAGCAATTTTTGCATGATGCCTCCCATGAATTGAAGACACCGATTACCGTCATTATGAGCTACAGCAATTTACTCAAACGCTGGGGGCAAACACGTCCAGAGGTTGTAGAAGAATCCTCCCAAGCGATTCATGATGAAGCGAAAAAAATGAAAAGACTGACAGATCAATTACTGACATTGGCGAAAAACGACCAGCCGTTATACTTGGATATGAAGCCGGTTGATCTTGGTCATTTGTGCAAGCAGCTATGCCATACACTTGAAGTGGCCACCAATCGAACGATTCAATCTCATGTGCAGACAGATCAGCCGCTGATCGCAGAAGGAGACGAAGAGAAAATCAAACAGCTTTTGACTATCTTAATTGATAATGCGGTCAAATATAGCAGAGAGCCAGTTGATGTGACCTGCGGATGGGCAGGAGACAAGCCATTTATTTCAGTGATTGATCAAGGAATTGGCATAAAAGAAGAGGATCTGCCGAAAATCTTTGACCGCTTTTTCCGTGTGGATGAAGCGAGAAACAGTGAGACGGGCGGAACCGGACTCGGTCTTTCAATTGCGAAGCAAATTGCAGAAGAACATGAGGCCGAGCTGAAGGTAGACAGCCGTATCGGCGAAGGAACAGCCATGACCATTCTTTTTCAGAAATAAATGGGTCTTTTCTCATCAATTTCTCATTTCCTCCTTATAAAATAGGAAATAGGAAGGAGGCGCTGCATGTCTAGAAAAACGAAAATGGTGCTTGCGCTCGCAGGATGTCTTGTGATTCTTGCGGCCTTTGCAATGCTCATGATTCAAACCATTGATCAAAAAATATTAAGTGAAGCAGAAATGAAAAAAATGATCTCAAAAGACTATAATGGAAACATTACACATATTGATTTAATCAATCATAAACAGGACTACACAATGACGCTCGAAAATGAAAATGGCATCTATCAAATCATTGCATCTTCTGCAAGCGGTCAAATGAAAGAAATTAGACAGTTAAAAAGCTATCAGAAGCCAAATGAAAAAAATGCTGAGCTCCAGGCAGAAGAGGCGGCTGTTAAAAAGGTGAGCGGAACCGTCATTCAAAAAAAGGAGACGTCAGATCGTTTCATTTTTACCATCCAATCAAAAAAAGAATTGTATCAAGTTGAGGTCGACAAACAGTCATTTAAGGTGCTTGAAGCAGAAAAGAAAAAACCATCCTCTAAAGAAAAGAAGCTCACGAAAATCACCGTCGAGGAAGCCATCCAAATTGCCGTCAAAGAAGTTGGCGGAACAGTGGATGATGCTGATCTTGAAACATTCAGCGGTATGCTCGTATTTGAGGTAGAGCTGGATTTGCCTGACGGCAGAGAGGCAGAGGTGCTTGTGAACGCCTATACAGGAGACATTGAGGGCATTACGTACGAAAACTAATCCTTTTCTCATGATATTCTCATGTTTCTTTCCTTCCTTTATCATCTTGTTTTCTTAAGATATAGAAGAAATCAAACAGAGGAGGAATTGAACATGATGAAAAAAGTACTAGTAGCTACAGCATTAACGGGAACTCTTGTCGCAGGTGGTTTCACACTTCAAGCGCAAAATACAAATCAAACAGCAAACGCCGAGCAAGTCGTGCAAAAGAAATCGTCATTTGTTTCAAAGAAACAAGCTGAAAAAGCAGCCTTAAAAGTGGTGAAAGGCTATGTGGATGATGTGGATCTTGAGCGTAAAAAAGGAAAATGGGTGTATGAGGTCGAGATCAAAAAAGGCGGCTTTGAATATAAAGTATATGTCGATGCAAAAACTGGAAAAGCGCTGAATGATCCAGTCAAAGAAAAGAAACAGAACGTGAAGATCACGAAAAAACAGGCTGAAAAAATTGCTCTTGCAAAAGTAAAAGGCACAGTCACAGATTCTGATCTAGATAAAGAAAATGGTGTTTACATTTACGAAATTGAAATCACAACACCAAGCGGCGAGGAAGTTGATTTTGAGATTTCCGCTAAAACAGGCAAAATCCTGAAGCAAGAATGGGATGATTAAGCTATGACCAAACCTTACACTTTCATGTGTAAGGTTTTCATCGTGTAGACAAACCCTCGCATTCGGTGTCAGGTCTGCGCTCCGGTGCTCACGAATGTTTCATTCGCTCCGCTCCGGTGCTCGCCCTTCCTAGGGCTGCAAAGGTTTTCTATCACGCTGAATAGAAGACAAAGGGCTAAAATAAAGATCATTTTAGCCCTTTGTCAACAATCTGCAAACCTTACACTTTCATGTGTAAGGTTTTTTCATTGGGACAAACTACGGGAAAGGAGGCGAGAGAATATGAAGAAAAAAGAAGAAGAGCAAACAATGGATCACGCGGAATACGTTCCGCATCCTGATGGAGAAGGATATGCTTTGTTTTTGCATGATTCCTTTCATCTCCTCTCCCAAGAGGATATGAATCAGCCGGAAGAGGAATAAAAAGACATGAAAAGGGCGATGGCTGAGCTGTTTATCGCTCTTTTTTTGAAAAGTAAGCGAATACATAAGGATACTTGGCATCTTGCTTATTGACATCATTCCGCTTTTTCTGTAATCTCAGTGTGTTAACAATATGAGACTTCGTTAGGTGAGGCTCCTGTATGGAGATACGCTGCTGCCCAAAAATGTCCAAAGACGCCAATGGGTCAACAGAAATCATCGACATAAGGTGATTTTTAATGCAGCTGGATTTGATCCTATGCCATACAGTGCTAAAGCTCTACGATTGAAGGAGCAAGTGTTTATTTTGTCATGCTTACAAAGCGCCTTCATTCGGTTGAAGGTGCTTTTTTATGAGAAAAGGAGGTGTGGGGATGGATCATCCCGATTCGAGACACATAAAGAGTATGTCAAAAGATCAGATTGACGCATCAGACAGAGGAGATCCTGACCCCCGCACATTCTAAGGGATTCGGGTATCTCCTGACTTTGGGGAGGTAACAGCGATGATACAGAACATTACGTACGATGAACTCATTTTAAGAATCATTATTTTATTAAGAGATGGCAAACGCAAAGAATTTAAAAACATTATGGAAGAACTTCAGCCATATGATATGGCCTATTTATTTAAAGAACTTCCAGAAAAACACCGCGGCCGTTTCCTCAGCTTTTTAACAATCGATGATGTGACGGAAATGATGGGTGAGCTTGAGCGCGAATACCAAGAAATTGTGCTTGAAAAAGTAGGAAAAGACAAAGCCACCTTCGTCACAAACAAAATGGATAACGATGACCTAGCCAACTTGTTTGATGAAATGGATGATGAGCTGAAAGACCAACTTTTATCAAACATGGAGGCGGAGGAATCAAAGGCCGTCCAGCTTCTTATGAATTATCCTGCTGAGACAGCAGGCCGGATCATGACCAACCGGTACGTTTGGATTCCTCAGCACTATACGGTTCAGGACGCAGTTGTAAAGCTGAAAAGCTTTGCTGAAATTGCAGAATCGATCAACTATTTATATGTCATTAATGATCAAAAGCAGCTTGTAGGGGTTCTGTCGTACCGGGATCTCATTTTAGGTGAACCAGATGAAAAAGTGCAGGATCTTATGTTTACAAGAGTCATTGCCGTTGGAGCTTTTCAAGATCAGGAAGAAATCGCAAAGCTGATTGAACGGTATGATTTTCTTGCCATTCCTGTTGTAGAAGAGAACAATGTCCTTGTCGGAATCGTCACAGTCGATGATATCATTGATGTCGTCATTCAAGAGGCAGGAGAAGACTATGAGAAGTTCGCTGCCTCTGGTAAAGATATTACATTCGACACGCCCGCTTTTGTTGCGGCATACCGCCGTCTCCCGTGGCTCATTTTGCTCTTATTCATTGGGCTGATTTCAGGCAGTATTTTAAATTACTTTGAAGATACCCTTCAGCAAGTCGTCGCCTTAGCCTTCTTCATGCCAATGATTGCAGGAATGACAGGGAATACAGGCACACAGTCGCTTGCCGTCGTCATTAGAGGACTTTCAAAAGAAGAATTAACGAAAAAAACCATTATGCGCCTGATTTTTAGAGAGCTCCGAACAAGTATTTACATTGGGATTGTCTGTTCCATCATTATTACAGTCGTCGCAATGGTGTGGCAGGGCAATATGATTTTAGGATTTGTTGTCGGTTCCTCACTGCTTGCCACACTGATTATTGGAACGATGGCTGGTACGATCGTGCCTATTATTTTACACAGATTAAACGTCGATCCTGCGATTGCATCTGGGCCGCTGATTACAACATTGAATGATATTTTATCACTGCTTATCTATTTTGGTATTGCGACAGCGTTCCTTCATACACTTATGTAGCAAGAAGACTGTAAAACATGACGTTTTGCAGTCTCAGCGCGCTGACAAACCCTTGCATTCGGTGTCAGTCCTTGCGTGCCGGTGCTCACGAATGTTCAATTCGCTCCGCTCCGGTACTCGTTCTTCCTTGACTTCAAAGGTTTTCAGATCGCGCTGAAAGGTAGACAAAGGACCATCCCTTGTCCACAATCTAAGACTGTAAAACATGACGTTTTACAGTCTTTTTTTGTATAAAGATTGCATATAGCGCTTCCATCCTTTACATTTTAAGGAGAAGGTGGGAGAGAAACATGAAGAAATTCTTATTCGTTTTGATGTGTATGTTTTTGCTGAGTGCATGTCAAAGGGAGGACGAGGGGAAAGACCGAAGGCTAGTGGCTGCAGAGCATATGCTTGAAGCCATCACCGAAGGAAATAAAAGAAAAATGGAAGACATCTACGTCGAAGGTGCGGTCCCGAGCCCGGATGACATTCTGAAACTGAAAAAAGAATGGGGCATAGACACGCTTTCTTATGAGGATTTTCAATTGGAAGAAGCCAGCATTCATGTGTTCCATGCGAATTACGAAGATGCAAAAACCGGGAAGAAAAAGGCACTTGCCCTGCGGGTGAAAGAAGATCCTGAAAGAGGTGGCGTGCTGATTGACTTTGTAGGGGTTGTAGAAGGTACTGAAGCTTCCTCTAAATAAAAAGAATCGTTCAAAAGAGCGATTCTTTTTTTGTTTAACGATTTTTATACCGAAAGTGTGCGTTAATCTGACCTTCCAGCATTTTTTTCTTAAATTGTCCGCTTTTTAGCGCTTGTTCTTTTTTCTTCATGTCTTTTAAAATTTCAGCTGTCTGCACACCGTCTTCCCGTTTATTGGCGATGTCCATCAAACGTTCAACATCTGCAAAAGAATATTTCCGTGTGCCTCTTGTTGAGCGCTGGGGGTAAATGAGTTTACGTTCCTCATAATATCGGATTTGCCTGACGGAAAGCCCTGTTAGCTCACTGACAATCCCGATTGAAATGACTTTTTTATCTTTATAAGATACATCTTCCTGCGTCATATACTCACCCCTGCAAGTCTTTTCTTCATATTATATAGAACGAGAAGTGAAAAAACCTATCGTTTGTTAGAAAATATAACACAAAAACGAAAAAAATGAAAAAACCATGGGAGGAAAGATTACAGGGAGTGTGCAATACATCTTACGGCGGCATATAATCATGGTGAATTGACATAGGAGGAGGAGCATATGATGGAGGAAGCACAGATCATTCGTATGGCAAAAGAAATCATCGCATTAGATGTGAAGAGGGATGAATTGCTTGAGCAATTCATGCAGGCTGCAGGTCAGAATGCACATGCGCTTCTAAGAGCCATGCAAAATGATTTGTATAAGAAGTCTTCATAAGCACCCGATCCAAATCACTTGATAGGAGGGATAATCGGTGCGGCGTATATTAAAAGAAGCTTTAGCAAAGGAAAGACATTATTATACGAAGCAGCTATGTTCATTAGGGGTTTACAGCCCTGATGCGGCCAAGAACATGACAATTAGTGACCTAAAAAAAGAGTATCATTTCTTTTTCAACAAAACAGAACGCTGTCTGTAAAAATCCCTTGAAATGTGCGTATGTCACATAAAGGGTTCTTTTTTTTGTTTAATATTATAGCAATATTGAATTTTGTAGAAATTTGGCGAATGAAGTGCAAGAAACCATAGATTCTTTACAGATTTTGTTAAAGTGTGTCGCATCTTGATGGTTTGCTGAAAAAGCTTTTTTTCGAGATGATTGTGAAAAATAAGAAGGATTTTAAAAGTTTATATCGAAACCTTATACATAACACGAATGGAGTCACTTATGTGGTTGAAAGGGTTTTCAAAAACGTACTTCTATTTTTTACGAAAGGCTCCAACTGCACCGCAAGACAGCCTTGAAGTTAAAAAAATATTATAAGAGGTAGATATGTGATGAGACTATCGTTTAATGAAGAAGAAGTAGAACGCTCAATGACGCTTTACAAGGTTTTTGCAAGAGCATTTAAAAGCGTTTCAGAACACAGTATTAGAGACAGCAAAGAGCATGGGTTTAATCCAACTGAATTTGCCGTTCTTGAATTACTGTACACAAGAGGTGCTCAAAAGCTTCAGCAAATCGGCTCAAGACTCCTGCTTGTCAGCGGGAATGTGACGTACGTAATTGACAAATTAGAACGAAATGGTTTCATTGAAAGAGAACAGGACCCCAAGGATAAACGGTCGGTTTATGCCCATTTAACGGAAAAAGGGCGAAGCTATCTTGACAAGATTTATCCGATCCACTCACTTCGGATTGCGCGTGCATTCTCTGGTCTGACGCGTGAAGAGCAAGAACAATTGATTAGTCTATTGAAAAAAGCAGGTATTCACAGTCAGCATTTATTATTTAGATAAAACGAAAAGGTGCCATCATTGGCACCTTTTAAATTGTTGACAAAGGGCTAAAGTGATCTTTATTTTAGCCCTTTGTCTTCTTCTCAGCTCAGCGTGACAGAAAACCTTTGAAGTCTAGGAGGGACGAGTACCGGAGCGGAGCGAATTGAGCATTCGTGAGCACCGGCACGCAGGACTGACACCGAATGCGAGGGTTTGTCTGCACGCTGGAAGATGCCATCATTGGCACCTTTTTTATGTGTCAAGCAGCGCCGGATAGGCGATGAATTTTTCAATATCGCTTGCTGGCAGCGGTTTGGCATAATAAAACCCCTGCAGGTCGTCACAGCCCTGGGCAGATAATAGCTGAGCCTGTGCAAACGTTTCAACACCTTCTGCTATCACTTCGAGAGATAACTGGTGTCCCATCGCTATAATAGCCCCTGTAATCTGTTCAGACTTTGAATCACTTAAAATATCCTCAATAAAGGATTTATCAATTTTCAGTCGATGAATCGGTAAATCCTTTAAATAGCTTAATGAGCTGTGGCCTGTACCGAAATCATCAATACTAATGCGGACGCCAAGCTGTTTTAGCGATGTTAACACCTGTTTTGATTGCTTGATATTGTCCATTGTCATACTTTCTGTGACTTCAAGCTCCAAGAGTGACGGTTTCAGGTCGTATTTTTTCAGTGTGAGCTTGATCAAATCAATTAAGTCTTCAGAATTGAATTGTTTCGCAGATAAATTGACAGCCACAGGAATTTTCAGCCCATCGTCATACCACTTTTTTGCCTGTTTGCCAGCCGTATCAATGACCCATCTGCCAATATCAATGATCAGACCTGATTCCTCTGCCAGCTCAATAAAAGCCTCAGGTGATTTTAAGGACCCATCTGGTGCCTTCATTCTCAAAAGGGCTTCAACCCCAGTCATCTTTCTAGTTTTGGCACTGACTTGAGGCTGGTAGTGAAGGACAAATTGCTCTCTTTGAATGGCATCCCTCAGCTCCAGCTCCCGGTTTAACCTGTCCTCACTTAATCTTTCCATGGATTCGGTAAAGAACTCATAACGGCTCTGCTTATGTTTTTTGGATAAATACATGGCCATATCGGCTTTTCTCATCAGCTCCATCCCGTCTTTGCCATTTTGCGGAGAGATAGCGATCCCAATGCTGATTGACGTAATAAGCTGATGGTTCTGGATGAAAAAAGGACGTTCAAATTGATGGATGATATTCTTAGAAAATTGTTCGATTTTATGTGTATCATGATCCATGTGGGGAAAGATCATTAAAAATTCATCACCGCCAAGTCTTGCGATAAAGCCATTGTCCGGTAAACATTGCGTCAGTCTGTTTGCGGCAGCTTTCAGCAGTAAATCTCCTATGTTATGCCCGAGTGCATCATTAATAATTTTAAAACGATTTAAGTCCAGAAACAGAACCGCTGTTGACGTTTTTGACTTTTCTTGAGCGGAGAGAACATCATTTAAATGATTGATGCCGTGGCGGCGGTTAGGAAGCTCTGTTAGTGCATCATAATGTGCCATCACATGAATTTCTTTTTCTGCAATCCGCTGCTGCGTTAAATCTTTTAAAACAAGATAAATGCTGTCGAGTGAATTGTTCACATGAACAGGTATGTAAGTGACATGATAATAATAAAAACGATCTGCTGTTTTCAGTTCTGCTTCACGTGTGATAGCTTTTTTTGACTGAGAAATAAATTCTTCCCACAACTCAGTCGGCATCACATATTGGCTGACATCATCACCAATCTTAGAATTGTACAACTCTAAGATTTGTTTACCAGAGTCATTTGCAGAAAGAACCTTTCGATCGACAGATAGCACGATAATGCCGTCTATATTATGTTTGATAAGCGATTGAAACCGTTGTTCATTTTCTTTCAGCTGATCTGACTGCGTCATGATCCGGTGATCAATATAGGCACCAAAAATCATCAGTGTTTGGACTATAAGTGTCATTAAGCCGACAAAAATCGACAGACTGAATGGCGACATTTCAAGAGATCCACCTATAGCAGCCTGTCCATTTGAATGATAAAACATGGTAGAGGCAGCCATACCAGTATAATGCATACCTGCTATAGCACCGCCCATCAACATTGAACCAAGACCCTTTAAAAGATAATTCTCCCGTTTACTTTTCGTGCGGTCAACACGAAAGAAGAGTTTCAATGAGAAGTAGGAGGTAATGGCAGCAATGAAAAACGAAAGAAAAAAGAGGACTGGATCATAGCTGATTGAGACATTGGCCATTGATTCCATTCCAAGATAATGCATGCTGCAAATAGCTGAACCCATGGTGATTGAACTAATGAGCAGCCGTCTTCTAGAGAGCTGCTTTTGAATGCATATTGAAAAAGCGATCAAGGATCCGATAAATGAGGCCAAAATCGATAAAATCAGTAAGGATGTATCATATGTGATGCCAACACGCATTTGAAATGCCATCATGCCAATAAAATGCATCGACCATATCCCCATTCCCATGATCATTGCACCAATGAGCAGCCATACCTTTTTCTTTGCACCGCTTGACTGTGCTACCCTGCTGGCTATATGAAGAGCTGAGTAGGAGGCGACAGCGGCGACAGCGATTGACAGAAAGACAAGCCATCCATTGTAGCTTCCTGTTAAATGGGTCATGTAAGAAAACCTCCTGTACTTTAAAACAAACATATACTTAATATATCGGATCGAATGGCTTCTGTGTTCACCTTTCCTTCACTTAAATACAACAATCAACGTTTTTTTCACCCTTCTTTTATAGTAAAATCAAATTTAATGTAAAAAAACGACGAAAAGCGAATCGTTTCTTCGGTTTTATTCGTTTAATATATGGTGTGATTCTAAAAGAGATAGAATCAGTCAAATGATTATGTGTGAAAGGGATTGATAAACATCGAAGATTTTATTATTTCTTTAGCTGATGCCTTTAAGAACTTGTCATACTTTGGCATCTTCCTCGCATTATGCATTGAATTTGTACCTGCTGAAGTGGTTTTGCCTCTTGCGGGTTACTGGGTCTCAGAAGGGGACATGGCCTTTATCGGTGTTGTGGCGGCCGGCTCTATTGGCGGTGTGGCTGGTCCTTTGACCTTGTACTGGTTAGGACGTTACGGCGGCAGACCCTTTTTAAATAAATATGGAAAGTACTTTTTTATAAAACCTGAGTCGCTTGATAAATCGGATGCTTTCTTTGAAAAGCATGGCGGATTCGTCGCATTCAGCGGCCGGTTCATACCAGGAGTCAGAACGCTGATCTCCATCCCGTGCGGTATTGCCAAGATGAATGTGTGGGTCTTTTGCCTGTATACCTTTTTGGCAATTACACCAATTACGTTTGTGTATGTGTATCTTGGGTTTATGCTTGGGGAGAATTGGAAAGAGGTTGGCGCCATGATAGATCCTTATCTTTTACCAATTGGGATCGGTGTTGTGTTATTGTTTGTTGTCTACCTATTGATAAAACGAAGAAAAAGAAAAACAGAAACGCCAACTGCCTAATCAATGGATCGAACAGAAAGTCAGCTGTTGACAATCCAGTGTCTATTGATTATGATATAAGTAATCTAAATATTCTAAATCCCGCCAAAGGGGAGTAGCGTCCGGTTTTTACCGGAAACAAAGTCGTCATTACATGGACTGATGTTCATCGGCTTTGTTGGCATGAATCTACATATCACATGTCTAGCAAGACCTTTGCCATTACAGGCAAAGGTCTTTTTTGCATTCATAAGCCTTTGTCTGTTGTGGGACAATAGATAAAAACAAGGAGGAATGATGATGGATGCAGCTATTATTTTAGAGTACGGGTGGGTTCTGCTCGTACTGATTGGATTAGAAGGGATTTTAGCAGCTGATAACGCGCTGGTCATGGCCGTGATGGTCAAACACCTTCCTGAAAAACAAAGAAAAAAGGCATTGTTTTACGGACTTGCAGGTGCGTTTGTCATGCGGTTTGGTTCTCTGTTTCTTATTTCGTTTTTAGTGGATGTGTGGCAAGTTCAAGCCATTGGTGCAATTTATCTTCTTTATATTTCCATTCACCATATTTTAAAATCGCACGTATTTAAGAAAAAGGAAACTGAAACAAATGTGAAACAAAGCGGCTTCTGGGCAACAGTCGTGAAAGTAGAGCTTGCCGACATTGCTTTTGCCGTAGATTCCATTTTAGCGGCCGTCGCTTTAGCTGTGACACTGCCAAAAACAAGTCTTCCGCAAATCGGTGGACTCGATGGCGGTCAATTTATTGTCATTCTTTTAGGCGGTATCATTGGTCTTGTTATTATGCGATTTGCAGCAACGGTCTTTGTGAAACTGCTCAAAACAAGACCGAGCCTAGAAACAGCAGCATTTGTCATTGTCGGATGGGTGGGTGTGAAGCTCACGCTTTATACACTGTCACATCCAGCTATTGGGGTCGTATCGTCTCATTTTATCCATTCAGCATTATGGAAAGTCATTTTCTGGACAGTGCTTCTCGCAATTGCAGCATTTGGCTGGTTTTTATCAAGTCCATCAAGAAAAGGCGGGCAGGAAAACGAGGAGAAGCAAGAGGCACGCCTGGGAGAGTAGGTTTTTTGAAAGAAATATCATTTCATTTTCATAACACGTATATTACAAATAAGGGGGAGATACCCCCTTATTTCTTTGCTTTTAGACGAAACATTGTAAAGTAGATGGTGACATACATGTCATAATTGAGTAACAGGAAATGAATTCCTCATTTCTTCCTTTGCGCTTCCCTCATAAATTAGCTATCATAAATGAGTAATATAGGGAGAACTGAGGTGAAACCATTGCTTAGCCTTTTGTTTAAAAAAGGAAAGAAAAAGCAAACATTAGAGCAGTCGGCTATCAGTATTCAACAAGGTGATATCGAACTGCAAAATGCATTAATAGAGCAATACAAACCATTTGTCGCTAAGACGGTTTCATCCGTTTGTAAACGATATATAGATGAAAAAGATGATGAATTCAGCATAGGCTTAATAGCCTTTAATGAAGCGATAGAAAAATATTCTGCCGAAAAAGGAAACTCACTGCTTGCTTTCGCAGAATTAATTATTAAAAGAAAAGTGATTGACTATATTCGAAAAGAAGCAAGAAATGCGCCAACGGTTCAAATGGACCTGCAAGAAAGTGAGAACGGCGAATACTCTCAAAGCATGATTGAAGCGGAGCTCTCTGCAAATGAATATAGGCGTTTAATTGAACAAGAACATAGAAGAGAAGAGATTGAACATTTTAAAGAACGATTGAAAGTATACGGTCTCACGTTTCAAGAGCTGCTTGAGCATTCACCAAAGCATGCAGATGCCAGGCAAAATGCCATTAAAGTAGCCCATACACTCGTTGAACACGATGAGCTGAGAACCATTTTATTTCAGAAGAAACAATTGCCTGTCAAACAGCTGGAAAAGTTAGTGGAAGTCAGCCGCAAAACGATTGAGAGAAATAGAAAATATATCATTGCGATGGCGATCATTATGACAGGTGATTATGTGTATTTGAAAGATTACCTTAAAGGGGTGCTTAATTCATGAGAAGAGGCATTATAGTAGAGAAAAACAAAAAATATGTCACGCTGCTGACCCCTGATGGACAATTTCTGCGGACTAAATATGAAGAGCAAAACTATGAAATCGGCCAAGAAGTGACATTTCCGAATGAATCACGTCTCGAAAGAAAAAGAGCCGGTTTTTTTGACCTGCTTCGTTTACGTCCGTTAAATGCAGGAATCCTATCAATAGCAGCGATTATTGTCGTAATTTTTACTATGATGCCATCTTTCTCAAGTCAAAAAGCATATGCGTATATGACAATTGATATTAACCCAAGCTTTGAGCTGAAGCTTGATCACAATTATCAAGTGATCGGTGTCACACCGCTGAATAAAGATGCAAAGCAAGTACTGGCGAGTATGAAGGATTTAGAAAAAAACGACATGACCAAAGTCGTCCAGGAAATTATAGATGACTGTGACAAAAAAGGATATGTGAACAATTCTAAAAGTATTTATATTTCAACCGTTTATGAAAACAAGCAGGACAATACATATAAAACAAACGTAAAAAGCAAAATTAACACCATTTCTGGTGAATATCAAAAACGCAATTATAAGTTGGAAACTGTGGAAAGTGACATGGAAACAAGAGAAAAAGCTCAAAAGGCAGGCATTTCAACAGGAACATATATTAGAAATCAAGAAATGCAAGATCAAGAACATGAAGACATCAAAAAGGATGAAGACGGAGCAGATAACGATGCTGTGAAGGAAGAAGATCCTAAGAAACATGATGAAGAACAAGCAGATAAAGACAAACAAGAAGACGTAAAGACAGACGATAGCGAAGAGATGCAGCCAGATCAAGAGGCTCCTGAAGCTGAGGACAAAGAGCAGAAGGAGGCAGAGAGGGAAGAGCAAGGAACTGTTCAAAAGCCTCAAAAACCTGATGATGCAAGCAAAGACAACAAGATAAAGGAAGAAAAGGATCATTCTTTCGATAAAGAGCAAAAAAAAAATCAATCAACTGATCCTGATGAAAGAAGACACTGGAACGGCACATCACGTGGTGATGTGGAAAAACATGCAAAAAAAAACGGCAGGGATCAGAACAATCCATCCGCTGAACAAAAAAGAGAACATGTGAAGCAAAAAGGGAAAGGTGCACCGTTTCCTTATCGCGAGAACCGGCATGAGCACACATATGAACAATAAAAAACGCCAGATTAGCTCCGGCGTATTTCACCATGTCTTTATTTAGATTGATTGCCCATTTGTGATTGAGCCTGTTGAACGAGTCTTTTTGTGATTTCACCGCCAACAGAACCGTTTGCACGTGAGACTGTATCTGAACCGAGAGTGACGCCAAATTCTTGAGCGATCTCGTATTTAAATTGATCTAAAGCTTGTTCTACTCCGGGAACAAGAAGTTGATTTCGATTTGCCATGTCATATTCCTCCTTTCACCTCATGTTTGTTGCGCCTTCTTATTTTGAAAAAAAAGCCGCACATTTATGCTGGCAATTGCTGTACAAAAAACCGAGATGATGAAGGTCACCTCGGTTCTTATTTATCCCTTATTCAGCTGAAGCGTATTATACATCATTTCTTGAGCTGTACTTTGCAAATGAGAAGTAAATACAGAGAAGACGGTAGAACTGATAATGCCTTTAATCAAATTCCATTGGCTCTTCGTCAATTCTGTAAACTCGTCATGGAGTTTGTCTGTCTGCTCCTCAGTTATTTCTCGTAAATTTGTTTCCTTTAATGGAAATTGTGTATGGTGATAAATAAAATCAAGGACGTGCGCATATGCTTCATAAAAACGGATTGGACTAATAATATCATCTGTTCGATCTGTGATGGTGTTAAATAAGGCAGATAAGATCATACGAATGGTATCGAAGTCAAAAACTGATTTTAAATCCCTGACAATTAATAAAATAACGACCTGATCAATAGAGTACTTCTTGCCAAGCTCTGGATGGCCAATCATATCTTTAATATCACGTTTGATCCAATTTTGAATCGCCGTCGATTTAAGAGAAGTCAGCTCACACAAGTTGCCAAGCTCAACAATTTCATTTGTAGAAAGACCATGCTCTGATTTTTGCTTCCGCCGTTCAAGCTTCTCAAAAAAAGACGGGATCTTTAATTCATCATAGTCATGATCCTTGCCATTTTTTACAGATAGTTTCAAAAGCTGAAGCGGAGTCAGATCTCCCTCTCCTTTTAGAGAATACAGAAGTCTTGTCATGTCAATTCTCGTTAATTTAAAAGTAACCATGTTCCACCTCATTTGTACGTCAAAACGTGATTATTGATCTAATTCAACATCATAGTCTCTTTTTGATGAAAATGCAAAATAAACTCAAATTCAAACCTGTGCGTCACAATTTGTACACTTTTCTGCTGGGGCAAATGTCGTAAATATTGATGTGATGGGGCTTTAGCCGTTATGATAAACAGAGAAAGTGATTCCTTTTTCCTTGCAATTTGAGACGTTTATTTTTATAATTTTATTAATAAGTTCATTTGAACTTAATATGACAGCGGAGGTTATGTATGGGTAAGAGAATATTTCTGTTTATATTAACGAACATTCTTGTTATCACTACGATTGGTATTGTACTGTCGGTTATTAGTGCAGCAACTGGTGTTGGTTCTTATATAGGAGCAGACGGAAGACTTAATATCCTTTATCTTCTTGTATTCAGTGCAGTTGTTGGTTTTGTTGGCTCGTTTATGTCACTTGCAATGTCTCGCTGGATGGCAAAAATGATGATGGGTGTACGCGTGTTAAATCCAGAAAAGGATTCATTAACATATGATGAGCAGCAGCTTGTTGACCGCGTGCACAGACTTTCAAGAGCAGCAGGCCTTTCTAAAATGCCTGAGGTTGGTATTTATCAATCATCTGAAGTCAATGCATTTGCAACAGGTCCTTCTAAGAGAAGATCACTTGTTGCGGTATCAACTGGATTGCTTCATGAAATGGATGATGCAGCAGTTGAAGGTGTAATCGCCCACGAAGTCGCTCACGTTGCGAATGGTGATATGGTGACGATGACGCTGCTTCAAGGAATCGTCAACACGTTCGTTGTGTTCCTTTCAAGAATTGCGGCATGGATCGCAAGCCGTTTTGTTTCACGTGAAGAGCTTGTGCCGATTGTTCACTTTATCGCTGTGATTGTTTTCCAAATCATTTTCTCTATCCTAGGAAGCCTTGTCGTGTTTGCATATTCTAGACACCGTGAATTCCATGCAGACCGCGGCGGAGCCGACCTTGCAGGTAAAGATAAAATGATTCATGCGCTTCGTTCACTTGAGGCGTACACGTCAAGAATCAAAGATGATGATCAAACAGCAGTTGCTACGCTGAAAATCAGCGGTAAACGAAAAGCTTCTCTTTTCTCAACACACCCTGATTTAAACGAAAGAATCAGAAGACTAGAAGCAAAATAAGAAAGAGGAATAGACATTCTTTAACAGGATGTCTATTTCTTTTTGATGAAAAAGAAAATAAAGCATAAAATAGCTTTAAAATCATGTCTCTTTTCATTAAAATGATAAAGGTATTCGAAAAGATAGATAAAAGAAGGAATGACAATGAATCCTATAAAAAAGCTAATTGACCGGCTGTCAGCTTTTCAGTTGATTGCCCTTTATTATTTTCTTGCTGTGACCGTGTCGTTTATTCTTCTCAGCCTGCCAGTGGCTCATCAAGAGGGAGTCAAATGGACATTCATTGATGCCTTGTTTACAGCGGTGAGTGCGGTAAGTGTTACAGGACTGACTGTTGTCGACACCTCACAAACATTTAGTGTGGCAGGGATGTGGATCCTTGCGTTTGTTCTGCAAATTGGAGGCATCGGCATTATGACGCTCGGTACCTTCGTATGGCTTGTCATGCGAAAAAGAATTGGAATTAAAGAAAGAAAGCTGATCATGGCAGATCAAAACCAAAGCAATTTATCTGGAATTGTGAAACTAATGAAGCAGGTCTTATATTTAATTTTGCTGATTGAGTTTGTCGGCGGGCTGATTTTAAGCATGTATTTTCTCAAGTATTACGATGTGCAAAGCGCTTTCTTGCATGGCTTCTTCTCAAGTATTAGTGCGACAACCAATGGTGGCTTCGATATTACAGGGAGCTCTCTTATCCCTTACAAAGATGATTATTTCGTCCAGTTTATTACGATGCTGCTGATCATCTTTGGAGCGATTGGCTTTCCTGTGCTTGTGGAAGTAAAGGATTATTTGTTCAATCAGGACCGTAAGCACGCATCGTTCTCATTGTTTACAAAAATCACCACGCTCACTTTCGGCGGCCTTGTCGTTGTCGGAGCGATTGGAATCTATGCACTTGAAGCAGGGTTTAGCTTCGTAGGGAAAAGCTGGCACGAAATCTTGTTCTATTCTTTATTTCAATCGACTGCAACAAGAAGCGGGGGGCTGACAACGTTAGATATTACACAGCTGACGGAGCCGACGCTTTTATTTTTATGTATGCTCATGTTTATCGGGGCTTCTCCAAGCTCTGTGGGGGGCGGAATTCGGACAACTACGTTTGCCCTTAATTTACTCGCCTTGTTTCATTTTGCTAGGGGAAATAAGTCCATTAAAATCTTCAAGAGAGAGCTTCATCAAGCGGATATTAATAAATCCCTTATGGTAACCATGATGGCCTTTATTTTGGTCTTTGGCGCTACGTTCCTGTTATCCTTAACAGAGCATAATACACTTCTTGAAAATTTATTTGAAGTTTGCTCTGCTTTCGGAACAACGGGGCTGTCGCTTGGGATCACCTCAGATCTCACTGTGTTCGGTAAATGTATCATCATGGTGGTCATGTTTATTGGCCGGATCGGCATTCCAAGCTTTTTATATTTAATAGGCCGAAGAGAAAGCGAAGCAAATTATCATTATCCGAAAGAGCGCGTCATCATTGGCTAAACAGCATTCTAATCGAATGCTGTTTTTTTATTTCCATTATCTAACTGGCTAAATCACATGAGATGTTCGCAATCTATAGGTAAGAGGTGAATGAGACGTGCTGGATGTAATATGGAAAGCAATTGTCATGCTGCTAGTTGGTACCTTGCTGCTGAGAATAGCAGGGCCTAAATCCATTAGTCAATTAACTGTGCAACAAACAGTGATTATGATTTCAATCGGATCGATTATTATCCAACCCTTTATTGAGCACAATTTACTTGAAACGATTTATGCCGCCTCTACATTTATCATTGCACTCGTCATCATGGAAAAATTGTCTATCCGATCTGATTTCTTTGAAAAATTGGTTTCAGGGAAATCTGTGGTCATTTTGCAGGATGGAGCAATGCTTGATCACAAGCTGAAGAAAACGAGGCTCACAAGGGATGAATTCAAAATGCGTTTAAAGCAGCAAGGCATCACTGACATCAGCAGTCTCAAAAAAGCCACGCTAGAAGCCAATGGACAAATTGGCTATGAGTTAAAACCTGAGGAAAAGCCAGTGACGGTCAAGCAAATGAAGGAACTCCTTGACCAATTAAGAGAAGAACTAAACCTGTCAAAAAAGGACTGAATGCAGATGAAAAGAAAAGCAGCGAAAAATGAAGTATTAACAAATAATATGACGCCGACAGAAAGCATGGCACATGATCAAGGACAAACTCAATTTGACGAACAATCAAGAGATCGTCAGGCAAACCGAAATTCTCATAAAGGGAAACAAGGGGGAGCATCTCGTGACTAAGAAGCATGTAAAGAGCAAAGAGATGAAGGACCATAAAAAGCCAATGGACCCAGATATTTTAGAAGAGGAATTTGGCAGTGAGCTTGGAGATATTAACAGCAGCAAATGGATTGATACATTGGTGAAGCCAAAGAAAGATGCTGCATGTCAGCAGAATAAGAAATAGAAAAAACGATCCATGAAGGATCGTTTTTTATTTGATATAACTCCCTTGCCTGCCGGTGATTGTTCGCATGAGATTGGTCATTTTGAGCTCGATCACTGGCTGTGCAACGGTTTTGACAAAAGTGCTAGACAGGGTAAAGGTTAACAGAATGGTCAGCAGCAATAAAATGAGTACACTTGCTGCATTTAGCGCCCAGTCATCAAACCAAGTGGTTCTTAGCAGCTTGATCACAAAGCCGTGTAATAAATAAACATATAACGTTCTTGTTCCCCATTTTGTAAAGAAGAAACGGCGTGTTGGAACTAATGCAAAGAAGCTGAATGTAGCGCCAAATGCAAGCAAATACCATGCCATTCGTTTCATCGCCGCAATCATTCCTTCATCTCCAAGAGAAGCATACGACTTTGAGCCAAATAAGAAGGAATAATCAAATTCATAGAAGTAGCAAAACAGGAACACAGCCATTAATACAAAAAGTGCTGCCAGCTTTCCTTTGCTTGTACGGATGAATTCAAAATGCTGCTTTTTTAAATAGAATCCAGCTAAAAACATAGGCAAAAAGACAAACGTACGTGATAAGCTGAGTGTATCACTGATGCTGTCCACATAACCGACAAGTAATGCAATCGATAAACTGACGATCATCGCCCAGTGGAACGGCAGTTTTGAAAAAGGAATGAGCAGCAAGTTCCAAAAGAATAAACTAATTAAAAACCATAAGGACCATTGCGGATCAATTGGATTTAAATTGGCCATGCTTTGATCCTGTAATAGATAATAGTAAACCGAATAGATCACCTGAAAGATTAAATATGGGATGATCAGCTTAACGGCGACTTTTTTCATAAAGCCAGGTTTTCTAAACCCTTTTGCAAAAAAGCCAGAAACTAAAATAAAGGCGGGCATGTGAAAGGTATAAATAAACTTGTATAAATAGAGCATCCAGTCATTATCATGAATGAATGATCGTAACAAATGACCAAAAACAACTAGAAAAATCAGAAGGAATTTCGCATTATCAAAATAACTATCTCGTGAAGATGCCATAACATCACCTTTCCTGCTCGATTTCGAACATAAATGTTCTAAGTGCACTGTTCCCTTATTTGCCTCATTCTAAAATACATTTTGGCTTAATTCGCTATTTGATGTGAAATTGTAGAACGGTTGTAAAAGAAGCGTAAGAAAAGTGAATCTTTATACAATCCTGTCATCCAAATGAAATAAATGAGACAGTCTTCGTGTAAAAAGTTATCTTTTTTTATGAGTCGAATGAAGGAACAATGAAAATATTGTAGAAATATTGTAGAGGAATGAGGCTGGAAAAGGAGTGTAAGAGAATGACTGAAACGCTCGATGGCAATAGGTTAACTCCTGCGGGAGATATCAGAAAATTAGAAAAAGAGAACGAATATTTGCGAACTGAGTTGATGCAGCAAAAAATGCTGTTAAATAAGACGCTAGATGCCATTTTTATATTTGATCAGCACCTCAACATCATCCAAGCCAACGAAGCAACATGCAGGCTTGTCCAGACACCGAAAGAAGACCTCCTCAATAAATCCGTTCTAGATTTCCTATACGGCATCCCGAAAGATAAAATTGAATGCTCACTCGATCTATTTTTTCGAAAAGGTACGTTAAAAAGAGAAATCTCCATTCAGCTGGAAAATGGCGAAACAAAATACATTGAATTTGTCGCAGAGCACGACACCATGAATCAGCAGTATATAGTGGTTATGCGAGATATTTCATCAAAGAAAATATTAGAACGAGAACGCTCCATGAATGAGCAGCTGTTCAAAGATTTGTTTGACCGAGCGATTGATGGGATGGTCATTTTTGATCAGGATGGCTGCATGATTGATGCGAATCATTCTTTTTGTCAGAGCTTTGAGCTGCAAAAGACTGATTTAACCGATCGCTATTTACATGAATTTGTCGAAGAAGAAAATCTTCCCGCCTTGCAGCACCTTTTGACGTCACTTAAAGAAACAGGAAAAGCAAAAGGAGAGCTTCCTGTTACTCTACAATCTGGCCAGCACAAATTATTCGAACTCACCATTACATCAAATGTGATGAGTGGTTTTTATATGTCCATCATGCGGGATATTACAGAAAAAAGGCTGATGGAAGAGAAGCTGTTAAAAAGTGAAGAACGCTTTAGAGAAATTTTCGAAAATGCAATGGATGCCATCATCATATGGGCGGACGATGGAGAGATTGTGAGAGCCAATGAATCAGCCTGCCGAATTTTTGAATTACCAATGCACTCGCTGATTGGCAAAAAACTTACCGACTTTCTCGTCAAATCTGATAAGAGATATAGACCAACAAGAAGACGCTATATCCGGAATCATGAAATAAGGGAAGAGCTATTGTTCAAAATGGCAAATGGACAGTATAAAGAGCTTGAGTTTACATCAAAGCATGCGGTATTAGAAGGACAGCACTTAACCATTTTACGTAATGTAAGTGATCGAAAAAGAATGGAGCAGGAGCTGCGCGAAAGTGAGCTTAAATTCCGCAAAGTATTTAATGGATCAATGGACGGCATTGTTCTTTTTGATAATCAATATCGAATCATTGAAGTCAATCCATCTGCCAGCGAGCTGCTTCAATTGAAGGACGATCATTTAACAGAAATGAATCTTTTCCACATCCTTGCCCCTTATCAAATAGAAAATTTGGCTCAGCCTGCCGAGGCGATGTCATTAGATGAAATGGATAATGAGGTTCCGTTTGTACTGAATCATCCAGATCAGCGTATCCTGGAATTCTCTTTTAAACGCAACATTATCCATAATATGAATTTGGCGATCTTTAGAGATGTGACAGAGCGGAAGGAATTAGAAGAGCGGGTGAGAAAATCAGATACCCTTCATGTGGTCGGAGAGCTTGCCGCTGGAATTGCTCATGAAATTAGAAACCCGATGACAGCCTTAAAAGGCTTCATTCAGCTGTTAAAAGGAAATATAGAAGGGGAGTATTCGCTCTATTTCAATGTCATCACATCAGAGCTGAAAAGAATTGAATCCATCATCACCGAATTTTTGATTTTAGCGAAACCGCAAGCCATTGTATATGAAGAAAAAAATGTGGTGCAGATTGTGAAAGACACGATGGATCTTCTGCACGCACAGGCGAATCTTGGCAATGTTCAAATGCATCTCAATGTGCTGGATGAGATTCCGCTCATTTATTGTGAACAAAACCAATTAAAGCAGGTCTTTATTAACATTTTAAAAAATGCAATTGAAGTCATGCCGCGCAAAGGAAATGTTTATGTGAGCATTCAGCGGAAGGGCGAGGAGCATATTGTCATTTCACTGCGTGATGAAGGCTGCGGAATGGCAGAAGATAAGCTAAAGCGTCTAGGTGAGCCTTTTTATACAACGAAAGAAAGAGGAACTGGACTTGGCTTAATGGTTAGTTATAAAATTATTGAAGAGCATCAAGGAACTATTGAGGTAGAAAGTGAGGAAGGCGTAGGAACCGTCTTCCATCTCACGCTACCACTTAGGCAGCAGAAACAAGAAGGAGAGCAGTAACGTGTATTATACCGTCTATCACGCACCTATCGGGGAATTATACATACTAGAAAAGGATGGTGCCATCATCGAGGTGATGTTTGATGATGAACCGTTTTTAGCAAAAAAGCAGGCAGCGAATCTAAAGCAAGCAGATACGCCTGTCTTACAAGAAGCGAAAAAACAGCTAGATGAATATTTCAAGGGTGAGCGTCAAATATTCGATCTCCCGCTTAACCAAACAGGTTCTCCGTTCCAAGAGCAGGTGTGGGGAGCATTGTCGGCCATACCATATGGTGAATCAAAAAGCTATGCAGACATTGCAGAAGCGATTGGCAATCCAAAGGCTGTAAGAGCCATCGGACAAGCTAACAGACGAAATGCATTACCTATTTTTATCCCATGTCACAGGGTGATTGGAAAAGACCGATCTTTGACGGGCTATGCAGGATCGAAGACAGACATGAAAGCGGTCCTCCTTGAATTAGAAGGCATCCCATTTGTTCAAAAATAAATCGATTGACCTGTTCCAAATGTTTGTCAAGCGACATATCCTTTTATTAAGCTAAAAAAGTTGGTTGAGGGAAAAAGGAGGGCGCTGGCATGTTTTGGGGCAAAAAAGGCAAAATGTATGCCGTTACATCACTATGTGTCAAAATGAACGTTTTGACGGAAGAACAAAAAAAAGAAATCTTAACAAAAACGAATCAAGAAACAAAAAAGCGCGGTGCTCTTAAATGACAAGAACACGGCGCTTTTTTGCGATTATTGAGAGATGCTTTCGGCGAAAAGAGCATCAATCTCTTCTGCATAGTTCGATGTGATAATTCCCTTTTCTGTAATGATGCCTGAAATAAGATGATGAGGAGTGACATCAAAGGCGGGATTGAATACCTGAACATCAGGCGGTGCAATGGGGACGCCGTTTAATTCCTTTACTTCCAGCGGGTCGCGCTCTTCAATTGGAATATCTGACCCGTCGCGGGTGGATACATCAAAGGTTGAAAGCGGTGCTGCTACAAAAAACGGAATGTTAAAATGCTTGGCTAGAACGGCAAGACCTAACGTTCCAATCTTATTCGCTGTATCTCCATTACGGGCGATACGGTCAGCACCAACAATGACAGCAGAAATTTGCTTTTCCTTCATCGTATGGGCTGCCATGTTATCTGTAATGAGCGTCACATCCACGCCGCCTTGCATAAGCTCCCATGTTGTCAGACGAGCACCTTGAAGAACAGGGCGTGTTTCACATGCATAAATGTGAAGATCAAGATTTTTCTTTTTGGCTAAATAAAAGGGAGCAAGGGCTGTTCCGTACCGGCTCGTTGCGATGGAGCCTGCATTACAAATGGTCATGATACGGTCACCTGATTTAAAGAGCTGAAGAGCATTTTGACCGATTTGTCTGCATGTTTCTTCATCTTCAATTTGAATTTGAATGGCTTCATGGACAAGGTCTGTTTTGGCTGCATTCACTGATGCTGCACGCTGAATCCGCTGCAGCAGCCGGTCTAATGCCCAGGCGAGGTTCACAGCGGTTGGACGAGCACTGTTTAAATATTCTTTGATTCGAATGACTTCTTGTTTAAAAACATCCATTTCTTCTGTCTCAATGGCTTGCGCACTAAGCGCCAGCCCAAAAGCTGCTGTAATGCCAATCGCAGGCGCTCCGCGTACTTTTAATGACACAATCGCATCATACACATCTTCTTTCGTATATAAATGCTCAAATACGGTTTCGGCCGGTAATTTTTGCTGATTTAAAATGTGAATACGGTTTTCTTCCCATTCGACAGAACGGGGGACTTCAAATTCTTTTGACAAAACCCGTCACTCCTTTACAGATGGCTGGAATAATGCGACGAGATCAGACGCTGTTTCCACTGTATGATATTGTTTGATAAATGTTTTTCCAAGTGTCAGTGCTGTTTTTTTCTGCTGAATCCGTCTAGTTGGTGATGGAATCGCATCAAGATCAGCGGCATGAGCAAGACCGATTGTTCGGCGGACAAGCTCACAGCCGGCAAAGCCTGTCGCTTCTTTTAAAATCCGGTCAAAGGTTGTTTCTAAAAAGCTGTCCGATACACTAAACGCTTCAATGCTGTCCTCTTTCCAAGCTTTTGTGAACACTTCTTTGAATGTTGCCCATACATTGACGACATGGTCAAAAAGGTGCTGCTGCTCGTGTTCATTCTCGCGAGATAAAGCATTCAGGAACAGATTGGCGATAAAGTGGCCGATATCGAATCCAAAGGGACCGTAAAACGCGAATTCTGGATCAATGATTTTCGTTTCAGTCTCATTTGCAAAAATACTGCCTGTATGAAGATCTCCATGAACCAATGTTTCAGCTGATGTCAGGAAGATACGCTTCAATTCCGCTGCTTTGGCTTGCAGCTCAAGATCTTTCCAAAGCGCTTCTGCTGATTCTCTTAATTCTTCTTCGAAGTCATTTGTTTCACTATCAAAGAAAGGGTCTGTGAAGACGAGTTTTTCTGTAATATCACACAGGTCAGGGTTCGTAAACTGCTTCACAAATTGTTTTTTGATTTTAGGATTTGTAGCAAAGTCAGATGTGTAAAAAAGTGTTTTTCCTAAAAATTCTCCAACATGATCAGATAAATGCGGATATTGTTTTCCGGCAATTAGCCCTTTTCTGACGATTTCTAAGTGAGAGAGATCCTCCATGGCTGTCACTGCAAGAGCTGTATCTGAATAATAGACTGCTGGTACGAGATGCGGCGCATATTCTGACTGCTTGATCAGGGCGGCACTTTCAATTCTTGCCCGGTCTAATGTAAGCGGCCAGCTCTCCCCAACCACCTTTGCATAAGGCAGCGCCTGCTTGATGATCAATCCTTTTTCTTGTTTGTGATCATAAATATGAAAGACGTAATTTAAATTCCCGTCACCAATTTCAGTACATGTCAAATGGCTGCTTTCTTGGATCAAACCAAGTCTAATTGCGAGTGCAACTGCCGAGCTTTCTGTTAGTTCTTCATATGATGCCGTAAGTGTAACCAATTGCTTCCCCTCCAAATCATATAAAAAAGCCTCTTTCTCCTGAGAGAAAGAGGCTTGATGGTGTGTATGCTCAAAGCCTCTCTTATCTCTCAGCACATACGTCTGATGGAATTAGCACCGTGCCCTATAAGACAATTGTCTTGGCGCGTTACTTGCTGCGCCCCACTTCACAGTGGTATTAACGGTCGGTTGCTGTTGGGGTCAAAAGGCCAAATCCCTCGCCCAACTCTCGATAAGAGAAATCAATATGTAATTGTTTCGTGTCTGTTTGCATTTCTTAATTCAAGATATTATCAGAGCGTTGCTTTACATGTCAATCTTTTTTCAAAATTGCTTTACAATTCATAAAACAATCCATTACAGTGATTGTATTGTCACGTAACTTGAATAGAAGGTGAAGAAATGGAATTCCAGCAATCAGATGTGTTGAAACAATTACCGAAACAATTTTTTGCGTCCCTTGTCCAAAAGGTGCAGAAAAAAGTGCAGGAAGGGGCAGATATCATTAATTTGGGGCAGGGAAATCCTGATCAGCCAACTCCTCCGCACATTGTAAAAGCCATGCAGAAAGCGGTAGCAAAACCTGAAAATCATCAATACTCCTCATTCCGTGGAACAGCGAAATTAAAAAAGGCTGCTGCCGCTTTTTATGAAAGAGAATATGGCGTCACACTTGATCCAAAGACGGAAATTGCGATTTTATTTGGCGGGAAAGCAGGGCTTGTTGAGCTGCCGCAATGCCTGCTGAATCCGGGTGATACGCTTCTTGTCCCTGATCCTGGCTATCCTGATTATTGGTCAGGCGCTGTGCTTGCTGGAGCGCATATGGTAACCATGCCACTTCTTGAAAAAAATGATTTTTTACCTGACTACGATTTGCTGCCTGAGGATGATAAGAAAAAGGCAAAATTAATGTACTTAAATTACCCCAACAATCCGACGGGGGCTACGGCAAGCCGTTCATTTTTTGAAGAAACCGTTACATTTGCGAAAGATCACAAGCTATGTGTTGTCCATGATTTTGCATATGGCGGCATTGGATTTGATGGAGAAAAGCCGCTCAGCTTTCTGCAAATAGAGGGAGCGAAAGAGACGGGAATAGAAATTTACACATTGTCTAAAACGTACAATATGGCAGGGTGGAGAGTAGGATTTGCAGCTGGAAATTCATCTGTTATTGAAGCCATTGAGCTTTATCAGGATCATCTGTTTGTCTCCCTGTTTAAAGCCACTCAAGACGCAGCAGCGGAAGCCCTATTAAGCGATCAAACGTGCGTACAGGTGCAAAATGATCGATATGAGAAAAGGCGGAATGTATGGATTGCTGCCTGCAAAGAAATTGGCTGGGAAGTCAGTGCACCAAAGGGATCATTTTTTGCTTGGTTAAAGGTGCCGGAAGGATATACATCTGAAGCCTTTTCTGACTTATTATTAGAGAAGGCACATGTTGTGGTTGCGCCAGGTAATGGCTTTGGTGATCACGGTGAAGGGTACGTGAGAGCAGGGCTTCTAACAAGTGAGGAGCGGTTACAAGAAGCTGCTCAGCGCATCGCTGCTTTGAATCTGTTTGAAAAAAAGCCATTGACAACATAAAAAAATGGTGCGATAATTCAGGCAATATTTAAGAAAATTGAATATTCTTATCAAGAGTAGGCAGAGGGACTAGCCCAATGAAGCCCGGCAACCGACTTCCATGAAGCACGGTGCTAATTCTTGCAGCAAGCGCTGAGAGATAAGATTCGGACGAATGACACGAAACAACCTCTTTAAGGCGCTCAAGAAGCACTTGAAGAGGTTTTTTTATTGAACATATGCATGACGCAATCGAAAGGGGATTCCTAGTGAGTGAATTACTGGCAACATACGTATTAACACATCGAGAGGATGAACAAATAAATCGAAAAGCAGAGCAGATCGCGCTTGGTTTAACAGTTGGATCATGGACGGATTTGCCGCAGCTCAAAAAGGAGCAGCTTCAAAAGCATAAAGGCCGAGTTGAAAAAGTATTAGAAAAGGCTGCTCCAGCCGAAAATGGTCTTTATCAATCAGAGGTGACGATTGCTTATCCTGAGACAAACTTTTCAGCTGATTTACCAGCTGTTTTCACGACGATTTTTGGAAAGCTTTCACTAGACGGAAAAGTGAAGCTAGTCGATATCCAATTTTCTGAAGAATTTAAAAAAAGCCTGCCAGGACCTGTATTTGGAATTGATGGCATTCGAAAAAAGGTAAATGTGTTTGATCGTCCATTATTGATGAGTATTTTTAAAGGCGTTATCGGCCGTGATATGCAGGATTTAAAAGAGCAGCTCCGTTTACAGGCATTAGGCGGGGTTGACTTCATCAAAGACGATGAAATTTTATTTGAAAGTCCATTAGCTCCTTTTGAAGAGCGAATCAAAGAAGGAAAAGCGATTTTAAAAGAAACCTATGAAGAGACAGGACACCGCACGCTGTATGCTGTCAATTTAACGGGCAGAACCTTTGACCTGAAGGATCGGGCGAGAAAGGCCGCTGAACTTGGGGCAGATGCGCTCTTATTCAATGTCTTTGCTTACGGCCTGGATGTCATGCAAAGCCTAGCTGAGGACCCAGACATTCCACTGCCGATTATGGCGCATCCCGCTGTGAGTGGTGCTTTGACATCCTCTCCTGAATATGGATTCTCGCATTCTCTTCTTTTAGGCAAATTAAATCGATATGCTGGCGCTGATTTGAGCCTTTTCCCCTCACCTTATGGGTCGGTTGCACTTCCGAAAAAAGATGCCCTTGGAATCTATGAAGCTTGCGTAAAAGAGGATACGGTTCAAAAAACATTCCCTGTCCCGTCAGCAGGCATTCATCCAGGAATGGTTCCAGTATTAATCAAAGATTTTGGAATTGATCATGTGATAAATGCAGGTGGAGGCATTCACGGACATCCGCGGGGAGCCATCGGCGGAGGGAAGGCATTTCGTTCGATCATTGATGCCGTGATTCATGAAGAGTCCATCCAAGATAAGGCGGCTTCCTGCCAAGACTTAAAAGCGGCACTTGATCTTTGGGGAAGGGTAGCAGAATAATGAAAAAACCAATTGTATGTTGTGATTTTGATGGAACAATTACAAAAAATGATAATATCATCCGCATCATGAAACAGTTTGCACCAAGTGAATGGACGAAGCTGAAGGATGGTGTCCTGTCAAAAGAAATCACCATTCAAGAAGGCGTCGGGCAAATGTTTCAATTACTGACAAGTGATCAAAAGGATGCCATTCAATCATTTATTTTAGAGGATACAGAGATTCGAGAAGGATTTAAGCAATTTGTGGATGAGGTAAAAAAAGCAGATATTCCTTTCTATGTACTGAGCGGGGGGATGGACTTTTTTGTCTACCCTATCCTCGAAGGCATTGTCGATCGAGACGATATTTATTGCAACCATGCATCATTTGGGGAAGACCATATTCAGATTGAATGGCCGCATGCCTGTGATACGCAATGTCAAAATGGCTGCGGATGCTGCAAGCCCTCAATCATTCGAAAGCTGACTCGTGAGGATGACTTCATCATCATGATCGGAGATTCAGTGACTGATGTGGAGGCGGCGAAGCATGCGGATCTTACGTTTGCACGAGACTACTTGCTCAATGAATGTCAAGAGCTCGGGCTCGTACATAAGGAGTATGAAACATTTATTGATCTACACGCGCAATTTGTTCAAATAAAGGAAGTGAAGGAATGGCAGACGCAAAGAGCAAACGCTGGCAGGAGCTAGCAGACGTTAAACGTGAACTGGCCCAAAGAGATTGGTTTTTCGGAACAAGCGGTAATTTATCGATCAAGGTGTCGGATGATCCAATCACGTTTTTGGTGACAGCAAGCGGCAAAGATAAACGAAAAGAAACAAACGAAGATTTTGTGCTAGTAAATGCAGCAGGCCAGCCCCATCATCCGAACGAACCGCTTAGACCATCAGCTGAAACACTGCTTCACACTTACGTGTATGAACGGACGAAAGCAGGCTGCTGCCTCCATGTCCATACAATCGATAATAATGTGATGTCAGAGCTATATGGGGATAAGGGAGAGATTCGTTTTAAAGGCAACGAAATCATCAAAGCGCTTGGTTATTGGGAAGAGGATGCAGAAGTGTCGATTCCGATTATTGAAAATCCAGCTCATATTCCGCAGCTTGCAGAGCAATTTGCCAAACATCTGACACTAGAGGCGTCATCTGGTGCTGTACTCATTCGCAATCATGGCATCACGGTCTGGGGAAAAACAGCCTTTGAAGCAAAACGAGTATTAGAAGCATATGAATTTTTATTTAGCTATCACTTAAAATTAGCGCTTTATCAACAGCAGCTTGTAAGATAAAAAGGAGGAAAAACATATGGCGACGATTTTGATTCATAACGAAGAGAACACATTACTTGAGAACGAACAAGAGGTAGCATCATATTTAGAAAACCAAGGGGTCATTTATGAGCATTGGGATATTGAAAAGCTGCCAAACCGTTTATCAGAAAAGTATGATTTAACCGATGAGGAAAAGGAAGAGATTTTGACTGTTTTCCAAAAGGAAATCCAAAGTATTTCTGAAAAAAGAGGGTACAAAGCGCAGGATGTCATTTCATTGTCTGATGCCACTCCAAATCTTGATGAGCTGCTCCAAAACTTTAAACGTGAGCATCACCATACAGATGATGAAGTACGCTTTATTGTGAGCGGGCACGGAATCTTTGCTATTCAAGGCAAGGATGGCGTCTTTTTTGATGTGAGATTGAATCCAGGTGATTTAATTTCTGTGCCGCCAAACATTCGTCATTACTTTACACTTCAAGAGGATCGCAAAGTGGTCGCAGTTCGCATATTTGTCACAACTGAGGGCTGGGTGCCGATTTACGAGGAAGAAACGGTTTAATGATAGAGCTGATCATTCCGCATGAGGCGGAAGATCAGCTTTTTTTTAGGAAATTAGACATAAAATGAGAAAGAAAATAGTTGATTTTGATCTTCTGCATAGGATAAAATTCTGTTTAATCAATGTGTCAGTCCTGTCCAAATTTGAAGTTTACCCCCAAATTTGATTGGGTAAAAGGTCTTTAGGCTGTAAAAAATTAAATAAAATAAGCATATTTAATTTAATTTACAAATAAAGTATAATTTTGGTGTCGGATCATTTTGAGCATAGACAGTCGAATTCATTGCGGGAGCTGAGATCATGAATATTTATGTAAGGAAAGAACAATTGCTGATGTCCATTGATGAGAAGAGAAAACAAATGGTAGAAGCTGCTCAAGTGGAAGGGTACACTGGTGAGAAGACAATTAAATATAGTCAAGAACTGGACAACCTGATGAATGAGTATCAGCATCTTCTTTTTCATGAGAAACAATCTGCCCCCTCCTTTCATGATCTTGTGTCTCAAATGAGTCTTTTATCTGTGAACCGCCCCTCTTATTGACATGAAAAACCGGTCTTGCATAAGCAAAACCGGCTGACATCTTCAGTTATGCTGAGTGAGCAGAAGGAAGCATGATCATGACAGTCGTTCCTTTATTCACTTCGCTATGAATATCAATTGTTCCGCCATACATCGAAATGATTCGTTTACACACGACAAGCCCAAGACCTGTGCCTTTTTCCTTCGACGTAATAAAGGGGAGGAAGATGTGCTTTAACATCTCTTCTGGTATGCCTTCACCTGTATCCTCTACTTTAATGATGACATGTTCTTTTTCAGCTTCGATCACAATCTTCAAATGACCGCCGTTTGGCATCGCTTCTAAAGAGTTCTTTGCTACATTTAAAACGACTTGTTTAATATGATCCTTTGTGCAATACACGCCCACATCTTGAATCGTATTGATTTGCAAATCCACTTCCACATTATAAAGGTTTGCCTCAGAGAAAACGATCGGCATGATTTCACTTACAATTTCTTTTACAGAGTTGTTCTGCCATTTTTCTGCCGTTGGTTTTCCTAGTACAAGAAATTCACTGACGATTTGGTTGATCCGTTTAATTTCTTCCTCGATGACAGAAAAATAGAGCTGATCTTCTTCTGAATGATACTTCTTTTGCAATAGCTGGATAAATCCGCTAATCCCTGTTAATGGGTTGCGAATTTCGTGTGCTGTACTTGCTGCGAGTGTTCCGATCAATTCAAGCTTTTGCGCTTCATTTTCATGACGCTCCTGCTGAGTTTGCCGCCTTAACACGATATATTGGACGAGTGTGAATAAAATATTTAATAAAATAAACGCACTGGATAAAGGGATGAGCATCACAGACAGCACTTCACTAGTTGAAGCACGCTGCGGAAAAACCTCCAGCTTCCAGCTGTTTTCATCTAAATATGTAGACACGGTGCTGCCGCCCTCGGGTACTGGCTGTGGACCGCTTGTGAACACAACATGTCCATTTTGATTCAGCATCTTAAAATGAAGATCAGGGTTCAATACATTCATAATATTTCTTAAATAATCAATTTGAATGGCGGCAATCAGTACATTGGTGACCTCTTCGTTTTCATCGAGAACAGGCACACAAATGGAGAGAATCCGCTGTTTTGTAATTCGGCTCACATAGTTGTCTGTGATCACGGTCTGCTTGGTCACTTGAATGCGTTTAAAGTAATCTCTGAATGATAGGTTGATTTTTTCCTTTAACGGGGTGGTGCTTGCTGTTACATTTCCTTTTTTGTCTAGGAGATACAGACCTGAAAAACGAGGTTCTTGTTTATAGATTTTCTCTAGGATGTTTTGTACTTTTTTCGTCTCAAGCGGCTGGTCAAATCCCATGGCAAGGGAAGTTAATCTCGCTTCTGTCTCACTTATTAAATAATTCATTTGGTTTTTGTGAATATTTAACATAAGTGTAGCGGTTTGTTTGTTCTTTAAATCGATTTTTTCAGTTTCTTTTTCGTAGATAAAATAACTAATGATTAGGGTTGGAAGCATGACCAAAATAAGGTAAAGCCTGATCTTCTTCCAAAACCCTTTCAGTATACTCATCATTCATCGCTCCAACGTATTACCTAATAGACTTATTATAGCATTGAACCTATCTTTATTACGATGACTTGTGTGATTTTTAAAAAATTAGGTGATTCGTTCTGGTCTCATTTTCGTGCTAAAGATGGATCAAAATGTTGACATTTTACTTATTGTTTATTAATGTCACATTAGTAGGTTGCATTTCATAAAGGATGATAAAAAATGGAAAATCATAATGTTGAAAAATCATTGAAACTATTTATTGTATTATCACGTGCCTATCGCTCAATTAATCATCACATGAACAAACATATTGTGAAGCACGGGCTGAATCCAACTGAATTTGCTGTGCTAGAATTGCTATATCATAAAGGTGATCAGCCGCTTCAGCAAATCGGTGATAAGATTTTACTTGCAAGCGGCAGCATCACGTATGTGGTCGATAAATTGGAGAAGAAAGAACTTCTCAGTCGCAAGGCTTGTGCAGAAGACCGCAGAGTGACATTTGCGCATATTACCAAGCAGGGACGAGCTTTGCTTGATGACATCTTCCCAGATCATGCGAAAGAAATTCATGAGATGATCAGTGTCCTGAGCGAAGAAGAGAAAGATGTCTGCATTGATATGCTCAAACATGTAGGGCTGCGTGCAAAGCATTTATATGATCATCAAGACTAAATAAAAAGGAAGCCGCCGGCTTCCTTTTCAGCGTGCAGGCAATCCCTCGCATTTGGCGTTAGTCCTGCGTGCCGGTGCTCGTTCCTAGACTGCAAAGGTATTCTATCACGCTGAAAAGAAGACAAAGGGCTAAAATAGAGATCATTTTAGCCCTTTGTCAACAATCTGTAAAGAAGCCCCTGGCTTCTTTTTTTATTTCGCTTTTTTCTCAATCGGTAAAATGAGTACTTCTACACGCCGGTTTTTACTTCTGCCTTCTGCTGTATCGTTTGAGGCAATCGGTTTGAATTCGCCGTATCCTTTTGTACTAAAGTTCTCTTGGTTTAGATTGCTGTTTTCAAGAAGAATATTTAAAAAGTTCACAGCGCGAATGGCGCTTAAATACCAGTTTGATTCAAATTCTGAATTTCTGATCGGTACATTATCTGTATGTCCGCTAATGACAATGTCACGTGCGGGATTAATGACGAGCAGTTTTGAGATTTCTTTTGCTAACGGGACATCTTGAGGGCGAATAACTGCCCGCCCAGAATCAAAGAAGATACTGTCTTCAATCGTAATGAGAAGTCCTTCATCCGTAAGCTTTGTTTCGAGCTTGGCACCAAGTTTTTTATTTGCAATGAATGAATCGACCTGCTTTTTGACCTTTGTGAGAACCGCTTGGTCCCTAGCCTTTGCTTTGGCTTCTTCATCTTTCTCTTCCTCGGCTGCTTTCTTGACCTGGTTGCTGTTTTCAGTTTCTTCCGTGCTTTGCATGCTGGATTGATCCATAACACCGGTACCGCCAGTAAAAACTACATTAAAAGACTTAGCCATCTGTTCATATTTTGCCGCATCAATTGAACTAGATGCAAAAAGCACAATGAAGAGGGCGAGAAGAAGCGTCAGAAGATCGGCATAAGGGATAAGCCAAGATTCATCTACATGGTCTTCATGATCATGGTTTTTACGTTTCCTAGCCATTTTGATTTTCTCCTTCTTCAATGACAAGATTTGCACGCTCTTTTGCTGGTAAGTACATAAGAAGTTTTTGTTCAATGACTTTTGGAGACTGACCTTCAAGAACAGACAGAATACCTTCGATCATAATTAGACGAAGCTTTACTTCTTCCTTTGATTTACGCTTCAGCTTGTTGGCAAATGGATGCCATAATACATACCCAGTAAAAATCCCAAGCAGTGTGGCGACGAAGGCAGCACTGATTGCATGTCCAAGTGCCTCAATATCTCCCATGTTGGCAAGTGCGGCAATAAGTCCGACAACGGCGCCAAGTACCCCTAGCGTCGGAGCGTATGTACCAGCTTGTGTAAAGATTAATGCACCTGACTGGTGTCGTTCAGACATGGCGTCAACTTCTTCTGTTAAGACGTCTCGAATAAATTCAGCACTTTGGCCGTCAACTGCCATGCTTAACCCGTTCTTTAGAAAATCATCATCGACTTCCTCAAGACTTGCTTCTAATGCCAAAAGACCTTCACGACGCGCAATTTGTGCCCAGTTTGAAAATAGAGGGATCATTTCTTGAATCGTTGGAAGCTGGCTGTCTTTGAAAATTTTTCCGAACAATTTTGGTGTTTTCTTAATTTCACTAGAAGGGAATGCGATGACAACAGCTGCAACCGTTCCAACAATAATGATTAATATAGCCGCCGGGTTGAGAAGAGCAGTTAGACTCACACCTTTCAAAACCATACCGACACCCAGTGCAATAAATGCTAAAATAATACCAATTAACGATGTTTTGTCCATTATCTCACCAAATCCTTTAACTATCTTTTTCTATAGTTAATATCGGTGTGTTCTAGAATGGTTTTAGTAAGAATATAAAATTAAGACAGTTTCTGTGAAGAATTTTTGACGAAAGCGCTTTCTAAATATGTAAAAGAAGAAACTCCCTCTCATATAAAGGGAGTCTCCATTTAATCGTTTTGAGCTGGTTCATCTAAATGAAGCAGTTCTTTTAATTTTTCTTCATATATGATTTTGATAAGATCGTAGCTCCAATTCATCATGTGATCCACCTCTTTTTCTTTTATCGTAAAGGAAAAGAGGCGGGGGAGCGTCGGCGTTCAGATGGAACTTAGACGCCGCAACATGATGGAGGTGCATATCATCCTGAAGATGTAGTTATCCTTTTTTTACGACGATTTCGTCATGTTCAACATCCACAGTAAATCCAGAAAGCTGCTCCTCTTCAAGCAGGATTTCCGTCATTTGGTCTTCAACGTGCTCTTGGATGGTTCTTCGAAGTGGACGAGCACCAAATGCAGGATGATATCCAAGCTCTGCGATCTTTTCTTTTGCTTCATTTGTGACATGAACTGTTAAATTCTGCTCTTTTAATTGCTCTGACAGCTCATTGAGCAGAAGATCAACAATCTTCACTAAGTCCTCTCTGTCTAGTGAATCAAATTGAATGATGCTGTCAAAACGGTTCAAAAATTCTGGTTTGAAGTAGCTGCTCAGTGAATCAATGAGTGATTGTTCCTCAAACGCTTCTTCCTGATCAGATTGGAAGCCCACTTTGACTGTTTTATCTGCGGTGCCTGCGTTACTTGTCATGATAATGACTGTATCTTTAAAGCTGACCGTTCTGCCTTGGCTGTCTGTTAAGCGGCCGTCTTCCATGATTTGCAGGAACATGTGCTGTACATCTGGGTGTGCTTTTTCGATTTCATCCAGCAAAATGATGCTGTATGGTTTTCTGCGCACTTTTTCAGTCAGCTGGCCGGCTTCATCATGTCCAACGTAACCAGGAGGAGAACCGATGAGTTTGGACACAGAGTGTTTTTCCATGTACTCACTCATATCTAAACGAATGATCGCATCTCTTGAACCGAATAATTCTTCAGCTAACGTTTTAGACAATTCGGTTTTCCCGACACCTGTTGGTCCAACGAAAAGGAAGGAGCCTGTTGGTCTATGTTTCGATTTTAATCCAGCTCTGCTTCTTTTCACGGCTTTGGCCACTTTATCAACCGCATGCTCCTGCCCAATCACTCGTGCTTTTAGACGGACGTCAATTTCTTTCATTTTGGTTTGTTCGTCTGCTTGGAGTTTCCCGACAGGAATGCCTGTTTTTTGTTCCACAATGGCCTGAATGTCCTCTGCTGTAACGATATGCTCTTTTTCAGTTGTTTTGTTTTGAAGTCTTGCTTCAATGGCTTCTTCTTCATCGCGAAGCTTCGCTGCTTTTTCATATTGTTCTTCTTTTAGCGCAGCTTGTTTTTCCGCGGCAATTTCCGCTAATCGATTTGTCAGCTCATCTTCACTTGCTGCATCAATGGAAAGGTTCGCTTTTGAACCAGCTTCATCCATTAAATCAATGGCTTTATCTGGTAAATGACGGTCTTGAATATACCGCGAAGATAATTGAACACAAGCTTTGATTGCTTCATCTGAATAGGTGACACCATGATAGGCCTCGTATTTATCTTGAATGCCTTTTAAGATGTCGATCGCTTCATCTTGTGTTGGCTCATCTACGATGACGGGCTGGAAGCGCCGTTCGAGTGCAGCATCTTTTTCAATTTGGCGATATTCTTTTAATGTCGTCGCACCTACTAGCTGCAGTTCACCTCTTGCAAGGGCTGGTTTTAAAATGTTTCCAGCATCCATTGATCCTTCTGCAGATCCTGCGCCCACAAGAAGATGGATTTCATCTACAAATAAGATGATATTTTTACGGCTTTGCAGTTCTTTGATTAACTGCTTCATTCTTTCCTCAAATTGACCGCGTACACCTGTGTTTGCGACAAGTGAGGAGACATCTAATAAATAGATTTGTTTGTTCTTTAATTTATTTGGCACATCGCCGCTCGCAATTTTGAGCGCGAGTCCTTCTGCGATCGCTGTTTTCCCAACACCTGGTTCACCAATAAGAACAGGGTTATTTTTATTTCTTCTATTTAAAATCTCAATGACTCTTGCGACTTCTTCATCACGGCCAATGACTGGATCAATTAAACCAGCATTTGCTCCATCTGTTAAGTTACGGCCAAGCTCATCGAGTAAGCCTTTTTGCTTTGGCTGCTCCATGTTTGGGGCATGACCTGCTGCCTGAGAGAAGAATGAACTTCCTCCAAAGAGCTGAGGTCCCATTTTCATTTTTGACTGCTCCATCAAAGAGGTATAGCAGTCTTCACATAAAACCATTTGGCTTCGGGACGAATTTACTTGCATATTCAGGCGAATAGTTGCTTCATTTACTTGACAATGTTGACAACGCATTTGCCATGACCTCCTTAAAATAAAGTTTGACTTTATTTGACCAATGAATGTTAAAGAAAATGGTCTATTGTTTGACCATCTTTGACTATAGTATACTCTGACCTATTTTGACTTTCAACTGTTTTGCTCAAAGGGGAATAAAAATCCTTTTTTGCATTTAATCATGGTTTGTCCTTCTTTTCAAGGAACTTGTCTCATAGGATAAAAAAGGAACAATCGAAAGTGATGGGTGCGGAGGGGTCACATGAAACGTTCAAATGAATCCGCTTTTCAGCTTGCCTTTGTATATGTAGGAACAGTGGTTGGAGCTGGGTTTGCGACAGGAAAAGAAATCGTAGAATTTTTTGTTCGTTTTGGCTGGATTGGACTATTAGGAATCCTGATTAGCGGTGTTATTTTTACTGGTCTTGGTGCAAAAATGATGCTGATTTCGAAACGAATCGAAGCAGAATCTTATCAAGATATGAATCGTTTTTTATTTGGCACAGCTGCGAGTCGTTATATTAATATTGTCATGTTTTTTATTTTACTTGGTGTCACCTCAGTGATGATTTCAGGCGCAGGGGCTATTTTTGAAGAACAACTTGGTATATCGAAGGAATATGGGATCTTTTTGACGATCATTCTGAGCGTCATTGTACTCTTTAAAGGATCAAAAGGGTTATTTGGCGTCAACGTGCTTGTCGTTCCAATGCTGATTTTCTTTTCAATGATCGTGTTTCTTGATTCATTTGTGTTTAGCAGCAGTGAAAGTTATGTTCTTGCGCTGCAAATGGGTGAGGGCGAGTGGATATTATCAGCAGTGTCATATGGTGCCTTTAATTTAGCACTGTCACAGGCAGTGTTAGTACCCGTCGCAAATGAAATGACCTCTGAAGCAGTCATTAAAAAGGGAGCGGTGCTTGGGGGTGTCATGCTGACACTCATTTTGCTTGCTTGCTTCTTATCTCTTTCTTCATTAGATATGCTGGAGGCGTTTGATATTCCAATGGCCCAGGTGGTGTATCAAGTTGCAAACTCGATTCATCTCATTTATTTATTTGTCATCTTCGGTGAAGTTTTTACATCCGTCATAGGCAATTTATACGGGCTGGAGAGACAAGTGAGGGCATATATCCGAATGAACAGCATCTTTACGATATCCCTTATTCTCATATGCTGCTATGTGATTAGTAAAATTGGTTACGGTACACTGATTTCAACGGTTTATCCGGTTTTTGGCTATGTCAGCATCTTTTTTATCCTCTTTCTTTGTCTAAAAAAAGTGCCTGCACCGCTAGATAAGTAAAGAAAGGATAGCCTGCAAGAAAAATATGTGGTACACTATCCTCTGTGAAAATTGAACAAAAATCCGTGAAGACGGGAGAGGTTCTAGCAAAACCCTCTATAAAAAACTAAGGACTTGCCGTATCCTTGGATGTGGCATTTTTTATTTTTTATGGCTGGGACACCTCATACACATGTAAAGGTGTCTTTTCTTTTGAGAAAAATAGGGGTTTTCAGGAGCCTTTCAGATGCAGTGTTGTACGGTTGTACCATCTGCAAAAGGAGGAGAACAGAAAATGAAAAATGAAAAAGCAGTCGTTGTCTTTAGCGGGGGACAGGACAGTACGACCTGTTTATTATGGGCACTTCAACAATTTGAAGAGGTAGAAACAGTGACCTTTCATTATAATCAGCGTCATCAAGAAGAAATTGATGTCGCCAAAAGAATCGCTGACAAATTAGGTGTGAAGAATCATCTATTAGATATGTCACTTTTAAATCAACTGGCACCTAATGCTTTAACAAGAGATGACATTGACATTGAGGAAAAAGAAGGGGAGCTTCCTTCCACATTTGTACCAGGAAGAAACTTAGTGTTCTTATCCTTCGCCTCTATATTAGCGTATCAAATTGGAGCAAGACATATTATCACAGGTGTTTGTGAGACAGACTTTAGCGGCTATCCAGATTGCCGTGACGAGTTTGTGAAATCTTGCAACGTCACAGTGAATTTAGCAATGGAAAAACCATTTGTGATTCATACACCACTGATGTGGCTGAATAAAGCAGAAACATGGAAGCTGGCAGACGAGCTTAATGCGCTGGATTTTGTGAAAAATGAAACGCTCACTTGCTATAACGGCATCATCTCTGATGGCTGCGGGGAATGTCCTGCGTGTAAGCTGCGGAAAAATGGCTATGACACTTATATGGAAATGAAGGAGGCAAAATAAATGCTTTCTCAAATCTATCCACAAACCGATCATCCATTTTCATTTGAATTAAATAAAGACATGCATGTATCTGCTGCCCATTTTATCCCGCGGGAAGATGCGGGCGCATGCAGCCGTGTTCATGGTCATACGTACACCATCAATATCACGATTGCGGGAGACGAGCTAGATGAATCGGGTTTCCTTGTCAATTTCAGTACATTGAAGAAGCTCATTCATGGGCAGTATGATCACACGCTGCTCAATGATCATGAGGAATTCTCATCAAACGATCGATACGCGATGCCAACCACTGAGGTGGTGGCAAAGACCGTACATGACAAAGTCGCAGCGTATTTATCGACTTTAGCGAACAAGCCGACATGTGTTCAGGTCTTTGTCAGAGAGACACCAACAAGCTATTGCATTTACCGTCCGAAACGAGTTGAGATCAATGGCTAAAGCGATTCCCGTATTAGAAATCTTTGGTCCAACCATTCAAGGAGAAGGAATGGTCATTGGACAAAAAACCATGTTTGTCAGAACGGCTGGCTGTGACTACTCGTGCAGCTGGTGCGATTCCTCTTTTACATGGGATGGCTCAGCGAAGCATGACATTCAGTGGCTTGAGGCAGAAGACATTGTCAAAGAATTAAAAAGAATAGGCGGACAGGCTTTTTCTCATGTCACCATTTCAGGGGGAAACCCGGCGCTTTTAAAACAAATGGAATCCCTTATTGATTTGCTGCATGAAGAAGGAATTGATACAGCGCTTGAAACACAAGGGACGATGTATCAGGAATGGTTTTTGAAAATTGATGATTTAACCATTTCTCCTAAGCCGCCAAGCTCGAATATGAAAACAGATTTTACGAAACTAACACGTATTATAGATGAGCTGAAAAGCGGGAATAGATTGCAGCATGCTAGCTTGAAAGTCGTGATTTTTGACGATCGTGATCTTGCGTATGCGAAGGATGTTCATGCGAAATACCCTGAGCTTCCTTTTTATTTGCAGGTAGGAAATGATGACACAACGACAGGTGATGATGCGTACTTATTAACGCATTTATTAAAGAAATATGAAGCGCTTGTCGATCAAGTCGCGCAAGATCCAGACTTAAACCGCGTAAGAGTGCTGCCGCAGCTGCACACGTTATTGTGGGGAAATAAACGAGGCGTATAGAAAGGAAGAGATGATATGACAACAAGAAAACCAGAAGAATTAGAAGGTGTCACGCTACTAGGAAACCAGGGAACCAATTATTTGTTTGATTATGCACCACAAGTGCTTGAAACGTTTCCGAATAAACATACAAATAGAGATTACTTTGTGAAATTCAACTGCCCAGAATTTACATCACTATGTCCGCAAACAGGTCAGCCAGATTTTGCGACAGTTTATATCAGCTATATCCCAAATGAAATCATGGTCGAAAGTAAATCGTTAAAATTATATTTGTTCAGCTTCCGTAACCATGGTGACTTCCATGAGGACTGTATGAACATTATTATGAACGACCTGATTGAATTGATGGACCCAAGGTATATTGAAGTTTGGGGCAAATTTACGCCAAGAGGCGGTATTTCCATTGACCCATATACGAACTACGGGAAACCTGGCACGAAATATGAGGAAATGGCAGAATACCGTATGATGAACCATGATATGTATCCGGAGACGATTGATAATCGGTAATTATTCCGCTGTGTGAGACGGAGTATGAAACGAAATGGTGTCACATTAAAGTGGAAAAAGTCACACCTGAAAATACTCATGAGAATTGTATGAAAAAGTGTGACCTAAGGTGCAACCTAACTGTGACTTTTATGCAGTGAAAAATTGATAGTACAGAAGCAGATGAAGGCGTACAATTTGTACGTCTTTTCTTTTTTATCCGAAAGAAAAAATGCCTATTATGAGATCATAGGCATTATTGTTTGGTTAAGTTACTGAACCTTCTCTTTAACATTTGAAACAGCTCATTTTTGAATTTCATCAAAGCTCTCCTGAATATAGTCCATGACACTTCTGATTAGAACTTCACTTTCAAAATTGACTATCTCATTTATTTCTGACAGTTCTTCATCTGTTAGGCGAGGGTATTGAAGTTGTTGTTTAGCATTTACTTCAGTAGCTACATTTATCCTAACTTTAGTTGTTCTGGTTGTACAATTTCATATTCACCTTCTGCATACTCTTGCTCCGCATATTGGCTCCCCCATTGACAGAGCTCCTGCAAGATAGGTTTAAGAGATTTTCCAAGTTCAGTGGATGAATATTCAACCTTCGGCGGTACTTGATTATACATCTTTCTTGTCACAAGTCCACTGGCTTCAAGCTCTCTAAGAGTTTGAATCAGCATTTTCTGAGTTATATTTGGGATAATGCGCTTTAATTCACTCGTTCTCTTTGGTCCATTCATTAAAAAGTATAATACAAGTCCTTTCCATTTTCCGCCAATCACTTCCTTTGTCACTTCAAACCCACAGCTAAATTTTTTCATGTCTAAAGCTCTCCATTCCACATTTATTACTTTTTAGTTACTATATCACAAAAAAGTGGGTACTTCCGATAATGTGCTTACTGAAGGATACTATTACTTGTAAGTTGTTCTTCAAGTATTTAAAGGTACTAGACATAAAATAATATGAATTCTAAAGGAGTGTTTAAGTATGGGGAAATTTGAAGGTAAAATAGCGCTTGTAACGGGTGGAACAAGTGGGATTGGTCTTGCTACAGCAAAAAAATTTGTAAACGAAGGTGCATATGTTTATATCACGGGACGTAGACAAAACGAACTTGATAAAGCTGTTAACCAAATTGGCAAGAACGTAACCGGTGTTCAAGGTGATATTTCTAAGCTTGAAGACTTAGACAAACTATATGACATGATAAAGCAGGAAAAAGGTAAGTTGGACATCCTTTTTGCTAATGCAGGCATCGGCAACTTCCTTCCATTAGGTGAAATTACTGAAGAGCAGGTTGATAGAACGTTCGACATTAACGTGAAAGGAACCATTTTTACTGTTCAAAAAGCGCTATCACTATTCCCGGACAAAGTAGGTTCTATTATTGTAACGGGCTCTACTGCTGGATCAATTGGCAACCCAGCATTTAGTGTATATGGAGCATCTAAAGCAGCATTAAGAGCACTAGTTCGCAACTGGATTCTTGACCTAAAAGGTACTGAAATTCGTGTAAATGTGGTAAGTCCAGGAGTGATTCTTACACCTGCATACGATGAGCTTTTTAGTGATGCACTTGAAGGAGCGATGGAAAATGCCAGAAATACTGTTCCAGTTGGAAAAGTTGGGACACCTGAAGAAGTAGCAAACGCTGTATCTTTCCTTGCATCAGACGAAAGCAGTTACTTGACGGGTGTTGAATTGTTCGTAGATGGCGGGCTAGCACAGGTATAATGTCACTGCGAAGGGATTGCAAATCGTCCTTAATGGGGATTTCCTTGAGTCGTATAAAAAAGTCGTTTTCCATATGTCCTGAGTAACCATAAATGCTGCAAACTAAGTTTGATGATGGATATGTAAAATGAGAAAAAAGGAAAAGACATGCCGGATGCATGTCTTTTTTTGCGAATCAACCATAAAAAAAAGAGAAGAGTCATGTCACTCTTCTCATACGAATGGGAATAGAACTTGCTAGGACGGCTGGGGGCTACCAGCTCGTAAATATATTATACATGGCAGAACGTATGTTTGTAAAGAGGGATCATGTTTTTTTGCTTATCTCATTTGATTTAAGATAAAATAGAGGCAATGAATGATTAACGGAGGCGTTTGAGTTGGCAAACAAAGAAGAGCGGGCAGAGCAGCTGCTAATGGAGCTAAGGGAAGAGCTTCAAATGCTTGAACATCAAAACAAAGAACGGTATAAATGGAGTGCCTCCACATTGCTTGGAGTGATTGCCCTCTTGATTGATAAAGGAGTGATCACACCCGAGGAAGTCGAGATGTACAAGACGAAGGCGGAAATGCAAACCTTTCATACGCAAAAAGACTGACCCCTCTTTAAGTGGTATCAGTCTTTTTCATATGTGATTGTTCAAATAGAGCAAAGTTATCAAACGAGCCAAATTTGCTTTATATATACGTATGTACCGATCGTCTGAATTGAGGATTGCAAATTAATGTACGGAGTCTTTGATGATTTTATAGTTTTTATGATTAACGACTGTTAGTGAATCCAGTTCTAAATCTCTATAGTTGTCCATAATGGTGACATCCACAATGACAGAGTTTTCATTCACTTTTTCAACTACACCTGTTAAACCATTTCTAAATTCGATCACATTTCCAATTTTTGCAATCTTCAACCGATCCCTCTCCTTTAAAAACAGATTTCATTCCCTATTAAAAAGTATTTTGCAATATTTTCATACCAATGTAAAGGATAAAGACGTTTTTGTTTTGTTTTCGTTGTATGCTCTTCTAACGAATGGTATATTTAATAATTGATCATGGCTGAAAAGGAGCGGTTTTTTTGACTGAAGAACAAATCCTCACCATCCTCGAATCTTTACGGAATGGGACGGAAAAACAGGTGACCATCCAAAAAGATGACTTTTTAACGTTTCGTTCTGTTTTGGTGAATCAAGATGATTTTAAACATTTTCGCGGGATTGCCAAACATGGTGGAGATGTTATTTTTGAATATCTTACAGAAGCAAGAAGCTAAAGCTTTTTCTCATTGATGAGAGAAAGCTTTTTTATTTTCGTTCTTTTGTCACACTTCAAACCACTCTGATACATATGAAAAGAAAATGTAATAACCCATAATCAGGAGCATAAGGATGATGATAGGTGAAAAAGGGACCTTTTTAAGCGCTAACAATTCCATTTTATGTGCGCTCAACTAGGACATGCCATTTAATGACGGAATTTGGACAGGCATGTAAATCTTTGTGCGTGAAAATAGAATGAGCTCTTGTTAGAGTGGACAAGTATCTTACAGCCTACTTTTGATTAAAGGAGGAAAAAGGCGAATGATTAAAATTCATACAGCTCTTTTTGTCATCCTTATGCTAGTTGCAGCAATGAAGATGGACAATATACAAGAGCAGCAAGGCACATTAAGTCACGAACTTTCACAAGCACCTGTTAAACATCAGCTTTCATATATAGATCAAGACCACGATCAAGTCATCCCGGCATTTTCTGAAGAGAAGCGTCAGCCAAAAGTGAAAATGCTAAGTACGTCAACAGAAGAAAAGTCTTCAAAACCGAAGCAAAAGAAAAAAGTAAAATCTGAAACGACGAATAAGGCAAGCGGCAAACAGTATTCTAATGAAGAAATGGATTTGCTTTCTCGATTGGTACATGCTGAAGCGAAAGGTGAATCTTACGAAGGGAAAAAAGCGGTGGCAAGCGTTGTTTTAAACAGGGTGGAGCATCGTTCTTTTCCTGACAGCGTTAAAGGTGTGATTTATCAGCGAAATGCCTTCCAGCCAGTATCAAATGGAAGCATTCATGATAAGGCAGATCAAGATTCCATTAAAGCGGTGAAGCAGGTAGTAAAAGAGCATGACAGAACAACAAAGGCTATCTATTTTTATAATCCAAAAACGGCAACAGATCATTGGATTCGTTCCCGCAAAATTGTAGAACGCATCGGACGTCACGTGTTTGCCGTATAAAGAAAAAGAGCGATCAATGAGATTGCTCTTTTTTTGTCTTCAATTATTAAAATATTTTTTGGACTTGTCTCATAGAATGTGAAAAGAATTTGCTTTAGACAAGGGGAGGCTACATGAATCGATTTGTAAAAGGGGTCATTCTGCTATCTGTCGCAGCTTTTATTGCGGAGTGTATAGAGTTTTTAGTCAATATGATTTTAGCGAGAGAGCTTGGAGAACATGGAATGGGTTTATATATGAGTATCCTTCCAATCATCATGCTTGTCCTTGTGATCGCCAGTTTAGAGCTGCCAGTCTCCATTTCTAAATTCATTGCAGAATCACATGAGCGTCTCCACAAAAGTATGCTCCGCCATGCCTTTAAAATGACACTTGTGGTGACAAGTACAACTACAGCTATAGCAGCTATTGTACTGCCTTTCATTCCAGTGTTTCAGTCGTATCATCCGCTTATGAAAGGCTTGGTGCTGTCACTTATCCCGATTATTGCGTTTACCTCCATTGCCCGCGGCTATTTTATGGGAAAGCAGCAAATGGGCAGAATTGCTTTAGCCAATATGCTGAAGAAAACGATCCAGCTTATCTGCTTGTTTTTGTTTTTTCATTGGTATTCGTTTGATATTGAAACAGCAGTACTTATCGCCATTGGTGTCATTGTTGCGAGTGATCTTGTTGTCTTTATTTATTTATACTCCCAATACGTCATGGCAAAAAATGCTGTGAATGTCAGGTCTGTTGAATTAAGAGGAAGTGATGTGCGAAAGCGCCTATTAGCCGTTTCCATTCCGACAACGGGCATGCGCATCTTTCATGCGATTGCCAATGCGGTTGAACCATTTTTAATCAAAGGAGCACTCGTGGCAGCAGGCATTTCTGGAACACTTGCTGTTGATCATTACGGCATGCTGGCTGGTGTCGCAATGTCGATCGGTTTTTTCCCAGCATTTATCGCTCATTCCATCATGATTGTGATGATTCCGAGTGTCTCTGAAGCCTATGCTTTAGGCCAGTATGATCTTGTGAAAAAACGTGTCAGACAGGCGATTCTCATAACGTTTGGATATGGGGTGCCGGCAGTGATGGTGATGTATTATTTTGCTTACCCGCTCACACAGCTCTTTTTTGATTCACCGCAAGCTGCTGTCTATTTACAGCTGCTTTGGCCATACTTTTTATGCCACCTGTTTGTGATGCCGTTTCAAGCGTGTTTAATCGGTATGGGGCTCATCAAAGATGTGTTCCTACATAATATATGGGTGCATGTCGTCTCTTTTTCTATGGTGTATTTCCTCGGTTCAATGGAAAGCTTGAATATGATGGGGGTCATTTTAGGGATGAACACAGGCATGCTGCTTTTGACTGCCCTGCATTATGCGACGATTTGTAAGGAGCTCGGCGTTTCAATGTTTCTTACATTGAAAAAAGCTTGAATGTCATCACCATCGAGAGGGCAAGCTATAAGAAAACTGGGAAGGAAGATCCTGATGAATCGTAAACGTCTACCCGCCAGTCTTCTAATGATGACCATGCTGCTATTTCTCATGAGCGCAGCAGCGGAAGCAAAAGAGCCTGTGATGGCGCCAAGAATAGAGGCACCGACATTAACTGGTGAAATGCAGATGGTTCCCACAAAAGGGAAAAAGACCATTTTGCATTTTTGGACAACATGGTGTCCGTCATGCAAAATGGAGTTGCCCGAATTTGAACAGATTGTGAAAGAAAATCAGAGTGATGTTGACATATTGACCGTGAATTTACTAGGTGCTGAACAAAGTAAACATGCTGTTGCCCAATTTGTGAAAGACAGAAGGTTTACATTCCCGATCATACTAGATGAACACGGAGAAATGATGAAGAAATATCAAATTATCACCATTCCAACAACCTTTTTGATTAATGAAAAAGGAGAAGTGGTGAAAAATCATGTAGGTCCACTGACGAAAAAACAAATCAAAGAGTGGACGAATTCGTAGAACCAATCCTTTCTGTGAAAGAACCAATTCTGTTGGTTCTTTTTTTGTGTTCATTTGCTTTTCATCTGAATACACTGTGCTCAGAAGAAGAAGGAACGGTCTATATCAATAATGATAATTATTATCAAAAAGAAATTATAATAATTATTAATTGAAAATTGTTCAGAACCTGTTATAATGAGTTACAGACCAATAAAAAGCTTGAAATAGCAGAAAATATAGATGGAATAAGAAACGGGCAACGATTGATAATGTGAAAACGATTATCAATTAGAGAGGAGAAAACAATCATGAATGAGAATACAACACTTTACCAAACGACAAATCAAAAGGAATCGAAATGGTCCTTACATAAATGGGCACAGCACGGAGAATTAATTGCAGCAGGGATATCAGGGATTCTCATTTTAATTGGATGGATTCTAAAGGATGAGAGCATGTGGAGCATTCCTCTTTTCATCCTGGCATTTGTCATTGGTGGTTTTGCAAAGGCGAAAGAAGGAATTGAAGAAACGATTTCGTCTAAGACCTTGAATGTGGAACTTTTAATGATTTTCGCAGCAATAGGCTCAGCTCTGATCGGCTATTGGGCAGAAGGCGCTATTTTAATTTTTATTTTCTCACTGAGTGGTGCGCTAGAAACGTATACGTCAAATAAAAGCAAGAAAGATTTAACAGCATTAATGAGCATTGCACCAGATGAAGCAACTTTAATTGAAGAAGATGGTACGACCATTCAAATCGCCGCTTCATCATTAACACCTGGTGACCGTATTATGATCAAAGCTGGGGAACGCATTGCAGCAGATGGTGTGATTTTAAGCGGGAGAACAAGTGTGGACGAATCTGCACTTACAGGCGAATCTGTTCCACAGGAAAAAGGGCAGGGGGAAGACGTCTTTGCAGGAACAGTGAACTTAAATGGTTCCTTAACAGTGGAAGTCACTAAACATAATGAAGAAACGCTTTTCCATAAAATTATTAAACTTGTCGAATCCGCTCAAGAAAGTGTTTCGCCAAGCCAGGCATTTATTGAAAAATTCGAGGGTGCCTATGTAAAAGGTGTGCTGATCACCGTCGCGGTATTAATGGTTCTGCCTCATTTTGTCCTCGGCTGGAGCATGAGTGAAACCTTCTATCGGGCTATGGTGTTTATGGTCGTTGCTTCACCTTGTGCTCTTGTTGCATCCATTATGCCAGCCGCACTGTCACTGATCTCAAATGGCGCAAGAAATGGGATGCTTGTCAAAGGAAGCGTCTTTTTAGAAAAACTAGGCACAAGCAGTATGATTGCTTTTGATAAAACGGGGACGATTACAAGCGGGAAGCCAGCCGTAGAACAAGTTGTCATGACGAAAGGGCAGGATGAATCTGCTTTTTACCAGGCACTCTATCAAATTGAGAGTCAATCAAACCACCCATTAGCGAAAGCAATTTCTGATATGGCAAAAGAGCACCAAACAGAAAGAACAGTCCATGTCACCATTGAAGAAACCTCTGGATTTGGTGTGAAAGCACAATTAAATGGAGAAACGTGGCGGATTGGGAAGAAAGACTTTGCGGGTAAGGCGTCAATCGACCTCGAGATTGAAGAGACAGGTGATGACCTTTCAGCGCAAGGATGCACAGTGGTCTACGTTCAAAAGGATGAAAAAGTTGTTGGCTGTCTTGGCCTTAAGGATCAAATCAGACCTGAAGCCAAAAAAATGATTCAAGAACTAAATGATTTAGGCATCCAGACCGTCATGCTGACAGGAGATCAGCAAAAAACGGCTGAAGCGATTGCGCAGGAAGCCGGCATCCAAACCGTAGTGGCTGAATGTCTTCCAGATGAAAAGGTACATGAGGTCAATCAATTAAAAAAACAAGGTAATTCAATCATCATGGTAGGAGACGGAATCAATGATGCACCAGCGCTTGCCACAGCAGATGTTGGGGTTGCGATGGGCGGAGGCACAGATGTTGCCTTAGAAACAGCGGATCTCATCTTAATGAAGAACAATTTAAATAACCTAACAAAGATGATCCGTCTTTCAAGAAAAATGAATCGAATCATTAAGCAAAACATTATTTTCTCATTAACGGTGATCTGTCTGTTAATTTGTGCGAATTTCTTACAAGTGCTTGATTTGCCTTTTGGCGTCATCGGGCATGAAGGAAGTACGATTTTGGTCATTTTAAATGGTCTGCGTCTGCTTCGTGCATCTTAAATCAATCATCAGGGCGCACTGGATTCATGCCAGTGCGCTTTTGTGCGAAATAAAGCAAAAACTGATACAATAGACCAGTAGTAAAACGTGTGAGGAGGATCATGATGAACCGAATGAAGAGCTTGTCTTCTTGGCTTAAGAAAGAAGACATTCAAGGTGCATTTATACATACAAAGGAAAATGTGTTTTATCTATCTGGATACTTCACAGAGCCGCATGAAAGAGTGATGGGGCTGTTTGTGTTCCAAGAGGCAGAACCATTTTTTATTTTGCCTAAAATGGAAGTTGAGCAGGCAAAAAATGCAGGATGGTCCGGCGATATTATTGGATATGAAGATCATGAGAATCCATTTGATTTCATTCAATCAGCGATAGAAAAACGAGGCATTCAAACGGCGCGTCTTGCGATTGAAAAAGAATCGATTCCACTTCAAAGAGCAGAACAGCTCCAAGCTGTTACCGGGGCAGAAACGTTCGTCCGGGCTGAAGATGCGCTCAATCAGCTTAGACTGATTAAAGATGAATCTGAAATTGCTACACTGAAAAAAGCGGCTCAATTGGCAGATGAAGGTGTAAAAATTGGGGTTAACGCCTTAAAAGAAGGAATTACAGAAACAGAAGTGCTCGCTGTCATAGAATATGAACTAAAGAAAAAAGGCATTCAAGGTATGTCCTTTTCAACTATGGTTCTCTTTGGTGAAAAATCAGGCGAGCCTCATGGAAATCCGGGACAGGCAGCCTTAAAAAAAGGTGATTTTGTGTTATTTGACCTTGGCGTCATTGTCGATGGATATTGCTCAGATATCACAAGAACATTTATCTATCAGGAAGCTTCTGAAAAGCAAAAGGACATCTATCAAACCGTCTTAAATGCAGAAATGGCAGCACTTGAAATGAGTAAGCCCGGCGTGAGAATCGGTGATCTTGATTTAAAAGCCCGCGGGCTGATCACAGAAGCGGGATATGGTGAATATTTCCCTCATCGCCTTGGACATGGGTTAGGGGTTTCTGTTCATGAGTTTCCTTCTATGAGTCAGGCAAATGACGACCTTCTGCAAGAAGGTATGGTGTATACGATTGAACCAGGAATTTATGTCCCAGGAGTCGGCGGCGTAAGAATTGAAGATGATGTTCTCATTACGGCAGATGGTCCAGTCACCTTAACCAATTATCCGAAAGAGCTGACGATCATCAAGTAATGAAAAAAATCACGATGAACGTCCAGGTCTTGGAAGTGTCATCGTGATTTTTTATCACTCTTCTCGATCCTTATCAACAAAAAAATCATCAATTGATTGAAACGGTTTGATTTTATGTTCTTTTCCTAAAGGATGTAATGCAAAACGAGCAGAAAACAAAACAGTCATACATAATATAATCCATATGATGAAACCCATCTTGAATTCCCCTTTCCATCCAGTGATTTGTTCAGCTCACATACATCTTAAAGTATGAAACGCTTACCATATCAAGAGAAAGTAGGAGAAAAAATGGCAAACATAAGGGAGATTGCGAAAAGAGCGGGCGTATCTGTGACAACCGTATCACGTGTGTTGAATGAGCATCCTTATGTTAAAGAAGAAAAAAGAGAACGTGTTCTACAAGCGATGAAAGAGCTCAAGTATACAAGAAACATCCAGGCGGTCCATTTAGCGAAGGGCTATTCGAATATGCTTGGCATCGTCCTTCCAAACATTGAACACTCTTATTTCAGCGCACTCGTCACAGGTATTGCAGAAAAAGCACAGGCGCGCGGCATGCATTTTGCTTTATTTCAAACAGGATATGACCCATTAAAAGAAAAAGAAGCGTTAATGAGTTTAAAAGAGCGCCGTGTAGATGGTTTAATATTTTGTTCAAATGCGTTAAGTGATGGTCACATTTTAAAGTGGCAGGAATCAGGGCCGATTATATTTTGTCATCCTGCACCGCACGATCAATGCTCAACCGTGTCGATTGCGCATGATCAAGCATTTAAGGAAGGCCTGCATCATTTGGCGGCATGCGGCCATCAACGAATTGCGATCGTTCTCGCCAGAACAGAAGGAGCGAATAGCGAGTCGCGACTTCAGGCTTATCAAGACATGATGCAATCGCTCGGGCAGACCATTGATGAGAAGTGGATCATCGAAGGGAAGTTATCCCTGCTTGATGGGAAGCAATTATTTGCAGAATGGCAGGAAATGAAAAATCGTCCTACAGCTTTATTTATTACAAATGACGAAGTCTCTGCCGGCTTTTTATTAGAGGCGCAGCGTCATGACATAAAAGTAGGAGAATCACCAGCCATACTCAGCTTTCAAAATAACCAATTGAGTGAGGCTTTGGGGATTTCCAGCATTCATATTCCCCTCAAACAAATGGGACAGGAAGCGTTTGACTTGTTTGACCGGGCATTAAAGGGAGAGAAATCAGAAAAAAGAATGCTGCCATTTCGCCTGATTGAGCGAACAACAACCGTTTTGAAAAACAATCGTTGACGCACGTTTCATCTGTTTTGTACGATAAGAGGGATTGAATAAGAAGGAGGTGGGGATGTTCATGGAATCCTTCACCGTTGATAAAGCGTTAAATAATAATGTCATCATCGCAAGACACCCTTCTTTGGGCGAAGTGGTTCTGATTGGGAAAGGGATCGGCTTCGGTAAAAAATCGGGGGATCTTCTCGATCAAGACGTGTTTGAAAAAATGTTTGTGTTAAAAAACACGAAGGAACAAACAGAATATAAACAACTGCTTCATCATATTGATGAGAACATGATCGAGCTTGCCAATGACGTCATTTATCATATACGAGAAAAAATGGGACAACGATTGAATGAGCATATACATGTTGCACTGACCGACCATATTGCGTTTAGTTTTAAGCGGGTGCAGCAAGGCTATGATATCACGAACCCTTTTATGCTTGAGACGCAATCGCTTTACCCGAAAGAATACGAGGTTGCAAAGGAAGTTGTTGAACTGATTAACGAGCGGCCAGATGTCGAAACGAAGCTGCCAGAAGGAGAAATTGGCTTTATAGCGCTCCATATCCATTCAGCTTTGACGAATAGGCCATTATCTGAAGTGAACCGTCATTCGCAGCTCATTACACAAATGGTCCAAGTCATTGAAGATTCATTTCATATGAAAGTAGACAGAGAAAGTATTCATTATTTACGCTTATTACGCCATATTACGTTTTCAATTGAGCGTATTAAACGGGGAGAATCATTAGAGGAGCCAGAAAAATTGCTTCATCTATTGAAAAATGAATATCCTTTATGCTACAATACTGCTTGGAAAATGATCAAAATTTTGCAGCATGCATTGAAAAAGCCTGTACAGGATGCTGAGGCTGTCTACCTGACACTTCATCTGTACAGATTGACAAATAAAATTTCATAGTTTCCTTGAAACGTGTAACTGATTCGATCAGGCATGAGTGACTTAAGGTAAATACAGGATAAGATCCTGTTATTTGCGCAACCTTAGATCACCATGCCTTTTTTTGCGTTTGAAAGTGAAATGTAAACGGTTAATTATGAAATGTACGTCAGGGAGCATCCCAAATGTATGTTGTAAGCGAAAACAAAAGGAGGTTCAACCAGTGTTTAAATCACTTTTTGGTGTGTTGCAAAAAATTGGACGAGCACTCATGCTTCCAGTTGCGATCCTTCCTGCTGCTGGTATTTTACTGGCACTTGGGAATGCGATGCAAAATCCGCAGCTGATTGATGTAGCTCAATTTTTAAGCAATGATACAATTCAGCTTGTTGCAAGTGTCATGGAGAATGCGGGGAACATCGTCTTCTCGAATCTTCCGCTATTATTTGCTGTAGGGGTTGCCATCGGTCTTGCCAATGGAGACGGAGTGGCAGGGATTGCCGCTATCATCGGTTACCTTGTCATGAACGTCACGATGAGTGCCGTATTAATGGCTAACGGATCCATTCCATCTGATTCACTCAAACTGGCTAAGTTCTTCAAGGAAAGCCATCCAGCATATATTAATATGCTCGGCATACCGACCTTGTCTACCGGCGTTTTTGGCGGGATTATCGTCGGGGTATTAGCAGCTTATATGTATAATAAATTTTACAAAATTGAGCTCCCGCAATATCTTGGCTTCTTTGCTGGTAAGCGTTTTGTTCCAATCGTTACTTCTATTTCAGCACTTATTTTAGGGCTATTGATGCTAGTCATTTGGCCGCCAATCCAAGGTGCACTGAACTCATTTTCAACAGGACTGCTCGCAGCGAATGAGCCGCTGGCTGCCTTTGTATTCGGTGTCATTGAACGATCATTAATTCCGTTTGGTCTGCACCACATTTTCTACTCACCATTCTGGTATGAGTTCTTTAGCTACAAGAGCTTATCAGGAGAGCTTGTCCGTGGTGACCAGCGTATTTTCATGGCGCAAATCAAAGATGGTGTACAGCTGACAGCTGGTACATTCATGACAGGGAAATATCCGTTCATGATGTTCGGTCTTCCAGCAGCAGCACTTGCGATTTACCATGAAGCAAAACCAAAGAATAAAAAGCTAGTAGCAGGAATTATGGGATCAGCGGCCCTTACTTCTTTCCTTACAGGGATCACTGAACCGCTTGAATTCTCATTCTTGTTTGTTGCACCAGTATTATTTGCGATTCACTGTGTATTCGCTGGATTATCCTTTATGATAATGGATATTCTAAACGTGAAAATCGGGATGACCTTCTCAGGAGGGTTAATCGACTTCTTCCTATTTGGTATCCTGCCAAATAGAACCGCTTGGTGGCTCGTCATTCCAGTAGGTCTCGTACTTGCTGTCATTTACTACTTCGGATTTAGATTCGCTATTCGCAAATTTAATCTGAAAACACCAGGCCGCGAGGATGAAGCAGCAGATGGAGCAAGTGAGGCGAAGTCTGAAAAAGGTAATGACTTGCCTTATGAAATCCTTGAAGCAATGGGTGACCAAGAAAACATTAAGCACCTGGATGCTTGTATCACGCGTTTACGTGTCACTGTGAATGATCAGAAGAAAGTGGATAAAGACCGTTTGAAAAAGCTTGGCGCTTCTGGTGTTCTCGAAGTAGGGAACAACATTCAGGCCATTTTCGGCCCTCGCTCTGATAACTTAAAAACACAAATGCAGGACATCATTGCAGGCCGCACGCCTCGTCCAGCGAAAGACCCTTCTGCAAAAGAAGAAGTCAGCCAGCAGGTTGAAGAAGTTATTGCAAAACCGCTTCAAAATGAGCAAGGGGAAGAAATTTTTGCTTCACCAATTACAGGGGAGCTTCATCCAATTACAGATGTACCAGATCAAGTATTCTCAGGGAAAATGATGGGTGACGGTTTCGCCATCTTGCCAACAGATGGAACGGTTGTTTCACCGGTAAGAGGGAAGATCTTAAATGTGTTCCCGACGAAACACGCCATTGGCCTGCAGTCTGATGGTGGACTTGAAATTTTGATCCACTTCGGAATTGATACGGTCGGCCTCAAAGGAGAAGGGTTTGAAGCATTTGTACAAGAGGGAGATCAAGTAGAAATCGGTCAAAAACTTTTAGAGGTTGATATTGATAAAATTAAGTCTGAAGTACCATCTTTGATGACTCCAATTGTATTTACCAACTTAAGTGAAGGACAATTTATTGACCTTCAAGCATCCGGTGAAATCAAAGCTGGACAAGAAAACATCATGAAAATTTCAAAATAATTTTCATAACTGCCGTTCTTGTTAGATGACAAGCTCGGCAGTATGATATAATATTGTGGATGTATTAATTGTATAAAAAGGAGATTGATAAAAATGGCTCAACAAACATTCAAAGTAACTGCAGATTCTGGAATTCACGCACGTCCTGCAACAGTTCTTGTACAAACTGCTAGTAAATATGATGCTGATATCAACTTAGAATATAATGGTAAAACAGTGAACCTGAAATCTATTATGGGTGTAATGTCTCTAGGAATTGCGAAAGGTGCTACAATCACAATCTCTGCTTCTGGTTCTGATGAAAATGATGCACTTGCTGCGCTTAAAGACACAATGAAAAGTGAAGGCCTAGGCGAGTAATGCAACAACTGAAAGGAATCGGTGCTTCAGCAGGCGTTGCGATTGCAAAAGCGTATCGTCTGGAAGAACCAGATTTAACAGTTCACCAAAAAGACATCAATGATCCAGAGACAGAAGTGAAGCGTTTTGAAGAAGCAATTCATGTTTCTAAACAAGAACTTGAAGCAATTAAAGAGCATGCGCTAAAAGAGCTTGGCCAAGACAAAGCAGATATCTTTTCTGCCCACCTTCTTGTGTTAAGTGATCCTGAACTGCTAAACCCAGTAAAGGATAAAATCAAATCTGATAAAGTAAATGCTGAGTTTGCTTTAAAAGAAACAGCGACAATGTTTGTCACAATGTTCGAAGCAATGGACAATGAATACATGAAGGAACGTGCAGCGGATATTCGCGACGTAACGAAACGTGTGACTGGCCATTTGCTAGGCGTTGACATTCCAAACCCAAGCATGATTTCTGAAGAAGTCATCATCATTGCTGAAGATTTAACACCTTCTGATACTGCTCAGCTGAACAGACAATTTGTCAAAGGCTTTGCAACAGATATCGGCGGTCGTACTTCTCACTCAGCGATCATGGCAAGATCTATGGAGATTCCAGCAGTTGTTGGGACAAAAGAAGCAACAAAAACGGTGAAAAACGATGATCTGATCATTGTGGATGGTATTAGCGGCGACGTCATCATTCAGCCTTCTGAAGATGAAGTGAAAGCGTATCAAAAAAAGCATGAAGACTACTTAGCTCAAAAAGCGGAATGGGCGAAACTTGTTGACCAGCCAACGGTTACAAAAGACGGCGTTCACGTAGAGCTAGCTGCAAATATCGGAACACCTGAAGATGTAAAAGGTGTACTTGAAAATGGCGGCGAAGCAGTCGGATTGTACCGTACTGAATTTTTATACATGGGCAGAGACCAGCTTCCTACAGAAGAAGAGCAGTTTGATGCCTATAAAACAGTTTTAGAGAAGATGGAAGGGAAAGCAGTGGTTGTCCGCACACTAGATATTGGTGGCGATAAAGAACTTCCTTACTTGCAGCTTCCAAAAGAAATGAACCCGTTCCTTGGCTATAGAGCCATTCGCCTTTGCCTGGAAGAGCAGGAGATTTTCAGAACACAACTACGCGCCTTACTTCGTGCAAGTACATATGGAAACTTGAAAATCATGTTCCCTATGATCGCGACGTTATCAGAATTTAGAGAAGCAAAAGCCATTTTACTTGAAGAAAAAGAAGCATTGGTTGCCGCTGGTACAGACGTTTCTGATTCCATTGAAATCGGAATGATGGTAGAAATTCCATCAACAGCTGTCATCGCAGACCAATTTGCAAAAGAAGTAGATTTCTTCAGTATTGGAACGAATGATTTGATTCAATACACAATGGCTGCTGATCGAATGAACGAACGAGTGTCTTACCTTTATCAGCCTTACAACCCAGCGATTTTACGTCTTATTACGCTTGTGATCGAAGCAGCGCATAAAGAGGGTAAATGGGTCGGTATGTGCGGAGAGATGGCAGGAGATGAAATCGCAATCCCACTTCTACTTGGATTAGGATTAGATGAATTCTCAATGAGTGCAACATCCATTCTTCCAGCTAGAACGCAGCTAAGCAAGCTTTCTAAAGAAGAAGCTGCATCATTTAAAGAGCATATTTTATCACTTAGCACAACAGAAGAAGTGGTTGATTTCGTCAAGAAGACGTTTCAACAGAACTAAGTGAATGAAAACCAGACAGGTGAGACTGTCTGGTTTTTTTGTCGAATTTTATCATAATGAGTCATATTGGGCAGTGAGAAGGGCACCCTATAATTAAAAAATGGAGGTGACCAGATTGCCTTTCTCAGACTACAAACCGGGTGATCAAGTATATGTGATTTATCGAAATCCACATGCTGCAAACGTAGCACAAATTAAAGAAGCAGAAATTGTTTCACATCCATACAACGAAGAAGAGCTTGCCCTCTTTTTACTTGAAACGTATCATCCACTAGCACCTGATGATGCTGTGTTTCCAACATATGAAGAAGCAGAAGCTCTTTATCAAGACTTGTTTGAATAAGGGAGATTTTAGAAAGGATAAAAGCCATCCTGTGCGGTTAAAGTAACGGTATGAAAACCTTAAAGGTAAGGATGTGCTTAATATGATCAAACCTTTCGTTCCCCAGCTTGTTTACATTGAACCCCGGGCGTTAGAGTACCCGTTAGGACGAGAGCTGAAGGAAAAGTTTGAGGGTATGGGAATCGAAATAAGAGAAACGACTTCACACAACCAGGTCAGAAATATTCCGGGAAAAAATGACTTGCAAAAGTATCGTAATGCGAAGTCAACGCTTGTTATTGGTGTGAGGAAGACATTGAAGTTTGACTCGTCTAAACCATCTGCAGAGTATGCAATCCCATTTGCAACAGGGTGTATGGGACATTGTCATTATTGCTATTTGCAAACAACAATGGGAAGTAAGCCGTACATTCGAACGTACGTCAATGTAGAAGAAATATTAGATCAGGCAGAGCAATACATGAACGAGCGGGCGCCGGATATCACGAGATTTGAAGCATCATGTACTTCAGACATCGTAGGAATTGACCATTTGACACATACACTCAAACGAGCGATTGAATACTTTGGGCAGACCGACTTAGGAAAGCTTCGCTTTGTCACGAAGTTCCATCATGTTGATCATCTGTTAGACGCAAAGCATAATGGCCGGACAAGATTCCGTTTTAGTATCAATGCCGATTATGTCATTAAATATTTTGAGCCCGGAACATCACCGCTAGATCAGCGGATTGAAGCGGCTGTTAAGGTCGCAAAGGCAGGCTATCCTCTAGGCTTTATTGTTGCTCCAATCTATATCCATGAAGGCTGGCAGGAAGGATATAAAGTTCTTTTTGAAAAGCTTGATGCAGCTCTTCCTGAAGATGTGAGAGACGATATCACCTTTGAGATGATTCAGCATCGCTTTACAAAACCAGCAAAGCGTGTGATTCAAAAAAACTACCCAAAATCAAAATTAGAGTTGGACGAAGAAAAAAGAAGATACAAGTGGGGAAGATACGGAATAGGAAAATATATCTATCAAAAAGATGAGGAACAAGAACTAAGAAAGACTTTAGAGTCATATATAGATCAGTACTTTCCTTCTGCAAAAATTGAATATTTTACTTGAAACAAGCCTATACGGCTTGTTTTTTCTATTTAAATTTTCTTACAACTATTGAATGCGGTATCATTTTGCCGATATATAAATTAAGGTGTGAAAGTAGATGTAGGGGTGATGAGATGTTTAAGAAACTTCAAGTGAGAATAGCTGTTTTCATCTCAGTTATTTTAATTTTAACCGTCGTGGCCGTTCAAGTGGGTTCTAACATAGTATTAACACCACTTATTGAACGAGATGCAAAAACCACCACAGCAGCAACGGCAGAGAGCATGAGAGACATCATTGCACAAAAGCTTGATAATTACAGTGATACAATTAATAAACTGGCAACTAGTACACTTACTGAAGATTTTGCGCAAAAACAAACAAAACAAACATTAGTCTTCGAAAACGATGAACTAAAAGGCTTGCAGGAGCAGGATGAACTTATTTCACTTGCCTATATTGGAACAAGTGACGGCAAAATGTTCGCCTTCCCAGAGTCCGATTTTGGTGAAGGGTATGACCCATCTAAACGAGATTGGTTTATCCAATCAGCTGAAAAGCCTGACGAAGTCATTTGGACTGATCCATATATCGATAAAGCAACAAATGAAATGGTCGTCTCAGCCACAAAGGCGATTGTCAGAAACGGAAAGGTCGTTGGGGTCGCTGGACTTGATTTGAAATTATCCTCCATTCAATCTTATATAAAGGAACAAAAGATTCCTTATATGGGTACCGCTTTCTTAGTTGACGGCAAAGGAACCATTTTAGCACATCCAACAGAGCAAGGAAAAAACATATCAAAAGTAGCTTCTGTGAAAAAAGCGATCGACAATTCAGGTATTGATGACAGAAAAGAACTGACGGTCATATCTAAAATCAAAGAAGCTGATTGGACGATTGGTGTCAGCTTTGAGAAAAAGAAACTGCTTTGGATCACAGAACAAATGAATCAGACAAGCATCATTATTTCCGTCATTGCCATTATTCTTGCGATGATCCTCAGCTTCTTATTGGCAAGAAGCATTACAACGCCAATCAAGCGTCTAATAGAGCATGTGCGTAAGGTGTCAGAAGGCGATTTAACAAGTACGCTTGCAGTGAAATCCCAAGATGAAATTGGTTCCCTCACGAAAAGCATTAATCAAATGACCGAGGATATCAGGGAGTTAATTGAAAAAGTGAAAGGGGCTTCAGATCAAGTTGTGAAATCAGCGGATGAAGTGACCCACATTTCAAATGAGACTTTGCTGTCTAGCGAACAGATTGCAACGGCCATTCAAGAGGTGGCAACAGGAGCGACTAAGCAGGCATCAGATGCAGAAACGATTAATGAAAAATCAGAGTATTTGTATGAGAAAGTGCGCCATATGGGTGAGCTTGCCACGCAAATGCAAACCAACTCAAAATCATCTGAAGATGCAAGCTATAAAGGGCTTGACGCACTTGGTTTGCTCGTCCAAAAATCAACACAAGCGAGTGAAGAATCGAAAAAGGTTGAGCAAATGCTGCTAGACCTTGAGCATAAAACGAAAAATATTGAAAATGTCGTGACCGCCATCTCTGAAATCTCGGATCAAACGAATTTACTTGCACTAAATGCAAGCATTGAAGCAGCGAGAGCAGGAGAAAGTGGACGAGGGTTTGCTGTAGTTGCAGAAGAAGTGAGAAAGCTTGCTGAACAATCTGCGCAGTCAACAAAACACATTAGTGAAACCGTCAAACTCATTCAAGATGAATCGAAGAAGGCGGCTGAAGCGATGACAACAGCAAGTAAAATGAATGAGGAACAAGGTGCCGCCATCAATGCAACCGGTGAGGCACTCAGCAGCATCACAATGGAAATGCAGGCACTTGTCGGTTCAATCGACAGCATTCATACACAGATTAATGAAATGACAGAAGAACAGCAGAAGATGAGTGACTCCATTCAAAGTATTGCTGCCATTTCAGAAGAATCTGCTGCCTCAGCTGAGGAAGTGCATGCGTCTACAGATGAACAAGTTCAAGTGTTAGAAAGAACGAAAACCTCAACTGAAATGCTGAACGAATCAAGCCAGGCACTGCGTCAGGCGGTTGACCGATTTAAGGTGTAATGAGCGGAAAGGAACCTTGTGATGTGAGCAAGGTTCTTTTTGTATGATAAAATAAACTAGAGGAGGTGTTGACATGGATGTCAATCTAACTGGAAAAAAAGCATTGGTAGCTGCAAGCAGTCAAGGTATCGGAAAAGCGATTGCCTTTGCTCTAGCAAAAGAGGGAGCAGATGTGATGCTCTCGGGAAGACATGAACAGAAGCTGAAAGAAACAGTCAACGAGCTGTCTCCGCTTGTCAAAGGACAGCTGACTTATCAAGTATGTGATGTATCTGACGCCGGGCAAATCAAGGCGCTTGTTCAAGCGGCGGCTGGTGATGAGAAGTGTCTAGACATTCTTGTGAACAATACAGGCGGGCCTAAAACAGGAACGCTCGACACCTTAACAGATGAAGATTGGATCGAATCATTTCAGCTTCATTTACTCAGCTATATTCGATTATTAAAAGAGGCATTGCCTTATTTGAAAAAACGCGGCGCACGTGTGTTAAATATTGCGTCAATGTCAGTGAAAGAACCGATCCCGGGCTTGATGCTGTCGAATACATTTAGACCGGCCATAGCCGGCTGGACAAAAACAGCCGCTCTGGAGTTTGCAAAGGATGGTATTTTGATCAATACGTTAGCACCGGGAAAAATTGAAACAGACCGTGTGAAACAGCTGGAAAAGCACCGCGCACAAAGAGAGAATCGAACGGTTGAAGAAATCAAAGCACAGGCTGAACGAGCGATCCCGCTTGGCCGTTACGGCCAGCCAGAGGAATTTGCAGCATATGCAGTGTTTCTTTTATCAGAAGCCAATACATATATGACAGGTCAAACACTGATCATTGATGGTGGATTGACAAAGTCTCTTTAAGGAGGAACAAGTGATGGCAAAAATCAAAACAGTTGGTTTTATAGGAATCGGTGTAATGGGTCGCAGTATGGCAGGACATTTAATGGATGCAGGCTATGAAGTGATCGTTTATACAAGAACGAAAGCAAAAGCAGACGCATTGATTCAAAAAGGCGCATCATGGAAGCCGGCAGTAAAGGAGATTGCAGAAAGTGCAGATGCCGTCATTACAATGGTGGGATATCCATCTGATGTAGAAGAGATCTATTTAGGTGAAGATGGGCTTGTGGCACATGCTGCGCCAGGTACATATCTCATTGATATGACAACATCGAAGCCTCAGCTTGCAAAAGAAATTGAGTTGAAAGCGAAGGAAAGAGGTATATTTACATTAGATGCACCTGTATCAGGCGGAGACATAGGAGCCCAAAATGGCACGCTGGCCATTATGATCGGCGGAGAAAGGTCAGCCTATGAAGCCTGTCTGCCGCTATTTGAGCAAATGGGTGAAAACATTCAATATCAAGGACCGGCAGGAAGCGGTCAGCATACAAAAATGTGTAACCAAATTGCCATTGCAGCAGGAATGGTCGGTGTCGCAGAGGCAATGGCCTATGCCGAAAAATCAGGGCTTGATCCAGAGCAGGTGCTCAAAAGCATCACAACAGGTGCAGCCGGCAGCTGGTCTTTGTCAAACCTTGCACCAAGAATGCTGAAAGGCGATTTCGAGCCAGGGTTTTATGTGAAGCATTTTATCAAAGATATGGGCATTGCACTTGAAGAAGCAGAGCTGATGGGGGAAGAAATGCCAGGGCTCTCACTTGCGAAGTCCCTTTATGAAAAGCTGAGCGAACAGGGCGAAGAAAACAGCGGTACCCAGAGCATCTATAAATTATGGGTCAAATAGTTTGCAGCACTCTCAAAACAAACTAAAAACCTGTCCCAAATAGGGACAGGTTTTTTTGATATTATTTTCCGATGAATTGCTGCGTCCAGTAGTTGCCAGATTTCACATAACCAACACCGATATGTGTGTAGCTTTTGTTTAAAATGTTCGCTCTGTGGCCTTCACTGTTCATCCATGCTGTCACAACTTCTTGAGGAGATTTTTGACCTTGGGCAATGTTTTCACCTGCTGATTTGTAAGTGATACCGAATTGCTTCATTTGATCAAATGGAGATCCATAAGTTGGGCTTGTATGAGAGAAATAGTTTTTATCTTTCATATCTTGAGATTTTGCGCGAGCAGATTTGCTTAATTTAGAATCAACAGAAAGGGCCTTTAAGCCTTGTTTTGCACGCTCTTTATTTGTAAGTTCAACCACTTCTTTTTCAAATGCATTTAAGCTGCTGTCTGCTTTTGATGCGGTTGTGTCTTTTTGGTCAGCTTTTGTGTTGCTGTTGTTGTTTGTATTTTCTTTTGCTGGAGTGCTTGGTTTAGAAGCAGTTGGTTTTTTCACTGATTCTTGTTTTTGTTCTTGTTTTGCTTTGTTTACTTCTTTTACTACTTTTGTTCCTGTAACAGGTTGACCGCTTTTGATCAGTTTGTTTAATAGAGCTTCGATCTCTTTTTGATTCGACTTGCTTAGCTTGTTTACATCTGAAGAGATATGTAATTTTGCTGCTAGTGTATGAAGATCAATGGCTTGATGCTGTACATTTATTACTTGTTTCAGGTTAAGCTCCTTCGCATCAGCTGAATGTCCTCCAGTGAACGTGATGAGTGCAGCAGCTGTCAGCGCTGAAAAAAAGAATGATTTCTTCTTCATATTGTAACTCCTCCTAAAATCTTTGTTTTGTTTTCTCACAAAAAATCATACCATGGACTTTTTGTTATAAACGTACCAGCATCCTCCATTGACAATGCAAGTTTGTCATTTTTGTTAAAGTCATCGTAAGAGGCGCTTCATATCAAAGGATAGGGAATTCTTCCATTTAAAGAAAACGACATAAACATACCAATATTTTAAAGTGTTAGTATATTTTTTTGCAGATTAGGGATTGACAGCTTTTTTTCACTCGTTTCGCTGTAACAACTATTACAAAAGTGTTACAATAATGAGTGGTAATTGTAAAAGATTGAAAAGGATGAGAGGAGCTACATAAGTGGGAGAGAAACAGCATCAAGGTGCTGCCGAGCAAAAAAAAATCAAGCGCCGGAACGCCTGGAGAATTAATCTCTTTTTCTTCGCTGTATTTAGTTTATTTGCTGGACTTGTGATCAAGCTTGGTGTGCTGCAAATCGTCAATGGTGAAGATTATAAAAAGCAAGCCAACCGAACAGAGGTCAAAACAGCATCATACCCGTCTCCAAGAGGAAAAATGTATGACGCGAGAGGAAGAGTCGTCGTTGATAACGAAAGTGTACCTGCCATCGTTTATACATCAGAAAGCGGTGTGAAAGCGAAGGATAAGATTAAGGTAGCAAGAAAACTTGCGACTTATATAAAAATGGATACTGATTTTTTGAGAGAGCGTGACATTCGAGATTTTTGGCTGGCGAGCCATCCGAAAGAAGCGGATAAACTCATTTCAAAAGCGGAGAAAAAAGATATCGATGCAAAGGATGTCTATCCGCTTCAAGTAGAGCGTGTCCCAAAGAAAGAAGTCAAAGCGATCGAAAAGGATGCAGAGGAAAAAGCTGTTGCAGCGATCTACCGTAGATTTACAGGCGGATATGCCTTTGAGCCCCAAATCGTGAAGGCAATGAACCCAAACGAAGAGAAAAAAGGGAACGAAAAAGTGGCTTTACTCGATGAAACGAAAGAATCAAAACAAACTTCATCCGTAAGCCTGACATATGAAGAAATTTCACTTGTCTCAGAGCATCTTGATGAACTGCCTGGTGTGAACGTCATCAACGACTGGACAAGAAAATATCCGTATGAAAAGACCCTTTATAATGTACTTGGCGGTGTGACTACACCAGAGCAAGGAATCATTAAAGAGCGTGAAGATTACTATATGGCAAGAGGCTACTCGCGAAATGACCGGGTAGGGAAGAGCTATTTAGAATATCAATACGAGGATTTTCTAAACCCAGAGAAAGCGACCGTTCAATATACACAGGTTGGCGGGAAGCTGCTCGATGAAATCAAGCGGACAGAAGGACGAAGAGGACTTGATCTTGCGCTGACATTTGATATGGAGCTGCAAAAGGAAGTCGACAAAATCGTTGAATCAGAGCTTAGATCCGCCAGCGCGAGAAACTATATGATGGATCGTGCCTTTGTCGTCATGATGGACCCTCACACAGGGGATGTTCTCGCCATGTCAGGCAAGAAAATGGACGGCAGAGACGTCACAGATTATGCGATCGGAACATTTACGACCCAGTACGAAATGGGCTCTGTTGTCAAAGGAGCCACAGTACTTGGCGGTTATCAGGACGGGATGTCACACAACCAAGCCTATATGGATACACCGCTCTATTTTGCAGGGAGTAATGGAAAGCCGAAACAGTCTTACAAAGTTCTTGGATGGGTTAACGACATTCAAGCACTCCAAAAAAGTTCCAACGTCTACATGTTCCAAGTAGCGATGAGAATGGCGGGCATCACCTATCAAAAGGATGGACCGTTACCTGCAAGGCCTGAGCACTTACAAAAAATGAGAAACTACTATGCGCAATTCGGTCTTGGCGTGAAAACGGGGATCGATCTGCCGCAGGAATCAAGCGGGATGCAGACGCATCCTAAGACGGTCGGCGGACTCTTGCTTGATGAAGCAATTGGTCAGTATGACACGTATACACCGCTTCAAGTGGCACAATACATGTCAACGATCGCCAATGGAGGAAGCCGTATTCAGCCAAGAGTAGTGAAAAGTGTTCATCTTCCAACGAAGAAGGATGAAGTAGGCCCAGTCGTAAAAAAATATGAGCCGAAGGTGCTGAATACGATTAACAACTCGAAAGCAGATATTGACCGCGTAAAAACGGGACTGAAAATGGTCACATCAACAGGCGGAACTGCCGCTGGCCGGTTTGGTCAGCATGATGTCGCGGGAAAAACAGGTACAGCGCAAACGTTCTACTATGGTGCCAACCGCAGCTGGTGGGGAAATTCAACGTACAACTTAACCTTTGGAGGATATTATCCTTCTTCTAATCCAAAGGTGGCGTTTAGTGTCGTGACACCTTATGTCTCAGATAAGGATCCTGTTATTAAAAACATCCCAAGTAAAATTGTGGATAAGTACGTTGAATTACAAAAGAAATATGAAAAACAATAAACCGCAGGGAGCACAGCAGCAGAAAGTGCTCCCTTTTTGCTGAAAATATGGACGTTTCCCTCGATGACAGAAGGAAAATACGGGTTTTCTAGCGAATCTTTTTTATACATCAATCTAAGGACAACCCTAAAAAATGAAAAGGAGGGTCGGACGACGATGGAACAACAAATGAAAGATTCGAATCAATTGTATTCGAACATCGATTTACATGCCGTTCTTTCTTCTAATGGCCGCTTTCTCTACATTTCTTCCAACTGTAAGCAGCTTTTGCTCTATGAACAAAAGGATTTACTAGGGTGTTTTTTGAAAGACTTTGTTCATACCGAAGATCAATTTCTCGTCGAAAGTTATTTTTACAATCAGCACATGCTAGAGGTTTGCCACTTTAGACTGCTAAGAAGTGATCTGACAGCTGTATGGATCGAAGCAAGCATTGATTTTGTTGCTTGTGATGGGTTAGACAACGAAGTAAGTAGAGAAATGATCCTGAAAATGAGGGTGCTGGATACTGAGCCCCAAAAAGCAGCATTTCAAACAACATCAAACGTAGCAGAACAGTCGTTAGGCAGTCTGCCGGCTTTCCAAAATGTCGGTGAAGCTGAACAATTGATTGCCATGCTGCCAAATCCGTTATGTATTACGACTTTAGGGAAAATTGTGTATGCGAATGATGCAATGCTGCAATTAATGGGGGTAAGTGCAAGAGATGACATGATCGGCAAGTCCGCGTTTGATTTTATTGCTGAAGAGTACCATGACATTGTCAGAAGCCGAATAACAAGGCTGCAGCAAGGACTTCCAGTCGGAATGATTGAACAGATATGGAAGCGTCAAGATGGGAGCAGTATTCATATTGAGGTAAAGTCATCACCGACGATTTATCAAAATCAGCGGGCAGAGCTTTTACTGCTCGTGGACATCTCATCCCGTAAAAAATTTCAAACCGTTCTTCAAAAAAGCCGGGAGAGGTATCAGCTGCTCATTCAAAACTCCATTGATACGATTGCGGTCATCCATGATCACAAGTGGGTGTTTATGAATGAATCTGGCATTAAATTATTTGAAGCAGAGCATTACGATAAATTAATAGGAAAGGATATCTTTCATCAAATTCATTCCTGTGATCAGCAAAAGGTCAAAAAGAGTTTATCACGTATTATTGAAAGAGCATCAGATTCTGAGATTGTCACAATGAGCTGTCATACGTTTAAACATAAGCTGATTTATACAGAAATGGTCTGTATCCCAACTACATTTTTTGGAGAAACAGCGGTTCAAATTATTTTAAGAGATATCTCCGAACGTAAGCAGACAGAAGAGCTCATGCTCCGCTCTGAAAAATTATCGATTGCAGGCCAATTGGCGGCTGGCATTGCACATGAAATCAGAAACCCATTGACCGCCATCAAAGGCTTTTTACAGCTTATTAAACCGAAAACAAAAGATCGCGATCAATACTTCGAGATTGTTTTCTCTGAGCTGAGCCGAATAGAAATTATCTTGAGTGAGCTGCTAATGCTGGCGAAACCGCAGCAAACGTCCTCAATGCAGACGCTGGATTTGAAAAAAATCATCAGCGAAGTCACAGCCTTGTTAGAAACACAAGCGAACTTAAATGGCATTTTAATGAACACAAGTGAGATAGAGGAGGGTCTCCTGATGAACGGGGATCAAAATCAGCTCAAGCAAGTGTTTATCAATTTAATCAAAAATGCCGTAGAATCCATGCCGGACGGAGGAAAGGTAGACATCACAGCCAAAGCAGAAGATGATGGAATACTTGTCACGATTCGTGATGAAGGGATCGGCATTCCTGAATCGGTGATGAAGCGGATTGGAGAGCCCTTTTTAACCACAAAGGAAAAAGGAACAGGACTTGGCCTCATGGTCACATTTAATATTTTAGAAAATCATAACGGGACGATCCGTGTGGATAGTCAGCCTGAAAAGGGCACCGTATTTCACATCATGTTTCCTGCAAAATAAAAACAACGGCAAGAGAGCCGTTGTTTCAATCTAGCGAATGAATGGAACGTTTTTCGAGTACAAATTGTTCTAGCCGGTCAAGTCCTTCTTTCAGCGTTTCAAGTGAATAAGCGTAAGACAGGCGCACATACCCTTCGCCGAGTGGAGAGAAAGCAGAGCCTGGTACGACCGCAAGTCTTGTACTTTCTAACAGCTCCATGCAAAAATCAAAGGAACTCATCCCAAACGATTCAATGGATGGAAAAATATAAAAAGCGCCAGAAGGTTTAATCACCGGAAGCCCCATAGAAATGAGCCGATCATATACATAATCGAGTCTTTTCTTATATTGCTCTCTCATGATCAGTGCATCATCCACACCATTTGTCACAGCTTCAAGTGCCGCCTTTTGTGAGACAGCCGAGGCACAAGACACGTTATATTGATGTACTTTTAATACATGTTTAGCAATTGGAGCTGAAGCAAATAAAAATCCAATTCTCCATCCAGTCATGCTATGAGATTTAGACAGTCCATTGATGACAATGGTCTGTTCTTTTAAGAAAGAGGCAATTGAATGATGCGGCCGGTCAAATGTCAGCTCGCTGTAGATTTCATCGGATAAAATAAAGATGTCTTTTCCTTCAAGGAGCTGGGCAATTTCTTTCAATTCTTCTTCTGAAAGCGTGACACCAGTCGGGTTTGAAGGGTAAGGAAGAACCACACACTTTGTCTTTTCCGTTAGCGCATCCTCAATCAGCTTGGCATTCAATTTAAAGCCGGCATTCGTTGTGTCAATATGTACGGGCATGGCACCGCACATTCGAATGATCGGTTCATATCCGGGGTATACAGGTCCAGGTAAAATGACCTCATCGCCTTCTGTTAAAATGGTTCGAAACGCAGCATCGATTGCTTGACTTGCACCTGTTGTCACAATGATTTCTGACTCTGCATCATAATCAAGATTCACTTTCTTCTTGATATAATGCTGGATCGCTTGTCTTAGCTCTAGGAAACCAGCATTGTGAGTGTATGAGGTGAAATTCTCGTCAATGGCTGCTTTGGCAGCTGTTTTGACATGATGCGGCGTATAAAAATCGGGCTGGCCTATCGTCAATGAAACGACATCTTCATATGACGATACGAGATTTGAAAATGTTCGAATGCCTGAAATTTCAATATCCTTTACTCTTGGATTCAGCAAATGCTCCATTTCTCATCACCTTAAAAATTTATGTTTTTATCCTATTTTACCATTCACTGCATAAATGTCACCTGCGAAAGGCACTGGATATCGTTATATGTAGTCTATTCTCCTATCCATCACCGCATGAGTGATATATTAAAGAAAGAGCAACATTTATTATAGCGTAACCTCAAGAGAAAATACAGGCTGTGATGAAGATGATTAGAAAACGGCAAAACTGCGTAAACTGAAAGAACGTGAGAATCAGGGTCATGGGAATTGCTTTCATAGACATACGATCTCCTAAAGGAGGACGATAGATGGAACAATCAGCGAAGACATCGAAAATCGCGTTTCTATCCGTGCTGAGCAACACATTTGTTGTCATCTTAAAAATCATTGTGGGTTTATTAACCGGATCTGTCGCGGTTTTATCAGAAGCCATTCATTCGTTTCTCGATTTAATGGCGTCGTTTATTGCATTTATTTCTGTTCGTATTTCAAGAAAGCCAGCAGATTCTAAACATCCTTATGGACATGGAAAAGTCGAAAATATTTCTGGAACGATTGAGACACTGCTGATTTTCGTTGCTGGCATTTGGATTATATACGAATGTGTTCACAAATTAATGCATCCAGAGCCAGTCAAGCTGCCTGTGCTTGGCATTGTGGTCATGCTGCTAGGCGCTCTCATCAATTTTGTTGTATCTAGGATTGTGAACAAAGAGGCTGAGCGAGTACATTCAGTTGCCATGAAATCAAATGCACTGCATCTTTTAACGGATGTGTTTACGTCATTAGGGGTGGCATTTAGTTTATTGCTTGTGGCATTAACCGACTGGTATTTCCTAGATCCGATCATTGGAATGGTTCTGGCCCTCTTTATTATGCGTGAAGCGTTTAAACTCATGAAGGAAGCCTTCCCGCCGCTTGTTGATGCTCGGTTAACACCAGAGGAAGAACAATCAATCGAAGCGATCATTCAAGGATTTAGTCAAGAATTTATTGAATATCATGACTTTCGAACAAGGCGGTCTGGTGCCGAGGAATATATTGATTTTCATTTGATTGTAGATGGAAAGACAACGATTGAAGATGTTCACCAATTATGTGATCGAATTGAAGAGAAGATTCAGCTGGAATTTCCGCATGCACAAATCTTTATTCATGTGGAACCTGAAAGTGAAAGAAGCGCACAAACGTAAAAAAGGCGATCAACCTATTCTCAGGTTGTATCGCCTTTTTTTACGCTTCATCTATGAAATGAAATCAATATCCATAAGCAGTATCGTAGTCTTCATACCAAGAGATATAAGCTGTGTCATCATTTGACAAACCATGCTTCATATCTAAAAAGTCAGCCTCGCAAATATCTTCAATTACAGTCATTTCGTTGTTCTTTAATAATACGACAGTTCCCATCATGAACACCTTTCTTTAAAAAATCCTTGACTATTGTACCATTTGAAGAATCATTGTCAACAGAAGAATGGAAACAAGACGAAAATATCACAAAATGTTAAAAAATCAGGAGGTAAAAGAACTAGAAGTGCCATGTTTTTCACAAATTTTCAGTATTTATTCACATAAATCGCTTAGATCAAACTGATCTAAAATGTATGTAAAAGTGTAAAGCTCCATTGATCTTGCTATATTCATAGGATATAATAACGAATGATTATAAGGAATTTATAGAAAACATACATAATAAAGGAGAAATAGGATGGAAACCAACATAACAGAACCACACATTCAAGAAAAGAAGCATCCTGAGCTAGCAGGTGTAGGCTATCGTTTTCTTGCACACCTTTTGGACGGTATCATTATCGGTGTACCAATTGCATTTATCATGTTTATTTTGGCGTCAGTCTTTTTTATCTCAAGCCCAGAAGCAGCAATGATGATGGATGACGACAGTTATTACTATTCTTCAACCGTCATAACGGATGAGGAGTGGGAAGCTATTATGGGACTGATCTTTTTCTATATAGGGGCAATCTTGATGGGTACCGTGGTGACATGGCTTTATTACGCCATCATGGAATCATCAAAATTGCAAGGAACACTTGGAAAGATGGCTCTCGGCATCAAAGTAACAAAAGTCACAGGCGAAAAGGTCACATTTGGCCGTGCAACTGGCCGCTTCTTTGCAAAAGGCTTTTTGTCTCCGATCTTATATATTGGCTATATCATTGCTTTCTTCACAGAAAAAAAACAAGCACTTCACGATTTGATTGCAAGTACCATTGTTGTGAAGAAATAATGAAAAAAGCACCTCTGCTATATGGTAAGAGGTGCTTTTTTTCATAGATCGCTTGTATGGATGAGGGAAACAGCACATAAAATAGAATGATAGTGAAAAATGAGGCAGGGAAGGGAGACAATCGATTGAGAACAGGAAAAAAGACCGCACAGAAAAAAGGGGCAGGCTTTGGGCTGTTTTTGACAGCACCTGTGCTGGCCTGGGCGTTGTATGATTTTGCAAATACGATCTTTTCATCAAATATGATCACCATTTTCTTCCCGTTTTACTTGCAGGAAACGATCGGGGACAGTGCGAGAATGGACCAGATCGCCAGCACCTTTATTTCTTATGCAAACGCACTAGCCAGCTTTTTTCTCGTCATTTTTACACCTTTATACGGAGTGCTGATTGATCGTACAGGAAAAAAGAAACGCTACATTACGGTGTTTACGTTCATATGTATTGCCTGTACGTTGATGATGGGGATTTTTGCTGGGATTGATTTCTCAAGTGAATGGTTTGGGCTGCCTGTTTCTTTATTAGTCGTGGTCACCTTGTTTGTGATCGCAAAGTTTTTTTATCATTCTAGTCTTGTTTTCTATGACACCATTTTGCCCGATCTTGGGACAAAGGAAGAAATCCCGCTTATTTCAGGATTTGGTATCGCCGTTGGCTATTTAGGAACACTTGTCGGTCTCTCTGTTTATTTACTTGTCGGCAATGACCAGTTTCATGAAGCATTTATTCCGACAGCTCTTTTATTCCTTCTCTTTTTTCTACCCTTTCTCTTTTTTGTAAAAGATCCTCATCCGCTGCCTCAGCGAGAGAAAAAGGCGTCTTTTTTCAGCGGGTATAAAGAGATTATTCACACGTTTAAAGAGATGAAAAAGTACAAGCCAGCTTTTATCTTTATGATTGCTTTCTTTTTTATGAATGATGCTTTACAAACAGCGATTGCGATGATGGCTGTTTATGCCAAAATCATCATTGGCTTTACCGCTGGGCAATTTATTTTGCTCTATCTTGTGTCGACCATTTCAAGTATCATTGGCTCCTTTCTGTTTGGATATATCACAAAAGCGATAGGGGCAAAGCGATCGATTACAGTCGTGTATGTCATTTTAATTGTGGCGCTCATTCTGGCTGTGACAGCGGCAACCGAATGGGTCTTCTGGATAGCGGGCAGTTTATTCGGGATTTCACTTGGCGCAAGCTGGGGGGCATCACGAATCTTGATTATTGAACTGACACCGAAGGAAAAAAGGGGACAGTTTTTTGGCCTCTTTGCATTCTCAGGGAAGGTATCTTCCATTATCGGGCCGATCATTTATGGCTCAGTTACCCTGCTGTTTGCAGAGCACGGAAATCTCGCAAGCCGCCTTGCACTAGGGTCTTTGCTCATCCTTGCAGCGATAGGACTTGTGATTCATCAATTCGTTCGAGAGAAAGCGTAAAGAAACGTCAACTTTTTACCTATGCTGCCGATATAAAAAGTACAATCTTATATTGAAGAATAGAGGGATTTCCGTGGCTTTAAACAAACAAGAAATTTTACTTGACTCTGGTACCAATGAATTGGAAATTGTGAAGTTTGAAATTGGTGCAAATCAATTCGGCATTAACGTCATGAAAGTAAGAGAAATCATTCAGCCGGTTGAGGTGACGGTTGTACCGCACTCTCACCAAGATGTAGAAGGGATGATTAGTTTACGAGGCGAGATTTTACCAGTCATCAATCTATTTTCCTTTTTTAATGTCGAGTCAGATCAGTCAGAACAAGAGAAATATATTGTGACTGAATTCAACCAACGGAAATTTGTGTTCCATACAGGAACGGTATCACAAATTCACCGCGTCAGCTGGGAAGAGATTGAGAAGCCGACTGCACTCAATCAAGGGATGGACCGTCATTTAACGGGCATCATTAAGCTTGATGAAAAAATGATTTTCCTTCCAGATTACGAAAAAATCATTTATGATATTGAATCCGCTTCTGGTGTTGATACGTATCATATGTTTGACGGTGAGAAAGACGAGAGAAGAACAGGGAAGAAACTGTATGTCGTTGAAGATTCTCCGCTTCTCATGCGTTTATTAACAAATGAATTAACCGAAGCAGGCTATAAAAACATTGTGACCTTTGAAGATGGCAAACAGGCATATGATCATGTCATGGACCTTGTCAGCAAAGGAATCAGTGTCACAGAAGAAATTGATATGATTATTACGGATATTGAAATGCCTAAAATGGATGGCCACCGGCTAACAAAACTGCTGAAGGACAATCCTTTAACAAATTCCATTCCGATTCTTATTTTCTCTTCGTTAATCACTGAAGATTTGCGTCATAAAGGGGAAACGATCGGGGCAGATGATCAAATCAGTAAACCAGAAATTCATCAGCTGATTGAAAAAGTCGATCATTTTATTATCTAAACTAAAAAACCACTCGGTATGAGTGGTTTTTTCTGTTTAAAAATAACTTTCCCCGAGACGTTTGAAGACGGGCTTTGTGTAATGTGATTTTTGTTTTGTGGCGGCAGGTTTTTCTTTTAAACCGACATACGTTTGAAGTATTTGCTTTGCTCGGTTTAATGACATATTCGCTTTCGGATTGCGATATGATTGATTTAAATTTCCTAAGTGTGGCAAAAATTCGAAGTCTTCTTTCGTTGGTGGCAGGTGAAAATAATAATCTCCAATTTCAATCAGCACGTCGGACTGTTGTTGACTATACTTGGGATTGTTAGAGAAATGTAGGCCCACTTTTCTTCCTTTACCTTCTTGCAATAGTTTTTGCAGCGCGCGTTTTTTCAAAAGATAAAGAAACTTGGGGTTTGGTGCGGTTTTAGCATGGCGGTTAACAGTATAAATGGCTTTTGCGATGTTTTCTGCTGTAGGTTCTATGTCTTTAGTATGAGCATAATCGTCCATTTTTTCTCTCCTTTGTCTTTCGTCTTCCTGTGCTTAGTATAAATTATACGTTTTTATTAGTAAATTGCAAATAGAGTTATTGTAAAAAGAAAACCTTTGGTATAAAGGGATTAGGGAGGGTTGAAAATTTTGTGTTTTAGAATCCCCCCAAAAACATCCCCCAAATTATAAATTCATAGCCTAATTCTTCAAAGGTATGGCTATATATATCATTAATCATTTGAGGGTTGTTCCCAAGACGATCAGCTACGAATTTGACTGGTATTCTTTTGCTTATCAGTATAGTCGCATGAGTAAGTCGTAAACTGTGAACGGTAAATTTTTTAGATTACGGTTATCGATAACAGATTGACAGCATAAAGGAGATGGCAGAGGAACAGTCTCGAAAAGTGTTAAAACAAGTAAAGCTTTTGTCCATAAATGGATAGGGGCTTTAACTGGAGAAACTTGGTTATACGGTTAGTTAAAACGTGATATGATTGTAAAAAGGAGGTAATATCATGACATTCAAAAAAGCGTTCAATATAGGTTATTTTGTTTTGCTTTTATCTTTTATTGTCGTATATTTCTTGCTTCCAGTCGATCAATTATTTACAGCAATTATGATCCTAACCGTATTATTTGGAGTATATCAATTTGTGATTTTCAAGAAACTAATAGAACAAAAACAGCAATAAAAAATGCCCTAATCTGCATTCGTCGAGGGCATTGAAAATTAAGCCATTCTCATCGCTTGTATTTACAATTGCCATTCATAATGGGTCTAAATCACCTTCTACATTTTAGCAAACAAGCTATCTGCCATCAGTTTTCCTCTACCTGTTTTATCTGGAGAAGATCCAGCTGTTTTAATTTTCTATATGCTAAAGGTGTCGTATTTTTTATTCTTTTAAACAAATTGATAAAATAGCTTGTGCTGTTGAAGCCTACTTGGTAAGCGATTTCTGTGATAGTGAGATCCGTTTCTTGAAGCAGGATGAGGCTTTGCTGAATTCTATATTCATTTACATAATGCATAGGTGATTTCTTTAAAATGTCTTTGAAGGATCTGCAGCATTCTGACCGGCTAAGCTGTCCTGCACGAGCAATATCTTGGAGAAGGATCTTTTCATGATAATGCTGATGAATCCAATTCAGCATGTGTTTCATCCGTTCGTTTTTATCGTGTTTACGCGCATCATGTTTCATTTGGAAGCCATTTTGTAATAAGCTTTTCCAAATGGTGATGAGCTGAATATTGAGTTCAAGTTCATAATAGACTGGAGTTTCATCAATTAATTGTTGAATGGTTTGAATACATTGATAAATATGTTTAGGCCAGTGATCTTTTTGGTTGAGTAAAATATAAGCTGTCTGGCTCGCATGCATATAAGGATGGACAAAAGTGGTGAATAATTCATTCGCTGTGATGAAGTAGGGAGAGACATTTAAACAAACATAAGTACATGCCGTCCCATTCGCATCTTTTGCCATGTGCAGGCAGCCACTATTGATGAAAATGCCATCTCCTTGCTTTACATATAATGTCTCTTCATTGATATGAAATTCAGCCTCACCCTCTAAAATAAAGACAAATTGAAACTCGTCATGCCAGTGAAGAGGAATAAAGCCGCTTCTATGATGGCGAATCTTCGTATGATAAAGAGCAATAGGCCATGCTGTCGTGGAATGCTCCGTTAATTCTTTCAGGTTGTAGTCAATCAGAAAATGATGGTTGTGCATAATTCTCCTCAATATTCTTTTATTTTTATGTTCAATTAATATATCAATATGTAACAAAGTGAACTACTATCAACTATATTATCATGATTTGTTAAGAATTGAGGAGAATGAAAATGAATAGGAGAAAGGGCATTTTACTTGTATTCATAGGCGCCATCTGCTGGGGTGTAGGAGGAACGATTTCACAAAAATTGTTTCAGCAATATGGGATTGATGTCAATTGGCTTGTGACGGTCCGGCTGCTCATCTCAGGGGGATTGCTTTTATTTGTTCATGTGATGACAAAAGAAAAAACACATCTGATGGGTGTGTGGCAAAAGAAGAGGACAGCGATGCAAATCCTTCTATTTGGACTAATGGGGATGCTGGCTGTTCAATATACTTATATGGCATCCATTCAACATGGAAATGCTGCTGTGGCAACGCTGCTGCAGTATACAGCCCCTGTTATGATTATCGTGTATTTGATCATTCGCAGGCAATCAACCTTCACTAGAAGAGATCTGGTCACAGTGGTATTGGCTTTAGCAGGCATGTTTTTCTTATTGACGAATGGTTCTATTTCAACATTAACCGTTCCATTTGCGGCAGTGATGTGGGGAATATTATCGGCTGTGGCGCTCTCGTTTTATACGTTATATCCAATCAGACTGTTAAAACAATTCGATTCTCTAGTGGTTGTCGGCTGGGCGATGCTGATAGGAGGAGGCGCCCTTAGCTTGATCCATCCTCCTTGGAAGGTTAATCTCACTCATTTACCTTTTGAAGCGTATGTCTATTTATTATTTGTGGTCATATTTGGAACGATGATCGCTTTTTGGTTTTACATAGAAAGTTTGCAATACTTATCACCAAAAGAGTCGAGCTTAATTGGAAGTGTTGAGCCCCTTGCAGCAGTCGTTACGACAGTTTTCTGGTTAAAAGAGCCATTCGGACTTTTCCAATGGATAGGGACAGCTTGTATTGTCTATTTGATTTTATTCTTGGCATTGTATCAGCCGAAAAAATGAGAGGGATGGGTGTTGAACAATAGAAGGAACGATAAGAAGAGTTGACTGAATGAAATATAAATAAAGTGAACTATTAGTTCATGATAACTACCTATTTATTAAAATGGGTAGTTTCTCAAATGATATTTTTTATATGATGTAAGCAGATGAATTATTTTGTATGAATAGAATAAGCGCAATAAAAACAACCATTAAAGTCCGTTTCATTCGTCATTTGTTTGGCTTCGCCCATGGCGCTTTCCCCATTCATATGCATGCCAATCAATGTACGGCTTGCAGCATCACCTAAAAATGCACAATCTTCTGTATGTACAACAAACTGTCCTTGTTCATTCTTTGTATGAATAAAATAGTAACTTTTTAGCATTTCTTTCACCTCCAACCTGACTATCCTACTATAAAACGTTTAATGATGTAAAGGAATTTTATTGTGAAAAACAAGAAAAAATGGATCAACAAAACAAAACGAGAAGTGCTAAATGGATGGAGGGGGGTAGTAAAGCGAGGTATATGTGATTTATTTATGCATGCTCCAAACAGATTCTATGGGCAGAGGAAATGACATGAAGGATGTTTCAGCCATGCAAAAAGGACTTTCCCGAAAAGAAAGTCCTTTTTGCTATTTACTTATTGAACTCCCTGACCCTTTAGTTCACGCTGCACGTCTAAGTCGGCAGCTTCTCTGCTGAACTTTGGCAGTGTAATGAAGTAAAAAAGGAAGACGAGTAAAATAATAAAGCCCATTCCGTAATAAATATAAGAAACATTTGTGATGAGTTTTGGAAATAATACAGCAATCAGACCTAATGTCATCGATTGAGCAAACATAGTAAGCGGATCAACCCATCCTGACACACGGCCCATCAGGCGAGGGTGGACGATTCTAGGCAGCCAGCCGCCAATGACAATGTTGACTGGGCCAATGCATGTACCAATGACAAATGATGTGACATAAAACAACCATAATGTATGGGTAGAACCAAGGACAAAAATCAAAATACCTGCGACCAGAATTGGAATCGACATGAGATATTGCATCTTTACCTTCTTAGCGAGGACAGAGCCCATTAAGCTTCCAACGAGCAATCCTGCACCGATCGCAATTGTAAAGAAGGATGTATGCAGCTCAAAATGGTCTGGTGAAAGTCCATATTTCATTGTAAACATCGGAAGAACGGCAAATGCGCCATTGACTAGACCGAAAACAAAAAAGCCAAAAATTAAAGAAGCCAATAATTTATTTTTTAAAATATACAGTATGCCTTCTTTAAAATCTTTCAGAGACGTTTTAATGGTCATGCCTCTCCAGCCAGCTTGTCCATTTGGCTGACGCGCTTCAATTGGAATGTTACATGAACGAATCAGGATGCCTGAAATAATAAAGCTGACTAAATCAATTGTAATGGCACCGTGAAGACCAATCGTTTTATACATAATGGCACCGAGTCCAACGCCAAATACCATAAATAAACTAAACAGCATTTGATTTAAGCCAGCGGCTTTTGCATATTGATCTTTATTTAAAATGGCCTGAACGAGAGAAGCTTCAGCTGGATAGAAGAATTTCGTAATGGCACTTCGAATAAACAAGATCAAGAAAATAAGTGGCAGTGAATTAAAATAAATAACGATGAATAATACAATCGTCAGCCCAGCTCGTATCCAATCACAATTCTCTGCGACTTTTTTACGATCAAAACGGTCTGCGACCACACCGACCATAAAAAAGACAAAGACGGTAGGAAGAGAATACATGAGCTCAGCCAATGTGGCGTATGCGGGCTGATGACTAAAATGGTCGAGCAAATAAAAGGCAAACGCCATATTGCCTACTGTTGTCCCCATTTGCGAAGCAAGTGCTGCAAAAAAGAGACGAACAAAATTTCTGTTTTTAAAAATATCCATAAATACGCTCCTTAACCTGAAGATCCCACTTTATATCATATAAAATTTTAAGCATTCGTACAATTGATTTCTTCTACTGGCTAATGGTCACAGGTGTTCCGTTTGGAACGAGTGAAGCAAGCTCGATGACATTCTGATTATACATTCGAATGCATCCTCTAGAAACAGCTTTACCAATTGAAGACGGGTTATTCGTACCGTGAATGCCGTAATGAATTTTTGAGAGGCTCAGCCAATAAGCGCCAAAGGGACCTCCTGGGTTTGGCTGTCTGTTGACAATATAATAAGAACCTGTCGGTGTCATATTTAAAATTTTCCCTGTTGCAATCGGATACGAACGAATAAGCTGTGATCCAGAAAACAAAACGAGACGTTTCGTTGAAATCGAAACAAAAATGCGATAAGGGATCGTATTAGGATCCGGCAAACCAGGAATGATAATGACCTCATTTTGTTCGGGCTCGCGAGCTTGAAGTGACGGATTTGCAGTCTTTAAGGCATCTGTTGTAGTTCGAAAATCAAGTGCTATAGAAGCAAGGGTTTCTCCACTTTTCACCGTGTATCGAAGCACCAAAGCACACTCCTTTTAATCAAATAAAAGAAGCCATGATGCCGTCACTTGACATACTATATGGACGGAATCAGGCCCAGTAAGGTTTCTCCTAACATTTGTCATGAAAAAGAACTTTGATTATACATATGCAGGAGAGGGCGGTTTGGCTTCTATTTATACGCGAGATGTCAAGGTAAAAAAGGTTAACTCGGGTTTGGCTAAAAACCGAAGCGGCAGCCGCGTTGTTCCAAGTCCACGGTTGACATAGATGCGGTGCTGATCGCTGCCGTATAAACCTTCTATATATGTACGGCCGTAAGGTGCTGTGAGAATCGGTCCATAGAAAGGGAGCTGCACTTGACCGCCATGCGTATGCCCGGAAAGCTGCAAGTTAATAGGTGTTGTTTTCAGCTCTAATGCGGCATCAGGCTCATGAACGAGCAGTAACGTAAATAAATCAGATGATACTTCCCGTTTGATCAAATCGTAATCAGGCACGCTCATCATGAGATCATCCAGTGAAGCAATCTGAATATGCGCATGATCTTTTTCTAATAGAAACACATCATTTTTACATAATGTAAATCCACAAGCCTCCATTGTATTCTCATAAAGCTCCACGCCAAATGGTCCGTAGTCATGATTTCCGTAGATGGCAAGCTTACCGAACGGAGCATGAAGCTTATTCAAATAAGCCTTCGCTTTTTCATGCTCTTCAGAGGATGCTTGAAAATCAACGAGATCACCTGTGAACACAATGAGATCTGGAGATGCAGCATTGATTTTCTGGACGATGGCTTCTAGATTCTTCGCAGCGAATGTATCACTCAAATGAACGTCACTAAATTGGGCTATTTTAAACTGGTCAAATGAAGCTGGAAGCTGAGCATCTTGAATGGTCAGTGACACGGTATCGATCATGCGCGGCTCAATGTACCTGGCATATCCATATCCACAACTTGTAGCCAAAAAACCGAGAATACTCGCACCAGCTGCTCCTTTTAAAAATTGTCTGCGGGAAAGCTGCTTCATATAAGACTCCTTTATAAATAAAATTAAGTATAGCATCATATTTGGATAATCTCCCATATGGTGCACCGAGGGTCAATCATGATATGATAGACAATAATGAATGAATAGTCATTCAAATGACACAGAGGGGGAGAACAAATGACGAAACAAACAGTGATTGTCACAGGGGGATCAAGCGGTATGGGGAAGGCGATGGCTGATCATTTGGCAGCTGAAGGCTGGAATGTCGTGATTACTGGTAGAACGGAAGAGACGCTGGAAAAGACGGCAAAAGAAATGAAGCAGAAGGGCGGATCTGTCGCTTATTTCCAAATGGATGTACGAAACCCAGAGGATGCTGACCAAATGGTCAAGTTTGCAGTGGATACATTTGGTGATGTCGATGCCCTCATTAACAACGCAGCAGGAAATTTTTTAGTGCCAGCAGAAAAACTGTCTCCTAACGGCTGGAAGGCTGTCATTGATATTGTGTTAAATGGTACATTTTTTTGCAGCCATGCAGTGGGGAATTACTGGATTCGTCAAAAGAAAAGGGGAAGTATGATTAACATGGTGGCCACCTATGCATGGGGTGCTGGTGTAGGCGTGGCGCATTCGGCGGCAGCAAAGGCCGGTGTGTTGTCTCTCACTCGAACGCTTGCTGTGGAATGGGGGAAGCAATATCGAATTCGCGTCAATGCGATCGCACCAGGTCCTATTGAGAGAACAGGCGGTGCAGATAAACTATGGGAATCTGAAGAGGCAGCGCAAAGAACATTAGATAGTGTTCCTCTTGGCAGACTGGGCACACCTGAGGAAATTGCAGCGCTTGCGAGCTTTTTATTGTCTGAGCATGCGTCTTATATAAATGGAGATTGTATCACGATGGATGGGGGACAATGGCTCAACCAATCACCATTTTGATTGACGATGTAAGACCTGCTTTTGATGTGGTATAATCACACAAAGAGAGAAGCAGGTGATGAAAATGGTCGATCCATTGGATATTTTAACGAATATTGAAGATGTTTTCCCGCACTACCAAGCAATATTCAGTGCGGAAGAGCAAAAAGTGATAGGCTATGAGATTCTAGGAAGAATGAAGCTTGAGTCAGAAACGGTCAGCCTAGGCTCCTTCTTTACGGATTCATCTATTCCTGACGAATATAAATTGGAAGTAGATCACAAAGTATTGACTCAAGCACTTGATCTCTTCACAACAGCAGATGACGATTTGCTCATTTTTATTAATCATGATGCCAATATCCTCATGCTGGATCATGGAGAAAGCTTTTTAGAACTTTTAAAAGAATATGAAGCAAAGGGCATTCAGCTTAACCGATTTGTTATTGAGTTTGCAGAGCATACGTTTAGCGGCGACATTGAACAGCTATACCATACGTTAACGTATTATCGTACATATGGGATTAAAATCGCCGTCTCAAATATAGGAAAAGAAAGCAGTAATCTGGACCGGATTGCCTTGCTTTCACCTGATTTATTAAAAATAGATTTACAGGCATTAAAAGCATCGGCTCCATCTCCTTCCTATGAATATGTTTTGTACAGCATTTCATTGCTTGCAAGAAAAATAGGAGCAGCCTTAATTTATGAGGATATTGAAGCGAATTTCCAGCTGCAGTATGCTTGGAGAAATGGCGGGAGATATTTTCAAGGGTTCTATCTTCATGAGCCTGCAGGAGAATTAATCGACCGAAGCCACCGAAAAGATCAGCTTAGAGAAGAATTTCAGCAATTTATTGCCCATGAGAAAAAGAAGCTGCAAGCGGTCTACGAACATTCTGAAACATTTTATAAACGAATTCATCAAGCTGTTACGACTTTAAAGAAAGCGTGCAGCACAAATGATGAGCTCATTCAAAAACTGGCACTTGAACTAACAGATTGCAGCTTCCGGATTTATATGTGTAATGAAGAAGGCTTTCAAATCACTGGAAATGTGTTCAAAAAAGAAGAAGAATGGCTGTTTCAGCCGGAGTATATCGAAAAAAACTGGAGCTGGCGTCCTTATTTCCTAGCAAATATTCTTCAAATGAGAATTAGCGGAAAAGGATTTTTCAGCGATATTTACAGTGATTTAGAAACCGGTGAGAGGATACGTACGTTTTCTTATCCTTTAGAGGGAGATATGTATTTGTTTATAGACCTTCCGTATGCTTATTTATATGAGCAAGATGGATTAATTTGAAGACGCGGCGTGAAGACAAACCCTCTCATTCGTTGAGTCCTGCGTGGCAGTGCTCACGAATGTAAAATCCGCTCCGGTACTCGTCCTTTCTAGACTTCAAAGGTTTTCTATCACGCTGAAATATAAACAAAAGGAATTTTAGCCTTTTGTCATCAATCTGAGCAGCCTTGCAGGCTGCTTTTTTTGATAGAAAAAAGAAATAAAAAATGGTTGACAATGAAACTGATAATCATTATCATTTAGTTATAGAGAGAAGCTACTCTCTGTTCCCCAACCCCTCTATCAGATCAAGATCCAAAAAACTTGGCGCTACCCCCGCCAAGTTTTTTTGTGCTTCAATCTTTCCCTTCATGCATAGGACAGCCCAAACCTTCCATACATCTTAAGTGATGATAGTTAGACGGTAGGAGGGAAACATCATGATCAAACGTGACATGCGGCTGCTCATTGATTTGCCAAGGCCAGATCACCCAGATGCAAATGGTGCCGCTGCTGTGCAAGAATTACTCGGCGGAAAATTCGGTGAAATGTCCACATTAAATAATTACATGTTTCAATCCTTTAACTTTAGAGGAAAACGAAAACTTAAACCGTTTTATGACCTCGTATCCAGTATTACGGCTGAAGAATTTGGTCATGTTGAGCTTGTAACCACAGCCATCAATCTCATGATTACAGGAACCACCCATGGCGGGGACCCAGATACGACGCCGATGAAGGCAGCTGTCGATAAACGAAATACACAGCATTTTATTCAAACAGCCCAAACAGGCTATCCGTTTGATTCAATGGCAAAACCTTGGACCGGAGAGAATGTGTTCTCAAGTGGCAACCTCATTCTTGACCTTCTCCATAATTTCTTTCTTGAATGCGGAGCACGTACGCACAAAATGCGCGTATATGAAATGACGGACCATCCTACAGCAAGAGAGATGATCGGTTATTTACTTGTCAGGGGCGGCGTGCATATTGTGGCATATGCAAAGGCACTTGAAGTCGCTACAGGAGTAGATGTTGGGAAGATGCTGCCAATCCCAAACCTCGACAACAAATACTTTGACTCAGCGAGGAAATTTGAAGACCAGAATGTTCATACAAAGTTGTATACATTTAGTGATACGGATTACAAGGATATCAATAAAATTTGGAAAGGCAGCCATCCGATTGATGGAAAGCCGCTGACAGTCATTGAGGGCACCCCGCAAGGTGCACCTGTGCCAGATTATAGAGAATTACCGGAAGAGTTTGCTCCAGGCATTTCAAAAGAGGATTTTGATGAAATTGCGAAACGGCTGATGAGATCTGCTGGTTTATAAAAATCATGGTGCATGAGATGAGAAAAAAGACTCAAACTAAAAAAACAGATTCTTTTTCTTTTTTTGAATTCAAGAGGAAAAATATCATCTGAGAACACTTTATGGTATGATGCTTTGTAGGACTTGTGTATAATCAATACGGGTTCATCTTGAGTTGTTTTTTTGAAAGGAGTCTTTTTTTAGAATGTCACAATTAATGGGTATCATTACAAGGCTGCAAAGTCTTCAAGAGACAGCAGAAGCTGCAAACGAGCCGGCACAGCGTTATTTCGAAGTGAACGGTGAGAAAATCTGTAGTGTTAAGTATTTCGAAAAGAATCAAACGTTTGAATTGACTGTTTTTCAACAAGGGGATAAGCCAAATACTTTCCCATTTGACAACATTGATATGATTTCGATTGAGATTTTTGAGCTTCTACAATCCTAAGCTGAATCGTATGAAATGTTTTTTCTGAGGATTCCTTCGTTTATTGCGGCAGCATACATGGATCATCATAGATGATATGTACAAATGGAAGATGATCAATCAGCGCATTTTTCGGATAAGAGACCATTAAAAAGGAGTTCCTTTCTGTGAGTGATTCTTTTTTCTACAATCTTTCTGAAGATCATTTAGCGTTTTCTGATGTCGTCATGAGAATGAAAGACTTTATTCGAAAAGACCCTAGATCCGCCTATGTGTTATCAATTGGTACGGACTCTCAGGTCAATCAAAATGTCACAACATTTATGACTGCAATTCATCTCCACCGGATTGGCAAAGGAGCTTGGGGCTGTCTCACACAACAAGTGATCGAGAGACCCGTGCAAAGTCTTAGAGAAAAAATTTCATTAGAGACAGCGTTTAGCCAAAAGGTATGTGCAGACATCCTTGAGGGGCCTTTAACAGAACTGATGGATTTGCTTCTTCCGTTTGCTGAGGAAGGGGCAGACCTTCGTTTTGAAGCCCATCTGGATATTGGCAAAAAAGGAAGTACAAAAGAGCTGATTCAGGAAATGACCGGAATGATCACAGCTATGGGAATTGAAGCGAAAATAAAACCCGACTCATATGCAGCATTTTGCTATGCCAATCGATACACAAAATAAATTCCGTCATTTTTCTCCAAACCTTGTCGAAACGTGCGGTTGACGATTCGATTCTAGTTCCTTATTCTAGCTGTATAGAGAGGAAGCAGACATTCAAAAGCCTGCTAATCAATATAAAAGCATATATGAAACAGGGGGCCTGATGTTGAATGAGCGTCATCGAAAATCGTTTTAATGAAGAAGAGAAAAAGCTATTATTAAACGTATTGCTGAATCAGGAATATGCTGTCGAATTACTAAGCAGTGAGATCAATGATATAGAATGTGGAACAAAAAATGTCGACGACAATACGTATAAGCAATTGATCACATTGTATGACAGAGTAAGGTTTGAGAATTAATATTGATTTAACATTCTATTAGATACTCGGGGGCTGAGTATCTTTTTTATGCAGAAAAAATCTTTCGACAAATTTCGTTTTAGTTTATGCTTAATGGTAAAGGGGAATGTATGATTGATGATTGAGAGAAAAGGGGTCGAAGAAACATGATAGAGATAGAACCGACTCAATTGCTTGAGTCAACAGTAGCCGAGCATATGATTGATGCAGATAAGGTGGCACATGTTCAAATTGGAAATAATCTTGAGCATGCCCTATTGGTTCTAACAAAAACAGGATATACAGCCATACCGGTATTAGACGCTTCTTATCATTTACACGGGTTAATCGGAACGAATATGATTATGGATAAAATCTTCGGTTTAGAACGTATCGAATTCGAGAAGCTCGACCAGTTGAAGGTTGAAGAGGTCATGCTGACGGATATTCCGAGACTTAAAACAACAGATCCTGTACTAAAAGGCGTTCACGCTGTGACGAATAATGGATTTGTTTGTGTAGAAAATGAGGAGCAGGTCTTTGAAGGCATTTTTACTCGACGAGTTGTATTAAAGCGCTTAAATGAGGTCATTCATTCCGCAAAAAAATGAGCTGCAGCCCAGCTTATTTTTTTTGCCTTCATAAGTTAAAATTTATATAATGAGCATATAAAATAAGGAAAACTTATAGAGAGAAAGGGGACACCCATGCAGCTTCAGGAGTTACATATGCTTGTTGTGCTAAGTGAAGAATTGAATATGAGAAAGGCTTCAGAGCGGCTCTTTGTCTCCCAGCCTGCATTATCTCAAAGATTGCAGACGATCGAAAAGGAATGGGGTACCAAAATCTTTTTTCGTTCACAAAAGGGGCTGACTGTGACCTCGGCAGGTGAACAGATTATTCAATTTGCAAAAGAGGTGACGGTTGAACAGGATCGAGTGAGAGAGCGAATTGATGAACTTGAGGGTGATATTCACGGTACACTCAAGCTTGCGGTGGCGTCGATTATTGGACAGCACTGGCTGCCAAAGGTGTTAAAACGGTATGTTGAAAAATACCCAAATGCCAAAGTATCACTCGTTACTGGCTGGAGCAGTGAAATGCTCAAAAGCTTGTATGAAGACCACGTGCACATAGGAATCATTCGCGGAAACCCTGATTGGAAGGGGACAAAGGAATACTTGATGACAGATCATTTATATTTAGTTGATTCCGTGATCAAGGACGTAGATGAATTAATCAAGACAGAGCGGCCATTTATCCAATTTAAAAGCGACAGCACGTATTATCAGGAAATCCAGCACTGGTGGCACCAAAAGTTTAAAGTGTCTCCAAAGCAGACGATTTTAGTAGACCAAATTGAAACATGTAAACAAATGGCCTACCACGGCATCGGCTACGCCATTTTGCCTTCTGTTACCTTATATGACCACGAAAAAAGTGTTTATAAAACACCGCTTGTTGATGTGAACGGAGAGCAAATCGGCCGTGACACATGGCTGCTAGGCTATGAAGCGTCTTTTCAGTTAAAACAGGTGCAAGCTTTTGTTGGTGTGGTTAAAGAAATGCTTGAGAATGATGCCGTGTAAGTACCTTCTTAGAATTAGGAGGTACTTTTTTTTATGAAATCATTTGACAATGAAAATCATTATCATTTAAAGTGTACATATAATAATTGAAAATGATTATCATTTAGATGAGGTGACCGATAGATGAAAGCACTAATTGCATTTGCGAGTATGTCTGGAAATACGGAAGATATGGCAGCGATCTTAAAGCAAACACTTGAAGGAAAAGGGGTCGATACAGAGATGATGGAGTTTGATGATACGAATGCTGAAGACCTTTCCTCATACGATTACGTATTCATTGGTTCTTACACTTGGGGTGATGGAGATTTGCCATATGAAGCTGAGGATTTTTATGAAGAGGTCTCTACGCTTGAACTTCGTCAGATCAAAGCAGCTGTCTTTGGATCGGGTGATTACAGCTATCCGAAGTTTTGCGAGGCTGTCCATACATTCCATGACATGCTGAAATCAACGGGTGCCTCTGTTTTTCCTGAAACATTAAAAATGGAGCTTGCACCGGATACAGATGAAGATGTGGCGTGCTGTCAGGAATTTGCTGCGAGCTTTTTAACGTGGGCTGCTTTATCTGAGAAACGAGTTGAAAATCATGTTTCATAAAGGAGCAACAGCCGTTGCAGCATCTAAAAGTGGTGGATACTTTGTTGCTGTAAAACGTGAAGGTATTTTTCACTATAATGTGGAGAGCGGATGGCAGCAGCTGTTTAAGCTCAAGCATAAAATCCATGCGATCAGCTATATTGGCCCTTATTTATTCGGTGTTGGTGAAAATGGCACAGTAATTAGATCAGGAGATGAAGGCAACACATGGGCGTTATCTTCATTCCCAACAAATGCAGTCGTTTGGTCTATTACAGGACGTAAAGATGGGTTTGTATGTGCGCATGGAAAACATAGTATCTATGTGTCAAATGATTTCGGAATTTCCTGGGAAATTATGAAGCCGTTTGCTCATGTGAATCATCCGCCGGTCATTCGTTCTTTATGTGCTGCAGGTGACCATCTTTATATTGGAACACAGATTCATGAGGTTCACGGAGGAATATGGGTGTATGACTTGCAAAGTGAACAGGTTTTTCTTCTAAACAGAGAGGAGCACCGAATGACAGCTTCTATGCTGCTCTGTCATGAACATCTTCTTGTTTGTGCATTAGGTTCAAAAAAAGGCAAAAAAGGATCTGTTCAAATTTTAGATTTACATACAAATATTCTGCATGATATTCAATCACAGGCCTTTGCTAAAGAAGAATCATTTTTGGATGTGTCTGAGGATAATGGCATTGTGTATGTGACCACCTCACAAGATGAACACGGATTTTCTAAAGTGTATCAGCTTGATATTGAGCAAAAAGAGCTCAAATGGTTTGATACGATCAAAGGACACGGTTTTCGTGTAGCCAATCAAAACGAAAACTTTTTCTGTGCGGGTTTATATGAAAGTAAGTTTGTCAGGCCATATGAGGAGCCTGCATTGATTCATTGATAAGGAGGAAGAAAAAGTGACAGAAAAGGTTTTATTGGTATATGCCACGATGTCTGGAAATACAGAAGCGATGGCAGATTTAATTGAAAAAGGTATAACGGAAGCAGGAGCCAGCGTAGACCGGCATGAAGCGATGGATATTGATGCCGAGCTGCTCAATGATTACTCGCACATTATGTTAGGTGCGTATACATGGGGAGATGGCGATCTTCCGGATGATTTTATTGATTTATATGAAGAAATGGAAGAGCTTGATTTAACGGGAAAAGCATTTGCAGTATTTGGTTCTGGCGATACATCTTACGAACATTTTTGCGGAGCTGTTGACCTAATTGAAGAAAAAGTGAAGGAGCTTGGCGGTGACATTGTCCTGCCCTCAGTTAAGATTGAGCTGAATCCAGAAGGGGAGGAAGAAGACGAATTAATATCTTTTGGCAGACAATTTGTTCAGCTTCACCAGCAAGAAGCGGGATAATCGGTCCCGCTTGTTTTATTTTCCATTGCGGAGATGACTCTTTCACTTGTCATTAAAACACTCCTTTGGTACAGTAATGAAGTATAAATTAAGAGGAGGACATACATACATGAAACAAATGGACGCTAATGAAATTATTTCATTTATTCAAAATAGTACAAAATCAACACCTGTCAAAGTCTATATCAAAGGTGACTTAGAAGGTATTGAGTTTGGTGAACATGCAAAAACATTCATCACAGGAAACACTGGAGTTGTTTTCGGTGAGTGGAGCGAAATTCAAGAAGCGCTAGCATCTAACAAAGATAAAATTGAAGATGTTGTCGTGGAAAATGACCGCCGCAACTCTGCAATTCCGATGTTAGATTTGAAAAACATTAAAGCCCGTATTGAGCCAGGGGCAATCATTCGTGACCAAGTTGAAATCGGTGATAATGCAGTCATTATGATGGGTGCTTCTATTAATATCGGTTCTGTGATCGGCGAAGGTACGATGATTGACATGAACGTGGTGCTTGGAGGCCGTGCGACAGTAGGTAAGAACTGTCATATCGGTGCTGGATCTGTTCTTGCAGGTGTCATTGAGCCGCCGTCTGCTAAACCAGTTGTTGTAGAAGATGACGTTGTCATCGGTGCGAACGCTGTTGTTCTAGAAGGCGTGACAATTGGTAAAGGTGCAGTAGTAGCTGCTGGTGCAATCGTTGTAAACGATGTAGAGCCTTACACAGTTGTAGCAGGTACACCTGCTAAGAAAATCAAAGACATTGATGAGAAAACAAAAGGTAAGACTGAAATCAAACAAGAACTGCGTCAGCTTTAATTCATATAATTCGCAGCTGAAGACAAAGACGTGGATGAGATATCCACGTCTTATTCGTATAGAAGAAAGGAAGTGAGTTCACTTGTTAAATCGTGAGCAATTAATATCCATTCGAAGAGATTTACACCAAATCCCTGAACTTGGTTTCCAAGAATTTAAAACACAAGCGTATCTCATTCAGCACCTTAATACCTATTCAAAAGATCGAGTTGAGATTGAAACGTGGCGAACTGGGCTTTTTGTGAAAGTGAAGGGAACAAATCCAACGCGCGTATTTGCTTATCGTGCAGACATGGACGGTCTGTCTATTCCTGAGGAAACAGGGTATCCATTTGAATCTGTGCATGAAGGAAAGATGCATGCATGTGGACATGACCTTCATATGACCATTGCACTTGGTATCATTGATCATTTCGTCCATGAACCGATCAAAGAAGACGTATTATTTATCTTCCAGCCGGCAGAAGAAGGTCCAGGCGGAGCTGAACCGATGCTTGCAAGTGATGTATTGAAAAAATGGACGCCAGACTTTATTACAGCGCTGCATATCGCACCTGAATATCCTGTTGGAACAATTGCTACGAAGTCTGGTTTGTTATTTGCCAATACGAGTGAGCTTGTGATTGAGCTTGAAGGAAAAGGCGGACACGCTGCATATCCTCATTTATCCAATGATATGGTTGTTGCTGCAAGTGCACTTGTAGGTCAGCTGCAATCGGTTATTTCGCGTAATGTCGACCCCCTTGATAGTGCGGTCATTACAGTCGGTACAATTACCGGTGGAACGGCTCAAAATATTATTGCGCAGCATGCAAAGCTTGACGGTACCATTCGCACACTATCCCCAGAGTCTATGGACAAGGTGAGAAAGAGAATTGAAGCATTGGCAAAAGGCATTGAAATTGGCTACGAATGCAAGGCAACCGTTCGATACCCTTCATCTTATTACGAAGTGGACAATTCAAAGGATTTGACTGAGGAATTTATGTCATATGTAGCCGAAGAAGGGCTAGCAAATGTGATTGAATGCAGAGAAGCCATGACAGGAGAAGATTTTGGGTACATGCTGAAAAAGTATCCCGGCTTCATGTTTTGGTTAGGGGTCGATTCAGAATACGGCCTGCACCATGCAAAGCTCCAGCCTGATGAAAACGCGATTGAAACAGCTGTGAAAGTCATGACGGCTTATTTTAAAAAGCAAGCTGGCGAATGAATAATCGAGCTGCCTCCTGTACACCTTATGAACAGGAGGTGTACTTGATTATGACAAGAATTGGTGTAGAACAATCTTTATCCGATGTAGAAGAACTATTGAAGCAAAAAGGGTATGATGTCGTACGTATTCAAAATGAACAGCAAATGGATCAGTGTGACTGTTATGTCGTCACAGGACTAGATTCAAATGTTCTTGGCATTTCAGACACAACAACAAAGGCATCTGTTATTACAGCATCAGGTATGACGGCTGATGAAATTTGTCAAGAAGTAGAACAGCGTGTTCAATAAAACAAGAAAAAGAACCGGTAGATTATGATCCCGGTTCTTTTTGCTCTTTTTCTATATCGAGTACTTCTTTCATTTTTTTGCGCAAGATTCGTTCCACTCGCCATTGCTCCATTGTTTCAGTTTTCGCTATGATGCGCAGCACAAGGGAAGAGGAACCGAACGCCTCTACGCCGACAACTTGAGGACCTTCGATAATTTGCGGAGTTTCCTCCCGCACTTCATCACAGGCAGCTTGGAGGGCTGTGATCATCTGATCCACATTTTCATCCGGTGACAGCTCAATATCAACGAGTGCCTGCATCGTCCCTCTTGAATGATTGCTCACATTCAGTATGCTGCGATTTGGAATGAAATGAAGGGTGCCGTCAAAGCTTCGAAGCTGCGTGGTTCTTAGGCCAATTTGTTCGACAATCCCATCAAAGCCCGCGACCGTTATATATTCTCCTACATCAAATTGTTTTTCCAATAATATAAAGAATCCGGTCACAATATCACTCACTAACCCTTGAGCGCCAAAACCGATCGCAAGTCCCACAACGCCCGCACCTGCCAGCAAAGCGGTTGGGTTATAATGAAATAAGTCGAGGATCATCACAACTAGAATAAAAATCAATAAGTAGGCGAAAATATTTAACGTCAAACTTTGCAGTGTCTGAGCTCTTGATAAAGAGACTTCATGCTTTTCAGCGAATGTTGAATAGGCGCGCTTAATCATCTTGTTTCCTATGGCTCTGATGATAAAGTAAATGGCAAAAATGGCGACTAGTTTTAGCAAAATCATACTGCTATTGAGGATAATGGAAACCCAATCTACTTGTTGAAATGCTCTCATAATCTTCAAAACCTTTCTATGTATGCTCTAAAAGAGAAGCTAATCATTTGTTCCCTTATGCAAGTCATGTTAAACTTTTGATAAGTAGAGCAGGAATTGTGACAAATCGTTAATTAAATTTATTATTAATTAATATTGACTAAAAATCGCATAAGTATTATAATTGTAATTGTGAAGTTATTAACTAAATGAGAATTTTAAGTTTTGATTCTCATTTTATATACAGCTAAGAAGACTGTATAAAGATATTATTTTTTGGAGGGATTTACATATGGCAGAGCGTTTTGTAGGAAAACAAGCTCCACGTTTTGAAATGGAAGCAGTACTTGCTAACAAGGAATTTGGTAAAGTAAGTTTAGAGGAAAACATGAAGAATGACAAATGGACAGTTCTTTTCTTCTATCCAATGGATTTCACATTTGTTTGCCCAACTGAAATTACAGCAATGAGCGATCGTTATGACGAGTTCGAAGATTTAGATGCAGAAATCATCGGTGTATCTACTGATACAATCCACACGCATCTTGCTTGGATCAATACAGACCGTAAAGATAATGGTCTAGGTGAATTAAAATACCCATTAGCTGCTGATACTAACCACACAGTATCTAGAGAATACGGCGTTTTAATTGAAGAAGAAGGAATTGCTCTTCGCGGTTTATTCATCATTAACCCAGAAGGCGAACTTCAATATCAAACAGTATTCCACAACAACATCGGTCGTGATGTAGATGAGACATTACGTGTTCTTCAAGCATTACAAACTGGTGGACTTTGCCCAGCGAACTGGAAACCTGGTCAAAAAACACTTTAATTGATAGCTGAAGAAACAAGAGGGTCTAACTGATGTTAGACCTTTTTGTTTCGACACATACAATGGATGGAGGCGCTTCATAATGAAATTACGTCAACCAATGCCAGAACTAACTGGTGCAAAAGAATGGTTAAATGGAGAAGTAACAAAAGAAGATTTGATTGGTGACAAACCAACATTGATTCATTTCTGGTCTGTCAGCTGTCATCTTTGTAAAGAGGCAATGCCTCAAGTCAATCAATTCCGTGATGAATACAAGGATCAACTAAACGTTGTGGCAGTTCATATGCCTCGTTCAGAGGATGACCTAGATCTAGAAAAAATCAAAGAAGTTGCGAAAGAGCATGAAATCACGCAGCCAATCTTTGTGGACAGTGATCATCACTTAACAGAAGCCTTTGAAAACGAATATGTACCGGCATATTATGTATTTGATAAAACAGGTGCTTTGCGCCACTTCCAAGCCGGCGGAAGCGGAATGAAAATGCTTGAAAAACGTGTCAATCGAGTGCTTTCTGAGTCTGAAAAGGCTGCAGAATAAGCTTTTCCCCCATAAATGGGGGTTTTTTCATGGACAAAAATAAGAAGCATATGGCTTCGGATGAGTTTTTATGTAGGTGTTATTCCTAAGAAAAGAGAAAATGAGGGAGTTTATTAAAAAATATCCCTGAAACAAAAAGGTATAACGACCTATTTACATTTTTGTTTTGAAATGAAAATGTAAAGATTTTAACTTTTTACTATTCAGAACGTTTTTGCACAAAAGAAATTTCAGTTAGGTAAATAACTATATAAATCAAGTAGTATAAGCGTTTATTCAATTTTTTTACAATATTTTAAGGTTTGTCAAAAGCCTATAGTGGCAATGAAATGGGTGCCGATTTTTCCTCTTTGGCAAAATTTTAGTTGAAAATACCTATCTGTTAGCAAACTGTAAAATGATAAAAAAATAGTTGATAAAATTAGTTTTCTAATCTAATATTTACTATAGAATATTTTTTATATGATGAGGGGGAAATCCATTGTTTAATGAGAGGGAAGCGTTACGTTTACGATTGGAACAATTAAACGAGGCAGAAGTAAAGGTCATCCGTGAATATCAAATTGAGCGAGATGCGATTTATGCAAAATTAAGAGAATTAGACCGTCAAGGAACAGGTCTAGTGTCAGATACAAAAAAAGAAGTACGTACAGAGAGAAAGACGGATTCACTGCCTGTATTAGCTGAGCTTGCTGCGCAAGAAATGAGAAGCTACCAGCAGCCGGCACAACCACAATCATCATCTTTAGGAACAGGACAGCTAAACGGTGCACCTGTAGGTATTCCTGAAGGATCGACAAGACGCAGAAGAGGCACAGCTCGTCCTGGCTCTAAGGCAGCGAAGCTTCGTGAAGCTGCGATTAAAACGTTAAAACGTCATAATGCAGCGATTAAAAGCTCAGAACTTCAAAAAGAGATCGAAAAAGAGAGCGGTCTTGAAATCCCAAATATGACAACGTTTATGCAAAGCTTAATTAAAATGTACCCTGAAGTGAAGAAGCCTTATCGCGGACAGTATATTTTAGAAGGCGACATTCAAACAGAAGACGAATAAATAAAAAACTGCTGAGCGTAAAAGCCAGCAGTTTTTTATTTCGAGAATTACTTCTTTTGATCAACTGTATAGACAATTTTGCGTTCCTTGGGCAGGTGATCACGCTGTTTTTTGAAGCTGTCGATTTTGACTGTCATGACCTCTCCATTACGCTGCACTGCATCAACGTGTTCCTGAAGTGTTTGAACTTGTTCGTTGAGTTTCTTCAAGATCGGTTCGATTTCTTCTGTCGTTTGCAGGATCCGGTCTCGTGAGAATGGCTGTGCATTTGTTTTTTCTGACTGGTCAATATCAGCAAAATGAGAGGCGATCCATTCTTCGCTTTCTGCTAACTGTTTTTGATAGTTTGTGAGCGTTTCGTAAAAAATCGCTTCTTTTGCTTTTTCTATTTGCAGCAATTTCTCTTGTGTTTCATAAAAACGCTCTTGAAGGTGTCTGACGCCTTCCTGTAATACATGAAACTCTGCATTTTTATCGCTCAATGTTTGCTGCAGCTTCTCAATCACTGCGGATAAAGTATTTCCTTTTTTCTCCTCTTTTGCAAGCTGTTTATCTTGATCCTCTATCCGCTCATTTAATTGTTGAGAGATTTCCTTATATTTGACAACTTTCAAATGCAGCCTGTGTTTTTCTTCGGTTTCTTTTCTTCTATGATAGGTTTCCTTTTGCAGCATCTCATGGAGAAGGACAATTTTATGTATTAATTCTGATTTGCTGTAGGAGAGTTCCTGTATTTTTGAGGCAGCATCGTGTTGATCATTGGTCATTTCATCCAATTGTTGTTTTAATTGCGTGAAATCCTTTTTCATCTCATGATATTCTTGAGTTAACTTCTTATTTTTAGAATACGTATATGAGGACTGTAAATCAGAGATCATTTGTTGATATTTGGCAGTTTCAGCTTTTAAGTATAAATTCTCTTGAGATAAATCATGGAATAGGGGAGAAGCATGGCGCCTGTTCATCGATAGACCCTCCTTATTCATGTTACCAATAAAGTATGCGAAAGGAGTGCGATTAGAACAACCATATCAAAGGAGGACTTAGAGGATGCACGTAGTGAATGTCATTTTAGCTGGAGGCGCTTCCAGACGCTTTGGAGAGCCAAAGGCAAGTCATATGTATCAAGGGAAACCATTATATGAGCATGTGAAAGAGCAGCTTTTAGAAGGGCAGACAGTTATCATCAGCCATCCGTCGCTTCTTCCTTTTTTCAAAGCAAGAGGTGAACAAAGTGTGTGGTTAGATGATGAAGAGGTGCGCGGATGCGGACCGCTTGCCGGCATATATACGGCGATGCAAAAGCAAGAGGCAGAATGGTATTTAGTAACGGCATGTGATATGCCTTTCATACGGAAGGAAACGGCGAAAGTATTATCGTCCTATTGCAGCGAGCACGCAGATGCCATTATCCCGCTTGTTCAGGGCAGATTACAGCCTTTATTTGCGCTTTATCACCGCCGCTCTCTGCCGTTTATTCGCGCGTGTTTAAAAGAGAATCAATTTGCCGTCAAGGACTTGCTTCAAAAGCTTCAAGTGCGTATCGTTTCAGAGGAAGAACTGAACGTGACATCAAATGAATTTCGTAATATCAATAAAAGAAGCGATTTACCTGAAAACGGTATGATATGATACATAAAAAACGGTGAGGAGAGAACAGCATTGAATGACCGATATTCAAGACAAATCTTGTTCCCTCCGGTTGGGGAAAAAGGACAGCATGCGCTGGTTGAAAGTCATGTTCTGATCGTTGGAGCCGGTGCTCTTGGTACCGCCTCTGCGGAAGGGCTTGTTCGGTCTGGCATCGGTACGCTGACGATTGTCGATCGTGATTATGTGGAATTTTCAAATTTACAGCGGCAGCAGCTGTATACGGAACATGATGCATACGCACATGTGCCAAAAGCAGCAGCGGCAAAAAAACGTCTCGAGCAGATCAATCATGAAGTGACGATACACGCCCTGATTGAAGATGCAGGGGCGGAGCTGTTAAGGCCGTTATTTCAGAGAGCAGATATCGTCATTGATGCAACAGATAATTTTGAGACAAGAATGGTGATGAATGATTTATCACTAGAAACGAAGACGCCTTGGATATATGGCGCTTGTGTGAGCAGTCAGGGGATGTATATGACCATATTGCCGGATAAAACGCCATGTTTATCATGTGTGTTCACGGCAATGCCTGTTGGCGGCTTGACGTGCGATACAGCGGGGATTATTTCACCTGCCGTTCAAATGGTTTCTGCTTATCAGCAAACAGAGGCACTCAAATATTTAACTGGTCATGAAGAGCAAATCGAGCGGAAATTTGTCACGTTTGATCTTTGGCAGTCTACATCATTTAAAATGGATTTATCTCGCACTAAAGAGAAGACCTGTCCAACTTGCGGCACGGCAAGAACCTATCCTTATTTACATGATCAGCGTAAAAAATCGACGGTCCTTTGCGGACGTGACACCGTTCAAATTGTATCGAAGGATTTAGCAAAACTATCATTTCAGCATATAAAAGAGCGGCTCTCATCTTTATGTGAGGTGGAAGTAAACGACTTCTTAATCCATGTACGCTACGAAAACTACCGAATGGTCTGTTTCAAAGGGGGACGTGCATTAATCCATGGAACAAATGATGAAAAAGAAGCCAATTCATTACTAGCAAGACTGCTAGGGATATAGGAGTGATGTGTGATGGAAAGACGGCAGCCAATACCAGTAGAAGAGGCCATAAAGAAAGTCCACCAATACGAAAAACATGGAGAAATAGAATGGGTCCCTTTAAAAGACAGCCTTGGACGGTTTATTGCAGAAGATATTTTGGCAGACCATGATGTTCCGGCATTTGATCGTTCTCCGTATGATGGCTTTGCACTTCGGGCAGAAGATACAAAAGAAGCGTCAAGTGCGCATCCAGTTGAATTCGAGGTCATTGATCATATTGGTGCAGGAATGGTCTCAGCAAAAACCATCGGTCCCTTTCAGGCCATTCGTATTATGACAGGAGCAAAAATTCCAAATGGCGCAAATGTCGTCATCATGATTGAACTGTCGAAGACTTTTGAAAAAGGCGGCAAATCATTCATGTCACTGAAAAGACCGCTGAAAAAGGGAGACAATATTTCTCGTCAAGGAGAAGAAGTACTTAAAGGAAACGTGATGGTCAAAAAAGGAACAGATGTCACTCCTGGCGTCACGGCTCTATTGGCGACATTCGGATATGCGGTAGTGCCAGTTGTCAAAAAACCGGTGATTGGCATTATCTCAACAGGCACAGAGCTTCTTCAAGTAAGTGATGCCATGGTGGACGGCAAGATTAGAAATAGTAATCTTAGTATGGTCTATGCGCAAGTACTTGAGGCCGGAGCTGAGCCGCTTGATTTAGGCGGAGTCACCGATGATTTTGACAAAAGTTATCATGCAGTAAAAGCAGCCATGAGCAAGGTAGACATTCTGATCACAACAGGCGGTGTGTCAGTGGGCGATTTTGACTTTCTGCCTGCCATTTATGAAAAGCTGGGAGCCAAGGTCTTGTTTAATAAAGTAGCCATGAGACCTGGAAGTGTGACGACTGTGGCTGCAATGCCGAATGGCCAATTGCTGTTTGGGCTGTCCGGAAACCCTGCTGCCTGTTTTGTGGGCTTTGAATTATTTGTGAAACCGATCATTTATAAATGGTATAGGAAAGAAAATCCGTTTCCCACTTTTGCTGAGGCGAAACTCACACATGATTTTCCAAAAGCCAATCCGTTCACTCGTTTTGTCAGGGCGGCCCTTCAATTCACTGGCAGTCAGATCAGTGTGACTCCAACAGGTCTTGATAAATCAAGTGCAGTGACCTCTATTGCAGAGGCTGACTGTTTCATCGTGCTGCCTGGGGGAACAAGAGGTTTTCAAGCAGGTGATCAAGTTGATGTTCTGCTGTTTCAGCACAAAGGCGGTGGGTCTCCATGCTGGATGACAAATTAAGCATATTACAGGTGGTCGGTTATCAAAATAGCGGCAAGACCACGTTGATCGAAAAGCTCTGTCAGCTGGCTGAATGTGAAGGGCTGAAGCTAGGCTGCTTTAAACATCATGGACATGGCGGGACACCAGATCGTCTTTTCAAAGAAAAAGATACTGATCGATATATTCAGGCAGGTGCATATGCCGCAGGTGTGGAAGGAGAAGGTGAATTTCACTTTTCGATGCAGGACTTCACGTTAGAGCAGCTGCTCAACATGTGTCAGCATCTTCCGTTAGACGCTGTTCTCATAGAGGGGTACAAACAGGCGCCTTATCGCAAAATCGTTTGTGTCAAGAATGAAGAGGAGCTTATTGACCTTTCAACTCTTTCTAATATACAAGCAGCTATTTATGTTTCTCAAGAGGATCCATTAACCGAAAATTACCCGTTTCCTGTGTTTTCAGCTTTTGATAAGCGCGGGATGACATTTGCTTTTCACTTATTGAAGGGAGGCGGCACGTTTTGAGCGAACTTTTTAAAATAACAAAAACGCCGATTGAGGTAAACGAATTGATTCAGTATGTGACAAGACGAAAGGCAGGAGCCATTACAACGTTTATCGGGACGGTCAGAGAATGGACAAACGGCAAGAAAACATTGCGTTTAACCTACGAAGCATACATACCAATGGCTGAAAACATGCTAAGGCAGATTGGACAAGAAATGAAGAATCGGTGGCCTGACACTGAAGCAGCGATTGTGCACCGGATTGGAACACTTGAGATAACCGATATTGCTGTTGCGATCGCCGTTTCGTCTCCTCATAGGAAGGCTGCCTACGAAGCCAATGAATATGCTATTGAACGAATCAAGGAAATCGTTCCTATTTGGAAAAAAGAATATTGGGAAGATGGAGAGGCCTGGATAGGTGATCAGCTTGAAACGGTTTCATATCCAGAAGGTAAACCTAGCCATCTTCAACTTGCAGAGAAAGAAGGTGATCAGCATGATTAATGTGTTATTGTTCGCCGGCCTTGCTGAGAAGGCCGGTAAACAACAAATCATCATTCAAAAAGATCAAACAACGGTTGATGAGATTAAAATAGAATTACAGGAGGTATATGGTGTTGATGCTGCACAAAATGTAATGGTTGCAGTCAACGAAATATATACGAGGGGAAATGCTGAAGTGCGTAGCGGGGACACTGTTGCACTCATTCCTCCTGTAAGTGGTGGATAATAGATATTAGAGGATTTGGTTATGGCCACCCGGCTGTAACCAATTTTTTATGTGTGAAAAGTTTGTAGAGGTGCTTGGGTGTGATCTTCGTAAATAAAACATCCCCTTCTTGCTTTAGAAATGTGAGGATCGAGCTGCTGAATGAGATCATACAATTCGCTGATTCGTCTCACATTGAAATCTGTTTGAGCTTGAAGCTGTTCCTTTAATTCTTTTGTGCTCACAATGCTTCCCTTTTTCTCTTTAATAATATCTACACATCTTGCAGCGTAGTATATTTTGTCGTTAGAAGGTCTGCTTTCTTTCATATCAAGTAATTTGAGCTCATGATAAATCGATTCTCTTTCCTTTCGAAAGTATTGCCATGCTTCTTGTTCCTTTTCATACAGTAAAATCAATTGCATTTTCAATTTTTCTCTTAACATTCACTTGACTCCATTTCCACTATCATTTAACCTACCTCTATTTTACATTATATGAAAAAATAACTTTTGATCAAGTAAAATCCCTTTATTTTTAATTTTTTAATATGAAAGTATTGATACTAAAGACTTATTTGTTCTGTAAAAGAAACCATTCATAGTCCTATAAAGCCGGGATTTGCCGAAATTACTAGGATTATTTTAACAAAAAATTGTTGTGTCTATGTAAGACCATGCGAATCCAAAAGAAAAGGATATTTATTCCGAAAGACATATTGTTTACTTAATAAAATGTTTTTAAGTCAGTAAAAGCACGATTCTTGATATGAATATGGTCGGATCATGAGGTCATTTGAAGGATTTCATTCGTGAAAATAGAATAATAGATAAAATTTTTTCTCAACGAAAATAAGAAAATTAAATGATTGATCACTTATTGGCAATCTTTTGATAAAATAGAAAGAAAAAGAGCGTCTTGTGCGTTTGCATACTTGCTTGACATAGAGAGGATGAGATTTGATGAAAGAAAACATGCAAAAACCTACGATCATTGGAGTGAGCACAAGACCATCAGAGCACCTGAAAAGAGTATGGGAACATCCAGTTGTTTGGTGGCCTTTATCTTGTGTGCTTATTTTAACAGTCGTTGTGACTTATTTGTCTGAGCACGTAAATAAGGGAATGTGGGCAGATTTAAGTTTGCCGGTACCTGTTGTTTATGTGGTGACGCTCATTGGCCTGGTATTTGGCATTGTCATCAATGCAGCTATATATAAGTTCATCGTATTTTTAGCGAAAGGTGATGCATCATTTCGGCAGCTGTTTTCAGCGGTCCTGTTCATTACGCCCGTTACGATCATTGGAACGATTATTTCTCATTTGGCAGTCATCCTTTTTCATGTTCCAAAAGACATCACGGTTACCTCGTTAAACGCGCTCATTCGAATTTCTGGTCCATGGCAGGCGGTGTTAGCCAATATCGATCTTTTTGTGATCTGGAATCTTGTTTTAACAGGCTTTTTATTCATCCGAGTTGGGCGTATATCACCGAGAATTTCTTGGGTGATTATAGGCGTTTTTTATATCTTATCGTTAATTTTTCAATATATAGGAACAGCAATTAACATATCAGTAAGCTGGGGGTAGAAGGTTTTTATGAGAAAGAAAATCATCATTGGATCTATTTTAATTATTGTGATTGGACTATTTATTGGATTTAATATTGCGAAAAACCAAGCAAAGCCTGCTTCTACAGCAGCGATTAAAACAGTCAAACTCACGCCGAAAGAAATCACATCTACGGTGATGACACCCGGGACACTTTCGTTCTCTGAAGAGCAGTTCATCTATGAAGAAGAGGAAAAGGGGAAATTGAAGGGAATTGCTGTGAAAGAAGGGGAAAAGGTAAAGGCTGGTACGCCGCTTCTTACATATGAAAACAAGGAACTGGAGCTTGAGGAGCAGCAGCAAGCACTAGCGGCTGAGTCAAGTACATTAAAACTGGAACAATTGCAAAAAAGGCTGAGTGAATTAGATGAGAAAAAAGCAGGCGGATCTGACGCTAATGCTAAAAGCGAGCGAGATCAGCTTCAATTAGAACTGAAAGCGGCTGAATTAGAACAAAAGCAAGCAGAGATCAGCCAAGAAAAAGTAAAGGCGCAAATAGAAGACTTAACCGTACATAGTAAAATTGATGGAACAGTCATTTCCATTGAGCAAGAGGCCGGAGCAGGGGGGCCGGAAGAAAGGCAGCCGATCATCCATATTGGTCATGAGAAAAAAATGATTGTGCGGGGTTTGATCTCAGAGTATGATGCCATCAAAATCAAAAAGAAACAAAAAGTGAAGGTAACGTCTGATGTCATTCGCGGGAAGAGCTGGCAAGGAGTCGTGAAAAAAGTGGGCGCTGTTCCTGTCCAGAATGCAGCCGAAACAACTTCGAGCGATCAAACGGTTCAATATCCTGTTGAAGTTGAAATAAAGGGAAAGAAACCTGAGGCGAAGCCTGGTTTTAAAATGATCATGGAAATTGAAACAGATAAGCGCCAAGCGCAAACGATTCCTGAAACAGCGGTAAAAAAAGAGACTGATGGACAATACGTTTATGTTGTTCGAAAAAATGTACTGAAAAAAGTAAAAGTGGTCATAGGGGAAACGTCAGGTCATGATCTTGAAGTGACAAAAGGTGTCAAGGCAGAGGATCAAATCATTGCTCATATAGGAGATGATATGTATGACGGAATGGAAGTGGATGCTGAATGATTCAGCTTTCCAACGTAACAAAAAGCTATGAGGTCGCACACGAAACATTTGATGTATTAAGTGACATGAATCTTGTCATTGAAAAAGGCGAGTATATGTCCATTATGGGCCCGTCCGGCTCTGGAAAGTCAACATTAATGAATATTATTGGCTGTTTAGACCGCCCGACGACAGGACAATATCATTTTCAAGGTACAGAGCTGTCAGCAGCAAAGGATCAAGAGCTTGCGGTCATTCGAAATCAATCCATTGGATTTGTTTTTCAGCAATTTCACCTTCTGCCAAGGTTAAATGCGAGGCGCAATGTTGAACTGCCAATGATTTATGCTGGGATCAGTCAAAAGGAAAGAAAAGAACGTGCGGAATTGGCGCTTGAAAAGGTTGGTTTGGCAGATCGAATGAAACATATGCCAAGTGAGTTGTCAGGAGGACAAAAGCAAAGGGTGGCAATTGCACGAGCGATTGTCAATAAGCCTCAGCTTATTTTAGCAGATGAACCGACTGGTGCGCTCGACTCAAAAACAAGCATGTCAATTATGGAACAGTTTACACAGCTGAATGAGGAAGGGACAACGATTGTGCTTGTCACCCATGAAGAAGAAATAGCTGCGTATACAAACCGTACGGTCGTTGTGAGAGATGGACGGCTTGTTGAAGATAGATGGATACAAGGGGACGCTATGAATGAAACTCTTTGAAAATATCAAAATAGCGCTGAATTCGGTTTTAGCTCATAAATTACGTTCTATTTTAACGATGCTTGGGATTATTATTGGTGTTGGATCAGTCATTGCAGTCGTGGCGATCGGTCAAGGCGGTGAGCAAATGTTAAAAGGATCGATTTCAGGTCCAAACAATACCATTGATATGACATATACGCCTTCTGACGAAGAGTTAAATGCAAATCCAAATGCCTTATTCGAAGCCTCATTTACTGAGGAAGACATAAAAAGCATTAGGACAATCAATGGGGTGAAGCAGGTCGCCTCCTCGACTGCACAAGGAATGCAGCTGAGATTTCAAGATACGACAGTTGATGCGACAGTTAACGGCATAAATGAGGGGTATACGGATGTACATTCATTACAAATCGCAGAAGGACAGAATTTAAGAGATATTGACTTTAGAAGCGGCAGAAGAGCTGCCCTCATCTCGGATGGCTTACAAAAAGAACTATTCAATGGACAAAAGGCATTAGGTGAACTGATTTGGATGAACGGACAGCCAGTTGAAGTCATCGGTGTGTTAGCAAAACAGAAAGGGATGTTTTCATTTGATATGAATGAAATATATGTCCCATTTGGGATGCTCACCTCCACATTTGGTATGAATGAATATGATAAGTTGTCTATTCAAGTCGCACATGCGGATCAAATGAAGGAAGTAGGAAAGAGCGCGGCTGCCATATTAAATGAAAATCATCATACAGAAGATGCTTACGAAATGATCAATATGGAAGAAATCGCAGAGGGGATCGGTCAAATAACGTCCGTTATGACAACGATCATTGGCTCAATAGCCGGAATCTCTTTACTTGTCGGCGGCATCGGTGTGATGAATATTATGCTCGTTTCTGTGACAGAGAGGACAAGAGAAATCGGTATTCGAAAGGCGATGGGCGCAACAAGGGCGCAAATTCTCGTTCAATTTTTAATTGAGTCTGTCGTTTTAACACTCATCGGCGGGCTGATGGGAATTGCACTTGGATTAGGCGGTGCTTCGCTAGTATCACTATTTGCCGGCTGGCCGTCTCTCGTATCTTGGCAAGTGGTTTGTGGAGGCGTACTGTTTAGTATGCTCATTGGAATTGTTTTTGGGTTAATTCCTGCGAATAAAGCAGCGAGACTAGACCCTATTGAATCGCTCAGGTATGAATGATTCGGAGAAGAAAAAAGCATACAAATGGTTTACATTTGCCTTCATTACACATCAAAAGCTTTTATGCAAATCGCATAGAAGCTTTTTTTAGTTCCATTGAATGAAATAAAAAATGATAGAAATGCTAATATCATGACTTTCATCTTAATGTCACATATTTTTCAGTTTACAAATGGTACATATAAAGGTAAGATGACCATGGTGAAAGATTTTGATAGTTATTGAATGTATTTGATTGTTTTGTATTGATAATGTTGAAAAAAGCGATTACAATAAAGGTGCGCGCAAAATGAATACGTTTTCAAAAGGGGTGTTCTCATGTTAACACCGGAAAGACATCAACTCATTATTGACAGCTTAGAAGAAAATGATGTCATTAAAATACAGGACTTAACGATGATGACGGATGCGTCTGAATCTACAATTAGAAGAGATTTATCAGCCCTTGAAGAAAAAGGATTTCTTAAAAGGGTTCATGGAGGAGCAGCCAAGATTTCGAGTATTCGCCTTGAACCAGATGTATTTGAGAAATCTGCCAAAAACCTTCAAGAAAAGTCAGTGGTAGCAGAGGCAGCGGCATCTCTTTTAAAACAGGGCGACTGTATTTATTTAGATGCAGGTACAACCACACAGCAAATGATTGAATATATCGATCCAGATCAAGATATTGTTGTGGTGACAAACGGTGTGATGCATATTGAAGCACTTATGAGAAAAGGCATTACCTTTTACTTGATAGGCGGATCAGTGAAACATCGAACAGGAGCCATGGTGGGAGCCGCAGCTTTGACAGCGATGGAAAATTATCGTTTTGACAAAAGCTTTGTTGGGACAAACGGCATTCATCCCGAGGCGGGATTTACAACGCCTGATCCAGAGGAAGCACTCATGAAAAAAAGAGCCATGAAACAGGCGAAAAAAACCTATATCTTATCAGATGCCTCGAAGTTTGGCGAAATATCGTTTTCAGCCTTTGCTAGTTTACAGGAAGCCACCATTATCACAAACGACGCAAAAGAGGATTCATTCGATAATTACCATGAAAAAACGGTTATAAAGGTAGTGAAAACATGATTTATACAGTTACTTTAAACCCATCAGTTGATTACATCGTACACGTGGAGGATTTTGCAGTCGGCGGTTTAAATCGTTCAACCTATGATCAAAAATATCCAGGTGGTAAAGGTATCAATGTCTCAAGGCTATTAAAACGTCACGGTGTTGAATCAAAAGCACTTGGATTCATTGGTGGATTTACAGGCAAATATATTCAAGATTTTTTACAGAACGAACAATTACAAACAGCCTTTCACGAGGTGTCAGAAGATACAAGAATCAATGTGAAACTAAAAACAGGTGAAGAGACAGAAATCAACGGACTCGGCCCATCAATTACTGAAGCGCAATTTGAGTCGTTTCTATCTCAATTTTCTTCATTGACTGAAGGAGATGTCGTGGTTTTAGCTGGCAGTATTCCTTCTTCATTACCTCATAACACATATGAGCGTATTGCTGAAGTTTGCAGAGAGCAAGGTGTAAGAGTTGTTCTTGATATTTCTGGCGAAGCGTTAAAAAAAGCAGCAGACATGAAACCGTTCTTAATGAAGCCAAATCATCATGAATTGGGTGAAATGTTTGAGACGAGTATTTCATCAGCAGAAGAAGCAATTCCTTATGGGAAAAAGCTGTTAGAACAAGGTGCTGAACATGTCATCGTCTCCATGGCTGGAGATGGTGCCCTATTATTCAGTAAAGAAGGAATCTATCAATCCAATGTTCCAAAGGGAACGCTCGTTAATTCAGTTGGAGCAGGAGATTCAGTCGTTGCAGGGTTTTTAGCCGGCGTTTCAAAAGGCCTTTCAATTGAAGATTCATTTAAGCTTGGTGTTACTTCAGGAAGCGCTACAGCCTTTTCTGAGGAGCTTGGCACAAAAGAGCTTGTTGACACACTATTACCACAAGTAAAAGTCACACGCATTTAAAGGAGGAGTCATCATGAAAATTACAGAACTACTCACGAAGCATACCATTAAGCTTCAATTAGACAGCCAGCAGAAAGAAGCAGTCATTGAAGAGCTGGTCACTGTTTTAGATACAGCAGGCAAGTTAAATGATAAAGAGGGCTACAAAGAAGCTGTGATCAATCGTGAAAAACAGAGCTCTACTGGTATTGGCGAAGGAATTGCCATCCCGCACGCTAAAACAGCGAGTGTAAAAGAGCCTGCCATTGCATTTGGCCGCTCAACTGCTGGTGTAGATTATGAGTCACTAGACGCGCAGTCGAGTCACCTTGTCTTTATGATTGCCGCAACTGAAGGCGCAAACAACACGCACTTAGAGGCACTTTCTCGTTTATCCACACTTCTTATGCGTGAAGAAATTCGAAAGCAGCTCCTTGAAGCGGCGACTGAAGATGAAATCATTGAGATCATCAATACACATGATCAAGATGATGAAGAAGAAGAGGAAGTTCAAGAGGAGCCGGCTGCAGAAGGAAAACCTGCTAAAATTTTAGCGGTAACAGCCTGCCCGACAGGCATTGCCCATACATTTATGGCAGCAGATGCTTTGAAAGAAAAAGCAAAAGAAATGGGCGTTGACATTAAAGTTGAAACAAACGGCTCTGGTGGTATTAAACATGCCCTTACAGCAAAAGAAATTGAAGAAGCACCAGCCATCATTGTGGCAGCGGACAAGCAAGTAGAAATGGAACGCTTTAAAGGCAAGCATGTCATTGAAGTCCCTGTAACAGCTGGTATTCGCCGTCCACAGGAATTAATTGAAAAAGCAATCAATCAAGATGCGCCGATTTATAAAGGTTCAGGCGGCAGTTCTTCTAAAGAGGAAAATGAATCATCTGGCAAAGGAAGAAGCGGATTTTACAAGCACTTAATGAGTGGTGTAAGTAACATGCTTCCATTTGTTGTCGGAGGCGGTATCCTTGTTGCGATTTCATTCTTCTGGGGCATTAACTCAGCAGATCCTAAGGACCCTTCATTTAATTCATTTGCAGCTGTCTTAAAAGGAATTGGCGGCGATAATGCGCTTGCCTTAATCGTTGCGGTATTGGCTGGATTTATTGCCATGAGTATTGCAGATCGTCCAGGTTTTGCGCCAGGTATGGTCGGTGGTTTTATGGCGTCAGCAGCAGGTGCAGGGTTCTTAGGCGGATTGATTGCTGGTTTCCTAGCAGGTTACATTGTTGTGCTGCTCAAAAAAGTATTCACATTCGTACCGCAGACACTCGACGGGATTAAACCGGTTCTGCTGTATCCATTGTTCGGTATTTTCTTCACAGGCATTATCATGCATTATATTGTCAACACACCAGTGAAAATGGTGATGGACGGATTAACACATTGGCTTGAATCATTAGGTACGGGAAACCTTGTCTTAATGGGTATTATTTTAGCTGGTATGATGGCAATTGATATGGGAGGCCCAATTAACAAAGCGGCTTACACATTTGGTCTTGCGATGATTGCTGCTGGCAACTATGCACCGCATGCTGCGATTATGGCAGGCGGAATGGTTCCACCACTAGGTATTGCACTTGCAACAACGATCTTTAGAAATAAGTTCTCAAAACGTGACCGTGAAGCAGGGATTACATGTTACTTCATGGGAGCTGCCTTCATCACGGAAGGAGCGATCCCATTTGCGGCGGCAGATCCTCTTCGTGTGATTCCTTCAGCTGTTATTGGTGCAGCAGTTGCTGGCGGATTAACGGAATTCTTCAGAGTGACGCTTCCTGCACCGCATGGCGGACTATTTGTTTTCTGGGTAACAAATCATCCAGTTCTTTATATCATCAGCATCTTAATCGGTGCCGTTGTGACAGCGATTTTACTGGGTATTTTGAAAAAACCAGTCAGACAAGAAGCGTAATGCAGAAGAGAAGCATCGTGTAAAACGGTGCTTCTTTTTGTTTAATTATCAGTGAATTAGGAAAAAATATCTAATTAGATGGTTGTCTTGTGAATTTTTAAATGACATATGATAAAGTAAAGTTATTCAATTCACGTTTCAAGTCTTTTAGCAGAAAGTCTTAGGAGGAAGCAGTATTTTGAACGAAGAAAACAAACAAAACGAAAATGAAATTCAATCTGATGCGAAGCAAGCCAAAACAGAGAAGAAAAGTTCACTATTTGAATGGATCAAAGCCATTTTAATCGCACTTGCGCTCGTCTTGCTCATCCGTACGTTTATATTTGAACCGTATGTGGTGGAAGGAGAGTCAATGGAACCGACACTTCATGACGGGGAAAAGCTGTTTGTCAACAAAACCATTAACTATCTCGGTGGTGTGAAACGCGGTGACATCGTGATTATTAATGGAAAAGATGGTCAGAAGATTCATTATGTCAAACGGTTAATCGGCCTTCCAGGTGATACGATTGAAATGAAGGATGATACGCTTTACATTAATGGAAAAAAAGTAGATGAGCCTTATTTAAAAGAGAACAAGGCGCATGCGAAAGAGTATGAAGTGCATTTAACTGGAGATTTTGGTCCAGTAAAAGTACCGAAAAACGATTACTTTGTGATGGGGGACAACAGACTCAATTCCATGGACAGCCGAAATGGACTTGGCCTCATTGAAAAGGATCGGGTTGTCGGGACATCAGAATTTGTTTTCTTCCCATTTGGCGATATTCGACAGACAAAATAAAAGCACCTTCTCATGGGCAAGAGAAAGGTACTTGAACGAGCGACCCTTACAGAAGGGTCGTTTTTAATTTGGTGTGAGCACCGTCACAATGATCACAATCGCAAGAACAGAAGCGAACACAGATCCGATAATGGCTAAAACGGATCGAAACAATCCGATCTTTTGGTTTTCTTTTCCCCGCTTTTGTAAAAAGCGTTTGGAAAAGATGTGAACCAGTGTGTAAATCAGGACAAGCCCAATATAAAGGCCAAAGTCCCTCGCATTAAAGCCTGTTGCAGATAAATAAATGCCCATAAAGAAAATCAATAAACAGTATTCCATCAGTGTGAGTAATCTCAAATCGCCCGAACTCCTTCAATCAATCATTCCCGTTTATTATATCATAATAGACAAAAAGCCTTCGTTCTTAGCGAGAGACGTTTCTATCAAACGTTATTCATGTTATACTTCATAATGATGAATGAGTGATGGAGGATTAATAAATGATTGCAGTAAATAATGTTAGTTTGCGCTTTGCTGATCGTAAACTATTTGAAGAAGTAAATATTAAATTCACTCCTGGCAACTGCTACGGATTAATTGGTGCCAATGGAGCTGGTAAATCAACGTTCCTAAAAATTCTTTCTGGCGAAATTGAGCCTCAAACGGGCGATGTTCATATGAGTCCTGGCGAGCGTTTAGCGATTTTAAAACAGAACCACTTTGAATACGAAGAGTTTGAAGTGCTGAAAGTCGTCATCATGGGTCACAAACGTCTATATGATGTGATGCAGGAGAAAGATGCGATCTATATGAAACCTGATTTCTCAGATGAAGACGGGATTCGTGCAGCAGAACTTGAAGGTGAATTTGCCGAATTAAACGGCTGGGAAGCTGAAAGTGAAGCAGCGATCCTATTAAAGGGTCTTGGCATTCCAGAAAGCCTTCAATCGAAGAAAATGTCTGAGCTTGGCGGTTCGGAAAAGGTAAAAGTACTTTTAGCTCAAGCTTTATTTGGCAAGCCTGACGTTCTTCTTCTCGATGAGCCGACGAACCACTTGGACTTACAAGCAATCCAGTGGCTCGAAGAGTTCCTCATTAACTTTGAAAATACCGTCATCGTCGTTTCGCATGATCGTCATTTCTTAAATAAAGTATGTACTCATATTGCGGATCTTGATTTCGGAAAAATCCAAGTATATGTCGGTAACTATGATTTTTGGTATGAGTCCAGCCAGTTAGCGCTGAAACTAAGCCAAGAAGCAAATAAGAAAAAAGAAGAACAAATTAAGCAGCTTCAAGAATTCGTTGCCCGGTTTAGTGCGAACGCTTCTAAATCGAAGCAAGCGACATCAAGAAAGAAATTGCTTGATAAAATTTCTTTAGATGACATTAAGCCGTCTTCACGTAAATATCCGTATGTTCATTTTGCACCAGAGCGCGAAATCGGAAATGATGTCCTTCAAGTAGAAGGTCTATCAAAAACAATTGACGGTGTAAAAGTACTGGATAATGTCAGCTTTATTATGAACCGCGAAGATAAAATTGCGTTCTTAAGCCGTAATGAGCTTGCTGTGTCCACATTATTTAAAATTCTTGCTGGTGAAATGGAGCCAGACAGCGGATCATTTAAATGGGGCGTCACAACGTCACAAGCCTTTTTCCCGAAAGACAATAGTGAATACTTTGAAGGAAACGATGTTGATCTCGTGGATTGGCTCCGTCAATATTCTCCGAATGATCAAAGCGAAAGCTTCCTGCGTGGTTTCTTGGGACGTATGCTTTTCTCTGGGGAAGAAGTGAAGAAAAAAGCAAGTGTCTTATCAGGAGGAGAAAAGGTTCGTTGTATGTTATCAAAAATGATGCTGTCTGGAGCGAATATATTGCTGCTGGATGAGCCAACGAACCACTTAGACCTAGAATCCATTACAGCGCTGAATAACGGTCTCATGAGCTTTAAAGGAGCCATGCTCTTCTCATCTCATGACCATCAGTTTGTTGAAACAGTCGCAAACCGGATTATCGAAGTGACGCCAAATGGCATCGTCGATAAACAAACAACATATGATGAGTTTTTATCAGATCAAGACATCCAAAAAAGACTTGAAGAGCTTTACGCATAACACAAAAAAGACATCCAAATGTGGATGTCTTTTTTTGATTAAATCGCCCAGTTTCCATTTCGGAAGATCGGTTCGCGTTTCCCGTCTTTTGTGATTCCGTCAATATTCATTTCCTTTGAACCAATCATAAAATCAACGTGTGTAATACTGCTGTTCACACCCGCAGCATCCAATTCCTCTCGTTTCATTTCTTTTCCGCCTTCGATATTAAACGCATATCCGCTGCCGATGGCAAGGTGATTTGATGCATTTTCATCGTAAAGTGTATTGTAATAAAGAATATTTGAGTTAGAAATTGGTGAATCATCTGGTACGAGGGCAACCTCACCTAGATAATGAGAGCCTTCATCTGTTTCAACGAGAGATTTTAAAATATCTTCGCCTTCTTTTGCTTTCACATCCACAATCCGGCCGTTTTCAAAGGTTAATGAAAACTCATCAATGATGTTTCCAGCATAGCTGAGCGGCTTTGTGCTTGAGACTGTCCCGTTTACACCGTCTTTTTTCGGTACGGTAAAGACTTCTTCTGTCGGCATGTTGGCCATGAACGAAACGCCGCGTTCACTTACGCTGCCAGCACCTACCCAAATATGCTGCTCTGGAAGCTCGATCGTTAAGTCTGTGCCAGGTGCTTCATAATGAAGCTTGTGGTAGTGGCGTTCATTGAGTATTTTGACCTTTTCGTTTAATGACGCATCGTGCTTTTTCCAAGCCTCAACTGGATCTGCTTGATCAGCGCGTGCGACTTTAAAGATTTGATCCCACAATAACGTGACAGCTTCTTCATCTGTATGGTCAGGGAAAATCTTTTTCGCCCATTCTTTTGATGCAGCACCTACGACTGTCCAAGCGACTTTGTCAGATTGAACGTATTGACGATATGTATGTAGTGCTGAACCAGCAGCTTTTTGCTGTGCAGCGATTTTTTTCGAATCAATGCCTCGCAAAAGGTCAGGGCTTTCTGACAGGATGGTAATAAAAGCGCCTCCGCGTTTTGCGATGGTTTCCATCATCTGTGCTTCCCATTCAGGGAATTGCTCAAATACATCTTGCGGTGCATGTTCATACTTTAAACGGGTGAGAACACCATCACTCCAGCGGATATGTACGTTTTTCGCCCCGCGCTCATACGCGTGTTTCGCTACAAGACGAACAAGATGTGCAGATTCAGTAAATGCGGATACAACGACTTCCTGTCCCTTTTGTACATTCACACCGACTTCAACGATGGTCTTCGCATATTGATCTAGTTGTTTTTCAAATGAACTCATAAAAACCCCTCCTTTAGTCATGTTCATCATATCAGATTTATGACCGAAAAGGAAAATGGGGAGCCCGTTTAAAGCCAAAATAAAAAAGCCGCTTTCGTGCGGCTTTTTTAGCGGTTCAGTTGTTTCACAGGCTGTGCATTAGAAGGCGGCATATGTGAAAACGACAGGCTCATTCCTCCTAAAATAATACCCGTTAAAATGACTGTGACAACGACCCGTTTACCTAAATCAAGCAACATGTTCTTCCTCCTTCACGTTTATCCATTTCTCACGATATGATCGAAATGACAAAAAAAGAAGTAGAACAAGAAGATTATTTTAAAGTTTTTTGCAATTTGTCGATCACTTCTAATGAACGACCTGTTCCAATTGCAACAGATTCAAGGGGATTGGCTGCAATATGGACTGGAACCACAATCTCTTGAGAAAGCCATTCTTGAATTCCATTTAAAAGAGCGCCTCCGCCAGTTAAAATGACGCCGCGGTCTACAATATCTCCGCTTAGCTCTGGAGGGCTGTCCTCTAATGTGGCACGGATCGCTTCTAAAATATGAAGAAGTGATTCTCGCATGGCGCCTTGAATTTCATGAGAGACAAGTGTGATCGTTTTTGGCAGACCTGTCACAAGATCGCGCCCACGCACTTCTAATGATTCAGGCTCATGCTCAATGAGACCATACCCAATTTCCATTTTCACCTGCTCGGCAGTCCGTTCACCGATTAATAGGTTATATTTCTTTCTGACAAACGTAATGATATCTTCATCCAGCTGATCGCCGCCAATTCGGATCGAATGACAAGAGACAACACCGCCAAATGAAATGATCGCAACTTCTGTTGTTCCGCCGCCAATATCGACTACGACGTTCGCAACAGGTTCGTCTACCGGAAGATCAGCACCGATGGCAGCTGCAACAGGTTCTTCAATTAAATGCACATGTTTTGCTCCGCAGTTTTTCACAGCATCGCTGATGGCGCGGCGCTCAACAGCCGTTGAACCAGAAGGTGTACATACAACGACAGTTGGCTTTCTGAAGGTAAACCCGATATTTTTTCCTGCTTTTTTCATGATTTGTTTAAGTAAATCTGTTGTCATATCATAATCAGCGATGACACCGTCTTTCATCGGACGGATCGCAACAATTTTCCCAGGTGTTTTCCCGATCATTTCTTTTGCTTCTGATCCGACGGCAAGTACAGTCTTTGTTTCTGTATCAACTGCTACGACGGACGGTTCATTTAAAATAATTCCCTTATTTTTACTATAAACCAATATGTTAGCTGTTCCTAAATCAATTCCAATTTCGGCATTTTGAAACATGTTTTCACCCAATCTCTATTTTTGCTGTTTTAAACAATTTTACATTTAAAAGTTCAGAGGGTTGATGTCATTTGTGGGGGTTTGTGATCACCTTGAAATGAATCTGTAAAATTCAAGTATCATTTTGACAATCACAATAAATTTTCCCTTTGTTTTTTCTTTTATGAAAAAAATTTTTATAGAGGAGAAACCTTTTAAGAATCTCTTACGTCTACGATATATCAATTGGTGAAAAACAGATTGATCTTGAGCTAATGAAAGAAAGAGGGAACGAAATTGAAATCTATCGGAGTCGTAAGAAAAGTAGACGAACTAGGGCGTATTGTGATGCCAATCGAATTGAGAAGAGCACTTGATATCGCTATTAAAGACAGTATGGAATTTTTTATAGATGGAGATAAAATCGTCTTGAAAAAATATCAGCCAGAGGGCGTTTGTCTCATGACTGGTGAGATTACATCAGAGAACCATGAATATGGAAATGGTCAAATTACATTAAGCGCTGAAGGCGCAGAACTGCTGTTAAAAGAGCTGCAAGAAGCTCTTCAGAAGTAATCAAAATAGCCTGCTCTCTTCCTTTGTGCTGAGAACAGGCTATTTTTCTTTAAAAAAGTTCCTTAAAAATGCCCCATCTCCCTCAAAAAATAAGTGGAAAATGGTACAATTGACAAAGAATCTCAGGGCGGCAGGTGGAATCATTTGAACAAAACATATCAAGTGCGGATCGTGTTATCTGTTCTTGCATTTATCTTAATCATAAGCTGGGATTTCTTTTATTATCTAGGCGGCTATCAAATTAATTGGCCGCTCGATCTAGCCTTTACAGTCGTTGTGTTAGCAGGGATCTGGATTGTCTCAGGATATGTAGACCGCTTGAATTTACTTGTGTCTGATCTAAATAAGAGAGAAAAAGAAGCACACGAACTGACAGAGCGGCTGAATCGAATTACAGATAACTTGCAAGAAATTGTCTTTGAAACAGATGAAAAAGGGCACATCATCTTCTTAAATCAAGCATGGAAACAAATGACCGGCTATGACATAGATGAATGTCTAGGTACGATGTACAATCAGTACTTTGATCAAGAAGAAAGAGTTATTCAGCATTTGTCATCTGTTATCAAAGAGCATAAAGATTCAGGGCGGATCGAGCTGCAGCTTCTTCATAAAGAGGGGAAGAAAGTATGGGGAGACGTTCATTATAAGCTCTACTTTGATGAGCAGCACCAGTTTACTGGAGGTATTGGAACAGTTGCAGATATTACAAAACAAAAGCTGGCAAAGCTTGAACTTGAAAGATCAAATCAACAAGTGCAAATGCAGGCGCAAAAGTTAGCCGTTGCAGGACAAATAGCTGCTGGAATCGCCCATGAAGTCAGAAATCCGCTGACCTCAGTAAACGGCTTTTTGCAGCTGATGAAAACACAATATCCTGAAAGAACCGATTATTTTGACATTATCTTTTCCGAAATTAAACGGATTGATTTTGTTTTAAGTGAGCTGCTTGTGCTGGCAAAGCCGCAGTCGGTCCATTTTCAAGAAGTTCAGCTTCATGGACTGTTAGAGCAGGTCATTACATTGCTGAAAACCAATGCAGTCCTCTCGAATATTGATCTCAAACAGCCATTTAAAAAGCAGGATGCCGGCGCTATATTAGCAGACGCTAATCAAATGAAACAGCTGTTCATTAATTTAATCAAAAATGCCATTGAGGCAATGCCCGAAGGCGGCAGCATATACATATCAACAGAAAAAGTGATGAACGAATGGAAAATTACCATTCAAGATGAAGGAAAAGGGATGTCTGAAGAGGATATTCAGAAAATATATGATCCTTTCTTCTCCACGAAAACAGAAGGGACGGGACTTGGTCTCACCATCTGTGCAGCGATTTTAAAAGATCATCACGGTAGGATGGATGTGGTCAGTGAGCTGGGAAAAGGTACAGCTTTTCATATCTATTTACCTGTGTGGCAAAAATGCAGACAGCAGCAAGGCGAGAGGACGTGATTTCATGAAGGTGAAAGCTTTATTTGTATATGGGACGCTTTTGCAGCATGAAGAGCACCACGAGGCGTATATGAAAGATAGCAGGCCATTAGCTAAATCAGCTTGGATCAGCGGCAGAATCTATGATACAGGTCAAGGATACCCTGCGTGCGTTCTAGAAGAGAAAAGCACAGTATATGGAGAATTGTACGAGGTAACCGCAAGCACGCTGAATAAGATAGATTTTCTTGAGGAAGGGTATGACAAGCAGGTGGTCGATGTCATGACAGACCAAGGGCTGGTGGCGGCTGTTACATACACTTTACCAAAGCAGAAGGCATCATCTCTGAAGGAGATCGAGAGCGGCTGCTGGAAGGAATATAGACTGTGGCAGCAGAAGCCGGCATCCTTCTATTATTTTGCCTATGGCTCCTGTATGGATGATGCAAGATTTAAACTGGCAGAAGTTGATCATTATTTTAAACAAATCATCGGCGGCGGTGCTCTGAACGGCTTTACAACTAGATTTACGTTGGTGAGGCCTGATGGATCAAGAGCAGATATGGTAGAAGACGGCGGAGAAACAGAGGGCGTTTTATATGAGGTTCCTTTTGATGCCATTCGATATTTGTACAAACGAGAAGGCGTCTATGAGGGCACATATCGTCCAGCTTTTGTCGATGTCAAAATAGGTGATCAAATATATGCAGACTGTTTAACCTTTCTAGTTCTTCAAAAGAGCGATGAAATTGCTCCGCCAGGTCATTACCGCAGTGAAATTGAAAAAGGAGCAGATCTTTACTTAAGTGAAGCGTTCCGCAAAAAAATTCGCTCGCATATGGATTCGTTAATCAAACCGTAGTAAAATGCATGGTAAGTGAGATAAAAGGAGTCTGAACATGAAAAAGGAATATGCAGTCATTGGTCTTGGACGCTTTGGCGGGAGTATTTGCAAGGCGCTGAGCGAAGAAGGACTTGAAGTCATGGCCATGGATATGAATGAAGATCGAGTGAACGAATACGCGAAAATTGCCTCACATGCGGTGATTGGTGATTCGACGGACGAATCTGTTTTAAAAAATCTCGGCATTCGCAATTTTGATCATGTCATCGTTGCGATTGGTGAAAACATTCAGGCCAGTATTTTAACGACGATCATGCTGAAAGAGCTTGGCGTCAAAATGGTCACAGTAAAGGCGCAGAACGACTACCACGAAAAGGTACTAAATAAAATTGGGGCTGACCGCATCGTTCATCCAGAGCGGGACATGGGCAGACGAATTGCACATAAAATCATCTCCAATAACGTATTAGATTATCTTGAGCTGTCAGATGAGTACAGCCTCATTGAAATCGTTGCCAACAGCAGGCTTGCAGGGCATTCTCTTCTAGATCTCGATATTCGAGCGAGATATGGCATTAATATTGTGGCGATTAAGCGTGGAAAAGAAGTGATTGTTTCACCGCTCGCAGATGAAATGATTCAAAAAGAAGATATTCTGATTGTCATTGGGGCAGTAGCCGATATTGGACGCTTTGAAAAACGAGAAATGCAGAACGATTATTAAACACCCTGGGCGGGGTGTTTTTTTATATGATTGTGTACACATGAGGTGGACAGTGAAGAGGGAAGAAGACATTTAAAAGGGCTGTTTTGTTCTGCATAAACAGCTAAAGTCAATCATCATATTATTCATGCAATTATCACTATTCAGAAATAAAAATCAGTCTTTTTATCTGGATGATTTTCTCTAAATGTCATTGACTGGGCAAACAGATTCGTTTACGATAAGAAACATTATATTGTTTACTTGGAGGAGGCAGTGTCGTTGGATAAGGAGCTTTTCAGACATCAAATTGAAGTAGCTGCAAAGAGAAAAAAAGCAGCCCTAGTGATTAAACATGCGAAGGTTATGGACGTGTTTAACCAGGAATGGCTAGACGCTGATGTCGCTGTTGAAAATGGACAAATAGTAGGGATTGGAGAGTACGAGGGAGAACAGGAGCTGGATGCAGCAGGTCAAATGCTAGTACCCGGTTTTATTGATGGCCACGTTCATATCGAGTCCTCTATGGTGACCCCTGCTGAATTCTCCAAAGCTGTCGTCCCGCGCGGTGTGACAACTGTCGTAACAGACCCGCATGAAATTGCCAATGTGTCAGGGATCACAGGCATCCGTTTTATGCTGGAAGAAGCGAGAAAAGCTGCCTTAAATATTTATTTCATGCTGCCATCCTGCGTACCGGCAGTTAGTTTTGAGCGATCAGGTGCTGTTTTAAAAGCGAAAGATTTAAAGCCTTTGTATCAAGAGAAAGAGGTTCTTGGTCTTGCCGAGGTGATGGATTACGTCGGTGTGGAGCAGGCTGAAGAAGATATGCTTCAAAAACTGCTTGATGCTCAAAATGAGAATAAATTGATTGATGGCCATTTAGCAGGCTTAACGGACCGATTAATAAACGTTTACCGCACAGCTAGTGTCCAAACAGATCACGAGGTAACAACAGCCGGCGAAGCCCTTGAACGTGTAAAACGAGGCATGTATGTCATGCTGAGAGAAGGCTCTGTTGCCAAAAACGTGAAAAACGTTTTACCAGCTGTGAATGAAAAGAATGCGAGACGTTTTTTCTTTTGTACCGATGATAAACATTTAGATGATTTAATGGCTGAAGGAAGTATTGATGAACAAGTACGTATGTCTATAAAAGAAGGGTTAGATCCATTTTTAGCGTATCAAATGGGAAGTTTAAACGCAGCGGAGTGTTTTGGCCTCAAAACAAAGGGAGCCATTGCGCCAGGCTTTGATGCTGATTTTATGCTTGTCTCTGATCTTTATCAAGTAGACATCACCAGCGTATTTATTGCAGGAGAATTGGTGGCGCAGCATGGAGAGTACAAGCCAAGTGTCGAAAAAATTGCACCAAGTCCAGCCTTATTACAATCTGTTCATGCGATAGACGTTCAAGAGCAAGATCTGTCTCTGCCTATCACAGCTCATCAAAAAATGAATGTCATCCGCATTATTCCAAATCAGCTAGAAACAAAATTAGAACGCATCTCTCCATCAGAAACGAACGGACAATTCACTAGTGATACAGAAAGAGATGTATTAAAAATGGTGCTTGTTGAACGCCATCAAGGCTTATCTGAAATGGGGATAGGGGTTGTCAGCGGCTTTGGATTAGAAAAGGGCGCAATTGCAACAACGGTTGCGCATGATTCTCACAATTTAATTGCGGTTGGCACAAATGATGCTGATATCGTGAAAGCCATTGACGCATTAAAAGAAGCAGGGGGCGGTTTGACGGTTGTCAAAGAGGGTCAGTCTCTTCATACGCTGCCATTACCGATCTCTGGTTTACTTTCAGATCAGCCGGCACATCTTGTAAATGAAAGCCTTCATGCACTCCATGAAGCGTTGAAAGAAACAGGCTTTACATTAGATTTTAATCCATTTTTGACGCTGTCCTTCTTGGCACTCCCAGTCATTCCTGATGTGAAAATGACGACAAAGGGTTTGTTTGATGTCAGAAGCTTTCAGCATCTCCCAATTCAATAAAAAATGAGAAACCGCATGTGTACCTTGTATATATGCGCTTTTTTCAATGAATAGTGCAAAAAAGAGACACAGCCAAGCGGCTTGTGTCTCTTTTTATGATTACACTTCCATAATAATCGGTAAGATCATTGGACGGCGTCTTGTTTTTTCATAAAGGAAAGGTGCAAGGGTGTCAGTAATTTCGTTCTTGATTTCAGACCACTGAGTTGTCTTACGTTCCATTACTTTTTCAAGATGCTTTGAAATTAAATCCTGTGCATCGTTAATCAGATCTCCAGATTCTCTCATGTAGACAAAACCTCTTGAGATTAAATCAGGACCAGCAGAGATTTTGAATTCTTTCATGTCCATGCTCACGACGACAATGACAAGACCTTCTTCAGAAAGAATGCGGCGGTCTCTTAAAACGATGTTTCCGATATCGCCAATACCGCTTCCGTCGATATACACGTTGCCTGATGGAATTTTGCCAGCGACACTTGCTTCGTCACCTTTCAGTGCAAGAACTTCACCGTTATCCATGATAAAGCAGTTTTCCTCAGGGATGCCGCAATCATTCGCAAGTTTGATATGCGTTTTTTGCATGCGGTATTCACCGTGAATCGGCATAAAGAATTTTGGTTTAATTAAACGGAGCATGAGTTTTTGTTCTTCTTGTCCGCCGTGACCAGATGTATGAATATTATTAAGCGAGCCATGAATGACCTCAGCACCTGCACGATAAAGCTGGTTAATTGTGCGGCTTACACTAATATTGTTACCTGGAATCGGTGAAGATGAGAAGACAACAGTGTCTCCAGGATTAATAGAAATCTGGCGGTGAGTACCGTTGGCAATACGAGAAAGAGCTGCCATCGGTTCACCCTGGCTTCCAGTACAAAGAATGGTCACTTTGTTTGCCGGAAGGCGGTTGATTTCATTATGTTCAATAAACGTGTTTTTTGGACATTTAATATAGCCAAGATCTTGACCAATATCAATGGCAGATTCCATACTGCGTCCAAATACAGCGACTTTTCTGCCGTTGGCAACAGCAGACTCAATCACTTGCTGAAGTCTGTGAATGTTGGAAGCAAACGTGGCAAAGATGATGCGTCCATCGACTTTTCTAAAGATGTCATCAATGCTTTCACCTACGCGTCTTTCAGACATCGTAAATTCTGGGATTTCACTGTTTGTACTATCAGATAAAAGACAAAGGACGCCTTCTTTTCCGATCTCAGCCATTTTGGTTAAATTGGCAGGCTCGCCAACAGGAGTAAAGTCAAACTTGAAATCACCTGTATGTACGATGTTACCAGGAGGTGTCTTGACGACAATTCCATAAGAATCTGGAATACTGTGTGTCGTTCTAAAGAAAGACACAGCTGTTTTTCTAAATTTAATGGTATCTTCTTCTTCAAAAATATGAAGTTTTGTTTGTCTCAAGAGACCGTGCTCTTCCAATTTATTACGAAGTAGGCCGATTGCGAGTTTGCCGCCGTAAACTGGAATATTCACTTGCTTGAGAAGGTAAGGGATACCGCCGATGTGGTCTTCATGTCCGTGAGTGATGAAAAGACCTTTGATTTTATCTTCGTTTTTAACTAAGTACGTATAGTCAGGGATGACGTAGTCAATTCCAAGAAGCTCGTCTTCAGGAAACTTAATACCTGCATCAATTAAAATGATTTCATCTTGAAATTGAACGCCATACGTGTTTTTACCGATCTCGCCTAAACCGCCGAGCGCAAAAACTGCCGCCTGATCGTTTTTAACAAATTTCATTCCTCTCATAGCTCCAATACTTTAAAATTTTCACTTTCTCGTTCATAGTCTAAAAAAGCACCGTCTACAGGCTGAATGAATTCAATGTTGTAGTTATGTTTTTTCAACTTATCGCGTACGTCTCTTTCAGAAACCGCTTCAACGTATAGTGAATCTGTGTGTTCTCTTACAGGTACCTCAGTAGTACTTGCCTGAAAAAATACCTTATATATCATCCAAATCTCTCCTTAAATACCGTATGTTACACTCGCTTATTCTATTATATTAAAAAAACGCGCATAAGAAAAGTCTCTGAGAAAAAAGGACCTTCGGCAAATGTGCGGAAGATCCCTTTAAGCAATCGATTTTTTACGAAGCATGTCCTTCCATTGTCTTCGAATTTTCTTACGCAGACGACGAAGCATCAGATGCCGCCTCCTTTCGGATTGAAGTAAGCTTAACCAGCGTGTTCCGGTCTCTCTATATACTTGTATTATATGATGTTTCTATTGAATGTTACATGGTTATATGTGGGAAATAGGCGCTTTCAAAAGGAATTGGTTTCGAAAGCGGAAATCTTTCTGTATGATGAAAGGGAGTGTGTATACATAACGAAGAGCAGGAGGGCGAGATATGAATAAAAAAGTCATCTTCTTTGATATCGACGGTACTTTATATGACCATGATAAAAATATACCTGAGTCAACGAAGCGAGCGGTTCATTTATTAAAAGAAAAAGGTCATCATCTCTTCATTGCATCTGGGCGTTCTCCTTTTCTGATTCGGCCCATTTTAGAAGAATTAGGGCTTGACTCATTCATTGCTTATAACGGTCAGTATGTCATGTATGAGGGAGACGTTATTTACGGCAATCCGCTGAAGCAGGAGCTGATGGAGCGGATTTATGAGACAGCGGATCGTCATGATCATCCGCTTGTTTTTATGGGAGAAGAAACGATGAAGGCGTCTGTGCCGAATCATCCGTTTATCCATGAAGGAATCGGTACTTTAAAAACAGAGCATCCTGAGCACGATGTATCTTTCTTTAAAGAAAACGACATTTTTCAAATGCTGTTATTTTGTAAGGCAGAAGAGGAAGAGGAGTATAAGGCATTCCGCGAAGAAATTGACCTTGTCAGATGGCATGAGCTGTCAACAGACGTTCTGCCAAAAGGCGGATCAAAAGCTGAAGGAATCAAACGAGTCATCGAAAGACTTCCTTACGATCAAAAGGATACCATTGCCTTTGGAGACGGACTGAACGATAGAGAAATGATTTCGTTTGCTGGAACAGGCGTGGCGATGGGAAATGCTGTGAGTGAATTGAAGGCATTGGCTGATTTTGTGACAAAGTCAGTAGATGAGGACGGCATATTCCATGCAGTGACCCAGCTTGGCCTCATTGAAGAATAAAAAAGAAGACCCTTAGATCGCCGGGTCTTCTTTTTTATGTTATGATCTGCCGATCGCAACAGAGTTTTCTGGCTCAGCGAATGGCTGATCCTTTTGAATATGATCATAAAACATAATGCCATTTAAATGGTCAATTTCGTGCTGAAAGACAATGGCAGGGAACCCTTTTAGACGGATATCAATGTCCTCTCCTTCAAGCGTAGTGGCCTTGACCCTGATTTTTTGATATCGAGGAACAAATCCAGGGATGGCTTCATCAACTGATAAGCAGCCTTCACCAGTCGCTAAATAAGCTCTTTTGACTGAATGACTGACAATACGCGGGTTGAACAGAGCATAGCTGTATTCTTCTCCGTCTTCATCCTCACAGTGAACAGCGATCATTCGTTTACTAATATTGATTTGCGGAGCTGCCAATCCAACGCCGGGTCTTAGTCCGTATTTTTCAGCAATGTCAGCATCCTGACTGTTTTTGACGAATTCGATCATGTCAGCTAATTGCTGTTTTTCCTCTTCTGTCGGCGGGAGCTCGACCGCTTCAGCTGTTTGTCTTAAGACGGGATGTCCGTCCCTTACGATATCATCCATGGTAATCACAAAACTTCACTCCTATTTCCTTTGTATGTAAAGTATATAAAATGATACACAACATATGCAATGAAATAAAGAAGACCGGTCCTGTGAGACCGGTCAGAGGCTTAAACAGCCTTAGCAGCAGCCACCGCCGCCTAAGAATGCTGCGCCAACGATAATTAATAGGATGAAAAGCACAACGATTAAAGCGAATGTACGTCCGCCGCCGTATCCGCATCCGTATCCACCGCCATAGCTTGGGTAACAACAGCCGCCGCCATATCCACCACCGAATCCATACCCGTAACCGCCGTATCCACCATACATACTTCCATGACTATAATTAGACATACTTTTGACCTCCTTTGGAAATACACTTGGCCTCTCATAAGTGAAGGCGAAGCGTGTAATATAAACTATGTATGAATGCACTATTTGTATAGTCATGCGCCTATTGCTTGAAAAAAATCTTCTCCGCCTCATTTGACTGACCTCTTTCCTTGTCACAAACGTCTATAAAAATTATAGTGGTATGTGGAGATGTAAAGGGGGACCTTGTCATGAGACAGATGAAAAGAAGCATGAAAGCAGGTGCTGCTTTAGCGGGGATATGTACCCTTTTGCTGACAGGGTGCGGAGGTCAAAGTCCATTCAATGATATGCAGGACGCAATGACGAAAATGAGTGAAAAAGAAGCATCCTTCGAAAAAGAGCAAGGTACACTGCAAAGCTATGAAGAAAAAGAGCAGAAGCTGTATAAAAAAATGATTCAAACAACAAAGGACCATACAAAAACAGTGGCAAGCCTTTCTGATCAGGCGTTAGCATCGGCAGCGAAACGAGAAGAACATTTAAAAACAGAAAAAGACAGTATGGATGAATCGAAAAAAGAATTGAAAACGGTAAAGGAATCTGCCGCACGATTGCAAGATGCGGAGTTAAAAGAGAAAGCAGCTCAAACGGTCAAATCGATCGAGAAACGATATGCGTCATATGATCAGCTTTACAAGGAGTATCAAAAGGCGCTGAAACAAGATCAGCATTTGTATCAATCTTTGAAGAAAAAGGATCTAGGGTATGAAGAGCTGAAGTCAAAGCTGAAGACCGTGAATCGTTCATATAGCAAAGTCAGAAAAGAAAGTAAGGAGTTCAATCGATATACAGATCAATTGAATGATCATAAAAAGGCTTTGTATAAAGCAGCAGATCAAGAGTCGAAAAAGAGCTGAAAAACAGCTCTTTTTTTATTTTTCGACAAAAACAAACATTTTCTATTGTAGTACAGTAGTACACTCTATACTAGTACAGATTAGGTTGTTTGTTAAACAGATTGATACAGTTCACCATAAAAAGTAAAGCGAATACATTTATTTAAATAAAGCCGTTAAATCAATTGACGGACTATTTTTCTTGTTGTAAACTATTCCTTGTTAACAGAAGTTGTATTAGTTTTTTGTGAACTATCGTTAATACAGTTAGAAGGACTCAAAAACGAGTGGTCAACCAATGTTTCGACAACGATCTTAGTGGCTATTATATACAGGAGTCATATGAGTATTTTGGGTTATCCTATATCTGTATGTATAAATGGATTCACGACAAATGGACTGTTAAAAGAAAGGAAGAGGTGACTTTAGAATGGCTGCAAAAACAAAAAAAGCAATTGTTGATAGCAAAAAGCAATTTGATGCCATCAAAAAGCAGTTTGAAACGTTTCAAATTTTAAACGAAAAAGGCGAAGTCGTAAACGAAGCGGCAATGCCGGATCTTTCAGATGACCAATTAAAAGAATTAATGCGCCGTATGGTGTTTACACGAGTATTAGATCAACGTTCAATTTCATTGAACCGTCAAGGACGTCTTGGCTTCTACGCGCCAACAGCTGGACAAGAGGCTTCTCAGCTTGCAACTCACTTTGCACTTGAGAAAGAAGATTTCATTCTTCCAGGATATCGTGACGTACCACAATTAATCTGGCATGGTCTTCCGCTAACAAAAGCATTCTTGTTCTCTCGCGGACACTTTGTTGGTAACCAAATGCCTGAAGATGTGAATGCACTTTCACCGCAAATCATTATCGGTGCTCAAATCATTCAAGCTGCTGGTGTAGCTCTTGGTTTGAAAAAGCGCGGTAAAAAAGCTGTTGCAATCACTTACACTGGTGACGGTGGAGCTTCACAAGGTGATTTCTACGAAGGTATTAACTTTGCAGGGGCTTACAAAGCGCCAGCGATTTTTGTTGTCCAAAACAACAGATATGCGATCTCTACACCTGTTGAAAAGCAGTCTGCTGCACAAACAATTGCGCAAAAAGCAGCTGCAGCTGGTATCGTAGGCGTACAAGTTGACGGTATGGATGCATTAGCTGTTTATGCAGCAACTGCTGAAGCTCGTGAGCGCGCTGTAAATGGTGAAGGTCCAACATTAATCGAAACTCTTACATTCCGTTACGGCCCACATACAATGGCTGGTGACGATCCAACAAGATATCGTACAAAAGAAGATGAAAACGAGTGGGAGCAAAAAGATCCATTGGTACGCTACCGCAAATTCTTGGAAAACAAAGGCCTATGGTCTGAAGAAGAAGAGAATAAAGTGATTGAAGATGCAAAAGAACAAATCAAACAAGCGATCAAAGAAGCTGACGAACAGCCTAAGCAAAAAGTCACTGACTTGATTGAAAACATGTACGATGTAAAACCATTCAACTTAGTTGAACAGCTTGAAATTTACAAACAGAAGGAGTCGAAGTAAGCCATGGCGCAAATGACAATGATTCAAGCGATCACTGATGCGTTACGCACAGAACTGAAAAATGACGAAAACGTTCTCGTTTTCGGAGAAGACGTTGGTAAAAACGGCGGCGTATTCCGTGCGACTGAAGGATTGCAAAAAGAGTTTGGTGAGGATCGTGTATTCGATACTCCACTTGCTGAATCTGGTATTGGCGGTCTTGCTATTGGCCTTGGACTACAAGAATTCCGCCCGGTAATGGAAATTCAATTCTTCGGATTCGTTTACGAAGTATTAGATTCTGTTTCTGGACAAATGGCTCGTATGCGTTACCGTTCTGGCGGACGCTGGCATTCTCCAGTGACAATCCGTTCTCCATTCGGCGGGGGAGTTCACACACCTGAGCTTCACGCTGACAGCTTAGAAGGTCTTATCGCACAACAGCCTGGTATCAAGGTTGTTATTCCTTCAACACCTTACGATGCAAAAGGACTTTTAATTTCTGCAATTCGTGACAACGATCCTGTAGTGTTCCTTGAGCATATGAAACTTTATCGTTCTTTCCGTCAGGAAGTTCCTGAAGAAGAGTACACAATTGAAATCGGTAAAGCTGACGTGAAACGTGAAGGTTCTGACCTTTCAATCATCACTTACGGTGCAATGGTTCACGAATCACTAAAAGCTGCTGAAGAGCTAGAAAAAGAAGGCGTTTCTGCTGAAGTGATCGACCTTCGCACAGTAAGCCCGCTTGATATTGAAACAATCATCGCTTCTGTTGAAAAAACAGGCCGTGCGATCGTTGTTCAAGAAGCACAAAAACAAGCTGGTATTGCTGCAAACGTAGTAGCTGAAATCAATGACAGAGCGATCCTTAGCTTGGAAGCACCAGTACTTCGTGTAGCTGCACCTGATACTGTATTTGCTTTCTCTCAAGCTGAGAGCGTATGGCTTCCAAACCATAAAGATGTACTTGAAACAGCGAAGAAAGTTCTTGAATTTTAATTAAATGACAGAGGGGAAAAGAATTTATTTCTCTTCCCCTTTATCAATTACATGACCGTGTAAATATACACAACAAGGGTTCAACAAAATCTAGGAGGCGAAAAACAGTGGCATTTGAATTTAAACTTCCGGACATCGGAGAAGGTATCCACGAAGGTGAGATCGTTAAGTGGTTTGTTAAACCAAACGACGAAATCAATGAAGATGACGTTTTAGCAGAGGTACAAAATGATAAAGCAGTTGTAGAAATTCCTTCACCTGTTAAAGGAAAAGTATTAGAATTAAAAGTTGAAGAGGGAACAGTTGCAACTGTAGGACAAACAATCATTACGTTTGATGCACCTGGTTACGAAAATCTTCAATTTAAAGGCAGCGAAGAAGAAGGCGAAGCAAAAACTGAAGCTCAAGTACAAGGTACTGCTGAAGCTGGTAACGAGCCAGAGAAGAAAGAAGTAGCACAAGAAGAAGCGGCAGCAGCAACTGGTGCAGGCGCACAAGAGCAAGTAGACGCTGATCCAAACAAACGCGTAATCGCTATGCCATCTGTACGTAAATATGCTCGCGAAAAAGGCGTTGAAATTTACAAAGTTGCAGGTTCTGGTAAAAACGGCCGTGTGTTAAAAGAAGATATCGACAGCTTCGTTAATGGTGGTTCTGCAGCTCAAGAGGCAGCACCTCAAGCAGCTGAAAGTGCGAAAGAAGAAGCAGCTCCAAAAGCGGCAGCAGCTCCAGTTCTTGAAGGAGAATTCCCAGAAACTCGCGAGAAAATGAGCGGAATCCGCAAAGCAATCGCAAAAGCAATGGTGAACTCTAAGCATACAGCTCCTCACGTAACATTAATGGATGAAGTTGATGTAACAAACCTTGTTGCACATCGTAAACAATTCAAACAAGTTGCAGCTGATCAAGGAATCAAGTTAACTTACTTGCCTTACGTTGTAAAAGCTCTAACTTCTGCTTTGAAAAAGTACCCAGTACTTAACACTTCTATCGATGATAAAACAGATGAAGTTGTTCAAAAGCATTACTACAACATCGGAATTGCAGCTGACACTGAAAAAGGCTTGCTAGTTCCAGTTGTAAAAAATGCAGATCGCAAAGCGATTTTCGAAGTTTCTAACGAAATCAATGAGCTTGCAACAAAAGCACGTGATGGTAAATTGGCTCCAGCTGAAATGAAAGGTGCATCTTGCACAATCACAAACATCGGTTCTGCTGGTGGACAATGGTTTACTCCAGTCATCAACCACCCAGAAGTAGCGATCCTTGGTATTGGCCGTATCGCTGAAAAAGCGGTTGTTCGTGATGGCGAAATCGTTGCAGCTCCAGTCTTAGCTCTTTCCCTAAGCTTTGACCACCGTATGATTGACGGAGCTACTGCGCAAAATGCCCTTAACCACATCAAGCGTTTATTGAATGATCCACAATTAATTTTAATGGAGGCGTAATGTCATGGTAGTAGGAGATTTCCCAATCGAAACAGATACTCTTGTCATCGGTGCAGGTCCTGGTGGATATGTAGCTGCTATTCGTGCTGCACAGCTTGGACAAAAAGTAACAATCGTTGAAAAAGGAACACTTGGCGGTGTATGTCTAAACGTTGGCTGTATCCCTTCAAAAGCATTAATCAATGCTGGCCATCGTTTTGAAAATGCTAAGCATTCTGAAGACATGGGTATCAAAGCTGAAAACGTAACAGTTGATTTCACAAAAGTTCAAGAGTGGAAAGCTTCTGTTGTTAATAAGTTAACAGGTGGAGTTCAAGGTCTTCTTAAAGGAAATAAAGTAGACATCGTCAAAGGTGAAGCTTATTTCGTAGACAGCAACTCTGTACGTGTAATGGATGATAATTCAGCACAGACTTACACTTTCAAAAATGCAATTCTTGCAACTGGATCTCGTCCAATTGAATTGCCTACTTTTAAATACACAGACCGCGTGATCAACTCAACTGGTGCTTTAGCGCTTAAAGAAGTACCTAAAAAGTTAGTTGTCATCGGTGGTGGATACATCGGTACTGAGCTTGGTACTGCTTATGCAAACTTTGGAACAGAAGTTGTGATCCTTGAAGGTGGAGACGAAATCCTTCCAGGTTTCGAAAAGCAAATGAGCTCATTGGTTAAACGTAACCTGAAGAAAAAAGGAAACGTTGAAATCCATACAAACGCTCTTGCAAAAGGCGTTGAAGAAAAATCTGATGGTGTCACTGTTACGTTCGAAGTAAAAGGCGAAGAAAAAACAGTTGATGCTGATTACGTACTTGTGACTGTTGGTCGTCGTCCAAACACTGATGAGCTTGGTCTTGAGCAAGTTGGTGTTGAATTGACTGACCGCGGAGTTGTCAAAACAGACAAACAATGCCGTACAAGCGTATCTAACATCTATGCAATTGGTGACATCGTTGATGGACCACCACTTGCTCACAAAGCTTCTTACGAAGGTAAAATTGCAGCTGAAGCAATCGCTGGAGAGCCAGCTGAAATTGATTACCTTGGTATTCCTGCTGTTGTATTCTCTGAGCCAGAACTTGCAACTGTTGGATACACTGAAGCAGAAGCAAAAGCAGAAGGAATCGAAATCGTTGCAGCGAAATTCCCATTCGCAGCGAACGGACGTGCACTTTCTCTTGATGCAACTGATGGCTTCATGAAAATGATCACTCGTAAAGAGGATGGTCTAGTTATCGGTGCTCAAATCGCAGGTGTTGGCGCTTCTGATATGATTTCAGAGCTTAGCCTTGCAATCGAAGCTGGAGTGACTGCTGAAGATATCGCTATGACAATTCACGCTCACCCAACATTAGGTGAAATTACAATGGAAACGGCTGAAGTAGCAATCGGAAGCCCAATCCACATCGTAAAATAATGAAACCTATGAAACCCTCTCCTTGATGGAGAGGGTTTTTTTTGGCGCCCTGAACACCATATGAAAAACCCCTCATGAGGTGAGGGGTTTTTTCATATGGATATATATAAGTGCAAGGTAAATATCATTAGTTTGTATTGACGCGGTCTAAAGCATGACATAAAGGCGATAAGATCTCCTGTTTACTGCGGACATTTCCTTCCACCTTCACGATCACTTTTTCATCATTGACAAGTAAAATAGCCGGTAATTCGTCCACTTCATTTTTCCAGCCTTTACGATCTTCTTTTACAATCATTTTTGACATTTCCTTAGGGTATTCATTTTTTAAATCGAGGACTGCATCATAATAAGGGCTTTCTTTATCAAGGTTTTCTGCATCAGTAAAAAAGAGAATTCTCGGTTTTTGAATATGACGGACTTGGTCGGTCTGATTCGGTATGATATACGCAAATGAGCATGAACTAAGTACAAAGAGCATGGGGAATATAATGAGAAGTGTCCTCATAAAATTCAATCTATTCACCTCAAAATCATTTGGGGTTGTCCCAACATTTTTAGGAGCTTGTTCCCTGTTAGTCACTCTAGTGTATCATGTCTCTTTTGACAATTTTCGATTGTTACTCAATTGTTACAGAATTGATATGAAGCAAAATACAATTGAAACGTTCCCTCAATATGAGAAGAAAAAAGCACATATTTATAAAAAATGATTAAATGTGTCATACAATTAACCGTTGACAACTTAAATGTGACATCATATTATAGAAATAAGAAATAGATCAAACGCTTTCAAACTATGAATGAAGAAAAGGGGAATGTACGTGGGTACAATTATTTGTCAAGATTGCAATGAAACCATTGATCAATTTGAAAATGAAAAAGTGACAACGCTATACGGAACGTGTGGTCACTGTCATTGCTGTGATGAAGCCTCTGAATAAATAAAAAAGCATGCAGCTCCATTTGGGGCTGCATGTTTCTTTTTTATAAAATTGGTTTTTGTTCCTTAATCACACGGATCATTTCAAGCGTTGAATCTTCAGGTCCTTGGACAGGGAGACCAATTTCAATATTTTTAAAGATATACGATATATTTTCTTCTGTGATAATTTCACCTGGTATAAAAATCGGAATACCTGGCGGATACACCATCACGAACTCTGCGATAATGCGGCCGACTGCTTCCTTAAATGGAACGACTTCCGTTGTAGCGTAAAAGGCGTCACGCGGCGTCATAGCAAGCGATGGGATCTCAGGCAGCAGCACTTCCGTTACTGCTTGTTTGCCGCTCTCACGAGTAGAGGTTGCGGCAATTTCCTGCATCGCCGTCACGAGCGTATCAATTGTCTCATCTGAATCGCCAGGGGTAACGATACATAAAATGTTGTAAAGGTCAGAGAGCTCTACTTCAATTCGATAGCTTTCTCTCAGCCATTTTTCGACATCGTGTCCGTTTAACCCAAGGTCTTTAATGGAGATAATTAATTTCGTTGGGTCATAATCGTAAGTGGAAGCTGAACCGAGTACTTCCTTGCCAATGCAGGTAATGCCTTCAATTTGATTCAAGCGGTCTCTCGCTGATTCAGCCAAACGAATGGCTTCTTGAGCTAGTGCCTTTCCTTCAGTGGCTAATCGTTTTCGAGCGACATCAAGTGACGCTAAGAGCAAATAAGAAGTGGACGTTGTCGTCAGCATACTCAAAATCGATTGCACTCGGTCTTTTGAAACAAGCCCTTCCTTCATATTTAAAATAGAGCTCTGCGTAAGAGAGCCGCCGAGTTTATGGACACTTGTTGCTGCCATGTCGGCACCTGCCTGCATCGCAGAGAGGGGAAGCTCATCGTGAAAATGTATATGCACACCGTGTGCTTCATCGACAAGGACAGGCACATCAAATGAATGGGCAATGTCTACGATTGATTTTAAGTCAGCTGAAATACCAAAATACGTTGGATTAATGACAAGCAAACCTTTCGCATCTGGATGCTCAGTGAGCGCCTTTTTGGCTGATTCAGGTGTAATACCGTGAGAGATGCCAAGTTCTTTGTCTATTTCTGGGTGAATAAAAACAGGAACTGCGCCAGAAAATACAATCGCGGACATAATTGATTTATGGACATTACGCGGAATGATAATTTTATCTCCAGGCCCGCATACCGTCATCACCATTGTCATGATAGCGCCGCTTGTGCCTTGAATGGAGAAAAACGTATGATCAGCACCGAAGGCTTCAGCAGCAAGCTCCTGTGCTTCTTTTATCATCCCTCGAGGTGAATGTAAATCATCGAGAGGTTCTATATTAATGAGGTCAATGCTTAATGCATTGTCGCCAATGAATGCTCTAAATTCAGGATCCATTCCGGCTCCTTTTTTATGGCCTGGAATGTGAAATTGGACTGGATTGGTTGCTGCGTGTTTTTTTAGTCCAGTATATAAGGGTGTATCATGTTGTGACAATTGCTTTCCCACCTTCATCGAAATACCTGCTATTATTGTGCCAATTACAGCAGATTTCATTGCATAAAACAAAAGAATTATATTATGAACTGATCGGAATGTAAAGCATAAAATCAATCGGTTTCTGATCAAACAGATGCTATAATAAAAGTTCAAATGAGAAATGAGTGTTAAAGTGAGGGACAAGTAAATGGAATATCAATATCCAATGGATGTCGACTGGACGACAGAGGAAAAAATTGCAGTCATTTCATTTTTTCAGGCTGTTGAAAAAGCCTATGAAAAAGGAATTGCGAAGCAGGAGTTATTAGATGCTTATAAACGATTTAAAGAGGTTGTGCCATCAAAAGCAGAGGAAAAAACGCATTGTGCGGCGTTTGAAAAGGGAAGCGGGTATTCCCCTTATCGTGCAGTGAAAACCGCAAGAGAGGCAGAAGAGACTGCTATTATACGTATGTAAAAAACGAGCATATAAAGGCTCGTTTCAGCGTGCAGACAAACCCTCGCATTCGGTGTCAGGCCTGCGTGCCGGTGCTCACGAATGTCAAATTCGCTCCGCGCCGGTCCTCGTCCTTCCTAGACTTCAAAGGTTTTCTATCACGCTGAAAAAGAAGACAAAGGGCTAAAATCAAAATCATTTTAGCCCTTTGTCAACAATTTGAATCGAGCCTATAAGGGCTCGTTTTTTTATACAGATTCTTTCTGTGTGAAGCGGTATAGATACGTCAGCGTGCGGAAGGCATTTTCGATTTTCGATAGGAATTCTTCATTATTCATTTGAACGACTTCCTCTCTAGGCAGCTGAATACCGCACAGAAGCTCGGCTTTCTTCACTGTTTGAACACGTTCAAAAAGCGTTTTCAGCTGTTCGGAATCTAGTTCGCTGTGACGCATGACATCTGGTTTCATATGATCTTTAGACCAAACAAAATCTTGCGGTATTTTCTGCTGGATGGTGTCTAGCTCTTTTTCAAATAGCTGGCCGTACTCACCCTTAACTGGAGATTCATAAATGAGCGCAAACCAGACAAAGACATGTGTTTTCCAAAGCCCAATTTGAAAATGAGGGAGCTTTTTATATCCGCGCTTACTGTTTGCAAAAGCAACCCATGTATCATTTGGCGGGTTGACAGATCTTCTAGCATGCTTTGCGACGTGTACAAACATTTCGTCTCCTGTAATAGAAGAAAGAAGTGGTGCAAAATGTTCGCCAAGTGCCTCAAGCTTTGGACGGACTCTTTCTTTTAATACAGTCATTCGTTCATCTAAACCATCAACTGTGAATGTTTCAAAATCTTCATCTCTAAAACGCATTTCACTCATGTTATGCCTCCTGTATCTTTTCGCTGATCATATTTTATCATAGCTTGGGTCAAGCTCAAAAAAAGATGCACCGGCAGATAAAAGGACGTGGTGCAGAGTTTAAAACCTTTCAATTTGTGGTACATCATTAATAGGTAAAGACACAATTTTCAGAATGTCGTTGCGGTTATGCGATCGCTTCATACGATATAAGCAAGAACCATTTCTCTTATCGATTGAATTTTTATCAATGAAAACTGACAAGGAATGAATCATTCTCTGGAAGGGGCGTTGACCAATGAAGCAAATCGTGAAGCAGGGCTATAGACAGGAGAAGAAAAATCGCATCGCTGTGTGGAGATTAGAGGTTGATTATGAGCTTTCTACGCTTCATGAAGCCATCGAACAAAAAGATGACATCCAAATCGAACGCAGCAAACGAAAGCTTGAGCGCCTAAGAAAAGAATGGGAGCAGCTTCAAGGGTAAAACAGCGTGAGGTAAAAACGAACCAATTCATCGGTTCGTTTTTGTATGAAGCTGCTTTTTTCTTGCTTTTACGTACATAATATCAGTATGCTATTACAAATAGGTCCTACATAGAAAAGAGGTTTACAATCTGATGACAAACTGGGTGGAAATTGACCGTCTTGCAAAGCTCTGGGTAAAAGAAGCAGGAAGCCGTATTAAAGCGTCCATGCAGGAAGGTCTATCAATTGAAACAAAATCAAATCCAAATGATCTAGTCACGAATATCGATAAAGAAACAGAACGTTTTTTTATTGAAAAAATACAGTCGACATTTTCAGATCATCACATTTTAGGAGAAGAGGGACAAGGGGAAGAGGTCACCTCACTCGATGGAATTGTGTGGATCATTGATCCGATCGATGGCACAATGAACTTTGTCCATCAAAAACGAAACTTTGCCATTTCAATCGGGATATTTGAAAATGGTGTGGGGAAAATCGGTCTTATTTATGACGTCATTCATGACGAGCTCTACCATGCCATTAAAGGAGAAGGAGCCTATATGAACGATATCCTGCTCCCGCCATTAAAAGATGTGGAGATTGAAAAAGCCATTGTGGGTATTAATCCGACATGGGCGATTGAAAGCCCTTATTTTGACGCCAAACCATTTGCCCGTCTTGTGCGTGACGTGAGAGGGACACGAACGATTGGATCAGCTGCCCTTGAGCTTGCTTATATTGCAAGCGGCAGAAGTGACGCATATGTCACCTTAAGGCTTGCGCCGTGGGATTATGCAGCGGGCTGCGTACTGCTTGATGAAGTAGGGGCCGTTTACTCAAATATTCACGGAGAACGTCTTACGTTCCTAGACAAAAACAGTATAGTGGCTGGAAATCGATCCATTTGTGAAAAAATCTTGCATGATTACATAAAAGGAAGCGGAAATAAAAAATAAACGACATCACTTCATGAGAATGAAGTGATTTTTTGTTTTTCCTGAAACTTTTTGGTAAGGCAGATGTCTATACGAATGAGGCCTTAATTTCATGTAAAGGATTGTGTATCAATGTTTGATTTGTTTAGTGATTTATCGCTCCATTTTGAAAGGTATTTTATTTTAAATGAGTACAATATCCACATCATTCAATGGTGTGTATTTGGACTATTTGTCCTGTTCGTCACACTCCCCATATGGAAAGAAAAGAGGAGTAGTTATGTATTTTATGCTGGAATCGTATTAAGAGTTGTTCTGCTTGGCGGGATGACAGTTGAAATGATCCACCAAGTTCTGTCTAGACAGTATACGATCGAAACATTTGAAGTGCTGACAGATTTCATGCAATTTCTCATTTATGGGTATGTCTTGCTTGCATCACTGTACTATGTGATTACTCTTCCTTATTTAAAAAATAAAGGTATGTTCTTTGTTTTTGATTTATCTGTATTACTTCTGCCTTTATGTCAAACAGTGTTTATTGTGTTTGCTGAAAGCAAAAAGTTCTTTCTTAGCGGTGATACGGGGCTAGTATGGAGAGATATGATCACCATTTTGCTTATGGCTTGCTTCGCCGCTTTGGTGCTGCACCTTTTCTTTCGCTTGTTTTGGCACCGAAAGTGGAAGGAATTGCTTTTCTTCTATGGCTTAATTTTCGCAGCCTTGCTTTATATATTTTATCCTTCTATCTCGAAGTATGAGCTCCAATCTTCATTTAAATCGATTGTCATTTTAGCGGCAGCAGCAGGAAGCTTTATGACGATTGATTTGTTATCTGCTTTACTACGGGACAAGCTGAGATTAAGGCAGTGGGGCGCTGGTTGTATAACTGTCTTTTTTCTGCTGTTACTCAACCCGGTTGTCAATATTCCTCATACCATGTTCCAATTTACCAAAACGGAACTGGTAGATACTTTTTCACAAGAATATCGCCCCTTATCTGAAGCAAGTGCAAAAGCATTCGCTTCAAAATTTGTACCAGAGCATCAATCGCTGTATTTAAATGCTAGTCATCAGCCTATCCCTTACCATTACGTGTTTGCAGATGATCAGTATGAAGTGAATATTTCTCCGTTTACAGGTGAATTAAGCGGATATTCTTATCGAGGTCGTGTAGAGGGAAAGGAGATGACCGATAAAGAATATAGGCAAAAGACCATTGAATTTTTCGAAAGAAGCGGAAGGTCAATAGATCTACAGCGTATTCAATTAGCTGTAAAAAAAGAGGACGGTGAGACGAATGTTCTTCTTCTGCCAAAAATGTCTCAGAATGAAGAGGACAGTTTAGCGTTTGCCACTTGGAAAAAAGGGACGCTTCGACAAGCGCGATACGTAAACGCCATCTTTCAATTAAAGGATATAGACGGAATCCGTTTAACAGAAACTGAGATAAAAAACAGAGTCAACAGTATTTATCAAAATTTAAATTTAAAGCCGCCAGCTTATCAAATCACAGGCATTGATGAATTTTATTTTAATTGGCAGCATGAAGTGAGGGTCACAACAAAAGATCAATCGGAGTTTCTGTTTAATGGCTCATCAAAAGGACTCATCAGCTTCAAGTTGTCAAAAGCGTTTCTTCAACAGAAAAAAGAGAACGTCAGCGATGAAGATTTGTTAAAAATCATAGGGAAAAAGCCAAAAGACATAAGAAAAGAAACAGGCACTAGTGAAAGCAAACAATTTACATTTAATCACTCATCACATGTCGTCAATCTGTTTAAAGGGGATGATGGAATTGAGTTGAGAGTACAATCAGATTCTTCTATCCCGCACGCAGTATCTAATCAAGATCGGGAGGAAGTCTATCAGCAAGTACTTAAAAGGTATAAACCATATACGATCTATAAAAAACAAATAAAACCTGTGAAGATGATCGACAAAGAAGGGAACATCGACATTTCATGGCTTGTCATCATACAAACCTTCGGATCAAATGAGCATAAAATCTATGAAGTGAATGGACGAACAAAAGAGGTGCATCGTTTTGACAGATAAAGAAAAACAAGCCATCTTTCAAGACTTATATGAACTGTATCAAGAAGGGGATCTGGGAGCCGAGGCAGCCAGCTGGATGAAGGCACACGAGCAGCAATTTCAGCATGTGGACGCGGGTAAAAAGCAGTCTTCAGCGCCGATGAAAGGTCAGAATGACTATGACGAGTTAAAACGTATGAAAGGGTTTATTTACTCGTTATATTTCTTTTTTATCGTTTTATCGATTTGGATGACTGTGTGGTTTTATTTTTGATGTCCAGACCAGCAGACCAAATTGAAAAAATCTATGAAGAATATTTTCAGGAAATCACTAAATATTTATATCGCCGGACGGGAAATATGGAAACAGCCAAGGACCTTGCACAGGACGTATTTATGAAGGCACTGCATGGATTGTCCTCCTTTAAGGGACATTCTAGTATGAAAACATGGCTTTATACCATTGCGTATCACACATTTGTGAATGATTATCGCCGAAAAATAAAATGGACTTTTACAAACGTAGAGGAAATAGATTTCTTAGAGCAGCAGTCGTTCACGACACCAGAAGATCACATTGAAAAACAAGCTGATATAGAAAGGCTGTGGCATCATATTTATCAGCTGAAGGATTCCTACCGGGAGGTCCTTATTTTAAGAGATATTCAAGAATTGTCATATGAAGAAGTAGCAGAAATTTTGAATTGGAGTTTATCTAAAGTCAAAACAACCCTTCATCGAGCCAGATTAGAGCTGAAGCGAAAGCTACATTGTGAGGAGTTCAATAAATGAGCTGTTATTTGATTGAAGAATTGTTACCACTTTATATAGAGGGGGACACAAGTGCAGAAACAAATAAAATTGTTGCAGAGCACTTACAATCCTGCGAGAGCTGCCAACACCTTTATCACGAAATGAAAGAGCCAATAACCTTTATACAAACTCCTGATCTCATGCCATATATAGATGAAAAGGAAGAAAGAAGAAAATTTGAAAAGCGCTACTATGGCAAGCTGTTATATCGAGCAAGTATCGCGTTTTGTATGGGATATGTCGTGATGATCATTCTTTATTGGCTGAAATAAAAAACCCCCATCTGGATAAACCAGGTGGGGGTTTTTTCTAGCTTAGCTTAATTTTTCTTTCGCAATTTGAACTGCATCATAGAACGTTTTCAATTGCTCTTGAGGAATTTTCTTAAGCATTTGGTTGAAAACAAGTAATTCAGTAGAGCTGAATCCAAGACCTTTTGCGATTTTTGAATCAATCACAACGTTTCCTTTTTTGTCTAGAACAAGGGCATCACCAGCAAGATCAGCAATTCTGATCACTGATTTGAAAAGCTTTTCGAATTTAGCCGCTTCTTCTTTTGTAAGACCAAGTTCAACAGCTTTTGCTGCATCAAAAACCAATTTCCCTTTTTCGTTTTTAGTGATGCTTTCACTGAAAACGATTGTAAGAACAGCTGCGCGATCTAAGAATTTCTCAGCAGTCGCCGCTTCTTCTTCAGTTAGTCCGAGCTCAACAGCTTTTTTCACATCAAATGTGTAGTTGTTGTCTTCCTCAACAAATGAATTGATGAGAATGTTGATGACACGCTCGTTTTTCTCCAATAATTCTTTAATGATTTGCTGCTGTTCAAAAGGAATTCCTTTGAAAGTTGCAGCGCTTGCTTGCCCAGGAGCTACTGTTGTGAAAGTAAGAATGATAGCTAAAGCGAAAAATACAACAGAGCTGAGCGATTTGCTCAAAAACTTCTTCATGCTTCTTTTCTCTCCCTTTTCTGTTAAATTTTGTTGCAAGAAAAGCATACCATGAGAAACTTTGTGGAAGAATAGGAAAATTGTAACTTTATGTTTGATTTTGGAGAACTATAAAAGTTCTTGTCGAAAAATGGAGGGGTTCAGATTGCTTACTTTTGTCAACTCTTCAAGATACGTTCCGTCTGATGAATGAAGCTTTCATAGGTGATTTGTCTTGTTTTTACTCAAAATAAAAAGCCTTCTACATATAGAATGTAAAAGACTTTTCACTAATTTTATGATTGCACGTTTAATTTTCTTTTTAATGTAAATCCTGTACCCATGAAAATCATGGCGAATACAATGCTTAGACATATACCCAGTATGTTTTTTTCTGCAAGAGTTACCCCAATAAACGCCATACTGACAACTGCAAGTAATGCACATAATAATAGAAGCCATTTGATTTGTTTCATATGTCCCCATCCCTTTTTTTAGAGTTAATATAAGTTTACAGAAAAACGATCGGCATTTAAAGAGGATTGTGATATAATATGAAAGTTATCTAATTATTTTAGGAGATGAAAATGTGAAACTTCGAAAAGACCTTCGCAACATCGCAATTATTGCCCACGTTGACCATGGTAAAACGACGCTTGTTGACCAATTGCTCCATCAAGCTGGTACTTTCCGTGCGAATGAAAATATCGCTGAGAGAGCCATGGATTCAAATGATTTAGAGCGAGAGCGCGGTATTACGATTTTAGCTAAAAATACTGCGATAAATTATAAAGATACACGCATTAATATTTTAGATACACCAGGACACGCCGATTTCGGTGGTGAAGTTGAGCGTATCATGAAAATGGTAGATGGTGTACTCCTTGTTGTGGATGCTTATGAAGGCTGTATGCCTCAAACACGCTTTGTGCTGAAAAAAGCACTTGAGCAAAACTTAACACCAATCGTTGTCGTCAATAAAATTGACCGCGACTTTGCTCGTCCGGCTGAAGTAGTCGATGAAGTGATTGACTTGTTCATTGAATTGGATGCAACAGAAGAACAGCTTGAGTTCCCAGTTGTCTATGCATCAGCAATCAATGGTACAGCAAGTAACGATGCGAGCAAGCAAGATGAAAACATGGAATCTTTGTTTGAAGCTATTGTGAACCATATTCCTTGCCCGGTTGATAACCATGAAGAGCCGCTTCAATTCCAAGTGGCGCTACTTGATTACAATGATTATGTTGGCAGAATTGGAATTGGCCGTGTATTCAGAGGAACAATGCAAGTAGGACAGCAGGTAGCCTTGATGAAAGTCGACGGCACTGTGAAACAATTCCGCGTGACAAAGATCTTTGGTTTCCAAGGGTTAAAACGAGTGGAAATCAACGAAGCGAAAGCGGGAGATCTTGTCGCTGTATCTGGAATGGAAGACATCAACGTAGGTGAAACGGTTTGTCCGGTAGAACACCAAGAGGCACTTCCAATCCTTCGTATTGATGAGCCGACACTTCAAATGACGTTTGTTGTAAACAACAGCCCATTTGCAGGCCGTGAAGGAAAATACGTGACATCACGTAAAATCGAAGAGCGTTTAGAGCAGCAGCTTCAAACAGACGTCAGTCTTCGTGTAGATCCAACTGATTCACCTGATGCTTGGGTTGTTTCTGGACGCGGAGAGCTTCACTTATCCATTCTCATTGAGAATATGAGACGTGAAGGATTTGAATTGCAAGTATCGAAGCCAGAAGTTATTGTAAAAGAAGTTGATGGTGTTCGATGTGAGCCTGTTGAGCGCGTTCAAATTGATGTACCAGAAGAGCATACTGGCTCTGTCATGGAATCAATGGGTGCAAGAAAAGGTGAAATGATTGACATGATCAACAATGGTAACGGTCAAGTTCGCCTGATCTTTACAGTGCCATCACGTGGTTTAATTGGATATACAACTGAATTTCTTTCATTAACTCGTGGTTTTGGTATTTTGAACCATACGTTTGACAGCTACCAGCCAATGCAGTCTGGTCAAGTTGGCGGACGCCGTCAAGGTGTACTTGTTTCAATGGAAACAGGTAAAGCAACTGCTTACGGAATCCAAGGTGTTGAAGAGCGCGGTGTGATCTTCGTTGAGCCGGGTACTGAAGTATACCAAGGGATGATTGTTGGGGAGCATAACCGTGAGAACGACCTTGTTGTAAACGTAAGCCGTATGAAACAACAAACAAACGTACGTTCAGCGACGAAAGATCAAACAGTTAGCATGAAAAAACCTCGCATTATGTCACTTGAGGAATCTCTTGAGTACTTGAATGAAGACGAATACTGTGAGGTTACACCTGAATCAATTCGTCTTAGAAAGAAAATTTTAGACAAAAACGAACGTGAGAAAGCAGCGAAGAAGAAAAAGCTAGCAGGATTATCTTAATTCCATGAAGAATTAAAAAGATAGAACCCTGAAAGATAAGGGGAGGGAATCTTTTTGAATGATCAGGAAGTAAGTGAAAATCTATCCTTTTTCGCGATGCTGTTTCGTGTCGATGAAAATCCGCAAACAGGGATGTGGCTCCTATATGGCACCATCCTTGTTTTAGCGATTATTGTTTTTAAGCTCGGCTTTGCAAGACGTTTACCGATTTTAAAAGCGCTCGTGATTTATTTGTTTTTGATTTTTGGCTGCACGTTTCTCACATTTCTAGGAATCTTCCTGCCAGTAGCGGAAGGACTGGTTGTGGCAGCTGCCATTTTGATTATTTATAAAATACGGCTGCATCGTGCGAAAAAAGAAGGAACAGTCAATACGTAAAAAAAGACCTGAACATGTGTCAGGTCTTTTTTTATGTCTTTTGTTCTTTCTTTCCTTTTTTCTTCTTTTTCTCTTTTGTCGCAGGATCCTGATAAAGAGAGAATCTGCCGGTTTTGATGCGAGCTTCTGTCTTTATTTTAATGCGTTCTTGGCAGTCATCGCACATATATGTATGAATTGGCCGGTTTCTTAACCGTTTCGCAACGAGTGTATCATCATCAATGGTTTCAAGCTTTTCACATAATGAGCACTTCACTCTCATCATTTTCACCTCACTTTATTGCATTTATTATAGCATGTTTTCCAGCTACTTAAAATCAGCGTAGAAAAAGGCTTATATCACAGGAGATATAAGCCGTTCTCATTATTTCTTCTGATTCATATGATGGTTTGATTGGTCGTTCTGATTTTTTTCTAACTGTTTTTGATCTCGTTCTTTGAGCTGATTATTCGGATCATTTGTCGGATCCTTTTCGTTACGGTCGATCTCATTTTTCGGCATCTCAGGCATCACGCGGCCGACAATGGCAGCCAGTTCATCCATAATACCGCTTACAGGACGGCCTGCTTGAATTTCTTTGCCCATTTCTTTTAAACGGCTGACTGTATCCGGATCAGCAACCACAACAGCATTTGCACCTTCCGGGTCATTTCTCAGCGCTTTTGCAACTGAATATTTAATGGTTTCTACTTTGCTTCTATCTAAATCATCTTTTACATCAATACCAACAACAGCATAACGGCCGATGACGATTGCCGTTGCATCATTAACATCTGCTACGTGCTCTGTCACATTGACAAGATGCTGCGCAACATCTGTGGATGGGCGGGCTTGATTGGTCTCTTTCTTGGATGAGTCTGACACCCTTACTAAGTGCTGGCGTCCATCTTGCTTGTCCAGCGCCTCTGGTTTTTCCTGCTGCTGGCAAGCGCCTAACAGAATGATCGTTTGAATCATGAATAATGTCAAAAATAGTCGCATTTATATTCCCTCCTTCACAAACTGCATGATTTATTTTATTGTTGAATTAACCTTCTAACTTTATTCATGAAAACATATATTTTAACAATCGTTTTGGGAAAGACAAGGATGAATGAAACCCCGATCAGGAGGCGAAGGACCTGAGTAAAATTTATGTATTAGACACAAATGTGTTATTACAGGATCCGAATTCAATCTTTTCATTTGAAGACAACGAGGTCGTCATTCCGGCCGTTGTGTTAGAAGAAGTAGACTCGAAAAAGAGATACATGGACGAGGTTGGGCAAAACGCCCGGCGCGTTTCACGTTTAATCGACGGTTTGAGATCGAAAGGGAAACTGCATGAAAAAATTACGCTAGAGTCAAAAGGGACGCTGCGCATCGAGCTGAATCACCGCTCTTTCCATGAACTTCAAGAAATTTTTATTGAAAAAACGAACGATAATCGGATTTTAGCGGTCGCGAAAAATTTGAGCTTAGAGGAAGAAACAAAGCCTCACGGCCGGCCTGTCATTTTAGTCAGTAAGGATGTCTTAGTCAGGGTAAAGGCAGATGCTATAGGTCTCCAAGCAGAGGACTTCTTAAGTGACCGTGTGCTGCAAAACGAAGACATTGATAACGGCTATCATGAGCTCTATATTCCGACCGAGCAATTGAATACATTTTATAAGCAAAGTCAATTGCCGATAAAAGAAGTCACAAGTGCACCATTAAACCCTCATCAATTTGTCATTATGAAGGGGAATGAAGGCGGTTCTGCTTTAGGAATGCTTGATCAAAAGGCAGAGCATGTGAAACGGCTTATTTATGATCAAGAGCATGTTTGGGGAATCCGTCCGAAAAATGTTCAGCAGACGATGGCCCTAGAGCTGCTATTGCGACGTGATATTCCGCTTGTGACATTGATCGGAAAAGCGGGTACTGGTAAAACACTCCTTGCACTTGCTGCCGGATTAATGCAGACAGAGGATCTCGGCATGTTTAAAAAACTGATCGTAGCCCGTTCCATTGTCCCTGTTGGCAAGGATTTAGGCTACTTGCCAGGTGAAAAGGAAGAGAAACTCAGACCATGGATGCAGCCGATTTATGACAACCTGGAATTTTTATTTAATACAAAAAAACCTGGTGAACTTGATGCGATTTTGGCGGGAATTGGTTCTATTCAAGTGGAAGCTTTAACGTATATCCGTGGAAGAAGTATTCCTGATCAATTTATCATCATTGATGAGGCGCAGAATTTAACGAAACACGAGGTAAAAACATTATTAACGCGCGTCGGAGAGGGAAGTAAAATCGTGCTGATGGGGGACCCGGAGCAGATTGATCATCCTTATTTAGACAGCTTAAATAATGGGCTTACGTATGTCATTGAGCGGTTCAAAGGTCAGCAAATATCTGGACATGTCAAGCTTGTCAAAGGAGAAAGGTCTGGACTTGCACAGCTTGCAGCTGATTTGCTGTAGTCCAGACCCTCTGTCTTATGTAATGATGAGCTCTTTGACACCTTTTATCGGCTGAGTGAGGTTGGACTGATCTGCGAAATAAACGTGGATTGGTCCTTCTTCAGTCATCGGCTTCCCATTTTGGCTGAAGTGTGCAATGCTTTCCATTGCCTGAGAAAGCGGAACAGCAACTGTCTCTGTTTCTGTGACAAATTCGCATGTGTCTGCATGTTCAAGCGGTTCTGCATTTTTCAGCATATCACCCAGCTTCATCCCGAAGCTGCCTGTGATGAGTCTTTCCTTTTCGTACTTCTTCTCTGTTTTTAAAGTGGGTGGAAGTGTTTGTCCTTCTCTGATCACCCGCTCTTGGTCAAGCTCCTGATCCAGCTGACTTTCTTCATTTGCCGTGCTTTTTTCAAAAAATGAATCCATTAAAAATTTGCGGTCATCAAAAATCCATACACTTGGATCAATGGTGATCTTGTACTTTACGTTCCCCTTAATTTGAATGATGCTCATGTTCAAGACAACCCCTTTCCAACATAAATTATAGAAGTTTTCGCCTGCTTTGTCACTTTCATAAACATGCTTTTCCTTGTACACACTAATCGTACATGAAAGATAGGGAGGATGTTGGGCATGGCATGTCGTGACAATGAAGAGCTTCAGCGATTTGTAGAAGAAGCAAAAAAAGTGGCCAAAGATGGCAAAGTAGCATCCTATATTCCCGCTCTCGCCAAAGCGGATCAGACGGATTTATCTGTGGCTGTGTACCATGTGAGTAATACTTGCCACTCGGCAGGAGATGTAGATAAACGCTTTACCCTGCAAAGTATTTCTAAAGTATTAGCCCTTGCGCTCGTGCTTTCAGAAGAAGGGCCAAAAAAAGTCTTTCAATTTGTTGGACAAGAGCCAACAGGTGACCCGTTTAATTCAATGATTAAGCTGGAAACAGCAAGTCCGAATAAGCCGCTGAATCCGATGATTAATGCAGGAGCGCTTGCAGTCACAAGCTTAATAAGAGGAGCGACTCCGCAAGATCAGCTGAACCGCCTGCTCCGCTTTATTAGAGAGCTCGCAAATGACAAAAGCATTACATACTGCAAGGAAACAGCCGCATCCGAATTTGAGACATCGATGATTAACCGGGCTATGTGCTATTATATGAAGCAATATCATATTATTAGAGGGAACGTAGAAGAGGTCATGGATGTGTATACGAAACAATGCGCCATCATGATGAACAGCTTAGATTTGGCGAAAATTGCTTGTGTTTTTTCATTAGATGGCAGACATCCAGAGACGGGCAAGCAAATTCTTTCAAAAGATGTCGCTAGAATTTGTAAAACCTTTATGGTGACGTGCGGCATGTATAATGCAAGCGGGGAATTTGCCATTAATATCGGCATACCTGCTAAAAGCGGTGTTTCAGGCGGGATTATGGGAGCGGCACCATATGATTTTGGGATCGGAATTTTCGGTCCTGCCCTGGATGAAAAAGGGAATAGTATTGCTGGGATTAAGCTGCTTGAGCTTATGAGTGAAAAATATGAGATGAGTATCTTTTAATGAGAAATGTCTTCTTTTTATTTTCACAAAGCGAACTGTACAAATCTGCTTGCAATTTTGGGCGTTTCGCTTTATGATAAATAGAAGAATTAGGTACTCGCCTGGGGAACGGAGGGATACTTTTGGCGTCAGAAATTTTAGTCGATCATCGGCAAAAAGCACTGGCTTTATTAAAATTGGATGCAGATAAAATTTTAAAATTGATCCAAGTGCAAATGGACAACTTAACGATGCCGCAATGTCCTCTTTATGAAGAGGTTTTAGATACTCAAATGTTCGGATTATCGAGAGAGATTGATTTTGCTGTCCGGCTTGGATTAGTTGATCAACATGAAGGCAAGAAACTACTCGATAAACTTGAGAGAGAGCTTTCCGCACTTCATGATGCGTTCACAAAAAAATAACGATTGAAAACTCAAACTTCCACAACATAAGTTTGAGTTTTTTTGTCCCCTATTTTCTTTTGATGGATTGACGGCAAACGGACTTGATTCTTTCATGAATGACGAACAATATAAAAGAGGTAAAACGGGATCAAACGGAGAAAATGTAGTAGAATAAGAACAGCTAAGAAGATATCAAGCAGTAGAAACAGACGTTAGGAAGAGGATTATATGTTAAAGAGAATGCTAAAATCGTATGACTACTCATTATTGTTCGCCATTATCTTAATCAGCGCATTTGGTTTGGTTATGGTGTATAGCTCAAGTATGATTACATCTGTTATCAGATACGATGCCGCGCCAGATAACTTTTTTAAGAAACAGCTCTTATTTATGATTGTTGGAGCAGTCATCTTGATCTTTACAGCATTAGTTCCATATCAGCTGTTTTCAAATAAGAAATTCCAGATTGGTATGCTGCTGATTTCAGTTTTTTCCCTCATCTATGTGTACTTTGGCGGTCATATTGCAGGGAACGCAAGAAGCTGGATCAAATTAGGCCCTTTTAGTCTTCAGCCAGCTGAATTTGTAAAGATTGTCGTCATCATCTATCTTGCTGCGGTGTATGCCAAAAAGCAGCATTATATTGATCATATTTTAAGAGGTGTCACGCCTCCAATCGTGATTGTCTCTATCCTGTGCGGATTTATCATTTTGCAGCCAGACTATGGGACAGCCTTTATCATTGGCATGATTGCCCTTGCGATGATTTTATGCTCAGGCTTTAGCGGCAAAACGCTTGCGAAGCTGCTGGCGCTATTTAGTGCAGTAATGGTCGTCGTGACCCCGTTTATTATTCTTTTTTGGGATAAAATTTTCACGCAAAATCGTCTCGGACGTTTTGAGAGTTTCCAAGATCCATTTAAAGATGCAGGGGCTACTGGGCATCAATTGATTAATTCATATTATGCGATTGGATCAGGCGGCTTTTTTGGACTCGGTCTAGGAGAAAGCGTTCAAAAGTACGGGTATCTTCCAGAACCGCACACAGACTTTATCATGGCAATTATCTCAGAAGAGCTTGGTTTTTTCGGCGTGTTTTTTGTTCTCGCTCTTCTTGGTTTCATCGTCGTGAAAGGTTTTTATATTGCGAGAAAGTGTGAAGATCCGTTTGGAAGTTTGCTTGCAATAGGAATTTCCTCCATGATTGCGATCCAAACTTGTATCAATTTAGGCGGTGTTTCAGGTCTTATTCCAATTACTGGGGTGACACTTCCGTTTATCAGCTACGGGGGATCGTCTATCATTTTACTTAGCATCTGTATGGGAATGCTGCTGAATATCAGCATGTTTACTGAATATAAAGAGCGTTACAAAAAGAAAAAATCAATGAGCAAACCATCGGTTGAAAAAAATGGATTGCAGAAAACTTTGAATCTTTAGAAAACAAAAGTGTACAGTTTTCATTTCTTCCTTTATTATAGAGTACATATAAAATTTTAAGGGATATGGAGGAGTGAGAATGTCACAGAGAACAATTCAAAAGGTTCTAGTTGCAAACAGAGGGGAAATCGCTATCAGAGTCTTCAGGGCCTGTACGGAGCTCAATTTACGTACAGTGGCCATTTATTCCAAAGAAGACTCGGGCTCTTATCATCGCTATAAAGCTGATGAAGCATATCTAGTTGGAGAAGGGAAGAAACCGATTGATGCCTACCTCGATATCGAGGGGATCATCGAAATTGCAAAACGAAATGACGTGGATGCGATTCATCCAGGCTACGGATTTTTATCCGAAAACATTCATTTTGCAAGACGATGCGAAGAGGAAGGCATTCAATTTATCGGTCCAACTTCTCAGCATTTAGATATGTTTGGAGATAAAGTAAAGGCGAGAGATGAAGCGAAAAAAGCTGGTATTCCAGTCATTCCAGGAAGTGACGGACCAGTTGATTCGGTCGAAGAAGTCGAAAAATTCGGTGAAGAATACGGTTACCCGTTTATTATTAAAGCTTCACTAGGCGGCGGCGGCCGGGGTATGCGGATTGTCAGATCAAAAGAAGAGCTGAAGGAAGCCTATGACCGTGCGAAGTCAGAGGCCAAAGCTGCTTTTGGAAATGACGAAGTATACGTTGAAAAGCTGATTGAAAATCCAAAACATATTGAAGTGCAGGTGATTGGAGACAATCACGGCAATATCATTCATTTATATGAGCGTGACTGCTCTGTTCAAAGGCGGCATCAAAAGGTCATTGAAGTGGCGCCAAGTGTGTCTCTAACAGATCAATTGCGTGAAGATATTTGCGAAGCGGCTGTCCAGCTGGCCCAGAATGTATCGTACATTAATGCAGGGACTGTAGAATTCCTAGTTGCAAATGGAGAGTTTTACTTTATTGAAGTCAATCCAAGGGTGCAGGTAGAACACACGATCACAGAAATGATCACAGGTGTCGATATCGTTCAAACCCAAATTCTTGTTGCAAAGGGGCATAACCTTCACAGCAAAGAAGTTGGTATTCCAAAGCAAGAAGATATCTTTACACACGGCTTTGCCATTCAATCAAGGGTCACAACAGAAGATCCTTTAAATGACTTTATGCCAGACACAGGAAAAATTATGGCCTACCGCTCAGGTGGGGGATTTGGTGTACGTCTTGATACAGGGAACAGCTTCCAAGGTGCGGTCATTACACCTTATTACGACTCACTATTGGTCAAGCTGTCCACATGGGCGCTCACGTTTGATCAAGCGGCTGCTAAAATGGTTCGAAATTTACAAGAATTCAGGATTCGCGGAATTAAAACAAACATCCCATTTCTTGAAAACGTAGCTAAGCATGAAAAGTTCCTAAAAGGGGAATACGATACATCGTTTATCGACTCAACGCCAGAGCTATTTAATTTCCCTAAGCAAAAAGACCGCGGAACGAAGATGCTGACTTATATTGGTAACGTTACCATTAATGGGTTCCCGGGTATTGCGGAGAAAAAGAAGCCTCATTTTGACAAGCCAGACGTTCCGAAGCTTCCTCTCAATCAAGAGATTCCGTCTGGGACAAAACAATTGTTAGATACGCATGGACCTGAGGGGCTTGCTAACTGGGTGAAAGAACAAAGTAACGTCCTTTTAACTGACACAACCTTTAGAGATGCGCATCAGTCTCTGCTTGCGACACGCTTCAGAACACATGATTTAAAGAAAGTTGCCCAGCCGACAGCAGGTTTATGGCCAGAGCTGTTTAGTATGGAAATGTGGGGCGGGGCTACATTTGATGTTGCGTACCGTTTCTTAAAAGAAGATCCTTGGGAACGATTGAAAGAGCTTCGTCAAGAAGTGCCAAACACGCTGTTCCAAATGCTATTAAGATCATCAAATGCTGTCGGATATACAAACTATCCAGATAATGTGATCAAAGCATTTGTAAAAGAATCAGCCGAGGCAGGCATTGATGTGTTCCGTATTTTCGACAGCTTAAACTGGGTCAAAGGCATGACGCTTGCCATTGATTCTGTTCGGGAATCAGGCAAAGTGGCCGAGGCGGCGATTTGTTATACGGGAGATATTCTTGATCCATCTCGTCCAAAATATGATCTTGGGTACTATGTATCTCTTGCAAAAGAGCTTGAATCTGCCGGCGCACATATTTTAGGTATTAAAGATATGGCGGGGCTATTAAAACCGCAGGCAGCCTACGAGCTAGTCTCTGCTTTAAAAGATGAGCTTACGATCCCTATCCATCTTCATACGCATGACACGAGTGGAAATGGACTGTTCACCTATGCAAGAGCGATTGATGCAGGTGTTGATATTGTGGATGTTGCCGTCAGCTCTATGGCAGGACTCACATCGCAGCCAAGTGCAAGCTCACTTTATTATGCTTTAGATGGACATGAAAGAAAGCCAGACATGAATGTCCAATCTGTCGAACGCCTTTCTCAATACTGGGATTCCGTCAGAAAATACTATCATGAATTTGAAAGCGGCATGAATTCGCCTCATACAGAAATTTATGAGCATGAAATGCCTGGCGGTCAATATAGCAACTTGCAGCAGCAGGCGAAAGGTGTCGGTCTTGGCGAGCGCTGGAATGAAGTAAAGGAAATGTACAGACGTGTGAATGACATGTTTGGTGATATTGTAAAGGTAACACCATCCTCTAAAGTAGTTGGAGATATGGCACTTTATATGGTGCAAAATGATCTTACAGAAGAAGATGTTTATGAAAAAGGCGCAACACTAGACTTCCCGGATTCTGTTGTGGAATTATTTAAAGGCTATTTAGGCCAGCCGCATGGCGGATTCCCAGAAAAGCTGCAAAAGCTGATTTTAAAAGGGGAAGAGCCTCTTACTGTCAGACCTGGTGAGAAGCTGAAGCCAGTGGACTTTGAAGACATTAAGAAGCAGTTCAAAGAATCTCATGACCTGACGTTAACAGAGCAAGACGCAATTGCGTATGCTTTATATCCGAAAGTCTTTTCTGAATTTGTCCAAACAGCAGAAAGCTATGGTGACATCTCTGTTCTTGATACACCAACGTTCTTCTACGGGATGAGGCTTGGAGAAGAGATTGAGGTAGAAATCGAAAAAGGAAAAACCCTGATTGTCAAACTCGTATCAATTGGTGAACCGAATCCAGATGCCACAAGAGTTCTTTACTTTGAGTTAAATGGCCAGCCGCGTGAAGTGGTGATTAAGGATGAAAGCATCAAATCTTCCGTTCAAGAAAAAATGAAGGCGGACCGTTCAAATCCAAATCACATCGCCGCATCGATGCCAGGCACTGTCATCAAAGTACTCGTCGAAAAAGGGCAGAAAATTTCACAAGGAGAGCATTTGATGATCAATGAAGCCATGAAAATGGAAACGACTGTACAAGCCCCATTTTCTGCGGTCGTAGATGAAATACATGTGACAAATGGAGAACCGATTCAAACCGGTGATCTTTTAATTGTATTAAAGCCTGAATAAGAAGTGAGACACATCCACCGTGATGTGTCTTTTTTTTTGAGCGCATTAAAATGTGCAGCAGCAAGTGAGAGTGATTACACTATAGAGTGAGGTGAAGAAGGTTGGACAAGATTGTTGTGATTTGGTTTCGCCGGGATATGCGATTAGATGATCATATCGCCTTATCAAAAGCGATCACATATGCAAAAAAACACGAGTACAAATTATTTGCTCTTTATCATCTAGATCCATTTTTTACTGAAATGGACCTCGATTTAAACAACGAACATTTTTTTCAAAACTTGGCGCATTTCGTCAAGGAAGCAAGAGAATCTCAAATGTATATTCACCTTCTCTATGGAGATGTCTTGCGTGCCTTTCAGCAAGTTATCGGAGTGTATGACATCAAAGCTGTCTTTTTTAATGAAGATCAAGTGGGAATCGGTCAAAAGCGTGACCATCAAGTAACCGCTTTTTTAGAAAAGAAGGGCATTCATGTATCAAAATGGCAAGATACACACCTTCACGGGGCGCAAGATATTTTAAAAGCGGATGGCACTCATTATCAAGTATTTACTCCATACTATCAATCATGGCGAAAGCAAGAGAAGCAGCCTGTGATAAAAGTTGACAAATCATTTCTCAATAGCGCTCATACGATTTGTGATGAGTCACTTTCACACAAAGGGAATGACAAACTGCGCAGTATAATCATGAGATGCTCAAGAAAATTTGATCAAATCGGCTCACACAAAGCGATGAACACGCTGCATGACTTTATCCAAAAAAGACTAACACGTTACCATGAAAAACGAGATATTCCATCTGTTTTTGGAACGAGCAAGCTGTCACGTTTCTTAAAAACAGGGACCATCTCAATTCGAACGATCTTTCATGCGGTAGATGAGGAAGCACTGTTTGAAGACGAGGGCAGAGAAACCTTTATTAAAGAGCTGGCGTGGCGAGATTTTTACCATATGATTTATGCTCATTATCCAGAGATGAAAGAAAAAGAAATCAATTCAGTGTTTCAAGGGATGAAATGGAATGAAGATGAGACGCTGTTTGAAGCATGGTGTAAAGGTGAAACAGGCTTTCCTCTCGTTGATGCAGGGATGAGACAATTAAATGAGGAAGGCTGGATGCATAATCGTTTAAGAATGGTCACCGCCTCATTTTTAACAAAGGATTATTTGATTGATTGGAGAAAGGGAGAAGCGTATTTTGCAAAAAAGCTTGTGGATTATGATGAGGCTTCGAATATCGGAGGATTTCAGTGGGCAGCTTCTGTTGGGACAGATGCCGTGCCGTACTTCCGTATTTTTAACCCAACGACCCAGTCGAAGCGGTTTGATCCAAGCGGGGAATATATTAGAAAATATGTACCAGAGCTAGAGCATGTTGATGAAAAATGGATTCATGAACCAAGTAAAATGCCGACCGATGAACAACTGAAATCGAGCTGTGTACTAGGGGATACATATCCGCTGCCGACAGTTGATCACAAGGAAAGACGCAAAAAGGCCATTTCACTATTCGAAAATGCAAAACAACAATAAAAAATCCCCCTCTCCACATGAAAGGGGGATACAATTCTTATCTAAATGGCTCTTTGCTTTCATATTTAAACCGGGCAATGAGTAAGCAGAAGTAGCATAGTACCCCAAACAAACAAGAAATAAAGAATGAATGAGCCAGCGCGTAACCAAGTGCAAGCTGAGAATAAACAGACATCACACCTGAAATGGCTTGAAGTGTAATCAGAATGGCTGAGATAATCCACCCATAATAAAGCTGCTTCTGTTCTTTATAATGTTTCATGGCATGGAACATTGCGACAAATATCCAGACGAATAAAAGAAGTGCTGCTGCTCGGTGAGACATTTGAACCCACTGATTAAAATACGTTGGAAGCGCACCGTCTTTTGAACAAAACGGGAAGACAGAACAAGCAAGGCTTGACTTTGTATGTCTCACATAAGCGCCCGTATATACCACGATATACGTATAGGTGATCAACCCATAAATATGGAACTGCATTTTTTTGCCGATATGAAGCGGCTTCACAAGCTTTGTTTCAGATCTGGTTGCTTCAAAGACAAGAAGTGCAAGCAGTAATACTGAAGCAAATGAAATGAGTGAAATACCGAAGTGCAGTGCCATTACAAGTGCGTTAGAACCAAATACGACGGCAAGAGCTCCTAACAGCGCTTGAAGCATTAAGAATATAATGGACATGATGACCAAAAATTTGGTTTCACGGAATACTGGACTAATTTTTTTCCAGCATAAGACCGCCAGTGCCAGAACAAGAATGGTGGAAACCCCTGTTGACATGCGGTGACTCCATTCGATGATGGAAGCGGGGTTCATTTCAGGAAAGAAACGACCGTGGCAAAGGGGCCACTGTCTACCGCAGCCAAGACCCGAACCGGTTTTCGTCACAAGCGCACCGCCAATCAGTACGATCAGCATCACAAACGTTGTGATCACGCTCAATAGCCTTAAAGCAAATTTCATCAAATTATTTCACCTTCTCTAAAAAACTTCTGATGTAAATGAAAACCTCACATGCTCTCAAGTTTAAGCCAAATGCGTGTTCTGTTGCAATTCATAATGACCAAAGTTCACAAAAAAATGATATGTTAGTTCACAAAGTTTACAGATTTAGAGTGCTTGATCTTTCTTTGACAGTCTGATAGAAATAGAGGAGAGAATATTTCATTTTGCACCGCCTTCTGAAACACACATATATCCTAATAAATTCACGAAAAGTTCACAAATAACTTCAAGTTTGTCGTTTATTATTTAATAGGATGTTTTTTTACAGCTGTTTATCTTGTATGATAGAGTTGTAATGATTTTACGTGTCATTCGTTCGTTTGAAGGTTTGGGCAAGGGAGGTTATACACATTGGCAAATTCCAAAACAGCCGCGGAAGCAGCTATTCATGGACAAATAGAAGAAACAACAGCGTGGAAAGATTTTCTTGCTCTGATTAAAATGGGCATCGTCAATTCCAATTTCATTACGACATTTACTGGAATGTGGCTTGCTTTTTATTTTACAGATATGAGTTTTCTTGGAAATCTTGATATTGTGCTGTTAACAATGATTGGTTCTTCTCTTATTATTGCCGGTTCATGCGCAATTAATAATGCGTTTGACCGTGATATTGATATATTAATGGAAAGAACAAAAACAAGACCGACGGTTACAGGTAAAATTCAGCCGGGGCAAGCGTATGCATTTGGCATTCTGCTTGTTGTATTAGGACTCATTATGCTTCTGATGACAACCATTACATCAGCAGTGATTGGATTTATTGGAGTCTTTACTTATGCGGTTCTTTACACCATGTGGTCTAAACGCCACTACACCATCAATACAGTTATCGGAAGTGTATCTGGCGCGGTTCCGCCATTAATCGGCTGGACAGCTGTCACAGGTACAATCGACACAACAGCTTGGGTTTTGTTTATGATTATGTTCATTTGGCAAATCCCGCACTTCCTGTCACTTGCGATTAAGAAAACGGAAGATTACCGTAAGGCGGGCATTCCAATGCTGCCAGTTGTTTACGGCTTTGAAGTCACAAAACGCCAGATCATCATTTGGACAGCATGTCTTCTTCCGCTTCCATTTTTCTTAGGTGGATTAGGATGGCCGATTGTCGCACTTGGTACATTGCTTAATATTGGATGGCTTGTTATTGGCCTTATGGGCTTTAAAATGAAAGACATCATGAAGTGGTCAACGCTCATGTTCGTTTATTCATTAAACTACTTAACCATCTTTTTCGTAGCGATGATTATTATTACACTATTCTAGAGTGAAATACACTTTGATCACATCAAAACAATGGCTATATCTTATAACACAACATTTTCTAACAACTATGAAAGCCGCCTGATATTCAGTTCTATTTAGGCGGCTTTCTGTTTATACATAGATGGTATTTTGAGTAAAAACATCATTTTTTTATGAAAAGAGGAAATGTAAGTGCTTTTATAAGAGGCGGGGGTTATGCATGGGTGAGAAGTGATTTTATAAATAAGAGGTAAAAAGCGAAAGGCAAAGGAGATCAAGCAAAAGGGGTTGGGACAAATTATGATAAGAAAATGGCGTGTTTATTCACTGTTTCTCTTACTGACGCTCGTTTTGGCGGGCTGTGGTGAACCATACTTATCAACACTCAAGCCTGTTGGGGAAGTAGCAGATAAACAGTTTTTCCTAACGGTACTGAGTACACTCATTATGGTTCTTGTCGTCATTGTTGTATCGATCATTTTCTTTTACGTCATCATTAAATTCAAACGTTCTAAAGTGGGAGAAGATACGATTCCAAAGCAGGTGGAAGGGAACCGCAACCTGGAAATCACATGGACAGCGATTCCGATTCTTCTACTCATTATTCTCGTTGTACCTGTTGTGGCATACACGCTTGAACTAGGGGATACAAGCGCTATGGATAAGAAAAAACGAGATCCTGAAAAGACACTTGTTGTTAATGTAAGAGCCAGCTTATATTGGTGGGAATTTGAATACCCTGATTATGGGATTGTCACAAGTCAGGAATTGATCGTACCAACAGATCAAAAGGTATATTTTAAGCTGAAAGCGTCCGATGTCAAACACTCATTCTGGGTTCCATCGGCTGGCGGTAAAATTGATACAAACACAGATAATGAAAACAAATTTTATTTAACCTTTGACTCGAAACGAACGAAAGATGCAGGGGAATATTTCTACGGGAAATGTGCGGAGCTGTGCGGGCCGTCACATGCTTTAATGGACTTTAAAGTTAAAACGCTTTCTCAAGATGAGTTTTTAGGATGGACGAAAAAAATGGCTGATTACAAGAAGCCTGAATCCACAAAGGATCTCGCTTTAGAGGGTGAAAAGCTATTTAAAGAGAAAAATTGCTTAAGCTGTCACGCAGTAGAGCCTGGTGACGAACGGCCGGAAGCAGCAAGGACTGCACCAAACCTTGCGACCTTCGGAGAGCGGACGAAAGTAGCTGGAATTAAAGACATGAACAAAGAAAATGTGAAAGCATGGCTGAAAGATCCAGAAAGCTTTAAACCAGGTAATAAGATGACAGGAACGTACCCTAAATTAAATGACTCAGAAGCAGATGCACTTTACGAGTATTTAAAAGGTCTTAAAATCGAGTAACAACTAGAGCAGATATTCAAGAGGGTATGTGATCGATGTGAAGTTTTTGTTAAGAGCTCCCGAATATGTCTCTACAACCGAGAAGTCGTCATCTGTCAGACATAGTCTGCTTAAAGGATCGTGAAGAAAGACATCTATATGAAAAGGGGCAAATGGGAGATAAGAGGGGGATTTCATGGTGAGTACAATAGCTAAAAAGCGGGGGTTTGGCGCTGTCTTATGGGATTACTTGACAACGGTTGACCACAAAAAAATTGCCATATTATATTTAGTGGCAGGGGGATTTTTCTTTTTGGTTGGCGGCCTAGAAGCGATGTTTATCCGTATTCAGCTAGCCATCCCTGAAAATGATTTTGTCAGTGCAGGGGTTTACAATGAAATCATGACGATGCATGGAACGACAATGATTTTCCTTGCAGCTATGCCGCTGTTATTTGCATTAATGAATGCGGTAGTACCAATTCAAATTGGTGCACGTGACGTAGCATTTCCGTTTGTGAATTCACTTGGTTTTTGGTTATTCTTTTTCGGAGGAATTTTCTTAAACCTTGGATGGTTTATGGGCGGAGCACCTGATGCAGGCTGGACTGCATACGCTTCGCTCACGCTGAATTCAGAAGGTCATGGAATGGATTTCTACATTTTAGGTTTACAGATCGCGGGTATTGGTACGCTGATCGCAGGAATTAACTTTCTTGCAACGATTATTAATATGAGAGCGCCTGGTATGACGTATATGAGAATGCCGCTCTTTACTTGGACGACATTTGTCGCCTCCGCACTTATTTTATTCGCATTCCCTCCGCTGACAGCAGGGCTTGCGATGCTGATGCTTGATAGAATGTTTGACACGAGCTTTTTCAATCCAGAGCTTGGAGGAAATACAATCATCTGGGAGCATTTGTTCTGGATTTTCGGACACCCGGAAGTATATATCTTGATCCTGCCGGCATTCGGAATCTTCTCTGAGATCATTCCGGTGTTTGCAAGAAAAAGATTGTTTGGTTACTCGTCCATGGTGTTCGCTACTGTATTGATTGGTTTCCTTGGATTCATGGTGTGGGCGCATCACATGTTCACTACGGGGCTTGGACCTATCGCCAATGCGATCTTTGCTGTAGCGACCATGGCAATTGCGGTGCCAACAGGAATTAAAGTATTCAACTGGCTGCTCACGATATGGGGCGGTAATGTGAAGTTTACAACGCCGATGCTTTATTCTGTTGCCTTTATTCCGTCGTTCTTACTTGGCGGGGTAACTGGGGTCATGCTTGCAGCAGCTGCAGCGGATTATCAGTTCCATGATACGTATTTTGTTGTGGCGCATTTCCATTACGTCATTATCGGCGGGGTTGTATTCGGTATTCTAGCAGGTGTGCATTACTGGTGGCCGAAGATGTTTGGAAAAATACTGAATGAGAAGCTTGGGAAAATTGGCTTTGTGCTGTTTTTCGTCGGTTTCCATTTAACTTTCTTTATCCAGCATTTTCTCGGTTTATGGGGCATGCCGCGCCGGGTCTTTACATTCCTGCCAGGTCAGGGTCTCGAGCTTGGGAACTTAGTCAGTACGATTGGAGCACTGTTTATGTTTGTAGCTGTTGTGATCATGCTGATTAACATCATCTGGACAACAGCAAAAGGAGAGCGGGTATCGAGCGATCCTTGGGGAGATGGAAGAACACTTGAATGGGCAGTTTCTTCGCCTCCGCCAGAATACAACTTTAAACAGCTGCCGCTTGTGAGAGGACTAGATCCATTATGGATTGAAAAAATGGATGGTAAAAAAGGAATGACAGCATCTGAACCGCTCGATGATATTCACATGCCGAATAACTCCATTTTGCCTGTCATTATCTCATTCGGTCTATTTGTGTCAGCGTTTGGTTTCATGTATCGTCAAGAGCACAGCTGGGGGCTTCCGGTGATCTTCATTGGTCTTGGTATTACGTTTGCGACCATGCTCGTTAGATCTCTGAAAGATGATCATGGATATCATATTCACAAAGAAGATTTGACTGACGACGATGATAAAGGGGTGAAAGCATAATGGAACCACAAAAAATGACGGCGGAAACCTTTCCGGCTTCTCCTGAGAAGGCCACGTTAGAAGGGAAGAATAAGTTTGTCGGGTTCTGGCTGTTTCTTGGAGGAGAAACCGTTCTGTTTGCATCGCTTTTTGCCACTTATTTGGCGCTGAAAAACTCAAATGCAGGCGGAGCAAAAACAACTGATATGTTTGACCTCACACTTGTCTTTATTGCCACAATGCTTCTATTAACGAGCAGTTTAACGAGTGTGTATGCCATGTATCATATGAAAAACTTTGCCTTTAAAAAAATGCAGCTTTGGCTTGGTATCACGGTCCTTTTAGGTGCTGGATTTTTAGGGGTTGAGATATATGAGTTTTATCACTATGTGCATGCGTATGAATTTACGATTACCAGCTCTGCTCTTGGTTCTTCCTTCTATACTCTTGTAGGAACTCACGGAGCTCACGTCGCCTTCGGACTTTGCTGGATTACCGCTCTTATGATTCGAAATATGAGACGCGGACTCGATTTATACAATGCGCCGAAATATTATGTGGCTAGTCTCTATTGGCACTTCATTGATGTTGTGTGGGTCTTCATCTTTACCGTTGTATATTTAATGGGAATGGTGGGATAAGAATGGGAAATAAAAACACAAATCAGTCTAAAGTCGACCTTGTATATCGTAAAAAGAAAAATGCCGAAGAAATGAAGCATCAGCTCATTTCTTTCGGCTTGATGATTGGATTAACATTTGTTGCGTTTTTAACGATCGCCTCAGAAGACGTTGGAAATTGGTTCGCAGTACCATTTATTTTACTGCTTGCAGGCATTCAGGTAGCTTTTCAGCTTTATTATTTTATGCACATGAACCAAAAAGGGCATGAAACACCCGCCTTGTTTCTATACTCAGGTGTGTTTGTTGCGTTTATTACCGTATTAGCCTTTTTGACCATTATATGGTGGTAAACCCGCTTTGCCCTTGAAGGAGGCGCAGCAATGGAGAACTTAGAAATTTTCGGATTTCGGGCTTTATGGAGCCCTTATTATTTGACTTGTATTGTGATAGCAGCTGCTCTTTATCTGCTTCTTGTGACAAATGGAAAGCACCGTGCGACGGTGAAAGAGAAGACGTTGTTTCTGACAGGGCTTGTTCTGTTATATGCTGTGAAAGGAAGCCCAATTGATTTAATGGGGCATATTATGTTTAGTGCACATATGGCGCAAATGGCGGTGCTGTACTTAGTCATCCCGCCTCTCCTTATTACAGGATTGCCTCCAGCCATTTGGGAGCGGATCATTCAAACACCAGGTATTCAAGCTGTTTTCCGTTTGTTTTCCAAACCTTTAATTGCACTGCTTGGGTTTAACGGCTTGTTTTCGCTGTATCACATTCCGCTTGTGTTTGATTTTGTGAAAACAGATCCGTTTTACCACGCAGTGATGACGGTGGTTATTTTTATCGCTGCCTTTTTCATGTGGTGGCCGCTTGTCCATAAAGTTCAAAGTCAGCCGCAGATCACAGGCATTTTGAAGCTTGGATATATCATGGCAGACGGGATATTGATGACTCCGGCCTGTGCACTCATCATGTTTAGTGAGGCTCCGATCTATGCCACTTATTCGGATGCCGGCGCATGGATACAAGCACTGCATTTATGTGTGCCAAGTGATATGCTGGCAGGCCTTGCCCTCACTGGCCCTGATATGTTCCACATCTTGCCGCTGCTGGAGGACCAGCAGCTAGGTGCCATTTTGATGAAAATTATTCAGGAGATTGTGTACGGCTCTATTCTTGCTGTTGTCTTCTTTGACTGGGCAAGAAAAGAAAGAGCAAAAGATGCCGTACCAGATGCGCTTATTCCGAAATATGAATAAAAAAAGCACAGCCATCTGGGACTGACCCCATAAAATGAGACAAATAAAAAACACCTTCAAGTTTGAAAACGGATCGTTGTAATCCGAAATAAAACATGGAGGTGTTTTTTCTATGGGGACAAGAGTGAGTTATCCGGTTGAAGTCAAACAGAAGGCTGTAGAAATGAGATTGGCAGGCGTATCAATGAAAGAGATTTTGCGGGAATTGAATATCAAAAATAAAACGCAGGTTCAGACATGGGTGAGGTGGCATAAGGCTGGGGATACACACCGGTTCGAACAGCCTGTTGGAAAACAATATACCCATAGAAAGGGTCCCGAGTACTCTTCCGAATTAGAGAGACTGCAGGCAGAAAATCGCTATCTGAGTCAACAGAATGAAGTTTTAAAAAAGTACAACGAATTGGAAAGGAAGTTGATAAGGAAACGTCAATCAAACTGGTAGAAGAATTGTGCAAAACGATGACAGTACAGGACATCTGTGTCCATTTAGGCGTCTCACGCGCTTCGTACTATAGATGGAAAAAGAATCTGAATCAGAATCATTCTAAAAGACAACTAGAGAAACAAATCGGCACGTTGTGCCGAGAGCACAAGTATCGATATGGATACCGAAAAATCACAGCCTTACTAAAAGTGAGAATGCGTATTAACCATAAAACTGTTCAACGTATCATGCAGAAAAACCAGTGGCAGTGCCGGGTTAAAATGAAAAAGCGTAAGAAAAATGGGCAGCCCTATGCTGTGGCTGGTAATATACTGGATCGGAACTTTCAGTCTGATCGCCCTCTTGAAAAACTAGTAACGGACATCACGTATTTGCCTTATGGACAGAAACAATTGTACCTTTCCAGTATATTGGATTTATATAATGGAGAAGTGATTGCGTTTACGATTGGTGATAAGCAGGACACAGACTTTATTTTAAACACACTTGATCAGCTCCCAGCACTGCCTGAAAACTGTGTGTTACATAGCGACCAAGGTTCTGTGTATACATCTTACGAGTATCAGAAAGCTGTTCATATAAAAGGCATTACCATGAGCATGTCCCGTAAAGGGACGCCCGCTGATAATGCCTCCATCGAATCGTTTCATTCCTCGCTAAAGTCTGAAACGTTCTATCTTAACAGTATTGATCGAACTACGACCACCATCGTAGAACGCACTGTCAAAGAATACATTTATTATTATAACAACATTCGTATTCAAACAAAACTAAACAATCAATCACCGATCAACTATCGGCAATTGGCTGTATAAAGGTGTTTTGATCCCTGTCTCAAAAACGGGGTCAGTCCCATCTGGCTGTGCTTTCATCTTAGAAAAAGGGCTAAAATAAAGATCATTTCAGCCCTTTGTTTTATGCTTCAGCCGTCATGGCTTCTAGTTTTTCCTTCAGCTGTGCAAGTGTTTTTTTGCTTGATTGGATGAGAGACTTAGGGAATTCTTCGCCTTCGCCGTATTCAACGCCATGTGGATAATAGTGTTTTCCTAGTAACGGTGTTAGAAGCTGAATGTGTGCTTTTTTGGAACCGACATCTCCTTCAGTGGCGTAGCCGGAAATCCGTAAATAAAAGGTTCCCTCTACCATGCTGTACTTTCTGTCGTATGTCACACGCTCATAATCCCATTGATCGGCTCGTACAAATCCTTCACTTTCCATAATGAAATCTAATTTATTTAAGTCAGCTGATACCTTTTCAATCCCCGTACCTTCAAACTTCACCCAAAACCCCTCCTTATAAAATTTCCCTTTACTGACAATCATAGTATGAAAGCGTTAAACTTTCAACTGTGAAAGGTATGTTCTTTTATAAGCTGGTTACAGTAATAAAGAAAATAACGGATGGAGGAATCAACGTGAAAACGAAAAAAATCAAAGATATTATGACCAAAAAAGTAGTGACATGTAATCAAGATGACAATACGTATGAAGCAGCAGTCAAAATGAGAGATGCTGATATTGGTGCCATTCCAGTGGTTGACGGAGATCAGCTCGTTGGGATAGTGACAGACCGTGACCTTGTGCTTAGAGGCATTGCAGAAAAAAAGCCAAACTCACAGGAAGTGGGCTCGCTGATGACAAAGGAAGTATTAACAGCTGAAGAAGATGCAACACTTGAAGAAATTGTCCGGCTCATGTCAGAGCATCAGCTCCGCCGCATTCCTGTTGTAAAAAACGGCGCATTAACAGGGATTGTCGCTCTTGGAGATTTATCAGTCGAAGATTTATCAAATGATCGCGCGGGAGAGGCACTGACAGAAATCTCTCAACAGGATCAAGATCATGGACAAGGATTTCTTCATTAAGAGGGGCATATTTTAAATTCGTGTTAAATAGGCTGTATTGTCGTTGATAAATGGAGCAAGTTTTGTTTAAATGACAGTAGAAGGTACTTTTTGTACCTTGCCAATTTAACGGAGGTGTTTATTTGAAAACTGTGCTCAAAACACTCCTCATCCTCCTGATTATATCTGGAACGTACGTTCTGTTTATTCAATATGGATCTTCACCAGAAAAAGAAAACAGCAATGAACCGAAGGTGTCTAATGAAGAAACATCTAGCGATAAGCCGATCAACATCCCCAAAAAGGGGCTCATGTCCTTTATGGGGAAATCTTCAAACGAAGTGCTTAAGCAGCTGGGAGAACCAGATCGAATTGATCCTTCCGCATATGATTATGACTGGTGGATTTACAACCAATCGAAGAAGCACTATATTCAAGTAGGGGTAAAGGATAGTAAAGTGGTGACCTTGTTTGCAACAGGAGACGGTCTGAATGTAGAACCGTTTAAAATCGGTCAAGCCACGAGTGAAGTATTTAAGAAAACACAAATTGCACCTTACATTCATGTGGAGGATGAACAAAATTCATACCGCTTTGAATTCTCAGAAGATGATATGAATACAAGACCTACTGTGAAAGTGGGAGATGATGTGTATGTTCAGCTTTACATGGATAAGTTTGAAAGCACCCTTTCAAGTATCAGGGCCTTCAACGCAGATACATTTGTGAAACAAAAGCCGTATGAGGTGGTCTACCGAGGTCAATTGGTAGAACCTGAAGCGATATCAGGCGAAAAGTGGAAAGATATCGAAGCTTCCAGTCAAAAACAAATTTTTGATATGACCAATATTATCCGCCATAAGTACAACCTGCCGATCTTAAAGTGGGATGATGAAACCTCTGAAGTGGCATTCATGCATAGTGAGGACATGAAAGAGAATCATTATTTCTCCCATGAATCTAAAAAATACGGTACGCTGAAAGATCGGTTAGAAAGAGGCGAGGTGGGCTTTCAGCTCGCAGGTGAAAACATTGCCTATAACTATGTCGATGGACCTGCAGCGGTAGAGGGCTGGCTCAATAGTGAAGGTCACAGGAAGGCGTTATTAAATAAAGATTACACGCATCTTGGCGTAGGGGTGAAAGAAAAATATTACACCCAAAATTTCATCAAGAAAACTTCTTAAACGAAAGCAGCTGCATGGTCGCAGCTGTTTTTTTGATGGTTAAAAAGAGGCTCACCAAAACAGATGCTGGTGTATATAGTATAGTAGGCATTTGTATGGGGGGTGAGGATATGACAAACAAGCATAAACAAACATCCATTGATGAATTTAAACAATTCGTCAGACGCCATCCGAAGTTAATTCAAGAAGTGCAAACGCAAGAAAAAAGCTGGCAAAGTGTATACGAGAATTGGGTCATGTTTGGTGAGGAAGATGAGATGTGGTCACCTTACCGGCAATCGAAATCAGAAGATGCGAAAGAAGAAAAAGCCACTAAGCCAAGTGAAGCAGGAAAAGCAGATTTTATGTCTAAAATGGTTTCTGCTGTGAAAAAAATGGACGCTGATCAAATGAATGAACAGATTAACAAAATGAGCCAGTCTATTTCCTCTTTACAAAGCTTGCTCGGCCAATTTTCATCCAATGGTTCAAAGAAAGGTTCATCTGGAGGCAGTCAGCACCCATTCTCCTTCAGGAAAGATTAAGTGAAAGGGGATGCTTCTGGTGCGAAAAGAAGTACAGGAATTTGTCATGGCCGAAGAGGAGCGAATCAAATTCATAAGGCAGCGTCCTATCTGGTACAGACAGCTGACGCGACATCCTGAAAATCTAACGTCCTTTGAATTAGATAAAATGAACTTTTACGAAAAAACCATTCCTCATCGTGTGAGTCAGTTGAGCAATAGCGTCCAAATGGCTGAAATGATGATTCAAATGTTCCAAGCAATGCGCAATCAAAATGGAGCCGGTTGAGGCTTTTTTTGAGTTGATTAAGATGTCTATTTCCTGAGCATCCTATAAAAAGTAGATGAAAGGAGAATCAGATGATGAAATGGATGCTGTCAATAGGCGCATTGCTTTTTCTTGTCACCGGGTGTCAAAGTCAACATGGAGAAGAGCAAGTGATTAAGCAAGACCCAGCAGTACCAGTCATGCAGCAAGCCCAAAGCGAAATGAAGCAGCAAGGCTTTTTGAAATACAAAGTGCAAGGGTCGTCTGTCTATATAGAAAGTACACTTCAAGATTTTCATCTTCAGCCAGAGCGTCTGAAAAAGAACGAGAAGGCGGGATATTTCACAGTGTATGTAGACGGGAAACGTGCAGGGAATGAGTATACCGCGGCATTTGTGGTCAAGCATCTTTCAAAAGGAAAGCATAAAATGACTGTTGTGCTGAATTCCCGTCATCCAGAATATAAACAGAAAAGAGAAACATGGGATGTATTTGTCACGTAAAAGCATTTTCTGATCCATAGGTTTCGTGGTAAACTATGAATTGGAGGTGCAACATTTATGTATGCGACAATCGAATCTGTGGAGCTCCAAGAGGAAGCAAATCAATTGGCTGCCATGATTCTTCAGTCGGAGGAGGCTGAACATTACCGCAACTGCTTTAAGCGTCTCCAGCAAGACGAAGAAGCCCAACAAATTATTGCCCATTTTACAAAAGTAAAAGAGCAGTATGAGGATGTGCAGCGGTTCGGCAAATATCATCCGGACTATAGAACGATCTCAAAGGAAATGCGTGAGGTCAAAAGAAAGCTAGATCTTCACGATACAGTGGTTGATTTCAAAAAAGCAGAAACAGCGATTCAATCCATCTTAGATGAGATTAGTATTGAAATCGGTCAAGCTGTATCAGCATATATTAAAGTTCCAACAGGGAACCCATATTTTGATGGTCTATCATCATGCGGCGGTGGCTGTGGATCAGGTGGCAGCTGCGGCTGTAAAGTATCTTGACGAGACTTGAATGTCTCGTCTTTTACATAATGAATGAAAAGAATTGAAAAGCGGCAGGTGAAAAGATGGAAACCAAACGTCAAGGGATGGTCGTCTGGCTGCATTCATTAAAGCAGTCAAAAGCGCTAAGAAAATTCGGAAATGTTCACTATATTTCAAGGAAAATGAAATATGCTGTGATCTATTGTGATATGGATGATCTTGAGCGCCATATGGCTAAACTCAGCTCGTTACCATTTGTGAAACGTGTTGAGCCTTCATATAAACCTTTTATTAAATTAGAGTACGAATCCAAATTGGACAAAGCAAAAGAGTATGATTATAAGGTGGGCTTTTAAAGACACAAAAAAATCCCCGCGGCATCACCCGCGGGGTCCTTCTATTCTTAATGATTCATTAAGGAGAAGGCAAAGGGAGAGGAGAAACCGGAGGAAGAACTTATGGGGAAACGTAAGTCTTCTCCGCGGTTGGCAACAGCACCACATCAGATGCTGTTATAAGTAGTATGACCCCGGATTTCTTGATCTATACATAGAAAATGAAAGAATATCATTGCATTGTTCCTTGAGGAGTGATGTGGTAAGATAATGTTGAATTTTTTGTCATATATAATGATGAATAGAAGCAAGTAGAAAAAGTGGTGGAAAAATGAGAGTCATCTCTGGAACGAGAAAAGGCCGCACACTTAAAGCGGTACCAGGTCAATCAACAAGACCGACGACAGATAAAGTAAAAGAATCAATATTTAATATGATCGGCCCGTATTTTGATGGCGGATGGGCTCTTGATTTATTTGCAGGAAGCGGTGGTTTAGGGATTGAAGCGCTTTCTAGAGGATTCGATCATTGCATATTTGTTGATCGAGATATAAAGGCGATTCAGACGATTAAAGGCAACCTGAATCAATTGTCGCTAATGGATCAAAGTGAAGTGTTTCGAAATGAAGCAAAGCGTGCACTTGCAGCTGTTGTGAAACGAGAGGAATCCTTTCAAGCCATTTTCCTTGATCCGCCCTATAAAGATCAACAGCTAAAAGCACTTCTTGAAATGATTGACGAGCACGCCTTGTTAACAGATGACGGCGTGATCGTGTGTGAGCATGATAAAGATGTGAAGCTGCCAGAAGAAGCAGGACAGCTTCACATCACAAGGCAGGAACTGTACGGATTGACTGGTATTACGATCTATAGAAAGCGGGGAAATTAGCATGGGGAACATAGCCGTTTGTCCGGGCAGCTTCGATCCAGTTACATTGGGGCATTTGGATATCATCAAAAGAGGTGCAAAGATTTTTGATGAAGTGTATGTATGTGTACTAAATAATTCATCTAAAAAACCGTTATTTACTGTTGAAGAACGGTGTGAGCTTATTCGCCAAGCAACGAAGGAGCTGCCAAATATCAAAGTTGAATCGTTTCATGGCCTGCTTGTTGATTATGCGAAGCAAAAAGAAGCCAAAGTCATTTTACGCGGACTAAGAGCTGTGACGGACTTTGAGTATGAGATGCAAGGCACCTCAATGAACAAAGTGTTAGACGATGAAATTGAAACGTTTTTTATGATGACCAACAATCAATATTCCTTCTTAAGCTCCAGCATTGTCAAAGAAGTAGCGAAATATCATGGGGCAGTCAAAGATCTTGTACCAAAAGAGGTAGAAGCAGCGCTGAAGGAAAAATTTAATGGATGAGTGCACCCAGCACTCATCCATTTTTTAATTTCCGATAGTATAGCGCGATATACACAATCAAGCTGCAAAGTGTGATCAAAGGACCAGCTGTCACAAGCTGATTCCAAAGCACGCTGCTGAACATGACGACCTGCTGGCCTGCATCAAAGGCACCCGCTGGGAGAGCCATGTCTGATCGAGAGACATAAAGAGGCTTGAATAATAAAAAGGCAAAAACAGCTGCATAAATCCCGTGAAGCAAGCGGGCAAAGAAAAACGGTTTAAAGCGGATATCGGTTGCCGCTAAAATGCCGGCGACTTGGGCTTGAACAGAGAACCCGCTGAATCCTAAAATAAAGCTGACGACAATGGTTTTAGCGAGAAGGGTGACTTCCTGTGACCCCGTCATCTGGCTTCCTAATGTGATTTCAAATAAACCGGCAATCATGGCAAGGTCTAATTCTGGCGGAAGATGCAGCGTTTGCAGCATATATCCGAGCCCTATAGATAAAAGGTCTGTCACATGGACAACTGACAGCATTTTGCTAAACACAGAAAATAAGATGATAAAGCCGCCAATCATAAAGAGTGTTTGGACTGATGACATGACTGCATCACTTAACATTTGGCCGAGCGGTCTTTTCTCTGCGAGTCTTGCTGTATGAAGAGCATTGAATGCCTCTTTAAACGGGGGGAATAAAAATTTCTTACGGCTTCTTAGGTGTGCATCATGGCGCGCTTTATATCCCCGCATCGTCACACCAACAGCGAGATTCCCTAAATAATGAGCGCTGGCCAATACAATGCCTAAAGCTGGATGATGAAAAAAACCAACAGCCACCGCACCGAAAATAAACAATGGATTCGATGAATTTGTAAAGGAAACGAGACGCTCTGCTTCGATCCGCGTCAGCTGCCTTTCCTGCCTCAGTCTTGTCGTTAATTTCGCACCAGAAGGAAACCCTGAAGCCATTCCCATAGCCAGTACAAATCCGCCTACACCCGGCACCCGAAAGATGGGGCGCATAAATGGCTCTAATAATACCCCGACAAATCTGACAATCCCGAAACTAATTAATAGCTCGGACAAAATAAAAAAAGGAAGCAATGATGGAAATACAACCTCCCACCACATTGCAAGTCCATTTTTCGATGCTTGCAAAGAGGCTTGTGGGTGTGTAATCACAGTGGCTGTTAAAAAAATAAAAAAAGCAGCGATGAACAGAGTGTTCCATTTTTTCATGGAGATTTCGCCCCTTGCCGTTATGATCTATTGGCGAGCTCGTGATATTAGAAAAAGAAACTAGCCGAGCCTGTCTTCTATTACTATACGAGCAGTAGGGGCATGTTTAGACCTATAGATTCGTATATATGCATAGAAAGAGGAGGGTGGATTTTCATGAAGCGACCGATCATCGGGCTTGCACTAGGCTCCGGGGGTGCGAGGGGAATGGCGCATATCGGGGTATTGTCTAGTCTTGAGAAGCAAGGAATACAGGTAGATATGATTGCTGGAAGCAGTATTGGCGCACTTGTTGGGAGCTTTTATGCGGCAGGACAAGACGTAGAAAAAATGAAAAAACTTGCACTTGTCTTCAGAAGAAAGTATTATGCTGACTATACACTGCCAAAAATCGGTCTTTTAAAAGGAAATCGAATTTTGCAGCTGATTCACACGTTTACATATGGGAAAACATTCGAAGAATTAAGAATGCCCCTTGCGGTGGTTGCCTGTGACCTCGAAACAGGGGAGAAGGTTGTGTTTAAAGAAGGGTCTGTCTCACAAGCAGTCAGAGCAAGCATCAGCATTCCAGGCGTGTTTGTTCCTCACGAAATGGGCGGCAGACAGCTAGTGGATGGAGCGGTTGTTGACCGCATTCCTGTGTCTGTTTTAAAAGAAATGGGCGCAGACCTTATTATCGCCTCTGATGTATCAAGGGTGAAAAAAACAGAAAAGGCGACGAGATTATCGGATGTGATTATGCAAAGTTTGGACATCCTTCAAAATGAATTGGTCCGTCATCAAACCATTCATGCAGATCTCATGATCCGGCCGAGGCTTGAAACATTTAGCTCTAGTTCGTTCACCCAGGTTCAGGAGATGATTGAAGCTGGTGAGCTCGCCGCAGATCAATTAGCAGGTAAACTGAAAGATGTCATTGATAAATGGGAGTGTTAATCGAATGAAAAAATTGAATATTCGCTGGCTCAGCTTTTTTGTCGTTGTTCTTGTCTTATTTGGCTTAACTTTTGTTAAACTGCCGTATTACGTGACAAAGCCGGGTGATGCAACAGAGATTGCCCCTCACATTCAAGTGGACGGTGGATACGGCGAGAAGGGCAGCTTCTCTCTTATGACGATAAAAGTAGGTCCAGCCAATCCGTATACGTATTTACTTGCGAAAATGAATAAATATGACGAGATCGTCCCAGAAGAAAATATTAAAGCGGACGGAGAGTCGGATGAAGATTATATGAAAAGACAGCTTCAGCTGATGAAAAGCTCTCAAGAAAATGCCATGATTGCAGCGTATACAAAAGCAGGCAAAAAAGTAGATTATACGTTTAATGGGGTATATGCGAGCTACGTCATGAAAGGCATGCCTGCTTATGGCAAAATTGAAGTGGGCGACCGGATTAAAAGCGTTGATGGCAAGACGTATGATTCTGCTGATAAAATGGTGTCGTATATCAGCCGTCAAAAAGCTGGTACATCTGTCCGTTTTGTCCTTGAACGAAACGGCAAGGATATTACGCAGAAAGTGAAGTTAAAGCCTTTTAAAGAAGAGCCGAACCGAGTCGGAATTGGCGTATCATTATTTACAGACCGAAATGTGAAAGTATCGCCTTCCATTAAGGTCGATATTGAAAATATCGGCGGCCCGTCGGCAGGTTTAATGATGTCACTTGAAATTTATAACCAGCTGACAAAAGAAGACGAAACACATGGCTATGCGATTGCAGGGACTGGAACGATTGACGCTGATGGTACGGTCGGGCCAATTGGCGGAATAGATCAAAAGGTTGTTGCAGCAGATAAAGCAGGAAAAGATATCTTCTTTGCACCAAACGATAAAGGTGATCCAAATTCAGACTACAAAAATGCAGTGAAAACAGCAAAAGATATTAAAAGTAATATGAAAATCGTTCCTGTGGACACAATGCAGGACGCACTGAACTATTTAAACAAGTTAAAAGAGAAAGCATCTTAAGTGAAAAAAGAGCAGCCTTTATCACAGGCTGCTCTCAGCGTGTAGACAAACCCTCGCATTCGGTGTCAGGTCTCTGCGCCGGTACTCACGAATGTCAAATTCGCTCCGTTCCGGTGCTCGCCCTTCCTAGACTTCAAAGGTTTTCTATCACGCTGAAAAGAGGACAAAGGACTAAAATAAAGATCCTTTTAGCCCTTTGTCAACAATCAGAGAGCAGCCTTAGGCTGCTTTTTTTATCGAGATTGGAAGAGACCAGTCTCTTCATCATAGCGGATCGGTGAGGTTTTAAATTCTGCTTCTGTTAACTTTGTTTGCATTGGTTCGCTGATGGGAAGGCTGAAGACGCGGGAAGCGCGAATGTCAAGATCAAGGGCAGGATGTGAAAAGGAAGACAGCTTGCTGACAAGCGGTACGTCCAATTCCTTTTTTACAAGAGATAAGTATTGCTGGCCTTTCTTTGACATACCAAGTAAACGAATGTATGGTGCTTGTTTCTCCTTTAGCAGCTCATGCATGACCGTTTTCTTCACCCTCATTAAAAGGTGCGTATTCATCCGCTGCAGCCTTGTCCACGTATATCGTTTTGTTTTCACAAGTGATAGATATTCCTCGTAGGAGGACGCATGTGTGATCGCCTTTTGCATGCGGTGTTCGATGCCTTCTTCAATTTCATAGATGCCTTCTAGTTCAGCTGTATCCATTGTGTGAAACACATGTTTTAAGAAGCTGAAATAGTCTTCTTGCGTATGTAAAAGATCATAAGAAGAATAATAGTCATGTAATTGCTTAAGCGAGGCTTCCGGGAGATAAGAGGCGACAGTTTCAAATGACCCATTCTCTTTTATGGCTTTTCGGATGCTTGTAGCGCTTGCGATTTTCTGATGTTTAGGAAGCTCTTGATCATGATAACCGGATGCAATTCTTTGAGAGGTAAAGGGCTCTATGTGAGGAGATCTCTCTAAGATGGCTTTGACATAATGGAAGCCTAAAATGTTATTAGGCCTAGACAGATCCAGTAAGTGTTTCGGATCAATGACCTCTTGAAACGCAGCGGCAGCGGCAGCCGGATAACTAAGACCTTCTTTTACCTTTGCTTTTGTGAAAAGGTCGATTTCTTCTTTTTTCTCATGCCAAGCGTGAGCTGTTCGCTCAAATGCTTTGATGTTTCCGTCCTCACTTCCGAAAAAAAGGGAGCGGCATTTTAAAGCATCTAGAATAGACACGGCGCCGTTTGCGAAGGTTTCTGCCTTTTGCACTGCATATATGTATGGAAGCTCACACACGATGTCTACACCGTTTTGCAATGCCATTTTTGTTCGTGCCCATTTGGAGACGATAGCGGGCTCTCCGCGCTGGAGAAAGGATCCGCTCATGACGGCAATGGCTACATCTGAGGAGGTATGTGTTTTCGCCTGGCGAACATGATAGGCATGTCCATAATGAAATGGATTGTACTCGACAACAACTCCTGTTGCTTTCAATAGATGTTCCGCCTTTCTTGCTATGGTTAAATGGTCTATGCTACAGTAGCATAAGGGAAAAATGAAGCCCATTTTTTTCAGTGTAGGCATTCCGTGAACTGATGTCAAACAACGCTCTGACATCACAAAGGACTGTAAAGAAAAAATATTGACAAATAGCATGATGAAAGCTATAATCATGTTTGTTGCTCTTAGAGGTGATACAATTGAAATGGACAGTTTATCAGTTACATCAAAAAGCTAAAAACAGCTTCGATTTTCATGAGACGGTTGACTTAAATGAACTTACTAGCCTTCATTCAGATATACGTCGTATTTCACCGGTAGAGGTGAAAGGGACTGGAGTGATCGAATCAAAGCAAGTCGCATTTGATTTAACCATCACAGGTGAAATGACATTGCCTTGTTCAAGAACGCTTGTTGATGTAAATTATCCATTTGCGATTTCAACGAAAGAACTATTTGTACTTCATAAGACAGACGATATAGAAGATGAAGACGTATCTGTTGTAGAAGACGATATCATCGACTTAACGCCTATAGTCAAGGAAGAAATTCTTCTTGAAGTGCCGATGCAAATCTTTTGCGACCAAACAGACGTAAAAGGTGCTGCACCACAGGAAGGGAATGACTGGGCGGTCATTTCGGAAGATGCACATCAAAACCGAATTGATCCGCGTCTGGAAGGCTTGAAAAAGCTTTTAGAAGAAAATAATGAATCTTAACTCTTTAAGGAGGTGGGAATAATGGCTGTACCTTTTAGAAGAACTTCTAAAATGAAAAAAAGATTGCGTCGTACGCATTTCAAACTACAAGTACCTGGTATGGTAGCTTGCCCAGAATGCGGTGAAATGAAAATTTCTCATCGTGTCTGCAAATCTTGCGGAACATACAAAGGCAAAGACGTAAAAAGCAACTAATGCTTGATAAAAAAGCGTAAGGGAATCTTCCCTTGCGTTTTTTTATTTGTCTATTTTTTTAGGTTTCTCTCCTGCAAATAGTCTATCTACTCTAGTAAGCGCATATGATGTGGTATTCAGATTCAGGGGGGGATGATCAATTGACGATTACAAGGCAGGACGCATGGACACAAGATGAAGATTTACTTTTAGCAGAAGTCGTCTTAAGGCATATTCGAGATGGAGGAACGCAGCTTTCCGCATTTGAGGAAGTCGGGAAAGCATTGTCAAGAACAGCGGCAGCATGTGGATTCAGATGGAACTCATACGTCAGAAAACAATATCAGGCAGGCATTGAGCTGGCGAAAAAACAGCGGAAAGAACTGCGTAAAAAGATTGGAATTCATTCCTCGGGTTTACCACAGAATACGTTAACGATAGAAGAAAAGGCAACTTCAGATCAGGCTGAATTGACCTTGCGAGAAGTGATTCAGTTTTTAGAGAAGCTTGAAAAAGAACCGGCTGGCTCAGCTTATTTACGCGAAGAACTGGCGGACACGCAGCATCAACTGAAGTCGCTCACAGAAGAAAATGAACATTTGAAGCGGCAATTAAAAATGACAGAAGAAGACTACCGGGCACTTATTGGGATTGTTGAAAGAGTCAAACAGAATATCAACTTAAAAGAATATGCTAAATAAGAAAACGCCCCTCACAGAGAAAGGAGGGGCGTTTTGCCATCAGTGATTAAGCGGATTCACCTGTATTCTTTTGAATATGGGCAGGTTCCCAGATGAGTGGATTTTCACCTTTGTCGCGTTCCATATCATATTTTACCGCTTCAAAGCCCATTTTATCCCAAAAACCAGCAGATTTGACGCGTGGATTGGTCCGGATTGGCAGTCCGAAAGATTTGGCGAAATCAACAAGTGCCTCGCCGTACCCTTTACGCTGATACCCAGGAAGCACTTCCAGCTTCCACAGCTCTAAATAATCATGATTGTGGTCAAAATACGTTGTCGTCGAGCCGTCCACTTGATAAAGGCTCATACGTGCAACCAGCTTATCTCCAAAATAAATCCCGTAAAATGGAGAGTTGCTGTCATTTTCAATCATATTACTTTCAAGGTCTTCAAGCATGGATAGTTCTTGTATGCCATATTCCTTAAATTGTTTAAATTCCTCTAAAGTTTTGTAATTGATTAGAAGTCGTTTTACTTGTGTCATATGATCTTCCCCCTTACACACATAATGTTGACAGTGATGTCGTTGAAGGCGTTTTCATCCCATCCGCCTCAAAAAGTTTTTACACTTATTATTATAGTTTTTAAATTAAAAAAATTCAATCGCGGCGCGCCATCTGCTTTTTGCATCGCGGCTTGAAACTGTTAAAATGGTTGATATGATGAAGTAAACAGAAAAAGGGAAGTGCGGCAGTTGAACATTGGAATCATTGGCGGCGGTGCGATTGGTCTGCTTTGTGCCAGTTATTTATCACAGCATCATGACATCACTGTTTTGACAAGAAGAAAAGAACAAGCAGAGAAGATTCGAACATCAGGTATTAAGCGAACGGTAAAAGGAGACACATTCCTGGCGTCTGCGGAGGCAAGGGCAGGGATTACAGGAGTATTTGATCTGCTGATTGTGACGGTGAAATATCACCAGCTGCAAGAGGTGCTTGATGAACTATCCACATTACCTCGTCAACGAATCTTATTTTTACAAAATGGCATGGCCCACTTATTAGATTTAGAAAACTGGGACACGCCGCATTCGATATATATCGGTGTTGTAGAGCACGGGGCGATGAAGGTATCAGATCATGCAGTAAACCATACAGGGATTGGTGTCATCAAGTGGGGGGCTTTTCATCCTGAGGATGCAGCTGATGTGAGAAATGCTTTGAATGAAACGCCGGCCCAATTTCAGATGATTTATACGGATGAATGGAAAAAAGTGCTGGAGGAAAAACTGCTGGTCAATGTCTGTATTAACCCGCTCACGGCTTTATTGCATGTGAAAAATGGAGAATTGATCGCAACTCCTGCATATGAATACATGATGAAATGTGCATTTGAGGAAGCATTGTCCATTCTAGGTCTGGCTGAAAAAGAGCGGCTCTGGTCACACGTCGTTTCCATTTGTAAGAAAACGGCCGCCAATCAATCGTCAATGCTTCAAGATATCGTCAAAGGCCGTGAAACCGAAAGAAAAGCCATCGTTGGCTATCTTTTAAAAAAGGCTCAAGCTCAAGAAATTCTGGCGCCACATCTTACTTTCTTCAATCGAAGCTTGGAAGTATTGGAAAAAAAGCAAACAAAATCTTTTGAGTGAGCTCATTTACATGCTATACTTTTTTCGGGAAACTAACTATTTATTGAAGAAAGGAAGTTCTAAACATGCAATTGACTGAACTTTCCATCCGAAGTCAGAATTTATTCATACGTGATTATATAGAAGAAAAAAAAGAGATGACTGCTTTTTTTGATTATGATATACATTCTGAGCACACATGGAAAAAAAGATACGACGATCTCATGGAAATGAGCTTCCCGCGCGAGGCTTTAGCGGATTATATGAGCGCATACCACGCAAAGTTTGAATCGACAGCGATGCGTCAGAACATTGAAAAGATCCGTGATGAACGGAGTGTCATGGTGGTTGGAGGACAGCAGGCAGGCCTACTGACAGGACCGCTTTATACCATACATAAAATCATATCCATTATTCAGTTCGCAAAAGAAAAAGAATCAGTGCTTGGCGTTCCTGTGATTCCAGTCTTTTGGGTAGCAGGTGAGGATCATGACGTAGATGAAATTAATTTTGTCTACACATCTGGCGAAAAAGGTCCAGTCAAGCAAAAGCTGCCATTACATAACGTCAAAAAAACTGCTGCCAAAAGAACACCTCTGCATCAAGAAAAAACAGAGAAATGGCTCCGCGATGTGTTTTCAACATATGAAGAATCTGCGTATACAAATGACTTGCTTGATCAGCTTCTTCGATGTTTACGCAAATCACAAACATTTACGGATTTCTTTGAATGGATTGTATGCGACCTTTTTGAAGAAGATGGACTGCTTCTATTTAATTCAGGAGACTTAGGCGTCAAACCACTTGAGCGTACGTTATTCAAGCATATTGTTGAGACAAATGATGCGGTCACAGCTCGTTTGAATGAAACGCAGGCTGCCATGAAACGAGCGGGATATCAGCCTATCATAGAAGCTGGTGACAATCAGGCGAACCTGTTTTACGAATATGATGAAGAGCGTTTCCTTATTGAAAAAGAAAACGGCCAGTTTTCTATATCAGAAGTGGGGCTTACGTGGACAAAAGAAGAGCTTTTGCAGGAAATTGAGGAGCACCCAGAACGGTTCAGCAACAATGTGGTGACGCGTCCCTTAATGCAGGAAACCCTTCTCCCAACACTTGCTTTTATGGCAGGCCACGGTGAAGTCAACTATTGGGGAGAACTGAAAGGAATTTTTGAGCATTTTGAATTAAAGATGGCACCCGTTCTTCCAAGACTGCACGTGACCATTCTTGAAAGGCACATCGATAAGAAGCTGCCGGTCAGAGAACTTTCTCTTGAAGAAGTGCTCACAAACGGAGTAAAAGAAAAGAAAGAGGCTCACTTTGAGCAAAGCCTTCCAGACAGCTTTGTTCAAGCCGTTGATCAGGCGAAACGTGAATTAGCGAATGTTCATGGCGTACTGAGGCAAGAAGCACTGGAGGTTGAACCAAACTTCGAACAGCTGCTAGATAAAAATGCCAAATTTATCGAAGACCAGCTTCAATTTGTTTATCAAAAGGTGGCGCAGCGTGTGGAAGAGAAGGAAGGATATATCCTTCGAGATTTTGAACGGATTGAAAACAGCTTAAAACCATTAGATGCCCCGCAAGAAAGAATTTGGAATATCATGTACTTTTTAAACAAATATGGTCCAGAATTCTTCAAAACGTTCAAAAATCTGCCATTTTCATTTCAAAACAAGCAGCAAATTGTCAAACTTTGAAATAAAGTTTTAATGAACCCTGACTAGTTCAGGGTTTTTTTTTATGTAGAAACAGTGTAAAATAAGTTTTGTGGAGAGAAGTGGTGGATAGTGGAGAGTAAGGGTGAGAAAGTGGGGCTCTGATTATCATGTTCATGGGTGAATACCAACATACGATTGATACAAAAGGGCGCATGATCATCCCTGCTAAATTTAGAGACGGTCTCGGAGAACAGTTTGTGCTGACGAGAGGGCTTGATCAATGTTTATTTGGCTACCCTATGAGTGAGTGGAAACTAATTGAAGAGAAACTCAAAGCACTGCCGCTAACGAAAAAAGATGCACGTGCGTTTACCCGGTTCTTCTTCTCCGGCGCAGTTGAATGTGATCTGGACAAGCAGGGGCGCATTAACATCGCATCAAACCTACTCCAATATGCAAAACTCGAAAAAGAATGTGTGGTCATCGGCGTTTCAAATCGAATTGAGTTGTGGAGTAAGTCGATCTGGGAACAATATACAGAAGAGCAAGAAGATTCTTTTGCTGAAATTGCTGAAAACATGATTGGGTTTGATATATAATAATCCCTTGTGCAGCAAGCTTTCTACACATTCATTTCTATTTGAAAAAGGTGGGACCATAACATCATGTTTCAACATGAGACAGTATTATTAAAAGAAACAGTTGACGGTTTAAACGTCAAAGAAGACGGTACATATGTAGACTGCACGCTGGGCGGAGCAGGTCATAGCTCATATTTACTATCTCAACTATCAGAAAAAGGTACATTGATTGGATTTGACCAAGACGATGCTGCACTGGATCATGCACGAGAGAAGCTCGCAGATTCAAAAGCGAACATTCTTTTCATAAAGAGCAACTTCCGATATTTAAAAGAACGTCTGAATGAACAAGGCATTACAAGCGTAGACGGTGTGATTTTTGACCTTGGGGTTTCATCTCCTCAGCTCGACACACCAGAGAGAGGCTTTAGTTATCACCATGATGCACCTCTTGACATGCGAATGGATCAAACAGCCGCATTGTCGGCAAAACAAGTGGTGAATGAATGGCCATTTGAAGATCTAGTTCGGATTTTCTACAAATATGGGGAAGAAAAATTCAGCAAGCAAATCGCACGCAAAATTGAAGAAGCTAGAAAAAAAGCACCAATTGAAACAACAGGTGAGCTTGTCGACATTATCAAAGAAGGAATTCCCGCACCTGCAAGACGAACTGGCGGACATCCAGCAAAAAGAGTGTTTCAAGCGATCCGAATTGCCGTCAATGATGAATTGAAAGTTTTTGAAGAAGCACTAGAACAAGCAATAGAGTTACTCAATCCGAAGGGGAGAATTTCTGTCATTACATTCCATTCACTTGAAGACCGGATTTGTAAAAGTACATTTAAAGAAATGTCTTCTCTTCCAGAACTTCCGCACGGACTACCAGTGATTCCAGAAGGACTTGAACCAAAGCTGAAGCTGATCACGAGAAAACCAATCGTTGCATCAGAACAAGAGCTGGAACATAACAACCGTGCCCGTTCAGCGAAGCTCCGAATTGCAGAAAAAAAGTAAAACGACACCATAGATGATGATAAAAAGGAGGTTTCTTATGAGTAATTTGGCTTACAAAAGAGAAGTAAAACAATATCAAACAGAGCAGCAAGGCCAATCGGTTGTAATTAAAAGAAGAGGTTCAATCACACTTGGTGAAAAAATCTTACTTGTCATGTTTGTCATGGCTCTTATGTGCAGCTCCATTCTCATCATTTCTAAAGCCTTTGCTGTCTATCACGCCAATATCGAGGTGCAGAAATTAGAGCAGCAAGTATCTTTAGAATCGAAGAAGATCACTGAGCTTCAAAAGGAAAAAGACTTGCTGAGTGAACCAGAGAGAGTCATTGATACTGCGAAAAAAGCTGGCTTAAGCATTTCGAAAGATGTTAAGAAGGTCGATTAAGATGGCGATGCCTAAAAAGAATAAAATGATGAACAGAGGCGCGGCAATTGCGAGTATTTGCTTCGCCCTGTTTTTCTTTATCATCCTTGCACGTTTTATTTATATTCAGATTACAGGAACGGTCGATGGCCAAGTGTTAGCCGCAAAGGCAAATGAACAATATCAATCGAAGAAAACACTTGAAGCGAAAAGAGGGTCTATTTTAGACCGAAATGGGAATGTGATTGCCGAGGATACGTCTGTCTATAAGCTCATTGCGATCATGAGCAAGAAAATGACGGTCGATCCAAAGCACCCGATGCATGTCGTCGACAAAGAAAAGACAGCAAAAGAGCTGTCAAAAGTCATTGATATGAGCGAAAGCGAAATTTTAAAGCGTCTGAATACAAAAGATGCGTTCCAAGTTGAGTTTGGTAAAGCTGGGAAAGACATCAGTTTTTCAACAAAAGAAAAAATTGAAAAGCTAAAGCTTCCAGGGATCGCATTTGAAAAAGACACGAAGCGATATTATCCAAACGGCATGTTTGCGTCGAATCTGATCGGTTATGCAAGATTAGATGAGGCAACGAAGGACATGTCAGGCGCGATGGGACTTGAGAAGGCGCTGAACAAATTTTTAAAAGAAAAAGACGGCTATGTGACATATAACAGTGACAGAAGCGGATGGGCTCTTCCAAATAGTAAAGAAGACATTGTCGCTCCGAAGGATGGAAAAAATGTCACGCTGACCATCGATCAAAAAATCCAAGCGTTCCTTGAAGAAAGTATGACGCAGGTTGCCAAAAAATATAAACCGAAGAAAATCATTGCCACAGTCGTTGACCCAAAAACGGGAAAGGTGCTCGCGATGGGACAGCGGCCAAGCTTTAATTTAAATGAATTAGACATTACGAATTATAACAATGATGTCATTTCATATGCGTTTGAACCAGGTTCAACGATGAAAATCTTCACACTTGCTGCGGCAATCCAAGAAGGGGTCTACCAAGGCAATGATAAATATCAATCGGGTACTTATAAAGTAGGAGGCGGCCTTGTAAGAGACCACAACAATGGAAACGGCTGGGGAAAAATTGACTTTCATGAAGGGGTTCTCCGTTCGTCTAATGTAGCTTTTGCAAAGCTGGCAAAAGAAAAATTAGGCTTCACGCGCTACGAACAATATTTGCAGAAGTTCCATTTCTATGACAAAACAGGTATTGACTTACCGAACGAAGCGTCTAGTAAAATCAATTACAGATACGAATATGACAAAGCATCGACGGCTTACGGTCAAGCGTCTGCCATTACACCGATTCAACAAATCGAAGCAGCGACAGCAATAGCAAACGGCGGAACGATGATGAAGCCATATGTCATTGATCATATTACAGACCCGAACACAAACAAAACGATTTTACAGCACGAACCAACAGTAGCTGGAAAACCAATTTCCTCTGATACAGCAAAGCAAGTCCGTGACATTTTAGGTGAGGTGGTTTCCTCGAAGATTGGAACAGGCCAGCCTTACCAAATCAAAGGATTTGACGTTGCTGGAAAAACAGGAACAGGACAAATTGGCGGTGCCGGCGGTTATCTCAAAGGAAGAAACGATTACGTCTTTTCATTTATGGGAATGGCGCCAAAAGATGATCCGAAGCTGCTCGTTTATGTCGCTGTACAGCAGCCGCAGCTGTCTGATACAGAAACTGGCTCTGCCCCAGTTGCACAAATCTTTAACCCAGTCATGAAAAATAGTCTGCTATATTTAAATATTGCACCAACAAAAACAGACGATAAAAAATCAGGCGAACAAAAAGTGAAACAAGAAACAATGCCTTCATTCTTAGATTTAGAAGTGAAGCAGGCGGAAACAGAAGCCAAAAACAAAAACTTAACGCCTGTTGTCATCGGCGACGGCCTCTCCATTAAACGACAGTGGCCAAGTGCAGGCTCTGAATTCTCTGAAAGCCAGAAAGTTTTCTTGAAAACAGCAGGAAAAACGATAAAAATGCCTGATATGACAGGCTGGTCGAGACGGGAAGTCCTTCAATATGCATCCATTTCCGGTGTGCATATCGAAACAAAAGGACAAGGATATGCTGTCAAACAAAGTGTGAAAAATGGAGCGGAGATTTCAGATAAAGTCGTCACTGTGACATTTAAAAGCCCGAATTAACTGCAAAACCTAGCAAACCACTTGCTAGGTTTTTTCTTTTGCCGAGCGGGATAGACGAGACGTTCTACATAAGGACGGGCCTGCATATGATGGAAACAAGCCATATGTATGTAAGGAGTGAACCGGGCGTGCGAGTATCAAGTGTAACAGTGAGAAAACGATTGCTTTTCGTGCTGCTGTTTGGGGTGATCATTTTTTTCATCATAGATACTAGATTAGGATATGTACAGTTTATTATGGGCGAGAAGCTGACAAGCTTAGCAAAAGATTCATGGAGCCGGAATCTCCCGTTCGAACCAGAAAGGGGAGATATTTTGGACCGAAATGGGGTAGAGCTTGCGACGAACAAAAGTGCCCCATCTATATTGGTCGTCCCGCGGCAAATTAAAGATCCGGCAGAAACAAGCAAGAAACTGGCGGCAGTACTGAATATGTCTGAAGAGAAAGCGTACAAGCACGTCACAAAGAAAACATCCATCGAACGAATTTCTCCAGAAGGCAGAAAAGTATCTCATGAAAAAGCAAAAGAAGTCAGAGAGCTTGATTTAGATGGCGTTTATGTTGCGGAAGACAGCATCAGACACTATCCGTTTGGCAGTTTTCTTTCTCATGTGCTGGGCTTCGCCGGAATTGATAATCAAGGGTTACTTGGACTGGAAGCCTATTATGATGATGACCTAAAAGGTGAAAAAGGCTCTGTCAAGTTCTATTCCGATGCAAAAGGGCAGAAAATGCCAGATGAAGCAGATGATTATACACCACCTAAAGATGGTCTTGATATGAAGTTAACTGTCGATGCGAAGGTGCAAACCATTATAGAACGGGAATTAGACAATGCGCAGGCAAAATATAACCCAGATGGGATGATTGCAATTGCGATGAACCCGAAGAACGGTGAAGTGCTTGGGATGTCGAGCAGACCGGATTTTGATCCAGCGGACTATCAATCAGTTGACTCGAAAGTGTTTAACCGAAATCTACCGGTGTGGAGCACATATGAGCCAGGGTCGACATTTAAAATTATTACACTTGCAGCAGCACTAGAAGAGAAAAAAGTCAATTTAAAACGCGATCATTTCTTTGACAGCGGATCTGTGACAGTTGATGGTGCAAGACTGAGGTGCTGGAAAAAAGGCGGACACGGATCACAGTCATTTTTAGAAGTGGTTCAAAACTCCTGTAACCCTGGCTTTGTTGAGCTAGGCGACCGTCTTGGAAAGGATAAATTATTTTCCTATATTAAAAATTTCGGGTTTGGCCAAAAAACAGGAATCGATCTTCAAGGGGAAGGGCGAGGCATTTTGTTCCCGCTGGACCGGGTTGGTCCTGTAGAGCAGGCAACAACTGCCTTTGGTCAAGGTGTATCTGTTACGCCGATACAGCAAGTAGCTGCCGTAGCAGCTGCGGTAAATGGCGGAACACTTTACACGCCGTACATTGCAAAAGAATGGATAGATCCAATCACAAAAGAGGTAGTGAAAAAGCAATCACCGATTGCCAAAAAGAAAGTGATTTCAGCAGAAACATCCAAAGAAATCAGATATGCGCTTGAAAGTGTAGTCGCTCAAGGAACTGGCCGAAATGCATTTGTTGAAGGATATCGAGTTGGCGGAAAAACAGGGACAGCACAGAAGGTAAAAGACGGCAAGTACATGGAAAATAACCACATTGTGTCATTTATCGGGTTTGCGCCTGCTGATGATCCGAGTATCGTTGTATATGTGGCTGTAGATAACCCGAAAGGCACTATTCAATTTGGCGGGACAGTTGCTGCACCAATTGTGGGTCATATTATGCGGGACAGCCTGCCTGAGATGGGTGTGAAAAAAAGAAAAGGACAAATTGAAAAGAAGTACCAGTGGCTGGACACAAAAACCATTGAAGTACCGAATCTTGTAGGGGGATCTGTTTCAGACCTTGAATCCTTACTGATTAACCTGAAGATCGATGCTTCTGGAACTGGCAGTAAAGTGGTGAAGCAATCGCCTGCTGCCGGGACAAAAGTCAAAGAAGGCTCCACCATCAGATTATACTTAAACGATGAATAATAAAGAATGAACAGAGGGTAGCCGCACTCATTCGGCTGCCTCTTTTTGTTGAAAGAGAAGGTCTGTTGGAAAAAAAGAGCCTAAAGTGTGTTTTTTCCAAGAGAAACTTAAGGAATACGCTGGATGTATCCCTTTTTTTACGATAAAATATAGACTGTGTGTTTTTTTCACAAGACATGCACGTGAACGAATTTGAGAGGTTTGATATGAAATGAAATTACAAGAACTCCTTACATATTTTAAAAGTGAAAACAACGAACTAATAAACGAAAATCCTGATATCACTTCCATTGAAATGGATTCAAGAGAGGTGAAAAAAGGAAGCCTTTTTGTCTGTATAAAAGGCTATACAGTAGATGGACACGATTATGCTGAAAAAGCGGTGAAAAGCGGGGCTGCAGCGATTGTAGCAGAACACCCTCTTAACATATCAGATGTACCAGTCATTATTGTAAAACACTCTCAAAGAGCTCTTGCAAGAATAGCTGATGCGTTTTACGAGCAGCCAACTCATAAGCTGAATCTCATCGGGATCACAGGAACAAACGGAAAAACTTCCACAACACACATGATTGAACAAATGATGAGAAAAGCCGAAAAGAAAACTGGCTTAATCGGTACGATGTATATGAAGGTGAATGATGACATTCTCGATGTGAAAAACACCACACCTGAAAGTGTCACACTTCAGAAAACTTTTAAACAGATGCTTGACCAAGATGTAGACACAGCCATTATGGAAGTATCATCACATGCACTGCATCTTGGCAGGGTACATGGATGTGATTATGATATTGCTGTTTTCACAAACCTTTCTCAGGACCATCTTGATTACCACAACACAATGGAAGAATATAAACATGCGAAAAGCTTGCTATTCTCACAGCTTGGCAGTGCCTTTCATCACGACAAGCCGAAGCATGCGATTTTAAATGCAGATGATGACGCTTCGAGTTATTATGAAAAAGTGACAGCTGCTGAAGTCATGACATATGGCTTAGAGCAAAAAGCAGATGTAATGGCAAAGAATATTCAAATCAAACCGAAGGGGACTCAATTTGATTTGATCACTCCAATTGGCACAAAAAATGTGACAGTTGCCCTCATCGGTAAGTTTAATGTGTACAACATTCTAGCAGCTGTATCAGTAGGGATCGTATCTGGCTTAACATTTGAAACGATTGTAAGTGCTATTGAAGAGCTGGAGGGAGTCAAAGGCCGATTTGAACTTGTGAACTGTGATCAAGATTTCCCTGTTATCGTCGATTACGCCCATACACCTGACAGCTTAGAAAATGTCCTGACAACGTGTAGAGAATTAACAGAGGGCAAAATTTTCTGTGTGATAGGCTGCGGCGGCGACCGTGATAAAACAAAGCGTCCTCAAATGGCCCAAATCGCTGTGAAGTATGCAGATGAACCTGTATTTACATCAGACAACCCAAGAAGCGAAGATCCTTCAGCTATTTTAAAGGATATGGAAAATGGGGTGCCAGACGCATATTATCATAGTTTTGTGAATCGCAAACAAGCCATCTTTTTTGCAATTGCCAATGCGAAAAAAGGCGATACAGTCTTAATAGCGGGTAAAGGTCATGAGACATATCAAATCGTCGGCGATCAAGTTTACGATTTTGATGATGCAAAGGTTGCTATGGACGCTATTTTAGATCTAAACAAATCTTAAAATGATGAAAAGAGTGTAATGAAATGAAGCATTTTGTACAAAAACAACATACGAAGAACGCGAATGAATACCTTAATAATGAATGTGATTTTCTGATGGAAAACGGCTTTGGAAATTCGGAAGGAGTAAAGAACGATGCTTGAACAGGTGATATTGTTTACAATCATAATGGGATTTTTAATCAGTGTTCTTTTATCCCCGATTTTTATTCCGTTTTTAAGAAGGCTTAAATTTGGTCAAAGTATTAGAGAAGAAGGACCACAGTCTCACCAAAAGAAATCAGGTACTCCGACAATGGGCGGAATTATGATTATCTTTTCTATTACCATTACAACGATTGTGATGATCAACAAATTTTCTGAGATTAGTCCAGAAATGTTTTTATTGTTATTTGTCACGCTTGGCTACGGTCTATTAGGATTTTTAGATGATTATATTAAAGTAGCGATGAAACGAAACCTAGGTTTAACATCGAAACAGAAATTAATTGGTCAAATTGTGATCGCAGTGATTTTTTATGCAGTCTTCCATTATTATCAGTTTGCAACGACGATTCGCATTCCAGGAACAGATGTGAGCTTCGATTTAGGATGGGCTTACTTTATCCTTGTCGTTTTCATGCTTGTCGGAGGTTCTAATGCCGTGAACTTAACGGATGGACTGGATGGTCTATTATCTGGAACCGCGGCTATTGCCTTTGGAGCCTTTGCTATATTGGCTTGGAATCAATCACAGTACGATGTAGCGATCTTTTCAGTAGCTGTTGCTGGAGCCGTTCTTGGGTTTCTTGTGTTTAACGCGCATCCTGCAAAAGTATTTATGGGTGACACAGGATCGCTTGCTTTAGGCGGAGCGATTGTAGCAATTGCGATTTTAACAAAGCTTGAAATTTTACTTGTCATTATTGGAGGAGTATTTGTTGTCGAAACGTTATCCGTTATTCTTCAAGTGATCTCCTTTAAAACAACTGGAAAAAGAATCTTTAAGATGAGTCCGCTTCACCACCACTATGAGTTAGTTGGCTGGTCTGAGTGGAGAGTAGTTGTCACCTTCTGGACAGCTGGTTTATTACTTGCTGTTTTAGGAATTTACATCGAGGTGTGGTTATAATTGAATAAGATGCAAATGTTAAAAAACGAACATGTACTAGTATTAGGTCTTGCAAAAAGCGGATATGCGGCAGCTTCAATTCTTCATGAGCATGGAGTAAATGTCATAGTAAATGACCAAAAGCCGTTTGAAGAAAATGAACCTGCTCAGCTTCTTTCTGAAAAGGGGATTGATGTCGTTTGCGGCAGCCATCCTCTTCGTATGTTCGATGATAAAGAAATTACGATTTTAATTAAAAATCCAGGAATTCCATATGAAAATGTGATGGTTCAAGAAGCGCTTCGCCGACGAATTCCAGTTTGGACGGAAATAGAATTAGCTTATCATTTAACCTCAGCTCCTTTTATTGGGATCACTGGATCAAATGGAAAAACCACTACCACGACTTTGATTTATGAAATGTTGAAACAAGACAGTCAAAAAACTTTAGTGGCAGGTAATATTGGCACGGTTGCCAGCGAAGTCGCTGCAAAAGCAGCTGGCGATGAGTGGATCGTAACTGAACTCTCTTCTTTTCAGTTAATGGGAACAGTTGATTTCAGACCTAAAATCAGCTTAATATTAAATATTTTTGATGCACATTTAGACTATCACCACACTCGTGATGAATATGAAAAAGCAAAGCAGAAAGTATACGCACATCAACTTGAAGATGACATAGCTGTTATTAACCTCGATGATCCATCAGTCGTAAAACTGGCTGAAGCTTCAAAAGCAAAAAAAGTGTTTTTCTCAGTGAAAGAGCAAGTAGAACATGGTGCGTATATTAAAAATGGTGCGATCTACTACATGAATGAACATATCATCGATTTAAAGGATGTTGTTCTTCCTGGTGAGCATAACCAAGAAAATATTTTGGCAGCTATTTGTGTCGTGAAAAATGCAGGCTGTTCAAATGAAGCAATCGCACACGTTCTCACGACATTTAGTGGAGTGAAGCATCGTCTGCAGTTTGTAGATACAATTCAAAGCAGAAAATTCTATAACGATAGTAAAGCCACCAATATACTGGCAACAAGTAAAGCATTGTCAGCTTTTAATCAGCCGACCATTTTACTAGCTGGCGGGCTTGATCGCGGCAATGAATTTGATGAATTGAAACCTTTTATGAAAAATGTAAAAGGAATTATCACATTTGGTGAGACGGCACCTAAGTTTGTGAAGCTTGGTGAAGAACTGGGAATACATCACGTAAAACATGTCGATAATGTTGAACAAGCAGTACCTGCGGCGTTTAACATTTCTGAAGAAGAAGACGTGATTTTATTATCCCCGGCTTGTGCAAGCTGGGATCAACATAAAACATTTGAAGAACGTGGAGACATGTTTGTAAACGCCGTGCATATGCTTAAATAAGGGCTTGTCTCTCGTATGACTGACAGCCCAAATGAAATTATGCTTGGGGTGTCGGTCTCTTGACGAATAAGAAAACTTCTCCGGACTTTTTGCTTGTTGTCATTACGTTACTTTTATTGACGATTGGTTTAATTATGGTGTACAGCGCTAGTGCTGTGTGGGCATCGTATAAATTTGATGATTCGTTTTATTTTGCAAAAAGACAGCTTTTGTTTGCCGGAATCGGAGTTATCGCGATGTTTTTCATTATGCGAGTCGATTATTGGACGTGGCGGACTTGGTCAAAGATATTGATTGCTGTTTGTTTTCTCCTTTTGCTGCTTGTACTTATTCCTGGTATCGGTATGGAGAGAAATGGATCAAGAAGCTGGATCGGTGTCGGTGCGTTTAGTATTCAGCCCTCTGAATTTATGAAGCTTGCGATGATTGCGTTTCTTGCAAAATTCTTATCTGAAAAACAAAAAAATATCACATCCTTTCGTAAAGGTTTCGCACCAGCATTAGGCATTGTGTTTTCTGCATTTGCCATCATCATGCTGCAGCCAGATTTGGGAACAGGGACGGTAATGGTTGGAACCTGTATTATTATGATATTTGTTTCAGGTGCGAGAATTGCTCACTTTATATTTCTCGGTCTTTTAGGGCTCAGCGGATTTGCTGCACTAGTCTTATCAGCGCCCTACCGCATAAAACGAATTACATCGTACTTAAATCCTTGGGAAGATCCACTAGGCAGTGGGTTTCAAATTATTCAATCCTTATACGCTGTTGGTCCAGGCGGTCTGTTCGGAATGGGTCTCGGTCAAAGTAGACAAAAATTCTTTTATTTACCTGAGCCTCAAACAGACTTCATCTTTGCAATATTGTCTGAAGAGCTTGGCTTTATAGGAGGATCACTCATTTTGCTGCTCTTTAGTGTTCTATTATGGAGAGGCATACGAATAGCACTTGGAGCCCCAGACTTATATGGAAGTTTCCTAGCAGTTGGTATTATTTCAATGGTTGCCATTCAAGTGATGATTAATATCGCAGTTGTTACTGGACTTATCCCTGTGACAGGTATCACGCTCCCATTCCTAAGTTATGGCGGCTCATCACTGACATTAATGCTGATGGCAATTGGCGTACTCTTAAATGTAAGCAGGTACGCTAGATATTAGTGCTGCTAGTTCATGAAACCATGATGACATTTATTTTGCAAAAGTACAAAAAAATGATTTGAAGAGTAGAAATGACAGATTTTGTATTGGAAACATGTTTTTTGACTCTTCTTTACAGGTTTTAACGGAGCCCTGTTGTTTAAAACAGGGTTTATACTTTGTTCAGAGCAGAAAAAAATTGAGGGGAAATGGTATAATGCGTATAGTAATCAGTGGAGGCGGAACAGGCGGACATATTTATCCAGCCTTAGCTTTTATTAAAGAAGTGAAAAGACTGCATCCTGATGTAGAATTTTTATATATTGGTACTGAAAATGGACTTGAAAAGAAAATTGTAGAAAGAGAAAATATCCCTTTCAAATCCATAGAAATTTCAGGTTTTAAAAGAAAGCTTTCCTTTGATAACGTAAAAACGGTGATGAGATTTCTAAAAGGCGTTCAAAAAAGCAAATCTTACTTAAAGGAATTTAAGCCAGATGCGGTCATTGGAACAGGTGGTTATGTGTGCGGGCCTGTCGTTTATGCAGCTTCTAAGCTGAAAATCCCGACCATTATTCACGAACAGAACAGTCTGCCTGGTATCACGAATAAGTTTCTAGCAAGATATGTTGATAAGGTAGCCATCTGCTTTGAAGAAGCAAAGGCACATTTTCCTTCTGAAAAGGTTGTATTTACGGGAAACCCTAGAGCCTCTGAAGTCGTCTCTATAAAAGAGGGGAAATCTCTGAAGGAGTTTGGACTGGATGAAACGAAAAAAACGGTTCTTATTTTTGGCGGGAGCCGGGGGGCTGCGCCAATTAATAGAGCAGTTATTGACATGCAAGATGGATTAAAGGCTAAGAACTATCAGCTTTTATATATCACGGGTGAGGTTCATTATGAAAAAGTGCTGAACGAACTAAAGGAAAAAGGTGCAGCACCTAATATGATCACAAAGCCTTTCTTGCATCAAATGCCGGAGTACTTGAAATCGATTGATGTGATTGTTGCAAGAGCCGGTGCCACAACGATTGCTGAAGTAACAGCCCTTGGAATTCCAACTATTTTTATTCCAAGCCCATACGTGACGGCAAATCACCAGGAAATCAATGCAAGATCACTAGAAAAGCATGACGCTGCAATCGTTTTAAGAGAATCAGAGCTTTCTGGAGAAAGCCTCCTTCATGCCATTGATGAAATTGCTGGTAATGAAGAAAAATTAAACGAAATGAGCCGTTTAACAAAAGAACTTGGAGTACCAGATGCGGCTGGACGTTTATATAATGTATTAAAAGAAATTACGACTACATGATGGAATGATATTAGGTAAGGCGGAGGGTAATATGGAGAACTTGAAGAATGAATTATTAGAAGCGCAAGTCGGTAAAGTGCTTGAAAATGAGCCGCTTGCAAATCATACGACAATGAAAATAGGCGGGCCGGCAGATCTATTGATCGTTCCTAAAGATATCGATTCAGTTAAAACGATCATGGATCAGATAAAAAAACACCACGCGGACTGGACGGTTATTGGAAGAGGGTCAAATTTACTCGTACTTGATAAAGGAATACGTGGCGTCGTCCTGAAGTTAGGCGCTGGACTTGATCACTTAACTGTAAATGGTGAAGAAATTATAGTTGGCGGCGGCTATTCTGTTGTAAGGCTTGCAACGTCTCTTAGTAAGCAGGGTCTTTCAGGGCTGGAATTTGCAGCTGGTATTCCAGGGTCTATTGGAGGCGCTGTTTATATGAACGCAGGTGCGCACGGATCTGATATCAGTAAGATTCTTGTGAAAGCGAGAATCTTATTTGAAGATGGAAGCATCGAGTGGCTAACAAATGAGCAGATGAACTTTAGCTATAGAACGTCTGTCCTTCAAAAGGAACGACCAGGCATTGTTCTCGAGGCCGTGTTTAAGCTCAAACAGGATGATCGCGAGAAAATCACAAAGAAAATGCAGCAAAATAAAGACTATCGCAAGGAAACACAGCCTTATAATCGACCATGTGCCGGAAGTATTTTTCGAAATCCACTGCCTGAATATGCAGGACAGCTTGTAGAAAAAGCGAATTTAAAAGGGTACCAAATTGGCGGAGCAAGAATCTCTGATATGCATGGCAACTTTATTGTGAACGCTGGCGGGGCTACTGCTCAAGACGTGCTGGACTTAATCCAGTACATCCAAAAGAAAATTAAAGATGACTACAATGTAGATATGCATACAGAAGTAGAAATTATCGGTGAAGCAAATTAAAAGCAAGTTTTATGAATGATGGCATCACAGGAAAACAAACGGCATGAAAGAATGCCGTTTGTTTTCTCATCAAAAGATGACCCAAAGGTGTGGACAAGCAGCTTTGAATGGGGTGAAGAATATATATGCGGCCTGATCATGAAAATGAAAAGATCGTCAATATAGAAGAACGAATTCCTAAAATTAAAGAACAAAGGAAGCAGAAAGCGAATCGGAGACTAATCTCTTTTATTCTACTGTTTTTTATCATGGTTTTAATCATTATTTATTTGCAGACACCAATCAGTAAAATTTCTTCTTTAACTATTACGGGTAATGAGCATGTCCCTACAAAACAGCTTGTGAAACTTTCCCAGATTAAAGAAGGCGAAACAGAGTTTTGGAATTTAAATAAAGATTTAACAGCAGATCATATTAAGCAAAACAAACTGATTAAAAGTGTCAGTATCAAAAAACATTTTCCAAATAAGGTTAGTATTGCTGTCAAGGAATATGCCAATATTGCGTATCTTCAAAAGGGAAATTTATACTATGAGCTTCTTGAAAATGGGACAGCATTACCAGAAGAAGTCACACCAAGTCATGCAGGACCTATTTTTGTTGATTGGGACAATAAAGAGAAGCTGAAGCAAACGGTTAGATCTTTAAATCAGCTGCCAGCCTCTATTCAGGAACTCATCTCAGAAATATATTATGTGCCAACAAGCTCAAACCAGTGGCTCGTTAAATTTTATATGAATGACGGGAACACCGTGATTGCATCAATTAAAACATTCGCTGATAAAATGAAAACCTATCCTGCCATTGTAAAAGAACTTTCGCCATCTGAAAAAGGCACAATCCATATGGAAGTCGCGACGTATTTTGAAGCGTTTAAATCTAAGAAAAAGGAAGATGAACGTTGAGAGGCAAAACAGTTATATTCTCAATTGTCATGCTTGTTCTTGGTTTTCTGATTTCTTTTTCATACCAATATACTAAGCAGCATCAGGCAGATGTCATTCGAACAGAGCAATGGAAAAAAGAATACTCCTTGAAAAGTCAGCTGACAAAGCAAGAAAAGGCGAATCAGAAACTTGAAAAAGAATTATATAGTCTTCAATCACAGGTTCAAGCCACTGAGTCCAATTTGAAAAATGAAAAAGAGCAGTATTTTAATGTATTGGAAGATGTTGAGAAATACAGGATGTTTACAGGAGAGATCGGTGTAAAAGGAAAAGGGGTACAAGTATCCCTTGAAGATGCATCTTATATCCCGAGTGGACAAAATGTCAATAATTACATTGTTCATGAGAGCCACATTTTTCATGTGATAAACGAACTGTTTATATCAGGGGCCTCTGCCGTATCTATTAATGGACAGAGAATTACACACCAATCATACATACATTGTAATGGCCCAGTTGTCACAGTTGACGGTGTTCAGCATCCAGCGCCATTTGTTATTTCTGCTATTGGTGATCCGGCTGTGTTAATACCTGCATTAAATATTGCAGGAGGAGTAGTCGATCAGCTGACAAGTGATCACATTTCGATGACGATTGAAAAAAAGGATATTCGTATGAATCCTCTTTTAAAACACAAAGATTAAAAGTGAAAAGGTGAGTGGTGTTGAGGAAAAAGAAGCCTTTACTTAGTTTGACAGCCTTAATGGTGATATTCGGCATCATGGTCTCCATCCAATTTAATTCATTGCAAAAGCCCAAAGTTCGTGATACTCGCGATGTGTGGGAGCTAAGAGAGGATTTATCTGCATCTAAAAGTAAAGAATTGGATTTACTGAAAGAAATTGATAAATACGATGAAATGCTGAAAAAGTATGGTCATCAAGGAGATCAATCAAAAGAAGCTCAACTAACTAAAACATTAAAAGATTTAAAAGAAAAGGCTGGTTTTACAGAAGTGACAGGGGAGGGAATTGAAGTTGACATCTCTCAGCTCTTCTCCAAGGATCTGACCGGAGAAGAAGTGAAAAATATCCCGCCTGATCTTCTGAAAAAGCTAATCAACGAAGCCAATATGTATGGGGCAAAACATATTTCCATTAATGACCACCGTGTGATTAATACAAGTGTGATTCGAGATATTAATGGTACGACGAAAATGGATGGCTACAGCTTAGATGGTGATGAAGTGACCATCAAGATGATCAGCGACCAGGCCGACAAATTATACAGCCGTTTAAATGTATCAGATATTGGTGATTTGTTTGCTCAGGAAAATTTCGGCTTAAGTATTAGCCAGCCGAAGCAGCAAATTCAATTAAAAGCATATGACGGTGCAATTCAGTTAAACGAGTTGAAGCCTCTTGACGATGTAAAGGAGGGAAAATCTTAATGTGGCTTCCTGTACTTGGCTTAATCATAGGAGTTGCGATCGGTTTCTTAACAAATTTTACGATACCGAATGAGTATTCTAATTATCTTTCCCTCGCTGTACTTGCTGCGCTTGATACATTGATTGGTGGAATCAGGGCACATCTGCAAGGGGCATACGATGAACTAGTGTTTGTATCAGGCTTTTTCTTTAATATTATACTTGCAATAAGTTTAGCTTTTCTGGGCGTCCATCTTGGTGTAGACTTGTATTTAGTCGGAATGTTTGCTTTCGGCGTTAGATTGTTTCAAAATATAGCAGTTATTCGCAGAATTCTACTAACAAAATGGACAATTTCTAGAGAAAAAAAGAAAAAAAGTGAGTCATAAAAAAGGATATACATATGATGTAACGAATATTTTCAGTAATCCTAATAAAAAATGTTGATTTTTTAAGTTTTGTTACACACTTGTAAAAACACATTCATTGTATTGTTGTTCAGCAAATAATAGAATAGAAAGTATTGATATGTGAGGAGGTGCCATAGAATGAACAACAATGAAATTTACGTCAGCCTTGACATCGGTACATCCAATATAAAAGTCATCGTCGGAGAAATGGCGGATGATTCGCTTAACATTATAGGTGTTGGAAATGTCCCTTCAGAAGGGTTAAAAAAAGGATCGATTGTTGATATAGATGAGACAGTTCATTCTATTAGACAAGCATTTGAACAGGCTGAGAGAATGGTAGGTTTTCCTTTACAAAAGGCGATTGTCGGAATTAACGGAAACCACATTCATATTCAGAATACGAGCGGCGTGGTCGCAGTATCTAGTGAAAACAAAGAAATACATGCTGAAGATGTGAGACGTGTCTTAGATGCTGCACAGGTAGTATCTATTCCTCAAGAACATCTCGTCGTAGACGTCATCCCGAGACAATTTATCGTCGACGGAAGAGATGAGATCACTGATCCGAAAAAAATGCTTGGTGTTCGGCTAGAGGTGGATGGATCGTTAATTACAGGTTCTAAAACGATTCTACATAACTGGCTCCGATGTGTAGAAAGAGCTGGAATTGAAATTATGGATATTTGCCTGCAGCCGCTCGCATCGGGCTCAGCAGCATTATCGAAAGATGAAAAAAATCTAGGGGTAGCTCTCGTCGATATTGGCGGCGGATCTACAACGATTTCCGTATTTGAAAACGGGCATCTCTATTCTACTCACAGTATCCCTTTGGGCGGAGAGAACATTACAAAAGATTTGTCTATAGGACTTAGAACTTCTACTGAAGAAGCTGAACGAATCAAAAAACAATTTGGACATGCGTTTTATGATGAGGCATCGTCTGAAGAAACATTTGAAGTTTCTGTCATCGGTACCGATCAGAAACAGACGTATACACAGCTTGAGGCGGCTAATATCATCGAGGCTCGGCTGGAAGAAATCTTGCTCTTTGTGGCAGAGGAATTAAGAAATATGGGTGTCCATGATTTGCCTGGCGGATTCGTTCTAACAGGTGGACAGGCAGCTATACCAGGTATCCTTTCTCTTGCACAAACGGTCTTGCAAAACAATGTTAGAATTGCAAGTCCGAATTATATTGGGGTGAGAGAACCTCAGTATATGACAGGAGTGGGTCTGATCCACTTTGCTTATCGCAATGCAAAGATTCAGGGCAGACAAGTTGGATTCCAAATGCCGGATGAGGCGTTTCATGAAGTAGGCGCATCCATGGAGCCGGTTTCTTCTGCACCACAAGTGAAAGAAGCGCAGCCAAGACCGAAAGTAAAACAAAAAGCACAAGAAGAGACAAATAAAAAACCGGGCAAAATGAAAAAACTATTTAATATGTTCTGGGAATAGAATTAGATTTTCGACGGATTAGGAGGATTCAGCATGTTGGAGTTTGAAACAAATATAGACGGCCTAGCATCAATTAAAGTAATCGGAGTAGGTGGAGGCGGAAATAACGCTGTCAACCGAATGATCGAAAATGACGTACAAGGTGTCGATTTCATTGCAGTCAACACAGATGCACAGGCGTTAAATCTATCAAAAGCAGAAACGAAAATGCAAATCGGTGCTAAGCTGACAAGAGGGCTTGGAGCAGGTGCGAATCCTGAAGTCGGTAAAAAAGCTGCTGAGGAAAGCAAAGAACAGATTGAAGAAGTATTAAAAGGCGCAGACATGGTCTTTGTTACTGCTGGTATGGGCGGTGGAACTGGTACGGGTGCTGCACCTGTCATTGCAAAAATCGCAAAAGATTCTGGTGCATTGACAGTTGGAGTCGTGACTCGTCCTTTCACATTTGAAGGAAGAAAGCGTCAGCTTCAAGCAGTTGAAGGAATTGCTTCTATGAAAGAAGCAGTTGACACTTTAATTGTGATTCCAAACGATCGCTTGCTTGAAATTGTTGATAAAAACACGCCAATGCTTGAAGCATTCCGTGCAGCAGATAACGTGCTACGACAAGGTGTTCAAGGGATCTCAGATCTTATTGCTACACCAGGTTTAATCAACCTTGACTTTGCTGACGTGAAAACGATCATGTCCAATAAAGGTTCTGCTCTTATGGGTATCGGTGTTGCGACTGGTGAAAATCGTGCCGCTGAAGCTGCGAAGAAAGCTATTTCTTCACCACTTCTAGAAACGGCAATCGACGGTGCACAAGGTGTCATCATGAATATTACTGGTGGTACGAACCTAAGTCTTTATGAGGTACAAGAAGCAGCGGACATTGTGGCTTCTGCATCTGATGAAGATGTAAACATGATTTTCGGTTCTGTCATTAATGATAACTTGAAGGATGAAATTGTGGTAACCGTGATCGCAACTGGATTTATTGAGCAAGAGCCAGAGGTGTCAAAACCACAAAGAAATCCATTAGGGCAAGGATTAAAGCAAAATCAATCCATTCCTCAAAAACGTGAAGTAAAACGTGAGGAACATCAGCAGTCATCATCTCAGCCGAGACAAAATACACAATCAAGCGATGATACGCTGGATATCCCAACGTTCTTGCGCAACCGTAATAAACGTTAATCGAGTATCACTCATCCCCTTCCACCGGAAGGGGATTTTTTCATGTCCAATATATAAAGAAACCCGCATCACTACTAATCAAAAAGTCTTAAAAGTGTCTGGGTTACTTTATCCAACATATGTATTTCGACTTAGAGTGATTAAGTAAAAAGAATCATTTTTAAACCCTATTACAAAAAGCGACAAAATGATGAACTTTATTTGACTACATTAAATAGAACACCATGAATCTTGTCATGAACAAAGGAAAGGGAGGAGTTAAACCCATACACTGTTTGACCATTTGAGGAGGAGGGATTTGATTGAAAGTGAAGTTTCGCAAAACCGCCGGCTATCGTTTGATGAGTCTTTTGGTGATTGGTACTTTAATGATGACAAGCTTTGGGATGATTCAAGCAAAATCGACTTCTACCTCATATCAAGAGGAAGCTGTTTCCTCCAAGAAAACAAAAGCAAAGATCTCATCTAGATTAATGAAACAGTTTCAACAAGAAGACAAGGTGACCTTTTTAGTCAAAATGAAGGAACAAACCAATGTCAAAAAAGTGGCGAAGGATGCTGTGTCAAAAGCCAAAAAACAAAAGTTAACAGCTGCTAAAACGCAGTACACAAAAAGATCAGCTGTCGTATCAGAACTAAGAGCGACGTCTGAAGAGACGCAGGAAGCGCTGCTTGCTTATTTACAAAAAGCCCAAAAGAAAAAGCAAGTGAAGGATATTCATTCGTACTATATTGTGAATGGTCTCGCTGTGACGGGAACGAAAGAAGTCATGGAAAAGGTAGCTTCCTTCCCAGAAGTAGATCAAGTGCTGCCAAATGAAATCCGTCAAATCCATCGTCCTGTTGATTTGAAGACTTCAAAGAAAAACAAACAAATCAAAGCAGCAGATGGAATCGAGTGGAATATTTCTCAAGTTCATGCCCCAGAAGCGTGGGCTTTAGGCTATGACGGAACTGGTACCGTTGTGGCAAGTATTGATACAGGTGTGGAATGGGATCATCCTGCATTAAAAGAAAAATACCGCGGATTTGACCCTGCACGTCCGAATGAACCTTCTCATGAATTCAATTGGTACGATGCAACGACAGGTTCTAAAGCGCCATACGATGATTTAGAGCATGGTACACATGTAACGGGAACGATGGTTGGCTCTGAGCCAAATGGAGAGAATCAAATTGGAGTCGCACCAGGTGCAAAATGGATCGCGGTGAAAGCTTTCTCAGAAGATGGTGGATCAGATGCTGATCTGCTTGACGCAGGTGAATGGATTTTAGCTCCAAAAGATGAAAACGGAACCCCTCATCCAGAAAAGGCGCCAGATGTGGTCAATAATTCTTGGGGCGGTGGGCCTGGTCTTGATGATTGGTATAAAGATGTGGTCAATGCTTGGAGAGCAGCGGACATCTTCCCAGAGTTTTCAGCTGGTAATACGGATTTATTTAACCCTGGCGGTGAGGGATCTATTGCAAATCCTGCGAACTATCCCGAAGCCTTTGCGACGGGTGCAACAGATCAAAACAACAAACTGGGTTCTTTCTCTTTGCAAGGCCCCTCTCCATATGGGGTCATGAAACCAGATATTGCGGCCCCAGGGGTAAATATTCGTTCTTCTATTCCAGGGAAAGGGTATGAGGATGGCTGGAATGGAACCTCGATGGCAGGTCCACATGTTTCAGCTGTTGTGGCTCTTCTGCGCCAAGTACAGTCAGATCTGTCTGTTGAAGAGATCGAAGAAATTCTCATTGATACTGCAAAACCTCTGACAGATCAGCAATTCCCGGAATCCCCTAACAATGGCTATGGGGCAGGATTAGTTGATGCAAAAGAAGCCATCACAGCATTAACAGATGGAATTGGCAAGATTGAAGGACAGGTAACAAAAGAAGGAGAAGATACAGAACCACCTGTTTTTTCTCATAAAGGACCGAATGAAATTTTTGCCTCTACGCCAACACCTCTAAGTATTACAGCAGAAGATGAAGTAGCTGTGACAAATGTCTCCTTGACTTATCAAGTGGATCAAGGGAAAAGGGAGACGCTGCAAGCAAAACGAACGGATGGAAATCATTTAAAAGGGACATATGTTGTTCAGCTCCCAGAACTTGAGGGAGAAAACGTCACGTACCGATGGATTGTGAAAGATTTTGGAGAAAATGAAGCTGCATCAGAACCGTATACGCTTCCGATTAAAACATCCATCACGACTGGCTACTCGCAAGATTTTGAAGCTTGGCCAAGTGGATGGTTCAGTGGTGGAACAAAAGATCCTTGGCAGTGGGGGAAGCCGACCACAGGTCCGAAAAAGGCCTTTACTGGAGATCATGTCTATGCTACAAACCTAGACAGTCCTTATGAAAATCAAACAGATGCTCATTTATCTATGCCGATGATTGCTGTACCTGAGTCAGGCTCCGCCTTTTTACAATATCAATACTGGCATGACCTTGAAGCAAATTATGACTATGTGCATATTCATGTGCAGCCTGAGGGGGAAGATGCTGTCCAAGTGGCAGCCTACACAGGCAAAACAAGTGGATGGACAAAAGGAGAAGTAGATTTATCTGCTTACAAAGGTCAGAACGTGAGAGTTATTTTTCAGCTAAGAACGGATGGCAGTGTGACAAAAGACGGTTTTTATTTAGATGATGTGAAAATAACAGATCAAGCCTTGCCTCAAAAGGCAAAGAAACAGCTTGGCGTCATCAAAAAAGAAAAGTCAGCACAGGAGCAGAAGAAACCCGTCGATCCGAAAAGCGCAAAGCCTGCTAAAATAAAAGAAAAACATGTCCAGATGAAAAAGGAAAAAAGTGTAGATGCCCCATCTATCAAAGCTCTTCCGATGAAGGCAGAAATCAGTGTTCTTGAAAGCGGCAAGTCCACGTACACAGATGAAGCGACAGGGAGATATCAGCTTTCTCATGGTGCAGGGGAATTTACAGTGAAAGCTGAAGCATATGGCTTTGAATCACGCACACAAAAAGTCAATATTTCTGCAAATGATCAAGCAGAGGCAAATTTCTCATTACAGCCACTAGAAAAACGAACGATATCTGGCACAATTGTCAATGAAACAACGGGTGAAAAAGTAAAGGATGCTACGGTTTATCTTGTAGAGGATGCGAAAATTGAGCCGGTGAAAACAGATGAATCTGGCGAGTTTTCTCTAGAGGCATTGAGCGGTGTATATACAGTCAAAGTATTTGCGAAAGGGTTTAAAGGATATTCGTTTACAGCCGATGTGACAGAAAAGCCGCTTGAAACAGCAATCAAGCTGGAACCTTTCATCGGTTTTACTGGCGAAATTGGCTACGATGACGGAACAGCTGAAAATGCACGGGCGTTCTATGATCCTGGTAATGGCTGGGCGGTGAAATTTTCATTAGAAAAAGGGAAGAAACAAGCACAGGTTACAGGGGGGCTTTTCCGTTTCTGGACAACAGAGTGGCCAGCCCCTGGCGGGAATGAATTTGCGGTTGAAGTGTATGATGCTTCTGGGAAGGACGGCGCTCCAGGTGAGAAAATTGCGGGACCTTTTAAAGCGAATGCGCTGCGTAATGGTGAATGGACAAAAGTAGATTTAGAAGATCAAGCCATTACGGTGGATGGAGATTTCTATCTTGTCTATATTCAAACGAAAAAGAATATGGAATCTCCAGGCCTTGCAACAGATGAAGATGGACCAAATGCTGAAAGAAGCTGGCAGCTGACAAGCGGTGCCTTTTCTCCTTCTCCAAAAGAAGAGGGAAATTATATGATTCGTGCGCTTGTCCAATATGAAGCAGATGTGCCAGAAATAACATCTCCAAAGGCTGGAACGATCACGAACAAAGATGAACTGGAGATCGGAGGTAAAGCCTCTCCAGGGCTTGATGTAGCGATCTATCAAAACGATAAAGAGATTGCCAAAGTGAAAGCAGATCAGTCGGGTGCTTTCAAAGAGAAGGTTACAGTGTCAAGCGGAGAGCATGTATTCACGGCTGCTACTGTTACGGATAAAGGCGCAACGAAAAAATCCAAATCAGTCAAGGTGATCATTGATCAAACAGCCCCAGTGTTAACGATAGATACACCAAAAAAAGGGGAAAAGTCTAACAAAGAATCACTCACTGTAGAAGGAAAGGTAACGGATGATCATCTTGATCAAGTCACTGTGAATGGAAAAAAAGCAGCAATAAAAGATGGGAAATATTCTGCAAGAATCCTGCTTGAAAACGGGAAAAATACGATCAAAGTAACAGCAAAAGATGCAGCAGGAAACAAAACGACTAAAAAAGTCGATATCGATGTTCAATACGAAGCGCCTGAGATTTCTAAGCTGACACCAGCAGAGAATGTCAATCTATCATCAGGTGAGTCTGTTAAAATTTCATTTAACAGCAGAGAAAAGCTAGACGCAACGTTTGTCATTCACATGCCGCTGACAAACGCGAGATCAAAGCTGCAAAATACAACAGAGCTGCCGCTTCGTGAGGTAGCCAAGGGAACATATGAAGGTTACTGGACAGCTACTTCTACCGCCAAAGCAAAAGGTGCAGTCATTGAAGTGATTGTGCGGGATGATTATGGAAATGTTACTCGACAAAAGGCCCCAGGCACATTAAATATCAATGTAAAATAACCCTTAAAAAAGGCACGCCTCCTTGGAGCGTGTCTTTTTCGTTTCGAATGATTGTTTGTAAGCTTGTCCGGAAGCACACTCTCTTTCTTTGTGCTCTCATTCCTCGACAAAAACAATAACAATCCACCAAAAGTTCTCTATCATCCCCAACAAGAATTGACAGACTTCCATCTCTTGGCTGTTTTATACTGGTACAAACAAGTGCAAGTACTGCTTTTGATTCTTTGTTTCAGATGAAAGGAGCAGAAGGTGGTCATTTATTTAGATGTGATTTGGCTGTTAAACTTTTGTTTTGATCTATTGCTTCTCTTACTCACTGCATTTATTCTCAAACGACAAGTAAAAAAACGGCGATATATGTTAGGAGCTCTGATTGGATCGAGCATTGTTCTCTTGCTCTTTACACCATTTGCAATGTTTGTGTCACACCCTCTAGGCAAACTGCTTTTTTCTGTCTTGATCGTGCTTGCAACTTTTGGATTTCAAAGATTTCGATTCTTTTTTCAAAACCTGTTTGCTTTTTACTTTGTCACATTTTTGATGGGAGGAGGCATGATCGGGGTTCATTCGTTTTTACAAACCAATACTGTTATTCAAGACGGGCTGCTGATTTCACAAAATGATGGCTTTGGTGATCCCATTAGCTGGCTTTTCGTTTTAACCGGCTTTCCTGCGATTTGGCTGTTTTCAAAGAAACGATTAGGAGAGGTCGGTGCGAAAAAAAGACAGTTTGATGAACAAGTCCTTGCGGAGATACACATTCAAGGAGAGACCATCCGCTTAAAGGGACTCGTCGATTCTGGCAATCAGCTGTATGATCCTATGACGAAAACACCTGTGATGATCGTTCAAGCAGATCAACTCATGTCCATTTGCGGAGAGCCATTTATAGAGCTTATGAAGCAGTCTCATCCTGTTGAAGTGATGCAAAAGCTCGATGATCAATTTCCGCTTCTTGACCGTTTAAGACTTGTTCCATATCGAGCGGTCGGTCATGATCACGGGTTTCTTCTATGCTTAAAACCAGATACGGTCATCATTTATTCAAAAACGCATATGATCCAGCCAGCCAAGTGTTTTGTAGGCATGAGTCTGAGCGGTTTATCAGCAGATCAGGAATTTCAATCCATCATTCATCCAGATATGTTAGACGGAAAAATCATCCAAGGGGTGTCTTAAGTTTTGGTGATGTCTTTTATCTTACGAGGTCAACTTGACATTTAGAAGGGAGAAGAAGATGAAAAAATTAAAATTTAAACTCAGTTACTACTGGTATAAACTCCTCATGAAGCTAGGTCTTAAGAGTGATGAGATTTATTATATTGGTGGTAGTGAGGCGCTGCCGCCGCCATTATCAAAGGATGAAGAGCAGGAACTGCTTGTCAAATTACCAAAAGGTGATCAAACAGCAAGGGCTATCCTGATTGAAAGAAATTTGCGGTTGGTGGTCTACATCGCAAGAAAATTTGAAAACACAGGGATTAATATTGAGGATTTAATTAGTATTGGAACTATTGGTCTAATTAAGGCAGTCAATACATTTAACCCAGAAAAAAAGATCAAGCTTGCGACATATGCTTCGAGATGTATTGAAAATGAGATTTTGATGTATTTGCGCCGAAATAATAAAATTCGTTCAGAAGTGTCGTTTGATGAGCCGCTCAACATTGATTGGGACGGAAATGAACTGCTTTTATCAGACGTACTTGGAACAGATGATGATATTATCACACGAGATATTGAAGCAAATGTAGATAAAAAACTTTTGAAAAAAGCGCTGGAGCAATTAAATGACCGCGAAAAGCAGATCATGGAGCTTAGATTCGGCTTGGTTGGCGGTGAGGAAAAAACCCAAAAAGATGTCGCTGATATGCTAGGCATTTCCCAGTCGTATATTTCAAGGCTTGAAAAAAGAATTATTAAACGATTACAAAAAGAATTTAACAAAATGGTCTAAAAAAATTTTTTGAAAAGCTCTGTCCCTTTGCTGTCAAAGGAATCAACTTCTTTTCTCATGATTCTCGTCATCACTCGTGCATATTTTTCCATCCCAAGGAGATACTGAACTTTGTACAACAGCTCCTGTAGGGAGGGAAAAAAGTGTCCAGAAATAAAGTGGAAATCTGCGGAGTCGACACCTCCAAACTGCCTGTTCTGAAAAACGAAGAGATGAGAAAATTGTTCAGACAGCTGCAAGATGAGGGTGACGATACAGCAAGAGAAAAGCTAGTCAATGGCAATTTGCGGTTGGTTTTAAGTGTGATTCAGCGTTTTAACAACAGAGGCGAGTATGTGGATGATCTCTTCCAAGTAGGCTGTATCGGATTAATGAAATCAATTGATAATTTTGATTTAAGCCACAATGTCAGATTTTCAACTTATGCGGTCCCTATGATCATAGGAGAAATCCGTCGATACTTGCGTGATAACAACCCAATTCGGGTGTCTCGTTCACTAAGAGATATTGCCTACAAAGCGCTTCAGGTTCGTGAGAGGCTGATTAGTGAGACAAGCAAGGAGCCAACGGCAGAAGACATTGCCAAAGTGCTGGAAGTGCCTCATGAGGAAATTGTCTTTGCCCTAGATGCGATTCAAGATCCTGTTTCTTTGTTTGAACCGATCTATAATGACGGAGGAGATCCGATTTATGTGATGGATCAAATTAGTGATGATCGGAACAAAGACACACAATGGGTAGAGGAATTGGCCTTAAAAGAGGGAATGCGCAGATTGAATGATCGAGAAAAAATGATTCTCCGCAAACGCTTCTTCCAAGGAAAAACGCAAATGGAAGTCGCTGAAGAGATCGGGATTTCTCAAGCACAAGTCTCAAGACTTGAAAAAGCAGCCATCAAACAAATGAATAAAAACATCTTTTAAAGCCGCCGCTTCATGTGCGGCTTTTTTCATTCTTGGAAAGAGCACGTCTCTAGTATTGACTCTGTTATTTTTTTCATTTAATCTGTTTTTAACAAATGTTATTTTAGATATCATTTGTTAGGGAACACTTAAGCGGAAAGAAGGGTTATTATGACATTCCATGATGAAAGAAGGCTGCTCATTAAGGTTGCGCATATGTATTATGAAGAAGGCGCCACTCAATCTAAAATAGCAGATGCTGTTGGGGTTAGCCGTTCGCTCATATCGAAATATTTGGCAAAAGCACGTGAAGCAGGAATCGTGGAAATCATTATTCATGATGAAATGAATCAACAATATGGATCTTTAGAAAGAAAAATAGAGCGGAAATACGGGCTGCGAGAAGTCGTCTGTGTGGAAACGCTCAGCCAAGAAACAACAAAAAGCCGAATCGGCGCTGCGGCGGCAGGCTTTTTATTAAAAGTCATGAAGGATGGACAAGTCATCGGTTTTTCCTCAGGAACCACTTTGCATGAAATGGCGAAATCGCTTACGTCAGTTCAGCACTACCCATCCGTGACATTTGTTCCGCTTGTCGGGGGTGTGGGAAACGAAGATGTTGATATCCATGCCAATTATATTATTGCGAGATGCACAGAGGCACTCAAATCTAAATGTGAGTTTTTACATGTGCCTGTCATGCTTGATACGAAAGAAGCGAAGGATGTACTGATACGGCAGCCGTCAATCAAAAAAGTGATTGAATTAGGAGAATCATCAAATATTGCGGTTGTCGGGATTGGCGGGGTTCCGCAGCATTCAACGATGGTGAAATCTTATATGACAAGCGGTGAGGAGGATATTCTTCAAGCGAAGGATGTAGCGGGTGACATTTGCTATAACTTTATTGATCACCAAGGGGAAGTGTATCCTCACCCATGGAACGACAGGGTAATGGGCATAAGCCCGCAAAAGTTGAAAGAAATCCCGCTAGTCATTGGTGTCGCTGGAGGAGAAGAAAAAGTTGAAGCGATCCGGGCAGCCTTAGAAGGTGGATTAATTCATGTATTAATTACGGATGAACGAACAGGAGATGCCTTATTAAAGTAACTACCTAATATGATTAGGTAGTTTTTTTGAGTCTTTAGACTCAAAAAGATTGAAAATTTTATTGATTTTATCTTGACACAAAGTTGACACATCATATAAACTAAGTTCATAACAAATGATAAATAAAATAACAAATGTTACAAGAAACAGATTTTTGTTAATTTTTATAACATTTGTTAAAAGTTTCAGATTATTTTTCTAGCAATCTACCCGAGAAGCAAGAAAACCTGAAAGGATGATTTAGATGTCAATCTATCAACAGTTGTTAGCTCGAGAACGCAGTGGAGATCCAATCAAAGTAGGAATTATTGGGGCAGGCCAAATGGGCTTTGGACTTATTTCACAAATTTCTAAAATTCCAGGCATGATTGTAGCAGGTGTTTGTGATATTCACCTTAGTGCAGCAGAGAAGGCAGCGAATTTTTATAAGCAGCATGCGAAGCCGCATCAAATGGTCGTCACAAATGATTATAGAGAAGTGATTCAATCAGATTTTGTGGAAGTTGTCGTAGATGCAACAGGAGTGCCAGAGGTCGGAGCAAACATTTCTTTGGAAGCGCTTAATTCAAAGAAACATCTCGTTCTTTTAAATGTAGAAGTTGATATTACCATCGGTTTGGTGATGCATAAATTATTCACAAATGCAGGACTTGTTTATTCTGGATCAGCTGGAGACGAACCGGCAGCAACACTAGAATTATATGAATTTGCAAAAACAATGGGACTTGAGGTGCTCGTTGCTGGGAAAGGCAAGAACAACCCATTCTTCCCAGAAGCAAATCCAGATACGTGTAAAGCAGAAGCAGATAGTAAACATATGAGTGCACATATGCTCGCTGCCTTCCAAGACGGAACAAAAACAATGGCAGAAATGAACTTATTAAGTAACGCGACAGGGCTTTTGCCAGATAAAGTCGGTATGCACGGAGTCGAAGCAAATTTAGAGAATGTAGCAGATAAATTGAATCAAAAACAACAAGGCGGCGTGCTCGATAACTTCGGAGTCGTTGAATATGTAAATGGACTTGCTCCTGGCGTATTCGTTATCGTCAAGAGTGATCTAGAGCCAGTAGATGAAGAGCTTCGTTACTTAAAAGTTGGAAAAGGTCCTCACTACACGCTTTACCGCCCTTTCCATTTAGCGAGTCTTGAAACACCTGTTACCATCGCAAAAGCGGTCTTACAGCATGATTCATCGATCCACCCGATTGGTGTACCAGTGTCAGAAACAGTCGCTGTTGCGAAAAGAGATATTAAAGCAGGGGAATCACTTGACGGGATTGGCGGATACTCCGTAAGAGGTGTACTTGAAACGCATCAAGACATGAAAACGAACGGTCACATTCCAATTGGTTTAATCAGCGGAAAAGTCGTAGCGAAAAAAGACATCAAATTAGGACAGTTCCTGACTCTTGATGATGTAGAGCTTGATTCAAACACAACCGTCTGGAAGCTGCGTTCATTACAAGATCACTTATTTCAATCATAAGGACGTGAAGCTATGGAAAAATTAGCAATCGTACTTTGTATCATTCTCATCGTGCAGTATGGGTTATCTTTTATTCAAATCAAGTATTATCGCAAAAGCATGGACTCACTGATTGATGACTACAGAGGGAAACAAGGCTATCACTTATTTTCAGGAATGGAACGGCGCAAAGTTGGCCCTGGGGCCATTGCGCTCATCATTGTGGATGAATCGTATATCATTCAAAAATGCCATGTGCTTGGCGGCGTGTCGATCTTATCTAAATTTAAAGAAGTCCCTGCATATGAAGGCAAGCATGTTGGGGCTGTGCTGGACGAGCACCACATGATGAAGAAAACGTTGAAAAAGCGTAAAAAGGCGCCAGCTGTCATGCAAGCACTTTCCATGGCGGCTGAGCAGGCACTTGTCTCGATTTCGAAAAAAAATATAACAAATGTGAACTAAAGAAAGGGGAGATGAAACATGGAATGGATTCAATGGTTTGGAGAGCACTTTATCGGAATGTTTGAAGCCGGCGGAAAGCAGTTCATGGGTCTGATTACAGGTATCGTTCCAACGCTTGTTGTGTTACTTACTTTCACTTATGCTGTCATGAAATTTATTGGAGAAGAGCGAGTGAATAGAGCCATTCAGTTTGCAGCGAAATATACCATTTTGCGCTACACGTTAATGCCGATCTTATCTGTTCTTATTTTGACAAACCCAATGGCTTATACGTTTGGCCGCTTCTTACCTGAAAAACAAAAACCAGCATTCTATGATTCAGCTGTTTCATTTGTTCATCCGGTGACATCACTGTTCCCGTATGCCAACGCAGGAGAACTATTTGTCTACTTAGGAATTGCGAACGGGATTAAAGAAGCTGGATATTCAATGTCAGAGCTCGCTGTTCGTTACTTCTTAGTCGGGATCGTCGTCATTTTGCTACGCGGAATCATTACTGAATGGATTACAAAATATTTAGCAGGAAAAATGAAAGCGAATTCACAATAGGGGAGGGTTAGACATGACAAACCACAAAGTATTTGTTGCAAAAGGTGCTGGCGGATGGGGAGAAGGCTTAGAGCTTGAACCAACTGGTAAAAGAAGAAAGGTCGTTTCCATTACAGGGGGAGGCATTCACCCGGTTGCACGTAAAATTGCAGAAATGACAGGGACAGAAGCATGTGATGGCTTTAAAAACTCTATACCAGAAGATGAAATGATGTGTGTTGTCATTGACTGCGGGGGAACAGCGCGAATCGGACTTTATCCAATGAAACGCATTCCAACTGTAGACGTTTTGGCATCCTCTCCTTCTGGGCCGCTTGCTAAACATATTACAGAAGATATCTTCGTATCAGGCGTAACAGAAAAAGATATTTCCTATGCAGAAGCATCTGATGGTGAGGCGAAAGCAGAAGGTCAGGAAAACAGTGAGTCGATTGACAAAGAGAATTTCAAAGAAACGTATGCAAAGCTGAAAGAGGAAAATATTGAGCGGCAGGAAAAAGGCAATTTCCTGATGAGATTCTCACGCGGAATCGGGAAAGTCACCGGTACGTTCTACCAGGCTGGCCGTGATTCTGTTGATATGCTTTTGAAAAACATTATTCCATTCATGGCATTTGTCAGTATGTTAATTGGAATTATCAATTATACAAAAATCGGCGATCTGATTGCCCATTTTCTATCACCTTTGGCAGGATCTCTTTGGGGGCTCTTACTGCTCGTTGTGGTCTGTACACTGCCGTTCCTATCACCTGTCTTAGGACCTGGAGCAGTCATTGCCCAAGTCATCGGTGTTCTGATTGGTAGTCAAATTGCACTAGGAAACATTCCGCCTCAATTTGCACTTCCTGCACTATTTGCCATCAACGGTCAAGTAGGGTGTGATTTTATTCCAGTGGGGCTGTCACTTGGTGAAGCGAAGCCGGAAACGGTACAATATGGGGTACCAGCTGTTTTGTATAGCCGTCTTATTACAGGGGTTCTATCTGTTGTGATCGCATACGTTGCCAGCTTCGGTATGTATTAAACGTATTAAAGGAGGAATCGAGATACATGGTAACACAATCTGTCGTAAAAGAAATTGGGATCTTAGTCCCGCAATTTAAAGAAGATAAGCTGATTGTTTTATTTGGACCCGCAGCGCCGCAGGAATTAAGAGATATGTCTGTCATTCATGAGTTCGAACATTTAGAAGAAGAGCCGCTGAAGCTAGGCGGAACCATTCAAGTGGGCGATCAAACGTACACGATCACAGCCCTAGGCAATAAAGCAAATGACAACTTTAAAGAGCTCGGCCATATTTCGATCTACTTCCAAGAGCCGTTTGATGATGTATTACCAGGAGCTGTATTTGCATCCCCGCACACGTTTCCTGATATAAAAGAAGGCGTACGAATTGAAATTTCGTAACCTTGTAAAAAAAGCTGTTCCTAAATTGGAGCAGCTTTTTTATATGAGGTTTACCAGAAAGAGCATTTACGATATGCTGTAAACATTCATTATTTGTATATTCAGAATTTTTACTCAGGAGGAAGTTATGGTGTCACTTGAATTGAAGAATGTTTCATTAAAAAGAAATGGGAAATGGCTGCTGCAGTCTGTTGACTGGCAGGTAAATAAGCAGGAACACTGGGTGCTTTACGGTTTAAATGGTGCGGGAAAAACCGCTTTATTAAATATGCTCTGCTCCTATTATTTCCCCACGTCAGGCGAGATGACAGTTCTGGGGCATGTCTTTGGCAAGGAAGCTCTTGGTGAAAAGCTCAGGAGGAAAATTGGTCTCATCTCAGCGGGACTTGAAAAGAAATTGCACAGAGACGACAATGCTTTTGAAATTGTTTTGAGCGGCGCATTTGCTTCTATCGGGCTTTATGAAACCCCGACTGATGAAATGAGAGAGAAAGCCATTGATCTATTAAAAGCGTTTGGTTCATTCAAATATGCCAACAGAACATATGAAACCCTCTCACAGGGAGAGAAGCAAAAAGTCTTGATTGCGAGGGCTTTAATGAATGATCCGCAGCTCTTGATTTTAGATGAACCTGTGACGGGTCTTGATTTTTTAGCAAGAGAGCAAGTGCTGGAGACCATCTCATTTATTGCAGCTAAGCCTGATGCGCCTACTTTGCTCTATACGACCCATCATGCAGAGGAGATTCTGCCTGTTTTTCAGCATACCTTATTATTAAAAAATGGATCGGTTTTTGATCAAGGAGAAACAAAAGAGATGATGACAAGCGGCCTGCTTTCTTCTTTTTTTGAATGTCCGGTAGATGTCATGTGGAGAAATGGCCGTCCGCATTTAAGCAAATTGTAGATAAAAGAAACTATTGGTCTGCTTCCCTGCTTTTCCATCATACATATTATAGTAGAAAACGAAAGGCGGGGAAGGACAGATGATCAGTATTTCTGAATTCCAAATCAAGGATGTCGTCGATGTATCCAGCGGGAAAAAACTAGGCACCATTGGGGACATTGATATTAATGTCACAAGCGGCAAAATCCAAGCGATTATTATTGGCGGCACAGGTAAAATGATGGGATTTTTCGGAAAAGAAGAGGAAATGATTGTCCCATGGCGAAATATAGTAAAAATTGGCGAAGATGTGATACTTGTCCGCTTGTCTTCTTAATTCGTATAACTCCTCAATGAATCATTCAATTTTTCCTTAAAACAAACTCTTCATTCTTAGCAAACAATGTCTTTTTCGGGTAAAAAGATTACGTTTTCATATCAATTTGTAAAAAAACCTGCAGAAAGGGCACATTTGAGTGTAATATTTAATGAATCCCACTAACTGTCTATGCATGTCTTGTGGTAAAATAGGAGCGAAATAAAGAGAGATGAATGAAAGGTGGGAGGCAGCTTTGACATACAAATATGACCCCTTTCAGCAGAAATCACCATATGCAATGACCATTCATGATTGGACGAACATGACATGTTCTGGTAAAGAGGTATTGGCCGGGTTTACCACAAAAAACGGCGGCTTCAGCCTACCTCCATATCAATCATTGAACACTGGACTCCATGTAGGAGATGATGCTTCTAGTGTTCAAATGAATCGTCAAGTCATAGCAGATGCTGCTGCTGTGCCGCTCTCTGATTGGGTGTTTGCAGACCAAACACACGAGGATCGCATCCTGAAAGTCACCAAGGAGCAAAGAGGAAGAGGAAGTCTTCATTATCATGAGGCACTGCCTGGTACAGACGGTTTATATACGTCTGAGACGAACATGATGCTCGCTCTTTGTTTCGCTGATTGTGTTCCGCTTTATTTTCTAGCTCCGCAAAACGGATTAATTGGAACGGCTCATGCCGGCTGGAAAGGAACCGTCAAGCAAATTGGTGCAAAGATGGTTGATGTATGGGTCAGCCAAGAAGATGCCAAGGCCGATCATATTCAAGTCGTCATTGGACCATCCATTGGCAGCTGCTGCTACATAGTCGATGACGCAGTCATGGATCAAGTGAAACAGCTTCCTTTTTCAACAGAGGATGTGTATTCCGAGATTTCACCAGGACAATATAAAATTGATTTGAAAACATTAAACAAAAACGTATTGCTTCATGCAGGAATAAAGGAAGAAAACATACATGTCAGTTCGATGTGCACAAGCTGCAATGATCAGCTTTTCTTCTCACACCGGCGTGATCAAGGGAAAACAGGACGTATGATGTCTTTTGTCGGGCTTAAGGAGGCATAAGTGCAATTGAATGTACGAGAGAATCTCAGACAAATAAATGAACAAATAAACGAAGCATGTAAAAGAGCCGGTAGACATCCAGCAGATGTATCGGTCGTCGCTGTGACAAAGTATGTCTCCATTGAACGAGCACAAGAAGCTAAAGAAGCAGGAATTATGCACTTTGGTGAAAATCGTGACCAAGGTTTACTTGAAAAGCAGGCGGCCATAACCGATGAAAACATTAGCTGGCACTTCATCGGCAGTTTACAGACGCGAAAAGTGAAATCTGTCATTCAGACAATTGACTACTTACATTCGCTTGACAGAATGTCTCTTGCGAATGAAATTGAAAAAAGAGCGGATCACACAGTTCGCTGTTTTGTACAAGTGAACACATCACTTGAGGAGTCAAAACACGGCTTGAAAAGTGAAGACGTCATTCCATTTGTAAAGCAGCTGGCTGATTTCAAACACATTGAAGTGGCTGGGCTGATGACGATGGCTCCATTTACAGATGATCACACTGTGATTCGCAACTGTTTTAAAACATTAAAAAATCTTCAAGAAGAAGTAAAACATCTTAACCAAGTAAATGCACCTTGTCAGCATTTATCGATGGGCATGTCAAATGATTTTGAAATCGCAATTGAAGAAGGTGCGACATTCGTTCGGATTGGCTCTTCACTTGTTGGAAATGAAACAGGAGGTGCGTGACATGAGCATAAAAAATAAGTTTAAAAGCTTTTTCACTCTCGACGATGAAGAGTATGAGTACGAATATATTGATGAAGAAAGAGAACCCGTTCAAGAAGAAAAAGGAACGAAGGACAAAGCAGCATTTCAAGATCGCCCGCAGACAGGAAAACAAAATGTCGTCAGCTTGCAAAGCGTGCAAAAATCCTCTAAAGTGGTGTTAAGTGAGCCGCGTGTTTATGCAGAGGCGCAGGAGATTGCAGACCATATTAAAAACAGACGTGCAGTCGTCGTGAATTTGCAGCGCATTCAGCATGATCAAGCAAAGCGAATCATTGACTTCTTAAGCGGAACCGTTTATGCAATCGGTGGAGACATCCAGCGTATTGGCTCGAATATATTCCTCTGCACACCTGATAATGTAGATGTATCTGGTACAATATCAGAGCTATTGACAGAGGAAGAACCTCAGAGGTGGTAAATCATAGTGATTCTAAATTTCATTTTTAATATTTTAGGAACGGTATTAACGATTTACTCATTCGCGATTATTATTTACATCTTTATGTCATGGGTGCCATCTGCAAGAGAAACTGTGTTTGGCCGTTTTCTGACAAATATTTGCGAACCGTATTTAGAACCATTTCGTAAAATTATTCCGCCAATCGGCATGATTGACATCTCGCCGATTGTGGCATTGCTTGTGATTCGTTTTGCATCATCATATGGACTAACTGGTCTTTACAATATGATTGTGCGCTTCATGTAAACAGGCTGCCGGGCTTGGCACTGCCAGGCTCTTTTACATAAGAGGGGAACAAAATGAGCGATATCTATCAGCATTTTAGAAAAGACGAACAGCCATTTGTCGACCAAGTGTTAGGCTGGAAAAAAATCGCACTCGACCAATATCGAATGAAATTAACAGATTTCCTCGATCCGCGTGAGCAATTTATTACTGAGTCCGTCATCCAGCATGGCGAAGAACTTGGGATCATGTTTTTTGGCGGGTATGAGGGAGCGGAGCGCAAAAGAGCCCTCATTTATCCTGATTATTTAGAACCTTCTATTCAAGATGTTGAGCTGTCATATTTTCAGGTGAACTATGCGAAAAAGTTTATTTCTTTAGAACACCCGAAGCTTCTCGGCTCATTGATTGGGACAGGCTTGAAGCGTCAAAAATTCGGAGATCTATTATTTTCAGAGGAAGATGTGCAGTTTATTTGTACAAGTGATGTCGCCGATTTTGTGCGGGCGCAGCTGACTCATGTCGGCAGAGCAAGCGTTTCATTAGAGGAAATCACGCAGGCAGAAATAAAGCCAGTGATCACGAAGACTGATATCAAAGAAGATACCATTTCTTCACTTCGGCTTGATGCTGTATGTGCTGCTGTCAGCCGTCAGTCTCGGCAAAAAGCACAGCTTTTAGTCAAAAATGGGCTTGTCAAAGTCAATTGGAAAGTCACAGAGGACCCTTCTTTTACAATCGGTGAAGGCGATCAGCTCTCTGTTCGGGGATTTGGCCGCTTTAGCCTCAAAACGATTGATGGGAAGACCAAAAAAGATAAGTTCAAAGTAACATTTGAGCTTCTGACATAACGAACTTGAATCTGGAGGTGGCGAGGTTGCCATTAACACCTAATGATATTCATAATAAAACGTTCACAAAAAGCTTTCGCGGCTATGATGAAGATGAAGTAAACGAGTTTTTAAGCCAAGTACGTAAAGACTATGAGATCGTACTTCGTAAAAAGAATGAGCTTGAAGACAAAGTAAACGAGCTTGACGAAAGACTAGGTCATTTTGCAACAATTGAAGAGACATTAAACAAATCGATTCTTGTGGCGCAGGAAGCAGCAGAAGACGTAAAGCGCCATTCGGATAAAGAAGCAAAATTGATTATTCGTGAAGCAGAGAAAAATGCAGACCGTATTATCAACGAAGCGCTGTCAAAATCAAGAAAAATTGCAATGGAAATCGAAGAGCTGAAGAAACAGTCGAAGGTCTTTAGAACTCGTTTCCAAATGCTCATCGAAGCGCAGCTTGATCTTCTGAAAAATGACGATTGGGATCATTTACTGGAATATGAAGTAGACGCTGTCTTTGATGAAAAAGAATAAGCGCATCATCTTGACATGACGTGCTCATGTTGCATATAATACCATCATAAATTAACAAGAGATAAACGTTTGAAAGGGACACTCGCAGCTGTCACATGCGTAATAAAGCGAATCAGGGATGGTGGAAGCCTGACATTACGAGACGCTGCAATGAGATCACCCCTTTAGTTCCTTTTCTGAAAAAAACAGTAAGAAAAGGCGTCTGATCACGTTACGATTTTAGAGTGGATAAGCGGCTCTTTCATATCGCTTGTCTAAAAGGGTGGTACCGCGAGACAAGCCTTCTCGTCCCTTATGGGATGAGAGGGCTTTTTTTATTGTTTTTTAATCAGAATTTGCATGTGGAGGAATGGGTATGAACTACAAAGACACCTTATTAATGCCGAAAACAGAATTCCCGATGAGAGGGAACTTGCCGAACAAAGAGCCTGAAATCCAAGAGGAGTGGGCTGAGAAAGACATCTATCAAATGGTTTTAGAGCGGACAAAAGGACGCCCAACGTTTATTTTGCATGATGGGCCTCCATATGCGAATGGTGACATTCATATGGGGCATGCACTCAATAAAATCCTAAAAGATTTTATCGTCCGTTTTAAATCAATGAACGGGTACCATGCTCCGTACGTACCGGGCTGGGATACACACGGGCTGCCAATTGAAACAGCTCTTACTAAAAATAAAAAAGTAAAACGCAAAGAAATGTCTACAGCAGAATTCCGCAAACTATGCGAGGAGTATGCTTGGAAGCAAATTGAAGGTCAGCGCAATCAGTTTAAGCGCTTAGGCGTCAGAGCAGACTGGGACAATCCATATGTCACATTAAAGCCTGAATACGAAGCGCAGCAAATTCTTGTCTTTGGTGAAATGGCGAAGAGAGGCTATATCTACAAAGGACTGAAGCCAGTTAACTGGTCTCCTTCAAGTGAATCAGCTCTTGCTGAAGCGGAAATTGAATATAAAGACAAACGTTCACCATCCATTTACGTTTCGTTTAAAGTAAAAGATGGCAAAGGCGTTCTTGAAAACGGCGAACAATTCATTATCTGGACAACAACACCTTGGACGCTTCCTGCAAACCTTGGCATTTGTGTTCATCCGAACTTAGAGTACAGTGTTCTTCAAGTCGGTGATGAGCGTTATGTCGTTGCATCTGAACTTGTTGAACAAGTAGTAAAAACACTCGGCTTTGAAGAGTATGAAGTGGTGAAAACGCTAAAAGGAAAAGAATTAGACAACATCGTTGCAGAGCATCCAATCTATGGTAGAGATTCTCTTGTGATGCTTGGCGATCACGTGACAACTGATGCAGGAACAGGCTGTGTTCACACTGCACCAGGCCACGGGGAAGATGACTTTATTGTCGGTATGAAATACGGTCTTGATGTGCTCTGTCCAGTAGATGAAAAAGGTGTGATGACAGATGAGGCACCTGGTTTTGAAGGACTATTCTACGAGGATGCCAATAAAGCCATCACAGAACAGCTTGAAGCAAAAGGCGCGCTGAAGAAGCTCGACTTTATCACGCACTCCTATCCGCATGACTGGAGAACGAAAAAACCAACGATTTATCGTGCGACAGCTCAGTGGTTTGCATCCATTAAAGATTTTAGAGAAGCGTTATTAGACAATATTAAAGAAACGAAATGGGTTCCAGCATGGGGTGAAACACGCCTGTTCAATATGGTGCGTGACAGAGGTGACTGGTGCATTTCAAGACAGCGTGTATGGGGCGTTCCAATTCCGGTGTTTTATGCAGAAAATGGTGAGCCGATCATCACAGACGAAACCATCCAGCATGTATCTCAATTATTTAGAGAGCATGGCTCGAATATTTGGTTTGAAAAAGAAGCGAAAGAGCTATTGCCAGAAGGCTTTACACATCCAGGCAGCCCGAATGGTGAATTCACTAAAGAGCAGGACATCATGGATGTATGGTTTGATTCCGGTTCTTCTCACCAAGCCGTTTTAGAAGAAAGAGATGACCTAGTCCGTCCGGCAGATCTTTACCTTGAAGGCTCTGACCAATATCGCGGCTGGTTTAACTCCTCTTTATCAACAGCAGTTGCTGTCACTGGAAAAGCACCGTATAAAGGTGTCCTAAGCCACGGCTTTACGCTTGATAAAGAAGGACGTAAGATGAGTAAATCATTAGGCAACACGATTGACCCAACGAAGGTTGCGAAGCAGCTCGGTGCAGAAATTCTTAGACTTTGGGTATCTTCTGTCAACTATCAAGCCGATCATCCAGTGTCTGATGATATTTTGAAACAAGTAGCAGAAGTCTATCGTAAAATCCGTAACACATTCCGCTTCCTGCATGGAAACCTATTTGACTTTGATCCAGCAGTAAATGCTGTGCCAGTAGAAGAGCTTCGCGAAGTGGACCAATACATCTTGATCAAATTAAACAAATTGATTGATAAAGTGAAAAAAGCTTATGATGATTACGAATTTGCGGTCGTCTATCATGCGATTCACAATTTCTGTACGATTGAGCTCAGCTCTTTCTATCTCGATTTTGCAAAGGATGTCGTCTACATTGAGCATGCGGATCACCCAGACCGCCGCAGCATGCAGACTGTCTTCTACGAAACATTAATGACATTAGTGAAGCTGACTGCACCAATTCTTCCGCATACAGCAGATGAATTATGGAGCCACTTAAGCTTTGTTGAAGAGCCAAGTGTTCAGTTAACAGATATGCCAGAAGGTGTGGCAGTTCCTCAAGCTGAAGCGACAGAAGCGAAGTTTGACCGCTTTATGGAGGTACGTGACGATGTGCTGAAAGCGCTAGAGATTGCGCGTAATGAGAAAGTCATCGGACGTTCACTTGAAGCAAGTGTGACGCTTTATGCGACAGACGAAGTGAAAAACCTTCTTGCATCCATTAAAGAAGATGTGAAGCAGCTCTTTATCATCTCTGAATTAACGGTAGAGGATAAGCAGCATGCAGATACATCGGCGCCTGAATATACATCAGGAAGAATTGTGGTTCAAAAAGCAGAAGGAGAACTGTGCGAACGTTCCCGCATTATTTCAAAAGATGTTGGTGCAAATCCGAAATACCCAACATTGTCGCTGAAAAATGCTGAAATCGTGGAGAAATATTACCAAAATTAACAGTGCGATAATCACAAGCTGGCGCCCCGTCATATGCGGGGCGTTTTCTTTTTTGAGAAAATGACAGCGTTTAGAACGAAAGGAAAAATCTTATGGCTTTAAAGTAACCAGGCAGGGCAACAATATGATTATCACGACAGGGCAGGAGTTGAAATAGCGACATGAATGGCGATCTAGAGACGATTTACACGGAACTCCTTCAAATAAAAGAAGAGCTGCAATCTAAACTGTTTGAATACGCATCATTTCGTTCACCCGCTGAGCATGTCTCGTTGAATGACGTTAAAACGACCACACTTCTTTATCACATCAAAGAAGAGCTGCAAGATGTGTCTCTCGCTATTGCAAAGATCGAACAAGGGACCTATGGCATATGTGAGGCGACAGGTAATATGATTCCGCTTGAACAAATGAGCATTCTTCCTACCGCCCGCACGGCTGACGACTTTTTATATCATAAGCAATACGAGAAAAAAGCATTCACTCCTTATCCTTCCGAATCAAATGATTCTCATTTTGAAGCCTTCCACATGTAGGGAGGTTTTTGTCTGTCAACTAAAGTTTCTTTACTCCTTCCTGTTTTCTTGATAAAATGCTTAAAGATCAAAGTATGAAGATGGAGGAACGTGTGTGTTCTATTACATAATCGCATTCGTTATCATTTGTTTAGACCAATTAACAAAATGGCTCATTGTCAAAAATATGATGCTCGGTGATTCTGTTCCAGTAATTGATGGATTCTTTTATATCACGTCTCACCGAAATTCAGGAGCCGCATGGGGAATTCTCCAAGGGCAAATGTGGTTTTTCTATGTGATCACACTCGTTGTTATTGCGGGAATTGTTTATTACTTACAAAAACATGGACAAAAGGACAAGCTGCTGGGAGTAGCGCTGGCCTTAATGCTTGGCGGAGCGATCGGAAACTTTATCGACCGTATTTTCCGTCAGGAAGTGGTTGATTTTGCTCATTTCGTATTTGGGGATTATCACTACCCAATCTTTAATATTGCAGATTCTTCTCTCTGTGTAGGGGTTATTCTGCTCTTCATTCAAATGCTGTTAGATGGAAAGAAAAATAAGGAGTCAACTACATGAATCAAGTAAATATTGCCGTTTCAGAAGAACAAACGAGTGAACGGCTAGATAAATTTCTAAGCACGACAGAACCAGAATGGTCAAGAACCCAAGTCCAGCAATGGGTAAAAGATGGGCTGATCGAAGTAAACGGGAAACAAGTAAAGGCCAATTACAAAGTACAAGCTGGGGATCAAATCAAAGTGGAGATTCCAGATCCGGAAGCGCTAGATGTAGAAGCAGAACCAATGGATCTTGATATTTATTATGAGGATGCAGATGTGTTAGTCGTAAATAAACCACGAGGAATGGTCGTTCATCCAGCGCCGGGTCATGTCTCAGGAACACTTGTAAATGGACTGATGGCACATTGCAAAGACTTATCAGGGATTAACGGTGTGATGCGTCCTGGAATTGTCCACCGAATTGATAAAGATACGTCTGGGCTGTTGATGGTCGCAAAAAACGATATGGCACATGAGTCACTCGTTAATCAGCTGGTGGCTAAAACTGTCACTAGAAAGTATACAGCTGTTGTCCACGGTATTATCCAGCATGATACAGGCACAATTGATGCCCCAATTGGCAGAGACAAAAAAGACCGCCAAAGCATGACGGTCACAAAAGAAAATGCAAAACAGGCCGTTACTCACTTTGATGTGATTGAACGCTTTAAAGACTTCACGGTTGTTGAATGCCGTCTTGAAACGGGAAGAACACACCAAATTCGTGTTCATATGAAATATATCGGCTACCCTCTTGCAGGAGATCCGAAATATGGGCCGAGAAAAACAGTCGATTTTAATGGACAGCTGCTGCATGCAGGTGTTTTAGGATTTGATCATCCTAGAACAGGAGAATATATCGAGTTCACAGCACCAATTCCAGCTGATATGCAGGCTTTTATTGATTCATTAAGAAATAACGATTGACAGGCCGTTCTTTTTCTGAAATAATAAACGAAGAAATTGAGATTCTTTAAAACAGTCCAGAGAGGCTGAGAAGGATAACGGATCAATTTGTGCAGGCGTATGCACAAATGAACGCCCCTCTCTGCCCTTTGCAGAAGGGGCTTTTTATTTGTCAAAAAGAGGTGTAATAGATGGAACAAAAAGCAGTCATTCTTGATGAACAAGCGATTAGACGAGCGCTTACCCGAATTGCACATGAAATGATTGAGCGCAACAAAGGGATGAAGGATGTCATCCTTGCCGGGATCAAGACAAGAGGCATACATCTTGCTAAGCGCCTTGCAGAGCGCATCGAGCAAATTGAAGGGAATCCAGTCACTGTGGGTGAACTTGATATTACGCTATACCGTGATGACCTGACAAAAAAGACAGACAACCAAGACCCGCTTGTAAAGGGTGCAGATATACCAGCTGACATTAATGACAAAACACTCATTGTTGTTGACGATGTCCTATTTACAGGCAGAACCGTGAGAGCAGCTATGGATGCCCTTGTGGATGTAGGAAGACCATCTTCCATTCAACTGGCTGTGCTTGTCGACCGAGGACACCGGGAGCTGCCGATTCGAGCGGATTATATCGGGAAAAACATTCCGACTTCAAAAGCAGAGACAGTCATGGTTCAGCTCAATGAAGTAGATCAAAACGACCTTGTCGCTATATATGAAAAATAACCTTTTTAAATGCATTCCAGAGAGTTTGCAAAGAGGGCAATAACAGAGAAACCGAGTACACGGCTTACATGACGTGTCCGGTTTATCTAGGCCTCTTTGCGCATACTCGCAAAGAGGCTTTTTTAATGAAAAAGGACACATCTAGGAGGAAAATCATGAGTCAACAAAAAGCCAATTTAGGCATTCGAGATATCCCAAAACCATTCACATGGCTGTCACTTAGCCTGCAGCATTTGTTTGCGATGTTTGGTGCGACCATTCTTGTACCAAAAATCATTGATATGAGTCCAGCCGTCGCGCTCATCTCAAGCGGAGTGGGAACGATTGTTTACTTAATCATCACAAGAGGACAAATTCCGGCGTATCTTGGATCGTCCTTTGCCTTCATCGCCCCCATACTGAATGTGAAAGCAACAGGCGGCCCTGGAGCCGCAATGGTTGGCGCCTTCATGGCGGGTGTCGCTTATGCACTCATCGCCCTATTCATTAAATGGCTCGGCACAGGCTGGCTGATGAAGCTTCTGCCGCCGGTGGTCGTAGGACCAGTCATTATGGTCATCGGACTCGGACTCGCTGGAACAGCAGTCAACATGGCGATGTATGTTGATCCGAATGCAACCGAGCTTGTTTACAGCCTCAAGCACTTAATGGTCGCTGGCTTCACACTGGCTGTCACCATTATCAGTATGATTTTCCTAAGAGGATTCCTTAGCTTAATCCCAGTATTAATCGGCATCATCAGCGGCTATCTCTTTGCCTTAACACAAGGCATCGTGAACTTCCAGCCGGTCATTGACGCAAAATGGTTTGCTGTACCAGACTTCGTCGTGCCATTTGTCGACTATACACCTGCTGTGACCTTAAGCATTCTCACAGTGATGGTGCCGGTAGCCTTTGTCACAATGTCTGAGCATATCGGCCACCAAGTGGTGTTAAGTAAGGTCGTAGGACAAGATTTTATTAAAAAACCAGGTCTTCACCGTTCCATTTTAGGAGACAGTGCGGCGACGATCTTCGCTTCACTTATTGGCGGACCACCAACAACAACTTATGGAGAGAACATTGGCGTACTAGCCATCACAAGAGTGTTCAGTATCTTCGTCATCGGCGGAGCAGCCGTGTTTGCGATCTGCTTCGGTTTTGTAGGAAAAATTTCAGCATTAATCAGTACAGTGCCGTCCGCGGTGATGGGAGGCGTTTCGTTCCTGCTCTTTGGAATCATTGCTTCAAGCGGCCTGAGAATTCTGATTGATCATAAAGTGAATTTTGAAGAAAAGCGTAATCTCATTATCGCATCAGTCATCCTAGTCATTGGGATTGGCGGGGCATTCATTGAGGTGAAACAAATCAATCTCACCCTATCTGGAATGGCACTTGCTGCGATTACGGGTGTCCTGTTAAATCTGATCCTGCCGCATCAAAAAGCAGAAGATGACAACTCAAATGAATCAAATACAGAAAACCTTTTAAAAGAAGTCCAGTGAGGCTGACAAGGGTTCTAAATGGAGCGGAATGCACAAAAGTGCCGCTGCTTCTTTTGGAGAACCCTAAGCTGCCGAGGCTTAGGGTTTTTTTGAACCTGAAAGTGATGAAAAACTAGAGGGGGAAGAAAAAATGAATGATTTATCGACAATGAGCAGCTTATCAAAAGAAGAGATCTTACAGCTGATTGAAGAAGCAGCTGCACTCAAAAAGGGGAAACAAGAACATGGATTAGCCGGAGAATTTGTGGCAAACCTTTTCTTTGAACCAAGCACAAGAACACGTTTTAGCTTCGAAGTAGCTGAGAAGAAACTAGGGATGAATGTCCTGAGCTTAGATGCAGCAAGCACCTCCGTTCAAAAAGGCGAAACACTTTACGATACGGTAAAAACACTCGAATCGATCGGAGTAAAGGCATGTGTGATCAGAGACAGCACAGATGAATATTATAACGAGCTGATCGGGAAGGTTGGAATTCCCATCATCAATGCAGGAGATGGTTGCGGACAGCATCCAACCCAATCACTGCTTGACCTCATGACCATCTTTGAAGAGTTTGGCGGCTTTGAAGGCTTAACGATTTCGATTCATGGAGACATCAAACATAGCAGGGTGGCAAGATCTAATGCTGAGGTTCTCTCAAGGCTGGGAGCGACAGTCCTCTTTTCAGGGCCTGCCTCCTTCCAGGATGAACAAAACCCTCACGGAACGTATGTCCAAGTAGATGAAGCCATCGCACAATCTGATGTGGTGATGCTACTTAGAATCCAGCATGAACGGCACGCTGAAAAAATGGGCAGTGAAGATTACTTATCAACTTATGGATTAACAGTAGACAGAGCAAACAAAATGAAAGAACGCGCGATTATTATGCATCCAGCACCAGTAAACAGAGGTGTTGAAATAGATGATTCATTAGTAGAGTCCAAGCAGTCAAGGATTTTCAAACAAATGGAAAATGGTGTTTATATCCGAATGGCCGTATTAAAAAGAGCTTTTCAAAATAGCACACTACATCAAAAAGGGAGAGATTCTGTCTATGTCATATCTCATTAAAAACGGTTTTATCTTAACAAGCACAGGCGAAAGGGTGCAGCAGGATATTAGGGTAAAAGGAGAAGTGATTCAAGCGATTGGTCACTTAGAAAGAGAAGACGGAGAAGAGGTTATTGATGCAGCAGGGCTATTTGTATCACCAGGCTTGATCGATCTGCATGTGCATTTAAGAGAGCCAGGCGGAGAGAAAAAGGAAACGATTGAAACAGGCTCTAAAGCAGCCGCAAGAGGCGGATATACGACGATTGCAGCGATGCCGAATACAAGGCCGGTTCCAGATACAAAAGAGCAAATGGAATGGCTCATGAATCGAATCGAAGAGACTTCATCTGTAAGAGTGCTGCCATACGCCTCCATCACAACGAGACAAATTGGGGAAGAAATGACGGATTTTGCAGCACTAAAAGAAGCAGGCGCCTTTGCCTTTACAGATGACGGTGTCGGCATCCAAACAGCAGGCATGATGTACGAAGCGATGAAAAAGGCAGCAAGTCTTGATCAAGCGATTGTGGCGCACTGTGAAGATAACTCGCTCATTTACGGCGGGTGCGTTCATGAAGGAGAATTTTCAAAAGCAAATGGGTTAAACGGAATACCGTCCATTTGTGAATCGGTGCATATTGCAAGAGATGTTCTTTTAGCAGAAGCAGCGAACTGTCATTATCATGTATGTCATATCAGTACGAAAGAATCTGTGCGGGTCGTACGCGATGCAAAAAAAGCAGGCATCCGTGTGACGGCTGAGGTGTCACCGCATCACCTGCTGTTGTGTGATACGGACATTCCAGGTCTTGATACAAATTATAAAATGAACCCGCCGCTCAGAGGAAAAGAGGATCGCGAGGCATTGATCGAGGGACTGTTAGATGGAACGATTGATTTCATCGCAACAGACCATGCGCCGCATACAGAAGAAGAAAAGAACGAAACGATGCAGCGTGCCCCGTTTGGAATTGTGGGACTTGAAACTGCGTTTCCGCTTCTGTATACACGATTTGTCAAAACAGGCGAATGGACATTAAAAGAACTCGTTGATTATATGACAATCAAACCAGCTGAAGCATTTTCTCTTCCATACGGAAAGCTTGAAGAAGGGCACATAGCTGATATCACACTCATTGATTTAAACAAAGAAATGGCAATCGATAAAACAAGCTTCTTATCTAAAGGGCAAAATACACCGTTTGACAAATTGACTGTATCAGGATGGCCGGTCATGACACTTGCATCTGGGAAAGTCGTTTATGAAGAGGGGAGACTAGTAAAATGAAGAGACGCTTAGTGCTAGAAAACGGAACAGTATTCGAAGGAACAGGCTTTGGCAGCTTAGAACCATCAGTCGGAGAAGTCGTCTTTAATACAGGGATGACGGGCTATCAAGAAATTTTATCTGATCCATCATACTGCGGACAAATTGTCACACTGACTTACCCGCTTATCGGCAACTATGGCATTAACCGTGACGATTTTGAATCGATCACACCGTTTGTGAAAGGGCTGATTGTGAAAGAGCTTTGTGAAAAGCCCTCAAACTGGCGCTCTTCATATTCACTCGATGAATATTTAAAAATGAAAAACATTCCGGGGCTGAGCGGAATCGATACACGGAAGCTGACTAGAATGATTCGAAGTGCAGGGACTTTAAGAGGGGCATTTGCAGGACCTGATGAACAAGTAGAAGACGTTGTCCGCCGCCTTCAAACATTGCAGCTGCCAACAGATCAAGTGAGTCAAGTATCTGTGAAAAATGCGTACCCAAGCCCAGGCAGAGGAAAAAGAATTGTCCTTGTCGATTTCGGCATGAAGCACGGCATTTTGCGCGAGCTCAATAAACGTGACTGCGACGTCATTGTGGTGCCATACAACATCACTGCAGATGAAGTGCTGCAGCTAAAGCCTGATGGCATCATGCTTTCAAACGGACCTGGAGATCCTGTGGATGTACCGGAAGCCGTTGAGATGATTCAGCAATTGATTGGAAAGGTGCCGCTCTTTGGTATATGCCTCGGACATCAATTATTTGCTCTAGCATGCGGTGCAAGCACAGAAAAAATGAAATTTGGCCACAGAGGATCAAACCATCCGGTGAAAGAACTAGCAACTGGCAAGGTGACACTGACGTCTCAAAACCACGGCTACACGGTTAGCAGTATTAACGAAGACGTGCTCGAAGTCACACATATTGCCCTAAACGACAATACGATTGAAGGATTAAAACATAAAGAAGCACCAGCTTTCACTGTTCAGTACCACCCAGAAGCATCACCGGGTCCAGAAGATGCAAACTACTTATTTGACCAGTTCATGGAAATGATTCATACGACTGAGAAAGAAGGGGAAGAAGTATGCCAAAACGCGTAGACATCAAAAAGATTTTAGTAATCGGATCAGGTCCTATCATCATCGGTCAGGCAGCGGAGTTTGACTATGCAGGTACACAGGCTTGCTTAGCGCTAAAAGAAGAGGGCTATGAAGTCGTTCTTGTGAACTCTAACCCTGCGACCATCATGACAGATACAGAAATGGCTGATAAGGTATACATCGAACCACTGACACCAGAATTTTTAACACGAATCATTCGAAAAGAACGCCCTGATGCGATCTTGCCAACACTTGGCGGGCAAACTGGATTAAACCTTGCTGTTGAATTGTCAGAGCTTGGCGTATTAGCTGAATGCGGCGTTGAAGTACTCGGTACAAAGCTGTCAGCCATCCAAAAAGCAGAGGATAGAGATTTATTCCGTAATTTAATGAATGAACTAAATGAGCCAGTACCAGAAAGTGAAATCATTCATAACCTGGAAGAAGCGATGGCGTTTACAGATCAAATCGGTTTCCCTGTCATCGTCAGACCAGCCTATACATTAGGCGGAACAGGCGGCGGAATTTGTACAAACGAGCAAGAACTGAAGGAAATCGTTGAAAACGGTCTGAAGCTAAGCCCAGTCACACAATGCTTACTTGAAAAAAGCATTGCAGGCTTTAAAGAAATTGAATATGAAGTCATGCGAGACAGCGGTGACCATGCAATCGTTGTTTGTAACATGGAAAACTTTGACCCTGTCGGCATCCATACTGGTGACAGTATTGTTGTAGCCCCAAGCCAAACGTTAAGTGACCGTGAATATCAGCTGCTTCGAAATGTGTCGCTTAAGCTGATCCGTGCACTTGGCATTGAAGGCGGCTGTAACGTACAGCTGGCACTTGATCCAAACAGCTTTCAATACTATATCATCGAAGTAAACCCGCGTGTGAGCCGTTCATCTGCGCTTGCGTCGAAAGCGACAGGCTATCCAATAGCCAAATTGGCAGCGAAAATTGCTGTCGGCTTAACGCTTGATGAAATGATGAACCCAGTCACAGGTAAAACCTATGCAGCCTTCGAGCCGGCACTTGACTATATCGTTTCAAAAATACCGCGCTGGCCGTTCGATAAATTTGAATCTGCGAACAGACGTCTTGGTACGCAAATGAAGGCAACTGGTGAAGTCATGGCGATCGGCCGCACATTAGAAGAGTCTCTTCTAAAGGCTGTACGTTCACTTGAAGCCGATGTGCATCACATTGAATTAAAAGATGAAGCAGACATCACAAATGAAGTGCTTGAAAAACGGATTATCAAAGCGGGAGACGAACGATTATTTTATATCGCTGAGGCGCTTAGAAGAGGCTATACAGTCGAACAAATACATGAATTCTCAAAAATTGATTACTTCTTCCTTCATAAGCTGGAAGGCATCATCGCCTTTGAGAAGATATTAAAAGAAAACAAAGGCAATACAGACGTATTAAAAGAAGCGAAAGAAAAAGGCTTCTCAGATATCTACATTAGCCGCGAGTGGAAGATGAACGAAGCGGATGTCTACAAGCTAAGACAAGAAGCAGGCATTGTACCTGTATACAAAATGGTGGATACATGTGCGGCAGAATTTGAATCAGAGACACCATATTTCTACAGCACATATGAAGATGAAAATGAATCAGAACGTACAGACAAGAAAAGCGTTATCGTATTAGGTTCAGGTCCTATCCGAATTGGACAAGGGGTTGAATTTGATTATGCGACTGTTCACTCTGTGTGGGCAATTAAACAAGCAGGCTATGAAGCGATCATTATAAACAACAACCCTGAAACGGTCTCAACAGACTTTAGTATTTCAGATAAGCTCTACTTTGAACCACTCACTGTAGAAGATGTCATGCATATCATCGACCTTGAACAGCCTGAAGGAGTCGTCGTTCAGTTCGGCGGACAAACGGCGATCAACCTAGCAGATGAATTATCAAATAGAGGGGTTAAAATTCTTGGAACTTCTCTAGAAGACCTAGACCGCGCAGAAAACCGGGACAAGTTTGAACAAACGTTAGAAACACTCGGCGTGCCGCAGCCTAAAGGGAAAACAGCAACGTCTGTGCCTGAAGCTGTAGCGATTGCCAATCAAATCGGCTACCCAGTCCTTGTCCGTCCTTCCTATGTATTAGGCGGCCGCGCGATGGAAATTGTGTATCAAGAAGCTGAGCTTCTTCACTACATGGAGAATGCGGTGAAGGTTAACCCGCAGCATCCAGTGTTAATTGACAAGTATTTGACAGGAAAAGAAATTGAAGTAGATGCCGTGTCTGATGGAGAAACTGTCGTAATCCCAGGCATTATGGAACACATTGAAAGAGCCGGAGTTCACTCTGGTGACTCGATTGCGGTCTATCCGCCGCAAACATTGTCTGAGGACATCAAAGCAAAGATCGCAGAATACACGATCAAGCTTGCAAAAGGACTCAACATTATTGGGCTTTTGAACATTCAGTTTGTCCTATCAAAAGGTGAAGTGTATGTACTTGAAGTGAACCCGAGATCAAGCCGGACGGTTCCTTTCTTAAGTAAAATTACAGGCATCCCGATGGCAAACCTTGCGACAAAAGTCATCTTAGGAGACAAGCTCAAAAATTATGGCTACGAAGAAGGGCTTCATACAGAGCAAGAAGGAGTGTACGTCAAAGTTCCAGTCTTCTCTTTTGCAAAATTAAGAAGAGTGGATATTACACTCGGGCCTGAAATGAAATCAACAGGTGAGGTCATGGGGAAAGATGTCACGATCGAAAAAGCCCTATATAAAGGATTGATTGCATCAGGCATTCAAATCCCTAATGACGGAACAGTTCTTCTGACAGTGGCTGATAAGGATAAAGAAGAAGGACTTGAGATCGCAAGAAGATTCCATTCGATCGGCTATCATATTTTAGCAACAGAAGGAACGGCGAATTATTTAAAACAAGCCTCCATTCCTTCAAGTGTGGTCGGCAAAATTGGAGAAGAAGGCAAAAATCTTCTTGATGTTATTCGAAACGGGGAAGCCCAATTCGTGATCAACACATTAACAAAAGGAAAACAGCCGGCAAGAGACGGCTTTAGAATTAGACGTGAATCTGTTGAAAACGGAGTGGCTTGCTTAACGTCACTAGATACAGCAGAAGCCATTTTAAGAGTGCTTGAGAGCATGACATTTAGAGCGGATGAAATGCCAGAAGTGAAAACGAATGCTGAGGTGACAGTAACGATATGAAAAAAGCATACTTGACGGTCGTCTCGAACCGAGAGATCGCTGATCATATTTACGAAATGACATTACAAGGTGACCTTGTGGACTCCTTTCAAACGGCTGGACAATTTCTTCATCTAAAGGTCAGTGAATCGATGACACCGCTGCTGAGAAGACCGATCAGTATTGCCAACATTCATGCCGAGCAAAAAGAAGCAACCATCATTTACCGCGCAGAGGGAGAGGGCACAAAGCTCCTCTCCCAAAAGCGGGAGGGAGAATCAGTCGATGTATTAGGGCCGCTTGGAAACGGGTATGATCCTTCAGTCGTCAAGCCCGGAGAGACGGCATTACTAGTCGGCGGCGGAATTGGCGTACCGCCTCTATATGAACTGTCCAAGCGTTTAACGAAAAAAGGCGTCATCGTAAAGCATGTCCTCGGCTTTCAGTCGAAAAAGGATGTATTTTACGAGGGAAAATTTCAAGCACTCGGCGATACGTTTATTGCAACGGTTGATGGCACATACGGTGCTAAAGGCTTTGTAACAGATGTGATAAAAGAGCAAAACCTGAGCTTTGATGTGCTGCTTTCCTGCGGTCCAACACCTATGCTAAAAGCGCTGAAAGACACGTATCCTGATAAGCCTGTCTACATTTCGATGGAAGAACGAATGGGCTGCGGGATTGGTGCCTGCTTTGCATGTGTCTGTCATACCGATCAGCTCGACAAACCTTACGTCAAAGTGTGTCTTGATGGACCTGTATTTAAAGCAGAGGAGGTGGCATTGTCATGCTAAACGTTGAGTTACCGGGATTATCTTTAAAGAATCCAATTATCCCTGCATCAGGCTGCTTTGGATTCGGGAGAGAATTTGCATCCTTATATGACCTGTCATTGCTGGGCGGTATCATGATCAAAGCCACAACCCTTGAACCGAGATTTGGCAATCCGACTCCAAGGGTAGCTGAGACAGGAGCCGGTATGCTCAATGCAATCGGCCTTCAAAACCCAGGTCTAAAAGGTGTGCTTGAAAATGAATTGCCTTGGCTCGAGCAGTTTGATACGCCTATTATTGCGAATGTTGCTGGCTCACAGGTGGATGATTATGTTGAAGTAGCCAAGCAAATCAGCCAAGCAAAAAATGTTCATGCCCTTGAGCTGAACATTTCTTGCCCAAATGTTAAAACCGGCGGAATCGCCTTTGGTACAGATCCAAATATGGCAGCATCATTGACAAAAGCAGTCAAGAAAGTCTCTTCCGTACCTGTCTATGTCAAGCTGTCACCTAACGTAGCCAATATTGTAGAAATTGCTCAAGCGATTGAAGCTGCTGGAGCAGATGGACTCACTATGATTAACACATTAATTGGGATGCGTTTAGATTTAAAAACGGGGAAACCCATCCTTGCCAATAAAACAGGCGGATTATCAGGACCAGCTGTCAAACCTGTCGCTGTACGTATGGTGCATGAGGTGAGTCAAGCGGTTTCTATTCCGATTATCGGGATGGGCGGAGTGCAAAGTGCTGAAGATGTACTTGAATTTTTACTAGCAGGTGCAAGTGCAGTCGCTGTCGGTACAGCCAATTTTGTGAATCCATTTATTTGCCCGGAAATCATTGAAGAATTGCCAAATGTGTTAGCAGCATATGGTTATTCATCTGTAGAGGAATGTATCGGAAGGAGCTGGAAACATGAAGCACTTGCCCATCATCGCGCTTGATTTTCCATCAGGGCAGGACGCGCTTGCCTTTTTAGATCTCTTTGAAGGGACACCATTATTTGTGAAGGTCGGCATGGAGCTGTTTTACCAAGAAGGACCTGCCATCCTTGATGCGCTGAAAGAAAAAAATTGCCGCATTTTTCTCGATCTAAAATTACATGACATTCCAACAACGGTGCAAAAAGCGATGAACCGGCTTGCCGCACTTGGCGTTGATTTGGTCAATGTGCATGCTGCTGGCGGGAAACGAATGATGCAGGCTGCATTAGAGGGACTTGAAAGCGGGACTCCTGCTGGACAAAGCCGTCCGGGCATTATTGCAGTGACCCAGCTGACTAGTACGTCAGAAGACATGATGAGAAACGAATTACTCATTGACCGTCCGCTGCAAGAGACTGTGATCCGGTACGGACAATTAGCATATGAAAGTGGGCTGGACGGGGTTGTTTGCTCTGTTCATGAATCTAAAGCACTTCATGAACATATCTCACCCTCTTTTCTCACTGTAACGCCAGGGATTCGCTTACCGAATGATCAAACCGATGACCAAAAGCGTGTGGCGACACCTGCCTATGCAAAAGAGCAAGGTGTTTCACAAATTGTTGTCGGAAGATCAATCACAAAAGCTGATAAACCAATAGAAGCCTATCATCAAATTTTGAAAGAGTGGGAGTGACTGCCAGATGAAATCAAAAATCGCGAAACATCTATTACAAATCAAAGCGGTCTCATTAAAACCAGACGAACCGTTTACATGGGCGAGCGGTATAAAATCACCGATCTATTGTGATAACCGCCTCACATTATCATATCCAGAAGTCAGACACGACATTGCGGAAGGTCTAAAAGATTTGATTCTCACTCATTTCAAGGGAGCAGAGGTTGTCGCGGGTACTGCAACAGCAGGCATTCCGCATGCGGCATTAGCAGCAGACCGCTTGAACATCCCGATGTGTTATGTCAGAAGTAAGCCGAAAGTACACGGCAAAGGAAATCAAATTGAAGGGGCCGTATCGAAAGGCCAAAAGGTTGTCGTCGTCGAAGACCTTATTTCCACAGGAGGCAGTGTGCTGGAAGTGGTTGCTGCTCTTCAAGCTGAGGGCTGCGAGGTACTAGGAGTTGCCGCAATCTTCACATACGGACTGCCAAAAGCAGCGGCCGCTTTTCAAGAAAAAAATATTCCATATGTCACCCTGACAGACTATGACACATTGACAGACGTGGCACTTGAACTGAAAGCGATTGAGCCGTCTGCGATGAACAAACTAAAACGCTGGAGACAAGACCCTTCCTCTGAATCTTGGATGGAAGAAACGGTCTGAAAAGTCAAAGTCCATCGTTAACAATTTTAAAGCTGTGCCTGCCCGCACGGCTTTTTTATTTGGGTAAAAATAGTAAAATAGACTCAAATTTTAATAAAAACTAATCCTATCAATAAAGTCGGGTTGACTTTTGTTTGAATTGTGTTAATATTTAAGACAAATTGAAACTCTTATCCAGAGAGGTGGAGGGACTGGCCCGATGAAACCCGGCAACCTGCGATTCGCAAGGTGCTACTTCCTGCAAAATGATTCTATTTTGAAAGATAAGGAAATTGCGAGCTTCCTCATCTTTCTTTCGGACTGAAAGAAAGTTTTTTTATTTTAACGGTGAGGAGGAAGAGGAGATGGAAGTGAAACAAAATCAGGATGAGGACTTAGTAAAGCATATGCAAGAACTGATTGGGGATATGAAATTCGGTTCAATTACGTTAATTGTTCAGGACGGTCAAGTGATTCAAGTGGAAAAAAACGAAAAAATTAGATTAAAGTAGTGCGGAAAATAGCAATATGAGCGGTACTCCGGAAGGGGAGAAATCATGTTAACTTATGAAAATTGGCAAGAGCCGTCCATTACATTTCAAGAGGATGATTTGTATAAAGGAGCCCTGTCTGTACTGAAATGGGCGTACGGTCATTATGGTGACCAGCTCGTATATGCGTGCAGCTTTGGGATTGAGGGCATCGTTCTAATTGATCTGATTGCAAAAGTAAAAAAAGATGCGAGAATTGTCTTTTTAGATACAGGTCTGCATTTTAAAGAAACTTACGACACAATTGATGCGGTAAAGGAAAGATATCCGGGCTTAGATATTGTACTGAAAACGCCTGAGCTGACGGTTGAACAGCAAAATGAGCAGCACGGTGATCAATTATGGAAAACAGATCCTCAAAGCTGCTGTCATATGCGTAAGGTCATTCCTTTGCAAGAAGCCTTATCTGGTTATCCAGCATGGCTTTCTGGTTTAAGAAGAGAGCAGTCACCAAAACGAGCAGGGACGAATTTCTTAAATAAGGATGAAAAATTCAAATCAGTGAAAGTATGTCCCCTCATCCATTGGACGTGGAAGGACATATGGAGATATGCATCTAGAGAGGAACTTACTTATAATCCGCTGCATGACCAAGGATATCCAAGTATCGGCTGTGCACCGTGTACACAGCCAGCATTTACTGCAGATGATCTGCGTTCTGGCAGATGGTCAGGCACAGCAAAGACAGAGTGCGGATTACATGAGTAAGGGAGCATAATGTATGGAAATCGCCGCAATTTTATTTAGTCTATTCTTTGCTTTAAACATAGGCGCAAGCGGAGCAGCTGCTTCTATGGGCATTGCGTATGGATCAGGTGCCATTCAAAAGCCCATTTATGCGCTCAGTTTTTGTGCAGTTGGGATTTTAGCAGGTTCAGTGATTGGCGGCGGTGAGGTCGTCAAAACGATCAGCTCTGGTATTATGCCAGAATCAGTCATTACACTTGAAATCGTTTGTATTATCATTGGTTCTGCTGCACTATCACTTTTCATAGCAAATCTGATGGCGATTCCTTTATCAACAAGTGAGGTCACAGTAGGGGCTGTAGTTGGTGTGGCAGTCGCATATAAAGTTTTGTTTGTGAAATCCATTTTAGTGATTGTGGCATTTTGGGTCATCATCCCGCTTTTCGCCTTTCTTTTTACCTTTGCTGTCGTCAAAATCATCAGAATGTTCCCTAAACGGAAGCTGTCTAAAAAAGGCACAGCTATTTTATCTATCGTATTAATTCTCAGCGGATTTTTAGAGGCATTTTCAGCCGGTATGAACAATGTGGCAAATGCCGTCGGCCCACTCGTCGCTTCAGGCGTTTTGTCAGTTGGGCAGGGAACACTTTACGGCGGAATCTTTGTCGCAGCAGGGGCCCTCTTGCTAGGTAGAAGAGTACTGGAAACAAACGGAAAGAAAATTACCCGCTATCAAACAGGCGAAGGGATTTTACTTTCGAGTACCGGTGCCGGGCTTGTCATCGTCAGCTCTATTTTTGGGCTGCCCGTTCCACTTACGCAAATCACCTCCTCGTCTATTATCGGGCTTGGAATGGCAAAAGGCGGGCCTAACATTTTTCACAAACATGTGGTGAAAAAAATGCTGAAAGTATGGGTGGTCTCACCTTTCTTATCACTCAGCCTATCGTATTTGCTTGTGAGCCTTTTCTTAAAAGGAGACTATTACTCTATCTTTATCATGATGAGTGTACTGCTTGCCTCACTTGGTGCGCTGAGTCTGATGAAAGCAGTCAAAAATGAAAGCAGCTCTATTCATGAACAGGGCGGCGGGATTTAACCATAAATCCGACTATTAACATCTAATAAATATGAACATTGAGAGGAAGATGAACAAATGAGTTTAACACCACATGGTGGCGTATTAATTAATCGAGTAAATGAAGAATATGATCTCAGCACGGCTGCGAAGGAAATTGAACTAGATGCGATTTCCTTTGCAGACCTTGAACTCATTGCAATTGGCGGATATAGTCCAATTGAAGGGTTTTTAACAAAAGCTGATTATGAAGCAGTTGTAAGCAGTATGCGGCTAGCAAGTGGTGTCGTTTGGTCTCTTCCTATTACACTGCCAGTGACAAAAGAAAAGGCTGCGGAAATCCATCAAGGCGATATCGTGCGCTTATCCTACAATGGAACTGTATATGGGGTCATTGAAGTAGAGGATCAATACACACCAGATAAGGAAAAAGAAGCGGTGAATGTCTATAAAACAGATGACCGCAATCATCCAGGCGTGAAAAAATTATTTGAACGCGGCGATACTTACATTGGCGGGAAAATTACACTGACGAAACGCAGTGAAAAACCATTCCCTCAATTTACGTATGAGCCAGAAGAAACAAGACGTCATTTTCAAGAAAACGGCTGGAAAACCATTGTTGGTTTCCAAACGAGAAACCCGGTTCACCGTGCTCATGAATATATTCAAAAAACAGCACTGGAAACAGTCGATGGTTTATTTTTAAATCCTCTTGTCGGTGAAACAAAATCTGACGACATCCCGGCAGATGTAAGAATGAAAAGCTATCAAGTGTTATTGGACGGTTATTATCCAAAAGACCGCGTCTTTTTAGGTGTTTTTCCTGCTGCAATGCGTTATGCTGGACCAAAGGAAGCCATTTTTCATGCGCTAGTACGGAAAAATTATGGCTGCACCCATTTTATTGTCGGAAGAGATCATGCAGGTGTTGGTGACTATTACGGCACATACGAGGCGCAGGAACTATTTGATCAATTTACAAGCGAAGAAATCGGCATTACTCCATTAAAATTTGAACACAGCTTCTACTGTAATACATGTGAAGCGATGGCCACTCCAAAAACGTGTCCTCACGACAAAAGCGAGCATGTCATTCTTTCAGGTACAAAGGTTCGAACAATGCTGAGAAACGGTGAATTACCACCAAGCACGTTCAGCCGAAAAGAAGTCATTGAAACATTAATCGAAGGATTAAAAACGACGGTATCTTAACGGGAGGGTATGACATGAGCAACGAACATATCGTGTGGCATGATTCATCTATTACAAAAAAAGAATATCAACAAAAAAACAATCATACGAGCGGCATTATCTGGCTTACAGGTCTAAGCGGGTCAGGTAAATCAACGATCGCGAATGCAGCTGCAAGAGAGCTGTTTGAACAAGGCTACCAAGTCACAGTTCTTGACGGCGATAACGTGCGGCACGGACTCAATAAAGATCTAGGGTTTTCAGATGATGACAGAAAAGAAAACATCCGCCGGATCGGAGAAGTGGCGAAATTATTTGTGGAGCAAGGAACGATTGTCATCACTGCTTTTATTTCTCCATTTCAGGAAGACCGCCACACTGTCAGACAGTTGGTCGAAGAGGGAGAATTTCACGAAGTGTTTGTCAAATGTGATCTGAACGTGTGTGAAGAGCGTGATCCAAAAGGGTTATATAAAAAGGCGAGAAACGGTGAAATTCCATTTTTCACTGGAATCGATTCACCGTATGAAGAGCCTGCTGCGCCTGAGCTCGTATTAGATACAGGGGAATTATCCCGTGAGGAATCTAAACAGCGTCTTGTTGATTATGTAAAAGGAACAACGAAATAATCGCCTGATGGCAGGGGGAGAAAAGCAAGATGGGGAAAGTATACATTGTGGGTGCTGGACCCGGTGACCCAGATTTAATCACATTAAAGGCCTATAAGGCGATACAGCAGGCAGATGTCATCTTATATGATCGTCTTGTCAATCAAGAAATTCTCGCCCATGCCAAACCGGAGGCGGAATTGATTTATTGCGGCAAGCTGCCAAATCATCATACAATGAGGCAGGAAGCCATCAATGAAGCGCTTGTGGCTCATGCAAAGGAAGGGAACGTTGTCGTTCGGCTGAAAGGCGGCGACCCCTTTGTCTTTGGCCGCGGCGGTGAAGAAATCGAATGCTTAGCTGAGCACGGAATTCCGTATGAGGTCGTCCCAGGAATTACTTCTGGGATTGCAGCGGCTGCTTATGCGGGCATCCCTGTGACACATCGTGAATTCAGCTCAAATGTTGCTTTTGTCACGGGCCACTATCAAAAGGATGAACATTTTGAAGAAAAGTGGGAGGCGCTGGCTACAGGGATTGATACTCTTGTGATTTACATGGGTGTCAAAAACGTGGAAAGAGTGCAGCGCCTGCTTTTAAAAAATGGACGGGACCCAGAAACACCCGCTGCATTTATACACTGGGGAACCACATCGAGGCAAAAGACAACTTGCTGCACGGTTGCGACACTGTCTGAAACTGTTGAAAAAGAAGGGATCGAGCATCCAAGTTTAATTGTTGTTGGAGATGTCGTTCATTTTCATCAAAAGCTGAACTGGTTTGAACCCGCATTCATCGAGAAATGAGAATGGTAGAGAAAAGACACGTGCATACATCGTGTCTTTTCGTCTGATGAAAACAAGTGAGAGGGAGGAGCCGCATGAAACAAGCTGTCCTTTATGTTGGGCATGGAAGCAGGGTGAAAGAAGCACAAGATAAGGCCATTTCTTTTATGAAAAGCTGTATGCCGTTAGTGAAAGCAGATATACAAGAAATTTGTTTTTTAGAGCTGACGGATCCTTCTATAGAAGAAGGATTTGAGGCCTGTGTGAAAAAAGGAGCGACACACATTGCAATCGTCCCGCTCCTCCTTTTAACTGCCATGCATGCCAAATCGGATATCCCGGTCGAAATTGAGAAAGTGCGCGCGCGTTTCCCGCAAGTGAAGGTCACATATGGAAAGCCGATCGGGGTGAATCAAGAAGTAACAAAAGCGGTTGCCGCAAGAATTAAAGAAGCAGGATATCAAGGCGAGCGCGCTCGGATTCTTTTAATTGGCCGCGGGAGTTCTGATCCGGAGGTGAAGCGAGATGTGTTTGGCATTGCAGACGATGTCCGAAGCCTGCTTCCGCATGCAGAGGTTCTTCCGTGTTTTATTACAGCATGTGAGCCAAATTATCGAGATGTTCTCGCGCAGTTATCAGAAGATGACGATGGGCCTGTTTATATCGTTCCTTACTTACTGTTTACGGGGATTTTAATGAAAGAAATTGAAAGTGAAGCCGCTCAGGCGAGAAAGCGGCTGAAAGATGTCCGGGTATGCCGGTATATTGGCTTTCATCCGCATGTCAAAGCGGCTTATATTGAACGAGTGCTAGAAACCATTTTAAACAAAGACGATGCGTTTCGTTTCCGAGGAGAAAGCCATGCTTCCAGTCCATCTTGATTTAACCAATAAACAAGTGGTCATCGCCGGCGGCGGATCTGTTGCATTAAGAAGAGCAAAGACATTGTGTACGGAGCCTTGCCATCTAACTGTTGTGAGTCCTGACCTTTCTGAAGAGATGGCGTGCCTCATTGATACATACGCATTGAATTGGAAGGAAAAGAAGGTGGGCGCTGAAGATTTGAAGGATGCGTTTTTCATTGTAGCTGCTACAAACGACCCTTCGGTAAATGAATGGATTGCACAAACAGCGCAGCCTCACCAGCTCGTGAATTGTGTGAGCCAATCTGAGCTCGGTAATGTGATGGTGCCGAAGGTTGTCAAAGCAGGAAAAGTGACGATTTCAGTCTCTACAAGCGGTGCAAGCCCCGCCCGGACAAAACAGCTGGCTGCGGCAATTGAATCCTTGCTTGAACAAGAGGATATTGACGCACTTGATGCCCTTTACATCGAAAGAAAAAAACGACAAAGAAAAAGCCGATAAAATCCTTACAGGAGATTTTATCGGCTTTTTTTATTTATTTTCTCAGCTTGAGCACAAGATCTTCGTCAGGCGTGACAAATAATGTTTGCTGCTGATCATACGTAACAAAGCCTGGCTTTGCTCCGTTTGGTTTTTTCACATGGCGGATTTTTGTATAGTCGACAGGTACGGAGCTGGACTCTTTTGCCTTTGAAAAATAGGCGGCAATTTGAGCCGCTTCAAGCAGCGTTTGTTCATCAGGTGCTTGGTGACGGATGACGACATGTGACCCAGGAATATCCTTTGTATGCAGCCAAATATCATCACGAGCAGCTGCCTTTGTAGTCAAATACTCGTTTTGTTTGTTGTTTTTTCCGACTAAAATTGGTATGCCTTGGGATGATTCATACGTTTCGAGCTGAATGGCCGCCGGTTTTTTCTTTTTGGCGAGACGCTTTTGTTTGGCGCGCAAATATTTTCCTTCAACAAGCTCTTCTCTCATTTCCTCTAAATCCTTCGGTGAAGCAGAGGACAGCTGCTGAATCAGCTCTTCAAAATAAGCAATTTCTTCATGTGTCCGCTTAATTTGTTCATTTACAGCTTCTACAGCATTTTTTGCCTTTTGATATTTTGTAAAATATGCCTGGGCATTTTCAGAAGGGGTTTTGTTTGTTTTGAGCGGAATCGTGATTTCTCCGCCGTCTTCATCGTAATAATTGATGACAGTCGCTTCTTTATCCCCTTTTTTAATCGCATATAAATTGGCTGTTAACAGCTCACCATAGAGCTGATATTTGTGTGCATCTTGAGATTCTTCAAGGGTTCTTTTTAGCTTTTTCAGCTTGTTTTCATTTTTCTTTTTTTCATTGACGACAAACCGTTCAAGGTCAGCTGCCTGCTGTTTGACTCTATCTCTCTCAGCTTTTCCAAAATAAAAGCGGTCAAGCAGCTGGCTGAGTGAGTCGAATGTCTTCATCTCGCCATGGACATGCTGAAGCTCTAATAAATAGAAATACTCTTTTCCGTCTTTTCTTGTGAGCTGCGGTGTAAAAGAATGCATGCGAATGAGCTGGAACATGTCGAGCAGTGTATTTGGAATCGTTTCTTGATTGGCAAGACCGGCCCGGTGTACAACTTCCTTTGCAAACAGCGGAGAAACCCCAGAGAAGGTATCGACAATTTGATTTGCGATCTTTCCTTCTTGAAAGCGTAAATGCTTCAAAATATCATCCTTTGTCACGTCAAAAGGATTCAATTTTTGCTGCGCAGGCGGCAGAAGGTATTCATGACCAGGGAGCACCGTTCGATAGCTGTTCACAGATGGAGAAAGGTGTTTCAAACCATCAATGATCTGCTGCGTTCCATCCTCTACCAGAATGAAATTACTATGTCGTCCCATGATTTCAATGTAAAGCTTACGCGTCTGCTCATCACCAATTTCATTTCTGCTTCTTACATGAAGCACGATCACCCGGTCAAATCCAATCTGTTCAAAACGTTCAATGAAGCCGCCCTCAAGATGCTTTCTGAGGAGCATACAAAACATTGGCGGCTCGCTTGGATTGTCGTATTGATGCTCAGTGAGCTGCACTCTCGCATAGCTCGGATGAGCCGATAAAAGGAGCTTATGATTTTTCCCGTTTGCCCGAATATGAAATATCAGCTCGTGCTTATATGGCTGATGGATTTTAGAAATCCTCCCGCCAGTTAATGTCTCTTGCAATTCATTTGTCATACCATATGTAAAAATGCCGTCAAATGACATGTTGGATACACCCTCTTCTTTCGCACAAATCTACTGAAAGAACTTCCGTTTTCTCGTTCTTTAGGCAGTCTTATTATTATAGCATGATTTAGGACGAGTCTGAATAAACTGGCTTATAGAACACTGCATATGAGAGAGAACAAAAGAGGAGTGGACGAGGTCAAATGAATTGGCATGAACTGAACCAAACCGATTTATTAAAAACCATGAATACATCGATAGGTGACGGACTGTCAGAAAAAGATGTACAAAAGCGGCTTGAAAAACACGGGCCAAATGAATTGCAGGAAGGAAAAAAGGCGTCGGCTCTGATCATTTTTTTAGCACAGTTTAAAGATTTCATGGTGTTAATCTTGCTTGCAGCAACAATCATTTCTGCCTTTTTAGGAGAATACATTGATGCTGTTGCGATTGTAGCCATTGTTTTGATTAATGGTGTACTCGGCTTTTATCAAGAGCGCCGGGCGGAAAAATCCCTTCAAGCGTTAAAAGAATTATCAACTCCGCATGTATATGCAAGGAGAAATAATGAATGGGTCAAGATCCCGTCTAAACATCTCGTGCCAGGGGATATTGTGAAATTTTCAAGCGGAGACCGGATTGGGGCAGATATTAGATTACTAGAAACAAAGAGCTTAGAAATTGAGGAGTCCGCTCTCACTGGCGAGTCTATCCCAGCTGTCAAACACGCAAGTCCTCTTTCAAGCAGCCATGTCTCACTTGGAGATTTGACGAACATGGCCTTTATGGGGACGCTTGTTACTAGAGGAAGCGGCGTAGGGGTTGTCATTGGTACAGGAATGAATACGGCAATGGGACAAATTGCCGGTATGCTGGATGCAGCAGGTAATATGGAAACGCCGCTGCAAAGGCGTCTCGAGCAGCTCGGGAAAATTCTGATTGTGGCTGCTTTATTTTTAACGGTGCTCGTTGTTGTTCTCGGTGTTGTGCAAGGACATGAATTGTATCATATGTTCCTAGCGGGAGTATCTCTTGCTGTTGCGGCAATTCCAGAAGGACTGCCGGCGATTGTCACTGTCGCACTTTCCCTAGGAGTGCAGCGGATGATCAAACAAAAATCGATTGTCAGAAAGCTCCCGGCTGTGGAAACACTCGGCTGCGCGTCAATCATTTGCTCAGATAAAACAGGAACGATGACGCAAAATAAAATGACCGTGACTCATGTATGGGCAGAGGGGAAAACGTGGAATATTTCTGGCACAGGCTACGAGCCATCCGGTGACTTTACCTTGAACGGAGAAATCGTCCATGCCGACAAGCACCCAAGCCTGCAAAAGGTGTTATTATACGGGGCGCTTTGTAATACATCGACCATCGTTGAAAAAGATGGAGAGATGAGGCTTGATGGCGATCCGACAGAGGGGGCGCTTCTTACCGCAGCACGTAAAGCGGGTTTTACAGAGCAATTCATTGAAGCTGGATTTCATGTCATTGAGGAGTTCCCTTTTGACTCAGAAAGAAAGATGATGTCAGTCGTCGTTGAAACGAATCAAAAAGAGCGGTATGTCATTGCAAAAGGTGCGCCGGATGTACTAATGAACCGTTCAAGTCATATCATGCACGGCGGACGCACAGCTTCTTTTTCAGCAACTCATAGGCAAGAAGCAGAAGCTGCGATTCAAGGGTTAGCAAGACAGGCGCTTAGAACCATTGCCATTGCGTATAAAAAAGTCGGTCTGACAGAAAAAATCACCTCTGTAAAGCAGGCTGAAACCGATTTAACATTTATCGGGTTAGAGGGTATGATCGATCCACCGCGTCCTGAAGTCAGACGAGCGATTAAAGAGTGCCGGGATGCCGGGATTAAAACGGTCATGATTACAGGCGACCACGTAGAAACGGCCAAAGCGATCGCCAAAGACTTGAGCCTTTTACCGAAGCAAGGACAGGTGCTCGACGGGAAAGCGCTTGATCAGATGAGCGACAAAGAGCTTGAGCAAACGGCTGAAAATGTATACGTCTTTGCCCGGGTTTCCCCTGAGCATAAACTGAGAATTGTCAAAGCCTATCAAAAAAATGGGCATGTTGTGGCGATGACAGGTGATGGGGTCAATGATGCGCCTGCTATTAAACAAGCAGATATCGGTATCTCCATGGGCATCACTGGAACAGACGTAGCCAAAGAAGCGTCTTCTCTTATTTTACTTGACGACAACTTTGCGACCATAAAATCCGCCATTAAAGAGGGCCGGAATATTTATGAAAACATTCGTAAGTTTGTCCGTTATTTGCTGGCATCAAATGTCGGAGAAATTTTGGTCATGCTGTTTGCGATGCTGCTCGCGCTGCCGCTGCCGCTCGTTCCTATACAAATCTTATGGGTAAACCTTGTCACAGATGGTCTGCCGGCTATGGCACTTGGCATGGATAAGCCAGAAGGCGATGTCATGAAGAGAAAGCCGCGGAATGTGAAAGAGGGCATTTTTGCTAGAGGGCTTGGCTGGAAGGTCATTTCAAGAGGCTTCCTCATCGGACTTGCGACCCTTTTGGCATTTATATTTGTGTATCACCGCGATCCAAACAACCTGCAATATGCACAGACTGTCGCATTTAGTACGCTTGTTTTGGCGCAGCTCATTCATGTATTTGACTGCCGCAGTGAACGGTCCATTTTTGAACGTAATCCATTTGGGAACCTTTATTTGATCGGTGCGGTTTTGTCATCACTTTTGCTCATGCTTGTGGTCATTTATTACCCGCCGCTTCAGCCGATTTTCAAAACGGTCGCGGTTGCACCAATTGATTGGCTGCTGATCATCGGGATGTCTGCACTGCCAACTTTTTTACTGGCAGGATCACTTTTGACAAGAAAAAAATAATTGATTATGGTATAATTTTGAGGTAATAGTGTCTGCTATTACCTTTTTCATTTTATTAATATGAAAGAATTGGGTGTTTTGACATGATACGCAGTATGACGGGATTCGGCCAAGCGAGTAAAACGGATGGAGAACTGACAGTGTCAGTTGAGCTAAAATCGGTCAATCACCGTTTTAAAGAGGTTCATGCCCGTTTGCCGAGGCCGCTTTTATATTTCGAAGATACATTAAAAAAGATCATTCTTCGTCACGTGCAGCGCGGTAGAATTGAGCTGTTTGTCACGATTGAAGGCGGTAAACTAGCAAGCCGGTCCTTACAGATCGACTGGCCGCTGCTTGATGAATACATGAAAGCCGCAAAAGACCTCGAGAAACGCTATCACATTTCAGGTATTCAGCATGCACATGACTTATTGGGGCTGGAGCTTGCTGTTCAGGTGGAAGAGTCAGCCAGCCGAAATGAACAGTTAGAGCAGCTGCTGATGGAAGCTTGCGAGGCTGCTGTCAAGGAGCTTTGCTTCATGAGAGAGCAAGAGGGAGCATCCCTTCAAAAAGACTGTGAACTGAGGCTTTCTGAACTAGAGGCCTATACAGAAGAAATCAAAGTCTTTGCACCAGAGGTTGTGAGTCAGTACAAAGAACGATTGAATCAGCGATTGCAAGAATGGATCGGAGACGCGCTTGACGAGAGCAGACTGACTACAGAGGCAGCCATCTTTGCTGACCGGTGTGACATTACAGAAGAGATTACGAGATTAAAAAGTCATTTTCAGCAGTTTCAGCAAATCTTGCTGCAAGGCGGTGCTGCCGGCCGAAAACTTGACTTCCTTGTACAGGAGCTCAACCGTGAAGTGAACACCATTGGATCAAAAGCGAACCATCACCATTTAACAAAGCTGGTGGTTGAAATGAAAAGTGCTATTGAAAAAATAAAAGAACAAGTGCAAAATATAGAATAGTCATTGTGTATGCTGTTTACAGTGCGTCTCTTTCGGCGAGACTAGAGACGTTTATATTACAGGGGGACGAAAGAAGATGACCATAAAGTTGATCAATATCGGATTTGGAAACATCATTTCAGCGAATCGGATGATTTCGATCGTCAGTCCGGAATCAGCACCGATTAAACGAATGATACAAGACGCAAGAGATCGAGGCATGCTCATAGATGCTACATACGGAAGAAGAACCCGTGCTGTTGTCATTATGGACAGTGACCATGTCATCTTATCTGCCGTTCAGCCTGAGACTGTCGCGCAAAGACTTTCTGTAAAAGAAGAAATCATAGATGAAGGGCAGGGGTAATACGCCATTATGAAAGAAAGAGGACTTTTAATCGTTCTCTCTGGACCTTCGGGAGTTGGAAAAGGAACGGTCAGACAAGCCATTTTCTCCCAGGAAGATACGAAATTTGAATACTCTATTTCTGTGACGACACGCAAACCGCGTGAAGGTGAAAGAAATGGTGTCGATTATTTCTTTAAAACCAGGGAAGAATTTGAACATATGATTGAAAACAAAAAGCTGTTAGAATGGGCAGAGTACGTCGGGAATTACTACGGCACGCCTGTTGACTATGTAGAACAGACATTAAGCGAAGGAAAAGATGTTTTCCTTGAAATTGAAGTGCAAGGTGCACTTCAAGTAAGAGAAGCATTCCCGGAAGGTCTTTTTATTTTCCTTGCACCGCCTAGCCTTTCAGAACTTCAAAACCGCATCATTACACGCGGTACAGAGTCTGAGGAGCTCATTCGAAACCGAATGGCCGCTGCGAAAGAAGAAATTGAAATGATGGATGCTTACGACTATGTCGTTGAAAACGATGATGTCGAGCTGGCTTGTGAAAGAATCAAAGCGATCGTCCTTGCAGAACACCTGCGCAGAGACAGAGTCGCACCAAGATATAAAAAAATGCTGGGGGTAGAATAAACCATGTTAGATCCTTCAATTGACTCATTGATGAACAAACTTGATTCAAAATATACACTTGTAACAGTGTCGGCACGCCGTGCACGTGAAATGCAGATCCATCAAGATCAGCAGATTGAAAACACAAAGTCTTACAAATTCGTAGGCAAAGCACTAGAAGAAATCGACGCTGGTCTTTTGACATTTGAAAAAGAGGATCAAGAATAACACATCGCTTCTGCAATGCAGATACGATACGTTCAAAAAAGTCAAAACTATGATTGGTTTTGACTTTTTTGAATTGTAGACGAATTTGTGAAAAAGGCCGTTAAGGGGGACAAACAAATGTTACAGTCAAAAAATATTTTGCTCGGTGTCAGCGGAGGAATTGCCGTATATAAAGCAGCAGCACTTACTAGTAAACTCGTACAATCAGGCGCAAATGTCAGAGTGATTATGACGGAATCTGCTCGTGAGTTTGTGTCTCCGCTAACCTTCCAAGCTCTGTCTCGGCATGAGGTATATGTAGATACATTCAAAGAAAACAATCCAAGAGTCATTGCGCATATTGACGTAGCTGACTGGGCCGATCTCATTCTTGTTGCCCCTGCAACAGCACATACGATTGGTAAAATGGCCGCTGGACTTGCAGATGATATGCTGACGACGACTTTGCTTGCTTCAACAGCGCCTGTATGGATCGCTCCAGCGATGAATGTGCATATGTACGATCACCCGGCTGTCAAACGGAACATTCGCACATTATATGAAGACGGCTACCGGTTTATTGAGCCAAGTGAAGGTTATTTAGCCTGCGGTTACATTGGAAAAGGGCGATTAGAAGAGCCTGAAAAAATTGTGGAACACATCCGTGCTTTTTTTGATGAGCCAAAAAGCTTACCGCTCTCAGGAAAAAAAGTCGTGGTGACAGCTGGTCCTACACGTGAAGTCATCGATCCTGTCCGATTCTTTACAAATCGTTCTAGTGGAAAAATGGGCTATGCGATCGCAGAGGCTGCTCAGCAAATGGGGGCAGATGTTACGCTGATTTCTGGACCTGTTTCTTTAACTGAACCTGACCATGTACATGTAGTGCACGTTGAATCAGCTGAAGATATGTATCAAGCTGCGCTAGATGTATACGGAGAAGCAGATCTTGTCATTAAATCAGCAGCTGTCGCCGATTACACCCCTGTCACGACATATGCTCATAAAATGAAAAAACAGGACGGCGCTCTGGACATTGAATTCACCCGGACAAAAGATATTTTAAAAGAGCTAGGGAAAAGAAAAGAGCATCAAGTGCTGATCGGATTTGCAGCTGAAACGCAGGATGTAGAATATTATGCGAAAAAGAAAATTGAATCCAAGCACCTAGATATGATTGTGGCCAATAACGTCACTAAAGAAGGTGCAGGATTTGGCACAGATACAAATGTGGCAGCGATCATCAAAGCAGATGGAACGAAAAAAGAGCTGCCGATGATGAGCAAAAAAGACCTCGCTTTTGAAATTTTAAAGGAGGCAATACTGCTGCTTCCAGAAGAGCGTGATCGCGCATGATTGCTGAAGTCATCGTAGATGTCACAACGAAAGCCATTGACCGGCCATTTGATTACCGTGTACCAGATCGATTCAAAGATCTCGTCAAAGCGGGAATGAGGGTGGTCGTTCCCTTTGGCCCGCGGAAGATTCAAGGGTTTGTGACAAAAGTCAAAGAGGAAACAGACATCAAGACAGGAAGCATCAAAGAGATAGTCGATTTATTTGATTTATCACCTGTTCTGACAGATGAGCTGCTGGAGCTTTCCCACTGGCTGACGGAAAAAACATTGTCCTATCATATTACGGCACTTCAATCGATGCTGCCCGCAGCCATGAAGGCAAAGTATGAAAAAGAAATACAGGTGCTATCAGAGGAAGAACTTCCGCAGTCATTGAAAGAGCTTTTCGGTCAGCGTGAGAGCATTCTTTATGCTGACATCCCGGCTGAACAATTAAAACAGATTCAAAAGCATGTCCAAAAAGGTCATCTAGAGGTGAGATATCATGTCTCGCAAAAATCTGGAAAGAAAAAGGTCCGCATGCTCCAGTTGGCTGTATTGAAAGAAAAACTTGAAGAAAAGCAGCAGCAGCTAAAGAAAAATGCGGTAAAACAAAAGGCGCTGATCTCTTACTTGCTTCAAGCTGGAGAGACAACCTTTTTAGCGAAAGACTTGCAGCAGCAAACAGGGGCGAGTTCTCAAACGCTTAAAACCTTTATTCAAGAAGGGCTGTTAACAGAAAGCTATGAAGAGGTCTACCGGGATCCTTACCATGACCGGGAGTTTACACCATCTGCATCACTTGATCTCACGCCTGAGCAAAGAGAGGCGGCAAAACATATTCATCAAGCAGTCAGTGAGGATCAGCACGAAACCTTTTTGCTGCACGGAGTGACAGGAAGCGGCAAAACGGAGATTTACTTGCAGACAATTGATCATGTTCTTCAAAAAGGGAAAGAAGCGATCGTTTTAGTTCCTGAAATTTCATTAACCCCTCAAATGGTGCAGCGATTTAAAGAACGATTTGGCTCAAATGTGGCTGTTCTTCACAGCGGCTTATCGACAGGAGAAAAATATGATGAATGGCGGAAGATTCATCGCAAGGAAGTCAAGCTTGTCGTTGGCGCAAGATCTGCTGTTTTCGCTCCATTTGAAAATTTAGGCATGATTATTATAGATGAAGAGCACGAATCCTCTTATAAACAAGAAGAAATGCCTCGTTACCATGCCAAGGATGTCGCCATTGAACGAGCAGTGCGGCATCAATGTCCAGTCGTATTAGGCAGTGCAACACCTTCACTTGAAACCTATGCACGTGCGAAAAAAGGCGTTTATACATTGCTGTCGCTCAAGCACCGCGTCAACCAGCAGCAGCTGCCGCACGTTTCGTTAATTGATATGAGAGAAGAACTAAGAAATGGCAACCGCTCCATGTTCTCAGAAGAATTAATGATCAGGTTAAAGGAAGTGCTTGAAAGAAAAGAACAAGCCGTTTTATTTCTGAACAAAAGAGGCTATTCATCCTTTGTGATGTGCCGTGATTGCGGTTATGTGGAGCAATGTCCTCATTGCGAAATTTCTCTTACCTATCACCGCTATCAAAAACGGCTGAAGTGCCATTATTGTGGTCACGAAGCACCAGTACCTGCTGAATGTCCAGAATGCCACAGTGAGCATATTCGCTATTTTGGAACTGGCACGCAGCGAGTAGAAGAGGAACTGACAAAGGTATTGCCTGAGGCGCGTGTAATTCGAATGGATGTGGATACAACGTCTCGAAAGGGTGCTCACGAAAAGCTTCTTACGTCTTTTGGCAATAAAGAAGCGGACATTTTGCTCGGGACGCAGATGATTGCAAAGGGGCTGGATTTCCCAGATGTCACACTTGTTGGTGTTCTCAGTGCGGATACATCCCTTCACATCCCTGATTTTCGTTCAAGTGAAAAAACATTTCAGCTTCTCACGCAGGTCAGCGGCAGGGCAGGGCGCCATGAAAAAGCGGGCTCGGTTATTATTCAATCGTATACACCTTCTCACTATAGTATTGAATTAACGAAGCAGCATGACTACGAAGCCTTTTATGAACAGGAGATGCTGCATCGCCGCCACCAGTCCTATCCGCCTTATTACTTTTTGGCGATGGTGACAGTGTCACACGAAGAAGTGACGAAGGCAGCGCATGTTACTGACCAAATTGTCCAGTTCCTAAAAATGAACTGTGCACCGAATACTCGAATCCTTGGTCCGGCCGCATCACCAATCGCTAAGATCAAAGATAGATATCGATATCAATGCGTGATAAAATACAAAAGGGAAAATGAACTGGCAAGTTTACTACGGAAAATACAAGACCATTATCAAAAGGAAATGGAACAAAAACAATTGATGATTTCAATAGATATGAATCCATATATGATGATGTAAAACGGAGGGCTGTAAGTGGCAGTAAAACCAATAGTCATACATCCGGCAGAAGTGCTTGAACAAAAGACAGAGCGCGTCGAGACGTTCGATAAAAAGCTTAAAAAACTGCTGGATGATATGTATGATACAATGCTTGAGCTGGATGGAGTTGGACTAGCAGCACCACAAATCGGTATTTCAAAAAGAATCGCTGTTGTAGATATCGGAGAAGAATCTGGCAGAATTGACTTAGTGAACCCCGAGGTGCTTGAAGTAGAAGGAAGCCAGACAGATATTGAAGGCTGCCTGAGCTTTCCATCTTTATACGGCACTGTAGAGAGACCGAACTATGTGAAGGTAAAAGCCTTTGATAAGAAAGGTAAACCATTTACAATAGAAGCAGACGGATTTTTAGCAAGAGCTTTATTGCACGAAATTGATCATTTAGACGGCATTTTATTTACGTCAAAAATCATTGAAACCTATACAGAAAAAGAACTTGCGGAAATGGAAGGGTGAAGAAAATGGCACGTATCGTATTTATGGGAACCCCTGATTTCTCAGTACCTGTGCTGCAAACACTGATAACAGAAGGATACGAAGTGGTAGGGGTTGTCACGCAGCCAGACCGCCCAAAAGGAAGAAAACGAGTGCTCACACCGCCTCCTGTAAAAGTGGAAGCCTTAAAGCACGGCATTCCTGTGTTGCAGCCTGAAAAGGTGCGCCTTGATGAAGAAATTGATAAGGTGCTTGCATTACAGCCGGATTTAATCGTCACAGCGGCATTTGGACAAATCTTACCAAAGCGATTACTCGATGAACCTAAGTTTGGCTGTATCAATGTTCATGCCTCGCTCCTGCCAGAACTAAGAGGCGGCGCGCCGATCCATTATGCGATCCTTCAAGGCAAAAAGAAAACAGGCGTTACCATCATGTACATGGTGGAAAGGCTTGATGCAGGTGACATGATCAGTAAAGTAGAAGTAGAAATCGATGAATTAGACAATGTCGGAACATTGCATGATAAATTAAGTGCAGCTGGTGCCACACTGCTAAAAGATACGGTGCCAAATGTTCTAAGCGGGTCTATTTCTCCAATTCCGCAAAATGAAGAAGCGGCCACATACGCACCAAATATTAAGCGGGAGCAAGAAAGATTAGACTGGACAAAAACCGGCGAAGAGCTTTACAACCAAGTTCGCGGGCTAAATCCTTGGCCAGTTGCCTATACTGAATGGAACGGCGCTCATCTAAAAGTATGGGAAGCGAAAAAGGTTCCGCTTCAAGCGCAAGAAGAACCCGGGAAAGTGATTGAGCTTCAAAAAGAAGGTCCGGTCATTGCAACTGGGAATGAGCAAGGCCTTTTATTAACAGGTGTGCAGCCAGCTGGTAAGAAAAAAATGAGCGGCGAAGACTTCTTAAGAGGCGCAAATATCGAAATTGGACAGAAATTAGGGCTAATGAATGAAGAAAAGTAATGTGAGAGAAGTAGCGCTGGACGCTTTAATCAAACTCGAACAAAATCAAGCTTACAGTAATTTGCTGTTGCAGTCAGTCATGAAAGATAAAGACTTAGCTGATCAGGACAAACCGCTGTTAACAGAGCTTGTATATGGTACACTGCAAAATAAGCTGGCATTAGATTATATGCTGACACCCTTTGTGAAAAAACCGCAAAAGGTCGCTCCATGGGTGATGCAGCTTTTGCGGATGTCTCTTTATCAAATGGTGTACCTTGAAAAAATACCAGATCGTGCAGCCATTCATGAAGCTGTCGAGCTAACGAAAAAGCGCGGGCACAAAGGCATTTCTTCACTTGTGAACGGTGTTCTTCGTTCCGTGCAAAGAGAAGGCGTTCCGTCATTTGATGCGATCAAAGATCCCGTAAAGCGGCTGTCCATTGAGACAAGCCACCCATTATGGCTTGTGCAGGAGTGGGTTCAGGCGTACGGGTTTGAAGCGGCAGAAAGCATGTGCCGCATTCATTTAGTCCCGCCAAAGCAAACCCTTCGTGTCAATCGAATGAAAATTGACCGCACGGCACTGCAGCAAAAACTATTGGATGCAGGCATTGAAACGGAGCTTGGCGACTTATCTGAAGATGCACTTAAGCTCATGAAAGGGTCTATCGTCTCAACCCCTTCTTTTCAAGAAGGCTATGTGACGATACAAGATGAAAGCTCGATGCTTGTCGCAAGAGCGCTCGACCCTCAGCCGGGAGAAACGGTGCTTGACGCCTGTGCGGCTCCTGGCGGAAAATCAACACATATTGCAGAACGTATGAACGATGAGGGCAAAATTGTTTCTCTTGATTTACATGAACACAAAGTGAAACTCATTAAACAAGCAGCAAAACGTCTAAACCTTACTCACATTGAGGCAAAAGCACTTGATGCAAGGAAAGCGGCAGACTATTACAGCGAAGCTTCGTTTGACCGTATTCTCATTGATGCACCGTGTTCCGGTTTTGGCGTCATTAGACGAAAACCAGATATGAAATATACAAAGTCACAAGAAGACTCAGCAAGGCTTGCAGCTATCCAGCAGGCCATTTTAAAGGAAGCGGCCCCGCTTTTAAAACCGGGCGGAACCCTTGTATACAGTACGTGTACAATGGACCCAACAGAAAATCAACAAGTGATTCATGCGTTTTTACAAGAACACCAAGACTTCGAACCCGATCTATCTCTTAATGAACGGCTGCCTGAGCAGGTTGCTCCGTTTGTTCAAAACGGAAGTGTACAAATTCTTCCTCATTATTTCGGAACAGATGGTTTCTTTATTTGCAGCATGAGAAAGAAGGGATAAAAAATGACAGAACAAAAAGTAAGAAAAGAACTGAAGACAGAAATGCCGTCGATCTACTCATTTGAGCTTCACGAAATGAAAGAATGGTTAAAAGAACAAGGCGAAAAGCCTTTCCGCGCAGCCCAAATTTTCGAGTGGCTTTATGAGAAACGTGTGACATCCTTTGACGATATGTCTAACCTTTCAAAGGATTTAAGAGAAAAATTAAAAAATCAATTTGCGATCACCACATTAAAAACCGTGATCAAACAAACGTCTCAAGACGGAACGATCAAGTTTTTATTTGAATTACATGATGGCTATACGATTGAAACAGTACTGATGCGCCACGAATACGGCAACTCTGTCTGTGTCACAACTCAGGTTGGCTGCCGAATCGGCTGTACATTCTGTGCATCTACACTTGGCGGGTTAAAACGAAACCTTGAAGCAGGAGAAATCGTTGCTCAAGTATTGAAAGTGCAGCAGGCACTTGACGAAACAGATGAGAGAGTCAGCTCGGTTGTCATCATGGGAATTGGCGAACCGTTTGATAACTTTGACGAAATGCTTGCCTTCCTTAAAATCATCAACCATGACAACGGCTTAAACATTGGCGCGCGTCATATTACAGTGTCGACAAGCGGAATCATTCCAAAGATCTATCAATTCGCTGATGAGCAAATGCAAATCAATTTTGCTGTCTCTCTGCATGCACCGAACACAGAGATCAGAAGCCGTCTGATGCCGATCAATAAGGCATATAAGCTGCCAAAATTAATGGAAGCCATTGAATACTACATTCAAAAAACGGGTAGACGTGTCAGCTTTGAATACGGCCTGTTTGGCGGAGTAAATGATCAAGTGCATCATGCAGAAGAGCTTGCAGACTTATTAAAAGGAATCAAGTGCCACGTGAACCTCATTCCGGTGAACTATGTACCGGAAAGGGATTATGTAAGAACACCAAGAGAACAAATCTTCCTATTTGAAAAAACGCTGAAAGAACGCGGCGTAAACGTAACAATTAGACGAGAGCAAGGCCATGATATTGATGCTGCTTGCGGTCAGCTAAGAGCGAAGGAGCGTCAGGAAGAGACGAGGTGACGAATGTTGATAAGGGCAGCCTTTCAAACCGATACAGGAAAAGTCCGTCAGCATAATGAAGATGATGCAGGTATTTTTGAAGCAAAAGAAGACACCCTTCTAGCTGTTGTAGCAGATGGAATGGGAGGTCATCTTGCTGGTGATGTCGCCAGCAGGATGGCCGTCTCTTCTTTAAAAGAATACTGGGAAGAAACATCTTCAATTCCAGCAAAACCAGCAGAGCAAGAAAGCTGGTTAATCTCAAAAATTAGTGACATTAATGATCAAGTATATGAACATGCGAAAAACAATGAGGAGTGCCAAGGAATGGGGACAACCATTGTTTGTGCGCTCGTTCATTTGCAAACGGTCACAATTGCCCATATTGGCGACAGCCGCTGCTATTTGCTAAGAGAAGGAGCACTGACCCAGCTAACAGATGACCATTCACTCGTAAATGAGCTTGTGAAAACAGGTGAAATTTCTAAAGAGGATGCAGAATATCATCCAAGAAAAAATGTGCTTACGAAAGCATTAGGAACAGATAAACACGTTCAAATCGATGCACATACCTTTGAAGTGGATCCAGGAGATCAAATCCTGCTTTGCTCAGATGGTTTATCAAATAAAGTAGAAGAAGAGAATTTGATTCATATTTTAACGCAAACGACCGCACCAGATGAAAAAGTAACAGCATTAATCCAAACAGCGAATGACAACGGCGGTGAAGATAACATTACAGCAGTATTGTTAGAAATCTCCTCCCAGCCAGAGGAGGGTGACAGCAAGTGTTGATCGGAAAACGGATCAGCGGCCGTTATCAGATTCTTCGCGTCATAGGCGGAGGCGGAATGGCAAACGTTTATTTGGCGGAGGATATGATTTTAGATCGCGAAGTCGCGATTAAAATTTTGCGCTTTGACTTTGCAAGCGATGATGATTTTATTAGACGTTTCCGGCGCGAGGCGCAGTCAGCCGCAAGTTTAGATCATTCAAATATTGTCAGCATCTACGATGTAGGGGAAGAAGATGACATTTATTATATTGTCATGGAATATGTCGAAGGGATGACGCTGAAAGAATACATACATGCCAATGGCCCGCTTCATCCGAAAGAAGCCGTTCGCATTATGGAGCAAGTGGTTGCGGCAATGGAAGAAGCCCATGCAAAGCAGCTCGTCCACCGGGACATTAAGCCTCACAATATATTAATAGACAACATGGGGAATATTAAAGTCACTGATTTTGGGATTGCCATTGCACTCAGCTCAGCGACCATCACCCACACAAATTCGGTTCTAGGATCGGTGCACTATTTGTCTCCAGAGCAAGCCCGCGGAGGTCTTGCGACGAAAAAGTCAGACATCTATTCACTTGGAATTGTGCTCTATGAACTCATTTCTGGACGCATGCCATTTGAAGGGGAATCAGCTGTCAGTGTTGCGCTGAAGCATTTGCAATCAGAGCCGCCATCTGTAAGAAGGTGGAATCCTTCTGTTCCACAAAGCGTGGAAAACATCATTTTAAAGGCAATGGCCAAAGATCCATTTTATCGATATGAAGATGCATCTGAAATGCAAAAAGATCTGCAAACTGCTTTCGACCCTTCAAGACTAAAAGAAAAACGCTTTGTCATTGAAGAGGATCATGAAGCAACGAAAGCGATCCCAATCATTCAAGATCATCAAGTCGATCAAGATAATGAAAAAACAGCTGTCCATCCGGTGCAAAAACCGAAGAAAAAAGAGAAACAAAACCCGAAAAAGAAACGAAAAAAATGGCCTTGGGTTGTGGCATCCATCCTGTTTATTCTAACTGCTGCGACTATTTTAGCTATCACTGTGTTTCCCGGACTGCTCTTTCCAAAAGATGTTGAGGTCTCTGATGTATCTGGCATGACGATTGAAAAAGCAGAGGACACCTTGAAGAAAGCCGGCTTTACCGTTGCCTCTGAACCAATTGAGATCGCTGATGAAAAAATTGAAAAAGGGCTTGTCGTCAAAACAGACCCGAAAATCGGCACAAAGGTAAAAGAAGGAACCGAGATTCAGCTTTACCAAAGTACTGGCAAAGAAAAGACCGAATTACCTGATGTAACAGGTGAAAAGGTCGATAAAGCAAAAGAATTATTAGAGAAAAAAGGGTTTAAGCAAGTTGTTGTGGAGGAAGTAAATGATAATGACACCGAATCTGGGATTGTCATGGAACAGAAACCTTCAGCGAGTACTGAGCTTGTGGCAGCAGATGAAGAAGTGACGTTGACGGTCAGCATAGGTCCTGCCGATATTACTTTGCGGGATTTAACGACATATAGTAAACAGGCTGCATCGAATTATTTAGAGGATAACGGATTAAAGCTTGATGAAAAAGAAGCGTATTCTGATGATGTACCAAAAGGTGAGGTCATGAAGCAGGAGCCAGGAGCAGGTACTGCTGTGAAACCAGGGGATACGGTTAAGATCACCTTCTCACTCGGACCGAAGAAAAAACCGGCTAAAACGGTAACTGAGAAGATTGCCATCCCGTATGAGCCAGTCACTGAAGGGCAAGAGATGACCGTTCAGATTTCCATTGACGATGCTGAGCATAGCATTTCTGATTCATATGAAACCTTTAACATCACTGCACCAACTGAACGGACCATTAAATTTAAGATTGAACCAGGTCAAAAAGGATACTATCAAGTGACGGTTGATGATAAAGTCGTAAGCTCTAAAACAATCGAATACCCTGACGATGAATAAAGGAGGGACTTTATGCCTGAGGGCAAAATTATTAAAGCATTAAGCGGATTTTATTATGTGCTCGATGAGTCTCTAGAAAGTGGAAAAGTGATTCAGTGCAGAGCGAGAGGCATTTTTCGAAAAAACAAAATCACACCTCTAGTTGGAGATTATGTCGTATATCAAGCGGATAACGATAAAGAAGGCTATTTATTAGAAGTAAAAGAGCGGACAAACGAACTTGTTCGTCCGCCTATTAGTAACGTCGATCAAGCGGTGCTCGTTTTCTCCGCGACAGAACCGACCTTTAGCACATCGCTTTTAGACAGATTTCTAGTGCTGGTGGAAGCAAATGATATTAAGCCGATTATCTGTATCACAAAAATGGACTTATTGAAAACAGATGAAGAGCGTGAAAGTATTCAAGGCTATGCAGAGGACTATAGGCAAATTGGATATGATGTTCATGTAACATCCACGATCGAGGGAGACGGAATTGAAAAGCTGACCCCGCATTTTCACAATAAAATCACTGTATTTGCCGGTCAGTCAGGTGTAGGTAAGTCCTCTCTTTTAAATGCGATGAGTCCTGATTTGGCGCTGAAAACCAATGATATTTCCTCTCATCTTGGAAGGGGGAAGCATACGACAAGACATGTCGAACTCATTCGTACAGCAGAAGGGCTCATTGCAGATACACCTGGCTTTAGCTCGCTCGAATTTACCGGCATTGAAGCGGAAGATTTAGGCCTTTACTTTTTAGAAATCAAAGAGCGGAGTGCAGATTGTAAGTTTAGAGGCTGTCTGCATGTGAAAGAGCCTGGCTGTGCGGTAAAAGGCGCGGTCGAACAAGAGCAAATCAGAGCGTATCGCTATCAGCATTATTTAGAGTTTTTAACTGAAATCAAAGACAGAAAGCCGAGGTACTAACTCATGGTTTATATTGCCCCTTCCATTTTATCAGCAGATTTCGCCAATTTGGAGAAAGATATCCGTGATGTGGAACAAGGCGGAGCGGATTACATTCATATCGATGTGATGGACGGCCATTTTGTACCGAATATCACATTTGGACCGAATGTTGTGGAAGCGATCAGACCGCATACAAAGCTGCCGCTCGATGTTCACTTAATGATTGAGCAGCCAGACCGGTATATTCCTGCATTCGCAAAAGCAGGTGCTGACATTATATCTGTCCATGTAGAGGCTTGTCCGCACTTGCACCGCACGATACAGCACATAAAAGAACAAGGTGTAAAAGCAGGTGTCGTCTTGAACCCGCACACACCTGTTTCTCAGATTGAGCATGTATTAGAGGACGTAGACCTTGTCTTATTCATGACGGTGAATCCTGGTTTTGGCGGACAGGCGTTCATTCCATCTGTCCTCGAGAAGGTAAAAGAAGTGAAGACCCTTAGCGAACAAAAGGGCTTATCAGACTTACTCATAGAAATAGACGGCGGTGTCAATGTAGAGACTGCAAAGAGCTGTAAAGAGGCGGGCGCTAACTTACTTGTGGCCGGCTCAGCGGTATACGGTAAAAACAACCGTGCAGCCGCCATTCAGGCCATTCGAGAAGCGTAAAAAAAGGAACCAAAGTCACTCTGATCTTTGGTTCTTTTTACATGGAGAGGAGCGTATATCATGCACATACATATCGTAGCCGGCGGTCCTTTTGAATACATCCCGCCCCTTGAACAGGAAGCATCACAGGACGATATTCTCTGGGTCGGTGTAGACCGGGGGACGCTTTTTTTACTAGAGAACGGCATCATGCCTGCCAAGGCTTTTGGTGATTTTGACAGTGTGACAGAAGAAGAGCTTTGTGAGCTGAAAAAGAAATTGCCTGCCTTGAATGTATTTCAGGCTGAAAAGGATGAAACCGATTTAGAGCTTGCGCTGAACTGGGCCATGCGCCAGCACCCAGCGCATATTCACATCTACGGCATTACAGGAGGAAGGGCTGATCACTTTCTAGGAAATATTCACCTTCTATATCAAGGCATTCAGCACAAGCAGAACATCACTCTTGTAGATAAGCAAAATATCATTCAAATGTTTGGACCTGGTACATACGAAATAAAAGAAGACCCTGATAAAAAATATGTGTCGTTTCTGCCCTTTGGTACATCGGTTGAAAAGCTGACATTAAAAGGTTTCAAATATCCTCTGAAAAATTGTCATATTGAGCCTGGTTCCACACTATGTATTAGTAACGAACTCATCCACTCAAGTGGTACTTTTTCTTTTCATGAAGGCATATTAATAATGGTAAGAAGCAAAGATTGACCAACCTATCAATGTGGATGGCTGATTAAGCTCAATTGTGCTGCAAGCGGTACTTTTAGGAGGGGGACAAAATGAAATTTTATACAATCAAACTGCCTAGATTTCTTGGCGGCATTGTCCGTGCGATGCTTGGTTCATTTAAAAAAGATTAATGAGTAATCTCCTTTATTTCCACATAAAAACGCCTGCTACAGTTTATTGTAGCAGGCGTTTACTCTTGCTTATACACGCTCAACTTTACCAGATTTCAAAGCTCGAGCTGATACATATACTCTTTTAGGCTTACCGTCCACTAGAATACGAACTTTTTGAAGGTTCGCGCCCCATGTACGTTTTGTAGAGTTCATTGCGTGAGAACGGTTGTTCCCAGCTTTTGTTTTTCTGCCTGTAATAACGCATTTACGTGCCATTTGTTTCCCTCCTAACTGCGAAAACATCATCATATTCTTCATATACGTACTTAGAGATGCCTCAAGATACTTTAATAATTTACCACAGCTTCAAGGGGTTTGCAAGGATTGTTTACTCCTCTTTCAAGAAAAATACCTTGACATCTTGATAAAAAATCAAGGCTATAGTATAAGTAGGATTGGGTCGGATTGAATGATTTCTTTTAAAAAGAAGGGTCTTATAGTAAAATAGTGATAACTCAGGGCAATTTCTCAAAAAGGGGGAACCAATGTGTCCATTGAACTTAGAACGAAATACGGACAAATTGATATATCAAATGAAGTCATTGCAATGGTGGCAGGAGGCGCTGCGATCGATTGCTATGGTATTGTTGGCATGGCGTCCAAAAATCAAATCAAGGACGGCTTGACGGATATTCTCCGCAAAGAGAACTTCAGCCGGGGTGTTCTTGTGCGTCAAAAAGAAGACCGCATTCATATTGATATGTACATCATCGTAAGCTACGGTACAAAAATATCAGAAGTCGCACATAATGTTCAAACGAAAGTCAAATACACGATTCATCACACAATTGGACTTTCTGTTGACTCGGTCAACATTTATGTACAAGGAGTAAAAGTTACGAACCCGTAGTAAGGAGGAAATATATTGTCTATTAGAAATCTTGATGGCCGCTCATTTGCAAAAATGATTCTTGCAGGTGCTCACCATCTTTCTCAAAACGCACAAATTGTTGATGCGTTAAATGTTTTTCCAGTGCCAGATGGAGACACGGGGACAAATATGAATTTGTCGATGACTTCAGGGGCAAAAGCAGTTGAAGAAACAAATACCGATCATATTGGGAAGGTCGGCGTGGCCCTGTCAAAAGGGTTATTGATGGGCGCAAGAGGAAACTCTGGCGTGATCCTGTCACAGCTCTTTAGAGGTTTCAGTAAACATATTGAACAAAAAGAAACGATTGATGCAAAAGAATTTGCTCTTGCCTTACAGGCGGGTGTTGATACAGCATATAAAGCCGTGATGAAACCGATTGAAGGAACGATTTTAACAGTTGCAAAGGATGCAGCAAAGAAAGCGGTTGCTGTTTCGGCAGCAGAGGATCAAATTGACCGCGTTCTAGAGTTAACGATTGAGGAAGCAAGAGCATCACTTGATCGAACGCCAGATCTGCTTCCTGTCTTAAAAGAAGTGGGTGTTGTCGATAGTGGAGGTAAAGGACTTCTATGCGTATATGAAGGTTTCCTTGCTTCATTAAGAGGAGAAGAGCTTCCTCCTAAAGCGGCTTCTTTACCTACGTTAAAAGAGCTCGTTAGTGCAGAGCATCATAAAAGTGCGCAAAGCCATATGAACACAGAAGATATCGAATTTGGCTACTGTACTGAATTTATGGTGAAATTTGAAGAAGACAAACAGTCCTTTGATGAGAATGCCTTCAGACAAGACTTAAGTGAATTCGGAGATTCACTTCTTGTGGTGTCTGACGATATACTGGCGAAAGTTCATATTCATGCAGAGCAGCCAGGAGATGTCTTATCCTATGCACAGCGCTACGGCAGCTTAATTAATATGAAAATAGAAAACATGAGAGAGCAGCATAGCTCAATCGTGAACGAAGAAAGAGAACACGCACCTGCTGCACCAAAAGCACCTGCTGCTGAAAAACAGCGCTTTGGCGTCGTCAGTGTCGCAATGGGAGAAGGAATTGTTGACTTGTTCAAAAGTATCGGAGCTTCCGTCGTCATTGAAGGCGGACAGACGATGAATCCGAGCACAGAAGACATTGTCACAGCAATAGAAAGCGTACATGCCGAAACCGTCTTTATCTTACCTAATAATTCTAATATTGTCATGGCAGCTAAACAGGCGGCAACTGTCTCAAACCGTGAGGTCGTTGTCATTCCGACGAAGACCGTTCCTCAAGGAATGTCGGCACTTCTTTCTCTCAATGAAGCAGCTTCAAATGAAGACAACGAAAGAGCGATGCTAGAAGCGATTGACCATGTGAAAAGCGGGCAAATTACCTTTGCAGTAAGAGATACTCAAATTGATGGAATCGACATTGCGAAAGGTGATTATATGGGTCTGTTCAACGGGAAAATCACGTTAACAGCGAAAAATCAATTAGATGCAGCAAAAGAACTTCTAACCAAAATGGTGACAGAAGATGATGAGATTGTCACCATCATTAAAGGGGAAGATGCATCATCTGATGAGCTGGATGCACTGCAAGCCTTTATTGAAGAAACATTTGAAGATGTAGAAGTTGAAGTCCACGATGGAAAACAGCCGCTTTATTCATATATTTTGGCGGTTGAATAACGAAAGAAGGGCAAATAAAGCCCTTCTTCTTCTTTTGCAATTTTTTACTAGCCATTCCACGGTGAAATGAGTTGCGGGAAACGAATGAATCCATTAGTCTAAAGAAAGAACCAAACCATACGCGAGTGGTGATGAGAGGGGAAGACCTATGAAATTTAGAAGTGTGTTTGATATTATTGGACCTGTCATGATTGGGCCATCAAGTTCGCACACAGCGGGTGCGGCTCGTATAGGGAGAGTAGCTCGCAGCTTATTTGGAAGAGAACCGAAACGAATTGTCGTTTCATTTTATGGTTCTTTTAAAGATACGTATAAAGGACACGGTACAGATGTCGCCATTATTGGCGGTGTTCTTGACTTTGATACATTTGATGAACGAATCAAAACAGCGATCGATATTGCAAAAAGCAAAGAGATCGACATTGAATTTAAAGAAGAAGAGGCGGTGCCGGCGCATCCGAATACAGCAAAAGTAGAGATTTCAGATGCGAACGGAAGCCTTGAACTAATCGGGATTTCCATCGGCGGAGGTAAAATTGAAATCACAGAATTAAATGGCTTTGAGCTCAGGCTTTCAGGGAATCATCCTGCCATTCTTGTGGTTCATAACGATCGCTACGGGACGATTGCGGCAGTTGCCAATGTCTTAGCGAAATTCGCCATCAACATCGGTCATATGGAAGTGGCGCGTAAAGATGTCGGGCAAGAGGCACTGATGACGATTGAAGTGGATCAAAATATTGACCCAGCTGTCCTATCAGAGCTTGAAACGCTGCCAAACATTATTCAAGTCACACAAATTGCAGAGTAACAACAAGGAGGTTATGAATGATGTTTAAAAACGTCAAAGAACTCGTGCAGCTAACAGAAGAACGGAATACCTCCATTTCAGAAATTATGATTGTGCAAGAAATGGAAGTGACAGGGAAGTCACGTGAAGAAATTTTCTCCCAGATGTACCGCAACCTAGAAGTGATGGAGCAGGCCGTTGAAAACGGGCTGAAGGGTGTGAAATCATTATCAGGTTTAACAGGCGGAGATGCAGTCAAACTTCAAGCCTATATCGCATCAGGCAAAACACTGTCTGGTCATACGATATTAGATGCTGTCAGTAAAGCAGTTGCAACAAATGAAGTCAATGCCGCAATGGGAACCATTTGTGCAACGCCTACAGCAGGCTCAGCAGGTGTTGTACCAGGTACGTTATTTGCAGTAAAAGAAACATTAAAGCCAACAAAGGAACAAATGGTCAGATTCCTATTTACTTCTGGCGCATTTGGTTTTGTTGTGGCGAATAACGCGAGCATTTCCGGTGCAGCAGGCGGCTGTCAGGCAGAGGTAGGTTCTGCATCAGGTATGGCGGCAGCAGCGATTGTCGAGATGGCAGGCGGTACACCGCAGCAATCTGCAGAAGCGATGGCGATTACACTGAAAAATATGCTTGGACTTGTTTGCGATCCAGTAGCGGGACTTGTCGAGGTACCTTGCGTGAAACGAAACGCAATGGGTGCATCTAACGCCATGATCGCAGCAGACATGGCTCTTGCTGGCATCACAAGCCGCATTCCTTGTGATGAAGTGATTGATGCGATGTACAAAATCGGTCAAACGATGCCAACAGCTCTTCGCGAAACTGCACAAGGCGGTCTCGCTGCGACACCGACAGCAAGAGAGCTTGAAAAGAAGATTTTCGGAGGTGTGACCTCATCTCGTGATACAGAAACTGCAAGATAATGTCTCTGTCCTGAAGGGGATTGGAGAGGAAACCGAAAAAACACTCAATGAACTTGGAATCTACACAGTAGCCGATTTACTCGGCTACTTTCCTTATCGATATGACGACTATGAGCTTCGTAACTTAGAAGAAGTCAAACATGACGAACGTGTCACAGTTGAAGGAAAAGTACATAGTGAGCCCGTTCTCACCTATTATGGAAAAAAACGAAGCAGGCTGACATTCAGGCTGCTTGTCGGGCGTTTTCTCATTACAGCGATTTGTTTCAATCGCCCATATTTAAAACGAAGCCTTGTGTTAGGTGATACAGTTTCCGTTACAGGAAAATGGGATAAAAACCGTCAATCTATCATGGTGCAGGAATTTAAAAAAGGGACGCACGAGCAAGATGGCAGTATAGAGCCCGTTTATTCAGTAAAAGAAAATGTGACCGTGAAAATGATGAGACGCTTTGTAAAGCAGGCCTTGTCACTTTATGCAGACAAAGCTGAAGATCCATTGCCAAAGCAGCTTGTTTCTGCCTATAAACTCATGTCCTATCAGGAAGCATTAAAAGCCATTCATCTTCCAGAAACAAGAGACTCGCTCAAGCAAGCAAGACGCCGTTTTGTGTACGAGGAATTTCTCATTTTTCAACTGAAGATGCAGGCGATTAGAAAAAAAGAACGAGAGAGGACATCAGGCATCCAGCATCCGTTTTCCAAAGAGGCTGTTTTTGAGTTTGTTAACAGCCTGCCATTTCCGCTGACGAAGGCACAATCAAGAGTACTTGATGAAATCATGTCGGACATGGCGTCTCCATATCGAATGAACCGGCTGCTTCAAGGAGATGTAGGTTCAGGGAAAACAGCTGTTGCAGCCATTGCGCTTTATGCCGCTCATTTATCAGGTTTTCAAGGTGCATTAATGGTCCCAACAGAAATTTTGGCAGAGCAGCATGCCGATTCACTTTACCAGCTGTTTGAAAAATGGGGGCTGAATATCGCCCTTTTGACAAGCTCTGTGAAAGGAAAGAGACGCAGAGAATTGCTTGAACGTTTAAAAGAAGGCGAGATTGACATATTAGTCGGCACGCACGCACTCATTCAAGACGAAGTCGAATTTCAGCAGCTCGGTCTTGTCATTACAGATGAACAGCACCGGTTTGGCGTAGAGCAGCGGAAAAAACTGCGAAGTAAAGGACAGGACCCAGATGTCTTGTTTATGACGGCCACACCTATTCCGCGAACACTTGCGATCACTGTCTTTGGAGAAATGGACGTATCCGTCATTGATGAATTGCCAGCTGGCAGAAAACAAATCGAAACGTATTGGGTGAAGCATGACATGCTTGAGAGAATTCTTGCTTTTGTGGATAAAGAGCTGAGAAAAGGAAGACAGGCATATATCATTTGTCCGCTCATTGAAGAATCAGACAAGCTTGATGTCCAAAATGCGCTTGATGTCCATAGCATGCTCACTGAAGCATACCGCGGCAAGTGGTCGATCGGCTTAATGCATGGGAAGCTGGCGAGTGATGAAAAGGATCAGGTCATGAGAGCCTTTACCGCAAATGAAGTACAAATTCTCGTTTCAACCACAGTTGTTGAAGTCGGGGTCAACGTGCCGAATGCAACCATCATGGTCATTTATGATGCAGACCGCTTCGGACTGTCTCAGCTTCATCAGCTAAGAGGCCGGGTCGGACGAGGAGAGCATCAATCATTTTGTATTTTAATGGCTGATCCGAAGTCAGAAACGGGGAAAGAGCGGATGCGGATCATGTCCGAAACAACCGATGGCTTTGAGCTGTCTGAAAAGGACTTAGAACTAAGAGGACCCGGCGATTTCTTCGGTAAAAAACAAAGCGGGATGCCAGAATTTAAGGTAGCAGATATGGTTCACGACTATAGAGCGCTGGAAACAGCTAGAAAAGATGCAGCAGATCTTGTCCAATCGGACGCCTTTTGGACTGATCCCGAATACAAAGAACTTCGGCAAACGCTGATAGACAGCGGTGTGCTGGGAGGAGATAAATTAAGCTGATCAAACGCTGGAGGAATTTTCTTGTCTTTTTGAAACAAGGATTGATTTATCATCTATGAGATTATATACTACTATTAGTACCTAGTCATAAATGTACGGATGGTGTCTGCATATGAAACTAAATAAAAAAGAACGTCAAAAGCTTCTCCAGCAAACGATCAGCTCGACTCCATTCATTACTGATGAAGAATTGGCAAGTAAATTCGGTGTCAGCATACAAACGGTTCGTCTTGATCGTTTAGAGCTGTCGATCCCTGAATTACGCGAAAGAATTAAGCATGTGGCCGAAAAGACATTAGAGGATGAAGTAAAGTCACTTCCACTGGATGAAGTGATTGGAGAAATGATTGATGTAGAGCTTGATGATCAAGCTATTTCCATTTTAGAAGTGAGAAAAGAGCATGTATTCAGCCGAAACCAAATTGCCAGGGGACATCATCTCTTCGCCCAGGCAAATTCGCTGGCAGTTGCCGTCATTGACGATGAACTGGCTTTGACAGCAAAAGCGAATATCAGGTTTACAAGGCAGGTGAAACAAGGCGAAAGAGTCGTCTCTAAAGCCAAAGTAGCCTCACATGATAAAGAAAAAGGAAGAACCGTAGTTGAAGTAAACAGCTATGTTGGTGAGGAAGTTGTCTTCTCAGGTGACTTCGTCATGTATCGCTCAAAACAAAAGTAAAAGGTGGCACGTAATATGAGAATTGCAGTCGATGCAATGGGGGGAGATCATGCCCCTAAAGCCATTATTGACGGTGTGCAAAAAAGCTTAACAGCATTTTCAGATATCGAGATTACACTTGTCGGCGATGAAAACAAAATCAAACCATACATAACAAACAACGACCGCATCACGATTTTAGATGCAAAAGAAGTCATTGAACCGACAGATGAACCAGTGCGTGCAGTCAGACGTAAAAAGGATTCATCTATGGTGAAAATGGCGCAGGAAGTGTCTGAAGGACGAGCAGATGCCTGCATCTCAGCAGGAAATACTGGCGCCCTCATGACAGCGGGACTGTTTATCGTAGGCAGAATTGACGGTATTGACAGACCAGCCCTTGCCCCAACTTTGCCAACACTGGATGGCAGCGGCTTCTTATTACTAGATGTTGGTGCCAACGTTGATGCTAAACCAGAGCATCTCGTGCAATATGCCATGATGGGATCCATCTACGCAGAGCGTGTTTTCCCAAAGAGCAATCCGCGTGTTGGACTGTTAAATGTAGGAACAGAAGATAAAAAAGGCAACGATTTAACGAAAAAAACCTTTGAATTATTAAAAGCTTCCGACTTGAATTTCGTAGGAAATGTAGAGTCCCGTGACTTATTAGAAGGTGTTGCTGACGTTGTTGTCACAGATGGTTTCACAGGAAATATTGCGCTTAAAACAATTGAAGGCACAGCCCTTTCTGTTTTTAAAATGCTGAAAGAAACTTTAACATCAAGCTTCACAGCAAAAATAGCAGCAGGCATGATGAAGCCGAAATTGATGCAGATGAAATCTAAAATGGATTACTCCGAATATGGCGGTGCCGCTTTATTTGGTTTAAAGGCACCTGTTATTAAAGCGCACGGCTCTTCTGATGAAAATGCCATTTTCCATGCAATTCGTCAGGCGCGTGATATCGTAGAAAAAGACGTTTCAGCCATCATTCATCAAGAAGTCCAAAAAGAAACGACGAAAGAGTCTTAATTGGAGGTAAAGCAGCATGACTAAAATTGCATTTTTATTCCCTGGCCAAGGCTCTCAAAAAATTGGCATGGGAAAAGATTTATTTGACCAAGAAGCAGTATCTAAAGCTGTTTTTGAAGAAGCAGACAATACCCTCGGGTTTGACTTATCTTCTATGATTTTTGAAGGGGATGCAGAAGAACTGACGCTCACCTTTAACGCGCAGCCAGCTCTTTTAACGACAAGTATCGCCATCTTAAAGAAATTTGAAGAGAGCGGAATCAAAGCAGATTATGCAGCAGGACACAGTCTTGGTGAATACACTGCCCTCGTTGCAGCAGGCGCACTTTCGTTTAAAGATGCTGTTTATGCAGTCAGAAAGCGCGGAGAATTAATGAATGAAGTTGTTCCAGCAGGAGAAGGCGCCATGGCAGCAATTCTTGGCTTAGACAAAGCGGCACTTGAAGAAGTGACAAAAGAAGTGACAGAGAGCGGTCACCTTGTAGAGCTCGCTAACTTAAACTGTCCTGGTCAAATCGTGATCTCTGGTACAGCCAAAGGAGTAGAACTTGCTTCAGAGAAAGCGAAAGAAAAAGGCGCAAAACGTGCAATTGCCCTTGAAGTAAGCGGACCTTTCCATTCTGCATTAATGAAACCAGCCGCTGAAAAATTTACAGATGTTTTGTCAAAGCTGGATATTGCGGATGCCAAAACTCCGGTCATCTCAAACGTAACAGCAGACATCGTGACTTCTCGTGATGAAATTGAGACAAAGCTCATTGAACAACTGTATTCTCCAGTTCGTTTTGAAGAAAGTGTGGAACGTCTTATTGATTTAGGCGTCACAACATTTATTGAAATTGGTCCTGGCAAAGTGCTTTCAGGTCTTGTGAAAAAAGTGAATCGCCGCCTGACGACGATTTCCGTTTCAGATCAAGAAACAATTGAAGCAGCCATTCAAACACTCAAGGGGGATTCTTGATGCTTACAAATAAAACAGCCGTTGTAACAGGAGCATCACGCGGGATTGGCCGTTCCATCGCGATCGATTTAGCGAAAAGTGGTGCAAATGTTGTCGTGAACTATTCTGGAAACGAAGCAAAAGCAAATGAAGTCGTAGATGAAATCAAAGCACTCGGCCAGCAGGCATTTGCTGTGAAAGCTGATGTCTCAAATGCTGAAGAAGTACAATCCATGATGAAACAAGCAATTGATACCTTTGGTTCAATTGACATTCTTGTGAATAATGCAGGGATCACAAAGGACAATCTGCTCATGAGAATGAAAGAGAATGAATGGGATGATGTCATTAACATAAACTTAAAAGGTGTCTTTAACTGTACAAAAGCCGTGACACGTCAAATGATGAAGCAAAGAAGCGGAAGAATCATCAATTTGGCTTCAGTCGTTGGTGTATGTGGAAACCCTGGACAAGCAAACTATGTTGCAGCAAAAGCTGGTGTCATCGGATTAACGAAAACAACAGCAAAAGAGCTGGCAACCCGTCATATTACTGTTAATGCAGTGGCACCAGGCTTTATTTCAACAGATATGACAGACAAGCTTGATGAAAATGTACAAACGGAAATGCTCAAGCAAATTCCGCTCGCACGCTTTGGTGCACCTGAAGATATTAGCAACGTCGTTGTCTTTTTAGCTTCAGAAGGAGCAGGTTATATTACAGGCCAGACCATCCAAGTAGATGGCGGAATGGTCATGTCCTAAGAAATATCAAAATTTCATTAGGTTTTCTCTAGTTTTTTAAAAACAATTCAACTATAATACTTTGAGGGGAGGTGAAAGGCAATGGCAGACGTATTAGAGCGTGTATCAAAAATTATTGTAGACCGCCTTGGCGTTGATGAGGCTGACGTGAAAATGGAAGCTTCATTTAAAGAAGATTTAGGCGCTGATTCCCTTGATGTAGTTGAGCTAGTTATGGAACTTGAAGATGAGTTCGATATGGAAATTTCTGACGAAGATGCTGAAAAAATTGCAACAGTCGGTGACGCTGTGAACTACATAAATAGCCAGCAATAAGCGTAACAAAGTCCCGTCTACTTTCGACGGGACTTTGAAAATTTATGTTAGTTTCAACACATTCAGCTGATCAATTGTCAGCCTTTTTCAGATGCTGGGAGCACTGTTTCCCTGCATGTAGAAAGAGAGACTCCATATAATCAGTATCCTTAAAGGCGATTACGCCTACCTGGAGGTTGCTATGCCAAAACAATATAAAGACAAACAGAAACAGAGCAAAAAACTAGAGCAATTTAGAGAATTCCAGCAGCGCATTTCTGTACACTTTAAAAATGAAAAGCTTCTATATCAAGCCTTTACCCATTCCTCTTATGTGAATGAACACCGGAAAAAACCATACGAGGACAATGAAAGACTTGAATTTTTAGGAGATGCTGTTTTAGAATTGACCATCTCTCAATTCTTATTTGCAAAATATCCAGCGATGAGCGAGGGAGATTTAACGAAACTAAGAGCGGCGATCGTATGTGAACCGTCACTTGTATCACTAGCACATGAGCTGTCCTTCGGAGACCTTGTTCTTTTAGGAAAAGGCGAAGAAATGACAGGCGGTAGAAAACGCCCAGCACTCTTAGCGGACGTATTCGAGGCGTTTATCGGCGCACTTTATTTAGATCAGGGGCTGGAGCCAGTTGAACGCTTCCTAGAAGCGTACGTTTATCCGAAAATTAATGATGGAGCGTTCTCGCACGTCATGGACTTTAAAAGCCAGCTGCAAGAATTTGTGCAGCGCGATGGAAAAGGTGTGCTTGAATACCGTATCCTGCATGAAAAAGGGCCTGCACATAACCGGGAATTTGAAGCAAATGTATCCCTTCGAGGTGAAGTGCTCGGAATTGGAAATGGACGCTCTAAAAAAGAAGCAGAACAGCACGCTGCACAGGAAGCACTTGCTAAATTGCAGAAACATCATATGAACCAATAAAATCCCCCTCGTTATTCAGGGGGATTTCACTCTGTTTTCCATCATCTTTTTTCACTTCATATGGTAAGATGATAGTACTTTAAATACATAAGGAGGATCACTCTCATGTTCCTCAAACGTTTAGACGTGATAGGATTCAAATCATTTGCACAGCGAGTGACCGTGGACTTTGTTAAAGGGGTCACAGCTGTTGTTGGACCAAACGGAAGCGGCAAAAGTAATATTACCGATGCCATCCGCTGGGTACTTGGAGAACAATCAGCGAAAAGCCTCCGCGGAGGAAAAATGGAAGATATCATTTTTGCAGGAAGTGACTCAAGAAAAAGAGTCAATCTAGCAGAGGTGACTTTAACGTTAGATAACGAAGATCATTTTTTACCGATCGATTTTCATGAAGTCAGTGTGACAAGAAGGGTTTATCGTTCAGGCGAAAGTGAATTTCTCATAAACAATCAATCTGTCCGCTTAAAGGATATTATTGATCTTTTCATGGATTCAGGTCTTGGAAAGGAAGCTTTTTCAATCATCAGCCAAGGAAAGGTAGAGGAAATTCTATCAAGCAAGGCAGAAGAGAGAAGAAGTATTTTTGAAGAAGCGGCTGGCGTTTTAAAATATAAAACAAGGAAGAAAAAAGCCGAGAATAAACTGTTTGAAACGCAGGACAACTTAAACCGAGTAGAAGATATTCTGCATGAACTAGAAGATCAAGTAGAACCATTAAGAATGCAAGCATCCATTGCAAAGGACTATTTGCAAAAAAAAGAAGAGCTTGAAAATGTCGAAATTGCCCTAACTGTCCATGACATCGAAGCACTTCATGAAAAATGGACAACACTTGGTGAAGCAGTCGAGCGCTTCAAACAAGATGAAATGAAGCAGTCTACAGATATCCAAGCAAAAGAAGCCAAAATTGAAGAGTCGAGAGACCGCATTCAAGCGCTTGACGAATCAATTAATGACCTGCAAGAAGTTCTTCTTTTCACAAGTGAAGAATTAGAAAAGCTTGAAGGAAAAAAAGAAGTGCTAAAAGAACGGAAAAAAAATGCGGCCGCAAACCAAGGACAGCTTGAAGAAACGCTCGTTCGCTTAACTGAAAAGCAGTCGCTGTTAACCGAAAAGATTGAGCAGCAGAAAATCACGCGGGACAGCCTGCAAAAAGAAGTGCACCAGCTAAAAGATGAAGTGAAAACAAAGCAGCATCAACTGTCGCTTCATAGTGAAGATGTGGAAGGTCAAATTGAACAGCTGAAAAGCGATTATTTTGATCTGCTCAATGAACAGGCTTCCATTCGAAATGAACGTAAATTACTAGAAGAACAGCAGCGCCAGGCGGCGATTCAGCTAGAGCGGCTGACGCAAAATAACCAAAAACATATCGAAGAACGAGTGTCTGTTAAAGAAAAGAAAACAGAAGCTGAGCAGCAGCTTTCAGCACTGGAAGAAGACATTCTGGCTCAAGTCAAACGCTTTAGAGAAGCAGAACAAAAGCTTGAGCAAATGAGACGTCAATACGAGAAAAAAGAAACGGCTCTTTACCAAGCCTATCAATACGTACAGCAGGCAAAATCCAAAAAAGAAATGCTTGAATCCATGCAGGAAGACTTCTCAGGCTTTTTCCAAGGAGTGAAAGAGGTCTTAAAGGCAAAAGAACGGTTAGGCGGTATTCATGGTGCCATTGCAGAGCTGATTCAAACGGATCAGCAGTATGAGACAGCGATTGAAATTGCGCTGGGTGCAGCCACGCAGCACGTCGTTACAGAAAATGAAGCAGCTGCGAGACAAGCGATTGGATACTTAAAGCAGCACTCCTTTGGACGTGCAACCTTCCTGCCAATGAACGTGATCAAAGACAGAACCATTCAGCTCAGAGATGTTCAAACAGCAGAGCAGCATGCTGCATTTATCGGTGTAGCGAGTCACCTCGTTTCCTTTGACGAAAAGTATCAAAAGGTGATTCAGAACTTGCTTGGAACTGTGCTGATCGTTAGAGACTTAAAAGGCGCCAATGAACTGGCGAAAATGCTTGGACATCGTTACCGCATTGTGACCCTTGATGGAGATGTCGTAAACCCCGGCGGTTCAATGACTGGTGGCGGCGTAAAGAAAAAGAACAACTCTCTTCTTTCAAGAAACCGGGAGATCGAAACGTTAACAAAGCAGCTCGTTGAAATGGAAGAGAAAACAACGATCCTTGAAAAAGAAACAAAAGAAACGAAGCAACTAATCGGAGTAAACGAAAGCCAATTAAACGAACTGCGTCAGCGCGGCGAAACGCTTCGTGAAAAGCAGCAAGATCTCAAAGGAAAGCTATACGAACTGCAAGTTGCAGAAAAAAATATCAATGCTCATCTTGAACTCTATGATCAAGAAAAAGAAGAGTTGCAGCAGCGTTCTACTGAACTCGCGGATAAGGACAAAAAGCAGGTCGCTCTAGAAGCCTCTATAGGTGAAAAATTGACGGCTCTTGATCAAGAGATCAATACATTAACAAAGCGTAAGCAGACGCAAAGCTCAACGAAGGAAACCATTTCAGCTGAATTAACAGAGCTGAAAATCTCGCTTGCCAAAAAAGAGCAGTCCTTAGCGAATGAACAAGAAAAGCTTTCGAGCTTAATGGCTGAATTAGAAGAAGCTGAACAGACACTGATGGAAACAAAAGAAGATCTGTCACTCTTAACAAGTGAAATGTCATCTAGTTCAAGCGGAGCCGAACAGCTGGAAGAAGCGGCGAAAGAGAAGCTGGAAAACAAAAACAAAACAACCGCCCTCATTTCAGAGCGTCGTAAGCAGCGTCTCGCTCTTTCTGAAACATTAGAATTTGCTGAACGTGAGCTTAAAGAACAAAAACGTTTGTATAAGCAGCTCACCACAAGCTTAAAAGATGAAGAGATTAAGCTTGGCCGTATGGAAGTCGAGCTCGATAACCTGATCGCTTATTTGAACGATGAATATGCTCTTTCATTTGAAGGAGCAAAAGAGATGTATCAATTGACGTTATCGCCAGATGAAGCAAGAAAACGAGTGAAGCTGATCAAACTAGCCATTGAAGAGCTTGGAACAGTAAACTTAGGCAGCATTGACGAGTATGAACGTGTGAATGAACGCTATCTCTTCTTAACAGAACAGCGAAATGATCTGACAGAAGCGAAAAATACATTATTCCAAGTCATCGAAGAAATGGATCAAGAGATGACAAAGCGTTTCTCTGAGACATTCTCTCAAATCCGCGGTCACTTTGAATCTGTTTTCCAAGCATTATTTGGCGGTGGAAGAGCAGATCTTAAGCTGACAGATCCAAATGATTTACTCAACTCTGGCGTTGATATTGTCGCGCAGCCGCCAGGGAAAAAACTGCAAAACTTAAGCCTTCTTTCAGGCGGAGAGAGAGCCTTAACAGCGATCGCTTTACTATTCTCTATTTTAAAAGTGAGACCTGTTCCATTCTGCGTGTTAGATGAGGTAGAAGCGGCACTTGATGAAGCAAATGTTTTCCGTTTTGCGCAATATTTAAAGAAATACAGCCAGGAAACACAGTTCATTGTCATTACGCACCGCAAGGGAACAATGGAAGAAGCCGATGTGCTCTACGGCGTGACCATGCAGGAATCAGGTGTTTCTAAGCTTGTATCTGTCAAACTAGAAGAAACGAAAGAGCTTGTCCAGTAATTAAAGGAGGTTTTTGAACCAATGAGCTTTTTTAAGAAATTAAAAGAAAAATTTACGCAGCGAACCGATTCAGTATCAGAAAAGTTTAAAGATGGACTCGAAAAAACGAGAAACTCCTTCCAAGGAAAAGTAAATGAACTGATTTCCCGCTATCGCAAAGTCGACGAAGACTTTTTTGAAGAGCTGGAAGAGGTTCTGATCGGCGCTGATGTCGGTTTCACAACTGTGATGGAACTGATTGATGAGCTGAAAAAAGAAGTGAAATTAAGAAACATTCAAGACCCAAGCGAAGTACAAGCGGTCATTTCTGAAAAACTGGTTGATATCTACAATAGCGGAGAGGAACAAATCTCTGCACTGAACATTGAAGACGGGCGTTTGAATATCATTTTATTTGTAGGCGTCAACGGTGTTGGAAAAACAACGACGATCGGCAAGCTTGCAAACAAGCTGAAAAATGAAGGGAAATCCGTCATTTTAGCAGCAGGTGATACGTTCCGTGCTGGTGCCATCGAGCAGCTTGAAGTGTGGGGAGAGCGTTCAGGTGTTCCTGTCGTCAAACAAACAGCAGGCTCTGATCCAGCAGCGGTGATCTATGATGCCGTTCAATCAGCAAAAGCGAAAAATGCGGATGTCCTCATCTGCGATACAGCAGGAAGACTTCAAAACAAAGTCAACTTGATGAAAGAGCTGGAGAAAGTCAAGAGAGTCATTGAGCGCGAGGTTCCAGATGCACCTCATGAAGTATTGCTCGCTCTTGATGCGACAACGGGTCAAAACGCCATGGCACAAGCCAAGGAATTTTCTAAAGCGACAAATGTGACAGGGATTGCTTTAACAAAGCTTGACGGTACTGCAAAAGGCGGAATTGTTCTTGCGATTCGAAATGAGCTGAACATCCCTGTAAAGCTTGTCGGTTTAGGTGAAAAGGTGGACGATCTGCAAGAGTTTGATGCAGAATCGTATGTGTATGGATTATTCTCAGACGTGATTGATCAACAAGACTAACAAAAAAATGCCGGCGAAACTGCTGGCATTTTTATTTATACGCCGCTTCATGAAGTGACAAGATAAAAACTTGACACACAGAAGAGAACCGTGTAAACTTAGTTGATGTAAAGGGAATGAACTTAACAAAGGGGAGAGAGCCCATGACGCTTGAAAAAACAACGAGAATGAACTACTTGTTTGACTTCTATCAATCGTTGTTGACCGCAAAGCAAAAGAGCTACATGTCGCTTTACTACCTAGACGATTTTTCCCTCGGTGAAATTGCGGATGAATATGAAGTATCAAGGCAGGCTGTTTATGATAATATTAAACGGACTGAAGCGATGCTTGAACAATATGAAGAAAAGCTGCTCTTGTTTAAGAAATTTAAAGAGCGTAAAGAACTTCTCAAAAAAATGAGAGAGCTTGTAGCTGATTCTGCGCAAACAGAAGAAGCAGAAGCTTTAATTGAATCGCTTGAGAAATTAGATTAGGAGGCGGCACAGTATGGCATTTGAAGGATTAGCCGACCGACTGCAGCAGACGATTTCAAAAATCCGCGGCAAAGGAAAAGTGTCAGAGCAAGATGTAAAAGAAATGATGCGCGAGGTACGCCTTGCCCTTCTTGAAGCTGACGTCAATTTTAAAGTAGTCAAAGACTTTGTGAAAAAAGTAAGTGAGCGGGCAGTTGGACAAGAGGTCATGAAAAGCCTTACCCCTGGACAGCAGGTCATTAAAGTTGTAAAAGAAGAACTCACTGAATTAATGGGCGGAGAAGAGAGTAAGATCGCTGTAGCGAAAAAATCTCCGACCGTCATTATGATGGTTGGTCTTCAAGGGGCAGGTAAAACAACCACAACTGGGAAGCTTGCCAATTTACTTCGCAAAAAACATAATCGCAAGCCGATGATGGTAGCTGCTGATATTTACAGACCAGCAGCGATCCAGCAGCTTCAAACGCTCGGGAAACAGCTTGATATGCCGGTGTTTTCATTAGGTGATCAAGTCAGCCCTGTCGAAATTGCCAAACAGGCAATTGAAAAAGCGAAAGAAGAACACCATGATTATGTCATTTTAGATACAGCAGGACGTCTTCATATCGATGAAGAATTAATGGATGAACTTCAGAAAGTAAAAGAAGTAGCGAATCCAGAAGAAATTTTCCTAGTTGTTGACTCTATGACAGGTCAAGATGCGGTCAATGTCGCAAAAAGCTTTAATGAACAGCTTGGTTTAACAGGTGTCGTTCTCACAAAACTAGATGGTGATACAAGAGGCGGTGCAGCACTTTCTATTCGAGCTGTCACCAATACGCCGATTAAATTCGCTGCACTAGGAGAAAAGCTTGACGCAATTGAACCATTCCATCCAGAGCGGATGGCATCAAGAATTCTTGGCATGGGAGATGTGCTCACGCTGATTGAAAAAGCACAGGCAAACGTCGACCAAGATAAAGCGAAAGAGCTTGAGCAAAAAATGCGGACAATGAGCTTCACGCTCGATGATTTCCTCGAGCAGCTTGGCCAAGTTCGGAATATGGGTCCACTTGATGAACTGATCCAAATGATGCCGGGAGCCGGTAAAATGAAAGGGCTCAAAAACGTCCAAGTGGACGAAAAGCAGCTCAATCACATCGAAGCGATCATTAAATCAATGACGACTCAGGAAAAAGAACAGCCAGAGGTCATCAATGCAAGCCGCAGAAAACGGATTGCAAAAGGAAGCGGAACATCTGTACAGGAAGTCAATCGCCTTTTAAAGCAATTTGATGAAATGAAAAAGATGATGAAGCAAATGACCAACATGTCCAAAGGAAAGAAAAAGGGCTTTAAATTACCATTTATGTAATTGGTTATACATGATAAAACCGTTGTTAAGAAAAAACACTTTACAAACCCTTTTATCATTGTTAATATACTATCTTGTTGAAATATTTTCGGAGGTGCTAGTAAAATGGCAGTAAAAATTCGTTTAAAACGTATGGGAGCAAAAAAATCTCCTTTCTATCGTATTGTTGTAGCAGATTCTCGTTCACCACGTGACGGTCGTTTCATCGAAACAGTTGGAACTTACAACCCAGTGGTATCACCAGCTGAGGTGAAAATCAACGAAGAATTAGCGCTTAAATGGCTTCAAAATGGTGCGAAACCATCTGATACAGTTCGCAACCTTTTCTCAAGCCAAGGAATTCTTGAAAAATTTCATAATGCGAAAAACAGCAAATAATGAATGAGCTGTCCTTGGAAGAATTGATTGTGTCCATCGTCGAGCCACTTGTTGATTTCCCTGAAGATATTCACGTATCTTCATTAGAAAAAGATGAGCAGGTGATTTACACACTGTCTGTCAATGCTGAAGATACCGGAAAAGTGATCGGAAAGCAGGGACGTACAGCAAAAGCGATACGAACAGTCATTTTTGCAGCAAGTGCAGAGTCTTCTAAGAAAGTTCAACTTGAGATTGCTGACTAAAAAGGGAGAGGGCTTAGGACCTCCCCTTTTTTTACACGTTTAAATCTATTTTTCGTTATACTGTAGAGGACAAATGCCTTCGGATAGGGGGACAAAAAGGAAGATGCAGATCATTCAACATGTCACCGTGATGCAAGTATTAACTGAAAGCAGTAAGGACAAACTGTTAACGACTTTTTTGGAGAAAAAAGAAAGACTAGAACGTGAATGCAATCAACTATATTTTCAACTAAAAAAACATGAAAAAGAACCACATCAGCAAGAAGCCATCCCTCAATTTCAAAAAGCGATCGATAAAAGGCAAGAGAAGATCCGGCAAATTGATTTTCAAGTAGAGCAGCTGGATATTTTGCCACTTGGAAGTGAAATGAAAGAAACAGAAGTGGATGCATTGGTTGAAGTAAAAATAGGTGATAAATGGGATGACAAGATGCAAGATAATGTCATCGTCGTGAAAGACGGCACCATTGTGGAAATACGTCAGGGGTGATTGAGAACATGGAGCTAGAATGGTTGAATGTTGGAAAGATCGTCAATACACACGGAGTGCGCGGAGAAGTACGCGTCGTGTCAAAGACGGATTTCCCAGAAGAGCGCTACAAAAAGGGAAGCGTCCTCTATATTTTTAAGCAAGGTCAAAGCGAGCCGCTGAAAGTGACTGTCGCATCACATCGCCAGCACAAACAGTTTGATTTGCTCACATTTGAAGAAATCAACTCATTAAATGAAGCAGAGCATTTGAAAGAATCAATCTTAAAGGTAGAAAAAGAACATCTTGGGTCATTAGACGAAGGAGAATTTTATTTCCACCAAATCATTGGCTGTGAAGTATACGATGAAGAGGACAAGCTGATCGGCCAAATCAAAGAAATCCTTACGCCAGGGGCAAATGATGTGTGGGTGGTTGGAAGAAAAGGCAAAAAAGATGCCCTCATTCCATATATACCATCTGTCGTCAAAAAGATCGATATCTCATCCAAAACCGTACACATTGAAGTGATGGAAGGACTTATTGACGAATGAAAATCGATTTCTTAACCCTTTTTCCTGAAATGTTCGAAGGTGTGCTTCACTCATCGATCTTAAAAAAAGCACAGGAGAAAGAAGCTGTCTCATTTCAAGTCGTCAATTTTAGAGAGTATTCGGATCATAAGCATAAAACAGTGGATGACTATCCGTATGGCGGCGGTGCTGGTATGGTACTGAAAGCGCAGCCCGTATTTGATGCGGTAGAAGATTTAACGAAAAAAGCAAGCACGGAACCCCGAATCATTCTTGTCTGTCCTCAAGGGGAAAGATATACACAAAAGAAAGCAGAAGAACTTGCAAAAGAAGAGCATCTTATGTTCATTTGCGGCCACTATGAAGGCTACGATGAGCGCATCAGGGAGCATCTTGTCACAGATGAGATCTCAATCGGAGATTTCGTCCTCACAGGCGGAGAGCTGCCAGCGATGATGATTGCAGACAGTGTGGTCAGGCTTTTGCCTCATGTGCTTGGAAAAGAAGCGTCTCACATCGAAGATTCATTCAGTACAGGTCTGCTTGAGCACCCGCACTATACAAGGCCAGCTGATTATAAAGGACTAAAAGTGCCGGACGTGCTTCTCTCTGGAAATCATGCCAAAATTGAAGAGTGGCGGCGCAAAGAATCCTTGAAGCGAACCTATACAAGAAGACCAGATTTGATCGATTCTTGCAAAACATTAACGGATGAAGAAAAAAGATGGCTTTGGCAGCTTCATAATGACTAGATTGTATTGCACACGGCATAGAGGTATGGTATGATACTACTTGTGACTTGGACGGCTTGCTGATCCAAGTTTGAAAACGATGTTCCGCTGCAATGAAGAAAGAGGACATGAGCATCTGTTGGAAGGAGTTGAAAACGATGCAACATTTGATTGAAGAAATCACAAAAGAACAATTACGCACTGATCTTCCTGCGTTCCGTCCTGGTGACACTTTACGTGTACACGTTAAAGTTGTCGAGGGTACTCGTGAGCGTATCCAGATCTTTGAAGGTGTTGTAATTAAGCGTCGTGGTGGTGGAATCAGCGAAACTTTCACAGTTCGTAAGATCTCTTACGGTGTAGGCGTTGAGCGTACATTCCCTGTACACACACCAAAAATCGCTAAGATCGAAGTTGTACGTCACGGTAAGGTACGTCGTGCGAAACTTTACTACCTACGTGAACTTCGCGGTAAAGCGGCTCGTATCAAAGAAATCAGACGATAATGATATCAAAGGAAAGAGCTTGTTACCTGTAACAGGCTCTTTTTTTGTACAATGTATAAAGATAATGGTACAAGAAAGAAGGTGCACATATGACGATTCAATGGTTTCCAGGCCATATGGCAAAAGCAAGACGTGAAGTCACAGAAAAATTAAAGCTCATCGACATCGTATTTGAATTAACCGATGCAAGAATTCCGATGTCCTCTAGAAACCCAATGATCGAAGAAATCCTTCAAAACAAACCCAAAATCATGCTCTTAAACAAAGCAGATAAAGCAGATCCTCGTATGACAAAGGAGTGGCAGGCGCATTTTGAGCAGCAAGGCGTTCGGTCACTTGCCATTAACTCTGTTGATGGACAAGGGTTAAATCAGATCATCACGACTTCAAAAGAAATTTTAAAAGAAAAATTCGACCGCATGAAAGCAAAAGGTGTCAAACCACGTGCCATTCGAGCACTGATTATCGGGATTCCCAACGTCGGCAAATCGACCTTAATCAATCGTTTAGCAAAAAAGAACATTGCCAAAACAGGAGACCGGCCTGGGATTACGACATCACAGCAATGGGTAAAGGTAGGGAAAGAACTAGAACTGCTCGATACCCCTGGAATCCTCTGGCCGAAGTTTGAAGATGAGCAAGTAGGACTCAGACTTGCGGTGACTGGAGCGATCAAAGATTCGATCATCAATTTACAGGATGTCGCTGTGTATGCCCTTCGTTTTCTAGAAGAGAACTACCCAGAGCGATTAAAAAAACGCTATGACCTAGCGGAGATACCTGAAGATACGGTTGAGCTGTTTGATGCAATTGGCACTAAGCGCGGCTGTCTAATGAGCGGGGGATTCATAAACTATGACAAAACCACCGAAATCATTATTCGGGATATTCGAACAGAAAAATTTGGTCCCCTCACTTTTGAGAAGCCTGAAAGCTAAAAGACACGCAGCTCATGCGGGTCTTTATTTTTTGCGAAAAACTGCCGATATAAAGAAGGAGGCTGCGAAAAAGCCTATGTACACGGTGAAACAAATAAAAGAACTTATAGAAAAGCATGCAGGAGACGAGTCCTACATTCGCGAGCTTGTGAAAGATGATACGAGAAAAAGTGTCCAAAAACTGATAGAAAAGTGGCACAAAGAGAGAGAAAAGCAGCAAGCACTTCGCGCGGCATGGGATGACATGCTGCAATTTGAAAACAAAGCAAAGGCGCAGGGATACACATGTATTGCTGGAATAGATGAAGCAGGAAGAGGACCGCTTGCCGGCCCAGTTGTGGCAGCAGCCGTTATATTAAAGGAAAATACCGTCCTGCTCGGTTTAAACGACTCAAAGCAATTATCTGAGAAAAAAAGATTGGCTTATTATGATTTAATTCAAAAAGAAGCACTTGATATCGGAATCGGCATTGTTGATGCGGCTACGATTGATGAAATCAATATTTATGAAGCATCAAGACTGGCGATGGTAAGAGCTGTAGAGCAGTTAACTCATACACCTGATTATCTACTCATAGATGCCATGACACTCCCGCTTTCTACTCACCAAGAGAAGATCATCAAAGGAGATGCAAAAAGTGCATCCATTGCAGCAGGTGCATGTATTGCGAAGGTGACAAGGGATCAGATGATGGAAGAGTACGGGCGTAAGTATCCTGAGTATCAATTTGAAAAACATAAAGGGTACGGAACGAAAGAGCACCTGGCTGCGATTCAAACACATGGTGCTACCCCCATCCACCGGTTATCGTTTGCGCCAGTGAAATCTGTTATATCATAAATTTTAATCTAAGGAGGCTGCCTGTGATGACAAGAGTTGAGGACATACATACAGCACTGAATAGCCGGCTGAATACGGCCGAATCGGTTCCATTAAACACCGAAGGGAAGGATAATGTTCATCGGCTGATTCTCGGTAAAGTACTAAAAATGCTTGGAGATGATACAGCCCTTGTTCAAATAGGTTCAACGAAAATAAAAGCACAGCTGGCGGCTCAGCTTAAAGCAGACGCATTTTATTGGTTCCAATTTGAACAAGAGGGTGGAGGCAGCCTCAATAAACTAAGACCCGTTCAGCAATTTGATCAAGATCCTAAGACATTAAAGGATGCAGCAGCCAAACTATTAGAAGGTCTCTCACTGAAAAATGGGCTTGAAAACATGCTGACAGCTACAGCTTTTTTAAAGGAAAAGTCCGTCATCAACGAAGGAGAGTTAAAAACGGCAGTGAAGTGGATCGAACAGCTTCAAGGAGCTGATGTGAAGAAAGGGCTCCAGTCACTTCTTTTTGCTTTAAAGAAAGATTTACCGATCCAGCAAGGGGTGCTTCAATCTATTTTAGCCGTAAAATCACCCTCTGCCCTTCATCAGGATATAACAGCGCTATTAAATCAATTAACACAGCTTCCGAAGCACACAGATGCCACACAGACCCTTATACAAGCCGTTCGGTCAGTTGTAGATGCAGAGACAGCCGTCCATTCAGAAAAGCTCTTATCGGTCCTTCTAGCAGCGAGAGAAGGCGAGGCGAAGCAAGGCGGCAGTTCACCAGTAACGACTCAGCTCAATCCTTCTCAGCAAAAAGAAAATAGCCATGCCGCAATCGTTCAAGAGCGTCAGCCGTCCCAAGTTCCTCAGACAAACGTGCAGCAGTCAACAAGTCCAAAAGAAGAGCTGCAAATCCCGCCTCAGCAAATTGAGCGGATACTGGCAAGTTTGATGAAACAAGGTGCAGACGGGCAGCAAGAACCTAACTTAAAACAGCTCACAGCATTGCTGCACGGGCTCCATCAGCCTGACGCAAAAGCAGCTGTGCTTCAAAAAGAGTTTCCCTTCCTGTCAAAAGCAGAGGCAAAAGCTTTGGCCCAGGTAGTGCAGCAGACAGAACCAACATTAAGTAATAAAACCGATGTGCTCGATTTACTTATGACGATGAAAAAGGCAATAGGTGTACGTGATGAAATTGGTATGCTGAAACTGCTTGAAAAAGGCAGCCAGGATGTCAAAAGTCAGGAGCTGCACCAATTAAAGCTCACCTTAAATGATGTGAGACAGGCGGATTTACCAGAGCCCGTTAAAAAAGAAGTGGATCAATTGTTTCATAGATTGAATGGGCAGTTATTTGTGCAGCAGGAGAACCAAACCGTCAGTCAAATGATGATTTCCTATCCGCTTTTCTCAAAACATAGTGTTCAAGATTTAACCTTTATTCTAAAAGGACATAAGAAAAAGGATGGCTCTATTGATATTTCTCAGTGCCGCCTCATGTTTTATTTAAACATGGAAAACCTTGAAGAAACCTTGATAGACTGTACGATTCAGCAAAAGGTCATGTCCATTACAGTCGAGACAGCCCATGAACTGCAAGGCACCATTAATCCAATGATTCCGGCTGTTCGAGAGAATTTAAATGCGCTAGGATACAGTTTAACGGGAATTACAGCAAAAAAGAGACAAGAGCCAGTAGATCCGTCTCAATTTCTAGATGAACACTTTCATAAAATCAGCGAGAAAGGGCTGGACTTACGAGTATGAAGGATTCAAAACCGCTTAGAAGAGCGGTCGCTCTGCATTACGATGAAGAAAAACAAAAAGCGCCAAAAGTCGTTGCAACAGGCAGCGGCTATGTGGCAGATCATATTATTGAAGAAGCAAAAAAGTCGGGAGTCCCAATCCAGGAAGACCGTAATTTAGTCGAACTCATGCGCCACTTAACATTAGATGAGGAGATCCCTGAAGCGTTATACGATACTGTAGCAGAAATTTTTTCGTTTATCTACAGGTTAGATCAAAAAATGAAAAAATAAGGTAAAATAAATGATTTGGCTGAAAAATTTATATTTTTAATAAAATAAAAGTTTGAATGTTTAGAAGGATTTTACGATTTTACATAGAACCCTAGACATTCTCTTTTTTATTCTTTAAAATGAAAGCGCAGTCTATTTTATAATTTTTGTTTCTACATATGTTGGGAGGATGGGAAATGAATATCCATGAGTACCAAGGAAAAGAAATCCTAAGAAAATATGGGGTTTCAGTTCCAAATGGTAAAGTAGCATTTACACCTGATGAAGCAGTGAAAGCATCAGAAGAGCTAGGGAGCTCTGTATATGTCGTAAAAGCACAGATTCATGCAGGCGGCCGTGGTAAAGCAGGCGGGGTAAAAATTGCAAAAACGAAAGATGAAGTGAAAGGGTTTGCAGAGGAATTGCTCGGCAAGACACTTGTCACACATCAAACAGGGCCTGAAGGGCGCGAGATAAAACGCTTACTTATTGAAGAAGGCTGCGATATTCAAAAGGAATACTATGTTGGACTAGTTTTGGACAGAGCGACATCAAGAATTGTATTGATGGCATCTGAAGAAGGCGGTACTGAAATTGAAGAAGTAGCAGAAAAAACGCCAGAAAAAATCGTCAAAGTGGTCATCGATCCAGCAATTGGTCTGCAAGGCTATCAGGCGAGAGAAGTGGCATTTAAAATTAATATTCCAACAAAATTAGTTGGCCAAGCTGTTAAGTTTATGACAAGCCTTTACAATGCGTTTATTGAAAAAGATTGTTCAATTGCTGAGATTAATCCACTTGTTGTAACAGGCGATGGAAAAGTCATGGCACTTGATGCAAAATTAAACTTTGATAGCAATGCCTTATATAGACAAAAAGATATATTAGAATACCGTGACCTTGATGAAGAGGATCCAAAAGAAATTGAAGCATCTAAATATGACTTAAGCTACATTTCTTTAGATGGAAATATTGGCTGTATGGTCAATGGAGCAGGTCTTGCGATGTCTACAATGGATATCATCAAGCATTACGGCGGGGACCCTGCAAACTTCCTAGATGTTGGCGGCGGTGCAACAGCTGAAAAAGTAACGGAAGCATTTAAAATCATTTTATCTGATCAAAATGTCAAAGGGATTTTCGTGAACATTTTTGGCGGCATCATGAAATGTGATGTGATTGCAGAAGGTGTTGTTGAAGCGACGAAACAAGTCGGCTTAACATTACCACTTGTTGTACGTCTTGAAGGAACAAACGTTGAATTAGGGAAGAAAATCCTGAGTGATTCAGGCTTAAATATCACTTCTGCTGAGTCTATGGCTGACGGGGCAGAAAAGATTGTATCTTTAGTCAAGTAGAGCAGAAAGGCAGGGAACCTAAATGAGTGTATTTATTAATAAAAATACGAGAGTAATTGTTCAGGGGATTACCGGTTCAACCGCATTGTTCCATACAAAACAAATGATTGAGTACGGAACAAATATTGTTGGTGGTGTCACACCTGGAAAAGGTGGAACTGAAGTAGAAGGAGTTCCTGTATTTAATACTGTATCTGAAGCAGTTCAGACTACTGGAGCGAACGCTTCTGTTATCTATGTACCAGCACCATTTGCGGCAGATGCCATTTTAGAGGCTGTTGACGCAGAAGTCGATCTCGTCATTTGTATCACAGAACATATTCCAGTGCTTGACATGGTCAAAGTGAAACGTTATATGGAAGGGAAAAAGACAAGACTAGTTGGACCAAACTGCCCAGGTGTCATCACACCTGAAGAATGTAAAATTGGTATCATGCCTGGCTACATTCATAAAAAAGGTCATGTGGGTGTTGTTTCTCGTTCTGGAACGCTTACATATGAAGCGGTACATCAGCTTTCAGAAGCTGGCGTTGGTCAATCGACAGCTGTAGGAATCGGGGGGGACCCGGTAAATGGGACAAACTTTATTGATGTTTTAAAAGCATTCAATGAAGACCCTGAAACACATGCTGTAATAATGATCGGTGAAATCGGCGGTACGGCTGAAGAAGAAGCAGCTGAATGGGTAAAAGCAAATATGACAAAACCAGTCGTTGGCTTTATTGGCGGTAAAACGGCGCCTCCAGGAAAACGTATGGGACATGCTGGTGCCATTATTTCTGGTGGTAAAGGAACAGCTGATGAAAAAGTAAAAACAATGCGTGAATGTGGAATTGAAGTGGCAGAAACACCATCTGTCATGGGAGAAACATTGATTAAAGTATTAAAAGAGAAGAATCTCTTCGAAGCTTGTAAAACGCATTAATGACACAAGAAGACTTGTTCTTTGACAAGTCTTCTTCTTTCTATCTTAAACTGGAGGAATGGTATGTACAACGTGTCCGAAAGAATGATTTTTCACCGCTTAAAAGGCCTCATCTCACCCTCATTATTAACAAAATGGTGGAAAGTCGATCCTGAACTATATATAAATGAAGAAACACACCATTTTAAACAGGATCGAGCATTACAAACGATCGACTTTACCCGCTTAAAACAAGCTGAAGAAAATGAATTCCCCATGTTTCAACACATCGTTCAAGCCTATTTAAAGCAAAACATTCACATGATTCCCATCACATCACCCTTATATCCCAGCACACTAAAAAATATTTATGATCCTCCCCCTGTGTTATTCCTAAAAGGAAACGTATCATATTTAAATGAAGAAAAAAGTTTAGGTGTAGTCGGCACGCGAGTTCCATCGACTTATGGAGAAGCATGTGTGAAGAAAATTGTTGGTGAGCTTGTCAAGGAAGAGTGGATGATTGTCAGTGGTTTAGCTAAAGGAATCGATGGACTGGCACATAAAGAGTGCATCAGGAAAAAAGGGAAAACAATCGGCATTATAGCAGGCGGCTTTCAGCATGTATACCCAAAAGAACATGCGCAAATGGCTCAATACATGGGTGAACATCATTTGCTTTTGTCAGAGCACCCGCCTTATGTCAAACCAGAAAAGTGGCATTTTCCAATGAGAAATCGTTTAATTAGTGCATTGACGAAAGGGACCATCGTGATTCAGTGCAAAGAAAAGAGCGGTTCTCTTATTACAGCCTATCAAGCGCTTGAGCAAGGCAAAGAAGTATTTGCGGTTGCTGGATCCATCTTTGATTCTAATTCCACAGGTCCGGCAAGACTCATTCAGCAGGGGGCAAAGCTTGTTCATTCCACAAAGGATATTTTAGAGGAATTCTCCTTCCACAGCGTTCAATATACTGAACTCTCATAAAAATATCGTTTGACAAAAGACATCGGAATATTTAATAATAGTGAGGATTTAAGTTTACACTTTGTTTTTCGTGTTTATAATGATGTTCATCATAAAGAATTTTTAATGATTGCCTGTTAGATAGGTGCAATTAACATAAATATGAATTGTGAAATGTATAAAGAGAGAACACCTCTTAAGGGGGATTTTGAGTATGGCTGATTATTTAGTCATCGTTGAGTCGCCAGCAAAGGCGAAAACGATTGAGCGTTATTTAGGAAAAAAGTATAAAGTAAAAGCTTCAATGGGGCACGTAAGGGATTTACCGAAAAGTCAGCTCGGTGTTGACACTGAGCATGACTTTGAACCGAGATATATTACGATTCGCGGGAAAGGCCCAGTTTTAAAAGAATTAAAAACAGCAGCGAAAAAAGCAAAGAAAGTCTATCTCGCAGCTGACCCCGATAGAGAGGGAGAAGCGATTGCTTGGCATTTAGCACACAGCCTTGACCTTGACCTCTCTTCTGACTGCCGCGTTGTTTTTAACGAGATTACAAAGGATGCGATTAAAGATTCCTTTAAGCATCCACGTATGATCAATATGGACTTAGTTGATGCACAGCAGGCAAGACGGATCTTAGATCGTCTCGTTGGGTATAAAATCAGTCCGATTTTATGGAAGAAAGTGAAAAAAGGCTTAAGTGCCGGACGTGTTCAATCTGTTGCACTCCGCCTGATTATTGATCGCGAGAATGAAATTAATGAATTTAAACCAGAAGAATACTGGACAATTGACGGTACATTCCTAAAAGGAAAAGAAAGCTTCGAAGCGAGTTTCTTTGGCCTCAATGGCAAAAAACATCCATTGAAAACAAAAGAAGATGTAAAAGAAATCCTTTCGAAATTAAAGGGAAGCAAATTCTCTGTAGAGAAAGTAACGAAAAAAGAGCGTAAACGTAATCCAGCTGTTCCGTTTACGACTTCTACTTTACAGCAGGAGGCTGCAAGAAAATTAAACTTCCGTGCGAAAAAGACAATGATGATTGCACAGCAATTATATGAAGGAATTGATCTTGGTAAAGAAGGTACAGTCGGTCTCATTACATATATGAGAACGGACTCAACACGTATTTCCAATACAGCGATTGAAGAAGTATCTGCCTTCATTGATCAGACGTACGGCAAGAATTTCTTAAACACAACAAAACGAACAGCTAAAAAGAATGAAAATGCACAAGATGCTCACGAAGCCATTCGCCCGACTTCGACGTTAAGAAAACCGGCAGATGTCAAGCACGTGCTAAGCCGCGATCAGCTTCGTCTATACAAATTGATTTGGGAACGATTCGTGGCCAGCCAAATGGCTCCGGCTGTTCTTGATACAATGAGTGTGGACCTTGATCATAACGGTCTTACTTTCCGTGCGAATGGCAGTAAAGTAAAATTCCCTGGGTTTATGAAGGTTTATGTGGAAGGAAAGGACGACCAGCTAGAGGAAAAGGACAAAATGCTTCCTGATCTGAAAGAAGGGGACACAGTTCTTTCAAAAGACATCGAACCTGAGCAGCACTTCACACAGCCGCCTCCGCGTTACACTGAGGCGAGATTGGTCAAAACACTTGAAGAGCTCGGTATAGGCCGTCCATCTACGTATGCACCAACATTAGATACAATTCAAAAGCGCGGCTATGTCGCACTTGATAATAAACGATTTACTCCAACAGAGCTTGGAGAGATTGTACTCAACTTAATCATTGAATTCTTCCCTGAAATCATTAACGTTGAATTTACAGCGAAAATGGAAAAGGAACTTGATAGTGTTGAAGAAGGTACGATCGAATGGGTTCGTATTATCGACAGCTTCTATCAAGACTTTGCAAAACGGGTAGAAAAAGCTGAAGCAGAGATGCAAGAAGTTGAGATTGAGCCGGAATACGCAGGTGTTGATTGTGAAGAGTGCGGACATCCGATGGTGTACAAAATGGGTAGATACGGCAAGTTCATGGCGTGCTCTAACTTTCCTGACTGCCGCAACACAAAACCAATTGTCAAAGATATCGGGGTCAAATGCCCGTCATGTCATGAAGGAAACATTGTTGAACGAAAATCGAAAAAACGCCGCATTTTTTACGGCTGTGATCGTTTTCCAGAGTGTGAATTCGTCTCTTGGGACAAACCAATTGAAAGAAAGTGTCCAAAATGCGAAAATATGCTTGTAGAGAAAAAGCTGAAAAAAGGTGTTCAAGTTCAATGTGTCAACTGTGATTATAAAGAGGAACAACAAAAATAGCGGTGAGCAGCCTTGTTCACCTGCTTTTTTATGTCATCAAACAGACCTTACGAAATAGGAGAGTTGTACAATGAGTCAATTTGTAAATGTGATCGGAGCCGGTTTAGCTGGAAGTGAAGCAGCATGGCAAATCGCTAAACGAGGGATTAAAGTCAATTTATATGAAATGAGACCTGTGAAACAAACGCCGGCTCACCACACAGATAAATTTGCGGAGCTTGTATGCAGCAACTCACTGCGTGCGAATGCTTTAACGAATGCAGTAGGTGTATTAAAGGAAGAAATGCGTCATTTAGATTCAGCCATTATCGCAGCAGCAGATGAAAGCTCAGTTCCTGCTGGCGGCGCGCTTGCAGTAGACCGTCATGAATTTGCAGCAAACGTGACAGACCGCGTGAAAAATCATCCGAATGTTACTGTCTTTCAAGAAGAAGTGCAAAGCATACCAGAAGGTCCGACAATTATCGCGACTGGCCCGCTGACATCAGAAGCACTTTCAAAAGAATTAAAATCGTTAACAGGAGAAGAATATCTCTATTTCTACGATGCAGCGGCACCTATTCTAGAGAAAGACAGCATTGATATGGATAAGGTGTACTTGAAATCACGCTATGACAAAGGAGAAGCCGCTTATTTAAACTGTCCAATGACAGAAGAAGAATTCGATCGTTTTTATGAGGCACTCATTTCTGCTGAAACTGTGCCATTAAAAGAATTTGAAAAAGAAATCTTCTTTGAAGGCTGTATGCCAATTGAAGTCATGGCGAAAAGAGGAAAGAAAACGATGCTGTTTGGTCCGATGAAGCCAGTAGGACTGGAAGATCCGAAAACAGGAAAAAGACCTTACGCTGTTGTTCAATTAAGACAGGATGATGCAGCAGGTACTTTATATAACATCGTTGGCTTCCAGACACATCTGAAGTGGGGCGATCAAAAGGAAGTATTCCGTTTGATTCCAGGCCTAGAAGAAGCAGAAATTGTTCGTTACGGCGTGATGCACCGTAATACATTTATTAACTCGCCAAGCCTTTTAAGACCGACTTATCAGTTTAAAAATAGAGATGACCTATTCTTTGCCGGACAAATGACAGGCGTTGAAGGGTATGTCGAGTCCGCAGCGTCCGGACTTGTGGCTGGAATTAACGCCGCTCTTTTTGTCAAAGGAGAAGAGCTTGTGACACTTCCTGAGGAGACGGCGATTGGCAGTATGGCTCACTACATCACATCGACAAACAAGAAAAGCTTCCAGCCGATGAATGCGAATTTTGGTTTGCTGAAAGATCTAGGTGTTCGAATTAAGAACAAACAAGAACGTTATGCAGAGTACGCTAAGCGCGCAATCGAAACTATTCAAACTATTTCGAAATCTCTGTAGTAAAACATTGCACGGAAAGCAAGATATGTGATACCATTTAAAAGCCTTAAAGAGGTGTAAAAATGACGAATAAACAGCGTCTTGTCCACTTATTCATTGAATATCTGCAAATTGAAAAAAACTATTCAGCTTTAACGATCTCAGGATATACAGAAGCCATTGAAGAGTTTGTCAGATTTATGAACATTCAAGGAATAGACGGTTTTGAAGAGGTATCCTATCAAGATACGAGAATTTATTTAACAGAAGCTTATGAAAAAGGCCTGACAAGAAGAACGATTAGTAAGAAAGTCTCTGCGCTTCGCAGCTTTTATAAATTTTTATTAAGAGAACAGCTTGTGAAAGAAAATCCTTTTTTACTCGTTAGCTTACCAAAGCAGGATAAGCGGATTCCTTCATTTTTGTATGAAGAGGAGCTAAAAGAGCTTTTTACAGTTTCTGATGTCAGCACACCGCTTGGGCAAAGAAATCAAGCCATTTTAGAACTTCTTTATGCAACAGGTATGAGGGTCAGTGAGTTATGTTCATTAAAAGAATCTGATCTTGATTTATCGATGGATACAGTGCTTGTTCATGGGAAAGGCAGCAAGCAGCGGTATGTTCCTTTCGGGTCATATGCTCATGAAGCGCTCATTACTTATTTAGAGGATGGAAGGCAGAAGCTGAAATCTAAAGGGAAAGACCGCGCTGATACTCATGTGTTTTTGAATCAGCGCGGGACGCCTCTTACAGACCGAGGTGTACGATTCATTCTCACTGAATTAATGAAAAAGGCGTCAGGTACATTACATATCCATCCTCACATGTTAAGGCACACCTTTGCCACGCATCTCTTAAACGAGGGGGCGGATTTGAGAAGTGTTCAAGAACTTCTCGGTCATTCAAATTTATCATCTACACAGGTGTACACGCATGTATCAAAAGATTCTTTAAGAAACACGTACATGTCTCATCACCCAAGGGCTTTTAAACGATCCTAAAAGGAGGTTTTTTCATGTCATCATTTCATGCAACAACCATCTTTGCCGTTCAGCATAAAGGAAAAAGTGCAATGGCTGGCGACGGTCAAGTCACTTTCGGGCAGGCTGTCGTGATGAAACACACAGCAAAAAAAGTGCGCCGTCTTTTCGGAGGCAAGGTGCTTGCAGGTTTTGCAGGTTCAGTAGCCGATGCTTTTACACTCTTTGAAAAGTTTGAAACAAAGCTTGAAGAATATGGTGGTAATTTAAAGCGGGCAGCCGTAGAACTAGCGAAGGAATGGCGAAGTGACAAGATGCTAAGACAGCTTGAGGCCATGCTCATCGTCATGAACAAAGAAAGCATCCTGCTTGTCTCTGGAACAGGAGAGGTCATCGAACCAGATGATGGGATTTTGGCCATTGGCTCAGGCGGCAACTATGCGCTTAGCGCCGGGAGAGCACTCAAAACCCATGCAGGTGATCATCTCTCAGCGAGAGAAATTGCAAAGGCCGCTCTTGAAACGGCCGGAGAAATCTGTGTCTACACGAACGATCAAATCACTTTAGAAGAGCTTGAATAGAAAGGACATGAGACGTATGGAGAAAAAGCCGTTCACCCCAAGAGAGATAGTTGAAAAGCTTGATCAATACATCATTGGTCAGCTTGATGCGAAAAAAGCAGTGGCGGTGGCTTTAAGAAACCGTTACAGAAGAAGTCTTTTGCATGATAAGCTAAAGGATGAAGTCGTTCCTAAAAACATTTTAATGATCGGTCCAACAGGTGTGGGGAAAACAGAAATTGCCCGCAGAATTGCTCGAATTTCTGGTGCGCCTTTTATTAAAGTGGAAGCGACGAAATTTACTGAAGTGGGTTATGTCGGCCGTGACGTAGAGTCCATGGTGAGAGATTTAGTTGAAACAGCGATTAGACTCGTCAAAGAAGAAAAGATGAAAGATGTTCAAGAGGAAGCAGAAAAACAAGCAAATAAACGTCTTGTTCATTTACTTGTTCCTGGCAAGAAAAAAAGCCAGTCTGTGAAAAATCCGTTTGAGATGCTGTTTGGCGGTTCTGATGAAGATGACCGTGATCGAGATCATTCAAATGAAGAAGTGGAACTCGAATCGACAAGAAAGCGAATCGCTCATCAGCTGGCGATGGGAGAACTTGAAGATCATTACGTTACGATTGAAGTAGAAGAACAGCAGCCTTCCATGTTTGATATGCTTCAAGGCTCGGGTATGGAGCAAATGGGTATGAACATGCAGGATGCGCTCGGCAATCTCATGCCTAAAAAGAAAAAACGCAGAAAGCTGACTGTCAGAGAAGCAAGAAAGGCGTTAACGGCTGAGGAAGCTTCAAAACTGATTGATATGGATGAAGTCAGTCAGGAAGCGGTCTACAAAGCAGAGCAGCAAGGAATTATTTTTATCGATGAAATCGACAAAATCGCCAAAAGCGGTGGTGCATCATCTGCAGATGTTTCTCGTGAAGGGGTTCAGCGTGATATTTTACCGATTGTAGAAGGTTCAACTGTGATGACGAAATATGGTGCCGTTAAAACTGATCATGTGCTGTTTGTTGCAGCAGGTGCATTTCATATGGCAAAACCATCAGATTTGATTCCAGAACTTCAGGGACGCTTCCCAATCCGTGTAGAATTAGATAAATTAAGTATAGAAGACTTTGTGAAAATCTTAACGGAACCAGATAATGCATTATTAAAGCAATATAAAGCTTTACTTGAAACAGAAGGTATATCTCTTGAATTTTCTGACGATGCTATTCATAAGATTGCCGAAGTGGCTTATCATGTCAATCAGGAGACAGATAACATCGGTGCAAGAAGGCTTCATACCATACTTGAGAAGCTGCTTGAAGAGCTTTCATTTGAGGCGCCTGATATTACGATGGAGACAGTGACCATTACACCTCAGTATGTCGAAGAGAAGCTAGGAAAGATTGCAAATAACAAAGATTTAAGTCAATTTATACTTTAACAAATGAATAAAGTAATCTAGGAGGATCATTATTATGGCGTTACTACAAAAAACAAGGATTATTAACTCAATGCTGCAAGATGCAGCGGGGAAACCAGTTAATTTCAAAGAAATGGCAGAAACACTGAGAGATGTCATTGATTCAAACATTTTCGTATTAAGCAGAAGGGGAAAGCTTCTTGGCTACTCCATTAATCAACAGATCGAAAATGCACGTATGAAAAAAATGCTTGAAGATCGTCAGTTCCCTGAAGAATATACAAAGAGTCTATTCAATGTCCCTGAAACGTCTTCAAACCTTGATATTAACAGTGAATATACAGCTTTTCCGATTGAAAACCGGGACTTATTCCAATCAGGTTTAACAACAATTGTTCCAATTATCGGCGGAGGAGATCGTTTAGGTACGTTAATCCTGTCCCGCTTACAAGATACATTCACAGATGATGATTTAATTCTTGCTGAATACGGGGCAACAGTTGTTGGAATGGAGATTCTTCGCGAGAAAGCAGAGGAAATCGAAGAAGAAGCAAGAAGTAAAGCGGTTGTTCAAATGGCGATTAGCTCTCTTTCCTACAGTGAGCTTGAAGCGATTGAGCACATTTTTGAAGAGCTGGATGGAAACGAAGGTCTTCTCGTTGCAAGTAAAATTGCAGACCGTGTAGGGATCACGCGCTCAGTGATCGTAAACGCCTTACGTAAGTTAGAAAGTGCAGGCGTGATTGAATCTCGTTCTCTTGGAATGAAGGGAACGTACATCAAAGTGTTAAACAACAAATTTTTAATTGAACTCGAAAATTTAAAATCTCATTAATCAAAAACCCTTTTTGGCCGAAATAAATGCTGAAAAGGGTTTTTTTATGTGAAAAAATGAGGATTTGTCCGAAAAATGTCACTCTTTTTTCCAAGAAACCCCTTACAAATCTGTAGTGCTTTGAATCTAGGCCTTTATACCTATTCGTAAAATAGATATATATTACGAGTTTTTTTTACATATACATCATAGACTTTAATCCTATTATTTCTTACAATGAACATATGGTTTTACAAATCTCGACATGATTAAATGGAATGAAATACATATGATTGGAGGTATATGGTTTTGGATATATTTTCTGGAACGATAAGCAACCTTGAGAATGCCTTGGGCAGAGCGAATGTTAAGCAAAAAGTCATAAGCAATAATATCGCAAATATAGACACACCGAACTACAAGTCGAAAAACGTCGCATTCCATGACATGCTAAATGATGCGTCAATCAAATTAGATGCTAAAAAAACATACCAAGGTCACATTGATTTTTCAAAAACAAGGTCTAATTATTCAGTTGTTTCGAGCAACCGTACTTCTTATCAAGAAAACGGAAATAATGTCGATATTGATCAAGAGATGAGTGAACTCGCTAAAAACCAAATTCAGTATAATGCGCTGGTGGAAAGAATGAGCGGGAAATTCAATTCTCTTAAAACAGTTTTGACAGGAGGTAAGTGATGTCGATTTTTTCAGGAGTGAACGCTTCGGCCTCAGCATTAACGGCACAGAGGCTCAGAATGGACGTTGTATCCTCAAACCTTGCAAATATGGATACAACAAGAGCTAAACAGGTTGATGGCAACTGGGAGCCTTATAGACGTAAGCTTGTCACATTACAGCCGTCAGGTGAATCGTTTTCATCTATATTGAACTCAAGTATGAATTCGAGCGGCAAATTAGGAAACGGCGTCAAAGTAACAAAGATTACTGAAGACGAAACTCCATTCAACCTTCAATATGATCCTACAAATCCCGATGCCAATGAAAATGGATATGTTCAAACACCAAATGTCGATCCATTAAAAGAAATGGTCGACCTCATCAGCAGCTCAAGATCATATGAAGCAAACGTGACTGCTCTAAATGCGAATAAAAGCATGCTGATGAAAGCTTTAGAAATAGGAAAGTAAGGTGAAAATAATTGGTTAATGCAATATCTCCTTTCCAGCTTCAAACTGCTCAGCAAGCAAGTGAATTGACGAATGCAACGCCCGTTCAGGCGGCTGCACCTAAAAGTCAAACGAATTTCTCTGATGTGCTGAAGAATTCCATTGAGGCATTAAATCAATCACAGCTGAAATCAGACCAGTATACAAATGCGCTTGCACAAGGAAAAGATGTCAATCTCGATGAAGTCATGATTGCCTCGCAAAAAGCGAGTGTTACACTCACAGCTGCAACAGAGTTTCGAAATAAAGCAGTCGAAGCGTACCAAGAGATTATGAGAATGCAGATGTAGGAGGTGCTGGTGGACAAAAAAAGACTGAATGGAATGACCGGGGGTTAAGATGAATCGTACTTTAATGCAATTAAGAACAAAAACAGTTGAGTTTTGGCGAAATCGATCAAAATTACAAAAAATACTCATGATTGGCGGCGTTGCTGCCCTAGCAATCATTATTACGGTTGTTAGCATCTTTGCTTCTTCTGAAAAAATGGTTCCGCTCTTTAGAGACTTGTCTGAGGCAGAAGCTGGACAAATCAAACAGGAACTAGATGGCAAAAACGTTAAATCGGAACTTGCAAACAATGGAACAACGATTCTCGTTCCAGAAAAGCAAGCAGATTCTTTAAAAGTAACACTCGCATCTGAAGGGCTCCCTAAGACAGGCAACATTGATTATTCCTTCTTTGCAAACAATTCAGGCTTCGGTTTAACAGATAATGAATTTGATGTTCTGAAAGTAGACGCAACTCAGACAGAACTATCCAATCTGATCAACACAATTGATGGGATTAAAGATTCAAAAGTGATGATTAACCTGCCAAAAGATTCCGTTTTTGTTGGAGAAGAGCAAAGTAATGCATCAGCATCCATTGTGCTGCAAGTTGAGCCAGGCTACACGCTCACACCGCAGCAAGTAAAAGGCCTTTATCATCTTATTTCAAAAAGTGTGCCGAATTTAAAAACAGAAAACATTGTCATTATGGACCAAGATTCCAACTACTACGACTTAAACACCAGCTCCGATTCCTATGCAAGTGGAATGGATGCACAGCAGCAGAAAAAAGAGGAAATCGAAAAGAATCTTCAAAGAAAAATTCAGCAGCTGCTTGGAACAATGATGGGTCAAGATAAAGTGGCTGTATCGGTCACAACAGACATTGACTTTACTGAAGAAAAAAGAAAAGAAGACCTTGTAGAACCTGTTGATAAAGAAAACATGCAGGGAATTGCTGTCAGCGCTGAAAAGATTGCTGAAACTTATTCAGGTAATGGCGCAGCAGCTGGAGGCACCGCTGGAACAGGTGATGATGATGTCACAAATTATCAAGGTGCCGATGGAGCGAATGGAAGCGGAGATTACGAAAAGAGCGAAGATCGTATCAATTATGAAGTCAACCGCATTCATAAAGATATCAAAGAAAGTCCTTATAAAATCAGAGATGTTGGCATTCAAGCATTGGTCGAACCACCAACTGCAAACGATGTAAACTCTTTAACGGCTGAAAGACAAGATGATATCAAAAAGATTCTTTCAACGATCATTAGCACATCGATTGATAAAGAATACACAAATGGTCAAGCGCTCACTCAAGCAGACTTAGATAACAAAATCGTTTTATCTGTATCAAAATTAGACGGTAAACAGCAAACTGCGGCAGATAACCCTTCAAACAATATTCCAATCTGGGTTTATATTGTAGGCGGTGTGCTCCTACTTGCAATTATCGCTCTTATCATTCTTCTTGTACGCAAGCGTAGAAGAGATGAAGAAGAAGAGTTTGAGTTTGATGAACGTACACCAATCGATGTTCCTGATATCGACACTGAACCAGAAACAGAAGAAATGGTGAGAAAAAATCAGCTTGAAAAAATGGCAAAAGAAAAACCAGAAGACTTTGCTAAATTGCTACGCAGCTGGCTGTCCGAGGATTAGGAGGAATACACATGTCGAGAAAAGATCCAAATCGACTAACAGGCAGACAAAAAGCAGCAATCCTAATGATTTCCTTAGGGCTAGACGTGTCAGCATCTGTATACAAACATCTGTCTGAAGACGAAATAGAAAAATTAACATTAGAAATTTCCAATGTACGAAGTGTAGATACTGCTAAAAAAGATGAAGTCATCGAAGAGTTTCACAGCATTGCCATCGCGCAGGACTACATATCGCAGGGCGGTCTTATGTACGCAAGACAAGTGCTTGAAAAAGCGCTTGGTGAGGATAAAGCGGACAGCATCTTAAACAGGCTGACATCCTCTCTTCAAGTGAAACCATTTGATTTTGCTCGAAAGGCTGAGCCAGAACAAATTTTAAACTTTATCCAGCATGAGCATCCACAAACGATTGCACTTATCCTTTCCTACCTGGATCCAGTGCAGGCTGGGCAAATTTTATCTGAGTTAGGCGAGGAAGTACAAACTGAGGTTGCGAGACGTATTGCCTTAATGGACCGCACATCTCCAGAGATCATCAATGAGGTGGAACGTATTCTTGAACAAAAGCTTTCTTCAACCTTTACGCAGGACTATACGCAAACGGGCGGAGTCGAAGCGGTTGTAGAAGTGCTAAATGGTGTAGACCGTGCTACTGAGAAGACCATTTTAGACACACTTGAAATTCAAGATCCAGAGCTTGCGGATGAAATTAAGAAACGTATGTTTGTCTTTGAGGATATTGTCACTCTTGACAGCAGAGCGATTCAGCGCGTTATCAGAGATGTTGAAAATGATGACTTATTGCTCGCACTCAAAGTGGCAAGCGAAGAGGTCAAAGAAATTGTCTTCCGCAACATGTCACAGCGTATGGTCGAAACATTCAAAGAAGAAATGGAGTTTATGGGGCCTGTCCGGCTTAGAGATGTCGAGGAAGCACAAACCCGTATTGTCAGCATCGTAAGACGACTTGAGGAAGCTGGAGAAATCGTCATAGCTCGAGGCGGAGGAGACGATATCATTGTCTAGGATTATCAAACATGAAACATCTGTTATTCCTGAACAAGGACGGCAAACGATTCCTTTACAGCAAGTAAACTTTAAAAGAGAACATCACGAAGAAGAGCTTGTCAATGAAACCGAAGCATCGCAGCTAGTACTTAGTGATGCAGAAGATCAAGCGAGCCGCATATTAGAACAAGCGAACAGTGAACTGGAAAAAACAATGGCTGAAATCAATCAGCGCCGGACTGATTTTGAAGAAGAAAGAATGCAGCTCATTGAAGAAGCGAAACAAGCAGGTTATCAAGACGGCTTCCAAAAGGGCGAAGCAGATGCGAATATGCAGTACCAAGCTACTCTTGATCAAGCAAATGACATCGTCAGTCTTGCAAGGCAGGACTACGAAGAAAAAATTGAAAGCTCTGCTGAGCAAATTGTGGAACTCGCTTTTGAACTCGCCAAACGCGTTTGGAATGCAGCTGAGGACACGAAAGATCAATTTTTGGCTCTTGTGAAGCAGGTCATTTCAGAAGTGAAAGAATATGATGATATTTCCATCTATGTTGACCCTGAACATTACGAGCATGTGATGGAATATAAAGACGAATTGATTAGAATCCTTCAAAAGGATACACACCTTGCCATTTACTCGGATGAAAAAGCACCAAAAGGAACTTGTTACGTAGAAACAAGTTTTGGAAAAGTGGAAGCGAGTGTTGATACCCAAATGAATCAGTTGAAAGAAAAACTATTAGAAGTCATTGATTCAGGTGATCACAAATGAAAATGGATGTACTAAAAGAAACGATTGAAACCGCTGATCCTTATAAACGATTTGGTAAAGTCAATCGAGTGGTTGGGCTGATGATTGAATCTAAGGGGCCGGAGAGTTCGATCGGTGATGTATGTCTCATTCATAAAAAAGGGAGCAAGCACCATCCGATAAAAGCAGAGGTCGTAGGGTTTAGAGATGAAAACATTCTGCTCATGCCTTATGTAGAAGCATCCAATATTTCACCAGGAAGTCTTGTTGAAGCGACGGGTGAGTCGCTGAAGGTCAAAGTAGGGACTGGATTAATTGGTGAAGTCGTTGATGCCTTCGGTGATCCACTTGATGGCAGTATGCTTCCAAAAGGACTTGCACCTGTTTCGACAGATCAGTCACCCCCAAATCCGATGGACAGACCGCCTATTCGAGAAAAGATGGGTGTCGGTGTTAGAGTGATTGACAGTCTGCTCACAGTTGGCACTGGTCAAAGGATCGGGATTTTTGCCGGAAGCGGTGTTGGAAAAAGTACCTTAATGGGGATGATTGCAAAGCAGACAGAAGCAGACCTGAATGTCATTGCCCTTGTTGGAGAGCGTGGCCGTGAAGTTCGTGAGTTTATTGAAAAGGATTTAGGTGCCGAAGGACTGAAGCGATCCATTGTTGTCGTTGCAACTTCTGACCAGCCTGCACTGACGAGACTGAAAGCTGCCTATACTGCAACAGCCATTGCGGAATATTTCAGGGACAGAGGCAAAAATGTCATGTTCATGATGGATTCTGTTACGAGGGTTGCCATGGCGCAAAGGGAAATAGGACTCGCAACTGGCGAGCCGCCAACAACAAAAGGATATACACCTTCAGTGTTCGCTATACTGCCAAAATTGCTCGAACGAACTGGAACAAATCAGCTTGGTTCCATCACAGCGTTTTACACAGTGCTTGTTGATGGGGACGATATGAACGAGCCGATCGCTGATACAGTGAGGGGGATCCTTGACGGGCACATTGTACTTGATCGTGCTTTAGCCAACAAAGGACAATTTCCCGCTGTTAACATTCTGAAAAGTATCAGCCGTGTCATGAGTAATATCGCAAGTCATGATCACAAGGAGGCGGCTAACCGGTTCCGCCAGCTTTTATCCACTTATCAAAACGCTGAAGATCTCATTAATATTGGAGCATATAAAAAAGGCTCCTCCAAAGATATTGATGAAGCTATGCAGGCTTACCCTCACCTGATTTCATTTTTGAAACAGGATGTAGAAGAGGCTGTATCTATTGAAGACAGTGTGAGTTTATTGCTCAGTTTGATGAATAGAGAGGATTGACAAAAACAGTGAGATATCAATACAAATTTCAAAAGCTCTTAGAACTGAAAGAAAGTGAAAAAGACAAGTCACTCGCAGCATACCAACAATCCGTTTCGGCATTTGAGCAAGTTGCTGAAAAACTCTATGAAAATATGAGTAAAAAAGAGCTAATGGAAAAAAGCAAAGAAGAAAAGCTGAGAAGCGGAATGAGTGTTCAAGAAATGCGTCATTACCAGCAATTTGTGACCAACTTAGATAACACCATCCAGCATTATCAGCAGCTTGTGATCATGAAACGCCATCAAATGAATGAAAAACAATCTGATTTAACTGAAAAAAACATTGAGTTTAAAAAGTTTGAAAAAATGAAAGAAAAGCAATTTGAAAAGTTCTCCCTTGAACATAAGGCAATTGAAATGAAAGAAATGGATGATATCTCTATCAGCCAATTCATGTTTCAAGGACATTAGGAGTCGAGATGAATGCCTAAGAAGGAAAAAACGAAGGAATCAGGCGGCGGGAAATTTCAATGGATCTTGTTTATTGTCATCATCCCATTGATTGTGCTTGTGATTGTCACTGGCACGATCCTTTATATGGCAGGTTTTGATCTAAAAAAACCGCTCCAAAACATTCCGGTGATCAGCAGCTTAGTTGGTTCAGATGACACCTCAAAAACGTCATCTTCACCTAATGATCAAAGCGATGCAGAGTTAAAAGAACTGAAAAAGACCATTAAAGAGCAAAAGAATGAGCTCGAAATTGCACAAAAAGATTTGAAAACAAGTGATGAAGAGATTAAAAGACTGAATCAAAAAATCAATTCACTTGAAAAAACATCTGAAAATGATGCAAAGAATACGTCTGCCAATGACAGTTCATCGAATAACAGCTCATCAAATAACACGTCAGATAATAACTCAGCAGGGACCTCCCCTGATGCAGCGGCATCCTCTAATCAGCAGACAAAAGGAAAGGTCGCCAGCATTTATGAAAGCATGGACCCAGGGAAATCCGCCAAAATTTTATCAGAACTAAGTGATAAAGAGGCGTTAAAAATCCTTGAAGAGCTGAGCAAAAATAAACTGACAGACATATTAGCAAAACTGACACCTCAGAAGGCAGCAACGTTTACAAAAGAGCTTGCCAAAAAAGAAGAAAGTGAAAATGGGGGTGAACAATAAGTGAAGTTATTGGATATTGGAGCCTTACAGCAATCTTCTCAAGGTCTCTCAGGGCTAAAAGGAGACAGCGCTGCATCTGCACGAGGTTTGTTTAAACAATTGCTTAGCGGAGCAGGCGCTCAAAGCGGTCCTGTTCATGCTGAGACAGCCGCTGCTGCCTCTCTTTCTATCAATGATGCGATGCAAATTGTTGAAAAATGGATGCAATCACCTGAAGAAGGAATGAACGCAGACCTACTAAGTGCGCTTCAAACACTACAGGGTCAAACGCTTGAATCATCTGATCTCAAATCACTTGAAGGATTATTTCAAAAAATGGAATCTTCCATTTACGGTGATCAAGCTGAAAAGCCAGGTTCTGAACATAGTGAACAGCTCATACAAGTCCACTTCTTCATCTATCAATTGCTCAATCAACAGCCGCCAAGCTTTGATGCGAAACTTGTGCAGGATATTGAAGGAAAAGGTCAAGACTTTATCCACTTTCTTTCGAAAAACGGGGTAGATGAAAAACTCATTCAGCAAGTAAAAGAGCAGTTCTTCTCGCAGGGATCAGCGCCAAAGTTGAATTCGATGACTCAAAATGAGCTAAAGCACTTTAATCAGTTAATCGACCATATGATGGCGAATGCGAAAGGGTCTGACAAAGAGTGGAAAATTTCACTTGGCGAGTTGAAAGAACTAATCTCTCCAAAACAAGAATCTACACTCGCTTCTCCGGCAAAAGGGAATGCATCTCTTGAGTGGCTCATCAAAAAAGAAGTCGTTAAAGGACAAAGCGCTGCTGCACCAGCTTCTGAAAAAATAATGACCCATACACTTTTGCCAGGTCATAAGCAGTTTTTCCAACTGCAGTCAGCGGCTCCTGTTCAGCAGACACAAACGACTGATGAAAAGCCGGGAACAGTTGATCAGCAAATTCTAAACACGTGGAAGCAAATGAAATTCACGCCGTTTGGCAATTCAAGCGGACGCTTTACCGTTCGATTAAATCCAGAAAATCTTGGATTCATTACCATTCAGCTAACGAAGCAAAACGGTATGTATGCGAGTAAAATTACAGCCTCGACGCAAGCAGCGAAAGAACTGTTAGAGCATCATCTGCCGCAGCTCAAGCAGGCGCTTCCGAATATGTCGGTTCAAGTGGACCGTTTCCATATACCGCTTCAATCAAATGAGCAGCCGTTATTTGGACAGTTTAGTGAAGAAAACAAGCAGCAGCAGCCAAAAGGACAGAATTTCCAGCAGACTGATGAACAGGAAGCAGAATTCCAAGATGTACTGGACGCTCTTGTTGGGTCAGATGAAGAAGAGGAGGAGATCTAATGGCAACAGTTGATGCTACAAATAGAACAGCCGCACAAGCAGACACTTCTTCAAAAGCAGAAAAGAAAACAGATACGCTTGGCAAAGATCAATTCTTGAAAATTTTGCTCACGCAGCTTCAAAACCAAGATCCGACAAACCCGATTGATGACCGTGAGTTTGTCACGCAGCTTGCGACATTTTCATCTTTAGAACAGCAAACCAATATGAACGATTCGATCACCAAGCTGAATCAGCTCATGTCTACATTTGTTGCACACCAAGATCCGTTTACGACATATGTAGGCTGGATTGGTAAAGAAGTATCGGGCAAATTGGATGATAAAGAGATATCGGGCACTGTGAAGTCTGTTAAAAACATAGACAATGAATACTTACTTGTTTTAGAAGATGGTACGAAAATCAGCCCTTGGGATGTTACAGCAGTTGGAGAAAAAACGAAGTAATTCGAGGAGGAAAATAAATGTTACGCTCACTTTACTCAGGAATTAGCGGAATGAAAAACTTCCAAACAAAATTAGATGTGGTAGCCAATAACGTAGCCAACGTCAATACACACGGATACAAAAAAAGCCGTATCACGTTTAAAGATATGGTCAGTCAAACCATTTCAAGCTCAGGTGGACCAACGAACAACTCTGGTTCAATTAACTCAAAACAAGTTGGTTTAGGATCATCTTTAGCTTCTATTGATAAAGTCATGTCACCGGGATCTTCTCAAAATACAGATGAACCTTACGACTTCTATATCAATGGAGATGGATTTTTCCGTATTGAAAGTCAAGGAGAAGTTCTTTATACAAGAACCGGGAACTTTAGACGTGATTCGGAGGGAAATTTAACGACTACTGACGGAAATTACCTTCTCGGAATGGATGGACAAAAAATAACGATCCCAGATGGCATTTCAAGTGTAAGTGTTGGTCCAGATGGAACAATTTCGGTTGTTGAAAACAACGTATCTAGAAATGTTGGACAGATTTCACTCGTATCTTTCAGTAACGCAGGAGGATTAGACAAAGTTGGTGACAACCTTTACCGCCAAACGTTAAGTTCAGGTGCACCAAGTAACCCTATCGTACCTGGTCAAGAAGGAACTGGCGTGATCCAAACAGGTAAACTAGAAATGTCAAACGTTGATTTAACAGATGAGTTTACCGAAATGATTATCGCGCAGCGCGGATTCCAATCGAATGCAAAGACGATCACAACATCTGATGAAATTCTGCAAGAGCTTGTGAATCTGAAACGATAGGAGGTAGGGGGAGCGGATGCTCGCTTCTCTGCTTAATATGATTGAAGTGACAAGATTAAATGGCAAAGGATTTATGCTGAACGCTCTCCATATCGAGCAAATCGAAAGTTTTCCAGACACGACCATTACTTTGGCCAATGGAAAGAAATTCGTTGTGAAAGAAGATGAAGAGCAGCTTCAAGAGAAAATCATTTCTTTCTACAGAAAAATCCAAGTCATTTCATTGAATCAAGGAATAGAGGAGTTTGAATGAAGAAGAAATTAGTCGTAGTAATGCTAATCATGATTATTGCCATCGTCGGAATTGGAGCAGGCATCTTTTTTCTGCTGAATGGGTCAGACGAAGCAAAAGCCGAAAAAGAGCCAACAGCAGATGAAGTTGTAAAAGCTTCTGTTGAAATTCCTGAGATTATCACCAATTTAAAATCTGAAGGAAATGCTGTCAAACTTGTCCTGAATATTGAAACGGACTCTGAAAAAGCAAAATCAGAGCTTGAGAAAAGAAGTTTCCAGGTAAAAGATGCTGTCATCGACATTTTATCAGACACGAATGCAGATGAACTTGATGGCAAAAAAGGCAGAGAACATTTTAAAACACAAGTCAAAAACAAAGTGAATAACTATTTGCAAGATGGCAAGGTGAAAGAAGTATATATAACCTCCTTTAATCTGCAATAGAGGCGATTAATTAACGCGATGGAGGTGAAGAAATGTCAGGAGAAGTGCTTTCCCAGAATGAGATCGACGCATTATTATCCGCCATCTCAACAGGCGAAATGGATGCAGAAGAGCTGAAAAAAGAGGAAACGACGAAAAAAGTGAAGGTGTATGACTTTAAACGTGCACTGCGCTTTTCAAAAGACCAGATTCGTAGTTTAACAAGGATTCATGATAACTTCGCTAGACTGCTCACCACGCATTTTTCAGCGCAGCTAAGATCATATATTCAAATTACTGTCAGCTCGGTTGACCAAGTACCATACGAAGAATTTATTCGTTCGATTCCTAATATGACATTATTAAACTTATTTTATGTCAGCCCGCTTGAAGGAAGAATCATGCTTGAAGTAAACCCAACAATCGGCTATGCGATGATGGACAGGCTGATGGGCGGGATTGGCATTAGTCATAATAAGACAGAATCACTTACAGAAATTGAAACAAAGATTATCTCAAACATGTTTGAGGGAGCTTTGGAAAATTACAGAGAAGCGTGGCAGTCCATAACCGACATCGAGCCTGAAATGGCAGATTTCGAGGTAAATCCCCAGTTTGTTCAAATGGTGTCACCAAACGAAACAGTTGTCGTCATTTCTCTTAATACACAAATTGGCGAGGTAAGCGGGGTTATTAACCTATGTATTCCTCACGTTGTATTAGAGCCTATTATTCCGAAGCTGTCTGTACACTACTGGATGCAGTCTGAACGAAATGAACCAAAACAGCAAGAAACAAAGGCCATTGAAAAACGGATTATGAAGGCAAAAATACCGGTAGTCGCAGAGCTGGGACAATCGGAAATGACGGTGGAAGAGTTTTTGAATTTGGAAATTGGTGATTGTATTGCCTTGGACAAACCAGTAAATGCGCCTCTTACTGTTATGGTCGGAAATAAACCGAAATTCTTGGGACAGGCCGGCCGCGTGAATCGGAAACAGGCGATTCAAATTCTAGATCACGACATAAGAGGTGAAGAAGATGGAGAATAACGGAAGTAAATTATCACAAGACGAAATCGATGCGCTCCTTAAAGGAGGCAGCAATGACGATATAGAGCCTGATACAATCCTTTCTGCAATGGAGCAAGATGCCATTGGAGAAATCGGAAATATTTCATTTGGCAGCTCTGCAACAGCACTTTCAACCCTATTAAATCAAAAAGTGGAGATTACAACTCCAACTGTTACAGTGATTCAAAAAAGTATGCTGAATGAGGAATTTCCTCATCCGTATGTCGCTATTGAAGTGAATTATACGGAAGGTTTCAGCGCAAGTAACCTGCTTGTCGTCCAGCAAACAGATGCAGCAGTTATTGCGGACTTAATGATGGGCGGAGACGGGACAAATGCTGACCCTTCTTTAAGTGAGATTCACTTAAGTGCAGTACAAGAAGCAATGAACCAAATGATGGGTTCTGCTGCGACATCCATGTCGACTGTCTTTAATAAAAAGATTGATATTTCTCCGCCGCGCGTCGAATTACTTGATGTGAAAGAAGGAGAAGGGACAGACCGCATTCCAGCTGAAGAAATGCTTGTCAAAGTATCCTTCAGATTAAAAATAGGTGAACTCATCGATTCAAATATTATGCAGCTTTATCCTATTACATTTGCGAAGGATTTAATTGCAGAATTAACAGATCCTGCGCAAGAAGAAGCGCCGGTTCAAGAAGAAGTGAGTGCACCTGAACCTCAGCCGGCAGCACCGCAAACGCAGTCTGCCCCAGCGCAGCAAGCAGCACCGCCGAAAAGACAGGCGAAGCAAAAGCCGGCAGCACCTGTAAATGTGGCGCCAGTTGAATTTGAATCGTTCAGTGAGCCTCAGCATACAACAAGCCAGCTTGGAAACCTTGATATGCTGATGGACATTCCGCTTTCCATTACGGTGGAACTTGGAAGAACTCAGCGCAGTGTGAAAGAAGTTCTTGAGCTTTCAGCTGGAAGTATCATTGAACTGGATAAACTTGCTGGTGAGCCAGTAGACATTCTAGTGAACAAACGAATCGTCGCCAAAGGGGAAGTCGTTGTCATTGATGAGAACTTTGGTGTTCGTGTGACTGATATTTTAAGTCAGTCAGAAAGACTTTCTAATTTAAAATAAACAAACATATAGGGAGAGAATAAGTAAATGGCTACTAAGGTATTAATCGTAGATGATGCAGCATTCATGAGAATGATGATCAAGGATATTCTTGTAAAAAACGGATTTGATGTAGTAGGAGAAGCAGAAAACGGCGCACAAGCAGTTGAAAAATACAAAGAAACATCTCCTGATCTTGTCACAATGGATATCACCATGCCAGAAATGGACGGAATCACTGCACTAAAAGAAATTAAACAAATCGATGCTTCAGCAAAAATCATCATGTGTTCTGCTATGGGACAGCAGTCAATGGTTATTGACGCAATCCAAGCAGGTGCAAAAGACTTTATCGTGAAGCCATTCCAGGCAGACCGCGTACTTGAAGCAATTAATAAAACGTTAGGCTAAAAAAGGGTGTAAGATTTGTTGAAAAAACGTTTGATATGTATAGCAATGATCAGTTTTATGCTTTTCTTGACGATGCAGCCTGCCTCACTGTTTGCCGAAACGAAAGATCCTGAGAATGGCACAGTGAATGACTGGCTCAAAGGTGAGAAAGAAAGCAAAAAGGATACAGAGAAGAAAACCACTGACAATCAAACGAATCCGGCAGAAGAAGTTCCCTCTTCTTCTGTCTCCATTATGGATTTTGTCAAAATGATTGGTGCCTTACTTTTTGTCATCCTGCTTATTTATGGATTGGTGAGATTTGTTGGTAAGCAAAACCGCTTACTCAAACCATTTCGATATGTTGAAAATATTGGCGGAACGACAGTCGGACAAAACCGTTCAGTCCAGCTGATCAAAGTGGGCAAAAGAGTATTAGTTGTCGGCGTAGCAGACTCAATCCAGCTGCTAAAAGAGATTGATGATGAACAAGAATGTGAAGCAATCGTGAAACAATATGAAGAAGCGATGGAAAGCAAAACCGATTTACCAAAAATGGTTCAAAAATTCACATCGCAGGTAAAGAAACATGATCAGCCGACCACTTCTTCTTTTTCAGCCAATTTAAAGGCGCAGCTAGCCGAATTGAAAAAGACCCAATCAGAAGTCAGAAAGAAAGGCCCGAAACAAAATGAATGAGTTTATCGATTTATTTAATTCCAGCGGTGCAGGAAATATCAGCACATCTGTCCGTCTTCTATTACTTTTAACTGTATTTTCGGTTGCACCGGGCATTCTCATTTTAATGACTTGTTTTACACGGATTGTGATTGTTCTTTCATTCGTCAGAACATCACTTGCAACCAACTCAATGCCGCCAAACCAAGTGCTTGTTGGGCTTGCTTTGTTTCTCACATTTTTTATCATGGCTCCCACGTTCTCACAGATTAATAAAGAGGCGCTGACGCCGCTTTTAAATGATGACATCACGTTAAATCAGGCGTATGAAAAAGCCGAAGTGCCTATTAAAGAGTTTATGAGTAAACATACAAGACAGAAAGATTTGGCTTTATTTCTTAGCTACGCAAAAATGGATACACCTGAATCGATTAAAGATATTCCATTAACGGCGATGGTTCCCGCTTTTGCCATTTCAGAATTAAAGACGGCATTTCAAATTGGTTTTATGATCTTTATTCCATTTTTAATTATTGACATGGTGGTCGCAAGTGTTCTGATGTCAATGGGGATGATGATGCTTCCGCCGGTTATGATATCGCTCCCTTTCAAAATATTGTTATTTGTTTTAGTCGATGGATGGTATTTGATAGTTAAATCTTTGCTGCAAAGCTTTTAGAGTAGGTGCTTAAAACATGAGTTCAGAATTTGTCATTACGATGGCTGAAAGATCAGTGTATGTAGTATTGCTTGTGAGTGGGCCGCTTCTAGCGCTCGCACTTATTGTGGGACTGATTGTCAGTGTGTTTCAGGCGACAACCCAAATTCAAGAACAGACGCTTGCGTTTATTCCTAAGATTGTTGCTGTACTCATTGGGCTTGTTGTGTTTGGTCCATGGATGCTTTCAACAATCGTGTCCTTTACGACAGAGCTGTTCTCGAATTTAGATCGATTTGCAGGTTAACAAGTGATGTCAATCATAGAATTATTCCCTGCTTTTCTTTTAGTTTTTATTCGGATCACCGCTTTTTTTGTGACAGTACCGCTTTTAGCGCATAGAACGATCCCAGCTGTACACAGAGTTGGATTCTCGCTGTTTTTAGCTGTCATTAGTTTTAGCACCATAAAAGAACCGCCAGCACTCGACATAGACGGTCTTTATATGATGCTTGCGGTGAAAGAAGCGATGGTCGGTCTGCTGCTTGGGCTGATTGCATACATCATGGTGTCCGCTGTTCAAATTGCCGGCTCATTCATTGATTTTCAAATGGGTTTTGCGATTGCCAATATTATTGATCCGCAAACAGGGGCGCAGACGCCGCTGATGGGACAGTTTTTTTATACGGTCACATTGCTATTAATGCTGGCAACAAACGCACATCACCTGCTGCTTGATGGAATCTATTACAGCTTTCAATACATTGCAGTTGATCAATACGCGCTGAATTTCGGCAGTGAATCCTTTGCTTACTTTATCGCAAAGAGCTTCAACCAAATGTTTATCATCGCCTTTCAAATCTCGGCACCTGTCGTGGCAAGTCTATTTTTAGTCGATTTGGCGCTGGGGATTGTGGCACGTACAGTTCCGCAAATGAACGTATTTGTGGTCGGACTTCCTATTAAAATAGGTGTGAGTTTTATTATGATCATCATCTGTATGGGCGTCATCTTCGGTGTTGTCCAAAATACATTTGAAACGATTGTACTCACCATGAGGAATTTCTTAGCATTGGTCGGTGGTTCGTCATGATGACAAGGCTTAGACTAGACTTGCAATTTTTCGCAGGTGAAAAAACAGAAAAAGCAACGCCGAAAAAAAGGCGGGATTCACGTAAAAAAGGACAGGTTGCCAAAAGTACCGACGTCAATACAGCCATCTCATTTCTATTAATCTTTTTATCATTCTTTTTTATTGGGCCTTTTATGAAAGAGCGGATTATCGCGCTCATAGAACGTTTTTATTCAACAACCATTCTAATGAAGGTTAGCACATCTAATATTCATCAACTATTCTTGGAATTGCTTCAGGAAACAGGGCTCCTCCTCATGCCAATCCTTGGTGTTGGCATGCTGGCGGGGATTATCAGTAACTATTTACAAGTCGGCTTTCTCTTTTCAGCAGAAGTGATCAAACCGAAATTAGAAAAGCTTGACCCAATCAAAGGGTTTAAACGGATATACAGTATTCGAGCCCTCGTAGAGCTATTAAAATCCATTTTGAAAATTGGCTTTGTTGGCTTTGCGACATTTATTGCTCTTTGGATGCACTTTGACGAAATTCTGCGGCTTCCTTTATTAACAGCAGAGGAAACCCTTCATTTCGTTGCAAATATGACCTTAATTATGGGGCTGTATGCTGCTGGTGCTCTTTTGATTTTGGCAGGGCTTGATTATATGTATCAGAAATTTGATTATGAAAAAAACTTGAGGATGTCCAAACAAGACATCAAAGATGAGTATAAAAAATCAGAGGGTGACCCGCTCATCAAATCAAAGATTAAACAGCGTCAGCGGGAAATGGCCATGAGACGGATGATGCAGGAAGTCCCAAAAGCGGACGTCATCATTACAAACCCAACCCACTATGCCATTGCTTTAAAGTATGATGAAGAAAAAATGGACGCGCCCTATGTTGTGGCAAAGGGAACGGATATTTTGGCTTTGAAAATTAGAACGATTGCGAAAGAACATGATGTCATGACTGTAGAAAACCGCCCGCTTGCCCGTGCGCTCTATGATCAGGTCGACATCGACCAAGCGGTGCCGGAAGAATACTTTAAGGCCATCGCAGAAATTTTAGCTTACGTCTATAAAACGAAACAAAAGATTTTATGAATTTTTGGTTTTAAAAGGAGAGAACAGGCATGTCAGCAAGAGATTTATCTGTTATATTCAGTGTTATTTTAATTGTGGCGATGCTGGTCATACCGTTTCCGCCAATGCTATTAAGTATTTTAATTATTATTAATATTTCTCTTGCGCTTATCGTGCTTCTCACCACTATGAACATGCAAGAACCACTGGAATTTTCAATTTTTCCATCATTGCTTTTGCTCTTAACACTGTTTCGTTTAGGGCTTAACATCTCTACAACACGTTCTATTCTTTCAACAGGAGATGCTGGAAAGGTTGTCGAAACGTTCGGTTCATTTGTTGTTGGAGGAAATATCATCGTTGGTCTCGTTGTTTTCCTTATTCTGATCATCATTCAGTTTATTGTTATCACAAAAGGGGCTGAGCGTGTATCAGAGGTTGCGGCAAGATTTACACTTGATGCGATGCCAGGTAAACAAATGAGTATTGACGCTGATTTAAATGCAGGGATGCTGACAGAAAGTGAAGCAAGAAACCGCCGTGAAAAAGTAGCGAGGGAAGCAGACTTTTATGGAGCGATGGACGGTGCCAGTAAGTTCGTTAAAGGGGACGCCATCGCAGGTATTATCATCGTTATCATCAATATTATATTTGGAATCATTATCGGGATGCTTCAGCAAGGCATGTCGATTCAAGAATCAGCTTCTCACTTTACCCTATTAACGGTAGGGGACGGAATCGTTTCGCAAATTCCGGCACTCCTCATTTCAACGGCGACAGGGATTGTTGTTACGAGAGCAGCTTCTAACGGAAACCTTGGATCAGACATTACAGGTCAGCTCTTTGCCTTCCCAGCCATGCTTTATGTCACAGCAGGAACGATCTTCCTTCTTGGTTTGTTTACGCCAATCGGCGTACTTTTAACTGGGCCAATTGCAGGTTTAATAGCACTTGGCGCATACATGATGTCGAAAAACAAACAAGATCAAGAAGAAATCGAAGAGGTACTGGAAGAACAGGCAGAGGTAGAAGAGATGAAAAGTCCAGAAAGTGTTATTCATCTCCTGCAAATGGATGCTATTGAATTTGAATTTGGCTACGGCCTCATCCCGCTCGCTGATGCAAATCAGGGCGGTGACCTGTTAGACCGAATTGTGATGATCCGAAGGCAGCTTGCCCTCGAACTTGGTCTTGTCATTCCAGTCGTCCGGATCAGGGACAATATTGCACTGAACCCAAATGAATACCGGTTGAAAATTAAAGGGAACGAAGTAGCAAAAGGTGAGCTGCTGCTTGATCACTACTTAGCGATGTCCCCAACGCCTGATGATGATCCGATTGAAGGAATTGAAACAATCGAACCATCCTTTGGCCTGCCGGCTAAATGGATATCAGAAGCAGAAAAAGATCAGGCTGAGATGCTAGGCTATACGGTTGTGGACCCAGCGTCTGTTGTGTCTACTCACATCACAGAGAAGATTAGACAAAACACACACGAGCTGCTCGGACGCCAAGAAACGAAGCAATTAATCGATCATCTGAAAGAAAGTTATCCTGTCTTAGTGGATGAGGTAACACCAAATCCGCTGGCAGTCGGTGATATTCAAAAAGTGCTGGCGAAGCTGCTGAAAGAAAAGGTCTCTATCCGAAACCTTGTCACCATTTTTGAGACGCTTGCAGACTACGGAAAATTAACGACTGATACAGATTTATTAACAGAGTATGTTAGACAGGCGCTCGCAAGACAGATTACCGCACAGTATGCAAGAGAAAATGAATCACTCAAAGTTGTGACATGCTCAGGCCGAGTAGAAAAGGTGATTGCGGACAGCGTTCAGCAGACAGAGCATGGAAACTACTTATCGTTAGATCCAGAATCCTCTGAAAGTGTGATTCAATCAGTGGCGAGAGAAATTGAACAGCTTTCGCTTCGTCAGGAAACGCCGGTTCTATTATGCTCACCTCCTATAAGAATGTACGTTAAGCAGTTGTTAGAAAGATATTTCCCAGATTTACCGGTACTATCTTATAACGAACTAGAAGCGAATGTGGAAGTACAGAGCATCGGAGTGGTGGATATCTAATGAAAATGAAAAAAATCACAGCAAATTCTATGCAGGAGGCAACAATTCAAATCAGGCAGCAGCTTGGGAAAGATGCCGTTATTTTAAATTCTAAAACCGTTGTCAAACGCAAACTGTTCGGTTTGAAGAAACAGCAAATGGTCGAAGTGATTGCAGTGCTGGATCAAGATTTCGAGGAAAGAGCTGGTAAAGGGTTAAACCCTGCGCCGCCTCTTCCAGTATTACCAAAAAAGGAACAAGTTCAAAAGCTGCCCGAAGAGCCTTCATTTGCTCCCAAGGCGGCGAAACCAGCGCCTTCTCATACCCAGCCTTTAGAATATGTGAGGAATGAACGGCATGCGGGTATTCTGCCTGATCCTCTCATAGCAATCGATCAAAAGCTAAAGGATCAAGGACTTGATGATGCCATTCGAGACGAATGCCTGAAGGGTCTTTTAACAAAGGGTGCGGTTAAAGAAAATCACATAAAAAAAGAACTTGAACAACTGCTGACAAATATGCTTCCAGCTAAAACCTCTGATGAGCCGATGATTTCTTCAAAATACATTGTTTTGTTCGGTTCAACTGGAGCTGGTAAAACGACAACGATTGCAAAGCTTGCTGCTAAAACGGCCATTCAGCAGCAAAAGAAAATCGCTTTTATTACAACCGATACGTACCGGATTGCAGCGATCGAACAGCTGAAAACATATGCTGAACTGCTGAATGCACCGCTTGAGGTTTGTTATTCAAGAGAGGATTTTGTAAAAGCCCAAGAGACCTTTAAAGAGTATGATCATATCTTCATCGATACAGCAGGTCGTAACTTTAAAGAAGAAGCGTATATCAAAGAGCTGACCGACATTATTCCATTTGATGAGAGCATTCAAAGTTTTCTCGTGATGAGTGCTACATCGAAGTATCAAGACATGAAAGCCATGGTCAAACGCTTTGAACACGTTCCAATCAATCAATTCATTTTTACAAAAGTAGATGAAACGGACACGATGGGAACCATTTTTCAAATCATTGCTGACTCTCAAATCAAACTTGGTTTTTTAACAAATGGTCAAAATGTGCCTGAGGATATTCTTGAAGGCTCGCCTCTTGAACTAACAAGGATGGTTTTACAATCATGAAGCCCGACCAAGCAGAAGGGTTAAGAAAACTAGTTCAGCAGAGTCAAATGATCACACCGGCTCCTCCTAACGTCAGCGGACAGGCCAAAACCATTGCCGTCATGAGCGGTAAAGGCGGGGTAGGTAAATCGAATTTGACCCTGAATATGGCACTGTCTATCGCAAGTACAGAGAGAAGAGTGTTAGTGATTGATCTTGATTTTGGGATGGGGAATATTGATATTTTACTAGGGAAAACATCGACTAGTTCTATATTAGATGTTCTCGTTAGAAAAAAATCCTTCCAAGCAGCCATGACAAAAGGAACGGATAACCTATATTACATTTCTGGCGGAAGCGGGCTTGAACAGCTGTTTTCTTTAGATAAAGATCAATGGTCGTTCTTTTTGGAAGAGATGGAAAGAATGATGCAGGACTTCGATTGTATTTTCTTCGATATGGGAGCCGGCTTGTCAAAAGATCAGCTGCCTTTTGTCTTATCGGCAGGAGAAGTGGTCGTTGTGACTACGCCAGAGCCAACATCCATCATGGATGCCTACAGCGCGATTAAACACTTAGCCATTCATCAGTTTGAACGGTCTGTGCAAATCATTGTTAACCGGTGCAAAACCCCGTCAGAAGGGTCTGAAACCTACCGGAAATTAGCAGGAGTGGTCACATCTTTTCTTCACAGAAAACTTGTATTTGCTGGCGCTGTGCCTGATGATCCTGCGGTTCCTAAAGCAGTATCAGAACAAATTCCATTTTATATGAAGCAGCCTCATTCAAGGCTGAGTAAAACCATTAAGATGCTGGCAGAAACACTATATCATCAGCAGATAAGAGAGGCACGGAGAGAACAGCATACGTTTATAGATAAGTTGTCCTCTTTTTTTAAAAGGAGGAAGGTGGACTCATGATTAGAGTGCTAGTAGTAGATGACTCGGCCTTTATGAGAAAGCTCATTAGTGATTTTCTAAGTGCCGAGCAAGAAATAGAAGTCGTCGGAACGGCGCGAAATGGGGAAGATGCCTTAAAACGAATCAAGGAACTGAATCCAGATGTTGTCACATTAGATGTGGAAATGCCTGTTTTAAACGGAACAGAAGCATTAAAACAAATTCTGGCTGAACACGACCTTGCCGTGATTATGGTGTCAAGCCAGACAAAGCAAGGAAAAGATTTAACCATCCATTGCTTAGAACTCGGTGCTTTTGACTTTGTGACAAAGCCTTCGGGAAGTATTTCGCTCGATTTGCACAAAGTGAGAGGGCAAATTGTAGAGCGGGTACTTGCGGCAGGACTGTCAAGGAAACGCACTGAAGAGAAGGTGTCTCCTAAGCCGGTGATAAAGCCGCCAAGTCCAGTGGCTGCACCCCGTCTGCAACCAGTAAAAGGCAGCTCACTCCGAAAGATTATTACTATCGGAACATCTACAGGAGGACCAAGGGCACTTCAACGAGTCGTAACGAAGCTGCCTAAGGACATCGAGGCACCTATATTGATTGTGCAGCATATGCCAGCAGGATTCACGGCATCACTTGCTGCTAGGTTAGATCATTTATCACAAATTACGATTAAAGAAGCGCAAGATGGAGACATCGCGAAAAATGGAGTGGCTTACATAGCTCCTGGTGGAATGAATATGTCACTTCATGACCAAGGGGGATCACTTGTTATCAGGCTGTCCCCTGAAGACACGGAAAGCCGGCACAAGCCATCTGTTAACTATTTATTTGAATCCATCAGCAGCATAAAAGGTTACGAGAAAATCGCTGTCATTATGACAGGTATGGGCAGTGACGGTACTGAAGGTGTCAAAAAAATGGTCGCAAGCGGTCATACAAAAGTCATTGCAGAAAAAGAAGAATCATGTGTTGTTTTCGGAATGCCTAAATCAGTCATTAAAGCAGGCCTTGCACATGAAACAAGGCATGTGGATGACATCGCACATGCAATTATAAGCTCCATGAAAAAAGAGAGGGCGTGAACACGTTGGATGTAAACCAATACTTAGATATCTTTTTAGATGAAAGCAGAGAACACTTACAAACTTGTAATGAAAAACTTCTTGATTTAGAAAAGAACCCAACCGACTTGCAGCTAGTGAATGATATATTCAGAGCGGCTCATACATTGAAAGGCATGAGTGCAACGATGGGCTTTGATGATATGGCTCACTTAACGCATCATTTAGAAAACATGTTTGATGCTATCCGTAATGAACAAATGATTGTCACTCCTGAGTCAATGGATACGATGTTCGAAGCACTCGATCATCTTGAAGCAATGGTTCAATCGATTGCAGAAGGAGGAGACGGGAAACGCGATGTCACAGAGATTAGTAAAAAGCTAGATGTGACAGGAAGCCATGCTGAGGCAGCTTCAAGCGTTGAAACAGCAGATGCATCAGCTGCTGCTAATGACTTAGATTATAACGAATTTGAACGAACGGTTCTTGATGAAGCGAGAGAGCAAGGCTTCAAATGCTATGAACTCAACGTGACATTAAGTGAAGCGTGCTTACTAAAAGCCGTTCGTGTCTATATGATTTTTGAAAGATTAAATGAAGCAGGCGAGGTTGTCAAAACCGTTCCAAATGCAGAACTGTTAGAATCAGAAGATTTTGAATCTGAATTCAGCATTTCTTATCTTTCTAAACAGCCGATGGACGAAGTACAGAAAATCGTTACGGCGATCTCAGAGGTTGAGAAGGTTGAGATCTCTGAAGTCTCCGCATTTGAAGAAGCAGCTCCAGCTGAAAAACAAGAGACGCAGCCTGAACAGAAAAAAGAAGAAGTATCCGTTCCTGCTGCGAAAGCGCCAGCAAATGATGCGCCAAAAGCAAATGGCAATAACGGTGCAGCTGCCGGCGGAACGAAAACAATTCGTGTCAACATCGACCGTCTTGATTCTCTTATGAATCTATTTGAAGAACTTGTGATTGATAGAGGCCGATTAGAACAGATTGCGAAAGAACTAGAAAATAACGAACTCACAGACACAGTCGAAAGAATGACTCGTATTTCTGGAGACCTGCAATCAATCATCCTGAACATGAGAATGGTACCTGTGGAAACTGTCTTTAACAGATTCCCGCGTATGATTCGTCAATTGACGAAAGAGCTTAATAAGAAAATTGAGCTTATTATTGAGGGTGCTGAGACGGAGCTTGATCGAACAGTGATCGACGAGATTGGTGATCCGCTCTTGCACTTACTCAGAAACAGTCTAGATCACGGTATTGAATCACCAGAAGAACGTGTGAAAAAAGGCAAGCCGGAAAAAGGTACGGTTCTATTAAAAGCGTACCATAGCGGAAACCATGTCTTCATTGAAGTAGAAGATGATGGCGGCGGAATTAACCGTAAAAAGGTGCTTGAAAAAGCATTAGAGCGCGGGGTTATCACAGAAAGAGAAGCAGAAACACTTGAAGATCATCAAATTGATTCATTGATCTTTGCAGCAGGATTCTCTACAGCTGATACGATTTCTGACATCTCAGGCCGCGGTGTAGGTCTTGACGTTGTGAAAAACAAGCTGGAATCACTTGGCGGATCTGTAAGCATTAACTCAACAGAAGGACAAGGTTCACTATTTTCGATCCAGCTTCCGCTTACATTATCGATTATTTCCGTTCTTCTTGTAAAACTAGAAGAGGAAACATTTGCGATTCCGATTTCTTCTATTATTGAAACGGCTGTCATTAAGAAAAGTGACATCCTGCAAACGCATGATCGTGAAGTGATTGATTTCCGCGGATTTATCGTACCGGTCGTGTACTTGAAGAAACAATTCCACGTACCAAATGCGAATGAATTAGAGGAAGAACTGCACATCATTGTTGTTCGTAAAGGAGACAAGCTGACAGCATTTGTGGTCGATTCATTTATTGGTCAGCAAGAGGTTGTATTGAAATCACTAGGAGATTATCTGCCAAACGTATTTGCGATATCCGGCGCAACGATCCTAGGTGACGGTCAAGTTGCACTCATCGTTGACTGTAATGCACTGATCAAGTAAAAAACAATAGAGGAGCGGTCTGAAATGAGTACAGATATCAAAACTGGCGAAAAGATGATTGTGTTTATCGTAAACAAAAAAGAATACGCCATTTCAGTATCAGAAGTAAAGTCCATTGAAAAATGGCAGCAGCCGACAAGAGTTCCTGGCGTTGCCCCTTATATATGCGGTGTTATTAATTTACGCGGTGTCGTGACACCTGTCATTGACCTGAGAGTCAGACTTGGTTCTACTGACAACGAAATTACAGATGAAACAAGAATGATCATTGTACAAGTTGGTGACATTGAAGTCGGCTGGATTGTTGATGAAGCAAATGATGTCATAACCGTTCATCAGGAAGAAGTAGAATCTTCTCCTGAATCAGCTGAAAAAGAAGGACAGTCATGGGTGACAGGTATCATTAAGCATGATCAGCGTCTTTTCAATATCATTCATGCCGGTGCTGTCCTCGACAAGAGCGTTCAAGGTGCACCTGTTCATTAAGGGGGATGTGAAATGAGCATTTTCAACGAAATTAAAGATGAACAGCTAGATATTTTAGGAGAGGTTGGGAATATCGGGGCAGGCCACGCAGCGTCTGCTCTTGCCAACCTATTGGATCGAAAAATCGATATGGCTGTTCCTTTTGTCAAGGTTCTCTCGTTTGAAGATTTAATGGATTTCTTTGGCGGTGCAGACCTTCCTGTTGCAAGTATTTTCCTGCGAATGGAAGGGGATTTAACCGGCTCAATCTTTTTCATTACGCCGTTTGAGCAAGCAGAGCAATTTGTAAGAGAGCTTGTCCAGGATCCGGCATTTGATATTGATACGATTCATGAACATGAGATGGGGACGTCAGCACTTCATGAACTTGGAAATATTTTAGCGGGCTCTTATTTATCAGCCCTTGCCGATTTAACCAAATTGCAGCTTTACCCAAGTGTTCCAGATGTCACGCTCGATATGTTCGGGGCTGTCATTAGTGAAGGGTTGATGCAATTCAGTCCTCTTGGGGATCAGGCGATTGTGATTGATACATCTATTTTTGATGATCAAAATAAGCAAGAGCTGAAAGGAAATATGTTTCTATTACCAGACTTTGAATCGTTCGAAAAACTATTCAAAGCATTAGGTAACCTATAATGAACGTGCAAATTCCGGCAGTTGTAAAGGTTGGTATTGCGGATGTTCAGCTTGTTAAATCACCGGACCGCATTCGGACATCCGGTCTTGGTTCCTGCGTAGGGCTTGTCTTGTTTGATCAAGACAAAAAGCTGGCAGGCCTTGTCCATGTTATGCTTCCAGATTCCTCTCTTTCAAAAGGGGCGGTGGAGAACTTGGCTAAATATGCAGATACAGGTGTCAAGCATACAATTGATCTGCTCTTAAAAGCAGGCGCACGCAAACATGCGCTAAAGGCAAAACTTGCTGGCGGAGCGGAAATGTTTAAGTTTAAGTCAACCAATGATCTAATGAGAATTGGACCTAGAAACGTTTCAGCTGTAAAAGAACATCTGTCTCTTCATCATATCCCGATTATTAGTGAGGATACAGGCGGAAACAGTGGCCGCACGATCGAATTCGATCCGCTTACGGCAGAGCTTGAGATCCGTACTGTGAAGCAAGGCATTATGAAGATATAACTAAGGAAGTATAGGGGGATAAAGATGCAATCCTTAAATTACGAAGATCAGGCGCTATGGGCTAGATGGAAAGAGTGGAAAGACCCAGCTGCTGGAGATGATCTTATGCGCCGCTATATGCCGCTCGTCACATATCATGTTGGAAGAATTTCCATCGGTCTCCCGAAGTCAGTGCATAAAGAAGACTTGATCAGTCTAGGGATGCTCGGTTTATATGATGCCCTTGAAAAATTTGATCCCGGAAGAGATCTGAAGTTTGATACATATGCATCCTTCAGAATCCGCGGGGCCATTATCGACGGTCTTCGTAAAGAGGACTGGCTGCCTCGTACATCAAGAGAAAAAACAAAAAAAGTAGAAGCGGCTATTGAAAAGCTTGAACAGCGTTATTTGCGTAATGTGACGCCGACAGAGGTGGCTGAGGAACTCGGCATGAGTGAACAGGATGTCGTCACAACGATGAATGAAGGATTCTTTGCAAATCTGCTCTCAATTGATGAGAAGTTGCATGATCAAGAAGACGGAGAGAACGTCCAAGTCATGATTCGCGACGAGAAGTCTGTGACTCCAGAAGAGAAAATGCTGAAAGATGAATTAATTGAACAGCTTTCTGAAAAAATCACAGAGCTTTCAGAAAAAGAAAAGCTTGTGATCAGTCTTTTCTATAAAGAAGAACTGACATTAACGGAAATCGGTCAAGTGCTCAATTTATCTACTTCGCGCATTTCGCAAATTCATTCAAAGGCCTTGTTCAAGCTTAAGCATCTGCTTGATAAAGCCATTCAATCTTAAAGAGTTAGTGAGTGAAAAAATATGTTATGGCTGATTAGCTTCATGCTTCATGCTGCACTTATTTATTTTGTGATTATTTTATATACGAGAATGAATTCGCTGAAGGCAACAGAACAAAAGCAGCGAGAACTTCTAGAAGAAACGGAAAATACCCTGGCTGCATTTTTGATGGAGGTCAAAGAAGAGAATGACAAACTATCAAAAGTGGCAGCCGCTTCCCCTGATTTTTCTGCTGAAGAGCTGAAATCGGATCTTCAGACACCAAAGCAGCCACAACCACCAATTGAATCCCAGCAATCGGTCGAAAGTGAAGATCCCGTACCAGAGCACCTGTCGGCTCTCCTTAGCGAAGTTGAGGTGCAGGAAGAGAAGGTAAACGAACCCGTTCCACAACTTGAAACAGAGGCTTCTCTGCCTTCTAAAAGTGAAATAGAAGAAACATTCGAGGACCAAGTGAAGACCCTATATGATGAAGGGCGGTCACTAGAAGAAATAGCGAAAGAAATGAAAACTGGCAAGACAGAAATCGAGCTTTTATTAAAATTTAGCGGAAAGCTGTAAAGGATTCTTGATTGTCAGTCCATCATGTGTTATATTATTTCTTGGTGTTAAATACACACGCTTAATGATTCGTATAAAGGTGCTGCCGTGGCGCAGTTTTATGTGAACATGACTTAAGCGGAGGAAAAAAAACCATTATATTAGGAGGCAACAAAATGTCAGTTATTTCTATGAAACAATTGCTAGAAGCTGGTGTTCACTTCGGTCACCAAACTCGCCGTTGGAACCCAAAAATGAAGCGTTACATCTTTACAGAGCGTAACGGTATCTACATCATCGACCTTCAAAAAACGGTGAAAAAAGTAGAGGAAGCATACAACTTCACGAAAAACCTTGCTGCTGACGGAGGAAAAATCCTTTTCGTTGGTACGAAAAAGCAAGCACAAGATTCAGTGAAAGAAGAAGCAATCCGTTCTGGTATGTTCTATGTGAACCAACGCTGGCTTGGTGGAACTTTAACAAACTTTGAAACAATCCAAAAACGTATTAAACGTTTAAAAGATATTGAAAAAATGCAAGAAAACGGTACATTCGAAGTTCTTCCTAAGAAAGAAGTCGTTCAACTGAAAAAAGAATTAGAGCGTCTTGAAAAATTCCTAGGCGGAATCAAAGACATGAAGAGTCTTCCGGATGCACTTTTCATTATCGACCCTCGTAAAGAGCGTATTGCAGTTGCAGAAGCTCGTAAATTGAATATCCCAATCATCGGTATCGTTGACACAAACTGTGATCCAGACGAAATTGATGTTGTGATCCCTGCAAACGATGATGCAATCCGTGCTGTAAAACTTCTAACTGCTAAAATGGCAGATGCGATTCTTGAGTCTAAACAAGGCGAAGAAGAAGCTGTTGTAGAAGAAACGACAGAAACTGAAACAACAACTGCGTAACCTATTCAAAAGGTGATAAGAGGGAAATGCCTTTTATCACCTTTTTTTCACCTAGTAATCCGTGTTTTAACATAGAAGGAGGAAATGTAAAATGGCAATTACTGCTCAATTAGTTAAAGAACTGCGTCAAAAAACTGGTGCAGGTATGATGGACTGTAAAAAAGCGTTAACAGAAACTGATGGTGACATCGAGAAAGCAATCGACCTTCTAAGAGAAAAAGGAATCGCAAAAGCTGCGAAAAAAGCAGACCGTATTGCGGCAGAAGGATTAACTCTTATCAAAACTGACGGCAACACAGGCGTGATCCTAGAAGTGAACTCTGAGACTGATTTCGTTGCGAAAAACGAAGGATTCCAAGCACTTCTTAACGAACTTGCTGATCATTTGCTTGCTGCTAAACCTGCAACACTTGAAGAAGCTCATGCTTCTAAAATGGAAAACGGTTCAACAGTTGAAGAGCATATCACATCTGCAATTGCGAAAATCGGAGAGAAAATCACTCTACGCCGTTTCTCTGTCATCACAAAAGAAGATAATGCTGCATTCGGTTCTTACCTGCACATGGGCGGACGTATCGGTGTGTTAGCTGTTCTTAACGGAACAACTGACGAAGAGCTTGCAAGAGACATCGCAATGCACGTTGCAGCTGTAAACCCTAAATACATTTCTCGTGACCAAGTGTCAGAAGAAGAAGCAAACCGTGAGCGTGAAGTATTAACACAGCAAGCGCTTCAAGAAGGAAAGCCTGAAAACATCGTAGCTAAAATGGTAGAAGGCCGTCTAAACAAATTCTTCGAAGAAATTTGCTTACTTGACCAAGCGTTCGTTAAAAACCCAGATGAAAAAGTGAAACAAGTTGTAGCTGCGAAAAACGCAACTGTTCAAACTTATGTTCGCTATGAAGTGGGCGAAGGTATCGAAAAACGTCAAGACAACTTTGCTGAAGAAGTTATGAGCCAAGTGAAAAAATAATGTTTGAAAAGCTCTCTGGGGCTTTTTTAGGGAGCACAAGCACTGTGTTCCCTATTTTTTAGAGGATATTGATTTACAAAAGGCAGTTTCTTACGCATAATAAGAGACGGTATAGTATACACTTGGAGGTTATCATGAGCAAACCGAAATATAATCGCATTGTACTGAAGCTAAGTGGCGAAGCACTAGCGGGTGATGCTGGAAATGGAATTAACCCAACTGTCATTCAATCAATTGCAAAGCAAGTAAAAGAAATTGCAGAGCTTGATGTTGAAGTTGCAGTCGTTGTAGGCGGAGGAAACCTTTGGCGCGGGAAGACAGGCAGTGATCTAGGAATGGACCGTGCAACAGCAGACTACATGGGGATGCTGGCAACAGTGATGAACTCACTGGCGTTACAGGACAGCCTAGAAACGCTTGGCATTCAGTCTAGAGTGCAAACCTCTATTGAAATGAGACAGGTTGCAGAGCCATACATAAGAAGAAAAGCGATCCGTCATCTTGAGAAGAAACGTGTCGTCATTTTTGCTGCTGGAACAGGGAATCCTTATTTTTCTACAGATACTACAGCAGCACTTCGAGCAGCAGAAATTGAAGCAGATGTCATTTTAATGGCGAAAAATAATGTAGATGGTGTCTACAGTGCTGATCCTCGTACAGATGCGGATGCAGTAAAATATGATAAGCTTTCATATCTTGATGTACTTAAAGAAGGGCTTGCTGTAATGGATTCTACTGCGTCCTCATTATGTATGGACAATGACATTCCATTAATCGTCTTCTCCATTATGGAAGAAGGAAATATTAAACGTGCCGTAAACGGCGAATCAATCGGAACGATCGTGAGGGGGAAATAACGTGTCAAAAGAAGTGTTGAACCAAACGAAAGAAAAAATGGAAAAAGCCGTACAAGCGTACGGACGTGAGCTTGCAACTGTTCGTGCAGGCCGTGCGAATGCTTCACTGCTTGATAAAGTGACAGTGGATTATTACGGTGCACAAACACCGCTTAACCAAATTGCGTCGATCACAGTGCCAGAAGCACGTATGCTGATTATCACACCTTACGATAAAACAGCAATCGGTGATATCGAAAAAGCGATTCAAAAGTCTGATCTTGGCATCACGCCAACAAGTGACGGAAATGTGATCCGTATTGCGATTCCTGCGCTAACTGAAGAAAGACGTAAAGAGCTTGTAAAAGTAGTAAAAAAATACTCAGAAGAAGCAAAAGTAGCTGTTCGTAACGTGCGTCGTGATGCAAACGATGATTTGAAAAAGCTTGAGAAAAATGGGGAGATCACTGAAGATGAATTAAGATCATCGACAGAGGATGTTCAAAAATTGACAGATGAATATGTCGCTAAAATTGATGACGTGACGAAAGATAAAGAAAAAGAAATCATGGAAGTTTAAGAAAAAACTATGTACAATAGATAATAGTGAAAAGACCCTCTTCATGTTTACAGGGGGTTTTTTTGTTAATACTGTTGATGACTATATTATTTAGCGGGAACGCAACCTTTTTGGGTGATGGAGGAATCTCATGCTCAATATACTCAAAAATTGGAAGAATCAGCAAACAGCAGCTTCCAACTTAGAAAGCCTGACAAAAGAAGACATATTAAATGGAGAAATTCCTGAACATATCGCCATTATCATGGATGGGAACGGAAGATGGGCGAAAAAACGTGCTCTTCCACGGGTAGCAGGTCATCATGAAGGAATGAAAGTCGTCAAGCGCATGACAAAGCTTGCAAATGAGCTGAATGTCAAAGTGCTGACTTTGTATGCTTTCTCTACGGAAAATTGGAAACGTCCAAAACTAGAAGTAGACTTTTTAATGAAACTTCCTGAAGAATTTTTAAACATCTACCTGCCTGAACTCATCGAGGAGAATGTCCGTGTGCGTTTAACAGGTGATCCAGACGGCCTCCCGCAGCATACGAAAAAAGCGGTAGAGAACGCAGTAAAGAGTACGGCGAATAACGACGGGCTCGTTTTAAACTTTGCGCTCAACTATGGAGGGCGCACAGAAATCGTCTCCGCATGCAGACAAATTTCTGAAAAGGTCAAAGAAGGTAAGCTTCGAGCAGAAGACATCACAGAAGAGATGTTTTCAGCTTATTTAATGACAGAATCTCTTCAAGATCCGGATTTGCTCATTCGCACGAGTGGAGAAATTAGATTAAGCAACTTTATGCTTTGGCAAATTGCGTACAGCGAGTTTGTCTTTACGGATGTGCTTTGGCCTGACTTTTCTGATGAGCACCTTATAGGCGCTATCGGAGAGTACCAGCGCCGCGGCCGGAGGTTCGGTGGAATTTAGAGGGTGGTGCAGATGAAACAAAGAATTTTGACGGGTGTTTTGGCAGCTGCAGTCTTTTTGCTTGCAGTTATATATGGACAGATGCCATTTACCCTGCTGATTTATTTAATGGGAAGTGTCGCTCTCTTTGAGCTTTTAAGAATGAAAAAGATCTCGATTTTCAGCTTTCCTGGTATTGTCAGCTTAATATTGCTTTGGCTTTTAATGGGCGGAGACAACAGCTTCTTCCCAAACGTGGACGCATCAAAAATGCAGATTGCTTTATTTGCAGTCTTAATACTTTTAACTTATACAGTTTTGAGCAAAAACTCTTTCACTTTCGATGAGGTTGCTTTTGTTGTATTAGCCACATTATATATTGGCGTTAGTTTCTATTATTTTATCCAAATTAGAGGCTTATATGGCATGAGTGCGATCTTCTTCGCAGCAGTGATTATTTGGTCTACTGACTCAGGAGCCTATTTTATTGGAAAATCTATGGGGAAACGAAAGCTTTGGCCAGAAATCAGCCCAAACAAAACAGTAGAAGGATTTATCGGCGGAATCGTCACAGCGGTCGTGTTGTCACTTGTGTTTCAGGCGGTTACAGGATTTTTGCCATCATATCTGCTTGTGATGTTTATTACTCTTTTACTCAGTATCTTTGGACAGCTAGGCGACCTTGTTGAATCTGCTTTAAAGCGTCATTATCACGTGAAGGATTCAGGGACAATTCTCCCTGGCCATGGCGGGATTTTGGACAGGTTTGACAGCTTTTTATTCGTTCTGCCGTTTTTATACTTACTGCTCGCAACGTTTGCCAGCTAACCTCATAGAAACTTATTGAACGAGAGAAGGAGTGGCAATTTGAAATATATTTCGCTATTAGGCGCAACAGGATCAATTGGAGAACAAACGTTAGATGTGATCAGTCAGCACCCGGACAAGTTTAAGCTGAAAGCCATGACATTTGGCAGAAATATAGCAAAGGCGATTCCGATCATTGAGCACTTTCAGCCTGAATTCGTCGGCTGTGTAGACGAAGAAACCTATCACATGCTAAAAAATCATTCATTTGCATACGATGTGAAGCTGGCTGCTGGTGATGAAGCCAACATCGAGGCAGCGACCTATGATGCAGTGGACGTAGTGGTCAATGCACTTGTAGGAAGTGTTGGACTTGTTCCAACATTAAAGGCCATTGAACAAAAAAAGACGATTGCTCTCGCAAATAAGGAAACACTTGTGACAGCTGGTCATATAGTAAAAGAGTACGCTAAAACATATGATGTACCTTTACTTCCTGTCGATAGTGAGCATTCCGCTATTTTTCAATGCCTGCAAGGTGAACAAGCTAAAAATATTGAACGTTTAATCGTGACAGCTTCAGGTGGTAGTTTCCGAGATAAAAAACGAACTGAACTTGAAGGTGTTACGGTTGAAGAAGCGCTGAACCACCCGAACTGGTCGATGGGAGCGAAAATCACCATTGATTCAGCGACGATGATGAATAAAGGGCTCGAGGTGATCGAGGCACATTGGTTGTTTGATATCCCTTATGAACAAATTGATGTGCTGCTACATAAAGAGAGCATTATCCATTCGATGGTGGAATTTCACGACAAAAGCGTCATGGCTCAGTTAGGGACACCTGACATGAGAGTGCCTATTCAATATGCACTCACATACCCTGACAGGGCGCCGTTACAAGAAGCGAAATCATTGAACCTTTGGGAGATTGGACAATTGAATTTCCAAAAAGCGGATTTTGACAGGTATCGCTGCTTACATTTTGCTTATGAATCAGGTAAAATAGGAGGGACAATGCCTGCTGTACTTAATGCAGCAAATGAAATGGCAGTCGATGCATTTCTGAAAGGCAAAGTAACGTTCCTGCAAATTGAAGAATTGATTGAAAAGGCACTAATCAGACATCATGTGATTTCAACGCCTAGTTTGCAAGATATCCATGAAGTGGACAAAGATACACGAGACTTTGTTCAATCAATCCTCACATAAGGTGGTATGTTCGTGAATACAGTGATTGCGTTTATTATTATTTTTGGAACGCTCGTTTTTTTCCACGAGCTTGGCCATTTAATTATGGCGCAGCGCGCGGGGATTTTATGCCGCGAGTTCGCAATTGGTTTTGGGCCGAAGATTTTCTCCTTTAAACGAAAAGAAACCGTTTATACCATTAGACTTCTCCCTATTGGCGGATTTGTTAAAATGGCTGGAGAGGACCCTGAAGTTATCGAAATTAAACCAGGTCATACAGTGGGGCTCTTATTCAATGAGCAAAATGAAGTAGAAAAGATCATTTTAAATGATAAAGAAAAATATCCTGATGCACTTGTCATCGAAGTTGAGCAGATTGATTTAGATCATGCTATGAGAATCTCGGGATATGAAGCTGGAAATGAAGATATTCTGACTGGCTACAATGTCAGTCAAACAAGCTTCTATATTGCAGATGGTGAAGAAATTCAAATCGCACCATACAATCGTCAATTTGGTTCAAAAACAGTTTGGCAGCGAATTAAAGCCATCGCAGCTGGACCGATTATGAACTTTATCCTGGCGTATGTGATTTTGGTTGCTTTAGGTTTTATTCAAGGGGTAACCGTTGATGATCCTGTACTCGGTAAGCTGACGAAAGACGGCCGGGCGGCTGAGGCTGGACTCATGCAGGGAGATCACATCGTGTCCATTAACGGCGAGAAAATGAATTCTTGGACAGACGTCGTTCAAACTGTTCAAAAGAACCCTGAGAAAAAAATGAATGTCGTCATTGACCGAGACGGCAAAGAAAGCACTGTGCAGGTTGTACCAGAAGCTGTAAAAGCAGATGGGAAAAGCATTGGCCGTTTCGGATCATATCCGCCAACGGAAAATGGATTTTTGAAAGTTATTTCATCTTCTGGAACAACTGTCATTTCAACGGCAGGTCTGATCTTAACGAATTTGCAAAAAATTGTCACAGGACAATTTTCACTAGACATGTTAGCAGGTCCTGTTGGAATTTATGACATGACAGGAGAAGTAGCCAAACAAGGTGTGTTAACATTAATGCAGTTTGCGGCGTTCCTCAGTATCAACCTAGGCATCGTGAATTTGTTACCGATTCCTGCATTAGACGGAGGACGTTTACTATTCTTATTTGTTGAAGCCATTCGCGGTAAACCAATTAATCGTGAGAAGGAAGCACTTGTTGTCTTTATCGGTGTTGCTTTCCTCATGCTGTTAATGTTAGTGGTAACGTGGAATGACATTCAGCGGTTATTTTTATAAAAACCATTCTCTCTTGTTTCTCATTCCGGGAAACAAGAGTTTTTGTGAGAAGTCCTATTTCATAAATGAGGTGTAACGACATGAGACAATCCCTGACTTTCATTCCAACTCTTCGAGAGGTGCCGGCAGATGCTGAGGCAAAAAGCCATCAACTCTTAGTAAGAGCTGGGTTTATTAGACAAAATACAAGTGGAATCTATCATTATCTGCCGCTTGCGCATAAAGTCATTCAGCATATTCAATCGATCGTCCGCAAGGAAATGGAAAAGGCAGGCGCAGCTGAGCTGTTAATGCCAGTGCTGCAGCAGGCAGAAATGTGGCAAGAGTCAGGAAGATGGTATACATACGGTCCAGAACTGATGCGTATGAAGGATCGCCATGGCCGCGAATTTGCGCTTGGCCCAACCCACGAAGAAGTGATCACATCACTAGTACGCAGCGAAGTGAAATCGTATAAGAAGCTTCCTTTAACTTTATATCAAATTCAATCAAAATTCCGTGATGAACAGAGACCACGCTTTGGACTGCTGCGCGGACGTGAATTTATCATGAAGGATGCATACTCATTCCATTCTTCACCAGAAAGCCTTGATGAGACATACAACAAAATGTTTACGGCTTACTCTAATGTGTTCTCAAAAGTGGGTCTCAATTTTAGACCAGTCATTGCAGATTCTGGGGCAATGGGAGGAAAAGATACGCATGAGTTCATGGCGCTTTCAGAAGTCGGAGAGGATACCATCGCTTATTCTGATACTTCCTCATATGCTGCAAACATTGAAATGGCTGAGGCTGTATATCACGGAGAAGAAGCAAATCCTGCGGACTTCAAAGAACTTGAAAAAGTCCACACACCGCAAGTGAAAACCATTCAAGATGTGGCTGGATTTTTAGAAGTTGACCCTTCTGCTTGCATTAAATCTGTTTTGTTTAAAGCAGATGATGCGTATGTTCTGATCCTTACTAGAGGTGATCATGAAGTAAATGATGTGAAAGTGAAGAACTTGGTAGGAGCACAGCTTGTCGAGCTTGCTTCACACGAAGAAGTGCTAGAAGTCATTGGAACTGAGCCTGGATTTGTTGGACCTGTTAAACTAGAAGCAGAAGTCGATATTTATGCGGACCTTGCTGTGAAGGGAATGACAAATGCTGTCGCTGGTGCAAACGAAGCGGATTATCATTATGTCAATGTCAATCCTGCACGTGACGTGTCAGTAAAAGAATTCACAGATCTTCGCTTGATTCAAGAAGGAGATGTTTCTCCAGATGGGGAAGGCACAATCCAGTTTGCAAAAGGGATTGAAGTAGGACAAGTCTTTAAACTGGGCACTCGTTATTCTGAGTCGATGGATGCAACGTACCTCGATGAGAATGGTCGTGCGCAGCCAATGATTATGGGCTGCTATGGCATCGGCATCTCTAGAACACTGTCAGCGATTGTTGAACAGCATCACGATGAGAAAGGAATCATTTGGCCGGAAACAGTGGCACCATATGACCTTCACCTCCTTGCATTAAATATGAAAAACGATGCGCAGAAAGAACTGGCTGAAACGTTGTACGAGCGATTAGAAGATGAAGGTTTCGACGTACTTTTCGATGACCGTCAGGAGCGTGCAGGAGTAAAATTTGCAGACAGTGATTTAATTGGACTGCCAATTCGTATTAGCTGCGGAAAACGTTCAGAAGAAGGTATAGTAGAAGTGAAGTTTAGAAAATCAGGTGAATCACATGAAGTATCTGTTGATGATCTGATTTCATTTATACGCCAAGCATAAAACGAACAAAAAAATGAAGGTACCTCCTGTAGAAAAGAGGTACCTTTCTGATTGACAAAAGGAGGGTCCTGTCTTGGATGAACAATTACCGATCACACGGCGGCAATTTCATATATTACTCAATCAGATTCAAATGACAGATGATGACCTCAGTCGTTACTTTGAAGAAGGAGAAATCGTCAAATTGACGGTGCATAAGGCGACGAAAACTTGGCATTTCCTTTTTAAATTTAAGGCGCTTTTGCCTTACAAAGTATACGCCATGTTTCTCAGCAGGCTGACAAATGCATTTTCACATATTGCACAAATCACTTGTACGATTGAAGTGAGTGATCCGCACATATCTGAAGAACTCGTGCAATCGTACTGGTCACATTGTGTGGAAGAACTTCAAGGAATTTCTCCCCCAATCATCAGCTTGCTTCAGCAGCAAAAACCATCGCTGTCTGGACATAAAATCATCATTAAAACGAAAAGCGAAACAGAGGCACTCGCTATTAAGAAGAAGTACAGCCCAATGCTCCAGGCCGCATTTAAACAAGTGGGCTTTCCAGAGCTGCAATTCGATACAGAAATTTTTGTATCAGATCAAGAGATTCAGAAGTTCAGAGAACAAAAGCTTGCTGAAGATCAAGAAAGAGCCATGCAAGCCCTCACTGAGATGGAGAAGAAAGAAAGTGAGGAGCAGAATGAAGCTCCGTCAGGCCCTCTGATGATTGGCTATCAAATCAAAGACAATGAAGAAATTCGTACGCTTGATAGTATCATGGACGAGGAAAGAAGAATTACCGTTCAAGGCTACGTATTCGATGCAGAAACGCGTGAGCTGAAAAGCGGGAGAACGCTTTGTATCTTTAAGATCACAGATTATACAAACAGTATTTTGATCAAAATGTTTGCAAGAGAAAAAGAAGATGCACAGCTGATGAAATCATTGAAAAAAGGCATGTGGGTGAAAGCAAGAGGAAGCATTCAAAATGATACGTTTGTCAGAGATCTTGTCATGATCGCTAATGATGTCAATGAAATGAAACCGCAGTTGAAAGAAGATACAGCACCTGAGGGTGAAAAACGTGTGGAGCTTCATTTACATTCCCCTATGAGCCAAATGGATGCTGTCACTGGCATTGGCAGACTTGTTGAACAAGCAAAAAAATGGGGACATGAAGCAATTGCCCTGACAGATCATGCCGTTGTACAATCCTTCCCAGATGCGTATGCAGCAAGTAAAAAGCATGGTATCAAAATGATGTACGGTGTGGAAATCAACTTAGTAGACGACGGGGTACCGATTGCATATAACCCAGAGCACCGCTTGTTAGAGGATGCGACGTATGTCGTATTCGACGTCGAGACAACTGGACTTTCAGCTGTTTATGACACGATCATTGAGCTTGCAGCAGTGAAAATAAAAGGCGGGGAAATTATTGACCGCTTTGAGGCATTTGCAAATCCCCATCACCCGTTATCAGCGACCACCATCGAATTAACAGGTATCACCGATGATATGGTGAGAGATGCACCAGATGTCGTCGACGTCGTACGGGATTTCAAAGAATGGATTGGACAAGATATCCTTGTTGCGCACAATGCGAGCTTTGATATGGGCTTTTTAAATGCAGCGTATAAACGCCTGTTAAAAACAGATAAAGCGTCAAACCCTGTCATTGATACACTTGAACTTGGCCGGTTCCTTTACCCAGAATTTAAAAATCACCGGCTGAACACCCTTTGTAAAAAGTTTGATATTGAACTGACGCAGCATCACCGGGCGATTTATGATGCAGAGGCGACAGGCTATCTCATGCTGAAAATGCTAAAAGATGCGGCTGAAAAAGAAATTGCCTATCACGATCAATTGAATGAAAACATGGGGCAGTCGAATGCTTTCCAGCGCTCACGTCCTTACCATGCGACTTTGATTGCTCAAAATGAGACAGGTCTTAAGAATTTATTTAAGCTTGTTTCACTTTCTCATATTCATTATTTCTACCGGGTCCCGCGTATTCCGCGCTCTCAGCTTGAGAAATATCGAGAAGGTTTAATTGTTGGGTCTGCTTGTGATAAGGGTGAGGTATTTGAAGGAATGATGCAAAAGTCACCTGATGAGGTGGAAGACATTGCAGCATTTTATGACTATTTAGAAGTACATCCGCCAGAAGTGTATCAGCACCTGCTGCAGCTTGAGCTTGTTCGAGATGAACGTGCGTTAAAAGAAATCATCACAAATATTGTCAAGCTTGGCGAAAAGCTGAATAAACCAGTTGTGGCGACAGGAAATGTACATTACCTGCATCCAGAGGACAAAATTTATCGTAAAATCTTAATTTCATCACAGGGTGGAGCGAATCCGCTGAACCGCCATGAACTGCCAAAAGTTCATTTTAGAACGACAGATGAAATGCTCGAAGCCTTCTCCTTCCTAGGAGACGAAAAAGCGAAAGAGATCGTCGTAACAAATACGCAAAAAGTATCTGAGATGGTCGAAAGCATTAAACCTATTAAAGATGATCTTTACACACCAAAAATTGAAGGTGCAGATGAAGAAATACGGGAAATGAGCTATCAAATGGCGCGCAGCATCTACGGAGATGATTTGCCGAAAATCGTAGAAGACCGCATCGAGAAAGAATTAAAAAGTATTATCGGTCATGGCTTCGCCGTTATTTACTTAATCTCTCATAAGCTCGTAAAAAAATCACTTGATGATGGATATCTCGTTGGTTCAAGGGGATCTGTCGGCTCATCTCTTGTTGCGACATTAACAGAGATTACTGAAGTGAATCCACTTGCACCTCATTATGTATGCCCAAGCTGTAAGCACTCTGAGTTCTTTAATGACGGATCTGTTGGTTCAGGCTTTGACCTTCCTGATAAGGACTGTCCAGAATGTGGAGCGCCGTATAAAAAAGATGGCCATGATATTCCGTTTGAAACGTTCTTAGGTTTTAAAGGAGACAAAGTCCCTGATATTGACTTGAACTTCTCAGGCGAATATCAGCCGATCGCACATAACTATACGAAAGAGTTGTTCGGTGAAGATTATGTATACCGAGCAGGTACGATTGGTACCGTTGCAGAAAAAACAGCATATGGTTACGTAAAAGGCTATGCAGGGGATCATAACCTTCATATGAGAGGCGCTGAAATCGACCGGCTTGTACAAGGCTGTACAGGAGTAAAACGGACAACAGGCCAGCATCCAGGCGGGATTATCGTTGTGCCTGATTATATGGACATTTACGATTTCTCACCTATTCAATACCCAGCAGATGCGACAGGTTCCGATTGGAAGACGACACATTTTGATTTCCATTCGATCCATGATAACTTGTTGAAGCTGGATATTCTTGGGCACGATGATCCAACGGTCATTCGTATGCTTCAAGATTTAAGCGGAATTGATCCAAAAACGATTCCAACAGATGACCCTGAAGTCATGAAGATTTTCCAAGGGACAGAGCCACTAGGTGTCACAGAAGAGCAAATTGGCTGTAAAACAGGCACACTCGGTATCCCGGAATTTGGGACAAGATTTGTTCGGCAAATGCTAGAGGATACAAAACCAACGACTTTCTCAGAGCTTGTTCAGATTTCTGGACTATCACACGGTACGGATGTTTGGCTCGGAAATGCGCAAGAGCTCATTCACAATAAAACGTGTGAACTAAGTGAAGTAATTGGGTGCCGTGATGATATTATGGTCTATCTCATCTATCAAGGCTTAGAGCCGTCACTTGCCTTTAAAATCATGGAATCTGTTCGTAAAGGAAAAGGACTTCCTCCTGAATGGGAAGAAGAAATGAAGAATAATAATGTACCAAACTGGTATATTGATTCTTGTAAAAAAATCAAATACATGTTCCCTAAAGCCCACGCGGCTGCTTATGTGTTAATGGCTGTTCGTATTGCTTATTTCAAGGTGCATCATGCACTCCTGTACTATGCGGCTTACTTTACCGTTCGTGCGGATGACTTTGATATTGAAACGATGACAAAAGGATCGAATGCGATTCGAGCCGTAATGGACGATATTAATTCAAAAGGTTTAGATGCATCACCGAAAGAAAAGAACCTATTAACTGTACTAGAGCTTGCCCTTGAAATGTGTGAAAGAGGCTACCACTTCAAAAAAGTTGACCTTTACCGCTCAAGTGCAACAGAGTTTATCATTGATGGAGACGGATTAATACCGCCATTCAACTCCATCCCCGGCCTCGGTACAAACGTTGCGTTAAATATTGTCCGCGCGCGGCAAGATGGGGAATTCCTCTCAAAAGAAGATTTACAAAAACGCGGAAAAGTGTCGAAGACCATCCTTGAATATTTAGATCGTCAAGGCTGTTTAGAAGCACTTCCTGATCAAAACCAGCTTTCTTTATTTTAATGTGATAAATAAGAGCGCCCTAAAAGGGCGTTCTTTTCTTTATATACAATAATTTTATTATGTTAACTAATAAAGATTTCTTATCAATTGGAATTATTTTCTTATTCCTTCATATATCTTGATTTAGCGTGATGTTTTAAGAGAAGAGATTGTATGTCATTCTTTCTACCCAAATAGAGCTCAAAAGAGAATTTCGCCGTCTGAAATGTTCTCAAGCGACATATGATCATTCTGGGTACAGTCAGAAGGAGAATCAAGAGAAAACCTTCGATGAGCGTAAAGCTGATTGCTGTTTACTATGCTTATTTTTGAAACATATTTGATTCTTTTCAAAACTGTACAGATCACGAAACGAAGGATAGAAAGGAGGCGGTTGCGTCTATTGATCAATTTTTCACTAAAAAGAAGGGGTGAGCAATAGAGAAATGGCATCTTACAACTATGTAGAGGTTTTACAAAAATCCATGCTGTTTTATGAAGCGCAGCGGTCAGGCCGGCTTCCGGAAAGCAATCGTCTTAACTGGCGGGGAGATTCTGGACTAGAGGACGGGAAGGATGTTGGGCATGACTTAACTGGCGGCTGGTATGATGCAGGAGATCATGTGAAATTTGGACTTCCGATGGCTTACTCAGCAGCCGTGCTTGCATGGACAGTATATGAATACCGGGAAGCTTATGAAAAAGCAGAATTGCTTGATGAGATCTTAGATCAAATCAAGTGGGCAACAGATTATTTTTTGAAAGCACATACAGGACCGAATGAATTTTGGGCGCAAGTAGGTGATGGAAACGCCGATCATGCTTGGTGGGGGCCAGCAGAAGTGATGCCGATGAACCGGCCAGCTTTTAAAATTGATGAACATTGTCCTGGCACAGAAGTAGCTGCACAAACTGCGGCGGCTTTAGCAGCAGGTTCTATCATTTTTAAAGAAACAGATGCGTCCTATGCAGCAAAGCTTTTAACACACGCCAAACAGCTATATGCATTTGCTGACAAGTATCGCGGCAAATATACTGATTGTGTCACCAATGCGCAGCCATTTTACAACTCCTGGAGCGGCTATGTTGACGAACTTATTTGGGGTGGAATCTGGCTGTACTTGGCGACAAATGAAGAAACCTATTTAAACAAAGCATTAAAAGCGGTAGAGGAATGGCCGAAGGATTGGGATTATACGTTTACCATGTCATGGGACAATACTTTTTTTGCTTCACAAATCTTACTAGCAAGAATCACGAAAGAAAACAGATTTATAGAATCGACAGAGCGCAATCTTGATTACTGGACCACAGGTCTTGTTCAAAATGGAAAAGTAGAAAGAATCACCTATACGCCTGGCGGCTTGGCATGGCTGGATCAATGGGGTTCACTTCGTTATGCCGCCAATGCAGCATTTTTAGCCTTTGTCTATGCTGATTGGGTATCTGATCAAGAAAAGAAAAATCGATACCAATCGTTTGCGATTAAGCAAACTCACTATATGTTAGGTGATAATCCGCGGAATAGAAGCTACGTCGTTGGGTTTGGCCAGAATCCGCCGAAGCACCCGCACCACCGTACTGCACATGGCTCATGGTCTAACCAGCTGACAAATCCTCCATCTCACCGGCACACTCTTTATGGAGCGCTTGTAGGGGGTCCTAATGCACAGGATCAATATGATGATGACATCTCTGATTATATATCTAACGAGGTGGCGACCGATTATAATGCCGCCTTTACTGGAAATATCGCCAAAATGGTGCAACTGTTTGGTGAAGGGCAATCAAAGCTGCCAAATTTCCCGCCTAAAGAACAAGTGGAGGATGAGTTTTTTGTAGAGGCAGCTGTGATGCATAACGATACAACATCTACTCAAGTGAAAGCAGTGTTGTACAACAGGTCCGGCTGGCCGGCAAGAAGCAGTCAAACACTATCTTTTAGATATTACGTCAATCTGAGCGAGGTCTTTGCAAAGGGATTCACTGAAAAGGATATTCAAGTGACAGCAGCCTACAATGAAGGCGCTTCCTTATCGCCTTTAAAAGTATATGACGCATCAAGCCGCGTCTATTTTGCAGAAATCGATTTTACGGGCGTAGCTATTTCTCCTAGAGGAGAATCTGAGCATAAGAAGGAAATACAATTTCGATTATCTGCTTCAAATGGGTCGAATATATGGGATGCCTCAAATGATTATTCCTATCAAGGATTAACATCCAATATGCAAAAAACAACAAAGATTCCCGTCTTTGACGATGGTGTTTTAGTATTTGGCACACTTCCAGACAAATAAAAATCAACGATTTTATTGAAAGGGTGAAGGACTTGTCAAACAAAGAACGGTTTTTAACGCTTTATCATCAAATCAAAAGCGATGCGAATGGATATTTTTCACCAGAAGGAATTCCGTATCATTCAATCGAGACACTCATTTGTGAAGCACCTGATTACGGGCATATGACAACTTCAGAAGCATATAGCTATTGGCTGTGGCTTGAGGTGCTGTACGGACATTACACAGGGGACTGGAGCAAATTAGAGGCAGCTTGGGACAATATGGAGAAGTACATCATCCCAGTCAATGAAGATGGAAATGATGAGCAGCCGCATATGAATGCTTACAATCCGTCCAGCCCAGCCACATACGCAGCAGAGAAACCATTTCCGGATCAATACCCAAGCCAGTTGACCGGTGCTCGTCCTGCTGGTCAAGATCCAATTGATAGTGAATTGAAATCAACCTATGGGACGAATGAAACGTATTTAATGCACTGGCTCCTTGACGTAGATAACTGGTATGGCTATGGCAACTTGCTCAACCCATCACATACAGCCGCCTATGTGAACACATTCCAGCGTGGTCCGCAAGAATCTGTGTGGGAGTCCATCCCTCATCCATCACAGGACGATAAATCTTTTGGTAAGCCGAATGAAGGCTTTATGAGTTTGTTCACAAAAGAAAATCAAGCTCCAGCTGCCCAGTGGCGCTATACGAATGCGACGGATGCTGATGCGCGCGCGATACAAGCGATGTATTGGGCAAAGGAGCTCGGCTATAATCGGTCAGCTTATCTTGATAAAGCGAAAAAAATGGGGGATTTCCTCCGTTACGGTATGTACGATAAATATTTTCAAACGATTGGAAGCGGGAAGCAGGGGAATCCGTATCCTGGAAACGGAAAGGGTGCCTGTCATTACTTAATGGCATGGTATACCTCTTGGGGCGGAGGACTTGGGGAGTATGCAAACTGGTCATGGCGTATCGGAGCGAGCCATTGTCATCAAGGATATCAAAATCCTGTCGCTGCTTATGCTTTATCCTCAGATAAAGGAGGCTTAAAGCCATCTTCAGCAACAGGAGCAAGCGATTGGGAAAAAACACTAAAGAGACAGCTTGAATTTTACGTATGGCTTCAATCGAAAGAAGGAGCCATAGCAGGAGGCGCAACCAATAGCTGGAATGGAGACTATAGCGCTTATCCAGCAGGAAGAAGTACTTTTTATGATATGGCATATGAAGATGCACCTGTTTACCTTGACCCGCCTTCAAATAACTGGTTTGGAATGCAGGCGTGGCCAATGGAGCGCGTAGCAGAGCTTTATTATATTTTTGTAAAAGATGGCGACAAAACATCTGAAAATGTCCAAATGGCCAAATCTGTCATAACAAAATGGGTCAGCTATGCCTTAGATTACATTTTTATCGGCAGCCGTCCTGTGTCAGATGAAGAGGGTTATTTCTTAGATGAACAAGGACAGAGAATTCTAGGAGGAACGAATGTTTCGGTTGCTACAACAAGTGCGCCTGGAGAGTTTTGGCTTCCTGGAAATATTGCTTGGAGCGGACAGCCTGATACTTGGAATGGGTTCCAGTCTGCAACAGGAAATCCAAATTTAACAGCTGTAACTAAAGATCCGACTCAGGATACGGGCGTATTAGGAAGTCTAGCCAAAGCTTTGATATTCTTTGCTGCAGCCACAAAGCAGGAAACAGGTGATTATACAGCGCTTGGTGCAAGAGCGAAAGATGCAGCCGCGCAGCTCCTAGAGGTTGCATGGAATTACAATGATGGCGTCGGCATAGTGACAGAGGAAGATAGAGAAGACTATGACCGTTTCTTTAGAAAAGAAGTGTATTTCCCAAATGGATGGAACGGGACATTTGGTCAAGGAAATCAGATTCCTGGAGCCAGCACCATTCCTTCTGACCCGCAACGAGGAGGGAATGGGGTCTATACGAGTTTTGCTGATCTTCGTCCGAAGATTAAACAAGATCCAGCATGGTCTTCACTCGAAAGTAAATATCAGTCTTCATTTAATGAAGCTACAGGCAAATGGGAGAATGGCGCACCAGTTTTCACTTATCACCGCTTCTGGTCTCAAGTGGATATGGCCACTGCCTATGCTGAATACCATCGTCTGATCAACTAAGAGGTTAAAAGCAAGCTGCCGGCTTCTAGCCGGCAGTTTGAATAGGTAATATGAATCCAATGAAGATAAGGGTGATTTCACATGGTCAAAGAAAGAAGCTTTCTTCATCATTCATTCAATAGGGGCGAAAACGGGCAGGGAAATCTGATGTGGAAAAAAGAGGCGGATGATCGAATCTCAGAGCATAGACAAAGAGATCTTGTGATCAACGTGACAAACGGCGAAAAAAAGCCAATAGCAGGAATAGAGGTTGAAATAAAGCAAATCAGACATGAATTCGCCTTTGGTTCAGCGATGAATGATCAAGTGTTATTTAATCAACAATATGCTGATTTTTTCGTGAAGCATTTTAATTGGGCTGTTTTTGAAAATGAAGCAAAATGGTATGCGAATGAGCCAGAAAGAGGGAAAATCACCTACGAAAAAGCAGATGCGATGCTGAATTTTGCAGATCGACATCAGCTTCCAGTGAGGGGGCACGCTTTATTTTGGGAGGTAGAGGATGCGAATCCAAGCTGGCTAAGGTCACTGCCAAATCACGAAGTATATGAAGCCATGAAAAACCGGCTTGAGCATGCGGGCAATCACTTTAAGGGAAGGTTCCGTCATTGGGATGTAAACAATGAAATGATGCATGGTTCATTTTTTAAAGATCGCTTTGGGAAAAATATTTGGAAGTGGATGTATGAAGAAACGAAAAAAATTGACCCTCAAGCACTATTGTTTGTGAATGATTATAATGTGATCTCTTATGGTGAACACCATGCCTATAAAGCGCATATCAATGAACTGCGTCAGTTAGGCGCACCTATTGAGGCGATTGGGGTTCAAGGCCATTTTGAAGAACGGGTCGATCCAGTCATTGTCAAAGAGAGGCTCGATGTGCTGGCTGAGCTTGGTCTTCCAATATGGGTCACAGAGTACGATTCTGTTCACCCTGACCCTAATAGAAGAGCGGATAACCTGGAAGCTTTATATCGCGTCGCATTTAGTCATCCAGCCGTAAAAGGAGTGCTGATGTGGGGATTTTGGGCAGGTGCCCATTGGAGAGGTGAACATGCAGCCATCGTGAATTATGATTGGTCTTTAAATGAAGCAGGACGACGTTATGAAAAGCTTCTAAATGAGTGGACGACCCAAAGAGTTGAAAAAACCGATGCTAATGGCCATGTGAAATGTCCAGCATTTCACGGAACATATGAGATTCAAATCGGTAAAGAAAATAAAATGCTCAAACAGCAGACGATTGAACTTGATTCAAATGAACAAACACCGTTTCAACTAGACGTAATCCTGCCTCAAGAAGGATAGAGATAGATTGTGAGGAGAATGTAAATGAAAAAGTGGGCTCAAAGAGTGTCTTGCTTCATACTTATAGCCGCTATATGGTCTGGCTGGTTTTCGCTTACGATGAAGGCAGCCGCTTATGTGCAGACGTCTGGTACACAATTTACGCTGAACAATCAACCATTTTACTTCGCCGGCACAAATAATTACTATTTCCATTACAAATCTAAAAAAATGGTAGATGCTGTGTTCGATGATATGAAAGCAATGAATTTAAAGGTCATACGGATTTGGGGCTTTCACGACGGGACTCCTCAAGAAAACTCAGTCTTACAATCTAGTCCAGGCGTCTATGAAGAATCTGGTTTTCAAAAACTAGATTATGCGATTTATAAAGCAGGACAGGAAGGAATAAAGCTTGTGATCCCACTAGTGAACAATTGGGATGACTTTGGCGGTATGAATCAATATGTGAAGTGGTTCGGGGCAGGATCGCATGATGCCTTCTATACAGATCCTCGTATTCAAAAAGCTTACAAAAATTATGTGCGCTATGTATTAGAAAGAACCAATACGTATACAGGTGTTCAATATAAAGACGATCCAGCTATTATGACTTGGGAATTAGCCAACGAGCCGCGGATGCAGTCAGATCCAACGGGAAATGTACTAGTCAAATGGGCAGATGAAATGAGTACATGGATCAAATCGCTGGATCGTCACCATCTTGTTGCAGTAGGAGATGAAGGATTCTTTCGCATACCAGGACATGAAGATTGGTTTTACGGAGGAGGAGAAGGCGTCGATTGGGACCGTTTAACATCTCTTCCTAATATCGATTATGGAACCTATCATCTGTACCCAGATCACTGGAGCAAGTCTGCTGCCTGGGGAGTGAAATGGATCGAAGACCATATCACCCGCGGGAAGTCAATCGGAAAGCCAGTTGTGCTAGAAGAGTTTGGCTATCAAAATCAATCAGCTCGTCCTGACGTATATCAGAGCTGGCTGTCAGCGGTAGAGCGGCTCGGAGGGGCTGGCAGTCAATTTTGGATTTTAACAAGCATTCAGGACGATGACTCGCTCTATCCGGATTATGACGGTTTCCGCATTATAAAAGGAAGCAGGGAGGCAGCACTTATTAGTGAACATGCGAAAAGAATGAATGAAAAGAAATGATGACGAATGCCTGCTGAATAAGGAACTGTTTATATAGCTCACTCCAATTAGTAGTTCTTACTTTCCAAATAGAAAATTTAAAATGCTTGTTTATCATCTTTTCTATATTTAAATTTCTTAAAAAAGAAGCGTTTATGAGACCAACCATTGAGGTTTTCAGAAACGATCAAGAAGCAGAAGGTATTTGGAGATTCGTTAGGAAGGAGGTGGTTATATCTATTTTTTATTTTAATTTATAAAAAAGGTATTTCCAATAACTTGACTAAATGGAAATTTAATTCTATACTCTGTAGTACAGAGTTCTTTGTGAAAGAGGAGTTTATTTATGTCTAATGAAAAATTCAATAATTCAGAAATATTAGAGAATTTATCTCATATCAAGACGATTACAAACTATAAAACAGAGTATTGCAAACAAACCAGTATTTATTTTATCATTTGGGGCCTCATTTGGATAATGGGATATTCAATACCTTTACTTTTTGCTAATTCAATAACTGCAGGTGTCTTTTGGCTTATTTTAGGCATTGCGGGCTGGGTTATCACTTTAACTACATATTTTAAACAAAAGAAAATGATTCCAATGCCCTTGTTTTTAAGAACTCAATTACAATACACATGGCTTGGTCTTGGAATTATTTTAGGTATCTTTATTTTTTTAATATGTGTTGGTTTATTACCATATACATTAAATAATTTACCCTTTTATGTTGTTTTATTGGTTTCTATCATGTATTTACTCTTAGGTATTGTTCTGGCTAAAGAGATCTTTATTATGGGGTTCTGGCTAAGTGTTTTAGGTGTAACTACATTTTTATTATTTCCTAGTTTAATGAACATTATCTTCGCTTTTATTGGTGGAGGAAGTTTGTTATTAACTGGTGTGATTTTAAAAAGAAAAGGACAAGGAAATGAGTAATGTCAATAGTTTAAATGATTTAATCCATCCAAAAGTTCGGTTAGGGATTATGAGTTTATTAATGATTTATGAAAAATGTGATTTTAGCTTCTTAAAAGCCTCTTTATCTGTAACAGACGGTAATTTGGGCTCGCATTTAAAAAAATTAGAGGATGCAGGCTATGTGCTAATTACAAAGACATTTGTGGATAAAAAACCAAAAACAATCGTTAGTATAACAGATTTAGGAGAGCACGCCTACAAAGAATATTTGAGTGTTATTGAAGCCATTTTAAAAAACAAATGAGATGGAAGGAAAGGGTGCCGAATGTTGAAAATAGAAAACGTCAGTAAAAAATACGGGACTACCCAAGCGTTAAAAAGTATTACATTAACGATTCCAGAAGGAGTTTGTTATGGATTAATAGGTCCAAATGGTTCTGGTAAATCAACCTTGATGAAAATTATATCTCACATCATTAAATCTTATGAAGGCAGAGTTGAGCATGTTGGTGAGTCTAAGAGTGCGCTCGGCTACATCCCGCAAGACATCAGCTTAGAGGAAAAATTAACAGCTAAAGTAAATATGGAGTTTTTTGGACAAATTTATGGTTTGAAAGGGAAAACATTAGAAGAAAGAGTAGAAAAAACACTAAAAGATGTAGGATTGTGGGAAAGAGCAAATGATATAGTTGAAAGCTTTTCAGGAGGAATGAAACGTCGTTTGAATATTGGCTGCGCTCTAATGCATGCTCCTAAGTTAATTCTTTTAGATGAACCGACAGTGGGGGTAGATCCTCAATCAAGACGCTATATTTTCGACATCATTAACAAATTGAAGGAAGAGGGAAGAACTATTATCTATGTTAGTCATTATATGGAGGAAATAGAGAGTTTATGTGATTATGTGGCTTTCATTGATAAAGGGAACATTGTTGAAGAAGGCAAAATAGATGAGCTTTTGAATCGTTACGCAGAAACATCTGTCTTTTTTGAATCTATGATTCCTAATAAAACATTAACTAGTCTCGGGTATGATTTTGTTACTCATCAAGGTGGAGTGTTAATTAAAACTACAAAACCATTAGATACTTTAGAAGATTTGGCTAAACTGAGTAAAAAGGAATCACTCGTTCCCCAACAATTATCTTTATACAGACCGAGACTTGAAGATGTCTTTTTTCAATTAACAGGAACAGATTTACGTGATCAATTACAATAAAATGTCTTTATGAATGAAAAGCACTCTCGTATTTTCAATTAAAATAACTTAAAAGAGTAACTGATGTAGAAAGAGCATAAATTTAACGAACAGAATTAATTTGTGTGTACCGTGATTTAAAATCATACGTAATTAGTCAACATTATGTGACTAATTCTAATTCGTCACATCCACAAATGGTAAAATAAATAAAAAATGTGATTATTTAAGAGTTATATAGAAGGGAATCAAATTAATATAACGGGAGTGATTTTTATGTGGCCATTAGTCCGCATCGAATCTATAAAACAGGTGAAAGATCGATCATTGTTGTTCTGGACCATTTTATTACCAGTTGCTTCAATTATTCTTTTAATAGAATTATTTACATCAGGTAGTTCTCAAGCACAAAAAACATTAGTTGCTTCTCAATCAGTGACAGGGATGAGCGTGTTTTTCTCCACATTTGTCATTATTTCAATTGTCATTAGTTTTGTAAAAGATCGTGAGAAAGGAATTGTGGCAAGGCTAGCAAGCACTCCTTTACAGCCGCATCATTTTTTTCTGGGAAAGTGCGTTCCATTTTTTATCATTATCTTATTTCAAGTTTTGTTGTTAACCATTTTAGGGGTTTATTTATATGGTATTGAAATAACACAATACAGCTCGTATTTCTTAGTAGTTGTTCTATTATCAATGCAAGTGACTTCATGGGGAGTTGCCATCGCCGCATTTGCTAAAACTGAGAATACAGGCCTAGTGATGACAAACATGATTGCTTTAGGGACAGCAGTTGCTTGTGGCTTATGGACTCCATTTGATCAATTACCTAGTTATCTCAAAATAATTGGTATGCTCTTCCCGCAGTATTGGGCACATCAAGGTTTAGTGCAATCAGTATCAACACTACCAGGGGGAGAGAATTTGATCTTAGTAACAGCAGTCCTTATAGGCTATACACTGTTAGGGTTTATTCTTTCGTTGGTTGGCTATAAAAAATATATAAAGCGAGCAAGAGGCTAGTCTCTAAAAATTTCAGCTAAATGTTATGCACCGCAAAATCAATGCTTGTATGCTGTCTGAAAAAAAGGAGTGAGTCAATGTTAAGTGAAGAGTTAGAACTGTATGTTGAAAGTTGTTTTCGGCCATATAAAAAAGACAAAACATATGAAGAAAAGAAAAAAGAATTATTAGAGCTGCTTGGAAATGTTAAATTAAAACTCGAAAATGATGGATTAAAAGATGCAGAGGTTCAGGATATGCTTATTGAAAAGCTGAAATCAGGCGAAATAAGCATTGATAATCATACATTAGTAATTGATGATCATAACCGCGTAGAGCATGTGAAAAAAATATTTGTTAATGCTGATTTAGATTGGTTAACGTTTATAAATGTTAAATATAAGTTATGCGATTTTAAGGGGCTATCGATTGTACAAAAAGTAATGAGCCATTCAGATTTTAATGGGTGCTATCTGAGAAAAGTTAATATTAGCCATTCTAAAATTTCCTCATCTACCTTTGAAAAGAGTGATTTGACTCAATCTCATTTTGAACATTGTGAGATAACGAATTCATCCTTATATGGCTGTCATTTACCCAACATTAGTATTGATGAATCATCTTTAATAAATGTTTTATTTGAAAATTGTTATTTTAAAAACATTACTTTTGAGAATTCTAAATTAATCAATGTTAATTTTAAATCATGTACGATTAAAAAATTAAACTTTATTGGAGTGACAATGGATAAAATGACTTATCATATTTTAGAAGGAGAAGGGGCAGATTTAAGCGGTGTGGAAGTAATCGATATTTAATACAGTGGGGGCTATTGAGAAAAATCTCAATAGCCTTTTTTGTTTTATTCACTATCTCTTGCTGTCCCATTAACTGGATGCAAGGTTTTCGTTAAGCAAAATAAACGTGGAAACTTCTATTTTCAAATAAAAAATGCCCACCCACCTAGCTAAGTCTGCTTCGCTAGGTGGGCGAGCGATCTTTTCAATGATATGTCGAAAAAACTAAAGTTGATTAGAAAGTTGAAGAACTTGAGATGATTGTTGTGCAAGTGCAGCGCGCAGCCATTGGTTCGAATAAATGTTGACCTTCCCCATGTACCTTAGCAGCCAAAGCAGTTGGGATTGTAATTTTAGTCATCTTTAAGACCTCCTTAGTTAAAATTTATCAACATAGATATGTAGTTGATATATTACATATGATGGTTCATAAGTCTTTATTTGTCAATATGTGAGTGTGAAAGTTTTATATTTTCTGAAAAGTCCGTTGATACCACTGAAAAAATGTGGTTTAATATGACTATGGAAAATAATACTATATTTAAAATTTAATGTATTTTGAGGTTTTATATGGTCTTTATGTTATTTTTGGATTAAAGGTTGGTGTTAATTTGAATCAAATATTTTGGGTATTTAGATATTAAGTTAATTAAATGTATGAAAAAAGTTGAGGTTACTATGTTATGAAGAACTCAAATAGAAGATTACTATTTCTATTATAAGTTTGATTAATTTAGATTTTCACCATTCACTGATAATCAGGAAAGAGAAAAGAGGGAGGGGATCTTTATGAGTATTCATTATGTCGGGATTAGAGAACCAATAAAAGCCTATTTAGAGAAGATGAAAGTTGAGTATGAAGACTATCCTGTTCAAATAATTGATTTGGGCGGGGCTGTTAGTTATGACAAAGAATTCTTTATAAATAATACTGATTTTCAAACGGAAACGATTATTTTATCTAATAGAAGGCATACTGTCGAGGATGAACTAGGTTCTCTTGAAAGTGAATTATTGAAAATCTATCAGAATAGCATACTTTATAGGACTTCACCGCTTGATATTAATATAGAACTTTATAGAGGATGGGCAGGTGCTACTGGTAAATTAATAACTGCATTTTCTCCCGAGGGAGTTAATTGGATCAATACAAAAGATGTTGTAAAGGCATGTTTGATCCCTAAACAGGATGTTAGGAATCGCGCTGGAAAGGCATATGATTTAACAGGACCAGAGTTAGTAAGTATGAGTAGGCTGAAGGATACTTTTGAAGAGGATTTAAACATGAAAATTGAATTGTATTGTAAAAGTAAAGAAGAGGTCATATCAATTTTGTCCCAGAACAATATGCCTTTAGACGTATTAGAATGGTTAGCCGAATTTCAAGAAGCTTCTTCTTCAAAACATTTACAGCCATTTACGAACACGCTGGAACAAATAATTGGTCACCCCCCAAATCGGGCACAATTATCTAAAATACAAATTAATTATTCTTAAGGAGGAATAATATATGTTTGTCAAAGACCAAGAAATGACGAGGTATAAATTAGCACCACACATTACGCTAGGTAAACTAGAAGACAGTTTGATTGGTTTAAAAGCGCAAACTGTCACCAAAATTGAAGGTGACGGAATTATTGAATTTATTCAAGAAATTTCTGATTATCTTACGGAAGATAATGGGGTTTCCATTAAAGAGCTGGAGGAGAATTTCGAAGTAGAGAGTGATCAATTAAAACATGTCCTCGAATTTTTAGTTGCGAACGGAATGTGTGTTAAGACGGATATGACCTTTGATTTAACTGCGCTTTTGTCTTATGAAAGAGCCGGTGGACAAGTATTGGTTGAAGATATACTAGATCGTTTAAAAACAGGGATTGTTGAAGTTATTACGCGAGATCATAACCCAGTTGCTGCTGAATTTATTCGTCATTTGCAAGAGGCAGGTCTACATGTAGTGCTTAAAGGAGAATTAAATAAGCAGCCAGATATCAGGGTTGCTATCGGCAACTCTCATTTAGATCCGATTTTTGAAGAAATAAATGATCTGGCATTAGAAGACCACACCCCTTGGTTAAGCATTGTGCCATATGATGGACAGACATCTTGGGTAGGTCCATTTTTCTTGCCACATCAATCAGCTTGTTTACATTGCTATAACCTTCGAAAATCAGCAAATTTTTCTGACGAAGTATTGCGATCAGACTTAATGAAAATAAAACCTATAAATCCTGAAAAGAAACCGGTTTATCATATGCCGATTAATTTAGTTCAAATCGGAATTGCAAGTAATTTAATTTTAGAATGGCTCACACTAAAAGATTACGCACCAAGTGCAACACCAGGTGGATTTACAACAATTAATTTAGATGATAAAGGTGTCTCATGTAATCATCATCGTGTTTATCGAGTTCCTAGATGCCCAAAGTGTTCCCCAACTGCAGATACAGGTTTTCCTCAAGTTTGGTTTCATGGTGAGGTGAATAATTAATTATGGCTAATAAATGGACAACATTAGAAGAGTCATGGGAAATACTCGACCAATTGGCAGATCCTTATGTTGGGATAGTCCGTAGAGAGTATAGAAAACTCAGAGACGTTGATGATATATGGGGTCATTCATATGGAGCGCATGGTACAGACAGCAATATTTTATTTGGAGTACCATCTAATTCATATAATGGGGGAGGATCTGCTAATCCAGCTGCAGCCAGATTAGCAGCTATAGGTGAAACGGTGGAAAGATATAGTGCCGCTTATTTACCTTTAAACTCTGATGTTGTATGTTTTGGTACTCAAAAGGACTTAATCAATGAAGGCAAATCAGTAATTGGCTTTGATAAGTGGGAGATGTATGCTGTCACTCAATATGAAGACCCGAATTTTCCTCATGATAGATGGAATGAAGATACAAAATTATGGTGGAGAAAAGGTCATATTGCTGAAAATAATGAAGAAGTTTGGACGCCTGCTCAATTAATTCATATTGCAAACTATACTGAGTGGCCAGGAGACCCCAATATTGGTCATGCAACTAGTAATGGACTAGCTTGTGGTATTACATATCAAGAAGCTGCAATCTCAGGTTTATTTGAAACAATTGAAAGAGATGCATTTATGCTTACTTGGTACAATAAGTTAAGTTTACCGCAGATCGATATTAATACCTCACCTAGATTAAAACACTTCTATGAAAGATATATTAAACCTACTTCTCTTGATTTGCATTTAGTAGACATGAGCATTTTTTCTGGTGTTCCTACTATTTTGGCAGTGATAAGAAATCCTCATACAGATTTAGCTCCATTTGCTATTGGCGCGGCCTCTGCTCATTCAATTGAAAGAGCATGTGAGAAAGCTGCAATAGAGGGAATGTATACAAGAACTTGGGTAAAAACAGAACAACGATTAGGGAACGCCTTAGTGGATGTAGATTATCATCGAGATATTAACAGTTTTGAAGATCATATTAAACTCTATGCGGGAACAGCTATTGTGAAAGAAGCTGATTTTTTAACAGCGAGTGAGAAATTAGTGGACGTTAAAGACTATGCACCGTTTGATGATCGTTCTCCAGACATTTTATGGACTAACCTTGTCAGTCATTTATCAAAACAAGGATATCATGTGGCAACTTTTGACTTAACCAGCCCTGATATAAAAGATGCTGGTGCCTATGTCGTAAAATCAATTATTCCTGGATATAAACCGATTGACGTTCTTTATAGAGGTAGAATGTTGGGCGGAGAACGAATTTTAAAACATTCTTATCATTTAGGTTTAGTAGATAAACCTTTTAAGTTAGAAGAACTGAATCCAATTCCGCATCCATTTCCTTAATATCGTAGAAAGGTGATTAAATATATGAATAGTATTGAAAGACATGCTACTAATTTGGCTGATGTTGTGTATGGAAACGAAGCATTACGGTTTGATGATCCTTCTGAAAATTGGTTTGAGGCAACAAAAATCTATAGGGGTTCAATGGCATGGGACGCACCTGGTGTTGCAGGGCTTCTGCGATCTCAAACTTTGCAAAAGATTGCTACACATGCAAGTAAAAGATTTGATGACCTACCTTTAATTTTACTGCCTAAACCATTAAATACAAATATAACTTTAGATGATGTCATTAAGGAACGAAGAAGTGCAGATTATTTTAGCGGGGGGAGTGTTTCATTAGAACAACTCTCAACAGTTTTACAGAAGAGTTATGGATTGGTAGAGCGTAAAGAAGGACCTAGACGCCCTATACCATCTGGCGGGGCACTTTATCCTCTAGATCTATTTATTGTAGCCAACAAAGTGGATTCTTTAGACAAAGGTATTTATCATTTCGATCCGTATAGAAAAGGATTGACCAAAATGGGTGATTACTCTGAAAAAGAATTTGAGAAAATAATGTTACAAGAAGAATCCGTTCAAGATTTTGCATTTGCTGTAGTCATTTCAGCTAATTTTTGGCGTTCTCGATTTAAGTATGGACATCGTTCTTATCGCTTCGTTTTTATGGAGGCAGGACATGTCATGCAAAATATGATTTTGCTATCTACTGCACAGAAGATTAATAGCCGACCATTCGGAGGGTTTATCGATGATGAGTTAATGGAACTGATCGGTGGATTTAATGGAGTAGATGATGCCCCAATTTATACATTGATTGCGGGTACTTAAATAGATGATTTCAATGGTAGCAGCTTTAGGGATCCTCATTCACTTTTTGGGTCCCTTAAGCTCTAAAATGGTGATCAAAATCAAGAGAGATAAACCAATATCCGATCGAAAGTTAATAACATATATCACTCCTCAGAGGAGCTATGATGGATTCACGATTATCGGAGCTTCTATATGCTGTGGAGCATTTTCTCAAGAGCTCTTAGTTGAAATTTCTAATAATAAAAATGTGTATGGTGTTTTATTCTTCTTTTTATTAGGTGTCCTATTACCGTCAGTTCTATGGAAATTAAAAAACAAAGTTGTTGCATTTAGAGGCAGATATGTTGTCAATGTTGATTCAATCTTTTTTCTTCCATTAACGGCTCTATCAGAAGAATTGATTTGGCGGTTCTTTCTTCCGTTATTATTACTAACGAATTCTGTGGAGTCTGTAGCGGTAGCGATCTGTATCAGTTCAATAGGATTTATATTGCTGCATATACCAATAGGCGGTGTTAAGTCTATTGCTTATATGTCGCTTTTTACATTAATCACAGTTATTTCATACTTAACATTTGGTATTCTAGCAGCGATAGCATTTCATATTTCACATAATCTGTTCATTCATTTTTTTCAACCTCGCAAAATAAAGAACTTCAAAACGAAACCTCCCGTATTATCTGAAACTGATTGGTGAGACTTTTTATAAAGGTGGTAAACCCTGTGATAATACAAGAAAAGATGAAAGAGCTTAAAGGGAAAAGAGCTCTGGCGCAGTCATGGTTTTTGGATTCAGAAAAAAGAAAAATAAGTTCAAATTATGATAATCGAGAAACGCCATTTACTCGATGTCTATCAGCTGAAACTTTCATTTCTTATTATCAACTAACATTCAAAAAAACCCCTGCCTCTATTTTAGATATAGGATGTGGACAAGGGCAGATGCTTGAGTATTTATCTAAGCAATTACCTCAAGCTGATTTGACTGGAATTGATTCATCTGAAGAAGCCATACATTGTGCAAATCAATTGAATTTAAAAGCTAATTTTATTTGTACAGATATCAAAAATTTTTCATCACATGCGAAAAGTTATGATGCGATTTTAATACATCTGTGTTTTGGGCTATTTGAAGATCCTTTAGCATTATTAGAACAGTTACTTCCTTATTTATCAAATGAATCTATTATTTATATAGTTGATTTAAATCGAGATAGTATAGAAAGTGGATTGAGTTCAGTTGAGAACAAAGAAGAAGAACTGTATTTATATGATCAATATCACGCCTCATTGACATTATCTGAGTTCGAGCAGTTACTCACCTATATGACCAAAACTAGAAAAGATATGATGTATAAGATTGGTACTTCTATAATTGGAGGGTTTAGCCCATTTAGTATGGAATTTTTATCGTTAATAGGAAATGAAAATTTACAACAAACGTTAAGGCAGGTTCCAGATGAATATAGCAATTCAGCACAGAAGACACCTTTACTTTTACATGCATGGCTGATTAAACAGTCTGGATAAATTCATTCCATATAAACATGGTTCTTTCTCTATGTATAATATGAAGGTTATCCGTTCAGTCTCCGCCTGCTCTTCGGGGAGTTCAATATGAATGATCTTTACATTGCTATTCCCTAAAAATTAGAACGCGGTTCTCTGAAGTGAGTGACAAAGGCAAAGTGCTTATTTCTTTAACGTTAAAGTACTTATCCATTAGGGGGGATGAAAAATTTGAAAGTGAAGGCTGTTTACTGATACACTCTTTGCTTCTATATAAATAACCATACTGTGTCATACAAAATGTTTTTTGGAAATAGAGATGGCTTAGTGTAGATGTTACTTTCTTTCATAGGGGAGCTCTGTTCTTCGCTCATTGCATTCAGGTGCATTATTACCAGTCCGCTCTATTCATAGTGGCTTTCCGTTTATATATAAAGGAAGAGAGAGGTATTAATGGTACTGAACATGCTGCAGTAATCGTTGAGCAAGTACCTATTATAAGGAGGAACTTCATTTGCATAAAAAAATTGGATATGGTATAGTTTTTATGGAAATGCTAACGATTACCGAGACAAGAGTGGGGAAACCCGCTCTTTTGTATTGAACAGGCAATTTTTGTCTCGACATTATTCATCCGTTTTCTGCTCCCCCTGCTCACATAAAGCAGGGTTTTTATGCAGAATGATTGATAAGAGCGTTTATCGAAAGCACAAGGAGGAAGAGAATGAGCAAAAAAGTAGTGGATGTCGTAAGCGAAATGGTGCAGCCAATTTTAGATGGCTTACAGCTTGAACTCGTTGATGTTGAATTTGTCAAAGAGGGTCAAAACTGGTTCCTTCGCGTGTTTATTGACTCTGATAAAGGTGTCGATATCGAAGAGTGTGCCAAAGTGAGCGAAGCCTTGAGCGAAAAGCTTGATGAGGCAGATCCGATTAGCCAAAACTACTTTCTTGAAGTGTCCTCTCCTGGAGCGGAGCGCCCATTAAAGAAAAAAGCTGATTTTGAAAAAGCACTTGGAAAAAATGTTTTCATGAAAACATATGAACCAATTGATGGTGAAAAAGCATTTGAAGGTGAGCTTACAAGCTTTGATGGTGAGATTGCAACAGTGACAGTGAAGATCAAGACAAGAAAGAAAGAGATCAATATTCCATACGAAAAAATTGCTAACGCAAGATTAGCAGTTTCGTTCAATTAACCTTTTCATTGATATAAGGGGGAACCATAAAAATGAGTAGTGAGTTGTTAGATGCCCTGACTGTTCTTGAGAAAGAGAAGGGTATTAGTAAAGAAATTATAATTGAAGCGATAGAAGCTGCACTCATTTCTGCATATAAGCGTAATTTTAATCAAGCACAAAATGTTCGTGTTGATTTAAACCGCGAAACGGGAACAATTCGCGTGTTCGCAAGAAAAGATGTTGTAGATGAAGTGTATGATTCTCGCCTTGAAATCTCAGTAGATGATGCAGCCAATATTAACCCGAATTACATGGTTGGTGACGTCGTTGAGATTGAAGTCACACCAAAAGACTTCGGACGCATTGCAGCTCAGACAGCGAAACAAGTTGTGACGCAGCGAGTGAGAGAAGCAGAGCGTGGTGTGATCTACACTGAGTTCATCGACCGCGAGGAAGACATTATGACGGGAATCGTTCAGCGGATTGACAGTAAATTTATTTACGTGTCACTTGGCAAAATCGAAGCCCTTCTTCCTGTCAATGAACAAATGCCAAATGAAGAATACAAACCACATGACCGCATTAAAGTGTTCATTACAAAAGTAGAAAAAACAACAAAAGGACCACAAATTTATGTGTCTAGAACACATCCAGGTCTTTTAAAGCGTTTATTTGAAATTGAAGTACCAGAAATTTATGATGGTACTGTAGAGCTTAAATCGGTTGCTAGAGAAGCTGGGGACCGTTCTAAAATATCTGTTCGTACAGATGATCCTGATGTTGATCCAGTTGGCTCCTGTGTTGGACCAAAAGGCCAGCGTGTACAAGCAATTGTCAATGAGCTAAAAGGCGAAAAAATTGACATTGTCCATTGGTCTAATGACCCGGTTGAATTTGTTGCCAATGCGCTCAGTCCATCAAAAGTACTTGATGTCATTGTGAATGAAGAAGACAAGGCGACAACAGTCATTGTCCCTGATTATCAGCTGTCATTAGCGATTGGTAAAAGAGGTCAAAATGCCCGCCTTGCAGCGAAGCTGACTAGCTGGAAAATCGACATTAAAAGCGAAACAGATGCAAGGGAACTCGGTATTTTCCCAAGAACTGAAGACTCTGAATCTCTTTTCTTAGAGGCTGAACCAGTAGCTGAGGAATCTGACGAATAAGAGGTGATATTAAAGGTGAAAAGCCGAAAAAAAATCCCGCTTAGAAAATGCGTCGTGACGGGAGAAATGAAACCAAAGAAAGAACTGATCCGTGTTGTTCGTTCTAAAGAAGGAGAAGTGTCTGTTGACGCTACCGGAAAAATGAACGGACGCGGAGCTTACCTTTCTCTCGATAAAGAAACCATTCTTGCGGCAAAGAACAAACGCAGTTTACAGCAGCAATTTCAGACACAGATTGACGAACACATATTTGAAGAATTACTAGAACTAGCTGAAAAGGTGAAAAAACCTAATGAATGAATCTGAATGGTATCCTTTGCTTGGTCTAGCAAATCGAGCTCGTAAAGTCGTGTCAGGAGAAGATCTGGTGATCAAAGAAATTAGACATGCGCGTGCTAAGCTGGTTCTTCTTGCAGCAGATGCCTCATCTAACACAGAGAAAAAGGTATCTGACAAATGCAAATTTTATAATGTTCCGGTTAGAAAAGTTGAAGACCGTTCCGTTCTCGGACGTTCTATTGGGAAAGAAGCTCGCGTAGTTGTCGCTGTCACTGACCAAGGCTTCGCTAAGAAGCTCATAAGCTTGCTCGATTAATTTATTTGGGGGTGAACGAATGGCTAAAGTGAGAGTATATGAATACGCAAAAGCCATAGATGTTTCAAGTAAAGATATTATAGCAGCGCTTAAGGATATGAACGTGGAAGTGAACAACCACATGGCGACGCTTGAAGACGACACTGTGAAAAAGCTAGACGCTATCTATAAAAAAGCCAAAGCAAAAGAGACAGCTAACGAGAAACCCGCAGAACAAAAAAAACAATCATCTAACAAAAACAATGATAGAAAGAAGAATGACGTGCAGAATAATCAATTTAATAAAAACAAAAAAAACAACAACCAAAATAAAAACAAAAATAAACGCGGTGGAAATAACAAACCGCAGCATCAGCAAGCTAGACCTGTGAAGCCTAAAAAAGAGCTTCCTGAAAAAATTGAATTTACAAATTCAATGACCGTCGGCCAGCTGGCTGATGAGCTTGGAAAAGAAACAGCTGAAATCATCAAAAAGCTGATGATGCTTGGTGTCATGGCAACGATCAACCAAGAACTTGATAAAGATACAGTTGAATTAATCGCTTCTGAATATGGTGTTTCAGTAGAGGAAGTCATTATTTTAGAAGAAACTGAACTTGAAAAGTATGAAGTTGAAGATAAAGAAGAAGATATGCAAGTACGCCCTCCAGTTGTAACGATCATGGGACACGTTGACCACGGGAAAACAACTCTTCTTGACAGTATTCGTAAGACAAAAGTCGTCGAAGGCGAAGCAGGTGGAATCACGCAGCATATCGGTGCATACCAAATTGAAGAAAACGGCAAAAAAATTACGTTCCTTGATACACCTGGACACGCAGCATTTACAACGATGCGTGCACGTGGTGCCGAAGTAACGGATACGACAATTCTAGTCGTTGCAGCAGATGATGGTGTCATGCCTCAAACAATTGAAGCGATTAACCATGCGAAAGCGGCAGAAGTGCCAATCATTGTCGCTGTTAACAAAATTGACAAACCAACAGCGAACCCTGACCGCGTGATGCAGGAATTAACTGAGCATGGTCTTGTACCAGAAGCTTGGGGCGGCGAAACCATTTTCGTTCCACTATCTGCGAAAACAGGTGAAGGCATTGACGAATTGATCGAAATGATCCTTCTTGTCAGCGAAGTAGCAGAACTGAAAGCCAACCCTAATCGTGCGGCAAAAGGGACTGTCATCGAGGCTGAGCTTGATAAAGGAAGAGGTTCTGTTGCAACCCTTCTTGTTCAAACAGGTACACTTCATGTAGGTGACCCAATCGTTGTCGGAAATACATTTGGCCGTGTACGTGCAATGGTCAATGACATCGGCCGCCGCGTGAAAACAGCAGGACCATCTACACCTGTTGAAATCACTGGTTTAAACGATGTACCGAATGCAGGGGATCAGTTCCTTGTATTCAAAGATGAAAAGACAGCTCGTCAAGTCGGTGAGGCGCGTGCTTCTAAACAGCTGGACGAACAGCGTTCAGATAAAGCAAAATTATCTCTAGACGACCTATTTGAGCAAATCAAACAAGGTGACGTAAAAGATATCAACTTGATCGTGAAAGCAGACGTACAAGGCTCTGCTGAAGCATTAACAGCAGCTCTTCAAAAAATTGAAGTCGAAGGCGTAAAAGTGAAAATCATCCATACGGGTGTTGGAGCGATTACAGAATCAGACATCATTTTAGCAAGTGCTTCTAATGCTATCGTGATTGGCTTTAACGTACGTCCTGATGGAAATGCGAAGAGCACAGCTGAAACAGAGAACGTAGATATCCGCTTGCACCGCATTATCTATAAAGTCATCGATGAAATTGAAGCTGCGATGAAAGGAATGCTTGACCCTGAATATGAAGAAAAAGTCATCGGTCAAGTTGAAGTTCGTCAAACGTTCAAAGTATCTAAAATCGGTACAATTGCTGGCGGCTATGTAACTGAAGGAACGATTACAAGAGATAGCGGAATCCGCTTAATCCGTGACGGCGTCGTTATTTTTGAAGGCGAAGTTGACGTGTTAAAACGATTTAAAGATGATGTGAAAGAAGTTTCACAAGGCTATGAATGTGGTATTACCATTAAGAAATACAATGATATCCGTGAAGGTGATGTCATGGAATCATTCGTTATGCAAGAAATCGAAAGAAAATGATCGGTTATACCGAATGTGAGTGCATGATCTATGATGCATCCTCACTGAAGGAAAAACGTGCGGTTCTTCAGCGAATATTGACAAGAACGCGTCATAAATTCAATGTAACCATTGCTGAAATGGATTACCAGGATACATGGCAGCGTACATCAATCGGAATCGCCGTGATTTCCTCATCTCGGGTTCAAGTGGAAAAGGAGCTTCAGCGTGTATTAAGCTTTATCGATTCTTTTCCTGAAATTGAACGAACGATCACGAAAACTGAGTGGTTTTAATTAGAGGTGATAAGATCATGAGTATGAGAGCAACCCGTGTGGGTGAGCAAATGAAAAAAGAATTGGGCGACATCTTAGGCAGAAAGCTAAAAGATCCAAGAATCGGCTTTTTGACTGTAACTGATGTCGAAGTATCCGGTGATTTGCAAATTGCCAAAGTCTACATTTCTGTTCTTGGCGACGAGAAGAAAAGAGAGGAAACCTTAAAAGGTCTTGCAAAGGCTAAAGGGTACATCCGCTCTGAAATTGGCAATCGAATCAGACTTCGCAAAACACCAGAACTGCACTTTGAATTCGACGAATCTGTAGATTACGGAAATCGAATTGAAAGCCTGATTGCTGAATTAAACACAAAAGATCACGAATAAGACGTTGAAATAAGGATAGGCGATGATCGTCTGTCCTTTTTCATCGTTTATGAAAGGAGAGAACGCAGATGATAAATGGTGTTCTTTTATTACATAAAGAAAGAGGCATGACCTCACACGACTGTGTGTTTAAAGTAAGAAAAATTTTGCACACAAAAAAAGTCGGCCATACAGGCACCCTCGACCCAGAGGTTTCAGGTGTTCTTCCTATTTGTATCGGAAGAGCAACGAAGATTGTAGAATACTTAACAGATAAATCGAAAACGTATGATGCGGAGATCACGATTGGCTTTTCTACAACAACAGAAGACCAAACAGGTGAGATCGTAGAAGAAAAAAAAGTGGAAAAACCGATCTCAGAAAAAGAAATTGATGAGGCGCTGAAGCAGTTTGAAGGAACCATAGAACAAATTCCTCCCATGTTTTCTGCTGTGAAAATTGGCGGGAAAAAGCTCTATGAATATGCAAGAGAAGGCATTGAAATTGAGCGGCCGAGCCGAGAAATTACTATTCACCGTATCGAGCGGACTACACCTGTCACATATGAGGATGGTAGCGTGTCATTTAGGTTTACCGTTCTATGCTCAAAGGGAACGTATGTGAGGACATTAGCGGTTGATATCGGGAAGAAACTAGGGTTCCCAGCCCACATGTCACATCTCATTCGTACAGGGTCTGGTGATTTTACACTTGATGAATGTATCACGCTGGATGAGCTGCGAGATATAAGCGAGGAAGGAACTGTAGATGAGCACCTTGTCCCGATCGAGCGTGCGCTCAATCATTTGCCGAAATGGGAGATAAATGATACATTAGCAAGTAAAGTGGAAAACGGTGCAGTCCTGCCAATGCCTGATGAATTTGCTCATTTCGCAGAGGCGGATCGTGTCGCTGTTTTTGCTCCTTCAGGCCGTTGTCTGGCGATATATATGAAGCACCCGACCAAACAGAACCTGATGAAGCCGGCGAAGATCTTATCTCAGGACAAGCAATCTTAAAGAAAAGGTGACATCTCGTGAAGACTATACATATTTCACACCCACATACATTGAATCAAAAGGATCAAGTCCCGTCTGTTATGGCTTTAGGGTACTTTGACGGTGTTCACCTCGGGCATCAAAAAGTCATTGACGAAGCGAAAAGCATTGCGGAAAAAGAAGGATTGGCCTTAGCAGTCATGACCTTTCATCCGCATCCATCACATGTTTTGCAAAAGGCACGGGAACCAAAAGACTTAATTACACCGCTTGAGGATAAAATTGATTTTATCGAACAGCTGGGCGCTGACTATTTATACATCGTACAATTCAGCGAGAGCTTTGCAGCTCTATCTCCTCAAGAATTTGTGGATCAATATTTGGATGAATTGAATGTGAAGCACGCAGTAGCGGGGTTTGATTTTACGTTTGGCCGTTTTGGTGCAGGCACAATGGAAACGTTCGACGAATACGGAAAAGGCCGTATCAATGCAACCATCGTACCTAAGCTGTCCAATCAAGACAGAAAAGTCAGCTCCACTCTCATCCGTTCCGCATTAAAAAATGGGGATGTTGAATATGTGAGCGAGCTTTTAGGAAAACCTTATCAGCTTCGCGGCATTGTCATCCATGGAGACAAACGCGGACGGACGATCGGGTTTCCGACAGCTAATGTCGGCTTATCTGCTGAATACATTATTCCGCCAACAGGGGTATATGCTGTAAGAGCAGAAGTAAAAGGTAAAGTATATGACGGTGTTTGTAACGTTGGCTATAAACCAACATTTTATGAAAAACGTCCTGATCAGCCTGCCATTGAAGTAAACCTCTTTGATTTTAACGAAGAAATATATGGCCAGCCGATTAAATTACAATGGTTCAAGCGCATTCGAAGTGAACGAAAATTTAACGGAATCCAGGAGCTGACGGCTCAAATCAGTCAAGATAAAGAAGAAGCGATTCAGTTTTTTCAAGATCAGCATAAGCAAACAAAAAAATCATAGAAAAACTGCTCTACCATTTGCAAATTCAGCATATTTTTAGTATGATTATTCCTGTAGCTTTAAAACCACTTACTTGGCAGGCCGACTTCACCGACGGCTGCGAGGTAGATGGGGCTAACATGATTTGGAGGTGAAACAGGATGGCAATTACTCAAGAGCGTAAAACGCAATTAATTAATGAGTTCAAAACACACGAATCTGATACTGGATCTCCAGAAGTTCAGATCGCTGTCCTAACAGAATCAATTAACAACTTGAACGAGCATTTACGTACTCATAAGAAAGATCACCACTCACGTCGCGGTCTTTTGAAAATGGTAGGTAGACGTCGTAATCTTCTTACGTATCTACGTAATAAAGACGTAACTCGTTACCGTGAGTTAATTAACAAACTAGGCTTACGTCGATAATCGTAAAAAGCGGGAGGATTCCCGCTTTTTTATCGTATAATCACTAATATTTTATGGTTAAAATGTTGAAAGAATGGCAAATACCCTTCTACATACAGCTTTCACATTGATATGTGAAAATCATTTTGTTCATAATAAGAACTAACTAAAATTTTACGATAAGAGAGGAGTTTATCTCAGAATGGGACAAGAGAAACATGTCTTCACCATAGACTGGGCTGGACGTCAACTGACAGTTGAAACTGGCCAGCTTGCAAAGCAAGCAAACGGAGCGGTCCTCGTACGCTACGGAGATACGGCTGTGCTTAGCTCAGCAACAGCTTCTAAAGAACCAAAACCACTTGATTTCTTCCCGCTCACTGTGAACTACGAAGAAAGACTATACGCAGTAGGTAAAATTCCTGGCGGCTTCATTAAAAGAGAAGGCCGTCCAAGTGAAAAGGCGATCCTTGCGAGCCGCTTAATTGACAGACCAATTCGTCCGCTGTTTGCAGATGGATTTAGAAACGAAGTACAAGTCATTAGTATCGTCATGAGTGTGGATCAAGATTGTTCATCTGAAATGGCTGCAATGTTTGGCTCATCTTTAGCTTTATGTGTGTCTGACATTCCATTTGAGGGACCAATCGCCGGCGTTACAGTAGGACGAGTGGATGGAAAGCTGATCATTAACCCAAATGTGGAGCAGCTTGAACAAAGTGACATCAATCTTGTGGTTGCCGGAACAAAAGATGCGATCAACATGGTAGAAGCTGGTGCTGATGAAGTACCGGAAGAGACAATGCTTGAAGCGATCATGTACGGTCACCAAGAGATCAAACGCTTAATTGAATTCCAAGAAGAAATTGTGAAGGCAGTCGGTAAAGAAAAAATCGATATTCCTTTATATGAAGTAGATCAAACGTTAGCAGACGAAGTAAAAGCACTTGCTGAAGCTGACCTGCTGAAAGCGATTCAAGTACATGAGAAGCATGCGCGTGAGGATGCGATCAGTGCTGTGAAAAAAGCTGTAGTTGAGAAGTTTGAAGCAGAAGAACGTGACGAAGCAACGATTAAACAAGCGAAAGATGTATTAAACAAGCTTGTCAAAAACGAAGTTCGCCGTCTGATCACTGAAGAGAAAGTACGTCCAGATGGACGCGGCGTAGATCAAATCCGTCCACTTTCTTCAGAAGTAGGACTTCTGCCAAGAACGCACGGTTCAGGCCTATTTACAAGAGGACAAACACAGGCGCTCAGTATTTGTACATTAGGTGCACTTGGCGATGTGCAAATTCTTGATGGTCTAGGTGTTGAAGAATCAAAACGCTTCATGCACCATTACAACTTCCCGCAATTCAGTGTTGGTGAGACAGGTCCAATGCGCGGTCCAGGCCGTCGTGAGATCGGACATGGTGCACTAGGTGAACGTGCACTAGAACCAGTCATTCCATCCGAAAAAGATTTCCCTTATACGGTTCGCCTCGTTTCAGAGGTATTAGAATCTAACGGATCTACTTCACAAGCAAGTATTTGCGCGAGCACACTTGCGATGATGGATGCGGGTGTTCCAATTAAAGCACCAGTTGCAGGGATTGCAATGGGACTTGTGAAATCTGGGGAATACTACACAGTGCTGACAGACATTCAAGGAATGGAAGATGCACTTGGAGATATGGACTTTAAAGTGGCAGGTACATCAAAAGGTGTCACAGCCCTTCAAATGGACATCAAAATCGATGGCTTGTCAAAAGACATCTTAGAAGAGGCTCTTCAACAAGCGAAAAAAGGAAGAATGGAAATCTTAGACAGCATGCTGTCAACGATTCCTGCTTCTAGAGGAGAATTGTCTCGTTATGCACCTAAAATCTTAACGATGACAATCAATCCAGATAAAATTCGCGATGTCATTGGACCAAGCGGTAAACAAATCAATAAAATCATTGAAGATACCGGTGTGAAAATCGATATTGAACAAGATGGTACAATCTTTATTTCTTCTACAGAAGAAGATATGAACCAAAAAGCGAAGAAAATCATTGAAGATCTTGTGAGAGAAGTTGAAGTAGGACAGCTTTACTTAGGTAAAGTCAAACGCATTGAAAAATTCGGTGCCTTCCTTGAAATCTTCAGCGGAAAAGATGGACTTGTTCATATTTCTGAGCTTGCGCTTGAGCGTGTGGGCAAAGTAGAAGATGTCGTGAAACTTGGCGATGAATTACTTGTCAAAGTCACTGAAATCGATAAACAAGGCCGTGTGAACCTTTCTCGGAAAGCTGTTTTACGTGAAGAAAAGGAAAAAGAAGAAAAGCAGTCTTAATGAGATCAAATAAAATGTGTTAGAAGCCAGGTATCCGTGCCAGGCTTCTTTCTTTTCTTGCGCTAACAATAGTTCTAGCTTGTTTCTCCCCGTCATAATTTGTGGTAAAGGGGAGGGACAACCATTGAAAAAAACGTTACCATTCATTGTGTTTGTATTTTTACTGCTCGTGTCATATCAAACGATGAAGCAGCCGGCTGCTGTTACATATATTGAATCAATGAAAGAGCATGCCGAGGTTGCATCTGTTTCAAAAGATATTTTATTTCAGGAAATTGAATCGAAGTCTTCTGACTATGAAGTAAAGGCTCAAAATGCTAAGATTGATAAAGTGTGGAAAAAGATGCCTGGCTTAAATGGACAGACGGTTGATATCGATGCCTCTTATGAAAAAATGAAGAAACAGGGGTCATTCGATGAAAAGCTGCTTGTTTTTAATGAAACAAAACCATCTATTCATTTACATGAGCTTGGTCCAGAGCCCATTTATAAGGGACATCCAGATAAAAAAATGAATGCATTCCTGATCAATGTGGCTTGGGGTGACGAGCATTTAATCAACATGTTAAAGACGCTGGAAAAGCATCAAGTCAAGGCGACCTTTTTCTTAGAAGGCAAATGGGTGAAAAAAAGCACAGAGCTTGCTAAAAAAATCGTGGCAGATGGTCATGAAATTGGAAATCATTCATACAATCACCCAGATATGCGCACACTGACAAGAGAACGAGCATTAGAGCAGATAACGAAAACAAATCGCCAAATTGAAGAATCCCTTGGGAAGAAACCAAAATGGTTTGCGCCTCCAAGCGGCAGCTTTAAAGAAGAAACAGTCAAGCTTGCCAAACAAGAAGGCATGGAAACCATTATGTGGACAGTAGACACCATCGACTGGCAAAAACCATCCCCGGCTATTTTACAAAAGCGGGTGCTTGGGAAAATTCACAATGGGGCGATGATATTAATGCATCCAACAGATGCAACAGCGAAAAGTCTTGACGCACTTATCACTCAAATCAAGGAAAGAGGATATGAATTAGGGACGGTTTCTGACCTCCTAAGTGAAAAAAGACATCCGTGATGCGATCTGTTTGTTGAATAGGAGGAGCAAAACTTGGTCAAAACGTATACATGCCAAAATGGAGTAAGAATTGTACTCGAAAACAATCCCACTGTAAGGTCTGTCGCAATTGGCGTCTGGATTGGAACAGGCTCTAGACATGAGACACCTGAAATTAATGGGATCTCACACTTTTTAGAGCATATGTTCTTTAAAGGGACAAAGACAAGATCTGCACGTGATATCGCAGAATCCTTTGACCGCATTGGTGGTCAGGTGAATGCCTTTACATCAAAAGAATACACTTGCTACTATGCGAAGGTGCTTGATTCACATGCTGGCTATGCCCTCGATGTATTAAGCGACATGTTCTTTCACTCAGCTTTTGATGAAGAAGAGCTGAAAAAAGAAAAAAATGTGGTGTACGAAGAAATTAAAATGTATGAGGATACTCCTGATGACATCGTTCATGATTTATTAAGCAAAGCCATTTATGGGGATCATTCATTAGGATATCCGATTTTAGGAACTGAGGAAACACTCTCTACCTTTAACGGAGATTCGCTTAGAAAATATATGGATGAATTCTATACGCCGGACCGCGTCGTGATCTCTGTTGCAGGGAACGTAGATGAGACCTTTATTCGTGAGGTTGAAAAGCTGTTCGGTTCTTATGAAGGAAAAGGGAAAAAGCAGCCTGTAGAAGCTCCAGCATTTCATTATGACAAGCTCACACGCAAAAAGGAAACGGAACAAGCGCACCTATGCCTGGGCTTTAATGGCCTTCCAGCTGGAGATAAGGGCATCTATGACTTAATCGTCTTAAATAATGTTCTTGGCGGAAGCATGAGCAGCCGATTATTCCAAGATGTAAGAGAGGACAAAGGACTTGCTTATTCCGTCTTCAGCTATCACAGTTCATTTGCAGATAATGGAATGCTGACGATTTACGGCGGGACTGGAGCGAAGCAGCTAAACCTGCTCTCTGAGACCATCTTACAAACATTAGACGTCTTAAAGCGTGAGGGAATCACGCAGAAAGAACTAGAGAACTCTAAGGAGCAAATGAAAGGAAACCTTATGCTCAGCCTTGAAAGCACAAACAGCAAAATGAGCCGAAACGGTAAAAATGAACTGCTCCTTGGCAAACATCGGACACTCGATGAAATTATTGATGAAATCAACAGCGTCACATTAGACGGCGTGAATAACTTATCTAAACGCATCTTTACAGAAGATTATGCGCTCTCGCTTATTAGTCCGACGGGTGATCAGCCATCATAATGTAAACAACACGGCAGACTCAAAAAAGTCTGCCGTTTTATTGTAGGTAAAGAAGAAAGGGGTTCTGCTTTTTATGGAACATGAAAAGCTGAAACAGCTCTCTCCACTTCTGACACAAGCTTCTTTCCAAGCCATGACATCTGGTTTTTCGGGAGATCGTACCTTTTTGGTTACAATATCATCTAGTGAAAAGCTGGTGCTTAAGTTATCAGACATTCAAACGTATTCGCGTTATAAAAGAAAAGCATCATTTCAGCGGAAGTTAAAAGATCGAGGGATTCTTTGTTCTGAAGTGATTGAGATTGGAATGAGTGCTGAACTAAACTGTACCTATCGTATTTTCTCCTTTATCGAAGGCGAGAATGCTAGAGACTCCATCCATCTACTTACAAATGAAGAGCAGTATGAAATCGGGAGGCGGGCAGCGAGAGAGCTAAGTTTGATGCATACATGCCGTGCACCTTCTCATGTTCGTCCGTGGGATGAGAAAGTCATGGCAAAACATGAACGGTATGTACATGCCTATCAATCAAGTGGCGTGACGTTTTCCAATGATCAGTTTGTATTAGATTTTATCAAGTCGAATGTTGATGCGGTAAAAGAGAGGCCTAACCAGTTCCAGCATGATGATTTTCATTTAGGGAATATCATCATACAAGGTAATCAATATGCCGGTGTGATTGATTTCGATCAATCCGACTGGGGCGACCCGGTTCATGACTTTTATAAATTGTCCTTATTTAGTCGAGAAAGCAGCATTCCGTTCTCAGCTGGACAACTGGATCAATACGTGAGTACGCAGTCTACAAACGATTTTTGGCTTCTTTTTTCCATCTATACAGCAATGAGCTGCTTTTCATCTATCATCTGGACGCTTTCCTATGATCCGGGACATGTAAAAGACATGGTGAAACGAGTGGAGAGAATGCTAAAAGATCATAATTGCTTTCATCAACTTAAGCCTGTTTGGTATACCAACTCACATCATACATAACTTGAAAAGAGCAGGACGGTCTATTTCTTCCTTTTGCTGCATATATGATACGGAAGGGAAGTGATGCGATTTTGAGGCTGAGTGAACTGTCAGGAAAAGAGATCGTCGATATTAAAAGAGCGGAGCGGCTTGGCGTGCTTGGACAAACCGACCTTGAAATCAATGAACAGGACGGTCAAATTACAGCACTCATTATACCTTCCGTGAAGTGGTTTGGCTTTCGAAAACAAGGAAATGACATCCGCGTACCGTGGAATCACATTCAAAAAATAGGATCAGATATGATCATTCTCGATGTGCCTGAAGAACTTCAGCCGCACGGAGAAAAAGAGCACCCGCAATAATGGGTGCTCTTTTTCTTTTCTCTCTCTGATTCGTTCACAGGCTGAATCCTCTCCTCATATGCTGAAAGGGAGATTCAGAAAATATTACAGACTTTTTTAAATAAAGAAGGTGAACGGTCAGTATGTTGAGCGGTTTAACGGTTGCGGTGATCGGGGGAGATGCAAGGCAGCTTGAAATTATTCGCAAGTTGTCACAGCAGCATGCCAAAGTATTTTTGGTTGGATTTGACCAGCTGGATCATGGATTTATCGGTGCTGAAAAGCTGAAAATGTCTGAACTTCCATTCGAACAAGTAGACAGTATGATCCTGCCAGTATCTGGGACAACGGATGAAGGCGCTGTTGCTACCGTTTTTTCAAACGAGCAGGTCTTGCTGGAAGCTAAATATTTAGAAAGAACCCCTGCCCATTGTATCTTGTACTCAGGTATTTCAAATACGTACTTAGATAATCTGGCAAAGCAGGTGAACCGGAAGCTTGTGAAGCTGTTTGAGCGAGATGATATTGCCATATATAACTCTATTCCAACAGTTGAAGGAATTATCATGATGGCCATTCAGCAAACGGACTATACGATTCACGGGTCTCATGTCGCTGTTCTCGGACTTGGAAGAACAGGACTCACCATTGCCCGCACATTTCGGGCACTAGGGGCAGACGTAAAAGTAGGGGCGGCAGACACAGCACATTTAGCGCGGGCATTTGAGATGGGGCTTAATCCATTTTCAATGGACCAGTTAAAAGAGGAAGTAACGGATGTTGATATTATCATCAATACCATTCCAAGTCTTGTATTAGATTCATCTGTCATCGTCAGCATGACACCAAAGACACTCATTTTGGATATCGCCTCACGCCCAGGCGGAACAGACTTTGACTTTGCACAAAAGCACGGAGTGAAGGCACTTCTTGCACCAGGACTCCCGGGGATTGTTGCACCAAAAACAGCAGGACAAATCATTGCAAAAGTGCTTTCCGGGCTTTTATGTGAACTTGCGGAGGAAAAAAGGGGGATGGAATCATGACAACATTAAAAGGGAAAAGAATCGGCTTTGGTTTAACAGGTTCCCACTGTACGTATGAAGCTGTTTTTCCGCAAATCGAAGCGCTTGTAGATGAAGGGGCAGAGGTGCGTCCAGTGGTGTCGTACACGGTGCAGAGCACGAATACGAGATTTGGAGATGGAGCCGAGTGGATCGAGCGGATTGAGAAGCTGACTGGGTTTCAAGCGATTGACTCAATCGTGAAAGCAGAGCCGCTCGGGCCTAAGCTGCCGCTTGATTGTATGGTCATTGCTCCTCTAACTGGTAACTCGATGGCGAAATTTGCAAATGCCATGACAGACAGTCCTGTTTTAATGGCTGCAAAAGCAACCATACGGAATCATCGACCTGTCGTTTTAGGTATCTCAACAAATGATGCGTTAGGTTTAAATGGTACAAATCTGATGAGGCTCATGTCAACAAAAAATATTTTCTTTATTCCGTTTGGTCAGGATGATCCATTCAAAAAACCGACCTCTATGGTCGCGAACATGGATCTGCTATCTCAAACAGTAGAAGAGGCACTCCAGCATAGACAAATTCAACCAATTTTAATTGGACCAAACGAATAATAGATTCACTAGAAAATCATGAAAGATTCAAAAAAGATGCTTCAAGCCTTGCTTTTCTATGGTAAAATAAAATGTAAAAAGTCATAGGATGGCCATCCGAAAGAAAAGAATCATGGATGGGTCGGAAGGAGTTTTACTGATGGGAAGAGGATTGCATGTAGCTGTAGTTGGAGCGACTGGAGCTGTCGGTCAACAAATGTTAAAAACACTAGCTGACAGAGATTTTGAAATGGATAAACTTACTCTACTATCCTCAAAACGTTCTGCTGGAACAAAAGTGACATTCAGAGGTCAAGAGTACACTGTTCAGGAAGCAACACCTGAAAGCTTTGAAGGAGTGAACATCGCATTATTCAGTGCTGGAGGAAATGTTTCTAAAGCGCTGGCTCCTGAAGCAGTCAAACGAGGTGCGATTGTTGTTGACAACACAAGTGCTTTTCGTATGGACGAAAACATCCCTCTTGTCGTACCAGAGGTAAACGAAAAAGATTTGCATGATCATCAAGGGATCATTGCAAACCCTAACTGTTCAACGATTCAAATGGTAGCGGCATTAGAACCGCTTCGTCAGGCATATGGAATGAAAAAAGTCATTGTCTCTACGTATCAAGCAGTATCAGGTGCGGGACATGAAGCCATTGACGAACTATACAGCCAATCACAAGCCATTTTAAATAAAGAGGATGTAACACCAGAAGTCATGCCTTATCAAATTGCATTTAATGCGATCCCGCAAATTGATAAATTCCAAGACAACGGTTATACATTCGAAGAAATGAAAATGATCAATGAAACGAAAAAAATCATGCATATGCCTGAGCTGGAAGTAGCGGCAACATGCGTAAGGCTTCCAATTGAAACAGGTCATTCAGAATCTGTCTACGTCGAACTAGAATCAAATGATGCAACAGTGGAAGACCTCAAATCAATTCTAAAAGATGCACCAGGAATTACGCTGCAAGATGATCCGTCTCAGCAAATTTATCCAATGCCTGCAGATGCTGTTGGGAAAAACGACGTATTTGTCGGCCGCATTCGGAAAGATTTGGACCGTCCAAACGGGTTCCATATGTGGATTGTATCTGATAACCTGCTTAAAGGCGCTGCATGGAACTCAGTTCAAATTGCAGAAAGCTTAAAAGCATTAAAATTAGTTTAACATTCAATGGATGATGAGGACGAACAGAAGAGAGTTAGGCATCTTTCGCCTGCTCTCTTCTGTTACGTCAGAATGAACTTGGAGTGAAAACAGTGAAAATAATTGTCCAAAAATTTGGCGGTACATCTGTCAAAGATGATCAAGGTAGAAAAAGGGCACTTGCACATATCTTATCTGCAAAAGAGAAAGGCTATAAGTCGGTTGTTGTCGTTTCTGCAATGGGACGAAAAGGCGATCCCTATGCGACAGATACGCTGCTTGGTCTGCTTTACGGCAGCGCGCAGCATATGACAAATCGAGAAAAAGACTTGATTGTTTCCTGCGGAGAGAATATCTCAGCTGTTGTGTTTTCAAGTATGCTGAATGAAAACGGGCTAAAGGCTGTAGCGATGACTGGAGCTCAGGCGGGCTTTGTGACAGATAAGGAGCATACAAGTGCGAAAATTATTGACATGAAGTGCGAACGTCTGGAGGCAGCACTGTCTGAACATGATGTGGTCGTTGTCGCTGGGTTCCAGGGAGCCGCGAAAAATGGAGACGTGACAACAATCGGACGAGGTGGCAGTGATACGTCCGCTGCTGCTTTAGGCGCTGCATTGCAGGCAGACTTTATTGATATTTTTACAGATGTAGAAGGCGTTATGACAGCAGATCCCCGCATTGTTGAAAATGCAAAACCGCTGAGAGTCGTGACATATACGGAAATTTGCAACCTCGCATATCAAGGGGCAAAAGTCATTCACCCGCGAGCTGTCGAAATTGCGATGCAGGCAAAAGTACCAATGAGGGTCCGTTCAACATACTCTGATGATGAGGGCACACTCGTTACATCACACTACTCCGATAAAATGAGCCATGATGTGTACGACCGCCTCATTACGGGTATTGCACATGTCAATGATGTCACACAAATCAAAGTCCCTGCAAAAGAAGGTCAGTACAGCGTACAAACAGAGGTCTTCAAAGCAATGGCAAACGCACAAATCAGTGTCGACTTCTTCAACATCACACCGAGTGAAATTGTGTATACAGTGACAGGTGCAATGACTGAAAAGGCAACGTCGATCCTAAAAGAACTTGGCTATACACCAATTGTGACAACAAATTGTGCGAAAGTATCAGCTGTTGGCGCAGGCATTATGGGTGTACCAGGTGTCACATCGAAAATTGTAACGGCTCTATCCGAGCAAAACATTCCGATTTTACAATCGGCTGACAGTCATACGACCATTTGGGTGTTAGTGAACGAAAAAAACATGAGAGCGGCTGTCAATGCCCTGCATGAAGTGTTTGAACTTTCAAGATAAATGTGATTGAATCATGATGAGGTGAAAAAAATGAATTTCGGAAATATCGCAACAGCTATGATTACACCTTTTGATAAAAAGGGCAACATCGATTTCCAAAAGCTATCAATTCTCATTGATTACTTGTTAAAAAACGGCAGTGACTCCTTAGTCGTTGCAGGGACAACAGGCGAATCGCCAACTTTATCGAATGAAGAAAAAGTCGCTCTTTTTCAGCAATCGGTCAAATTAGCAAATGGTCGTTGTAAAATCATTGCAGGAACAGGCAGTAATAATACAAATGCGTCTATCAAACTAACGAAAAAAGCAGAAGAAGCGGGCGTTGATGCAGTGATGCTTGTCGTACCTTATTACAACAAGCCATCACAGGAAGGCATGTATGCACACTTTAAAGCCATTGCCGAGTCTACATCTCTTCCTGTCATGCTTTACAATGTACCAGGAAGAACGGCAGCTTCATTAGCACCAGAAACAACGATTAAGCTTGCGCAAATACCTAACATTGTTGCCATTAAAGAAGCAAGCGGCGATCTTGATGCTATGACAAAAATCATTGCAGAGACGCCAGAAGATTTCGACGTATATTCAGGGGACGACAGCTTAACACTTCCAGCTGTATCTGTTGGTGCAAAAGGAGTTGTCTCGGTTGCGTCTCATATCGTAGGACTGGATATGCAGCAAATGCTGAAAAGCTATGCTTCAGGCCAAACAGCGAATGCAGCATTGATCCATCAAAAGCTGCTTCCAATCATGAAACAGCTTTTCTCAGCACCAAATCCAACGCCTGTCAAAACAGCCCTTCAGCTGAAAGGACTAGACGTCGGATCTGTTCGTCTTCCGCTTTTGCCTTTGTCAGAAGAAGAGAGACTGGATTTAAGCAGCGTTTTAAACAGCTGATCAAAACAAAAGATTTCGTAAGCGGTCATTCTCAGATGTCCCTGAGTATGACCGTTTTTTATACATAAACACTTTCTTAAAATGTGACTTCATCTTGTTTTCTAAAATTAGATTCAGTTATAATAGCATTAAGCGATGATGGACGGGCTTGAGACTAGGAGGATAAGAATTTTGAAAAAGAAAAATACAGAGAACGTAAGAATTATTGCACTCGGAGGCGTTGGAGAAATCGGAAAAAACCTATATGTCATTGAGATTGATTCGGACATATATGTAGTAGATGCAGGTTTAATGCATCCAGAAAATGAAATGCTGGGCATTGACGTCGTCATTCCTGATATCTCTTATTTAACAGAGCGTGCTGATCGGGTGAAAGCAATTTTTCTTACCCACGGACATGATGAAGCAATCGGAGGCGTATTCCATTGCTTGAGCAAATTGTCTGTACCAGTCTACGGAACGAAGCTGACCCTTGCGTTACTTCGAGAAAAATTAAAGCAGTATGGCTTCAATCAAAAAGCTGATTTGCGTGAGGTACATGCAAAATCAGTCATTACTTTTGAAACAACAAAAGTATCGTTCTTTAGAACGAATCACAGTATTCCTGATTCAGTTGGGATCAGCTTCAAAACCTCTCTTGGTTCAATCGTATGCACAGGTGATTTTAAATTTGATCAAACCCCAGCGCTTAACCAAGCCTGTGACATCGGAGAGATTGCGAAAATTGGGAACAACGGCGTTTTAGCACTACTTTCAGACAGTGCAAATGCTGAAAAACCAGGCTATACACCTTCTGAGGCGCTCGTCCAAGACGAAATCTCAAATGCGATGTACAATGCTGAAAATCGTGTGATTGTTGCTGTGTCTTCATCTAATATTAACCGCGTGCAGCAAATCATTAATGCAACAAATCAAAATGGCCGTAAGCTTGCAGTTGCAGGGAAAAATATGATGACAACCCTTCAGCTGGCGATCAAGCTTGGTTATGTTACAGCAGACGAAGAATTATTTGTACCCGTTCAAGAAGTGAAGAAAATGGCGAAAAACGACGTAGTTATTCTGACTGCTGGAAGCCACGGAGAGCCGCTTGCTGCTTTAACAAAAATGGCGAAGCAAAATCACAAACAGCTTCATATTGAAAAAGATGATACAGTTGTGATTGCATCTACACCTCTTCCTGGACAAGAACTCACATATTCTAAAACAGTGGATTTCCTTACAAGAAGCGGAGCACAAGTCATTTTTGCGCAAAAACGTGTACATGTATCTGGACATGGCTGCCAAGAAGAGTTAAAGCTAATGCTGAACTTACTAAAACCGAAGTATTTAATTCCGGTGAATGGCGAATATCGTATGCAAAAAGCACATTCTCGTATTGCTGAAGAAGTAGGCATGAAACGCAGTGACATTTTCTTGATTGATAAAGGAGATGTTGTTGAGTTTAGAGGACAGAATGTCAAAATCGGTGAAAAAGTTCACCAAGGAAACATTTTGATCGATGGTCTTGGCGTTGGTGATATCGGAAACATCGTGTTACGCGATAGACGTCTATTGTCTCAAGACGGCATCCTGATTGTTGTCATTACGCTCGATAAACAAAAGAAACAATTAATTTCTGGACCTGAAATCATCACAAGAGGATTTGTCTATGTAAGAGAATCCGAAGAGCTGATTGTGAAAGCAACAGAAATGGTCAAAGGGATTGTCAAAGAGCAAACGGAAAACTCAATTGTTGAATGGTCAACATTGAAACAATCCATGCGCGATGTGCTAAATCAATTCCTATATGAAAAAACAAAACGTAAGCCGATGATCATTCCAATTATTATGGAAGTGTGATGATGATAAAGCCCAAGGAGCATAAGCTCTTTGGGCTTTTTTGATGTGGCATGAGGAATGCGGATGGAATATGGCCTACTTGTTCATAATAGGAGAAGAGTTTGAGGAAAGGATGGAGACAAATGGACGAAAAAAATGAACAGCAGCCTGAGCGAAAGCCAGAAGAAAAAGACAGCATTATGAGCAAAATACAGCAGCTTGGTGAAACAGCCGTTCCGCAGCTGCCGCAAGATACAAATATCCATTGCCTCACCATTATTGGACAAATTGAAGGCCATATGCAGCTTCCACCGCAAAATAAAACAACCAAATACGAACATGTTATTCCACAAATTGTAGCCGTTGAACAAAACCCTAAAATAGAAGGTCTTTTGATCATCTTAAATACAGTAGGAGGAGATGTTGAAGCGGGACTTGCGATTGCAGAAATGCTTGCTTCTTTATCAAAGCCAACTGTCTCGATTGTGCTTGGCGGCGGCCACTCGATAGGTGTCCCGATTGCTGTATCGTGTGACTATTCGTATATTGCAGAAACAGCTACGATGACCATTCATCCTGTGCGATTAACAGGTCTTGTGATTGGCGTTCCGCAAACCTTTGAATACTTAGATAAAATGCAGGAAAGAGTCATAAATTTTGTCACAAGCCATTCCAACATTACAGAAGAGAAGTTTAAAGAGCTCATGTTCTCAAAAGGCAATTTGACAAGGGACATCGGAACAAATGTCGTTGGTCATGAGGCAGCAGAATACGGACTCATGAATGAAGTGGGCGGTGTAGGACAAGCGATTAAAAAGTTGAATGAACTTATCGGAGACAGGGCATCTCAAAACGAGGGGCTGATCCAATGATTTTATATACGCCTATGCCATATGAAGCCATTTACGCTGAGGAACAGGGAGAACGCAAGCTCCAGCAGGTAAACATTCAGGGTGTACCAGTGATGGTAGAAATGAAAGAAGATGAAGCAGAAATCGTTCAAGTCATGAGTACCAATCCAATGGATTTTCTCAATCAAGAGCTTGCACCAGGCAAGCGATTGAAGTTACATTTAGGCACCAATCAAACCGACTCATATGAATGATTCTATGCTATAATAAAGGGAAAACTTACAACAAGATGCAGCCAAAACCAGGCTGCTTTCTTTCTGATCTTTCGGTAGGTTATATTTTCTTTCGTAGTAAGGTGATGAGTATGGCTAAAAAGAGAAAACGGAAAACAAGAAAAAAACAAAATAAACAGCTAAAACTGAAATATGAATTAAATGGGTTAGTCTGTATTGCCATAGCGATCATTGCCATCTTACAGCTGGGCGTTGTTGGACAAACCTTTGTACATCTTTTCCGATTCTTTGCAGGTGAATGGTTCATTCTCTGCCTTATCGGATTATTTCTTTTTGGTGTGACGATTTTCTGGAAAAAACAAATCCCAGATATTTTAACAAGAAGAAAAGCAGGTCTCTACTGCATCATTGCGAGTATCTTGCTTTTGTCACATGTGAAGCTCTTTCAGCATCTTTCATCTGCTGGCGTCATTGGCTCTCAAAGTGTGATTAGAAATACATTTGAGCTTTTCTTGATGGATATGAAAGGTGAAACAGGATCGCCTGATTTAGGAGGCGGCATGATCGGTGCCGTATTGTTTGCTGCTTCTTATTTCTTATTTGCGCAAGCAGGTTCGCAAATCATGGCGATTGTTCTGATGCTGATTGGAATTGTCCTGATTACAAACCGATCCCTTCAGGAAATGGTGAAAAAAGTGACGATTCCTCTATCACAATTTATGGTGAAGCAGTGGAAAGCGTTTGTTGAAGATATGAAAGGAATCAGGCAGGCGAAAAAGAGCGCGTCCTCTCAGAAAACAGGTGAAAAGAAAAAACGTTCACGCATCCAAGAAGAAGAAGACGATGATGATCTGATCTTGATCGAAGAGGAAACCCCGTCTTCTGATAATAGCCAGCCGATTATTTCAAGCTTTGCAGACAGAGATGACATTCTCACCCCGACGGTTCAAACGACGGTTCAAAAAAAGCAGGCGGCAAAAGAGACATCGCCTCTTCAGGACTCTGTGCAAAGTGCACCAGTTCAATCAGATACAGCCGATGAACCAAAAGAGGCACCGCCGATGACATTTACAGAACTTGAAAACAAAGATTACGAATTGCCGTCACTTGATATTTTGGCAGAGCCCCAGCATTCAGGTCAGCAAACAGATAAGAAAAATATTTATGAAAATGCCAGAAAGCTTGAAAAAACATTTCAAAGCTTTGGTGTGAAAGCAAAAGTCACACAGGTTCATTTAGGTCCAGCTGTGACCAAATATGAAGTATATCCAGATGTCGGCGTGAAGGTCAGCAAAATCGTCAATCTAAGTGATGATTTAGCCCTCGCGCTCGCAGCAAAGGACATTCGAATTGAGGCGCCGATTCCTGGTAAATCAGCCATCGGCATTGAAGTTCCGAATGCAGAAATTGCTATGGTTTCACTAAAAGAGGTATTAGAATCGAAGCAAAATGACCGTCCAAATGCCAAGCTCCTCATTGGACTCGGCCGTAATATCTCGGGTGAAGCTGTGCTTGCTGAAATGAACAAAATGCCGCATTTGCTTGTAGCAGGTTCGACTGGAAGCGGAAAAAGTGTGTGTATCAATGGTATTATCACAAGCATTCTCATGAGAGCGAAGCCTCATGAAGTGAAAATGATGATGATTGATCCGAAAATGGTTGAATTAAATGTGTATAACGGTATTCCGCACCTTTTGGCTCCTGTCGTAACTGACCCTAAGAAAGCCTCGCAGGCACTAAAAAAAGTAGTCAGCGAAATGGAACGCCGATATGAATTGTTTTCGCATACGGGGACAAGAAATATTGAAGGATACAATGATTACATTAAACGTATGAATCAAACAGAAGATGCTAAACAGCCAGAGCTTCCTTATATTGTTGTCATTGTAGACGAGCTTGCAGATTTAATGATGGTCGCTTCCTCTGATGTGGAAGATTCCATTACAAGACTTTCTCAAATGGCACGTGCTGCGGGAATTCATTTGATTATCGCCACACAAAGACCTTCTGTCGATGTCATTACAGGTGTCATTAAAGCCAACATCCCGTCCCGCATTGCCTTTAGCGTATCCTCTCAAACAGATTCAAGGACGATCCTTGATATGGGAGGCGCAGAAAAGCTGCTGGGCAGAGGGGACATGCTGTTTTTACCTGTTGGTGCAAACAAGCCGGTTCGTGTGCAAGGCGCCTTTTTATCAGATGAAGAAGTGGAACATGTTGTGGATCACGTGATTACACAGCAAAAAGCACAATACCAAGAGGAAATGATTCCGAGCGAAGAAACGCAGGATCAGCTTGCGGCTGTGGAAGATGATCTGTATGATGAAGCAGTGGAATTGATCATTGGCATGCAGACGGCTTCTGTTTCTATGCTGCAAAGAAGATTTCGCATCGGTTATACCCGGGCGGCACGTCTCATTGACGCAATGGAAGAGCGAGGCGTTGTAGGCCCATATGAAGGAAGTAAACCGAGAGAGGTTCTCCTCTCAAAAGAACAATATGACGAGCTCTCTTCGTAAGCTGAAGAGAGCTTTCCTGAAAAATAGTAAACAATAGTATGATTATGTTAACTGGATGTCAGACTATTTATTTATTTGCAAAAACATGATATAGTTATGTTCAACTTATCTCGGAATAGAGATTTCTCATCTTATCATTTGCATTGATTAGACGGAGGGAAAACATGTCGACCAAAACAGACAATCGCCATTTATATTTGAAAGTGATTGACCGTATTAAAGAAGATATTCAAACAGGTGTATATACCGAAAAAGAAAAGCTGCCTTCTGAGTTTGAGCTCTCAAAGCTTTTAGGTGTGAGCAGAGCGACACTGCGTGAAGCCCTTCGTATACTAGAAGAAGAGAAGTATTTAATTAGAAGGCATGGTGTGGGAACTTTCGTCAATTCAAGACCACTTTTTTCGACGGGCATAGAACAGCTGACAAGTGTCACGAAAATGATTGAGCAAGTCAATATGACGCCTGGTACCATCTTTTTATCCTCGCAAGAAGGGGAGCCAACAGAGAATGATATCATTCGTTTTCAATGTGATGAATCTGATGAGATTTTTTCAATGGAACGTGTTCGAACGGCAGATGGACAGCCAGTTGTTTATTGTTTAGATAAAATTCCAGTCAAACATCTTCCCGCTTCTTTTACACATGAAGAAGAGTCTCTTTTTGAGCTGTTTGGAAGAGAACCGCACAACGGGATTAAATATGCAGTTGCTGACATCGAACCAATTGGCTACCACGATCAGATCTCACCAATTCTAGATTGTGACCCTGAAACGGCGTTATTATTACTAAAACAAATGCACTATGATCAGGATGATCAGCCGGTCTTATACTCCCTCAATTATTTTCGAGCGGATAAATTCAGCTTTCATGTTATACGCAAACGATTTTAATAAGCAGTCGCTTCCATATGCGGCTGCTTTTTGTTTGCCCATACATAAAACCCGTCAAACTTGCCACACTAATACGTAACAGTATATAGAATTGGGTGAATGATGTTGGGCGAGAAAACAGTCAGTAAAAAGAATATCATTGCATTATCATCAGTGCCTCTAATCATGACACTTGGGAACTCGATGTTAATACCTGTATTGCCAGAGATAGAAAAGAAACTCTCGATTACTTCCTTTCAAGTCTCTCTCATTATTACGGTATATTCGGTTGTAGCCATCTTATGTATTCCAATTGCTGGTTACTTATCAGACCGGATTGGGCGAAAAAAGGTACTGCTGCCGTGTCTTTTAATCGCCGGACTTGGAGGGGCTGTGGCAGCAGTCGCCTCAACGATCATGAAAGAACCGTATATGTGGATTTTGTTTGGCAGGGTCCTTCAAGGGATTGGTTCAGCTGGAGCCGCACCTGTCGTTATGCCGTTTATTGGAGATTTGTTTCATGATGATGAAGAGGTCAGTGCCGGACTTGGCGCCATTGAAACCTCTAATACAGCAGGTAAGGTACTAAGCCCTATTATTGGGGCACTTCTTGCTTCATGGTTTTGGTTTGTGCCGTTTTGGTTCATTCCGTTCTTTTCGATCATCAGCTTTCTCATGGTACTGTTCATGGTAGAGTCGGCGAAAAAAGAGGAGGATCCGCCTACATTTAAAGAATTTTTAAAATCAACAAAGACCATTTTTAAGCATGAGGGACGCTGGCTTTATGCCATTTTTGCTATTGGCGGTTTTATTATGTTTCTTCTTTTTGGTGTGCTTTTTTACTTATCCGATAACCTCGAGGCAGCTTATCAAATAAAAGGCGTTAAAAAAGGACTCCTGCTGAGTATTCCGCTCCTTTTTCTATCAATCAGTTCCTACATTGCTGGAAAAACGATTGGAAAAGAAAAAGGAAAAATGAGAATCTTTTTAATCGTAGGGATGGCTTTGTTATCACTTTCTTATATTTTTTTATGGTGGAATCACAGCTTTTTCGTATTGTTTATCTGTTTAAGCATTGGCGGAGTGGGCATCGGTATTGTGCTGCCTGCACTTGATGCGCTGATTACAGAAGGAATTGAAAAAGAGCAGTGCGGTACCATTACGTCATTTTATAGCAGTATGCGTTTTATCGGTGTTGCTTTAGGACCTCCGATTTTTGCCTATCTAATGGATAAAGGGGACTCCATAGTCTTTATTCTCTCGACCATTTGCAGTCTCATTTCACTATTTTTGGTCCTCTTTTTCATCCAGCCAGATGAAGAGGATGAGAGTGAACAATTAAAAACGGTTTAAATATAGAAAAAAGATGGTATTTTGCCATCTTTTTTCTTTTTTATAAATTGACATGTAAAATTTTGATAGTTAAACTAATGTATAGTAATATCTTTTAAATTATCCCAAATTGGAGGTGTTCAAAAACATTCATTTTCTGTCTTTCTTTAGGCAGAAATTGAGCTCGCGTGCTGATGATGGAGATATGCTTCTTCAACACGAAAGGACAATTGAATAGGTCATCCTGCCATTTGAAGGAGACGCAGTCAGCACTTCAGACACGCTCAAATACAGCAAATTGATTGAAGAAGTAGAAGGAGCTTGAAGCAGCTATGTTGCAAATAATTAAAGCAAGATGGATTGTATTAGTGGTGTGGATGATAACAGCTGTGATTCTGTTTATTACTGCGCCCGATTTAGAGGAATTAACAAGAGAAAAAGGGCAATTAAAGGTTCCGGAGGGGACACCAACAGCTGAGGCACTTCACCTATTGGATAAGCTGTCAGATAAGAACGGGAAGAAAGATACAGGTGTGCTTGTATTCTCCGAACAACATCTGTTCCCTGCGAAAGAGCAGGAATTAAAAAAGGCTTTAGCTGCACTCATGTCAAATGCCCCAGAACTCCACATTGACGGAATTACTTCGTATTTTCATGTAGATCCGGACATTCAAAAACAACTTTTATCAAAGGATAAAAGTACACTTCTTGTTCCATTCAAATTCGACCACTACGAAACAAAAGCTGTGAAGATTAAAGAACAAATTGAGGAAGTTTTAAAGCCCTATCATGTCTCATATGAAATAACGGGTCAAAAGTTTGTGGATTCAGATGTCATTCAAAGCTCTCAACAAGGTCTGAAGAAAACTGAACTTATCACGATGATTTTTATTTTCTTTATTTTAATTATTGTTTTCAGATCGATATTGGCACCTGTTGTTCCGCTCATTACGATAGGCATTTCTTACGCTGTCAGCCGGTGTATTGTGGCTTTTCTCGTAGAATATACACAATTTCCTCTATCTAATTTTACTCAGATTTTTATGGTAGCCATTATGTTCGGTATCGGAACGGATTATTGCATCCTGCTGTTAAGCCGTTTTAAAGAGGAGATCGGTCAAGGCCGTGATGTCAAAGAGTCGATTATCGTCACGTATCAATGTGCAGGGAAAACGGTATTTTTCAGCGGCTTAGCCGTGTTAGTCGGCTTCTCAAGTATTGGATTTGCTAAATTCCAATTGTATCAATCAGCCGTTAGTGTTGCCGTTGGAGTAGGCATTCTGCTGATTGCCCTTGTCACCATCGTTCCCTTTTTTATGTCTGTTTTCGGAAAATCTCTATTCTGGCCATCTAAAAGAGAAAACATTCGGCACCCGCAAAGTAAAATGTGGGAATGGGCTGGGCGTTTTTCATTTAAAAGACCGCTGATCAGCTTAGGGTTAGTCGCTCTTATTACGGTACCTCCTATTCTGATGTACGACGGCACCCTATCTTATAACAGTTTAAATGAAATTGGGAATAAGTATGAGTCGGTGTCAGCATTTAATACGATATCAGAGCAATTTGGCTTTGGTGAAGCGCTGCCGCTGAATGTGCTTGTCGAAAATGATCATAAGCTGGATAATCAAGAAAAGATTGTCATGATTGAAAAACTGACTCGTAAATTAAATGACATTGACGAAGTCAAAACAGTCCGCAGTGTCACGCGGCCTGTTGGGGACGGGCTGAGCCAGCTTTATGTCACCTCTCAAGCGAAAGAGCTGGGAGGAGAACTTGGCAAAGGCCATGAAGGAATCGGGAAAATTTCAGATGGCTTGACCGAAACAAATCTCGCTCTTCTCAAACAAAAACCAAAAATTGAAGAATCCGCTCAAGGCATTGACCAGCTGATTGATGGAACAAAAGCAATCAAAAGCGGTATCGGAGAAGTCAGGGAATCCTTAATCTCTTTAGAAGATGGGGTGAGACGCAGTAAGGAAGGCGTCGGCACCATTCGAAGTAAAATCAAAAAAGCGAAAAAAGAATTAGAGCAAGAATATCGCAGCAGCGAAACGATGATTCAAGAGCTAGAGCGAGTGGTGAATACACTTGAACGCCATGCGAAATCGAATCAGCAGCTGATGACAACCATTAAGAAAGTAAGGGCATCCTATGAAAATCTATCATTTGAAGCACTAGAAAATCGTCTTCCAGAAGTAAAAGACATGGATGAATATAAAGAAATCAAGAAGGTATTCAAAGAAACAAAAGGAATGCTTGATCAAGCAGGGGATCAAATGAGTGTATATGAAGAGGAAGCCGCTCACTTTAAGCAAAAGATCAAGCAGGCAGATCAAGTGATTCAAACCTTATCAAGCAAGCAAAAAGAAGTAAAACGCCAAGTGCAAGCGCTCATGGATGGGCTTGATCAAATTTATGACGGCCTTGACCAAACAAATGAGGGCCAAAAACAATTGATTAAAGAAATGCCTAAAATCGAAGATGGAGCAGATCAGCTGACAGACGGCCAAAAAGCCATCAAAAAAGGATTTAGCCAGCTTTCATCAAAACTTACGTTGTTAACAGATGGATTAGGTGAAAGTATTGAAGGGCTTGAGCAGGTCAAAAGCGGCTTCACCGAGGCTGACGGCTACTTAAAGCAGCTTCAGCAAGCGCCAGATGAAGAAATAACGGGCTGGTTTATTCCAGAAGAAGTGCTGAAACGCCAAGAATTTAAGCAAATCTTTCATACGTATATGTCTCCAGATCGTAAATTAACGACTTTTGAAGTCATCTTAAATGTGAATCCATACAGTAATGAAGCGATGAAAGGTGTCGCGAAAATTGAGGAAACCCTTGATCAATATTTACCTGTAAGTGGACTCAAAAATGCCAAATACGGTGTATCTGGTATCTCAAGCTTAAATGTGGACTTAAAAGAAACGTCTGACGGTGACTTTATTCGAACTGTTATCTTCATGTTAATTGGTATTTTTATTATTTTAATTATTTTATTACGGTCAATCGTCATGCCGATATACTTAACACTTTCACTGATTTTAACGTATTTTACATCAATCGGGTTAACAGAATGGATCTTTAAAACATTTTTTGGCTACGATGGTGTCAGCTGGGCTGTTCCATTTTTCAGCTTTGTCATTCTTGTGACGCTCGGGATCGATTATTCCATCTTCCTCATGGATCGTTTTAATGAATGGAAGGGAGAGCATGTACAAGCATCGATGATATCAGCGATGAGAAATATGGGTTCTGTTATTATTTCTGCAGTGGCCATTTTAGCAGGTACGTTCGCTGCTATGCTGCCATCAGGAGTATTATCGCTTGTTGAAATTGCAACAGTCGTACTCATTGGACTTTTATTATATGCTTTTGTTGTATTGCCCCTCTTTATTCCGGTCATGGTTCGTATTTTTGGTAAATGGAATTGGTGGCCGTTTAGAATGAAATAACGACTGGCGTCTCTGCTCTGAGCAGAGGCGTTTTTATTTCCTATCCTTTCCTCTGATTGATATAATGTCTATTAAATGGCTGTTTCACGTATATATCAGCTATGTTCTAATACATAATAAATAGGATGAACAAAGGAGGTTTCTCATGACGTACTTACAAGAGAAGACACTGGACACACCGGGTCTTCATACTCATATTGTCAAAACAGAAAAATTTAAAACCGTGACAATCCTTTTTAAAATGCTTGCACCGCTATCCAAAGATGACGTCACCATGCGTTCTCTTTTCCCGCATGTGCTGTTAAGAGGAACAGAAAAGATGCCGAAAACAGGCGCACTGCGTGCCTATTTTGATGAGCTCTATGGCGCAACCGTTTCCGCTGACATGGCGAAAAAAGGTGAGAATCACATCATTACCTTTCGCCTAGAAATGGCGAATGAAAAATATTTAAAGGATCAAACCCCTTTACTAGAAAAAGGGATTGCCTTACTATCTGACCTATTATTCAACCCGTATGTTGAAGAAGGAGTGTTTAGTCAATTATATGTAGACCAAGAAAAACGCACATTAAAACAGCGAATTCAGGCAGTTTATGATGACAAAATGCGTTATTCGAACTTAAGACTCGTGCAGGAAATGTGTAAAGGTGAACCATATGCGCTGCACGTCAATGGTGAAATGGAAGACATCGACGCAATCACACCTCACTCGCTCTTTGAAGCTTATGAGCATGCGCTTCAATCAAACCAGCTTGATCTTTATGTTGTCGGAGATGTTGACGAACAAGACATCAGCCGCATGGTCTCCCAATACTTTAAAACAAGTGAAAGAGAACCAGTCAAACAGCAGGCTGAATCAGCAAGGCCTCAAAATGAACCAAAAGAAGTCATTGATGAAGAGGACGTGAAACAAGGCAAGCTGAATATCGGCTTTCGTACACATACAACAATTGCAGATAAAGATTATCCAGCCCTGCATTTGTTTAATGGCATATTCGGCGGTTTCTCGCATTCTAAGCTATTCATCAATGTTCGTGAAAAGGCAAGTCTTGCGTACTATGCTGTGTCTAGACTTGAGAGCTTTAAAGGCTTGATGATGGTCATGTCAGGAATTGAAGTCGGCAACTACCAGCAGGCAGTAGACATCATCAAAGAACAATTTGAAGCGATGCAAAAAGGTGATTTTTCAGATGAAGCAATTGATCAAACAAAAGCAGTCGTCAAAAACCAGCTGCTTGAAACGATCGATACGTCTTATGGAACAGCAGAATATTTGTATCAGCATGCCGTTGTTCCAACTGGGGAAACCCTTGATTCCTTTTTAGAAGCATTAGACCGAGTGACAAAAGAGGACATCATCAAAGTGGGTCAGAAAATCGAATGGGATACGACCTATTTTCTTAAAGGAACGGAGGGTGCTTCATGACAGTGAAAACAATTCAATTCGATCAGCTGCAAGAAACGGTCTATCACGAAAAAATGGAAAGCGGACTTGACGTCTATGTGCTGCCAAAGCAAGGGTTTAACAAAACCTATGCGACCTTTACAACAAAATATGGCTCTGTCGATAACGAATTTGTGCCGCTTGGAAAAGAAGACATGATTCGAGTGCCTGACGGAATTGCCCATTTCTTAGAGCATAAGCTGTTTGAAAAAGAAGATGGAGACGTGTTTCATACTTTTAGTAAACAGGGAGCATCCGCAAACGCTTTTACAACGTTTACGAGAACGGCTTATTTATTTTCAAGCACCTCAAATGTCGAACAAAACCTTGAGACACTCATTGATTTTGTTCAAGAGCCTTATTTTACTGAAAAAACAGTCGAAAAAGAAAAGGGCATCATTGGTCAAGAAATTAACATGTATGATGACAATCCGGACTGGCGTTTATTCTTTGGTCTGATTGAAAATTTATATCAAGAGCATCCTGTGAGAATAGATATTGCTGGAACAGTAGAGAGCATTGCCCCTATTACAAAAGATCATTTGTATGAATGTTATGAAACGTTCTATCACCCGAGCAATATGCTTCTATTCGTCGTCGGGCCTGTTGATCCGAAGCAAATTTTAGATCAAGTCAGAGCGAATCAGGCGAAAAAGCCATTTACAGACCAGCCGGAGATCAAACGAAAAGACATCAATGAGCCAGAAGGTGTGTACCGGAAAGAATACGAACTTCCAATGAACGTACAAGGCTCTAAATGTATGTTCGGTTTGAAAACAAAGAACCCGCATAAAAAAGGAAATCAGCTGCTAAAGCATGAGCTTGGGATGAACCTCATTTTAGAGACGCTGTTTGGCAAAAGCTCCTTACAATATGAACAGATGTATGAAAAAGGCTTAATTGATGAAACATTCAGCTACGATTATACAGAAGAGGGCGGCTTTGGCTTCACTTCAGTTGGCGGGGATACAAATGATCCTGATCAACTCGCAAAGGTATTAAAAGAAACCCTTCTTCAAGCAAAAAGCCTCATGACAGAAGAGAAAATTGAACTCGCGCGCAAGAAAAAAATCGGCAGCTTTTTAAAAGCCATGAATTCTCCAGAATATATTGCGAACCAATTTACTCGATATGCATTCTTAGACATGAGCTTATTTGATGTCGTCACAATGCTGGAACAAATTCAATTAGCTGATATTCAGCAAATTTTGGAAGAAGAAATTGATGAAGAACGGATGTCTGTTTTCAAAGTCGTCCCAAAAACAAAATAAATTTAAAAAGACAAACTCATATCGGCAGAGTTTGTCTTTTTTATGTTCATTGAAAAAGCCGCTATATTTACGAGGATATTGATTGACAATTGTTTTGGTCATTAGTTAAACTCTTTAATAGTTAAACACTTAAACTAAAAAGGAGCAGCGTATGGAACAAAATAAAATTGCCCAGCTTATCCAGAGGTATACAGATGTCTATCTCATGTTGGAGAAAAAAGTATCGAGTATGATCACCGAAAAGCTTGATAAAGAGCTGACGCTTGATCAATATTACTCGCTTCGATACATCAATCTACATCCAGGATGTACATCAACGGACCTGGCTTATGTATGTAATGTAAACAAAAGTGCTGTAACATCCATGACTAATCGTCTTTTTACGAAAAACTATATTTTTCGTGAACATGATCAAGCTGATAGAAGGAATGTTCACCTGTACGTCACGCCAGAGGGCAAAGAAGTGGTCAGCCGAATGGAAAAGCAGCTTCAAGACCTGGTTCGGTCTTATTTTGAAAAGCTTGAAGAAAAAGAAATGGAATCATTTATTCAAACATATGAAAAAATCTATCAAGTGATCATCGAAGAGGAGGCACAAAGTACTAATGAGAGCAATCATAAAGGGTAAATGGCTGATCACGATTCTGTGGATCGTATTAGCGGCAGTGTTACTCATCACCGCTCCTAATATGGCGCAATTAACAAAGGAAAAGGGACAAATTTCTGTACCAGACGGCTATCCGTCCTCATATGCAAATCAGTTATTAAAGAAAATGTCTGAAAACGGCGATACAGAAAAATCAATTGTCATTGTCTTTCAAGAAAAGAACATTGTGAAAGAAAGAGAAACATCTTTAAAAAAGGCAATGGATATTTTAGAAAAGGATCAAGATCTCCACATAGAGGACATCACTTCTTACTTTGAAGCCAATAAAGATATCAAAAAACAAATGCTCTCTAAAGATCAAACGACACTCCTTGTGCCAGTTACATACGACTCAAACAAAATCAAAGCGTCCGATTTTAAAGAAAGAGTCAATGAAAAGCTGAAAAGCTTAAACCTGAAATTTGAAATGACAGGGCAGCCGTTAATTGATGATGATGTTATCACAAGTTCGCAGGAAGGCCTGAAGAAAACAGAATTCATTACGATTGGGTTTATTCTCGTTGTCCTTATTCTTGTTTTTAGGTCAGCTGTGGCGCCTTTCGTTCCGTTAGTCGCAGTGGCACTGTCTTATTTGGTGAGTCAATCAATCGTGGCTTATTTAGTAAAATATGTAGACTTTCCGCTCTCGACCTTTACTCAGATCTTTATGGTCGCGATCATGTTTGGAATTGGAACGGACTACTGCATACTGCTTCTCAGCCGCTTTAAGGAAGAGATCGCACACGGTAAAGATAAAATTGAAGCGATTCTAATTACGTATAAAACAGCAGGAAAGACCGTCTTATTCAGCGGAATTGCAGTGCTGATCGGCTTTACATGTATTGGTCTGGCACAATTCCAGCTTTATAAATCAGCTGTTGCAGTAGCAGTTGGGGTTGCTGTGCTCATTGTGGCTCTTCTCACGATTGTGCCGTTCTTTATGGCAGTTTTAGGAAAGGTGTTATTTTGGCCGATTAAAGGCGATATGGCCCATCCGCAGTCAAAAATGTGGGAAACAGCAGGCCGTTTTTCATTTAAGAAACCGCTTTTCAGCTTATTAATTGTAGGAATCATTACGCTTCCGCCAATTCTCATGTATAAAGGAACTCTTTCTTATAACAGCTTAGATGAAATTGGTAATAAATACGAATCGGTTAACGCATTCAATACCATTTCTGATAAGTTTGGACCGGGTGAAGCACTTCCGGCAACAGTCGTCGTGAAATCATCTGACCTTTTAGACAACAATGAAGGGCTAATTGCCGTCGAAAAACTCAGCCGTGCAATTGAACAAACAGATGGGGTCAGTAAAGTGAGAAGTGCCACCCGTCCTGTCGGTAAAGGGCTGAGTGATCTGTACGTGAAATCACAAGCCAAAGAACTGAACACAGGACTTGATAAAAGCAATGAAGGCTTGAAAAACATCCAAGATGCACTGACGACAATGAGTCAATCCATTGAGGATCAAACACCGCAAATCAAATCATCAGGAAAAGGCATTAACAAATTGATTTCTGGTACAGAATCTGTGCAAACAGGGATTCAAAATGTTGAAAAATCCTTAAGAAAATTGCAAAACGGCATCGACCAAAATAAAAAAGGTGTAGCAGCCATTAAAAATGAAATCAAAGGTGCAAAAAAGGAATTAATGGCTCAAGTCGCACAAGTGGATCAGCAAGTTTCACTATATAAAAGTATTTCCAAAGAATTAAAGGCAGCATTAGCGCAAGTGGATACGTCATCCTCTGCCGCAGCAGATGTAAAAGCGTTAATCAAACAAGCAAATACACAATTTAGTACCCTTGAAAAGCAAATCCCGCAAGTAAAAGAAAATCAATCGTATCAAGCGATTAAAGGTTCGTACAATGAACTTTCTGCGACCTTGCAAGAAGGGGCGAAACAGGCAGACAGCTATGCCAAACAAGCGAAAGAAGCTAGAAAGCAGCTTGAAGCAGCTGATGCCTTTATCGCAAAAGCTTCTGAGCAGCAAAAAGTCTTGACAAATCAAATCGATGAACTCATTGCTGGCTTAGATGCAGTTGAAAATGGACTGGATCAAACGTCTAAAGGTCAAGGACAATTAGCCGAAAATATGCCAAAGCTTGCAAATGGAGCGGGGGACATCATTAATGGCCAAAAGCAAATGAAAGAAAAGATTGGCGGCTTTGGGGATAACCTGACCAAGCTGACAGACGGCCTGAACAAAAGTGTAAATGGACTGGAGAAAATTTCGAGCGGCTTAATGGGTGCAGGTGACTACTTAGACGAACTGAAAAATGCACCAGATCAAGACATGGCCGGCTGGTTTATTCCAAAAGACGTCTTGAAAAATAAAGCATTCAAGCAAGTATTTGATTCATACATGTCAGATGATCGCAAGATGACAAAGATTGATGTCATTTTAGAGAAAAATCCATATGGAAATGACGCCTTGTCGACGATTAAACAAGTGGAAGCTTCTGTCGAGCGGGCACTTCCTGAAACAAACCTAAAAGATGCATCATTTGGCGTCTCAGGTGTATCAAGTATGAACGCTGATCTAAAACAACTGTCAGACCAAGATTTCAATAAGACAGTGCTTTACATGATGATTGGTATTTTCCTTATTTTGGTGATCTTGTTCCGTTCGCTTGTCATGCCGCTTTACTTGGTAGGTTCACTCATATTGACTTACTTTACAGCAATCGGTGTAACAGAATTTATTTTCACCCATTTCTTCGGATATCCTGGCATTAACTGGGCTGTACCATTCTTTGGATTTGTGATTTTAATGGCGCTCGGAGTCGATTATTCGATTTTCTTAATGGAGCGGTTCAATGAATACAAAACAAAAGACATCCAGTTTGCCATGACTGAATCAATGAAAAATATGGGGTCTGTCATTATGTCTGCTGCTGTTATTTTGGCAGGAACATTTGCCGCCATGCTTCCATCAGGTGTGCTGTCTCTCCTGCAGATTGCAACACTTGTCCTCACAGGACTTTTACTGTACGCACTCGTTGTGCTACCATTGTTCGTACCTGTAATGGTGAAATTGTTCGGATCAGCCAACTGGTTCCCATTTAAACGAAAAGAATAGGTATTCTATATAGAAAGAAGGAATCAATGTGATGAGTCGTTGGGCGCTGATAACAGGTGCCAGTGGCGGGATTGGGCAGGCAGCAGCGAAAAAGCTTGCCCAAGAAGGCTGCCATGTGATGCTCCATTATCATAAAAATGAACAGGCAGCTGTGCGCCTCGCCGCTCATTTGGATGAGGCATATTCCATTCAAACGCACGTCGTTCAAGCCGATTTATCTAAAACGGGCGGAGCAGATGAGCTTGTCAGCCGTCTGCCGCTCTGTCCAGATATTCTTGTTTTAAACAGCGGCAGAAGCCATGTCGGATTGGTGACAGACACAGAAAAAGACGTATTAGCCAGTATGGTGCAGCTTCATGTCACAAGTCCATATGAGCTTACCCAATCCCTTTTACCCGCCATGATTCGAAAGAAAGCAGGCCATATCATTGCGGTCAGCTCGATATGGGGAGAAACGGGAGCATCATGTGAAGTGCTGTACAGCATGGTCAAAGGTGCGCAAAATGCGTTTATCAAAGGATTAGCAAAAGAGCTTGCTCCAAGTGGAATTAGAGCAAATGCTGTCTCGCCAGGTGCTGTCAAAACAGACATGATGAATCGTTTTACGCAGGAAGACATCGCAATGCTGGAAGAAGAAATTCCGCTTGGCCGGCTTGCATCGCCTGAGGAGGTTGCAGATGTCATTTGGTTTCTCGCCTCAAAACAGTCAAGTTATATCACAGGTCAAATTTTATCTGTCAATGGCGGCTGGTACTGTTAAAAAACGTGTATAATTCGGCTCTCCATGACAAAAGCTATGGCTGTAATTCATCTTTTCGAATGGAGGAATCGACATGTCTGTACTTGAGAACTGGGACCATTGGAAAAACTTTTTAGGTGATCGCTTAAATCATGCGCAGGATAAAGGTTTAGAAGATGAGACCATCAATAACCTTGCGTATGAAATTGGCGGATATCTAGCTAACGAAGTTGAGGCAAAGAACGAGCAGGAAAGAGTACTTGCTGACCTTTGGAGCGTTGCATCAGAAGATGAGCAGCGTGCCATTGCAAATATGATGGTCAAGCTGGTTGAAAATAATAGCTCGCACTAAACAAAAAGAGAGGTCGTTTGTGCCTCTCTTTTTATTTTAACCGTTTCACAACATTGTGCTTTCTAAAAATGTGAAAATGCTTTATGATAAAGGAAGGTAAAAATTTGCCACAATGAAGGGGGTAATATCATTTGGCAAAGCTCGAATGGTATTTTGAATATGAGATACAGGTAAACCGTCCCGGACTTTTAGGAGACATTTCTTCTCTAATGGGGATGCTTTCAATTAATATTGTGACAATTAATGGTGTTGATGTATCAAGACGCGGAATGCTTTTACGCTGTGACCAAACAGATCAAATTAAGCGGCTTGAATCAATTTTAAATACAATGGAAACGATAAAAGTAACGAAATTAAGACAGCCGAAGCTTCGTGACCGCTTAGCTGTTCGTCATGGAAGATACATACAGCGTGATGCGGATGACAAAAAGACGTTCCGTTTTGAAAGAGACGAGCTCGGTCTTCTTGTTGATTTTATGGCTGAACTCTTTAAAAAAGAAGGACATAAATTGATTGGGATTCGCGGAATGCCGCGTGTCGGAAAAACAGAATCAATTGTGGCTTCAAGTGTTTGTGCAAGCAAGAGATGGCTGTTTGTATCATCAACTCTTTTGAAACAGACGATTCGAAGTCAGCTGATCGCAGATGAATACAGCCCAGATAACGTCTTTATTATTGATGGGATTGTGTCGACAAGAAGAGGTTCTGAGAAGCACTTGCAGCTTTTAAGGGAAATTATGAGACTGCCGGCAACGAAGGTGGTCGAGCATCCAGACATCTTTATTCAAAATTCAGAATATACAATGGATGATTTCGACTATATCATTGAATTGCGTAATAGCGCAGACGAAGAGATTACATATGAACACGCTGAAGAACCACAAGTGTTTGATCATTCTGGTTTTTCCGGCTTCGATTTTTAATATGGTAATGGTAGGTGTTTGTTTTGACTGAATTGGGAAAACGGCTCGTTGAGGCCAGAGAGGAAAAAGGGATGTCGCTGGAGGATCTTCAGACGGTGACCAAGATCCAAAAGCGCTATTTGCTAGCAATCGAACAAGGAAACTATGATATTATTCCAGGTAAATTTTACGTCAGAGCGTTTATTAAACAATATGCCGAAGCCGTTGGACTGAATCCTGAACAATTGTTCGAAGAATTTCGTAAAGATGTTCCAAGCACGTATAACGATGAAGTATCTGATAAATTATCAAATATTAAACCGCAAAGAGAGCTGCCAAAGCCTGCTTCGAAAGTGCTTGAACTATTGCCGACAATTTTAATTATTGGAGGCATCATTGTGGTCATCGCCATCATTTATGTGATCGTGCAGGCGGTCAATCATGATAGCGGACAGAAGAATAATCAGGCGGCCCCTCAGCAATCAGAATCTAAATATGAAGTATCTGAGGGTTCATCTCTTGCAAAAGATCAAAAGAAAAAAGAAAAAGCTTCGTCAGATGATAAAGAAAAATCATCTAAAAAAGATGATTCATCAAAAGACGATGAAACTGTATCTTTAAAGGCGACGAATACAGAAGGCTCGACAACAACGTATGAAGTATCAGGTGCAGACGAAATGGAGTTAAAAATTTCTGCGTCGCAAGCTTCATGGCTGCGTGTAAGAGACGAATCTGGAAAAGTGCTGAAGATGGGTGAACTAAAAGATGGCGAATCGTTTAAAACAGACCTGTCTGATCTTTCTCAGGTCGATATCCGTCTAGGCAATGCGTCTGGAATTGATATCAAGGTAAATGACGAGACACTTAAGTACGAATTAGACCCTAAGGACACCATGACACAAAACATTGTGATTGTGAATAAAGGAAAGGAAAAGTCATCTTAAGCAAGTAGATGACTTTTCTTTTGTTCCTACTATTATATACATAATAAAATTGCATTATTGGAGGATTGGATTTCATGTTTAACTTACCGAATAAAATAACCCTTTCTAGGATCGCCTTGATCCCTGTTTTTATGATTATTATGCTTGCACCGCTAGATTGGGGTGTTGCGCGCTTTGGCGACGTCAGCATCGATGTGACGCACCTTGTTGGAGCGATCCTGTTTATTGTCGCTTCAACAACTGACTGGATTGATGGATACTACGCACGTAAGCTTAATTTAGTGACGAACTTTGGTAAATTTTTAGATCCGCTTGCAGATAAATTGCTTGTTTCAGCTGCTTTAATTATACTTGTTCAATACAACCTCACACCGGCATGGATGGCGATTGTGATCATCAGCCGTGAATTTGCTGTAACAGGTCTAAGGCTTGTACTAGCCGGAGGCGGTGAAGTAGTGGCAGCGAATATGCTTGGAAAAGTGAAGACATGGGCGCAGATCATTGCGATTTCAGCACTTTTACTGCATAACCTGCCGTTTGAACTTGTGTCATTCCCGTTTGGTGATCTAGCGATGTGGGTAGCGGTGTTCTTCACTGTTGTCTCAGGCTGGGATTACTTTGCAAAAAACTGGGAAGCTTTAAAGAATTCTAACTAAAAAGGACGTGTACGCTTTGAAGTCAGAGAGAAAAGCAGAAATTATTGCAGTCGGTTCCGAACTATTGCTAGGGCAAATTACGAATACGAATGCACAATTCATCAGCAAACAACTAGCTGAAATTGGTGTGAATGTTTATTACCACACAGCAGTTGGTGACAATCCAGAGCGTTTAAAACAGGCCATTCAGGTGGCGCAGGAAAGATCTAATTTTATTATCTTCTCAGGTGGTCTTGGACCAACCAAAGATGACTTAACAAAAGAAACCATTGCGAGTACGCTTGGCAAAGAGCTTGTACTAAATGAAGAAGCATTTGAATCAATTCAAGACTACTTTCTAAAGACCGGACGCGTTATGTCACCGAACAACCGTAAGCAGGCACTCGTTCTAGAAGGGTCTGATGTGCTCGTGAACCGTTTCGGGATGGCCCCGGGTATGTTTGTTCAAGAAGACGATACGTTTTATATGCTTCTTCCTGGACCGCCAAGTGAACTGCACCCGATGTTTGAAAACGAGGCAAAGCCGCTGATTTCTGAGAAACTTGGCTTAAAGGAAAAGATCGTGTCTGTTGTTCTGCGCTTCTTCGGAGTCGGTGAATCGCAGCTTGAAACAGACCTAGAAGATTTAATTGATGCTCAAACCAACCCGACGATTGCACCACTCGCATCTGACGGTGAAGTGACGCTAAGGCTGACTGCTAAGCATGAGGATGAAAAAGAAACAGAGCGTCTGTTAAAAGAAACAGAAGCGCAAATTTTAGCGCGGGTAGGAGAGTACTTCTACGGATATGGGGATACATCACTTGTCCGCGAAGCGTCCAAAGCCTTGCACGAGCACGGGAAAACAGTAGCAGCAGCAGAAAGCCTGACTGGCGGAATGTTCTCCGAATGGCTGACAGATCTCGAAGGAGCATCATCCATTTTGAACGGAAGTGTGGTTTGTTATACAAACCAAGTCAAGCAGCAGGTACTTGGCTGCCGGGAAGAAACATTGTCTTCTCATGGTGCTGTCAGCAAAGAGTGTGCTTTAGAGCTTGCTGAAGGGGTTAGAAAGCTGACCGGAAGTGATATTGGCATTAGCTTTACGGGTGTAGCAGGACCTGATACCCAAGAGGGTCAGCCTGTTGGAAAAGTGTTCATTGGACTATCTACGAAAGACCAGACAGACGTGTTTGAATGGATGTTTACAGGCAGCCGGTCAGGCATTCGAAAGCGCGCTGTGAAATATGGTCTGCATCACTTACTCAACTTATTAAAAGAGAGTTAATTTTGTTTTTTGTTAGGTTTACTCCTTTATAAAAGAGCATTTTTTCTAATAGAAAATACTCTTTTCTTAAAAATCTGCCAAGAAAAAATCGAATATGTGTTCGTTTTTTTCTTGGCAAATGACGTAAAACAAGGTATAGTATAGATAGTGGAATTGATAAAGGAGGAAACAATAGAATGAGTGATCGTCAAGCAGCATTAGATATGGCTCTTAAACAAATAGAAAAACAGTTTGGTAAAGGCTCTATTATGAAACTAGGAGAGCAAACAGATACACGTATTTCAACAGTACCTAGTGGTTCGTTAGCACTTGATACTGCGCTTGGAATAGGCGGATATCCCCGAGGCCGTATTATCGAAGTATATGGTCCAGAGAGTTCTGGTAAAACGACAGTAGCCCTTCATGCCATTGCTGAAGTTCAGCAGCAGGGAGGACAAGCTGCATTTATTGATGCAGAGCATGCACTCGATCCAGTTTACGCTCAAAAACTAGGTGTCAACATTGATGAACTGTTACTTTCTCAGCCGGATACAGGAGAGCAAGCACTTGAAATTGCAGAAGCTCTTGTCCGCAGCGGGGCAGTTGATATTGTTGTTATTGACTCTGTAGCTGCTCTTGTACCAAAAGCAGAGATTGAAGGAGATATGGGTGATTCACATGTTGGTCTTCAAGCACGTTTGATGTCCCAAGCACTTCGTAAACTATCAGGTGCTATCAATAAATCAAAAACAATTGCCATCTTTATTAACCAAATTCGTGAAAAAGTTGGGGTCATGTTCGGTAACCCTGAAACAACGCCAGGTGGACGTGCGCTGAAGTTCTATTCGTCTGTTCGTTTAGAAGTGCGCCGTGCTGAACAGCTGAAACAAGGCAATGACATTATGGGGAATAAAACGAGAATTAAAGTGGTCAAAAACAAAGTAGCACCGCCATTCCGTATTGCCGAAGTAGACATTATGTACGGTGAAGGGATCTCAAAAGAGGGAGAAATCATCGACCTTGGAAGCGAGCTAGATATCGTACAAAAGAGCGGTGCTTGGTATTCTTACCAAGAGGAACGTCTTGGACAAGGCCGTGAAAATGCGAAACAATTCCTAAAAGAAAATAAAGATATCATGCTGATGATCCAGGAGCAAATTCGCGAACATTACGGTTTGGATAATAACGGAACAGTGCAGCAGGAATCTGAAGAGGCGCTAGAACAATTAGAATTAGAATAAAATTAAAATCAGTATGAAATGATAAAAAAGGCTGGGTGAAAAAACTCAGTCTTTTTTATTTTTGCAAAAAACTTTCGACAACTTTTTCAGTACTTCATCCGTCTAAAGTGTACAAAATGGAATTTATTTTGGGAGGAAAAAATAATGACAAGCCCGACCCGCAGAAGAACTGCCAAACGCAGACGGAGAAAACCGAGTCAGAGGGGAAAACTTGTGCTTGTTTTTTTATCAGCGATGATTTGCTTAACGATGTGGAATGTGCTTCATCGAAATAGTGAAGAGAAGAACCCTTTTCAAAAAACTGCAGTAGCTTTAGAAAACAGCCAGAATAAAGAAGTTAAAAGGAAAACCGCTAAAATATCAGAGAAACAAATCAAAACAGTGGACCGTAATCACAAAATCAGCAGTTATTTAAATGGGATCGGTTTCAGCGGAACAGCCATGATTGTTAGAAATGGAGAAATCGTAACAAATAAAGGTTTTGGTTATGCAGACCGTAAACAAAAAGTTCGAAATAATCCTTTGACATCTTTTTATGTCGGCTCGTCACAAAAAGCGCTGATTGCAACCGCTATTTTGCAGCTTGAGGAAAAGGGAAAACTTCAGACAAGTGCTCCGGTAAGCACGTATTTACCTCATTTCCCTAACGGACAAACGATTACTTTGAAAAATCTGCTGACACATACATCGGGAATAAACGGACATATTGAAGGAAATGGTGTAATTACTCCGGACGAATTAATAAAAGACATAGAACGTCAGGGAATTAATCGTCAGCCGGGCGTATGGAGCTATAAGGATTCCAACTATTCTATTCTTGCTTATATTGTGGCTGAAGTGAGCGGTGAGTCCTATGAACAATATATAACGAATCATATTTTTAAACCGGCGGGAATGACGCATGCAGGCTTTTACAAAACATATGAAAAAGAACCTTATCCTGCTGTTGGGTATAAGCTGAAAGGCAGCAAAGCGGTTACACCGTATATGCCCGATCTATCTCAGCTTTACGGTGCTGGAGATATTTATATGAGTGCTATAGATATGTACAAATTTGACCAAGCCCTGATAGACGGCAAACTGTATTCGCAGAAGAGCTATAAAAAGATGTTTACGCCAGGAAGCAGCTCCACATACGGAATGGGATTTTATGTTGCTCCCGGTAGCTATTCAAACCATGGTGTCATGCCGGGCTTCAACATTTTGAACAGCTTTAGCAAATCTGGGCAAACCATCGTTGTTTTGTTTTCAAATATACAAAATAACACTAAACTGGGCCAAGTAAACAATAAAGTATATCAGCTGCTGAATCAAGAATAATTCTGATCTGCTTTTGCAAACGCTAAGATGGCTAGCTTGACAAGTATTTCCGACACAATTACAATGGGAATGTATCACTTGTTTTTCTTAACATGATTGATAACTAATTTAAACTTGACAAGGGCAGTGAGGATCTCATTCCCTGTGAAGGCCCTGTATGTTGAGACACAAAACAATGTACATGCCGACACTTTATTTGTAAAACCAAGTTCATAGCAAGAGGAGGTGAAAATATGTCGCCTACGATGTTTACGATCATCTCCATTTTGCTGAGCCTAATCTGTTTAGTTGTTGGCTACTTTGTTCGTAAAACCATTGCAGAAGCAAAAATATCCGGCGCAAGAAACATGGCCGAACAAATTGTTGAGGATGCAAAGCGTGATGCGGAAGCATTGAAGAAAGAAGCGCTCTTGGAAGCGAAAGATGAAATTCATTCGTTTCGTGTAGAGGCGGAGCAAGAAGTTCGTGAAAGACGAAATGAGCTTCAAAGACAAGAAAACCGTTTACTTCAAAAAGAGGAAAATCTTGATCGCAAAGACGAATCTTTAGATAAACGGGAGTCCCTGTTGGAGAAGAGAGATCATTCTCTGAATGAACGACAACAACATATTGAAGAGATGGAAAGCAAAGTGGATGATATGATTCGTTTGCAGAAAGCCGAGTTGGAACGTATTTCAAGTCTAACTCGAGATGAAGCGAAACAAATCATTCTGGATCAAGTTGAAAATGAGCTTTCCCACGACATTGCAGTCATGACGAAAGAATCTGAAAACCGAGCGAAAGAAGAGGCTGACAAAAAGGCGAAAAATATTCTTTCACTTGCGTTACAGCGTTGTGCAGCTGATCATGTGGCTGAAACAACGGTATCTGTAGTCAATCTTCCAAATGATGAGATGAAAGGTCGTATTATCGGACGTGAAGGACGAAATATCCGTACGTTAGAAACGTTAACAGGTATTGACTTGATCATAGATGATACACCTGAAGCTGTTATACTATCGGGCTTTGATCCGATTAGACGTGAAACAGCGAGGATAGCTCTGGACAAGCTAGTCCAGGATGGCCGCATTCATCCTGCACGAATTGAAGAAATGGTGGAAAAATCACGCCGTGAAGTCGATGATTATATCCGCGAGATGGGTGAGCAAACGACATTCGAAGTCGGAGTTCACGGTCTGCATCCGGATCTGATCAAAATTCTCGGCCGCTTAAAATTCCGTACAAGTTATGGACAAAATGTCCTGAAGCATTCAATTGAGGTTGCACATCTTGCAGGTCTCATGGCTTCAGAGCTTGGAGAAGATGCAAAGCTTGCAAAACGAGCAGGTCTTCTGCATGACATTGGAAAAGCCATTGATCACGAAGTAGAAGGAAGCCACGTAGAAATTGGCGTTGAGCTTGCGACGAAATATAAAGAGCATCCTGTTGTCATCAACAGTATTGCCTCTCACCACGGTGACCAAGAACCGACATCTATTATCGCTGTTCTTGTTGCGGCAGCTGATGCATTATCTGCAGCACGCCCTGGTGCAAGAAGTGAGACGCTTGAAAATTACATTCGGAGACTTGAGAAATTAGAAGATATCTCTGAATCTTATGAAGGTGTTGAAAAATCGTTTGCGATACAGGCTGGACGTGAAGTACGTATTATGGTGAAGCCAGATTCAATTAATGATCTTGAAGCTCACCGTCTAGCAAGGGATATTCGTAAGCGAATTGAGGACGAGCTCGATTACCCTGGTCACATTAAAGTGACAGTCATTCGAGAAACTCGCGCAGTAGAGTATGCAAAATAGAGCGGTGCGCTTAGCGCCGCTTTATTTTTTTGTGTAAATATGCAACACTGATAAGAAGATCAATTTAAAAGAGAAAGGGTTCAAAAGCGCATGAAAATATTATTTGTTGGAGATATTGTCGGTTCACCTGGCAGAGACACACTGAAAGAATATTTGCCAAAGCTAAAGAAAAAATATCAGCCGCACTTTACCATTGTCAACGGAGAAAATGCTGCTCACGGGAAAGGTCTGACTGAAAAAATCTATCATGAGCTGCTGCAAGCAGGAGCTGATGTGCTCACAATGGGCAACCATACATGGGATAAAAGAGACATTTTCGATTTCATCGATGATGCAGCTAATATGGTCCGCCCTGCTAACTTCCCAGAAGGCACACCTGGAAAAGGTCTCACGTTTATTAAAAAACAAGGAAAAGAATTGGCTGTCATCAACCTGCAAGGGCGTACGTTTTTACCGCCAATTGACTGCCCATTTCAAAAAGTAGATGAATTAATTGCGGAAGCATCCAAACGAACACCGTTTATTTTTATTGATTTTCATGCTGAAGCCACAAGTGAAAAGCAGGCGATGGGCTGGTATACAGACGGCCGTGCATCATGTGTCGTTGGCACGCATACACATGTTCAAACAGCAGATAACCGCGTATTGCCAAAAGGAACTGCGTATATTTCAGATGTCGGGATGACAGGACCTTATGACGGCATTTTAGGTGTTGACCGAGAAACGATCATTAAACGATTCAAAACAAGTCTCCCAGTCCGGTTTGAAATTGCAGAAGGCCGCACGACGTTAAGTGCAGTAATCGTAGAAATTGACGAACAGTCGAAAAAAGCTGTCAAAATTGATCGAATTTTGATAAATGATGACCATATTTTCTTTGAATAAATGTTCACATATTTATTTCAGAAAAATATTAATCAGAAAGAAGGAATATGCGCCCTCTATCGTGAATATAGTAAAAATGGTAGGTAGCCTGCTATTTTTGAAAAACATTTTGGGGATGGATTTTCAAAAAAATAGCATCATCTAACAAAGATTGTTCTAATGAACACTCACTTATCCATTGTAAATTTAAGGGGGAGCAGAAATGGAAATTTTAAAAGTTTCAGCAAAGTCAAATCCGAATTCAGTAGCAGGAGCATTAGCCGGCGTTTTACGTGAACGCGGTGCAGCGGAAATACAAGCAATCGGCGCTGGAGCACTGAATCAGGCGGTTAAGGCTGTCGCCATTGCAAGGGGATTTGTCGCGCCAAGCGGAGTGGATTTGATATGCATTCCAGCCTTTACTGACATTCTGATCGATGGAGAAGAAAGAACAGCCATCAAATTGATTGTTGAACCACGATAATTCTAATTTTATTATTTTCAACCTGCTTACATCATGTAAGCAGGTTGTTTTTGTTTACCGCTATACATTTCTTATATAACATATTCAGTTCGTGAAATAGATAAAAATGACATATTAGAGCTTGCATTTTTTCACCGTGATGATAAATTAAGATTAAGTTGAATTTAATTCATTAAAAATAAATATTTAAGTAGGTGAAATAATGTTTGAAGCTTTTTTGAAAAGAGGAAAGCTTGTTTTTATTTTATTTTTTATCGTTCTCATTGCTGGCGGCTATTTATTCGCGCAGCTTCCTAAACGAGAACTGCCAGAATTCGAGGCGAATCTCGTCACGATTTCTACCGTTTTTCCTGGTGCAGATGCAAAACAGGTGGAAAGAGATGTCACCAATAAACTGGAATCAGCACTATCAGATATCAATGGTGTAGAGAAAACGAGCTCGGTTTCTGCCATTGGTTTCTCAAATATTGTGCTTGAAATTGAGGACCAAGCCGACTTTCAAAAGGTGGCAAGTCAAATTAAGAATGAAACCACAAGTGCTGCGTCGTCTTTTCCTGACGGGGTGAAGGAGCCGGAAGTAAAGGATGAATTCGGCAGCGTGCCGGTTGGCTCTTATATGATTGTGTCGAGTGAATCATCGGACTTAGCAAAGAGTCAGCAATCGCTGCGTGCATTGAAGGAAAAAGTAGAGGACATCAAAGGGGTAGACAGTGTCATTATCAAAGGCTTCAATGACAAACAAGCGCTATTAAACTTAGATTCAAACAAGCTGGAGGGTGAAGGGCTCAATGTAACTGATGTCACAGATGCCTTCAATCAGGAATTTGACACATCTCCACTAGGCGATATTCGGGCAGGCAAAGAGAAGGTGAAGCTGTCCATCGATACATATGACCGCTTAGATCAAGTTAAAAAAATTGAGCTTTTCTCAAAAACGAAAAGAGAGCCGGTCACAATTAGTCAGCTTGGCAGTTTAAAAGAAGTAGAAAAACAGAAAAGTGATATTGTGTCGTATAACGGAAAGCCCGCTTATTCATTTACTGTGAATATTAAACAAGGGCTTGATATTCCTAAAATGTATGACAAAGTCAGTGATGTCCTTGAGAAAGAAAAGCAGCTGCCAAATGGGGTGGAGTGGGTAGACTACTATTCACAAAAAAGTGAAGTGGATACCATTTTCAATGATTTAATAAAAGAAGCCATTGTTGCGGTCATTGCTGTCATAATTGTTACCACACTTGGACTCACGATTGGCGGGGCGTTTATCGTTTCACTCGCCATTCCGCTATCCATTACAATTGGAACGATTCCGCTGCCATTTTTACAAGTGGACCTCAATCAAATTTCGATCATCGGCTTTATCATTGCTTTAGGGATACTTGTCGATGATGCCATTGTCGTCAATGATAATATTTTAAGACAAATGAAAAAATACGAAAGTCCGCTTAAAGGAACAATTGCAGGGGTGAAAGAAGTCGCAGGGTCCATTTTGACATCAACACTGGCTGTTGTGTTTGCCTTCCTGCCGCTTGTATTCCTATCAGGTGCAAATGGTTCATTTATTCGGGCATTACCGTCTGTTCTAGTGACGACTGTGCTTGCGTCCATGGTGATTTCTCTGACACTTGTACCGGTCTATCAATATACTGTGAACCGGAAAAGAAAGAACAAAAACAGTCAAAAAGAGCCGGGATTCCTAGGGAAACCATTAAAAAGGCTGGCTGATTTCTATGCAGACCGTGTGCTGACAAACATTGTGAAGCGGCCGCTCGTTATTGGACTAAGTGGTTTGCTCGTTGCAACGCTTGCCTTTTTACTTATTTTCGTCACACCATTTGAATTTTTCCCTGCGGCGAATAAGAAAGAAGTGGTGGTCACTGTCACGCTTCCAAGTGAAACAACATTAGACAAAACAAATGAAACACTAAAGAAAATAGAACAAGAGATCAAACAGCAAAAAGGCATTGAAGAAACGGCGATTTTTGCAGGCGGCGGTGTGCCGAACCTGTTTAATGAAAGTATTTCAAATGCAAGTGACCACACGGGTCAGGTTGTCGTGAGAGTAGACAATGATCAGATGACAAGTAAGGCATTAATAGATCGTATGACCGAGCCTTTGCGAGAGACATTCAAAGAGGCTGAAATCTTTATGAAAACCATTGTACAAGGACCGCCAACTGGAGCGCCAGTGACAGTAACGGTTGCGGGTGACTCTTTTTCAAAGCTCATTGATGTCAAAGAAACACTGACAAATGAAATGAAAGACAAAGGGGCAAGCTTGATTACGGACGATGTCAATCAGCCGGTGAAAACGATCTCCTTTGAATTAAACCGCGAGCGGATGGCAGAGGATGGGCTCAGTGCTCAATTTGTCAGCAGACAGCTTGGTCTTGTGACAGAAGGTATGCCATTAGGTACCTTTCAACAAGGAACAAATGATATCGATTTAGTAGTGAAACAGGATATAGGCACACATCAAAATGGTTTAAAGCTAAAAGAAATGAAAGTGCCTGTGAAGACAAATGAGGGCGGTATGCCTCAACTTGAGCCGCTTAGCCGATATGTAAAAGAAAAAGAAACAGAGCAGTACGAAAGCATTCCACATGAAAATGGAGTTCCGACCATTACGCTGAAGGCGTATCCCGGCGCATCAGATTCGTTTAAAGACGATATGAAAGAAGTCGTCAATCAAGTGGGGAAAAGCGCTACAGCGAAGGATTTGACCATCTCACAGGGTGGAGAAAATGAAAATCAGACCCAGTTCTTTATTGAAATTAGTCTCTTATTTGCAGTAGTCTTGCTGCTCATTTACGTGACCATCGCATTCCAGTTCAATTCATTGATGCTTCCGCTGTTAGTTCTAGGAACGGTTTACTTAGCCGTATCAGGAGCCATTATCGGGCTGTTTGTCACACAAACACCATTCAGCTTTATGGCAACAATGGGGATTGTCTCATTGGCTGGTATTGTCGTCCGAAATGCGGTCGTCCTATTTGAATTTATTGAACAGCGGCGCAAGCAAGGATTTGATCAACAGACAGCTGTCATTGAAGCAGGAAGAGCAAGGATTAGACCGATTCTCTTAACAGCATTTACGGCACTTGTTGCACTAATGCCTGTTGCATTAAGTCATGATCCACTCTTTAAGCCGCTGGCCATCTGTATTGTATCGGGTGTCTTTTTCTCAACAATACTGACCTTATTCATTGTGCCAGCACTATATGTTGCCGTTTCAAAGAAACGCTGACGATGAAAGCAAATCTCCGATCGTAAGGAGATTTGCTTTTTTTTTAGAAAAATATCCAAAAAAATATGTGGGGTGTTCATTTGTCTTTTTCTAGTAGACAGTGGTATTTACGACTAAAATAAGTCGTGTTAAAATCTGATTGGGAGAAGTTTTTTAACAAAGGGGTTGTACGTCATGTGTGGAACGATGAAAGCAATTGTTAAAAAAGAAAGCGCTTACGGAGCGGTGATGATGAAGATGCCGATTCCAGAAATCAAAGATCATGAAGTTTTGATCCAAGTGAAAGCCACTTCGATATGCGGAACAGACGTGCATATTTATAATTGGGATGACTGGGCTAAGGGAAGAGTCAAAGCGCCTTACATTTTTGGACATGAATTTACAGGGGAAGTTGTTAAAGTGGGGAAGCAGGTCTCACGAGCAAAGGTAGGGGACTCTGTATCAGCTGAGACGCATGTTGTATGTAATCAATGTTATATGTGCTTAACAGGGCAGCAGCATTTGTGCAGTGAAACGAAAATTTTAGGGGTAGACATTGATGGCTGTTTTGCTGAATATGTCAAAGTACCTGAACAAAATGTGTGGCACAATCCAGCTCAAATGCCGATCGAGCTTGCCTCTATACAAGAGCCGCTAGGAAATGCTGTTCATACTGTACTGCACACACCTGTTTCAGGTAAGTCAGTGGCGATTTTTGGCTGCGGACCAATCGGTTTAATGGCAATCGCTGTTGCAAAAGCCTCCGGGGCTGTTCAAGTGTTCGCTGTTGATAAAAATGAATACAGGCTCGATCTTGCCCGGAAAATGGGAGCAGATCATATCGTGGATATTGGAAAAGGTGATCCAGTCGCGATAATTAAGCAGCTCACGCGGATGGAAGGGGCAGATGTGATGTGTGAGATGTCAGGTCATCCAGCTGCCATTAATCAAGCACTCGAAGCTTGTGCAAATGGAGGGAAAGTCAATATACTAAGCTTGCCAGAACGGCCAGTAACAATTGATATTACGAATCAAATTGTTTTTAGGGGATTAACCGTGCAAGGGATCACGGGGAGAAAAATGTTTGAGACGTGGCGTCAAGTATCTGAGCTATTAAGAACGAATACCATTGATGTAAAGCCAGTTGTCACTCATACACTGCCATTTGAAGAGTTCGAAAAGGGATTTGAACTTATGCAAAGCGGTACGTGCGGGAAAGTCGTACTGATGATGCCATCATATCAAAGGGGGAAGAAATGATGAAAGAATTCACGTATTTACAAGATGAATTGGAAACAATGAAGCAACAAGGCACCCACCAAACTTTGAAAGAGATCGACTCAAAACAATCATCCACTGTGACATTAAATGAACAATCTGTCATACAACTCTCCTCAAATAACTACTTAGGGCTCACCTCACACCCTAGGCTGATGAAAGTAGCAAAAGAGGCAATCGATGAATTCGGTGCGGGTACAGGATCTGTACGTACCATCGCCGGCACAATGACGATGCATGAACGTCTTGAAAAAAAGCTTGCTGCATTTAAAAAGACAGAAGCAGCACTTGTATTCCAATCAGGCTTTACGACCAATCAAGGGGTCTTATCCAGTATCTTGACAAAAGATGATATTGTCATTTCAGATGAACTGAATCATGCCTCAATTATTGATGGCATCCGATTAACAAAAGCAGATAAAAAGGTATACGGTCATTCCAATATGGAAGAGCTGGAGAAGATTTTGAAAAAATCAATGAATTACCGCGTCCGCCTCATCGTTACAGACGGTGTATTCTCGATGGATGGAGATATCGCGCCACTTCCTGAGATCGTCAGGCTCGCAGAGGCATATGATGCATTTGTGATGGTAGACGATGCGCATGCCTCGGGCGTGCTTGGAGAGAATGGCCGCGGGACGGTCAACCATTTTAAACTCGACGGCAGAGTGCACATTCAGGTCGGGACACTTAGTAAGGCTGTCGGAGTGCTCGGCGGCTATGTGGCTGGTTCAGCGGTTTTAATTGATTATTTAAAGCATAAAGCAAGACCGTTTTTATTCAGCACCTCTCATCCGCCAGCTGTAACTAGAGCGTGTGAAGAAGCGATTGAAGTGCTGTTAGATGAACCGGAGCGAATCGATACACTTTGGGAGAACGCCACTTATTTTAAAGAAAAGGTCATCAGCCTAGGATTTCAAGTCGCCCCAACAGAGACACCGATTATCCCAATCATGATTGGAGACGAAGCACTTACTTTTCGATTCTCAAAGGCTTTAATAGAACGAGGCGTGTTTGCCCAAGGCATCGCTTTCCCAACTGTAGCAAAAGGCAAGGCAAGAATTAGAGCCATCATCACAGCCGAGCACACAAAAGAAGAACTAGACCGGGCACTGACAATCATTGAAGAAGAAGCAAAAAAACTAAACATACTTGATTGAGAGAGCGCAGGCTCTCTTTTTTCTTTTTGTGAAAAATGGTTATGACTAATAGGCAATTTTCATAGAAGAACCGTATATGATTTATTTTCAATTCATCACAAAATAGTCTATACTGTAGGGTGGAACTTGGTTTGAAAGGAGTACAAATTCATGAATGAAGAGCAGAGAAAAGCGAGCGGACAAGTAAGTTCATCGGACAAAAAATCCGAGAAGGACTACAGCAAATATTTTGAAGCTGTGTACATTCCGCCTTCCTTAAAAGATGCAAAAAAACGGGGTAAAGAAGAAGTCGAATACAATCAATTTCAAATTGACGAGCAGTTTCAAGGGTTAGGAAACGGCCGCAAGTTTTATATTCGCACATATGGCTGTCAAATGAATGAGCATGACACAGAAGTGATGGCTGGTATTTTTATGGCGCTTGGCTATGAACCAACAAACTCAACGGAAGATGCGAATGTCATCTTATTAAACACTTGTGCGATTCGTGAGAATGCAGAAAATAAAGTGTTTGGAGAGCTTGGACATTTAAAAGCATTAAAACGTGAAAAGCCAGATTTAATTTTAGGTGTCTGCGGATGTATGTCACAAGAAGAATCTGTCGTGAACCGTATTTTGAAAAAACACCCATTTGTTGACTTGATTTTTGGCACGCACAACATTCACCGCCTGCCAGAGCTGTTATCTGAATGCTACCTTTCAAAAGAAATGGTCATTGAGGTTTGGTCAAAAGAAGGCGACGTGATTGAGAACCTTCCAAGAGCCCGTCAAGGTAAAATCAAGGGCTGGGTGAACATTATGTACGGCTGTGATAAATTCTGTACATACTGTATCGTGCCTTACACGCGCGGAAAAGAAAGAAGCCGCCGCCCAGATGAAATTATTCAAGAGGTCAGACGTTTAGCGGCAGAAGGATATAAGGAAATTACCCTTCTTGGTCAAAACGTGAATGCATATGGAAAAGATTTTGAAGATATGGAATATGGTCTTGGCCACCTGATGGATGAGCTGCGAAAAATTGATATTCCGCGTATCCGTTTTACAACAAGCCACCCGCGTGATTTTGATGATCACTTAATTGAAGTGCTTGCCAAGGGCGGAAACCTTCTCGATCATATTCACCTGCCAGTTCAATCCGGAAGTTCTTCTGTGCTGAAACTTATGGCGAGAAAATATGACCGTGAGCGTTACCTTGATCTTGTGCGCAAAATCAAAGAAGCTATGCCGAATGCTTCATTAACAACGGACATTATTGTTGGGTTCCCAAATGAAACAGATGAGCAGTTTGAAGAAACACTTTCCCTCTATCGTGAGGTTGAGTTTGATGCTGCTTATACATTCATTTATTCTCCAAGAGAAGGAACGCCTGCAGCGAAAATGAAAGACAACGTGCCAATGCGTGTGAAAAAAGAACGTCTGCAGCGCCTAAATGCACTTGTGAATGAAATTTCTGCGAAAAAAATGAAGGAATATGAAGGGCAGATTGTCGAAGTATTAGTAGAGGGTGAAAGTAAAAACAACCCTGAGATCCTAGCCGGATATACAAGTAAAAGCAAGCTTGTGAATTTTAAAGCACCAAAAGAAGCGATTGGCAACATCGTCAAAGTGAAAATCACACAAGCCAAAACTTGGTCTCTTGACGGAGAAATGGTTGGAGAAGCTATTGAGGTGAATTAAAATGACACTTTATTCAAAGAAAGAGATTGTCGAACGCGCAAGAGAGCTCGCTAAAATGATTTCTGAAACGGAAGAAGTTGATTTCTTCAAAAAAGCAGAAGCGCAAATCAATGAAAATACAAAAATTTCAACGATTATTAATCAAATTAAGGCGCTTCAAAAACAAGCTGTGAACTTAAAGCATTACGGCAAACATGAAGCCTTAAAACAAGTCGAAGAAAAAATCGATGCCCTGCAAGAAGAACTGGATGACATCCCAGTGATTCAAGAATTCAAAGAATCACAAATGGAAGTCAATTCTCTGCTTCAACTTGTAGCGCACACGATTTCGAATCAAGTAACAGATGAAATCATTCTTTCAACCGGCGGTGATCTCTTATTAGGAGAAACCGGTTCAAAAGTGAAAAACTCATCACCAAGTTGCTCCATTAAATGAGAAAACCCCGCAGATGCGGGGTTTTTTGCTTTCCTATTAACATTTTTTGAAAAGCACTACCCATTCTTTTTCATGCTTCATCGCCTCCAAACCTCTCACTCTCCAACTTTTCCAATTTTCAAGGCAAGTTTATGGGCGACCATGCATACACTGAAACAGAAATGAATTTAATTGAACATGAAGTTCAAAATCGTGACACACTAGACGAATGCCCAGCATAAGATAAAACGATCAAGAACAAGGAGGCATGCCGGAATGTCTGAATACAGAGAAATTATTACAAAAGCGGTGGTTGCAAAAGGGAGGAAATTCACCCAAAGCACACACACCATTTCTCCATCGCAAAAACCAACCAGCATCCTAGGTGGTTGGATCATTAATCATAAGTATGATGCTGAAAAGGTCGGTAAAACCGTTGAGATCGAAGGAACATTTGATATTAACGTATGGTACTCTTACGCCGACAACACGAAAACAGAAGTCGTCACAGAGCGTGTGAAGTATGTAGACATCATTAAACTGAGATATAAAGATAAAAATTTCCTTGATGATGAGCACGAAGTAATTGCGAAAGTATTGCAGCAGCCCAATTGCTTAGAAGTGACCATTTCTCCAAATGGCAATAAAATTATCGTTCAGGCAGAGCGTGAATTCATTGCTGAGGTAGTCGGTGAAACAAAAATTGTCGTAGAGGTCGATTCAAGCTGGAAAGAAAAAGATGATCACGAGTGGGAAGAAGAAGTGGATGAGGAGTTAGAGGATATTCATCCAGAATTCCTAGCAGGTGAGACAGAAGAGTAAGGAATGACTAGGGCGCATATCCCCCTAGTTTTTTTGTGCCTGATCTAGGAGAAAAAAGGTGATTTTTTATGCTATAATTAGAGATGGTATGAATTCGAAAGTAATATAGTGAGGGATTAGAAATATGGCAAGTTATACGCCCATGATACAGCAATATTTAAAGATCAAGGCAGATTATCAAGATGCCTTTTTATTTTTTCGCCTAGGCGATTTTTATGAGATGTTTTTTGATGATGCAAAGGAAGCCGCGCAAGAACTAGAAATTACGTTAACAAGCAGAGACGGCGGCACAATTCCAATGTGCGGCGTTCCTTATCATTCTGCTTCTGCATACATAGAACAGTTGATTTCAAAAGGCTACAAGGTCGCCATTTGTGAGCAGGTGGAAGACCCTAAAACAGCAAAAGGTGTAGTCAAAAGGGAAGTCGTTCAACTGATTACACCAGGAACCGTCATGGATGGTAAAGGATTAAGTGAAAACGAGAACAACTTTATTGCGTCTGTTACCAGCTTTCAAAATGGGTACGGTCTTGCGCTGTCTGATTTATCAACAGGTGAAAACATGGCAGCTTTCATCGATCGATTAGATGAAGTCGTATCAGAAATTTATTCTGTCGGTGCAAAAGAAATTGTGGTGTCAAAACAACTGGATGAGGAAACAATCAAAACCCTTAAAGAACGCTGCCAAGCAACTATTTCATACGAAGATAGTGATCAATTATTAGATGAAGCTGAGCGGCTCGTTTCCCATCTAGACGAAAAGTTAAAAACGTCATTTTTAACACTATATGCCTATTTAAGAAGAACGCAAAAGAGAAGCTTGGATCATCTTCAGAAAGTTCAAGTGTTTGAACTTGAACAAACGATGAAAATCGATCTTTACTCAAAACGAAACCTAGAATTAACAGAAACGATTCGTTCAAAAAGCAAAAAAGGCTCTTTATTATGGCTGTTAGATGAAACAAAAACAGCGATGGGCGGCAGACTGCTCAAGCAATGGATCGACCGGCCGCTTATTCGCCTTTCGCAAATTAATGAGCGTCAGAAAATGGTGCAAATTCTGATGGATCATTTCTTTGAGCGAGAGGATCTGCGCGAAAGATTAAAGCAAGTATATGATCTTGAGCGTTTAGCGGGCCGCGTAGCATTTGGCAACGTGAATGCCCGTGATCTCATCCAGCTCAAAGAATCCTTAAAACAAGTACCGGATATTAAACAACTCGTTCATTCATTACCAGAAGAAATGGCAAAATCAAGAGCGAATGAGATTGATCCTTGTGGTGATTTGCTTGATTTATTAGAAGATGCACTTCATGAAAATCCGCCGATGACGATAAAAGAAGGCAATTTGATTAAAGATGGCTACAATGCAAAATTAGATGAATACCGTGATGCCAGCCGAAACGGAAAGGACTGGATTGCACGGCTTGAACAGCAGGAAAGAGAATATACCGGCATTCGCTCCTTAAAAGTCGGGTTTAATAAAGTGTTTGGTTATTATATCGAAGTGACACGCGCAAATACACATCTGCTGGAGGAAGGGCGTTACGAAAGAAAACAAACGCTTGCCAATGCAGAGCGGTATATCACACCTGAATTAAAAGAAAAAGAAGCACTGATTCTTGAAGCAGAATCAAATATTAACGAATTGGAATATGAACTATTTACAGCTCTCAGGGAGCAAGTAAAAGGCTATATTCCTAGATTACAGCTGCTTGCAAAACAAATGAGCGAGCTTGATGCGCTTCAATGCTTTGCGACTGTCAGTGAAAAGCGCCGTTATATCCGGCCGGAATTCACAGAGGATGACGTGGATGTCAAAGATGGCCGTCACCCTGTCGTTGAAAAAGTGCTGGATCACCAGGAATATGTACCGAATGACTGCCATATGGGAAAAGGCAGACAAACCTTACTCATCACTGGACCGAATATGTCAGGGAAAAGTACGTATATGAGACAAATGGCGCTCATCTCGATTCTTGCGCAAATTGGCTGCTTCGTTCCTGCGTCAAAGGCGACGCTTCCAATCTTCGATCAAATCTTTACACGTATTGGTGCAGCAGATGATTTGATTTCTGGTCAAAGTACTTTTATGGTAGAGATGCTCGAAGCAAAAAATGCGATGGTGCATGCAACGAAAAACAGCTTGATTTTATTTGATGAAATTGGACGCGGGACAAGCACCTATGATGGAATGGCTCTTGCGCAGGCGATCATTGAATTTGTTCATGATCATATTGGGGCCAAAACCCTATTTTCTACACATTACCATGAGCTCACTGTCCTTGAATCCCAATTAAGCGAGCTGAAAAATGTTCATGTGCGAGCTGAAGAGCATGAAGGCACGGTCGTTTTCTTACATCAAATCAAAGAAGGTGCAGCTGATAAAAGCTATGGTATTCATGTAGCGCAGCTTGCTGAATTGCCTGATGCCATCATTAATAGAGCCCAGACTATTTTAACGGAGCTTGAGAGCGGATCACATGACGTGACTCCAACCGTATCTGCGGCACCAAAAGCAGAAAAGACTGGAGAAAAACAGCAGCTTTCTTTCTTTGAAGTAGAAGAAAAACCGCAGCCGAAAGCTGCGCTAAAACAGAAGGATCAAGCGGTCATCGACGAATTAAAGTCTTACAACCTAATGGATATGACGCCGCTTGAAGCAATGACAAAGCTGTATGAATTGCAAAAGAAATTATAATGTAAGGTGAGGTGAGCAGAAATGGCAAAGATTATTCAGTTATCCGATGACCTATCCAATAAAATTGCTGCAGGTGAAGTGGTCGAGCGTCCGGCTTCTGTTGTAAAGGAGCTTGTGGAAAATGCGATCGATGCAAAAAGTACAGTCATTGAAATCGATGTAGAAGAAGCAGGTCTTTCTTCTATCAGGATTATTGATAATGGTGTTGGAATCGATGCTGAAGATTGTAAGCTCGCCTTCCAGCGCCATGCAACGAGTAAAATCAAAGATGAAAATGATCTGTTTCGTGTTAGAACGCTCGGATTCAGAGGAGAGGCGTTGCCAAGTATTGCATCCGTCTCTCACCTAGAAATGAAAACAAGTACTGGTGAAGGAGCTGGGACACACTTAGCTTTGCAAGGCGGGAAGATTATTTCAGAGAAAAAAACCTCTGGCCGCCGCGGCACCGAGATTGTGGTCACCAATTTATTTTACAATACGCCAGCCCGCCTAAAATACATGAAAACCGTTCATACGGAACTTGGCAATATATCGGATGTTGTCAATCGAATTGCGCTAGCTCATCCCGAAGTATCGATCCGTTTGCGTCATCAAGGGAAAGTCCTGCTACAGACGAATGGAAACGGAGATGTACGTCATGTACTTGCGGCCATTTACGGGACAGCTGTGGCTAAAAAAATGCTGCCGCTTCACGTACAATCACTTGATTTTGAAGTGAAAGGATATATTTCGTTACCTGAAGTGACGAGGGCATCACGGAATTATATGTCTTCTGTTGTAAACGGCCGATATGTCAAACATTTTCCGCTCGTGAAAGCGATCCATGAAGGGTATCACACGCTGCTTCCGATTGGCCGTCATCCAATTACATTCATTGAGATGAAGATGGATCCCATTCTAGTGGACGTGAACGTTCATCCATCGAAGCTAGAAGTGAGGCTAAGTAAAGAACAGGAACTTCATGATCTGATTAAACAAGGAATTAAGGAAGTATTTCAAAAGCAGCAGCTCATTCCAAGTGCTTCAGTACCAAAAAAAGCACCAATGCAAGCTGTGAAAAATGAGCAGCAATCCTTAACCTTTGATGCGAAACAAAGGAACGCAAGCCCAGCGGAAACACCGCTAACCTATCAGCCGGAGCCGCACGAGTCGGTCGTATACGAGACAAGTCATACCGATGCATACGGAATGCCTAAACAAGAGAAGGCAGGAGCATCATCACCAGTATTTTATGAAGAAGCCTCATCTGAGCGTGTTCATTTAGAGGAATCCGCCGCTTCACTTGAATATGAAGAGACGGTACTGCATGAAGATGTGACAGAAACGCTTCCTGAAAACGAACGCGTCCCTGTGATGTATCCAATTGGGCAAATGCATGGCACATATATTTTGGCTCAAAATGAACGAGGGCTTTATATCATCGACCAGCATGCGGCTCAAGAGCGAATCAAGTATGAGTATTATCGTGAGAAGGTAGGAGAGATCGAACAGGAAGTGCAAGAAATGCTCGTCCCCTTAACATTTCACTACTCTAAAAACGATATGCTGATTATTGAAGAGCATAAGGATATTCTCGCGAAAGTGGGGGTCTTCTTAGAGCCCTTTGGTTCAGGTAGCTACATCGTTCGGTCGCATCCGCAGTGGTTTCCAAAAGGTGAAGAGGCTGAATTGATCGAAGAGATTATAGAGCAAGTGCTTGATGAAAAACGTGTTGATATCAAGAAACTAAGAGAAGAAGCGGCGATTATGATGAGCTGTAAAGGCTCAATCAAAGCAAATCGTCATTTGCGTCATGATGAAATCAAAGCCTTATTAGATGAACTTCGGCAAACGAAGGACCCATTCACCTGTCCGCACGGCCGGCCGATCATCATTCATCACTCGACATATGAGATGGAGAAAATGTTTAAACGGGTGATGTGATATAAAAAAAGCGCTCTTAAAAGAGCGCTTTTTTTATTTAGCATCCGCAAGGATCTGGCGGTGTGACCACAACTGGTCGTGTATTAATATCAATCGTATCTTCTGCATAAAATGTGGAACCGATGCTGATGGCTCGATTTTCTGCACGGAACGTGTATGTACCTGCAGCAGGAAGTACTTTATGTGAAAGCTTTAATGTATATTTGGAAATTCCAAGTAAATCCAGTCTGAGCGGAATACGAACGGTTTGTCCGTTGTTCAAAATATAGCTGTCTTTTAATGCTTTGCCGTTCATAATGTCTTTAGTTGTTGCTTGGAAACCCTTTGGTAGAGTGAACTCAACCGCACCAAGACTTAGAACAGAATTTGGGCTGTACGTCAGCTCAATGTCAGAAAAAGACCATTCCTGCTTACTTGCTCCTGTAATTTTTGCGTAAAGTGCAGCTGGTTTTGCATTGGTTGTTGCTTTGCCGGCTTCCTCAGCAGATGCAGAAAGCGGTACTGACAGCGCCATAACCAATGTGAGCATCCCCATCATAAGAATCGTCCACGTTTTTTTCATTTTTTCCTTCCCCCTTGTTGAATATAGGTAAATAATAGATGATTACACCCATTATTTACCTATAATGTTACCATATTACCATATGGTGTTAAATGGGATATTATACCCTTATTTTGTCATTCTTTAGTAATAGCGGGGAAAAAGCGCATTTGGTTGATTCATTCCGTAATAATGGCCTGGCATTTGCTGGTTTGTTGGCATCATCATATGCATATCTTGATAACCATATGGATGGTGTGGCATCATTCCATATCCACCATAATGGCCTAGATGATGGTGATCCTTCATTGGAACATGCTTTGAAAAGGTATCATGCTGGTTTGGGAACGGTGAATAAACTGAATGATGATGTGGATGGTGCGCGTTATACATATCTTTTTTGCCGCTATGATAATGGTTTGGCATATTCATATGATCATGCATGTTTGGCGCGACCATATGCTCATGATTGGCTGTATACACATTTTCAAATGTGTGATAGGGATTTTCTTGGTGATAATGATTCATTTGGCTGTTCATATCGTTCATGTATATCTCATCCTTTATGTCAGGTTGCCATATCCTATGAGACAGATCTGCTTCATGAGCCTATCCATATGAAAGAAAAAAACCGGCTTTTCAGCCGGGAAAAGGAAAAGCAGGTAAAGCGTCAAGCGTTAAATTGTATAGCTGTGTCTTCTTCTGCGACGCTTTTTACATCTGCTGCAGACACTTTTAGGAAAATAACAGGGATCGTAGCTTCGAGAGGTATCCCAAAAATCGCTCTCAAACCATTTATCTTTTTTATGACAAAACTTTTTTTCTTTACATGGATCCTCATGGCAATGATCGTCATGCTTTTTATGGCAGTGTGAGTGGGAATGTTTGCACTTGCATTTGCACATTGTCATCCCTCCTAAATGTGACTCAATGCTAGTATATGCAAGAAAGAGTCATGAGGACTGGATGCTCATGACTCTTTTATAAAAAAAGGCTTTTTCTGAAAAACTCAAATAAAAAGAATTGACTAGTGCTAAATTAACATGATAAAATATAAATTTTTATCCTCTGATGAAATGTGTTATAATGATATTGTGAATACTTTCGGAGGTGGCGGATTTGTTTCAAATAGGTGATAAAATTGTTTATCCAATGCATGGAGCCGGTGTGATTGAAGGAATGGAAGAAAAAGAGATTTTAGGTAAGACACAGGAATATTTCCTGATTCAAATGCCGAATATGCAGATGATGGTCCCAAAAGGCAGAATCAATCAACTAGGTATACGTCCGGTAGCAGATCAAGCAACGCTGAAAGTTGTGATGAACAATTTTGCAGAAGAAACAAACGACGACACGCTTACTTGGAAGCAAAGATATGATGAAAATCTGAAAAAGCTAAAAACAGGTGCGATCGAAGATGGTGCAGACGTTGTCAAAGATCTAATGAGACGAAATCAGAAGAAAGCGTTAAATTCAAGTGAAAAGAAGATGCTTGAAGATGCAAGAGGCATGTTAGTGAGTGAGATTTCACTTGCACAGGGACTGACGCAAGATGAAGTGATGACAGCTTTAGAGAATGAATTAAGAATGTAATGATGATATACAGAGACTAGCTGTAAACTGAAGGGGACTACTTCTTTTGTTTACAGCTTTTTTGTTTGAAAAAAAGAGTAATATTGCCATTTTTGTAGGTGGTTTTAACTAAAATTGAAATGAGGTCATACGATTTAGTTTTTACGTTCACAACAAAAATTTAAAGACCTCTGAAATACCTAGATCATATGAAAAACAGGTAACTTCTCCTGATTCATTCAAATGAGCCGGACAACCTTTGAATTTTCTAAGCCATTGATAGTAAAATATTGCGGTAAGATGACACCTAAGAGAAAAAAGGAGCGGTGAAATGAAAAGGTTACTAATATGTGGATTCATCTTTCTTATTCTGTGTACTCTTTTAATGGTGAAATGCAGCCATTCTGTTCAAGAAAAAAAAGAGCAAAAGCAGCATCATCAAGAGGTAGAAAAGTATCGAAAAGAGCGAAAACAAGGCGATCAATATGAAAGCTTTAAACAGCTCATGCGATATGAAAGAGACGGTTATGAGATAGAATTTCACGAAAAGGGCGGAAGTGATTTACTTGTATTTTCTCCTCATGGAGGTGACATTGAACCAGGAACAAGTGAAATTGTAGAAGCCTTTCAAGAAAGCTACTCTACGTATTTGTTTGAAGGTACAAAGCAAGACAATAACCGGGACCTGCATATCACGAGTACCAATTTTGATGAACCCATTTTGGTTCAAATGATTAAAACGTATCCTTTTTCAATTTCCATCCACGGCTATAAAAGTGATAAAAGACACACGCTCGTTGGCGGCACAAATGAAAAAATGCAAAGAGCAGTTGTACGAGAACTAAAAGATCGGGGATTTTCCGCAGAAATGGTACAAAAAGGCGAACGGCTTTCTGGTACAGATCCCAAAAATATAAATAATCGAAATGCGAGTGGTGAAAGTGTTCAGCTCGAAATTAGTACAGCGCAAAGAGAAGCTTTTTTTGATAATTTTGAGACGAGAAAAGGAAAGAAAAAAGCATTTAGACGCTATATTAATGCATTAAAAGAAGTACTAAGAGAATTCGATCCGTCTGCGTAAAAAAGTTTGATGGGCAAAAGTACTCTATTTAAACTTGGTAAAAAAGATAGGAATATGCGATTTGAACATAAAATATGTAATAACTTACAATTTGCCTTGAAAACATAAATTATGTAAAATAATAGTTATCAGTTTGATATGATAGAATGGGGCTGAAGTGGATGGCACACAAAATACCATCTTCCGAAGTAGGTGTAAAGATCAATCAATGGTACACGCATATTTGCAAATTTGAAGTTGAACAGGCAAACGGCATGAAGCGCCTTGTTGAAGAAGAAATTCATGATATGGAAGAGGATCAAGATTTACTCCTATACTATTCTCTAATGGATTTTCGCCATCAAATGATGCTTCAGCACTTAGCGCCAGTCCATGCAGGGAGTGAAACGCTTCAAGCAGTGTCCTTTCCTAAAGAAATTGACGATGCAGAAGATGAAATGACAGGCTTACTCGGCTATTATTTTCATTTTTTTCATGGAATGTATGCGTTTATCCAGCGCCGGTATATCGAGGCCATTTCATATTACAAGCATGCGGAACATCAACTGATTTTAGTGACAGATGAGATCGAAAAAGCAGAATTTTACTATAAAATTGCAGAAGTATACTATCATATGAAACAAACCTATTTCTCCATGCACTACGCTAAAAAGGCAAGAGACATCTACAAGAAACATCAGCTTTATGGAAAAAGAAGCATTCAATGTGATTTTGTCATGGCAGGTAATTGGATTGATGTTAATCAGTATCAAAAAGCGCTTCCTTATTTAGAAAAAGCGTTAAAGGTCTGTGAAGCGATGGAACAAAAAGAATGCACATCTTACTTTAAAGCAATGGCGCTTAATAACTTAGGCACTTGTCATTATAGTATGGGAACGTACCATACAGCGACTGTCTTTTTTGAACAAGCCATTTCACTTTATCAGAAAGATCAAGCATCCACGATGATCAAATCGTTGTTTTCACTTGCCCTTACTTGTTTTAAACTCGGAGATATCAAGCGGGCAGGCGAGGCCATATCTACAGGAATGAAAGAGGCTTGTGTATTGGAAGATGAAATTTATCAGTTGAAATTCCAATTTTTGCAGGCGCTCTATATAGAGAAAGACGGCTGTGAGCAATTGAGGTCGGCCCTTTTTGGTCTAAGAAATAAAAAAATGTTTGCTGATTTAGAGGAATTAGCACTTGATGCGGCTAATTATTATAAGGAACGCGACATGTACAAGGAATCCTCCACTTTTTTTGAGATTGTGATCGAAGCGCGTACGCACATTCAAAAAGGAGATGAGATGTATGAGAACGAAGCATAACATGTCAGCTGCTCAAGTAGATGAAAGACTTCACACTTAAAAATGAGACAAACAACACCCTTTACGCAAAACGTAAAGGGCTTTTTTCTTTATTCTTTGATTGCTTTTTCTGCGTCAATTGCACCTGCTCCATAAACCATCGGGTCATCCCCAGACCACTTGCTTGTATTTTCTTTTAACAGGGTTTTGACTTCATTCGGTGTTAAATTTGGTGAATGCTCTAGTAGTAGAGCGCAAATACCAGCACAAATCGGTGTTGCCATCGATGTGCCAGATAACGTTGTATAATCATGATCAACTCTGCTTGATTTATCAAGTTTATCCAAAAAGGATCGTGGTGATCTGAGAGAAACGATGTTTACTCCTGGTGCGAGGATATCAGGCTTTGCCTCCCCGTAAACCGTCGGTCCTCTGCTTGAAAACGGTGCCACGACATCGTCACTTGATTCTGGTGTATTCCTGTCATCGTAGGCTCCGACCGTAATGACTTTTTGACTGACAGCAGGGCTTGCAATCGTCTGGCTGTTAGGGCCAGAGTTTCCGGCAGCGACGCATACAACAATCCCTTGATCCCAAGCCGCATTGACAGCACGCACCATTGGATCGTCCTGTTCGTCATCATAACGCTGCGCAGCTCCGCCCAGCGACATACTGATAATATGAATCGGATCATCGGGGTTGTCTTCGTTGAATTGTATGCACCATTCAACACCTTCTATAATAGTAGAAAGTGATCCAGCCCCTTGTTTATTTAACACTTTCACGCCAATCAGATTTGCTTTTGGGGCAGGTCCTTTGTATAAGCCGTCTGAGGCGGCTCCATCTCCAGCGACATCTCCCGCGCAGTGAGTACCGTGGCCATTATCATCATAAGGCTTTGTTTTTTGTTTGACTAAATCCACAAAATCTCGAATTCTTCCATCTAAATCTTCATGTGGATAAATTCCCGTGTCAATGACAGCGACCGTAATGCCTTCTCCTGTTAAAGTTGTCCCGTTTCGGATGACTTCTTCAGCATGGCTTGCTTGTGTGGCTACATCCAGCAGCGCATGAACTTTCCGGTCTAAATAAATTTTACGAATATGCTCACCGTTTGCTAATAGCTCCTCTAAAGCAGCAGGCGTTAAATCAGCAGCACAGCAGTCGATATGTGAAAAATGCCGTTTTATATTTGTTTTTCTGCTTTTTTTCATGAGCCGCTTTGTGCTTTGAATCCCTGCCTCGGCTGCACCTTCCTTAAATTCAATGATCACACGAAGCTTCTTTTTCTTCTTCAGTCTGCCTTCGAAAAAACGATGAAGAAAGCATGGCGTCCATTTAAAAGGTTTATAAAGGTGAAGAACGGTCTCTCTTAAAGGCTGATCTAGTTTACTAGCATGTGTTCTGACCATCTGCACCATAGAAAATCCAAACATGTGATGCCCTCCATTCCAGCTATCCATTCTCGTACACTCATACGTTATGAGAATGAGAACTGCTTGGTTCGGATTCTTGTCCCTCCTTTTCTTTATATTGGCGGCTTGCTTATGTCTTTCAAAAAAGAAAAGCGCTTACATTTTGTAAAATAATAGAAAAAGGTGGAATTCACGTAGAATCTGCCGATGATAGGTGGGAGAGTTCTTCTGAGAGAACCAGTGAAACAAAGGATTTTGCAGAAAAAGGAGGGCTGTGGACAGGGTCAATGCTCATATAAATGTGATGCGTGACAGATGGAAAACATCAAATCCTTATCAAAAAAAGCCGAATTAAAGAAAACAGACTGGATAGGACTAGGTCATATTAAACATAACGTCATTTTTTTGTCATACTATTCTAACTCTGTTTTCAAAGAGGAGAGGCGTTTCTGTGTATATAAATGCAATTATCTTATTTTTGAGGAATCTCATGATCTAGAGTGTTATGATCAAACGTGAAGAGAAAATGTGGAAAAAATGATAAGAAATGATGATTCAATATAAATCATAGAAACGGCTTAGAAATCTGTTAAAGGAGAACGGGAATGAAGAAGTTTTTTGCTTTGCTTCTCCTGCTTGCGATCGGATGGGGCGTTTATTATACTATGCAAGCACAGGAACATGATGAGCCAGTGTCATCAGGTGGGGAAGACGAAAGCGGTTCAAATGATATTTATCGAAATTTTAAAGAACTTGAAGAAAACGAATCAACAAGCAGCTATAACATTACAGCCAACCCAGTGCCTGGCAGCCGCCTTCTTGTGATGTCACCTCATGGCGGGAGGATCGAAGGCGGCGTGAGCGAGATCGTCCATTTTTTTGACAACGATTTTTCGACGTATTTATTTGAAGGTCTAAGAGAGAATGCATCAGAACTTCATATTACAAGTACAAACTTTGATGAGCCAATCGGCGTCGCGCAGGCAAAAGCACATGATTACATCTTAGCAGTGCATGGATACAAAGGCGAGGAAGGAATTGACCATACTCTCGTCGGCGGAACAGATTACGATCGTGCAGAGAAAATTGTGAGCTCATTAGAGCGGAACGGATTTTCTGCTGAACTAGCTGTCGCACACGCAACCCTGAGCGGGACAAGCAATCATAATATTAATAATCTTACAAAAACAGGGCAAAGTGTGCAGCTTGAGATTAGTAGAAGTCAGCGTGAAGCTTTATTTGATAGTTTCGATTTTCGGAGGCGATCAAGTACAAAAAACGAGACATTCTATCGTTATGTCAGGGCGATTCGGACAGTGCTGGATGAAGAATATACGTAAGGGCTGTGCACATGTTAAGACAAGGAGTGGAATTCTTGTTACACTATGAACAGTGATAACAAAAGGAGAGACGGATATGGCGCGTCATCATTTTCATCTTCAGGCAAGCTGGCCCGGTCTGCGTAACGATGTGGGTACAATCGCATGTGAACAATTAAAAACAAAGATTTCGATTCCAAAGGAAATGGACGGTCCAGGTATTGGAACCAATCCAGATGAGATGCTCTTAGGTGCAGCGGCTACGTGTTATATCATTACACTTGCAGCCATGATGGAGCGGAGTCAATTAGAGAAAGAGGATCTATCGATGAGCTCTGAAGCCGTCGTAGATGTGACAAATGGCGTGTTTACTTATGAGGAAATCATTCATCGGCCTGTCATCACCCTCAAAGAGTCCGCTTCCGCACATGATATTGAGCTGGCCCGAAAGCTTGCGCATAAAGCCGAAAGCTCATGTATGATTTCAAGAGCTGTTCAGGGGAATGTGAATATTTCCTTAGAAGAAACCATTCAAGTCGGCCGTTAAAACAAAAAAGTCATTTTCTCTAGAAATATGGAGAAAATGACTTTTTTTATGACGTCCATTCGGTTTGATCGAGTTGTGCTTTGGTTTCGTTCTTTTGCTTCTTGGATTGATTTAAGACAATCACGCCGCAGATGACAAGTGCAAGGCCGATGTAGCCTTTCGTGCTGATCGTTTCGTTAAACAGCACAAGTCCTACAAGAGCAGTGAGAGCTGTTCCAACGCCAGACCAGGTTGCATAGGCAGACGAGAGCTCGATGGTTTTAAGTGCCAAGCTCAGGAAAGTAAAGGCACATCCAAATCCGATCAGTACCCCGATACTCGGCAGCAGCTGCGAAAAGCCTTGAGAAAGCTTCAGCATTGTACTGCCAAAAACCTCCGTCAAAATGGCTCCTGTTAAGTAGAGTATTCCTTTCATCATCTCTCACATCCTTTATGACATATTTAATAGTACGACCCCTGAGACAAGCATCGCCATGCCAATGACTGCTTTTTGGTTCAAGGTTTCTTTGAAAAAGAGCACGCCAAAAATAGCCGTGAGGACCGTACCAACCCCAGACCATGTTGCGTAAGACATGCTTAGCGGAATGATATTGAGCGTCAATGACAGCATATAAAAAGCAAGTGTATAGCCAGCCACAACAACCGCGCTAGGCTTCCAGCGCGTAAAGCCATGAGATAATTTTAACATCGCGGCGCCAATGGCTTCTGAAAAAATGGCCACAGCCAAAAAAAGATATCCGAGGATCATGATCATCCCTCCTCTAATAGGTGTAAAATCCGATGAAGTAAAAGGTTTTTTTCCTCTCTTTTCAGCGGTTCTAGCTGAAACATTTCTGAAAACCATATCCCCTCACATGCAAGGCGGATCAGCTGACTCAGTACAGGATCGCTTATTTCCTCAGCTGCTTTTTCTTTGAACTCCGCATAAAAAGCACGCCAAGGGTGCAGCAGCGCATCATCAAATGACATGGTAGCCAGCATACTTGTACATAGCTGGGTCGTATGCTGCATATTTAAATCATGTCATGTGGCCAATAGATATGCGCGTACATAAGGCGCTTTTTCGTGTTTGTATGTTTCGTAATACGTCTCGAGCTGCTGACGAAAGCAAAGAATCGCATGCTCATTCATTTGTTGGATGAGCTCTTCCTTGCTTGAAAAATGATAAAACAGACCGGCTTTGGTCATATTTGCATGCTCTGCCACCTGCTGAAGGGTGAGCTGGCTTAACCTTTCTTTTAAAATCGTACTGGCAGCTGCATCAAAAATTTGCTTTTTTTGGTTTTAGACATAAAAAAAACACCTACTTTACTGAACAGTCGGTAAAGTAAATGTTAACCCATGAAAAAAGAGTGTGTCAATCGATTCATTTTATGAACGGATGTTTTCACTTAAACGTCATATTTAATACCAAGGGTATGGTCCATATGGCGGGAATGGCGGATAAGGATATCCAAATCCTGGAGCAAGCAAAGATCCAGCAAGCAGGCCGCCAGCAAAACCACCTAAAAATGGAGGTCCAAAGAATCCAGGTCTTCCAAAGCCAAAGCCTGGGCGGCCAAATCCGAAACCAGGTCTCCCAAATCCAAAACCAGGTCGGCCAAACCCAAATCCAAAAGGTCTTCTCATGTCTTCTTGAATAAACGGAGGTGCGTCAAAATAATTCATAATAAAAGGCTCCTTTCTCATAAAATCACTGTAACTGACATCAGTGTATTCCAGCAGCCTACAGATGTTTGGGTGAACGCCTAATATAAGGAGGAATGTTAGAAATGGGCCTGTATCCATCTGATTGGGCAAAGTGTCCGCCGCATGCTCATGCATATAAAGCACGTACAGATGTAACGGAGGGGCATTATCATTTAATAGAAGGTATTTCTCAGCCTGTAAATGGAAGCAGTACCGACCGGCATACTCATTTTTATCGCGGGATCACCTCCTTTGAAAGAGGGCATTTTCACAGGTACTACGGGGTCACAGGGCCGGCAATTCCAAGAGTGGATGGAACACATTATCACGAGATTGAGGAAGTCACCTATCCTGCCTACATCGATTCTGTTCCCATCCCATATGGAGGTGTCGTCTATAGTCCAGATGAGAATCAGCCAACACATAAGCATCGTTTAAAAGGAAAAACATATGAAGTGGTTGGAAATGAACCGCTTGGCTGGTAATGGGCAGGAGATAGGAGAGTAAGAAAAGTTATGCTATACTGTAGGCAGTTTTGTAAAAGTGAGTGATGTTATGAATAAAGCGAAGCAGCCAGTAATCGTATTAGTAGGGCCGACGGCTGTCGGCAAAACCAAATTGAGCATTGATATAGCCAAAGCATTTAATGGAGAGATTATCAGCGGGGATTCTATGCAGATTTATAAAGGGATGGATATCGGAACAGCTAAAATCACTCCCGAAGAAATGAATGGCATCCCGCATCATTTAATTGATATTAAACAGCCGGAAGAATCTTTTTCGACAGCTGAATTTCAGCAGCTGGTTCGTGCGAAAATCAAAGAGATTGCCGCTAGAGGGAAAACGCCAATGATTGTCGGCGGAACAGGCCTCTATATCCAATCTGTTTTATATGATTACACATTTACGGATGAGAAAAGTGATCCTGCTTTTAGAGAGGAAATGACGCTCTTTGAACAGCAGCACGGCGCGCTTTTGCTGCACGAAAAGCTAAAGGCAGTAGATCCTGATGCGGCAAACGCTATTCATCCAAATAACGTCCGCCGCGTGATCCGGGCGCTGGAAGTGATTCATACAACAGGTCAGAAAATGTCGGAGATGCAAAACGGGCATCAAGAAGTTCCTCTTTATGATACAGCCTTCATTGGGCTGAAAATGGATCGAGAGGTTTTGTACGAGCGCATTCATCAAAGAATTGATATGATGATAGATGAAGGCTTAATTGAAGAAGTGAGAGCACTTTATCAATCTGGCTTGAAGGATTGTCAGTCTGTTCAAGCCATTGGTTATAAAGAGCTGTATGCCTATTTTCAAGGTGACTGCTCACTTGATGAAGCCATCCAGCAATTAAAGCAAAATTCCCGTAGATATGCGAAGCGTCAGTTCACGTGGTTCCGTAATAAAATGGCGGTCACTTGGTTTGATATGACACCGCCTTGCCACTTTTCAGACAAAAAAGAGGAAATTTTCGCATATATAGCAGGAAAGCTTGGACTTAAAGCGAAACTGTAGTTATCAGAATCAAGGAGGACGAAACATGAAACCGATTAATATTCAGGAGCAGTTTTTGAATCAGATCCGCAAAGACAATACATTTGTCACAGTATTCTTGCTGAATGGCTTTCAGCTTCGCGGTCAAGTGAAAGGGTTTGACAATTTCACGGTGCTGCTTGAAACAGAAGGGAAGCAGCAGCTTATTTATAAACACGCTATTTCTACATTTGCACCTCAAAAGAATGTAAATCTAGAATTAGAATAGAATAGGATATGTTGTATTTAAAATAGCCCCATGCCTCTGCGAATAAACCGGCCGGAACCCGCTACGTTTTTTGTCAGTGCAGAGGGGCTATTTTGCATGCAATGAAACTTTTCTGCCAATTTTCCGTATCATTCCTTATTGGATATTAGAAGGGTGAGGGGATTCATATGGAAAATGCAGAGCTTGAATTAAGAAGGATTAGAGTGATCCTCCTTTTGATTGGAATTGTTGTCTTGTTTGGATCGTGCGCTATCTCAAACATTGAAACGAGACAAGAAAGTTGGAATAACCATTCTCATGAAAATGCAGATGGAGTTTTACCATCATCTGCTGCACTAAAAAATAATCATTTTGCTGTTGTGAAAGATGATCAAGTACATGTGTACCGATTTGATGAAAAAGAAGGAGAGCTGACTCTCGTTACAACGAAATACATAGATGAATGGGACGACGAAGAATATGATGATGGCTCTGATGAAGAAGAGTAAGCACGTAAATTTACAAATGAATGTGAAGCCGCTACACTATAATCATGCATCAGACATCTAGACAGAAAAGGATGAGTTCATGACACATAAAATTAAAATTAATCATTGGGAACAAACTTGTGAAGACGATTCCTGTTTCGAATATGGAACGAGTGTTTCTGTAAATGGGAAAGAATTAGTGAGAGAAGCTTCAATCGTTTCTGCGCTTGAAGCGGTGCTAAAAGAATTAGGTGTTGAAGTGGAAATTACAGAAGTGTCAGAAGATTTACAGTGCGATGCCTACAAAAAATAAAACAAAAAGTCTAGTCTACTAAGCGATTTTTTTTCGTGTTATGATAGATTTCGGTTTCAGTTGAATAGGGAGTAGAGCAGTCTATTTTTAGATCCTGTTCTGCTCTATTTATTTGAACGTACGAGTTCGGCTATGAAGGTTCGGCCGGGTTGGTTGATTTTTTTCGTTTCGAACATCTATATGTTGTGTTTTGAAAAAACATAGTATACTATATATAGTGAATAGCGAAATGATCAACAATACTAAAAACTAGGTCGTGATGGAATTGATTCAAATCGTATTTGATTCAAAAACAGGAAATGTTCAACGCTTTTTGGACAAGACCCCTTTTACAGACAAACGAAAATTGACTGGAGAAGAGTTTTTGGATACGCCGTTTATTCTCGTCACCTTTACGACAGGATTTGGACAAGTCCCTAGTACCACTCAGTCCTTTTTAGAGAAAAATGCTCACCTTTTACTAGGTGTTGCGGTGAGTGGCAACAAAGTGTGGGGAGATAATTTTGCAAAAAGCGCCGATACGATTTCTAAACAATATCAAGTTCCTATTTTGCACACCTTTGAACTAAGCGGAACAAAAAGGGATGTTGAATTGTTTACACAGGAGGTAGAAAGAATTGTCACAAAATCAGGTTCCAAAGTGGATACAATTAAATAACGAAATTATGATTCAAAAAGAAGGAAAGTTTCAGTTCGATAAGGACAAAGAAGCTGTACATAGTTATTTCGTAGATTACATTAATCAAAACACGGTCTTTTTTCACAATCTAGAAGAGAAGATTGATTACTTAATAGAAAACGACTACTATGAGGAAGAATTTTTAAGACAATACAGCATGGCAGATATTAAAGAAGTCTTTGAAGCTGCATATGCCAAAAAATTTAGATTCCCATCATTTATGAGTGCATTTAAGTTTTACAATGACTATGCACTGAAAACAAATGATAAAAAGAAAATCCTTGAACGCTATGAAGACCGCATTTCAGTTGTAGCACTTTTCTTTGCGGGCGGGGATAAAGAAAAAGCACTTGAGTTTGTAGAACTGATGATCAATCAAGAGTACCAGCCAAGTACACCAACCTTCTTGAACGCTGGACGTAAAAGACGCGGTGAGCTTGTGAGCTGCTTCTTGCTTGAAGTGAATGACTCACTAAACGATATTTCAAGAGCGATTGATATTTCCATGCAGTTGTCAAAACTAGGTGGCGGCGTCAGTTTGAACCTGTCAAAACTTCGTGCAAAAGGCGAAGCAATCAAAGATGTCGAAAACGCGACAAAAGGTGTCGTCGGTGTGATGAAGCTTCTTGATAATGCATTCAGATATGCAGATCAAATGGGGCAAAGACAAGGATCAGGCAGTGCCTACCTGAATATTTTCCACAGAGATATCAATGATTTCTTAGATACGAAAAAAATCTCTGCCGATGAAGATGTTCGCGTGAAAACTCTATCCATTGGAGTTGTCATCCCGGATAAATTTATCGAGCTTGCTAGAGAAGATAAAACAGCTTACACTTTCTATCCGCATACAGTCTATAAAGAATATGGACAGCACCTTGATGAGATGGACATGGAAGAAATGTATGACGAGCTTGTAGAAAACCCAAAAGTTAAAAAAGAAAAAGTCAATCCGAGAAAGCTTCTTGAAAAATTGGCTGTTCTACGCTCAGAATCAGGCTATCCATATATCATGTTCCAAGATAATGTAAACAGAGAGCATGCCTTGAACCATATTTCACGAGTGAAATTCTCAAACCTTTGCTCAGAAGTGCTTCAGGCTTCAGAGGTTTCTTCTTACACGGACTATGATCAAGAAGATGAAATCGGCCTTGATATTTCTTGTAACCTTGGTTCATTAAATATCATGAATGTCATGAAAAACAAATCGATTGAAAAAACGGTTAAGCTTGCAACAGACTCACTAACGCTTGTGTCTGAAACAACAGACATTCGCAATGCACCAGCTGTTCGAAAAGCGAACAAAGCGATGAAGTCAATCGGACTTGGTGCGATGAACCTTCATGGGTATTTAGCTCAAAACCAAATTGCTTATGAAAGTGAAGAAGCAAGAGATTTCGCAAATACGTTCTTTATGATGGTGAACTATTATTCAATTAAACGCTCAAGTGAGCTTGCGAAAGAAAAAGGAGAAACATTCCATCGTTATGAAGGCTCTGGCTATGCAACTGGTGAGTACTTCAATAAATACGTGGAGAATGATTTCACACCAAAAACAGAAAAAGCAGCAGCACTATTTGAAGGTATGCACATTCCAACAAAAGAAGATTGGGCCGCACTCAAAGAATTTGTAGCGGAACATGGCATGTATCACAGCTATCGTTTATGTATTGCACCAACAGGTTCCATTTCTTATGTTCAATCGGCAACAGCTTCTGTGATGCCAATTATGGAACGTATCGAAGAAAGAACATACGGCAACAGCAAAACCTATTACCCAATGCCAGGTCTTTCAGCACAAAACTGGTTCTTCTATAAAGAAGCGTACGATATGGACATGTTTAAAGTGGTCGATATGATCGCAACGATTCAGCAGCACGTCGATCAAGGAATCAGCTTTACACTATTCTTAAAAGATACGATGACAACGCGTGATTTAAACCGCATCGATCTTTATGCACACCATAAAGGCATTAAGACACTTTATTATGCAAGAACGAAGGATACAGGGCAGGAAGGCTGTCTTTCTTGTGTTGTTTGATTAAAGGAGAGTTTAACGTGACAAAAATTTATGATGCAGCCAACTGGTCAAAACACGAAGACGATTTTACACAAATGTTTTACAACCAAAATGTAAAGCAGTTCTGGCTTCCAGAAGAGATTTCCTTAAACGGAGATCTCTTAACATGGAAATATTTAGGTGAAAAAGAGCGAGATACGTATATGAAGGTACTTGCTGGACTGACTTTACTTGATACAGAACAAGGAAATACAGGGATGCCGATTGTTGCTGAACATGTGGACGGCCATCAGCGTAAAGCTGTACTCAACTTTATGGCAATGATGGAAAATGCGGTGCATGCGAAATCATACTCAAATATCTTCATGACACTCGCACCAACTGAAACGATCAGTGAAGTGTTTGAATGGGTCAAGAAGAATAAATTCCTGCAAAAGAAAGCAGATATGATTGTCAGTTTATACCGTTCGATTCAAAAGGACGATCCTATTTCTCTCTTTAAAGCAATGGTTGCTTCTGTTTATTTAGAAAGCTTCCTATTTTATAGTGGTTTTTACTACCCGCTATATTTCTATGGGCAAGGAAAGCTCATGCAAAGCGGTGAAATCATCAACTTAATTTTGCGTGATGAAGCGATTCATGGTGTGTACGTTGGATTATTAGCACAAGAAATTTACAACAAACAAACACCTGACGTGCAAAAAGAGCTGTATGATTTCTCTATTGACCTTTTAAACGAGCTTTATGAAAATGAACTTCATTACACTGAAGATATTTATGACCAAGTCAATTTATCGCATGATGTGAAAAAGTTCATTCGTTACAATGCCAATAAAGCGTTAATGAACCTTGGATTTGCCCCTTACTTTGAAGAAGAAGAGATCAACCCTATTGTATTGAATGGACTCAATACAAAAACAAAGTCGCATGACTTCTTCTCAATGAAAGGGAACGGCTACAAAAAAGCAACAGTTGAGCCGTTAAAAGATGACGATTTCTTCTTTGGAGATGAATCATAAGGAAAGCGTAAAAGTCAAAACGCATCACTCGTTTTGGCTTTTTGCCATTTCTAACAATGTGATAGTTACATACTGGAGGTTACCGAACATGGGAAAAATGGACGAAATCATTTTAGTAGCACCACGCGCACGCGTGTTTCAAAACGAAACACTTGCGTTTAATGGTGTGAACAGTGAAGAGAAAACAATCAGCACCATTATGAAAGAAATCGAAGAGCACTTCGAGCAAATGCGAAGAGGCGATGCAGAAGAAAATCCTGACTTCAAGCAGCCGATTCCTTATGTCGTGATTAAGCGTGAGGACGAAGTGTATGTATACGAAAGACTTCAAGGCGGAGGAGAGACTCGCTTACATCATAAGTTATCTCTTGGCTTTGGGGGGCATATGAATTTCATCGAAGGAAAAAACTTTGCTGAGATTCTAAAAGAAAATACAGATCGTGAGCTGGACGAAGAACTTTCAATTCGAGAAGAAGACAAACTTGAAATGAAAACCCTTGGTTTAATCAATGACGATGACAACAGTGTCGGCCGTGTGCACATCGGACTGTTATCAGCGCTTGAGCTATCTCCGGGTGCTCATGTGGAAGTAAAAGAAACAGATCAAATCTCAGGAAAATGGATGAAAGCAGCCGATTTGAAAAAGCCTGAATACTTCGATCGTCTTGAAACATGGTCTCAATTTGTCGTTAACATCTTAGCGTAAATGAATACACAACAAACCGGCTCAGCAGAAGACTTGAGCCGGTTTGTTTCGTTACAACAGCTTCAGCTTATTGGAAAACGAATGCGTCGTGACCGGCCTGCTTCAATCTTGCGACGAGATCATCTGCATTTTGCTTTGTACGGAAAGCCCCGGCTTGCACTCGGAACATGCCGCCGTCTAATACAACAAACGCGTCAAAGCCTTTGGATTTAAGTGTTGCTGCTAATTCATCTGCATTGGCTTTCACTTTGAAAGCTCCTGCCTGCACTTTATAAAGATTACTTGCTTTTTTTTTCAATTGAAAGGCTTCTTCTAGACCAGTCGCATGAGCGCGAGCGATGCCTTGAAGGAAGGTTGCGTTGCGGAGCTTATTAGCATCAGCTGCCGTATCGATGAAACCATTCTCTGTTAAAATAGCGGGCATAGAAGTTTCTCGAAGAACGTGGAAGTTCGCAGTTTTCTTGCCGCGGTTCGCAAAATCAACCGAGCGGACAATTTCATCATGAAGGGCATTGCGATACGTGGTGGTCGGTGCTGAAACGCCAGGATACACATAGCTTTCAAACCCTGTGCCCCCGCCAGCATTAATATGAATAGACACGAAATAGTCAGCTCCCCAGCTGTTTGCCGCATTTGTACGCTGGGACAAAGTGACGGATTGGTCAGTTGAACGACTTAAGCGGACGGAAACCCCATCATATTCACTAATCAAAATGTCTCTCAATAAAAGCGCGATTTGAAGTGTTATATTTTTCTCCAAAAGCCCATTAGCACTAGCTCCAGAATCTGTTCCTCCGTGGCCAGGATCAATAAAAATTTTCACCATCTATTCATCACCTCGTCTTTATTTTATGAGAAAATAGAAGAATTGCCTGTACAAAATGCGGAAATCATTGAGACTCTTTTCTGCATCATTTGTGATCAAAAAGCTACATTTTTCTAAGAAAAAGCAAATTGTTGGTTTGTCCGCCCAAACGGGATGAATACAATGGAAATAGCACATCATTTCCTGGGAAACCGCAGAAATCCCTACAATATTCGGTATCTCGGGTCATTTTGACAGCAAACTTGGGCTTAAGCGGGCGATTGTCACGATTACAGCTCCACCCGAATAGAATAAAGAGAGAAGAGCGAGAGGTGAATACGTTGGAGCGAGCTGTCACATATAAAAACAACGGCCAAATCAATATTATACTTAACGGACAAAAGCAAGTATTGGTTGATGCAGACTCAGAGGCTGAATACCTGGAAGCCTTGCAGAAAAATGAGGCAAAACACAGCATCTTACGGGAAATAGAGCGTGAAATGAACAGCCTTGTCGGTATGGATGAAATGAAACGAAACATAAAAGAGATTTATGCTTGGATTTTTGTTAATCAAAAGCGGCAGGAACAAGGGTTAAAGGTAGGAAAGCAGGCGCTTCATATGATGTTCAAAGGAAATCCTGGCACAGGAAAAACCACAGTTGCAAGACTTGTCGGGAAGCTTTTCTTTGAAATGAATGTGCTCTCAAAGGGTCACTTAATTGAAGCAGAACGCGGTGATCTTGTTGGAGAGTACATTGGTCATACAGCGCAAAAAACAAGGGATTTAATTAAAAAATCACTAGGTGGTATTTTGTTCATTGACGAAGCCTATTCTCTTGCACGCGGAGGAGAAAAGGATTTTGGAAAAGAGGCGATTGATACCCTTGTAAAACATATGGAGGACAAACAGCACGAATTCATTCTCATTCTTGCTGGCTACTCCAAGGAAATGGATCATTTTCTTTCTTTAAACCCCGGCCTACAATCAAGATTTCCAATCAACATCAGCTTTCCTGATTATACAGTCGATCAGCTCATGGATATTGCAAAACGAATGATGGCAGACAGAGAATATGTATTTACACAAGAAGCCGAATGGAAGCTGCGGGATTATTTAATGCACATTAAAAGTACCACAAGCCCGGCAAAATTCAGCAACGGCCGGTTTGTGCGAAATACCATTGAAAAAGCCATACGAACCCAGGCGATGAGACTGCTTCTTGTGGATCATTATGATAAAAAAGATCTGCTGACCATTAAAAGTCACGATCTTCAAATGAAAGAGGATACGCCTTCTTGAAATGGCGTATCCTTTTTATAAAGAGTCACTAAAATAAACCATCCGAATAGTGGTATACGTGTGATGTGTTTGGTATGATGGTACTACTGAAAACTTAAGTACAGAAAGGAAACAACTAACGTTGAATGAACATGAAATGACTGAAAAAGCGATCCTTGTCGGCTGCCAATTGCCGCATGTAACGGATGAACGCTTTCAATACTCAATGGAAGAATTAGCTTCCTTAACTAAAACGGCTGGCGGTGAAGCTGTCAGCGTGATGACGCAGAAAAGAAATAGACAAGACAGCGCAACGTATATCGGTAAAGGGAAAGTAGAAGAACTTGAAGTGCTTTGCGAGGAACTCGAATGTGATGTCATTATTTTTAACGACGAGCTTTCTCCAAGCCAGCTAAAAGCTTTGGCGACTGCTTTAGATGTGAAAATTATTGATCGTACGCAATTGATTTTAGATATCTTTGCAAAAAGAGCCCGTACAAGAGAGGGGAAGCTGCAAATAGAGCTTGCCCAGCTTCAGTATGCCTTGCCGAGACTAAGTGGACAAGGGATCAGCCTTTCAAGACAAGGGGGCGGAATTGGCGCAAGAGGTCCAGGTGAAACAAAACTTGAAACAGACAGACGCCATATTCGAAACCGCATTCACGAAATTAACGGGCAGTTATCTGCAGTCAAAGAACACCGCACAAGATACCGAGAGCGCCGAAAGAAAAATGGTGTGTTCCAAATTGCCATTGTCGGGTATACGAATGCCGGAAAATCAACTTTGTTTAACCAATTAACAGAAGCGGATAGTCATGAAGAGGACCTGCTGTTTGCGACACTTGATCCAATGACACGTAAGATGACATTAGAATCTGGCTACAGTGTGCTGATTTCAGATACAGTTGGCTTTATCCAAGACCTTCCGACCACACTGATTGCCGCATTTCGTTCCACCCTTGAAGAAGTGAAGGAAGCCGATTATTTGCTTCATGTCATCGACTCTTCTAATGAGGATTATGAAGGGCACGAACGAACGGTTCATGAGCTTTTAGAAGAATTAGAAGCGGACCGTATTCCGATGCTGACTGTTTATAACAAGGAAGATCAAATTAGACCAGATTTCATCCCATCTTCAAAGCATCGCCACATCTTAATCAGTGCTAAGCACAAAGAAGATGTAAAAAGGTTAAAAGCGGATATTATGGCTGAGCTGAAAAAAGCCTTTTTAAAGCCATATCATGTAAAGATTCCAGCGCATGAAGGCAAGCTCATCTCCGCATTAAAATCAGAAACGCTTGTGGAATCACTAGAATTTCAAAAAGAAGCAGAGATTTATGATATCACCGGATTTAGTGGTGAGGATCAGACCATTTTAGGCCAAATCAAGAAGTATATGTTGGAAAGGAATTAAATCAAGATGTTTCACACATTAAAACACGGCAGTATTTTAGAAAAAGCAGCAGCAGAAACAGAACAAGAGATTTTACACGTGCATCAGCAAATTGATCAAAAGAGCGAACAAAATGAGTGGCGGGTGCTTGAAAGCTATCGAAAGCACAAAGTCAGTGACTCTCACTTTAATCCGACGACTGGATATGGCTACGATGATATGGGGAGAGACACATTAGAAAAGATTTATGCGGATGTCTTCGGAGGAGAAAGCGGGCTTGTGCGTCCGCAAATTATTTCCGGTACACACGCAATTTCTATTGCCTTATTTGGTGTGCTGAGACCTGGCGATGAATTGATCTATATGACGGGAAAACCATACGATACGCTAGAAGAAATTGTCGGGATTCGCGGGAAAGAAGGGACAGGCTCATTAAAAGACTTCCAGATTGACTACAAAGCCATTGATTTACGACAAGATGGATCCGTCGATTATGAGAAAGTAAAAGAGTCGATTTCCTCTAAAACAAAAGTCATCGGCATTCAGCGTTCGAAAGGCTATGCATCAAGACCATCCTTTACTATAGAAGAAATTAAGCAAATGATTTCATTTGTGAAAGAGATGAATGAAGAAATCATTGTGTTTGTAGATAACTGTTATGGTGAATTTACTGAATTAAAAGAGCCGTGTCATGTCGGAGCTGACCTCATGGCCGGTTCACTCATTAAAAACCCAGGCGGTGGCCTTGCCAAAACAGGCGGCTACATCGTTGGAAAAGAAAAATGGGTAGAAGCCTGCTCTTATCGAATGACATCTCCAGGCATCGGCAGTGAAGCGGGTGCATCGCTGTATGCGCTCCAAGAAATGTATCAAGGCTTTTTCTTGGCGCCGCATGTTGTCGCTCAAAGCTTAAAAGGCGCAGTGTTTACGGCTCGTTTTCTTGAGAAGCTCGGATTCCAAACAAACCCAGCGTGGAATGCGAAAAGAACGGATTTGATTCAATCAGTCGAATTTGGAGATCCTAAAAAAATGATTGCGTTCTGTCAGGCAATCCAGTATGCATCTCCGATTAATAGTCACGTCACACCACATGCAAGCTATATGCCGGGCTACGAGGACGATGTCATTATGGCAGCGGGCACCTTTGTACAAGGGGCCAGTATCGAATTATCAGCCGATGGTCCGATCAGACCGCCTTATACTGCCTATGTTCAAGGCGGACTCACGTATGCCCATGTGAAAAATGCGATTTGCAGTGCTGTCGATGCCTTATTGGAACAAGGTTTTATTGAAGTACCTGCTCAATAAAAAAATCCATGTTAATATTCCTAACATCTTGTTGACACATAATATAACATGACATATAATAAATTTAAGCAAAGAGGAGGAGACAGTTGAGATGAGTGATAACATTCGCCGCTCAATGCCTTTATTCCCAATTGGGATTGTCATGCAGCTAACAGAATTATCTGCAAGACAAATTCGCTATTATGAGGAAAATGGTTTAGTATTTCCAGCAAGAAGTGATGGAAATCGCCGATTATTTTCTTTTCATGATGTTGATAAATTACTAGAAATTAAAAACCTCATCGAACAAGGTGTAAACATGGCAGGAATCAAAAAGCTTTTTGCCAAAGCTGAGGCAGAAAATCCATCGTCTGATACAAAGACGGATGAAAAAGCTACAGCTAAGCACAACTTGACAGATGATGAACTCAGGAAGCTACTGAAGAAGGAACTCATTCAGGCTGGACGTTTCCAACAAGGAACGACCTTTAGGCAGGGGGATATGTCAAGGTTCTTCCGTTAACCAATTAGCAAAAGCATTGCTATACACATTTTACCTTTTGTAGGGGAGGAGTTTTACGAAATGGCAAAGTACACAAGAGAAGATATCGTAAAATTAGTAAATGAGGAAAACGTAAAGTACATCCGTCTGCAATTTACAGACATTCTCGGAACGATTAAAAATGTTGAGATTCCTGTGAGCCAGTTAGAAAAAGCTCTCGATAACAAATGTATGTTTGACGGTTCATCTATTGAAGGATTCGTACGTATTGAAGAATCAGATATGTACCTATACCCAGATCTAAACACATTTGTTATTTTCCCTTGGACAGCAGAAAAAGGTAAAGTTGCACGCTTTATTTGTGACATTTATAAGCCAGACGGGACACCATTTGATGGAGACCCGCGTAACAACTTAAAGCGTATCTTGAAGGAAATGGAAGAACTAGGATTTAGTGATTTCAACCTTGGACCTGAGCCAGAATTTTTCTTATTTAAATTAGATGAAAAAGGCGAGCCAACGCTTGAACTAAACGATAAAGGCGGATACTTTGACCTTGCACCAACAGATCTAGGCGAAAACTGCCGCCGTGATATCGTGCTAGAGCTTGAAGAAATGGGCTTTGAAATTGAAGCATCTCACCACGAAGTAGCACCTGGACAGCATGAAATTGATTTCAAATATGCAGGCGCGATCCGTTCTTGTGATGACATTCAAACATTCAAACTCGTTGTCAAAACCATTGCGAGAAAGCATGGTCTTCATGCGACATTCATGCCAAAACCATTGTTCGGTGTAAACGGATCTGGTATGCACTGTAACCTATCATTATTCAAAAATGGTAAAAACGCATTCTTTGATGAAAAAGCAGATTTACAATTAAGCGAGACTGCTAGACACTTTATCGCAGGTATCGTCAAGCACGCAACAAGCTTTACAGCGGTCACAAACCCAACGGTTAACTCTTACAAGCGTCTTGTACCTGGCTATGAAGCACCTTGCTATGTGGCATGGAGTGCACAAAACCGCAGCCCATTGATCCGTATCCCGGCATCACGCGGCATCAGCACACGCGTAGAAGTACGCAGCGTAGACCCATCTGCAAACCCATACCTTGCACTAAGCGTATTACTTGCAGCAGGTCTTGACGGAATCAAAAACAAACTAGAAGCACCAGCACCAATCGACAGAAACATCTATGTCATGGACAAAGAAGAGCGTCTTGAAAACGGCATCTCTGACCTTCCTGCAACACTTGCAGAAGCACTCGAGCTGCTGAAATCAAACGAAGTCATGATTAACGCACTAGGCGATCACCTATTCGAGCACTTCATCGAATCAAAAGAAATCGAATGGGATATGTTCCGCACCCAAGTACACCCATGGGAACGCGATCAGTATATGTCTCAGTATTAATAAAAAACCCCTTGGAGCCATTGGCGGGACTGACCCCATAAAGTGAGACAAATAAAAACACCTTTAAATTGAAAAATCGGGTATAGCATATCTGAAAACAATTTGGAGGTGTTTTTTGTATGGGAAAAAGAGTTAGTTATCCGATTAGTGTAAAAGAAGAGGCCGTTCAAATGAGGTTAGCTGGAATCCCGACAAAAGAAATCATGGACAAGTTAGGAATTAAGAATAGAACACAAGTGAAAACGTGGATGAAATGGTATCGCGAGGGTGAAATCCATCGATTTCATCAACCAGTTGGAAAGCAGTATACCTACGGGAAAGGACCAGAATATCAAAATGAGAACGAGAAGTTGAAAACAGAAAATCTTTATTTAAAGCAACAAATTGACCTATTAAAAAAGTATATAGAATGGGAAAGGAAGTGAAAAAAGAAGCATTCGTGTCGATTTATGATGCGGTAAAAGACACAGTAAGTGTAAGTGCATTCTGTCAGATGTTTGAGCTCGCAAGATCAACATTTTATCGTTGGAAAAAACAAGATCTCCTGCCAAAACAGCAAGTGTTAATTGACCTCATATCGTCGCTTTGTGAGTCACACCAATATACGTACGGTTATCGTAAAATAACGGCCCTACTGCGAAAAGAAAGGAGAATAAATCATAAGACAGTACAACGCATTATGCAAACCTACGGTTTACAGTGTCGTGTGAAAATAAAAAAGCGTAAACAGACTGGTCAACCTTACTATATTGCAGAAAATCACTTAAAACAGGATTTTACTGCGACAAAGCCACTTGAAAAACTGGTGACAGATATAACGTATTTGCCATTTGGTCAAAAACCACTTTATCTATCCAGCATAAAGGATTTGTATACTAGTGAGATTGTGGCTTATACGATTGGTGATAAACAGGATGTTTCTCTTGTTTTAGATACATTGAAGCAGTTACAGACATTACCTAAAGGCTGCGTACTTCATAGTGATCAAGGTTCGGTCTACACTTCTTATGCTTATCAAAAGGAGATAAAGGAAAAAAGCATTACCATGAGCATGTCCCGGAAGGGAATGCCCGCTGATAATGCCCCCATAGAATCCTTCCACTCCAGTTTAAAAACAGAAGGATTCTATCTCCACCACCTGACAAACACTACAACAGCCATTGTAGAAAAAACGGTCAGGGAGTATATTGATTATTATAACAATATCCGAATTCAATTGAAATTAAACAGCCAGTCACCAAAAGAGTTTCGGCAACTGGCTGTTTTATAAAGGTGTTTTGATCCCTGTCTCAAAAACGGGGGTCAGTCCCTGGCTTCAGGGGGTTTTTGTTTTTTGGGGTATAACGAAGGGCATAGATGAGCATTTTCGGTGTGGCTGCTTGTTTAAGCATACGTTCATATGCATTGAATAAAAATGATTTCGGTAGGGGATATCCATCTTTCAATTAGAGTTACTAAATTCAACTCATACAGGTAAACGTCATTAAGAACGAGTCTAGCGTCATGTTATGAGCCGTATTGATGTAAAGGTTTTGGGTCTCAATAGATCATTTGATTTTTTGCTCTAAAATCAAGAGTTTTAATTATCAGTAAAAGACTCTGGTTGCTGTATACTTCTATCCGGGATATTAAAACAAATGTACCCCATCTTGAACCGGATGGGGTAGCTGTATCAATAAATTCAATTTTTGTCTTGTGTAATAAAGTTTGTTTTATTTTAATATTTAATAATTGTTCTTCCTAAATGTTGGCCATTTTTAATGGCTTCAATTTTTTCAGGTAACGTATCGAGAGTAATCTCATTGACTAGAGTCGTTTGGGAGATATTCCATTCGTTTGCTATCTCGTTCCAAATTACTTTGCGTTTATTGATTGGCACATTTACAGAATCGATCCCCAGAAGGTTGATCCCTCTTAAAATAAAAGGTAACACAGTTGTTGTTAATTTAATTCCACCTGCATTTCCGCACATGCTCATGCTTCCACCGTAAGAAATTTGAGGGATTAATACAGAAGCTACATCTCCTCCAACAGTATCTAATACGAAGTCAAATTTTTGCTTGTTTAATGGTTTTTTTAACTCTCCTAACTGGTTTGCAAAAATGACATCATTTGCTCCTAAAGATTTTGCTATGTCAACTTGATTATCTTTACGCACTAAAGCAAAGATATTTTTGTACCCAATTTTAGATAATAATTAGAGATGCTACCAACTCCACCAGTTGAGCCCGTAACGAGTATATTAGGTTGATTTTTTGTATTCATACCATTTTCCTGTAAAGCCATGATCGAAAGAGCAGCAGTAAAGCCTGCTGTTCCAAAAATCATTGCTTCTTTTAAAGTCAAGTTATTTGGCAAAGGAACAATCCAATCCGCAGGTACTCTAGCATATTCTGAAAAACCTCCAGTGTGGCTCATGCCCAATGCGAAACCTGTGACAATAACTTGTTGACCCTCTACGAAACGATTATCTGTTGTATGAACGATAGTTCCACTTAGATCAATTCCGGGAATCATTGGATAGTTACGAATAACACCTCCATTTTTTTGAACGGCCAGCATATCTTTATAATTGATTGAAGAATATGCAACTTTAATTAATACTTCTCCCTCAGATAAATCATTAACACTTACATTTTGAAGATCGTAACTAACTTGATCATTTTTTTCTGTAACTAGAATCGCTTTAAATGAATCCATTATTTATCTTCCTCTCTAAAAATATATTATGACAAAACATTTCCGGTGCAAAAGTATTTCAATTAAAAAACTACCATGATATTATAGGTAAAGTCAATGTGGGGGAGATACGATGGAATTATCAGAGTGCATAAATTTTTTACTAAGTGTTAGTCAAAATAAAGTGTTTAAGTACTTTAGTAAGCTTTTAGAGGAATGTGATTTGACACCCGCTCAATATGGTGTGTTGAACTGTTTGTGGAGAGAGGGCCAGCTATCTCCCAAACAAATTGGAGAACTTGTGTATTTAGAAGCCTCAACAGTTTCTGGAATTTTAGATAAAATGCAAAAAGCTGACTTAATTGAACGCACAATAGATCCAAAAAATCGAAGAAATATTTTAGTAGATGCTACTCAAAAATCTTTAGTCATTAGAGATAAAGTTGAAGCAGCAACAATTGAGCTGAACAAAACAGCGCTTCAAAACTTGTCAAAACATGATAAGGTTGTGCTAAAGAAAGCATTGAATACAATTATAAATAATTTTCAATGATGTATTTTTATAAACAAGCTTCATATTAAATCCATAACCGCAAAAAAGCTCTTTTACTGGAGCCTTTTTGCGGTTTCTGTTCGATGATTTGTAAATTTCTGCAAGTCATAATAAATGTCACATAAGGAGATTTGGTGGAAGGAGAGTGAGGCATGGAGACAGTTCTTTCACATGTTGGTGTGAAAATAAATGAATGGTATAAAATGATCCGGCAATTCAGTGTTCCAGACGCAGAGATTTTGAAAGCTGAGGTAGAACAAAAGATTGAATAAATAGAAGAAGACCAGGATTTACTGATCTACTATCAATTAATTTGCTTCCGCCATCAGCTTATGCTTGTTAATATAAAATCCTCACAGCAGCGGTCTTTATCTATTGCAGACTTCGTTGATAAAATCGAAAAGTCGAATCATCAACTTTCTGGTATGCTGCAATACTAAAAATTATCCAGAGACAGTTAACCATCTTCGGTAGCAAAAAGCCTAAGAGCTGTTTGAATAAAGGCATCTGTTGCTTTGGATATATCTTTCATATCAAGCACTGCAATATTGATATCTCTGAACGTATCTGGTGTTAATTCACGAAAAACGACTTGGTCTGGCAGTGACCAAATATTTTTTTTAGTTGTAATGGTTATTCCTAAACCTTCTTGTATCATACTTAATCCTGTCTCTATATACTCCATTTCAAACCGAACGTGAGGAGTTACGTTATACTTTTTAAATAAATCATGAACTTGTACCTCATAACCCCCTTTCCCCAATAGTATATCTTCACCTTGTAAGTCGGGAATACTTATTATTTCTTTCTGATATAAAGGATGGCTTGAATGCATCAGTACAATCAGTTGATCTTTCATTAAATGTACGGTATCAAAATCTTTATCAGGAGGAATAATAATGCCCACATCAATGTATTTAGAACGTAACCACTCTTTAACTTGATCTACACTCCCTTCTGAAAGTTTGATTTCTAGGCCTGGATATTGATTCTCCATTGCACGTATGATTTTAGGAATAAATCTAGTACAAGCAGTTCGGTAAGCTCCTATATGTATCTTCCCAATCTCTAACCCTTGTTCAGCTGCAACTAATTCATCTACTTTTTGTAATTCACTTAGAACCTTCCTGAAAATAACTAATATACGTTCTCCTATATCTGTGAAAAATAAGCCATTTTTCTTATCTCTTTCAATTAACTTTGTTCCTAGTTGCGATTCAATTGTAGCTACGGCTCGACTTACAGCCGGCTGTGTCATATGTAATTCCTCACCGGCTTTTGTAAAACTTCCTGTTTCAGAAATTTGGACAATTAGTTGAATTTGCGATCTATTCATAGCGTTTTTGTTATCTCCTGTATGATTAATATGCATTTCATTTATATTGGAACTTAATGTACCATAAAAGAAAATAGAACTTCAAGATATAATCCGAGACAATAAGTGAGGCTAATCATACTCATTAAGGTGATGATCATCATAACCTTATCATTTTGGGTTTGAATTTTATAGGAGGATTAACGTGAAAAATATTTTAATCATTAACGCACATGAGTACCATGAGATGGCCAAAGGCCAATTAAACCAGACATTAGTAGAAAGAATGGTAGACAAGCTAAGCCCACTTTATCATGTTAAAACCACAATTGTTGCAAATCACTATGATGTAAAAGAAGAACAGGAAAAATTCAAATGGGCTGATTTTGTGATTATTCAAACACCAGTTTATTGGTATCACTATCCTGCTGCATTTAAGAAGTACATGGATACTGTATATGAGCACGGAATTTTTTATAGAGGGACAGATATTTATGGTGAAGGAGGTTTATTAGAAGGACGTCATTACATGCTTTCTGTTACTTGGGGTGCAGGTGAATGGGTGTTCGATAATCCGATAGAGCAGCCTTTCTTTGAGGGGAAGGAAGTAGACGAGGTCCTAGTTGCAATGCACAAAGCACAGCAATTCATAGGGATGAAACCATTAAAAACACTCTCAAATCATTCGGCGCTCAAGCCTGACATGGAGAAAGTATTTGAAAAGACGGATCAGCATTTAGAAGAGATATTTTCTTTATCTTAAAATGACAGAAATCCGTATTTGAGATGTATGCTTCACCATTCACCCGAAAAAATTCCTAGTTTTTGACCAATGACTTCAATCTTAAAAAGGAGAGAAGGATGATGAGTACTAGTGAAAAAAGAAGAGCGGGATTTTGTTCGCAATGCGTTTCAAAATGTGGAGTGATATCCGTTACACAAAATGATCAGTTAGTAAAGGTGCTCCCGGATAAAAATCATCCGAATGGGGGAATCTGTCCAAAAGGAGCAGCAGCACCTCAAATCGTCAATCATCCTGATCGCATCGTTTTTCCTTTAAAGAGAACTAACCCAAAGGGGCAAGATCCACTATGGGAGAAAATCACATGGGAAGAAGCCATCCAAACCATTGCAAGTAAACTAAAACAGATTCGTTCTGAAACAGGGGCAGAAACAGTTTCTTACACTTTTCCAACAGTTGGTGCAAGCGGAAGTTTTAGCTGGGGGCCATATTTACAGCGCTTGATGAATCTATACGGCACCCCCAACTATATTTCTCATACCAATGTCTGCCAGTGGACAAGGGACGAGGGATCAAAATACACATATGGTGTTGGATTGCCTCAACCCGACTTTGAACGTGCTAGCTTGATATTGATATGGGGGCACAATCCAGCAGATACGAATCTTCAGACTTGGAAAAGGCTCATGGCAGCTAGAAAAAGAGGCAGTAAACTAGTAGTCATCGATCCACGCCGAACAACGACAGCTGCCGCAGCAGATTTATGGATTTCTCCGAATCATGGAACTGATATCGCTTTAATATTAGGGTGTCTTCAATTTTTGATTGAGAACCATTCGTATGATGAGCAATTTCTTCTCCAATGGACCAATGCCCCTTTCTTAGTGGATAAGCGAACAGGAAAATTCCTTCGACCAGCACATCATCAGCCATATGAATTTTTAGTTCTTGATCAAAAACAGAAGCCATTTAAAATCGATACTCGGGCAGATCCTGAGACATGGTCAGAACATATTTTACTTTCAGGCGAATACGAAAATGAGGACGTTTCTTCAGAAACCGTTTTTTCTCAATTATTGAAACAAGTATCTTCATTTAGAATGGAACATGTGGAAAAAATAACGGGTATTCCAGCTGAGAAATTAACGGAACTTGGGGAATTATTAAGCCAAGAAAATCCGATAACCTATTATTCATGGAATGGATTAGAACAGCATGTAAATAGTTCATCTACCAATCGAGCATTATGTATCCTTTATAGTCTGACCGGTTGTTTTGATAAGCAAGGGGGGAATATTATCCTCCCGTCTTTACCAGTAAACTTAATAAAAGGTCAAGATTTACTGCCAACTTCACAAGAGCAGAAGCGTTTAGGATTAGATCAGAGACCTTTAGGTGCTCCCAAAATATCTGCTTCAGGGTATGATTTTGTTCATGCTGTATTAAACGAATCTCCGTATTATATGAGAGGCTTGTTAAGTTTTGGGGGTAATATGGTCACTCAAAACCCTGGAACCAAGAATATGATAGAAGCCTTGAAAAAATTAGAATTTCATGTACACGTTGACATGTTTCATAGTCCAATGACGAAGTTTGCAGACATTGTATTACCAGCTGCACATGCATGGGAGTCCCCAAGTTTGTTGGCAGGCTTTGAAGGGAATTTACAAACGGATCAACATATTCAATACAAACCTGCAATGTCAAAGGCTCCTGGGGAAGCTCGTCCTGATCTACAAATAATCATGGAAATAGCGGTTGAAATGGGTTATCAAGAAGAGTTTTGGAATGGAAATATTGAGAAAGCGTTTAATGACTATCTTAAACCAGTGAATGTCACATTAGACCAACTTCGATCTCACCCTGAAGGTCTGTCTGTGCCCTTAAAAATAAAATATTGTAAATATAGAGAAAAAATGAATGAAAGAGTCAAAGGTTTTTCTACTCCGACAAGAAAGCTGGAGATTTATTCCGAGTTTTTGTTAGAGCATGGATATGCTCCACTGCCTCAATTTGAAAAACCATTAACTGTTCCGCAATATCAGAATCAATCGAATGATTTTCCGTTAGTTCTTTCTTCTTTTAAATTAAAAAGTTTTTGTCATAGCCAGCATCGTAATATTGCTAGACTAAGAAAACTGCATCCCGATCCTTTTGCTGAAATCCATCCCCAAACAGCTCAAATGTATAGGCTAAATGAAGGTGAATGGATTTATTTAGCCTCTCCTTTCGGCAGGATGAAGGCAGTCGCTCGACTGACAGAAAGTATACCCGTGGGGACAATATATACTCAAGCGGGCTGGTGGGATGAGTGTGATGAACTTGAATTAGCTGGATTTGATCCATTTTCAGTAGAAGGTGCAAATGTCAATCAATTAATAGGTACCGATGAGATTGACCCCATATCAGGTTCCGAACCATTAAAATCTTATCGATGCCAGATTTATAAGATAGGATAGATCCTTTGCCCTAATTAAAGCAAAAAAGCTGATGACTCCCAGCGGTGGAGGCTTCAGCTTTTTGCTTTTATACTAAAAATGTCATATCAATTTGTTTATGTGTTGCATGATTAATATGCATTTTATTTATGTTGTGGCTTCATGTACCATTAAATAGGATTACACATCAAGAAAAGTATCGGAGGTAACAAATTTGATCAGTCGTCATATATTATTTCTATTTGCACTTATATTAGCTGCATTTAATCTTAGGCCTGGTATAACTTCAGTTAGTCCAGTTTTGCACGGAATATCAAATGAATTAGGCATGAGTTCTGCTTCAGCTAGTCTACTTACATCTATTCCTTTATTATGTTTTGGCTTTTGCTCGTTATTCGCTGGTCGTTTAGCAAATCGCTATCAATCAGAGAAAACCATCACATTTTTTATCGCTTTTATAGGTATTGTAACGCTTTCGCGTGTCTTTACAAATTCGTCTATCTATCTATTGATAACGGCTTTATTCATTGGTGCGGGAATTGGGATTGTAAGTCCTTTGCTCTCTGGTTTCATCAAAAGTTACTTTCCGGAGAAGGCAGCCTCCATGATAGGCGTATATTCTACTTCAATGGTAGTTGGAGCATCCATTTCTATTGGGCTGACGACACCACTTCAACACTGGCTCAATAATTCATGGAAAAACGGATTAGCGTTCTGGAGTATTCTTGCTCTAATGGCTGTTCCACTTTGGCTTATGGTCATTAAACATTCTCATACACATACAGCATCACAAAAGAGAAGTGCCTCCTTGCCATTAAAAAATAAAAAGGCGTGGTTATTAACCTCTTTTGTAGGGCTTGTCACTCTTATGTTTTATTGTTTTGCAGCTTGGCTACCAGCCATCGTAGAGGAAAAAGGATGGACGTCAGCATTTGGTGGTCTTGTAGGTACAATAGCTATGATTGCACAATTGCCAGCTACTCTTTTATTGCCTAGTCTCTTGAAGAAGCTGCCAAGTAGAAGACTTTGGATTTTAGTCTTTACCCTTAGTGTAATGACTGGATTATCTCTTTTATGTTTTACAAACGTGACACCTATTGTTTCAAGTATATGTCTAGGGATTGGCAGTGGCGGTCTTGTCTCACTCACTTTATTATTACCGATAGATAAGGCATCGTCCCCTATGGAAGCAAGTACTTGGTCAGCAATGACTCAAGCAATTGGATACATGATTGGTGCAACGGGCCCGTTTATCATCGGTTTTCTCCATGATTTTCTAGGCAGTTTCGTTCCAACATTATATCTTCTTATACTTTTAGGTTTCATTGTTATGTTATTGGGATGGAAAATCACTAAGTCAGCTCATGCTAATGAAGAGGGGTTATCTGTGAAATAAATCTATTCTTATAACTGTAAGGTTAGCTAGTACTCATTTGAAGTATTTATTCAGGAAAGGGGGTGATAATGATGGAGAATAACTCGAAGTTACAGCAGGCGACAAAAATATATAAAGCACTCGGTGAACCAACCCGATTAAAAATTGCTCGTTTGCTTGCTAATGAAGCAAATTTATGTTGTTCAGATATAGGAATAAAACTTGAATCAATTGCTGGATCAACTTTATCCCATCACTTAAAACAATTAACTGATTGCGGGCTAATGAGTACTTATAAAGAAGGCACATATATATACTACAGCCTAGACCGTGAGTTGATTGGAAAGTATGCTCCATATGTGATGGAGTAATTTTTCTTATTTCTATACTTAAGGAAATATAGAAATAAGAGGTATGATTTTTCTTGTCCGGATTATGGCTAAATTACTCGATAGGTATCCTCATCTAAATTTTGAGTAGATCCATTACTAGTACTTTATATAAAAAAGCTAAAGCGAACCATCTATCTTTATCATAAGTGCGTTAAATTCAAGGGTGTCACCTTTATAAAACATTTTTAAAGAAACTGTAAAGATCACTTTTTCTACATGCAAAAATCAGCTCTTTACAGCTAATTTTTCAAACGTTCGGTTAATTTATGAAATTAAATCTAAATTTCTAGAAATACCGAAATAAAACCAAAAGGAGAAAGATAATGAGAAAAAATATTGGAGCAAAATCTTACGTGTTACCACAACCAGTTTTTATTATTGCAGCGTATGACGAAAATGGAATTCCGAATGCCATGGCTTCTACATGGGGCGGTATTAGTAATGAAAATGAAATTTCAATCTGCATTAGTTCAGAACGAAAGACGTTAAAGAATATTATGCTGCATGGTGCATTTACCGTAAGCATGTCAGATGCGTCTTTTCTTGAGGCATGTGATTATCTTGGAAATGAAACTGGAAATGAGGTTCCAGATAAATTTGCAAGAGCTGGATTTCATGCAGTTAAGGCGGACTTTGTTGATGCACCACTGATTGAGGAACTTCCATTTGCGTTAGAGTGTAAAGTGAAAAGTTATAATGAAAAAGAATGGCGCATGATTGCTGAAATCGTGAACATCAGTGTTGAGGAGGATATACTAGATGAGAAAGGTAAAATCAATCTGGATAAATTCAGCCCACTTGTATTTGATAGGGGAAGTAGGAATTACCATAAAATAGGAGAAAAAGCAGGGGATGCTTTTGAGGATGGACTGTATCTTAAGAACAAGTAAAAATCTGCAAAAAAGTGGCTTTTCTCTACCGAGGAAGGCGCCCATAGCTTTTACTTATCTTGTTTGAGAGTTACATTTTCAACTACCACTGCTTTTTCAGAACCTGTAACTGAATTGGAACTTGTTCCTGTCTACATTGTAAAAGCCAGTATAACAACGGCTGTCAAAGCAAGTTCTCCAAAAGTATAAGAAGCGTAACACTTTAAGCTCTTTACAGTTAATTTTTCAAGCGCTCGGTTAATTTATGAAAATAAATCTGTATTTCTAGAAATATCGAAATATAAAACAAATAGGTGTGAATTATTTTGTCAAATATGTGGAAAATTTATTTATTAGCTGCCATTAGTTTTCTTAATGGTACATCAGAATATGTTATTGCGGGAATCTTAGACAAAATTGCTGAGGCTAATCACATTTCAGTTTCATCTGCAGGACAGTTAATCACTGTGTTTTCAGTAGCTTTTGGTGCAGGGACACCCTTTCTAATTGCTATGTTTGCTCGAATGGACCGAAAAAAACTTCTTGTCTATGCTTTAACCGTTTTCTCTGTCATTAATATTCTTATTGCGATAATAACAGGGTATGAAATGCTAATGTCAGCTAGAATAATCTCTGCCCTTAGTGCTGGTGTTATGCAAGTCACAGTTCTAACCCTTGCTGCAGTTTTAGCAGCTCCAGGAAAGCAAGGAGGTGCGATTGCTACAGTTATTATGGGACAAAGTTCTGCTTTGGTTGCAGGTGTACCTATAGGAAGAGTTGTGGCTTCACATTATGATTGGAATGTCATATTCATTGGAATTGGGGCAGTAGGATTACTTTTCTCTGTCTTAACTTTGTTTGCTATACCAAAAACAGTTGCTGAAAAACCCGTACCTTTACGTGAGCAGTTTAAATTTTTTATGAGACCACGTATCGCAGCATACTTGCTTATAACTTTTCTATGGTTAGGTGCATATTCCGTTGTATTTACGTATATTTCACCATATTTCCTAGATATATTCGGCATGAGCAATCATGGGGTAACGACAGCACTCTTTATTTTTGGGATTGCTAGTGCTATTGGAGCTCAATTAGGAGGCTTTAGTACAGATAAGTGGGGGGCATTTCGTACATTAACTGGAGGAATGTTACTCCATGCTATTGCACTATTGCTCTTCCCGTTTATCGGTCAGTTTGCTTTTCTTTTCTATGTATTACTTATTTTCTGGGCGCTTGCAGCTTGGTCTTCCGGCTCGCCAATACAATTTCAGTTAATAAGCCTTGCCCCTGCTGCGGCAAGCATTGTGCTTAGTTTGCACAGTGCTTTGGGACAACTTGGAATGGCAGGTGGAGCTGGTATCGGCGGTATTGCTGTCAAAAATGGTTTGTTGAATTATCTTCCTTGGATTGGGGCTTTTACTCTTGCTATTGCTGTCGGAGTCACAGTTCTTGACAAGGTTCTATCTAAACGAAAAACAGTTTAAAGAAACTCAGAGCACTCTTTTTATAAAATAAAAAGTGGTTTCATTCAACCTCAACATGATGATGTCCAAACCGTCGCATCAAGAAGGAGCTCTGGAGGATAATTGGTTAAAAAACGATAAAGTGGATTAAAGTGTAAGACTCCTTATGGTATTCTAGTAAAAGAATATTCCATAAAAGGAGTCTTTTTTATATGAAAATATTAGATGCTCCATCTTTACTGTCAGCTGTCGAACAAAGATCAAAAGTCTATCAGGAGCTTCGAGACGAAATGCAGCATGTGAAAATAGCATTAAAAAGTGTGTCGGGATTAGGTGATGAATTTACTGGAAAAGGTGCAGACAATATCAAAGCCTTTTATGAGGATCTTGCGCTTTACACGGACACTTATCTTGATTTTATTGATATGCAAAAAGCTTTTTTAGATGGGGTAAAAGGAAAGCTTGATGATGAATCGTTAGGCGGGAGTACATTTATTGATGAGCATTTCTTAGACGCTCAACTGAAACAAGGGATTCAGAATAATAAAGATATGGTCAAGGAACAAAAAGAAGCCCTATCCACTATTTTTGATGACATCAGTGATCTCATAGAACTGAATGTATTTTCAAGTAAAGAGGTCAATGAACATTTAGACGATGCGAATAAAAAAAGAAAAGAGGCAATTGATGCTGTACATAAATTAGATCATGCCCTAAAAACAGAATACGCAAAATCAGAAGCGATTGAGAAACATCTTACAACCTTTTATACAAAAATGATGGCTGCTACAGGAAAAGGGAAAAATGCGCAGCCAATGTATTACGATGCAAAAGCATTTCATGAGACAGATGTGTACAAGAATCATGATAAAATCGATGCACAGGTGAAAGCATATTTAAAATTGAAAAAAGAAGAAAAAGAGAAACGAAGAATCAAAGAATTGAAAGAAAAACTCAACGATCCTTCGTGTATATCAGAAGAGAAATACTTTGAGATTGTAAACGAAATTGGATATGAGAATCTTTCTTACGATCAAAAAATGTATTACAGCCAGCTTCTCCAGATCAAAGCGCAGGAAGAAGCATCAGAGGGGTTTATTGATGTTGTAAAAGGTGCAGCAGTTGGTCTATATGATGTGGCCAAAGATACAGTAGTTGGCATCTACGATCTTGTGACAGATCCTGGAGGTGCCGTTGAATCGGTCGTAACGGCTGTTTCACATCCAATTGAAACATCGAAAGCGATTGGAAAGTCGATTTCAGACTCATTCCAAAAAGAAGTCATCGATGGTGATGCATATTCTCGATCACACTGGTTCGCCTATGCAACTGGTTCTCTAGCAGAAATCGTCTTTGGTTCTAAAGGGGCAGGTGCCATTACAAAAACGGGGACAACAGCGGCAAAAACAACGGTGAAGAAAGGCCTTGAACAAGGAGCAAAATCATTAGACAATGTCTCTATTCCGAATCTATTGCCATACTCACCAAAGTTTCAAATGGCTGGCGGCCCGAAGCTGCCGTATAACGTGTTTGACGGAGAAAATCTCAAAAATAAACTCCTCTCTATGGCGAAGCGTCTAGACAACAATTCAGGATACGGCATCTCTAAGACAGGCAGACGCTTACCAGCACCAAAATCACCACCAACCGTTGTCAGTTACGGAGATCACTATGTGAGATGGAAACGTAAAAAAGTGTTAAAACCAAATGTTGTTTATTCAACAAAGCAAGGCTACACCTACACAACCGACCACTACGGACGTATTGTCAAAGTCGAAGCAAGTGATTTAAAATACGGAGAGGTTAAAAGAAACCAATATGCCCAATCCAATTCAGGGAAGCCGGATCGATTAATGGATGATGATGGAGGTCATTTGATAGCGTCTATTTTTAAAGGTTCCGGGGATATTGATAACCTTGTTCCGATGAGTTCACAGATTAATCGTAGTGGTGGGAAATGGTATCAGTTGGAGCAGGAATGGTTGGCAGCCTTGAGGAAAGATCCACCTCAGACAGTATCAGTTTCCATAGAAAGCATTAGATATGAAGGAGATTCTATGCGACCAACTTTATTTAAAATTAAGTATAAAATTGGAGCTAGGAGAGTTAAAAAGGTATCGATTGAAAATAAGCCAGGAGGTTAATTCAATGGAAATGGAACCATCGAATGAAGTTTATCAAGAAATTTTGAATACAATAAATGAAATAATACCTGTTGATTGGGAGAATGTTTTGCTATATGCGGAAATTCTGGATGACTCTCGTGAAGTTTATTTTTTCTTTAATACAAACAAACAACAAGAATATATTTATTCTCATGATATTCCTGATATATTTGAGGTCAGTGAAAATATATATGATGACTTATTAATTAATTTACAGGATTCTTTTAAGAAACTCAGAGATGAATTTAAAATTAATGAGCAAAAAACTTGGACAAATTTAACGCTGAAAATCAAGAATAGGAATCGATTTACCATTGATTTTAATTATGATGATGTATTGAACTCTCATTACAATACCTATCAACGAATGGCTATTTGGGAATATGAAAATTTGGGATATCTCCCTGAAGATGAGGAAGATAAAGAAGCCGTATTAAATTATATAAAAAATAAAGACGATAACTAACGCACAATACCCTCCAATTTAAGGAGGGTATTTCTCATATATGTTTCATAAAATCTCATTTCCATTATCTAAACCGATAAACCGTCACTTCACAATCACCCAGCACCTCTTCAATCATCTCTTCCACAATCGTCCAATCGCCGCCTGCTAATCCGCAGCCGATCCCGTATGGAATGGCGATGGACGTTGGGTTTTTCTCTTCAGGTGATTGTGTCACTGTATCCTTTAGGTGTTGAAAGCAGTTGCGTAAGGCATCGTAGTCTGTTTGCTGTCTTGTTCTTCCGTATCCAGCTTGGGCAAATAAGTTGGCCATTGTTTTTCCGTCTTTTGTTGTGATGAGTTGAACGGAGCTTAACAAGTCATCTCCTTGTTCTGTACATAACTGTTTATAATCTTTGTACACATTCGGATATTTGCTTTTGATCTGTTTCGCTAATCCAGCTCCCATGACTCCTTTACAGTTCACCTGGTGACAAATGATGTCTTCGCTTGCCTCTAATATATTGCCGTCTACCGTTTTGATCATATGCAGTAACCCCTTTTTGATAAAATGCAAACTTATGTTCTATTATAACAGTTTTGTTCCTGTGATTTAATAGCTTTTGATGAGTTTTTAGTTAGTACATGAGTTCAGGTGACAGCAAAGTGACAAACATGTCATATGATTCCATGGTTTGTTCGTTCGATCGATGGAGGCAGACATCTCATTACAATTATCCTTATCGTAAATCAAGTAAAAAGGGATGAAATGAGATGCGGGGACTTAATGAAGATTTATTTAGGTGGGTGAATGAACTCAGTATCGATCATGGTTACTTGAATCCCATATTTATTGGACTAGCTGAATATACAGTGCTGCTGGCAGCGCTCGTGTGTCTGTTCGTATGGTTTCAAAATCGCAGCAGGTACAATAGGGCGATGGTCGTTTCTGCCGGACTGACCTTCGTACTCGCCGAGTTACTTGGGAAAATCGCTGGGGGGTTTTATTTTAATCAGCAGCCCTTTGCAGAAATGAGCCGCGTCAATCTTTTGATTCAAAAGGAAGTGAATAACTCGTTTCCGAGTGATCATACCATCTTTATTTTTTCGATTTGCGTGATCTTTTGGCTGTTTCACAAACGCCATATGTATTGGCTGATCATTGCGTGTGCTGTTGGTTTTTCAAGGATTTGGGTAGGTGTTCATTATCCATTTGATGTCTTAGCAGGAGCTGCTATAGCGTGTTTAACAGCCGTCGCCGTTGTATATTTGCCGATATGCCAAAGGAGCGTTGATGCCCTTTTGTCATGTTATGAATGGCTTGAACAAAAATTGGTAGGGAAGAGAACAAAATAATATTGTTGCAGCAAAATACCCCGATCTGCTAACGCTGAGATCGGGGTACTGTTTATTTTCGCCAAAACGTTGAACAATCCGCTTTGTCTTCGATATTAAATGCGATGATTTTTTTTAGGAGAGGATAATCAACTGGCAAGCTTTCTTTCATGCGAAACAGATTTTTTCCATGATCGTACCCAGCTTGTACAATGTCAGCTGAAAATTGATCAATTCCTTTTGCTTCTGGTGCGACAGAAATGTGATGTTTTGCCACGCTAAACCCAATAATAAATGTGCCGTGATCTGTGAACATGGGCTGATTCCAAGCAATTCTTGGCTCTAATTGAGGGAATGTGTCTTCTACCCATTGTAAGATGTCTTGAGTGCGCTGCTTCAGCTCGGGGTTACCGATTTTGCTGATATATTCTTCAAACACATGCATGATATTTTATCCTCCCAATTCATCTACCTCATAAGCCTCAGACGGGATTCGAACCCGCACTCCTTTCGTAAGCATAGGCTAGGGGCAACACGCTTCCCTACGGAATTTCACCGACAGGAATTTCACCTGTCTCAGCTCATGTGCTTTTCGGTGCTTCTGAAACCCTTGCCTTGCGACCCGCCAGCTACACAATTTGTTTTACGGCGCTCTTCCCTTCTAGAGCTACTGAGGCGTGTAAGTGATTGATCATATTATATAAAGAAACTGGATAAATGAAAAGCTGCTATGAACCATCATAAGATTAGAAAGCCTCGACATTGGGCTTTTTTCATTTCATCTCGAGATGTTTATTTTAAAAAAAGGCGGAATTTTTTCGCAAATATCGTTGACTAGGAGAAAGAAACGCACTTTCAATGGAAACGGTTGTTGAAGATTCAGGTGATTCATATTAAAATGATGTCAAATGGACTAATTAGCAATTGCTAATAGAAGTTCCATATTTAGTGAATTCATGTGTTTTAGCTGAAGGTGATTGGGGGTGTAGAATGAGCAAAGTTCCTGTTGCGGAATTGGCATCACTATTAAATGACTGGAACATGGAAATCAAAAAAGATCATGCAGATGAGGCAGAACGGTTATTTGCCAAAGCGAAACAAGCGGTAGAGGAAATTGACGATGCGGATATCCTCATATACTATTCTCTTCTTGAGAAGAGGCATCACATTCTTATGTACAATTTAAGAGGGCAAAAGGGCAATGTTTCAACGAAAAGCATAGAGGGTCATTATGGAAAAAAAGAAGATGACCTGTCTAACCGTCTTGCCTATTATTTTGATTTTTATGAGGGTGTGTATGAGCAGCATCAAGGTAATTATGAGGTTGCATTGCAAATGTATCAAAGTGCTGAAAAGCTCTTAGATAAAATTCCAAGTGAGATCGAACGTGCTGATTTCGATTTTAAAGTGGCATGGCTTTATTACCGGCTCAGTCATATCATGCTCTCATTAAGCTATATCCGCAGAGCGCTCCACGTTTATAAGCGACACAAGCAGTATGAAAGAAGAACGGCCCTATCATACTCTCTTATAGCAGCGAATCTAACGGAGATCGGCCGGTATGAAGAGGCGCTTGAGAATTATCGTCTGGCGGAAGAAGTTTTGACAAGCGAGCAGGATGATTTTATGCTGGCTCAGCACCATCACAATGTGGCCATTTTATATTCATTTTGGAATAAACCGAAGGAATCGATACGTCATCTTGAAAAAGCACTGTCCCATCAAGAGTATTATGATTCAGATTTCTTTTTCCATTCTACGTATCTGATCAGCCGGGAACTCTGTGTGATTGGTGAAAAGCAGCGTGCAAGCCAATATATAGAGGCTGCATATGCCAGAATAAAAGATGCTTCTCATGAAGTGTTTCAGCTAAAAATAGGCATCGTACATGATCTTTACTTAACGCATGCGCCACAAAGATTTCAGCAAATTGATGAGAAATTAAGAAAGTTAGAAGAGAAGAATGAATATCATGAAGTAAAAGAGCTATCACAATTTGCAGCAAAATATTGTGAAAAGCAAGCACTTTATGAGCAGTCTGTTTTTTACTTGAACAAAAGTTTAGAAGCGGATTTACATATGAAAAGAATGGGGTTGATTTAAGATGAAAACAGGATTAAAAGTATTATTCGTTGTCGGTTTAGCGGTCGCTGCGACTGTTCTATCGCAAGACGTTGCGGGTTCATTCGAAGTTGCAGAAAAAATCATTGGTGGTTAATACCTTTATCTCTCGCCCTTGTTGATGATCGTCAGCAAGGGTTTTTTGCGTCTTTAATAGGCTCTTCTTATTAAACGCTCCAAGAACGTTTAATAAGAAGAATTCGCAACAAAGGGGGTGTGCAAATTTATTACCTGCTCCATTATTCTAAATAAACATAGGGCAGAGCAACAAGTTAAAAAGGTCACTTTTCTTTGCTTAATTTAATTTTTTGCAGGACTTTTCATTCAAATTTTATCAAATTGGTCTAATGTACATAGAAGGAAAGAAAAAGCAGGAGCACCGCCCCATTTGTCATGCATATGATGAGATAAGGTCTGATTTGAAGGCAGGTGATTGTATGTATCCACGGGTTTATGGTGGTTTTCATGGAGGCGGTTTTAGCGGAGGCGGAGCACATATTGGGCCGGTTGGTTCCCATATCGGCTTTGGCGGGTATTATTTGAGTCCTGGTGTATTCTCTGGCTTAGGCGGTTTTCCCGGGTACGGAGGATTCGGGACATTTTCTGGATATCCATATGGTTCAACGTTCATCATGGGACGCCCTCCTGGTTTTTATGTCAGGAGTTATTAGTGTAAGATCACAATAATTGAAATAGCCGTCTAAAGAGAGGCTATTTCAATTGGTGAAAGTGCTTCAATCCAGCAGTTATCACAATGATGCCTAGAATGATGATCGGCAGCCATATGATGATAAACGGATCGTAACGATCTGTGTATGCAGCAATAGCTGCACCTAGGCAGTAGAAGACAATAGAGCCTATTCGCATCAAGCTTACAAGCTGGATAGGAGCCTTTCTTTTTTCCCGGTATGATATGCGCTGGGCTGCATCTTCAAATAGGTTAGCAAGTGTACTTGTGAGAACGGTTGTGGAAATGCCAGCAACATTCAATTTACGTGCGGCCGCCGTTTGCATGCCCATAGCCATACTTAAAAGAATGATCAGCATAAAGTAAGCACCTTGTGTATAAGGGAAAATGGTCATGAGAGCAAATAGAAGCAAAATCATCAATTCGATGATAAAAATGCGGGTTACGGCTTTTGGCCAAAACGTTTTCTCGTGATTTCCGCCTATCACCACTGCAAGTAAAACCCCTAAAATGAATCCACTTAGAGCAATGATGGAATGAAGGGCTGTTAGCTGCAAGGAGCTTCCTGCTGCAATGCCAAGCAGCACAATATTACCTGTCATATTGGCTGTAAACACATGCCCAAGGCTTAAATAGCCAATCACATCCACAATTCCTGCGGAAAGACATAAGAAAATCAAAGCTGTATTTCGAAATGAATGTGCGGTCAAAATAGTCATCCCTTTCTTCCTCTCTAATGAATAAGTGTAACGCTTCATGACCGCAAATGTCCATCTGATGAGATGGTCACATTTGTGCAAGCTGATGTAAGACTTGTCTAAAAGCATCATCATTCACAAGGTGCCTCATGCGGCGGAACGGATCGCCCTTTTCCTTTAAACGCTCTATAACAGCCGGCATCGTAAAAAGAGAAGGATGAAGCTCATCATGATAGAGTTCGTCCCATTCAAGCGGTGTCGCAACAAGTCCAAGCTCATTTCCTCTTGGAGAATACGGAGCGATGATTGTTTTCCCAGCATCGTGCTGAATGTAGTCTAAATACAAGCGATTGCCGCGTTTTTTCTTAAGGCGTTCCAGAGTAAAAAGATCCGGTGCTTGCTCACATAAAAATTGGCATATAAATGCGGTGAATTGTCTTGTTTCTTCGTATGTGAAGGCGTTTTTCTTTAAAGGAATATAGACTTGAAGCCCTTTACCTCCGCTTGTTTTAATAAAGGCTGTGAGAAAAAGCCCGTCTAAAAGCGCTTTGATTCGTTTAGCCGCTTCTATGGCTAGATGAAACTCATTTACAGATGGCGGGTCTAGATCAAAGACGATTTCTGTCGGCCGATCCGTATCTCTTGTCTCAAAAGGGATATGAAATTCCATCGCCAGCTGGTTGCCAAGCCAAAGAAGCGTACGAGGATCATTACAGACCGTATAAGAAATATCATCAACTTCATCTGTTAAAACAAAATCCGGCGCATAATCAGGTGTCGACTTTTGATAAAAGAATTTGTCTCCAGTGCCATGCGGATACCGAATTAAAGTAAGACGCCTTTCACGTAAAAAGGGCAAAAGGTAGGGAGCCGCTTGTCTTAAATAAAGTAAGTAATCTGCCTTGTTTAGTTGAAGAGCCGGGACAATCGGTTTTTCTGGGTGAGTGACGTCTATAGCAGCAGGGAGTGGATACAGCTGTTTGAGCATGTGCTGAAATGTACATGCTGCTGGATCAACATCTAGTAAAAAGGAAGAAAAACGCGGCTCTCTTAACGCCGATCCATCAAAGGATATACAAGCAATGCTGGCAACGATAGAAGGAGGGATTTCGTATAAAGATCCTCCTGTTAACTGGCCTTTTGTCTGAAATAGTGTACGCAGCGTTTGTTCTTCTTCTTTAGAAAAACCATGCTTGAATTGGACAACCTCGATGAGAGCCGAATCTTGATAAATGGAACCTTGAAAATAGCCATTTTCTTTGTCAAAACGGGTGACAATGACAGAAACATACCGCCAGTTTTTCATTTTCAGCCATTCTTTTGAACGAGTATTGTCATGCCACTTACTCACCTTTTTTTTCGCTACTAGTCCTTCTGCTAAATACGTCGTCATCACGTTTTTCATGTATTCAGCGTCTGGGTCTGTATGAATGACCTGCAAAAGGGAAGGGTGCTCAAGCTCAACTGAGGAGGGGAGCTTTACTTCTTGGAATAATTGCTGCAGCTGATTTTTTCTTTCCATCAGCTGTAAATCAACGAGAGGTTTCCCTTTGCAGCTTAATAGATCGAATGCAATGAAATGACACGGAAATCGTTCAGCCTGTCGTTGTATGGCTTCTTTGTTTTTCAGCCTGCCTCTTTGCTGAACCTTCGCAAACTCGCTTTGCTGTTCACTCAGTAAAAAGACCAATTCTCCGTCAAGTGCCAGCGGTAAAAAGGGAGCAAATTGGTCTCTTAATTGCTCGCACTGCTCCATCACTTCAGGAAATTGCTTATTTAGCCGTTTTCCGGTCCTGCTTTCTAAACGAATCTCGTCTTCTTCCCAGACAAGAATAGCCCGAAAGCCATCATATTTTAATTCATACACCCAGTCTGCACCGGCAGGTATATCATGTGCAGGTGTTAATCGCATAGGTTTCATTGTGCATGTCACTTCCTTATATCGTGTGTTCTTAGAGTGGGATGAAATTTTCAATCACATACATAAGTCTGATGAAAACATTACATAGTAAGGAGAAAAGAACGGAGGAAGCGCGATGCATACAGTATGGAAAGGCGGCATTAGTTTCGGATTGGTCAATATTCCAGTCAAACTGTTTACCGCTACAGAGAACAAAGACATTAAATTAAGACAGCTGCATAAAGAGTGTCACACGCCCATTAACTACAAAAAAGTATGTGCCAATTGCGGTGAAGAAGTAGCGCCGGAACAAATCGTGAAGGCGTATGAATATGCGAAAAATAAATTTATTGAATTGGACGATGAAGAGCTGGAAAAACTGCGAAAAGAAAATGAAGAAAAAGCCGTTGAAATCATTGATTTTGTAAAGATTGAGGAGATTGATCCAATCTATTACGAAAGAAGTTACTTCTTATCACCGGATACCGGCGGAGCGAAGGCTTATTCATTATTAAGAAAAGCTTTAGAGGAATCGGGGAAAATTGGTGTCGCTAAGATTATGATTCGCTCAAAGGAGCAATTAGCGATCGTTAGGTGCTATGAACATATTTTGCTGATGGAAACCATTCATTTCCCTGACGAAATTAGACAAGTATCAGATGTGCCGAATATCCCCCAAGAGGAGAACATTGTAAAGAAAGAGTTAGATACAGCGCTCCTTTTAATCGAGCAGCTGACCACAACGTTCGATCCAGCGGCATATCAAGATGAATACAGAGAACAGCTGATGAATTTAATTGGCGATAAAATATCTGGAGAACATACCGTTCAGCCAGAAACGACAGGCAAAAAAGATCCTGCAGCCAATGTGACAGATTTAATGGCCGCACTACAGGCTTCGATCGACCGATCAAAACCAGCCAAAGCGAAAAAAGCAGCCCCTAAGAAAAGAAAAACTCCAGCGAAAAAAGAAAAGAATGCATAAAACAAGACCGCTAACAAGCGGTCTTAAATTGTTGACAAAAGACTAAAATGATCTTTATTTTAGCCTTTTTTTTCCTTCAGCGTGATAGAAAACCTTTGCAGCCCTAGGAAGGACGAGTACCGGAGCGGAGCGAATTTAACATTCGTGAGCACCGGCACGCAGGACTGACACCGAATGCGAGGGTTTGTCTACACGCTAAGACCGCTGACGAGCGGTCTTATTGCGGTTTTAACACGTCCTGAATCGTCCCGTCTTTTCGATGAATGACAACGGAAGTTCCTTTATTAGCTGAAATCTCCTTTGCCCGGTCAATTGCTTCTTGTTTTGTTTCTTTGACCTCACTTGCTCGTTTCGCTTTCTCTGTTTGAATCGCCCAGCCTTCCTCGTGTTTCACTACATGCTGCGCATGATCCATGAGCTCTGGTCTTGCGGAGCTGCTGCTCTCTGAAGGTTTGACAGAACCATGAGATGAAAAATTCTCTACCTCTTTCTCCGCTGCGTTCTTTTTCCACTCTTTCGCTTGACTGATTGCAATTGGAATGGCTCTATTTTCCTCATAGCCTTCCTGAATCATTTTATTGGCAATCTCAAGCGCTTTTTTTCGAATGACGTTGTCTAATGATTTAAATGAAGCTGGATAATCGTTCATCGTCCAAGGCATATGGACCGCTCCTTTCTGTTATTTTATTTGAACACCTTCCCCCATCTGCAATAAATCAAACATACAATGTCTCTCAAACTAATGTTAGGGATAAAATACATCGTTTTGCTGAGGCAGAATATCATTCATTCACGCAGAATAGAAGATAGAAAAGGAGTGATTTTGATGATGATGAAAGGTTTGTATGAAGCACATTTACCTGTGAGTGACTTGAAGACATCTATTGCGTTTTATGAAAAATTGGAATTGACACTTGCTCATGAAAATGAAAGAGTTGCTTTTTTATGGATTGAGAAAGGAAAGAGCTGGCTTGGACTGTGGAAAGTAGATATAAATGCCTATCCATACCATCCTTCGACTCGTCACGTTGCCTTTCAAATTACAACGTCCAGTATCGAACAGATTAAGACTTGGCTGATTGAAAGAGGCATCAGTATTCACCCAATGTTTGGTTTTTCAGAAGAAAAGCAGCCTTTAGTTCTCGATAATCCGCCGCAATTTCATGCAGCGATCTATTTTCTTGACCCAGATGAGAATCTGCTAGAATGCATTGCGCCGCTTGAACTTGATACAGCAGAAGACTACGATATCATGACATATGAGGACTGGGATCAAAAGAAAAATCCGTTTATTGATTGACAAAATCACTCATTGTAACTATATTGATTACAACGGTGGTGAAAGATTGTGAAACAAATTAGCAGCAGGTATCCGATTGCTGTTCATATTGTGTCATTTATTGCAGGTGTTCCAAAAGAGTGTACTAGTGATTTTATTGCAGAGAGCGTGAATTCAAATCCAGCCATTGTTCGAAAAATGATGGCAATGCTCAAACGGGCGGGTCTCATTGAGATTCGCCGCGGTGTGGGCGGTGCTTATTTAAAAAGACCGGCTGAGGACATCACGCTGTTAGATGTGTACCGTGCTGTGGATGTAAGCGAGGATGAGGAATTATTTAACTTTCATCAGCCCGTCATCGCATGCCCGATTGGTCAAGCGATGGACACGAGACTTCGGCATGAACTAAAAGAAGCACAAGCTGCACTTGAGAATCACCTAAAGCAAGTGACAATTCAGCAATTATTGACAAAGGCGGAATAAAAAAGCTCGTACTTTGGAGCTTTTTTTACACCTTTGTTGTAACCATTTTGATTATAACGTATGCACATCACCGTTAAACGAAAAATGAGGAGGTCAAACAAATGAAATTATTAGTAACAGGTGCAACAGGACAACTTGGATCGCTCGTCGTCAAGCATTTGCTCGCAAAAGTACCGGCTGAACAAATTGCAGTCAGTGTTCGAAATCCGCAAAAAGCAGCACATTTGAAGGATGCTGGGGTGGATGTACGCCGTGGAGATTTTACTCAGCCAGATACCCTGACATCAGCATTTAAGGGCATTGATCGTCTGTTGATCATTTCAACAGCGGATGGTGACCGCGTCGAGCAGCATAAAGCAGCAATTGAAGCGGCGAAAGCAGCAAATGTGAGGTTTATTGCTTATACAAGTGTTGTCAATGCAAGAGAGAGTCAGCTTGTCCTTGCAAATGACCATGCCAAAACAGAAGAAGCCATTTTGGCCTCTGGCATTCCTCATGTATTTTTAAGAAACAACTGGTATGTTGAAAACGAAAAAGATACGATTCTGGCGTCAGTCAGCGGCGCACCATTTTTAAGTCCAATTGGAGAGGGCAAGGTTGGCTGGGCAACAAGAAATGACTACGCAGAAGCGGCAGCAAATGCGTTAACACTTCCCGTACATGATCAGGAGATATATGAACTGTCAGGACCTCTTCGGACGCATAGTGAACTTGCACAAATTGTTAGTAAGGTGAGTGGAAAAGAAATCAAAGTAGAAAAAATAGATGTAGACACATTTGGAGACTTTTTAGCTTCAAATGGTGTACCAAAAGAAGCAGTGCCATTTGTCAAAGCCATTCAAAGCGGCATACGCGATGGTGCTTTAGCTGTCGAAAGTCAAGATTTCGAAACATTACTAGGCCGGCCGTTAACACCTATTGAAGAAAGAATTCGTGAATTGATTTCAGAATAAACAACAAAAACGCCCTATGAAAAGGGCGTTTTTTTCCATCCAAAAAGCTCACGCCAGTTTTAAAAAATCATCTTGCCACTAAGTGAATGGACATAGTAAGATGACGACATACAAGATGAACTGCTCATCTACTGCTGATGTAAAGGAAGCTGCTAATGGAAATGAAGACAACTGCTCAAACGAAATCAATTGCACTGCCGCTTGTGATTTCAATTATTGCTATTTCGTTTTCTGCAATCATTGTGAAATGGTCAAATGCACCTGCTGCTATTTTAAGTATGTATCGAATGATTTTTGCGGCGGCTCTCATGCTGCCGTTTATCTTGCCAAGAAAAAAAGAATTTCTCTCGATAAAGCGCAGAGACTGGTTTTTCTTATGTACCTCAGGCTTCTTTTTAGGGCTTCACTTTGTGTTATGGTTTGGCTCACTGAAGCTGACGACAGTGGCAAGCTCTACCATTATTATCGCCCTTCAGCCGATGGTGTCCTTATTAGGAGGATTCCTCATTTTCCGTGAACGAACAACAATGTCTGCAATATTAACGATGTGTGGGGCGATTGTTGGTGCCCTCATGATAGGCTGGGGAGATATTGGTCATAGCAAGGAAGCCATCTTAGGAGATATTTTATCCTTTTTGAGTGTGATCGCTGTTGTTTGTTATTTGTTAATAGGCCAACAGGCTGTTAGAAAAATATCTCATTGGATTTATAGTTTTTGTGTATTTGGCTTTGCCGGTCTTTTTTTAATTTTATTCAACCTGCTTCAGCAAACTCCTTTTATAGGCTATCCGGTTAAAGAGTGGGGAATCTTTTTATTGCTCGCCATTATTCCCACGATGTCTCATGTCATTAATAATTGGCTATTAACCTATGTTAATGCGACTACCATTTCAATGAGTATTCTAGGTGAACCTGTTGGGGCAACGATCCTTGCTGTATGGCTGCTTGGAGAGAAAGTCACGCTGCTTCAAATGCTTGGCGGTCTGCTTGTTCTTTTAGGCGTCTTCTTCTTTTTGATGCAGCAGCGTCAAGGAATCGTGATGAAAACAAAAAAATCCGGTTAACTCCCGGATTTTTTACTCTTTTAAATCGTTTTTTTCAATCACTTTGTTTAATCTTGCCTCGATTTTTTTCAATTCCATTCGTTTTCTTCTGATCATGCGAAACGCGATGACAATGATTGTCACAATAAAGGCAATGAATAGAAGAGAGAACACTTGAAATAGAAGATCTCCCATGTTGAATGCCATATTCTCTCCATTAAACATACGTAAAACCTCCTTTTCTATCTATATATTACCATAATCAATAAAAGATTGAGATTTATCCATAATTTATCTATAATAGGTAAAATATCACTCATTAAAGGAGAACCAATATGAGAACTTTAGTCCTTTTACGAGGTCTCCCAGGCGTAGGTAAATCAACATGGATCAAAGAACAAGGCTTAGAGCCTTACACTTTATCAGCGGATCAAATCCGGCTGTTAACTCAGCCGCCGCAGCTATCAGTCAATGGGAAACTAGACATTTCAAGCAAGCATGACCACAAAGTTTGGTCTTTATTATTCGATCTACTCACAGCCCGTATGGAGCGCGGAGACTTTACTGTGATTGATGCGACACATATTTCAAGTAAATCGATTTCTCAATATAAGTCTTTAGCGACATCTTATCGTTACAGGGTGTATGTCGTCGATTTCACGCAGGTCTCCCTTGAAACAGCTCTTTTGCAAAATCGCTCACGTGAACCTCACAAAGTGGTGCGGGAATCTGTTTTGTATCAAATGAACGAGCGGTTAAAAACAGAAAAGGTCCCGTCATGGGTGACTGTTTTGCAGCCGGAGGATTATCCGCAAGTGATGACTTATCAGCCTCGATCCTTTGATCAATATGAGGCCATTCATGTTTTCGGAGATATTCACGGTTGTTACACCGCACTTACCACCTATTTGCAAGGAGACATCAAAGAAAACGAGCTTTATATCTTTGCAGGTGACTTGCTTGATAGAGGAATAGAAAACAAAGAAGTATTAGAATGGATGCTCGCCCATAGGGAATGCCGGAATGTCATCGTCATTGAAGGCAATCATGATCAGCATTTATACCGGTTTGCACATGGTGAAAAAGTTAGAAGCAATATGTTTAATCGTCATACTGTGCCTGAAATCGAAGCAGCAAACTTTGATTTGAAGGAAGTACGAAAGTTTGTCAGAACCTTTCATCAGCTTACTTATTTTACGTACCATGATCAGACATTTCTTGTTACACATGGCGGGCTTGCTCATTTGCCAGAAGAACTTCTGCATGTCTCAACACAGCAGCTCATTCACGGCGTAGGAGAATATTCAGATGATATTGATCACTTATTTGTTCAAAATACGGCTGGGCTGGATATCATCCAAATTCACGGGCATCGCAATTTATACAGACTGCCTATTCACGCAGCGGAAAGGTCTTATAACCTAGAAGGTCAGGTTGAATTTGGGGGGCAGCTGCGGGTGTTGAAAATCACAGCTGACGGGATTGAGACTCATGAAATTGACAATCCAGTCTACAGAGCGTCTGAGAAAAAACAATCGGCTGCTGTTCAGCCAGATATTTCACTGGATGATTTTTTAGCTCATTTAGATCAGCATGAATACGTACAGGAATTAAAGCTTCCGCACCATATTTCATCTTTTAATTTTACGAAAAAGGCTTTTAGTGAACGGCAGTGGGATGATGTGAATGTGAAAGCAAGAGGTTTGTTTGTTAATATGGCTTCTAAGCAGATTGTGTCTAGAAGCTACAATAAATTTTTTAACATTGATGAGCGTCCGGAGACAAGAATGCAGCATTTAGTGAACCATCTTCAATTCCCTGTCACCGTATATGATAAAGCAAATGGATACTTAGGAACTGTTGGGTATAATGAAATGGAAGATGAATTGGTGTTTACATCCAAATCCTATACATCACATGTGAAACAAAATCAGCATGCTTCATGGGTCGAAGAGCTATTTAATAAGACCTTCAGTGACGTGCAGGCTGATTACATTAAATCATATGTGCGTGACCACCATGTATCTCTTGTGTTTGAAGTCATTTTGCCAAAAAAAGATCCGCATATTATCACATATGAACAAGATCAACTCATTTTACTTGATATTGTGAAGCGGCAGTTAAGCTATGAAAAAGCACCATTCGCTGAAGTGAAAAGATTAAGTGAACAGCTTGGAATATCCTGCAAGCAGGAAGTGGCTGTTTTCCATGATTGGACGTCTTTTTATAAATGGTATCAGGCTGTCTCTCATGATAATACAATTAAAGAAGAGGGGTATGTCATTGAGGATGATCAAGGCTTTATGACCAAACTTAAGCTCCCTTATTATCAATTCTGGAAGCAGATGCGCGGGATGAAGCAGCGCGTTGCAGAGAAGCGTACCTCGCAAAAATATATGCAGGCTTTGCAGACAGCGGAGCAAGCAAGATTTTATACATGGCTTCTTGAGCAAGAAGCAGATCATGTGAGGAATAGCTCAATTATTGAACTGCGATCACAATTTGAACAAAGCGGTACTGTCCAATTGAATAATGATGAAATAAATGCATAGTCTAACAAAGAGTCTTTTCTAAGGAAAAGGCTTTTTTTGATGCAATTGAAAGGTGGACACTTGCATGCCTGGCCATATTGAAGTCATTCTTCGGACGATGTTTGCTTTTGCGATTTTATTTGGAGGAGCACGTCTTTTAGGGAAACAAACCATTGCGCAAATGAATATTTTTGATTTTATAGCAGCCATCAGCTTAGGTTCAATTGCAGCGAACCTGGCGTTTAATACAACGCTCCCGCTTCAGCACACAACGATTTCCTTTGTGTCACTTGTCATGATTATTTATGTGATTTCCCTGCTTGCATTAAGAAGCCGGAAGATGAGAGGGTTGATGGCGGGTAAACCAACACTTGTCATACAAAATGGAAAAATTCTTGAAGGAAATATGAAAGGGATGAGATATACCCTTGATTATTTAAATCAGCAGCTGAGAGAAAAAGACATCTTTGATATTAGCGAAGTTGAATTTGCAATGATTGAAACAGATGGGCATATGTCAGTGAAAAAATACCCTTCGTTTGAAAAAGTCACGCGGAAGGACCTTCATTTATTCATGGAGGCAGAGCGTTACATGCCGATTGAAGTCATCATGGACGGGAAACTCATCCAAAAAAACATACAAGAAAATCAATTAACAGAGCAATGGATAGAAGAAGAGCTGAAAAAAAGGCAGCTGTCCTTAAAGGACATTGTTTATGCTGTCCGTTCAAGTAATGGAAGCTTATATATTGATACATATGACGACCATATTCATTCCCCAATCGATCAGGAATGAATGTGTAGTGCTGATGACACCTGCATGACACACATTTGACAATCTTTATAAGTCCTTTGGATGTCATATGACTAGGTATCATTTCTCAATTATTATTATTTTCAGAAAATGTAGTGACGGAGTAAAATAAGTATGTTTAAGTATAAATAGATGAAATTAAAATATTAATATAATATATCAATCGGAATGAACGTTCATTCCTACGTTTTAAAAGGAGGGGATGAAATGCCAGCAGTGACTGATAAACAAGAACAGATCATGAAAGCTTCGCTGGAACTATTTATTGAACGAGGCTTTGATGGCACCACAATGCCGATGATTTCAAAAAGAGCAAACGTCGGAGCGGGCACCATTTACCGTTATTTTGACAGCAAGGAGGCGCTCGTCAATATTTTGTACCAGCGCAGCCTCTCAGCATTTATCGAAAAAATGAACACAAACAGTCCAGATCCAAAGTTAAGTATTCGGGCGTACTTTAAGCATGTATTTTATTGCTTAGTTTTATTTACAAAGGAGAATCCAAGCGGGCTGTATTTCTTAGAGATTGATAAACGATCTCATTACTTAGACGAGACGAGCAAAGAGAAAATGCAGCAACTGTTACATGAGCTTTTCCTTATCTTTGAAGAAGGGAAAAAGGATGGCATTCATCCAAACCTCTCAGGCAGAACCATTTTATCCATTGTATTTGGTGCCTTCGTGCAGCTGCATAAACAAATTCTTGCAGAAGAAATAGAGCCAACGATTGAATTTTTAGAGGATATTGAGCAATGTTTATGGCGCGCCATTAGCATTGCATCTTAAAGAAATAAAGGGAGTGGGCATATGAAGCAAACATCAATCATTCCAAAACCAAAAACATACGGACCTTTAAAAAATATTCCCCATATAAAAAAGGGAGAGCTTGCTCAAACCTTTTGGCGGCTGGCAGATGAATTAGGACCGATCTTTCAGTTTGAATTTTCAAATGCAACAAGTATTTTTGTTTCCAGCCATGAACTTGTCAAAGAAGTTTGCGACGAAAGTCGTTTTGATAAATTTATTGGAACTAGTCTGAGTAAAGTAAGAGCATTTGCAGGGGACGGACTATTTACAAGCTGGACAGAAGAACCGAACTGGAGAAAGGCTCATCAAATTTTGATGCCTGCATTCAGCCAGCAGGCCATGAAGGGCTATCATGAGATGATGCTCGATATTGCCACACAGCTTGTTCAAAAATGGCAAAGAACAGGCCGCGATGAAGAAATTGAAGTAGCTGAGGATATGACAAAGCTGACTTTAGATACGATCGGCCTTTGCGGTTTTGATTTTCGCTTTAACAGCTTTTATAAAGAAAATCAACATCCGTTCATCGACAGCATGCTGAAAGGCTTAAATGAAGCAATGGAGCAGTCGAGTCGATTGCCAATTGCAGATAAACTTATGATCAAAAGAAGAAAAGAATTTGACCAGCATGTCGATTTTATGAAGCAATTAGTAGATGACATTATTCAGGAACGAAGAAAACAAGATAAAGCGGGCGATGATTTACTGTCTCTTATGCTGCATGCAGAGGACCCTGAAACAGGTGAACGTTTATCCGATGAAAATATCCGTTATCAAATCATCACCTTCTTAATTGCAGGCCACGAAACAACAAGCGGGCTGCTATCATTTGCGATTTATTTCTTACTGAAGAATCCAGAGAAATTAAAGAAAGCCGTTCAGGAAGCAGATGAGGTGCTGCAGGGCGAGCTTCCGGCATTTAAACAGGTGCAAAAGCTAAGCTACACTCGTATGGTGTTAAATGAAGCTCTCCGCCTCTGGCCAACTGCGCCTACGTTCTCTCTTTATGCGAAAGAGGACACAGTAATCGGGGGAAAATATCCGATTCAAAAAAATCAAAGTGTCTCTGTTCTGCTCCCTAAATTACACCGTGATCCAGCGGTATGGGGCGAGGATGCTGAAGAATTTAAACCAGAGCGGTTTACACATCCTGAGAAAATCCCGCAACATGCCTACAAGCCTTTTGGGAATGGACAGCGTGCATGTATCGGTATGCAGTTCGCCCTGCATGAAGCTACGATGGTTCTCGCGATGGTTCTGCACAATTTAGAGTTAATTGATCACACATCTTATGAGCTTGATTTAAAAGAATCTCTCACAATTAAACCTAACGATTTTAAAATCAAAGTGCGGCCAAGAAAGCAGCAATTCTTTATGGCACCGCCGAAAGAAGAATCGAAGAAAAGCACCAAATCTAGTGAGTCAAAAGTGGCGAGTCACGGTACACCGCTGCTAGTTTTATACGGATCAAATCTTGGTACGGCAAAGCAAATAGCGAACGAACTGGCTGAAGACGGGAAAGCAAAAGGATTTGATGTAACCACTGCGCCGCTTGATGACTTTACACGCCAATTGCCAGACACAGGTGCTGTCTTCATCGTGACCGCTTCATACAACGGACATCCGCCTGACAATGCGAAGCAATTTGTGGATTGGCTGGCGCAGGATGAAGAGCAGGATTTATCAAACGTGACATTTGCTGTCTTTGGATGCGGAGATCGAAATTGGGCGAGTACGTACCAGCGGATCCCCCGTCTAATTGATGAAGCTCTAGAAAGAAAAGGAGCCAAACGTGTAGCTGATTTAGGAGAAGGGGATGCAGGCGGTGATATGGATGAGGATAAAGAAATCTTCCAGAAAACAGTCTTCGAACAGCTTGCAAAAGAATTTAAGCTCACCTTCCAAGAAAAGGGGAAGGAAAAACCAAACCTATCAGTTTCTTATACGAATGATCTAGTGGAGCGTCCTGTAGCTAAAATATATGATGCCTTTTCAGCTGTTGTATTGAAAAATGAAGAATTACAATCAGAAACAAGCACGCGGCAGACAAGACATATTGAACTGAAATTGCCTGCTGGCAAAGCATACAAAGAAGGGGATCATATCGGGATTGTGCCGAAAAATAGTGATGCACTCGTTGAGCGTGTGACCCGCCGCTTTAAACTAGATCCAGAGCAGCACATTAAGCTTTCATCTGATAAAGAGGCAAGTCATTTACCATTAGATCAGCCGATTCCAATCAAAGAATTACTCGCCTCGCATGTTGAGCTTCAAGAACCTGCGACACGTACACAGCTAAGAGAGCTTGCAGCACATACGGTATGTCCGCCTCACCGCGTGGAACTTGAACAAATGGCTGGTGAAGCATATCAAGAAGCCATCTTAAAGAAACGAGTAACCATGCTGGATTTATTAGATCAATATGAAGCATGCGAGCTGCCATTTGTACACTTTTTGGCGCTTTTACCAGCTTTGAAGCCGCGTTATTATTCGATCTCTAGCTCGCCAAAGGTAGATGAAGAAAAAGTCAGTATCACAGTGGCAGTTGTCAAAGGTAAAGCATGGAGCGGCAGCGGAGAATATGCCGGAGTCGCATCAACCTATTTATGTGGTCTGAAAGAAGGAGAAGAAGTAGCGTGCTTCCTGCATGAAGCACAAGATGGATTCCAGCTGCCCCCTTCATCAGACATACCGATGATTATGATTGGACCAGGTACAGGAATCGCTCCATTTAGAGGATTTGTTCAGGCAAGAGAAGTGTGGCAGAAAGAAGGGAAGCAGCTAGGCGAAGCCCACCTATATTTTGGCTGCCGTCACCCTCAGGAAGATGATCTGTATTTTGATGAAATGAAGCTTGCAGCGCAAAACGGCATTGTCCATATCCATCGTGCTTATTCTCGTTACGATGAGCAAAAAGTATATGTTCAGCATTTGTTGAAAGAAGACGGCGGCATGCTGATCGAATTGCTTGATCAAGGTGCTTATCTGTATGTGTGCGGAGACGGAAAAGCCATGGCCCCAGATGTAGAGGCTACACTGATCGATCTTTATCAAAACGAGAAACAATGCTCGAGAGAAACAGCTGAAAATTGGCTGACAACCCTCGCAAATGACAATAGATATGTAAAAGATGTGTGGAGCTGACAAAGAGGAAAGACCGCCTATTAGGCGGTTTTTTCTATTCTCATAGAAAGAGATCGATAGAATGAAGGTTGGGAAGATACAAAACACCTAATTTGGAAATGAAATATTTTGTAAAAAATAAGAATATTCTCTCATTTACTCCAATATGAAACAATCGTATGATTTTTGATATAGGACATAAAGGAGGAATATGATGAAAAAGGTGAAAATGTTACTCCCTTCTCTTCTCGTTTTTGGTGCTTTAAGTGTGCCTAGTTTTGCCCATGCCGCATCGGATTCAGTACTAACGTCTGATTATGACATGGTGACTTCTGATGGTAAAGTGATTTCTTCAAGTGATTTCCACAATGATACGAAAGCCCCCTCATCCTTTGACAAAGTGGATGATCTTTCTTCTACTGTTGGCGAAAAAGTAAAACCACTATCAAAATATTTAAAAGATTTTCAAACGAAAGTCGTCATTGGAGACGATGGTAGAACCAAAGTAGCAAATACAAGAGTGGCACCATACAATTCGATTGCTTATATTACATTTGGCGGCTCAAGCTGTACGGGAACACTCATTGCTCCTAACAAAATTTTGACAAACGGACACTGTGTGTACAATACGGCATCGAGAAGCTATAGTGAGAAAGGGACTGTATATCCTGGTATGAATGATAGTACTGCGGTGAACGGTTCAGCAAAAATGACTGAGTTCTATGTGCCAAGCGGGTATATTAATACTGGTGCAAGCCAATATGACTTTGCCGTGATTAAAACCGATACGAACATTGGCAATACGGTCGGCTACCGATCCATCCGCCAGGTGACAAACTTGACTGGGACAACCATTAAAATCTCAGGATATCCTGGTGATAAAATGAGATCGACTGGCAAGGTGTCACAATGGGAGATGTCGGGTCCTGTGACGAGAGAAGATACGAATCTAGCATACTATACGATTGATACATTCAGCGGAAATTCAGGTTCTGCCATGCTGGATCAGAACCAGCAAATCGTTGGAGTTCATAACGCTGGGTATTCAAACGGAACGATAAATGGCGGGCCGAAAGCGACAGCTGCCTTTGTTGAGTTTATAAACTATGCGAAAGCGCAATAAAAAATAGAGCTTGTTTCCTTCATAGGGGACAAGCTTTTTTGTATGAATCGATTTGATAGGATTCATATTTCTAACCTGAGAGATTTGAGATTGAGAGCCTCATCATTTTTTCTCATGTCATCTGCGCACCACTCATACATTAAAATGACACATTTCCTTTAAGTCAAGATGATGCTGAAGATGGTGAGGAGGTCACGCGCTTTTGAAGATGAAAAGAGGCTGGGTCGCTGCTGTCGCCTTATGTTTTGTGATATGGATGGGCACGTTGTTTGGTGGATTTGGAGAGAAGCAGGCAGCAAAAGGGGCTGATCGATATGATCATGTCGTTCAATTTCCAAAGGAAAGGTACCCTGAAACAGGCAGTCATATTCAAGAAGCCATTCGAAAAGGGCATTCAGATGTGTGTACCATTGACCGAAATGGAGCAGATGCCCGCAGGCAAGAATCATTAAAAGGAATTCCGACAAAACCGGGCTTTGACCGGGATGAATGGCCAATGGCGGTTTGTCTTGAGGGAGGAAAAGGCGCAAGCGTTCAATATGTCAGTCCATCTGATAATAGGGGAGCAGGCTCATGGGTCGGGCATCAAATCAGCGGATTTCCTGATGGGAAAAGAATATTATTCATTGTGAAATAAATCGGAAAGAGTCTCCCTTGAGTGGGGGCTCTTTTGTTTATCATCAGAGCCTATTCGAGCTAGCAGGGTCAAAAGATTCAGTGGTACAATCAATCTATAAGGTACAAAGACTGACAAGAAGAAAATGTGAAGGGACATTTGCTTATGGATAAGAACCGTGCATTATACGATTTTTTTATGCAGCATGCAGAGAAGCTGACTGAAACATGGTATGAATCAATTGAGGACGATGATCCAGAATCCATATATCGTTCAACAGATTCCAGCATCATAGCAGAGCTAAAACGGCAGAATCAAGATTATTACCAGCATTTTATACGAGCTATTATTGAAGATAAGACGTATTTACATACTGAATTTAAAAAATGGTCTGAGGATTTAGCCAGTGACCCAAAGCATTTAAATACACCATTAGATTATGTCGTGAGAGAATACATGTCCAATCAAAGAGTGGTTCTGCATTACTTAAAAGAATTTATCAAACAGCGTCAAGATGAAATTGATATTGACCGCATCTTTTATTGGTATGATTTAATTTCCGAAGCGTTTAATATTTCAATCCATGTGTTTATCCAGCAATATGTGAAAAATACAACCGAAAAACTCGTGGCTCAAAGAGATATGATTTACGAATTGAGCTCACCGGTAATTGTCTTAAAAAGCCAGATTGCGTTATTGCCTTTAGTAGGTGACATTGACACAGCGAGAGCAAAGATTATTTTAGAAAATACGCTAAATCAGTGCTCGCAAAAAGGTGTTCAGCATTTATGTATTGATCTATCGGGTGTGGTCATGATTGATACAATGGTTGCTCATCAAATCTTTGATCTTGTCACGTCACTTCGGTTAATTGGAGTAGAGACGACCATTTCAGGGATTAGACCAGAAATTGCCCAAACAGCAGTGCAGCTTGGGCTTCCTTTTAATGAATTTCGCACGGCATCATCACTTGCTCACGCGCTGGACCGAATGACTGAATTTTCTTCAATATAAAAACCAGGCCGATGAAAGGCCTGGTTTTTTATTTAGATGACAGCGTCAATTTGTGTGACTTTCCAATTTTTTTGTACTTTTTCGTACGTAACAGTTCGTTTTACTTTGCGTCCATCAAGTGTTGGGACAGTAAATTCATATGTGCGGACCGTTTGTTTTTTAGAAACAAGTTTAGGTGTGGCTTTTTCCCAATTGAGCATGTTGTCTCCATCACCGACTGGAACAGCCATTTTGCCTTTATGAACAATGAACTGATAATCTTTTAAACCATGTTTGATGGCATCTGGAGTGAAAACTTGAGATAGGTAGCTGTTTAATTTTTTCTTTGTATCAAATGTTTTAGAAAGATAGTTGTACGTCATATCTTTATAGGTAAATGATTTTAATTTGACATTAGAATGGTCTTTAATTTTGTAGCCTGACATTGCACTCCAAAAATGTTCTCTTGCATCAAGGGCAATATGTAACGCTTCTTTATTTGTCAAAGCGGCTGATTTCTTGGAAGCGGCCAATGTTGTTGTTTGTAATGAGATCATAAGCATAATAGCAGTTAATAAAACAAATAATTTTTTCAAGGCGATTGCCTCCTTTTCTCAATGAAAACTTCTTATGTTACAAATGTTACAATAATTACATCGATATTACAAGTATTAAATCTAAATGTTTTTTTATTTCTTTTGTTTCTAATTATATAACGTTTGAGGGAGACAAAAAGTTTTCATTTTTTTTATTTTTCTTCTTAATCATTATTTAACCGTTCTAAAGAAGAACGAAACGTCTTTTGGAAAAATTTCTATTTAGACGTTTAACACTCTTTTTTATTTAAGACATATACTGTCGTGATGAATGTCTAAAGAAAGTGGTGTTTAATATGTATCATCCGTATGAAGGTATGGGGAATGGTTACTCATATGATAGGCAGATGCAGGGATTGCCATCGATTTCTATTCCTCAAATTGGAGGTTTTCCTGGGTTTCCGATTGGAGGAGGTACTTTACCAGGGCAAGGTTCAGGCGGACACTCAGCACCGCCAGCACCGCCGCAGCATATCATTTCCCAGTATCAGCAAGCACTCTCTCAGCCTCAAAGTATGCAGTCATTTCTATTTGGGCATGGTGCAGGGGGAGGCCATCAAGCTGTACAATTTGCAGCGGGATGTAATAGAAGATGGACGATTGTGCTTTTGAGAAACGGCCAAGTATTTTTAATGTTCGTTCTTTCCTCACAGCCTTTTGGCCGAACAACTGGCTTTATATGGCCGAACTTTACATTTGGTTCCTTCCCAAGCTCAAGTATTCTTGCCTATTCTTGTGCATAAGAAAAAGCCGGTTCTCATCAGCAGCTGATGAATACCGGCTTTTTTTAATGAATATTTCGAAAAACGCCAATCACTTTACCTAGTATACTCACATTCTGTAAAATAATCGGTTCCATTGATGGATTTTCTGGCTGTAATCTAAAGTGTGTATCTTCTTTATAAAAACGTTTCACTGTCGCTTCATCTTCCTCTGTCATGGCGACCACAATATCTCCATTGTTAGCAGTGCTTTGCTGACGCACAATGACATAGTCCTTGTCCAAAATACCTGCATCAATCATACTTTCTCCCATAATTTCAAGCATAAACACTTGTTCGTCTGGTGCAGCAAATGTCTCTGGAAGAGGGAAGTATTCTTCTACATTCTCAACAGCTGTGATAGGAAGGCCTGCCGTTACTTTTCCGATGACTGGAACGTTCATTACAGCACTCTTTGGAATATTCATTTCCTCTTCATCTAGTACTTCGATCGCTCTAGGTTTTGTCGGGTCTCTTCTAATTAAGCCCTTTGTTTCTAGTCTAGCTAAATGTCCATGGACCGTTGAACTGGATGCTAGACCGACAGCTTCTCCAATTTCACGGACGGATGGGGGATAACCCTTGCTTTTTACTTCATCTTTGATGAATTTCAGGATATCGAGTTGTCTTTTTGATAGCTTCGTCATCTTTTGCACCTCAAAACGTCAATTTTAAAGAAATTATAGCATGTTTTTCCTAACAGTACAAACATAGGTTCGAAAAAAACGTTTGACAGAAACGTTTGTTCGTATTTATAATGAGAGACAGAAAGAGCGAACACATATTCTATTAGGAGAGATGACATTATGAGGTTAAAAGAATCTATTATTTTTATTGGGGTATTCTCATTCATCGTTGGCATATTTCTCTCACTTATTGCAGTCACAAGCCATAATGATTCAAATCAATATGTTAAAATAGAGGTTCAATCAGGAGATACTCTGTGGGGGTTAGCTGATCAAGTAAATGACAGCAAATCAATCGACAAAAATGCATTTATTGACTGGGTAACAGAACACAATGATCTTGCTTCAACAGAAATCAAGCCTGGAGACATTCTTGTCATACCCGTGAAAAAAGAGCATCCAGTCGTATATCAGCTTGCAACAGTACAGTAGAAAGGTCGATTGAAGACATGAACGCAATCATTTATGCGAGAGTAAGCACTGTGAAAGAAGAGCAGGAAACCTCGCTGAAAAGACAAGAAGAAGAACTGCTGGCTTTAGCTGCCATGCACAAGATGAATGTGGTCAAAGTCATCAAAGAAAAAGCAAGTGGATATGAGCTAGATCGTGATGGCGTGTTTGAAATGCTTGCTGCACTGAAGGAAGAGTCGATCGATGCCGTTCTTATCCAAGATGAAACACGTCTTGGAAGAGGACAAGCAAAAATTGCGCTTCTTCATTGTCTATTTAAAGAGAACGTAAAGGTATACAGCGTGTTTCATAGAGGAGAGCTTGAGCTTTCAGAAGCAGATGAAATGGTCATCGAGATTGTAGGAGTCGTCGAAGAGTACCAACGGAAAATTCATAACCTGAAAATCAAGCGGGGGATGAAAAGGGCTGTTGAGCGCGGATATCAGCCTGAACTGAATTTAAGGCAGCAGAACCATGCACCTGGCCGTGAGCGTATTGAAGTGCCGATTTCAGAAATTGTTCGATTAAGAAAAAATAACATGACGTTCGCCGAAATTGCCGCAACTCTTCAGGCATTAGGTTTTGACATTTCAAAAGCAACGGTGCATAGAAGGTATCAAGAATATGAAAAAGGCTTTACCACCTAAAGCGTAATTTGTTGTCAAAATGATTGATATTTAGTAGTATGTAGAGAAAATGCTTTAAAGGAGTTTGTCATGATTTCTAAAGAACAGCTTGCAAGAATAAATGAGCTTTCAAAAAAATCGAAAGAGACCGGTTTATCAGACGCTGAAAAAACAGAACAAAAGCAGTTGAGAGAAGAGTATTTGAAAGCTTTTCGTTCTTCTATGAAAAATACACTTAAAACTGTTAAAATCGTTGACCCTGAAGGAAACGATGTTACACCAGAAAAATTAAAAAGAGAAAAAGATCAGAACCTTCATTAAGGCTGTGATTTCTTGAATTTTGAAAAGATGGGAAGAATATTCTCGTCTTTTTTCATATTTGCATAACTTTTTAGGTGATCGATAAACTAAATGTGACAAAATCCTTCTTTTTCAGCGTGAAATAGTTGTGAAAAAAGGACAGTAGATTTATGATAATGGTGTACACAAGATACGGAAGGGGATTTATATGGAAACGATTGAATTGAAATCTATTGCAACAATACGTACTCTCTCCATAGACGCAATTGAAAAAGCGAATTCCGGTCACCCAGGAATGCCGATGGGTGCTGCACCAATGGCGTACGCTTTATGGACGAATCACTTAAACGTAAGTCCGCAAAATCCAAATTGGTTTAACAGAGACCGCTTTGTTTTATCTGCGGGCCATGGTTCTATGCTTCTATACAGCATGCTTCATTTAAGCGGATACAATCTGAGCATTGATGATTTAAAACAATTCCGCCAATGGGGAAGCAAAACACCTGGACATCCTGAATTTGGACACACAGAAGGCGTAGACGCGACAACGGGTCCACTAGGCCAGGGAATTGCTATGGCAGTAGGAATGGCACTTGCAGAAAGACATCTTGCGGAAACGTATAACAAAGACAACTTTCATGTTGTAGACCACTATACATACAGCATTTGCGGAGATGGAGACTTAATGGAGGGAATTTCCTCTGAAGCAGCTTCACTTGCTGGTCATTTAGGCTTAGGCCGTTTAATCGTTCTTTACGATTCAAATGACATTTCTTTAGATGGCGACTTAGATCGTTCATTCTCTGAAAATGTGAAGAATCGTTTTGAAGCGATGAACTGGGAAGTTCTTTACGTGAAAGACGGCAACAACATCGAAGAAGTAACAGCTGCTATTGAAAAGGCGAAGCAAAGCACAGACAGACCTACATTAATCGAAGTGAAAACAACGATCGGTTTCGGATCGCCAAACCGTGCGGGAACGTCTGGTGTGCATGGTGCACCGCTTGGCAGTGAGGAAGCAAAGCTGACGAAGGAAGCTTACTCTTGGACGTTTGAAGAAGATTTCCATGTACCTTCTGAAGTGTACGATCATTTCAAAGAAGCTGTCAAAGACGCTGGACAGAAAAAAGAAGCAGCGTGGAATGAATTGTTTGCGCAATACGAAAAAGAATATCCAGAGCTGGCAGCACAGCTGAAGCTTGCGATTGAAGGAAAGCTTCCTGAAAATTGGGATCAAGAGGTTCCTGTTTATGAAGCAGGTTCAAGCCTTGCCTCCCGCGCATCTTCAGGTGAAGTGTTAAATGGCATTGCAAAGCAAGTACCTTTCTTTATTGGCGGGTCTGCTGACCTTGCTGGATCAAATAAAACAACGATTAAAAACACAGATGATTTCGGTAAAAATAATTATGCCGGCAAAAACATTTGGTTCGGTGTCAGAGAGTTTGCAATGGGTGCAGCGCTCAATGGTATGGCACTTCACGGCGGTCTTCGTGTATTCGGCGGAACGTTCTTTGTTTTCTCAGATTACTTAAGACCAGCGATTCGTCTTGCTGCCTTAATGGGACTTCCAGTCACTTACGTCTTTACTCATGATAGTATCGCTGTTGGTGAAGATGGCCCGACGCATGAACCGGTTGAACAGCTTGCTTCACTGCGTGCGATGCCTAACCTTTCCGTTATCCGCCCAGCAGATGGAAATGAAACAGCTGCAGCGTGGAAACTAGCTGTATCTTCAACGGATAAACCGACAGCACTAGTTCTTACTCGTCAAAACCTTCCAACGATTGACCAGGCACCAGAGAAGGCATATGAGGGAGTAGAAAAAGGTGGATACGTTGTAGTTGAAGCAGCTGATGCACAGCCAGAAGCACTTCTACTCGCTTCAGGATCTGAGGTTGGTTTAGCCATTGAAGCACAAAAGGCACTTGAAAAAGAAGGTATCCGCGCATCTGTTGTCAGCCTTCCTGCATGGGATCGCTTCGATCAGCAGTCAGACGAATACAAAGAATCCGTTCTTCCTAAAGCAGTGCGTGCACGTATTGCGATTGAAATGGGTGCTTCACTTGGCTGGGAGCGTTACACTGGCCTTGATGGTGACATAATTGCAATTGATAAATTTGGTGCTTCTGCTCCAGGTGAAACCATTATCGAGAAATACGGCTTTACTGTCAGCAATGTAGTCAGCCGTGTGAAAGCGAAGCTGAATAAATAAACGAACTCCAAGCATCATGCTTTTTTGCTATCTGTTTGCAGAGCATTTTCATCCGCTCTGCAAACTTTTTTCTTTTTTCTTGTTTTTTTGACAAAACTAGTTTCTTCTTGCTTCATATATAGACAATTCTTTCTTTCACATTTTTGTATAATACAAGCAATAAACGAGATTGACGAAATGTGAAAGGAAGGGATAGACATGGAACGTCATTATTATATTTATTGGATTGAGGATGAATTTGCGCATCACTATTTTGGCAGAGAATCGATTTTGTTTCATTTGTTTGAGTCGTTACATTGGACGAACCGCACTGACGATGAGTTGGTTATGCTTGTGAAGCAAGTGGATTATGTGACGAAACGTATCCCTGCTTTTCATATGCACCAGCGTCTAATGAATAACTTAACGAACATTCACTATACACAAATAGGCTCGATTTACAGCGCTTCTTTACCAGATGGAAAAGGAACTGCAGCATTTATTATTAAAGACCGGTATATTCAAATGTCTGCCACTGGCAGTTATGAGGCAGAAGCGGTGTTTTTTGAAGTGCTGAGAAAAATCAGCCCTTGTTTTCTTGCGATGGACTTTAGTTCAAAGAAACACGGATGGCTCAATCCAGTAAAAGTGAGGAATTTTGTTTAAAAAAATAAAATTGAACGTGAAATGTTGTATAATAGCCTTTTGTTTAGTACACTTTATACGAGACAACATGAAGGAGGAAGAATTATGGATTTATGGGTTGTCATCCTTGTAGGCGTTGTTGCACTGCTTGCAGGAGTTGCACTCGGATTCTTTATTGCTCGTAAGTATATGATGAGCTATTTGAAAAAGAATCCACCGATTAATGAACAAATGCTTCGAATGATGATGATGCAAATGGGCATGAAACCGTCCCAGAAGAAAATCAATCAAATGATGAAAGCCATGAACAACCAAGCGAAATAATACGTACGATATTATGATCATAGATGGAACATGGTTTTAAAGAATGGACAAGCGTTGTCCTTTCTTTATTCAATTCACCTTCATCAGACGCTTAAAACCACTGTACTTGCATGAATGAAGCAGGGAAGGTGGTTTTTATTATGGCGTCAAGAGCATGTGAAAAACAAAAAACCCCTATGTCAGAGGTTTTTGTTTCGTTTATGGTCACACATATCAACTGTTCTAAAAATGGTACGGCATGTTTGATATCATGAAGTATGATTAGTTGGCTGAGTTTGAGTGTAAGTGTCGTTGATATTGTAAGAGGAGATGATCTAGCTGCTGGCTATGTTCGATGGTCACTGTTGATGTCATCCCATTATGCAAGACAACTTTCATCAGCTCTTCTCTTTTTTCTTCGATTTGAGTTAATAATGATGTTTTTACCAAAGTCATGTTCCTTTCATGCAAATCTTGATAAAAAGAATCGATTCTATTATATCCATTTTAAGGTTTATTTTCAAATTTAAAGGATTCATTATCTTGATGTCAAATTAAATTATATAAGGTTTTAAGAGAATAGACCATCTTTATTGAGGTGATGTAAAAAAAATGAAATGATTTTGTCATCTCTTATTGTATATTGTAAGAAGGGGGTGTTCTTTTGACAGATTTGAATTACTTTTTAGCATTTGGAGCAGGATTTCTTTCTTTTATTTCACCGTGCTGTCTGCCGCTTTATCCAGCATTTTTATCGTATATTACGGGCGTTAGTATAGATGAAGTGAAATCCGAGAAGGTGATGCTGAGAAGAAGAAGTCTGCTTCATACTTTATTTTTTTTAGTTGGGTTCTCTATTATATTTATTGCGATTGGCTTTGGGACATCGTTTGTCGGGAAGTTTTTTAATGATTATCATCAAGCGATTCGTCAAATTGGAGCCATCCTCATTATTTTCTTTGGTTTTATGACTCTTGGCGTATTTAAGCCCTCTTTCCTCATGGGCGAAAAGAGAATCCAGTTCAAAAATCGTCCTGCTGGTTTTTTTGGATCCATTCTCATCGGAATGGGCTTTGCCGCTGGATGGACACCTTGTACAGGACCTATTTTATCCGCTGTCATCACACTGGCGAGTAACAATCCTGAGTCGGCGGTCATGTATATGATTGCGTATATATTTGGATTTGCCGTCCCGTTTTTTATTCTCTCCTTTTTCATTACGAAAATGGGGTGGATCAGAAAGCGTCAGCAGCTTATCATGCGAATTGGCGGGATCATTATGATTGTGGTAGGGATTTTGCTGTTCTTTGATCTTCTGACATGGATTATCATCATGTTCTCATCATTGTTTGGCGGCTTTACAGGCTTTTGAAATCGTTTTCCACAGTCGCGGCGAATGGTTTTTTTTCGTCAATTGGAGTATATTATACATAGGCTGACCTTAAAGAATAAAGGAATGATTTGATATGATGATCTTGATCTCTTCTATAATTGCGGTATGTATGGCGGTGGCCGTCATGTTTATTCGCATTAAGTCATCTGCAAAACCTGCAACTGCGAAAAAAATTATTTTACCTCCTATTTTCATGAGCACTGGCGCACTGATGTTTTTTGTTCCTATGTTTCGGGTAACTGGAGCTGAATTTCTAGAAGCGATCACAGTGGGGATGTTTTTCTCCATATTTTTAATCAAAACATCGAAGTTTGAAATTAGAGGCAATGACATCTACTTAAAACGGTCAAAAGCATTTGTGTTCATTCTCATTGGACTTCTTGTCCTTCGTATCGGGATGAAGACCATCCTAAGTTCTTCTATTGATTATGGTTCATTAAGCGGGATGTTTTGGATTCTTGCCTTTGGCATGATCGTGCCTTGGCGGGTTGCCATGTATTTATCGTTTAGAAAGCTGTCTAAACAATTAGATCCGCAGCAGATTCAAATGAATTAAACCTCCTTTTTAAAGGAGGTTATTTTAATAACGATTCATATGGCGAGTGATCAATGTTTTTTTCTTGAAGGCGCTTCAGTAAAAACTTATGATCCCGCTTTGGTGTGGCCATAATGTAGCCGCGAATGATTAAGTCTAAATTAATGCTGGCAGCCTGTTCTTTTAATGCCAGCTCACCAATTTTACCCGCTATTTTTTCTTTGGCAACATCTCTAAACAGCTCTGGCACAGGTAATACGAGTTCATTTAACAGCTGTTTGTCCTCATCCCGCCATAGGTGAAGGCTCTTTTGAATATATTCATCCTGCCAATCAAGCTCTGATTTCCCATCTTCCTTTGGCAATCGTTTTAAAAATTTACGAAACATAAAAAAGCCACCGATTGCGAGTAATCCGATCATCACTGTACCCCAAAATAAAATGAACCACAAAAACCAGCCGCTTAACATGTTCTCACTCCTTATACCCCTTATCTCTCTATTTTATATTACATGAAGAGAGGATAGAAGAAAATAACAAAAATGTATGTCTATTTTCTCTATAAACGCCCTTTTTCATTGATAGCCGCCCATTTACTAGAATGACCCAAACCAATTAGTAGAAAAAGAATACTTTATCATATAGCGACTCTACTATTTGGCCATGGTGGTTCGCAAAAGGTATTGACTTGAAACGAACGGGAAGAGAGCCCACCTATATAAAGGTGGGCTCTTAATGTTTGAAGTGCGGGATTTGAAAGGAAAATGCACCGTTTGGATGGTCGGAACATTTTTTAATTTTTATCGATATGATTCGGTTTTCATAATCTGTTTCAATGTCTTTGTCGTTTAAATAAAAAGGGAGCATCACGCTTTTTTCAATTGGCTGTTCGCCTTCACCATTTGGATGCTGTACTGTGTAAGTCAACGTCAGCTCATGTCCAGCGAAGGTCAGCTTTACATCAGTGATCGATAAGGTGGAGACATCGATTTCGATAATATAATCACGGCTTGTTTCATAAAGATCAATTGGGAGGTGTTCATCATACCAGGCAAATGGATCATCCATTAAAACATTGAGCCAATCATCTATTTCAATAAAATCAGAGGAATTCGATTGCTTTTCATTCTCCATAAACACTCCTCCATCACATCTCATAATAAATCATATGATGAAAATGGAAATGTGTGAAAGACCTAAAACATCCCGTGTGGTCACGGGATGAGAGGGGAATAATTACATATCATGATGAGAATTGTGCTTTTGTCTTGTATGGTTGCGGTTTTTCACTTTTTTACTGCCTGATAACGGCTCAGGCTGACCGCCTTGATGCTCCTTAGGAGAGTTTTGACGGATGTCTTTCCCTGTGTTTTTATTCGTCATGATGTTTGGCTCCTTCTTATTGATTCTTTTTACGTTTTTTATTGTTTTGCCTTTGTTCTTCTGTTAAAACGAGCTGATCATCTTCCGTATAGCCTGCGCCATTACCCTGGCTTTTGGCTGCGTTCATGCCATTCATGACATGATTAGCTTTGCGTTTTGTCATGTTCTATCACCTCATTTGTAGTATGAGCCCGCCCCGCTTCGTTTATGAAGAGTAATCATTTCCTAATGATAAGTTAAACTTATTGAATTTAATAAAAGCATTGTTATTTACTTATGTATGAATTTGTTTTAAGATGAAATTGTGAGAAAATTGTGGTGAAATACGACGATTTTTCTGAGAATTGAAATTGATCTTGATCATCAAAAGGGGGATTTTGGACATGTCGAAACAGCAGCAAGTCGCTAAACAAGACGCTTTTCAATCTAGAAAAACGTTTTCGACAAATGGGAAAACGTATCACTATTATTCGTTAGAAGCACTAGAGAAACAAGGAATCGGAAATGTTTCTAAGCTGCCTTATTCCATTAAGGTACTTTTAGAATCAGTGCTTCGCCAAGTAGACGGTAGAGTGATCAAGAAGGAACACGTTGAAAACTTGGCAAAATGGGGAACTGCCGAGGTAAAAGAAATTGATGTTCCGTTTAAACCTTCTCGTGTTATTTTACAAGACTTCACGGGTGTACCAGCTGTCGTTGACCTTGCTTCTTTAAGAAAAGCAATGGCAGATGTAGGCGGGGACCCGGATAAAATCAACCCTGAAATTCCAGTTGACCTTGTGATTGACCACTCAGTACAAGTTGATAAAGCTGGAACTGAAGATGCATTAAACATTAACATGGATTTAGAGTTCGAACGTAACGCAGAGCGTTATAACTTCCTTAGCTGGGCAAAGAAAGCGTTTAATAACTATCAAGCTGTCCCACCTGCAACAGGAATTGTTCACCAAGTGAACTTAGAGTATCTTGCAAGTGTTGTTCATGCGATTGAAGAAGATGGCGAGATCATCACTTACCCAGATACATTAGTTGGAACTGACTCTCATACAACGATGATTAACGGTATCGGTGTACTTGGATGGGGCGTTGGCGGTATCGAAGCGGAAGCTGGTATGCTTGGTCAGCCTTCATACTTCCCAGTACCAGAAGTGATTGGTGCTAAATTAGTTGGAGAGCTTCCAAACGGAACAACTGCAACTGACCTTGCATTAAAAGTTACACAAGTCCTTCGTGAAAAAGGCGTAGTGAACAAGTTCGTTGAGTTCTTCGGCCCGGGTGTTGCACAATTGCCGTTAGCAGATCGTGCAACCATTGCGAACATGGCGCCAGAATACGGTGCTACTTGCGGATTCTTCCCAGTAGATGAAGAAGCGCTTGCTTACCTGCGCCTTACTGGACGTGATGAAGAGCAAATTAATATCGTTGAAGAATATTCTCGTGCAAATGGCTTATTCTATACGCCAGATGCAGAAGAACCAATTTTTACTGATGTTGTGGAAATTGATCTTTCTAAAATTGAGTCAAACTTATCTGGTCCTAAACGTCCACAAGATTTGATTCCACTTTCTCAAATGAAAGAGACGTTCCATAAACACATCGAAAGCCCAGCTGGTAACCAAGGGTTTGGCTTAGATAAATCAGAGCTTGATAAACAAATCGAATTTGATCTTGCAAACGGTGAAAAAGCTGTGATGAAGACAGGTGCGATTGCGATTGCAGCGATTACGAGCTGTACGAATACATCGAACCCATACGTGTTAATCGGAGCAGGTCTTGTTGCGAAGAAAGCAAGTGAGCTCGGTATGAAAGTGCCGAACTACGTGAAAACGTCACTAGCGCCGGGTTCTAAAGTTGTAACAGGGTACCTTGTGAATTCGGGACTTCTTCCATATTTAAAAGACCTCGGATTTAACATTGTTGGATATGGCTGTACAACATGTATCGGAAACTCCGGACCGCTTGAGAAAGAAATTGAAGATGCAGTCTCTGAAAATGATCTGCTGATCACTTCTGTTTTATCAGGTAACCGTAACTTTGAAGGTCGTATTCATCCGCTTGTGAAAGGGAACTACCTTGCATCTCCACCATTAGTTGTGGCTTACGCACTTGCTGGTACGGTGAATATTGATTTAACAAAAGATCCTATCGGTGTCGATAAAAATGGCGAGAACGTTTATTTCAATGACATTTGGCCATCAATGGATGAAATCAACAGCGTCGTTAAAAGCACTGTCACACCTGAGCTATTCCGTTCAGAGTATGAAACTGTTTTTGACAACAATGACCGCTGGAATGAAATTAAAACGACGGATGATGCATTGTATAAATGGGATGAAAATTCCACATACATTGATAACCCGCCATTCTTTGAAAACCTATCAGTTGAACCTGGTAAAGTTGAACCGCTTAAAGGCTTGCGCGTCGTTGCGAAGTTCGGTGACTCTGTCACAACTGACCATATTTCTCCTGCTGGAGCGATTGGTAAGGACACACCGGCGGGCAAATACTTGCAAGAAAGAGGCGTATCGCCTAGAGACTTTAACTCATATGGATCTCGCCGTGGTAACCACCATGTCATGATGAGAGGTACTTTTGCAAACATCCGTATTAAGAACCAAATTGCACCAGGAACAGAAGGCGGTTATACAACTTACTGGCCAACTGGTGAAGTGACATCGATTTATGATGCATGCATGCGTTATAAAGAGGATGGAACAGGTCTTGCGATCTTAGCAGGTAAAGATTACGGAATGGGTTCTTCACGTGACTGGGCTGCTAAAGGAACAAACCTTCTTGGAATTAAATTTGTTCTAGCTGAAAGCTTTGAGCGTATCCACAGAAGTAACCTTGTCTTCATGGGCGTACTTCCTCTGCAGTTTAAAGATGGAGAAAGTGCAGAAACTCATGGTCTAACAGGAACAGAAACATTTGAAGTTCATGTTGACGAAACAGTTCGTCCACGTGATCTCGTCACTGTGAAAGCAATTGACACAGATGGAAACGAGAAAACGTTTGAAGTGGTGGTTCGCTTTGACAGTGAAGTCGAAATTGACTACTATCGTCATGGCGGTATCCTTCAAATGGTACTTCGCGAAAAATTGGCAAGCAACTAATACAGCAAAGAAGAGAAGGCGATCCAACAGCTTTCTCTTCTTTTTTAAAATAGTGGAGGATCAATCATGTGGAAAAAAGGAATGGCAAGCGCTGTTTTACTTGTGTTGATTGGTTTACTTGCGTGGAATTTATTTGGGCCAAAAGAGCCCGCAATCGGTCTTGAAAAAGGTGATCAAGCCCCTGATTTTGAACTGAAAACCCTTGATGGCAAAACCGCCTCGTTATCTGATTACCGAGGGAAAAAGGTGCTCGTCAATTTCTGGGCGACATGGTGTAAGCCGTGCAGGACGGAAATGCCGGATCTAGACGCGATTAGGAGCGAAAATGACCAAGTTGAAGTACTAGCAGTGAATTTAACGACCACTGAAAAGAGTGTGGATCATGTGGCAGCATTCACAAAAGAATTAAAGGTGAGCTTTCCTGTTTTATTGGACCAAAAAGGCATTCAAGCAAGATATCAGGTGCTTTCATACCCAACGACATACATATTAGATGAAAAAGGACGCATCATGTCTGTGAAGCATCAAATGCTGACAAAAAAAGAAATTGAAAAAGAGCTGGATCTATAATGATTCAGCTCTTTTGCTTATTTTCTAAATGTTTTGGCGAAAATGTAATCATACATATATGGAGGTGAGTGGAATGAGAAGAAGAAAACGACGCACATTTGAAGAGCTTGTGCTTGAAAATAAAAAAGAATTATTAAGCAATGAGGAATTTTTAAACCAGCTTGAAGAAAAGTTGGAAGAGCGATTTAGACAGAAATAAGTTATGAATTATCCGTTTTCGTTCATCCTAAAGAAGAGGGAGGGATGAATAATGGGTAGAGAGCATGATAAACAAGCGCAGTTTACACCAGACCATTTAGGGACAAAACCTGTAGCATACAAACGGAATAAAGGTAAAAAGATGCATAATAAATCAAATGAACAGCCTGATGTGATACAGACGAAGGGCGAATAAGGAGGGGAATCATCATGAATAACGAGTCATATCAATCCAATCCAGATGATCGTTCTGATAATGTTGAAAAGCTGCAAGATATGATCGAGAACACACTTGACAATATCGATGAATCTGAAGCAGCGATGTCCGTTTCGACAGAGACAGAAAAGCAAATGATCAAACAAAAAAACGAAAACCGCAAAATGAGTATTGACGCGATGCGTTCTGAGATCAAGGACGAAGAAGCGGCAAGAAAGAATGGCTATACCGAATAAACCAGGGATTCCTGGTTTATTTTATTGCCTCTTTTTAGAAGAACCATTTGGAATGTGGTAAAATGGCAGAGACAGACCTTAGGTTTTGATAGGAGAGCGATGAAAACGTGTATGTATCCAAAAAAGAAATAGAAGTCCGTTATGCAGAAACAGATCAAATGGGCATCGTTTATCATGCCAATTATTTAATTTGGATGGAAGTCGGCAGAACAGCATTGATTAAAGAATTAGGGTTTTCCTATGCGCAGCTAGAAGCAGATGGTGCTCTTGCACCTGTTATAGACTTGCAGGTTCAATATAAAAAACCATTGCTGTACGGTGAAACAGCAACCGTTCATACATGGATTGAAGAATATAATGGTGTCAAAACGGTGTATGGCTATGAAATTCAAAAACCTGATGGACAAACAGCGATTACAGGGACAACCTCACATATATGTGTGGATAAAGACACCTTTAGACCTATTCAATTTAGAAAAGCCTTTCCTGCCTGGCATAAAGTATATGAACAGTCGAAGAAGCAGGTTTAATTTATGGCTTTTGGTATTAAACGAAGCGATTTAAACGCTTGGAAATCAGCTGTCCAGCAAGGAAAAGTTGCTTTTTTAACACACTACTGGCTCGATGACCGTTTTCCAAATGCCAATACTGTCACAAAAGCAGCCTGTCAGGATATGAAGCGGTTAGTTGAGTGGGGAGAAAGACATGGACTAAAAAAAGAATGGATTCATGACCGCGAAGGGTTTCCTCATTTTGACTTGATCGGTGAGCCGCAAAAAAGAATTCTGCAAAAGGAACGATCTTTAGGGAACATTCAGGAGTATGGGCTGTATATTGAAGTGTAAAACAAAAAAGATACCCGAGGGATGAGGTATCTTTTTTTGTTTATTCATAATGAAATTCTGGTTCTTTCACGGACTCGTTATAATCAATATGCAGATCATGGTTGTCAAAGTACCAAATATCACTTTCCTCAATAAAGAAAGTAATACCTTCTATTTCAGCGGTTGCGCCGGCATTTTGAGGTTCATCTTTTGCGACGCCGAGAGAAAAGCCTTTTTGTACATTACTGCACCCGCCATATCTCACAAAAAAGCGAACTTGATCACCTTTTTCTAAATCTAATTCATCCTTGTACCAATTGAGTGCATCTTCTTTTATCGTTAATTTCAATGTGATCGCCCCTTTTTGAAGTCATGCTGTTTTAAAATGCAGGATGCAAAAACAGCTTTTCTTTACTTTTACCACATATTTAAATGGATGAAACGGCTAGAGCCATTTGATTTTCGGTTCAGTTTTGTTGAGAATTCGTTTGAGGTTGGCGATGTGTCTGTAGATCACAAAGCCAGCAAGAACGGCAACAACAATGATTAAGAATAGGTCTTTGGTGAATATGCTGTAAATGAATGTATAGATCCCGGTCAGCATAGATGATAGTGAAACATATTTACTAATGTATAAAAATAAGAAAAAAGCAGCGATCATCGTGATAAATAGGAATGGGGCATAAAATAGCAGCACACCGCCTGATGTAGCGACTGCCTTTCCCCCTTTAAATTTTGCAAAGACAGGAAAGCTGTGACCGATAACAGCAGCAACTCCTGCTAATAAGGGATGGATGTCCAGCTGCATGAAAAACGGTAAAGCTGAAGCAAGCGTCCCTTTTAGGATATCAGCAGTAATCACAATAGACCCTGCTTTTACGCCAAGTGTACGAAATGCATTCGTCGCACCTAGGTTTCCGCTGCCATGTTCACGGATATCGATACCCTTTGCAGCTTTCCCGACAATGAGACCGGATGGAATACTGCCGAGAAGATAAGCCAAAATAAACATCAAAGCAATTAACATCTGCATAACTCCTTTATATTCTCCCTCTTGTCTTACATTTTAACATGATCTTGTGAAAAACATGGGGAACTTTTTTTGAAAAAATCGAAAGCAGATGGATTCGGCTTTGTTTTTAAGCAGAAATTCGCTAAAATGGAGGAAAAGGAGTGTCTTGATGAACAATCCTACGAAAGAAGAAATCGGCCGTATATTAAAAAGCAGTAAACGAATTGCTGTTGTTGGATTATCAGATCAGCCGCACCGGACGTCTTATATGGTGTCTAAGGCGATGCAGGATGCCGGGTATGAGGTGATCCCAGTGAATCCAACGATCGATGAAGCACTCGGTGTGAAAGCAGTCGCTTCTTTAAAAGATATAAAAGAGCCTGTTGATATCGTCAATGTCTTTAGACGTTCAGAGTTTTTACCAGAGGTGGCAGAAGAGTTTCTCGAAATAGACGCACCTGTTTTTTGGGCGCAGCAAGGCATATATCACGAAGAAGCGAAAAGGCTGATTGAGGAAAATGGCAAGGTCGCCATCATGGATTTATGTATCAAGGTGGCTCATGCGATGACAAAAACTCATTAAATCGTCAAAAATCCTTGGTTTTTCAAGGATTTTTGCTTTTTTGTTGCAGAAATATATTTGCGATTCTGAAAGAAAGCGATAAAATAAGGCGACAGGGACATATCGGCGGCCTTGCATATCGAGAAAAAGAGCGATAAGATAAATATAGAACATTTGTTCTGTTTTGCTAAAACCATCATATGATTGCATTTGGCTTATGAAACAGTCTTGTTTATAATGGACTTCTAGTTCTGATTGCAGAATGTAGAATGATTCTCATAGCTGTGCAAAAGAGCATGTATTGGTGAATGACACATGCATGATGATGATGCAGCTTATTAAAGTGGACAGTAATGAGCAGCATGATCATCATTAAAATCTAGAGAGATCATTTGATGATTAGCCGGTTATGTTTGTTAGTGAAAGGGGATTAAGCATTTGGTTAAAAAGCAGCAAGTAGATTATAACGATGATTCTATTCAGGTGCTAGAGGGGCTTGAAGCGGTCCGTAAACGTCCAGGGATGTATATTGGATCTACGGATTCGCGCGGTCTTCATCACCTTGTCTATGAGATTGTAGACAACTCTGTCGATGAAGTGCTCGCTGGCCATGGAGATCATATCATTGTCAAAATACATAAAGATAACAGCATTTCCGTCCAAGATAAAGGGCGTGGAATGCCTACTGGTATGCATAAGCTTGGAAAACCGACACCTGAGATCATTTTAACGGTCCTGCACGCTGGCGGAAAATTTGGTCAAGGCGGATATAAAACAAGTGGTGGACTTCACGGAGTTGGGGCATCTGTTGTGAACGCGCTGTCAGAATGGCTCACTGTCACAATTGAACGTGACGGATTTATTTATCATCAGCGGTTTGAAAACGGCGGTAAACCTGTCACATCACTCGAAAAAATCGGAAAATCGAAAAAAACGGGGACACTGATTCATTTTAAGCCGGACCCTACCATGTTCAGTGTGACGACCTATAATTTCGATACATTATCAGAGCGTTTAAGAGAATCTGCCTTTTTATTAAAAGGGTTAAAAATAGAGCTGATCGATGAACGGCATGATGTACAAGAAACGTTTTATTATGAGACAGGCATTGAAGCCTTTGTTGCTTATTTAAATGAAGAAAAAGATGTTCTGAGTGAAGTCGTCTCATTTGAAGGAGAGCATCAGTCCATTGAAGTAGATTTTGCTTTTCAATTTAATGATGGCTATTCGGAAAATATCCTTTCTTTCGTTAATAACGTCAGAACAAAAGATGGCGGAACACATGAGTCTGGTGCCAAAACGGCCATGACGAGAGCCTTTAACGAATATGCTCGCAAAGTCGCTCTTTTAAAAGAAAAAGACAAAAATTTAGAAGGCACTGATATTCGCGAAGGACTGTCTGCTATTATTTCTGTCAGAATTCCTGAAGAGCTGCTTCAATTTGAAGGGCAGACAAAAGGAAAGCTTGGGACAAGTGAGGCACGTTCAGCTGTTGATGCTGTTATTTCTGAAAAACTTGCGTATTTCCTTGAAGAAAACCGGGAAACAGCCACTCTTCTCGTGAAAAAAGCGATTAAAGCGCAGCAGGCAAGAGAGGCTGCTAGAAAAGCCCGTGAAGAGGCAAGGAGCGGCAAGAAAAGGAAAAAGTCTGAAGCCACGCTGAGCGGAAAATTAACACCTGCCCAATCTAGAAACCCAGCAAGAAACGAACTATACCTAGTAGAGGGTGACTCAGCGGGCGGGTCAGCAAAACAGGGGCGCGACCGTAAATTCCAGGCAGTGCTGCCGCTGCGCGGAAAGGTCATCAATACAGAAAAAGCAAAGCTTGCTGATATTTTCAAAAACGAAGAAATCAACACCATTATTCATGCAATTGGTGGAGGCGTCGGTGTCGATTTTAATGTAGAAGACATCAATTATGACAAAATCGTGATCATGACAGATGCGGATACGGATGGAGCGCATATTCAAGTGCTTCTCTTAACATTCTTCTACCGCTATATGAAGCCGCTGATTGAGCATGGCAAAGTGTTTATTGCACTCCCGCCTTTATATAAAGTCAGCAAAGGCTCAGGGAAAAAAGAAATCATTGAGTACGCATGGTCTGATGAAGAAATGGATGACGTTTTGAAGAAAGTTGGAAAAGGGTACACGATTCAGCGCTACAAAGGGTTAGGTGAAATGAATGCCGACCAGCTATGGGAAACGACAATGAATCCAGAATCGAGAACACTTGTCAGGGTCAAAATTGATGATGCTGCACGTGTGGAACGCCGCGTCACAACTCTAATGGGTGACAAAGTAGAACCACGCCGTAAATGGATTGAAAAGAATGTCGCCTTTGGACTTGATGAGGAAAGCAACATTCTTGAAAATGAAAACTTGTCGCTAGCTGAGGAGGTTTAAACATGGCACAACAAGAACGATTTCATGATTTACCATTAGAAGAAGTAATCGGCGACCGATTTGGCCGCTATAGTAAATATATTATCCAAGACCGTGCGCTTCCAGATGCACGTGATGGACTAAAACCTGTACAACGAAGAATTTTATATGCGATGTATGCAGAAGGAAATACGCAGGATAAAAACTTCCGTAAAGCCGCTAAAACAGTCGGTAACGTGATTGGTAACTATCACCCGCACGGAGACTCATCTGTTTATGAAGCGATGGTAAGAATGAGTCAGGAGTGGAAAGTACGAAATGTACTGATTGAGATGCATGGGAATAACGGGAGTATCGATGGTGATCCGCCTGCTGCCATGCGTTATACGGAAGCAAGGCTGTCTGCTATTGCTTCAGAGCTTTTAAAGGACTTAGACAAGGAAACGGTCGAATTTGTCGCAAACTTTGATGATACAAGCAAAGAGCCCGTTGTATTACCAGCGATGTTCCCAAACCTTCTCGTGAACGGATCAACAGGAATTTCAGCCGGGTATGCCACAGATATCCCTCCGCATCACTTGGGAGAAGTCATTGATGGCGTTATTAAACGAATCGAACAGCCGCATTGTACGGTTGAGGATTTAATGACGGTCATCAAAGGGCCAGATTTCCCAACAGGCGGTATCATTCAAGGTGTAGACGGTATTAAGAAGGCGTATGAAACAGGAAAAGGAAAGATTATGATTCGAGGCAAAGCGGAGATTGAAACCATCCGCGGCGGACGCCAGCAAATCGTCATCACAGAAATTCCTTACGAAGTGAATAAAGCCAATCTTGTCAAAAAGATGGACGAGTTCCGAATTGAAAGAAAAGTAGAAGGCATTTCAGAGGTCCGAGATGAGACAGACCGTACTGGGCTTCGAATCGTAGTAGAGCTGAAAAAAGAAGCAGATGCAAATGGTGTGCTGAATTTCTTATATAAAAACTCAGATCTGCAAATCCCATATAACTTTAATATGGTAGCGATACATAATCGAAGACCGACCTTAATGACGCTCACCACTGTACTAGATGCATATATTGCCCATCAAAAAGAAGTGGTGACGAACCGCTCAGCGTACGAGCTTCGAAAAGCGAAGGAACGCCACCATATTGTAGACGGATTAATTAAGGCACTTTCCATCTTAGATGAAGTTATTGCCACAATCCGCTCCTCTAATGATAAGCGTGATGCAAAGAACAACTTGATGGCCAAATATGACTTTACAGAAGCACAATCAGAAGCGATTGTTTCACTCCAGTTATATCGTTTAACGAATACAGATATTACGCAATTAAGAGACGAAGCAAGAGAGCTAGATGTGCGCATAGCAGAGCTTGAAGACATTTTAGCGAACGAGAAAAAGCTGCTGAAGGTCATTACAAACAGCCTGAAAAAGCTCAAAAAGACATATGCTGATGAGAGAAGATCCGTTATTGAGGAAAAAATCGAAGAAATTAAGATTAACCTTGAAGTGATGATCGCATCAGAGGATGTATACGTCACAGTCACAAAGGATGGTTACATCAAACGGACAAGCCAGCGCTCCTATGCTGCCTCTAACGGTAAGGACTTTGGCATGAAGGATACTGACCGGTTGATTCATCAGTTTGAAATGAATACAACGGATGTTCTTCTGCTGTTTACGAATAAAGGAAGCTACATTTATTGTCCTGTTCACCAGCTGCCAGATATACGCTGGAAAGACATGGGGCAGCATATTACGAATATCATTTCGATTGATCGCGAGGAATCAATCCAAAAAGCCATTCCAATAAAAGAATTTGATGAAACGTCATATCTTTTATTCTTTACGAAAGGCGGAATGGTGAAGAAAACGGAGCTTCTTCAATATAAGGCGCAGCGTTATTCGAAACCGCTTGTTGCCTTGAACCTAAAAGGTGACGATGAACTCGTCGATGTTCATGTCACAACAGGACAGCAGGAATTGTTTATTGCAACGAAAAATGGTTACGGTTTGTGGTTTGATGAAGAAGAAGTAAGTGTTGTTGGACCGAGAGCGGCCGGCGTCAAAGGAATCAACTTGAAGGAAGGGGACGAGGTAGTCTCTGGCCAGATCATTGATCCGAAAAACGATGTCCTTGTGCTCACGACACAAAGAGGGGCTGTAAAGCGAATGAACCTCTCTGAATTTGATAAAACATCAAGAGCGAAACGCGGAGTTCTTATGCTGAGAGAATTAAAGAAAAACCCGCACCGTATTGTGGCTGTGATCGCTGCAGCGCTGCACGATACACTTGAGATAGATACCGAAAAAGGTACAACGATTCCACTTGATATTTCTACTTTAAGAGCAAATGACCGCTATAGCAATGGATCATTTATTATAGATGAGGAAGAGCAGGGAGAAGTGACTCATGTCCTTCTGACACCTGAACCTGCACCAGATGACAATAAATAAGCAAACGAAAACCCCCTGCGACTGGCAGGGGGGTTCTTTTATATACGGGTCATTTAGCTCTCGTGGTTGCCAAACATGCTTGTAATGGCGTGCACTACTTCAATTCCTTGGTAGACGAAAAGAGAAAGTGAAGTGACAGAGAAAAGACCTAGAATGAAAATTCTTAAGAAAAATAACATCGTGTAAAACCTCCCAATTTTTGTTTTGATTTAGATGGTTGGGTTAAACACGAGCTTGTCGGAAATAAGAAGATTGATAGAACACTGCAAGTAAATGCTTCTTTTTCCGGTCAAATCGATCAGTATGAGTGATGCGTGCAAATCCAGCTGTCATACTGCCAATAATCAGCAGTGCTGTAAATGCGGCAAATACTGCGTTCACATGTTTTTGTTTCTTTTCATCGCCCATTGTCTGGACGATTTTCATTTCATGTGATTCTTGATCGGCAACCACCTTAGCATGATGGTATACCTGAACGGAATGAGGCATTGAGAACAAATGAAAACTTGCAAGTGCTATGCATAAAACACCTAATTTTAATAGCATATTTTTTTTCATTTTTCTCACCCCTTCCTGGTTATTTTCATGATCTTACCACGTTTTCAGTTATTTGAAAAGTCTTATTTTTTTACTTTCCCTCTTTAAAAAAGCGATAAACATCACGACATCTATAGGACTGTTTCACTTCATGAAAGGTTTCAATTTTATTTTTTAAATTTAAAAAAAGTGCCATGATCAAGGATCAGACACTTTTAGTCGCTTGTAATGAATGTGGTTTTGCTACAGCTTTAGTAAAGATTCCTGCAATACATATGGCAATTAGAACAAAGATAAAGGCATGAAGCAGTCCAACCTGATTGGCAAGCAACCCTAAAATAGGAGGACCGGAAAGGGAGGCTGTGTAACCAGATAAGGTCACAATACTAACGCGTTTGACAGCGTACCGGCTATCATCGCCAGCTGCAGAAATAGTTAGCGGAAAGCCTAAAGATGCGCCAAGTCCCCATAAAAAGATTGATATCATACATACAACAAGTGAAATCTTCAAAATGACTAAGAATAGGCCGGCAGCTGCTGATAAAATCGCAACTCTTAGCAATAATACTCTGCCAAAGCGATCGATCAAACGTCCGCTGATCAGTCTGCCGCTAATCATGCCGCACAAAAACAAAGCATAGATGACCGTACTCATGGAATGTGAAACTTGGTAGCCATCCACCATTGCAAGTGGAATCCAATCATTGGCGGAGCCTTCGACAAACGCAAGACATAAGGCGATCATCGCAAGAGATATCGTTCGTTTGTTCAGCCATGCCGTTTGAGTAGGCTCAACTGTATCGGACTGTTTCTCATGCTGATCCTTTCCTGTCCCATGCGGGATAAACCGTGTACAAATCAATATGCTGAGGAACAGCAGAAGGGCAATAGCGAGAAGGTGTATCAATACAGAGATGCCTAGATGGATAAAAAGAATACCAGCACCTGCTCCAATTAAAGTCCCAATACTAAAGGAAGCGTGCAATATAGGCAGAATGGTTTTCTTGATGCTGTATTCAATCTCTGTTCCTTCTAAGTTCATCGCTACATTGCACATGCCAGAGCCTGCTCCAAAAAGAAAAAGACCAGAAGTGACGACAAAGATAGAAGAGAGTGTTGAACCAATGGCAAGAGTAGTAAATCCAAGGAACATCAAAAAAGCACTGATCACAATCGCCACTCGGCCGCCTTTTTTGCGGACGAATACATTTGAAAGAACAAGCCCAACAATTGAACCAACGGATAAACCGAGTAAAATAAGTCCCATTGTTCCTGTGTTTGCTTGTAATAAATCTCTCACTTCTGGTGTCCGAGAAAACCATGTAGAAATGGAGATCCCAGACATCGTAAAGATCACAATAATTGCTTTATACCACTTTAATTCCATCTAATCCCTCACATTTAAAGATATATATGTTATTGAACAAATCTACTCGATTATAAATGAGACTTGCTGATTCGTAAATAACTTGCTGGAGGAACAAGGTCAATTCTAATCATTCCTTCCCAATTCTTATGATGAGAAGGTAAAATAAACATAAAGGGGGCGGTAGGATGTAATCATATCGCATCGGTATAAATAGAAGGGAGGAGGAGATCAACATGAAAAGTGAAAAGGAAAAAATGATCCAAGGAGAACATTATGTATCTAGTGACCAAACACTGATCGCAGATCGTGAAAGAGCGAGACAATTGACATACGCATATCAGCAAACCAATCAGCAAGAAAAAAGAACATCCATTTTAAAGGAATTATTAGGCGCTTGCGGAAATGATGTCGTTTTTGAAGGAAGACTGCAGTGCGATTACGGATACAATATCGAGATTGGTGAGCATTTTTTTGCAAATTTTGATGCAGTGTTATTAGACGTGTGCAAAATTACCATTGGACATCACTGTTTATTAGGTCCGAATGTACATATTTATACGGCTGGACACCCGCTTGACCCGATAGAACGTGCAAAAGGCATTGAATTCGGCAAACCAGTCACCATTGGAAACCATGTATGGATTGGCGGCGGTGCTATTATTAATCCAGGTGTCACAATTGGCGATAATGCTGTCATTGCGTCTGGTGCCGTTGTGACAAAAAATGTTCCAGCAAATGTGGTGGTTGGCGGAAATCCTGCGAAAATCATTAAATATCTTGATGAATCAAAATCTGGCGAATAACGTTGGATTTTGATTTTTTCTATTTTGTCTCAATAAGATGAGTATACTTAATTTTGAGACAAGAGAAATTCATTGTTTGTTTAACTTCCTAGAATATATATTATGTAAACTAAGAAATGAGAATACATATTTGAGTGTCGATATTTAATTTCACAACCTCTACCACCTTCTCAATAAATTAGATCGGTCGTAAAGGTTGTGCCTTTCCTTATTGGCTGCTACAGTAAATTAAATACTTTGGGATATTTCGTTTAAAAATATTTTTCTCTTTTCATCTGTTGTTAAATTAACTCTCGAAAAATGAATCCATTTGGTGTCTTCATTTTTAAGTCCCAAGTCAGCAAGAGTTCGGTTAATAAAAACGCTTTGAATCGCATTCCCACCTTCAGATTCTATATAATCCTTATCTGTTGTAGATGTTGAGATCACGGTTGTTTTTTTAATATATGTCAACAAACCTTTTAAAGCCCCAGTGTTTTGATCTTCTAAGAATGCGAAACCTCTTAACATGACTTTATCAATAAATCCTTTTAAAATTGCAGGTAAATCCCACCACCAGACAGGAAATATAAAAATTAATTCAGTTGACTGACTTAATTTCTTTTGATAATCCTTAACTAATTGATCAGGCGTTTCTCCTTTATGAAAATACTTCAATTCCTCAGCTGAAAAAACGGGATTGAACCCATCTTTATATAAATCAATCACTTGAAATGGTTCTCTCTTTGTTTCTAGATTTTCTGTAATGGAAGTCAAAATGGCATGATTATAGCTTCCATCCCAAGGATGTGCATAGACAATTGTTTTCATGATTCATTCACCCTTTTTTGTTATTTTCATCATATTTTGATGTACATTCATTTTATTGTATGCTATAACGTACTACAAGTACGGTAATTAAAGTGCGATACTAACCTAAAGGAGAGTGTGAAATGACCAAAGAATCCTTTACAGCTCATGCTGATCTAAAAGAAACTGGATTTGGGTACACTTTATCATTAATTGGTGGGAAATATAAGATGACGGTACTGTATGCTTTATATGCAAACAATGCGCCTATTCGCTATAATCAGTTGAAACGAATGCTTGGGGCAATCTCTTTTAAAACATTAACCAATACACTAAAAGAACTTGAAGCAGATCAGTTAATTAATCGTAAAGAATATCCTCAAGTGCCTCCAAAAGTAGAATATAGTTTATCGGAAAAGGGATTATCATTGATCCCTGTATTAGATGCGATTTGCTATTGGGGTGAAGAACAAATGAAAAAATAGTTAGACGTTGAGTGAAATTGTACTTTTAGGCAAAAGGGTGTACATTCAGTCAAAAAAAGAGCATCTCTCTTGAGATACTCTTAGAACATTGATACATCTCATGGAATATTAAGTTGTCTTTCTCTTATTTTTTGTTTGAGTTATGCTGCAAATAAACAACATGAGTTTGTAAAAATTCTTCTAAACCATGTTTACCATCTGCTCCGCCAATTCCAGATTTCTTACGACCTGCGTGGAATCCCTGAATGGCTTCAAAGTTTTCACGGTTAATGTACGTTTCTCCAAATAGTAACTCATTTGCAGCACGCATCGCTGTATCTAAATTCTGTGTAAAGATAGATGATGTTAATCCATATTGGCAATCATTCGCAAGCTCAATTGCTTCATCTAAATCTTTAAACGTCATAATCGGGAGAACCGGTCCAAATACTTCTTCCTGTACAATTTCTGAATCTTGTTTTACATTCACGAGGACTGTTGGTTCATAGTAATATCCAGGTGTCACATCTGCACGTTTTCCACCAGTTAACACTTGGGCCCCTTCTTCAACAGCTCGGTTTACCATCGCTTCAATTGATTCTATTGCTTGCTTATTTGTAAGTGGTCCCATATCTAAACCTTCATCTTCGAGAGGATTGCCATATTTCACATTTTTCATTGATGTGACAATTTTTTTGATAAATGGATCGGCGATACTTTCATGAACATACACGCGTTCAGCACAGTTACATACTTGTCCCGTATTAATGATACGTGAGTCGACAATTGCTTTCACGGCTAAATCAATGTCTGCATCTTCAGCTACAATAGCTGGTGCTTTACCGCCAAGCTCTAGACTGACTTTTGTTACATTTTGAGCTGCAGCTTTCATGACACTTACACCTGCATCCACGCTCCCTGTTAAACTGACTAAACCAATCTTTTCATTTGAAGCAAGTTCGTCTCCCACTGTATCTCCGCGCCCTGTTACAAGATTGAATACCCCTTTTGGAATACCCACTTTATCTACTAATTTTGCAAATTCTATTGCATTATTTGGCGTATCACTACTAGGTTTAATGACAATGGTATTCCCTGTTACCAATGCAGGCGCAGCCTTTCTCGCTACAAGGAAGAATGGGAAATTCCATGGTAAAAAGCCAGCTACAACCCCGATTGGCTCTTTAAAGATCATTATATTTTCATTTGGTCTGTCACTTTGAAGAATTTCCCCTTCGTACGTCCTTGCTGAACCTGCCATATAATCAATGTACTCAGCAGTAAAATCAACTTCTGTAGTAGAGAGAGCAAGTACTTTTCCTTGTTCTTCTGAAATGACGCGTGCAAGAAAATCTCTATTTTTTCGAATTTCTTCAGCTAAACGTGTTAAATACTTTGCACGCTCAGCAGCCGGTTTCTTTTTCCATTCTTTTTGTGCAGCTTCTGCAAACTCAATCGCTTCTTGAACCTCTTCTTTAGAACAACTTGGCACTTCTGAAATCACTTTTTCAGTTGCCGGATTTAACACCTGTATCACTTCGCCAGAGCTAGCATTTACAAATTCTCCATTAATGTACATTTGAAATTGTTTAACATTGGTTTGTGAGTTCATTTACTGAAACCTCCTAATATTGGATTGTAGGAAAGACTATTTTTATAGATTTAAAACTCCTTGTCTTGGCACAACACCAAAAGCATCTGCCAAGTCTTGAAGCTGTTGATCTGTAATGGTTTGTTTGACGCTTCCTTGTGCACATACAACTGTGTATACTTCCGCAGCTTTTTCAGCTGTTTCAATTAACCCAAATGTCTCATCCATTGTAGTTCCAGCACCAAAAATTCCGTGGTGTGGCCAAATAACTGAACGAACATCTTTCATTTTTGCAGCTGTAGCTTCTCCAATTGAATCAGTTCCTGGAACCATCCATGGAATAATACCAATTCCTTCTGGGAATACAACAATGCATTCGGTACACATCTGCCATAAAGTTTTTGTAAATGCTACTTCATCCAAGCTGTGTGTGAATGTCATACCAATAAGGTTTGTTGCATGACAGTGCATGATCACACGATGGTTTGGATCTGCTTTTAATCTTTCAATATGGCTCATTAAATGTGATGGAAGCTCACTTGTTGGAACGCCTCCCTCTTCTAACCCCCATAAAATATCAAGCGATTTGCCATCTTCAGTTATACGAATAATACCAAGGTTAGCGGCTGGATCATCTATTACATTTTTAAAATATTTCCCCGAACCCGTCACAATAAAATATTTCCCTGCTAACTCAGCACCATCAAAAATCATCGGCACCGTTCGTTTCACATCATGAACGTCAAGGTACTCTGCTACTTCGTCCTCTTTTAATAAATAACTAATATTCCCGCCATTTCGTTCATCCCAACCTAAGCGATATAGGTTTGCTGTCGTTTTTGTCATTTCTTGAAGGAAAGGTGCTTTTAGTATATCTTTCTTTGTCATAAGGTCTTTCAACTCCATCTTCTCCCTTGTTTTCATTGATATATATCTTTCTAAATAAAAATTATTCTTTTGATAAATTAATACAAAAGCGTTTACATCCTCATATTACTTTGAGAAACACATTAAGTCAACATAAACAAACATTTTATCTTTGTTTATGTTTGTTTTGATTGTGATATAAGTGGTTATTATATGATTGATACAATGCTGTTTCATTCGCGTTAAATACTAAACCTTGCTGCTGTTTAAGATCATTTTTTTGAAGTTATAAGTATGTTATGATGAAAACAAACAAAAATAAAAACAAAACAACAACCTTATAGGCAATTTTATGCTGTTTTTCTTTTATTCATATTTAAAAGCGAAAGGAAGTTACACATGTTATTAGCTGAAAGGCATCAAAAAATAGTAGATTTAGTTAATTTACGATCCAGCATTCGTGTTTCAGAATTAAGCGAAATTTTTTCTGTGACAGATGAAACGATTCGCCGGGATCTTGAAAAATTAGAGAAAGAAAATAAGTTGCGGCGAAGCCACGGCGGAGCAGTTAGTATTGAGGAAAAAGAATCAGAAGTTGATTTTTCAGAGCGGGAAATTACGAATGTATTAGAAAAGAAAGTGATTGCACGTGAAGCTGTGAAGCAAGTTGAAGAAGGTGACCGTATTATCCTTGACGCAAGTACCACTGCATGGTACATGTCAAAAATCCTTCCGAATATTCCTTTGACTGTTATCACCAACTCCATTAAGGTGGCCATAGAATTAAGTAAGAAAGAAAAAATTCAGGTGATCTCAACAGGAGGTCTCCTCCTTCCTAAATCGTTGTCCTACGTAGGACCTCTAGCAGAGCGCTCACTGGAAAATTATCATGTGAATAAAGGGTTCTTATCCTGTAAGGGTATTGACTTAAATAGCGGCTTAAGTGATTCAAATGAGTGGCAGGCTCTCTTAAAAAGAAAAATGATTGAACGGTCACATGAGACCATTTTAATGGTCGACTCTAGTAAGTTTGGATACCGTGAATTTTCTCATATCTCTTCATTAAGTGATATTAGCCGCATTATTGTTGACGATAAACTAAGCAATGATGCACATGCCATTTTACGTGATAAAAATATTAATGTTACTTCTGTAGCCTTGATGAGTGAATCTCCTTCATAGTCAAATCCAAATAGAAGATTAAGGTCTCTCCTTTTCTGTGTATATACGTGTTCAAGACAAACCTATATAGGTTTGTCTTTTTCTATATCCACAATTTTATCTTGCCTTATTTATGATGAACCCCTCTCGTAATCAACATTAACAAAAACCAATAATAAAAAAATGTTGTTTTATTTTTGTTTTTATAATAATATGACCATATAAACAAAGAAAAATAAAGATTTTGCAGAAATCAGGGGAAAAAATCCCTTTATTGTGAAGATTAAATTGCTTTTTTTGCAAACGCTTTCTTTATTTTTTCATTTATTCTACAGTACAAGGAGCGAGAGAGATGATAAGAAAAGCCAGTATTATGTTTGTACACAAGGATCAATTTGATGAATACAAACGTCGACATGATGAAATATGGCCGGAAATGGTTGAGGCATTAAAACAGCATGGAGCTCATAACTATTCTATTTTCTTAGAAAAAGAAAGTGGTCAATTGTTTGCTTATTTGGAAATCGAAAATGAAGATAGATGGAACCAGATGGCTAAAAGTGATATTTGTAAAAAATGGTGGGATTACATGGCACCTATCATGGAGACAAATTCAGATAACAGTCCGCGCTCTGTAGATTTAAATGAATTGTTTTACTTAGCATAATTTTTTAGGAAAACAAAGACAGCAAAAATACAGGCATTCAAACGGATGTATCGTTTGAAGGTACTTGAGAGGGGATTTAAATATGGCTGGTAATGCAAAAGGCGGATTAAAGTCTACTATTACTGTAGCAATGTCAAATTATTTGGAGGCAGCATCCATCGTAGCTGCTGCTGGCGGCCTGACACTCTGGATGGAATATTTAAATTTAAATGATTTTAAACTGGGATTATTAGGAGCGCTGAGTGCTAATGGATTTGCTTCAGCTGCAGGAGCCCTCATAGGAGGCGTTCTGGTTGATAAATATGGGCGAAAGTTAATTTATAAATACGATTTATTGGTCTATATGTTTGGTGTCTTATTAACGATGTTGTCTTTTAACTTCCCCATGTTGTTAGCTGGATACATTATTACTGGAGTAGCCGTAGGAGCTGCCATTCCAGCTGCTTGGACGTATATAGCAGAAGAAGCGCCTGAAAATGAACGTGCATCTCGTGTAGGATGGGGACAGTTAGCGTGGTCGGTTGGTCCAGCTATTTCGTTACTCCTCTCTGTCGCCTTGGCCCCATTAGGTCTTTTAGGAAGCCGAATTATTTTTGGTCAATTATTTGTAATCGCTTTAATTACTTGGATTATGCAACAACAAATTAGTGAATCAAAAATATGGGAAGAAGAAAAACAAAAAGAAGAGAATCAAAAAGCAAATGGTGAAAAATTAAAAAGTCCAGTCAAAGAATTATTCACAATCAAAGCAAACCGTCATGCCATTATTTTATTACTAGGGATCTATTGCTTTTGGAACTTAGTAGCTGGTGTAATGGGATACTTCATGCCGTATATTTATCAGACCGTTGGAGGGCTTTCATCATCACAAGCAAATTTATTACAAGCGTTTTTATGGATTTTGACCGTTTTAGGAACGTACTTTGTCTTTATTAAACTAGGTGATAAAGTGAACAGACGTGTATTGTATGGCATAGGAGCGGCAATGGGGATTGCTGCTTGGGCTACTCTTACGTATGGCGGAATGGGCATGACTGAACTGCTTATATTTGTAATATTATGGGGAATTGCAGCTGGTTTTGGTGCTCAAGCATTTTATGGTCTTTGGTCAAGTGAGTTATTTCATACAAAATACCGTGCAAAGGCACAAGGATTCCTTTTTTGTACAGCGCGTGTAGCCGTTGGCCTTATATCACTTGTGATTCCAACGATGATTTCTACATTAGGATTTAAAATATCAGGTTCTATTATGATTGGGTTTCTTGTAATTGCTGCAATTATTGGATTAGTCATGGCGCCAGAAACAAGAGGAAAATCATTAAAAGAAATTGAAAAAGAACGATACAGCGCTTAAAAAAATAGCCAAGCTTTCTTTGAGAAGCTTGGTTATTTTTCTGCCTCCCCCTGCTCTCCTTACTACAATAAAAAATAGAGATTCCAAATGGAAACTCTATTTTTTATATCAACCAACCTTACACAATGAAATAAAAAGCTTTTAAAGGTCCATGCACACCCACGACCAAATTCATTTCGATATCTGCAGAATTACTTGGTCCCGAAATAAAGTGAATACAAGAAGCAACAGCTTCTCCCTTTTCCACACGTTGGTTTAGGTCAGAAACAGCCTGTGTAATACGTGCCACAATCGTTTCACGCGGGATAATCGTGACATAGACAGTCGGCAAAAAGTGAAGTGCCCGCCCTTGTCCCTCATGAGTTTTTACAACGATTGTTCCTGACTCGGCAAGTGCATAGTCACTGAATGTAATACCAATATTGGCTTTTTCGGCGAGGGAATGATTCGCTTCACGTCCTCTTTTTGAATCCCATACATGTACCTCTATATTTTCTTCCGGCCATTCTTTTTCAAGTAAATCTGTTAAGCCATATTCTTTGAAACGTGAATCTTGGGCTGTCATTACGGGCCCCCCGCCATGTTCAGCAACAATTTTCTTTAAAGCTTCAGCTAAGTGATCTTTTGTTGTTTCAAAAACAGTGGTATGAATTTTGCTGCAGTGCTCTGTGAACGTAGCGATTAACTCCTTTTCTGTATAACCTTTCATTACATCCCAGTTTACGTTATTCTTCCACTCTGGTCGTACAACACCACTTATTCGTCTTTCCCGTCCCAGTTGTTTAGCCACATGATTTAAAAAAACTTCCTGATTTTGAGCTGTTCCTCTCATTATTTTCCACCACCTTTTTTATGATTGTCAAACCAGTCTCGAAAACGTTCTTTACTTGGAGCTGGGAATTCTCGAATTTCAGTCCAATTTTTTAATGGGCCAATTCCTTTGGAGACTCGATCACCTGATACAATGGGCTTCATAGCTGTAGGTGCCATTTTTGTACCTAGTTTGTATAGAGCAGCAGATGATGCTCCCATTCCAAACATTTTCATCGCTAGTTTCTCACCGAGAGGAGCACGTCCTTCTTTTTCAACAATTACTTGACGATGTTTTAAAAGTAGTTCGTGTAGCGGAATTTTAACTGGACAAGCATCAGTACATGCTGCACAAAGAGTTGATGCATATGGCAGTTCTTTATAATCGTCATATCCACCTAAAAGTGGACTTAATACTGCACCAATTGGCCCCGGATAGATAGAGCCATAAGAATGTCCTCCGACATGACGATATACTGGACATACATTAATACATGCTGCACAACGGATGCATTGTAATACTTGTTGGAACTCAGACCCTAAGATTTCAGAACGGCCGTTATCAACGACAACAAGGTGAAATTCTTCTGGACCATCTGCCTCTTCTTCATATTTAGGCCCTACTGTTGTAATGTAACTCGTTAGCTTTTGCCCTACTGCACTTCTGCAAAGCAATCCAACGAGTACATCCAGCTCCTCCATTGTTGGTACAAGACGTTCCATTCCCATTACAGCGATTTGCGTTTTTGGAATAGCAGTTACAAGATCCGCATTTCCTTCATTGGTCACTAAACAGATTGATCCTGTATTTGCAACGGCAAAGTTGCAACCGGTGACACCGATTTCTGCTTCAAGAAATTTTTCGCGCAGGATTTTACGAACAAATTTTGTCATCTCGTAAGGATCTTCCGACTTTCCATAACCTAGTTTTTCTTGAAATACATCACGAATTTGTTCTTTTTTCATATGAAGAGCCGGCGCTACGATGTGGGAAGGTGGTTCATGATCATCAACTTGCAAAATGTATTCGCCAAGGTCACTTTCTACCACTTCACAACCTATGTCTTCTAAAGTTTTATTCATTTCGATTTCTTCGGTTACCATTGATTTGGATTTCACGACTTTCTTGGCTTGTTTTTTTTCTGCAACTTCCTTTATGTATTGAGCGGCGTCTTCTTTTGTTTTCGCAAAAAAGACATGTCCCCCGCGTTTTGTAACATTTTCACTTAATTGCATTAAGTAATAATCTAAATTCTCCAGCGTGTGTTGACGGATTTGCTCCCCTAAATCACGCCATTCTTCCCAGTTCCCAAGCTCTTCACTAGCTGCCAAACGACGTGTATACAGGCGTTCTTGAGCTGTAGACACAGCTTCACGCATCGTAGAATCTTGGATTCCTTTATCAATACGTTCATTAAATTTTTTATCACTAATTTTCATGCTCATGTCGTGTTCCCCCCCCTTGAATTAACGGCTATTTAATACCTCTGCAATATGCAGTACCCGCGCAGATTTTCCTAAACGTTCTATTCGTCCTCCAATATTCATTAAACATCCACAATCTGCACTAATTAAATAGTCCGCACCTGTCTGTTCAACACTTTCCACTTTTTCGTCTACCATTTGTTCAGATATTGGCATCATTTTCACAGAAAAAGTTCCACCAAATCCACAGCAATTTTGGGCGTTGGGAAGGTGCTCAACCTCTAATTCTTTTACATTAGAAAGCAGCGTAAAAGGTGCTTCCTTCACACCTAGCAAACGTGTCATATGACAAGATGTATGATAGGTCGCTTTCCCTTTTAAACGTGCCCCTACATCTGTAACCTTTAACACCTCTACGATAAATTGAGTTAGTTCATACGTTTTCTCAGCAAGACGCCTTGCTCGCTCCTCCCATTGAAAATCTCCTTTGAATATATGTGGATATTCGTGGAACATTGCTGCACAAGAACCAGAGGGAGTTACTATATACTCTGCATCTTCAAAGGTTTGGATCATATTTTTCGCTGCTTGCTTGGCTTCGGCAACATAGCCACTATTATAGGCGGGCTGGCCACAACATACTTGTGATGTAGGAAATGATACTTCACAACCAAGGTGTTCAAGTATCTCAACTGTTGCCTTACCGACATTCGGCTGGAAAGTATCAATTAAACATGTAATAAATAAGCTCACTTTCAATTTTAAAACCTCCTCTTAACGAATATTTAGATTTACCTGGTCGGCTGATGACTGAAAAGTAAAAGCAGGCCCCTTCTCTCATAAGTATTTTTATTGTGTATTCTCCATGTGAGATGAATATGATTCCCTTCAATTAGCACGCGTAGAGTGGAAAAAACATTGAGTTGTAACCTATTCATCTAAAAAGGAATCCTTGTAATATAAACAAGGGAATTGATCTATTAGACCCTTCCCCTGACTGTATCTCTTTGTAAATTTACTAGTTAGCCTTTCATGATTTTTTAGGCTAAAACAGAGTTTCTTTTTGTTAATACATCTTGCTCATATTGTTTCACTTCTTCCAGCCATGTTTCTTTTACAGGCACGCCCATTTTTTCACAATAGTAATCCCAGATTGCACCGAAAGGATACGTTTTGAATTCCTCTATTAATGCTAATCTTTCTGTAAAGTTTCCATCTTCCTGTAACTCTTTTAAATGTTCATTTGGTACTAACATTGCATATAGTAACGATTTAATCATGTTTCTTGTTCCAATTGTCCATGCTGCAACTCGGTTAATACTTGCATCAAAGAAATCAAGGCCAATCATCACTTTATCCAATGCTTGATTTCGAACAATTTCGAGACCAATTTCACGTAACTCATCATCCAGCGTCACAACATGATCACTGTCCCAGCGAACAGGACGAGAAACATGAAGGGCAAGCTTGTCACTGTAAAGCAGCATAGATGAAATTTTGTTTGATACCATTTCAGTCGGATGGAAATGTCCTGTATCTAATAAACATAGTTTATTATTCTTTAATGCGTATCCAAGATAAAATTCATGCGATCCAACCACATAAGATTCAGAACCAATACCGAATAACTTACTTTCAACGGCATCAAGATTATAGTTTTCATTGATCTCCTCTTCAAAAATCTTATCTAACGAATCTTTTAACCGTTGACGAGGCGTTAGTCGATCACTTGGAATATCTTTATAACCATCTGGAATCCAAATATTTGTTAAGGATGCTGTTCCTAATTCTTTACCAAAATACTCACCAATTTTGCGGCTGGCGATACAATGATTGATCCAAAAATTTCTGATATGTTCATCAGGATGAGACAACGTTAGCCCATCTGCTGCTTTTTCATGTGAGAATAATGTTGGATTGAAATCTAAGCCTACACCTTGATCTTTAGCCCATTTCACCCAGTTTTCAAAGTGTCTTGGCTCTAATTGATCCCTTTCAACGACTTCTCTATTTGTTTCCGCATAAATGGCATGTAAGTTCACACGATGTTTTCCAGGAATTAAAGACAACGCTTTCTCTAAATCTGCTCTTAGTTGTTGAGGTGTGGTTGCTTTACCAGGATAATTTCCCGTTACATCAATTCCACCTGACAATTCTCCTTTATTTACTTCAAATCCAGCAATGTCATCTCCCTGCCAGCAATGAATGGAAATCGGTACATGTTTTAATTGTTCCAATACTTCATCAACATTGATTCCCCATTTTTCATATTCTTTTTTCGCAATCTCATAATTTTCTCTTATTGTCATGTGATATTCTTCCTTTCTTTTTTACGGTGTCGTTACTGTTAAAGGTGTGTATTTTTTAACCTTAAAAGAGTTCTTAATGATTGTTCTTGCTTCTTTTATATCTTCAATTTCGCCAACTGCCATTAACTGCGCTACAATATTTCCAATGGCGGTTGCTTCAACTGGACCAGCGTATACTTCTTTTTTTGTTGCGTCAGCAATTAGTTGATTTAACAGTTCATTTTGGCAACCCCCTCCGATCACATTAATTTGATTGAATGTTCTTTCAAAAATTTCTTCAATTTGATTAATGGCTTGCTGGTAGCTGCATACTAAACTGTCAAACACACATTTTGCTACTTCTCCAGGTCTAGATGGAATTGGCTGGTTTGTTTCTTGACAATAACTTTGAATCTCTTGAATCATATTTTCTGGCTTTAAAAACCGTGGATCATCTACATTAACGATGGATTTAAATGTTTGAGCCTGATTAGCTAAGACGACCAACTCTGCAAAAGAAAATTGATTTTTATAATTTCTTTTCACTTCTTGTATCATCCAAAGCCCCATAATATTCTTTAAAAATCTATAGCGATAATCAATGCCGCCCTCATTGGTGAAATTGTAATCTAAAGCTTTTGTAATACATATTGGAAAATGATTTTCTACACCAACTAAAGACCACGTTCCTGAACTAATATAGATTGTTTCTTCCTGCTCAGGAACCGAAATGACAGCTGAACCAGTATCGTGAGTGGCTGGGAGAATAACCTTCATATTAAAGCCGAATTCCTCTATTAAATCTTCAGTCAATGTACCCAACACTGTTTTTGGGGGATGAATATCTTTGAACATTTCTTTGTTCATGCCTAGTTGATCTAATATCTCATGATCCCATTTCTTTGTGAAAGCATTAACCAGCTGAGTTGAAGTGGCATTTGTGTATTCGTTTGCCTTTTTTCCTGTTAATAAATAATGAAAATAGTCAGGAACCATTAGAAAAGATTTTGCATTTTCTAAAATCTCCGGATGATTTTGTTTGATTGAATAAAGTTGATAAATCGTATTAAATTTTTGAAATTGAATTCCTGTCTCTAGATACAGACGTTCCTTCATGAATGTTTTAAAAACCTCATCCATCATCCCGTCTGTTCTCGAATCGCGATAGGCAACAAAATCTGTTAAAGGTTTGTTCCATTCATCTAGTAAAACAAAGTCTACTGCCCATGTATCAATACCGATACTTTCTGGAGATAATCCCATTTCACTACATTGATGGATTCCCTTTTTTATTTCTTCAAATAATCGATCAAGCTCCCAGCAAAACTGGCCATTTTTTTGGACCATTTTATTCTCGAAACGGTGGATTTCTTTTAGATTTAAAAGTCCATCTTCAAGATGACCCGCTATTAATCTTCCACTAGAAGCACCAATATCAACTGCTAAACAACATTTCTTCATTTTAATCACCCTTTGCATGAAAGCGTTTGCTTATGTCTTTATATTAAGCCAGCTAAAAGGAGAAAATAATGTCTAAAATGATTTATTTATTGTCCTTATTTGCAATTGTTTAAAATAAAAAAGAACATTTAGCAGCATCTTATCTTTTTGCTAAGTGTTCTCTGAATTGCTTTGGGGTCTGATGATATTTGTTTTTAAAAATCCGATAGAAATAACTTACATTATCATATCCAACTTGATCTATAACAGAGGCAATTGGCATATCTGTACTTTCCAGTAACTCTTTCGCTTTATTTAAACGTTTTTCTTGAAGTAATTCTTTAAATGTATAGTTGGTAGCCTTTTTAATCTCTTTACTTAAAGCATAAGCGGGCTGGCTTAATTTTGTGGCTAATTCATTCAGTGATGCACTCTGGAAATGTTCATCAATATACTTTAATGATTCAACAATTAAATAATGTTGTACAGGATTGTCTTCTGTATGTTCGGCCTTATCAGCGTGTTTAATTAACTCCACCATTAAAAGCCCCATATACAATTTAATGGTGGATTCAGACATAAAAGCAGGAGACATAATTTCAATAATAATTTTTTTTATTAATTCTTGAATGCTTTCTACATCTGAAACTTTAAAGTAAAGGAATTGTCCATTTTGAGTACTGTTATATAAACTGTTAATTAAGAAATTACTAATTCTGTTTTCAGTCGTTAAAAACGAAAAGATAAAATCAAAAAAATGAGGTAAAATGATAAAATTAATAATAATGTCTTCTTCTGCACAAGCTTGAGTTTCATGCTCAATATGCTGGTTTAAAAATAACAGCTCCCCTTGTTGCAATTTTATTCTTTGATTCCCTACTTTTTGGTTATACTCTCCATTGTAAACATAATTAATCTCAATGTAGTCGTGTTTATGTTTAGGAAAATCCACAAAGCGTGTATGTTTTCGAACCGTAATCATACTCTCTTGATTGAGAAATTTTTGACTTTCTATAATAAAATTAGACTGATTGGTATAAATGTCTTTATTTATCTCTTTTCTGTTTTGTAGAATCAGTTCCTCTTCATCTGTTATCTTTAATAATTGATTGAGAAGATCATGTTGCATAGGTTTCTCCTTTGTTTATAATCTTACTTCATTGTTTATTAGACTTCTTCAACCAAAGCCCACATACCTTCTTTCTTTTATAGAGTCTAACTCCATGCTTTTTAAAAAGAGACTACCTGAAGTAGTCTCTTTATTATTTCCCAAGCTCATAGGTTTGTACAAAAGTGCTTTCTGTAAGAATGGCTTTGACTCCTGTTTGTTCAATTATCTAAAAATGAATGATCCCTAATTCTATTGATGTTTTAATGGCTTCAGCTCTTGATGTCACATTTAGTTTTTGATAAATGTTTGTTAAATGTGCTTTTACAGTTCTCTCGGAAATTCCCATATCAAATGCAATTTCCTTACTCCGAAACCCTCTAGCTACTGCTTGCAAAACGAGCATTTCTTTTTCGGTAAGCAAGTGGTTGTCTGTTTTCAATTTTTCTTGAGGTTCTTTGTGTACGGTTGATTCAAATACCTTTGAGGCCACATTTGATTGAAGTAAAATGTCTCCTCTGATGGCCGCTTCAATTGTATTAAATAAGTTTTCTCTGCTGGCATCCTTTAAGAGGTAGCCTTTTGCACCAAGCTGTAACCCTTGGATCATTAATTTTTCTTCATTATAAGTAGTCAAAATGAGTACGGGAACTTTTATTTGAAGAGTCTGCATTTCTTTAAGCATATCAAGCCCGCTCATCATAGGCATGTTGAGGTCAAGTAATACAAGGTCTGGGGATTTTTCTTTTATGACATCTATCCCCTTTCCTCCATCTTCTGCTTCTCCAACTACTTCAAATCTTTCGTCTGTTTCAAGAATTAATTTTAATCCTTCTCTCACAACATAATGATCATCAACAATCACAATTCGATAAGACACTGTATTTACTCCTTTTTCAAAGGTATGTTCACTATTACTTGTGTACCTTCATTTTTTTTACTTTTCAAATGGATCTCTCCACCAAGCAGCCGAACACGTTCTGACATACCAATGATGCCGTAATGTCCAAAAGTGGATTCTCGTTTTTTCTCATCAAATCCCACTCCATTGTCTGCTATTTTCAAATGGATGTGATCACCTTGTTGTACCATCACTAACTCGACATGGCTTGCTTTGGCATGTTTTGAAACATTCGTTAAGCATTCTTTTATCATGTAAACAGTATGTTCAATAAAAAAAGGTGACATATTCTGAGGTACAGATATCTTTGTACGAATTGGAATATTCGTTGCTGTCGTAAATCGATTTACTTCATTTTTCACTGTTTCAGTTAAATCGTATTGATCATGACGATCCTTCCGAAGATCATCAATCACCATTCGTGCCTCACCTAATGTTTTTCGCGCTTGGCTCATTGAGCCCTTGATAATGCTTTGAGCACGCTGGGTATTTTGATTCTCTAAATGTGCTTGAACAGCTTCCAATTGCATAATAATGCCTGCAAGCCCTTGTGCAAGGGTATCATGTAAATCTCTCGCCATTCTTTGACGCTCATTAGCAAGGGTTAACTCCTCCACCTGCTGATGTGCGAGTTCGAGTTCCTTTAGAAACGTTTGAGTTCGTATTCTAGCCTTTACTTGTCTAAAAAATAAGATAGAGTATGCAACGACCACAATAAGGATAAGAAATAAAATCGGAATGTAGACAGTCAGATCATCTGTATCATTAACCAAAATAAGAGCTAGAAAAAAAAGCACATAAAAACAAAGTCCTGTCAAAATAATCTTTAATGTATGATAGTATACACCGATGCTTTGAGCAATTAATAACGGTAAAAGACCAATTAAAATAACAGGAGAGGCAGCTTGCATAGCTAAAACACAAAGTAGAATAACGATTCCTTGTATGAAGAAATAAATCCAAGGCTTCTTCTTGAACCAATAAAATGACCACCAGTGCAAAATGAGATGGATCGCGATAAGGCCAGAAAAAAACAAACTTGAAAGCGATAAAGATGCTGTTAAAAACTGAAAAATCATCGCTGCAGCATACACAAGAACGCCCCATAATAACGTGGGAATTCGGGAATAGATCATTTCATTAAATGGGTCTATCCGTTTCTTAACCATAAACTCTCACCTTCCAAACCCCATCATAACACGAAAAATACCGCCCGCCTTTTAAAGAGGCAATGGCGGTATTAGGATTTTAACATTTTAAAAAGAATACATTATATAATCTTCTTTTCTTTTTGGGCAATTGACTCTCCTTCAATATCAATATGCGGAAGCAATCGTGCGAGCCATTTTGGTAAATACCAATTTGCCCGCCCTAATAGCATCATACAAGCAGGGATAAAGGTCATTCTAATGACAAATGCATCGAATAAAACCCCAAATGCCAATGTTAATCCCATTGTTTTAATAATCAAGTCTTGAGCAAAAATAAAGCTTGCGAAAACGAAAATCATAATTAAGCCTGCTGCAGTTACAACCCTGCCACTATGCTGTAATCCAGAAATAACAGATTTCTTTGCATCATGAGATAGAAGGAATTCTTCCCTCATTCTACTAACTAAAAATACTTCATAATCCATTGCAAGACCAAATAATATTCCTGTCACTAGTACAGGCATAAAGTTTAACAACGGTCCTGCTGCAGGTATTCCAAACAATGGGGCAAGGTGTCCATCCTGTAAAACAAAGACAGCAAAACCTAATGTAGCAGTTAATGTCATTAAAAACCCTAGTACAGCCTTTAATGGAACAAGGAATGATCTAAATACAAGAATCATTAACACAAAAGCAAATCCAATAATGACTCCTGCAAATTTTGGCAATGCTTCACTGAGTCTATCTGAAATATCTATATTCACGGCAGTAGAACCAGTCACAAGAAACTTTGTGTCAGTCACACTCGATACATTTCGAATGTCTTTCACTAATTGCTTCGTTTCTTTATCCTCCGGACCACTTCTAGGTAAGATTGTTAACATTGCGTACTCACCCGATGGATCAGGGATCGCCGGCGTGATTTGTTTGATACCATCCATTTTTTCTAACAATTTTGATGATTTCTCGATGGACTTGGACTTCATCGTTTTATCTGCTTGAGAGGCATCTATGATGACAACAAGTGGTCCATTAAACCCCTTGCCAAAACCTTCTGCTAAAAGATCGTATCCTTTACGTTCAGTTGTTTCTTTGCCTTTCATACCGTTATCCGGAAGACCAAGCTCCATATGAAGTGCTGGCCAGCTTATCAATCCTGTCAATAAAATGACACCTAGCATTATTTTACCCGGATGCTTTTGAATAAATCTTCCCCAGCCCATTGTTTTTTTCTCTTTTTTTGGCTGTAATTTAGAAAATAACTTATTTTTCCTAGAAGGACTCACCTTATCTCCAAGAAGCCCTAGTATAGCTGGAACAATCGTGAGGGAAACAAGCATAACAGATAGTACCATAAAGGCTCCCACAAGGCCCATGATACCTAGAAACGGTATGTCAACTAATACAAGTCCACATAATGCAACAATGACAGTGACGCCCGCAAATAATACAGCACTTCCTGCGGTACCCACAGCTCTAGCAGCAGCCTCATTCAAATTGTAGCCTTCTGCTAACAGCTGTCGATATCTTGAAATGATAAACAGCGCATAATCAATTCCTACTGCAAGACCAATCATCACCGCTAATGTGAGACTAAATGCAGACATGTCTACAAAGTTTGAGGTGATTAAAATGACCATCACACCTATTACTAACCCAATCACAGCCGTCAATATTGGTAATCCTGCGACCAAAAGTGAAGCAAATGTAAAGGCTAAAATCAAGAAGGCGAAGATAATCCCTATGATTTCAGAAATGCCACCTACTTCAATTTCAGAGAATGTCACGGAGCCGCCTAATTCCGTTTGGATGCCCGCATCTTTTGAAATCTTTATGCTATTTAATACTTTCTCTTTTGAGGATTCCTTTACCTTGTCCGCTTTCACTCGATACGTAATATCCGCATATCCTATTTTCTTATCTTTACTTATCGTAAAGGTCTCATATAAATCGGTCACCTGCTTAACTGCTTTATCCTTTTTAATTTCTTTTATCGTCTCATTAATTTTATGTTTCACTTTCTTTGCTTCCAAAGTTTCATCTTTAGGTGCTTTAAATATTAGACGAATCGTTCCCTCATCATCACCTGCTGGGAACTTCTTTTCCAAGAGATCCATCGCTTTTTCAGATTTTGTTCCTGGAATCGACATATCTCCATTAAATGAAACGCCTGTCCCTATTGTTGCTGCAACTACAGCTACTAAAATAAGTAACCAACCGATTAACATTCGTTTAGGCTTAGTAAAAGCAAAGTTTCCTAAGTTATATAAAAATTTAGCCATTCACTTACTCCTTTTTCATCGAATTCATGATATTCACCTCTTTATTCTACGTAATGAAATAGTTGATTGAAATTGTACTTTTGGGCAAAAGGGATTGTACATTTAGGCAAGAAAAAGAGCATCTCTTTTGAGATACCCTTCTATTTATAGAGAGCGTTCATTTTATCTATATCATCATTTGGCCAATTCCGGATCAGTTTATTAGTCATATCTGGTTATTTTGATTTAATTCCTGCACCACAAAGAGGTATGACGATTGTTTCTTTTGCTTCCTTTTTATATTTCATGTAGCCAGCAAAATTGACTGCAGATGTCACTTCCACATAAAATCCTTTCTCACTTAGTTTAGAGCGTGCATTCAATATCTCATCCTCTTCAATATCTATAAATGTACCATTGGTATCTTGTACAGCTTCTAGAATTTGTTTGGAGCGCGCCGGGGCAGCAATGGCTATACCTTCTGCCAAAGTTCCTGTATTCGTAACAGGCGATGCTGAATCTTTCGCATTTTGATAAGCTTTCACGAGAGGAGCACAGTTTTTCGCTTGTATGGCAATGATTTTCGGTATTTTATGAATTAAACCATTTTCAAATAACTCTTTAAAACCGTAATATGCACCTAGGAGGAGAGTACCATTTCCAACCGGAATGATTAATGCATCAGGTGCTCCTTTTATTTGTTCATAAATTTCATAGGCGTATGTTTTTGTTCCTTCAAAAAAATAAGGATTATACACATGGCTTGCATAAAAAACGTTTTCGGCGTCTACTGCTTTTTGCGCCGCGGCTGCAATATCCTCTCGTGTACCGCGAATTTCTTTAACCGTTGCTCCATGGGCTTTTATTTGAGCGATCTTTTTAGGTGAAGTTTCATCGCTTAGATAGATGTCACATGCAATCTCGCAACGAGCTGCATAAGCGGCAATCGCCGTTCCTGCATTCCCGCTGCTATCCGCAATGACTTTTGCTACCCCTAATTCCTTTGCCTTTGTCATTAAAACAGCAGCTCCTCGATCTTTAAAGGATAGCGTAGGCATCATATAATCAACTTTTACATAAGTGTTTGGCTCATGAGGATCTAAAACGATTAACGGAGTTTGACCTTCACCCATTGTCACAGATTCCCAAGTCTTTGACCCTTTTGAAAATGGCATGGTTTCAACATAACGCCATAATGAGTTTGGGTAGTGATTCCAAGCAGCAATATCTATTTGAGGGGTATCTTTCACCAGGTTTAATACGCCGTTACAATCACATTTCCATAAAGTTGGTGTCATCTCATACTTTTTACCGCAATGGTTACAAATCAATTGATTCATCAATCATCAACCCCTTCAGATAATTTTTTATATAAAATATACTTTTTTATATATCATGGGCAAAAAAATATTCTAAATATAAGAAATAGCATCAATTTCAATTTTGAAACCAAAATGTAATTCATTCGTTGGTACAACAGTACGTGCTGGTTGATGTTCACCGAAAAATTCAGTGTAAACCGCATCTACTTTATCCCATAGTTCAATATCAGAAATGTATAATGTCATACGCAAAATCTTTTCTTTTTTACTTCCGGCTGCTTCTACAATCATCTCCACATTCTTAAGCGCTTGTAATGTCTCTTCTTCAATGGGGCCGAATTCTTTTTCTCTCGTTTCGGGATTGATGGCAAATTGTCCTGAAACATAGACCGTGTTTTGATGAATGGTTGCGAATGCATAGTGTCCGTTGGATTTTAGATTTCCTACCTCAAGGATGTTTTTCATTTCGTTTCCCCTTCATTCGATTTATGTTTGATTTCATCCAAATAGCTATAGACGGTGACTTTAGAAATTCCTAACATAGATGCGACTTTCTCAACTGAACCTTTCATTAAAAAGATTCCCTTTTCATCCATGAACCTTATTAATTCAATTTTTTCATGACGTTTCATAACTGGGTGAACACTGTTTTGAATGATCTGTTGAATCAATTGATCTACGATTCCTTCCACATTTTCAAGATCATCATTTGATGTTGTTTCATTCTCTTGAACTTCAACTTTTGTAGAAAGAAAAGTATCCATAAATTGCTGCATTTGATTCAATGCTTCAACATCAAAATTGATACAGAATGCCCCGATCACCTTTTTCTTCGAATCACGAATTAATGAAGTCGAAGAACGAATGGTACGGTTGTCTTCTGTTTTAAATGTATACCCAGCAAGATAATCTTCTTTAAAATTTTCTGATTGTAAAACAGTCTTTACCAAATGATCAAATGATTGACCGATTTTTCTTCCCGTCACATGATGATTGACTGTAAACATGACAGATGCTTGAGGGTTCGTTAAATCATGAATAACGACTTCACAATTTGGTCCAAACATTTTTGCCGTAGATTTTGCTAAAGGAATATAGCTCTCTAATAAATTCTTTATATTTTCCATGCCTAAGCACCTCATTTGTTTATTCCACTAGATTATATAATTTTTTATATATAAAAACAATATATAGATTTTTTTATATATGTTGAAAAAGTTAAGAAAATATAAAAAAAAGCAGCCATTGACTGCTTTTTGCTTGTGCTCCTTTCTAATTGATTTCTTGCTGGATTCCATACAAAATGACTTCAATTCCCCACCTGAACCGTTCCATTGATACGGTATCACCTGCAAACATTTCTTCTTTTAGGCTATGGATGAAAGGAAACCGCGTTTTGTCTGCATCATGAAATGCTTTTTTTGTATCTGAAATCTGCGAAGAGCCATGTTTCTTCCAAGAGACCTTTTCGTATGCTACGGAAGATACGTATAACAGTAACAGGTCTACTCCCCATGCAGCAGATGTAGATTTAATCCCGCCTTCATGCAATGCAGCGAGAATATGTTCGGTCAACTGTAAAAAGTTCGTTCCTTGTGGGATGGTGGAAAGAGAAATTTCAGCAAGACCAGGTTTTTCGAATAACAGTAGGAAATAAGTATGCAATATGTCAAATAACTGTTCTTTCCATGTGCCATTCACTGAATCTGGATAAACCATTTGGCCGAGACCATAATCCAATACGTAAGCACTTAGTTCTTGAAAATTGTTCACGTAGACATACAAGGATGCAGGTCCCGTATCGAGTGCTTTAGCCACCTTACGCATACTCATGCCCTCTAACCCTTGTTCCTTTAGAAGCTCATAGGCAGTTTTCACAATGAGTTCACGGCTTAAGGGCTCTTTAGCCGGCCGAGACCGACGACTTATAATACGACGATTTGAATTGTTCATAATCTCTTTATAACATGTCAAAGTCAAATAGTAAATTGAGCATCAATCACCGTTTTCTTGAAAAGAATTCATCATTTCAGCAAGCTTGATTGCAGCATCTTTTGAAAAACACAGCTTTAAACTTTTTTCCGATTCATGAGCTTTCTCCGATGAATATTCGTACATCCTGTCTTCGTATTCTTCAATAGCCTTTTCAATATGATGAGGATTTCGAACAATCGCAAGTGCAAGCTCCATTGCATCAAACATCGCCATGTTTACACCCTCCCCTGCGAATGGCGACATGACATGAGCGGCATCACCGATAAGCGTTACTCCTTTATGGCGGTTCCATTTAAAACCGACAGGAAGCGTATAAATCCGTCTTGGAATGATGGCATCTTCAGCATAACGAATATAATTTTTCAGCTGATCGTCCCAATCACTAAATAACGCTAATAATTGTTCTTTTGCTTCTTTCGCTTGATGAAACGGAATACCACAAGTCTCAATCCAGTTACGCTCTACCATAAGGCTTGCATACACTTTGATTCGTCCATCTCCGTTTAACTGACCAATCAGTCCTTTGTGGTCTGCTAAAGCAAACATCTTACCACGTTTATTAAATGCAGCTAAATCAGGGTGGTTCATCTCTACGTTGAGGATATTCAGTTCCAGCATCGTGAGTCCGGCGTATTCAATATCAATATCTGTTAAGAGAGGACGCACACGAGAAAAAGCACCATCTGCCCCGATTACAAGATCAACTGTCTCAACAACTCCGTTTTCAAAATGAAGCTCCGTCATGCCGCTTTCTAGTGAAATGCAACTTTCTAGTTTATATCCATATTTGATGTTTTCAGCATCAATTTGATCTAACAGCAGTTCGCACAAAAGACCACGATCAATTTCTGGGCGGGTGCCTTTTTGATCTGATTCCGTTTCTTCATCTAAATAAATTCTTCCTGATTTATCAAGTAAACGGAAATCTTCTCCTTCATAGCGGGCGTTCCTTTGAAATTCCTCATAAACCCCTGCTTCTTTTAAAGCTTTTTGACCTGTTTCTTCATGAATATCCAGTGAGCCCCCTCTTTCAAGACTCTTGTCATGCATCTCTCGCTCATAGATAGTAGTTTGTATACCGTAATTTTGCAGAATTAAGGCGAGTGTTAGCCCCCCAGGTCCTCCTCCAATAATAGCGATCTGCTTTTGTTTCTTAGATAATGCCGTCATCGTATGCATCTCCTCTTCTTTATGGAAATCGTTTAAAGCCACATCACATTTATATTATAACGAACACCGTTCGTAAAGAACAGTGTTCGTTTAAAAAGTTTATTTCACAATTGTGTATTTTACAATCGCCCGCCACCATATGATACACTCCAACTAGGAATGTGAAAGGATGTCGAATCATCACAATGATTCTTGAATCAGTCGTTTCCATTGTTCTAATTCTGAGTGTAAGAGGTGTTTCTATGAATAAATTATTGGCAACGTTCATATTAGGATTGAGCTTTAGTGGTGCGGCTCTCATTCTTTCTGTCCCTTTGTTATTCAAGTCCAAACCAGAACAATTTGAGCTGGTGTTTGCTGCTGGATCAGCGGGCGCTTTCGCAGTATTCGCTGTCTCATGCCTAGTTCTTCGAAAACAATTCAATCGCTAAAAAACCTAAACACAATCCGCCATTAGAACAATGGAGAGTTGTTTAGGTTTTGTGTTTTATTCTGATATCAACTTAAAGAATGTGGTACAAGCTGACCCCGATACTGAGAGCGAATAACACAAGTGCAGGGAGTGCTTTTTTAAAGGGATCTTTGGCTAATACGATCAGAGTAAAGGCAGCTGCAAGCATCGTGCCTCCTAACAGTAAGCCTGATAATATTGCTATTGTTGGCATCCATATGCCGATCAGCATTCCAGCAGCGCCTATGAGCTCAAAGGCTCCGGTTAAAACATTAAAAAAAGCAGGTAAACCAAATCGTTTGAACTCTTCTGCCATTTTCCCTGATATAATTTTCGATCCTGTTACAAAAAAGAAAGCAGCCAATATCATTTGCAGAATAAGTATGAAAATCGTGATCACATCTTTCTAAGTTATTTGACTGAAACACTCAGTCCAAATGGACAAATTTTCAGCTGGTGAAAATTATATGTCATAGCATATATTAGATATAAATCGTTTGTTACAGATTAGACGTTTCAAGATTCATAGTGTGAATGAAATAATTTGTTCAAAAGTAATTTTAATTGTTGAATCTCTTCATCGCTTAATTGCTTTGTTACCGTTTGGTGTGCATCCATGACGACAGGAAGAATGGCCTTTTTGACCTCGTGCCCTTTTTTTGTTAAAAGCAGGTGATGTGAGCGCCGGTCTTGTTCGTTATAGATTTTTTTGACAAGCCCTTTTCGTTCCATTGATTGGATCATTCTGACGACAGTGGTTTGATTTTTATCAATTCCTTCTGCTAATTCTTTTTGAGTAGTCCCCTTTTCACTGCTCAGAATACTGATAATACTCCATTGTTCAGGAGTGACCCCGTAAGGCTTTAACCTGTTTGTAAAATAATTTGTCATTTTGAGATCGGTACGATGAACGAGATAGCCTATTAAATCTTGTAACTCCATGTAAAACACCCTCTATGAAATTTATATGCTATAGCATTTATATTAGTGAAGCCTTTGAAAATTGTCAAATCAACTATCTGCTTGTTTAAAATCAATCCCTGACAAAATATATGGCACTGCTGATTTGATAAACTCCTCTGATGATATGTGCGAACTATTTTTTCTCCACTCAACAGAAGCTCCGTGAATTCCCCAGCTTAAAAAAACAGCTGTGACCTTCAGAATTTGCTTTTCGACATTTGTATATTGATTGATTAACAATTGATAAAAAATAATTTCAAGCTGTTCCCTCACAATAGGAGCAAGTTCAGTTTCATATTCTACTTGGCAGCGGTTATGCAGAGATTGTTGAAAATTCGTTAATGCTTTAAAAATATTGATGATCGTATCTTCATCTAGTTTACGATGATTGAAATGAATACTTTCTAAATTAATCGATAATACTTCTGACAGCGTTTTATCCAGCAAATCGTATTTATCCTCAAAATGATAATAAAACGTCGCTCGGTTGATCATGGCTTCTGCCGTGACATCTTTGATCGTAATATCCTTAAATTCCTTTTTCGATGAAAGTTTCATAAAAGACTCCATGATTAACTTACGCGTTCTCAGAACCCGAGGGTCTGTCTTTGGCTGCGTCATCTTATCCCTCCTCTTTTTTCAACACATCTATTAATCTGTTGGATAAACAACAAATTGAAGAAATTATTGGTGTTGGTCTTACTCATTGTGTCTTAAGATCTAATTGTAATGCAAATGATTGATTCAAACAAACATAGGGAATAGCGTTTCCTGCATAATTTGAGGAGGTAAATGAAATTGAAAAACAATGAGATGTTTTGTGATATAGAAACAGGTGTATGTGGTGTAGGTGAAGAAGAGGATATCCAGGTGATTGATTTTCAACAGCCTAAAAAAACAATAACGCTCTATTATGTAACAGATCCGATTTGTTCGCATTGCTGGGCAATTGAACCTGTCCTGCGTCGATTTAAAGAGCAATATGGACATTATTTTCATTTCCAGACTGTGTTGGGTGGACTGTTAGAGAAATGGCATGGTGGTCCAATTGATCCTGCAAACGGAATTTATAAGCCTGCTGATGTTGCTGGTCACTGGAGAGAGGTTGGAGAACATTCTCGCATGCCAATTGATGGTTCCTTAATGATTGACAATCCTGTTCAATCCTCCTACCCGCCCTCTCGCGTGTTCAAAGTGATTCAAAAACATCATGATGATGCACTAGCCTATACTTTTTTACGCCGTGCAAGAGAAGCGCTATTTGCCTTCAATCAAAATATATCGGATATCACGGTGTTAATTGATATCGTCAACGACCTTGGACTTAACGGAGATGTGATTGTCCATGAAGCGGAGCTGCCTAGCGGCCAGGAATTATTAGATCAAGATTTTACTCTTGTTCGAGACCTTGGTGCTAGAGGTTTCCCAACGATTATCTTCGTCAACGAAGAAAATAAAGGAGTCAAAATCACGGGTGGCCGCTCATTTGAAGTCTATGTTGAAGGATTAAAGCAAGCTTTAAACACTGAAGAACTTGAACCGAAAAAGCGCCCAGCTGTTTCTATCCTGCTCGAAAAAGAAAAGCTTTTATTTTCTAAAGAAATTGAAGTGATGTACGATGTTGACCAATCAGATGTACGGTCTTTTATGAAGAAAGAACTTCCGCAGCAGCAGTATCAAATGAAAGAAGTGCTGGGAGAACTGTATTTTACAACTTCGACATAAGGAGAATGACGATGGCACATTTATTACAGGTGGATTTTAAGATGAAGGGCCCTTTCGGTGATGAAATGGCAAAAGAGTTTTCTGATTTAGCGAAAAGTATAAATGAGGAAGACGGATTCATATGGAAAATATGGACGGAGAATCCCGAGAAGAATGAGGCTGGCGGAATCTACTTATTCGAAACAAAAGAAGCTGCTGAAAACTATCTCGATATGCATTCTAAAAGAATAACCAGCTTTGGAATAACAGACATCAACGCTAAAATCTTTAACGTGAATGCTCATCTTACTCATATCACAAAAGGTCCATTAAAAACTCATCAAGGTTGACACACGAAAAAAGAGCGGCTGGATGGCTGCTCTTTTTTTCGTGTGATTTCATCGATTCATCCACTTTACATTTTCTTTTTTCTCTTCATTGACGACGAGCTGGAAGACATCAGGTCTTGAATAATGTCCTACGACATCGAAGTCAAATTGACTAGAAGAAATATCACGCAAATCAAGATCTGCCAGCAGTATCTCTTCTTGACCATAGACAGGTTCTTTTATATATTCGCCTAACGGACCGACGATTGCACTTCCCCCTCGGCACATTTCATCAGGAGAAGATGCTAATTCATCATAGCAGGCTAAATCTTTAGGATACATCTCTTTATTCACATATTGATTACAAGATAGAACGAAGCAGCGGCCTTCTGCGGCAATATGGCGAATCGTTGATTGCCATAGCTCCCTGGAATCTGCTGTAGGGGCTATATAGATTTGGACGCCTTTTGCATACATCGCTGCTCTAGCTAATGGCATATAGTTTTCCCAGCAAATTAAAGCGCCTATTTTACCATACGGTGTATCGAAAACCGGCAGTGTGCTGCCATCCCCCTCTCCCCATATGAGTCGTTCAGAGCCTGTCGGCTTTAGTTTACGGTGCTTTCCAAGTAAGGTTCCATCTGGTCCGAAAAACAATACGGAACAATATAAAGTCCCGCGGCTTGATTCATCATCTCTTTCAATGACACCGATGACGAGGTAGACACCAGCTTTGCGGGCTGCTTCTCCTAATCTGTCTGTTGTTTGACTAGGAACTGGAACTGAATTTTCTAAGTAACGAAGCCAGTCCTTTCTTCCTTCTGGAGAACGGCTTCCTACAGTGGCGCCAAATGCTAGTCCTCTTGGATAAGCAGGTATAAAAGCTTCAGGAAATACAACAATATTGGCTCCTTTTTCTCCAGCCTCAAGTGTTAACGAAATGGCTTTTTCAGTACATGCTTCTCTATCCATAATGACAGAAGCAGCTTGCACAACAGCAACTCTACATGTTGACATCTTACCCCCTCCTTATTCTCAGTGTAAAAATAAACGTTTATCATGTACAATATATCATCATCATAATGAGTATGCCTTATTGGAATAATGGGAGGATAAAATGAACATACGGGACTTTGAAATATTTAAAACGATTGCGGATTGTGGAAGTTTTTCAAGAGCAAGTGAAAAGCTTTTTATCGCCCAGCCTTCCCTTTCTAAAACCATTCAAAAATTAGAGAAAAAACTGGGTGTCATTCTTTTCGATCGGTCAAATCGAATTTTTAGGTTAACGGATGAAGGAGAGCTTGTATATGAAAAAGCGATTGCGGTGCTTCAGCAAATGAATGAGCTGCAAATGGAGCTGGGTGATACCGACACGCATATTCGCGGCCATTTAAAGATCGGTCTGCCACAAATAATTGGTACCTTTTTCTTTTCCAAAGTGGCAAAGGCTTTTACTAAAAAGCATCCAGATGTGACGCTCGAAATGATTGAAGAGGGCGGCTTGCATGTAGAAAAACTCGTTGAGAAAGGCGAAGTAGATGTTGCCTTTGTTGTCATACCTGCGCAAAGTCATGAATTAGAAGAACAACTCATTTTTGAAGCGCCATTTGTAGCTTGTGTACCAAAAAATCACGCTTTAAAAGATGAACAACAGCTCTCACTCGAACAGCTTAAAGAGGATAACTGGATATTGTTTGATTCTTCATTTGCGTTGAGTCAAGTGATTTTAGAAAGCTGCCGTAAGGAACATTTTGTTCCCAACATCGCTTACAGCACAACACAATGGGATTTGCTTTTGACATTAGTTCGTGATGAACTTGGAGTGGCGATCCTTCCAAGTCCTTTAACGGATATGTACAGAGAGGACATTTGTGTAAAACCAATTAGCAGTCAATATATTCCCTGGAAAATTGGCATTGTCGTGAAGAAAGATCGATATAAGACACGTGCTTTGAATGCTTTTTTAAAAATCGTTGCGGATATCTATTCTGGGGAACAGAAATAGAAACAAATAAAAAATCATCCTTCTTAGTTTCTCCATGATAGCACCTGTCAGCCATGCAATAGACATGAGACCATCAGGTCATCACTTTCTGCTCGTTTTCTTAATCAAGTCCACGCCATCGTATGACAGACTTTCCACATGTACAGGCTTTTGCAGAATGTAATGATCAAAAAATGAATGTGAAATACACATTTTGATATAAGCGCTTTTCAAAACGATGACCACTCTCTTTATGTTTCTAGCTTTATGATATAATAACTTGTCAGTGCCAACCGCTTAGTGAAACCGAAATGAACTTGCTGGAAGGTATTCATCATTGGAAAAGATTCTGAAGAAATGATAGGTGATCACAATGAGAAGGCTTGAGTCTGGAATGTCAGTAGACAACGAAATATTTTCTGATATTGTCAGGTATGAACATGAAACGATAAGCGGAACGACCATCAATAACTCGAATGTTCATTCACCTATATTTTGGAGCTGTCAGCTGCGTCATCTTGTATTTAATACGTGTGTTCTGACGAATGCGAGATTCTTTGCAGGTAGTACAATTGATCATTGTACGTTTATTCGTTCCGATTTGCGTTCTGTTGGAATTGCTAGAGACGAGGCTGTTTTTACGAATTGCGAATTTTCCTCCTGTGATATGAGAGGAATGACATTGGAAAATGCTGTGTTTATCAACTGTACATTTTATCAATGCAGGTTTAATGACCGCGTTTTACAAGCAGCGAATATCGTAAATTGTACCTTTACCGGTAAGCTGGTGGATATAACGTTTGAGGGAAATGGTAAACAAAAGCTGATTGCCAATTTTGAAAACTGTATTCTTGACGGTGTTCGCTTTACAGGCTGTGACCTGTCGCAATGTATTCCGCCAGCTTCCAAAAACCATCTATATGTTGAAAAGGTCTCCGCGCGTGTCAAACAGGCATTGCTGAAGATAAATCATGACCCTCATCTTTCTGACGAGGATCGCAAAGTACTGGTACGCAGCCTGCGCAAGCTTGAGCATATGGAACAATATATTTTTAATACTGCGCATATGGAGAACATACATGGGGCTGATTTTGTGGAGCGATTTTTCAGTTATCTGGAATGTAACAAAGAGAACGCTTGAAGCTGCTAAGTCTAGGCTGTATATCAACTTCTAGTATATTTGAGTGGAATGAGTTCTCCAATTTTCACTTTGACTAGTTCGCCATCTATTTCTATGATGACAAAACATTCTGGTCCGAAATCTGAAATGAGCTCTCTGCAGATGCCGCAAGGGCTTACGACCCTCAATCTTCTATCCTCTTCATCTGAATATGGATGTCGAACGGCAACAATTGTATCAAAATCTTTATATCCATTCGATAAAGCACTGCCAATTGCAATGGCTTCTGCACAAACCGTTACCCTTCCGATATACGCTTCTATATGGACAGCCGAGATCATTTCTCCTGTTTTCATGCGGATAGCGGCTCCTACATGGTGTTTATCCTCTTCATAAAGGCTCGTAATCTTCTTTTTTGCTTCGTCTATTAACTCTACATCTTTTGGAGTAAGATCAAATGTGTGCATTGTGTTCCCTTCGCCCTTCTATGCTTGTTTTGAATATACTGATCTATTATACCAAACTTCAGATAATGGGCGGTTCCGCTAGATGAAGAATGGATACAAAAAAGCTGATTTTTGTGACCATCAGCTTTTTCGTTATGCTCTTTTATAGCGGGCATACATATATCGAATGATTTTTGTGATGACAGAGGTACACATGCATAAAAAGGTCATGACCACGACCCAATACATATTTGACATGTCAAACCCAGTATAGGCAAATATGAAAATAGTGGAGACTGCAAATGTGATGATAAGAACGATGTAAACTCGCTTAAAGATGCAGTAGCCAACAATCCCCCATATCAAAGATAACAAAGGCAGTGTAAATAAGATCAGCGCCATGGGATGAAGAAAGAAAACACTCATCATGTCACTCTCCTTTATGAACCGGTGAAGAACCGAATATGTATCATATTAATAGGAAATCCGCACATTGTAAACAAAAATTGGAATTTAAGGAATATTTAATCTGAGGTGAATTGACATTCCGAATGTTATGTCATGTTGAATGGAAAAAGACTGCTTTCAGTAAGCAGCCCATTTCGCTAAGCTTTCAAATATTCAAGCCGGAGCATTTTGATATGTGAAAAGAGAATCTAACTATTTATCACCTGAATGATTTTTTCCTGAGCGTTTTGTGCCTCAGGGATTGGCATGACGACAAATACATGCAGCATTTCTGGATAAACAAAGGTTTTCATGTCAATTCCTTGTTCTGCTAGCTTTTCATCAAGTTTTAGTGCATCTGGATATAAAATATCATGTGTTCCAATAAAATGAGTGATCTTCGCAAGACCGTTAAAGTCACCGTGAATTGGACTGATTAATGGGTCAGTTACCTTTTTATCTGCTGCCCACATTTTTGTAATGACATCTATTCCTTCTGGCGCTAGAATGGGATCTTTATCGGCATATTCAAATATAAGAGGATTGCTTAAACTCATATCAACACATGCAGATAATAAAATGATATCCTTCGGCTGCGGCAGACCTTCCATCTTTAAGAGGTGCGCAAGGCCAAGAGAGATATTTCCGCCCGCTGAATCACCCATGATCGTTAATTGATCGGTACTCGCAACCGTTTTTAGTATTTCTTTATATAGATTTAGAATTTTTGGATAGGTATCTTGGTAGCTGTAATGAGGTAATTTAGGGTAAATAGGAGCGATGACTTTGGCGTTAAGGGACCTAGCCATTTTATCCATGTACCACCAATGGAAATCGAGAGGCTGGTTTACCCAGGCACCACCATGTATATATAAAATCACCTTTTGTTTTTGCGACATTTGGTCATTCAATGTGAAAACCTGCATTCCTTCGAAAGTCTGCTCCTTTATCTCACTCTTTAATTTCACACCGTCTCCGATTGCATAAGGCTTTATATTTTCTATTTGAGACAGAAGATTTTTGGTTTTTTCGACACTAGCAAAACTCTCTTTATTACTTTGGGACGTGAATAATGTTTCAAATTGAATACTTTCTTCAGAACGTTCTCCATTAAAAATGTCGATACTCATTTTGTTTTCTCTCCTTTAAGCAGATATGTTTATTCGTCATCCTGATTTATCACACGAAATGATTTGAGGTACACTTGTACTTCTTTCTCAGGAGTCTTTAATAAGTTAGATAAAAGGTCTTGTATAAGACGCAGGCTTTTAATTTTCTTTTCAATTTCTTCATGTTTTTGATGTACAATTCTTTTTAAAGTATCAAGTTCTATGTCTTGACTCAGCATTTCCAATATTTCTTTTATTTCCTTTAGTGAATAACCCAATGATTTGGCATCTTTGATCAATTGAATTTTCACAATATAATCTTCTGTGTATCGTCTATAACCGTTCGAACGGCGTCTCGGGACAGGTAAAATGTTGTGTTCTTCATAGTAACGAATTGCGGCAGGGCTTATTCCTGTTTGTTTGGCAAGTTCTCCTCTAGTCATCAACTCCGTCGTTACTCCTTTTTCGTGATTTTGTCTTTCTATATTTACATTATAAAGGTTGAACTATACTTCAAGGTCAAGATACGTTTTCTTAAAAAACAAAACACCATCGCATGCAGCCGGTTAAGGCGCCCTGAGATGGTGTTTTACATCATTCAATTTGCTTTTATAGGTCTTCTCCATTTGATGCGATTACATTTTTGTACCAGAAGAATGAGTCTTTGCGGTAACGATTCAGTGTACCATTTCCTAGGTCGTCTTGATCCACATAGATCAAACCATAGCGTTTAGTCATTTGAGATGTTCCGCAGCTGATTAAGTCAATGCAGCCCCAAGGTGTGTACCCCATTAAGTCAACACCTTCTTTTACGGCTTCTTTCATCTGTTCAATATGTTTTTTCAAATAATCAATTCGATAATCATCGTGTATTTTTCCGTCTTGTGTCAATGTATCCCTTGCACCAAGTCCATTTTCACAAACAAATAAAGGCTTTTGGTATCTGTCATACAGTTTAATTAATGAAATGCGCAGACCCATTGGATCGATCGGCCAATCCCATTGTGATAATTCCAAGTGTTCATTTTTAATCGGACTGTCAAACGTACCCGCTAGCTCAGCTGCATCTTCACGTGCTTCTGCTACATGGGACATATAGTAGCTGATCGCAACAAAATCAACAGTGCCTTCTTTTAAAATTTGTTCATCCTGCTCTTTAATATCCAGCTTGATTTGATTATCAGCAAAGTATTTCACCATGTATGTTGGATATTCGCCTCTAGCTTGAACATCAGGATAGAACATATTCAATTGATTCGATTTGACTGCCTGCAGCTGATCCTCTGGTTTTGTTGTTTTTGCATAGGCTTCAATCTGGTTAATCATACAGCCAATTTGGACATCTGGAATGATTTCCTTCGCAGCCTTCACTGTTAAGGCACTTGCCACAAATTGATGATGAGATGCTTGGTAAGCAGCTTGTAATTTATGGTCTACTAGATCCTCTAAAATTCCAGCACCTGTATAAAGGCTATTGAGGTTCATATTCATTTCATTAAACGTAATCCAATATTTCACTTTGTTTTTATATCTTTCTAAAATCGCACGTGCGTATTTTTCGAACAATGGGACAAGCTCTCTACTCATCCACCCATTATATTTTTCTGTTAAAGTAATCGGCATTTCATAATGAGACATCGTTACTAGCGGTTCAATTCCATATTTCGCACATTCATCAAATACTTTATCGTAAAAAGCCAATCCTTCTTCATTCGGCTTGTCCTCTAAGCCTGTTGGAAAGATTCTTGCCCATGAGATAGACAAACGAAATACTTTAAATCCCATTTCTGCAAACAGTGCAATATCTTCTTCATAACGATGATAAAAATCTATTCCGCGTCTTTTTGGGAAATCAAATGCATCAGGATTTTCCTTGTACTTGTTTAGTTCAGCTGAACTCACATCGAATGTAAAGTTGTTCACTTTTCCTTGTGCGTAAGGATCTTTATATGCAGCGAAGTCTGAAGTTGACAGCCCTTTTCCGCCTTCTAAATATGCACCCTCTATTTGATTGGCAGCGGTTGCGCCACCCCATAGAAAATTATCTGAAAATCCTTTTTTTAATTCTTTCATTTCAATCATCCCTTCTATTTTGATTAATGAATGAGCATTAAGAGTTTATTTTCTACTGCGTTGACATAAGAGTCACCTGTATAGATAACATCCAGGTACTTCGAGGAATTAGTGACGATGATTGGTGTCACGACATCTAATCCTTTTGATTGAATTCCTTCTATATCAAATGATAATAAATGATCCCCGATGTTGATTTCATCTCCTTCTTCCACCAATACCTCAAAGAATTGACCATTTAGGCTGACGGTATCAATCCCTACATGTATTAATAATTCAACCCCATCATCTGAAACCAAACCTATTGCATGTTTAGTAGGTGTAACGGTCACTACTTTTCCGGCAAACGGCGCTTGTACCACCCCCTTATCAGGTATAATCGCTACTCCCTTGCCCATCATTTCGCTTGAAAAGACGGCATCATTTACGTCAGATAAAGGAACGACTTTACCAGTTATAGGTGCTTGTACTTCATAAGGATTTACTTGTCTGGCAGCTTGTTGATTGACTGGATTTTTAGATGGCTTTTCCTGTTTTTCCGGCTGCCCTTCATCCTTTGTGGCAGGTTCATTGAAGCCAAGAAACATAGTGGCAAGCAGTGAGACCAAAAAGCTCAGCGCTATTCCAATTAAAGCCAGCTGGAAATTATTTGTGCCTTTCATAATATAGGTTGGCAGAGATGTAATACCTGGAATTGAAAATGCTGTCGTTTTGACTGAGAATAAACCATAAAAACATCCGCCAACTGCGCCGCCTATTAATGAAGCATAGAAAGGTTTTTTCAATCTCAGTGTTACTCCATAAATGGCCGGTTCTGTAATTCCAAAGAAACTCGGAAGCAATGTTGATAACGCCAAAGACCTTGTTTCTACTCGTTTTGTGCGAATGATGACCCCTAAAACGGCACCTGCTTGTGCCATATTGGCAATAAAGTTCATCGGAAGCAGCATGATATCGTAGCCAACTTTTTCAAAGCTGGCAAACGTGCTTGGGAAGAATGCGTAATGCATCCCAGTTAGCACAATTAAAGGCATGAGGCCTCCCATTAATAAACCTGCAATCGGCCCAGCAAAATGGAATAAAGAAGTGAAAAAGATCTCTAAATACTGACCGAAAACGTTTCCAATAGGCGCTATGAAAGCTAGTGTAAGAGGCGCCGTGATCATTAAGCTCAGTACCGGTGTAAACACGATGCTTAAGGATTTTGGAATCACTTTCGTTATCCACTTATCAATAAAGCTAAGGAGCAGCACTCCTAAAATAATCGGTAAGACAGAAGAAGTATAATTATTTAATGGAATACTCAATCCTAAAAAACTAAGTGGATCTGCCCCTTTTGCTGCACCTTCCACCATCGTTGGGTACAATAAAATCCCAGCGAGTGCCATCGCAAGAGATTCTCGTGTTTTAAATTTCTTCGCTGCAGAATACGCAATGAGGAAAGGTAAAAAGTAAAAGACAGCATTTGAAAAGATTTGAAGTACAGCATAGGTAGAGCTTTTTTCCGTCATCCAGCCTAAACTAACGAACAAAGCCATGATCCCTTTTATCAATCCACTACCAACAATCGCCGGCAAAATCGGTGTGAAAATCCCGCTAATGACATCGAATACGACTTCGATTGGATTCATTTTTGACGTATTTTTAGCAGGAGTAGAATCATTGCTGCCCTCTCCAATCAGATGGTCGATTTCCTCATAGACTTCTGCAACCTTTGCTCCAATAATGACTTGGAATTGTCCGCTTTGGAATTGCGCTCCCAGCACACCGTCTACTGTTTTCAGTTCATCTACTTTCACCTGTTTTTCATCGTTGATATTAAATCTCAGCCTCGTAATACAATGCCAGCTTTGAGATATATTGCCGGTTCCACCGATTAATTTAATAATTTCTTGCGCCAATTCTTTGTTTCCCATGTCTTCACCCCTTCATTTTCACAAAAAAAAACCTAAACAAAATCCACCATTAGAAAGACTTCTAAATGGAGATTTGTTTAGGTTAATGCTTTTTCATAACACGCCTAAAAGAAATCATTTATTCTGTTGATGTTTCTTTGTAATTCTTTCAATATGAATGACTAGAAAAACAAGTTCGTCTTCCGTGACATTCCAATTGAATTCCCGCTTTAACATTTCTTTAATAATTAAACCGCATGCATAGCTCTTCATATAACGATCCTGAATTAATTCTTTTAATGAATCATCCATTTGCTGCGGCGGTTGATTTGTTTCTTGTCTGACAATAAAATATCTCAAATGAGTGATAAACCTCGAATAATCTATTGATGATTTATCTAACACCATCTCGAAAATGTTTTGAATAATCTTAACGATTTCCTTCGTGAGATGGGTCATTTTGATCGTATCTCCCATAGACTGACCATCTATTTGAGCGTTTACAAAATGAAGGGCAATGAGTGAAGCCTCTGTATCATGAAAAGTAATCCCCATCATTTTTTGAATAATTTTAAGTGCTTTTTTCCCAATTTGATATTCTTGAAAATATAGATGTGGAATTTCCCATACAATTGGGTTTTCATATTCCATTTTTTCTTGATGCCTTTGAATAGAAAAGGTAAGATGATCAGATAGCGAAAACAGCATGCTAGAACCTAATTTTTTATTCAACATCTCTTCGCCCATATGAATGATTTTTTCAGTTAATAAAAGGATATCAGTTGGGATAGCGGCAAGTTGAGATTCTAATGGAGACGTCTGATCAGAATAAAATGTCTTACTGACAGCGCTCTCATCAAGTGTATCACCCTTTTTCTTCTTAAAGCCTATTCCTGTACCAAAAACAACTACTTCATTTTGAGTGTCTGTTAGAGCTAATACGATATTATTGTTTAAAACTTTAACGACGGTGAACATGTTCATCCCACCTTACCTAAAACTGCTAAAAAAGCATAAAAAAACACCAAAATCTCAGCAAACAACGTACAAATGTACAACATGTTTACCTGACTTGGTGGTGCCTGATGATATCAGTAACACTCCTGCATCGGTTACGACTTTATTGTAAACACAGGATAAACCAAAGTCAACTATTTTTTTCGGTAAAATAGATTTAAATACCTATATTATAGTATGTCGTTTATAAATTATTTTAAAAGGTAAACATTTTTAAGGTTGCTGTAAGGTTCAGATTAATACGGATTAAGGTTGAGGTAGTACAATGTGTATGTAGTGAATAAATCATAGAGGTGAAACGTTTTGAGAGAAAATAAAGTCTTGTCATCATTATGTTACTTCAGTATCTTTTTCGCACCATTTTTGTTCCCAATTATCGTCTATTTCTTAGGTCAGGACGAAGTGAAATATCATGCGAAAAAATCATTATGGACGCATGTCATACCTTATTTGATTTTTGGTATTGGCATCCTTGGTTCAGGTTTACTTGGTATGAAAGATATCAGCCATGCGGGGCCTTTCTTAATTGCGACATATGCAGTGACATTCCTTGTTGCCATCTACTTCTTCATTTGGAACATTGTGAAAGGCATCAAAGTATTTTCAGAATAAATAATTAGGTGAAAAAACGGTTCTGTTGTTGATCAGAACCGTTTTTTTTGTCTATTTTTATGCTGGTAGTTGGATATCAATTGTTGTTCCTTTTCCTACACTGCTGCGGATCGTGATGTCTCCGCCGTGCTTGACGATAATATCCTTTGCAATGGCCATCCCAAGACCAGAGCCAGCATGTGAAACTCCTGTATTCGTCCCCCTGTAATAGCGGTCAAACACTTTTTCCAGCTCTGCCTCTTCTATTCCTCTGCCGTTGTCTTTAATCGTGATATGGGTTTTTTCTTTTTGTTCAAGCTGTACAATGATCGTCACATCAGGATCATTGTGAACGAGGGCATTTAAAATCAGATTGGTAACCGCTCTTCGCATGAGGATTTTATCAATATTCAGCATGAGCTTGTCTTCATTCGTTTGAAGCTCAATCGTCTGATCTGCATATCTTGAATCGTTTAAAATATCAATTAACGTTTCCCGCAGCAGTGACACGATGTTGACCAGCTCTTTATTGAGCATGACGCCGTTATTTTTCAGCCTTGTCGTTAAATTTAGATCCTCCATAACATCTTTGATATACAATGATTTATTCTCAATGATGCCCGCGTAATGTCTGATGTCTTGCTTTGAAAGAGGATACTTTGGGTCTTTCATGATTTCTGCATAGCCTTGAATAGAAGCGAGCGGCGTTTTAATATCATGAGAAATATGGCTGATCCATTCTTCACGCATTTGCTCTAGTTTGTCTTTTTCTTTTTTGCTTGAAGCGAGCTGTTCTGATAAGTGATTGACATTATAGAAGACATCTTTATAAATTCCTTTAGCAGGCAGATTTGTCGTGTAATCTCCGTTTGCCAGCCGCTGGATGCTATGAATGGCACGGCCGAGCGGTTTTGTGAGCTGCCGGCTGAATAAGTAACCAATGAGTAACGCTATGATGGCATCAATTGATAATAAAATCATCGTCCCGATATTGAATCTTGTTACTAAATCCTTCGTGTCAAACGAGAATAGGTATTTTCCAATGGAAGGATCTTTAAATCCGATAAAGTAACTGTATTCTTTGCCCTTTACTTTTTTTCCGCCAGCATAAATGGTCGATAATAATTGCTTATCTTTATATTTATGTAAGTTCACGATTTCAATCGGAGTATATTTGTTCTTTAATCCTTTAGGTGCCTGCGCATGATACACGTCCTGTCCATTTTCGTCTAAAATTTGAATCCATGCATTCTGTTGTTTTAAGGCTTTCTGCCCTTCTTTGTTTACGGTTATCCCTTGATCAGAAAAAGAGACGTATTGTTCAAATGATCTTGTAAAGGTTTCAGGCGTATTTTCCTCGTTATGCTGGCTGTTTGCCTGAAGTACGAGCCAAATCATAAATACGAATAAGTTGATAAAGACCGTGATTATGGTCACGATAATGACAGAGACCATATATCTGCCTGTTAATCGCCATTTCATCTTTACGCATCCTTTACAACAAATTTATAGCCAAGCCCTTTGACTGTGACGAGAAACTCAGGTGTTGACGGGGAATTTTCTATTTTTTCCCGAAGTCTTCGGATATGAACCATCACCGTATTGTCAGAACCGAAGAAGTCTTCCCCCCAAACAGTTTGATAAAGCGTTTCTTTACTGATGATGCGGTTCGGATGCTGCAAGAAGTAGGTCATCAGCAGAAGCTCTTTCGGCGTGAGCTCAATGACCGTGCCGTTTTTCGTCAGTTCTGCTTGCTGCTCGTTTAATTCAAACGGCCCTTTTTTGATCACGGGATCGGCTTGAGATGACTGCAAGTATGAGAGCCGTCTCAGCTGCGCTTTCACCCGGTAGGCGACTTCCTTTGGGCTGAATGGTTTTGTAATGTAGTCATCCCCGCCAATGGCAAGTCCTACAATTTTGTCTGATTCCTCTCCCTTTGCTGATAAAAAGATAATCGGAACATGGGAGGTCTCTCTGATTTGTCTGCAAATATCATAGCCTTCACCGTCTGGCAGCATAATATCAAGTATGACAAGATCAGGCTGTTCTTGATGAAATTTCGTGAGCCCCTCACGGGCAGTTGAAGCTGTTATGACACGATCAATGCCTTCTCTTGTTAATACTGTGTTGATTAATTCCAAAATTTCTTTTTCGTCATCGATCATTAATACTTTGCTTTGATGCTTTGGCATACATTGATCACTCTCCTGAAGTCATTGCCATTATTATACCCAATGTAAGAACATAGTGAAAAAATCAACTTCCTATTTGCATAAAAAAAGCCAATTTTCTTTTGAAATAAGAAAATTGGCTTTTGGTGATTCAATTAATTTTTAGCGTTTGACTACAAATGTTGTCACACTTTGAGCCGGGAGATGAGCCCAAAATTGATTACCTGATATATTTAAGTCTGTACCCGGCTGAAGGTTGCTGTTGCTGCTCGTAATCCATCTTGATGCTTGCGAAGCAGTTCCATTTTGCATCACAAAGTGCTGATTGACTCCTGTATTGTTTTTGTTAATCGCGACAATGACGACCTGATTGTTTCCTTTGTAGGCAGATACGAAAACATTTGGTTCAGGACTTTTCGTTGCATCAATTCTGACGTATCCCGGGCGTACAAACTTGGAGAAATGCGCCATGTTGTAACCGCGTTTACTGATCAGGCCATCTTCCTTCATAGGGCCGTAGGATCTGCGGATGTACCACCAAACATATGCCTGAAAGTCCCCTTCTACCATCGAATGGTGAATATGCTCTGAAACCCCTAATGCCTCAGGCCAGCGGTCCGCTGAATTGTTATCGCTGTTCGGGTAGTAGACCTCTGTCATCCAAAGCTCCTTCCCCCCTCCTTTTTGTTTGAACAGAGGATACGGAAGCTGGCTGATTTGGGTTCCGTACAAATGGGCTCCGAGAATGTCCATATTTCCTAGCGCCTGCGGATCATTTAAGATAGGATCTGATATATTTTTAAGGTATTGAAAGGATTCTGGTGCAATCACGCGGGCATTAATGGATCCGGCATTTTCTCTCATGAAACGCAGGATTTCCTGAGGAGTCCACCATGTCCATTCATGTGCATAATCGGGCTCGTTTTGTACTGATATCGCATAGAGATTGACGCCATTATTTTTCATATACGTCACAAAATCGTTCAGATGCTGAGCATATGCAGCGTATTGATTGTATCTCAGCCGCTTTGCAGTTGTACCATTACGGTTGAAAGTCTCGACCATGTGGCTTGGAGGATTCCAAGGTGAAGCGATCACTAAAGCTCCATGCTCTATTGCTCTTTTAGCTGTGGCGACCTCTCTGTGCCAATTATTTCTGTTCTCATCTACAAAAATTCTTAGAATGGAAAACCCTAATTGATTCTGTCCATTGCCAAAAGCGGTTTCCCTTTGAGGTGCGGTCAAATCACCAATCCAAGCCGGGTGGTTCATTCCGCCAAAGCCGCGAATCACTTGTCTTTCTGCATTGATATTAATATTGGCATCTGCTGCTGAAACTTCAGTGACGCCAGGTCCGATGAACATGACAGACAACATGGTGAAGCAGATCAATAAAGTACAGATTGTTTTTTTGATCATTGACATCAAATTTTTCCACTCTCCTATCATTTTGTCATCCTTTGTTATTGAGTAAACCGCCAGGAATCTAACTGAAATAGGTTTGAACCTGTTCCAGTAAAGACAAAAAATACGTTGTGCACGCCAGCTGCTCCGTTTACTGTCGTTTCTACTTCTCGCCAATTGTTTGTTCCGCCTGTAGAAGGGACATTTAGTGTCCCAACGAGTCTGCCGTCAGGGCTTCCGAGGCGTACTTCTATTTTTCCGCCTGCATTTGATGCTACATTCGCTTTAAATGTTCTTGCGCCGTTTGATCCGAAATCGACGTTACTGGCAGCCACCCAATCTCCGTTTTGGATGTTTGTGACATGCTGGTTATTGACCGGTCCGCCTGGAGCTGAAGAGGCCTCTGTCAAAATGCGTCCATTCCATGCGAATGTTTCAGCTTCTACCCGCTGATAAGGATTCAGGTTGGAAAGCTGTTTGACCCCTTCAAAATTGGCTGCAACCTCTCGAAGGGAGCCGTCAGCATTATGCACAAGCTTATTTATATGTGGAGATCTGTAACCTTTTCCTGCCCCGTATAAGGCAGAGCTGACCGTTTGGGTATGATACACGACATACCACTCGTTTTTAAAATTGAACACAGCATGATGGTTGTTACCGCCTCCACCGAAAAATGCACCCGGATTTTTCAGGAAGTGCCCTCTATACGTAAAGGGACCCATCGGACTTGAGCTCGTCATATAACCGATCTCACCAGGTGGTTTATCTGCTGGGTGGGAGCCGCCAAAGTTGATGCAATAGGAATAGTAATAGGTTCCGTTATACTTATGCATCCCTGAGTCTTCAAACATAAAAGGAGCATCAATGGTCGAGGCGCTGCCCACAACACTTGTCATATCAGGCCCTAGTTTTAAGACTCTTGCTGTTTTCGGATTGGCCCATTGGCCCTGCGTTGGATTAGAACCGCCTGGTACACCTCCGCCGGCATATAGATAACCAGTGCCGTCATCATCTACAAAAACGGCTGGATCAAACAGCCATACAACCCCAGACATTCCTGGTGTATTTGGTGTAACGAGCGCTTTTCCGATAGGATCTGTCCATGGACCGATTGGGGAGTCTGCTGTCAGAACACCAATTCCTCCGCCGCTGTTGGCGAAATAAAGGAAAAATTTATCTTTCCCATTGATTTTTTTCACCGCTGCTGATGGAGCCCAGGAAGCACCTGCCCATTTAGCGATCCCTTTGCCGCCATTTGCTCCATTTGCACCGGCTACTGGAATCGCGCCATGATCTGTCCAGTTCACCATATCTGCTGAAGAGATGACGAAGACCCTATTCAAATTGGCAAAAGAATTATCCTTAATCGTTCCGTTGCTGTGATATTCATAGTCATCACTTGACATATAAATGTACACTCTTCCGTTATAGGTGAGCGCAAACGGATCAGCGCCCAAGTGGTGGTCTATGAGCGGGTTTGCATTTCCTACACGTTTTGCAATTGTTGTGCTTGCCGCACTCGCATCATATACCGGTAAAAAGCTCAGTACCAAAGCAAAAATCAATAAACCAACGCCGCACTTCATCCTCGTCCTCATCGTTACATTTCCTCCTGTTTTCATCTTCCTAATATTGGGGTTTAGGCCCAATTTCAAAATATGTTGATAGATACTGATGAAGAATGAATAGAAAGAATGATTTCTAGTGCAAATCCTTGCTGGAATCACGATGAAAACCCTTACTTTTTGACTAGAAGACAACAAAAAATGCAGTCTCCCATGATGGAGCTGCATTTTTTCTTTTTTGGAATGAAAAAGAGACTGCTTTCAGCAGCCTCTTCTTTTGAATTGATTATACTTTTTCAGGAACAAATGATTGATGATAAAAGGCTGGACGTTCTTGGAGATGGATTGGTGTTGTCTCACCAGTTGCCTTTGCTTTAAGACAAGCATCTGCTGTTACGGCAGCTACATATCCATCCCAAGCAGTAGGTCCATTTACTTCTCCTTTTAAGGAGGAATTGATCCAATCCTGCAATTCCTCGTCATAGGCTGCTTTAAATCGATGCTGCCAGTCTGTTAAGATATTTGTAGATCGTGTTGCCTGACTATGCAAAACGACACTGGCAGGATCAGGCAGACTTGCAATCCCTTTTTCACCGACAATTTGACACTGAATGTCATAGCCGTACTGACAATGAACGAATATTTCGCCATTGATGATGGTTCCTTGTTGCGTCTTCATGATCACTATTAAAGGATCTTGTAAGTGCTCAGCAGCTTGCTGCGTTTTTTTAGGTGCAATGACTTGTACGGATACGTATTCATCATTTAGTAACCAGCGGTGGACATCGATTTCATGAATGAATGTATCGACAATTGACATATCTCCTGTATATGTGTCAGGGACGGTTTGGTTTCTATGTGCAGCATGAATTATTAATGGTTCACCTACTTGTCCTTCATCCAGTACTTGTTTTAAAGCGCGATATCCCGAATCGTACCGGCGCATATATCCAACCTGTACGAGTAATTTCCCTTTCTTCATTTCAGCCTCGACTATACGAATGCAGCCTTCTGCTGTGGTTGCAAGTGGTTTTTCACAAAAAACAGGTTTATTAGCTTCAATAGCAGCTAACACATATTCTTCATGTGTCGGCCCCCATGATGTGACGATAACGGCATCTACCTCATCTGATTGAATGAGTTGATGGCCATCCTCATAAATACGTGCATCAAGGCTGAATGCATCTACGATGGCTTTTGCCTGCTGTCTGTTCACATCAGTAACAGCCACCACTCTTCCTTTAGACAGCGTATTTGTAATTCGCTTCATATGATCTTGACCAATGGCACCTATACCAATAACACCAATCTTTAATTCCATCGTGTTACCTCCTGTTATTGTGCTTTTTCGCACAGCTGTTTTGAAGTTGATAGGAGTATGTTGTATTACATATAACGAGCGGTGACCATTTTCTTTCTAGTATAAAATTCAACACCGTCCGTGCCATTTGCGTGCAGGTCGCCATAGAATGAATCTTTCCAACCTGAGAATGGGAAAAATGCCATTGGTGCTGGAACGCCAACATTAATACCTAACATGCCTGCATCAATATTCTCGCGGAATTCCCTCACACTTGATGCACTATCAGTGTAAAGGCAGGCACCATTTGCAAATTTAGACTCATTGGCAATTTCAATAGCATCAGCAAGCGATGAAACGCGAACAATGGATAAAACGGGAGCGAAAATTTCGTCCTGCCAAATTTTCATTTCTTTTGTTACATGATCAAAAATAGTCGGTCCGATAAAGTATCCTTCTCCCTCTGTTTCACGATCTTTGCGGCCATCACGAATGAGACTCGCTCCTTCTTCAATACCTGATTGAATATATTGAAGCGTTCGTTCTTTGTGACTTTCCCGAATGACCGGGCCGAGGAAAACATCTTCATTCATACCATTTCCAATGACCATCTGATTGGATTCAGCGATTAATTTTTGAATGAGCTCGTCAGCGATATCTTCTTCTACTGTGACAACAGCTGCAGCCATACATCTTTCTCCAGCAGAGCCAAAGGCAGCACCAACAATTTGTTTGACGGCTGCATCTATATCTGCGTCTTTTAGGACAATGGAGTGATTTTTAGCCCCTGCAAGTGCTTGGACACGTTTGCCATGCTCTGTTCCTTTTTTATAGACATATTCTGCGACTGGCTGAGAGCCGACAAATGAAATAGCTTTGACCTTTTGATGTTCAAGCAGGCCGTTAACGACATCGTGAGCCCCATTGACTATGTTAAGAACACCTTTTGGAAGACCCGCTTCTTCAAACAGCTCTGCTAACCGTGCCGCAAGAACAGGCGTACGTTCTGAAGGTTTTAAGACAAACGTATTTCCGCAGGCAATGGCAAGCGGGAACATCCAGCAAGGAACCATCATTGGAAAGTTAAATGGCGTAATGCCGCCAATGACGCCAATAGGATAGCGGTACATGCCTGATTCAAGTCCAGTCGCAATATCTGGCAGCTGTTTTCCCATCATTAAAGTTGGGGCACCGGCTGCGAATTCGACGCATTCAATGCCTCGCTGTACTTCTCCGCGTGCTTCAGTTAAGCTTTTTCCATTTTCGAGCGTAACCAGTTCGGCTAATTCTTCCCATTTTTCGACTAATAATTGCTGATATTTAAAGAGAATACGTGCACGTCTTGGTACAGGGGTTTTAGACCAGCTGGAAAACGCTTCTTTTGCTGCTTGAACTGCTCGTTCTACATCTCCTTTTGTTGATAGGGGAACTTCTGCAATGATTTTTCCTGTTGCTGGATTATAAACGGGTTCAGTTTGACTTGTTTCAGCATTTACCCATTCTCCTCCAATATAATTTTTTAATGTTTTGACAGTTGTTTTAGCCATGGTATTCTCTCCTCTACGATTAAATTGGTTGTGATTGTTCAACTTTTGTTTCGATCATAAAGTCTTTGATTTCTTTAACTGTGGGCATGGCATCTGATGAACTATGCTTAGAAATTACGATGGAGGCAGAAGCGCTTCCAAAACGCATAGCTTCTTCAATGGACATGTTGTTCATCAGTCCATAAATAAAGGCAGAAGCATATGAATCTCCCGCTCCGAATGTTTTGAGGACCTTTGTTTTAAAGATGCCGCCTCGATATGACTGTCCATCCTGTGTATAAGCGATGGAACCATCACCCCCATGTTTAATAACAACGATTTTGGCATGGTGTGAAAACCATTTTTTGGCGGTTGATTCATCATTTGACGGTCCATCTGCTATGAGTTTTTCCATCATATCAAACTCTTCTCTTGTGCCGATGATCACGTCTGATTTTTCAGCAGCTAAATTGTAATAAATCGCTGTTTCTTGCTCGGTTTGCCAAGTGTATGGACGATAATCCAGGTCAAAGAAGACAGTTACGTGATGCTTACGTGCATAATCAAGTGCCACAAATACTGCTTCTCTTGATGGACTTTTTGCTAGTGCAGTGCCTGAGATGAGTAAGGCTTTCGCCTTTTTGATATATTGTTCAGATACTTCTTGGACATCGATTTTTAAATCTGCTACATTGTCTCGGTACATTAAAATACTGCATTCTTCGGGACTCTTAATCTCAGTAAAAGCAAGACCCGTGACAGCACCAGATTGATCTATGACAATGCCGTCTGTATTGATGTTGTTCTTTTCCAAGTAGCTTGTTGCAAAACGTCCCATCTGATCGTTAGCGACTTTTCCAATGAATCCAGATTTCATACCGAGCCTTGCTAAACCAATGGCAATGTTGGCTGGAGACCCCCCGACGTATTTTGTGAAAGTCATCGTCTCTTCCATCGGCCGATTCAGTTCGTTCGCATTTAAATCAATACATAATCTACCCATTGCAATAACATCAAGCTGCCGATCTTGTTTAAATGTTAAGTCTAGCATCAGCGCCCCTCCCTTTTCATACTCAATTTGTTTTTCATCACCCATTCATGTTCAGCATTGTTATGAAACTTCCAAGTTCTCACTGGACCTGCCATGACATTCAAATAATAGATTTCATAGCCTGGTGGTGCTGACACAGGGTGATATCCTTTTGGTACAAGAACGGCGGAACTATCTCTTACAGCCATTGTCTCATCTAGTGAAAGATCATCTGTATATACTCTTTGTAAAACAAAACCTTGTTCTGGGTTTACTTTGTGATAATACGTTTCTTCTAAATAAGATTCGTGCGGTAAATTATCTTGATCATGTTTATGCGGCGGATAGCTCGACCAGTTTCCTTCCGGTGTAAATACTTCCACAACAAGCAGGTGGTCAGCTGGTTCATGTTCGGGTAAAATGTTGTGAACCTGTCTTGCAATATTACCTGCGCCTCTATGTTCAACCTCTACTTGTTCAGGAAGTATGAGACGAGCTGGATATGTGCCTTTTCCAGGTGCACTACAAACGGCGATCTCAATATCTGTTATGGCTTCAATTTCGTAATGATCATCGTTTGGTATATAAATGGAGAAAGGAGGTGTTTTCTCAAAAACATTCATTCGTTCGCCAATTTCTTTCCATGTCTGTTCTTTCGTTTGGAGATGAAGTTTACCTGAGAGAATGACAATGCACACCTCATTTTCACCTGTTTTTTTACGAAGGTTTTCACCTTTTGCCAATGTGTACACCTCAAAGCCAATATAGGTCCAACCTGCTGATTGAGGTGTAATGCTCAGCACCTTTCCCTCTTTGTCTCTTTTTTGTTTCGGTACAATTAAATCAGCCATTATGCACACACCTTTCATGTAGCTTTTCTTAATATTGTCTTGCTTGTTTTAATTTTTGCTGTTTTTCTTCATATTCTTTTTTGATCTGTTCTTTATCAGAGATTTCTGAGATACCTACGTTCCACCATGAGTCACCGTAACCTGCTGTCATAGTTTTTGGAAGTACCTTCACATCAATCAGGGTACTGACTGTCTGCTTTTTAGCATCTTCAACCGCAGATTTCAGTTCATCGAGTGTATGAACTTCATATGTTTTTGCTCCATAACCTTTTGCTGATTGTGCAAAATTGATTCTCATAATCTCTCCATCAAGCTGTCCTGTTTTCTTGTTTCTTTTTCGAAATTCAGTCGCAAAACTGTCCATTCCATGGCCCATTTGCAAATTATTAATACAGCCAAAACCGGAGTTGTCAAAAAGAATGATATTAATCTTATAGCCCTCTTGAATGCTTGTGACAAGTTCACTATGCAGCATTAAATAACTGCCATCACCTGTTAAGGCATACACTTCTTTGGTTGGTTCAGCCATTTTTACTCCAAGTGCAGAAGCAATTTCGTAGCCCATACAAGAGTATCCATATTCAAGGTGATATGTGTTTCGCTCTTTTGTCACCCACATTCTCTGTAAATCTCCTGGGAGACTGCCTGCAGCACATGTAATAATGGAGTCAGATGGAATCCATTCGTTTAAACAGCCAAGTACAGTCGTTTGTGGTAGCGTTGTATGAAGTTTTTCCTTATATTCATCTAATTCATGAGCAAAGTGGCTTTTGATTTCAGGTGTAAAGCCTGTTTCAGTGTATTGAATATGACGAAGCCGGTGTAATTCTTGTGCCCAGCGCTGCTTTGCTTCTTTGATTTCATTTTGATAACCTGTTTGATAGTTTGCCAGTTCATCCTTTAATGCAAGGAGTGCCATCTTCGCATCAGAAATGACTGTTGTTGCATCTAATTTAGATGCATGATAATCGGATAGATTGATCGTTAAAACATCACTGTCTGCGTATAGCCGTTTAGATGATGTTGTAAAGTCTGTAAATCTAGTGCCGACGCCAATAATAAGGTCAGCCTTCTGAGCGAGTTCATTGGCAGCGCTATTGCCAGTGACACCAAGTCCGCCTACATTTAATGGGTGGCTGCTTTCAACACAGCTTTTACCAGCTTGTGTTTCACTAAAGGGTATATGAAAAGTTTCAGCAAATTGGACAAACTCGTCAGCCGCCTCTGAGTAACGCACCCCTCCGCCTAAAATCAAGAAAGGCTTCTTTTTCTTACGAATGAGTGCCGCTGCTTCTTGAATACTTCTTGCTGAAGGTGCATATCTGTCTAAAAAATGCGTCCGCTCTTGAAAAAAAGACAGCGGGTAATCCCATGCTTCTCCTTGAACATCTTGAGGAAGCGAAATTGTGACCGCACCAGTATCTGCTTGATTTGTTAAAACACGCATGGCGTTAATCAGTGCGGACATGAGCTGTTCTGGTCTTGAAACCCGGTCCCAGTATTTACTCACAGCCCGAAAGGCATCATTCGTCGATAAACTCAAGTCGTATGTTTGTTCAATCTGCTGAAGTGCTGGATCTGGCTGTCGTGTGGCAAAGACATCACTTGGGAAAAGCAAAAGTGGAATTTGATTCGCTGTTGCCGTTGCAGCAGCTGTGATCATATTGGCAGAGCCAGGCCCAACGGATGAGGTGCAGGCCATTACTTGTTTACGTTGCTTTTGTTTTGCGAAAGCCGTTGCAGCATGTGCCATCCCTTGTTCATTTCTTCCTTGATATACCTCGAGCCTTCCAGGGTTTTCTTGAAGGGCTTGACCGAGCCCCAACACATTTCCGTGACCGAAAATAGTAAAGATTCCTTTGATAAAAGGCTTTTTTTCACCGTCATATTCAACGTACTGGGCATTTAAAAATTTGACCAATGCTTGACTCACCGTTAATCTGATTGTGTCCATTTTTTCCCCTGCCTTATCTGAAAATATTTTTGACATGTTCCTTCATGTTAAAGTCTGCTGACTTTCATCTTGTGAAGGAGCAACGATCCATTTGATATGATTCTTTTTGAAAAAGGTTGTATAGGAGGTATCCAGAGAATCGTCAGTGATTAAGTAGTCGATTTCATCCAGCTGGCAATATGTCAACATCGCATATTTATTGAATTTTGTATGATCGACTAATAGAATCACTTCTCTACCTTTTTTGACGACCATTTCCTTCATGCTTGTTTCTACTGGCGATGAATTTGTTACTCCATTTGAAATAGAGACACCTGTTGAGGCCATAAACACTTTATCGAAGTTGTATTGAAGTACATCATTTGTATTAGTAATGCTGGAAAATGATTTCGTTTTCCGCTCTAATTGGCCGCCAGTTGAAATGACTTGAAGCTGAGTGTAAGGCAATGCTTGTACAATAAAGTCTAAGTTGTTCGTGACAACCGTTAATTCCTTTTCTTTTATAAAATGAATCATTTCTAATGTTGTGGTACCAGAGTCAATAAAAATGACATCGCCATCATCTACTAATCGAGCCGCATCTTTTGCAATCCATCTTTTTTGAAGTTGGTTTCGTGTTTGTCTGTCATGAAATGATTCAAGCCTTGCATGATTGGCTGCTACTCCCCCATAAACCTTTTGGATATGTCCTTCTTCAACGAGCTTTTGAACGTCTCGCCTAATCGTATTTTTTGACACCCCAAAGGTTGTGACAAGATCATCTAACGAGACAGACTGATGTTGGATCACATATTCTTTTATTTGCTGGATTCTTTTCGTTTTTATCATGCTTAATCTTCCTTTTCGTCTTATCTATGGGAGTGTCTGCTAGATGTGCTCAAACACGCTGACTTGATCCAAATTGTTGGATTTTCATCTTGACAACTTGTTTAATGGCTTCTGTACCAGGTGTTAAAATTGTTTGTGGATCATTGGTTGCTTTGTTTTTAGTTAGTTGAGCTCGGACAGCTTGATTCCAAGCTTCCAAGCATTCAGTGTTGACATTGATTTTTGCATGACCAAGTGAGATAGCCCTTTGAATCTGATCAACAGGAATGCCTGAACCGCCGTGTAAGACAAGCGGAACGTCTGTGAGTTCAGCTATTTGCTTCATCTCATCAAATCCTAGCCTCGGTTCTCCTTGATAAGAGCCATGCACTGAACCGAGTGCTGCGGCCAAGGCATCAATTCCTGTTTCTCTAACAAGGCGCACACATTCGTATGGATCAGCATAGATGATATTTCCAATCAAGCCATCTTCCATTCCTCCAACAGAGCCAACTTCAGCTTCGACAGATACACCTCTTTTAGAGGCATAATGAACAACTTCTTTTGTCATGGTAATATTTTGTGAAAGAGGATAGGAAGAGCCGTCTATCATGACTGAGCTAAATCCTGCATCAATGGCAGCTTTGCACCGAGAGACAGTCATGCCATGATCTAAATGTAAAGAAACTGGGACACTGATCTCCAAATCTCTCATTAACCCTTCAACCATGCCTACAATCGTGTGAAAGCCGCCCAAATAATCAATGAGCCGGTCAGATGCTGCTAAAATGATAGGAGATCGCTCCTCTTTTGCCGCAAGTAAGATGGCTTTCACCCATTGCAAACCATTGATATTAATTTGTCCTACTGCATATTGTTTTTGTTTTGCTTCATGCAGTATGCTTTTCATTGAAATGAGCTTTGAATCTATCACGGTCATCTATTGAACACTCCTTACTATTGAAACTCCATTTTCACAAATTGGTTCGACACCATCTTTGTTTTCATCCCTTTTATTTAAGACAGTGTTTGATGATCTGTTGTGATGTCAATTGATGTTTGATCGTGCTTACGGAAATTCATTTCTAGTTCTTCAAGTGTCAGCCCTTTTGTTTCCGGTAAGCACTTCACCACAAACAAAATAGACAGGACTCCGAAAGCGACAAAAACGAAGAAAGTCATCGAGAGGCCGATCTGAGCAAGTAATATTGGGAACGTCAAACCAATTAAAAAGTTCACCATCCATAGACAAAATACACTTACTCCCATACCAAGCCCCCGCAGCCGAAGAGGAAAAATTTCTGACAGCATGAGCCAAGTGACAGGAGAGATGGCGCCTTGCTGGAATGCAAGGAATGTAATCGTCAAAAATAAAATCAAATATGGAAGAAAGGCTGTTCCTGCAAAAAAATTAGAGCAAATGCCGATAGACAGTAATGTGAAGGTTGTTCCAATCAAGCCTGAAATTAACATAGGGCGACGTCCTATTTTGCCAAGCAGCCAAATTCCAACAAATGTAGCAAGGACAGAGATAACACCATTCCCGATATTCCCAATTAGAGCCGCCTTCGTTTCGAAACCTGCATCCTTTAAAATTTCTGTTCCGTAATACATGATGGAATTAACTCCTGTGAACTGCTGTACAACCGCAATTCCTATGCCGATAAACACAAGCCGCCTAATCCAAGGCGTGGATAAATCTTTTAAAGTCGCTTTATCTAAATTTACTTCTTCCCTGTAAGCGTTCTCTATTTCGAGCAACTCCGTTTTCGCCGCTCCTTTTGAGCGAATGCGGTGAAGTACTTGAAGTGCTTCTTTGTTTTTCCCCTTTGTTACAAGCCATCTTGGGCTCTCTGGCACTTTTAGCATACCGAAGAATAAAATAATGGCTGGAATCGCCGCAATTGGTAGCATGATGCGCCATACATACGGGTTCTCTCCAAATAAATTTCCAATCAATGCATTACAGGTAAAAGCAAGTAATTGACCGGATACGATCATCAGTTCATTTTGTGTGACGATTCTTCCGCGATTTTCTGCTGGAGAGATTTCAGCTAAAAAGGCTGGAACTATGACTGAAGCTCCTCCAACTGCAAGCCCTAAAAAGAATCGGAATAAGACCATTACTTCAGCGTTTGGTGATACAGTACATCCTAATGTAGAAAAAAAGAATAGAGCGGCTAAGTAAAAAATAGTTTTACGGCGTCCGAACCTGTCTGATAAACGTCCGCATATGACTGCACCTAATGCTGCACCTAATAATAATGCACTTGTTACAATCCCTTGCATCACTGCTGTTAAATTTAACTGATTCGGTAAAGACATGTAAGGTAATGCACCATTTAATACACCAGTGTCATAACCAAAAAGAAGTCCTCCAAAGGTCGAAATTAGGATAATAGATCTTAAATTGGTTTGTTGACTTTTGTTCATGGTCTTTTCTCCTGTTCTCTTTAAGAATGAATAGCCAAGTTTTCATCGATATACTGACGAGCCTTTAATGCATATTCTAAAGGATGGGCAATCGCAGGATTCTGTTCAGCTTCTATGACGATCCACCCTTTATAGCCATGACTGATTAACAAACGGTATACTTCATTAAAATCGATACAGCCATCCCCAGGTACTGTAAACAATCCATTTAAGAAAGATTCAGAAAAAGACAATTCTTTTTGACGACAGCTTTCCATCACTTCTTTTCTCACATCTTTAAAATGCACGTGCTGGATACGGTCGATATGCAGCTTGAGCAAGGATAAATAATCGCCATCTGATACGTAAATATGTCCAGTATCATATAGAAGGTGAACATACCGAGGGTCTGTTCCAGCTAAAAGACGTGTGACATCTGATAAGGTTTGTACCCCTGTTCCGAGATGATGATGATAGACTAGTTTGAGATGATAACTGTTTGCTATTTGACCTAATTCATTGAGACCTTCTAAAAGCAGTGCCCATTCCTCACCTGTGAAAGATGGCTGATGCTGATAGATGTTGATGTTTTCTTTTTGAATGGAATACGTTTGCTCTGAGACAACAGCTACACTAGCATGAATGTCTTGCAAGTACTGACAATGCTTTTTGAATGCTTGTATTGAAGCCGCTAAACCATCTCGTATCATATAACTGCTAAACCATTTTCCAGCTATTTTTAAATTGCGAAGTTTTAGTTCTTTATTCAAGACAGCTGCTTCTGGAAAGAAACCACCTGCTTCAGTTCCTTCAAAGCCAGCGACACAAATATCACTTAATAAATGAGATAGTGTGTTTTCGGCGCCAAGTGCTGGAATGTCATCGTTCCTCCATCCAATAGGCGCGATGCCCCATAAAATTTCTTCTTTAGACACGTTGTTTGTCACCATCCTTTTATTCATCGTCTTTATTTTCATCAAAATTTATCACGAGTTAACCAATATAGTGATGATAAATTGAGTAACTCATGGTTAATTTTGAGGTAATCATAATATTAAAAGCGCTTTCAGTCAATTATTTTTCTGAATTTTTTCTATTTATTTGTGATTTTTTGTATAAAAAAACCTGATGGCATTTGCACATCAGGTCTTGTTCCTTATTCATTTATTATAGATTTGACTTAATTTTAATGATAGATTCACCGTAATGCTTCATGGATTCTTTTAGTTCTTCAATAAACTTTTTCACATATGTTTTCATAATGAATGACTCCTTCGTTTTTCGGATTCTTTCATTATGAAGACAGTGTGTTTTATTTGCAAAACAGATGAAAGCGTCAACAAACTTTCAATTCATCCATTTGGCTCTTTTTCCTGTGATTTTCACCGACTACTATTTTTTTAAAAAAGATTGATTAGCATGATTAATTTGATGACGGTGATGAAGCGCTATACTGTGTAGCCCCTTTGTAGGCTGGCAGTCTATCCCCATGCGCTTCAATAAGGTCGTCGCAAAGATTCACGATGTCATCAATTGATAGTTCAGCGCTTGTGTGTGGATCCAGTAGAGCTGCTTGATAAATGTGTTCTTTTTTACCGCTCATCGCTGCTTCAATCGTCATCAGCTGTGAGCTGATATTCGTTCGGTTGAGTCCTGCCAATTGTTCAGGTATTTCTCCGACATAGCATGGCATGATGCCGCTTCGATCTGCCACACACGGTACTTCTACACAAGCTTTTTCAGGCAGGTTGTCAATGAGCCCGCCAGTGTTCAGAACATTTCCACCAAATTTAAAGGGAACGTTCGTTTCGATCGCTTCAATGATCCGGGAACCATATTCTTTTGAGCGGGTATGTGTGATCTGTGTGTTTCCCACAAGGTCATGCTTCATTGTATTCCAATTGTTGATTTGTTCCTCGCAGCGTCGCGGATATTCATCGAGCGGAATGTTAAACTGACCGATTAGTTCAGGGTACCGTGATTTGATGAAATATGGATGGTATTCGGCATTGTGCTCTGAGGATTCTGTGACATAGTAGCCGAATTTATCCATCAGTTCAAAACGAACCATATCATGATGCCGCGATTGCTGCTTTTCTTTTGCTCGTCTTTTGATTTCTGGATACAAGTCTTTTCCGTCTCGTTTTACCTCTAATAACCATGCCATATGGTTAATGCCGGCGATTTTTTCCTCAATGCCTTCATGTTCCATTTCAAGAGATTCAAATAGGTCCTTTGTACACACCTGCACACTATGACAGAGACCAACCGTTTGAATCTGAGTATAGCGAAGCATCGTACCAGTCAGTGTGGCCATTGGATTCGTGTAATTTAACAATAAAGCATTTGGACAAACCTCTTCCATATCCTTTGCAAAGTCAAGCATGACAGGAATCGTCCGAAGGGAACGGAAGATGCCGCCGATCCCTACCGTATCCGCAATCGTTTGTCTTAATCCGTATTTTTTAGGTATTTCAAAATCAATGACAGTACTTGGCCGATAGCCTCCAACTTGGATGGCATTGATGACATATTTTGCATCCTTTAAGGCTTCTTTGCGGTTGTGATAGGACTGGATGGTCACGTTTGCATCGTAATTTGCTTTTAAATGCGACAGCATTGTTTCTGATTCTTTCAGCCGGTTGTGGTCGATATCATATAATGCGAATTCAAACCCTGCAAGGGCGGGAACAAACAGACAATCTCCTAATATATTTTTAGCAAACACGGTACTCCCTGCACCGATAAATGTAATTTTAGACATAGACGACTCTCCTTTTTACATCCATATTGGGCTAGCCTTTGACAGAGCCTTGTGAAAGCCCTGCGATAAAATATTTTTGCAAAAGTAAAAACATCGTGACCATTGGCAGCATCGCAATGAGTGCAGCTGCCCCAACGAGCTGAAGCTGATGCTGATTTTGACCAAAAAAATGGGATAAGGCGACTGTGAGTGTATGCATCTCTTTATCTTGCAAAAAGAAGATAGCAAATTGATAGTCGTTCCAAATATACACGCAGGCAATGATTAATACAGAAGCGGTAATGGGCTTCAGAAGCGGAAAAACGACTGTGAAAAAAACTCTGAGTGTCCCTGCTCCATCAATACGGGCAGCTTCTTCAAGCTCCTTTGGAATTGTCGACCGGATAAAGCCTGCGTATAAGAAAATTGTCAGCGGCAAAAAAGCAGCCACATTATTTAAAATAGCAATTTGATAGGTATTCATCATCCCGATTTGAACGACCATTTTATAGAGCGGGACAAGGGCTGTAAGCGGTGGAATGACCATAATGGCAATAAATAAAACATAGACTGCTTTATTCAGCTTTGTGTTCCTTCTTGCAAGCGGATAGGCTGCAAGAGATCCAAAGATAATGAGCAATACAGCGGAACTGAACGTAATGATCACTGTATTCAAAAAGGACTGGCCAAGCTGAGCCTCTGTCCATGCTGTGCGGAAGTTTTCAAGATGCAGTGCTTTCGGAAACAGCCATTTTGAACTGAAATCTCCTATCCCCTTTAATGATGTTGTCACCAAAATATAAAATGGAATGAGGTGCAGCAATGTGATCAATAGTGCGAGGACGGAGTACCATCTTTTCTTGCGTTTATAGGCGTTATCCATCACACCTCGGTCTCCTTTCGTTTGAAATAAATCAGCGCTGCGACACTAATGACAAGGATGATGACCGCCATGAACACCCCTTGTGTCGCTGCATAGCCTGCATCCTGACGTTTGAAATACAGATCATACATAAAGGTCGACATGGATTGCGAGGAATCTCCAGGTCCGCCGCCCGTGAGTGCCACAATGACATCAAAGAGCTTGAGCCCGCCAATGACATTCAGCACAACATTAATGGTGATCGACGGCATAAGCAGTGGCAATGTAATCCGCCTGAATTGCTGGAAGCTCGATGCGCCGTCTAATTGAGCCGCTTCATAATAATCCTTAGGAATACTTTGAAGTCCTGCTAGATAAATGATCATTGCAATCCCCACAAATTGATATGTGTTGACAAGCACAATGATCCATGTGTTTAATTCCGGATTGCCGAGCGCATTTATTTGATCGAATCCAAAAAGCGTCACCACATCATTTAAGGCACCGCCTTGGTAAGCAAACACAAAATACCAAATATAGCCCATCGCAATCGGGCTGATCATGACAGGTAAATAGATGACCGTTCTTGTGATGGCTTTCATCTTTAAACTTTGATTTAATAAAAGAGCATATCCAAGTCCGATGATATTTTGCAAGATGGTGCTCCCAATTCCATAGAGAAGCGTGTTTTTGACAACAAGCCATGTCGCTTGATCCTGAAGCAGCCTTTGATATTGCTCAAGACCAATCCATTGATAAGTTTGTGAGAAACCGTTCCAATTCGTAAAAGAAAGCTGAATGCCGTTCAAAAAAGGATAAATGATAAAGGTACTGACGACGAGAACAGCTGGCATGTACATCCACCAAAGTGAGGAATTCCGGCGTTTTTGCATCTTTTGTTTTGGTAAAGAGGTGAATACGGCTGGCTGCTTTGCTTTTGTGATGTCATTCATTGGCTTCACTCCTGTTTTCAGCATCCATCAGCTATTGTTTTTTCAAACGCTTATATTCCTCTTCCATTTTCTTTGATAACTGTTCTGGTGTGATCGAGCCTGCTAATAATTCTTGACCGGTTGTTGCCATGACCGCCCACATTCCGCTTGGTAAGTATTTTCGATCGAAATACGGTTCAATCTTTACCTGTTCGTATTGATCGTAAAATGTAGAGTAATAGTTTTTCGCTTTCACTTGTTTTAGAGCTGTTTCAGAGGATGTGCCCTCTGCGATTTTTTTTGCGTTTTCAGGTTTTGCTAAAAAATCGATGAATTGTTTTGCTTCTTTTAGATGCTTAGAGCCTTTCCAAGCAGCAACAGTAAAACGTTCTCCGCCAATCCAGCTTTGTTCATCTCCTTTATGAATGGCTGGAACAGGCATCGTGCCTACTTTGATCGATGAATTCAGCTCTGTTGCTTCAGGTCCTAAGGATCCTCCGACAAAGGTGAAGGCGATTTTGTTTTGCGCCATGAGTTCAGGCGCTTGAGATAGTTTCGCTGTCAGGACATCCTTGTTTAAAAGGTCTTGATCCTTCAGATCTTTCATGAATTGTGCAAGCGGGGTATAGAGAGACCAATCAAATGATCCGTTTTCAAGTTCTTTTCCGTATTGATGCTTTTGATCGGTGATTAATAAAGGCGTCGCCAGCTCATCAAAGACTTGGGCAATATTTGAGTTATCTCCTCCTGGTATCCAGAGCGGCACAACATCTCCTTTGCTCTTTTCTTTCACTGTCAGCAAAGCAGATTTTAATTCATCAAGTGTTCTAGGCACTTCTATGCCATATTCCTTTAATAGATTGGCATTAAAGCTAAGCCCGTCTTTTGCTTGATTCAGCGGATAAGCGTACACTTTCCCATCTTGGTCTTTTAAAATCTGGTCGAGTGAAGGATCAAGCTGTTTGACCCAATCCATCTCTTTTAAATCAGCCACATACTCGCTATAGCGCAGTTTGGCCCAGCCATGTGTATCAAACAGGTCTGGCATATCGTTTGCTCCCATTTTGACGCGGATCATATCTTCATAGCTGTTGCCTGGGAAATTAGCATCGATTCGAATCTTTTGATGCTCCTTCTCAAACTCGCGAATGACTTCTTCAAACGCTTTTCTTTCCCCGCTGTTGCTCATCGTTGAAAATAGCGTCAAGGTGACCTTTCCATTTGCTTCAGATGAGCTGTTATTACCGCAAGCAGACAAAATCATGGTCAAGAACATGGCTGCAGTCAGCAGCATGATTTTTTTATTCATGGTTTCCTCCTTTTAATCACTGAAAATTCAGACGATAATCGGTAGAATTCATGCAGTTGCGGAAACAAAGGAAGTCCATTATACTGGAATTCTATTCTTTTCTAAGAGATAAGAGAGCATACCGGCAGGCTGCCTTGTTCTTAGCATGATCTGGCCATCATGCTAAGCAGCTTGCTTTCTGCTTTTTTGTCTCTTTTTTGTGTGCTGAAATCTATGGTTCACCCCCTTTCATGGATGAGACATGTACTGCCTCGCTCGACGAGTGTTGTTGGCACGACGACTTTTAGAGGAAGTTTTCTTCCGTTTATTCTCTCAAGCAAAAGTTTCATACCGACTTCCCCCATTTCTTCTGTATATACTTTGACGGTCGTAAGCGGCGGACTTGAAAATGACGCGGCTTCAATGTCATTAAACCCAACAATGGATACATCTGAAGGTACGTGTAGACCGGCTTCATGCAGAGCGCGCATTGCGCCGATTGCCATAGAGTCACTTCCAATGAAAAGAGCTTGCGGCAGTTTTCCCTTTTTGATCGCTTGCTGCATAAGCGTATAGCCTTCTTGCATGGAGTATTCACCAATGTGGATGTCTTCCATATGAAGAGCGCCCGCCTCCTGCATTCTTTTCATAAACGTCGTTTGTCTTTCGTCCTCAATCACAGCATTACCTTCAAAATAATGCTCCCGCTCTTTCCCGCCAATATAGCCTAGATGTGTATAGCCAAGAGATTGCAGATGACGAATGGCGCGATCTGCCGCTCTGACAAAATCCACATGTACACAATCATACAAATCTTCATCCGCATAATGATTGATAAAAACAATGTGTTCCATTCGATTTGTCATTTTTTCAACCGTATCCGGGCTGATTCGTCCAATGACGATCAAGCCGTCAATATCCTTTAGCATCGCCCCTTTATCCATGCTTCTTAGGCGAAAGGTATGGAGAGTGGACAGGCCTTGTTTGGCATATTCTTTTTCAATTCCTTTTCGGATCGATGAAAAAAAGGGATCATTTAATTCTTCGTCAATGGATTGAGCGACAACGACACCGATGACTGGGGATTCAGATGGGCTTATTTCTTCTGCTTGATCTGCTTTTCTTGCTCTCACTGGGGTATAGTTTAACTTCTTAGCAATGTCGAGGATGTTTTGTCTCGTTGCGTGTGAAACGGCAAGCGTTTGATCGCCATTTAACACACGGGATACAGTGGAAACGGACACTTTTGCATCATGAGCAATATCTTTGAGTGTGGTCATAGGCAAACTCCTCATCGTTATTTGACTAAATATTTACTAAAGATATTTGAAGGATAACACATAAATAAAGCGCTTTCAATTATGAATTTTTGATTTTTATTTTGTTTTTGGGTAAGTTTTGGTGAATGAATTGTGTTTTAGTAAAATTTGCGTAAAAAAGAGGATGGTTTTCATCCTCTCTTTTACTAACGTGATTCGATTGAGGCTGTTTCTTTTGCAAATATTTGCTTCATTCTTTCCCAAGCAGTGTCGAGTTCTTTATGAAGTCCAAATAAACCTGAGGTGCCGATGATGTAAATCTCATTTCCAGCCTCAGCAAGCAGCCGAAACGTGCTCTCATTACAAGAGCCGTCTACTTCAATTGAAAACGAGTATCCTCCGTGCTTTTTGATATCTCTCACCTGTTTAATTTTTTGAAGCATTTCTTTAATAAAAGGCTGTCCGGCAAAGCCTGGATCGATTGTCATGATCGTCACCCTGTCTATTAAATGAATAAAGGAATCTAATGCTGCAACTGGTGTGGCGGGATTTAGAACAAAGCCAACATCACATTTTCTTTGGTGAATATGCCGGATGATTCGAAAGGCATCTTTTTGCACGACTTCTGGGTGTAAACAAATCATCGTTGCGCCTGCATCAATACATGCATCGATTAAAAATTCCTGCGGATGTTCGGCCATTAGATGAACATCAATCGGTAAATTTGTCAGTTTCCGAAGCTGTTCAATGAAAAAGGGTGATAACGTCATATTCTTCACATAATGCCCATCCATCACGTCGACATGGTACCGGTCTGCTCTTGTGTTGAGAAGATGGATTTGTTCACGGAAGTGCGTTAGATCCATGCACATCAGTGAAGGTGAAAAAACGGCTGTCATTCTCAGGCGCCTCCTTTTTACAGCTGAAATAAAAACTTGATCAATCCAATCAAGATTCCGATGATACCAAAGTCTGTATCTCCAAACGTTGTCCCTTCAAAGCCAAGGGCTCCTAACACAGGTAATAAACAGGCAGGTAAAAAGGAAAGAAGCAATCCATTTACAAAGGCCCCAGCGACAGCACCTCTAACCCCTCCTGTTGCATTGCCATACACGCCTGCTGTAGCACCGCAAAAAAAGTGCGGGACAAGTCCAGGGACAATGACAGTCAAACCAAACAAAGGTAAAAGAAAAATGGATACGATGCCTCCTGCAAAGCTGCATAAAAAACCGATAATGACCGCATTTGGCGCAAATGGAAAAACGGTTGGCGCATCAAGTGCCGGCTTTGCCCCCTTCACGAATCGATCGGCAATCCCTTTAAACGCAGGTACGATCTCGCCAATGGCCATCCGTACCCCTGCTAAAATAATGTACACACCAGCAGCAAACGTAATCGCTTGAATGAGAATGAAGACAGCGAAGTTCGTGCCACCGCTAATTTGTTCTATATAAGGAATTCCTGCAAACGGTGCAATGGCAAAGAACAGTAAAGCCATCGTAATCGAAATGGCAACAGAGGTATCTCTTAGAAAACCGAGTGATTTAGGCACTTGAATGGTTTCCGTTGATTTTTCTGGAGATCCAACCCATTTGCCGATCATTCCCGCAGTAAAATAACCGAAAGTACTGAAGTGTCCAAGCGCGAGATCCTTGCTTCCGGTGACTTTCCTCGTAAACGGTTGAAGGATTGCGGGGGCAATGACCATAGCTGCCCCTAATATCATGGAGCCAGTAGAGATGAGCAGCCACCCGTGCATGCCGGCTGTCGAGAGAACGACGGCGAGCATCGCCGCCATATACAACGTGTGGTGACCAGTCAAAAAGACATATTTAAAGGGTGTAAATCTTGCAAGTAACAAATTGACCAGCATACCAAAAATCATGATAAGTGCTGTCTGTGTACCGAATTCCTTTTGAGCAATGGCGGCCATAGCATCTGTATTTGGGACAACCCCTTGAATGTGAAAGGCTGCTTCAAACATCTTTCGAAAAACCCCAAGTGAATCAGAGACGACTGTAGCGCCCGCCCCTAATATTAAGAAACCCATGGTTGTTTTCAAGGTGCCTGACACAGTGTCTGCAGCTGATTTTTTCTGCAAAAGTAAACCGGCTAGTGCAAACAAACCGATGAGAATGGCAGGTGTGCCCAATATATCGTTCATGATCAGTTCTATCATGATGTGAATCCCCCTTTTTCATGACTTAAATGTGTTGACGAAGGACGTCTTTAATGGCTTCCTGGTCTAACAAATTGTTTAAGCCAGCCACATTTCTTGTGCCGTCATTCAGCTGGTCAATAATATCAGCTGCTCCTATATAAAGGTCGGCTTGTTCATTTTTACTTGTACTGAGATCGGTATGATCCACTTCAGCTTTAAGACCTAATTCTTCTAATGCTTTTTTGACATTCATTTCTACAATAAAGCTGCTTCCTAACCCGTTTCCACATACAACAAGAATTTTTTTCATTTTCTTACTCCCCCTTTATACTTGTGAAAATTGATCAATTAGTTTTTGAACCGATGCTAAATCTTCTGCTTCCATCAATTGTTTCGTGCGTTTCTCTTCACTTAACAGCATGGTCAGCTGTTTGAGTGCTTTCAAGTGGCTCATGCTGTCAATGGCAGCTAACACAATGACAAGCCGCACCTGCTTTTTTCCATCCTTTGAAAACGAAATGGGCTGTTTGAAGGACATGAGCGTCATGCTCAATTTGTTCACGCCATCCTCGGGCCTTGCATGTGGGATGGCCACTTGTGGTGCAATGACAATATAAGGACCATTTTGATGAACAGACTGTATCATGGCTTCTACATAACTTGGTTTAATAGCATTTTGATCAAGTAAAGGCTGCGCCGCTTTTGTAATCGCCTCTTGCCATGTGTCTGCTGTTTGGTGGAGCTTGATGGTTTGTTCTGTTAATAAATCATTTAACACTGGGTTCCACCCTTTCTGATAGGATACATATGTGGGATGTAGCAGCTCCCGAATGTCATGAAGCAGTGCTTGTTTATTTTGTACGATGGTATGCTGCTGAATGATGTTGAATAAAGCGTTTACATGCTTCTCGTCAATCTTCGTTTCTGAGCCTTTTCCGTATTGAAGTAATGTTTTTTTCTCATAGGCAGTTAAAATAGGATGAACGAGATGAACTGGTTTTCCTTTAAACGAAATAGGTGTTGTGGACACAACGAAATCTGCATCAACTGCTGCTAATTCTTCATATGCACGCTTTGATAACAGTCCGCGTACTTCAATATAGCCGATTAATTCGAGAAGCTGAGTTTTCAGCATGTTACTTGTGCCGATTCCTTCTCCGCAGACAATGTATACAGACCGCCTGGCAATGGATGAAATTCCTTCTCTTCTCATCCAGCTGCCAAAATGCATGGCGAGATATGCATTTTCATGGTCACTCAACTTTGAACAGGCCGCCTTTTCTAAATGACATGCAACTTTTTGAGTGATTTCAAACACTTCTGGCTGTGCTTTTTTTATAGAATCCGTCAGTTCGTTGATCATACCAATGTGATAGATGAGCCTGTAATAGGCTGGAATTAAATGCATTGTTAAGTTTTGCTCCAATGCTTTAGGTTCTTGAAAGGAAATACAAGCATATCGCTGAAAGTCAAATATCATTTGTCTGGCGATGGTGCGAATGAGATGTTCTTCTGGTTTTTTAATTGATGGAAGTTTTTGTTTTTTGGCACTGAGCCATAAGGTGCTAAGAAAATAGATCTCATCATCATGAACAATGAGACTGGCCTCTTTTTGAATCTGCGCCATGAAACGAATAGCCGCCAAGCATTCCTCTGTTTCCTGCAATGTTCGCTTTTCTTCGTTTGAAATGTGTACAGCATGCCCCAGCTTCATCCGCTTAAAGTAAAAAAAGAGATCCAAAGAGAGCTGATCCAGCATCTCATCTGCAAATTCAAGCTTAAGTTCTTGTTCTGACTGCTGGAGGAGATGGTGTACCCGTTTGGATGAAATAGGTCCCTTTAACCAAAACGACGGAAACGTTTTTTCGTTTTTTATCATGGTGCGAATGAAATGTATATAAGGTTTGAGTGCCAATCGAATGGCCCTTTCGTCTCCTGAAATAACATAGCCGCTTGCTGCCTGATAGCGGAGTGTGATCTCCTGCTTTGAGAGCGTTTCTTTTAGCTGTTTCATATCCTCGAGTAATGTATTTCGGCTCACCTTTGTCATCTTCATAAAATCATCTATTCTTAGGCAATGCTCGCTGCATGCAATGGTTAAAAGCAAGATAGCCCTTCGTTCCTTTACACATGGTTCATAATCGTGACCAACAAGAATGGTATCAGCTTTTTGAATAATGATTTCTTTTTCATGAGGATTTAAATAATAGCCACGTTGGCCTTTTCGCTGCACACCACTAAGCTGATGAGTTTCAAGCCAGCTGTTCATTCGCTTGATTTCAGCGTAAACGGTTCGAGTCGAAACGTTCATTCGATTCTGCAAATCTTCTATTGATAGATAAGATGTCGTATGAAGCAGCATAGATAGTAACGTCGTGCCCCTTTTGGTTAAGTACAGTTGGAATTCCTCCTTTCTTTCCCTTTGCTTATAAGTCTAATCAACTCACATGCATCAAAGAAGTCCAAATGTCTTCAGCACGTGCTGTGCAGCGATTGTGTGCTCTTTTCATAAAAAAACACACCATTTGAGTGTGCTTTCAGGCTTGTATACAAAGGGTTTTTTGTCTTCTTTTGCGTGTTTGCGAACCAATAAACGCAAAAAACCTTGAATGATATAAAGCCAGCCAAGGTTTTTTCACTTCTTATCATCTTTTAATTTCTTTTCCCTCCTGCCCATGCCTACCGTTGCATCGAGTGAATGCGATTTCAAAAAAAAGAATGTCTTTTAAGAACAAATACAAAATGATGTCATAATACAGATGAAACTTGTTCTCCTCTTAGGAATTCAATAAATGCTTTAACAGTTTTAGTCTCTGTAGATTTCTGATCATACATGAGCCAAGTATCTCTAGTTAATGGCTTTTTCTTAGTATCATATACTTCCATTGTATATAGTTTATCTGAATTTCTTAAGCAAATCTCGGGTGCTATCGAGTACCCAAGCCCTTGCTTCACCATTTCTTTGCATGTCTCATGTCGATCAACTTTCATAGCTATGTTTGGTTGCAGGACTAGATTGTCGTACATCCAATCATCGAGAATAGTCTTTAAAGAATTATCAGTCTGATATTTTATAAATGGTAACAAAGGAAGCTGTCCTATATTAATGGGATCTCTAGAGATGATTAGTAATTTTTCCTTTGTAAGCCTCTCCTTCTCTCCTTTCCATCGATGGTCCCCTCTAATTATTCCAACTTGTACAATACCTGCATCTAATAACTTCATGACATCAGTGCTCCATCCAGTTTGCACACTAAATTGGATATTGGGATACATGTTGGAAAAATCTCTAAGTAATTTTGGGAGCTTATATTGTGCGAAATTGCTGGAAACGCCAAGTCTTAAGTGTCCCTGTACCTCTTTTCCTAAGTTAACGATTTGATCCTTGGTATCCTGCAGTTCCTTTAACATTCTTCGTGCATAGAAAACTAAATGCTCTCCCTCTACAGTAAAGGTAATTCCCTTATGTCTTTTGTTGAACAATTTAATCTCAAAAACTTCCTCAATCTTATTTAATCTATAAGTAATTGAGGGCTGAGATGTATACAACTTTTCCGCTGTTTTTGTTAAATTTTGCTCATTGTAAAGGATATCAAGTAAAATCCAATCTTTTTCATCCATAGTGGTCATCCTTTCTAAGTTTATTATAATTATAGATGTGTTCTTGTTAAATTGAATAATACTTTATTTTGTACATCCATACGTGCTGATTTACATGCAGAGAGCATATCAAATAGGTAAGGGGGGCTCTTTAAGAGTCCCCCTTACCCTATAGGCTATTTCTATGCATGTTGTTTTAGAAATGATGCAGCATTGAAACCAGCAGTTTTTCCAAATACTGAACCAGACATTAAACCTGAACCACCTGGATAGTTCTCATAGAAAATACCCCCTACCATCTCACCAGCTGCGTATAAACCCTTGATAGGTTTATTTTTAAAATTTAAGACCTCTGCATTTGTATTCACTCGAAGACCACCAAATGCAAAGGTAACACCGCATGTTACTGGATAAGCATAATAAGGTGCTTGATCTATTGTCAGCGCCCAATTTGTTTTTGGTGGCGTTATCCCTACAGTCCCCTTTCCATCCTTAATGGAAGGATTATAGTCTCCTTCTTGCACGGACAAATTATATTCATGTATCGTATCTTTAAACACTTCTTTACTGATTTTCATTAAGTCTGCAAGCTCTTCTAAGCTATCAGCTTGATAGCAGGTAGCTTCGTCCAAAGTATATTCATCGCGTAATAATGGATGTACTTTGGCATCAAATACTTGAAATGCTTTATGACCGGGCTGCTTAAGAATTTCTCTTCCATATTTAGCGTACGTATAATTCCTAAAATCTGCTCCTTCATCTACAAATCTCTTCCCTTCCAAATTAAACATTAAGCCAAGTGGAAAAGAGGATTTCTTGTAAATATCGCCAGGCTTGTTAAAATCACCAACCGCTGGAGCATTATAATCAGTGCCTATAGAATGGCAGCTGCCCCAATCTCCATATTTAGAAGCACCAGCTTTCACTGCCATATCCAAGCCGTCTCCAGTGTTATATTCCGTACCTCTGACAATCGCGCCTTCCCATTCCTTACCCAGGAATTCGATTCTCATCTTTTTATTTGCTTCAAAACTACCACATGCAAGAATGACGGTCTTAGAATAAATTTGAACTAACTCACCGTTCTTTTCAACTACTACACCCGTTACCCCATCATCAACACTAATTAAATCAACCATTCTGGCATCATACTCCACTTTTATTCCTAATTGATCAACACGCTGATAAAGTTGTTTGATGAGGCCAACACCTTTTCCAGAAGTCTTAAGAGGTAAACCACCCCAAAAATGCCGTTTTCCTTCTTTTTCATATGACTGATTATCATAATTTAATTCAAATTTTACTCCGTTTTTATACATCCACTTAATAGTTTCAAAAGATTTTGAAATTAAATGGCGGGCTAATTTGATATCACTTTTACCAGAAGTCACTCTCATCAAATCATTCATGAAATCATCCTCTGTATAAGGAGGCATTACAATTTGTTCTGAGTCATTATCTGTCAAATCCGGAAGCACTTCTCTTAACATATCTAATCTGTTATAGGCTACTCGAATTGCACCATCTGTGAAATATGAATTTCCTCCACGTTTTTCCATAGGTGCCCTTTCAAGAACAAGTACATTTGCCCCTCCTTCATGCGCACTAATAGCAGCACACAAAGCCGCATTACCCCCGCCAACAATGATAACATCATATGAGTTATTCACTCAGCTACTCCTCCTTGACTTTATTTTGTAACATAAATGTACCTTAATGTTAAAGAAGATATAGCCATAAGTGAAATATATGTTTTTTTAATTCAATTTAAAATTTTGTTTATAACTGTTGATTGCTTGCAATTATTAATAGGTTTATCTATGTAAACATTTAGCTAATTAAGCACAAGGACTTTTAGATAAATTCTCTAGAGTTAATGGTTCAAACTAATATAAAGGAGTTAGATCCCTCTACAATATAAAAATGCCTTCCCAGTTAGGAAAAGGCACTTTCTAAAAAAAACTATTTACTTATGGTACGGTTACCATGAGGTCTAACCAGCATTGATTATGGACAATATAGGAGTAGTCTCTCTTGTAAACTTTTCTTGATTTCTACAGGCATTTCCCGGACCTTAATATCATTGCCTAGGAAAAGTAGCCAATTTGTCATTTCCGTTATTTCTTCTGAATGATTAACATCGATAAAAGTCTTTAAAATGGCTGTAGTTTGGTAAGGATTCGTATAAGAAATTGACATTTTGAAAGGATGGTATTTTTTGAACTGTGCAATTGCCTTTGGACCAAGTTCAAGGACAAGGTTGATTACTTCCTCCTGCTTACTTAGTTTTTCTAAAATCTTTTTCCTGCTTAATCTATTTTTTGTAGAGCAAGGTTCAACATCTGTGAGGTTGTCGACAGGCAAAATCCGTTTCTTCTCTTCCTTTAAATCAAAGCCTTCAATCAGCCAAAGGCTTTTTTCACGATAAAGGTTCAAGAGGTAAATAGGATAGGACTTCATCACTTTCTCCTCTCTCATGGTAATCAGTAAATATCGATCCAAAATAAGCAGTTGGATTAATTTTTCTAACATGGGATGAGGGAGATCTGTCAAATCAAGCAGATCAGGATTATTCGGATTAGTCCCTTCAAATAGCAAGAGGCGATTTAACAGAACAAGGTCATCTTGCTGGGTTTCTGAGATGAGTCCTAGTAATTTTTCAGCTAAAGACTGGCGACTCTTTAAATAAGGGAGTTGCTGGTTTCTTGTGGCCATAAAGGCAATAAAAAGAGCTTTAATTTCATTATCGGTAAAACGAACAGTTGGCAGGACGGAATTGTTCATCACAAAATATCCCCCGTCCCTTCCGACTTCAGCGACAAGCGGCATCCCCATAGCTTCAATTTCTCTGATGTCTCTAATTGCTGTCGAACGAGAGATATGAAATTCTCTCATGATTTCAGAAATTGTAAAGTTGGCGCGGTTGTTAATATACCGCATGATGGTATTAATCCGTTCAACTTTTTTCATCTGATCCCCCTAAACAGTATCATTTTTTGACATGATTTAAGCCTATTATATATTTATCAAGTGAAAAGAAAAAACATTTGATCAATTTTTCAAAAGGAAGTGTTGAATATGGCAGATTATATATTAGAACAAAAAGACAGCTTTCACGTGTTAGGTATTGGAACTGAACTTAAGAGTCATTACACAGACTATGCGGGCATCACGAAGGAAAAAGCAGACTTTTGGCAAGCAGTCACACAAGAAGGTAAGCTTGACACATTAAAAGCCATTGCCTCAAATGACTATATTTTTATCGTAAACGAAGCGGTAAATAACAAGCTGATGCATTATGTCGGGGTCATGACAGAGGAATCGTTACCAGAAGCGGACAGAGTGATTCAATTTCCTAAAGGGGAATATCTAATCGTTAAAGGGGAAGCTAAAACCGCTGATGAATTGCATCAAACTCTTACTGGTATTGCATTTGGTCAAGTCTTGCCTGAAGCAAAGAATTTCGCCTATGTTGGTGGACCAAATGCAGTGGTAGAGATGGGGCAGCGAAACGACTTATTACTTGGTGAGATGTGGATTCCTGTTGTAGGAAAATAAGAAGGATATGGAGGGATAGAAATGGCCTATATCGTTGATTTTAAAAATGTGTCTACGATTGGTTTAGAGTCTTCACCTGTAGCAGAAGCACTTGCTGGCTTACGAGCTAATGAGGCTCGTTACTTTATGAACAAATATAAGCATGAATTTACAGTATTACCTGCCAGCGAAAGTCAGGATACCCTTGATTATGTGAACCGAGTGTTAAAAGAAGAACGTGAACTAGAGTTTGCAGCAAAACCTTTAGAAACGGCAAGTTTTCAAGTGGAAAATATCAAATGGACTTACGTCTTTTATGAGGATGGTCTTCCAATTAACGTCCTGTATACAGTGGATGACCCGAAAAAACGTGCTGTTGGTTTTAAGCTTTCTGAAGGTATGGAAGTACCAAAGGAATTAGAAGGGAAATTTAAATTTGCTAGGCAGAAGTCTAAACTTGCTGGAACGATTCGTGGGTCATTCTTTAAAATTAAAGGGGAATATTGAACTCGAATTTGTGAATCTGATGAAACAAATAAATTAAAATTATTTCCCCCTTCTAAACAGAGCAGCATTCTCTATGCATTATTAGAGGATGTTTTTCTGTTTATTGTACCCACTTCATTTTCTTATGAAGAAGTTATACGATGAGGTCCCGATCCCCTTTTGGTCGTTTTTTTTAATTTGAAGTCCAATAACACAAAAGACTTGAAAGGCATTAAGCCAATCAAGTTTTTTGCGTAATCTCATTAAAAACGAACTAATTTGAATTCATCTTTGAAAGAAAGTCTTGAAAAATTACTTTTACTAGTGAATTCTCAGTAGTAGCCACTACATGATTTACACGTTCTAAAATTTGAGGATGCTTCATGCCTTCTTCAATTGTGAAGCTTCTCAATGTATCAATACAAATCTCAAATAATTCTTTATCATTAGTATTCAACAAATCTATTAAAATATTCAGCTCATATTCATTGCACTCATTATCCAGGCAATAAGCAATTTTACGCTGCCACTCTATTGGTTTATTAAGCACCTGATTTGATAGTTCTTCCCAGTCATTTAGGCTAAAATCAGAGAGTATCTCACTAGCAATCAAACACCCGCCATCATACCATGAATCTACTGTTGTATCAGCAGATAAAAGATTATCTAATTCTCTAAACATATAGAGTCCCCTAATTATGAAATTACTCTGAGAACACATTCTCGAGTACCTTCAGCCTCAAAAATTGATCAAAAACGAGTAAAACTGAAGAAACTAGCGATGTTAATTTGTTAGTAAATAAGTACCTACTATTTTATTTCCACCAGTTGGATGTAATTTCTTTCAAATGAAATTCTATAAAATCAATCACTTTGGTATAGTCATCCGAGCTGAATTCCTCAATAGGATTGTCCCAATCTGTATTTTTAACTATTAGAACAAGGTAGTTACTATCAGAAGATAAATCAGGATACCACCCTAAATCCAATGTTATTGATGATTTCTCATGATAAAGTTGTAATAAACTTTCAGTGAACATAAACCATCTATCATCTTCTGCTTCTAACTTTTTAGGGTCAATTTCCCTGAAATTATTATAACGTACAATCCAACCTTCAGTTATTCTTAAAGGATGAATGTTGAATACAGGGACTTCGAGTTTTATATTTCTTCTCATTATTCTCCAATTTATTCATAAATTTGATAGTAATTTAAGTCCTAATTTATTATTTAGCCTATAAATTATCAATTAAAATTGTCTTTAATCATTCTACTAATTTCAATACTTAGTTGCTCAACTATTTTCAGAGGTTGCTTTTGTCAATTGGCCAATCTATATTTTTCAAAAACCTTCCTTAACACCTCGCTAATAGTTTTCTTATCCTGAGGATACTCTGTAATGTACGTGTTACAGGCTTGCTCAAGATAATAGTAGAATGTTTGATAATCAACAATAACCTCATCATCATGAAGTGCAAATAGTACTCCATGAAAGGGCTCCTCGTCGGGTTCCAGATCATTTGGAAATGTGCAATCCACATCGTTAATTCCATAACCTACTCCCGTAGATAAATGCTGAACAATATTTACAAAGCTATCATCAGTAATGGCATTGAAAAAAGCCACCACAGGAAAGTGTTCATCTCTTAACATTTGAGTTTCTAAAATTTTTTTTAACATACTATCTGAATCCCCCTACCTATAATTCAGGATAAAACGAGGTCACTGCCCCATCCTTATCTGTATAACCTCTCCATTTTATACCTTGTCCATCATAACCTTCCCATTCTCTCCCTAAAACACCTTTTGAAGAAGCATTATTTACAGCTTCTTTTCCTCGTTTAATAAAATCTTCATCAGAAATTAACTTAGGATCATAAACAGTTTTATCAAATGGCTTTGCTTTCCATCCAATTTTTTGACCTGTTTTAGCATCTAAAGAAGGAACTTGGTAAGTTATTTTTTCCACTCCTGGCAAAGCATCATGCTTCTTAACATTTAATATATTTACATCATTTTTCATAAATTCATCTTTGTTATGCGCCCCACCAATTCCTCTTCTCCTTGGAACATTGGGATCAACTTTTCTTATATGATCTTCTAAGCTAGATGAGAACTTAACTTTTTCACTACCCGTAATTCCCATCTTCCCCCGAAAGCCTTTCGCCCCAAACGGCAAAAGCATTCCAAGAGCCGCATTCATACTCGCTTCCTGCTGTTCTTTTGAGATCTTGTTTCCAAACATGTCTCGGCCTGTAATTGCTTCGCTGAAGCCGTTGGTGGCGGTGAGGCCATATAAACCTTTTTGAGATGTTTTCAGGGCGTCAAAGGATTTTTGTGATGTCTTGTAGATATCGACTGCCCTGACTGCGGCTGATGTGGCTTGGGTCGTTTTATAGACAGCTTTTCCGCCTTTGAAAATGCGGCCTGCCCAGCCGACGATTGGGATGTAGCCTGCTGCTGCCATGCCTCCTGCCGCGACTCGCTGGCCTGCGGTGAGTTCCTCGCCTGTGATTGGATCAACGCCTGTTGCGGCACGTTTTGCATCGTTTACGCCAGTCAGTTCATTCACGATGTTTCCACCATAATCGAGGGCTTTTTCATACCAAGGGCGGTTGGCGAGGGCTTCTTGTTCCTTTGCGATCTTACGGGCTTCTTCTTGTTCTTTTTTGATTTTCAGATATTCAGAAGTTTGCTTCTCAATATCGCTTTTTGCCTTGTAGATTTCACTATTTTGATACGCTTTCTTGTCAAAATTCATAGGCGAAATCGCTTTTCCGTCATTTGTCGCATTCATCATTTCAGCGTACAATGCCATTGTAGCTTGCTGTTCCGTCTCTGACAAAGCATATTCGTCTTTTAAATTTTGATCAAGCTCTCTTAGTTCTTTGACCGTCTTTTTTCGTTCATCTTCCGCATCTTCTATTTTTTCATCAAAGGTTTGGCTATCAAATACCTCTAGGGAAATGAGGTCATCAATGTCTTGAAAAATGGTTTTGAGTGCCTTTTTTTGATCCTTTACAATGCTTTTGGCGTTTTTGATGCCCATATGTACTGCGTTGTCTAAAAAGTGTTCTTCTATAAAGGTATCGCCGCCAAAGCTCGTATCATCCAGTGTCCCAGAAACACCTTCATGAAAGGCTTTTTGTTTATCAATGAAGCTGATAAACATGTCTACATTTCCAGCAAGCTCTTTATAGAAACTTTTAATATTATCGGCTCCTTTCCCAGTGAAATCATCACCGAGATTGGCCACACCTTGTAATGACTTTTTTAAATCTACCATTTGTTCGCGGAGTTCCTGATAGTGTTTTGCCCTTGTGTCCATGGCACTTGTTAGTGCTTTTGCATCAAGTATCTTCCCCAGCAGAATTCACTCCTTCCTATTCATTGACAAGGTCAATTTTACCAATACAAAGTTTGTCATTAAATAGGAATTAAGACACAAAAACAATACTTATTATGTAAATGAACAATGTTTCAATAGAATACTTTAGCTCCACTTTTGTCAGTAATAATTATGATGCGATATTTAGAACAATCTTTTAAATAGAACATTTTTTTGAGCTACTCCATTATAAAAAAGTGTTATAGAGCACTTCCACGGTAAGGAAGATGTCACTAGTCGAGGCAATCCCTACATGAATTAGGAATGCACTTAAAAAAGCACACCCGCATCAGTGTACTTTTTACAATCTAGACTTCAGCAATTGCAGCTCTTGCTCCATAATATCTGCTGCTTCAGTTATAAATTGAATAATTAAATCTAATTCTTCTGGTTTGTATTCATTTGTGAGTTCCTTCGTTGATGTTGATAAGGATCGAAAGAGTTCTTTTACCTGTGATTTCCCCGCTGTTAGAGGAACAATGATGACTCTTCGTTTGTCTTTTGGGTCCTTTTCTCTTTTGGCGTAGCCCGCTTTGACAAGGCGGTCAATAAGAGCTGTCACCGCACCTGAGCTAAGACCTGTTTTTTCACTTAATTCTCCTGCTGTGAGAGGACCGAGTTCGTTTAATAAATCGGCGGATTTGAGATCTGTTGGAAAAAGGCCGAGCGATTGAGCGGCCGCTTGGTGGAACAAAACGGTTCGTGTGGCGAGCCGCCTCATTGTATGTATGATCTGGGCTGCTCTGTCTTCAGCCTCGTTCTTTATTGACAACTTGTTCTCCTCCCTTTAAAATCAATTTATCTTGATCATCAAGATAAATGTTCTCTTACTTTATGGTTAAGTTGATCATAGCAAAAATAATGAGAGAACGTAAGCAGGAGGTAAATGAAATGAATCAGGTGGATAAAGGCAAGGCATCCACTCGCTTTGTTGTCATCGGTTTGCTGTTAGGGATTTTTATGGCAGCGATGGACAATACCATTGTTGCAACAGCAATGGGAAGCATCGTAGCAGATTTAGGCAGTTTTGATAAATTTGCTTGGGTGACGGCTTCTTATATGGTGGCAGTGATGGCGGGAATGCCTATTTACGGAAAGCTTTCTGATATGTATGGTCGAAAGCGTTTTTTTCTGTTTGGACTTATTTTCTTTTTAATTGGATCAGCGCTGTGCGGTATCGCACAAACGATGGATCAGCTCATTATTTACCGAGCCATTCAAGGGCTTGGGGGCGGTGCACTTCTTCCGATCGCATTTACGATTATCTTCGACATCTTCCCGCCTGAAAAGCGCGGAAAAATGTCTGGTATGTTTGGAGCAGTCTTTGGTTTATCAAGTGTACTCGGACCGCTTTTAGGTGCTATTATTACGGATTCGATCGGCTGGCATTGGGTTTTCTATATTAATGTGCCAATTGGTATTGTCAGTGTCTTCTTGATCGCTAGATACTATCAGGAATCGCTTGAACATCGTAAGCAGAAAATCGACTGGTCAGGTGCTATTACACTTGTCGTTGCGGTTGTCAGCTTAATGTTCGCGCTTGAGCTTGGCGGTAAATCTTATGCTTGGGATTCGGTGCAAATCTTCACACTTTTTGCTGTGTTTCTTGTGTTCGGTACGATCTTCTTTATTGTTGAGCGTAAGGCTGAGGAGCCGATTATCTCATTTTGGATGTTTAAAAATCGATTATTTGCAACATCTCAAATTTTGGCGTTTTTATATGGCGGGACATTTATTATTCTTGCTGTCTTTATTCCTATTTTCGTGCAGGCGGTGTACGGTGAATCTGCGACAAGTGCAGGGTTCATTTTAACACCGATGATGATTGGATCAGTCATTGGCAGTATGATTGGCGGAACGATGCAGACGAAAGTGCCTTTCAGACGTCTTATGACTATTTCTGTCATTTCATTTTTCGCTGGGATGCTGCTGCTTGCCAATATGTCACCAGATACAGCAAGACTGTGGCTCACACTCTTTATGATGATATCAGGCTTTGGCGTCGGGTTCAGCTTCTCCCTTCTGCCGTCAGCTTCAATGAATGATCTTGAGCCGCGTTACCGAGGCAGTGCAAACTCGACCAATTCATTTATGAGATCACTTGGAATGACGCTCGGTGTTACAATTTTCGGAACGATTCAAACCAATGTGCTGACAAATCGTTTAGCTGATGCCTTTAGCGGAATGAAAGGAGCCCCTTCTCAAATAAGCGATCCACAGGCTATTTTCCAAGAAGGTGCCCGCTCACAAATTCCGACTGATATTTTAAATAAAGTCATCGATGCGATGTCACAAAGTATTACGTACGTATTTTTGCTTGCATTATTCCCGATTGCACTTGCGGCGATTACGGTCGTATTTATGGGAAATGCACGGGTACGCACATCTAATGAAATGAAGGAAAACGAATAATGTGAAAAAGCAGAGCGATAGCGGCTCTGCTTTTTTTCTTATTGATATAACGGATGGGCTTTGCCCTCACTGCCAACGATTCGTATTTTCGATTGGACCATGTCTTTCGCTGCTTGTTTTGCTTTTTGTAAATACATACGCGGATCTAAGCTTTCAGGTTCGTTTGAGAAATGATCACGTATCGCTTCGGAATATGCATTTTTCAGTTCAGTTGAGACATTCACCTTTGCCATACCAAGTGCAACGCATCGCTTGACGTCCTCATCTGGTACAGCGGAACCACCGTGCAGGACAAGTGGTACATCGACCAGCGCTGCAATTTGTTCAATGCGGTCAAAGTCAATATCCGGCACCCCTTTATAAATGCCATGGGCAGTACCAATCGCAGGCGCTAAAGTAGGCACCCCAGTTTCTTCTACAAATTGGCGGCATTCTGATGGAACGGCTTTTTCAGCATCCTTTTCGTCAACGACGATATCATCTTCTACACCGCCTACCTTGCCTAGCTCTGCTTCGACATTTACACCGACTTTTAAGGCAAGATCCACGACTTCTTTTGTGCGGCGTACATTTTCTTCATATGAGTGCATAGATGCATCGATCATAACGGATGTATATCCAGCCCTGATACAGGTGAGAATCACATCAAAGTCTGTGCAGTGATCCAGGTGAAGACCGATTGGGATTTGATATTGATCAGCCGCCGCCTTCACTGTATCTGCAATTGCTTTTGCTCCAAGAGATTGAACCGTTCCAACCGTTGTTTGCAAAATCACAGGTGACTTTAATTCTGCAGCAGTTTCGAGTACCCAATAGATACTGTCAAAGGAGTGTACATTGAATGCCACAATTCCGTATTTTTCTTTTTTCGCAGCCTCAAGCATTGGTGTTGTTGAAAGTAAAGGCATGATCAAACATCCTCTCTAGTTAAAATATCCGTTTCTAATACAGCAAGCATGTCTTCATTTGTTCTTGTTTCCAGCAGTTTCTGACGTTTCGTTTCATCCATTAAGCCTCGTGAAAGGGCTGAAAGAGCTTTTAAATGAGTCGTCCCTGCTTCACTTTTAGGGATCAGTAAGGATAAGAAGAAAAAGCAAGGCTTCCCATCAAAAGCGTCCCATTCAATACCTGTTTCCGTGCGGACGATCACAAGTGCTGGTTTCGTGATGGCTTCTGTTTGAGTATGCGGAATGGCAAATCCATCTTGAAATCCGGTTGTACTCAGTGCTTCCCTTTCCGCTAAACCTTTTTTGACATCCTCTGGTGAGGTGCAAATACCTGCTTTGTAGGCAATGTCAGCAATGGCTGCGAACACGCCAGCCTGTGAAGAAGCTGTTTCGTGAAGATTCATATAGATATGTTCCATCATTTCTCCTCCTCCGTTTTAAACTGCGGGGTTGTCTATTTTTTTACGGTAAAGTCCGTAGAGAATCGCACCTACGAGTGAGCCGATTAGTATGGAAAGCACCCATTGGAATGCACCTGTGACGACCGGAAGAACAAGGAATCCACCATGCGGAGCTGGAACCTGTACGCCAAACAAATATGTCAATATAGCAGAGATGGCAGAGCCAAACATGATAATTGGCAGGACAACGACCGGGTTTTTGGCCGCAAATGGGATGGCTCCTTCTGTAATATGTGTCGCTCCTAGAATATAGTTGATTGCCCCTGCATTTCGTTCTTGTGGCGTGAAATGTTTTCGGAAAATCGTTGTGGCAATCGCAATGATAAGCGGCGGTGTGATACATGCTGCTGACACACCTGCCATGAAGTAAAGGTTACCTTCTGCAAGTAAAGCCGTTCCTGTGACATAGGCTGCTTTGTTAAAAGGTCCTCCCATATCAAATCCACACATCGCTCCAACAATTAAACCTAAAAGCAGTGGATTCGTGGATTGTACAGATGAGAGAAAATCCATTAGGGAATTATTTAGCCCTGTGATTGGGACTAACAACGGGGTCATGACAGCCCCAATTAAGAAAATACCGATGACAGGATAGATGAAGATTGATTTTAATCCATCAAGTGATGCTGGTAATTTTTGAAGCAAGAATTGAAGCAATAAAATGATATATCCTGCTGCAAAACCTGCGATAATACCGCCTAAGAATCCAGCACCTCCATCATTTGCAAGGAGACCCCCTATAAATCCGACGACCATCCCCGGGCGTCTAGCGATCGAATCAGCGATAAATGCTGCTAAAATTGGTACCATTAAGCTGAAGCCAAGTCCGCCAATGCTTTTCAAATAGGCAGCAAATGGATGATACGTTTCGTGCTTAGGATCAGCAGAGTAGATACCAAATAAGAAAGAAAGGGCAATTAAGACACCGCCTCCAACGACAAATGGCAGCATGTGTGATACACCGTTCATTAAGTGCTTATAAATGGTGTGTATCCATTTATTTGCTGACTTTTGTTGAGAGGATGAAGGAGCAGATGGTTTCTCTGTTCCAGAAGCTCTTCCTTTCACTTGATGAACGGGAGCATCTCCATTGATAATGCCTTGGATCAGTTCATTTGGCGTGCGGATACCCTTCGCTACAGGCACTTCAATTAGTGGTTTGCCGTGAAAACGATCTGTATTTACATCTTTGTCAGCTGCGACAATGACCCCATCGGCCTCCAGAATGTCTTGATCAGTTAAAGCGTTTTCAATTCCTACTTGACCATGCGTTTCGACTTTAATGTCGACCCCTAGCTGCTCAGCAGCGATTTTTAATGCTTCAGCTGCCATAAATGTGTGTGCAATACCTGTTGGACAGCCGGTTGCAGCGACAATTTTTTTACGGCTCATGTGTTATTCCCCCTTATATCTTCTGAATGTGTACTTGCTCAATCAATGAATCAATGTCATGTAAATCACTTAAGCCTTTAGAAAATGCAGTAGATGCGCCAGTTGCAATGCCGTAGCGTAAGCATTCTTCAGGTGAATGTCCTTCAAGATGTTTACTAAGAAAAGCTGCGAGCATCGCATCTCCAGAACAAGCTGTGTTTACGACAGTGCCTGTTGGTGCGTTTCCTTTAAACACTGCGTCCTTCGTAATGAATAAAGCTCCTTCTCTCCCGCGAGAAATCAGCACTTGCTCTGCACCCATCTCAATGAGTTTCTCTCCTGATTGAATGAGTTCTTTTTCTGACAAAGGATGTGTTTTGCCGAAAAAAGCAGCAATTTCTTCTTCATTCGGTTTTAGTAAATACGGCTTGTATTGAAGCGTCTCAAGAACTGCTGCTGAGCTTGTGTCTAAAATGAACTTGACCTTCTGTTGATGACAAATAGCTGCTACTTCTGAAAAAATGCTGGCAGGAACGCCTTTTGGCAGACTGCCTGACATGATGAGGATGCCTCCCTGCGGGATAGCCGCAATTTTCTCACGAAAGGCGTGAAGCGCTTTTTCTTCAATCGCTGGGCCTTGATTCACGAGCTTGTATTCTTCTGTCGTATTAATAAAAACATTAATGCGTGTGATGCCTTCAACCGAGATAAAATCGGTTTGAATGGAGAGATCCTTTAAAGATTGTTCAATATAAGAGCCTGAAAACCCAGCAATAAATCCTAGTGCAGTGCTGGTGAAGCCATATTTCTTTAGCATAATTGACACGTTCACGCCTTTTCCATTCGGCTGATAATCTTCATCTTCTGTGCGATTGACTGCATTTGCCCGCATTTCTTTTAATGCAATATATAGGTCAATAGCAGGATTTAAGGTGCAGGTATAAATCAATTGGTTTCACCTTCTTTCTTTTCTCTAAAGAAAGTATCTCATACGATTCAGTGAAAATGTTTTCAGAATGTGTAAAGGTTTTCATGAGAAAAAGCCTTCCAGATCAAAGTCTCGAAGGCTTTCTTATTGGTTATTTCATTCGGATCACATAGGCGTCAAGTAAAATGCGGGCAATGACATGAAGAGACAGGCGGGATCTGACTTCATAATCTGGGAAGAAAGATTGTTCCCCTTTATATCCGACTAGTGTCATATCTGATATTTTGCTTAATGTAGAATCTATTCTTGTCGTCACCGTAATGGTTGTGACTTGCTTCATACTGAGGTTTTGACACGCTTCAACAAGCTCAGCTGTTTCGCCATTTAATGAAACAAAGATGGCAAGCTCACTTTTTTCAATGTCTCGCGATTTCAGCCGAATGATATTTGGATCGTCGTGTACTTCACATGTTTTCCCGATGAGCTGTAATTTGATGGTCATCTCTTTGGCAATCATCTCTGAGAAGCCTCTGCCGAAAATATAAATTTTGTCTGCATTATGTATTTTTTGAACGGCATCTTCAATTTGTCCAATACTTTGCAGCTGTATCGTTTTTAAAACCTCTTCTTCATTTTTCCGAATTGCTAGTTTGATGTCTTCATCAATATTTTTGAGCTGGTCGCTTGCATCTGTCATTTTCTTTTCTTGTTTCAATCGATATTTAAAGGATGTATAGCCGTTATAGCCAATTTTTTTCATCAGTCTGACAATCGTGGCCGTTGATACATTGGCTCTTTCGCTTAAAGTGACAATGGATAAGGTGGAGATATCCTCTAAATGCTGGTGAATATAATTGAGTAAATATCGTTCTGTTTCACTTAACGTTTGATATACATCACTTGGGATGTTAAATAATGATTCATTCAAATCGATTCCCCCTTATTCATTTCATACTATAATTAAATGCCCAATAAAAACAAGATGATTCTTTTGTCATGTATTTAGATGAAAGGCGAAAATGAGTGAAATTTTATTTTTGACATAAACTAAAGAAAAGTTGTGTCTATGTGAAAGGAGCTGATCTGTATGCTTCATCTTTTGTTTTATCTGATCCTTCTCTATGTCGTTTATGTCTTTTTGACCGCATTTGTTTTGTTTTATTTACCGATCCAAAAAACATGCAAAGAACATTGTATCTATAAAGCTTCTTCGATCTCAGGAGACGATCAGGGCACAAATCAAGTGATGCTTCTTGACGATGGATTTGTGTCCGGTCAGGCCAGAATCCAAATGATTCGTGAGGCAAAGAGGATGATCCGCCTTAGTTATTATTCCATCCAAAAGGGGAAAACAGCCGAATGGGTACTAGGTGCTTTAATTGAAGCTGCTGATCGAGGGGTGAAAGTTCAGCTGCTTTTAGACGGCATCTGCCACAGTTTGCGTGGACCGCTAAAAGATTTACGATATGCCGTGGCAAATCACCCGAACATGGCCATTCGTTTTTATGAGCCCTTTCGGTTATTTAAGCCATGGACGTGGCATAACCGCCTTCATGATAAGCTGCTGCTGGCAGATGGCCGAGTGGCTGTGATGGGCGGAAGAAATATCGGTGATAAATACTTTGCAGATCAGCCCCCGAAAGATTTTGCATTTGACCGCGATGTGCTGCTTTATAACGACAAAAAAGGAAAAGTATTAGATGAAATGGAGCAATACTTCGTTTATTTATGGAATCATGACTTTACGAAAAGAACAAAAGCAGTGTTCTCTAAACAAAAAGCAAAGAAAGGCTTAAAACTAAGAAAGAAACTGCTTAGATCCTATCAGGAGGCAGTGCATGCGAAAGAACCTTTTGTGATGTCGTCCTTTAATTGGGCAGCAGATGGCACCTCAGTAAAGCAGATTGCATTTTTTACAAATCCTGTGGAGCGCTTCAATAAGCGTCCTCTTGTGCTCAAAAAACTAAACGATCTAGCTCACCGGGCAAAGCGTTCTGTGCTCATACAGACGCCTTATGTCATCCCGACACGACCCATGAAAGACGGCCTCACTCCCTTAGCCAGCGGGATTCAAACGACAGTTGTCACGAATTCTCTCACAGCGACGCCAAATCCGTTAGCTTTTGCAGGTTACTTAAGCACGAAAAAGGAACTGATGAAAACAGGCGTTCATTTGTACGAATATGAAGGTCCGTATTCCATTCATGCGAAATCAATGGTCATTGATGATTATTTAAGTATTATTGGCACATATAATTTAGATGCGAGGTCTAGTTTTTTAAATACAGAGTCAATTTTGGTCATTGATAGTGCCCCTTTTGCGCTATCACTTACTCAGGCAATAGAACGTAAAATTGCCTATAGTATACTTGTCGCGAAGGACAAAGCAGCCTATAAAGCGGAGTCCTATGGGCAGAAAAAAAAGCCTTTGATGAAAAGGCTCCTTTTAAATGGTTTATCCGCGATAACTGTTCTATGGCGGCGGTTGATCTAAAGGGCAGCTTACTCTTGTGGCAGCCCTTTTTCTTCTGATTGATCCTCTTCTGCTGACTCCAATTTGGTCAATTTAAACACCAGGATCCCCGCAACAATCACAATGACACCTAATAGTTTTGCGGGAGAAAATTCCACTTTCTCTAACCCAAGCCAGCCAAGCGAATCGAACAAAAGCGCGGAGCCGAGCTGTGAAATCAGGACAATCGAGATTCCATAAGTCGGGCCAAGCCGTTTGATGCTTTGAACGAGGCAGATGACCACCCCTACTCCAATGGCTCCGCTAATCCAGTACCACGCTTCCATATGTCTTAATTGAAACATGCCGGTTCCTTCTAGCAAAAGACCCATCAAAAGTGAAGCAATAAAGCCCATACCTAGAACGAGAGTGGTCGTTGACCAAGAGCCTGTCTGCTCATTGACCTTACTGTTAAAAATGGTTTGTAAGCTGACGAGTGCGCCAGCCGTGATGGCTAATCCTATTCCTATGATCATGTCTGAATCCCTTCATTTCTTCTATTCATAAATGTTTCGCTCCGCTATTTCTAAGAGTCCTTCCCGATCAAGAATTGTAATCTTCCCTCTTCGCCTCTCTATCAGCCCTTTTTCACAAAATTGCTGAATCACCCGGTTAATATGACGGTAGCTTGTACCAATTAAGCTCGCCGCATCAGTAAGACGCAGTGCGCTCGCGCTGTTATCCCCTGTTAACACAGACAATAAGTAGCTTGCGAGTCTGACCTCTACAGGGTATAAAAGGTGGAAGCTCAAATCGTTTGATTTCGTATAAAATTTGTTTGTGATGCCCTTTAGTAAAAAGGTTAACACGCGGGGGTCATCCTTCGCATGGCGCATGAGCGCTTGATGAGAAATCCTTAGCATATGTACTTCTGTGACAGCCTCCACTGTATTGACCATATCAGTCTGCTGAACGTATTCAATATCTCCAATCGCTTCAAGAGGATGTTTAAAACAAAGAATGAAGGTCTTTCCTTCTTTTGTGGTGGTGAAAATCTTTAATTTTCCTTTTACTAACAAGTACAAGTGCTCCCTCTGATCTCCCTTTGAACAAATCAGCTCACCTTGCTCATAGCGCCATAAGCTGACGTGTGATATGAGTTTCTGATGAAAGACGTTTTCTAATTCATGTGCCTTGAGATAAGTGGAAAATAGAGATTCATCATGAAGCTCCTCCATCTGACGCCCTCCTTTATAGCTTTAAAATGATTACGCCTGCGATCATCAATAGAATTCCTGCATAATGCGGCCATTTCATTTTCTTCTTCTGTACACCAAACCATCCTTTTGCATCGATTGCAAAGGTAAATGCCAGCTGAGCAATGAGTAAAGCAGCGATGGTCAGTGTGACACCGATCATTTGAATCGCAGTCACTTCATTGAAAATAATAATGGCTGCAAATGCACCGCCTACTAAATAAAAAGGCTGCACCTTTTGATATTCCCTGAAGTGTCCGTCACGTACGATCAGTAAAATGATCAGTGCGATCATAAAGCCGGTCAGCTGCGTGATGGTTGCCGCCTGCCATGTCCCGATATCCTGGCTGATTCTTGCGTTTGCGACGCCTTGCAGTGTAATACAAGCGCCTCCTAATAAAGCGAAAATAACACCTTTCATTCGTTCAAATGCTCCTTCTTTTTCAGTCTAGTTCCATTAAAAGATAGATGCCCTGATGTTGAAAAGGACATATGTCCCACTTTGCGTATTATATCAGAAACTTTTTCTTTTACAGTTGCATCGTTTTAGATTTTTCACAGTGGGTACAGTTTTATATCACCTGAAAACAGAATATTGAATGGAATCACATATAAAAAGGAGACATGTCAGAATGAGAAATCAAGAGAAACATTTTATTAACGGAGAATGGATCGCATCAACAGGAAACGAAACGACGGAAGTCATCAATCCTGCTACAGAGGAAGTCATTGGCACCATTAGTTTAGGTACAAAAGAAGATTTAGATAAGGCAGTCAAAGCTGCTCGTGCCGCCTTCCCTTCTTTCTCAAAAACATCTCGAAATGAACGCGTAAAGATGCTGGAAAACATTGTGCGTGGCTACGAAAAGCGTAAGGATGAACTAATTGAAGTCATGACACAAGAGCTCGGTGCACCGCTGAAAGTATCGGAAGAGGTTCATTACAAAATGGGACATGAACATTTTTCTAAAGCAGCGGAAGCACTTAAATCGTATACATTTACTGAGGACCGCGGCGGGCACACTATTATAAAAGAAGCGATTGGTGTCAGCGGATTGATTACACCTTGGAATTTCCCAACAAATCAAACATCACTTAAAATCGCGGGTGCCATTGCAGCAGGCTCACCAGTTGTCTTAAAGCCTGCGGAAATTACACCTTTTGCCGCAATGATTCTAGCAGACATCATTGATGAAGCTGGCGTACCGAAAGGCGTCTTCAACCTAGTTAACGGAACTGGTGATGTCATTGGTGACGGCATTAGCTCACACCCTGATATTGACTTTGTTTCATTTACGGGATCAGGTGCTGTCGGCTCTAAAATAATGGAAAATGCTGCAGACAATATTAAGAAAGTGGCTCTTGAGCTCGGCGGGAAATCCCCTCTTATCGTCTTAGATGATGCAGATGTGGATGAGGCAGCCGAAACAGCCGTTCATCATATTGCGATGAATACAGGTCAAGTGTGTTCCGCAGCTACACGTGTGCTGATTCCTGAATCAATGAAAGACGCATTTGAAAAAGCGCTGCTGAATGCTCTGCCGAAGTTTACAGTTGGTGATCCGCGAGAAGATCACGCCACTGGTCCGCTTGTCTCCAAAAAGCAATGGGATACCGTGCAGTCTTATATTGAAAAAGGAATTGAAGAAGGTGCTCACCTGCTTGCTGGGGGAACTGGTAAGCCGGACGGACTAGACAAAGGATATTTCGCCAAGCATACTATTTTCACAAATGTGAAAAATGATATGACCATTGCGCAAGAGGAAATATTCGGACCCGTCATGAGTGTGATCACATATCAAGACTTGGATCATGCCCTTGAGATTGCCAATGATACAGTGTACGGTCTTGCTGGCTATGTGGTTGGAAAAGATGAAAAAACACTAAAATATGTAGCTGAACATATTCGTGCCGGTCAAATTACCATTAACAACGCCGAAACAGATTACTTTGCCCCATTTGGCGGCTTTAAGCAATCTGGTATCGGAAGAGAATGGGGAGACTTCGGTATCGAGGAATATTTAGAAGTGAAAGCTGTGATGGGACTTCCAACAGCATAATTTGAAAAAGGAGAAAAACTCTAAGGTTTTTCTCCTTTTTTCATGATAGAAAGAATCTGCCCCCTGCTCCCCTACTTATCCATCATGATTTTATATTTTTCGACCGTTGCTTTAGGAGGAAACGATTCTTGTAACTCATCAAACCAAACCTCAATCGTTTGACCCTGTGACAGCTCTTTAGAGTCTACTTTTGTTAAATCCATAACGATGAGATCATTTTTATACTTTTCAATAAGAAGATGAGTTTTCAATGAATCATCGCTTTTTAATGGCGTTTTATTGTTTATAAGAAGTAAATTCGTCTCCCCTTTTCTTAGCAGGATGCCTTTTTTTGAAAAAGGTGCTGTTGTTTTATTCTGATTGTATGAATCTTTTATATTATCCTTTGGAGAATTGCACGCTACTAATAAAATGAGAAAAATCAAGATGACAAGCCGAAAACATTTTATATTTTTAAACTTTATCTGCATCAACTTTCATACACCCCTTTTCAATCCCTTACGATCGTCTCTTCATTCAAAACGGCCCATTTTTCTAAAGATGCTTTATACAGTTAAACGATTCACCTTCAAGTTCCTTCTCCTTGCAAAGGTATTAGAAATCTTAATCATGACAATCAATATTATATATTTTACTTAATGGCAAACTTTCGGTAAAGTTCAAATTGAACCTATATATATAATTCCTATCGAATTAATCTATGTTTATATTCCTTGTGAGGTGGATATCGTTGCAACTTCATGTATTGAACAGTCCGTTTAGTCAGGAGCAGGCAGAACTGCTTAATCAGCTGCTTCCGACTTTAACAGATCAGCAAAAAATTTGGCTTACCGGTTATTTATCAGCACAGGCAGCTTTAGCCGGATCAGAAAATACTGCCCAAACCCCTTCTCCATCTGCTGCAGTACCAGCGCAACCTGTCAGCAAAGATGTGACCGTGCTTTATGGCTCGCAAACAGGCAATTCTGAAGGGTTAGCAAAAAAGACAGCGCAGCATCTTGAAGAGAAAGGTTTTCAAGTAACGCTCTCTTCCATGTCAGATTTTAAACCAAATAGTCTGAAAAAAATAAACAATTTACTGATTATCGTCAGCACACATGGCGAGGGAGATCCGCCTGATAATGCCCTTTCTTTCCATGAATATGTTCACGGCAGACGGGCACCAAAGCTCGATCATTTAAGCTTTTCTGTCCTATCACTTGGTGACAGCTCCTACGAATTCTTCTGTCAAACAGGTAAAGAATTTGATGAGCGTTTAAAAGAGCTTGGCGGAACGCGTCTTTTCGATCGAGTGGACTGTGATCTTGATTATGATGAGCCGTTTTCTGAATGGCTTCAAGGGGTGGCATCTTCACTTAGCGAAGGCGGAGCCGCAGCAACCCCGCAGGAATCAGCGGAAGCAAACACTCAAACGACTGCATCTGAATACTCAAGAACAAATCCTTTTTATGCTGAAGTGCTTGAAAATATCAACCTAAATGGCCGCGGTTCTAATAAAGAAACCCGTCATTTGGAGCTTTCTCTTGAAGGATCAGGGCTTGTTTATGAGCCGGGTGACAGCCTTGGTATTTATCCAACAAATGATCCAGCGCTTGTTGATGAATTGATTACAGCCTGCGGATGGAATGCAGAGGAAGCCGTAACCGTTCATAAAAACGGCGACACGCTTCCTTTAAAAGAAGCACTTACCTCTCATTTTGAGATTACCGTATTGACAAAACCTCTTCTTCAAAAGATGGCGTCCTTTACAAAAAGCGAAGCCTTGCAGGCCCTTTTAGAAGAAGGAAACGAAGAAAAGTTAAAAGCATATATAGCAGGAAGAGATTTAGTAGATGCTGCTCGTGATTTCAGTCCTTTTGAAGGAACAGCGGCAGACTTCACTGCCATTTTAAGAAAAATTCCGGCTCGCCTTTATTCCATTGCAAGCAGCCTGAAAGCAAATGAAGAAGAAGTTCATTTGACGATCGGTGCTGTGAGATATGATGCTCACGGAAGAGAACGTCAAGGTGTCTGCTCAATCTTATGTGCGGAGCGCTTAGAACCAGGTGATAAGCTGCCTGTTTATATCCAGCACAATCAAAACTTTAAGCTTCCTGAAAACCCTGAAGCACCGATCATTATGGTAGGACCAGGCACAGGCATCGCCCCTTTCCGTTCCTTTATGCAGGAGCGTGAGGAAGTCGGTGCAGATGGAAAGTCATGGTTGTTCTTCGGTGATCAGCACTTTGTGACGGATTTCTTATATCAAACCGAATGGCAAAAGTGGTTAAAAGATGGTGTGTTAACAAAAATGGATGTGGCTTTTTCAAGAGATTCAGAGGAAAAAGTATATGTCCAGCACCAAATGAAGAAACAAAGTAAAGAATTATTCGAATGGCTGGAGCAAGGTGCCTATGTATATGTCTGCGGAGATGAAAAACATATGGCGCATGATGTTCATGATACCCTTCTATCAATCATCCAAGAAGAAGGTGCGATGAGCAAAGAGAAAGCAGAAAGCTATCTAGCCAACATGCAGCAGCAAAAACGCTATCAGCGTGACGTATATTGATTGAATGCTTGAAAGAAAGGAGCTTTTACTTACATGGTGAAGACAGCATTAACAGCGCCGGATGGACCTCCGAGCGACGTAGAGGAAATCAAAGAAAAAAGTGATTATTTACGGGGTACTTTAAAAGAAGTGATGCTTGATCCGATTTCAGCGGGTATTCCTGATGATGATAACCGTCTGATGAAGCATCACGGCAGTTATTTACAGGATGATCGTGACTTGAGAAATGAACGGCAAAAACAAAAGCTTGAGCCTGCCTATCAATTTATGCTGCGCGTCCGCCTGCCTGGCGGAATCGCTACATCCAAACAGTGGCTTGTGATGGATGAGCTTGCTCATAAATATGGAAACGGTACGTTAAAGCTGACAACTCGTGAAACCTTTCAGCTTCACGGTATTTTAAAATGGAACATGAAAAAGACCATTCAAGACATTCATTCCACTATGCTTGATACGATCGCTGCTTGCGGCGATGTGAACCGTAATGTCATGTGTACATCAAACCCCTATCAATCAGAAGTGCACCATGATGTATACGAGCTCGCCAAAAAATTAAGTGATGACCTGCTTCCGCAAACAAGAGCGTATCATGAAATTTGGCTTGATGAGGAAAAGGTAGCAGCAACGCCTGATACAGAGGTTGAGCCGATGTATGGTCCACTTTATTTGCCAAGAAAATTCAAGATTGGTGTGGCGGTCCCTCCTGCTAACGATATTGATGTTTTTTCGCAGGATTTAGGCTTCATTGCGATTATTGAAAATGATCAATTAGTCGGTTTTAATGTCGCGATTGGCGGTGGAATGGGCATGACTCATGGTGATACAGCGACCTATCCTCAGCTTGCAAAAGTAATTGGCTTTTGTACACCGGAACAAGTTGTAGAGATTGCCAAACAAGTGATCACCATCCAGCGGGACTACGGAAACCGTTCGGTGAGAAAAAATGCCCGCTTTAAATATACAGTGGACCGCCTCGGTCTTGAGAATGTAAAAGAAGAGCTTGAGCGCCGCCTTGGATTTACCCTATTAGACGCAAGAGATTATCACTTCGATCATAACGGTGACCGCTATGGCTGGGTAAAAGGCATTAATGGCAGATGGCATTATACGATGTTTGTAGAAGGCGGACGTATCACGGATTACGATGATTATCCGCTGATGACAGGCATTCGTGAAATCGCAAAGATTCATACAGGTGACTTCCGCTTAACAGCGAATCAAAATTTGATCATTGGAAACGTCACATCTCATAAAAAGAAACAAATCGAGCAGCTCATTCAGGAGTTTGGTTTGTCAGATGGACAGCAGCACTCTGCACTGCGCCGCAGTTCAATGGCCTGTGTTGCTCTTCCGACATGCGGCTTAGCGATGGCAGAGGCAGAACGCTACCTCCCGCGCTTAATTGACAAAATTGAAGAGATTGTCGAAGAAAATGGCTTAAGTGATAAAGAAATCACGATTCGTATGACTGGATGTCCAAATGGATGCGCCCGACATGCGCTTGGTGAAATTGGCTTTATCGGGAAATCACCTGGTAAATACAACATGTATCTTGGCGCTGCGTTTGATGGCAGCAGATTAAGTAAACTGTACCGAGAAAATGTAGGAGAAGAAGACATTTTAAATGAGCTTGGCACTCTACTCCCCCGCTATGCAAAAGAACGCGAGGAACATGAACATTTCGGTGATTTTGTGATTCGGGCAGGTATTGTAAAAGAAACAACAGATGGCACGAATTTTCATGTGCAATAAAAAAGACAGGACGTTCTCCTGTCTTTTTTTTATGGACTTTGTTTTCTTTTCAAGTATTCGCAAATGCTGTTATACACATCAGGATTATCTAAAGACGAAAGATCTGGTGAAGGCTGCTGTTCATAAGCTCCTTTTAATAAACGCCGGACGATTTTTCCGTTTCTTGTTTTCGGTAAAGCTGAAATGAGATGAATTTCCTTTGGTGTGAGCGCTTTTCCCGCATATGAACCAACATGTATTTTGAGCTCTTGAATGAGTGCTGCTTCTTCAAAAGTCTGTGAACTGGCCACAATGAAACAAACTAGTGCTTCTCCCTTCACCTCATCCTTTACTCCAATCACAGCAGCCTCATGTACGGCTGGATGCCCGACAAGAATGGATTCAATTTCAGCTGGACCAATGCGTTTACCTGCTGTATTAATGACATCATCCGATCTGCCCGTGATATGGAATGCGCCATCCTCTGATTGCATCACCCAATCACCGTGCGTCCACACCCCATCAAATCGTTTAAAATAGGTGTCTTCATATCGCTCCGGATCATTCCAAAACCCGCATGTCATGCCGACCCACGGCTTTTTCACAACAAGCTCCCCTACCTCATTCAGAACGCTCTCTCCTGCCTCATTATACACATCTGCCGCCATTCCTAAGATGGCCGCATTAAAAAGGATCGGTTTGATTGGACGAAGCAGCGTACTTCCTACAATACCGCCAGAAACCTCTGTTCCCCCTGAGTAATTTAAGATTGGAATGTGCTTTTGACCAATGGTGTCAAAAAGCCATTGCCATGGTGCTTCATTCCACGGTTCACCTGTAGATATGATGGCTTTCACATGCGGCAGCTCAATGTCTGAAAGGTTTTGCTGCATCGCAGAACGAACAAAAGTAGGTGAAAGTCCAAAATGGGTGACTTTTTGCTCGTGGATGAATGACCAAAGGTGCTGTTCATCTGGATAATCGGGGGCGCCGTCATATAAAACAATTGCAGCTCCATTGATCAAGCCGCCAAAGACGAGAAAGGGCCCCATCATCCACCCCATGTCTGTGAGCCAAAACAAACGGTCTCCTTTTGCAACGTCCATACAAAGACCGGCATCAAAAGCCGCTTTTACAGGAAAGCCTGCGTGTGTATGGACAGCCCCTTTTGGTGTACCGGTTGTTCCAGACGTGTACAAGATCATAAGGGGATCTTCATTTGAAAGATAAGTCGTTTTATTCATTGGTTCCTCTTTTAACAAATCGTTTAGCTGAATATCCTCTTTATATCCAGTAGAAGAGGAAGCATGTACAATGACTGTTTGGACAGTCTTGGTTTTGTCGATCGCTTCTGCCGCACATTCACGCATGTTGATCGTCTTTCCCCGGCGCGTGACGCTAGAGCCTGTGACGACAATGGTTGCACCTGATGCACGAATACGTACGGCAAGAGGCTCGCTTCCATAGCCAGAAAAAACCGGGCTAAAGATGACACCAATCTTTGCAAAGGCAAGCATGACAGCAGCCGTTTCCGGAAGCATCGGCATATAAATGACCGCTACATCCCCTTTTTGTATTCCCTTCTTCAAAAAACCAGCAGCGAGACGATTGACCTTTTCTTGAAGTTCGAGGAACGTCCATCTTCTCTCTTCTTCCGCTTCATTTCTCCACATCACAGCTGGTTGATGCTGGGTTTCTTCATTCTCTGCCCATTTGTCAACAGCCGTTTCGACCACGTTGAGCTGGCCGCCTTTATACCAATTGGGCCACATGAATGAATCTTGGCCTAATGCGGCTTCATACGGCTCCTTCCACACGATGCCGACCGCCTTTTCGGCTTCTCTCCAAAACCAATCGGTCCGCTCGATACTAGCTTGATAGAACGCATCATAAGTAGAAAAACCAAGTGAATGCATCCATTTGTAAAGGCGTGTTTGTTTCATCATCTGCTCTTCGGGTATCCACGCTGGTTTTAGGTTCATCATAAGGCCGCCCCCTCCTTTAGACCGGATAAACCGGATGTTTTCGTCTTGTAAATGTCATCTCTTTAGAGGTATAGGCTTGTAATCTATGACGAAGCTCATCTCGCAAATGGTCAAATGGGATGACACCATCGACAATCATTTCAGAGGCAAGCTCATATATATTCATGTCTTCCTGGTATTCCTTGCGTTTCTCTTGAATAAATGCCGCTCTTTCCTCAGCAGGCAGTTCGGCAATTTTATTCGCATAGACAGCATTTACAGCGGCTTCTGGCCCCATGACAGCAATTTGTGCTGATGGAAGTGCGAGACAGCAGTCCGGTTCAAAGGCTGGCCCTGCCATTGCATATAAACCTGCACCATATGCTTTACGAACAATGACGGATATTTTCGGAACGGTTGCCTCTGACATGGCGGAGATCATTTTCGCCCCGTGCCTGATAATGCCTGCTTGTTCCACTTTTGTTCCGATCATAAACCCCGGTATATCGGCAAGGAAAAGGAGTGGAATATGAAAGGCGTCACATAGCTGAATAAACTTAGCCGCTTTGTCGGCTGAGTCATGGAATAAAACGCCGCCTTTTACCCTCGGCTGGTTGGCAATAAGACCGACAGGCTGACCATTCATGCGGCCAAAGCCTGTGATCAATTCTGCGGCAAACAGCTTTTTGATTTCAAAAAATGATCCTTCATCAATGAGTAAATCAATGAACTGATACATATCAAAAGGGGTATTCTGCCCTTTAGGGATGAGGTCTTGGATGGTGATCTCTGATGGTTTAGGTGCGATTGCGGCTGCCCGTTTTGGTTTTTCTGTATAGTTGGCAGGCATGTAAGTTAAATAAGTGCGGGCGATTTGAATGGCTTCTTCCTCTGTTTTTGCTAAAATATCGCCGCATCCAGAAATGCTGCAATGCATTTTTGCCCCGCCCATTTCTTCAAGTGATACTTTCTCTCCAATGACCATTTCGGCCATTCGCGGTGAGCCTAAGTACATTGAGGCATTCCCTTCGACCATGACGACGATGTCACAAAAAGCAGGAATGTAAGCACCTCCGGCTGCCGAAGGACCAAATAGTAAACAAATTTGCGGAATACGTCCAGACAGCTTCACTTGGTTATAAAAAATGCGGCCTGCACCCCTTCTGCCTGGAAACATGGCGATTTGATCGGTGATTCTAGCACCCGCAGAGTCAACTAAATACAGCATTGGGCAGTTGAGCTTTTCGGCTGTTTCCTGGATTCTAATGATTTTTTCTACCGTTTTGACACCCCATGATCCTGCCTTGACGGTAGAATCATTTGCCATAACGCAAACAGTCTGCCCATTCATCCGCCCTGTCCCTGTGACAACACCATCTGCTGGTAAATGTTCATTTTGACACTCGGCAAACATGGCATCCTCAATGAAAGAATCCTCATCTAATAACAACTGGAGGCGGTCACGGACGAACAATTTTCCTTTTTCTTCGTTTTTTTGATGGTATCGGTCGGCCCCGCCTTTCAGAATCTGCTGTTTTTTTAGTTCATATCCTTCGATCATACCCATTCCCCTTTCTTGCTACCTGCCTCTGTATTGAGGCGTTCGTTTTTCTTGGAAGGCTTGAAGACCTTCCGTTCGATCTTCTGTCTCAATGAGCCGTAGATACGCTTCGTATTCCTTTGTCAAACCTGTATGCAAATCGTGATCAAGGCTTGATTGAATCGCTTGTTTCGCTTCTTTTAAGGCAAGCGGGCCATTTTTGATGATTTGTTTTGCAAGAGAGATGGCATCGTTCATGAGGGAATCTGCTACAGAGATTTGCTCAATCAGCCCAATTTGAATGGCTTCTTCTGCTTGTAATGATGCGCCTGTGAAAATAAGTTCTTTTGCTTTACCGAGTCCAATGAGGCGCGGAAGGCGCTGCGTCCCTCCGGCTCCTGGTATGATAGCTAGTCCTGTTTCTGGCAGGCCGAGTCTTGCTCCGGCTCGTGCAATGCGGAGATCACAAGCGAGCGCGAGCTCAAGTCCTCCGCCTAGTGCATGTCCGTTCATCACTGCAATGACAGGTACAGGAATAGATTCAATCTCGATAAAGGTTTGCTGAATTGAAAGAACAGCTCCTTTTGCTTCTGCTTCTGTCATCAATCGTCGTTCTTTTAAATCTGCTCCAGCACAAAAGACTTTTGAACCGGCTCCTGTAATGAGAAGACAGCGAATGCTTTCATCGTGTTTGATTTCTTGAATGATTTGATTGATCTCCTCCAGCATTGGAGCAGATAGGGAATTCGCTTGTTCTGGCCTGTTTAAGGTCATGATGCCGATCTGTTCATCTTGTATCGAAAAATGGACCAATGATGTCATGTTATTCATCCTTTATGAAGTAGTCTGAGAGTGATAAGCGCGTAAACAGTGACTAGGCAGGGTTCGATCTACTTTTGCTTCAATCCATTCTGCCGCTTTAATTAATGCAGGAAGGTGAATATTTGTCTCAATTCCTAGTTTTTGAAGCATATGCACCACATCTTCTGTCGCCACATTTCCGCTGGAACCAGGTGCGTAGGGACATCCGCCAAGCCCGCCGCTGGAGGAGTCAAATATGGTGATCCCTGCTTTTAATGCCGTATAAATATTCGCAAGAGCCATCCCCTTCGTATCATGAAAATGAAGAGCGATTTTATCAGCAGGAAAACGTTCGAGTAAAATGTCTAAGCGTCTTTCTACTTGAAGCGGATGGGCTTCACCGATGGTGTCACCGAGAGATATTTCATCAATGCCATAAGAAAGCAAAATATCCGTTAGCCGGAGGACTTGATCCATTGGCACTTGTTTTTCATATGGGCAGCCAAACACGGTGGAAATATACGCGCGTGTGTTTTTTCCTGCTGCTTTTAAATCAGCTGTCATTTGTTTGATAACAGGAAGTGTTTCGTGGATGGATTGATTCATATTTTTCTTGTTATGTGTTTCACTCGAAGAGATGAACATAGCGCCTGTGTCAAGATTGGCTTCAAAAAAATGAGCTAAGCCTTTTTCATTGGGAATGAGTGCTGCATAGGTGATGCCGTCTTTTTTGTTAAAGGATTGGGTGAGTTCTTTGGCATCTTTTAAGGCTGGAACCCATTTAGGATGAACAAATGATGTGACTTCAATATAAGGGAGCTGGGCTGCTGCGAGCAGATCAATCCACGTTCGCTTCTCGCCTGTGTCAAGCCAGACTGATTCATTTTGCAGTCCGTCCCGCGGGCCGACCTCCCTGATAAGCACACTCTTTGGTAATGCCATCTGGCTCCCTCCTATTCTGATAGTTCTAAAAGAACCTCTCCTTCATCGACAAACTCTCCCTCTGCCTTATACACTTTACTGATGATCCCGCCCTCTTCAGCAACGATCGGAATCTCCATTTTCATTGATTCTAAGATGGCAACCTCCTGTCCTTTTTGCACTTCATCGCCTTGTTTCACAAGAAGCTTCCACAAGTTTCCGGCCATTTGAATTGTGACAGTTTTCATGAACGGTTTTCCTCCCTTTTTTTCATGAGAAAATCGGTGGTGATGCTGCCTTGTAAGAAAGCAGAAGATCCGGCCATTTCCCTTAAAAGCGGTAAGTTGGTTTTGATCCCTTCTATTTCATATGCTTGTAATGCCCCTTTTAATCGTTCTATTGCAAGTTTTCGTGTATCACCGTAAACGATCATTTTCGCAATCATTGGATCGTAAAAAGGGGTAATGATGCTTCCATTTGTCACGCTTGACTCATGACGGATATACGGAGCTTCAGGTGTGGAAAGCCGAGTGATCGTTCCTGGTGATGGATAAAAGGTGACGGGATCTTCCGCATAAATTCTAACCTCGATGGCATGGCCGATTTGATGAATATCCTCCTGATTAAAGGAAAGCGGCTCACATGCAGCGATTTTCAGCTGCTCCTCGACAAGGTCAATGCCTGTAATTTCTTCTGTGATAGGGTGCTCTACTTGTAATCTTGTGTTCATTTCTAGGAAATAAAATTGTTGATGCTGATCAACTAAACATTCAATCGTTCCTGCATTTTCATACCCAATCGCTTTGGCTGCTTTGACGGCCATCTCCCCCATCTGATGTCTCACCGATTCATCGAGACAGACGGCTGGTGCTTCTTCAATGATTTTTTGATGTCTTCGCTGGAGTGAACAGTCGCGCTCAAATAAGTGAACCCCATGGCCGAAGGAATCAAAAAGGACCTGAATTTCAATGTGCCGAGCGTTTTCAATGACCTTTTCCATATACAGCGTCCCATCGTTGAAAAAGCTTTGCGCTCTTTTTTGATTCCCTTCAAAAGCCCTGTACAGCTCCTCGTCATTTTGCACGAGCTGCATGCCAATTCCTCCGCCCCCGCTTGATGCCTTGAGCATGATCGGATAACCGAGTGACTGCGCCTGACTGACCCCTTCTTCTGCATCATGCAGCGGAGCTGAAACGCCTGGTACAATGGGGATACCTGCTTGAGCCATCGTTTTTCTTGCTTCAATTTTATTCCCCATTCGCTGAATGACTTGTGCGGATGGGCCAATAAAGGCGATTCCTTCGCTGCGGCAGCGTTCTGCAAAGGCTGCATTTTCTGATAAGAGGCCATATCCTGGGTGGATGGCATCTGTATGTGTCTGTTTGGCTACACGAATGATGGCTTCCATGTTTAAATAGCTTTCAGATACTTTCGCGCCTCCAATCAGATAGGCGCTGTCTGCTTCTTGCACATGAAGTGCATGCTGATCTGCTTCTGAATAAACGGCAACGGTGTGGATTCCGAGCCTTTTACACGTTCGAATAATTCGCCTAGCAATTTCGCCTCGATTTGCAATCAGTACTTGTTGAAACATCACTGCCTTCACTCCTTTATTAGATCAAGCGCCTGCTTTTTCAGACGAAATTTTTGAATCTTCCCTGATGCGGTCATTGGATACTCGTCAGTGATGAAAAAATATTTAGGAATTTTGTAGCGAGCCATTTGCGACTGACAATAGCTGGTGAGTGTCTCAATTGTCACCGTCCTACCTTGTTTAAGCCGAATGAATGCGGCGGCTTCTTCTCCATACGTCTCGTCAGGTATACCAACGACCTGTGCATCAAGAATATCCGGATGAGTATAAAGAACATCCTCAATTTCTTTTGGATAAACATTCTCCCCGCCTCTAATGATCATATCTTTCAGCCGTCCTGTGATTTTCACATAGCCGTCCTCATCCATCTCTGCTAAATCACCCGTATGAAGCCAGCCGTCCTGATCAATCACTTCATTTGTGGCTTCTTCATTTTTATAGTAGCCTTTCATCACATGATAGCCTCTTGTACACAGCTCTCCTTGTTCTCCTCTTGGTACTTCCTCCGGCGTGCCTGGAACGGTGATTTTCACTTCAATGTGAGGAAGCGCCCGGCCGACCGTTTGAACCCGCCTTTCAAATGAATCATCCGTTCTTGTTTGGGTAATGACAGGAGAGCTTTCGGTCTGGCCGTAAGCAATTGTGAGCTCCTTCAGTCCCATTTGTTCAATGACGGCTTTCATCACATGGGATGGGCAAAGAGATCCTGCCATAATGCCCGTTCGTAATGTGGACAGATCGTATTGGTGAAAATTCGGATGGTCGAGCTCTGCAATGAACATTGTCGGGACGCCGTGAAGGACGGTGCACTTCTCTTTTTCTACGGTTTGAAGAACTCGCTCTGGGTGGAAGGATTCAATTGGAATGATCGTTCCTCCTTTTGTGAGACATGCAAGCACGCCAAGGACGGATCCAAAGCAATGAAAAAAAGGAACAGGGATACACATTCGGTCCTTTTGGGTGAGCTTCATACAATCTGCGATTTGGCTGGCATTGCAGACAATGTTTGTATGGCTGAGCATGACTCCTTTTGGATAGCCGGTTGTGCCTGAGGTATATTGCATATTAATGACGTCATCCGGTGCAAGCTCATCCATTCGTTTCTCCCACTCATCATCCTCTGTTCTTTTGGCAGCTGCTTGAATACTGTTCCAGCTGCGCATGCCCTTTGGCGTGTGCTCACCTATATAGACGACACTTTTTAAATAAGGAAAAGATGAGGATGTGATCTCTCCTTGATGAGCGTTTTGAAGCTCCGGTATGAGTTCATCAAGCATTTTGACATAGGATGTCTCTTTAAATCCGTCTACGATAAACAGCATGCTGCTATCAGAGTGCTTGAGTAAATAAGCGAGTTCTTGTGATTGAAAGTTTGTATTCACGGTGACAAGAACGGCTCCAATCGACGCGCAGGCGAATTGCAGCATGAGCCATTCGGGTACATTGGGCGCCATGATGGCGATATGATCCCCTTTTTGAACCCCTAATGCCATAAGACCTTTCCCGGTTTCCTTGACTTCTCGATAAAACGCTTCATATGAATAACGTAAAGAACGTTCTGGATACACAATGGCTTCATGTGCTGGATGCTGATCCTTTTTCTCTTTTAATAACGAGCCGATTGTTTGTGGATGAATCGACATCATGGCTTTCCTCCTCCATTGATGGTAAGCGTTTTCATTATCGGATTACGCTAACAGTTGTCTTGCGATGACGAGACGCTGAATTTCAGAGGTCCCTTCTCCAATTTCCATTAGCTTGGCATCTCTCACAAGCCGTTCTACACCACATTCTTTCATGTAGCCTGTTCCCCCGTGAATTTGAACAGCATCAAGACTTGCTTTTGTCGCCATTTCAGAAGCGAAGAGTTTGGCATAGGCAGCTTCTTTTGTAAACGGCTTGCCGTGATCTTTCAGCCAAGCGGCTTTCCAAACCATTTGTCTAGCGAGCTCTATTTGCATCGCCATATCTGCCAGCTTAAATTGAATCGCTTGGAAGGAAGAAAGGGTCTGCCCAAATTGCTTTCTTTCTTTTGCATGCGAGAGCGAAGCATCTAGTGCAGCTTGTGCGATGCCAACTGATAACGCAGCAATTGAAATGCGCCCCCCGTCTAATGTATATAAAAATTGCTTAAAGCCTTTCGTTGGGTCTCCTAAAATATTCTGGGCTGGTACACGTACACCGTCTAAAATGATTTCTGCTGTATCTGAACCGCGCACGCCCATTTTGTCATATGGATTTGTAATGGTCAGCCCTTTTTGCCCTTTCTCCACAATGAAGGCGGAGATGATCGGGCGGCCGTTTTCATCTTGATCCGAGACAGCAGTGACGATAATGGTTCTGGCAAAATTGGCGTTTGTGATCCAGCACTTTTCCCCGCTAATGACATACTCTTGTCCGTCTTTGACTGCTTTTGTTTTCGTCCCTTTTGCATCTGACCCTGCATTTGGTTCTGTTAATCCGAAGGAACCAAGTGCTGTTCCAGAAGCCAGCGGGACAAGGTGGTCCATCTTTTGCTTCTCTGTACCGAAGTAATAAAGCGGGCTTGCGCCTAAGGAGACGGCTGCAGCATAGCTAAGACCTGTACTACCGCACTGTTTTCCGATTTCTTCTACAGCGAGTGCATATGATATCGTATCTCCTCCTGAGCCGCCGTATTTCTCTGGAAAGGGGATGCCCATAAAGCCGAGCTCCCCCATTTTTTGAAACGTTTTGGCTGGGAATACGGCCTGTTCATCAATCGTTTGAGCGAGTGGTGCAATTTCTGCTTTGGCGAAATCTTTGACCATCTGGCGGATCATTTGTTGTTCTTTCGTTAATTCAAAATCCATCTTGCTTCCCCCTTTAGCTCTTTTCTATCATATTTATTAATCAAGCAGCTGCTTCATGCCAAGCTTGATTGAATTCAGAAAATTAAAACAAGAATAATAGAAAAAAAGCATGAACGAAGAAAATCTCACTCATGCTTTTTCTGTTATTTCACTATTTTTGTAGAAGGCTTGCTTTCGTGATGAAGACGATTAAGAGCCGTAATCTTGTAAGTATCCATTTTCTTTTGATTGACTGGGAGGTCTTTAATCGTTGTTATGGCGCCTTTTTCTTTTCTAACCGTTTGCAGCAATTCATATGTTCCTTTATTTGTTAATTGATAGACCGCATAATAGGATACGGTAGAATGCGGATCATTTTTGATTTGTAAAGCCGCACCATCCGCTGTCTTTTTCACAGATTGAATGATTGGTTTTTTAGGTGCTTTCTGATGAAGCCAAGGCATTTCCGGAATGAGAGCTGGTTTGCGGTATGACTCTTCTATCAATCGATCCTTTACATTCAAAGGGTTGCGATTGAGATCCTTCAAGCTGAAATGCATGCTTCCCTGCACAAGCTGTGACTGCCTGTTCAGCTCAATCTGCCTAAAATATTCTTCCGGGTCAGACCAAGCAGGGTCACTGTTTTGATTAATTTTATATGCCGCCTGCCCAATGTACAGGTGAACCGGCTCCCCTTTCACCTCATTTGACCACCATTTCGTCAGCACATCATAAGCGGCAGCTTGAAAGCCGATGCTCCAGTAAATTTGCGGAGTAACATAATCAATATCGTGCTGCTGAATCCACTCTCTTGTATCAGCATACAAATCATCGTAGTTGGTCATTCCTGCAGTGGTGTTTGAACCAGTCGGGTCATCTTTTATGTTGCGCCATACCCCGAATGGACTAATACCAAATTTCACATACGGTTTTTCTTTCTTAATGGTGTCATTGATTTTCTTCACCAGCTGATTCACATTATCTCTTCGCCAATCTTCTATATGTGTAAATGCTTTTTTTCCATATGTTTCATACGTTTCTTGATCTGGAAATGGTACACCGGCTATTTTATATGGATAAAAATAATCATCCATATGCACTGCATCAATATCGTAGTTTTTCACAACTTCTTCTATACCGCCGATAATGAAGTCCTGAGTTTCAGGAATACCAGGATTGTAATAAAGCTGATTACCATACGCAATCGTCCAATCAGGATGTTGTCTTGCAGGGTGATCGACAGACAAACGGCTGAGATCAGTATGATTCATTGTGATTCGGTAAGGGTTAAACCAAGCGTGAAATTCAAGGCCGCGTTTATGAGCTTCTTCAATCATAAACTCAAGCGGATCGTACCCCGGATCTTTCCCTTGTGTTCCAGTCAAATATTCTGACCACGGCCCATATGCTGAAGGATAAAAGGCATCTGCTGTTGGTTTAATTTGCATAATGACGGCATTCATATTCATCGCTTTGATTTCGTCTAATAAACGAATAAACTCTTGCTTCTGCTCTGCTACGGGCAGCCCCTTCTTTGAGGGCCAATCTAAGTTATAAACAGATGCAATCCATACCGCGCGCATCTCTCTTGTGCTCTCAAGCTTCCCTTTTGGCACTGCACGAGCTGCTAGACTGCTAGAAGGAATCAATAAAAATACAAACATCAACATCAGTGTTAAAACTGTCATACTGATCTTTTTCAGCATGTTTTGCATCACCTCATCTTAAGTTTATTCCGCTTTTTGTGATGGAATGCCAGCAGATGGTGTAAGCAGAATGTTTTTCATTTCATTGAGCTGAGCTTCAGGGACTTTGCAGGCTTCAATTAAATACCGCTCTGCACTCCCGTATGTCTCCAGCATTTCGTGCAGCACATCTTCAAGATAATCTTGCTGCACACCGACAAGCGGCTGAATTTGTTCTTTTGACACCCGGTATAAACTCATCAATCGGACAAATCGTTCCTGCCTTCTGACGAGCATTTGCACGCCTTCATTGGAACGCATGTATTCACTTAAAACGACAGCCAGCGGTACACCTGCCACCAACTGAATCAGGGCAGATAAAAAACCTGTACGGTCCTTGCCACTCGTGCAGTGAAGCATCAGCGGGTAATGGCTTTGATCTGAAAGCAGTGTGAACAGCTGCCGAATCTCTTCTTTACGCTCTGTCAGCATGCTTTGATATAACTCTTTCATGATCGGTGTAAATGAGAGAGACTTCCCTTCTGTTACCAGCATACGAAACATGGTCCATTTACTTGGCATCTTACTGTCAGGCTGCATCGGAATATGCACGATTTTGTCGTGTTCCTTGATCTTTGGCGGATGTGATTTACGTTCTGAGGCTGTACGGAGGTCACAAACGGTTTGAATTCCGAGTGCTGAGAATATCTCGATGTCTTGTTTCGACAAACGGGATAAGTCTGCGGATCGATAAATCATTCCCTGTTTGATCACCATCCCATCTGTTGTTTGAAGCCCCCCTACTTCTCTAAAATTCGCAAGCTTTGAAAATGGGTTGTTTGATTGATTCATAGAAGTGAAAGTTCCTTTCTGGTTTCGTTCTTTTTTCTATCATACGCTTTTATATCAAAGGAGAAAAGAGAATCAATTGACCTAATCCATGTAAGAGAATTTATTGGTATAATGGAAAAAGGACATTCGGATTGATTGGAGATATGAAGTATGATAAAAACAAAACGGATTCAGCAAATCAAAGAGTATGTGTTTGACCGGGAATCTGCCTCACTTGATGAGCTTGTGGCGCATTTTGGTGTCTCAAAAAACACGATACGCCGAGATGTACAGGCATTGGTCGAGTCCGGCGTGCTCAAAAAAGTGTATGGCGGAGTGGCTGTGAACCACTCAACGTTAGTGGTGTATCAGGAGCGAAAGATCCGTCAGCTCAGTAAAAAGCAATTGATCGGTCAGACGGCTGCCGCTTTTGTGGAAAACGGGGATATGATTTTTATTGATTCTGGTACGACAACACTTGAGATGCTCCCCTATTTGACGGAGAAACAGGTGACCATTGTGACCAATAATGTGGATTTCATTACACAGGCGATGCCTTATGAAAATCTCACCATCTTTTCCACTGGCGGGATGCTTGAAAGAAAAACGAATTCTTTCGTTGGTTATCAAAGTGTTGAGCGCTTAAAAGCTTACAATGTCAATAAAGCCTTTATCGCATCAACTGGTTTATCCATTGATCACGGCGTCACGAATTCGTCTCCGCTTGAAACCGATATTAAAAAGACGCTTGTTCAAAAAAGTGCCAAAACCTTTTTATTAGTGGATGATAGCAAATTCGATCATTACGCCTTGACCACGTTTTGTGATTTGCACGAGATTAATATCGTCGTGACCAATCAGGAGCCAAATGAAGATTATCTTCAATATGGAAAAGAGCATGATGTACGGTTTGTCACGCCTTCATCAAATGAATAGATGGACAAAAAAACGGCTCAGGAATTTGAGCCGTTTTTTGATTCATTGATTTCAAGCTGTATGATCATACGGAATAAAAATCGATACACGGCCGAGATGACGTCAATGAAAGCCGTATCTTCGTGGATATCCTCAAGCTCAAGAAGCTGCAAATTCACATCAAATAAGCCATCTTGTCCATTAAATTGAAGCTGAGCACCATTTAATGGCGATAGCATGTCCTTTAGAATATTCGTGTCTTTTTTAGGACGTTTTAAACCGAATAGGACGGTATACGTTTGAAACACTTCATCCCATTCAATGGCCAAGCCATCCACTTTCACGACATCAAACCACTTGGATTCGATATAAATGAATTCTTTTTGATGTTTTTTCACATATGTAAGCGGCGTGTTTAGAAATGAGGCGTTTTCTGTTTGAATCATGTTCTCTGATTCCTTGTCTACACGCTCTATATATACATCGCCAAAACGTGCTTCTTCTTTTATTCTCGCCCCTTCTAATGTCCAATTACGGCGCGCCGCTTCATCATATTCAAAGTCGGTCAGCGCCTTTCCTTCTTTCAGTAAGTCTTGTAAGCGATTTTGCAGTGACATGGCTATGTCTCCTTTCTTCTCCTTCATGTGTGTTTATTATTTTAGCATAACTCATGAAAAGAAAGATATGTCCCAGCATATGATGGTATGATAGTGTCAAAAGAAACATCTCGGAGGGGTACGTTTTGCTCACAATGACACTGGCAGAAAAAATCGTAGTTGAGGTTAAAAAGGTGCTGACTGAGGAAATCATCATCGCACAAACAAACGGCACCATCATTGCAGCAACAGATCCAGCGCGCGTTGGACAATTTCATGAAGGAGCGTATCTGACATCTGTTGAAGGACAGAAACGAATTCTCACAAAGGATGACCAGCAGCACATGAAAGGCGTCAAAGCTGGCATCAATCTGCCTATTTATTTTAAGCAAGAGGTCATCGGGGTCATTGGAATGACAGGAGATCCTGTACATGTGTCTCCTTTTGGCGAAATATTAAGAAAAATGACCGAGCTGCTTATTCATGAACATGAATTTTTTCAAGAAACTGAAACGGATGAACGTCAGCTCGAAGCGTTTGTATTCGACTGGCTTCATCTGCCAGAGACAGCGATTGATCTCACTGAAAAAGCGTCGCGGCTTCAGCTTGATATCAACAAGGAGCGCGCAGTTGTTCTGATCGATTGTCAGGATGAATCGTTTATGAAGCAGAATCAATATAAAGAATTGAAGGAAACGCTGCATCTCAACAGCCAGGAGATCATCGTCCGCTGGGGGCATGGCCGCTTTTTACTCATGCTGCAAACAACAGCAGATGATCGTAAAGCCCTGCAGCAGCGCCTGTTTCACATCCATGCCTCCCTTACGGCGCGGAGCTCTCCCGGGGTTTTGATTGGAGCAGGAAAACCAGCAGCTGCTCATTTGATGAAGCAATCGTTTCAACAAGCCTTTCGAGCATTAAAATTGGCACATGCTGATACGCCGATTGTATTTGATGAAGATTTAACGCTCGAACTTTTTATGGAGGAAGTAAGTCAGGAAACAAAAGAAGTGTTTCTTGATCGAACGATCGCCCCTCTTCTCCCCTATCCTGAATTAGTGAAAACATTGCGGGTACTCATGACATCAGATTGTTCATTGAAATATACCGCAGAAGCGATGCATGTCCATATCAATACACTGCATTACAGGCTAAAACGAATCCAAGATTTAACGACACTTGATCCAAAGCGCATGCAAGATGCCATGCTCTTTTATTTAGCCTTCATGCTATTAGATGATGATCCAAAAAAACGAAGTGAACAGCCCGATATTTTGTAGAATCGTCCATAGGCATGAGGCGATTCTTTTTTTATACTGAAAGAAACGATACGTCTCATCAATAGGAGTTGAATGCGTATGTTACATTCTGAATTTTTAAATCAATTAAAAAAGATTGTTGGCGCGTCTTACATGCAGGACAGTAAAGCCGATCGGCTTGCCTACTCTTATGATGCAACACCAAATTTTCAGCATATGCCAGATGTCATCGTAAGCCCGCATACGGCTGAGGAAATCCAGCAAATTGTCCGGCTCTGCGCCTCATATAACATACCGATTGTGCCAAGAGGATCAGGAACGAACCTTTGTGCAGGCACATGTCCCACTCAAGGCGGACTTGTGCTGCTGTTTACAAGAATGAACCAATTAATAGAAATAGATGAAGAAAACCTGACAGCAACGGTGCAGCCTGGTTTGATCACACAGGAACTTATTCGCCAAGTAGAGGCGAAAGGCCTCTTCTATCCACCTGATCCAAGCTCTATGAAAATCTCTACATTAGGCGGAAATATTAATGAAAATTCAGGTGGTCTCCGGGGGTTAAAGTATGGAGTGACGAGAGATTATGTCCTTGGACTTGAAGTCGTTCTGCCAAACGGTGACATCATCAAAACAGGCGGCAAGCTTGCAAAGGACGTGGCCGGGTATGATATGACCCGTTTGTTCGTAGGTTCAGAAGGAACGCTCGGGATTGTCACTGAAGCCACGCTGAAGCTTTTGCCGCTTCCAGAAACAAAACAAACGATGCTTTGCTTATATGAAAGTTTAGAGGAAGCCGCCGCTTCAGTGTCGGCGATTATTGCAGAGCGTATCATCCCCGCCACATTAGAATTTATGGATCAGCCGACTCTGGAAGTCGTTGAAGACTTTGCAAAAATCGGTTTGCCGACTGACGTTCAAGCGGTGCTGTTAATCGAACAAGACGGCCATCCTGAAGCGGTTGCCCGTGATATGCAGCGCATCGCAAAAGTGTGTCAGCAGCATGGTGCAAAAGAAGTGAATATCGCACATTCTGAAGAAGAGGCAAATGCACTTTTAACAGCGAGACGATCCGCTTTATCTGCCCTCGCCCGCTTAAGCCCGACGACCATTTTAGAAGATGCCACAGTTCCCCGGTCTGAAATTGCCAGCATGGTGCGGGCGATCGAAGACATTGCGAAGCAGTACAAAGTGAAAATCTGTACATTTGGTCATGCAGGTGATGGCAATTTGCATCCTACTTGTGCAACAGATGCAAGAAATGAAGAAGAAATGAAACGGGTGGAAGAAGCCTTTCACGCCATTTTTGAAAAAGCAGTCTCACTTGGCGGCACCATTACGGGTGAACATGGCGTGGGTCTTATGAAAGCTCCTTACTTAGAACTGAAGGTTAAAAAAGAAGGCATTGCGGCAATGAAAGCGATCAAACATGCGCTAGACCCGGAAAATATCATGAACCCTGATAAAGTGTTCGGAAAAGCCGCAAGAAAGCGGGTGGTGGTCTCATGAGTTCTAAACAAACAGAGATTCAGCAAGCATTTCAGCAGCAAATGGACGAAAAAGAGCTGCTCAATTGCATGCGCTGCGGATTCTGCCTTCCTTCCTGCCCGACTTATATTGAATCTGGTCAACAAGAAACACACTCTCCCCGCGGCCGAATTGCTTTAATGAAGGCGGTGAGAGACGGCGTCATTGAGCCAGATGAAGATGTCGAGCATTCACTGAATCTTTGTCTTGGCTGCCGTGCATGTGAACCGGTCTGCCCTTCCGGCGTTAAATATGGACGGTTACTTGAAGATGCAAGAGACATCATTCAGCAGCACAAAAAACAATCCATCCCTGTCAAACTTGTAAGACGTGTCGTGTTTAAAGGTCTTTTTCCTTCACAAAGCCGAATGCGGAAAGCAGCAGGCCTTCTTCGCTTTTATCAAACATCTGGTCTGCAAACGGCTGCCCGTAAAACTGGCATGCTGAAGGTGCTTCCACCGCACTTACGCCTGATGGAACAGGCGCTTCCAAAGGTGCCGCGTCAACGAAAAAGCCGTTTGACGGAATACAAAGCCGCCGGCCCAGCGAGAAAACGGGTCGCCTTTTTTACTGGCTGTTTAATGGACACCGTTTTTTCCAGCACAAACGAAGCGACCATCCAGCTTTTGCAGCTGGCAGGCTGTGACGTCATCGTCCCTCCTATTCAGACGTGCTGCGGAGCGCTCCATGGCCATAGCGGTGAAAAAGAACAAGCGAAACAGTTAGCAAAGCGGAATATTGAAGCGTTTGAAGAGATAGATGCGGATGCCATAGTCATGAATGCAGGCGGTTGTGGCGCTTTTTTAAGTGATTATGATCATTTGCTTTGTGATGATCCGGATTTTCAAAAGCGAAGTGAAGCTTTCTCAAAGAAAATCATGGATATATCAGACATTTTAGTGGAGCTGGAATTTCACCGCCGCATGCCGCTTGCTTTGCCAGAGCAGGTCATCACCTATCAGGATTCTTGTCATTTGCGGAACGGAATGGGTGTACAGCATGCACCAAGGGTGCTGATGAAGGCCATTCAAGGTGTATCATTTAAAGAAATGAAGGATTCGGGCCGGTGCTGCGGCTCAGCTGGCATTTACAACATCTTGCAGCCAAAGATGTCGATGCAAATCTTAGATCATAAAATGACAGAAGCCACTCAAACAAAGGCCGCTGCCATCGTTACGTCTAATCCAGGCTGTCAGCTGCAAATGGCAGCAGGCATCAAACGCTCAGGGCACTCACCGAGCATGCGTGCCGTCCATCTAGCTGATTTATTATTAGAAGCCGTTCTATATGGAAAAAAAGCGTCCAGCCCATCAAGCTGAACGCTTTTTTCATGCATATCTTTAGACAATCGGTTAGATAATAGAGGCAAATCGCCGAAGGAGCTGGTCCAAATGCTGAAGAAAAACAAACAACAAAAGGACCTGAATTCAGTATTTGAAGCATTGTCACGTTCTGCTGATTTTACAAATGAGCTGTCTCGAAATGGAGATTTTCTGTATAGGATTTCCTTTTTTCGTTCATTGATTAATGGACATCTTCTACATGAACAAATTCTCCCCTCCCTCAAACAACTGCACCTGTCACCCACTCTTGAAGAGCTGAAAGAACGAATTCCCATTGAGAAGGCTGTCATCACGAGCGATCTTCAAAAAGTGCAAGAAGCCCTTCACCGGGGCAGCATTGCGATTAGACTTGAGACAGACTGGGGCAAAACGCTTCTTTTGCCGATTGAAGAAAAGAAAGGCAGACAAATAGGTCCGCCTGAAATTGAATTTGGGATTATCAGTGCACAGGAAGCATTTGTGGAGGTTTTAGATACCAATTTAAATTTGGTCAGACGGCGGCTGCCGACGCCTAACCTGAAAGTTGAGGAAAAGATGGTTGGTACGCTCTCTCAAACAAAAGTTGCCGTGTTATATATTGAAGAAATCGCCAACCCGGAAAACATCGAAACGGTTCTTCAGCGAATTGAGGACGTTGATTATGATCAGATTTTAGATGCGAATTACCTCGCTCAAATGCTTTATGATGTATCCAATACGATCTTTCCGTTGTTTTTGAATACAGAAAGACCCGACCGCGTGTCTTCAGGCTTATCAGAAGGGAAAATTGCCATATTAGTTGATGGTTCGCCTCATGTCTTGCTTGCCCCAACTATTTTACTTGAGTATTTTTCCACGATGGAAGACTACAATATGTCATGGATTGCGGCTTCTTGCTTTAGGCTGTTACGCATATTTGCTGTGATATTTTCCATTTTTGCGACACCTTTATATGTCGCCGTTTTAACCTTTCATTATGAACTGATCCCAAAGGATTTATTAGAAACCATTGTCTCCTCGCGCTATCTTGTGCCATTTCCTCCGATCATTGAGGCACTATTTTTAGAGATTTCGATTGAATTACTAAGAGAAGCAGGTTCAAGGCTCCCAGCTAAAGTCGGTCAGACGCTCGGGATTGTTGGAGGGATTGTCATTGGACAGGCTGCTGTAGCAGCAGGCTTAACGAGCAATATTTTACTCATTATTGTTGCCCTGTCTGCTCTCGCCTCATTTGTCACGCCTATATACAAAATGGGCAGTACCATTCGGCTGCTGAGATTTCCTTTTTTAGTTGCAGCACAGGTTTGGGGCGCATTAGGTATTGCTGTGATGGGATCTTTTCTGCTCACCCATTTAATGAAATTAACTTCAATTGGACGGCCGTATTTAGAGCCTATTTTTCCAATGCGCCTTGCTGATTTAAAGGGCAGTTTGATTCGTCCTCAGCTCCGTTTTTTGAACAAAAGGCCGGAAAATTTACGTCCGCAAAATGAAACCATCCATCGCTCTAAGCCGAAGCAAGGCCGCAAGGGGAAAAATGATTTTTATGAATAAGGAAGTGAAGGCATGAGCTCTTCTTCTGTCAAAGAGAAATTTCAAGTATCCCCTTATTTTGTGTTTTTTCTCATCAATGCCAATCAAGTCGGTGTCAGCATTTTAAACTTTCAAACAAACCTTGTTCGTTCTATCAATAATGATGGATGGATCGCCATTCTGATTTCTGGCATGAGCGTCAATGTCATGATCTTTCTCATGTACTTGATGTTTAAAAAGGCACCTTCGGATGAATTTGGTGAAATCACGCAATATGTATTTGGCAAATGGATTGGGCAATTATTCAATATTCTCTATATCTTATATTTTGCTTCTTTGTCGCTGATTGTTCTTATTCATTATATGGATGTGATCCATGTATGGCTGTTTAAAGAAATCCCTGGTCTTTTGTTTGCATCCGTACTGCTTCTGCTTGTGTATTACATTCATACCGGCGGCTTTAGAACCGTTGCTGGATGGGCATTTTTTAGCATTGTACTGACGTATTGGATGACGTTTATCTGTTTTTATGTCATGAAATATAGTCATATTCGTTTCATGTTCCCAATGTTTGATCATACATTTTCTCAGCTGCTTGTGGGAGTCAAAGATGCGTCCTTATCCATGTTTGGTTTTGGGACGCTGCTTGTCTATTATCCCTTTATTAAACAAGCTCAGACATCTCAAAAATTTGCTCACATGGGGGTATTATTTACAACATGCTTAAACTTGCTCACTTTTCTCGTCTCCATTGCATATTACTCAAGTGCTCAGCTCAAATTAACAAAATGGCCGACGCTAACGTTAACCAGCATTGTGAAGCTTCCGTTTATCCAGCGTTTTGAATTTATTGAAGTGTCTCTTTGGCTGATTTTGATCATTCCAAATATCGCGATTCCATTATGGGCTGCGAGCCGCATGGCAAAACAAGTGCTTCATACGAGCCAGCGCGTCACGTTCATCGGGCTCAGCATCCTCATTCTGATCATGTTTTCGTTTTTTGCCAGTGCAACTTCTTTTGAAACCTTTAATCAATGGGTGGAATTTAGCGGATTCATTCTGATCTATGGATTGATTGTCTGTATGGTCATTGGACTGATGCTGAGAAAAAGGTGGGTGAAAAAACGAACATGAAACAGTATGTACTCATAGGTCTCATGTTGTTTAGTCTTTTGTTAACTAGCTGTGCACAGCCCCGTCTATTAGATGAATTAAATATCTCTCAGGCGGCAGGATTTGATTTAATGGAAGATGGCGAAATGAAGGGCTTTTTTGTCTTTCCCGTCTTTAAAAGTGAAGAGCAAGGCAGCTATCAAATATTAAGTGCAAAGTCAAACACGATTAGTAATATCCAATTTCTCGTGTCAGAAAAATCGCCTTTTCCAGTGGTTATGGGCCAGGTGCTCGTTATTTTAGTCAGTGAAAAGTTAGCAAAAGAAGTCGGCATGATCGATTTAATGAATTACATTTATCGTGATCCTATTATTGGTTCACGCCAAGTGTTTGCGATTGTTGGCGGAGAAGTCGAAGAATTATTATACACAAAAATGAATCAAACGAACTTAAATATAGGTGTATATCTCTCTGATCTGTTAGCCCAAAATATGCGAAATGGCAATGAGCCTGTCACAAATCAGCATATTTTTATGAATCAGATGATGGCAAAAGGGGTCGATGCTTATCTCCCTTACATTAAAAGAACAAGCAATGCCATCAAGGTCTCAGGCGTTGCTCTATTTGATCAAGAAAAAATGGTGGGTCATATTCCAGGAGATGACACGTTCACATTTAAAGCGATGATTGAAAATCATAAAAATGGCATCTATGAGTTTCAATTGCATGATCGAGCGAAGACTCATGTTGTCATTGAAAATATCAAATCACATGTGTCTTACCAGATCAAACCGACGAAAAACCTAACAAAAAAGCCTCATATCACGATTGATATCAAACTAAAAGGCGAATTAAAAGAATTCATGAAGTCCAAAAAAATTGATAAACCGAATATATTGGACCAAGTCGAAAAAGAAGTTGAAAAACGTATCACTCAGCAAGGAGAAGATCTTGTACAGTCCTTTAAAAAGCAAAACATAGACCCGCTTGGACTGGGCCTTAGGTATAGATCAAAAGACAAGGCAATGACACCAGAAAAATGGCAAGACATTTATCCTGATGCAGATGTACAAGTTAAATGCCACATGAAGATTGTTCAAACCGGAGTCAGCCAATAAAAAGGCTTATTCAAATATGTCTTGCTTGTTCTCCAAGATGTTGGACACTTTCATTTTCATTCTTGGAACCGGATCTTTTTGATGAACATCATGTAAAATCTTTTCTACTTCATTTTTATCAGTTCTAAGAATTTTAGGTGAAAATTTTTCCACAAGAGCCGGTCCATTCCCTTTTGCACAGTTTGCCATTGTATCTAGTGCAATGAAGCTGAAAGGTCTTCCTTTGTTTAGCCAAGATTTCATTCTCTCCCAGGTTGGGCAGCTGACGGCTGCCAGCCTTTCCCACTGATCGTGAAAATGGGTGCAATTTGACTCCATCCAATCCAAAATTTTGTGAGAACGGAAACGATGCAGGCAAATAAAAGCCTCTAACGGCAAATCTTTTTCACTGATCGATTTCAATTTTTCTAATATATGGTGTAATCCCTCATCTCCCGGCAAACTGCTAGCTGCTGCCCACGAAAGTGGGTAAAGGAATTCTTCGTCCGTCTGATCCAAAAGTTCCCTGACCCATTCAGCGGCAAATGTATCTAGAACGTCAGCCGTTCTCTAACATTCGTGATTTCACTTCGGCATGCTCCGTTTAATGAAACCTACTTTAAATAGAATCCAAGATTTTTTGCTGATCGTGCTGTTTCAAAGCATCGATGACATCATCCTCAAGAAACCATCTAGTGATTGAAAAGTCTAATAAAGACACCAAATCATGCCTAACGGCTTGTAATGTTGGAGCTTTCTCGCTTTTGGTGATGACGACATTCTCCTCTAATTGAAAAGCCTGTCCGTCCTCTCCATAAAAATCATCGCGGGAGTAAAAATTGTTTAGGAGAATGGAGAACAGCTAGGTTATACCATTCAATAGGCCGTAATGAATAGCTGAGTAATCTTTCGTTGCATTGATGGCATAATTGATAAGGCTGTTTCGGTTCATCAGACGATTCTACAACGTTCATTTCGTTTTTTTGACAGGCTTCACATAAAGTAGTTGTCCCCATTGTTTTTACTTCCTTTTACTGCTATTATGCTTCTTTCATTGGAGCAAGCTTAAGTTTCTATAACCGCGGCCATTCGTCCATATTGTTTCAAATGAAGAAATAACGATCTTCTAATCTTCATCCTTTACATCGGGGTCTTCCGGAATCGGTTCATTTAAGATCTCTTGGACGAGCTCTTTATATTGCTCGAGCTGCTTTAAATGCGTTTGAAACTGCCCTTGATAAATGAGATAAGATTCCCCGTCAAATACGTAACGGATCTTTTTTTGCTGGATTAATTTTTCAACATATGTTTCAGATACTTCTAAGTATTCAGCTGTTTCTGCGATTGTTAAATACATGTTTGTGCACCACCCGTTCGTTTCATCTAGCAAATTATATCACGAGCTGGTGAAAAAACAGATATCGCTTGTTCATGTTTTTTTCATCTTTTCTTCACTGATTCGTCAACTCACTTTTGTACAGTATTCATACACCCACTCAAACACTAGGAGGTGATGATCCTTCGCATGACAAAGAAAAATATTCGGACCTATGCCGCATTTTTAACTGTAGGCGCTAGCAATACGATGATTGACTTTCTGTTCTTCTTTTTTTTAACTGCTTGCTTTGTTCCCTCTTTTCTTGCACAGTGCTTGTCCTATACCGCAGGAATGCTGAACAGTTATGTTTGGAATCGAAAATGGACGTTCCAAGTGAAAAAGAAAGCTGACAAGTGGGAATGGATCAAGTGGGCCACAGTCAACGGCGCAGCGTGCCTCCTCACCTATGTTGTCTTATATGTCATACAGCAAGCAGGTTTCTCATTATTCATTAGTAAAGCGATTGGTACCCTTCTTGGCATGATGATCACTTTTACTGGAAGCCGCCTATGGGTTTTTCCATCAGAAAATAAACCATCAGAAATGGAGCGATGATTCAATGAACATTAAAAAAGCCGTCATACCAGCAGCCGGATTAGGCACACGTTTTTTACCCGCAACGAAAGCACAGCCAAAGGAAATGCTGCCTATTATCGACAAACCCGCCATTCAATACATAGTTGAGGAGGCTGTTCAATCAGGCATTGAAGATATACTAATTATCACAGGAAGAAATAAAAAATCGATTGAAGATCACTTTGACCGTTCGATTGAGCTAGAACACACGTTGCTTGAAAAAGGGAAAGAAGAACAGCTGGCTGAAATCAAACATATTGCGGATATGGCCAATATTCATTATATTCGTCAAAAGGAGCCCTTAGGTCTTGGACATGCGGTATTATGTGCACGTCATTTTACTGGCAATGATCCTTTTGCGGTCCTTTTAGGTGATGATGTCATGGTGTCAGAAAGACCTGCACTCTCTCAGCTCATGGAAGTCTTTGAAGACAAACAAAGAGAGGTCATTGGCGTCCAGCAAGTGGATCGTCTAGATGTCAGTAAGTATGGTATGATAAGACCAGCTAGAATAGACGGTCAAGTGTTTGAAGTCACAGACTTAGTGGAAAAGCCAGCAATTCATGAAGCTCCTTCCGATTTAGCCGTCATGGGCAGGTACCTGTTAACACCATCGATTTTTCCTATTTTACAAGGAATCGAGAGAGGTACCGGGAACGAAATCCAGCTGACAGATGCGCTGAAAATCATTGCACATGAATCACCCATTTATGCAACACAATTAGATGGGATGAGATTTGATGTTGGTGATAAGCTCGGCTCGTTTAAGGCAGCGGCAGAACTTGGATTAATGCGTCATGATATGCGGCCAGCCATGCTAGCATATATGCAAAGCATACTCATGAGAGAAGAAAAACAAGCATAGGCTCTTATAAGGATGCTTGAAGAAAAATCGTATTTAAAGGCAGAGTGAAATGAATGGGAACCTTGTTTAATGAAATTTTGACCTGGCTGACAAGCCTAGGTTACGCAGGTGTTGCACTTGGACTGATGATTGAAATCATTCCGAGTGAAATTGTACTTGCCTATGGCGGATATATGGTATCAACAGGCACAATTGGTTTTGTAGGAGCTGTGATTGCCGGCGTCATCGGTGGTACGCTCGCCCAGTGTTTTATTTACTGGATCGGTCTGTACGGCGGACGACCTTTTTTAACAAAGTATGGAAAGTATTTATTCATCCATGAACATCATATCGCGACTGCAGAGCGCTGGTTTGATCGGTATGGAACCGGTGTAGTCTTTACTGCCCGCTTTATCCCTGTTGTCCGTCATGCCATCTCGATTCCAGCGGGTATTGCCAAGATGCCTTTTTTGAAATTTGTTTTCTTGACAGGATTAGCTGCCATCCCTTGGTCTATCTTATTTATCTATCTTGGCATGCAGCTTGGGACGAAATGGGATCATATTCAAAGTGTTGCTCATGCTTATACAACCCCCATTATGGTCATTGCCATCGTCCTGATTGTTCTCTACTTTGTACTCAAAAAAATTCGGACGAATCGAAAACGGACAATCTAACAAAAACGCCTTTCACTGATCTGGTGAAAGGCGTCTTTTTATATGTGTGCTGATTGTTTTTTCATATATTGGGATAATTCTATAATCATTGCTCCCATCCTCTCAAGTGACGGGGCAAGAATTCGGTCTATTCCCTCTTCTTTTAAAGCTTCAGCCGTGACTTTTCCGACAGCTACTGCAAGCACATTCTGCTCGAATAATGCTTGCAATTCTTCTTTTCTGCCCCATTCTGCGGCTAGTTTGAAAAAGGCGTGGACCTGGACAGCGGTTGTAAAACAGACGGCATGAACTTGTCCATCTTTCATTTCTTGCAGCAGCGTTTCAGCTGCCTCTGGTTCAGGAGGTGTGTGCTGATATGGTAAAAGCGGCAAAACATCTGCCCCCTTGTCATGTAAAAACTGAATGAGAGCTGGTGCATTTTCACCATGAAGCTGCACCATCACGCGTTTTCCTTGAAACTCCTTGTCTTCAAGCTTTGAAATCAAGTCACGAACCGTTCCGTCTTCATCAGAGACCTCTGGCTGAATTCCGCGTTTTTTCAGCGCAGCAAAGGTTTTGTACCCTCTTGAAGCAATATGTGCCTTTGATAGAATGTTCATAAATTCTTTACCAAGCTGCAGCTCTTCTGCACTCTCAATCAATGTATCTGTACCGATGCCTGTTGTCAAGATCACCCAGTCGGCCCCTTTTTTCACAAAGGTCTCAATGCCTGGCTTTAAATCCTCTTTGGCTAAAAATACGGTTCCTTGAAGAGAGCGAATAACGGCTTGTCCTCCTTGTTTTTCGACAAGTGTACGCATTTCTTCTGTTTTTCTTGTTCCACAAATGGCAATCGTTTTTCCAGATAAGCCTTTACTCATGTTATCCCTCTTTTTCTATCACATTTGATATGTATTAAATATAGATTTATTTGGAAGACGATGCAAGTGTCTACTAAAAAAGAGCTTGACGTTTCTATCGAATTCGAGTATCTTTTGTAAGTGCAAATTGTAGGAGGTCATTATGGAAAAACAGAATGTTCAAGCAATTCGATTATCAATTGCAGACCCAACACCACTTGGTTTGTTTGGTTTAGCAATGGTGACGCTCGTTGCGTCCTCACAAAAACTAGGAATCACAGATGGCACTTCTCTTATTTTACCTTGGGCTATCTTCCTTGGAGGAATCGCGCAGCTGATCGCGTCCATACAAGATTCAAAGCATCATAATATTTTTGGAGCCACTGCTTTTGGCGCATTCGGTCTTTTCTGGATGTGCGTTGGAACAACTTGGCTCATTCAAGCCGGCGTCTTTGGGAAAACGCTTGCGGGAGCAGCAGATCCAAAACAGCTAGGCTTTGCGTTTATTGGCTATTTGATTTTCAGCTTGTTTATGACGATTGGTGCAATGGAAACACATAAAGTGTTATTTTTGATTTTCGTCTTTATTGATTTCTTATTCATTGGTCTTTCCCTTAGTACATTTGGTGTGATGTATGATGTGACTCATACCATGGCTGGTATTGCAGAATTGATCATTTCTCTGCTTTCATTTTATGGTTCTGCAGCTGTTGTTCTTAATACACATTTTGGCCGTATTGTTCTGCCAATTGGACAACCATTTCGCATTTTTACAAAAGCTTAAATAAAAAAGAACTGCTCTGTGCAGTTCTTTTTTTATGTTTATTTTTCTTGTGCCTCTTGAAAGATCTCTCCGATGATTTCATACGAGCGCATTCTTTCTTGATGGTCAAACATATCCGAATTAATCATCACTTCATCTGCTTGAGTAGCTTCTATAAAGGCTTCTAATTCTGTTTTCACCTTTTCTTTATCCCCAATGATAGTCGAGCTTAATTGTTCATCCACCATTGCCTTTTCATATGGACTCCAAAGACCGTCCATGCTGTCGACAGGCGCCTTCAGTTTTCCTGGTGTGTTGCGAATGAGACTTAAAAACCGCTGATAATGAGAGGTTGCCAAATATTCAGCCCGTTCTGTTTGATCTGCAGCAAAAACCGTCACACCGACCATGGCATAAGGCTCTTTTAATACATCAGAAGCTCTAAATGACTGTCTGTACAACTCTAACGCGGGAATTGTATTTTTAGGTGAGAAATGTGCTGCAAAGGCAAATGGCAAGCCAAGTTCTCCTGCAAGTCTAGCGCTAAAACCGCTTGAACCAAGGAGCCAAATTGGAATGTCCAGGCCTTCTCCTGGAACAGCTCTTACATGTTTTTTAACCTGACCGGTCGGCTTGAAATATTGACGAAGTTCTTCAAGCTGCTCAGGGAAATCTTCTCCGTTATGAAGATTACGTCTAAGCGCTCTTGCTGTTAACTGATCTGTCCCTGGTGCTCTGCCAAGACCTAAATCAATTCTCCCTGGATACAATGTCTCAAGTGTGCCAAATTGTTCGGCAATGACAAGTGAAGAGTGGTTTGGCAGCATAATCCCGCCAGATCCTACTCGAATTTTTTCGGTTCCTCCCGCAATATATCCAATTAAAACAGACGTTGCAGAGCTCGCTACCCCTTCCATGTTATGGTGTTCTGCCAGCCAGTATCTATGATAACCCCACTTCTCCGCCTTCTTTGCTAAATCCATACTACGATCAAAAGATTCTTTAATGGTACCTCCTTCTGTCACTGAGGATAAATTTAAAACGGAATAGGCTTTGCCTTGTAAAACTGATTGACTCATATATGATGTCCCCATTTCTGTCAAAAATCATACTATTTTATACTTTCAACACCATAACACAAATCAATGAAAGATTTAAATGATTTGATTCGATGATTTTCGAAATGATGATTTTCTAGGTTTTACTTCCAATTTGAAAAATTGCACATAGAATGAAATATCAATTCTAGGAGATGGGCAATTTGTACAATCAATTCGAACACAAATGTCCCTTTTGCGGTAAATACCATGAACAGCCTCATTACAAAAGATCACGTCATGACCGTCCTCGAAAAAGAGACTGTCCATTCATTAAACAAGAATATTCAAAACAAAATACATCTCAAGGGAATCAACCTTGCCACATTGCAAAAGGAATAAAACAATCAAAACAAAATCAAAGAGCTGGACCAAGAGGCCCGGCAGGTCCAGCAGGTCCCCCTGGACCAACCGGATCTACTGGACCTGCTGGCGGGTTAACCGGCGCCCTTCCTTTTAATCCCTCACAATCACAAGATTACGATGCAGGGCAAGTGGTCACGTTTGATGGCAGTACTTACATTGCCAATGTTGACGCTCCATCAGGAATACCTGGACTCTCCCCCGACTACACCCTTTTGGCTGCTTCTGGAGAAACTGGTCCTACGGGTCCTACTGGGATCGGATTAAGTGGTATTGAAGCCTATGATCCTGTTATGGCACCAACATATACAGTAGGTCAGGTGGTCACTTATGGTGGTGGTACGTATATTGTGGATTCTGCACCACCTTCAGGTACGCCAGATACGTCGCCAGATTACACACTTTTAGCAGCACCAGGTGAAACTGGCCCTACCGGTGCGGCGGGTACCACAGGTAACACTGGACCAACTGGGCCTACCGGGGCTACAGGTATTACCGGATCAACTGGACCTACTGGTGCAACTGGTATCACTGGAGCTACCGGACCTACTGGTGCTACTGGTATCATTGGACCAACTGGGCCTACCGGCGCCACTGGGATCACCGGATTAACCGGACCTACCGGGGCTACGGGGATCACTGGGTCAACTGGACCTACGGGTGCTACTGGGATTACTGGACCAACTGGAGATACGGGTGCTACAGGCAGCACTGGACCAACTGGTCCTACTGGGGTGACAGGTATCACCGGATCAACAGGGCCTACTGGCGCAACAGGGATTACGGGAGCTACTGGTCCTGCTGGTGCCACAGGTAGTACTGGATCAACTGGACCTACTGGACCTACTGGGCCTACTGGCGCAACAGGGATTACGGGAGCTACTGGTCCTACTGGTGCCACGGGTAGCACTGGACCAACTGGAGATACCGGTGCTACCGGACCTACTGGTGCTACTGGGATTACTGGAGCTACTGGAGATACGGGGGCTACAGGCAGCACTGGACCAACAGGTCCTACTGGTGCCACGGGTAGTACTGGAGCTACCGGGCCTACTGGTGCCACGGGGATTACCGGATCAACTGGAGCTACCGGTGCTACTGGGATTACTGGAGCTACCGGGTCTACTGGTGCCACTGGGATTACTGGAGCTACCGGGCCTACTGGTGCCACTGGTATCACTGGATCAACTGGTTCTACCGGATCTACCGGTGCAACTGGTATCACTGGAGATACCGGACCTACTGGTGCCACTGGTATCATTGGACCAACTGGGCCTACCGGCGCCACTGGGATCACCGGATTAACCGGACCTACTGGTGCCACGGGGATTACTGGGTCAACTGGATTTACCGGGGCTACAGGTATCACTGGAGCAACTGGAGATACCGGTGCCACGGGGATTACCGGATCAACTGGACCTACTGGGGCTACTGGTGCCACGGGTAGCACTGGACCAACTGGAGATACCGGCGCTACTGGGATTACTGGGTCTACCGGACCTACCGGTGCCACGGGGATTACTGGAGATACCGGGCCTACTGGTGCCACGGGGATTACCGGATCAACTGGAGATACCGGTGCTACGGGGATTACTGGACCTACTGGTCCTACCGGTGCCACAGGGATTACTGGAGAAACTGGTCCTACTGGTGCCACGGGAATCACCGGAACAACTGGGTCTACCGGACCTACCGGTGCTACGGGGATTACTGGAGCTACCGGGTCTACTGGTGCAACAGGGATTACCGGATCAACCGGGTCTACTGGTGCTACAGGCGCAACGGGGATCACTGGAGATACCGGACCTACTGGTGCCACTGGGATTACTGGGTCAACTGGATTTACCGGGGCTACAGGTATCACTGGAGCAACTGGAGATACCGGTGCCACGGGGATTACCGGATCAACTGGACCTACTGGGGCTACAGGTATCACTGGAGCAACTGGGCCTACTGGTGCCACGGGTAGCACTGGACCAACTGGAGATACCGGCGCTACTGGGATTACTGGGTCTACCGGACCTACCGGTGCCACGGGGATTACTGGAGCTACCGGGCCTACTGGTGCCACGGGGATTACCGGATCAACTGGAGATACCGGTGCTACGGGGATTACTGGACCTACTGGTCCTACCGGTGCCACAGGGATTACTGGAGAAACTGGTCCTACTGGTGCCACGGGTAGCACTGGACCAACTGGAGATACCGGACCTACCGGTGCTACGGGGATTACTGGAGCTACCGGGTCTACTGGTGCAACAGGGATTACCGGATCAACAGGGTCTACTGGTGCTACAGGCGCAACGGGGATTACCGGGTCAACTGGACCTACTGGTACTACTGGTATTACTGGATCAACAGGGTCTACCGGTGCTACAGGTATCACTGGAGCTACCGGGTCTACTGGTGCAACAGGGATTACCGGATCAACAGGGTCTACTGGTGCTACAGGCGCAACGGGGATTACCGGGTCAACTGGACCTACTGGTACTACTGGTATTACTGGATCAACCGGGTCTACCGGTGCTACAGGTATCACTGGAGCTACCGGACCTACTGGTGCTACTGGGATTACTGGAGCTACTGGGATTACTGGACCTACTGGTCCTACCGGTGCCACGGGGATTACCGGCGCTACCGGTCCTACCGGTGCTACTGGGATTACTGGGTCAACTGGAGATACCGGTGCTACCGGACCTACTGGTGCTACTGGGATTACTGGAGCTACCGGGTCTACTGGTGCAACAGGGATTACCGGATCAACAGGGTCTACTGGTGCTACAGGCGCAACGGGGATTACCGGGTCTACTGGGCCTACTGGTACTACTGGTATTACTGGATCAACAGGGTCTACCGGTGCTACAGGTATCACTGGAGCTACCGGACCTACTGGTGCTACTGGGATTACTGGAGCTACTGGAGATACGGGGGCTACAGGCAGCACTGGACCAACAGGTCCTACTGGTGCCACGGGTAGTACTGGATCAACCGGGCCTACTGGTGCCACGGGGATCACCGGATCAACTGGAGCTACCGGTGCCACGGGGATCACTGGAGCTACCGGACCTACTGGTGCCACTGGGTCTACCGGACCTACCGGTGCCACTGGGATTACTGGAGCTACCGGGCCTACCGGTGCCACGGGGATCACTGGGTCAACTGGACCTACTGGCGCAACGGGGATCACTGGAGCTACCGGACCTACTGGTGCCACGGGGATCACTGGAGCTACCGGGCCTACTGGTGCCACGGGTAGCACTGGACCAACTGGAGATACCGGCGCTACTGGGATTACTGGGTCTACCGGACCTACTGGTGCCACTGGGTCTACCGGACCTACCGGTGCCAC